>NZ_JAVJAE010000001.1:2777500-4417500 GCF_031453735.1 Pseudomonas sp. SORGH_AS_0199
TGACTTGTGGATCGGAGTGAAAGGCTAATCAAGCTCGGAGATAGCTGGTTCTCCTCGAAAGCTATTTAGGTAGCGCCTCATGTATCACTCTGGGGGGTAGAGCACTGTTTCGGCTAGGGGGTCATCCCGACTTACCAAACCGATGCAAACTCCGAATACCCAGAAGTGCCGAGCATGGGAGACACACGGCGGGTGCTAACGTCCGTCGTGAAAAGGGAAACAACCCAGACCGTCAGCTAAGGTCCCAAAGTCCTGGTTAAGTGGTAAACGATGTGGGAAGGCTTAGACAGCTAGGAGGTTGGCTTAGAAGCAGCCACCCTTTAAAGAAAGCGTAATAGCTCACTAGTCGAGTCGGCCTGCGCGGAAGATGTAACGGGGCTCAAACCAGGCACCGAAGCTACGGGTATCACCTTTGGTGATGCGGTAGAGGAGCGTTCTGTAAGCCTGTGAAGGTGAGTTGAGAAGCTTGCTGGAGGTATCAGAAGTGCGAATGCTGACATGAGTAACGACAATGCGAGTGAAAAACTCGCACGCCGAAAGACCAAGGGTTCCTGCGCAACGTTAATCGACGCAGGGTGAGTCGGTCCCTAAGGCGAGGCTGAAAGGCGTAGTCGATGGGAAACGGGTTAATATTCCCGTACTTCTAGTTACTGCGATGGGGGGACGGAGAAGGCTAGGCCAGCTTGGCGTTGGTTGTCCAAGTTTAAGGTGGTAGGCTGACTGTTTAGGTAAATCCGGACAGTTAAGGCCGAGAGCTGATGACGATCCTTCTTTTAGAAGGAGAAGTGGTTGATGCCATGCTTCCAGGAAAAGCCTCTAAGCTTCAGGTAACTAGGAACCGTACCCCAAACCGACACAGGTGGTCGGGTAGAGAATACCAAGGCGCTTGAGAGAACTCGGGTGAAGGAACTAGGCAAAATGGCACCGTAACTTCGGGAGAAGGTGCGCCGGTGAGGGTGAAGGGTTTACCCCGTAAGCTCATGCCGGTCGAAGATACCAGGCCGCTGCGACTGTTTATTAAAAACACAGCACTCTGCAAACACGAAAGTGGACGTATAGGGTGTGACGCCTGCCCGGTGCCGGAAGGTTAATTGATGGGGTTAGCGCAAGCGAAGCTCTTGATCGAAGCCCCGGTAAACGGCGGCCGTAACTATAACGGTCCTAAGGTAGCGAAATTCCTTGTCGGGTAAGTTCCGACCTGCACGAATGGCGTAACGATGGCGGCGCTGTCTCCACCCGAGACTCAGTGAAATTGAAATCGCTGTGAAGATGCAGTGTATCCGCGGCTAGACGGAAAGACCCCGTGAACCTTTACTGTAGCTTTGCACTGGACTTTGAGCTTGCTTGTGTAGGATAGGTGGGAGGCTTTGAAGCGTGGACGCCAGTCTGCGTGGAGCCATCCTTGAAATACCACCCTGGCAATCTTGAGGTTCTAACTCTGGTCCGTTATCCGGATCGAGGACAGTGTATGGTGGGCAGTTTGACTGGGGCGGTCTCCTCCTAAAGAGTAACGGAGGAGTACGAAGGTGCGCTCAGACCGGTCGGAAATCGGTCGTAGAGTATAAAGGCAAAAGCGCGCTTGACTGCGAGACAGACACGTCGAGCAGGTACGAAAGTAGGTCTTAGTGATCCGGTGGTTCTGTATGGAAGGGCCATCGCTCAACGGATAAAAGGTACTCCGGGGATAACAGGCTGATACCGCCCAAGAGTTCATATCGACGGCGGTGTTTGGCACCTCGATGTCGGCTCATCACATCCTGGGGCTGAAGCCGGTCCCAAGGGTATGGCTGTTCGCCATTTAAAGTGGTACGCGAGCTGGGTTTAGAACGTCGTGAGACAGTTCGGTCCCTATCTGCCGTGGACGTTTGAGATTTGAGAGGGGCTGCTCCTAGTACGAGAGGACCGGAGTGGACGAACCTCTGGTGTTCCGGTTGTCACGCCAGTGGCATTGCCGGGTAGCTATGTTCGGAAGAGATAACCGCTGAAAGCATCTAAGCGGGAAACTTGCCTCAAGATGAGATCTCACTGGAGCCTTGAGCTTCCTGAAGGGCCGTCGAAGACTACGACGTTGATAGGTCGGGTGTGTAAGCGCTGTGAGGCGTTGAGCTAACCGATACTAATTGCCCGTGAGGCTTGACCATATAACACCCAAACAATCTGACCGTGGTCAGAGCGTGAGGAAGACGACGCCGAAAACGGCGCGTGGGTTCGCAAGACCCCAAAGACGAGTTGTCTACTTCGATCACAAACCCAATTGAGCCAGCTAGGCAGCCTCATCGCCTGGTCAGCCAACCGAATTGCTTGACGAACATAGAGCATTGGAACCACCTGATCCCTTCCCGAACTCAGAAGTGAAACGATGCATCGCCGATGGTAGTGTGGGGTTTCCCCATGTGAGAGTAGGTCATCGTCAAGCGCCTAACACCCAGCACCCCCGCTCAGTTCATTCTGGCGGGGGTGTTGTCTTTGGGGCGAGGAAAGTTTGGCCGGGCGTCATGGGCTTGAGTGCTGGGAGCGGCTAATTGGCTAGCGGACGCCTGAAGCCGCGTGGCTGAGGTTGCCCTCACCCTAGCCCTCTCCCGGGGGAGAGGGGACCAAAAGGGCGCGGCGGCGGCGTTGAAGCAGTGCCTGCTAGGCAGGTGCTGCTTTAAGTCTGCAAAGAGCCCAAGAGCCCCAACAGCCCGGCTGCGCCGGGCTGTTGTGTTGGAAGCGCGGCAAAGGACCGTCGTAGGTTGGCGCTGAGCGCAGCGAAGCCCAACGATGAGGTCCGTTGCAGGCATGATAGACCTGAAAAAATGGCCGCCAGGCAGACTCCTATTGCTTATGCAGCCGTCGAGCGCCCGCTGCCGATATAGCGAGTCGGCAAAAGTACGCTAGCCAAGATCGACTGCAGCAGCCTGTCAGAGAACCATCATGGCCACCGGTAACCTGACCGGGAATGATTCTGATCTGGTACATTTTCCTTAACCTTTTCGGTATACAATGCCCAATGGCCTAAGGCCGGTAGGCAAGGGGTGCGAAGCGTCGTACCCCTTTTTTCTTTGCATGACCAATTAAATTTCTAGCGTGGCCCAGGATCCTATCCCTTGAACGTTAGGGTCCGCGGACAGGTGCTCAGGTGACGCAAGCGATGAAAGCGCAAGCGAAGGGGATTCGATTTTGATCAAGGTGCTAGTTGTCGACGACCATGATCTTGTTCGTACCGGCATCGTACGGATGCTCGCGGATGTATCAGGAATCCAGGTCGTCGGCCAGGCAGACAGTGGCGAAAATGCCTTGATGCTGGCCCGTGAGCTCGAGCCGGATGTCGTCTTGATGGACGTCCGTATGCCCGGTATTGGTGGGCTGGAAGCTACGCGCAAGCTCCTGCGCACTCGGCCTGACCTGAAGGTGGTTGTCGTCACGGCCTGTGAGGAAGATCCCTTTCCGACACGTCTGCTCCAGGCGGGCGCTGCCGGGTATCTGACCAAGGGTGCTGACATCGAAGAGATGATCACCGCCATCAAGCAGGCTTTTGCCGGTCGGCGCTACATCAGTGCGCAGATTGCTCAGCAGCTCGCCTTGAAGCCCTTCCAGTCCAAGGCCGAAGCGTCGCCCTTCGATCAGCTGTCCGAGCGTGAGATTCAGATCGCGCTGATGATCGCGGGCTGCCAGAAAGTCCAGGTCATTTCCGACAAGCTTTGTTTGTCCCCCAAGACCGTCAACACCTATCGCTATCGGATCTTCGAGAAATTATCGATTACCAGCGATGTCGAACTGGCCATGTTGGCTGTTCGCCACGGCATGGTAGATGCAACGAGTTGATATGAGTCAATCTTTCGATGCTGCGGCCTTTTTATCAGGTTGCAGTGGACGTCCGGGCGTCTACCGGATGTTCGATGAGGGCGGCAAGCTCCTCTACGTAGGTAAAGCCAAGAACCTCAAGAACCGCCTTTCGAGTTACTTCAGAAAGACCGGCTTGGCGCCCAAGACGGCTTCCATGGTGTCCAAGATCGCCCAGATCGAGACCACCATCACCGGCAACGAGACCGAAGCGCTCCTGCTGGAACAAAACCTCATCAAGCAGTGGCGTCCGCCCTACAACATCCTGTTGCGGGATGATAAGTCCTACCCCTACGTCTATCTTTCCACCGAGGATAAGTATCCTCGGCTGACCATTCACCGCGGTGAGAAGAGAGGAAAGGGACGCTATTTCGGGCCCTATCCCAGTGCCGGTGCCATCCGCGAAAGTCTCAATCTGCTGCAGAAAGCCTTCCAAGTGCGCCAGTGCGATGACAACTACTTTCGCAATCGTACGCGGCCCTGTCTGCAGTACCAGATCAAGAGATGTAAAGGACCCTGTGTTGCGCTGGTAAGTGAGCAGGAATATGGCGAGGACGTTCGCCATTCCGCCATGTTTCTCGAGGGGCGAAGCAATGCCCTGGCCGAAGAGCTGCAAGTCAAGATGGAGAGTGCCTCGGTCAATCTGCAATTCGAGCGCGCTGCTGAGCTACGTGACCAGGTAGCCCTGGTCAGGCGTGTGCAGGACCAGCAGAGTATCGAAGGTGGCACCGGCGACGTCGATGTCATCGCTGCCCTCGTCAACCCCGGCGGTGCCTGTGTCCACCTGGTCAGTGTCCGCGGCGGTCGGGTGCTGGGCAGCAAGAATTTCTTTCCGGAGGTGGGGATCGAGGAGGATTCCAGTGAGGTGCTGGTCGCCTTCCTGGAGCAGTACTATCTCGCTTACCTGGAACGGGATCTGCCGGATGAGATAATCGTCAATTCCGTCCATGAGGACTTCGCTACCCTGATCGATGCCTTTGCCGAAGTCCATAAGCGGCAGCTGGTCATCGCGCATCGCGTCCGCGGGACCCGGGCACGCTGGCAGCAGTTGGCGGTAACCAATGCAGAGCAGGCGTTGAATACGCGTCTGGCCAATCGGCAGCACATGGGTGTGCGTTTCGACGCCCTGGTCCAGGCGCTGGATCTGCCCGAACCACCGCAACGGCTGGAATGTTTCGATATCAGTCACTCCAGTGGCGAGGCGACCGTGGCGTCCTGTGTAGTCTTCGGACCGGAAGGGCCGCTCAAATCGGACTATCGTCGCTATAACATCGAAGGCGTAACGGCCGGCGACGACTATGCAGCGATGCATCAGGCGCTGACGCGTCGCTTCAGTCGGCTGAAAGCGGGAGAGGGCAAGTTGCCAGACATCCTGCTGGTGGATGGCGGCAAGGGCCAGTTGGCCATGGCCCGTGAGGTGCTCAGGGAGCTCGCCGTGCCGGATCTGGTTTTGCTGGGGGTGGCCAAAGGCGTCACCCGCAAGCCTGGCCTCGAGGTCCTCTATCTGGACGATCCTTCCAACGAATTCACCCTGCCGGCTCATTCGCCCGCGCTGCACCTCATTCAACAGATCCGTGATGAGGCGCACCGTTTCGCGATTACCGGGCATCGCGCGCGTCGCGGCAAGGCGCGCAGGACCTCCTCTCTGGAAGAGGTTGCCGGTATCGGGCCCAAGCGTCGTCAGGAACTCCTGAAACACTTTGGTGGGCTTCGCGAATTGCAGCGCGCCAGCATCGAGGAAATTGCCAAAGCGCCCAGCATTAGCAAAAAGCTGGCCGAGCAGATTTATGCCGCCTTGCACAGCGAGTAGAATCGCCTCACGTTCACCAACAGCCGCGCCAATGAATATTCCAAATCTGCTTACCGTACTGCGCGTCTTCCTTATTCCCCTGTTCGTCATCCTGTTCTACCTGCCAGTCCACTGGAGCTACTGGACCGCCAGCACCGTCTTCGCGATTGCCTGCGCGACCGACTGGCTGGATGGGTATCTGGCGCGGCGGCTGGGGCAGAGCACGCCCTTTGGTGCCTTTCTGGATCCGGTAGCGGACAAGCTCATCGTCGCCGTAGCCTTGGTATTGCTCGTGCAGGAGCACGCCAACGCCTGGCTGACGCTGCCCGCCGTCATCATCGTCGGGCGCGAGATCGTCGTATCGGCGCTGCGGGAGTGGATGGCCGAGCTGGGTGCCCGTGCCCAGGTCGCGGTCTCCAATCTGGGCAAATGGAAGACGGCGGCGCAGATGTTGGCCCTGGTCATCCTGCTGGCCAATCCACCGCAGATGACCTTCTGGGTAATCAGTGGCTACGCCTTGCTCATCGTCGCGGCGGCACTGACGCTGTGGTCCATGTGCACCTATCTGATGGCGGCCTGGCCGCATCTGATGAGCGCCGAGAAAAAGAAATAAGTTTTTGAATCAATGGCTTGACATGAAGGGTGGCTCAGATAGAATGGCGCCCGTCACCAAGCGGGAATAGCTCAGTTGGTAGAGCACGACCTTGCCAAGGTCGGGGTCGCGAGTTCGAGTCTCGTTTCCCGCTCCATGTTTTACATGAGTGTCGCAAGACATTCAGGTTTGAGGCCGGGTGGCAGAGTGGTCATGCAGCGGATTGCAAATCCGTGTACGCCGGTTCGATTCCGACCTCGGCCTCCACTATTGAGAGCCCCGTAGATCTCTGGTCTACGGGGCTTTTCATCATCCAGGGATGTGTGAATACTGGATCAGGTTCTACGAATCCGGTCGTCTGAGGATTCGGTTCTGCCCGAGTGGTGAAACTGGTAGACACAAGGGACTTAAAATCCCTCGACTTAACCGTCGTGCCGGTTCGATTCCGGCCTCGGGCACCATCCAAATGAAAAGGCCACTCATGCGTGAGTGGCCTTTTTCGTTTAGGAGGGGATCGTCCAGTAGGGTGTTTCATCCGCGTCGCGCTCGATGCGTGAGCGGCTGTCGAGGATGAAGGCTTCGAGCATGGCAGCGTCGAGCAATTCGGTGCGGGCGATGGGGCGATTGAGTACCGACTGACCGCTACGAGAGAAGACTTCGACATCGTAGGCACGTTGATCTCGTGTGGAGATCACGCAGCGCAGGGGTTCGAATCCGCCTTTCAGGGTGTTGAAGGCGCTGGCGAGTTCGACATAGAGGGTCATCCGGAAGAGCTTCCTGTTCAAAGGTGGCACTGTGACAGCATTGGCTGCTACAGGGTTTCACCTTTGCAGAAACGTGCCGTCATATCGCGATGCTAGTCGCAAAATTCCGGCCCTGCTTTCGGAGTTTTATTGCCAGCCTTGCAGCCAGCATTCTGCATCCTGCAACTCGTGCCAGTCCAGCGTCCAGGTACGACGAGTGAGAACGGCTTGTATATCTATCTGCGAGATGGGATCGGTCTCGACTTCAGGGGTATGCACTCGGGTAACGATGAAATGCTTCTGCCGTTCGCGTGGTTGGACGGCCGTCCATTTGCTGAGCAGCAGCTTGCTGGGATTGATCTGGCGCTGCTTCATCCCTGCATGGCCTCCAGCAGTGGTGTGCTGCGATAGCGCTGCAGCAGGGCTTCCAGGTTCCGATCGGGCATGGCGTGAGCCCTGAGCGCCGTGATGGTGCGTTCGACGTACTCCAGGGTGGTGCCGAAATGGCCGCAGGCTTCGGTCAGGACGCGATTGAGGATGTCATCGGGCAGGCTGCCGGCATAGCAGGGGAGATTGCGTTTCAGCACGAAGCCGAGCGCCTGGACCTTGCTACCGTCTTCCAGGTGGCATTGCAGCCAGCGAGGACGGTAGGAGCCATCCGGCATTTCGCGTTTCCAGAGGGCCAGCAGATGGTCGTCCAGCTGATCCTCGGGCAACTGGTAGGCGAAGCCCGAGCAGGAGCCGCCGCGATCCAGGCCCAGTACCAGGCCGGGTTGTTCGGGGGTGCCGCGATGCAGCTGGGACCAGAGATAGAGACCGCGGTGATAGCCGTGCACCCGCGCCCGTCGAACGTCGACCGCGGGGCACTCGGGGCGCCAGATCAGCGAGCCGTAGGCGAACAGCCACACCGGGCCGGATTGGCGCTGGGCCAGGGTGGCCTCCAGAGAGGCTACGAGTTCCGGATGGGTGAGCGGGGTGGCGGGCGCCAGCTTGGGGGGATAGGAATCGTGGATGCTGGAAGAAATCTGTCTGTGCATTTGTCGCCTGGTCCTCAACCGCTGAAGCTGCCAGGTCTAGGGACCCGGCACCAAGATCCTAACGAAAGTCCGGGAAGAACTCCTAGACCGTTCGTGCCCATCTTTATGACGCCTGGTTAGGTTGCAGCGAGAACCATGCCAACGCCTGGGGAAAAAGCACCAGACGAAAAAAAGCCCGACAGGTGTCGGGCTTGGAGTGGAGCGTCAGATTGATCAGGCGCTGGTGCGGATCAGGTGATCGAAGGCGGCCAGGGAGGCCTTGGCGCCTTCGCCCAGGGCGATGATGATCTGCTTGTAGGGCACGGTGGTGACGTCGCCCGCCGCGAACACGCCAGGCAGGGAGGTCTGGCAGCGCGCGTCCACTTCGATTTCGCCACGTGGCGACAGCTCCACGGTGCCCTTGAGCCAGTCGGTGTTGGGTACCAGACCGATCTGCACGAAGACGCCTTCCAGGTCGATGTGGTGGAACTCGCTAGAATTGCGGTCCTTGTAGACCAGGCCGTTGACCTTCTGGCCGTCACCCTTGACTTCACTGGTGAGCGCACTGGTGATGACGGTGACGTTGGGCAGGCTGAACAGCTTGCGCTGCAGCACGGCGTCGGCACGCAGCTGGCCGTCATACTCGATCAGGGTCACCTGGGCGACGATGCCGGCGAGGTCGATGGCTGCCTCGACTCCCGAGTTGCCGCCGCCGACCACGGCGACGCGCTTGCCCTTGAACAGGGGGCCGTCGCAGTGCGGGCAGTAGGCTACGCCGCGGTTACGGTATTCCTGCTCACCCGGCACGTTCATCTCACGCCAGCGGGCACCGGTGGCAAGGATCAGCGTCTTGGCCTTGAGCGAGCCGCCATCGGCGAAGCGTACTTCGTGCAGACCGCCGGCGTCGTGGGCCGGAATCAGCTGCTCGGCGCGCTGCAGGTTCATGATGTCGACTTCGTACTGCTTGACGTGCTCTTCGAGCGCCATGGCCAGCTTCGGGCCTTCGGTCTCCTTGATGGAGATGAAGTTCTCGATGGCGAGGGTATCCAGCACCTGGCCACCAAAGCGCTCGGCGGCGACACCGGTGCGGATGCCCTTGCGCGCGGCATAGACGGCTGCTGCAGCACCAGCGGGGCCGCCACCAATGACCAGGACGTCGAAGGCGTCCTTGGCCTTGAGCTTGTCGGCGGAGCGGGCGGCGGCGCCGGTGTCGAGTTTGGCGACGATCTCTTCCAGGCCCATGCGGCCCTGGCCGAAGGGTTCGCCATTCAGGTAGACGCTGGGCACGGCCATGATCCGGCGGCGCTCGACTTCGTCCTGGAACAGGGCACCGTCGACGGCGACGTGCTTGACCCGGGGATTGAGCACGGCCATGAGATTCAGGGCTTGCACCACGTCCGGGCAGTTCTGGCAGGACAGGGAAAAATAGGTTTCGAACTGGTAGTCACCGTCGAGGGCCTTGACCTGCTCGATGACGTCCTGGCTGGCCTTGGACGGATGACCGCCAACTTGGAGCAGGGCGAGGACCAGGGAAGTGAATTCGTGGCCCATGGGCAGACCGGCGAAGCGCAGGTCGATGTTCTGACCAGGGGTCAGCAGGGCGAAGGAGGGACGACGCTCATCGCTGCCGTCGGTGCTGAGGCTGACCTGATCGGACAGGCTGGCGATATCCTGCAGCAGGCTGTGCATTTCACGGGACTTCGCGCCATCGTCGAGGGACGCGACGATCTCGATGGGGCGCGTGACGCGTTCGAGGTAGGTCTTGAGCTGGGCTTTCAGATTTGCGTCCAACATGGCGACGTGGCTTCCGTAAAAAATGGGCAAAAAAAGAGCGCGCGGGCAAGGCGCCCGGGCGCTCGGGCTAGATCAGGCGGGCGTTAGATCTTGCCGACCAGGTCCAGCGAGGGGGTCAGGGTCGCTTCGCCTTCTTTCCACTTGGCCGGGCAGACTTCGCCCGGGTGGTTGGCGACGTACTGGGCGGCGCGGACCTTGCGCAGCAGTTCGCTGGCGTCACGACCGATACCGTTGTCGTGGATTTCGCACAGCTTGATCTGACCTTCCGGGTTGATCAGGAAGGTGCCGCGCAGGGCCAGGCCTTCTTCTTCGATCAGCACGTCGAAATTGCGGGCCAGGCGAGCGGTGGGATCGCCTACCAGCGGGTAGTTGACCTTCTTGATGGCTTCCGAGGTGTCGTGCCAGGCCTTGTGCGCGAAGTGGGTATCGCAGGACACGCCATAGATCTCTACGCCCAGCTTCTGGAACTCGGTGTACAGGTCAGCAAGGTCTTCCAGCTCGGTGGGGCACACGAAGGTGAAGTCAGCCGGGTAGAACACGAAGGCGGACCACTTGCCCTTCAGATCGGCCTCGGTCAACTGGACGAATTTGCCATTGTGGTAGGCGGTCGCGGTAAAAGGCTTCACTTCGGTGTTGATCAGGGACATTGATGACTCCTTGATGGATTTAAGTCAGGGTTGAAATCGATAGGACGCATACTAATCGCATTTTGACGATTCTCCTCATTGTTAAAGGCGATGCTGGTGATTAGGCGCCTCTATCGGATACTACAGGTTACGAAGGAAATCAGTACCTTAGCCAAACCTCAGGCGGCGCCCAGGGCCTTTATCGTGGCGGGATGCTGACCCCATTCGCTCCAGGAGCCGTCATAGAGTCGGCCATCCGGAAAGCCGGCGACACTGAGGGCGAGCAGCAGCACCGTGGCGGTGACCCCACTGCCGCAGCTGGTGATCACCGGATGCAGGCCATCGATACCCAGGGCCTGGAAGCGCTGGCGCAGCTCCTGGGGTGGCAGCAGGGTGCCGTTGTCGGTCAGCAGGCTGTCGTAGGGCAGATTCTGGCTGCCGGGCATATGACCGGAGGCGACGCCCGGGCGCGGCTCGGCGATCTCGCCGGTGAAGCGCTTGGCGCCGCGCGCGTCGAGCACCTGGGTCTGGCCCACGCTGAGCGCGGTCTGCACATCGCCCAGGCCGCAGAGCAGGCGGTTGTTGAAGATGACGGGGTAGGGTGGTTGCGGGCTGGGCAGGTTTTCACCGGCCTCCAGCGGCAGGCCCTGCTCACGCCAGAGCGGCAGGCCGCCATCCAGCACCAGCACCTGGTCATGGCCGAACAGGCGGAACAGCCACCAGGCTCGGGCAGCGGAGAAGAGGCCTTTCTGGTCGTAGACGACCAGGGTGGTCTCCGGGGTGACGCCCAGTTCGCCGGCCAGGCGGGCGAAGCGCCCGGCGCTGGGGACCATGTGCGGCAGCGCGGTGTCCGGGTCCGAGAAATATTCGATATCGAAGCGCAGGGCGCCGGGGATGTGCTGCTGCCGATAGGTCTCGTCGGCGATCTGGGGTTCATTGGGCAGATAGAGACTGGCATCTAGGATCAGCAGGTCCGGGCGACCGAGTTGCTCGTGCAGCCAGGCGGCGGTGACCAGCGGGGAAGCGATCATGGGTGGCGTTCCTTGATGGGCAAAGGGCGACAGCTTAGCGCGCCTGGCGCGACGTGGGCTGTCAGGGACCAGCGGATACTTTATCCTCGTCAGCCTGGCAACTGGATAGATGACTTATGAGTGAACTTAACGGGCAATCCACGGGCGGCAACGACTGGCAACTAGGGCGCATCGTCGGTGAACTGCATGAGGCGCGCAGTCAATGGCGCGAGACCCATGGACGTTTTCGCGAATTCAGTGGCCGCGAGCTGCCGTCGCGCAGCGTCATGGCCAGCGTGATCGAATCCCTCAGCGGGGCGCTCTTTCCACTGCGCCTCGGGCCGGATCAGTTGCGCCAGGAAAGCGAGGACTTCTACGTCGGCTTCGAGCTGGAGCGAGCGCTCAATGCCCTGGTGATCCAGGCGAAGCTGGAGCTGGACTATTTCGCCAAGCAGCGTGGCGAGAACGGTGTCAATCGTGCCGATGAGGCGCGCCGGCTGGTACAGGCCTTTGCCCTGGCGCTGCCGGATCTGCGCCGCCTGCTGGATACCGACGTGATCGCCGCCTACCAGGGCGATCCCGCTGCGCGCAGCGTGGACGAGGTACTGCTGTGCTATCCGGGCATCTACGCCATGATCCATCACCGCATCGCCCATCACTTCTATCGCAGCGGCCTGCCGCTGCTGGCGCGGATGGTCAGCGAGCGGGCGCATTCGGCGACCGGGATCGACATCCACCCGGGCGCTCAGATCGGCGAAGGCTTCTTCATCGATCATGGCACGGGCGTGGTGATCGGCGAGACCTGCATCATCGGCGACCGGGTGCGCATCTATCAGGCCGTGACCCTGGGCGCCAAGCGCTTCCCGGCCGATGCCGAGGGCAATCTCAAGAAGGGCCACCCGCGCCATCCCATCGTCGAGGACGACGTGGTGATCTATGCCGGGGCGACCATCCTCGGGCGCATTACCATCGGCCAGGGTTCGACCATTGGCGGCAACGTCTGGCTGACCCACGGCGTGCCGGCCAACAGCAACGTCAGCCAGGCCAGCCTGCAGGGCTGTGCCGGCCTGGCTCAGGAGTAGTCGGCGGCGCTGTCGCGAACGAACTTGGCCAGGAAGCGCCGGGTTCGTTCTTCACGCGGCCGATTGAACAGCTCGGCTGCCGGGCCCTGTTCGACGATGCGGCCAGCGTCCATGAACAGCACCCGGTGGGCGACGTCGCGGGCGAAGGCCATCTCGTGGGTGACGATCACCAGGGTACGACCCTCCTGGGCCAGCCCGCGGATCGTCTCCAGCACCTCGCCGACCCGCTCGGGATCCAGCGCCGAAGTGGGTTCGTCGAAGAGGATGGCCTGGGGACGCATGGCCAGCGCCCGGGCGATGGCGACCCGCTGTTGCTGGCCACCCGACAGCTGCCCGGGATAGGTATCCGCCTTGTCGGCCAGCCCGACCTTGGCCAACAGCTCGCGACCGCGGGCGCTGGCGGTCTCGCGCGCTTCGCCCTGGACGATGATAGGCCCTTCGATCACGTTCTCCAGCGCGGTGCGATGGGGAAACAGATTGAAGTTCTGGAAGACGAAACCCATGCTCTGGCGCAACTGGCGAATGGTGCCCTGCTGGGCCTTGAGCGGCCGGCTGGCATCGATACGCAGCTCACCCAGGCGGATACTGCCGGCGTCCGGGGTCTCCAGCAGATTGAGGCAGCGCAGCAGGGTGGTCTTGCCTGAGCCGCTGGGGCCGATGATGGCGACCACCTCGCCCTGGGCCACCTGGAGGTCGATGGCCTGGAGCACGGTCTGCTGTTGAAAGGACTTGGACAGCCCCTGCACCTCGATCATGACGGGCCTCGCTCGTTGATGTGACGCCCGTAGTGCCGTTCCAGGCGATTCTGCAGGGTGGACAGCAGGCTGGCCAGCACCCAGTAGAGCAGCGCTGCGGCCAGGTACATACTGAAGATCTCGAAGGTGCGGGCAGTGATCAGCTGGGCCTGGCGGAACAGCTCAGGCACCTGGATGGTGGCCGCCAGCGAGGTGTCCTTGACCAGCGAGATGAAGCTGTTGCCGAGCGGTGGCAGGGCGATCCGCAGCGCCTGGGGCAGGATGGCGCGCCTCAGGGTCTGCAGGGGCGTCATGCCGATGCTGGCGGCGGCTTCCCACTGGCCGCGGTCGATGGCGCCGATGGCCGAGCGGATGATCTCCGCCGTGTAGGCCGCCATGTTCAGCGAGAAGCCGATCAGCGCCGCCGGCAGCGGATCGAGCTGGAGACCGAGCTCGGGCAGGCCGTAGTAGATGACGAACAGCTGCACCAGCAGTGGCGTACCCCGGAAAAACGAGATGTACAGCCGCGCCAGGCCACGCAGCGGCAGACTCCGGGAGCGGCGCAGCAGGGCCAGGCCGAAGCCCAGCAGCAGTCCGAAGAACATGCCGCCGAGGCTCAGGACCACTGTCCAGATCGCGCCCTTCAGCAGGAAGGGCAGCGAATCGAGCAGGAGCTGTAGCGTGTCGCTCATTGGGTGACGTCAGCCTTGAACCACTTCTCGGAGATCTTGGCCAGGGTGCCGTCGGCGCGCAGCTTGGCGATGGCCTGGTCGACCGCGGCATGGAATTCCGGATCGCCCTTGCGCTCGGCGATGCCCGATTCCTGGCGGCTGAAAGGCTCACCGGCCAGGGCCAGCTTGTCCTTGGTCTTGGCCAGCAATTCCAGGGCGGCCAGGCGGTCGACGAGGATGGCGTCGATACGGCCGACGCGCAGATCCTGGTACTTGGTCGGATCGTCTTCGTAGGTGCGCACGTCCGCCTTGGGTACGTTCTGGCGCAGCCACTGCTCGTAGTTGGTACCCAGGCCGACGCCGACCTTCTTGCCGGCGAGGTCGGCGGCAGTCTTGATGCTGTCCACATCGTCCTTGCGCACCAGGGCCTGGATGCCGGAGACGGTGTAGGGGGTGGAGAAATCGTATTTCTTCTTGCGCTCCTCGCTGATGGTGACCTGGTTGATCACCACGTCCAGGCGACGGGATTCCAGGGCTGCCAGCAGGCCATCCCACTTGCCGGGCTGGATCTTGGCGTCGACGCCCAGTTCCTTGGCCAGCGCCTTGGCGAAGTCCACTTCGAAGCCGGTCAGCTGGCCCTGTTCGTTCTGGAAGCTGAAGGGCGGATAGGTGCCTTCCAGGCCGACGACCAGTTCGCCACGCTGCTTGACGGTCTGCAGGAGATCTTCGGCCTGGGCGGTGGCCTGGTGGGCCAGGCCCAGGGCGAGCAGCAGGGCGGCGCTACGGAACAGACGCTGGGGGAGAGCTTTGCGCATGGAGGAAATCCTTGAGGTTATGAGGGTGCGCCACTATGGGGGTGTCTGTTCTGACATCCCAAGTCCGAAAACTGCTGACGTTATGCCATCGCCCAGGGACTTGGCTAGCCGATCACGCCAACCAGTCGCCATAGGCGAAGGTACCCGGGGCTCCGCCGGTGTGCAGGAATACCAGGGGGCCGGGCGGCAGCGCGCCGGTGGCTACCATGTCCAGCAGGCCGGCCATGGCCTTGCCGGTGTAGACCGGGTCGAGCACAAGACCTTCCAGCCGGCCCAGCCGGCGGATGGCCGCCAGGGTGCCGGGATTGGGTTCGCCATAGCGGGGACCGAAATAGCCATCACGCAGCTGCGGCGGATCCTGAGGCGGGGCGACGCCCAACAGCTCGGCCAGCTGTTGCCCCAGCAGGGCGACCTTGGGCAGCTGTTCGGCCTCGGTGCGGGAGACGGTGACCCCGATCACCGGCAACTCCGGTCGCAGCTGGTGGAGGGCCAGGTCCAGACCGGCCTGGGTGCCGGCACTGCCGGAGGCGAGGATGACGGCAGCGGGTTGCAGCTGCAGTTCGTGCAGCTGAGCGTCGAGTTCCAGGCCGGCACGGACGTAGCCGAGGGCGCCCAGGGCGCTGGAGCCGCCAATGGGAATCACCCAGGGCTTGCGCCCTTGCTGGCGCAGGCGCTCGGCTGCGGCTTCCAGCTGGCTGACCGGATCATCGAGGGCGGCGACGGCCCTGACCTCGGCGCCGAAGAGTTCGAGCAGGAGACGATTGCCGCCGTGCAGATAACCGGGAGCCGTGGTGGCGATGGGATTTTCCAGCAGGGCGACGCAGGCCAGCCCCTGCTGCGCGGCGACGGCTGCAGTCTGACGGACATGATTGGACTGGATGGCGCCGGCGGTCACCAGGGTGTCGGCGCCGGCGGCCAGCGCCGCGGCGACCAGGTACTCCAGCTTGCGCACCTTGTTGCCGCCCAGGGCCAGGCTGGTGGTGTCGTCGCGCTTGCAGTAGACCGGTCGGCCCAGCTCTGCCGATAGTCGCGGCAGGAGCTCCAGCGGGGTCGCCGAGGATTGCAGCGTCAGGTGCGGAAAGCGGGCGAGGGCGGTGGCGAGCATGGCGGAACCCGGGGCAGTGAAGGGGGCTTCACTCTAGGGGCAAGCCGCGCCTGGCAGCAATCCTGCACTCAGGCGAGGTCCGGGCGCCGTGCCCAGGCCTGGGGTACCAGGGAGCGCAGCAGCACGCCGTAGAGCGGCACGAAGAGCAGCAGGCTGACCGTCAGCTTGACCCCGTAGTCGACCAGGGCGATCTCCGGCCAATGACTGGCCATGAAGGGATTGTCGCTGCGCCAGAAGGCGATGGAAAAGAACGCCAGGGTGTCGAGGGCGTTGCCGAACAGGGTCGAGACCGTCGGCGCCAGCCACCAGTGGCGCGAGCGCCGCAGGCGGTCGAACACCTGGATGTCGAGCAACTGGCCGAGCACATAGGCGCAGAAGCTCGCCAGGGAGATGCGCAGGACGAAGACATTGAGGGCGGCCAGCGCCGTCCAGCCCTGGAAGCTGCCGTCCTGGAACAGCACGGAAACCCCATAGGAGACCAACAGCGCCGGCAGCATCACCCGGGCGATGACCTGACGCGCCGCCGCCTTGCCCATCACCCGCACGGTGAGGTCGGTGGCCAGGAAGATGAAGGGGAAGCTGAAGGCACCCCAGGTGGTGTGCCAGCCGAACAGCTGCAGCGGCAACTGCACCAGATAGTTGCTGGCGATGATGATGAGGATGTGGAAAGCGACGAGCGCGGCCACGAGGGCACGCTGCGGGGTGGCAAGCAAGGCAGACATGGGCAGTCCTTTTTTGGTTACCTGGGGTGAGGGAACCCAGGGCGCGGAGGCGGGGCGACATTCTACGGATATACGGGGCACCTGGCGAGGTCGCGCCGGTCGGCGTCGGATCGGCAGCCTCATCGGACCGATGGGCAGACCAGGCAGCCGCCTGTTAACTTGTACGACTTCCGCACCGACAGAGAGCTTCCAGATGCACTTTCGATCGCTGGGTCGTACCGACCTCCAGGTTAGCGCCATTGCGCTGGGCACCATGACCTGGGGTGAGCAGAACACCGAGGCCGAGGCCTTCGAGCAGTTGCGCGCCGCCAAGGCCGCCGGGGTCAACTTCATCGACACGGCGGAGATGTATCCGGTGCCGCCGCGCGCCGAGACCTACACCCGTACCGAGACCATCATCGGCAACTACTTTCGCCAGCATGGCGATCGCGCCGACTGGATACTGGCCAGCAAGGCGGCCGGTCCGGGACGCGACATGGACTATATCCGCAATGGCGGTCTGGCCTTTACCAGGGCCAATCTCACCGCGGCGCTGGACGCCAGCCTGCAGCGTCTGAACACCGACTATCTGGATCTCTATCAGCTGCACTGGCCGGATCGGCGGACCAACTACTTCGGCCAGTTGGGCTACGAGCACAGCGATGCCGACTTCACGCCCCTCGAAGAGACCCTGGAAGCCCTGGATAGCCTGGTGAAGGCAGGCAAGGTCCGCCATGTCGGGCTTTCCAACGAAACGCCCTGGGGCGTGCAGCAATTCCTGCACCTGAGCGAGACCCGTGGCTGGCCGCGGGTGGTCTCGATCCAGAATCCCTACAACCTGCTCAATCGCAGCTTCGAGGTGGGTCTGGCCGAGCAGGCCATCCGCGAGCAGGTAGGCTTGCTGGCCTATTCGCCACTGGCCTTCGGCGTGCTGGCGGGCAAGTACCTGCAGGGCGCACGTCCGGAGGGCGCGCGACTGACGCTGTTCGAACGCTTCCAGCGCTACAGCAATCCGCAGACGCAGCGCGCCGCCCAGGCCTATGTCGAGCTGGCCCGGGAACGCGGTCTGGATCCGGCGCAGATGGCCCTGGCCTTCGTCACCAGTCGGCCTTTCGTGACCAGCAACATCATCGGCGCCACCTCGCTCGCCCAGCTGGAAAGCAACCTGGCGAGCAGCGAGCTGGTGCTGGACCGGGAAACCCTGGCCGCCATCGAAGCCATCCACGTCGACCAGCCCAATCCGGCGCCCTGATCGCGTGGTATCCGGCGCCCGGTACAGCCGTTGTACCGGGCGTTTTCTTGCGCGCGGCGAAAGGCGGCCGTGACCAACAGGGCATGGGCGCAAGGGCTGCTGTCCGCGACGCCTATTAAAACCGTGGCCCCGAAGGCCTAGAGTCAGTCGGACCTTCCACGCCTGCAGGTGTCCGTCATGACGTCGTATGAAATCGTGCTCCTGGGTGACCAGGATGCATCCATCATTGCCCACCAGGCCATCCCCCAGGCCCTGGCGCTGACGGCCATGGCGCTGGGTGTCACGCTGAGTTCCCGCTGGCTGCCGACTGTAGAAGCCGATGGCGCCCTTGCCCACTGCGACGGCCTCTGGTGCGTGCCCGGCAGTCCCTATCGCCATCGTGAAGGGGTGCTGGCGACTCTGCGCACGGCCCGCGAACAGCGGATTCCCTTTCTGGGTACCTGTGGCGGGCTGCAGTACGCGCTCCTGGAGTACGTCCATTCAGTACTGGGCTGGACGGACGCCGCCCACGGTGAAGACGATCCGTTGGCGACCCGCGCGGTGCTCACGCCCCTGAGCTGCGCCCGCATCGAGGTGCAGAATCAACTCCGGCTGCTGCCGGGTTCGCGCCTGGCGGAGGCGGCCGGCGCCGAACGGGTCGAGGCCACCTATCGCTGTCGCTTCGGGGTAAATCCCGCCTATCTGCCGACCTTGCTCGCTGCCGGCTGGCGCGTCCTCGCCTGGGATGAAGAAGGGCTACCCGCGGCGTTCGAACTGGAAAGCCATCCCTGTTATTTCGGCACCCTCTATCAGCCCGAGCGGGAGGCGCTGGCCGGTCGGGTCCCCTCGGTGGTGCGCGCCTGGCTGGAGGCGGTGGTCGCGACACGGAGCCTACGGGTATGAACCGGCTGGAGCTGCCCGAGGACTGCGTGGTGATCGCCTTCCTCTCGCAGCGCACGGACGAAGATCCCGACTATGAGCGGATGGCCGCGCGCATGGTGGAGTTGGCGCAGGCGCAACCGGGCTTTCTCGGCATGGAGTCGGTACGCGGCGCCGACGGCCGGGGCATCACCCTGTCCTACTGGACCGACCAGGCGGCGGTCGCGGCCTGGGGTGCCCATCCGGAACATCGGCAGGCGCAGCGGCTGGGCCATGAACGCTGGTATCGCTGGCATGACACCCGGGTCATGCGACTGCTGTCGTCGCGGTCCGGGGCCGGTGTCATTCCAGACGGATCGCGCCCAGGGCCGGAGTGACGCGAATCCAGCCGATGCGGCTGTCTTCGCCGATCAGCATGACTTTCTTCCAGGGACGAAAGGGCGCGCTGTCCAGGACCAGGATGCGATCTCCCGGCTCGAGCATGACGATCAGCTGGCGGTTGGCGACCAGGCTGCGTTCCGGCATGGCGGGATACTGCATCAGCGGAATCTGGCCACCGCGGATCTGCCAGGTCTCGCCACTGGCCGCGTTGATGAAGGTCGGCAGCCGCGTCAGCAGGATGGCCAGCGCGAAGAACCCGATCAGCAGCAGGACGAGCCGCTGCGTCACGGTGCGGACGGCAACGATATCGGGTGACAGCTTGCCAATCGAGGACATGGGAATGGCTCTGGGCGGCGGACGGTAGAGGTTCGATGCTACCGTCGTGCGGCCAATTGACATCATTCACATGAAGGAAAGGTCAACGGCTGCTCATTCGCCAGTGCCAGACTGTGAACGGCCGCAAAAGCGGCCGGCTAGAGGGGCGGCTTCAGGGCGCCAGCTGGCGGGTGACTTCCAGGGCCTTGTCGAAGGACGGGTAGCCACTCTTGGCGACCGCCAGCTCGCCATAGGCGCTCTTGTAGGTCTGCGCCTGGATCGGATCCGCCTCGGGCACCAGGAAGGGGTCGGTGTACATGCGATAGAGCAGGGCATAGGCCAGCGGATAGCGATGATCGGCGGAGGCGTTCAGCAATTCCAGGACATCGTCGGTCTGCGGACCCTGCTTGATGGCGATTACCGCCCGATAGAATTCCACCTCGCCATCGGCGCTGGTGCCGCCATTGCGCAGGAGCAGGGCATCCGCGAGCTTGAGCTGTTCCTCACTGCCACCCAGGACCAGCAGCTTGGCCTGCAACAGGTCGTTCTGGCGCAGCAGGGTGGTCTGTTCCGCGCTCAGTGGCCGCGTTTCCGCTGCCTCGTGGTGACCGCCCAGGGAGCAGCCGGCGAGGGAAACACACAGCAACGGGAGCATCCATTTCTTCATGTCGAGATCTATCCGCGGAGTCGTGACGCTGGTTCCAAACTTTGGACGATAGCAGTTCTTTGCGGCTTTGCGCAGAACCCGAAGGCAATCCTGGAGTCGTATCCGCACGTCCACAGAGCGCCCATGCCTGGCTATTTCCAGCGTCGCGCGCTTCGGGCATTGTATGCGACAAGCGGCTGGATAGACCGCCGTTCGTTTTGCCTTCACGTACAGATCAAAGGACTCCCATGATCACCAAATGTCTGTTTCCGGCAGCCGGCTATGGCACTCGTTTTCTCCCTGCGACCAAGGCCATGCCCAAGGAAATGCTGCCCATTGTGAACAAGCCGCTGGTGCAGTACGCCGTGGAGGAAGCTCTGGAGGCGGGCCTGCATCAGATCGGGATCGTCACCGGTCGTGGCAAGCGCTCGCTGGAAGACCATTTCGACATCAGCTACGAGCTGGAAAGCCAGATCAAGAACACCGACAAGGAAAAGTACCTGGTCGGCATTCGCAAGCTGATCGACAACTGCACCTTCTCCTACACCCGTCAGGTGGAAATGAAGGGCCTGGGCCACGCCATCCTGACCGGCCGCCCGCTGATCGGTGACGAGCCCTTCGCCGTGGTGCTGGCGGACGACCTTTGCCTGAATCTGGACGGCGACAGCGTCCTCAAGCAGATGGTCAAGCTGTACAACCAGTTCCGTTGCTCGATCGTGGCCATCCAGGAAGTCCCGGCCAACGAGACCAACAAGTACGGCGTGATCGCCGGCGAGATGATCCGCGACGACATCTACCGCGTGAACAACATGGTCGAGAAGCCCAAGCCGGAAGATGCTCCTTCCAACCTGGCGATCATCGGCCGCTACATCCTGACCCCGGACATCTTCGACCTGATCGAGCAGACCGAGCCGGGCAAGGGTGGCGAGATCCAGATCACCGACGCCCTGATGAAGCAGGCCCAGGACGGTTGCGTACTGGCCTACAAATTCAAGGGTCAGCGTTTCGACTGCGGCAGCGCGGAAGGCTTCGTCGAAGCCACCAACTTCTGCTTCGAGCATCTGTACAAGGCACTGTAAGACGCCCTGTGCACTGGACCAGGCCACCTGCGGGTGGCCTTGTCGTTTCTGGCGGTTGGCCATCCGCGCCGCTGTCCGGGGTGGCCTTGCGTTATGCTGGCGCCAGCAGCTGCAGAGAGAGAGCTCCATGACGACCTTTGATTTCGACCTCTTCGTGATAGGCGCCGGTTCGGGCGGCGTGCGCGCGGCGCGTTTCGCCGCCGACTTCGGGGCCCGGGTGGCAGTCGCGGAAAGCCGCTACCTCGGCGGCACCTGCGTCAACGTGGGCTGCATGCCCAAGAAATACTTCATCTACGGTGCCTCCTTTCGTGACGAATTCCGCCAGGCCCGTGGCTATGGCTGGGACGCCGAGGTCCCGGCCTTCGACTGGAATACCCTGGTCGCCAGCAAGGACCACGAGATCCGCCGGCTGAACGGCATCTACCGGGCCTTGCTGGTCAACAGCGGGGTTACCCTGCTGGAAGCCCATGCCCGCATCCTCGATCCCCATACCGTCGAGGTTGAAGGCCAGCGCTATCGCTGCGAACGCATCCTCATCGCCACGGGTGGCTGGCCGGACGTGCCGGACTTCCCCGGGCGTGAGCACGCCATCACCTCCAACGAGGCCTTCTACCTGCCGGAGCTGCCCAAGCGGGTGGTGGTGGTGGGGGGCGGCTACATCGCCGTGGAATTCGCCTCTATCTTCCAGGGCCTGGGCGCCCGCACCACGCTGCTGTATCGCCGCGAGCTGTTCCTGCGCGGCTTCGACCAGGGCGTGCGCGAGCACCTGCGCGACGAGATGCTCAAACGTGGCCATGACCTGCAGTTCAATGCCGACGTGGCGCGGATCGACAAGGCCGCCGATGGCAGCCTGCAGGTGACGCTCAAGGATGATCGGGTGCTGGAAGCCGATTGCGTGTTCTATGCCACCGGCCGCCGACCGATGCTGGATGACCTGGGGCTGGAAAACACCGGGGTCGCCCTGGATGCGCGGGGCTTCATCGAGGTCGGCGAGACCTTCCAGACCACCGAGCCGTCGATCTACGCCATCGGCGACGTCATCGGCCGGGTGCAACTGACCCCGGTGGCCCTGGCCGAGGGCATGACCCTGGCGCGGCACCTGTTCAATCCGGACAGCTATCGCCCGTTGAACTACGACCTGATCGCCAGTGCGGTCTTCAGCCTGCCCAACCTGGCCAGCATCGGCCTGAGCGAGGAAGAGGCCCGCGAACGTGGCCATCGGTTGAAGATCTTCCAGAGCAGCTTCCGGCCGACCAAGCTCAGCCTGACCGATGTCCAGGAGCGCACCCTGATGAAGCTGGTGGTGGATGCCGACAGCGATCAGGTACTGGGCTGCCACATGGTGGGACCGGATGCCGGCGAGCAGATCCAGTGCCTGGCCATTGCCCTCAAGGCCGGGGCGACCAAGGCTTGCTTCGACGACACCCTGGGCATCCATCCCACGGCTGCGGAAGAGTGGGTCACCATGCGCAAACCGGTTCGCGAGGACGAGGCGCGCTGATCGGGCGCCTCGCCACTGCGGGCATCACTTGGGTAGCGGCGCTACCACGGGTGTGACAGGCACTACCGCCTCACGCTTGGCGTAGCGCTGGGCCAGTATCGCGCAGACCATCAGCTGGATCTGGTGGAACAGCATGATGGGCAGCAGCACCGGCCCCATGGTGCTGCCGGCGAACAGCACCTTGGCCATGGGCACCCCCGTGGCCAGGCTCTTCTTGGAGCCGCAGAAGACCACGGTGATCTCGTCTTCCTTGCTCATGCCCAGCAGCCGCGCGCTGTAGCGCGTGGCCAGCAGCACCAGGGTCAGCAGGGTGGCGCAGATGAACACCAGGCCCACCAGCGACAGGATCGGTGTCTCGCGCCACAGGCCTTCGATCACCGCGGCGCTGAAGGCGGTGTAGACCACCAGCAGGATGGACCCCTGGTCGACGAACTTGAGCTTGCCCTTGTGGCGATCGACCCAGTGGCCGATCACCGGGCGCAGCAGCTGGCCGGCAACAAAGGGCAGCAGCAGCTGGACGCATATCTTGACGATGGCGTCGAGGGTGCTCTGGCCGTCCGAGCCGCCATGGGCGTCGAGCAGCAGCCGTACCAGGAGCGGGGTGAGGAAGATGCCGAGCAGGCTGGACAGCGACGCACTGCAGACCGCCGCCGAGACATTGCCGCGAGCCATGGAGACGAAGGCGATGGACGACTGCACGGTGGCGGGCAGGGCGCACATGAACAGCACGCCAAGATAGAGCTCCGGTGTCACCAGGGGCGCCAGCAGCGGCTGCAGCGCCCAGCCAAGCAGCGGAAAGCTGACGAAAGTAAAGGCGAACACCAGCAGGTGCAGCCGCCAGTGGGTGATGCCGGCCACCAGCGCCTGGCGCGACAGCTTGGCGCCATGCAGGAAGAACAGCAGGCCGATGGCGATGTTGGTCACCACGTTGGCGACCTGGGCAGCGAGGCCCCGGCAGGGCAGCACGCTGGCCAGGATCACCGTGGCAACCAGCAGCAGGGTGAAGTTGTCGGGCATCAGGCGGGGACGAGCCATGGTCTCTCTCGGGTTGTCTGTGGATGGCCTCAAGGCTATCGTCTCCTGACCTAACCGACTAACGCGAAAAGCCCCAATGATGTCGTCAAACGGACAGTCTGCGGTCGAACGTCCCGTTCCCGCACTCGCCCACCTGCCCCGGCGGCTCTATGCCCGCGTCGAGTCCCTGGCGCAACCGGCCTGGACACCCTGGCACCGACATCCCTGGGGGCAACTGTCCTATGCCATCCGGGGGGTGCTCACGGTGACCACCGCCGAGGGCAGCTACGTCGCGCCGCCGCAGCGGGCGGTGTGGATCGCCGCCGATGTGGAGCACCAGGTGCGTTCCTCGCCGCAGGCGGAGATGCGCAGTCTCTATGTGAGCGCCGAGGCAGCGCCCTATGTCGGCGAGCGCTGTCGCGTGGTGGCGGTCAGCCCCCTGATCCGCGAGCTGATCAAGACCTTCAGTGGCTTCGCCCGGGAATATGACGAGGATGGCGCCGAGGGCAGGCTGGTGTCGGTGATGCTCGATCAGCTGCAGGCGGCGCCCGAGGTGGGGTTGTCGCTGCCGGCGCCCCAGGATGGCCGGCTGCGGCTGCTGTGCGAGGCCCTGGCGGCCAATCCGTCGGACGACCGTACCCTGGCGCAATGGTCGGGGGTGCTGGGGGCGTCGGAAAAGACCCTGAGTCGTGCCTTCCTGCGGGATACCGAGCTGACCTTCAGGACCTGGCGCCAGCGGTTGCGGCTGATCAGCGCCCTTGAACGCCTGGAGCAGGGCGCCGCGGTGACCGAGGTGGCGCTGGATTGCGGCTACAACTCGCCATCGGCCTTCATCGCGGCCTTTCGCCGCCAGTTCGGCGCGACGCCCGGGGCCTTCGCCCTGGGCGTCTAACCGTCAGGCGGTGGCGCCGAGCAGGCTCAGGTAGTCACCGAAGCCGCCGCGAGCCCGGCAGTCCAGCCGTGAGCTGGTGCGCACCCGCACGCTGTTGCTCCAGGCGATACGCGCGCCCTGGGTCTTGAGCGCGGTGACCAGGGTGACGTCCTCGTCCACGGTCATGGAGGGAAAGCCCCCGGCGCGCAGGTAGGCCGCCGCCGAGATGCCAAAGTTGGCGCCGTGGATGTGCTGATGGCCTTCACGATCGTGATAGGCCGCCTCATAGCGCGCTCTCAGACCGGGGGAATGCGGGGCCCAGTCGTCCACCTCGACCACACCGCAGACGGCATCGGCGCCGTAGGCGAGTTGGGCGGCAAACCAGTCCGGCGCCACCTCGGAGTCGGCATCGGTGCAGGCCAGCCAGCGCGCGCCCCGCTGGATCAGGTGGGCCGCGCCGGTCGCCCGGGTCAGGCCGACGTTGCAGGCCCAGACCTCCAGTGCGGTTACCGGCAGGCGACGAACGATGTCGGCGGTGCCGTCGGTGCAGCTGTCCAGCACGATGACGATCTCGACGGTCTCACCCAGCAGGGCCGGATGCCGCGCGGCGCGCAGCACCGATTGCAGACAGCGTTCGACGTGTTGCTCTTCGTTATGAGCGGGTATCACGGCACCTATCATAGAAGCTGCTCCCGGCGGGCGACGGAGGTGGGATCGGAAGACCAGAGGGTGAGGACGAAATCGGCTTCTTCGAGCTGGCTCAGGCGATGCAGGCCGGGCAGGGCGGCCATGCGTGCGTGGACCTGGTCGCCGGTCAGGGCGCAGCCGTCGATGGGGTGGCGCCAGTGGCAGCCGAGCAGCACCCCGCCGGGCAACAGGGCGCTGTGGGCGCGATCCAGCAGGGCATCCAGGCCGCGCTCACCGAGGTAGTAGCCGATCTCGCTGATGACGATGAGATCGAAGGCGCCCGCGGGCCAGGCGTCCGGCAAAAGCGCGTGCCGTACCTCGACGTGGGGCTGGTCGGCCAGGCGCTCGCTGGCAGTGGCGACCGCCGAGGCATTGCCGTCGCTGACCAGCAGCCGTTCGCAGCGTTCGGCCAGGCGCCGGGACAGTTCACCGGTGGAGCAGCCTGGCTCATAGCCGTGCGTGTAGCGGCGATGCGGCAGCACGGCCAGGGTCAGATCGCGCTTGCGCGCCTCGTACCAGCGATGGCGGTAGTCCCAGGGGTCTTCGCTGTTGGCGTAGAGCGAGTCGAAATAGCTCATGGAGACAGTCACGTCAGATAGACCTCCCAGGCACGGGTAAGACGGGCAACCACCGCAGGCGGCAGGATCGGCCCCTGTCCCGTGCTGGCGTCCTCGGTCAGCTGACTGCCAAAGGCGCTGACCGCACGCTTCTTCAGCGCGAGGACATCTTCTTCCAGATCCAGGCGCCGCGCCCGGTCCCAGGGCACGCGCGGATCACCGGGGGCGGCCCAGTGCCAGGTCCAGACCGGCACCTCGATGCAGCGAGCCCCGCGCAAACGGCAGGCTTCCACCGCCGCACGCCCGGTCGCCTCGTGATCGGGATGGCCATCCAGCCGCCAGGTGGCGAAGACCACGTCCTCGGGAGTGATGAACTCCAGCAGGCGCTGTTGCAGGGCGTCTTCCTGCTCGCTGACCTGACCGTCCGGGATCGCCAGGCGCGTCACGGTGGCGCGTTCCAGACGCAGCCGGCGCAGGGCTTCGCGGGTTTCCAGCGGGCGGGTATTGCGCAGGCGGCTGGCGGGCCAGAGGGTGGACTGCGGATGGCTGCCATCGCCATCGGTGACCGCCACCAGCGCCAAGCGGCGCCCCAGTTCGCCCAGCAGGCAGAGCAGGCCGCCGCAACCGAGAATTTCGTCGTCCGGGTGAGGGGCGACCACCACGGCGCGATGTCCCGGCGGAACCAGTTGCGCGGCTTCGATGGCCGGCATCTCGCCAAAGCCTGACCACTGCAGCCACGCCTCGGGCGGGGTGCCGAGTCCTTGAATCTGACGATCGCCTACAGTTGCCAAGGGGCACCCTCCAGCAGATTGAGGTCACCCAGTACCGCCAGATCACGTTCGGCGTGACTCTGGCGCAGGTAGACGGGAAGGTCCGCCATGTGGCGGGCGCAATAGGCGTCACGGCACAGCGGCGCGGCGCCGAAGGCGCGGCCGGTATGGCGGATGACGATTTCGGCGCACTGCTCGACCAGGGCCCGCAACTGGCAGACGGGATAGCGGGCGTCCGCCTCGGGATTGAGGTCGATCCAGTGGGCGGCCTGGCGCAAGGCCGTGACGGCGCCGAGCAGGGCGGCGTCCACGTGGCCCAGGTGCGCGAGGGCATGGGGTTCGCGATGACGCTTGCAATGGGCGCGCAGGGTATCCGCCAGGGCGGTGGCTGAGCCATACCAGCAGGCGGCGATGCCGCCGCCGCCATGCCAGAAGCCGGGACGGTGCAGGTACCGACCGGGAGCCCCGACCAGCACGCCGGCGGCGCCATCGAAGAGCACATCGACGCTACCCGTGTGCTGCATGCCGATGGCGCGCCAGCCGTCCTGGGTGACCTCGACGCCGGGTTGCTTCATTTCCACCGCCACCAGCATCGGATGGTCGTCCATCCAGGCGGTGACCAGGGCATGGCTGACCAGGGCGGCGCCGGAGCACCAGGACTTGCGGCCGTGCAGGGTGACCATGCCGTCGGCGCTGTAGCGCACCAGCAGGCGGGCGTCCGGCGGCTCGGCAGCCCAGACGCCCCAGAGGCTTTCAGGCGGTACGTAGCCATCCAGTTCGCTCAGGATGGCCAGGGCATCGGTATGGCCCTCGTACAGCTTGACCAGGCCCAGATCATGATGGGCTACCTGGGCCAAAGCGCGCCAACGATCCAGGGTCTGACCCTGGCCGGGCAAGGGCAGGCGGTCGAGGCCGCGCTGATTGAGAATCTGGAGTCGGTGTTGCAGCAGTGCGGGAGTGACCTCGTCATAGGCCCACTCGTCCAGGGTGTCCTGAAGGCTATCCAGATCGATCGACATCGGCTCCATCCCGTGGCTGGCGACGGCGCTGTCCACGACAGCGCTCGTTAGTGCAGACCACGGGGAGCGATAAGGGGTTTCGCTTGGGCGCTATGCTGGCCGACGGCAGGCGTGTCGCTAGGCCACGCCCAGTCGTTTGCGCCGCGCGGCCGTGAGGCTCTGGCGCACCCCGGCATACCCGGCCCAGGGATCGTCCTTGAGCCCTTCGAGGCGTTGCAGGAGCGAATCGAAGCGCCATTGGTCGCTGCCCTGCAGGTCGGTCAGCTCGTCGCGCGCCACGGGCACCGAAACGCCGAGGTGGGGACGGGCGCGCAGGGAAAAGGCGCTCACCGTGGTGGCGCCATGGCGATTGCGCAGGTAGTCGACGAAGATCTTCCCCTGGCGATTCCGGGCGCCCATCTTGGCAGCGAAGAGCTTGGGCAGGGTGTTGGCCAGGTGCTGGGCGGCCGCCTGGGCGAAGGCCTTGACGGTGTCCCAATCCTGGCGCCGATCCAGGGGCACCACCAAGTGCAGACCGCGGCCGCCGCTGGTCTTGACGAACGCCTGGAGGTCCAGCTCGTCGAGCAGGGTCAGCACCAGCTCCGTCGCTTCCACCATGCGCGACCAGGGCAGGGCGGGATCGGGGTCGAGATCGAGGATGAAGCGGTCGGGGCGATCGATGCGGGCGGCGGTGGCATTCCAGGTATGGAGTTCCACCGTACCCATCTGGGCCGCGCCGATGAGAGCCTCGCGACTGTCGATGACCATCAGCGGTGCATGACCCGGATCCAGCTCGGGCGCCAGTTCGCGGATATGGGGGATCGCCAGGGTCTGTTTGTGCTTCTGGAAAATCTGCTCGCCGGCGATACCCTCGGGCGTACGGACCAGGGCCACGGGCCGCTCGGCCAGGTGCGGCAGGATCCAGTCGGCAACGGCGGCGTAATAGCCGGCCACGTCGAGTTTGCGCGCGCCGCTGGCCTCGTCAATGACGCGCTCGGGGTGGCTGATGCGCACTCCGGCGACGGTAGCCTCCTGCTGTCCGGCACCGGGTTTGCGCCGGGGCGGGGCGTCGGGACCTTCGGCTTCCCGTGCCGGCGCGGCCTGTTCGAGGCCGATGCCCTCGGCGGGCTTGTCGTCACGCAGGCCATGGAAGACGCCCTGACGGACGATGCGATCCTGGGTCAGCTCGGCGTAGGCAATCTCGCACAGCTGCTCGGGCCGCAACCAGGTCACCTCGCGGTAGGCGGCGCCCCTCGGCGGATCCACCACCGGCGGCTGATCGACGATCAGCGGCTGGAATCTGCCGTGCAACTGCTTGAGCAGGGCGGCGGTAAAGCCGGTGCCGACCTTGCCGGCATAGTGCAGCCGGCCCTGGTCATCGTGCAGCGCCACCAGCAGCGCGCCCAGGTGCTGGCGGCCGCCCTTGGGCGGGGTGTAGCCGACGATGACGAATTCCTGGCGATGGGCGCACTTGAGCTTGATCCAGTCCTTGTTGCGCCGGGAGCGATAGGCACTGCCCAGGCGCTTGCCGATCACCCCTTCGAGGCCCAGTTCGCAGGCGCTGGCCAGGATGCGATCGGCCGGTACCTCGAAGGCGGCGGAAAAGCGCAGCAGGTCGCTGTCGTTGCCTTGCTCCAGCAGCTTGCCGAGCAGCTCGCGGCGCTGCTCGACCGGTACCTCGCGCAGATCCGCGCCATTGAGATAGGGCAGGTCGAACAGGTAATAGGCGATGCGGGTCGCCTTGCCGGTCTCGAAGGCATTCTGCAGCGCCTGAAAGCTGGAGATGCCCTGGGCATCGTTGACCACGATCTCGCCGTCCAGCCAGGCGTTTTCCAGGCCAAGGGCCGCCAGGGCCCTGGCCTGCTCGGGCAGACGTTCGGTCCAGTCGTTGCCGCTGCGGGTGAAGAGGCGCACCTCACCGTCCTCGATATGGGCGAGCAGCCGGTAGCCGTCGTATTTCACCTCGTACAGCCAGTCGCCGGCCGGCGGACTGTCGACCAGGGTCGCCAGTTGCGCCTCCAGGGTCTCGGGCAGCTTGGCCTTGCGTGCCTTGGCCTGGCGTGCCGGCGCCTTGGCTGCCTTCGGTTGGCTGGCGGTTTTGCCCTTGGACTTGGCCTTGGGCTGCGCCAGCCGCGGCAGCGTCTTGTCGCTCAGCACGCTGTCGGGTTCGGCCGCGGTCACCTCGTAGTCGGCACTGTCGCGGGCTTCAGCGTCGCGCTCCTTGATCAGCAACCACTGCGGCTTGTCGCCATGGCCCTGCAACCGGGTGCGTACCAGGGTCCAGTGGCCGCGGAGCTTTTCGCCGCGGAGTTCGAACTTGAGCTTGCCAGCGGCATAGGCTTCGGCCGCATCGCCCTCCGCCTGCCACTCGCCGCGGTCCCAGACGATGACATCGCCCGCGCCGTACTGGCCTTCGGGAATGCTGCCTTCGAAGCTGCCGTAGGCGAGCGGATGATCTTCCACCTGTACCGCCAGACGTTTTTCATCGGGATCCAGGCTGGGACCCTTGGGCACCGCCCAGCTCTTCAGGGTGCCGTCCAGCTCCAGACGGAAGTCATAGTGCAGGCGACGGGCATCGTGCTTCTGGATGACGAAACCCAGGGCGCCCCTGGCCTTGCGCCGGCGCGGACTGTCCTCGTCCCGCGGCTCGGCGGTGATGTCGAAGTTGCGCTTGCGGTTATATTCGCTGGACGGGCTGGCCATGGCGGCGGTCCTCACTTGGCCTTGCGGGTACGGCTGGCGGCAGGGCTACGGCGGCTGGTCGAACGACCGGTACCCTTGGACTTGGGCGCCTCCTTGGCCTTGTCCTGCTTGCCGCCCAGGCTGCGGCGCAGCAATTCGGTGAGGTCGATGACGTCGGCACCGCTGTCCTCGGTTTCGGGCTCCTCGGCCACGGCTTCCAGCTTGCCGTCCTTGAGCTTGCGTTCGACCAGGGCCATGACGTTGTCCTTGAAGGTGTCGTGGTACTGCTCCGGATCCCATTGCTCGGTCATCTCGTCCACCAGCCGCTGGGCCATGTCCACTTCCTTCTTGGTGACCTTGGCGTCCAGCCCTTCGAGCCCGACGTCTTCCGCGGAGCGGACCTCGTCGGCCCAGCGCAGGGTGTTGAGCACCAGCGCATCGCCCAGCGGCATGATCACCGCCAGGTGCTGCTTGGAGTGCATCACCAGGTTGGCCACGCCCACCTTGCCGGCGGCGCTCAGGGTGTCGCGGAGCAGGGCATAGACCTTTTCGCCGTTCTTGTCCGGCGCCAGGTAGTAGGGCTTCTCGAAGTGCAGGATGGAGATCTCCCGCGCCTCGACGAAGGTGAGGATGTCGATGGTGCGAGTGGCCTCGGGCAGCGCGTTGTGGATCTCGTCCTCGCTGAGCACCACGTACTTGCCCTTGCCATGTTCGACGCCCTTGACGATGTGTTCGCTGGGCACCTCCTTGCCGGTGGTCTTGTTGATCCGCTTGTAGCCCACCGGATCGAGACTGCGTTCGTCCAGCCAGTCGAAGTCGATGCCCGATTGCCGGGTCGCCGAGACGACCGAAACGGGGATGTGCACCAGGCCGAAGCTGACGGCGCCTTTCCAGATCGAGCGGGGCATGGGCGTTCTCCTCTTGGGTGTCCCTTATGGATAGGCCGGCGATCCATCGGGTTCCGCCCTGGGGAACCCCGCTCCGCTGTTGGGTTCTACCCCCGGAACGACGTTTTTGCCGTCGCAGGTGCAGGGTAGAGAGGAGCAGGGCGTGGACAGTGTCGATCAAGAAGTTTTGCGCAAGACCCTAGCCTGGCGACGGGAGGGACAGGGCGTCAGCCTGTTCACCGTGGTCCAGACCTGGGGCAGTTCGCCCCGGCCGCCGGGCGCCATGCTGGCCCTGCGCGACGATGGCCAGGTCTGTGGCTCCGTGTCCGGTGGCTGCATCGAGGACGATCTGATCGCCCGACTGCACGCCGGCCAGTTCGCCGGGAAGCGCCCGGAGATCATCACCTACGGCGTCTCCGGCGACGAAGCCGCGCGTTTCGGGCTGCCCTGTGGCGGTACCCTGCGTCTGGTCCAGGAGCAGGTCGGTGACTGGCGCTGGGTCGAGCAGTTGCTGCAATGCTGCGACGGCCACGAACTGGCCTTGCGTGAGCTGGACCTGGCGACCGGCGTGGTGCGGATCTCCAGCACCACCCACGATGCGCCGGTCACCCTGGACGAGCAGCGGCTGCGCCTGGTCCATGGACCGCGTTGGCGCCTGCTGCTGATCGGTGCCGGTCAGCTGTCGCTCTATGTCGCCGACATGGCGGCCATGCTCGATTTCGAGGTGCTGGTCTGCGATCCCCGCGAGGAATTCCGTCAGGGCTGGGAGACGCGCCAGGCGCGTTTCATCTCCGGCATGCCGGACGATGCCGTGCTGTCGATCCGCCCGGACGAACGCACCGCGGTGGTAGCCCTGACCCACGATCCGCGCCTGGATGACCTGGCCCTGCTGACGGCGCTGCAGTCCGACGCCTTCTACGTCGGCGCCCTGGGCTCACTGCGCAACAATGATCGGCGGCGGGAGCGGCTGCTGCAGCTGGACCTGCCGGTCGCGGCGATCAATCGCCTGCATGGCCCCATCGGCCTGCATATCGGCAGTCACACCCCACCGGAAATCGCCCTGTCGCTGCTGGCGGAGGTGGTCGCCGTCAAGAACGGCATCGCTCTGACCCAGAAGAAGCGCGCCCTGGTGGCGGTGGAGCAGGTCGCCTAGGGATGGCCCCGGTTCAGGTGCTGATCCTCGCGGCGGGTGCCGGGAGTCGCTTCCGCGCCGCCGGCGGTGGCGACAAGCTGCAGGCCGCCTTGCCCGGACCGGCCGAGCTGACGGTGTTGCAGGCGACCTTTCGACTGTGGCGAGGCCTGGGTCTGCCGTGCCTGGCCGTGGTTTCGGACAGCGCTCCCTGGCGCGCCGAGCTAGCGCAACAGGAAGGCCTGGCAGTGCTGAGCCTGCCCACCACCGGCATGGGCGACAGCCTGGCCGCCGCGGTGCGCGCGACGCCCGGTGCGTCCGGTTGGCTGGTAACCCTGGGCGATATGCCCTTCGTACAGCCCGCGACGGCCCGGCAGTTGCTGGACCTCCATCATCCCGAGCGCATCGTCATCCCGACCTGCCAGGGTAGGCGTGGCCATCCCGTGCTCTTTGGTCGGAATTTTGCCGCTGCGCTGGGCGAACTCGAGGGGGACGAGGGAGCGAAACGGCTCCTGCGCGAGGGTTCGGTGCTAGAGCGGGAAGTCGCGGACGCCGATATCCACCACGACATCGATACGCCCGCCGACCTGGAGAATACCGGGCAGGTAGCCCCAGAACTTCCCCAATTCGCCGCTCTTCCAAGGGAGGAGCACCGCTTTTGGGGACACGCACTCATGAACACCATCGAGTCCATGCTGGACTATCTCAAGACCCGCGAATTGCAACTCACCACGGCCGAATCCTGCACGGCCGGCAAGGTCGTGGGGCTGCTGTCGGAGATACCCGGCAGCGGCGGCTGCATCGAATCGGGTTACGTCGTCTATTCCCCCGAAGCCAAGCAGCGTCTCCTGGGCGTCAGGCCGGAGACCATCGAGCGTCATAACCTCACCAGCGAGGAAGTGGCGCGGGAGATGGCCGCCGGTGCGCTGCGTGACAGTCCGGCTCAGGTGGCCATTGCCAATACCGGGCTGGCCGGGCCCGGCGGAGCGGACGGCATTCCCCAGGGAACCGTCTGCTTCGCCTGGGGCTACCGGGTTGGCGATGACATTGTGCTTTATTCCGAAACCCGGCACTTCCCCGGCGATCGCGAGGCCGTGCAACTGGCGGCGGCCCGTCATAGCCTCGGCGCGGTGGTGCCCTATCATCAACGTCTCGAACGCGAATCAGAGGAGAACGCCCGATGACCGAAGCCCTTCAGCGCGACATCATCCAGGCCCTGCAGGTACCCGAACATTTCGATCCGGCCGCGGAAGCGGAGCGTCGTATCCGGTTCCTCAAGGACTATCTGCTCGGCAGCCGCCAGGAGAGCTATGTGCTGGGCATCAGTGGCGGCGTGGATTCCTCCACCGCGGGTCGACTCGCCCAGCTGGCGGTGGAACGGGCGCGCGAGGAGAGTGGCAATGCCCGCCTGAGATTCATTGCCATGCGGCTGCCCTATGGCGTGCAGCGCGATGAGGCGGATGCCCAGCGCGCCCTGCAATTCATCCAGCCCGACGAGACCCATACCGTCAATATCAAGCCCGCCAGCGACGCCATGCTCGCCTCGGTGCGCGAGGCCCGGGTGGCCTTCGATGACGAACTCCATGAAGACTTTACCCTGGGCAACATCAAGGCGCGCCAGCGCATGATCGCCCAGTACGCCGTAGCCGGCGCACGTCGGGGCCTGGTGATAGGCACCGATCATGCGGCGGAAGCGCTGATGGGCTTCTATACCAAGTTCGGCGATGGCGCCTGTGACCTGACTCCTTTGCACGGGCTCAACAAGCGGCGGGTAAGGGCGGTGGCCGAGTGGCTAGGCGCACCGAACGAATTGGTGCACAAGGTGCCGACCGCCGATCTGGAATCCCTGTCGCCTGGCAAGGCCGATGAAGATGCCTTCGGCATCACCTATGCCGAGATCGACGATTTCCTGGAAGGCAAGGCAGTAAGCCCGGCGACCCTGGAGATCATTCTCAATACCTACCGGCGTAGCGCCCACAAGCGCGATCTGCCCTATACGCCTTTCCATTGAAATCATAGGGTTGCGAGTACTTATTTAGGTGATTTCCCGAATAGTAGCCCTAGTACGATTGCCATCCCGGTGTGTGCTGCGCTGCTATTCGACTAACTCCAGGGCGTTCGGTGTTGGGTTAGATATCGCTTCATATATTTGACCTAAGCGGATGATGTTTAAGGATTTTTACTGATTTTCTGCGCCTGCCGGTCATTGAGATTTGGCTGAACTTTTGCGCGCCGTCGGTGCTCAGACTCTTTCAGACACACCCGCGTGAGTGCTTCCGGTTGCAGTAGAGTCGCGGCTGTCTGGAGCGGCGTCCTCATGGACGTCGCTGCGGGTTACCGACTCCCTTCAGGGGTTCGGCCAGCCGGGCCTCTTTGGCGGTAAGCCAAGCAGTAGCGGGTTCATGACCAAGGTCGCAGCGCTAGCGCGTTGCGGCCTTTCACGCGTCCCAAGATGGAGTCAGGCTCGATGTCGAACACCGATCTCCCCGGTTCTTTTTCCACCCTTTCCCTTGATCCCGCTACCGCTGCCCAGACCCCGCGCATCGCCATAGAGGCGGTCACGCCGGCCGTGGACAATGGCCAGTTTCCCGCCAAGGGCATCGCCGGGCGGGTGGTCGAAGTGACCGCCAAGATCTTCGCCGATGGCCACGACAAGCTGGCTGCCAGTGTGCTCTGGCGTCAGGAGGGCGAAGAGAACTGGCAACAGACCCCGCTGACGCTCGAGACCAATGACCTCTGGCGTGGACGCTTCACGCCGCCAGCCGTGGGCCGCTATGAATTCGTGGTCCAGGCCTGGTGGGATGTCTGGGGCACCTACCGCTACGAGATCGAGAAGAAGTACGCCGCGGGCGTCGGGCTGAACTTGGAATTGCAGGAAGGCCGTCTCCACGTCGAGCAGGCGCTGTCCCGCGCCGAAGGCGAGCAGCGCGGCCCGCTCGAGGCTCTGCTGCAGCGCCTGGACCAGGCCGGTAGCGAAGGTGACAAGGTCGCCGTGCTGCTGGCGGGCGAGGCGAGCCAGGCCATGACCCCGGTGGACGCCTATGCCCACCTGACCCATAGCATCGAATATCCGCTGGACATCGAGCGCCTGCGCGCCGAATTCGCCAGCTGGTACGAACTCTTTCCCCGTTCCATCACCGATGATCCCCATCGCCATGGCACCTTCCGCAACGTGATCGGCGAATTGCCGCGCGTGCGCGACATGGGCTTCGATGTGCTGTACTTCCCGCCGATCCACCCGATCGGCCTGGCCCATCGCAAGGGCAAGAACAACACCCTGGGCGCCGGCGCCGATCAGCCGGGCAGCCCCTATGCCATCGGCAGCCCGGACGGTGGTCACGATGCCGTGCATCCCGAGCTGGGTACCCTGGACGACTTCCGTGCCCTGGTGGCCGCCGCCGCCGATCACGGCCTGGAGATCGCCCTGGACTTCGCCATCCAGTGCTCGCCCGACCATCCGTGGCTCAAGGAGCATCCGGGCTGGTTCTCCTGGCGCCCGGACGGCTCCATGCGCTACGCGGAGAATCCGCCGAAGAAGTACCAGGACATCGTCAACGTGGACTTCTATGCCCAGGACGCCGTGCCGGACCTGTGGCTGGCGTTGCGTGATGTGGTCTGGCACTGGGTGGAGCAGGGCGTGAAGATCTTCCGCGTCGACAACCCCCACACCAAGCCGCTGCCCTTCTGGGAGTGGCTGATCGCCGATATCCGCGGCCGCGACGCCGACGTCATGTTCCTCGCCGAGGCCTTCACCAAGCCGGCGATGATGGCGCGCCTGGGCAAGGTGGGCTACAGCCAGAGCTACACCTACTTCACCTGGCGTAACACCAAGGCCGAGCTGACCGAGTATTTCACCGAGCTCAACGAAGCGCCCCTGCGCGACTGCTACCGGCCGAATTTCTTCGTCAACACGCCGGACATCAACCCGGCCTTCCTGCAGACCAGTGGCCGCCCCGGTTTCCTGATCCGCGCGGCACTGGCCACCATGGGCTCCGGCCTCTGGGGCATGTACGCAGGCTTCGAGCTCTGCGAGGGCGCGCCGCTCACGCCGGGCAAGGAGGAGTACCTGGATTCGGAGAAATACGAGCTGCGGCCGCGCGACTTCTATGCGCCGGGCAACATCATGGGCGAGATCGCCCAGCTCAATCGCATCCGCCGGCAGAACCCCGCGCTGCAAACCCATCTGGGCCTGAAGGCCTATACCTGCTGGAACGACCAGATCCTCTACTTCGGCAAGCGCACCGACGATCTGGGCAACTTCATCCTGGTGGCGATCAACCTGGATCCCTTCAATGCCCAGGAGGGCCACTTCGAATTGCCGCTGTGGGAGCTGGGCCTCGACGATCACGCCACCACCTACGGCGAAGACCTGATGACCGGGCACCGCTGGGCCTGGCACGGCAAGACTCAGTGGACACGGCTGGAGCCGTCGATGCCCTTCGGCATCTGGCGCATCCAGGCGGGTCACTAGCGATACCTCGGGCGGCGCGCGTCAGGCTGCTCGGGGACAGCTCCCCGAGTGCCTGGTTCCTGCCGTCATCATCGCCGGACGGCCTGGACGACCGGTGCACGCATACGCTTCAGACGCCCTGTTAAGGACCTGACGACATGGCAAAACCCAATAAAGCTCGCTCCCGCAAACCCGCCGCCTTCATCGACGACCCGCTCTGGTACAAGGATGCGATCATCTACCAGGTGCACGTGAAGTCGTTCTTCGACTCCAACAACGATGGCATCGGCGACTTCCCCGGCCTGATCGACAAGCTGGACTACATCGCCAGCCTGGGCGTCAACACCATCTGGCTGCTGCCTTTCTACCCTTCGCCGCGGCGCGACGACGGCTACGACATCGCCGAGTACCGCGGGATCCATCCCGACTACGGCACCATGGCCGATGCCAAGCGTTTCATCGCCGAGGCCCATGCCCGTGGCCTGCGGGTGATCACCGAGCTGGTCATCAACCACACTTCCGACCAGCACCCCTGGTTCCAGCGCGCCCGGCGCGCCAAGAAGGGCTCGGCGGCGCGCAACTTCTACGTCTGGTCCGACGACGACCAGAAGTACGATGGCACCCGCATCATCTTTCTCGACACCGAGAAGTCCAACTGGACCTGGGACCCGGTCGCCGGCCAGTACTTCTGGCACCGCTTCTATTCCCACCAGCCGGACCTCAACTTCGACAATCCCCAGGTCATGAAGGCTGTCATCTCGATCATGAGGTACTGGCTGGATCTGGGTGTCGACGGCCTGCGCCTGGACGCCATTCCCTATCTGGTGGAGCGCGACGGTACCAACAACGAGAACCTTCCCGAGACCCACGTGGTGCTCAAGGAGATTCGCGCCGAGATCGACGCCAACTATCCCGACCGCATGCTGCTGGCCGAGGCCAACCAGTGGCCGGAAGACACCCAGCTGTATTTCGGCGATGGCGACGAATGCCACATGGCCTTCCACTTTCCGCTGATGCCGCGCATGTACATGGCCATCGCCCAGGAAGACCGCTTCCCCATCACCGATATCCTGCGCCAGACGCCGGAGATCCCGGCCAACTGCCAGTGGTCGATCTTCCTGCGCAACCATGATGAACTGACCCTGGAGATGGTGACCGACCGCGAGCGGGACTATCTCTGGAACTACTACGCCTCGGATCGCCGTGCGCGCATCAACCTCGGCATCCGTCGCCGCCTGGCGCCCCTGCTGGAACGCGATCGCCGGCGTATCGAGCTGCTCAACAGCCTGCTGCTGTCGATGCCCGGTACCCCGACGATGTATTACGGCGACGAAATCGGCATGGGTGACAACATCCACCTGGGCGATCGCGATGGCGTGCGGACGCCGATGCAGTGGTCGGTCGACCGCAACGGCGGCTTCTCCCGGGCCGACCCGGCCAGCCTGGTGCTGCCCTCGATCATGGACCCGCTCTACGGCTACCAGGCGATCAACGTCGAGGCCCAGTCGCGCGATCCCCATTCGCTGCTCAACTGGACGCGGCGCATGCTGGCCGTGCGCAAGCAGCAGAAGGCCTTCGGTCGCGGCACCCTGAAGATGCTGTCGCCTACCAACAGACGCATCCTGGCCTACCTGCGCGACTTCACCAATGCCCAGGGCGAGCACGAGACCATCCTCTGCGTGGCCAACGTCTCCCGCGCTGCCCAGGCGGTAGAACTGGACCTGTCCAGCTTCGCCGGCCAGGTACCGGTGGAAATGATCGGTGGCAGCGCCTTCCCGCCCATCGGCCAGCTGCCCTACATGCTGACCCTGCCGCCCTATGGCTTCTACTGGTTCTACCTGGCCGGCAACGAGCAGATGCCCGCCTGGCACACCGAGCCGCCGGCACCGATGCCCGACTACCAGACGGTGGTCATCAAGCGCAATCTGCAGGAACTGCTGGACGGCGAGCCGCGCCGCATCTTCGAAGAGGTGCTGCCGGTCTATCTGCCCAAGCGTCGCTGGTTCGGTTCCAAGGACGAGGCCATCACTGGTGTGCGGCTGGACTATGCCGTGCAGATCAACACGCCCAAACTGCCGGTGATGTTCAGCGAGGTGGTGGTGACCAATGCCAAGGGTGAAGAACGCTATGCCTTGCCCCTGGGCTTCCTTGCCGAGGAGGACCAGCATTGCAGCCCGCTGGCCACCCAGCTGGCGCTTTCCCGCATCCGTCACGTGCGGCGAGTGGGCCTGGTGACCGACGCCTTCGCCCTGACCAGCTTCGTGCACGGCGTCTTCGATGCCTTCCGCAAGGGTGCCAGGCTGGCGTCCCCTGCCGGGGACCTGAGTTTCGAGGTCTACGACCAGGCTGAGGACTTCGCACTGGATCCGGACATCGAGATCAAGCACCTGGGCGTCGAGCAGTCCAACAGTTCGCTGATCGTCGGCGACCACCTGATGCTCAAACTGATCCGCAAGGTGGCGCCGGGTATCCACCCGGAAGTGGAGATGGGACGCTACCTGGCCCAGGCCGGGTTCGCCAACATCGCCGCGACCCATGCCGTCGCCCAGCGCATCGCGGCGGACGGCACGCCGCACGTGCTGATGCTGGTCCAGCAGCACATCCACAACCAGGGTGATGCCTGGACCTGGAGCCTCGACGGTCTGGATCGCGTCACCCGTGACCTGCTCAGCGGCGGCATCTCCGACGTGGAGAACGAATTCACCGCCATGGGCGATCTGACGGCCTTCGCCGGCGTGCTGGGCAAGCGTCTGGGCGAGATGCATCTCGTGCTGGCGCAGCCCACCGAGGATGCGGCCTTCGCTCCCGAAACCGTGGACGCCCAGGCGGCCAAGGACCTGGCGCATCGCGTTCGCCTCCAGGTGGACAACGCCCTGGATACCCTGCAGGGCATGGGCGATCAGCTCGACGCCACTGGCAAGTCCCTGCTGCAGGGCCTGGTCGGCAAGCGCGAAGCCCTGGCCAAGCGCATCGAGGCCCTGGCGGCCGATGTCGAGGGCGGTCTGCGTATCCGCGTCCACGGCGATCTGCACCTGGGTCAGGTGCTGGTGGCCCAGGACGACGCCATCCTCATCGACTTCGAAGGCGAGCCGGCACGGTCGTTGGAAGAACGTCGCGGCAAGTACGGTCCGCACAAGGACGTCGCCGGGGTACTGCGCTCCTTCGACTACGCGGCGGCCATGGTCACCCAGTCGAGCAACGCCGGCGCGGATACCTCGGAAGAGCACCTGCAATTGCGTGCCAAGGCAGCAGAGACCTATCGCAACGCTTCCTACGCGGCCTTCCTCGAAGGCTATCGCGCTGCGGCGGCCGACATCGGCCACCAGTGGAGCGAGCGGGGCGAGCAGGCGGCGCTGGATCTCTACAGCCTGGAGAAGGCGGTCTATGAGATAGGCTACGAGGCTGCCAACCGACCCACCTGGATCAACATCCCGCTACGGGGCGTTGCCGCCATCGTCGAGACCCTTTTGTCCGGAGCCCGCGCATGACCGATCACAACACCGTTCCTGTCGCTCCGCTGGACGACCTCCGGCTCTCGGCTGCCGAGGCCGAGTCCCTGGCCCGTGGCGAGCACGGCAATCCCTTCGCCGTGCTCGGTCCCCATCCCGATGGCGAGGGCCTGATCGTCCGCGCCTTCCTGCCCAATGCCCTGGGCGCAGAGCTGGTCGATCGCGTCAGCGGTCGGTCGCTGGCCCAGATGCAACCCGGGCGGGTGCCCGGGCTGTTCGTCGCGCGGCTCTACTACGCCGCGCCCTACAAGCTGGTCATCCGCTGGCCCAGCGGCGTGCAGGAGACCGAGGATCCCTATTCCTTCGGGCTGCTGCTGGGAGAAACCGACCTCTACCTGTTCAACGAAGGCCGCCACCGCAATCTCGGCGAGACCTTTGGCGCCCAGCGCTGCCAGGTCGACGGCGTGGAGGGCGTGCGCTTCGCGGTCTGGGCGCCCAATGCCCGGCGCGTCTCGGTGGTCGGCGACTTCAACAGCTGGGACGGGCGCCGTCTGCCCATGCGCCTGCGCGCCAACAGCGGTGTCTGGGAGCTCTTCGTGCCGCGTCTGCCGGTGGGCACGGCCTACAAGTACGAGATTCTCGGCCAGCACGGCGTGTTGCCGCTCAAGGCCGATCCCATCGCCCTGGCCGCGGAATTGCCGCCGCGCACCGCCTCGGTGGTGGCCGACAACAAGCCCTTCACCTGGCACGACCAGGACTGGATGGCTCGCCGTCGCGAGCTGCAGGGTGTGGAAGCGCCCATCTCGGTCTACGAACTGCACGCCGGGTCCTGGCGCCGTGAAGGCGGTGACGAGGGGCGCCAGTACAACTGGCGCGAACTGGCCGAGCGCCTGATTCCCTACATCCGCGAGATGGGCTTCACCCATATCGAACTGTTGCCGATCATGGAGCATCCCTTCAGCGGCTCCTGGGGCTACCAGCCCCTGGGCCAGTTCGCGCCTACCTCGCGCTTCGGCACCCCGGCGGATTTCGCCGCCTTCGTTGACGCCTGCCACCAGGCCGACATCGGCGTCATTCTCGACTGGGTACCGGCGCATTTCCCGACCGACGAACACGGCCTGGCCCGCTTCGATGGCACCGCGCTGTACGAATACGAGCACCCCTACGAGGGCTTCCACCAGGATTGGAACACCTACATCTACAACCTGGGGCGCCATGAGGTGCACGGCTTCATGCTGGCGTCGGCCATGCACTGGCTCAAGCACTTCCATATCGATGGTCTGCGCGTGGATGCCGTGGCCTCCATGCTCTACCGCGACTACTCGCGCAAGCACGGCGAGTGGATCCCCAACATCCATGGTGGTCGCGAGAACCTGGAAACCATCGCCTTCCTGCGTCATCTCAACGAGGTGGTCCACGAGGAAGCGCCGGGTGCCCTGGTGATCGCCGAGGAATCCACCTCCTGGCCGGGCGTCAGTGCGCCGGTCAGCGAAGGCGGCCTGGGTTTCGACTTCAAGTGGAACATGGGCTGGATGAACGACACCCTGCACTATGTGGAAGAGGATCCGGTCTATCGCCAGTACCATCACCACCAGATGACCTTCGGCCTGGTGTATGCCTGGTCAGAGCGTTTCATGCTGCCCATCTCCCACGACGAGGTGGTGCACGGCAAGGGCTCGATGATCGAGAAGATGCCGGGCGACGTCTGGCAGAAATTTGCCAATCTGCGCACCTACCTGAGCTTCATGTGGACCCATCCGGGCAAGAAGCTGCTGTTCATGGGCTGCGAATTCGGCCAATGGCGCGAGTGGAGTCATGATCGCGAGCTGGACTGGTTCCTGCTGGAGCACGGTACCCACCGGGGCGTGCAGCAGCTGCTGGCCGATCTCAACCAGCTCTATCGTCACGAACCGGCCCTGCACGAGCGCGATCACCTGCCCGAAGGCTTCGACTGGGTGGTCGGCGACGACAATGGCAACAGCGTCTTCGCCTGGCTGCGCAAGGACGCCCAGCAGCGACCGCTGCTGGTAGTCGCCAACTTCACTCCGGTACCGCGTCACGACTACCGGGTGGGCGTGCCGTCGCTGGGCCATTGGCAGGAGATCTTCAACAGCGATGCCGAGCGCTACGGTGGTTCCAACCTGGGCAACGGCGGCGGGGTAACGGCCGAGGAAATCGGCGCCCATGGCCAGCCGGCCTCGCTGAATCTGCAAGTGCCGCCGCTGGGTCTGCTGGTGTTCAAGCCGCAGGGCTGATCCGGGAGCGCCCCATCAGGGGCGCGTTCCGCTGACAGGCATCCCCGTTCTGGGCGATGCTTGTCAGGCATCTGGCAACCGAGAACACCATGATCGATCTCGCCGAATGGAATCTGACGGTTCCCGTACCCATGCCCGTGGCTCAGGTACAGACCGCCGAACTCAACAGCAGCGGCTTTCGCAGCCCCTATCTCGCGCGTGGCGAGGGGGGATCGCTGGTGTTCTGGGTCCCGGTTACCGGTACACCGCAACCCTTCAACACCTATCCCGCCACGGAGCTGCGTGAGACGCGCCCGGACGGCAGTGCCTATGCGTGGAAATACCGCGAAGGGGATGCCCTGCTGCAGGCTGAAGCCGTGGTGCAACAGGTGCCTTCACGCCCCGAGGTCATCATCAGCCAGATCGAGGACCAGACCGCCGTGCCGGAAGCACCCCAGGCGCTGTTGCAACTCATCTATCGCGTGGAGAGCCCTGCGACCGGCAAGGGACAGACCCCCCAGGGCCAGTTGATCGCCCGGTTGCGGGAAAGCCCCAGTGACAGCCCCAAGGAGGTCATCCTGCTGGAGCGCCTGCCCCTCAACAGCCGCTTCAGCTATGATATCAAGCTGGCCCGCAGTGGCGTGCTCACCGTCCGCGCCTACGGCGCCGGGTCGCGCAACGGTGACCTGGGTCTGCAACTGGACAGCGCCTGGGGCAGCCATCACCTGTACTTCAAGGCCGGTGCCCGCTTGCGTGATGGGGAAGGGCCCGCCACCGAAGGCGGGCGGGTCCTGTTCTACCGGCTGATCTCCATGCACCAGCCAAACAACCGGTAAGACTGCTTCAGGTCGCGTGCTTTTCCTGCTGCTTGCGCTCTTCGCGTCGGTCATTGCTGACCTTGAGCTTCTTGGCCCGGCTTTCCAGGGCGAAGTAGAGCACGGCCGCGATCAGCAGCGGCAGGATGAAATACAGCGTCCGGTAGCCGAGCAGCGCAGCGATGATCTTGCCCTGGGAGAGGCCGTCATTGGCCAGCAGGGCGATGAACACCGTCTCCAGCACCCCGACGCCAGCCGGGATATGCACGATGACCATGGCAATGCTGGAGAGCAGCAGCACGCCCAGTACATGCAGATAGTCCACCTGGCGGCCGAGAAACAGGTAGACGATGGCCGCCATGGCCATCCAGTTGATGGAGGAGACCAGCAGCTGCAGGCAGGCCATGCGCAGCGAGGGCAGGGCGAGGCGCTGCTTGCGCACCGTCCATTCGCGCTGCTTGGCGAAGGCACAAACGCCCAGGTAGAAGACGATGAAGGCCAGCAGGCCGAAGCCGATCAGCCGCAGGGTGGTATCGCCGACGAACCAATTGGGCGGCATGTCCACCACGCCGCTGACGAAGATGCCACCGGCCAGCAGGATATAGCCGAGCCAGTTGGTGGCGATGCTCAGGGAAAAGATGCGGGTGATGGTGCCGCTGGAAAGTCCCAGGCGGGAATAGAGACGGTATCTCATGCCGATGCCGCCGACCCAGGTGCTCAGGGTTAGGGTGAAGGCGTAGCAGATGAAGGAGACGAGGAACACCTGGCGCTTGACCAGCTTGTGCCCGCAATAGGCCCGCCCGATCAGGTCATAGCAGCCATACATGACGTACGACAGCACCACCAGGCCGCCGGCCATGGCCAGCGTCGTCCACTTGTAGCCGGTGAAGACCTTCCAGACCTCGCCCCAGTCGACCTTGCGGGCATAGATCACCAGCAGCACCACCACCGCGATCAGGAAGACCCAGGTGAGGATCTTCTTCGCCAGCACCCAGCGACCATTCTGCGGCTTGTCGGCAGCCTGCTGGTCGTCCTCGTCGTCGGTATGATCCAGGGCGTCGCTGTGGCTGCTCATCGTTGGGGATACCTTGAAATCGAGGAATCGACCCGATCCTGGGTTTCGAGTTCGGGCTGCACCGGTGGACTCACCAATTCGATCTTGGGGGTATGGCCGGGCAGCCAGCCAACCCAGGCGGGGAAGTGGCGCAGGAAGTGAAAGACCAGCATCGTCTTGGCCAGGTGCCAGTAGGTGCGCTTGGGTACCTTGCTGCTGTCGACGTGCTCGCAGTGATTCTGGATCAGGGTTTCCAGGCGACCGCGCAATTCACGGTTGAAGACGTGGTCATGGAAGATCAGGTTGCATTCGAGGTTCAGCGAGAGACTCAGGGGGTCGAGATTGCTCGAACCCACGGTGGACCAGTGCTCGTCCATGGTCGCCACCTTGCCGTGCAGGGGCCGCAGGCAATATTCGTAGATCTCCACCCCGGCCTTGACTAGGTAGTTGTAGAGCATCTGCGCGCCGACCTTGACGATGGCCATGTCCGGTTCGCCCTGCACGATCAGCACCACGCGGACGCCCCGCTGCGCCGCATTGCGCATTTCCCTGAGCAGCCGATAGCCGGGGAAGAAGTAGGCGTTGGCGATCACCACCTCGCGCTTGGCATTGCGCAGCATCTCCAGGTAGTGCTTTTCGATGTCGGCGCGATGCTCGTCGTTGTCGCGGAACACCAGCAGCACCTGGGCATTGCCGGGATTGCGGTTGTCGGCCGGCTTCTGCGAGCGCTTGCCCCACCAGCGGTGGGTTTCCTCGGGGGAGTTGATGGCGTCCCGCGCGAAACGGTGGATGTCATCGACGATGGGGCCTTCGACCTCGACGGCGTAATCCTGCTTGGCTTCGGGTCCGAAGTCGCCCAGGTGCTCGGCGGAGTAGTTGATGCCGCCGATGAACCCTAGGCGGGCGTCCACCACCACGATCTTGCGATGCAGGCGGCGGAAGAGATTGGTCCTCATGCCCATGACCAGGGGGCGCGGATCGTAATAGCGGAACCGTACGCCGGCATGCACCATTTCATCGATGAAGTCGCGTGGCAGATCGGGCGAGCCGTAGGCGTCCACGGTGATGTCCACCTGGACACCACGCTTGGCCGCCGCGACCAGCTCTTTCTGCAAGGCTTTGCCGACCTTGTCGTGGAAGAGGATGAAGGTCTCGATGATGACCTCGCGCTCGGCCGCGCGGATCGCCTCGAAGACCCGTGGAAAGAAGTCCTCGCCGTTTTCCAGCAAGGCGATGCGGTTTCCGTCCCGCCATTCGAAATTCATAGATGGAAGTCCGCAGCCAGGGGCGCATGGTCGGACAGGTGCGACCATGGCTGATTGCCCAGCACCTGTGGGCGCCCGACGCTGACGTTGCGCGTGTAGATGCGATCCAGGCAGAGCAGGGGTCGCTTGGCCGGGAAGGTCTTGGGCAGGCGCCCCGCGGTCTTCATGAACACCTCTTCGAGTCCCGCGCCCTGGCCAAGGATGTCATTGGCCTTCTGACGCCAGTCGTTGAAGTCCCCTGCCACCACGACGGGGGCATCGCTGGGCAGGGAATTGATGTGTTCGCAGATCAGCTGCATCTGCATCTGGCGATGTTTCTCGCGCAGGCCCAGATGCACGCAGATGACGTGCAGATCCACGGCCTGATCCGGGATACGCAGGACGCAATGCAGCATCCCGCGCTTTTCCGGACCGGCGATGGAAATGTCGAAGTTGTCGTAACTGACGATGGGAAACTTCGACAGCACCGCATTACCGTGATGGCCGTCCGGGTAGACCGCATTTCGCCCGTAGGCGAAGTCGGTCCACATCGAATCGGCCAGGAACTCGTACTGCGGCGCCGCCGGCCAGTTCTCGAAGCGCAACGGGTGCTTTTCGTGGGTACCCAATACCTCCTGCAAGAAGACAATGTCCGCTGACACCGTCCGCACCGCCTCGCGCAATTCCGGCAAGATGAACTTGCGGTTGAAGGACGTGAAGCCCTTGTGCGTGTTGATGGTCAGGACCTTGAACGAAAAACCCTGTTGCGCGTTCGTCATGCCTGGCGCTTCCTCCGCTTGGTCTGGGTCAGCTCGAACAGCAATACCGAGCGTCCGGTGACCTGATAGGTGTCTCCGAAATTGAAGACGTCGCCGGCATCCAGGTCAGGCTGATTGGTATCCAGCTGCAGGGACCAATGCTCGCCCATGGGGACTTCCGGCAGGGTGAAATCCACCACGTCATAATGAGCATTGACCAGAATCAGCAGCGAGGTATCCGCGCCCTTGCGACGAATGCCGGTCGGCTGGGCACGGCCATCGAGCAGGATGCCCATGCACTTGTTGCTGCCGTCCTGCCATTGCTCGTCGCCCATCTCGGTGCCGCCGGGCTGCAGCCAGGTGACATCCTTGACGCCCAGTTCTTCGTTGTAGGCACCGGTGAAGAAGCGGCTACGACGCAGCAGCGGATAGCGGCGACGCAGGTCGATCAGGTTGCGCACGTACTCCTGCAGTTCGGCGCTCTTTTCGCTGATCTCCCAGTTGACCCAGCCGATCTCGCTGTCCTGGCAGTAGCCGTTGTTGTTGCCGCCCTGGGTACGCGCGAACTCGTCCCCGGCCAGCAGCATGGGCGTGCCTTGGGAGAGGAAGAGGGTCGCCAGCAGGTTGCGCATCTGCCGATAGCGCAGTTCGATGATCTCCGGATCGTCGGTCTCACCCTCGACACCGCAGTTCCACGACAGGTTATGGGAGTGGCCGTCGTTGTTGCCTTCGCCATTGGCCTCGTTGTGCTTGTCGTTGTACGACACGGTATCGGCCAGGGTGAAGCCATCGTGGGCGGTCACGAAGTTCACGGACGAGTAGGGCTTGCGACCGCGACGGTTGAACTTGTCGCCGGAGCCCAGCAGGATCTTCGCGAAATCGCCGATCTTGTCTTCGTCACCCTTCCAGAAGGCACGCGCGGTGTCGCGGAAGGTATCGTTCCACTCCATCCAGCCGGGTGGGAAGTTGCCGACCTGATAGCCGCCGGGGCCGCAGTCCCAGGGTTCGGCGATGAGCTTGGTCTCGGCCAGGATGGGATCCTGACGGCAGGCATGCAGGAAACCGCCGCCTTCGTCGAAGCCGTCCGGCTCGCGGCCCAGGATGGTGGCCAGATCGAAGCGGAAGCCGTCCACGCCCATCTCGGTCGCCCAGTAGCGCAGCGAGTCGGTGACCATCTGCAGCACGCAGGGGTGGCTCATGTTCAGGGTGTTGCCGGTACCGGTATCGTTGATGTAGTAACGCGCATCATCGGGCATCAGGCGGTAGTAATTGGCGTTGTCGATGCCCTTCAGCGAGAGGGTCGGGCCCATCTCGTTGCCTTCGGCGGTGTGGTTGTAGACCACGTCGAGGATGACCTCGAGGCCGGCATTGTGCATACGCGCGACCATCACCTTGAATTCGCCGATGGACTGGCTGGCCATGTAGCGCGAGTGCGGGGCGAAGAAGGCCAGGGTGTTGTAGCCCCAGAAGTTTCTCAGGCCCTTTTCCAGCAGGTGGTTGTCATCGAGGAAGTAGTGGATCGGCATCAGCTCGACGGAGGTCACGCCGAGCGACTTGATGTAATCGATGACTTCGCTTTCCTGCAGGCCGGAGAAGGTGCCCCGGGCGTTCTCGGGCACTGCCGGGTGCTGCATGGTGTAGCCGCGGACATGGGTCTCGTAGAACACGGTGCGGTCACGCGGGACACGCGGATGGGTGGTGTTGCCCCAGGTGAAGGCCGGGTCGATCACCCGGCAGCGCGGCATGAAGGGGGCGCTGTCGCGCTCGTCGAAAGACAGGTCGCCATCGGCATGGCCGATGGTGTAGCCGAACAGGGCATCGTTCCACTCCAGCTCACCGACGATCTGCTTGGCGTAGGGATCGATCAGCAGCTTGTTGTGGTTGAAGCGATGGCCATTCTGCGGCTCATAGGGGCCGTGTACGCGGTAACCGTAGAGCGTGCCGGGACGGGCATCGGGCAGGTAGCCGTGCCAGATCTCGTTGGTGAATTCCGGCAGCTCGATGCGTTCGATTTCTTCCTTGCCTTCGTCGTCGAAGAGACAGAGTTCTATCTTGGTGGCGTTGGCGGAAAAGATGGCGAAGTTCACGCCGGAGCCGTCCCAGGTAGCGCCCAGGGGATAGGGCAGGCCTTCACGAACACGAGACTTGGACTTGCTGATGAACGCGGTCGCTTCGGTTAAGGGCTTGTTGGAATCGGTTGATGTCATTTCGACGCTCTCGGGGATAGCTAGGAAGGAAGTAGCTCTGACTCGGCTCTCAATACCTGCCGGTGGCTGAATCGATACAGATCCGGCTACCTGTATATGAAAGGCCCGACGCAGCGCAGTTCCGGGCCCTGATGGCGAACCGACAAAGCGTTGTTTTTTCTGGAAAAATCAGGAGAACAGCGGTAACGCGAACGCCGCAGCGAGGCGGCAGGGGAAGGCCTGGCCGAACGGCCAGGCCGGAACATCACATCACTCGGTGGCGGCAGGCTTGGCCGTGGCCGCCTTGGCACGGGAAGCGCGCGGCTTCTTGGGCGTGGCTGGTGCCACACCTACGCCGGTGGCCTCGACGTTGGCGTCAGCCTTTGCCTTGCTGGCCGGGGCCTTGCTCGCACCGGTCTTGCCTGCACTGGGCTTGACCGCCTGCTTGACCTTGCTGGCAACCTTCTTGGCGGCCGACTCGACCTTCTCGGTCACGGACTCACCGGCAGCCGCGTCTTCGGTAGCGGCCTTCTCGCTGCCACTCTTGGTCTTGCCGGTGGTGCCGGCCTTGCTAGTAACAGGCTTTTCCGCGCTGGCTGCAGCCTTGGTCGCGCGAGGCTTCTTGGCCGCGGTCTTCTTGGCCACGCCTTCCTGTTCGGCTTCGTACAGTCGGGTCGCCATCTCCCAGTGGCGATCATGTTCGTGAGCCGGCCGTCCTTCGGACTCCCAGATCTGATAGGCGAGCTGCTGGATGCGTTCGTCTTTTTGGGTCATTGCGGTGCGGCTCCTTGAGTGATGTCTTGTGTGCTGAGCAATCCAAGCGGAAAACGTGCCAGAACCTCGCCGACAGAAAGCTCTTTCTTCTGGTCATGGACAGATGCCGGGGCAAAAGTTTCCCCAAAACGGTACATGGACAAGGTTTCGGGAAGTTTTATCCGGGTGTCCTGCCAAGCCTCCGCGGAAAATTGCAGTTTTCCGTTGTTCTCCAGCAGTTCGGAGGCATGCACCGGCACGATGACGATCACTGCCTGTTGTTCCCAGGTACGGGCAAAGGCCAGCACCTGATCGGCGTGGGCACCCACTACGCTCAGGGGCAGATAGTCACCTTCGGTGAACAGTTGCGGCCGCTGCTTGCGCAGTTGCAATACGGCAGCCAGTACCTGCTGCTTGATCTCGCCGTTCTGCCAGGCATCCAGAGCAGCATCGACCGAGGCGTGCCTGGTCAGCGCCTGCTGCCGCGGGGCGTAGTCCACGGCGCGACGGTTGTCGGGCTCCACCAGGCTGAAGTCCCAGAATTCACCACCCTGGTAGAGGTCGGGCACGCCGGGCGCGGTATTGCGCAGTAGCATCTGCACCAGGCCGTTCAGGGCACCTGCTGGCGCCAGTTCCTGTACCGCAGTGACGATCTCGCTGCGCAGGCCGCGGTACTGATCGTCGGTGAGCAGACCTTCCAGAAAGGCCTTGCAGGCCGCTTCGTAGTCCCCGTTCGGAGCCCACCAATCGGACTCCAGCTTCTCCTCGCGCAGGGCCTTTTCCTGCCACTGCAGCAGACGCTCCAGATAGGCCTCCAGACCCTGCCGGTCATCGGCCTGCAGATGCAGTGGCCAGCTGGCGAGCAGGGTCTGGTAGAGCATGAGTTCATCGCCCGGCGTCGGCGCCGGGGCGTCGTTCCACTGGCCGCGCAGCGGGGCGGCCTGCTGCATCCAGCGGGTGGCCTGGGCGATGTAGGCATCCGGACGTTCCGAGACCACCGCCAGGCGAGCGCGGGTGTCCTCGCCACGCTTGTGGTCGTGGGTCGCGGTGGTGAGCATGTTGCGCGGGAAGTGTTCAGCGCGCCAACCGCTGGCCTGGTGGAAGGCACTGACCGGCTGGGCGAAATGCTGCGGATCGAAACCCACGTCATTGCGCGACAGCAGCGGTGCGGAGCGATAGCAGGCGGTGTCTTCCACGGCCTTGGCAGCAATGGGCGAAGTGAGCTGCTGGAACTTGGTGATCGCCCGGCGCTGTTCGCGACGTGCCACGCTGCCCACGGGCTTGTGCCGCGGGGCATCACCACCCAGCCAGGCGCGCAGTTGCTCCAGTAGCGGCTGTTCTGCTTCGCTGACATGGGGGCGGGCGGCCTCCAGCGCGGTATCGAACCACTGGGCATCGGCACCGACGAAACCCGCCGCGCCGGCATAGGTGCGATAGACCTTGAACTGCACGATCAGCTCCAGCAGCACCCGGCGGATGGCGCCCTGACTGGTGTCGCGGGTACGCCAGTCCTGTTGGGCGAGCAGGTGCAGGGTGTGCACGGCCGATTCGAATTCGCTGGACAGCGCGCCGGTGAGAACCAGACGCCGTGCTTCCCGTACCTCTTCGAGGAAGTCCTCGGTACGACCGGTCCGCTCGGCCCAGAACCGGCGGAGCGGTGTTTCGCCGCTGGCCGCATGCTGCACCGCCGAGACCTCGTTCATGAACTCGTAGCCGGTCGTGCCATCGATGCCCCAGCCTTCGCGCAACTGCTCGCCGTCCGCCAGGATCTTCTCGATATAGATGGGGAAGCCATCTTCCGGCGCGCCACCGGTGCGGCTGGCGCAAAGGTCGTCCACCCGACGGCGCAGCTTGCGGCAATAGGCACGGGGATTGGCCAGGCCGTCGATGTGATCCAGGCGCAGGCCGTCGAGCAGGCCTTCGCTGATCAGGCGGAAGATCAGCGAATGGGTCTCCTCGAACACCTCGTGGCGCTCCATGCGCAGGCCGCCGAGTTCGGTGATGTCGAAGAAGCGCCGCCAGTTGATGTCGTCCGATGCGGTGCGCCAGCTGGCCAGGCGATAATGCTGACTCTCCAGCAGGGCATGCAGGCGTTCCTGGTTGGCCGGCTGGCTGCCATCGAAGGCGGCGACCGCCTTCTCGATGGCCGCTGCCACAGCGGGATCCCTGGCGGCATCCGCCAGCTGGCGCTGGGCGCCGCGGGCTTCGTCCAGATCCTTGGCACGTGCCGAGAAGGCATCCGCGAAGAGGCTCAGTTGGGGCAGGTCGCTCTCGCGCAGGATCTGGCCATAGGTGCCTGGGTTGATGGGGAAGTGGTGGGCGTAGTACTCCACGCGGAAGGCGCCTTGCTCGGCGTCGAACACCAGCTTGAGGTCGCCGGCCTGCAGCACGTTGCCATAGGCGTCACCGAGGAAGGGCAGCAGCACCTGGCCCTGCAGATCCGGGTCCGGGCCGTACCAGTTGATGTCGTAGAAGCCGGCATAGCGGCTCTGACGACCCCATTCGAGAATATCCAGCCACCAGGCATTTTCCGAACCGCCCACGTTGGTGTGGTTGGGCACGAAGTCGGCGATCAGCCCCATGCCGTGCTCACGCAGGCGGGCGACCAGGCGCCGCAGCGCGTCTTCGCCGCCCAGCTCCGGGTTGACCCGGGTCGGATCCACCACGTCGTAGCCGTGCACGGAGCCGGCGCGAGCGGTGGTGATGGGCGAGGCGTAGACGTGGCTGATACCCAGCTTAGCGTAGTAGTCCACCAGGGGCAGGGCATCGTCGAAGGTGAAGTCCTTGTGGAACTGCAGGCGTACGGTAGCGCGCAAGCGACTCATCGAGTGTTCTCCGGATTATTACGCGCAGTGCTCAGCACGCTCAGGCGTCGTTTAGGGGTAGCAGCGTTCAGCAGGCGCTCGGCCGGGTCGTCCCAGCGGCGCAGCCAATTGGGGTGTTGGTTGGTGGTGCCGGGCAGGTTGGCCTGCTCCAGCTGGCCCAGGGCGTCTTCCACCGGCAGGATGATCAGCGGTGCCGGGGTGCGGCCGATGAAGGCGATGGCGGCATCGACCGCCTGTTCGACATTGCTTTCCCGGGGGTCGTCCAGTTCCAGCACCTTGGCCAGGTATTGGCGATCCTCGGCCCGCTCGTCGAGGCGGTCCTGGCGCGAGGTGCCATCGGGCAGCAGCCCCAGCTCCTCCTGCCAGTCGGCATCGCGGCCCTGCCACCAACCGGTAAGGGTCGGCAGGTCATGGGTGGTGGGCATGCCCATGGCTGTGTCCGACCATTGCGCAGCGGGCTTGAAGGCCTTGCCATCTCGCTCGAACAGCAGCACCTGCATGCCCATGATGGCGCGCTCGGCCAGGCGTTCGCGGAAGCCTTCGGGCACCGTCCCCAGGTCTTCACCCATGACCACGCAGCGATGACGCCAGGATTCCAGGGCGACCAGTCGCAGCAGGTCGTCGATGGGGTAGGAGAGATAGGCACCGTCGGCCGGCGAAGCGCCCTCGGGCACCAGCCAGAGGCGTTGCAGGCCCATTACGTGGTCAATGCGCACACCGCCGGCATGGGCGAAGTTAGCCCTGAGCATCTCGATGAAGGCGCGGAAGCCATGCTTGACCATGCCGGTGGGCGAGAAGGCGGAAATGCCCCAGCCCTGGCCTTTCTGGTTGAGCAGGTCCGGTGGGCAACCCACGGTGACCGAGGCCAGCAACTCTTCCTGCCGACTCCAGGCCTGGCTGCCACCACCATCCGCGCCCACGGCGATATCGGCGATCAGGCCGATCTTCATGCCCGCGTCGCGGCACTGTGCCTGGGCCGCGGACAGTCCTTCGCTGGCCAGCCATTGGGTGAAGGCGTAGAACTCCACGTCCTGGGCATGGCGTTCGGCGAATTCGGCCACGGCCGGGTTCCTGGGGTCGCGATACTGCTGCGGCCAATGCTGCCAGCTCGGCGAGGCAGCGCCCCTGGGTGAAGGAGGCATGCAGGGCTTCGAAGCGACAATGGTTTTCCAGCGCCTCGCCACCGTCGCGGCGGAAGGCCTCGAAACGCTCCCGCAGCTCGCCGCCGGCGGTGCGGAAATCCAGGTGCAGGGTGCGCAACAGGCGCAGGCGCAGCTTGGCCAGCGCCGGCCAATCGATCAGCTCCAGCTGCTCCAGACGCTCGGCTTCCGCCTGCAGACCGGCGCGCTGCATGGCCTGGCGTACGGACTCGGCACCCAGGACCAGCTCCGGCGCGGCATAGAGCACATTGAAGAACACCCGACTCGATGGCGAGTAGGGGCTGTAGCGGCTGCCATCGGCGCTGAACATGGCGTGCAAGGGGCTGATGGCCAGGGCGTCGGCGCCTTTGTCGCCGGCGGCCTTGGCGAAGTGCACCAGGCCCTGGAGATCGCCGGCGCCGCTGCCCCCTTCGCGTCTGAGGCTGTAGAGCTGCACGGCCAGACCCCAGAGACGGGCCTGTTCATTGCCGGTGGCGTCGGCGATGGTGAAGCAGCGTTCCGGCGCGACGGCCAGGGTCAGGGCTTCGCCATCGACCTCGGCCTGGTGATAACCGGCGGCGCTGATCGGCGCCAGCTGTCCGCGGTCGTCGACCTGGCCGTCCAGACGCTCGCCGCCTTCCAGCTGTACCTGGTAGCGGACACCGCGCTTGAACTGGTCCGGCGCACCGACCGGTTTATCGACCACCGCGGTGATGAGCGGCGGCAAGTGGTGCTTGTCACCCACCTCGGCCAGCTTGCGCAGGCTGGCGTCGATATCGGCGTCACTGTCCGCCGGCAATTCGATGGCCTTGAGCAGATTGCGCAGCGCCTCCGGGCTTACGCGTTGGCGCTGGCCGTCGTAGGCGGTCCATTCGATGGCGATGCCGGCGGCCTCGGCCAGTTGTTCCAGACGATCGCCACTCATGCCTTTTTCTCCAGCCAGACCAGTGCCGAATGCGCGGTCAGCGTGCCGTCCTGACGGGCAGGCGTTGCTGCAGCGTCGCTGCTGTGCAGCAACTCGCCCTGAGGCGCCTCGTCCAGCTGTACGGCCTTGTCGCTCAGATTGAGTTCGATGGTCAGGCGGCTGCCGTCGGCGAGGCTCCAGCGCGCGCGCACGGCGCGGTCGGCCAGGGCTTCGGCGCCTGCGGGACGCGCCCCTTCCAGACGCGGGAAGAGTTCGCGGTGGCGGATCTCCAGCAGCTCGCGGTACAGCCCCAGCCAGGCAGCGTGATCGGGCTGATCGGCTTCGCCGAAATTGGGCTTGGAGTCCTCGAAGGTCTTGGGCGCGTTCGGATCGGGGATCTGCTGGCGATGCTCTTCACTGGTGAAGAAATCGAAGTCCTTGAACTCGTTACGGCGACCATCGCGGACCAGTTCGGCCAGCTCATCGTTGTGACTGGTGAAGAACAGGAAGGGCTGACGGCTGCCCCATTCCTCGCCAATGAACAGCAGCGGAATCATCGGACTGAGCAGCAAGAGCGCCGTGGCGGCCTTCAGCGCCGGCTCCGGTGCCAGACGGGTCAGGCGTTCACCGAAGGCGCGGTTGCCGACCTGGTCGTGGTTCTGCAGGAAGATGACGAAGGCCGAGGCCGGCAGGTCCTTGCTGGGTTCACCGCGGGCCTTGCCGTGGCGGGTCTGCTCGCCCTGGTAAATGAAGCCTTCGCCCAGGCAGCGCACCAGCTTGGCCGTGGCGTCCTCGGTGAAGTCCTGGTAGTAGCCTTCGTTCTCGTCGGTCAGCATGGGATGGATGACGTTGTGCCAGTCGTCCGCCCACTGCGCGTCGTAGTGCTTGCCGCCCAGCAGGGTGGCGGTGTTGTCTTCGTTCTCCAGCATCAGGTGGATGTGGCGACCCGGCTCGACGGTGCTGCGGATCTCCTCGGCCATCTCTTCGAGGAAGCCCTTGTCGTTGATGGCATGGACCGCATCGAATCTCAGGCCATCGAAGCGGTACTCCATCAGCCACATCAAGGCGTTGTCGATGAAGTAGCGGCGCACGGCGTCCTGACGGAAATCGATGGCGGCGCCCCAGGGTGTATGGATGTCTTCGCGAAAGAAGCGCTCGGCGTAGGCGTGCAGGTAGTTGCCGTCCGGCCCGAAGTGGTTGTAGACCACGTCCAGGTAGACCATGACGCCATGGCCGTGGGCGGTGTCGATCAGCGACTTGAGATCGTCCGGGGTACCGTAGGAGGCTTCCACCGCATAGGGCAGGACGCCGTCATAGCCCCAGTTGCGATCACCGGGAAATTCCGACAGCGGCATCAGTTCGATGGCGGTGACGCCCAGCGCGGCCAGGCGGGGTACCAGCTTCTCGACACCGGAAAAGCCACCCAGGGTGCCGACATGCACTTCGTAGATGACGCTTTCGTGCCAGGGGCGACCCTGCCACTCGACGCTTTGCCAGTGATAGGTGGTAGGGTCGATGACGATGCTTGGCTCGTGCACGTCGCCGGCCTGGGCGCGGGACGCAGGATCCGGGACCAGCAGATCCTCGATCTGATAGCGATAACGGGTACCGGCGCCGCACTGGGCCTCGACCGCGAACCAGCCGTCTTGCTCGGCCTCCATGGCAAGGGTCATGCCGCCTTCCAGGACCACCGAAACGGCATCGGCGCTGGGTGCCCAGAAGTGGAAGAGGGTGCGGTCCTTGCCCACCAGGGTGGCACCGGCACGGGTTTGCCAGGCATAGCCCCCGGTCACCGCGGCTGCGTCGCGCGAAATATCAGTCATGGATAGAGAACTCCCGAAGCCGGACGGCAGAAAAGACACTGCGGCCCAGTTGGCCGCAGTTGCTGTTATGACCGGTGAGAGTTGCTCAAAGTTGGGCGGGGATAGCGCTTTTCGTCGGCCTTTTGGCGAAGGAAAAGCGCTTGGTAGCCACGTCGGGCATCAGGCGCCGACGTGACGCTCCTGATGCGCGGTGGCCTGGAGCAGATCGAGGTACAGCGAGGCGTACGGCTTGGCGCATTCGGACCAGAAGAACGGGCCCTGCATGGCCCGGTGCCGCATGGCCAGCAGCAGGTCCTGACGTTCGAACACACCCAGGGCGCGATCGATGGCGCTGATGTAGTTCTCCAGCGACAGCGGGGCGAACAGGAAGCCGGTGGTGCCGTCCTCGATACTGTCGGCCAGACCGCCGGTGCGGGTGGCGATCGGCAGGGAGGCGAAGCGCTGGGCGTACATCTGGCTCAGGCCGCAAGGCTCGAAGCGCGAGGGCATCAGCAGGAAGTCGCTGCCGGCATACATGCGTCGGGCTTCCGTCTCGCAGAAGCCGATGTGGGCACTGACGCGGCCAGGGTAGCGCAGGGCCAGGGCCCGCACCTGACGCTCGATGTGCGGCTCGCCGCAACCGATTATCATCAGCTGGCCGCCACGGGCGACGATGTGATCGGCGGCCTGGATGGTCAGATCGATGCCTTTCTGCTGGACCAGCCGCGAGACCACGGCGAACAGCGGGCCATTGGACGGCTCGAGACCGAATTCCTCGCGGATGCGAGCCGCGTTGACCGCCTTGCCGTCCCAGTCGGATTCGTGGAACTGCTGGCACAGATGCGGATCGCTGCAGGCGCTCCAGCCATCGTCGATGCCATTGAGCAGACCGGTCAGCTTGCCTTCCCGCGCCTTGACCTGCAGCAGCCCTTCCAGGCCGCAGCCGAATTCGGGCGTGGTGATCTCGTGGGCATAGGTGTGGCTGACCGTGGTGATGTGGTCGGCATAGACCAGGCCCGCCTTGAGAAAGGAAACCTTGCCCCAGAACTCGAGGCCTTCCATCTGGAAGGCATGGGGGGGGATATCCAGGTCGGCCATGACCGAGGCGGGAAACAGGCCCTGGTAGGCCAGGTTGTGGATGGTGGTAAGGCAAGGGGTGCTGGCACCCTTCCAACGCAGGTAGCCAGCAGCGAGGCCGGTCTGCCAGTCGTTGAGGTGCAGCAGGTCCGGCACCCAGCGAATCGAGGCGTCGCCCAGGGCGAAGTCGGCCGCGGCGCTGGCCAGACGACCGAAACGGATGTGGTTGTCGGCCCAGTCGGCGCCGTTCAGGTCGCCGTAGGGATTGCCCGAGCGCTCGTACAGCTCGGGACAGATCAATACATAGACGACCAGCCCGTCGTCCAGATTGACGCGACCGATGTCACAGGCGGGCATGGCGGCACGGGCGGCGATGCGGCCGACCATCTGCACACGGTCCTTGATCGCGGCCATCACCTGACGGTAGCCGGGGATCAGCACCCGGACGTCATGGGAGGCGGCGAGGGCGCGCGGCAGGGCGCCCGAAACCTCGCCCAGGCCACCGGCCTTGACGAAGTCGGAAATTTCCGGGGTCACGAAGAGGATACGTTTGCGGCTTTCGACGACGGAGCTCAGCGTCAGCTGAGGCTCATCCGTGCGCTTGCGAGGAGAGCTGGATCTGGTGGAAAGAGTGGCAGTTTCAACGGGCTCCAGAGCCCCAAATTTCCCCACGACGGCATTTGCCATGGTGCGCTCCCAATGCAGCAAGTTCGAGACTGAGGTTTACCTGATTGCTTCTTCCTGAAGCTCGATGCTCCTGGTTCAAAAACGCCTACAGCCGAGCTGCTACAGCCTTTTTGCCGGTCATCTCTTCTGAGATGTCTGGATTTGGGCGAGAACTGCTTCGCGGAATTCCAGATTGCTCTCGCACTGACTCTCGGACAACGTCACAAGTTTCCTGCTCGAATGTTGCGGTCCTGCTTCGTATTGCCAAATACATGCCCGAAAGCTGGCGCTCACTCTTGGTGCGCTAAGAAATAAGCTGCAGGTGAACCGCTTAAAGGCTGCCTGATCGAGACAATTAGCCGATAAATCAGACTTCTGGCTGGCGTACGACCGGTTCGTGCCTTTCGTCGGATTGTGGTGTGGGAAGCACATCGCGACGTCCCAGTTCGGTTCGCAGCTTGGGCAGGCAGAGGGGGAACTCACGATTGATGTAGGTGATCAGCCGTTCCCGCACGAAGCAGCGCAGGTCCCAGTTCTTCGAGGAATCGCCGGAGCTCACCAGCACCCGGATCTGGATCGAATCATGGGACGCATCGGTCACCTGCAGCACACAGACACGCTCGTCCCATAAATGGGGCACCTCGGCACAGGCGCGTTCCAATTCGGTGCGGATCGGCGCCAGGGGCAGGGAATAGTCAACCCATATGAAGACTGATCCGATCAGGCTGGACGAGGAGCGCGTCCAGTTCTGGAAGGGGGTCTCGATGAAGTACTGCAGGGGAACCACCAGGCGACGGTCGTCCCAGATGCGGACCACCACATAGGTGCCGGTGATCTCTTCCACCCGGCCCCATTCCCCTTCGACGATGACCACGTCGTCGAGCCGGATCGGCTGCGTCACGGCGATCTGCAGACCGGCGATGAGATTGCCCAGTACCGGGCGCGCGGCGATACCCGCGACCAGGCCGGCGACACCAGCGGAGGCGAGCAGGCTCGCGCCCACCTGGCGAACCGCGGGAAAAGTCATCAGCATCAGGGCGATACCTACCAGCAGCACGACGAAGCTGAGGCTGCGTACCAGCACCCGATTCTGCGTCTGGATTCGCCGTGCTCGCAGGTTGTCCACCACATCCACGGGATTGCGCAGGGCGATGGTGGCTCCGACGGCCTTGACCGCCCTGAGACCCAGCCAGGTGAAGGCAGCGATGCTCAGCAGGCCGGTGAGATGCTGTACCGCACGCAACAGCGGCAGGGCATCGGGTGCGGAATTCCAGACACCTTGCAACACCACCAGAGGGACCGCCAGCCGCGCCGGCTTCTCGGCGTGCTTCACCAGGTTGCGCGCCAGCAAAAAGGGATTGGCCAGCCGGCGGATGGCCGCAAACGCCACTATCAGGAGGATGCTGCTGATCAGCAGGGCGACCCCCGCCGCGATCAGCGTGGTGATCCAGGGGGCGTTGAGCCAACCTGTCCAGTCGATGGCCGTCATACGCATTTCCTCAGGCAGACGGCTTCCCGGGATCCTGAAAAGCTGACGCGGCGGAATCGCGGGAAGCCTTTCGAGATACCTGTTTTCCGACTGAGGGGCTTCGCCACGGTTCCCCGAGGAAGCGGCAAAATACTCTGCCAATTAATACCACCCCTGCAGGAAAAAACCTGTTCGGCTCCCGGCAGGCTTTTCTGTCGATCAGTGGGGCAGGATGTCGCACCTCGCGTCTAAGCTTAGAGGAGAGTGCGCAGCGGACGCAGGATAGGAGTAGAATTCGCGCCCCAACGAGATACGTCCAGTCAGATGGCGGACCTGCGGAGATCGAGACGGATTTATGAAGCCAGTGGTAGTGGTTGTCGAAGACGAGAACATGTTGCTCGGGCTGATGGAAGAGGTGCTCGAAGGCGAAGGCTTTCAGGTGCACACCTTCGGTACCGCGGACCAAGCCTGGGAATACCTGTCGAGTGCGCGTCCGACGCCGGATCTGCTGATCACCGATGTCCGCATGCCGGGTGCCATCGACGGTCTGGAGCTGGCGCGTCGCGTCAAGCAGCAGCTGCCGGGTCTGCCCATCATCGTCTCCTCGGGTTATTTCGAAGAACTCCAGCCTGAACGCGCACCGGATATCTACTATCTGCCCAAGCCGTGGCGCTTCGATGATCTGCTGGCCGGCTGCTTCCGCTTCCTCAATCAGCGCAAAGGCTGATTGCTGTCCTCCGCGGCCTGGTTCCAGGCCGCTTTTCGCGCTTTTTGCAGTTCATACCTTCACCTGGCTTCCCGGCTCGCCAACCTGGCGCAAGGCCTCTGGCCTGGGAAAAGCATCCAGGTAATAGCCCCCACGGGCCGCGCCCTGCGCTGTGATGGCCCATCCCGTGGCAGGGATAGGCCAGCGTCTCAGCGTGGCGATCAGTTGCCCAGGACGTCGACCAGCCCCAGGACGAAGAACAGCACGATGCACACCGCCGCCACGGCAACGGGGATGAAGCGCGGATCCTTGATAGCCTTCCATACGGCCTGACGATTGCTGCGCGACCTTTCCATGACACCGCTCCAGGAGGAAAGCCGGCGAGCTTAAAGCATCGCCGGGGGCGGCGAACAGCGGGGCAGGGCGGCTCTCGTCGGCATTTCCGGCGGCTTCGGCCCCTAGGCGACGCCGATCTTCCACTGCGGTGGGGGCGGCGTGCCGTTGACCGCGAAGTCGCCGACGATGCGATCCTTGTAGATGCGCGGATTATGGGAGGCGAGGGTACGGGCATTGCGCCAGAAGCGATCCAGTCCCTGCGGTCTAAGCGTGGCCGAGGCGCCCAGAGCGTCGAAGAGGCGTCCGGAGGCATCGATGATCAGGTCCGTAACCACATTGAGCGACTGGCAGACCTCCAGTTCGGCCAGTTCCACCGCGCGATCCTCGGCCGCCTGGTCATCCGCCTGCCTGAGGTCATGCACGCGCTGCAGCGCTTCGGCATTCTTCAGGGCGATCACCCCGGCGCAGTAGGCGGCGCTGCGCACCTGGCCTACCACTGCCAATACCTGTGGATCCTGGCTGACCCGGTCGGCATTACCAATGGTGAAGGTGCGGGTGCGAGCGGCGACCGCAGCCGCCACCTCGCTGCTCATGGCCCGCCCCATGCCCGCCAGGTTGGCGAGGTGGAAGACTTGGAAGAAGCCCGGCGAATAGCGGAAGCGCTCGCCTACCGTGACCACGTCCCCAGGCGCTACCCGCACGTTGGTAAAGGTGGCCGTGCCGCTGGCGGTCAGCGTCTGGCCGAAGCCATTCCAGTCATCCACCACCGCTACGCCGGGAGCGTCGCGGCGGATGGTCGCCATGACGCGATTGCCGGCGTCATCGGTGGCGCCCACGTCGATCCAGTCCGCATAGAGCGAACCCGTGGTATAGAACTTGGTGCCCGAAAGCAGCAGGGCGTCACCCTCCCGACGCACGCGGGTACTGAATTCGGCCCGCCGGGCATCGCCGACCTCGCTGGAGGCCGGACCCAGGGTTTCACCCGCGGCGATACGGGCGAACCAGCGGCTGCGGCGTGCCTGGTCATCGCTGTTGAGCAAGCCCTCGACAAAGCCCATGTGACCGCGCAACGCCTGCACCAGATTGGAATCGGCCTCGCCCAGTTCGATGAGCAGGGCAAACAATTCCGGCAGGGTGACGCCTGCACCGCCATGCTCGACCGGCAACCGCAAGGCGGTGAAACCGGCCGCCTTCAGCCAGGCCAATTCTTCGACCGGCAGTCGCCGCTGCACCTCGCGTTCTATGGCGCCCGCGCGAATACGCTGGAACAGCGGCAGAAAGCGGGCCGAGAGTTCGGCGTGACGCGCGGAAGGGCCGGCGCCCCAGCCTGCGGAAATGATGCTCATGGAAAAGAAAATCCTTCTGGTCGTGTCAGCAGAGAGTGGGGAAGCGCGAGCCCAAGACGAGCCAGCTCGGTATGGGCGGCTCGGGTGCAGCCGATCAGCACCATCGCCGCTACCAGTCGACGGCCGAGGGTGCCGACGAGGGATACCCGCGCTGTCGCACGGTATCGGATGCGCGTTGCCGCTTCGGCTCGATTCAGGGTCGGCAGCCGAGGCAGCGGAGGGGGGCTGGACACGTCGCAGGCTGCCAGCTCGGCAACGAAATCCACCCTTGCAGTTCGCGCAGGCGCAGCAGGTAGAAGAGTTTTATCAGACAGCGGCATGGCAAACTTTGAAGTTCGTGAAAGTTGGCGGAAGTCTAGATGGGCGTTCAAGAGCGCCGCCAATCTTCAAAGCTGCTAAGGATATGTCTTTAACTGATTTTTAAATGCAGGTGTTGCTCACGCAACAGTTGAGCTGCCTGATCGGTTTTTGCTTATAAGCTTATGATTTTTTGAGCATTATGCTATGTAAGGTAAGACGTAAGAGATTGCTTAAACAAGGCGTTCAATCAAGCGAAGTTACAAGCAGCGAGGTGGTCGAATAACGTCTTTTCATGAGGTAATGCCTTAACGATATTTGGCTTCCCTCTTGTTTTTCCTTAGGGTCAGCGTTGATTTCTCGTTATCAGGACCCTGCGGTGACTGTCTATCTCGATGCGCGGCACCGCCGCCTGATCAAGCTGCTCCTGCATACCGCCACCGGTCGAAGTGAATGGCCAACCTGGGGGCTGATCGTCGGTGTCTACGCCGGCTGGCTGACGCTGGTCTGGGCGTGGCCGCTACTGGGTTTCTGGATCCTGCCGCCGCTGACGATCCTGGTGGTGCTGCATCAGTCCCTGCAACACGAGTTGATTCATGGACATCCAACTCGCTGGCCTGGGGTGAATGCCTTGCTCGCCTATCCGCCCCTCGGCCTCTGGTTTCCCTTTCCGCTCTATCGTGACAGCCACCTGGCGCACCATCGGCGCGAGAACCTCACCGATCCGACCCTCGATCCCGAGAGCCGTTATGTCGATGGCGAACTCTGGGAGCGGCGAGGGCAGGTCGGGCGTGCGTTGCTCTGGATGGACAAGACCCTGATCGGTCGGCTCCTGGTTGGCCCGATCCTGGCGCTGCACGGCATGCTCGATCTCGAAGTACGCCGCGGGTGGCGCGGGGAGCGGGGCGTGCTGCGCGTCTGGCTGATTCATCTGGCGCTGTGTGCAGGCTTGCTCCTGGCGATTCACTTGCTATCTGGCATTCCCCTGGAGGTCTATGTGCTGGGGGTAGCCTGGCCGGCGCTGGCCGTAACGCTGATCCGATCTTTCTACGAGCATCGTCCGGCGCTGGACCCTGCGCAAAGATGCGTACTCAACGAAAGCGTTGGGGCGCTGCGCTGGCTATTTCTCAACAACACCCTGCACCTGGTTCACCACGATCTGCCGGGCTTGCCCTGGTATTTCATTCCGCGGGTCTATCGAGCCAGGCGCCGTGCCTACCAGGTTCGCAGTGGTGGTTTCCTGTTTTCCGGCTATCGCGACTTGGGCTGGCGTTTCGCCTGGCGACCCGTGGATGCGCCACTGCATCCTCAAGCGCAAGCAGCGGGTACGCCGGCTGGCAGACGGCCATTTGCCATAGTTCTTATCACTAAATAATACCACCCCTGTAAAGAGCTGATCAGTCTCCTTCGACTCCTCTGCTGCAGCACTCAACGGCGAAGGGACCAGCCACGATCGAGACGCCATGGTCGTCATGATCGAACCGAATACCGGCGTTGGACTGCAGACGAAGTGATGCGCAAATTGGGAGCGCTCCGGTTTCACTAGACAGGGGTGTAGTCGAAAGGATGACTTCCGGGATCGCCTCGTCAGGCGTGTTCCCGGTTTACTTCGCCTTTGGCTGATTGCTGCAACAGCCTGACCAAGGCACGGACGCTTTCCGGCAGCGCCTCCAGATCCCTGACCAGGATATTTCGCTCGCGCAGGGCCCAGGGCTCTTCGAGCCGTACCGTCTTGATGGCCATGCTTTTGCCGTGATGCTGGGCGGCGGATTCGGGCAGGATTCCGATGCCCACCTTGGCTTCGACCATGCGGCACACGGCCTCGAAACTGGAAAGCTGGATACGCAGATTCAGGGTGGCACCGAGACGCTCCACCTGATCCCGCAGGAAATTCAGCAGGCTGGTGCCCTCGCGCAGACAGATGTGCTGGTAGTCCAGGGTTTCACGCAAGGTGACCTGGGGCTCGCTCGCCAAGGCATGATCGGTCGGTACTACCAGCGTCAGGCGGTCCATGCTGTAGGGCAGGATCTGCAGATTGCTGGCCTCGATCAGCCCGGCGGTGATGCCCAGATCCGCTGCCCCGTCGATGACCCCCCTGACAATGTCACGATTGAGGCGCTCCTGCAGATCCACCGTCACGCCGGGGCGATCGGCGAGATAGCCGGCCAGCAGCCCCGGGAGGAACTCTGTAACCGCTGTGGTGTTGGCGAAGATACGGATATGCCCGCTGGCATCGCTGCGGTACTCGGTGAATTCACCTTTGAGAAAGTCGACTTGGCGCATAACCAGGCGGGCATGTTGCAGTAGACGCTGACCCGCTGGCGTGAGCTCTACGCCGCGGCTGTCACGGTATAGCAAGCGGATGCCGAATTGGCTTTCGAGGGCCTTTATCCGGGCGCTGGCAGCTGCCGGAGAGAGTGCGGCCCGGCGTGCGCCCTGGGTCAGGCTGGGCGATTCGGCGATATGGATGAAAAGCCGCAGGTCAGGCAGGTCGAAATGCATGCTCTTGTACTCGGTACGTCTTTCGGCGTTCAGCCTAGCCGAATGCCGGCTTACGCAAATGTAAATTCACAGAACGAAACAACTCCCCTCAAGCTGGTTGAGAGCCTAATGACGGGAGCCAGACATGAACACTACGCCGGCCGAAGCCTGGGTGGGGCGAACGCTCGAAACCCACGAGTTCCTGGGTCAACGCCAAGTCGCGCGTATCGCCCATACCTTCGACGAATCGCCGTTGGCTGCAGGCGAGGCGCTGCCGCCGCTCTGGCACTGGGCCTTCTTCGATAATCCCGTGGCAGGTGCCCAGCTCGGGCCCGATGGTCACGCGGCGCGGGGCACCTTCCTGCCGCCGGCGGAAGGGCGTAATCGCATGTGGGCAGGCGGACGCCTGGAGTTTCTCGGCGAACTGCGCGTTGACGAGCAGGCTCGTTGCCTTTCGACCCTGCTACGCGTCGAGGAGAAGGCGGGCCGCAGCGGCAGCCTGCTGTTCGTGACCGTCGAGCATCGCTATTTCCAGCGCGACGAACTGGTACTGCGCGAAGAGCAGGACCTGGTCTATCGCGAGCCCGGAGCGCCCAAGGCCGGCAGCGGCGAAGCCATCGCTCTCGGTGGCTGGGCGGAGTCGGTGGTGCCCGAGCCTACGTTGCTGTTTCGCTATTCGGCGGTGACCTTCAACGGTCATCGCATCCACTACGACTGGCCCTACGCGACCCAACAGGAAGGCTATGCCGGTCTGGTCGTCCATGGCCCGCTCATCGCGACCCTGTTGCTGCGCAGCTTTCGTCGCGCCCATCCCACCGCGCGGATACGGCAATTCAGTTATCGCGGCGTTCGTCCGCTGATCGCACCCGCTCCCTTCACGCTCAGTGGTCAGGTCATCGCGCCCGGCGAGGCGGAGCTGTGGGCCGGAAATGGCGACGGTGTCGCCCAGATGGCTCAGTTGCATTTCGAGTGACAGCGGTGCCCCTATAACGACAAGAGAGAACCCCCCATGCTGGACGAACGACAAGAAGAATTCGCCGCCATTCGCGATGGCGTCCGTGGCCTCTGCGCGGGCTTTCCGGCCGAATACTGGCGCCGAATCGATGAGCAGAAGGGTTTTCCCCAGGACTTCGTCCAGGCGATGACCGAGGCAGGCTGGCTGTCCGCGATGATTCCGGAAGCCTATGGTGGCTCGGGGCTGGGCCTGGCCGAGGCGTCCATCATCCTGGAGGAGGTGAACCGCTGCGGGGGCAACTCCGGCACCATCCATGGGCAGATGTACAACATGTTCACCCTGCTGCGGAATGGCAGCGAAGAGCAGAAGAACAGCTATCTGCCACGGCTGGCCAGCGGCGAGCTGCGGCTGCAGTCCATGGGCGTCACCGAGCCTACCACCGGCACCGACACCACCAAGATCAAGACCACGGCGGTGCGCAAGGGCGATCGCTATGTGATCAATGGGCAGAAGGTGTGGATCTCCCGGGTGCAGCATTCCGATCTGATGATCCTGCTGGCGCGGACCACACCCCTGGAGGCCGTCCAGCGCAAATCCGAAGGTATGTCGATCTTTCTGGTGGATCTGCGTGAGGCCATTGGCAAGGGGCTCACGGTTCGGCCCATCCCCAACATGGTCAATCACGAGACCAACGAGCTGTTCTTCGACGAGCTGGAAATTCCCGCCAGCAACCTCATCGGGGAGGAGGGCAAGGGTTTCCGCTACATCCTCGATGGGCTCAATGCCGAACGCACCCTGATCGCCGCGGAATGCATTGGCGACGGCCGCTGGTTCGTCGAGAAGGCCAGTCACTATGCCCGCGACCGGGTGGTATTCGGTCGCCCCATCGGGCAGAACCAGGGCGTGCAGTTTCCCATCGCCGAGGCCCATATCGAGATCGAGGCCGCCGATCTGATGCGCTGGCACGCCTGCGATCTGTACGACCGCGGCGAAAACGCCGGCGCGGCGGCCAACATGGCCAAGTACCTGGCGGCCAAGGCCAGCTGGGAGGCGGCCAACGCCTGTCTGCAGACGCACGGTGGCTTTGGCTTTGCCACCGAGTACGACGTCGAGCGCAAGTTTCGCGAGACGCGCCTGTACCAGGTGGCGCCCATCTCCACCAACCTCATTCTTTCCTACGTGGCCGAGCACCTGCTCGAATTGCCGCGCTCGTTCTAGGGTGACTGCCATGACCCATACCGAACGTCTGGCGGCCTATCTTGGCGAGCTGGCCTATGCGGACCTGCCAGCCAGCGTCGTCTCTCGGACCGAAGAGCTGTTTCTCGACTGGCTGGGCTCCGCACTGGCCAGCGATGGCAGCCATCCCACACCGCTGTTCCATGCCTATGCGCAGACCATGGGCCCGCGCGAGGGGCGGGCCCGGGTACTCGTCGCGCCCTACGGCACCTCGCCCTACTTTGCCGCGCTGGTCAATGGCGCCGCCTCTCATCTGGTGGAGCAGGATGATCTGCACAACAGCTCGGTGCTGCATCCGGCGACGGTGGTCTTTTCCGCCGCACTGGCCGCCGCCCAGGACCTGGGAAAGAGCGGACAGGAGCTGATCGTCGCCGCGGTCGCCGGCTATGAGGCAGGCATCCGCATCGGTGAATTTCTCGGGCGCTCGCACTATCGGATCTTCCACACCACGGCCACCGCTGGCACCCTGGCCGCGGCGGTGGCGGTGGGCAAGTTGCTGGGCTTCGACCGGGAGCAGTTCATCCAGGTGCTTGGCAACGCGGGCACCCAGGCGGCGGGGCTCTGGGAGTTCCTGCGTGACGCGGCGGATTCCAAGCAGCTGCATACCGCCAAGGCAGCGGGGGATGGACTGCTCGCAGCCTATCTCACGGCGCAAGGGCTGACCGGTGCGCGCAACATCCTGGAAGGCGAGCAGGGGATGGCTGCCGGCCTTTCCAGTGACGCCGACGCCCGCCGCCTGAGCGATCGCCTGGGGCAGCGCTGGGCCTTGCTGGAAACCTCCTTCAAGTTCCATGCGTCCTGTCGGCATACCCATCCTGCTGCCGATGCCCTGTTGGACCTGATGCAGCGCGAGTGCCTGGCGCCCGACGACATTGCCCGGGTAACAGCACGAGTTCACCAGGGCGCCCTGGACGTGCTCGGGCGCGTGGACGTGCCGCGGACCGTGCATCAGGCGAAGTTTTCCATGGGCACGGTGCTGGGTCTGATCGCCGTCCATGGCAAGGCGCAACTGGGCGAATTTGCGAATTCCGCGCTGAACGATCCCGCGGTCGCGGCCTTCCGCGCGCGCGTCGGCATGCGGCTGGACCCCGAGGTCGATGCCGCCTATCCCCAGCGTTGGCTGGGAAGGGTCGAGGTGACAACCCGCCAGGGCGCCGTTCTGCAGGGACGTATCGACGAGCCCAAGGGTGATCCCGGCAATACCCTCGACAGGGCCGAATTGGAAGACAAGTTCCGCCGGCTGGTCGCCTTCGCCGGCAAACGCCCACCCGCCGAGGCCGAGGCCCTGATCGCCCAGGCCTGGCGGCTGCACGAGTGCGTGGATCTCTATTGCTTCACCTGACCCGGAGTGAACCAAGATGGCTGTCGAAAAACCTCGTCCTCTGGATGGCATCACGGTCGTGAGTCTCGAACACGCGATCGCGGCCCCGTTCTGCTCCCGGCAGCTGGCCGACCTGGGCGCCCGGGTGATCAAGATCGAGCGGCCAGGCAGTGGCGATTTCGCTCGGGGCTACGACGAACGTGTCGCCGGACTCGCCTCCCACTTCGTCTGGACCAATCGTTCCAAGGAGAGCGTGGCTCTGGATCTCAAGCAGGATGATGCCCTGGCCGTGCTGGACAAGCTGCTCGCCGGGGCGGACGTCCTGTTGCAGAACCTGGCGCCGGGCGCGGCGAGTCGTCTGGGGCTGGGCTTCGAGGCGCTGCACGAGCGCTTTCCCCGGCTGATCGTCTGCGATGTGTCCGGCTATGGCGCAGGAGGTAGCTACGAGCGCAAGAAGGCCTATGATCTGCTGATTCAGAGCGAGGCGGGTTTTCTCTCGGTGACGGGTGGACCAGACGATGACCAGCTGGCCAAGGCGGGCTGCTCGATCGCTGATATCGCCGCGGGGATGTATGCCTACAGTGGCATCCTGTCGGCGCTGCTGTTGCGGGAGCGGACCGGGGAGGGCAGTCGCGTTGAGGTCAGCATGCTGGAGAGCCTTGTGGAGTGGATGGGCTATCCGCTGTATTACGCCTACGCCGGCATGCCGGCCCCCGCGCGTGCCGGCGCCGCCCACTCCACCATCTACCCCTACGGACCCTTTCCCGCAGGCGATGGCGGCACGGTGATGCTGGGCCTGCAGAATGAGCGGGAGTGGCAGCTCTTCTGTGAGCAGGTGCTGTTGCAGCCGGAACTGGTTACCGATCCGCGATTTTCCGCCAACTTCAAACGTTCGGCGAATCGCGGCGTGCTGCGCGACCTGATCGTCGAGGCGTTCGCCGAGCTCAAGACCGAAGAGGTCATCGCCCGCTTGGAGCGGGCGCAGATCGCCAATGCCCAGGTGAATGACATGGCGGCCGTCTGGGCGCATCCCCAGTTACGCGAGCGTGATCGCTGGCGTGAGGTCGGCAGTCCGGCCGGTCCCTTGCCCGCCTTGTTGCCACCGGCGAGCAACAGTGCCTTCGAGCCGCGGATGGATCCGGTCCCGGCGCTGGGCGAGCACACCGAAGCGGTATTGCAGGAGTTGGGCTATGACCACGCCGCGCTGGAGGCGCTGCGCCAGCGAGGTGCGCTATGACCCCTACCGCCAGCAGGATGGCTGCTGATCCTCGCTCGGCCCTGTTCGTCCCGGCGACTCGTCTGGAGCGAATCGCCAAGGCCGTGGCCAGCGGTGCCGATGTGGTGATCGTGGACCTGGAGGATGCGGTCGCTGAAGCCGCCAAGACCGCAGCACGCGGCGCCCTCGAACAGGCGTTGCTCGCCGCGCCTGCCTTACGGGTCTGGATACGGATCAACGCCGCCGCTCACTCGGCGCACGGCGACGACCTGGCGCTGTGCCAACGCCTGGGGCAGGTGCTCGGGGTCGTCCTGCCCAAGGCGGAAAGCGCCGCCCAGGTCGAGCGCGTCCATGCCGAGACGGGCAAGCCCGTCTGGCCGATCATCGAGAGCGCCCGGGGGCTGGATCGACTCAAGGAGGTCGCCGGGGCTGCCGGGGTGGAGCGCCTGGTGCTCGGTGGTCTGGATCTGGGCCTGGATCTCGGTCTGGAAAGCGGTACGGCGGCAGCCGAACGGCTGCTGGATCAGGCTCGCTTTCTACTCCTGCTGGAAGGCCGACTGGCCGGGCTGCCCGCACCGCTGGACAGCGTCTTTCCAGCCATCGATGACCTGGCCGGTCTGGCGACAGCCACCGCCAGTGCGCGTGACCAGGGCTTCGGCGGCCTGTTGTGCATCCATCCCCGCCAGGTCGCCGTGGTGCACGACAGCCTGCGGCCGACGCCAGCGGAAATCGATTGGGCACGGCAGGTGATCGCGGCGAGTCAGGGCGACGTGGGGGTCTTCGTCGTCGACGGGAAAATGATCGATGCACCGGTCATCGGGCGGGCCCAACGACTGCTGAGGCGTCTGCAAACAGGTGCTCCAGTGTTAGGCAGAGCTGAAGGCCCTGTTGGGCAATGATGAATTCCACCCCACGGAGGGGGCGCGTTTAATAAACCCGACCTGATTACAAAAACAAGATGAGGTGTCGCCATGCCCACGTTGACTATCAAGACGCTGTTCTGTGCCGCCGTGTTTTCCTTCGTCGGTTCGCTTTACGCGGCAGATGAAGCTCCCATCACCATCAAGTTTGCCCATGTGGTCGCCGAGCACACGCCCAAAGGGCAGGGCGCGGTGCTGTTCAAGAAGCTGGCGGAAGAGCGCCTGCCCGGCCGGGTGAAGGTCGAGGTCTATCCCAACTCGTCGTTGTTTGGCGATGGCAAGGAGATGGAGGCTCTCTTGTTGGGCGATGTCCAGATGCTGGCGCCCTCGCTGGCCAAGTTCGAGCACTACGCCAAGGCGGTGCAGGTCTTCGATCTGCCCTTCCTGTTCGACAACATGGCCGCGGTCGATCGCTTCCAGGCCGGCCCCCAGGGCAAGGCGTTGCTGGCCAGCATGGAAGGCAAGGGCATCACCGGGCTGGCCTACTGGCACAACGGGCTCAAGGTGCTGTCGGCGAACAAGCCGCTGCGTGAACCCAAGGATGCCCGCGGCCTGAAATTCCGCGTCCAGGCCTCGGCGGTCCTCGATGAGCAATTCAAGGCACTGCGTGCCGTGCCGCGCAAGATGAGCTTCGCCGAGGTGTATCAGGGCTTGCAGACCGGGGTCGTCAACGGTACCGAGAACACCTGGTCCAACTACTACAGCCAGAAGGTCTATGAGGTTCAGCCTTACTTCACCGAGACCAACCACGGCCTGATCGACTACATGGTGATCACCAATACCAAGTTCTGGCAGGGGCTGCCGGAGGATGTTCGCAGCGAGCTGAGCAAGGTGATGGCCGAGGTCTCTGTCGAGGTGAACCGCCAGGCTCAGGCCCTCAACGACGAGGCGCGTAGCGCCATCGCCAAGGCCGGTACCAGCGAAATCATCGAGCTGACTCCCGCGCAACGCGAAGACTGGCGCAAGGCCATGCAGCCGGTATGGAAGCAGTTCGAGGGAGAGATTGGCAGCGAGGTGATCAAAGCGGCCGTCGACGCCAACAGGGCTAGCTAAAAAAGCCACGAGCGCTTCTTTCCTTCGCCCCCTGTCAGCTGTTGTCGGAGGTTCTTATGCCCGCCGTGACTCGTCTCTGGTGCTGGCTGGAGGAGGCGCTCGTCGCCTTCCTGCTGGCGGTCATGACCCTGATCACCTTCTTCTACGTGGTGGTCAACAACGTTTACGCCGTTTTCTATTATTTCGCCGATCTCCTTCCCTTTCTGGAAAAACCCCTCTTCGCCATCGGCGATGGCATTCTCTTCGTCTCCCAGGAAATGACCTGGAGCGTTGCCCTGGCCAAGGCCGTATTCGGCTGGCTGATCTTCATCGGTCTGGCCTGGGGCGTGCGCCTCGGCGCTCACCTGGGGGTCGATCTGCTGGTCAAGACCTTTCCGCCCGCGCTGCGCAGGTCGGTTGCCTTGCTGGCGGTCGGTATCTGTATTTTCTATTGCGGACTGATGACCTATTCCAGTCAGCAATGGGTAGCGGCGCTTATGAACGCTAACATCGGTGCCGAGGATCTCGACCGCTTCGGTCTGCGTCAGTGGCATATCGTCATGATCGTGCCAATCGGCTTCGGTCTCATGCTTATCCGCTTCGTCGAGGTGTTCCTGCGCATCCTGCGCAACGAGCAGAGCGGGTTCGGTGGACACAGTGAAGCCAAGGATGCTCTCAAGCTCGTCGATGGACACCAGGGCACGGAGCGCCAGCCATGACTATCACCTTTCTGTTCCTGGCGCTTTTCGTCCTGATGTTCATCGGCGTTCCGGTTGCCATTTCCCTGGGGCTTTCCGGCGCGCTCACCATCCTGCTGTTCAGCAACGACTCGGTGCGCTCGCTGGCCATCAAGCTGTTCGAGACCAGCGAGCACTACACCCTGATGGCCATTCCGTTCTTTCTGCTGGCCGGAGCCTTCATGACCACGGGTGGGGTGGCTCATCGGCTGATCGAGTTCGCCAACGCCTGCGTCGGCCATATCAGGGGTGGATTGGCCATCGCGGCGATCCTGGCCTGCATGCTGTTCGCCGCCCTCTGCGGATCGTCGCCAGCCACCGTTGCCGCGGTAGGCTCCATCGTCATCGCCGGCATGGTCCGCTCGGGCTACAAGCGCGAATTCGCGGCCGGCATCGTCTGCAATGCCGGCACCCTGGGCATCCTGATTCCGCCCTCCATCGTCATGGTGGTCTATGCGACGGCCACCGAATCCTCGGTGGGCAAGCTGTTCATGGCGGGGGTGGTACCGGGGTTGCTGCTGGGGCTGGTGCTGATGGTGACCATCTACGTCATCGCCCGGATCAAGAATATCCCGGCACTGCCACGCGCGTCCTTCAAGGAGGTGTTGCGCACCGGTCGCCGTGCCATCTGGGGCCTCATGCTCATCGTGATCATCCTCGGCGGCATCTACTCGGGCATGTTCACCCCCACGGAAGCGGCGGCAGTATCGGCGATCTATGCAGCCATCGTCGCGGTCTTCGTGCACAAGGACATGAAGCTGAGAGAGTGCCACCGCGTGCTGATCGATGCGGGCAAGTTGACCGTGGTGCTGATGTTCATCATCGCCAACGCCATGCTGTTCGCTCATGTACTGACCACCGAGCAGATTCCCCAGTCGATCACGGGTTGGGTCGTGGCCCAGGGGTTCTCGCCGGTGGAGTTCCTGATCGTGGTGAACATCGTGTTGCTGATCGCGGGCACCTTCATGGAGCCTTCGGCGATCATCCTGATTCTTGCACCTATCCTCTTCCCAATCGCCGTGCAGCTCGGGATAGATCCGATTCATCTGGGGATCATCATGGTGGTCAACATGGAGATCGGACTGATCACACCGCCGACAGGACTCAATCTGTTCGTCACTTCAGCAGTCACCGGGATGCCGCTGACCACCACCATCAAGGCCGTTTCCCCCTGGCTGCTGGTGATGCTCGCCTTCCTCATCCTGGTGACCTACGTGCCTTATCTGTCCCTGGCCTTGCCGAATTGGTTGGGCATGACCTGAGGCAGAGGAGGGTGACTGGGTGAAGCGTCCAACGACTTGCGATCGGACTCTTCACCCAGTGGTTGAGGCGGCGCCATGTACGGAGCGATCGGCCAAGACCGTCGTTGTCGCTATGTGGCCCCTGAATTGAACCCCGTTTAATACCACCCCTGTAAAAACCGAGCTGCCACCCTTCGATTCCTCTTGCACGAACATGTCATGGAGACGAAAACCGCCCATCTCTGACTCCGCGCTTGGTCCTGGGCCGCTCGTTTTGCTAGCGTTCGCTGCTCAATAGGCGAAGAAGGCAGGGAGGTAAGATGACCAACGCAACTCATGACGTCATTGTCCTGGGCCTGGGCGCCATGGGCGCGGCCACGCTTTACCAACTGGCCAGGCGTGGCGTGAAGGTCGCAGGCATCGATCGCTATGCACCGCCCCATGAGCTGGGCTCCAGCCACGGCGCGACGCGCATTACTCGCCAGGCGGTGGGCGAGGGCGCAGCCTACGTGCCCTTGGCGATCCGCTCGCAGCAACTCTGGCGCGAGCTGGAGGCGGAGCAGGGTGTCAGCCTGTTCGAACAGTGCGGCGTGCTGATCATGACGGCCACCGCGACGGCAACCTCTCATCACGGTCGCCCGGATTTCACCCAGGCCACCCTGGAGCTGGCGCGCCAGTACGGGATCCCTCATGAGGCCTGGGATGGCGCCGCCATTCGCCAGCGGTTTCCGCAATTTCAGGTAGCGGAAGACGCGCTGGGCTATTTCGAACCAGGTGGGGGTTACCTCTATCCGGAAGCCTGTATCCAGGCGCAACTGGACGGGGCCCGCGAGCGGGGTGCCCAGATCCATACCGATACCGTCATCGAACGCCTGGAGACGGACGAGCAGGGCGTACTGCTGCATTCGGCACAGGGCCGCTGGCGGGCAAAGCGGGTGATCGTCGCCGCCGGCATGTGGAGCGCTGGACTGCTGGGCGCACCGTTCGACCGGCTGCTGCGCGTCTGCCGTCAGAGCCTGCACTGGTTCGAAGTCGCCAGGCCCGAATTGTTTCCGGCGGATTCACCGAGCTTCATCCTCGCCCATGGCCGTGGCGACAGCGATCTCTTCTACGGCTTTCCACCTCTGCCTGGGGAAAATGCGATAAAGGTCGCCACGGAGCAATACCAGGATAATACCACCCCTATAGGAATTGAGAGATCCATTCTCCCTGAAGAATCAAGCAGACTGTTCAGTCATCAAGTGGGGAGGTGGATTGACGGTCTTTCAGGCCGGGCGGTGCATAGCGCGGTCTGCGCTTACACCGTGACACCGGACTTCGGCTTTATCGTTGACGAGCATCCGACGCTGCCGGGTGTGACCGTGGTGAGTGCCTGTTCGGGACATGGCTTCAAGCATTCGGCCGCGCTGGGCGAGGCGCTCGCCCAGCGCGTGACCACCGGGCGCAGCGACATCGATCTCGGCAGCTTCAGCCTGGCGCGATTCGGCTAGCGGCTGCGCACCGTCAGGGTGACCAGCCGGGTCACCACCAGGGCGATGTACATGACACCGGAGAACTGGCCGAGCATGACCAGCGAGCGCGCCATCGGCTTGATCGGGTAGATATCGCTCAGGCCGACGCCGGAGAGGATGGCGAAGCTGACATAGAGCAGCTCGGTCCAGGTGCGTGCGGCCAGGGGATCGTTGGCGGCGGTGAAGCTGTTGGGCTGCAGGATCTGACAGGCCGAGTAGGCATGGGCGAAGGCCCAGGCCAGCAGGGTGAAGGTCGCGCCGACGGCGAAGAGTTCATCGGTGGTCGCCCGCTGGTCTTCCATCATGTAGGCGATGAGACTGCCCGCGGCATAGAAGTAGAAGACCGCATCGAGGATGGCCAGGGATACCACCAGCTGGCGATTGCCCTGCCACTCCACCAGTACCGTGAGCACCAGGATGCAGCCGGCGAGAATGAACCCCAGCCACTGGATGGTCGGGCTCCGGCGCACCATGCGCAGGGCGGTGGCGAGGACGATGATGCCGAAGGCCCCGATGATGGCGCGCCCATGTTCTTCCTGCTCCACGAAGGGGTAGAGCAGCAGCCCGAGCAACTGGATGAACAGCAGGTTGGCGGAGGGGTAACGGACCAGGTAGTGCAGCGGACTCTTCATCGCGACTCGGCGAAAGGCTCAGGGGCGGCCAGCGTAGCGGGTGGCGAGGCGCTTCGCCACGGGAGCCTTGTGCTCCCGTGGCGCGGACCTCAGGCCGCCTTGCGGCGAGTGGAGGGCAGCAGGATGGTCAGGACGCCCAGCAGCGGCATGTAGGAGCACAGCTGGTAGACGTATTCGATGCCGCGATGATCAGCGAGATTGCCCAGTCCCGCGGCGGCGATGGCACTGACGCCGAACATCAGGCCGAAGAAGATCCCGGCGATCATGCCCACGTTGCCTGGTACCAGCTCCTGGGCATAGACCACGATGGCCGAGAAGGCCGAGGCCAGGATGAAGCCGATGATGACGCTGAGCACACTGGTCCAGAACAGGTCGACATAGGGCAGGGCGAGGGTGAAGGGCGCCGCGCCAAGGATCGAGAACCAGATGACCGCCTTGCGGCCGATGCGATCGCCGATGGGGCCACCGAAGAAGGTGCCGGCCGCGACCGCACCCAGGAAGAGAAAGAGGTGCAGCTGGGAGCTGGCCACCGAGAGGCCGAAACGCTCGATGAGATAGAAGGTGAAGTAGCTGGTGATGCTGGCCATGTAGATGTACTTGGAGAACACCAGCAGCGCCAGCACGATCAACGCGAAGGTCACCTGGCCGCGCGACAGGCCGTGGCTGACCGCGGCGGCCTTGCGCCCCTTGGCGCTACGCAGGTGATTGCGATACCAGCGCGACAGCCCGTATTGCACGCCGATGGCGAACAGCGCGAAGAGCGCGAACCAGGCGACATGAGTCTGACCATAGGGAATGACGATGGCTGCCGCCAGCAGGGGGCCGATGGCGGTGCCGGCATTGCCGCCGACCTGGAAGGTGGATTGCGCCAGGCCGAAGCGTCCCCCCGACGCCAGGCGGGCCACCCGCGAGGTTTCCGGGTGAAAGGTCGAGGAACCGACGCCGATCAGCGCCGAAGCGGCCAGGATCGCGGGAAAACTGCCGACAAAGGCGAGCAGCAGTACGCCAATCAGGGTACAGACCATGCCGGCGGGCAGCAGATAGGGTTTAGGATGGCGGTCGGTATGGAAGCCGATCCAGGGTTGCAAGAGCGAGGCGGTGATCTGGAAGGCCAGGGTGATCAGGCCGATCTGGGTAAAAGTCAGACCATAGCTGTCCTTGAGCATCGGATAGATCGAGGGCAGGACGGACTGGATCAGGTCGTTGATGAGGTGGGCCAGCGCACAGGAGGCCAGGATTCCCGCCACCATCGGCGAGGCGCCGGCCAGGGCGGCGGGGGGATTTTCGCCAGGAACGGCTGGCGTGGCAGAGGAAACGGCCATGCAGGTATTACCCTTATTATTTATGTCCAGCCGCTCACTGTGGCATCCTGTGGTATCGGAATCCAGTGCCAGTTACCGGATGTTTCCGGCAACCGACCCCACGTCACCCGGGTGCTTGACCTGGCTGGGGATAGCTCGCACCTTCCACTCTTTTCACGCTTTTTGTAATGGCAGATCCCATGACAGCCAAAGATCCACTGCTCCTCGACCAGCAACTCTGCTTTTCCCTGTACTCGGCTTCGCTGGCGATGACGCAACTCTACAAGCCCCTGCTGGAGAGCATGGGCCTGACCTTCCCGCAGTACCTGATCATGCTGGTGCTCTGGGAGCATGACGGCCTCACGCTCAAGGAATTGTCCAATCGGCTGCGGCAGGATTCCGGTGCCCTGACCCCCGTGGTCAAGCGCCTCGAGGCCGCCGGGCTGGTCACGCGCCGTCGCAGTGCCGAAGACGAGCGCAACCTGTCGATAGAACTGACGACCGCGGGTCGCGCGCTGCGCGATCAGGCCAATGGGGTCAACAGCCGGGTGCGGCAGGTCTGCGCCCTGGGCGATGCGGGCCTGGATGATCTGCGCGAGACCCTGGTCATGCTGCGCACCCGTCTGGACGAGGAAGGCAACCCGACGTCCTGAACCAACCGGGTACGAGCGGTTCCCATGGCTACAGTCGCCGGGGAATTCGCATGACCTTCAAGTACCAGCCTGACCAGGATTATCTGCTCGTGGATCTCACCAGCGGGCGCACTGCGGGCAAGCTGCTGCAGGGCGAATTGCATATCGCCGAAAGCTGCCAGGGGGAAGATCCCCGGACCTATGCCCAGTTGCTCGACGAAAAAACGCTGCGCAGCACCCTGGGCGACGAGGTCGGGCAGCGTGAGGGCGATATCCTTACCCTGCGTCGCACCGGCATCAGGTTGCGCCTGGTACCCCTGGAAATTGCCTGCGACTAGGCGTCGCGACGGCTGAGGATCGCCCTGAACAACCAGGCGACCAGTGCCACGTTGATAAGCGCCAGCAGGCAGAGCAGACCCAGCACCGCCTGGGGGCCATGGTGTTCCAGGACATAGCCACAGAGCAGGGGCGTGGCGGCCTGGCCGAGCAATGCCGGGCGCGCCATGCGGCCGAGGATGGTGGCGTATTCCGCCGGACTCCAGAGCGCCAGCGGCAGGGCGCCACGAATGATGGCCCTCAGGCCATTGCCCGCGCCGAAGATCACCAGACCCACGACCGTCACCCAGACCAGGCCGGGCCCCAGGGTGACCAGCAGCAGGCCGGCGGCCGTGCAGACCACCGAGGCCAGGGCCGTCCACAGCGGATGGCCGTTGCGGTTGAGCAGGTCGATGATCCGCGAGGCGACCTGACTTGGCCCCAGGCAGGCGCTCAGCGCCACGGCGCTGGCCAGGCTGTAGCCGATCCCCTGCAGCAGGGTGATCAGCTGGATGGAGATGGCTGTCATCAGCACCGCGCCCAGGGTGAAGAGGGCCATGAGTACGATGTACAGGGCGCGATCAACCGGTACTGCCGGTGCCGTCTGGTTGGGCCGCGGCGCCCGGGTGGCGAGGACCGGCGCGGGCAGGGCGCGTCGATACAGGGGCCAGATCGTCAGCAACAGGACGGCCGCATAGACCAGGCAGGCACCGCGCCAGCCCAGATGACTCACCATGAAGGCGGCGACGGGCCAGGTAATGGCGGTGCAGAAGCCGGAGACCAGGGTGATGCCGCTGATCGCCGAGCGGGCCTGGGTGCCGTAGCAGGTGCCCAGGGTCGCGAACAATGCATCGTACAGACCCGCGGCCATGCCGATTCCCATCACCACCCAGGCGAGCAGGAACAGCGGCAGATGCTGGGCGCTGGCCATCAGGGTCAGCCCGGCGGCCACCCCCAGACCGCTCAGCGACAGCAGCGTGCGGCCGCCCTGGCGGGCGATCAGGCGGCCACACGCCGGTGCGAGCAGGCCGGAGACCAGGACGCCGAGCGAAAGACCGCCATAGACCCATTGCCGGGGCCAGCCGGTCTCCTGTACCACCGGATCGGCCAGCACCGCGAGAATGAAAAAGGAGCCGCCCCAGACGAGGATCTGGGCGATGCCGAGCAGCAGGATCTGTAAAGGCGAAGCCTTGGCGACAGGGGTAGTCATGACAGCGTCGAGCAGGATGGCAAACGGAGGGGACGGACCTTAGCCCCAGTTTCCTTTCGCCGCAATCGTCTGATTTTTTCGGGCAATGGCATTTTGTAATCAGCTCGACATCTGGCTTGCCTAGGCTGCTGTGCTTGACCGTCTTCCTGCAGTGACGCCTCCATGCTTCGGATCCTCGCGCCCCTTCGCCGCCTTTCCCGCCGTTCCTGGTTGAGAGCTCTCAAGACCGGCCCGCGGATGCTGTTCTCCTTTACCTTCGCCGCCGTGCTGCTCGCCGGATTGGGCAGTTTTTCGCTATGGGAGATGCAGCAGCTGCGCCGTCAGGCCCTGAGCATGGAGCAGGACTGGTTACCCAGTATCGCCATCGCCGATTCCCTGGCGATCAACCTCGGCAAGTTGCGCAACCAGGCCTCGGTGGTGCTGCTCAATGCCGAGGATCCAGGCGCCGTGGCCATGAGCCGGGTCACCCTGGAGCAACTGGTCAACGAAACCGATCAGCTGTTCCGGGACTATGCGCCGGTCGTCACCGATGCGACCGAAGGGGATTCGATCAAGGCCCTGCACGAAGCCTATCTGCCTTTCGTGGAAGGCCTGCGCGAAGAGGTGCGCCTGATCGAGCAGCAGCAGATCCCGGCCGCGCGGATGCAACTGGATACCGTGGTGGGCCTCAAGGGCGATCTGATGGACATGCAAGTGCAACTGCTGCGCGAATTGAACAAGCAGGGCGCGGCCCAGGCCAAGGAGGTGGCGAACGTCCAGTTCCTGCAGGCCCGCGCCATCGTCTGGTCGGTCATTGGCGGCGCCATTCTGCTGCTGCTGCTCCTGGCCTGGCGACTGACCCGTAGCGTGGTGCAGCCGCTGCGCCAGGCGCTGGACATCTCCGGCGGCATCGCCGCGGGTGATCTGCGGCAGAACATCCAGCCCCAGGGGCGCGACGAGGCAGCCATGCTGCTGCTGGCGCTGGAGCGTATGCAGGGCAATCTGCGCGAGGTGCTGGCCCATACCGGCAATGCCTCGGAGCAACTGGCCTCGGCCTCGACCCAGGTGAGTGCCGTGATGGATGAAAGCTGCCGCAATCTGGAGCAGCAGACGACCGATATCCAGCATGCGGCCAATGCCGTCACCCAGCTCAATCAGGCGGTCCAGGCGGTATGCGAGCACGCGACTTCCACCTCCGCCGAATCGCAGCGCTGCGTCGATCAGGCCAAGCAGGGGCAGACGCAGGTCCGCCAGACGCTGGCCGCCATCACCCAGCTGGTGGGCAACGTGGACGAGGCGGCCAACCAGGCTGGCCAGCTGGCCGAGCAATCCAAGGGCATCGGCAAGATGCTCGATGTCATCCGCAACGTCGCCGAGCAGACCAACCTGCTGGCGCTCAACGCCGCCATCGAGGCAGCCCGTGCCGGGGATGCCGGACGCGGCTTCGCCGTGGTGGCCGACGAGGTGCGGGGCCTGGCCCGCCGCACGGGCGACTCCACCCGTGAGATCGAAGGCCTGATCGATGGCATGCAGCAGGTCAGCGAGAAGACGGTGACTGCCCTGGATCAGAGTCGACTCCAGGCCAGCCATACCCGCGACCAAGCCCAGGCGACCTGGCAGGTGCTGGAAGGCATCACCCAGGCCATCACCGCCATCGGCCAGCGCAACGACGCCATCGCCGCGGCCACCGAAGAGCAGACGGCCACCACGGCGGCGGTCGATCGCAACCTGACGCTGATCCGCGACGCGGCGACCCAGACCGCCGCCGGCGCCCAGCAGACCAGTGCCAGCAGCCAGCAGCTTTCCGCCCTGGCCGCCGATCTGCACGGCGCCCTGCAGCGCTTCGTGGTCTAGGACGGGCGGGATCTCAGGCCGCCAGCATCACCCGATCGCGACCTTCCTGCTTGCCACGGTAGAGCGCCTGGTCGGCGCGCTCCAAGGCGCTGGCGAAGGCTTCGCAATCGCGAATCTCGCACACCGCCAGGGTCGCCGTGACCCGCGCGGGACCACGTTCGAGGGACTGGGTGACATCGGTCAGGCGCTGGCGGATGCGTTCCGCCACGCCCCAGGCCACTTCGGTCCGCGCCTGGGGCAGCAGCACCAGGAATTCCTCGCCGCCCCAGCGCGCCGCCAGATCCGAATGGCGCACCTCGCGGCGGATGACGTCGGCGATGCCCTGCAGCACCAGATCGCCGCAATCGTGGCCGAAGCGATCGTTGATATGCTTGAAGTGATCCACGTCGAAGAGGATGAGGCTGCCGGTCACGCCACTGTGCTGGTCGGCCTGGTCGAGAATCCGCCGGCGGTTGTAGAGGTTGGTGAGGCTGTCGTGGCTGGCGGAATGCAGCAGGTCCAGCTGCATCTTGGTGCTGTGGTGGAAGGAGGCGCCGGTGCCGTAGAGCAGCAACCCCAGGGCGCTGATGATATTGATCGTGCCGAACAGCTTCATCGCCAGGGGCGCGAGGGTAGCGGGTGGGTGCAACAGATAGCCGCCCGCCAGGGTCACCAGGATGCCGGTGACCAGCACCAGATGACGGATCGGCGCGGTGCGGTAGTTGTAGATGACGATCGGCAGGATGCACAGCACGTAGTAGTGGAAGTTGCTGTCCCAACCGAGTTGCCAGGTGGCGATCCAGGCGTGGGCGACGATCTCGCAACTCATGGTCAGGCTGGCGATGCGATAACGGCGCTGGCGCAGGGCGGCCAGGCAGCCCACGTAGGCCGCGATGCTGAGCACGTTGGCCCAGGCCATCAGGATCTGGTCGAGCAGGACGAAAATGACCAGCAGCGCCACATGAATGGCCATGGCCGCCTGAACCACGGGTTTGGCGACTTGCCAGAATTTGCCCAGGGAGTCGTTGAGAGCCTGGTTGCGATCACGATAGGAAAGAGCAGTCATGAAGAGGTCACCAGAAAGCAGTGCGCCAATGATAAACGCGCTAACAGTAAGCTTAATGGCAAACGGCCAGTCCGGGTGATCCTTTAGCCGAATGGAGGCTGGAACGGATCGAGTGGAGCGCTGCCGCGACCATCGGCGCTCCCGACTGCGGTGCTGTGCCCGGATTCGTCCGCGCTATCCGCCCAGCCGCCTGCTGATGGCCTGGGCGGCGGCGTGCAGACGGCTCGCCGCGGCGCCTCCGACCTCGGCCTGGAAGCCTGGCGCGGCGCCGACCAGGGTCAGCACCCCGGCCAGCCGACCACCGGCTCCAAACAGCGGTGCGGACAGCGCATTGACGCCGGCCATCAACAAGCCATGCACCGGTTGGATATGGGTCTCCCGCAGCTGGCGTGCACCTTCCGCCAGCTCCGCCACGCTGGGCGCGTCCGGCCGGTGCAATTCTTCCGCGCGCAATGCCGCCGTCTCGACCTCCGGCAGGAAGGTATTGAACACCAGGCCCGTGGACGAGCCCAGCAGCGGCAGCACCGAGCCGACCTGGGTCACCAGGGTGACAGCGCGCAGCGCCTGTTCCACCAGCACCACCGTCGGCCCCTTGTTGCCCCAGACCGCCAGGAAGCTGGTTTCGCCGACCTCGTCGCGCAGATCGGCCAGCACCGGCGCCGCCAGCTTCACCACGTCCAGCCGACCCAGGGCCGCCAGGCCAACGAAGAGGGCGGCCTGACCGAGTCCGTAGTGATTGGTCCGCGGATCCTGCTCGGCGAATCCGCTGGCGATCAGTGCCTGCAGGTAGCGGTGCACCTTGCTGGCGGGCATGTCCAGGTGGCTGGCCAGGCGCGACAAGGACGTCGACGGCGCCAGCTCGGCGAGGGCCTTGAGAATGTCGGTGCCGACCTCGGCCGCCTGCACCTTCTGGCGTCGTGGGGGTGCTGCTTCGGGGGTGTTCGTCATCGCTTCGATCGCGTGGGTAAAGGCAGCGTTATAGCTTGACGCTCTCCTGGGTTCAATTTACTTTTTGCGTAAACCTATTACGCATAATGGGTGGCCCAGGTGGACAGACAAGAACAAGCAACAACGCCAGTGACCTACCAATCCGGCTTTGGCAATCACTTCAGCGCCGAGGCCCTGCCGGGTGCCCTGCCGATCGGGCAGAACTCGCCGCAACGCGCGCCCTTCGGCCTCTATGCCGAGCAACTCTCCGGGACGGCCTTTACCGTCCCGCGCCACGAGACTCGGCGCTCCTGGCTGTATCGGCTCAGGCCTTCGGCCGCCCATGGCCGCTTTCAGCGCTGCGCGCTGCAGTTGACCGGCGCGGAGCTGGGCGCGCCCACACCCAATCGCCTGCGCTGGAATCCCTTGCCGCTGCCGGCCGCCGCCACCGATTTCCTCGCCGGGCTGGAACGGCTCGTCGCCACCGACCCGGGTGACCAGGCCGAGGGCGTCAGCCTCTATCGCTATGCCGCCAATGCCAGCATGACCGGCGTCTTCTACGACGCCGACGGAGAATTGCTGATCGTGCCGGAGCGGGGGCGGTTGGACCTGGTTACTGAGCTAGGTCTGTTGCGCATCGAGCCGCTGGAGATCGCGGTGATTCCACGCGGCATGAAATTCCGGGTAGAGGTGGTGGAGGGCGAGGCGGTACGGGGTTACGTCTGCGAAAACCACGGGCGCTCCCTGCGGCTGCCCGAGCTGGGCCCGATCGGCAGCAACGGCCTGGCCAATCCGCGGGATTTCCAGGCGCCCGTGGCCCGCTTCGAGGATCGGGAGGCGCCCACCCGGCTGGTGCAGAAATTCCTCGGCGAACTCTGGGAGACCGAGCTGGATCACTCGCCGCTGGATGTGGTCGCCTGGCATGGCAACAACGTGCCCTACAAATACGACCTGCGTCGCTTCAATACCCTGGGCACCGTGAGTTTCGATCATCCGGATCCATCGATCTTCACCGTGCTGACCGCACCCGGAACCAGCGAAGGGGTGCCCAACATCGACTTCGTGATCTTTCCGCCCCGCTGGATGGTCGCGGAAAACACCTTCAGACCACCCTGGTTCCACCGCAATCTGATGAACGAATTCATGGGTCTGATCCAGGGCGCCTACGACGCCAAGGCCGATGGCTTCGCGCCGGGTGGGGCCTCCCTGCACGGCTGCATGAGCGCCCACGGCCCGGATCAGGTTTCCACCCAGAATGCCATCGCCGCCGACCTGCGGCCGCACCGGATCGAGAACACCATGGCCTTCATGTTCGAAACCGGGCGCGTCCTGCGGCCGACCCGTCACGCCCTGGCGTCGCCGCTGCTGCAGCCCGACTACGATGCCTGCTGGGCGGGCCTCACCAAGACCTTTGTCGCGCCTGGCGCAGGAGCATCGGCATGACCGACGAATTGCCCAGCTGGGTCGCCTCGGCCAATGGCCATGCGGATTTTTCCCTGCACAACCTGCCCCTGGGCGTGTTCAGCCGCGGCGAGGAGAGGCCCCGCGGGGGCGTGGCGGTGGGTGACTTCATCCTCGATCTGGGCTTCGCTCTCGAAGCAGGTCTGTTCCGCGGCGCGGCCCAGCGCGCCGCCGAACTGGCCGCTCAGGAAACGCTCAATGCCTTCTTCGCCGCCGGCGGGCCGGCGCGGGTCGCCTTGCGCCAGGCCCTGCAGGCGCTGCTGCGTGCCGATCATCCGCAGCGCGAGCAACTCGAGGAGCTGGCCGAGTATCTGCTGGTACCCCAGAGCGCCTGCCGGATGCACCTGCCGGCGCGGGTCGGCGACTACACCGACTTCTATGTCGGCATCCACCATGCCACCCAGATCGGTCGGCTATTCCGCCCGGACAATCCGCTGCTGCCCAACTACAAGCACGTGCCCATCGCCTATCACGGCCGCGCCTCGACCCTCGGGGTCTCTGGCGAGGCGTTCAAGCGACCCAAGGGTCAGACGCTCCCGCCCGGGCAGGAGGCGCCCGTATTCGAGCCTTGCCGCCGGCTGGACTACGAGCTGGAGCTGGGGATCTGGATCGGCCCGGGCAATGCCCAGGGCGAGTCCATCGCCATCGGCAACGCGGCGGAGCACATCGCCGGTTTCTGCCTGCTCAACGACTGGTCGGCGCGGGACATCCAGGCCTGGGAATACCAGCCGCTGGGCCCCTTCCTGTCGAAGAGTTTCGCCAGCACCCTGTCGCCCTGGGTAGTGACCGCGGAAGCCCTAGCACCCTATCGCCAGGCGCAGCCAGCGCGGCCTGCCGGGGATCCCCAGCCCCTCGCCTATCTGTACGACGAGCGGGACCAGGCCCAGGGCGCGCTGGACATCGAACTGGAAGTGCTGCTGTGCACGCCGCACATGCTGGAGCAGGGGTTGCCCGCCCAGCGGATCGCCCTGAGCAATACCCTGAACATGTACTGGACGGTGGCGCAGATGGTGACCCATCACACCGTCAATGGCTGTGCCCTCCAACCCGGCGACTTCTTTGGTTCGGGCACCCTGTCCGGGCCGGATGCCGGCAGTTGCGGCAGTCTGCTGGAGCTCACCCAGGGCGGCAAGCAGCCGCTGCAACTGCCAGGCGGCGAGACCCGTACCTTTCTGGAAGACGGTGACGAGGTCATCCTCAGGGCGCGCTGTCAGCGGCCTGGACTGCCCACGATCGGCTTCGGCGAATGTCGCGGCCAGGTGCTGGCCGCGGGGTAGGGCAGCGCGGATTGGCCAACGACCCGAGTGCCGTTGACAAGGCCTCCGGGCAGGCGCAGATTCCTTTTAACGTAATGAACTTACGCATAATAAGAAGCCGGCAGGCAATCGCGGGGCAGTGTCGATGGACCTCTTCACCTATTACCGTTCGACCTCGGCCTATCGGGTCCGTCTGGCCCTGGCGCTGAAGGGATTGGACTACCAGGCCGTGCCGGTCAATCTGCTGGCCGGCGAGCAGCGCCAGCCGGTCTATCGCACGCTCAATGCCCAGGGCCGACTGCCCAGCCTGCGCCTCGACAGCGGCGAGGTGCTGATCCAGTCGCCCGCCATCCTCGAATACCTGGAAGAGCGCTATCCAGCGGTGCCCTTACTGCCGGCCGAGCCGCTGCTGCGCGCCCGGCATCGGGGGGTCGCCGCCCTGATCGCCTGCGATGTCCATCCGCTGCACAACGTCTCGGTGCTCAACCGCCTGCGCGGTCTGGGCCTGGAAGAACCGGCCATCCTCAACTGGATTTCGCACTGGATCGGCGAGGGCCTGGCGGCGGTGGAGGCGCAGATCGGGTCCAGTGGTTTCTGTTTCGGCGACGTGGGGCTGGCGGACGTCTATCTGCTGCCCCAGCTCTATGCAGCGCGGCGTTTCCAGGTGGACCTGTCGCCCTATCCGCGCCTCCTGCGGGTGGAGGCCCTGGCCGCCGCGCATCCGGCTTTCCAGCAGGCGCGCCCCGAGGCTCAGCCGGATACCCCGGCACAGGTGGCCTCGTGAAACGCCTGGGCTGTCAGCTCCTCCTGGGCGATTTCCTCGCCCGCAGCGTGCGCGGCATTTCCTGCGCGCCGCCCCTGACGGGGTGCTAGCCCGCGTTACCGACAACGTCCGTCACGTTACCCGTCAAGGAGCCAGTCATGGCCGATCTGTTTGAAAATCCCATGGGCCTCATGGGTTTCGAGTTCATCGAATTCGCTTCGCCTACGCCCAACGTCATCGAACCCGTACTGGAAAGCCTTGGCTTCAGCCACGTCGCCAACCACCGATCCAAGGACGTGGTGCTGTTCCGCCAGGGCGACATCAACGCCATCGTCAATCGCGAGAAGACCGGCCATGCGGCCTATTTCGCCGCCGAGCACGGACCTTCGGTCTGCGGCATGGCCTTTCGTTGCCGCGACTCCCACCACGCCTACGCCAAGGCGCTGGAGCTGGGCGCCCAGGCGGTGGACATGCCTACCGGCCCGATGGAACTGCGGCTGCCGGCGATCAGGGGCATCGGCGGTGCGCCGCTGTACCTCATCGATCGCTACGAGGAGGGCAGCTCGATCTACGACATCGATTTCGTGTTTCTTGAGGGAGTCGAGCGCAAGCCGGTGGGCGCCGGCCTCAAGGTCATCGACCACCTGACCCACAACGTCTATCGCGGGCGCATGGCCTACTGGGCCGACTTCTACGAGCGGCTGTTCAACTTCCGCGAGCTGCGCTACTTCGACATCAAGGGCGAGTACACCGGTCTGACTTCCAAGGCCATGGCGGCGCCGGACGGCCTGGTGCGCATCCCGCTCAACGAGGAGTCCTCCAAGGGGGCTGGGCAGATCGAGGAATTCCTCATGCAGTTCAACGGCGAGGGCATCCAGCACGTGGCCTTTCTCACCGACGATCTGATCGCCACCTGGGATCGGCTCAAGGCCTACGGCACGCGTTTCATGACCGCGCCGCCGGAGACCTACTACGAGATGCTCGAAGGGCGGGTGCCCAACCATGGCGAACCGGTGGAGCAGCTGAAAGCCCGCGGCATCCTCCTCGACGGTACTTCCGAAGGTGGCGAGCGGCGCCTGCTGCTGCAGATCTTCTCCCAGACCCTGCTGGGACCGGTGTTCTTCGAATTCATCCAGCGCAAGGGCGACACCGGTTTCGGCGAGGGCAACTTCAAGGCGCTATTCGAATCCATCGAGCGCGACCAGGTGCGGCGTGGAGTGCTGAGCACCTCGGCGTAACGGCCTCCGGCCTCCTGGAGGCTTGCCCGGCGGCAGGCGACGCCTCTAAGGTGACGGCGCGTCGCAAGGACGCGCGCCAACCTTGGAGGTGGCCATGGAGCTGAGCCAGACCCTGGCGCAGGAAATTGTCGAACGCGCCATGCGCATCCTGCCGGGCAACGTCAATGTCATGGATGCCTCCGGGCTGATTATCGGCTCGGGCGATCCGGCGCGACTGTTCACCCGCCATGCCGGCGCGCGCCAGGTCATCGCCGAAGGCCGTGCGGTGGCGCTGGATGCCGTCGCCGCCGCACGGCTGGCTGGCGCCCAGGCAGGTATCAACCTGCCGTTGTATCGCGCGGGCGAGCTGGTCGGGGTCCTTGGCGTGTCCGGCGCGGACGCCGAGCACTCGCGCCTGCCCGCCGAGCTCCTGCGCCTTACCGCGGAAATGCTCATCGAGCAGGCCGCCGGGCAGCCGCCCGTGACCAGCCGCATGACCGCCCCCCTGCTGCGGCAGCTGCTCGCACCGGGCGCCGCGCCCGAAGTGGGTCGCCATGCCAGTCTGCTCGGCTTGCGGCCAGAGCTGCCGCGGGACGTGCTGCTGCTCGAATTTGCCGTGCCTGCACCGGGCTTCGGCGACTGGGCTCAGCAGCGGCTGACCCACAGCTGGTGCCTGCCGCGCGAAGAGGGGCAGTGGCTCTGGTACCGACCCGGCGCGCAAGCGCCTGAGGCGCTGCTGGGGGAGCTGCCGGGGCAGGGCTGGGCGTTGCAGCGCAGTGCCTGGATCCCGGAAGCCCGACCCTGGTCGGGGTTGGCCGAGACGACTCAGCGGGTCCTGGATCTGCTGACGGTGGCCAGGCGCCTGCGACCTGACCTCGTCCGGGTGACGCATGACGACCTGGCCCTGCCCACCTGGCTCCAGGGTCAGGCCGAGCGCTCGCACGGCGCCTGGTTGCTGGAGCCGTTGCTGCGCTTGCGCCAGGCCGACCGGGACGGCCAGCTGCTGGCGACGCTGCGCAGCTGGTTCGCCCAGGACGCCAGCCCCCAGGCCTGCGCCGAGGCACTGGGGCTGCATCGCAATGGCCTGCGGCATCGGCTGGAGCGGATCCAGGCGCTGACCGGACGGGATCCGCGGCGTTTCGCCGAGGCCGCCGACTTGTACTGCGCGCTGCTGCTGCTGGATCAGGACTGGGCGAATTCACAGTCCTGACTTCACTATGTTGGGCTTTTGTCCTGTTGTAGCGCCGGCCGAACCGGGAAACACTCGGTGCATAACAACGGAGAATCGCCCATGAAAATCGTCGTCGCCCCTGACTCCTTCAAGGAAAGCCTGTCCGCTGCCGGTGTCGCCCGCGCCCTGGCCCGTGGCCTGCATCAGGCCCTGCCCGCGGCCGAGATCATCGAGTGCCCCCTGGGCGATGGCGGCGAGGGCACCCTGGATGCCGTACTGGCCGCAACCGGCGGCGAGGTGCGCGAGGCGCGGGTGACCGGTCCGCTGGGCGAGCCGGTGACCGCCCGCTGGGGCTGGCTGGCCGAGCAGCGCACCGCCTTCGTCGAGATGGCCAGCGCCAGCGGTCTGGAGCTGGTCCCCAGGAGCCGGCGCGACGTGCTGGTCGCCACCTCCCGCGGTACGGGCGAGCTCCTGCACGCCGCGCTGGACGCCGGCGCCGAGCGCCTGGTGCTGGCCATCGGCGGCAGTGCCACCAATGACGGCGGCGCAGGGCTGCTGCAAGCGCTGGGTGTGCGCCTTTTGGACAGGCAGGGTCAGGCGCTGGGGCCGGGCGGGGCAGCCCTGGCGATGTTGGCCAGCCTGGACGTGACCGCGCTGCACCCACGGCTGGCGGAGGTGGAGGTGGTCATTGCCGCCGACGTCGATAATCCGCTCTGTGGTCCCCAGGGCGCCAGCCAGATCTTCGGTCCGCAAAAGGGCGCTTCGCCCGAGCAGGTTCGCCAGCTCGACGCGGCCCTCGCGCATTTCGCCACCGTTACCGCCGCGACCCTGGGTCGTGATGTCCGGGAGCAACCGGGTGCCGGCGCCGCCGGTGGCGTCGGCTTTGCGGCCCTGGCCTTTCTCCAGGCGACCTTCCGCCCCGGCATCGAGGTGGTGGCGGAACTGGTCGGTCTGGACGACGCCCTGATCGACGCCGATCTGGCAGTGACCGGCGAAGGGCGGCTGGACGGCCAGACCCTGAGGGGCAAGACCCCGGCGGGTGTATTGCGCCTGGCCCGGCGCCACGGCGTGCCGGTGGTGGCCGTGGCCGGTTCGCTGGGCGAGGGCTATGACGCCCTCTATGAGCAGGGTCTCGCCGCCGCCTTCAGCCTGGTGCCGGGTCCGCTGAGTCTGGAAGAAGCCCTGGCTCAGGCCGAGGTATTGCTGGAGCGGACCGCTCGCGATATCGGGCGGCTGTGGCGGACGGCGAAAGGCTGACGCCAGAGCCTGCCTGGCTGGCGAGCCGCGGGGATTTGCCTCATGCTGGGCGTCCCGCTGCCAACCGACTGCCGCGATGACCTCGTCTGTGATCCTGCGTACCGGCCTGCTTACCGCGGCCCTGCTGCTGACTGTGCCCGCCGTCCAGGCGGCCATTCCCAGTCTCAAACCGGCCGACACCTGCGTGCGCAGCGCCTTCGTGCTGCGCTGTCAGGACGGGCAGGGCGGTTGGTACGGGGTGGCGGTGCAGGGCAACGACACCCTGATGCGTGGCTATGATCCGGTATCGGGCCGCTCCTGGGCCCAGACCAGTACGCGGCTGGGACGGCTGCAGTTCTTCAGCGGCCTGACCAGCGACGGCACCCTCTGGCTGGGCCGCACCCGCCAGTTGGGCTGGAACGTCATCAGTCGCTTCTCCACGTCCCAGGGCGACCGCGCCCGCACCAGCTGCAACCGCGTGGCGGGGTGCGAGTGGCGTTAGGTGAACCGGCTGATCGGCTCACTACATGAGCTGATCGGCCGGTTTATTCGGCTCAGCCGTGACGCCCAATTCGAGTTGATATCCGATTGCCTGTTCAACCCAGCGCCTGGGTCAGCAGCGCGAACTGATCCACCCCTTCGCGGGACCGCGGCGCCGCGCCCCTGGCCATCTGCTCGACCTCATCGACCTGGGGGACGCCGATTTCAATCAGCCAGGGATTGAGACCGCTGCGGGCCGTCACGTCGAATCTCAGGTAGCGCCCTTCGGCGTGGCGCAGCAGGGCGAGGATCAGGGCCTTGGCCTGCTCGGTGGATTCGGCGATTACCGGGCCGACCGACAGGCCGCGGCCGTAAGGGCGCAGCAGGGCGAAGCCTCGTAGCTGGCCCTCCTGCTCCAATCCGACGATGCGCTCGGCCTGGGGCAGCAATTCCTGCAGCAGGGCGCTGCGATCCAGGCCGGTAGCCGCCTGGGCGAGGGGCTCCAACCGGGGCGCCGCTGCCGGAGTCACCTCACGGACCTGGCCTTCCAGCGGATGGTGCTCACCCATGGCCGGCAGACGCGCCACCTGGTGCTGATAGATGCGCTCATAGGATTCGAAGCCCTGGCTGCGGTAGAGCGGGGCGCCGCGCAGGGTGGCGACCAGCAGCGGCGTGCGGTTGCCGGCCAGTTGCAGCAGGCCGTCCATGAGCCGGCGGCCATGGCCCTGGCCCTGGTGGCTGTCGGCGACGATCACCAGGCCGATGGTGGCGTAGTCGCCTTGGGGCACGCAGAAGCCGGTGCCGAACACGCCCTGGTCGTCTTCCAGCACCAGGCCTTCGCCGGTGTGGAACAGGCACTGCCAGTCTTCCAGGCGATGGGGCCAGTGCAGCGCCTGGGACAGCTGGTGGGCGGTGGCGAGGTCGGTTTCGCGCAGGGGTCTCAAGGTGGCGTGGGACACGGCAGGGCTCCGGTTCGGGTCTGGCTGATTCAGGCGTCAGCCTAGCAAGCCGCGACGGCAGATTCGGTTGCCGGTGGGTGGATGCGCCACTGCGAGGCACCGAAGGCCCCTTCCAGTTCGGCAAAAGATGGCGGCCCGGCGGCCTAGCATTGGGGCCAAGCCCACAGCCCTAGCGGAGCGCGCCATGGCCTCGTTCGACCCCAGAGCAATAGCGGTTCGTTGTGCCCACTTCATCAGCGGTCGCACCTGCGATGCCCGCGCCGAACTGGAGGTGTTCCGGCCGTCCGATGGTGGCTTCCAGAGCGGCCTGCCGTGCGCCTCGGCGGATCTGGTGGACGAGGTGGTGGAGGGCACCTGGCGCGCCTGGAAGGCCAGCGACTGGGCCAGTCGGCCGCCGCGCGAACGCGCGCGGGTGATGCGCCGCTGGGCCGATCTGGTGGAGGCCGATGGCGAGATCCTCGGTCCGTTGGAGGCGGTGGGTTCGACCCGTCCGCTGCGCGAGGTGCTGGCCTGGGACATTCCCTATGTCGCCGAGGGCATTCGCTTCTTCGCCGAATTCGCCGACAAGCACGGCGGCGAGGTGGCGGCCACCGCCACCAGCCACCTGGGCCTGCAGATCACCGAGCCCTATGGCGTGGTGGGCGCCATCGCTCCCTGGAATTTCCCCCTGAGCATGGCCGGCTGGAAGATGGCGCCGGCGCTCGCCGCCGGCAATGCGGTGGTCATCAAGCCTTCGGAGCTGACGCCCTTTTCCATCCTGCGCCTGGCGGAACTGGCCGTGCTGGCGGGACTGCCGGCCGGCATCCTCAGCGTGGTCCAGGGCGATGGTCGGACCACCGGCGACGCCCTGTGTCGCCATCCGCGCATCGGCAAGGTCACCTTTACCGGCTCCACCGGGACCGGCACCGCCATCATGGTCGCCTGCGCCGAGAGCGGGCCCAAGCCGGTGACCCTGGAGCTGGGCGGCAAGAGTCCGCAACTGGTGTTCGCCGACGCTCCGGATCTGGCCCGTACCGCCCGCAGCGTGGCGGCCGCCATCACCGGCAACGCCGGCCAGGTGTGCGTCTCGGGTTCGCGACTGCTGGTCCAGCGCGCCGCTCTGGAGCCGATGCTGGAAGGCATCCGCGCGGCCTTCGCCGCCTTGCGCCCGGGGCCGACCTGGGCGGCGGAGGCTACCCTGGCGCCGATCATTTCCCACCGCCAGGGGCAGCGCATCCAGGACATCGTCTCCCGCAGCCGGGCAGCCGGCGCGGAGATCCTGGTCGGTGGCGCCCTGGAGGAGGGCATGGGTGGTGCCTACTATCAGCCGACGCTGATTACCGGGGTCGACGCGGCCAACCCCGCGGTGCACGAAGAGATCTTTGGCCCGGTGTTGACCGTGCAGGTGTTCGACGACGAAGCCGAGGCCCTGGCCCTGGCCGACCACTCCACCTATGGCCTGGCCGCCGGGGTGCACACCGCCGACCTTGGCCGGGCGTTGCGGCTGACCCGGGCGCTGGAAGCCGGTACCGTCTGGGTCAATCGCTATGGCCGCAGCCACGACTGGATCATTCCCACCGGCGGCTACAAGAGGTCCGGCATCGGCAAGGACCTGGGCCGCGCCGCCTATGAGGCGACCCTGCGCAGCAAGAGCGTGCTGATCGACCTGGAACACTCCTGAGGCTTGGCTGAAAAGTCGCTGAGCGATGGTCAGGCAAGGCAAAAATCAGCGAGGAAGCGGATCGGACTCGCGCTCGAGTTTACGAATGGTAAATGAGCATTCCGAGATGATTTTTAACGCAGCATGGCCGAGCGCAGGCACTTTTCAGCCAAAGCCTGAGGTCGCCGCAAACAATGCTGGGCCCTACCGCTAAAACGGTTTTTTCTGTCTCCCGCGGTGCCTGAAAGCGGACAACTGTCAGGCCCGCCGGTGCTGTAATGCTTGCCAGGGACGCCACCGGCGTCCCGGCCTCTCACTCATGACCCCTGTCAAAGGACCCTTGCCATGACCGCCTTTCGGCCCAAGTACATCACCTTCGACTGCTACGGCACCCTGACCCGTTTCCGCATGTCCGACATGGCCCGCGAGATGTTCGCCGACCGCATTCCCGCCGAGGCGATGGACCAGTTCTGCAAGGACTTCAACGGCTATCGCTTCGACGAGGTGCTCGGCGCCTGGAAGCCCTATTCGGAGGTGCTGTATTCGGCGGTGGAGCGCACCTGCAAGCGCTGGGGCATCTCCTTCACCGACGCCGAGGCCAACGCCTACTACGAGGCGGTGCCGAGCTGGGGACCGCATCCGGACGTGACCGCGGGCCTGGCCAAGATCGCCGACAAGATCCCGCTGGTGATCTATTCCAACGCCGCCGACGAGCAGATCATGTCCAACGTCGACAAGCTGGGCGTGCCCTTCCACCGGGTCTTCACCGCCGAGCAGGGCCAGGCCTACAAGCCGCGCCTGCAGGCCTTCGAATACATGCTGGACACCCTCGGCTGCGGTCCGGAAGACGTGCTGCATGTGTCGTCGAGCTTCCGCTACGACCTCATCCCGGCCGACTACATGAACATCAAGAACAAGGTGTTCGTGAATCGCGGCCATGAGCCGAGTACGCCGTTCTACACCAACACCGAGATCAAGGACATCGGCGGCCTAGCCGCGGTGGTCGGTCTCGAATAACCCCCCTGAGCTGCCGGAGCGCCCGCCCATGAGTCTTGGCCCAGCATCGTCCGATTCCTACTGGCTCGCGACCGCGCCGGGCTTTACCGGGGCTACCCTCGGGCCGGTGGCGGGCGAGGTGGATGTCGCCGTCATCGGCGGCGGCTTCACCGGGCTCTCCGCGGCCGTGGCGCTACGCCAGCGCGGTGCCAGCGTGGCGGTGCTGGAGGCTGGCCGGGTGATCGGCGAAGCCTCCGGACGCAACGGCGGCCACTGCAACACCGGGGTCGCCCAGGATTACGCGGCCCTGCACGCCAGCCTGGGCGCGGAAAAGGCCCGGGCGTTCTACCAGGCCTATGCCGATGCGGTCGCCAGCGTCGAGGCGGTGATCGCCGAGGAGGGCATCGCCTGCGACTTCCACAAGGCCGGCAAGCTCAAGCTGGCGGCCAAGCCGCAGCACTATGACAACCTCGCGCGCACCTGCGAACTGATCCGCCAGGAGGTGGACCCGCAGGTCGAACTGCTCGACGCCGCCCAGGTGTGCGCTGAGGTAGCGTCCGACGATTTCCATGGCGGTCTGCTGCAGCACAACGGCGCCCAGATGCACATGGGGCGCTTCGGCGTCGGGCTGGCGGAGGCGGCCGTGCGGCGGGGCGCCCAGGTATTCGAAGGCGCGGCGGTCAGCGATCTGCAGCGACTGCCCGATGGCAGTTTTCGCGTGATCAGCGCCAGGGGCGAGTTGCGCGCCCGCCAGGTGCTGGTGGCCACGGGCAACGCCAGCGTCGGCCCCTTCCAGTGGTTTCGCCGGCGCATCGCCTCGGTGGGCAGTTTCATCATCGCCACCGCGCCCCTGCCCAAGGCGCAGCTGGACGGATTGCTGCCCAATCGGCGCACCTATGTCACCAGCCGCATCATCGGCAACTATTTCCGCACCACCCCGGATCACCGGCTGATCTTCGGCGGACGGGCGCGTTTCGCCCTGTCCGATCCCCGCCAGGACGCCAAGAGCGGCGCCGTGCTGCGCGCCGCGCTGGGTCAACTCTTTCCCAGCCTGGTCCAGACGCCCATCGACTATTGCTGGGGCGGCCTGGTGGACATGACCGCCGATCGCCTGCCCCGCGCCGGCGAGCAGGACGGCCTGTTCTACGCCATGGGCTACAGCGGCCATGGCGTGCAGATGTCGGTGCACATGGGCCGGGTGATGGCCGAGGTGCTGGAAGGTCGCGGCCAGGCCAATCCCTGGCGGGTGCTGGACTGGCCGGCGATTCCCGGGCATTTCGGCAAGCCCTGGTTCCTGCCACTGGTAGGACTCTACTACCGCGTTCAGGATCGCCTGCACTAGCCCCGATCCCGCCACCGCCACCGCCACCGCCACCGCCAGTCCAGGCCCTGCCACGCAGCGCCCGGCTTGGCGGTTTTTTCGTTTCCGCAGCCTGTCGCAGCGCTGACCGGCACCGCTGCGCAGAACCTGCTGTCGCTGCGGGCTTTTTGCGATCGTCCAGCCTCCCGTCGCGGTCCGCACCGCGCTCCGTCAAGCCAAGCGAAACGCCGCACCAGCGCGCCAAAGGCGGGCATGACGGGCCCCGACGCGCCGTCGCGACGCACACCGCAAACAATGCTGAGCGGCTCGGTCAAAACGGTCTTTTCTGTCTCGCCGCGGGGGCAATTCGACGGTAATCGACGAGGGGCGGGTGCTGTAATGAACCTGGCCGCACGACAAGGCGGCCAAGAGGACAGCTTCGTGCGCCCGGGGAGGGGTGCGCGGACTGGCGACCGAGTCCCCAACGAGCGAGCCGACATGACCGAGAAAAAGACTGGAAGTCCCCTGATAGGAGCTGCTGAAAGCGTTCGGGCCTTCGAGGCCCTGCATCGGGGGGTGTCGCGGCGCGATGCGCTGCGCCTGCTGGGCGCCGCCGGATTGCTGGCGACCGGGGTGGGCAGTCTGCTCGGTCGGGATGGCCAGGCCTTCGCCGCAGAAGATGCGGTCACTGGCACCCCGCGTCGCGGCGGTCGGGTGCGTGCCGCAGCGGCGGGTTCCTCCACCGCCGATACCCTCGATCCGGCCAAGGGCTCTTTCTCGGGCGACTATGCCCGCCAGTACTTCTTCTACAACGGCCTGACCGTCTTCGACAGCCATCTGGAACCCCAGATGGCCCTGGCCACCAGCGTGGAGACCCAGGATGCCCTGACCTGGACGATCAAGCTGCGCCAGGGCGTGCAATTCCACAATGGCAAGACCTTGGACAGCGCCGATGTCGTCTACTCGCTGCTGCGCCACAAGGACCCGGCGGTGGGTTCCAAGGTCAAGGCCCTGGCCGATCAGTTCGCCGAAGTCACCGCGGTGGCGCCCGACGAGGTGCGCATCCGCCTGGTGTCGCCGAACTCCGAGCTGCCCGCGGTGCTGGCCATCTCACCGTTCCTGATCATCGCCGACGGCACCAAGGATTTCTCCACCGCCAACGGTACCGGGCCCTTCAAGGTCAAGGAATTCAAGCCGGGCGTGCGCACCGTGGGCGTGCGCAACGAAAACTACTGGAAGTCCGGCAAGCCCTATCTGGACGAGATCGAGCTGATCGGCATCGGCGACGAGCCTTCGCGGGTCAATGCCCTGCTGGCCGGGGACGTCCAGCTCACCGTGTCGGTGGATCCCCGTTCGGCGGATCGGCTCAAGCAGGGCGGCAAGCTCAAGATCGTCGCCAACAATTCCGGTAGCTACACCGATCTCATCATGAGAATCCCCAATCGTCCCTTCAACGATCCCAACGTGGTGGAGGGCATGAAGCTGCTGTTCGACCGCGAGCAGATTCTCAAGTCGGTATTCCTTGGCTACGGCGTCATCGGCAACGACCAGCCGATCATGCCCGGGACACCCTATTATGCCGCGGACCTGCCCCAGCGGCCCTATGATCCGGACAAGGCCAAGTTCCTGTTCCAGAAGGCTGGCATCGCCGGGGCGAAGCTGCCCCTGGTGACCTCAACCGCCGCCGACAACGCCAACGAGATGGCCCTGGTGCTGCAGCAGTCGGCGCGCCAGGCGGGGCTCAACCTGATGGTCAACCGGGTCAGTGCCGATGGCTACTGGAACAGCCACTGGATGAAGGACCCGCTGGGTTTCGGCAACATCAACGCCCGGCCCACGGCCAATATCCTGCTGTCGCAATTCTTCAAGTCCGATGCGCCCTTCAACGAGTCGGGCTGGAAGAACGAGCAGTTCGACCAGTTGCTGGTGACCTCCCGTGGCGAGACGGACATCGCCAAGCGCAAGCAGATGTACGCCGACATGCAGCTGCTGATCCACCAGCATTGCGGCATCGGCCTGCCGATCTTCACCAGCTCCATCGATGCCCATTCGCCCAAGCTCGGTGGCTACGGGATCATCCCCATCGGTGGCTTCATGGGCTACATGTTCGCCGAGCACGTCTGGCTGGAGGCCTGACGCCCGGTGCCTGCCGGCGAGTCTGTCCGCAGGGGCCCGGCTCGCCGCTCCACGCTCAAGCAGGAGGTGGCTTTGGACCTTTCCGTTTTCACGCTCATCGCCAGACGCCTCGGGGGCGGGTTGCTGACCCTGCTCATCGTCTCGTTGCTGGTGTTCTTCGTCTCCGCGCTGTTGCCGGGCGATGCCGCCCAGCAGGCGCTGGGCCAGTTCGCGCTGCCCGAGCAGGTCGCGGCCCTGCGTGCCCAGATGGGTCTCGACCAGCCCGCGTTGCTGCGCTACGTCCACTGGCTGAGCGGTCTCCTGCACGGCGATCTCGGCCAGTCGCTGGCGAGCCAGATGCCCATCACCAGCATGATCGGCGATCGGCTCGGCAGCTCGCTGATGCTGGCCGGGGTCACCGCCCTGGTGTCGGTGCCCCTGGCGCTGGGCCTGGGCATCGTCTCGGCGATGAATGCCGGCGGCCGCCTGGACCGGGCCCTCAACGTCTTTACCCTGGGCATCGTCGCGGTACCGGAATTCCTGGTGGCGACCCTGGCGGTGCTGGTCTTCGCCGTGCACCTGCAGTGGACCTCGGCGCTGACCTTCGCCCATGACATCGGCGGCCCCCTGGATTTCCTGCGCGCCTATGCGCTGCCGGTGGGCACCCTGTGCTGCGTGATCGTGGCGCAGATGGCGCGGATGACCCGCGCAGCCCTGGTGGAGCAGTTGCAGAGTTCCTATGTGGAGATGGCGCGGCTCAAGGGCGTCGGTCCGGTCCGCGCCGTGCTGCGCCATGCCTTGCCCAATGCCGTGGGCCCCATCGCCAACTCCATTGCCCTGAGTCTTTCCTACCTGATGGGCGGGGTGGTGATCGTCGAGACCATCTTCAACTACCCGGGCATCGCCCAGCTGATGGTGGACGGCGTCGCCAGTCGCGACCTGCCGCTGATCCAGGCCTGCGCCATGCTGTTCTGCTGCGCCTATCTGGTCCTCATGACCCTGGCGGATCTCTGCGCCATCCTGTCCAATCCGAGGCTGAGAACGCTATGACCCGACCCGTGACTCCCGTACGTGCCGCGTCCGTCCTGCCGGTGGATGGCAAGACCCTCGACGCCCAGTTGTCACCCCCCCGTACCCGGCGGCGGGCCCGCTGGTCGCTGACCGGCATTTGCGGCGGCGTGCTGGTGGCCTTCTGGCTGTTCATCGCCATGTTCGGCGCCTGGCTGACCCCCTATGACCCGGGCGCCCTGGGCGATAGCGCGGTGCTGGCCGGTTACAGTCAGGCGCACCTGCTGGGCACCGACTACCTGGGACGCGATGTCCTCAGTCGCATCCTCGACGGCGCCCGATTCACCGTCGGCCTTGCGCTGGTCGCCGCCGTGCTCTCCTGCGTGCTGGGCACCGGGCTCGGTCTACTGGCGGCGCTGTCCGGCCGCTGGGTGGACGAGCCGCTGTCACGGCTGATCGATGCGCTGATCTCGCTGCCGAGCAAGATGCTGGCGCTGGTCATGGTCTCGGCCTTCGGCTCCTCGGTGCCGCTGCTGATCGTCATGGCGGTGGTGGGCTATGCCCCCGGCTGCTATCGCATCGCCCGCAGCCTGGCGATGAACCTCACCGAGCTGGAGTACGTCCAGGTCGCCCGCACCCGCGGCGAGGGCCGGTTCTACATCGCCCTGCGGGAGATGCTGCCCAACATGCGCCTGCCGCTGCTCACCGATCTGGGGCTTAGATTCGTCTATATCGTGCTGCTGCTCAGCGGCATGAGCTTTCTCGGTCTCGGCGTGCAACCGCCGAATGCCGACCTGGGCTCCCTGGTCCGGGAAAACATCGGCGGTCTGGCCGACGGGGCCCCGGCGGTGCTGATGCCGGCGCTGGCCATCGGCACCCTGACCGTGGGTGTCAACCTGCTCATCGACCGGTTCGGCGCGCGACGCCGGGGAGGGCGCTGAGATGGAATTGCTGGTAGAGGTCAAGGACCTGCGGGTGGTCGCCCAGGGCGACGACGGCAGTGAAACCACCATCGTCAAGGACGTCGGCTTCAGCCTGGCCAAGGGCGAGGTGCTGGCGCTGATCGGCGAGTCGGGCTCGGGCAAGACCACCATCGCCCTGTCGTTGCTCGGCTATGCCCGGGCGGGCTGTCGGTTGGCCGGTGGCTCGATCCGCGTCGGCGACACCCAGGTGCTGGAGCTGGACGCCGCTGGCCTGCGGCGCCTGCGCGGTCGCACCGTCGCCTACATTGCCCAGAGCGCGGCGGCGGCCTTCAATCCGGCGCGGCGGCTCATGGAGCAGATCATCGAGAGCGCGCTGATCCATGGCGTGTTGAACCGCCGGGAAGCCGAGGCGCGGGCGCTGCAACTGTTCAAGGAGCTGGCGCTGCCGGACCCCGAGCACATCGGCCAGCGCTATCCGCACCAGGTCTCGGGCGGTCAGTTGCAGCGGTTGATGGCCGCCATGGCGCTGATCACCGATCCGACCCTGGTGATCCTCGATGAACCCACCACGGCCTTGGACGTCACCACCCAGATCGAGGTGCTGCGGGTGTTCAAGCAGGTGGTGCGCGAGCGTGGCGTGACCGCCATCTACGTCTCCCACGACCTGGCGGTGGTGGCCCAGATGGCTGATCGCATCCTGGTGCTCAATGGTGGCGAAGTCTATGAGAATCGCCGCACCGAGCGGCTGCTGGCGAGTGCCCGGCATCCCTATACCCGCAGCCTGTTGGCCGCGGCCCGGCCGGAACCCCTGGCGGAGCGTGGCCTGCCCACCGTGGAGACCACGGCACCGATCCTGGAGGTCAGGGATCTGGTGGCGGGCTATGGTTCCCTCGGCGCCGATGGCCTGCCGCACTACCGGGTGCTGGAAGGCATCGACCTGAGCATCGCCAAGGGCCAAGCCCTGGGTGTGATCGGCGAATCCGGTTCGGGCAAGTCGACCCTGGCGCGGGTGATCGCCGGCCTGCTGCCGCCGGCCCAGGGCAGCGTGCGCCTGGGCGGCGAACTGTTGCCGCCAGGCCTGGAAGGTCGCACCCGTGAGCAGTTCCGCCGGGTGCAACTGGTCTATCAGAACGCCGACACGGCGCTCAACCCGTCCCACAGCGTGGAACGCATCCTCATGCGCCCGCTGGAGACCTATCACGCCTTTGACAAGGCGACCCGCCAGCGCAAGGTCCGCGAATTGCTCGACCGCGTGCAGCTGCCGGCCAGCCTCGCCAGTCGGCGTCCGGGCGAACTGTCCGGTGGTCAGAAGCAGCGGGTCAACCTGGCCCGGGCACTGGCGGCCGAACCCGAGCTGATCCTCTGCGACGAGGTCACCTCGGCGCTGGATACCGTGGTCGGCGCCGCCATCCTCGACCTGCTCGCCGAACTGCGCCGCGAACTGGGGCTGGCCTATCTGTTCATCAGCCATGACATCTCCACGGTGCGCAGCCTGTGCGACGAGGTGCTGGTGCTCTATGCCGGACAGCCGGTGGAAGTGGGCACGCCGGCCACCTTGCAGCATCCGCCGCTGCATCCCTACACCGACCTGCTCACCGCCTCGGTGCCCGAGCTGCGTCAGGGCTGGCTGGAAGAACAGCCGATCCGTACGCCGCTGCCCTGGGTCCCGTCAGCAGCCGCCAGTGGCCGACTCTGCAGCTTCCTGCAACGTTGCCCGGTACGCATTGACGGGCGCTGCGACCGGGTACCGCCGCAGCCTCGGATGCTGGCCGGTGGCAATCGCATCCTCTGTCATCACGACGGTGACGCCCTGCAACGACTGCAGGGCGGTACCGTGCTGCACACCCAAGGAGTTCGCGCATGACTACCCGCTTCCAGCGTCTCGGCGAAACCGGCCGACCGCAGGTCAGCCTCAGTGTCGATGGCCTGCCGGTCACCGCCCTGGCCGGCGACACCCTGATGGTCGCCTTGCTCACCAACGGCCCGGCGCTGCGCCGCTCCGAATTCGGCGACGAACGTCGCGCCGGCTTCTGCCTGATGGGCGCCTGCCAGGATTGCTGGGTCTGGACGGCCGAGGGCGAACGCCTGCGCGCCTGCGGCACCGAGGTACGCGAAGGCCTGCAGATCCTGACCACGCAACCGGAGGCCGTATGGAATCTGGCCTAGTTCAACAGGGCGCGAACCCGCCGCGGGTGGTCATCGTCGGCGCGGGTCCGGCTGGCGTGCGCTGTGCGGAAACCCTGCTTTCCGCGGGTATCGCCCCGGTGGTGATCGACGAGAATCGCCGCGATGGCGGCCAGATCTATCGACGTCAGCCCGAGGGTTTCCAGCGGCCCTACGCCACCCTCTATGGCAGCGAGGCAGGCAAGGCCGAGGCCTTGCACCGCACCTTCGACAGCCTGCGTGGGCGCCTCGACTACCGCCCGGATACCCTGGCCTGGCACCTGCACGAGCGCACTCTCTATACGGCGCAGGGCAATCGCCAGCGCACCCTGGATTTCGACGCCCTGGTGCTCTGTACCGGTGCCGGCGATCGGCTGCTGCCGGTGCCGGGCTGGAATCTGGCCGGCACCTATACCCTGGGTGGCGCCCAGATCGCCCTCAAGGCCCAGGCGGTGTCCATCGGCCGCCGGGTTATCTTCATGGGCAGCGGGCCCTTGCTCTATCTCGTTGCCGCCCAGTACCAGCAGGCCGGCGCCACGGTGGCGGCGGTACTCGACACCGCGCCGCTGCGCCTGCGTGCACTGGCGACGCCCAAGCTGCTGGCCCGCCCGGGTGTGGCCTGGAAGGGCGTACAGCTCATGGCCGCGCTCAGGCGCGCCGGTGTGCCGCTGCATTTCGGCGTCACGCCACTGGAGATTCTCGGCGATGCCGAGCAGGGGGTTGCCGGCGTGGCCTTCGCCGATGCCCGTGGCTTGCGCCAGGAGGTAGCAGGTGACGCCGTGGGCCTGGGGTATCACCTGCGTCCGGAAACCCAGCTGGGCGACCTGGCCCGCTGCGCCTTCGAATTCGAGCAGGCGACCGGCCAGTGGGTGCTACAACTGGACGGCGACGGCCGCACCTCGACGCCCGGCGTCTATGCCGCCGGGGATGGGGCGCGGGTACGGGGCGCCGACGGCGCCGAGTTGGCCGGGCAACTGGCCGCCTGCGCGGTCCTGACCGATCTCGGCCGCACGGCGCCCGGCGGCCTCGCCGAGCGCTGCCGCGAGGCGCTGGCGGTGCAGGAGCGCTTTCGCCTGGGCCTGGCCGAGGCCTTTCCCTGGCCGGCCAGGCAGATGGCCAGTCTGCCGGACACCGCGGTGGTCTGCCGTTGCGAAGGCATCACCGCCGGTGAACTGCGCGCCGTGGTGCGTGAAAAGGGCGCCCGTGAAGCCAACCGCGCCAAGGCCTTCAGCCGGGTCGGCATGGGCCGGTGCCAGGGTCGCTATTGCGCCCAGGCCGGGGCCGAGATCATCGCCGCCGAATCGGGGGTGCCGGTGGAAACCGTCGGCCGCCTGCGTGGCCAGGCGCCGATCCGGCCATTGCCGCTGGGCATCGTGACCAGCGAAGAGGAGGTTTCATCATGAGTCAGCAGGCCGCCAACCGGGCCGATGTCATCATCGTCGGCGCCGGCATCATGGGCAGCGCCAGCGCGTTTTTCCTGCGTCGCCGGGGCTTGTCGGTGCTCCTGCTGGAGCGTGACCAGGTCGGGCGCTTCGCCAGTGGCACCAATTTCGGCAATGTCCGCCGTCAGGGCCGCTACCTGAGTCAGGTCGCGCTGGCCACGCGGTCGCGGGGGATCTGGGGTCGCCTGCCGGAGCTTATCGGTGACGATCTGGAATTCATTCCAGGCGGTCATCTGCGGGTGGTCTACGATCCGGCGCGCATCGCCATGCTGCACGAGTATGCCCGGGCGCCGGAGACCGCCGCCCTGGAACTTCAGGTACTTGAAGGCGCGGCGCTGCACGAGAAGTTTCCCTATCTGGGCCCCGAGGTGGTGGCCGGCTCCTATGCGCCCCACGATGGCCACGCCAATCCGCGCCTGGCCGCCCCGGCGTTCGCCCGCGCCGCGGTGCGCGAAGGCGTCGATCTCCAGGAACGGGTCGAGATCACCCAGGTCACCAAGCCGGGCGGTGACTTCCTGGTGCAGGCCGCCGATGGCCGGCGCTATCAGGCGCCACGGCTGCTGATCACCGCCGGTGCCTGGGGCAGCCGGTTGTCGAGCCAGTTCGGCGAGCCGGTGCCCATCGAGACCCACGGCCCGCAGATGGGGGTCACCGAGCCCTTGCCCTATGTCTTCCGCGAGACCGTGGGCGTGTCTTCGCCGCTGGTGAGCGAGACCATCTATTTCCGCCAGATCCCCCGGGGTAACGTCATCTTTGGCGGCTGCTTCCGCACCCGACCGGACCTGGATACCCGCCTGGCCCGGGCCGAGCCCCATGGCATGCTCAACCAACTGGCCCAGCTGCGCCGCCTGGCGCCGGCGCTGGGGCGGATCAACGTGATCCGTACCTGGAGCGGGGTCGAGGGCTATATCGTCGATGACCTGCCGATCATGGGGCCCAGCAGTCAGGTGGACGGCCTCTACTACGCCTTCGGCTTCTGTGGCGCCGGCTTCCAGCTCGGCCCGGGCGTGGGCGATACCATGGCCGAGCTGATCGCCACCGGGCGTACCGAGACGCCCCTGGCGGCCTTCGACATCGGCCGCTTCGCGCAACCGCGCAGCGAGAGCCTCGCCGGATGAACAGCCAGGACCTGCTGCGCACCCTGATCGGCTTTCCCACCGTCTCCGCCGACTCCAACCTGGCGCTGATACAGTATGTGCAGGGTCTGCTGGAAGGCGCCGGTATCGCCTGCCGCCTGGTGCTCGACGAGAGCGGGCGCAAGGCCAATCTCTTCGCCAGCGTCGGCCCAGGCGACGTGCCCGGCGTGCTGCTCTCCGGGCATACGGACGTGGTGCCCGTGGCCGGCCAGGCCTGGACGCTGCCGCCATTCGAGGGGACCCTCAAGGATGGTCGGATCCATGGCCGCGGCGCCTGCGACATGAAGGGCTTCGTCGCCTGTGCGGTGGTGGCGCTGCTGGACGCCGCTCGCGGTGAACCGCTGAAACGACCCTTGCAGCTCGCGCTCTCCCACGACGAGGAGATCGGCTGCGTCGGTGTACGGCGACTGCTGGATGTGCTGGAAATGGCACCCGTGCGACCTTTCCTCTGCATCGTCGGCGAACCCACGAACATGCAGGTCGCCCTCGGCCACAAGGGCAAGGCCGCGTTGCGCGCCCACTGCCATGGCCAGGAAGGTCATTCCTCCCTGGCGCCGCGGCACGTCAACGCCATCCACCTGGCCAGCGACCTGGTCGGCGCCCTGCGCGCCAGCCAGCGGCGGCTGGCGGAAGAGGGCGCGCACGACGCGGCCTACGATATTCCCTATACCACCCTGCATGTCGGGCGGATCGACGGCGGCAAGGCGCTGAACATCGTGCCCAACCTCTGCACCCTGGACTTCGAGATTCGCCATCTGCCGGCGGACGATCCCGCCAGCCTGGTCGCCGCGCTGCAGGAAACGGCGGACAGCCTGGTCAGGGAGGCACAACAGACCTCAGCCAAGGCCGCCATCGAAATCGAGACGGTCAACGCCTATCCCGGACTGGATACCCATCCCAGCGTCGAGGCCGTGCGCTTCCTGCAGACCCTGGTCGAGCCGGGGACGGCGCAGCTCAAGGTGGCCTTCGGCACCGAGGGCGGCCTCTTCGCCAATCGGCTGGACACCCCGGTGGTGGTCTGCGGGCCCGGCAGCATCGAACAGGCGCACAAGCCCGATGAATACGTCGAGATCAGCCAGCTGGAAGCCTGCGATGCCTTGCTCGGACGGTTGCGAGTGGCCTTGGGCTAAGGCCACCCGGAGCCTCGGCTAATACCCCCGCTGCCGATCCACCAAACCCTGCATCGGCTCACCGCGCTGGTGGCGGCGGATGTTCTCCAGCAAGACCGTGAAGGCTGTTTCCGGCACCGTCATGGCGCCCACGTGGGGTGTCAGCCAGATACGCGGGTGCTGCCAGAAGGGATGGTCGGCCGTGGGCGGTTCTGGTTCCACCACATCCAGTATCGCCTGGCTCAGCTGACCGCTGTCCAGGGCCGCCAGCAGATCGGCCTCCACCAGCTGGGCGCCACGTCCCAGGTTGATCAGGCTGGCGCCACGAGGCAGGGCGGCGAACAGTTCGGCATCGAGAATTCCACGCGTCTCCCGGGTCAGCGGCAGCAAACAGATGAGAATCTCGCAGTCGGCGAGAAAGGCGGGCAGCTGATCGGGGCCGGCATGACAGCGTACCCCTGGCAGCTCATGGGGCGATCGTGACCAGCCCGAGAGCTGGAAACCAAAGGTGGCGAGCCGCTCCAGCACTGCCTGGCCGATCTGGCCGAGACCCAGCACCCCCACGCGTCGGTGCTCCGCCGTCACCAGGGCATGCTCCTGCCAGCGTCCTGCGGCCTGCTGGTCGAGGTAGCGCGGCAACTGGCGATGCAGGGCCAGGACCATGAGGGTGGCGTACTCGACCATGCCGGCGACGATGCCGGGGTCCAGCATGCGCACCACCGGCAGGTCGGCAGGCAGCAGGCTCAGGTCGAACTGATCGACCCCGGCCGAGGTGGCGAACAACACCTCCAGGTTGGGAAAGCGGCTGGCGAGGTCTTCTGGTGGTTGCCAGCAGGCCAGGTAGCGGACCTCGTCGGCGTTGCCCACCTCTGGCCACTGGCGAAATTCGATATCGGGCGCGCGTTCCTGGAACAGGCGGCGCCAGGCCTGGCCGCGTTCAGGATCGGCCTTGTAGAGCAGCGTCATGGAAAGGTCTCCGGCAAAGCTCAAGGATGGCGCAAGGGGGCGGTAGTTTGTCCTGAAATCCCAGGCGTCGCCGTCATGATCGGTGGTGCGGCGGAAACTGCGCCGCATCTGGGAAAAACGGCAGCTTCTGTGCTGCGTCGCGACGGAAACGCCATATCCCGGCCGTCGTGGCGGTCGATACTGACCCTGTCCGCGGCATGCCCGCCGCGCCTCTGGTCGTGAGGATTCGCCATGCCCCTGTTGCACTACTGCCAACCGCCCAATGACCGCCAGTTGCCGCGCGCGCTGCAACCCCTGCACGATGATCCCCTGGCCGCTGGCCGGGAACTGCACCTGCACGATAGCCGCCTGGGCTATGTGATGGGCAGCGCCGTCGCTCACTCCGCCGACTGCCAGCTGGACGACTACCCCTGGGTGGAAGTCAGCCTCATCGAGGCCGGAGCGCTGCAGCTGGAATGGGACGGAAAGGTCCTGCAGCTGGAGGCCGGCGATGCCTTCATCCTGCCGCGAGGCCTCACATGCCGCTGGCGTCACGGCGGCGAGTTGCGGCGCCTGTTCATGGCCTTTCCCGGCCGGGCCAGCGAGGGGCCCATGCCCCAGGGACCCGTGCTGCTGGATCCCGCGGCCCCGCGCGAGCCCTCGCCGCCGCCGGCGGCCAGCGTCCTGCTCAGCCCCGAGCCCACGGCCACTGGCTGCGATCTGTTCGAAAGCGGTGGCGGCGCCCTGCGGATCGGGATGTGGGAATGCACGGCCTATACGCGCAAGGCGGTGAGCAATCCCCACTGCGAGCTGATGCTGCTTTATGCCGGCGCCGTGACCCTTGAGGTCGAAGGAGAAGCGGCCTGCACCGTCAAGGCGGGCGAGGCGGTGCTGATACCGGCGAATACACCGATGGCCTGGGACAGCCGGGAGAGCGTGCGCAAGCTGTATTGCATCCTGCGCTGAGAAGAGGACGCTCCGGCAGCGGGATGCTGGTGGAGCGTCGCGGCGAGGGTGGTCAGCCGGCCTTGATCAGGCTGCGTAGCGGCAGGGCGTTCTTGACCACCGGCGACTTGATGACGATGTAGCTGAAGTACTTCTCGATGCCGACGTTGCGGTCGAGGATGGATTCCATCAGCTCCTGGTAGTGGCCGATGCTGCTGCACATGAACCGCAGCAGGTAGTCGTACCCGCCGCTGATGAGGTGACATTCGAGGATCTCGTCGACCCCGCGGATGAAGGATTCGAACTTCACGAAGTCGGCGCGCTTGTGGTCGGAAAGGGTGACCTCGGTGAAGACCGTCACCGAGTTGGCGATCTTGGCGAGGTTGACGTGGGCTTCGTAGCCGCTGATGTAGCCGGCCGCCTCCAGGCGCTTGACGCGCTGCAGGCAGGGGCTGGGCGAGAGGCCCACGGCTTCGGCGAGACTGACATTGGTCATCCGGCCATCCTTCTGCAGTTGCACCAGGATGTTGATGTCGATGCGGTCCAGTTTTGTTGCGGCGTCCATCGTCGTTCCTCGCAGTCGTGAACGTCAGGCTAGGCACGCAGGGCGGTCTGATGCGCATGCACCAGGTCGGCGAGACTCGCGTACTCGCACCGCGTGCCATCCAGGGCCTGCCGTGAAAGGTTCCAGGGCCGCGAGCGATCACGGCGCAAGGTACACAGCGGAAAATCCACCAGGGGGTTCCAGGGGTCGTCCGGTTCGCTGCCCCTTACCGGCAGCAGATCCCCGCGCGCCAGGCCAAGCTCTTCCAGGGTGTTGTCCAGCGCCAGGCGCAGATCGCCGCCGCGGTTGGGGATCACGGCGGCGAACACCTCGGGCAAGCGTGCCGTGACCGCCGCGGCCTCGCCGTCATCGGGCGAGGCCAGCAACACCAATCGATAGAACTTGCTCAGGTACTGCAGCGCGCCCGGCGCATCCTCGAACACCGGCCAGCACGTCGTGGCGTTTCCAAAGGCCACGCTGGCATCCAGATCGTCTTCCTGCTGCAACTCTTGCGCCAGACGCTGGTGGATACGCAGGTGCAGGCTGGTCTGGCTGGCGTTGGGCGTGGCCTGGCGCAGCTCGCGGGCCAGGCGGTGATAGCTGCCGAGCAGCCAGTCGGGATGGGTGCTGAGGCCCGCCTGCGCCACAAGGGGGCGCAGGGCTTCGAGGATGCCCCCTTCGCGGTCGACGAGGGTGCCGTAGCAGGAAAAGCCTATGGCCTGGTAACGCGTGATTCTCATGGTCGGTTTCCCCTTGGCGCCGCTCTGCCGATGTCAGGCGGCGTTACGTTCGACCTCAGGCACCGGCCTGGGCGAGGGCTTGGCCGAACATGTGCAAGGCTTCGGCCAGTTGTGCCTCGGTGGTCACCAGCGGTGCCAGGAAGCGGATGACGTTGCGTTCGACACCGCACTTGATCACCAGCAGGCCCGCCTGGCGGGCGCCGTCGATGACCTGCTGGGCGAGGGCGGCGTCCGGGCTTTGGCCATCGGCGCCGACCATTTCCACCGCCAGCATGAAGCCGCGGCCGCGCACCTCGCCGATGCGTGGATGCCGCCGCTGCAGCTCGAGCAGACCGTTGCGCAGCTGCTCGCCGAGGGCGACGCCACGGGCCACCAGATCCTCTTCCGCGAACACGTCCAGCACCGCCAGGGCCGCGGCGCAGGCCAGGGCGTTGCCGCCGTAGGTACCGCCGAGGCCGCCGGGCAGGGGCGCATCCATGATGGCGGCGCGACCGACCACCCCGGAGAGCGGCAGGCCACCGGCCAGGCTCTTGGCCACCGTCACCAGGTCGGGCTGGACGCCGGTCTGCTGGAAGGCGAAGAGGCTGCCGGTCCGGCCGAAACCGGTCTGGATCTCGTCGGCGATCAGCACGATGCCGTACTGGTCGCAGAGGGCGCGTAGCGCCTGGAGGAATTCCACCGGCGCCGGGCGGAAGCCGCCGTCGCCCTGCACCGGTTCGATCAGGAGGGCAGCCACCTGGTCGGGCGCGACCTGGGTGGCGAAAACTTCGCGCAAGCCGGCCAGGGCCTGCTGGCTATCCACCCCGCGGAAGGGATCGGGGTAGGGCGCGTGGTAGATGTCGCCGGGGAAGGGGCCGAAGTTCTGCTTGTAGGGCTGGGCGAAGCCGGTGAGGGTCACGCCGAGCAGGGTGCGGCCATGGAAGCCGCCGCGAAAGGCGATCACCCCGGGGCGCCGGGTGTGGGCGCGGGCGATCTTGATGGCGTTCTCCACGGCTTCGGCGCCGGAGGTCAGCAGCAGCGTCTTGTAGGCTTCGCCGTCGCCGATGAGGGTATTGAGACGGCTGGCCAGCTCCAGGTAGGGCTCGTAGGCCATCACCTGGAAGCTGGCGTGGGAGATCTCTCCGACCTGGCGGCGTACGGCCTCCACCACCCGTGGATGGTTGTGACCAACGTTGAGCACGCCGATGCCGCCGACGAAATCGAGGTAGCGACGCCCGTCCACGTCCCAGACTTCGCTGCCCCGGGCGCGGGCCACCACGACGGGATGGGCGGTGATGATGCCGCGGGGCACGCCTTGTTCGCGAAGACCCAGCAGGCGGTCGGTGGCTTTGGCAGCGGAATTCATGCAGCGATACTCCAGGCAGGGGCGAGAGTTCCAGCCTACGCAGGCCGCAGGGTCGGTAACGCTGAAGTTGCCAGCCCCGGCATCGTGATCGGCTGTTTTGCTTGGGGGCGGCGGCATTTTCGGTTGCCTGCCGCCAAAAGCGTTCATAGGCTTTTCTGAAAAGTTGCCGAGGGAAGGTCAGGCAAGGCGAAAATCAGTGAGGAAGCGGAGTTTACGAGTGGTAAATGAGCATCCCGATCGGACTGGCGACCCAGCTGATTTTCAACGCAGCATGGCCGAGCGCAGGCAGTTTTCAGCTAAGCCTAGGCGAGGCCGCCGAGGTGCCAGGCCTTGACCTCCAGGTACTCGTCCAGCCCCAGGTGCGAGCCCTCGCGGCCCAGGCCGGATTGCTTCACGCCGCCAAAGGGGGCGACCTCCATCGACAGGGTGCCGGTGTTGAGGGCCACCATGCCGAATTCCAGCTGTTCGCCGACGCGCCAGGCGCGGCGCAGGTCCTGGGTGTAGTAGTAGGCGCCCAGGCCGTAGGGCGTGGCATTGGCCAGCGCCAGGGCCTCGGCTTCGTCGCGGAAGCGGAACAGCGGTGCCACCGGGCCGAAGGTCTCCTCGCGGGCCAGCAGCATGTCCGCCGTGGCGCCGGTCAGGACCGTGGGGGCGACGAACTGGTCGCGGCCGCTGGGCGGTCCGCCGAACAGTGCCTTGGCGCCCTGCGTCAGGGCGTCGTCGACATGGCGCGCCACCTTGTCCACCGCCAGGCGATTGATCAGCGGACCCAAGGTCACGCCGGCCTCCAGGCCGTTGCCCACCTTGAATTTGGCCACCTCGGCGGCCAGCCGCTCGGCAAAGCGGTCGTGGATGCCGTCCTGCACCAGAATGCGGTTGGCGCAGACGCAGGTCTGGCCGGCGTTGCGGAATTTGCTCTGCAGCACCCCGGCGATGGCCAGGTCCAGATCGGCGTCGTCGAAGACGATGAAGGGCGCATTGCCGCCCAGTTCCATGCTGGTGCGCTTCACCGTGGCCGCGCACTGGGCCAGCAGCAGCTGACCGATGCGCGTGGAGCCGGTAAAGGACAGCTTGCGCACCGCGGGGTTGCCGGTCAGTTCGCCGCCGATGCCGGCGGGCATCCCGGTGAGCACGTTGAATACGCCGGGCGGAAAGCCGGCGCGCTCGGCCAGTTCGGCCAGCGCCAGGGCCGACAGCGGGGTGAGGTCCGAGGGCTTGATCACCACCGGGCAACCGGCGGCCAGCGCCGGCGCGGCCTTGCGGGTGATCATGGCGTTGGGGAAATTCCAGGGGGTGATGGCGGCGGCGACCCCCACCGGTTGCCGCAGCACCAGCACCCGGCGATCCCGGGCGGGGGCGGGCAGGATGTCGCCAAAGCTGCGCCGGGCTTCCTCGGCGAACCATTTGACGAAGCTGGCGCCATAGGCGATCTCGCCGCGCGCCTCGGCCAGGGGCTTGCCCTGTTCCAGGGTCATCAGCAGGGCCAGGTCTTCCTGATGCTCCAGCATCAGCGCGTGCCAGCGCTCCAGCAGGACCGCGCGCTCGGCTGCCGGACGCTCGCGCCAGGCCGGCCAGGCCGCTTCCGCGGCGGCGATGGCGCGGGCGGTTTCCGTCGCCTCCAGTGCCGCCACCTGGGCGATGACGGCGCCGGTGGCAGGATTTTCCACGGCGAAGGTGGCGCCGTTGTCGGCGGCTATCCAGCGACCGTCGACATAGGCGGATTCCTTGAACAGGCGTGGGTCTCGCAGATCGGGGTGCAGTGGCATGGTGGCGCTCCCAGTGGCAGGTCAGTCCCTGAGTCTAGGGAGCGGCCACGGTGGCGAATGCCGAAATGCAGGGTGCCTGAGCGCTGCCCGCGGTGTTCCTCACCGCCTCGCCGCAGTTTCTGCGGCGGCCCTCGGGCGCTGCCTTTATTGCGCGTCGGTGTCCGCCTCCAACCCCTTCACCGCCCGGTCGAGAAAGCGCGCCAGCGCCTGGAGCCGGGCGCTGCGCTGCTTTCGCGCGGGGACCAGCAGGGTGATGGGCGCACGATCGAAACGCCAGTCCGGCAGCAACCGGACCAGCGCGCCGCGGGCGATGGCGTCGGCCACGTCCCATTCGGAGCGCAGCACGATGCCCTGGCCCTGTTCCGCCCAGCGTCGGGCCACGCTGCCGTCGTTGGTCAGCAGCGCAGGTTCGATGCGCAGTGTCCGGCGCTCCTCAGCGTGGCGGAGCTGCCAGAGCGTCACGTCCTCGTCGTTCTCGCGGATGCAGATGCAACGGTGCCGCAGCAGGTCCTGCGGCTCCCGGGGCACGCCGTGCTCGGCCAGGTAGGCGGGGCTGGCGCATAGCCAGCGCTCGTTGTGCGCCAGGGGCTTGGCGATCCAGGAGCTGTCCTCGATAGCGCCGATATGGATGACCGCGTCGCTGTCGTGTCGATCGGGCCAGGGCGTCTCGCGCAGGTCCAGTTGCAGGCGCACGCCTGGATGCAGGCTGGCGAAGCGGGCCAGCAGCGGAGCGATGCGCTGGCGACCATAGCCGAAGGGTGCCGCCAGGCGCAGGGTACCCACCAATGGCTGGTCGTGGCGGGCGAACGCCTCGGGCAGGGCGTCCAGGCGTTCGAGCAGCTCGGCGCATTCCTGGGCCAGGCGTTCGCCATCGGGGGTGAGGCTCAGCCGCCGAGCATCGCGATTGGCCAGGGCCACGCCGAGCCGCGCCTCCAGCCTGCGCAGCCGAGTGGAGAGGGCGGGCGGCGAGACGTTCAGGGCGCGCGCCGCCGCGCTCAAGGAATCGGAACGGGCCAGCAGCACCATCAGGCGCAGGTCTTCGATGGCGATCATTAATCTGAGCTGAAGGAATGAGTCAATTGAATTGAAGCACAGGTTCAGGCTGGCTGGGTACAGTCGAGCCAACGCCCATTGGTCGAGTCCCTGCCATGACCCCGTCCCTGCTCACCCTCGACACCCCCGCCGCGCTCATCGACGAGACGCGGATGACCCGCAACATCCAGCTCATGCAAGCACGCATGGACGCCCTCGGCGTACGCCTGCGGCCCCACGTGAAGACCAGCAAGAGCGAGGCGGTGATGCGCCGGCAACTGGACGCGGGCGCCGAGGGCGTGACCGTTTCCACGCTGCAGGAGGCCGAGGCCTGCTTCGCCCTGGGCATCACTGACGTGCTCTATGCCGTGGCCATCGCCCCGGCGCGGCTGGAGCAGGTGCGGGCGCTGCGGCGGCGGGGCTGCCGGCTCGGCATTCTCACCGACAGCCTGGCGGGGGCGCGCGCCATCGTCGAAGCCGGACAGCGCCATGCCGAAGCCTTCGACGTCTGGCTGGAGATCGACTGCGACGGTCATCGCGCCGGCCTGCAGCCGGACGATCCCAAACTACTGCAGGTCGCCGAGGTGCTGCGGGCCGGCGGCATGACTCTCGTGGGCGTGCTCACCCACGCCGGCTCCGGCTACGAGTTGCACGAGACCGCGGCCTTGCAGGCGCTGGCCGAGCAGGAGCGCGCTCTCTGCGTGGCGGCCGCCGAGCGGCTGCGGGCCCAGGGCTTCGCCTGTCCGCAGGTGAGTATCGGCTCGACACCCACGGCGCTGTCGGCCCTGGACCTGACCGGCGTCACCGAGGTGCGCGCCGGGGTCTATGTCTTCCAGGACCTGGTGATGCTCAACGTCGGCATCTGTCGCGCCGACGACCTGGCGCTGAGTGTCCTCACCACGGTGATCGGCCACCAGCCGGAAAAGGGCTGGGTGCTAGTGGACGCCGGCTGGATGGCGCTGAGTCGCGACCGCGGCACCCAGCGGCAGCAACGCGATTTCGGTTACGGCCAGGTCTGTGACCTGGACGGGACCTGGCTCGAAGGCGCGCTCCTGTCCGGCGCCAATCAGGAGCACGGCATGATCAGCTTCGCGGGAGGGGCGCCCGTCGATCTGGAGCAGCGCTTCCCCGTGGGCAGTCGCCTGCGGGTCCTGCCCAATCATGCCTGCGCCACCGGTGGCCAGTTCGATCACTATCACGCCGTGGACGCCACCGGCGCCCTCACTGCCTGGAGTCGCCTGCATGGCCGTTGATCCCGAATTCATCCAGACCGCCACCGCCGCGCCACCTGGTGGGCATTACAGCCAGGCGGTGGCCTACCAGGGGCTGCTGTATGTCTCCGGGCAACTGCCGGTGCGGCCCGATGGCAGTCACAGCATGGCGGCGAGCTTCGCCGATCAGGCGTGCATCGCCCTGGACAACCTCTGCGCCATCCTGACCGCCGCCGGGCGTGGGCCGCAGGATCTGCTCAAGGTGACCGTCTATGTGGTGGGTGTCGAGCATTGGCCCACCTTCGACCGCCTCTATGTCGGGTACCTGGGCGACCATCGCCCGGCGCGGGCGGTGCTGCCCGTGCCGCACCTGCACCATGGTTATCTCGTCGAGATCGAGGCGCTGGCCCGCGCCTGCTGATCCCGGACATCCCACCAGGAGAGCTCATGAACGCCTCGACCTACAGCTATCGCCCCGCCACCGCCCGGGACCTGCCGGCCGCCCATGCGCTGTCGCAACGGCTGCGCTGGCCGCATCGGGAAGCCGATTGGGCCCTGGTCCAGCGCACCGCCGACGGGTTCGTCGCCGAACACGAGGGGCAACTGGTGGGCATCGCCTTCGCCTGCCACCAGGGCGACTTTTCGTCCATCGGCCTGGTGATCGTCAGCGATGAGCAGCAGGGCAAGGGGATCGGCCGGCGCTTGATGCAGCTGTGCCTGGACGCCACGGCGCCGCGCACGCCCATCCTCAATGCCACCGAGGCGGGCGCCCCGCTGTACGCCAGCCTGGGTTTCGCGACCTTCGACCATATCCAGCAGCACCAGGGCTGCCTGGCCAGTGCGCCCGCCGCGCCGGTGCTCGCCGAGTCGCGCTGCCGCCGCCTGGCGCCGGCCGACTATCCGCAGGCAATCGCCCTGGCCAACGCCGCCAGCGGTCTGCAGCGTACTCGGCTGCTGGATGAGCTGCTGCCCGAGGCGTTGCAGGTGCTGGGGCTGGAGCGGGCGGGTGAATTGCAGGGGCTGGCCCTGCTCAGACACTTCGGCCGGGGCCTGGTGATAGGCCCTGTGGTAGCGCCGGATGCCGAGGCGGCCAAGGCCCTGATCGCACCGCTGCTGGAGGCGACCCAGGGTGAATTCGTGCGCATCGACATCCTCGCCGCTTGCGGCCTGGCCGACTGGCTGGTAGCCGCCGGCCTGGCCTGCGTGGATCGCGCCCCGCGCATGGCCAGAGGCACGCCGCCACGAGCGTCGGGGAGTGTCCGATCCTTCGCCCTGGTGACCCAGGCGCTGGGCTGAGTCGCGTTCAATCTTCAGGAGACACCGCCATGCTGGACGCCACGCTGCACGACCTGCTCGATTCCCGGACCACCAGCCACTTCTATCTCGACGGTCGCTGGGTGCCCGCCGCTGGCCCGGAACGGGTCAGGGTGATCAACCCGGCGAATGAACGTCCCCTGGCCGACGTGGCCCTGGGCAGCGCCGCCGAGGTGGATCGGGCCGTACAGGCCGCCCGCGCGGCCTTCAGCGACTGGTCCGGTCGTACCCCGGCCGCCCGGGCCCGGCTGCTGGAGCGACTCCATGGCCTGCTGACGCAGCGCAGCGAAAGCTTCGCCCAGGTCATCTCCCGGGAGATGGGCGCGCCCCTGGCCGCGGCGCGCGCCCTGCAGGTGCGCCTGGCCCTGGAACATCTGCGCGTCGCGCGCGAGGTCGCGCTCGACTACGCCTTCGAGCGCAGCGAGGGTACGCTGCGCATCCGCCGCGAGGCCATCGGCGTCTGCGCCCTCATCACCCCCTGGAACTGGCCGCTGTACCAGATCACCGCCAAGGTCGCGCCGGCGCTGGCCGCTGGCTGCACGGTAGTGCTCAAGCCCAGCGAACTGGCGCCATTGAGCGCCTTGCTGTTCGCCCAGGCGGTCCATGACGCGGGGATACCGGCCGGGGTGTTCAACCTGATCAACGGTGACGGCCCCACCGTCGGCGCCGCGCTGGCCGAGCATCCCGAGGTCGACATGATTTCCATCACTGGCTCCAATCGCGCCGGGGTGCAGGTGGCCCGGGCCGCCGCCGCCACCGTGAAGCGAGTGACCCAGGAGCTGGGTGGCAAGTCGCCGAACCTGCTGCTACCCGACGCCGACCTCGAGACGGCCGTGGCCAAGGGCGTGCTGGCGGCCTTCCGCAACAGCGGCCAGTCCTGCAGCGCGCCGACGCGGATGCTGGTGCCCCAGGCCCAGTTGGCGGAGGTGGAGCGCCTGGCGGCGGCCACCGTGGCCAGCCTCGTGGTCGGTGATCCCCTGGCGCCCGCGACGACCCATGGTCCCCTGGCCAATGGCGCCCAGTTCGCCCGGGTGCAGGAACTGATCGAGAGCGGCCTGGCCGAGGGCGCCAGGCTGGTCTGCGGCGGACCGGGCCGCCCGGAGGATCAGCCCGTAGGCTTCTATGCGCGGCCCACGGTCTTCTCGGCGGTCACCACCGGCATGCGCATCGCCCAGGAAGAGATCTTCGGGCCGGTGCTCTGCCTGCTTCCCTACGGTTCCGTGGAGGAAGCCATCGCCATCGCCAACGACAGCCGCTATGGCCTCAGTGCCCACGTCCAGGGCCGGGATCCCGACCAGGTCGCCGCGGTGGCGGCCCGTCTTCGTGCCGGGCAGGTCCATCTCAACTATCCGGCCTGGAACCCCTGCGCACCCTTCGGCGGCTACAAGGGCTCCGGCAACGGGCGCGAATATGGCGTCCACGGCCTGGAGGAATACCTGGAGACCAAGGCGATCCTCGGTCACTGACGCGGGTTGAACAGCGGATTGCTCCGCAATCCCGCTACCGCCAGGTCGATGAACGCCCGGACCTTGGCCGGTGCCTGGCGGCCCTCGGGATAGATCAGATTGACCGGCAGCGGCGCCTCTTCGTGGTCTTCGAGTACCAGTTGCAGCACGCCGTCCGCCAGGGCCTGGGCGATCTGATAGTGGGGCACGCGGGTGAGGCCCAGACCGCTCTCGGCCGCGCTGATCGCGGCGGCATTGGTGTTGCTGTGCAGCAAAGGCTCGACCACCACCCGTTGTCCCCCGGCGAAACGCCATTCCAGCGACGACCAGGCGCTGTGGGACACCAGGACGCGGTGATCGCGCAGCGCGGCGGGCGTCCGCGGGATGCCACGGGTCGCCAGGTAGCTGGGCGCGGCGCAGACCACCCGCCGCATGCAGCCGACCTGAATGGCGGTGAGGCCGGAGTCGGCCAACTGGCCGATGCGCAGGGCGATGTCCATGCCCTCGTCGACGATGTTCACCGGCCTGTCGACGAAGAAGGTCCGGGCGCGCACGTCCGGATAACGCCCGAGGTAGTCCAGCACCAGCGGCAATACGTGCAGTTGGCCGAGGAGCAGCGGCGCGGTGATCGCCAGGGTGCCGACCGGCTTGGCGTAGTGCCCGGCCGCGGCCAGTTCCGCCTCGGCGATCTCGCCGAGGATGCGCCGGCAATCCTGCAGATAGCGAACGCCGGCCTCGGTGGGTTTCACCGAACGGGTAGTGCGCACCAGCAAGCGGGCGCCGACCAGCGCTTCCAGGCCCGCCACCAGGCGGGTCACCGCCGGGGCGCTCAGGTGCAGATCCCGGGCCGCGCGGGCGAAACTCTCGGTCTCGGCCACCTTCACGAATACGCGCATCGCCTGCCAACGATCCATCTGCGGGGTCTTCCTCAGGGCGCCGGAGCGGCCCGGCAAGACGCCCATGGTAGTCGACCCGGCCAGGCAGGCCAGCCTAGAGATCGAGCTCCAGTGGCGCGGACCCGGAGGCGGGCCGCGCGCAACAGAGCAGGGCCTGGTCGGCGGCGACCGCCGCGGCGGGTTCCTCGGCATAGGTGACCGCGCCCTGGAGCAGCCCCGTGCGACAGCTGCCACAGTGCCCCTCGCGACAGCTGAAGGCGGGCTCCAGGCCCTGGGCCTCGGCCAGCTCCAGCAGACTGCCGGAGGCGGGCGTCCACTGCGCTTGCTGGCCGGACGCCGCGAAGCGCACCCGGACGGCCTCGGTGGCCGCGGCAGGCCGCACGGTCGCCGCCGTCGCCGCACCGCTGCGCACCAGGCCGGCCGGACCGAAGGCTTCGGCATGGATACGGGCATCCTCGATACCAAAACCGCGCAAGCCGTCATAGAGGCCCTGGGTAAAGGCCGCGGGACCGCAGAGGTAGAAGTCATAGTCACCGAAGGGCAGCTGGCGGCCCAGCAGTGCCATGTCGATGCGCCCGGCGACGTCATAGTCCACCCCGGGGAGGGCAGCCGCGGGATCGCTCAGCACCCTGATCACCCGTAGCGCTTCCGGAGCCCTGGCCATCAGCTCGCTCAGCTCCCGGTCGAAGGCCCGTTCCGCCTGGGTCCGCGCGCCATAGAACAGCGTGACTGGCCGCCGACCCTGATGGACCGCCTGGCGCAGCATGGCCAGCAACGGAGTGATACCGATCCCGGCGGCGAGGAACACCAGGGGGCGCTCCGCCGAGACCGCCAGGGTGAAGTCGCCGGCGGGTGCCCGGGCCTCGATCAGGTCGCCTTCGCGCAGCTGGTCGTGCAGCAGCCGCGAGACCAGGCCGTCGCGCTTGACGCTGATGCGGTAATGGCCGTCGGCGGGGAGGGAGGTCAGGGTGTAGGTTCGCACCAGGGAAGATTGCCCCGTCTCGGGTGTCACCCGGATCGGCAGGAATTGACCGGCCTGGTAGGGGGGCAGGGCTGCGCCGTCCACCGATTCGAGGTGGAAGGAGCGGATGGTGGCGCTCTCCTGGACGATCCGGGTGATGCGCAGCGGACGCCAGGTGCGGTCCTGGGCCCTGGCCTGCAGGCGCCGCTTGGCTTCCGCCCAGCTGCCGGTCAGCCGACTGCTGTCCGACTCGCCGCCGGGCTGCGCCTGCCAGCGCAACGCCAGGGCACCACGGCGACGGACGATACGTTGGGGGCGAAAGGTCCAGAGGCGTTCGGCGCCTTCGAAGGCGGCGATCTCGGGCGAGTCGAACAGCACCTCGGCGGTCCCGCTCAGCTGCAGCAGATCGCCGCGCTCCAAGTCCGCGAACAGCAGTCCGGCGCGGCCATTGGCGACGACATTGCCCAGGGTATTGAAGAACAGATTGCCGTTGAAGTCGGGAATGGTCAGCAAGCCCTCGGCGTCTACCCGGACAAAGCCCGGCTTGCCGCCGCGGTGGGAGACATCGACCCGTCGCTGGCCCTGCTGGTCGGCGTAGGAGGCGACGAAAAAGGCATCGGCGCCGGCAATGAGCGCCCGGGCCGACGCATCCAGGCTGGCGAGCTGCTCCCCGGGCGTGACCGGGACGGCGCCCGGTTGGTGAGCGAAGCTCAGGTCACGCAGTTGGATATAGCGCGGGCAGTTGCCAAAGCTCTGGTCCACCGTCACGCGCAGTCCCTGGGCTGTGGGGCTGAGGATGCCGTTCATGCGATTGCGGCGGCGGGTATGCCACTCGATGCCCAGGAGGCCCACGGCCGCGTCTGCGCCCAGTCCGGGCGCTGCTGGATCCTCGCTGGCAGGGCGGGCGGCGATATCCAGGGTGGTGGACGTGGGCGAGGCGATAAAGCCCGGCTGGCCTTCCAGGATCGTCGCCCAGGCGTCGCCCGCGGCATCCACGCTGCCCAGTACCACGAAGGGCAGCTGAGCGAAGAACTGCCGATGCTGCTCGGGCATGAACGGCCGGATCACCCGCGGCCCCAGCGCTTCCAGGCGTTCACGAACGCCCAGCCGTTCCTGGATGAAGGTTTCCCCGGCGTGCCAGATGGGTAGGGGCTCGCGCATGGCCTTGGCCTCCAGTAGCGTGACGACGCGATCAGGCCCGGAGGCCGGCCGCGGTCTCGGGAAAGGGCACGAAGCCGGGCAGGGCCTCCACCCGCTGCAGGAAGGCGCGCACCGCCGTATAGGGCGCCAGCTGCACATTGCCTTCCGGCGCTCCGGCCAGGTAGCTGTAGAGGGCAATGTCGGCGATGGTCGGGTGATCGGCAGCCAACCACTCGCGCGTGGTCAGGTGCGCCTCCAGGCGTTCGAGCAGGACATGGGCGCGGGCGATGACTTCTTCCGGATTCAGGCGGGCGCCGAATACCGTGATCAGTCGCGCCGCTGCCGGGCCATAGGCCAGTTCTCCGGCGGCCACCGACAGCCAGCGCTGCACCGCGGCCGCGCCAGCGGGATCTTCCGGTAGCCAATCGGTACGGCCCAGTTTTTTCGCCAGGTAGACGAGGATGGCGTTGGAGTCGGCGACGACCACGCCAGCGTCCTCCAGCACCGGCACCTGGCCGAAGGGATTGAGGGCGAGGAATTCCGGCGTGCGATTGGCGCCGGCCGGAATATCGATGTCGATCAGCTCGACCTCGATCCCCAGCAGCGAGGCGAAGAGCACGGCGCGATGGGCATGACCGGACAGCGGGGTGTGATAGAGCTTCATGATCCGACTCCTGGCAGGCAGCGGGCCGAGGGGCCCGATAGGTGCTACCAGCTTGGGATCAGGGCGCTTTCGAGGGAATGGGCTTTCTGGTCAGTTCAGCATTCCGCAAAATGGAATGATCGGGCTAGCGACAAGCGAAGGCCAACACCCGACCCAACATGGCATCGCAGCCGTCCAGTTGCGCCTGGGTGACGAATTCGTCGGGCTTGTGCCCCTGGGCCATGCTGCCGGGGCCGCAGACCACGGTGGGAATGCCGGCCGCCGCGAACAGACCCCCTTCGGTGCCGAAGGCCACCGTGCCGAAGTCGCGGGAGCCGCAGAACTGCGCGATCCAGTCGGCCGCCTCGCTTTCGACGGCGGTATCCAGGCCGGGATAGCTCGACAGCTCGGTGAAGCGGATGGCGCTCTGGCCGCTGATGGCGCGCATGGCCGGCAGCAGGGTCGCCTCGGCATGGGCCTGCAGCTGATGGATCACCTGGTAGGGGTCCTGGGCGGGCAGGGCGCGGATCTCAAAATCGAAGGTGCAGTCCTGGGGCACGATGTTCAGTGCCTGACCGCCACCGATGAGGCCGGTCTGCACCGTGGAGAAGGGCGGATCGAAGCGGGGGTCCTGGCGTTCCGCTGTCTTGAGCGCCTCGCCGAGCCGGCCGAGTTCCACGACCAGGCGCGCGGCGTATTCGACGGCGTTGACGCCCTGGGGCGCATAGGCCGAATGACAGGCCGCGCCGTGCACCTGGCAGCGCATGGCTACCTTGCCCTTGTGGCCAAGCACGGGTTTCAGCTCCGTGGGCTCACCGATCAGGCACAGCAGCGGCTTGACCGGACGCTGGGCCAGCTGGTCGAGCAGGCTGCGCACGCCGAGGCAGCCGACTTCCTCGTCGTAGGACAGCGCCAGGTGCAGCGCGCGGCGCAGGGCCGCACGGCTGGCCGCGGGCACCAGTGCCAGCAGGCAGGCCAGAAAGCCCTTCATGTCGGCGGTGCCGCGACCGTAGAGCTTGCCGGCGCTTTCGCTGAGGACAAAGGGGGGACGGGTCCAGGCCTGGCCGTCCACCGGCACCACGTCGGTATGCCCCGAGAGCACGATACCGGGCACGTCCGCCGGCCCCAGGGTGGCGAACAGGTTGGCCTTGGTGCCTTCGCCGTTGTGGATCAGCTCGTAGGGTACGCCGAAGCCCTCCAGGTAGCCGGCGACAAAGTCGATCAGCGCGAGGTTAGTTTCGCGGCTGGTGGTGTCGAAGGCCACCAGCCGCGCCAGCAGTTCACCGCTGGCGCTCATCGGTCGTCTCCCGGGACGCCGTAGCCGGGGGCGAGATCCGGGCGCACCGCCCGGTCGAGATAGTCCTGCAACTGGGGTTCATAGGCGCGCCACAGCGCCGCCAGCTCGCCGATGGGGTCCGTCTCGGCCCAGTCGACCCGCAGATTGACGATGGGCCAGCTGGCGTCGCCCACCACCAGCAGCGCCGCCGAGTGCACCGGTCCGGCCTCGCCACCGGCGGCCATGGCCGCCTGCATGGCCCGCAGCAGGCGCTCGGCAAGAGCGCCCTGGCTGGCTTCGAAGCTCTCCACCAGCGCCTCCACCACCGCGGGGCTCGCCAGCATGTTGCCAGCGCCCACGCAGTCCCGGCCGCTGCGCGCCTGGTGCACGCCCAGGGTATGGGCACCGCTGTGATGGGCACTGCGGCCCTGGGCGTCGATGACGGTCACCTGGCGATACTCGGCGTAGCCGTCGCCGGCCAGGCTCTCGGCCAGGGCCGCGCTGGGAGCCTGTCCCGCAGCCAGTCGCTCCAGGGTGCGCGGCCCCAGGGCGGGCAGGGTGATGTTCTGCGAGCTGACCGCGCCGATCCCGGGTTGCAGCCAGGGACAGCGGGCGCCCACGGCGATGCTCGACGAACTGATGGCGATGCCGAATTGACCGGTCTCGGCGCAGCGGGCGGTGAGGGAAAAGGTCATAGGGCGGCCTCAGTCGGGGATCACGGCGATGACGTCGATCTCCATCAGCCACTGGGGCTGGCCCAGGGCCGCGACCACCAGGCCGGTGGAGATGGGAAAGACGCCCTTGAGCCACTTGCCGACCTCCTGGTACACCGGCTCGCGATAGCGCGGATCGATCAGGTAGGTGGTGGTCTTGACGATGTGGCTGAGGTCGCTGCCGGCTTCCTCCAGCAGTTGCTTGACGTTCTTCATCGCCTGTTCGGCCTGGGCACGGGGATCACCCAGCCCGACCAGCCTGCCGTCGAAATCGGTGCCGACCTGACCACGGACATAGACGGTGTTGCCGGCGCGCACGGCCTGGCAGAGGTCGTTGTCCAGGGTCTGGTTGGGGTAGGTGTCCTTGGTGTTGAACATGCGGATACGGGTGTGGGTCGGGGTGGCCATGCGGGATCTCCGGGTCTCGATAAGGGCGTCAGGCGCTACGCGACTGCTGGGGGTGGGCGGCCGACTGGATGCTGGGACGGTAGTCCTGGTAGCGGCGCTGGATGGCGATCTGGTCGGCCACGTGGCGGGCGTCGTGCCAGCAGCCCCAGATGAAGGCCGAGCCGCGGCGGCTGAGCCAGGGCAGCCCGACGAAATAGATGCCCGGCTCGGCACCGACCCCGCGCTGGTGCCTGGGCTTGCCGTTGTCGCCAAAGGTATCCACCTGCAGCCAGCTGAAGTCGGTGGCATAGCCGGTGGCCCAGATCACCGAGCTGACGCCCGCGGCCTTCAGGTCCAGTTCCTTGAGCGGTTCACGGATGCAGTCGGCGTCCGCCACCCGTTCGCGGGCTGAGGGCTCTTCGGGCAGGTCGAGGCTGTGGCGGGCGGCATAGGCGTCGGCGGCGTCGAGCAGGGCCAGGTAGTTGGCGTCGCCGGCGTCGAGGTTCTGGTTGAGGTCCGGACGGAAGCGCACCACCCCGTCGACGAAGCTGTCGGTAAGGCCCACCAGGGTCATGCCGGCCTGGGCCAGGCGGCGAAAGTCCACGGTATGGCCACCGCGGGCGCCGCTCACGGCGATGGTCACGTGCTCGCGGCCCGGCTGCATGGTCTCGGTGTCCCACAGGCCGAGCACGCCCAGCCACCAGCAGAAATCGCGGCTGCGATAGGCCCGCGGCGGCCGGTCATGGGGGCCGACGGAGAGATAGACGCGCTTGCCAGCGCGCAGCAATTCCTCGGCGATCTGCACGCCGGAGGAGCCAGCGCCCACCACCAGCACCGCGCCTTCGGGCAGTTGCTGCGGATTGAAATAATGGGCGGAATGGATCTGGTAGAGGCCCTCGTCCGTTGGTGCGATGGCCGGGATCACCGGCTTCTGGAAGGGACCGGTGGCCACCACCACGCGCTGGGCGTTCAGGCTGCCCGCCGAGGTTTCCACCAGAAAGCCCGCCTGGCCGGCCTGGCGGGTCACCCGGGTGACGGCGACGCCGGTGCGGATGGGTGCGCCGATCTGCCGGGCATAGGTCTCGAAGTAGGCGGCGATCTCGTCCTTGCCGGGAAAGCCGTCCGGCGCCGTCTGGAATTCCAGTCCGGGGAAGCGGTCGTGCCAGGCCGGGCCGTTGGCCACCAGGGAATCCCAGCGACCGGTGCGCCAGGCTTCCGCGATGCGGTTCTTTTCCAGCACCAGGTGCTCGATGCCGAGGCGTCCCAGGTGCTCGCTCATGGCGACGCCGGCTTGGCCAGCGCCTATCACCAGGGTGTCGATCGTGGTCGGTAATGTGGACATGAGGGTACCCTTAGGCCGCTCCGCAGGGGGCGGCCGTCATCATAAGAACCTGTTCAAAATCTGCTGCGCGTCGGCCAAACTGCGTTGAAAACGCCCTGGGTCGCCAGCCCGGTCGGAATGCTCATTTACCATTCGTAAACTCCGCTTCCTCAGGCGTTTCGCCTTGTTTGGCTCTAGCTCGCGAGATTTGGAACAGGCTCTAAGCAGTAGGAAGGCGGAGCGCGCAGGCTCCGCGGCGATCAATCCAGTACGGAAGGGTCCTGCTGGATCAGCAGTTCTTTCATCTCGGCGAAGTGCTGCTCGGAGAAGTTAGTGATGCCTTCCCAGGCGCGGGCGGTCTTCTCGGCGACCTCGGCGGAGAGCACCTTGAGCGGCTGGCCAGTGGACCAGGCGGTGACGAGGATCTGGCAGGCGCGCTCCAGGGTCCAGATATCGTCGAAGGCCTGGCCGACGGTGGGGGCTATCACCATGACGCCGTGGTTGCCCATCAGCAGCCGCTGCTTGCCATCCAGCAGCCCGGCCAGGCGCGCACCCTCGGCCTCGGTATCGGCCATGCCGCCATAGAGTTCGTCCACCGCCAGGCGATTGAAGTAGCGCGCGGTGTTCTGGTCGATGGGCGGCACCTCGGGCTTGGCCAGGCAGGCCACCGCCGTGGTGTAGACCGGGTGCAGGTGCAGCACCACCCGGGCTTCCGGCAGCCGGCGGTGGATCTGCCCGTGGATCGACCAGGCCGTGCTGTCCACGTCGGGCCGCTCGGCGCCTCGGGGATCGTCCGCGTCGAGCAGCAGCAGATCACTGGCGCGGATGCGCGAGAAGTGCTTCCACTTGGGGTTGATCAGGAACTGCTTGCCGTCGGCGGAGACGGCGGCGCTGAAGTGGTTGGCGACGGCTTCGTGCATGTCGAGGTGGGCGATGACGCGAAAGGTCGCCGCCAGATCGATGCGCAGCCGTTCCTCGGGAGAAAGTGCCATGGTCGTGACTCCGTAAGGCTCAGGGCTTGGGCATCAGGGCGGCGATGTCCGCCTCGGTGGGCGCCTGGAAGTTGTATTTCTTCAGCAGCGCGGCGTACTCCGGGGTGGCGCTGTATTGCTTGAGCGCCTCCACCAGGGCGGTCTTGACCGCGTCGTTGCCCTTCTTTACGCCAAAGCCGTTGAGCACCGGGTAGATCAGGGTGTCCGAGGAGATCACCACGCGATTGCCGAGCTTTTCCACCAGGCCGCGGGCCACGGCGGCGTCGGTGATCTGCGCCTCCACGGCCTTGGACAGCAGCGCCTGGGTGGTCTGGGGATCGGTGCCGTATTCGCTCACGGCGATCGGCTGCAGACCGTTCTTCACGCAATACTCGCCGGAGAGCTTGTGCAGTTGCTGCAGCCAGGAGGTGGCGCCCATGGAGCCGATCTTGTGGCCGCAGAAATCTTCCGGCTTCTTAGGCTGATAGCTGCTGCCCTTGAGCGCGATGATCGACTCGCCGCTCTTCAGGTAGGGGATCATGTCGATCACCTTGAGGCGGTCCGCGGTGATGTACATCGAGGAGTTGGTGATGTCGAAGCGCCCGCCCTGCAGCCCGGTGATGAGGTTGGGAAAACGGGTGTCCAGCGTTTCCACGGAGCGCCCCATGAGCTTGCCCAGCCCCTCGACGAATTCGATGTCGAAGCCTGCCGGCTTGTTGTCCTGCACGTATTCGTAGGGGAAGAAGGTCAGGTCGGAACCGGCGACGAGTTTGCCTGGCTGCAAGAAGTCGGCCGAGGCCAGGCTGGAGACCAGCGCCAGGCCGGCGCCCAGTACGGCGGTGGAGAGGATTCGAATCGAGGCGCTGCTGACTCTTTGCATGGCGGTGCTCCTTGGAGGGTAGGAAAGATCAAACGGCAGCCTGGTCGAGCCCGGCCTGCTGGACGAAGAAGGACGCGCCGCGCGGTTTCTGCGGCAGCCGCACGCTGTTGGCCACGCTGCGCACCAGCCCGCTTTCCTGGCCGGCCACCAGCACCCCGGCGTGCTCGCTGGGCAGCGGATTCTCGCCAAAGGGCAGGGCGTCCTCGGCGGCGTAGACGCTGATGAACAGGGTGCGCGGCAGCTCGGTCTGGTTGGGGCTGGAGGCGTGCAGCAGGCGGGTGTGCATGAAGCACACCGAACCGGCCGGGCCGAAGCAGGCCACGGGCTCGCCGCAGTGCTCGGCCACCACGCCGTCGTCGACCGCGCCGGTGAAACGGCCGTCCTGCCAGTGCGACCACAGCGGGCCCCTGTGGCTGCCGGGGATGACGGTGAGGGGGCCGTTCTCCGGGGTCACCTCGCTCACCATCAGCAGCGCGGTGACCACGTCATCGTTGCTGTGGGGCGTGAAGAGGAAGTCCTGGTGCCACTTCACCTGGGTGGCGGTGCGCGGCAGCTTTGAATTGATCTTGCTGTGGTGGAATCGCGTGCCGCTGCCACCGATGAGCTGAGCCGCGACCTGGGCCATCCGCGAGGTGAAGGCGACCTGGCGATAGGCCGCGGAGATCTCGGTCGGCGAACTGACCCGGCGCAGGGAGGGGTGGTCGGGCCGGTGATCCAGTTCGACATCGAAGCGGGCACGGCCATCCTGGGTCTCGCCCCAGGCCTCGGCGTGGCTGCGACTGTCTTCGACCCAATGATCGAAATCGGCCTGCAGGGCGGCGATTTCCTCGGCCGTCAGCAGGTTCTCGACCACCAGGTAGCCGTCGCGGTGAAACTGGTCCAGTTGCGCTTGCTCGATCATAGGGGTTCTCCAGAAGCCAAGGGGTCAAGCCAGGGACACGTCCTTGAGGAAAGCCTCGACGCGGGGATGCTGGCCGTTGCGCAGTACCTGGGGCGCGTCGTCGCAGACCACGCGCCCCTTTTCCATGAACACGATGCGGTCCGAGACCTTGAAGGCGAAGTTCATCTCGTGGGTGACGATCACCATGGTGATGCCCTCCTGGGCCAGGGCCTCGATCACCTGCAGCACCTCGTTGACCTTTTCCGGGTCGAGCGCCGAGGTGGGCTCGTCGAACAGCATGATCTGCGGTCGCATCATCAGCGCCCGGGCGATGGCCACCCGCTGCTGCTGGCCGCCGGACAGCTGGTGCGGATACTTCCAGGTGTGATCGAGCATCCCGACCTTGTGCAGCAGGACATAGGCCTGCTGCCTGAGCGCCGCGGGGGTATCCAGGCGGTGATAGCGCGGCGCGAGCAGCAGGTTGTCCAGCACCGTGAGGTGGGGGAAGAGATTGAAGCTCTGGAACACCATGCCGATGTCCAGGCGATGCTCGCTGTGCTCGATGAAGCGCGGCTTCTGGGCGCCGTCCTTGTGCAGGTGGATGAAGGGCTGGCCGTTGATGCGGATCTCGCCGTTGTCCAGTTGCTCCAGGCCGTTGAGCAGGCGGATCAGGGTGGTCTTGCCCGAGCCGGACGGGCCGATCACCGAGACCACCTCGCCGGGCTGGACGCGCAGGTTGACCGAGCCCAGCACCTCGACGTCGTTGTAGGCCTTGTGCAGGCGGGCGGCCTGTAGCGCCGGGGTGGCGGCGTCCCACTGCGGCTTGGCGCTGGCGGTGGAGGCCTGGGTGGCCAGGGCCAGCACCTGCTCATCGGGGGTCCGCACCACCTTGCGCTGGGTAACGTCGAGGAAGCGCTCCAGGCGTTTGAGCAGGAAGTCGAACAGGGTGACGATCAGCACGTAGTAGAAGGCCACCGCCACCATGGTCTCCATGACCAGGAAATTCTGCGAATAGAGACGCTGGCCGACCATCAGGATCTCGGTGAGGGAGATCACCGACACCAGGGAGCTGAGCTTGACGATGGAGATGTATTCGTTGGCCAGCGAGGGCAGGGCCACGCGCAGGGCCTGGGGAATGACGATGCGCCACTGGGTGCCGAGAAAGCGCAGCCCCAGCGCTCGCGCCGCCTCGCCCTGGCCCTTGGGAATCGACAGCAGGCCGCCGCGGTGGATCTCGGCGACATAGGCCGTCTCGCTGATGACCAGGCCGATCAGGCCGGCCCAGAAGGGATCCGCGAGCACCACCGAGGTGCCCGGCAGCGCCTGCGGCAGGTTGTAGATGAAGATCAGCAGCACCAGCAGCGGCACGCTGCGAAAGAACCAGATGTAGGCACGGGCCGGCAGGTTGAGCGCGGGATGCCGGGACTGCTTGGCCAGGGCGATGAAGAAGCCCAGAGCGATGCTGATGACCCAGGTGAGGGTGCTGAGTTTGATGACGGTCCAGGTTGCCAGCCAGAATTGAGTGTCGCCGATAAGGCCGAACATGTAGTTCCAGTCGAAAGTCATCGTTAAAACCTGTCGCCATTCATTGGAAGGACACGCCCGAAGAGGGCTGTCCGGTCGCTGCAATTACAGAATTGGCAATCGGCGGACTTATCGTCAATTAACAAATTACGGGCCTCTGTATAGGACTTTGCTATACAGAGAAAACGGCTGCTGGAGAACTTTTCCTCTATGCCCTCATAAGGAGCAAAGTGCCGCCATTAAAGGCTTCGATGCAGGGTTTTGGTGCACTGGGATGATAAGGACGCGGCGGAGATCCACTGGATTTTCAAAGGTTTGATGGGCGTTGAAGACAGACGCAGCCTGCCTGGCACAGCTTTCGCTTCGGGGGTAGAGGCTATGCAAAAACGAGCTCTGCACAGTTTTTTCCTATAGGTAATCCGTGACCCACTTTACGCTCAGGCAACTTCGTTATTTCGTCGCGGTGGTCGAGGAAGACAGCATCGTCGAGGCAGCGCGACAACTGCACATATCCCAGCCGTCGATTTCCGTCGCCATCAAGAATCTCGAAGAAAGTTTCGAGCAGAAGCTGTTTATCCGCCATCACGCCCAGGGCGTTTCCCTCACCGCCAGTGGGCGCCGACTCTACGACAAGGCCAAGGAACTGTTGCGGCTGTCCCACGAGCTGGAACAGAACGCCAAGGCGGAAAACGAGATGGTCTCGGGGACCGTGGCCATCGGTTGCTTCGAGTCCGCCGCGCCGCTCTACCTGCCCAAGCTGGTCGCCGGCTTCAAGCGGCTCTATCCGGAAATCACCATCCAGCTGCACGACGGCGAGCAGCACGAACTCATGCACGGCGTGCATCGGGGACGCTTCGACCTGGTGTTTCTCTACGATCTGGAGCTGGGTGATTCCATCACCAAGGAGAAGCTCAATGCGCCGCACAAGCCCTATGCCCTGTTGCCTATTGCCCACCCCCTGGCGGGCAAGAAGGCGGTGACGCTCAAGGAGCTGAGTCGCGAGCCCATGATCCTGCTGGACGTGGTGCCCAGCCGTAACTACTTCATCGACATCTTCAAGGAGAAGGGCTACCACCCCACGGTGGCCTACAGCTCCCCCTCCATCGAGATGGTGCGCTGCATGGTGGGGCAGGGGCTGGGCTTTTCCGTGCTGGTCACCCGGCCGACCACCAACCTGACCTACGACGGCAAGCGTCTGGCCCAGGTCAACATCCACGACGACATGCCGGCCTCGACCTTCATCATGGCCTACCTGCGCAACAACGAGCCGACCAAGGCGACGCGGCTGTTCATGGACTATTGCCGGAGTGTCGATCTGTCGCCGGTGCCGGCGGAAAACCCGGCAGGCTGAACACCGTGCTGGCAGTTACCCATCTTCCGGGCGAAAGGGCAGGGATAGACGGCTCCGGGCTGGTCGCCGATGCGTGATGTAAAGTAGAATCAATATCATCTAAGCATCATCGAGCAGGCAGCACCCGTTATGAGTGATATGGCTCTCGCATCCTCACGTCATCTTCATCGGCTCTATTGCGATCACAGCGGCTGGCTACAGGCCTGGTTGCGGCGGCGGCTGGGCAGCGAATGGGATGCGGCCGATCTCAGCCAGGAGGCCTTTCTGCGGCTGGTGCGCAACCCCGAGGTGCTGGACGAACTGCAGGAGCCGCGGGCGTACCTGGTGACCATCGGCAAGCGCCTGCTGATCAATTTCCAGCGCCGGCGTAGCCTGGAGCAGGCCTATCTCGACGCCCTGGCCGAGCTGCCCGAAGCCTGCGCGCCATCGCCCGAGCAACGCTGGGTCCTGCTGGAAACCCTGCAGGCCCTCGATGAGCTGCTCGACGGCCTGCCCGCCACGGTGCGCCATGCCTTCCTCCTCAGCCAGCTCGAAGACCTCACCTACCGCGAGATCGCCGAGCGCTTGCAGGTCTCCGAGCGCACCATCAAGAGATACATGGCGCAGGCCTATGAACATTGCCTGCTGGCGGAGCTGTGCTGAGCGGCGCCCAGGACCGGCGGCGGACCGCGATCCGCGAGGCCGCGGGCTGGCTGGCGTTACTGGAGTCCGGTGCGGCTGGCGAGCGCGAACACCAGCAGTTGCAGGCCTGGCGCCAGGCCCATGCCGAGCACGAGCGCGCCTGGCAGGCGGCCTTGGCGCTGCAGCAACGCTTCGCCGCGGTGCCGTCGCGCCTGGCCATGGCCAGTCTGCAACCGGCCGATCGCGGCCGACGTACCGCCCTGCGGCAGTTGCTGGGCCTGGCGGTGGTGGTACCGACGGGGTGGTGGCTGACCCAGGAAGTCCCGCTGGACGCCTGGACCGCCGATCTCAGCACCGCCACCGGCGAACGCCGCAGCCTGACCCTGGCGGATGGCAGCCTGCTGCAACTCAATACCGCGACCGCCGTGGACCTGGATCAGACCCGGCGACGCCTGACTCTGGTGCGCGGCGAGCTCTCGCTGCGCGTACCCGGTACCCAGGCGCTGAGGCTGGATACCCGCTTCGGGACCCTGATGGTGGAGCAGGCCGAGGTCTGCGTGCAGCAGGACGATGAAGGATGCGACGTGCGCGTGGTCAGCGGTAGCGTGGGGGTTCGCCCGCTGAGCGGGCCGGGGCTGGAACTGGGCAGGGGCCAGCAGTTGCGCCTGAGTACCCTGGGGATCGGTGCCATAGAGCCGTTTTCCGCGACGCTGCTGAGCTGGCGCCAGGGCGTGCTGATCGCCCAGGACCAGCCACTGGGCGAATTCCTGCAGCAATTCAGTCGCTATCGTCCTGGCCTGCTGCGCTGGGATCCCGCGGTGGCCGACCTCAGGGTCACCGGCAGCTTTCAGCTCGCCGATACCGACCGGGTACTGGCGCTACTGGCCGCGACGCTGCCAGTGGAGCTGCACTGGCGTACCCGCTTCTGGGTGACCCTGAAACCCCGCTCGGTCGCCGCCTGAAAAAAGCCTGTCCCCTTTTCCGTACTCGTCGGTCATTAACGGCATAGGACAATCAAAGGAGGGGGATTCAATGGTGGCGTTGGTACTGCGTCCGTTGCTGCGCACGGGCTTGCTGGTGGCGTTGAGTGGTACTCCCTGGTGGGCGGGTTCTGCCTGGGCCCAGGAGGCCGCCCGCCGGCACTACGAGATTCCCGCTGGCAGTCTCGCCCAGGCGCTGACGCGCTTCGCCGCGGAATCCGGCGTCAATCTGGCGGTGGATCCGGGGCTGGTGGGCAAGCGCGACAGCGCTGGCCTCAACGGCGACTACGGCGTGGAGGATGGTTTCAGCCGCCTGCTCGCCGGCTCGGGCCTGCGACTGCAACCGCTGGGGGAGCGCGACTTCACCCTGGCGCCAGCGCCGCAGGACAGCGGCGTCCAGGAGCTGGCCAGCACCTCCATCGTCGCCACCAGTCTGCAGGCGGATGACACGCCCTACGCCGGCGGCCAGGTCGCGCGGCAAGGCTCCCAGGGACTGCTGGGCAATCGCGACTTCATGGACACGCCCTTCAGCCAGACCTCCTACACCGCCCAGACCGTCCAGAATCTCCAGGCCCGCACCCTTACCGACCTGATCGCCAGCGATCCCTCGGTGCGCTCCACCAATCCGTCGGGTGGTCGCTTTGAGCAATTCACCATCCGCGGTTTCAGCCTGTTCAACAGCGACGTCGCCTACAACGGGCTCTATGGCGTGCTGCCGACCTATTCCATCGACATGGAGATGGCCGAGCGGGTCGACATCCTCAAGGGCCCGAGCCAGTTGCTCAACGGCATCTCGCCTCGCGGCAGCGTCGGCGGGGGCATCAACGTGGTGCCCAAGCGCGCCACCGATCAGCCCATCACCGAAATCACCGGCAGCTATGCCTCCGACAGCCAGGTGGGCGGCGCCGTGGACATCGGTCGTCGCTTCGGCGCGGACAATCGCTTCGGGATGCGCTTCAACGGCGTCAAGCAATCCGGCGATACCACCTGGGATCACCAGCACGTCGACCGGCAGATGGGCGTGCTCGGTCTGGACTATCGCGTGGAACGCCTGCGCCTGGGCCTCGATCTCGGCCACACCGAGCGCGACACCGATGCGCCCCAGGAGCGGGTGCTGGTCGGTGCCAATGCCCGGGTGCCCGATGCCGACGACGTGCGCCACAACTATGCCCAGCGCTGGACCCGCGCCCAGACCAAGGACACCTTTGGCGCCCTGCGTGGCGAATTCGACGTCGACGATTCGCTGATGGTCTACGGTGCCGTGGGCGCGCGCCGCAGCGATCACGATTTCCTGCGCCACAATGTTTCCCTCACCAACGACGCCGGCGATTTCACCGTCCAGCCGCGCGACTTCACCCGCGACGAAAACGTCCGTACCGCCAACGTGGGCGCGCGCAAATGGCTGCAGACCGGGCCGGTCAGCCACGAGCTCAATGTCAGTGCCGACTACTTCTACATGGACTTCGAGAACGGTGGCGGGCGCTACGCCAGCGGGGCCAGCAACCTCTATGCGCCCCGCGACCTGCCCGCGCCGGGCGTGCGCACCCGGTCCGATGCCAAGGACTACACCGAGAACCGCTTCAGTGGCGTGGCCCTGGCCGACACCCTGGGCTTCTTCGACGACCGCCTGCTGGTCACCCTCGGCGCCCGCTGGCAGCGGGTCAAGGTGGACGACTGGTCCGATGGGGTGAAGCAAACCACCGCCTACGACGAGGAAAAGGTCTCGCCCTCGGCGGGGGTGCTATTCAAGGCCACCGAGCGCCTGTCGCTCTATGCCAACTACATGGAAGGCCTCAGCCAGGGCAAGATCGCGCCGTCCACCGCGCTGAACGAGGACGAGATCTTCCCGCCCTTCATCAGCCGTCAGGCGGAGGTGGGCGCCAAGTACGACTTCGGCGCCGTGGCCGTGACCGCGAGTGCCTTCCGCATCAAGCAGCCAGCCTACGAGACCAACGCCACCAACCGTACCTTCGGTCCCAACGGCAAGCGGGTCAACGACGGGGCGGAGCTGAGCGTGTTCGGCGAGCCGCTGGCCGGCTTCCGCGTGCTGGGCGGCCTGATGTACATCGACAGCGAGCTCAGGGACACCGTGGGTGGCACCTTCGACGGCAATCGCGCCCCGGCCACGCCCAGGCTCAATGCCAACCTCGGCGCCGAACTGGACATCCCGGCGGTGCCCGGCCTGACCCTGACCGGACGGGGGATCTACACCAGCTCCCAGTATCTGGACCAGGCCAACAGCAAGGAAATCGACGCCTGGCATCGCTTCGACGTGGGCGCGCGCTACGCCTTCAAGGTCGACGCCACCCGCGTGACCCTGAGGGCCTCGGTGGAGAACGTGATGAACGAGCGCTACTGGGCCTCCGCCGGCGCGTCCGACGACAGCGAACCCGGCCTGACGATCTCCACGCCGCGGACCTTCGTCTTCTCCACCACCCTGGCGTTCTGACGCCGCCGGAGCCCGTTGCTGCGCAAGGCTCGTGCAGTCCTGCGCAGCGGCAGATTGTATGAGCCGTTAATTACCGGCAGAACCTTGCTGCGTTATTTGGCTGAAATTCGTTATTCATTGACAGGAGTGCCCTGCGGATATAGCTGAAACAAGATCCTTATCAGGCTTATTACCGAGCTATTTCAATAACGGACTGTAGTGAGTTCGGGTTTTTTATCGTCCGCAGATTGGCCAAAGTTGGGCGAGTTCAAAGACTGGGCTATTTACGGGAATAGCGGTTGAAGGATGAGAATGAAACTGATTATCGCTACCGAAGATAAACGTCCCGAGGTCTGACGCCATGCTTCAACCATCCCTCAGTCGCGATACCGCAGTAGCCGACAACGCCTTCTTTCTCGCTCGCCAGGCGCGCTTCGAATCAAATGTCCGCAGCTATCCGCGCAAGCTGCCGCTGGCCATCGCCAAGGCCGCCGGTGTCTGGGTGACCGACGTCGAAGGCAAGACCTACCTGGATTGCCTGGCCGGGGCCGGCACCCTGGCCCTGGGGCACAACCATCCGGCGGTTACCGCGGCCATCACCGACTTTCTCGGCAGCGGGCTGCCGATGCACAGCCTGGATCTCACCACGCCGCTCAAGGACGCCTTCAGCGAGCGCCTGCTGGGCCTGCTGCCGGGTCGGGCGGAAGACTACTGCCTGCAGTTCTGCGGGCCGTCCGGCGCCGATGCGGTGGAAGCGGCACTGAAGCTGGCCAAGAAGGTCACCGGACGCAGCAACGTGGTGGCCTTTTCCGGCGGCTACCACGGCATGACCCACGGCGCCCTGGCCGTGACCGGCAATCTCGCGCCCAAGCAGGGCGTGGCGGGGTTGATGCCCGGGGTGCAATTCCTGCCCTATCCTCATGAATACCGCTGCCCGCTGGGACTGGGCGGCGAGCAGGGCGCCGCGGCCCTGGCGGGCTATCTGGAGCGGTTCTTCGGCGATGTGGAAAGCGGCGTCTGCCGGCCGGCGGCGGTGATCGTCGAGGCGGTCCAGGGGGAGGGCGGCGTCAATCCGGCACCGGCGGCCTGGCTGCGGACCCTGCGCCAGGTCACCCGGGAGCACGGAATCCTGCTCATCGTCGACGAGGTCCAGACCGGTTTCGGTCGCACCGGCGCGCTGTTCGCCTGCCAGCATGCCGGCATCGAGCCGGACATCCTGGTGCTGTCCAAGGCCGTGGGCGGTGGCCTGCCGCTGGCCCTGCTGGCGATACGTCGGGAGTTCGACGCCTGGGAGCCCGGTGGCCATACCGGCACCTTCCGCGGCAATCAATTGGCGATGGCCACGGGGCTGGCCACCCTGGAGGTCATCGAGCGCGATGGCCTGGTCAGCCATGCCGCCCAGCTCGGGGGCTGGCTCAGGCGCCATCTGGAGCGGCTGCGCGAGCGCTTTCCCGCCATCGGTAATGTCCGCGGGCTGGGGCTGATGCTGGGCCTGGAAATTGTCGAGGCGGGCGGCGACGCGGATGCGCTCGGCAGCCTGCCGGCCGATCCCGCCCTGGCGGCGGCCATCCAGCGCCACTGTTTCGCCCAGGGGCTGCTGCTCGAACGCGGTGGCCGCGACGGCAACGTGGTGCGACTGCTGCCCCCGCTGATCCTCCAGGAAAGCCACTGCCTGGTGCTGCTCGAGCGCCTGGAGGCGGCCCTCGTGGCGGCCCTGGCCGAACCCCGTGGCTGAGCACGAGGCACCCCCGAGTGCCGTGACACCGGATCGCCCGCAGGGACGCGCAACCTCTTGGACACTGCCATGACTTCTCTAGAATCCACGCTGCTTTCCCGCATCGTCAGCGAGCTGGCGTCTTCCCACGCCCTGATGAATTGCCTCATCAAGGAATTCGCGCTGCCGGAAAAGTGCCTGACTTATAACTGGCCGGAAGATCGGCGCGGTATAGCGCCGGCCAATTATCTGAGTTGGTTACAAGACGGCGGCGTTCCCTTGCTGATCAACTTTCCTGGAGACCGCCAGTTCTTTCTGGTCGTCGATCGACAGGATGAACTCGGCAGCCAGCGTTATCTATCCGATATCTATGTAAGACGCGGCGACCAGCCCTGGTATTGCCCGGACTTTCCCGCCTTCATCGATTATCTGCTGGAGGCCTGCGAAGAACTCGCCGGCGCCCACAATGGCGAGTTGCTGCAGCAGGTCCTGCAGAGTCAGCGCCTGACCGCGGCCATCGTCGACCACGTGCAGGTCACTCGACATCCCGCGCCGCTCAGCGACTACCTGGCCAGCGAGCAGGGCCTGTGGTTCGGCCATCCCAATCACCCGGCGCCCAAGGCGCGGCGCTGGCCGGAGCCTCTGCCGGCCGAGGCCTATGCACCGGAGTTGCACACCAGCACCCCCATGCACGTGCTGGAGGTGCCGCGCGCCGGGTTGCAGGTGGCTGGCAACGGCCTGAGCGATGCCCAGGTGTTGCAGGGCTTCGTGGACCAGGCGCAGGCCGCTCCGGAGCGGGCGCGGATCGTGCTGCACCCGGTCCAGGCGCAGCTGTTCCTGGGCGATCCGCGGGTCCAGGCGCTGGTCAGCCAGGGGCTGATCCATGACCTCGGGCCCAGCGGCGCCCTGGCCAGTCCCACCGCCTCCATGCGCACCTGGTACCGCGCGGGCCATGCCTTCTTCGTCAAGGGCTCGCTGAATGTGCGCATCACCAATTGCGTGCGCAAGAACGCCTGGTACGAACTGCAGAGCAGCCTGATCGTCGATCGCCTCATGCAACGCCTGCAGGGGCGGGTGGCGGGCCTGGACATGGTGCGCGAGCCGGGGGCCCTGAGCTGGGCACCGCCGGCGGCGAGTGCCGAGGACGAGCGCTGGTTCCGGGAGCAGACCGGCGCCATCCTGCGCGAGAATTTCTGCCTGGAGCATGGCGCCGACTGCTGCCTGCTGGCCGGCACCCTGTTCGCCCGCGACACCCGCCTGCAGCCGCAGCTGCAGGACTTCCTCAGTCGCTGCGGCGGTAGGGAACCCAGCGATCAGGCGCGGCTGGCCTGGTTCCAGGATTACCAGCGGCTGTTGCTGGGGCCGGTGCTGCGACTGTTCTTCGAGCACGGCGTGGTGCTGGAGCCGCACCTGCAGAATTGCGTCCTGGTGCATGACAATGGCCGGCCCGTCCGGCTGCTGCTGCGCGACTTCGAAGGTATCAAGCTGACCGATACCCTCGGCGCCGAGGCCCTGGACGCCCACGTCCATCCCCGGGTGCGCCAGTCGTTGCTCTACAGCCGCGACCAGGGCTGGCGGCGCATCGCCTACTGCCTGTTCGTCAATAACCTCGCCGAGGCGGTGCTGGCGCTGAGCTGGGAGCGTCCGCACCTGGCGCCGCGCCTGTGGCGGCAGGTGGAAGCCGAGTTGATCGCCATCCGCGCGGATCTGCAACGCGCCGCGCCCGAGCTGGATGCGCTGATCGCCGGCCAGCCGATTCCCTGCAAGACCAATCTCAAGGTGCGCCTCGCCGCCCAGGCCGATCGCCAGGCCGGCTACGTGCAGTTGCCTTGCCCCTGGGGCGCGGAGGTGCGTCATGGGTGAGCTACCGACCGTGGTCCGCGCCGCCCTGGTGGAAGCCCAGGCGCAGTCCAGCGATCCCCTGGCGGCCTTCGTCTACGACCTCGATGCCCTGCGGCGGCACGTCGCCGCGCTGATGGCCGAATTGCCGCCGGGCGTGGAGCTGTACTACGCCATCAAGGCCAACAGCGAGGCGCCGATCCTGGCGGCCCTGGCGCCGCTGGTGCACGGCTTCGAGATCTCCTCCGGTGGCGAGATCGATCGCCTCGCCGCCTGCCCGCAGCGCAAGCCGTTCATCTTCTCCGGTCCGGGCAAGCTGGATTCCGACCTGCGCACCGCCCTGAGCGCCGGGGTCGAAGCCATCCACCTGGAGAGCCTCGGCGAGATCCAGCGCCTGCAACGCCTGGCCCGCTCCCTGGAACGGCTACAGCCGGTGTACATCCGCATCAATCCGCAATTGCCGGCCGGGCTGACCAGTACCCTGGCCATGGCCGGCACGGCGACGCCCTTCGGCTTCGACGAGGCCGACCTGCCCACCGCAGTGGCGGCGGTAGAAGCGGCCAGCCACCTGCAGCTGCAGGGCTTCCATGTGCATGCCCTGTCGCACCAGCACTCGGTCGAGCGCCATTTGCACCTGCTGGACTTCTACCTGGAACGCTGGCCGCACTGGCGCGGCCTGGCCCGGTGCCCGGAGAGCCTGGTGCGGCTCAACGTCGGTGGCGGCATCGGGGTGGATTACCGCGAAGGTCGGCGATTCGACTGGGCGCGGCTGTGCGCGCACCTGCGCGCCCGTCTGGCCGCCCAGGCGCAGCCGCCACTGATCCGCTTCGAACCGGGCCGTTTCCTCGCGGCCTTCTGCGGCTACTACGTCATGGAGGTGCTGGATACCAAGACCAGTCATGGCCAGCACTTCCTGGTCTGCCGCGGCGGAACCCACCAGTTCCGCCTGCCGGTGGCCCAGGGGCACGATCACCCGGTGTTGCACCTGCCCCGCGAGGCGCGGACGACGGCGACCGGGGGCAAGGCCTGGACGGTGGTGGGCCAGCTCTGTACCCCCAAGGATATCCTCAGCCGCGGCCAGCCGCTGGGTGAGGTACGGGTGGGCGACCTGCTGGTGCTGCCCCTGGCCGGCGCCTATGGCTACAACATCTCCCACGCGGATTTCCTCTGCCATCCGCGCCCGCGGCAGCTGTTCCTCGACGGGAACGGGAGGGCCTCGGCGTGAGCGTGGCGATCCCGCGGGTCTGGGTGGCGGTGAACGTGCTGCTGGGCACGGTCACCGTCAGCCTGGCCAATACCGCGCTCAATCCGGCGCTGCCGGCCTTCATCGCCGCCTTCGACCTGGGGCCGCTGCTGGCCAGCTGGATCGTCGCCGGCTTCATGGTGGCCATGGGCATCACCATGCCGCTGACCGGTTTCCTGGCCGGGCGCCTCGGGCGCCGGCGGCTCTATCGCCTCGGGCTGCTGGCCTTCATCGCCGGTTCGGCGCTGGGCGCCCTGGCCGAGTCCATCGCCGGCGTGCTGCTGGCGCGCATGGTTCAGGGGGTGGCCAGCGGCCTGATGATTCCCCTGGCGCTGGGCATCATCTTCTCCGTCTATCCCAAGGAGGAGCGCGGGCGGGTGACCGGCTGGTGGGGTGGGGCGGTGATGCTGGCGCCGGCGGTAGGGCCCTTGTGCGGCAGCCTGCTGCTGGAGGTGTTCGACTGGCGCGCCCTGTTCCTGCTCAACGTCCCGGTGGGCCTGCTGGCCCTGGCCATGGGGCAGGTGGTGCTGCCCGCGGATGGCCCTCGCGAACACCAGCCCTTCGACCTGGCCGGCTACCTGCTGATCGCCGGTGGCCTGGGGTTGCTGCTGGTGACCCTCGGCCGGCTGCGCGAGTTGGCGGCGCTGGGCGAACCCCTCAATCTGCTGGCCCTGGCGGCCGGCTTCCTGTGCCTGCTGGCCTTTGTCCGGCTGCAACTGCGGCGCAGCCATCCGCTGCTGCCGCTGCGACTGTTCGCCCTGCGCGGCTACCGGGCCAGCGTCATCATCGCCGTGGTCCAGGCGGTGGGCATGTTCGAATGCCTGGTGCTGCTGCCGCTGCTCATCCAGCTGGTACTGGGCCACAGCGCGCTCTGGACCGGTCTGGCACTGCTCTGCACGGCGCTGGCGGCGGCGCTGTTCGGTCAGGTCGGCGGGCGCCTGCTCGACCGCCGCGGACCCCGTGGCGTGATCGCCACCGGTCTGGCGCTCAGCGGCCTGGCCACCCTGGCCCTGGGTGTGGTTGGCAGCCATGCCGGACTCGCCTGGATCTGCGCGCTGATGGTGCTGCGCGGCGTCGGCCTGGGGCTGTCCTACATGCCGGCCACCACCGCCGGCCTCAATACCCTGCCGGATGCCCAGGTCACCCAGGGCGCGGCCATGAACAACATCGCCCGGCGCCTGGTGTCCTCGGTGGCCGTGGTGGCCGCCTCCCTGTGGCTGGAACTGCGCCTGGGCGGTGCGGCCGGCTGGGGCCCGCGCGAGGCTGCCACCGGCGTCGCCATCCAGGACGCCTTCATCGCCACCGGTCTGTTCATCCTGCTGGCACTGCCCTGGGCCTGGCGCTTTCCCGCCGGCCAATCCCTTTCCGTTCGGAGGTACTCATGACCGCTCAGCTTTCACTTCCTGCGCAGCCCTGGCCGTCGCCCGCCGACGCCGCCCTCTATCGCCAGGTGGAGCAGCGCGTGGTGGCGCAATTGCTGCAGACGCTGATCTACGAAGAGGTGCTCAGCGCCCAGGTACAGCCAGTGGCGGATGGCCTGGCGCAGTATCGCCTGGCCGGTCGCGCCGCCGATGGCCAACCGGTGCAGTACCTGGGCTATGCGCCCGCCGCTGCCAGCTTCGGCCTGATCCGCCTGGACCCCCAGCGCCTGGTGCGCCAGGACGCCCAGGGCAGCCGTGCGCCGACGCTGCACGAGACCCTGGCCGAATTGCTCGGCGAGCAGAGCGCCGCGCCGCTATGGCCGCGCTTCGTCCAGGAGCTGGAGCAGACCCTGCTCAAGGACCTGCAGTCGCGCCGCCAGGATTATCGTCCCGATCGCCCGGCCCACGAACTGGATGTGGACGCGCTGGAACGGCACTTCATGGATGCCCATGGCTACCACCCCTGCTACAAGTCGCGCATCGGCTCTCTCCCTGGCCGAGAATCGCCGCTACGGACCGGAATTCGGCGAGCCGATCCAGCTGGTCTGGCTGGCCCTGGCGCGCGAGCGGGCGTCGGTGGGGCACTCTCGCCACCTGGATTTTCCGGCTTTTATCGCCGAGGAATTCGGCGCCCAGCGCTGGGCGGCCCTGGCCGCCGAGTGGCGCGAACAGGGGCGGGCGCTGGACGACTACCAACTGATCCCGGCGCATCCCTGGCAGTGGGAGCAGCACCTCGCCGCGCTGTTCCAGCCCGAGCTGGTGAGCGGCGAGCTGCTCTACCTGGGCACCTCTCGCGACCAGTACGCCGCCCAGCAGTCCATCCGCACCCTGGCCAATCGCAGTGCGCCCCGGCGGCCCTACGTCAAGCTGGCGATGTGCCTGACCAATACCTCCAGCACCCGCATCCTGGCGCGTCATACGGTGCTTAACGGCCCAATCATCACCGACTGGCTGCAGCGCCTGATCGAAACCGATGCCACGGCCCGCGACCTGGACTTCGTGGTGCTCGGCGAGGTCGCCGGCGTCGCCTACGACAGTCGCACGCTGCCAGTCAGTCGCGCGGGGCAGGTCTACGGCACCCTCGGCGCCGTCTGGCGCGAGAGCATCCATGCCTATCTGCGCGCGGATGAGCAGGCGGTTCCCTTCAACGGCCTGACCCAGGTGGAGAATCGCTACGGTCAGGGTGCGCCGCGGCCCTTCGTCGCCGCCTGGATCGAGCGCCACGGCCTGGACGCCTGGCTGCGGCAACTGCTCAGGGTCACGGTGACGCCGCTGATGCACATGCTCCACGCCGAAGGCATCGGCATGGAGTCCCACGGCCAGAACATCGTGCTGATCCACCGCGACGGCTGGCCGCTGCGCATCGCCCTCAAGGACTTCCACGACGGCGTGCGCTATGCCGAGCGCCACCTGGCGCGCCCGGAACTGCGCCCGACCCTGGAGCCCTTGCCGGCGAGCCACGCGCGGATCAACCGCAATTCCTTCATCCTCACCGAGGACGTGGACGCGGTACGCGACTTCACCTGCGATGCCTTCTTCTTCATCGCCCTGGGCGAGCTGGCGGTGTTCCTGCGCCAGCACTTCGCCCTGGCCGAGGCCGACTTCTGGCAGGCGACCGCCACGGTCATCCTCGACTATCAGCGCGCCCATCCCCAGCACCGGGAGCGCTATGCGCTGTTCGACGTCTTCGCCCCCACCTTCGAGGTGGAGGAGCTGACCAAGCGACGCCTGCTGGGCGATGGCAAGCGGCGTTTCAAGGCGGTGGCCAACCCCCTGCATCCCTACCGGCCCGCCGCATGCTGAGGCGCAATCGACTTAAGGCCGCCCTGGCGGCCGGCACGCCCAGCCACGGCCTGTTCGCCTCGTTGCCCACGCCCGCCAGCATCGAGCTGATCGCCGAAGCCGGCTACGACTTCGTGATCATCGACCTGGAGCACGTGCTGATCAATCCGGAAACCCTCGAGAACATGATCCGCACCGCCGAGAGCTACGACCTCACGCCGCTGGTGCGGGTGCCGGACGCCGAGCCCAAGCGCCTGCTGCGCCTGCTCGATGCCGGGGCCCAGGGGATCGTGCTGCCCTGCGTGGAAGACCCGGCGGTGCTGGCCGCCGCGGTGCGCGCCTGCAAATACCACCCGGAGGGCGAGCGCAGCCTCAATGCCGGGCGGCCTGGCTCCTTCGGCAAAACCAGCCTGGCCGACTACGTGACCCGCGCCAATGCGCAGATCCTGGTGGTCGCCATGATCGAGAGCGCCACCGGCGTTGCCCGGGCAGCGGAGATCGCTGCGGTACCGGGAGTGGACCTGCTGCTCGAAGGGGCGGCGGACCTGTCGCAATCCCTCGGTCGCCCCTGGCGCATCGCCGATCCGGAGGTGCAGGAGGCCTTGTGCCAGACCTGGGACTCGGCAAGACGCCAGGGCACACCCTACTGCGCCATCCCCCGGCAGCCGGAGGACCTCGATCTCTGGCGCGCCCGGGGCGTCACCACCTTCGTGCTCGGCGACGAGCGCGGCATCGCCTTTCGGGCCCTGCAGGCCCGCCTGACCGCCCATTCCTGCGGAGAATCCCCATGAACGCCCAGACCCTCGCCACCGATCTGATCCTGCAGGACCTGTTCGACTGCCTGCTGGCCGAAGACGTCTTCGCCCCGCTGGCCGTGACCCTGGCGGCCGCGGCCCCGGAACATCCCGTCATCCTGCAGCCGGCCGCCCCGGAGGAGCGTCTCTGGGAGTGCTGCTGCGATCCCCGCGAGCAGCGCTTCATCGCCGCGCGGGTGCGCCCGGGTATCACCCAGGCCTGGGTAAAGGTGCCCGATACGCCGATCCTGGCGCGCCAGGGCGACGCCTGGAGCACCCTCACGCCGGAAGCCTTCGTCTCCCTGGTCTTCGCCGAGGCGGCGGCCGACCCTGAGCAGGCACGGGGCATCGCCCTGCTGCGCGAGACCCTGGCCACCAGCCTGCGGCAAACCCGGCTGTCGCTGGAACGACCCCTGGTCCCGGGTCCGCTGCTGGAGGGCGACGGCCAGACCGCCTTCCTGCAACTGGAGCGCTGGGCCGCTCTGCGGGATCGACCCTATCACCCCCTGGCCAAGGCCAAGCTGGGCCTGAACGACGCCGACTACCAGGCCTACCAGGCCGAATTCGGCCAACCCGTGCGCCTGGCCTGGGTCGCGGTGCGCCGCGATCAGCTGCTGTGCGGCGAGGGCGTGGCGGCGGAGGGCCAGGGGCCGGCGGCCGACCTGCTGACCCCAGCGGCGCTGGCCGAGTTGCAGGCTGAATTGCAGCAGCGCGGCCTGGCCGAGAGTCACCTGGCGCTGCCGGTACACCCCTGGCAACTCGCCGAGGGACTGCCGGGCCGGCTGGACGAGGCCTTCACCAGCGGCGTCTGCCAGCACCTGGACTTCGCCGGCGCACGTTGCCACGCAACCTCGTCGCTGCGCTCCATGCTCATGGAGGAGGGCGCGGGCGTGGCCCAGCTCAAGTTGCCCATGGCGGTGCATTCCCTGGGCGCCTCGCGCTACCTGCCGGCGGTGAAGATGATCAACGGCTCGCGCAGCGAGGCCCTGTTGCGCCAGGCCCGCACCCTGGACCCGGTGCTCGCGGAGAGCCTGCACCTGTGCGACGAGTCGCGCTGGTGGGCCTTCATGCCGCCGGCGGCGACCTTGTTCGACGAGGCGCCGCGGCATCTGTCAGCCATGGTGCGCGGCTATCCCGCGGCGCTGCTGGCCGATCCCGACTGCCGGCTGCTGCCCATGGCCGCGCTCGGCACGCCGTTGCCGGGCAGTCGCCGGCATTTCTTCGATGACTGGCTGGCGGCCCGGGCGCTGGCACCGACGCCGGCCAACGTCCAGCTGTTGCTGGGTGAGCTGTGCCACAGTTTCATCGATCTCAACCTGCGGATGTTCCGCCTCGGCCTGCTCGGCGAGGTGCACGGGCAGAATGCCGTGCTGGTCTGGCGCGCCGGGCGCATCCAGGGCCTGCTGCTACGCGACCACGACTCCCTGCGCCTGTACGTGCCCTGGCTGGAGCGCCAGGGGCTGGCCGATCCGCAGTACCGGATCAAGCCCGGCCATGCCCAGACGCTCTATCACGAGCATCCGCGCGATCTGCTGTTCTGGTTCCAGACGCTGGGCATCCAGGTCAACCTCAGGGCCATCTTCGAGACCGTCGCGAACTGCTACGCTGTCCCGCTGACCGCTGCCTGGACGCTGCTGCGCGAGGTACTGGAGGAGCGCATCGCGGCCCTGGACTTCGACGCCGAGGCCCGGGCGCTGCTCCGGGAGACCTTGTTCGAGGCACCGGACTGGCCGCAGAAGTGGCTGCTGCGCCCGATGATCGAGCGGGCCGGTGGGCCCGGCAGCATGCCGTTCGGCAAGGGCAGGGTGGTCAATCCCTTTCATCAGGTGAGCCATGCCCCCTAGTGTTTCCCTCTCTATGACCCGCCGCCGCCTGCTCGGGCTCGGCGGCGTGCTCGCCACCGGCCTGGCGCTGCCGCCAGGCGTCGCCCGGGCGCAGTCCACGCGCGTGGCCACGCTGTTCCAGGGTGCCACCGACAGTGCCGTGGCCCTAGGGCTCAGGCCTTGCGGGGTGGTCGAATCCTGGAGCGAGAAACCTGTCTATCGCTACCTGCGCCCGGCGCTGGCAGGGGTGCCCTCGCTGGGTCTGGAAACCCAGCCAAGTCTGGAGGACCTGGCGCTGCTGGCGCCCGACCTGATCGTCGCCTCGCGCTTTCGCCATGGCCGGATCGCACCCTTGCTGCAGCAGCTGTGCCCGGTGGTGATGCTGGAGGAGGTCTTCGAATTCAAGCAGACCCTGCTGGCTCTGGGCACCGCTGCGGGGCGTGAAGCGGACGCCATGGCCCTGCTGCAGGCCTGGCAGGCGCGCATCGCCCGTCTGCGCGAGGCGCTGCAACGCCATTACGGGACCCAGTGGCCGCCGACGGTGGCGGTACTGGATGTGCGCGCCGATCACCTGCGCAGCTACCTGGCCGACAGCTTCGCCGGGCGGGTACTCAGCGAACTGGGCTTCGCCTGGCCGGCGGCCAGCCAGGGCAGCGCTGCGCCCTCGATCAAGCTGACCTCCCGGGAAAGCCTCCCGGTGGTGGAGGCCGAGGTCTTCTTCGTCTTCCTGCGCGCCGACCAGGCCGCGGTGCAGCGCAACTACGCCAGTCTGCTCGAACACCCGCTCTGGCAACGCCTGAGCGCCCCCCGGCGCGGGCAGGTCTGGCGGGTCGACGGGGTGGCCTGGAGCCTGGGCGGCGGCATTCTCGCGGCGAATCGGCTGCTGGACGATATCGAGGGCGTTCTGGCCGCCCAGGGGGCCGCATGAGCGCACCCTTCAGATTGCTGCTGCTCGCCCTGGCCCTGGCGCTGACCGCCGTGCTGAGCCTCTCGGTCGGTGCGCGCTGGATCGCGCCTAGCAGCGTGGTGGCGGCGCTGGTGCAGGATCCTTCGCTGGCGCTGGATGCCACCCTGGTCAACACCACGCGCCTGACGCGGCTGCTGGTCGCTCTGGTGGTGGGTGCCAACCTGGCAGTGGCCGGTGCCCTGATGCAGGCCATGACGCGCAATCCCCTGGCTTCGCCGGGGCTGTTCGGCATCAACGCCGGGGCCACCTTCGCCCTGGTGCTGGGCATCACCCTGCTGGGGCTGTCCAGCACGGAAGGCTGGGTGCTCTGCGCGCTGCTGGGCGCGGCGGTGGCCGGCACCCTGGTCTGGATCCTGGGCAACCGGGGCCAGGCGCGCCTGACGCCGCTGCGCATCGTGCTGGCTGGCGCCGCCCTGGCGGCGCTGTTCACCGCCTTCAGCCAGGCGCTGCTGGTGATCAATCAGGAGGGCCTGGACAGCGTGCTGTTCTGGCTGGCCGGTTCGGTGGGTGAGCGCAACCTGGCCATGGCTGCGCCCCTGCTGGTGTTCAGCCTGCTGGCCCTGGCCGCCGCCATGGTCCTGGCCGGGCAGCTGGATGTACTGGTCGCCGGTGACGACCTGGCCCGTGGCCTCGGCCAGCCGATCGGACTGATCCGGTTGCTGGCCGGGGTGCTGGTGATCTGTCTGGCCGGCAGCGCCGTGGCCCTGGCCGGCAACATTGGCTTCATCGGCCTGATGGTGCCGCACCTGGTGCGCGGGCTGTTGGCCCGCGCGCGAAACGAGCATCGCTGGCTGATCCCCGGTTGCGCCCTGGGCGGGGCCCTGCTGCTGGTGCTGGCCGACAGCCTGGCGCGGGTGGTGATCCTGCCCCAGGAGGTGCCCGTGGGCATCATGACCGCCCTGTTCGGCGGGCCGATCTTCATCCATCTCGCGCGCCGGGGAGGCCGCCATGGCCGTTGAGATCGTCTGGCGGCTCGGCCGCTTTTCCCGGCGCCTGGCCCCGGCCACCCTGGGGCGGCTGGCCGTCGCCGCGCTGGTGGCCCTGGCGGCCCTGCTGCTGTGCCTCTGCCTGGGCAAGGTCTGGTTGACGCCCGCCCAGGTGCTGGCCGCCTTCGCCGACGACGCGCACGGCGGCCTGGGTTTCATCGTCACCCAGTTGCGCCTGCCGCGGGCGCTGCTGGCGGCCCTGGTCGGCAGCGCCCTGGCGGTGTCCGGCCTGCTGCTGCAGGGCCAGGTGCGCAATCCCCTGGCCTCGCCGGACCTGCTCGGCATCACCAGTGGCGCCAGTGCCGGGGCGGTCTGCTATCTGGCGTTTCTGGCCGGGAGTCTCGGGCCGCATGGCCTGCCGCTGGCCGCGATGCTCGGCGCGGGCCTGGCGGCGCTGCTGGTCTATGGCCTGGCCTGGAATCACGGAGCCTCGCCGTTGCGGCTGGTGCTGGTGGGGGTAGGGGTATCGGCCATGCTCGCCGCGGCCACTACCTTCCTACTGGTGTTCAGTCCGCTGACCACCACGCTGTCCGCCTACGTCTGGCTGACCGGCAGCGTCTATGGCGCCAGCTGGCCGGAGGTGCGCGCCCTGGGCCTCTGGTGGCTGGCCCTGTTGCTGCCACTGGCGGCTCTGGCGCGACACGCCGTGCTGGCACAACTCGACGACGACCTGGCCCGCGGCCTCGGCGTGCGTCTGCAGCGGCAACGCGCGGCCCTGCTGGCGCTGGCCGTGGCCCTGGCCGGGGTGGCCATCGCCTGGGGGGGTGCCATCGCCTTCGTCGGTCTCATCGCGCCCCATATCGCCCGCCGCCTGCTGCCCAGTGGGTTCGCCGGTCAGGCGCTGCTGGCGGCCCTGGTGGGAGCGCTGCTGGTGATGCTCGCCGACCTCCTGGGTCGTACCCTGTTCCTGCCCCTGGATCTGCCGGCCGGCATCTTCGTCGCCGCCCTGGGGGCGCCCTTTTTCCTCTACCTGCTGATCCGGCAACGCCCCTGAAGGAGGCTTCATGGCAACCCTGGCCAGCCGCGGCCTGACCCTCGGCTACGGCACCCAGACCATCATCGAGGCCCTCGACCTCGACCTACCACCGGGTCGCGTCTCGGTCCTCATTGGCAGCAACGGCTCCGGCAAGAGCACCCTGCTCAAGGCCTGCGCCCGGCTGCTGGAACCGCGCCAGGGCCAGGTGCTGCTCGACGGCCAGGACATCCACCGGCAGTCCACCGCCGCCCTGGCCCGGCGATTGGCGGTCCTGCCACAGACCCCGGTGGCACCCGAGGGCATCAGCGTGCGGCAGCTGGTCAGCCTGGGCCGCTATCCCTACCAGAACTGGATGCGTCAATGGTCGTCAGACGATGCCGCGGCGGTGGACAAGGCGCTGCGCCTCACCGACCTGCTGGCGCTGGCGGAGCGGCCGGTGGACGACCTCTCCGGCGGTCAGCGCCAGCGCGCCTGGATCGCCCTGACCCTGGCTCAGGATACCGACTGCCTGCTGCTGGACGAACCCACCACCTACCTGGACCTGGCGCACCAGATCGAGGTGCTGGACCTGCTGCGCCAGCTGAACCGGGAGGAGGGCAAGACCATCGTCATGGTGCTGCACGACCTCAATCTCGCCTGCCGCTATGCCGATCACCTGGTCGCCGTCCACCAGCGTCGCGCTTACGCCCAGGGCGCTCCCGCGGCGGTGTTGACGCAAGCCCTGGTACGGGAGGTGTTCGCCCTGGAATGCCGGATCATCGCCGATCCCTATTTCGGCACGCCGCTGTGCATTCCCTTCGGTCGCGAGGTACCGCCATGTGCCTGAGGCTCACCTTCGACAGTGCCCAACGGGACGAGCTGCGCGCTACCTTCGGCCTGCGCGAAGCCAGCGAGCGCGATGGGCAGCACAGCCAGCCGGTCGCCGCCTGGCTGGACGCCGCGCGCTGCGCCGAGTTGCTCGACGATCTGGCGGCGCGCATGCAAGCCCCCACGCGGCGGGTCGCGGCGTCGTTGCTGACCAAACGGCTGGGCTTCCTTACCACCGGGGTGGCCTTTCACGCCCTGTCGGCCTATGACCGGCGCCTGGACCTGACGCCTGGCAATGTCTGGATCGAGGATGGCCACGCCCAGGGGCGCTGGCGATCGGCCCTGCCGTTGAGCGATACCCGGCCGCTGCCTGCCGTGGAAGATCATGCCACTGCCCGGGCGTTGCTGGCCCGCACCCTGTTCGGCGAGTTGCTGCGGCCGCTCTGGGAGACCCTGGCGCAGGTTGGCCGCGTCTCGCCCCGCATCCTCTGGGAGAACGCGGCGGTGCGGCTCTATTCGCTGTACGACCGGCGCCTTGCCGAATTGGCCGATCCGGCCATTCGTGCCCGCTGCGCCGAGGACTTCGCCTGGCTGCTGGCGGCCACGCCGGCGGAGCTGGGACTGGAGACCAATCCGCTGGCGCAATTCCGCCGGCCTGCAACGGCCAGTACCGTGGGACGTCCCGTCCGCTTCCGGCGCACCTGCTGCTTCTACTACCAGGCCACGGCACCTGCCGAATACTGCTCCAACTGTCCGCTGATCCGCCCCCGGGAGGCCGTATGCCCAGCCACCTGAACGAGCTGCCGGCCGCGCTGATCGCCGGCTACGCCGAGATTTCCGCCTCGACCCTGGGTCATCTCGGACGTACGGGTTACCTGCCCGAGCTCAAGCCGGCGGTAGCCGGCGCGCGCCTGCTGGGCCGGGTGGTGACGGCGCGCATTCCCTTGCCCCACGGCGCCCTGTTGCGCGAGGCGCTGATCGCCAGTCGCCCGGGCGACGTCCTGGTGATCGAGGCCGTCGGCGATCCCCACTGCGCCTGCTGGGGCGAATTGCGCACCCTGGCGGCCCTGGTCAAGGGCCTGGCCGGCGTGGTGGTGAGCGGCGCCATCACCGACATCCAGGCGCTTCGCCAACTCGGTCTGCCGGTCTTCCATCGCGGCATCAGCGCCGTCACCACCCAAGGCGGCGAGGCGCTGGGCGAATTGGACGTCGAACTCCAGCTCGGCGAGACGCTCGTCTGCCCCGGTGACCTCGCCCTGGGAGACGACGACGGCCTGTTCATCCTGTCGCCCGCGCGGGCCACAGCCTTGCTGCCACTGGCCCAGGCCAAGGAAGCCGCGGACCAGGCGCGGCGTGTGCAACTGCTGCAGCGGCTCACCGAAGGGCGCTAAGGCTACTATTCAGGCTTGGTGCCGATCTGCTCCCGCAGGAGTTGCAAATAACGCCGCGCGCCCAAGCCCTGGGGGCGGTTCTTGATCCAGATGACGTCGATCCAGCGACGGATCTGGCTGGCCATGTTGTCGAATTGCACCTGTTCGAGCAGCCCGGTGGCGATCAGTGGGCGCACCAGTGGGTGAGGCAGATAGGCCCAGCCCAGCCCGGCCTGCACCAGGTCCAGCGTCGCCAGATAGCTGTCGGTGAGCCAGACCCGCTGCGACAGCACGATCTGCGGGTCCGAGGCGTTGCGGTCGCCGCCGGCCACCACGATCTGACGGGTATCGGCCATCAGCGTTTCGCCCAGAGGTCGACCGGTGCGGGTCGAGGGGTAGCCGGGCGCCGCCACCGCCGTGAGCAACTGGCTGCCGGCCTCGGCGAAACCTTCCTGCTCGTTGATCCCCGGTCGTTCGAAGATCAGCGCCAGGTCGACGCTGCCATCGTGCAGCAGGCGGATCGCCTCGGCGCGTGCCGCCGAGCGGATCTCGATTTCCAGCGCCGGAAATTCCTCGGCCAGGGTCACCAGCGGCCGACTCCAGGCACCCGTCTGCAACTCCGGCGCCATCACCAGCACGAAGCGCCGCTCCAGCCCGGCGTACAATTGCAGGGCATGGGCGTCGAGCAGGTTGAGCTGGCTGGCCACCTGCCGCGCCTGGGGTTCGAGGGCGCGCGCGGCGGGGGTAGGCAAGGCCTTGCGGGTGGCGCGATCGAACAGCACCAGGTCCAGCTCGGCCTCCAGCTGGGAGATCGCCATGTTCACCGCTGACGGCACCCGCCCCAGGACGCGGGCCGCCGCGGAAAAGGAGCCCTCGTCGATCACGGCGAGGAATACCCGAAGCGTTTCGCTGGTAAAGGCCATGGTTGTCAATTTCGCTGATAACGATCGTCTTTTTGTATCAGCCAGACAGGCTTAGAGTCCAGTCAGACCACAACGGAGACAGCGACATGAGCGAGTCGATGGCGGGCCAGGTGGCCCTGATCAGCGGTGCTGGCAGCGAAGCCGGCATCGGCATGGCGATAGCCCGCCGCCTGGGCGCGGCGGGGGCACGGTTGCTCGTCACCGCCAGCAGCACCCGGATCGCGGAGCGGGTGGCGGAATTGCGCGCCGCCGGCTTTACCGCTGAAGGTCAGGCCCTGGATCTCACCGAGGAGGCCGCCGTTGGCGACTTCTGCCAGTGGGCCGAGGCGCGTTGGGGCCGCATCGACATCCTGGTCAACAACGCCGGCATGACCATGCAGGGCAGTCCCGAGCCCCTGGTGGAGGTGGCGCGGATGACCCTGGCCGACTGGAATATGACCCTGGCGCGCAACCTGACCACGGCCTTCCTGCTGACCCGTGCCGTATTGCCCGGCATGCAGGCGCGCGGCTATGGCCGCATCGTCCACGTCAGTTCCGCCACCGGCACCCGGGCGGGCATTCCGCAGGCAGCGGCCTACAGCGCGGCCAAGGCGGCCATGGTCGGCATGAACATGAGCCTGGCGCTGGAGGTGGCCGGGCAGGGCATCACGGTCAACGCCGTGGCCCCCGGCTGGATCGAAACCGCTTCCAGCCTGCCGGAAGAATTGCAGGCGGCGACGCGGGTCCCCGTGGGTCGCGCCGGCCGCCCCGCCGAGGTCGCGGCGGCGGTGGCCTTCCTGGCCTCGCCCGAGGCGAGCTACATCACCGGGGAATACCTGGTGGTGGACGGCGGCAACAGCCGCATCGAAAACAAGGGGGCCTGACATGCAGCCGGTTGTACTGGTCAGTGGGGTTCTGGGTGGCATCGGGGGGGCGGTGCGCGAGCATTTCCTGCAGGCGGGCTGGCAGGTCTTCGGCACCGATCTCGACGGCGCAGCCCTGGCGGCGCTCCAGGCCGACGGCCACCTTGCCGGCCAGCACGCCGCCGACCTGCGCCAGGCCCGCGCGAGCCGGGAGGTGGTCGCCAGCGTCCTGGACCGCCTCGGTCGCCTCGACGCCCTGGTCAACTGCGCCGGCGTCTGGCGCGAAGGCCCGGCCGAGACCTTCAGCGAGGAAGACTTCGACCTGGTGCTGGACGTCAATCTCAAGGCCAGCTTCTTTCTCTGCGCCGCGGCCATTCCCGCGCTGCGCGACACCCGCGGCGCCATCGTCAACCTGAGCAGCGATGCCGGCCGCCAGGGCAATCGCAATGCCGCCGTCTACTGCGCCAGCAAGGGCGCGGTGACCCTGATGACCAAGGCCCTGGCGCTGGATCTGGCGCCCAGCGGGGTGCGCTGCAACAGCATCTCCCCCGGCGATGTGGCGACGCCCATGCTGAACTTTCAGGCAGAGCGCTACGGCAATGGCGATCCCGCCGCCTATCTGCAGGAATTGCTGGAGAAGTATCCGCAAGGCGAGCAGGCGCGCTTCATCCAACCCGAGGAAGTCGCCGAACTGGCCTTTTTCCTGTGCCAACCCGCCGCCCGCTCCATCACCGGCGCCGACCTGGCCATCGATTGCGGCGTCTCGGCCGGGCACTGAGCCCGGGCCGAGCCGCCCTCCACCCCAAGAGGAGTCCGACATGACCACCAGTGGTATCAGCGAAGCCGCCGTCCAGACCTTTGTCGCGGCCGAACGCGAGCGCTTCCTGGCGCGCAATCCCCAATCCCTCGCCCTGGCCGAGCGGGCCCGGCATTCGCTGTTCGGCGGCGTGCCCATGCACTGGATGAACGACTGGTCGATGCCCAGTGCGCTGTTCGTCAGCCATGCCCAGGGCTCGCGCTTCCACGATGTAGACGGCCACGAGTACATCGACTTCTGCCTGGGCGATACCGGCAGCATGTTCGGCCATTCGCCGGCGCCCATCGCCCGGGCCCTGGCAGAGCAGGGCGCGCGCGGGCTCACCACCATGCTGCCCGGCGAGGATGCCGTGGTCGCCGGGGAGTTGCTCGCCGAGCGCTTCGGCCTGCCGTTCTGGCAGGTGGCGACCACCGCCACCGACGCCAATCGCTATGTCATCCGCTGGGCGCGCGCCATCACCAATCGCAAGGTGCTGCTGGTGTTCGACGGCTGCTACCACGGTACCGTCGACGACGTCATGGTGCGCCATCAGGAGGGTCGCACCGTGCACCGCGGCGGCCTGATCGGCCAGGCGCACAACCTGGCCGAGACCAGCCGGGCCGTGCCCTTCAACGACCTGGCGGCGCTGGAGGAGGCGCTGGCGAAGGGCGACGTCGCCGCGCTGATCTGCGAACCGGCCATGACCAACATCGGCATGGTGCTGCCCGCCCCGGGCTTCATGGACCAGGTCCGCGCCCTGACCCGGCAATACGGCACCCTGCTGATCATCGACGAGACCCACACGCTGTCCACCGGCCCCGGCGGCTGTACCCGCGCCTGGAATCTGCAGCCGGACTTCATCACCTTTGGCAAACCCATCGCCGGGGGCGTGCCCTGTTCGGCCTATGGCTGCAGCCACGAGATGGCCCAGGCCATGCGCCTGGCACAGCAGCACGCCAGCGAGACCAGCCACGGCCATGGGCACAGCGGCATGGGCACCACGCTGTCGGCCAATGCCCTGGCCATGCGCTGCCTGAGAGTCAACCTGGAGGAAGTGGCGACGCCGGCCGCCTACGAACGGATGCTGCCGCTGGCAGCGCGACTGGCCGCCGGTCTGCGCGCGGTGATCGCCCGCCATGGCCTGGCCTGGTCGGTGACGGAGCTGGGCGCCCGCTGCGAATTCCAGTTCTGCGCCACGCCGCCCACCACCGGCGCCGAGGCGGAAGCCGCCTTCCATGACAGCCTGCAGCAGGCGTTGCACCTCTATCTGATCAACCGGGGCATCCTCATCACCCCCTTCCACAACATGACCCTGTGCTGCCCGGACCTCGCTGCGGCGGACGTCGATCTACTGCTCGCCACCCTCGACCAGGGCCTCGCCGAACTCCTGGCGCTGCCCGGCGCCCGGGAGTGTCAGTCATGAACTTCGCCGACGCCCAGGAAGCCCGCGACTTCCTCGCCGCCCACCCCGAGGTGCGCAGCATCGAACTCATGCTGATCGATGCCAATGGCGTGCCCCGCGGCAAGCTGCTGCACCGGGACGAATTGCTGGCCATCTACGAAGAGGGCCGGCCGCTGCCCAGCTCCATCCTGGCGCTGACCCTGCAGGGGGAGGACGTCGAAGCCACCGGTCTGGTCTGGGAGGTCGCCGATGTCGACTGCTGGACCTATCCACTGCCCGGCAGTCTGACCCTGCAACCCTGGCGCAGCACCCCGACCGGTCAGGTGCAGGTGAGCATGCACCCGACCCAGGGGCTGCCGGCCACGCCCGCCGATCCCCGGCACGCCCTGGTACGGGTGATCGAACGGCTGCAGGCCGACGGCGTCCAGCCGGTGATGGCGGTGGAACTGGAGTTCTATCTGCTCGACCGCACCCGCGACGCCCAGGGCCGGCCGCAACCCGCGCTGCAGATGAATGGCGTGCGACCCGGCTCGCCGCAGGTCTACGGGGTCTACGAACTGGAGCAGCTGCAGCCGTTTCTCGATGACCTCTACGCCGCCTGCGAGGTGCAGGGCCTGCCGGTGCGCACGGCCATCTCCGAATACGCCCCCGGCCAGCTCGAACTGACCCTGCTGCACCGCTTCGACGCCCTCCAGGCCATCGACGAAGGCATTCGCTACAAGCGCCTGGTCAAGGGCGTGGCCAACCGCCACGGCCTGCAGGCCTGCTTCATGGCCAAGCCGTTCGGCGACCAGGCGGGCAGTGGCCTGCACCTGCACGTCAGCCTGGCCGATGCCGAGGGCAATAACCTCTATGCCAGCGAGGACCCGCAGGGCACGCCGCTGCTGCGCCATTCCATCGGCGGCATGCAGCACCGGATGCTGGACGCCCTGGCGATCTTCTGTCCCAACGCCAACTCCTACCGCCGTTTCCAGGCCAACAGCTATGCGCCGCTGGCCAAGAGCTGGGGAGTCAACAACCGCAGCGTATCCCTGCGCTTACCTGGAGGTCCGGCCAGCAGTCGCCACATCGAGCACCGCATCTGCGGCGCCGATGCCAATCCCTATCTGGCCGCCGCGGCCATCCTCGCTGCCATCCACGAAGGCATCCGTGACCGACGCGACCCGGGGCCGGCCATCGTCGGCAATGGCTACGAGCAGGCCACCGACTTCCTGCCCACCGACTGGCTCACCGCGCTGCAGGCGCTGGAGCGCTCCAGCTGGATCCGGGAGGCGCTGGGTGAGGGTTTCATCGAGGTCTATCTGGCGATCAAGCGCGCGGAGTACCGGCAATTCATGGCCGAGGTGGGCGAGCAGGACTGGCGCTGGTATCTGACCCACGCCTGAGGGGTCGGTGTCAGATCAGTCCGACTCGCCCGGCACGGCGGTGAGGCGATTCACGCTGATGATGCCGCCATTCCAGATCATCTCAACCGGCGCCGCCTGGACCACGGCAGTGACCAGGCGCGGGGTTAGCAGCGCCCAGCAATGGCTGCCGGGGCGGCGTACCGAGCGATAGCGCAGACCTGGGCAGCCGGCGCGTTTGGCGGCGGCGCCCAGACTGCGCGCCGCGCTGTAGTCCAAGGGATCATGGATAGGGTCTGCTGCTTTTAGCACCAGAGCGTCGCGTACCCCCTTCTCGGAGAAGCTCACCGAAAGATTACGGAAGACGAAACGCTCGTACTTCAGTGCCGGCACCTTCGACCAGTAGGCCTTCTGATGATGGTGGACTTCGGCAAGGGCGGTATCGGGATGGTCGGCCAGATAGAGAAAGCCGAAGGTGCCATCGCTGAAGCGCGAACCCTCTGGATTGACATGAGTGAAGGGCGCTGTCGCATAGGAGCAACCCGAGATGCCGAAGGGAATCTGTTCTCGGGGAATCAGCTCCAGACGCCCCAGTTCGTTTTGTAGGCGCGGGTTGGTCAACACCTGTAACTGATGGAGCACGGCGAAATCTTCGGCATTGGCAACATCGTCGAACAGGTGGATGGGCGGGAATTTGGAGTTGACCAGGCGATGCCCTTGTAGACGCTCATCGGCCAGCAGGGGCAGGTCCTCCAGCTTCACCATCCGGCACCGCGCAGGACGTCGATACGCCGGAAGGTTTCATAGAGGGAGATCATGTCGCCTTGGGCCATTATCTCCAGCGGCGAACGGCCATTGAAGAATTCATTGTGATTGGCCATGGCGACGAAGCCATAGACGTTTTCCGGGTTGTCGAAAACCAGGCGCAACGCGGAATGCATGTTCAGCACCAGGCTGACACGCTGCAGTTGATCGGCATCCAGGCTCACCGCCCATTCGCTGTCCCGCTGCGACGCTCGGGTATAGGTGCTGCGTGAGATGCGCAGGATCCGGCAACTCTGCTCGCTGGAAGCTTGCCATCTTTCCAGGATTTTGAGCGCTGCCCTTAGACCAATCGTGCTCTCGCTTTTCGAAAATTGCTCGACGATGGCAACCTGGGACATAGTATTCTCCAATCTGTAGAGGCAAATATAATGAATTTGCATCTACAGAGATAGAGGCTTTACCGCTCCCTCGCTAGGGCGGCTAGATGGGCGTCCTAGCGAGGGAGCGCCAGGCTGGCCTGCCAGCGCCGATCCCGGGTCGTGGGCCGGCGGTGCAGCCGCTCGTCCAGCAGCGCCGCGGCCTTGCCCTGTTCGCCCCCGCGCAGCAGGGCGACCAGCAGGGTGTCTTCGATCACCTCGCGCTGGGCGCCGCTGCCACCGATGCGGGGGACGTCCGCGCGCAGCGGCTCCAGCAGCCGGGCACAAGCTAGATAATCTTCCTCGGCGAAAGCCAGCAGGGCGCTGCAGAGCAGCGGGACGACCGGCCCGGCGGGCAGGACGCCGTCGCGCAGACGACTTTCCAATACGGCGACGCGGGTTTCCACCGCCCGACGATCCCCGGTCGCCGCGGCGATCAGTGCCATATGGACATCGGCAAAGGCCAGCCCCGGTTGCTGGAACAGCCCATCCGCGCTGGCTGCGGTGGCCTGCCAGAGGCCGACGGGCACCTCATGGCCATAGAGGCCCAGGCGCCAGAGAAAGGAGGCGTTGTCGCTGACCCGATTGAGTGGGCCGGCGGTGGACGCGGCCGGCGCCACGAAGCGCTGATAGAGGGCCAGCGCGCCCTCGTTGTCACCCTGTTCCAGGGCCACCAGGGCGCCGTGCCAGGCGATATGGCCATGCAGGGTACCGTGCTGGGGGTACTCGGGCAGCCAGCCGGCGATCAGGGCCTGCGCGGCCTGGCTGTCGCCGGACTCGTGCAGGACATGGGTCAGGGCATGGGCCGCGTTGACGTTGTGGCGGCGCAGCTCGAGCGCCCGCTCGGCAAGCGCCCGACCGCGGACCACGTCGCCGTTCTCGCCGTGGGACCAGCCGCGGTAGGTCAGGAACCACCAGTCATCCGCGGCGAAATGGCGGGCATGGCGCTCGCAGAGGTCGACCCGCGCCTGGTCGTGATCGGCACGCCCGGAAAACGCCAGCAAGCCGAAGGCCCCCAGCGGCAGGCCGAGGATCAGGATGTCGCGCGGCCAGCGCCCGGCGTGTTCCAGCGCGCCCTGCAGGGCCTGGGCGGCTTCCCCGGCGATCAGCCGCCGCACGACCTCGACATGGCTGCGCTCGCGCTCCGTGCCATGTCGCTCAACCAGCCGCTGCGCCTGGGCGATGGTCTCCCGGGCAGCGCCGGCCTGGTTGTCGATCAGCTGCAGCCGTGCCCGCGCTGCATGGGCCAGGGCGAAGCCAGGATCGGCCGCGATGGCCTCGTCCAACGCTTCCGCCGCACCGGGCCAGAGCGACAGCAAGAGATCTATGCCGGCCTGATAGCGCTCGGCGGCGCGGGCGGAAGGGGTGGACAGGGGAAGGTCGTAGCGGTCGGTGCAGGAGAGAGGCATGAGGGTGTTTCGATCTTCAAGCAAGGAGGCGCCACTGCCCAGCAACGGTCAGCGGCTTCGAACACCCTTGATAGCAGGCGGCCACGGGTACGGCTAGCGCCCGCAGCTCATGGCGGCTTGAAAGAAGCTCATGAACAGCAGACGGGTGCTTGCGTCCACCGCTTGCACAGCGGCGGTTAGAAGCGGCGCTGCGCATCCTGGCTGATACGGTGGCTTCGCCGCCTAGCTCGTTTCCCGACCTAAACGGCGCTGCGACTCGCCAACCACGCCCGCCACCCACCATGCGCCGTGATGTCCTCGGCTCCCGCCAGGCCATAGGGCTCGCAGATGAAGCCGGTTTCCCAGTTGCCATCGGCCAGTTCCACCTTGCCCAGGCCGAGCGGAGCGGGGATGCCGGTGAGAAAGCTGCCCAGTTCGCTGCTGGGCAGCTCCCAGACCTCCACCTCGATGGCGGCGCCGTCTTCGGCGACCCGGACCATGCCCGGGCGTAGCGGCGGGCCGCCGGCCAGGGCGTGGAGGCGATAGTGCGGCGCGCTCCGGGTCAGGGCCAGGCGGCGGGCACCGCGGGCGAGCAACTGGCCATTGAGGGGCAGCCCCTGCAGATGGGCACCGCAGACCACCAGGCGGGCACGGTCATGGCGGGCGGGACGCGTCGGTAGGCTGGCGTGTGGCAGGGCGCCGCCGACCAGCGCCAGGCCTTGGGCTTCCTGCAGGGCCGCGGCCAGGCTCAGCAGGTACTGGTCGGTGAAGACCCGGCCGAACAGCGTCACGCCCCAGGGCAGGCCGTTCGCCATGACGCCGGCCGGCACGGCCACGGCGGCGTAGTCCAGCAGGTTCATGAAGTTGGTGTAGTAACCCAGGTCGGCGTTGCGGGTGACCGGTTCGGCGGCCAGTTCCGCCAGGGTCACCGGGCGCGGATAGGTGGGGGTAAGGACGCAATCCAGTTCGGCGAGCAGGGTGTCGCACCGGGCTTTCAGCGCCTGCAGGCGGTAGCCGGCGCGAAAGGCGTCCACTGCCGTGGTGCCGGGGGCCTTTTCCAGCACGGCGCGGATCACCGGCAGCACCGCGTCCGGTTCGGCCTCGATCCAGGGCGCCGGCCACGCTATAGCGCTCGGCGACCCAGGGGCCTTCATAGAGCAGGCGCGCAGCGTCCAGGAAGGGCGCAAGATCCAGCGGCACGGCTTCGCCTCCCAGCGCCTCCAGCTGGGCCTTGGCCGCCGCGAACAGCGCCGGGCTTTCCGGGCAGCCGAGGAATTCCAGCTGGGTCGGGACGCCGAAGCGGAAGGGCCGCGGGCGGCCGAAGGCGCTGGCGTCGTTCCACTGTGGATTGGCGCGGCTGTAGGGATCGCGCGGATCGGGGCGGGCGGTGAGCGCCAGCAGCGTGCTGGCTTCGGCGGCGGTAGCGGTAAAGAAGGTCACGCAGTCCAGGGTCTGGCAGGCAGGGACCACGCCGGCGGTGGACAGCAGTCCCTTGCTGCCCTTGAGGCCCACCAGGTTGTTCAGCCCCGCGGGCACGCGCCCGGAACCGGCGGTATCGGTGCCCAGGGCAAAGCTGGCGACACCCAGGGCCACGGCCAGGGCCGAACCGGCACTGGAGCCGCCGGAAGGATAGTCCGGGTGAACACTGTTGCGACAGGCGCCGTAGGGCGAACGAGTGCCGTTGAGGCCGGTGGCGAACTGGTCGAGATTGCACTTGCCCAGCGGCACGGCGCCCAGGGCGACCAGCTGTTCCACCAGGGTCGCCGAGCGTTCGGGCACATAGGCATAGGCCCGGCAGGCCGCCGTGGTGGGGATGCCGGCGAGGTCGATGTTGTCCTTGATGGCGAAGGGGATGCCATAGAGCGGCAGCTCGGCGGGATCGCGATCGTCCAGGGCGGCGAGATAGGGCTCCAGCTCGGCTGGGGTCAGCAGGTGGATGAACAGGTGGTACTCGGGGTTGAGGGCCGCGGCCTGTTCCCGGAGTTCGGCGATGAGCGTGCGTGGGGTCCGGGTCCCGGCGGCATAGGCGGCGCTCAGGGTGTCGAGGCGCAGATCGAATGTCATGGTGGCTTCCTTCAGATCTTGTCGATGACCAGCAGGCGCTGGCCGGCGCGGATCGGCGAGCCGGGCTGGACCTGCAGGTCGTGGATCCGGCCGCTGCAAGGCGCGAGCAACGGGATTTCCATCTTCATGGATTCCAGGATCAGCAACGGCTGGCCGGCTTCCACCTGGTCGCCCGGCTGTACCTGGGCCTGCCAAAGATTGCCGGCCACCGGGCTTTCCAGGGCCAGCTGGTGGCTGGCGAGGGGAGTATCCTCGGTGGCTTCGACGGCGGCTTCCTGGCTGTCGAAATGCGCCTGGCCAGAGTCGATCCAGCGCTGCCGCTCGGCGGCGAAGGCGCTCTGCTGGCGCGTGCGGAAGGTGGTAATGCCCTCGGCTTCGCGTGCCAGGAAGGCCTGGTAGTCGGCCAGGGACAATTCGCTCTCTTCGATGCGCAGCGGCACGCGCCCCAGGGGGAAGTCGGCGCGGATGCGCAGCAATTCCTCCGCCGAGACTTCATAAAAGCGGATCTGATCGAAGAAGCGCAGCAGATAGGGCTGGCCGTGGAAGGCTTCCACGTCACGGTAGCGATTCCACATCTGCAGGGTGCGACCGACGAACTGGTAGCCGCCGGGGCCTTCCATACCGTACACGCAGAGATAGGCGCCACCAATGCCCACCGAGTTTTCCGCGGTCCAGGTACGCGCCGGGTTGTACTTGGTGGTCACCAGCCGGTGACGCGGATCGAGGGGGGTGGCCACCGGCGCACCCAGATAAACGTCGCCGAGGCCCATCACCAGGTAGCTGGCGTCGAAGACGATGCGCTTGACCGCCTCCAGGGACTCCAGGTCATTCACCCGGCGGATGAACTCCAGGTTGCTCGGGCACCAGGGCGCGTCCTTGCGCACCGTGGTGGTGTATTTTTCGATGGCCAGGCGGCAGGCCGGATCGTCCCAGGACAGCGGCAGATGGACGATGCGCGAGGGCACCCGCAGGTCCTGGGCATCGCCCAGCGCCTGCCAGCAGCGACTGACCGCCGCCAGCAGCTCTGCCAGAGGCAGTGCCTCGGGCTGGTAGTGCACCTGTAGCGAACGGATGCCGGGGGTGAGTTCGTACAACCCGGGCAGCGCCAGCGCGGCCAGCGCCTGCATCAGCCCATGGCCGCGAAAGCGCAAGGCCAGGTCCAGCTCCGGTGGGCCGATCTCCAGCAGCAGATGGGTATCCCCGGAAAGCCGCGCCACCAGGCGCTCGGCGCCCTGGCCCAGATCCAGCACCACGGGATCGCCGCGCTCGGGCGTAATGGCGATCTCCGCCTGCGGCTGCAAGCTGCTTTCCTCGGCCAGGCGTGCCTGCTGCAGGCGTCGCGCGGTCGCCAGGTCCACCGGCAGGAAGCGCAGCCGGTCGCCGGCCTTGAGCTGGCCCAGTTGCCAGAGGTCGGCTTCGATCACTGTGACCGGACAGACGAAGCCGCCCAGGCTGGGGCCGTCCGGGCCGAGGATGACCGGCATGTCGCCGGTGAAGTCCACCGCGCCCACCGCATAGGGATTATCATGGATATTGGAGGGATGCAGACCAGCCTCGCCGCCGTCTTCGCGGGTCCATTCCGGCTTGGGGCCGATCAGGCGCACGCCGGTGCGACTGAAATTGAAGTGCACCTCCCAGTCGGTGGCGAGAAAGAGATCCAGATAGGCCGGGCTGAAATAGTCCGGCGCACCGTGCGGTCCATAGATGACGCGCAGGGTGCGGGTCTCGGGCAGCCGGGTGGTCAGGGCGAGGGGCAGCCGGGCCTCCGCACGTGCGTCGGTCAGCGAGTGCAGGTGCAGCACGTCGCCGGCGCGCAGGGCGCGGCCACCGTGACCGCCGAACTGGCCGAGGGTGAAGGTGCTGCGACTGCCCAGGTAGTCGGGCAGGTCCAGGCCGCCTCTCAGGCAGAGATAGCTGCGGGCGCCGGCGCCGGTGATGGCGCCCAGGTGCAGGATGGCACCCGCGGGGACGCGAAAGACGCTGTCCATGGCCTGGGGTTGGTCGTCCAGCAGGATCGGCAGCGCCGCGCCGGTGACCACCACCACGGCCTCGGTGTTGAATCTCAGGGTAGGGCCGGCCAGGGTGATTTCCAGGGCGGCCGCGCGGCCGTCGTTACCGAGCAGGCGATTGCCCAGGCGCAGGGCGCGGTCGTCCATGGGGCCGGAAGGGGGAATGCCCACCGACCAGTAGCCGAGGCGCCCGGGGGCGTCCTGCACCGTGGTCTGGGTGCCGGCGCTGAGCACCTCCAGGGTGGTGGCCTGGTAGGTCAGCCCTTCCAGGCAGCGCGTCCAGGGCTGGCCCGAGGCGAAGGGCGCGGCGGCGAGGATCTGCCGCAGGTAGTCGCCATTGGTTTCCACGCCATAGAGCCGGGTTGCCGCCAGGGCCTGATCGAGGCGTTGCCGGGCGGCGTCACGGTCGGGGGCCCAGGCGATGACCTTGGCCACCAGGGGATCGAAATAGGGCGGGATCTCGCAGCCGGCCTCGACCCAGGTGTCCAGGCGCAACGCCCGGCCATCCGCGGTTGGGAAGTCGACCTGGGTCAGCAGGCCCGGGCTGGGCTGGAAGTCGCGACCCGGGTCTTCGGCATAGAGCCGCGCCTGGATGGCATGGCCCTGGGGCTGCAGCCCCGCGGCGAGCACGGCCAGCGGCGGCAGTTCGCCAGCGGCCAGTTCGATCATCCAGCGCACCAGGTCCACGCCCCAGACCTGCTCGGTGACGCCGTGCTCGACCTGCAGCCGGGTGTTCACCTCCAGGAAGTAGAAGCGGTCGGCGGCGCTGTCGTAGACGAACTCCACGGTACCGGCGCTGCGATAGCGTACCGCGCGTGTCAGCTCCAGGGCGGCGGCGCAGAGCGCCTCGGCCATGCCGGCCGGCAGGTTGGGCGCCGGGGTTTCCTCCAGTACCTTCTGGTTGCGGCGCTGTACCGAGCAGTCGCGCACGCCCAGCGCCAGCACCTCGCCCTGGCCATCACCGAACACCTGCACCTCCAGGTGCCGGGCGCGTTCGATGTACTTCTCCAGGAAGACGCCCGCGTCGCTGAAGTTGTTCTGGCCCAGCCGGCGCACGGCGTCGAAGGCCTCGGCGAGTTCAGGGTCCGTGCGGCACACGCGCATGCCGATGCCGCCGCCACCGGCGGTGCTCTTGAGCATCACCGGATAACCGATCTGTTGCGCGGCCGCCAGTGCCCCTTCCAGGGTATCCAGCAGCTCGGTGCCCTCCAGCAGCGGCACGCCCTGGGCGCGCGCCAGGGCCCGCGCCGTGTGCTTGAGACCAAAGGTGCGCAGTTGCTCGGGGGTGGGCCCGACGAAGGCGATGCCGGCGGCTTCGCAGGCTTCGGCGAAGGCGGCGTTCTCGGAGAGGAAGCCATAACCCGGGTGAATGGCCTGGGCGCCGCTCTGGCGCGCCACCTCGAGCAGCTTGGCGGTGTCCAGGTAGGTGGCCGCGGCGGCGCCTTCGCCCAGGCTGAAGGCCTGGTCGGCCGCGCTGACATGGCGGCTGGCGCGATCGGCTTCGCTGTAGACGGCGACCGCGGCGACGCCCAGGTCGCGCAGGGTGCGCTGGATGCGGCAGCTGATGGCGCCACGGTTGGCGATGAGCAGGGTGGTGAACATTCGAGGCGTCCTCGAAGGCGGCGGGCCGTCCCGCCAGATAAAAGCTCCCGGGGTCGTCCCCAGGAGGCCGCGCGAGGGCGGTAGGTCAGTCGGCGTCTAGCGCTTGCCGCGGTAGCTGTAGCGCCCGGCGCGGACTTCGCAGAGGCGATGGAGACGCGGTCGCAGCCACTGCCAGAGCTGGCGTGCGTGGGTCAGTCCCATAGCAGCACCTCCGCCGGAGTAGGGTTCCAGCCGTTGCAGGGGTTGTTGAGTTGCGGGCAATTGGAAATAAGCAGGATGACGTTGGTCTCGGCGCGCAACTCCACATACTTGCCGGCGCCGGAGATGCCATCGGCGAAGGTCAGGCCGCCGTCCGCGGTCACCGGCACGTTCATGAAGAAGTTGATGTTGGCCCCGATGTCGCGCTTGCCCAGGCGCCCGTCATGGCCACCGGCGCAGAGGAAGTTGTCACGGCAGCTGTGCATCTGCCGGCGATCCAGGGCGTAGCGCACCGTGTTGCTCTCCTGGGAGCAGGCGCCGCCCAGGGTGTCATGGCGGCCACAGGTGTCGGCGACGATGGTCAGCAGGGGATTGCCCAGGTTGGAATAGAGCACGCTGCCGGTCGACAGATAGACCCGGCCCTGGCGTCTCAGGGTGCGCTGGGGATCGTAGCGTTCCTGGGGGTTGGCGGCGGCGTAGAAGAGGGTATCCACCGCCTGGTTGCCTTCCAGGTCATGGATGCGCAGGGTCTGGCCGGCTTTGACCTCCTTGAGGTAGGGCGCTCCGGCCGGCAGGAGGGCGCGGTAGCTGGCATCTTCCGGGCGTTTGGTGCTGGCGATCAGGGTCATGGCGGGGCCTCAGAGGAAGTAGCGGGCGGTGTTCTGGAAGGCGCGCTCGTTTTCCGGGCGCGAGGTGCGGCAGCGTTCGGCCACCTCGGGCGCCGCGCGCAACTGGGCGAGATCGACCGGGCGCGGCGCATAGACCGGGTCCGGGTCCAGCGGATGCTGCAGGGCGGTCAGCACCACCAGGGTGTTCATGGGCGCATGGAGCTCGACCAGATCGCCGGCGCGGGAGTTGCCGGGCACGAAGGCAAAGGCGCCCGCGGCATCCACGTCCACCCGGCTGAACAGGTTGAGGGTCATCAGCAGGTCTTCCAGGCCCAGGCCCCACTTGGCCAGTTCCACCAGCAGGTTGTCGGTGCCATTGCGGTGGAAGCCGTTGCGCAGCTCCTGGTAGCGACCCGCGCCGTATTTCTCCGCCACCTCGGCGGCATTGGCCACGCCGCCGAAGCTGTCGTGCCAGCCGCAGGTGTCGCGCACCACGGCCGCCAGCACCCGCCCCATGTCGGAATAGAGGCAGTGTCCGGCGGTGAGACGCGCGGTGTGCTGGCCCTTGAGGGTATCGGGCAGGTTCAGCCGCTCGCTGCGGTCATCGGCATTGAACAGCAGCAGGCTGACATTGGCGCCGCCTTCCACGTCGGTCAGCCGCAGGGTCTGGCCGCGGCGCAGGATGAAGGAGGCGGTGCCGCCGCCGGGGACGCGTTCCTGGTAGAGCAGTTCGTCAGTCATGGGCAACCTCGTCAGGTAAGGGCTGGCCGCGTCCCAGCCGCATGCACGGGCCGGGTCTTGGCGGTCAGGGGCAGGTCGTAGGTGATGCGGGCGCCATAGGCGCCGGGGGCTTGCGGGTCCTGGCGGACCTTGTCGAACACCAGCACCCGGGTGGCCAGGCTGAAGCCCTCGTGCAGGTCATGGGTGACCATGAACACGGTGAGCGGGCGCTCGTGCCAGAGCTCCAGCAGCAGGGCGTGCATGTCCTTGCGGATGCCGGGATCGAGGGCGCCGAAAGGCTCGTCCAGGAGCAGGATGCGCGGCCGGACGATCAGCGCCTGGGCGATGGCGAGGCGCTGCTGCATGCCGCCGGACAGCTGCCCCGGGTACTTGCCCAGCGCCTGGCTCAGGCCGACGCGTTCGAGCAGGGCGGCGGCCTGTTCCCGGGCCTGGCGCTTGGCCGTGCCCAGCAGCCGGCCGAGCAGCGGGGACCTGGGCAATTCCAGGCCCAGGGCGACGTTGTCCAGCACGCTCAGGTGGGGAAACACCGAATAGCGCTGAAAGACCACGCCCCGCTCGGGATCCGGTTCCGCCGAGAGCGGCTGACCATCGATGCTGATCTCGCCACGGCTGGGCCGCTCCTGGCCGAGCAGCAGACGCAGGAAGGTGGACTTGCCGCAGCCGGAGGCACCGACCAGGGCGCAGAATTCGCCTTCGCGCACCTGCAGATTGAGACCTTCGAGCACCACCTGCTCGCCATAGCGTTGCCAGAGATTGCGGACCTCGATCATCAGCGACCCTCCCCGTACCAGGGAAAGGCGCGCCGCGTCAGCAGGCGCAGGCCCGCGTCCAGCAGCCAGGCCAGCAGGGTGATCCAGGCGACATAGGGCAGGATCACGTCCATGGCCAGATAGCGCCGCACCAGGAAGATGCGATAGCCCAGGCCATCGGTGGCGGCGATGGCCTCGGCGGCGATGAGAAACAGCCAGGCGGCGCCCAGCTGCAGCCGCAGGGCGATGAGCAGGCGCGGCAGCAGCTGCGGCAGCACCAGGCGCAGGATCACCGTCCAGCTGTTGGCGCCCAGGGTCTGGGCCTTGATCAGCAGTTCGCGTGGCAGCTCCCGGGCGCGCTGGTCCAGCTCGCGGATCAGCACCGGGGTGACGCCCACCACGATCAGCATCACCTTGGCCAGTTCGCCCAGGCCGAAGACGATGAAGAGGATCGGCAGGATCGCCAGCGGCGGGATCATCGAGAGCACCGTCACCAGCGGCGACAGCGGCGCGCCGACCAGGGGCAGACTGCCCGCGGCGATGCCCACCACCAGGGCGATCAGCGCGGCGATCCCCAGGCCCAGGCCCAGGCGTTGCAGGCTGGCCAGGGTGTCCTGCCAGAACGGATAACCCCCGGTACGCACGTCGGCGGTAAAGGCCAGGCGCTGCACCGCATCGGCCATCTGCGCCACGCTGGGCAACAGCTTGTCGTTGGGGTTTTCCGCCAGCCGGGTGGCCGAGCCCACCAGATAGAGCAGGGCGAGCAGGGCGAAGGGCAGCAGGACCAGCAGGAGCCGGCCGCCCCGATCGGGATGCCGATTGATGAAGCGCATGGGCGTCGTCCTCGCGGCGGGGCTCAGAGCTTGCCGTCGGCGGCCAGCTTTACGAAGGTCGGATCGAAGCGCAGCTTGAGATTGCCCGCGTCCCCGCTGGTCTTGCCGCCCGGATAGGCGATGCCGATGGCCTCGGCGCTGGGTGCGCCCTGGCCCAGCAGGCCGTGTTCGAAGGAGAAGTGGGCGATGCGCTGCATGGTGGTCGGCAGCGCGGGATCCTTGACGAAGGCCAGGGCCTCGGCGGGCGTGGCGAACAGCCGGGTCTTGTCCAGTTGCGCCTGGAAGCCGGCGAGATCGGTACCCGAGGCCTTGGCCATGGCCTCCAGGGCCGCCTTGCCCTTGGCGTCGCCGGACTGCATCAGCGCCAGCATCTCGAACCAGGCACCGGTCAGGGCCTTGCCCAGGGCCGGGTTGTCCTTGAGCGTGGCGGTGTTCACCACCAGCATGTCGAGGATCTCGCCGGGAATCTTGCTGGAGTCGAACACCTCGGTGGTGTCTGGCTGAGCCTTGATCTCGGCCAGCAGCGGATTCCAGGTCACCACGTTGCGCACGTCGGCGGTCTGGAAGGCGGCCACCATGTCGGCGTCGGAGGTGTTGACGGTGGTCAGGTCCCTCTCGCTCAGTCCCACGCTCTGCAGCGCGCGCGCCAGCAAATAGTGGGAGACGGAGAACTGCACCAGGTTGACCTGCTGGCCCTTGAGGTCGGCCAGGGTCTTGCCCTTGCCCTTCATCACCACGCCGTCGTTGCCGTTGGAGTAGTCGCTGACGATCAGCGCCGTGCTGTCCACGCCGCCGGCGGCCGGAATGGTCAGGGCGTCCATGTTGGTCATGGCGCAGCCGTCGAACTGGCCGGTGGTGTATTGATTGATGGATTCGACGTAGTCGTTGAGCTGCACGACCTCGATGTGGATGCCGTATTTCTTGGCCCACTTGTCGATGATGCCCTGGGCCTGGGCTTCGCCCCAGGGCATCCAGCCGGCATAGATCGTCCAGCACACCTTGAAGTCGTCGCGCGGCGCCGCCTGAGCGGTGGCACCGAGGAGCAGGGAACAACCGAGAACGAGCGAGGCGAGCAGGGAATGGCGCATGGGACCTCCAATAGGATGGACGACGGGACAGGAGCACGCGACTGGCGCTGTGTCTCCCGGGCTTTTGTCCCGCCGTGTAACCCCATCAGAGGTCGACGACTCTCGGACCAGACACCCGCACGAGCGAGTCGGAACCCTAGTCATCCATTGCAGATTGTGGTGCATCAAACCGGCTGGCCGGTGCTCCTGCACGCTATGGCCTTTGCCAGATGCGTGCCAGTTGCCGCCAGGCCCCGTGCCATGCTGATTTCTCGCCATGACGTTGAGGCTGTATCCAGCGCGCCGCCCCGTTGCAGTGCGTTCGAGGCGGCACGATGCACTGCTTTGACTCAGCGCCCCAGCGCCGCGATCAGCGCCTGGCGAAAGGCATTCACCGCCGGGGGCAATTCGCGACCCGCCATGCTCTGCAATTCGATCCGCCGCGCGGCCAGGCCTTCGTCCAAGAGGGGCAGGGCCACCAGTTGGCCTTCGCGCAGTCGACTACGCAGGCTCAATTCGCTTGAGAGCGCAACGCCACCGCCCAAGGCGGCGAAACGATAGAGCGCCTGCATGTTGTTGCTCATCAGCACGGGTTCGAAGGAGAGTCCCTGGACGCCACAGCAGATGTCGAACAGCTGGCGCACCGTGGTATCGGGCATCGGTAGCGCCAGCGGAAAGGGCTGTAGGTCGGCCAGGGTCAGCCCGGTACGGCAGGCGAGGGGATGCTCGGGCGCCACCACCGCCTCGATGGCGCCACTCAAGGTGGCGTCGACGCTGATGTCCGGCTCTGGCCTGAGGCTGAAGGTGAGGCCCAGGTCGGCGTCACCTTCCTGGACCCGGCGCGTGACCGCCGCCGGCGCGCAGACCTCCAGGGAAAAGTGGATGCCGGCATAGCCCTGGCGAAAGGCCACGATGACCTCGGGCAGGAAGTCCAGCGAAAAGCCTTCGGTGGTGGCCAGGCGTACCTGGCCGCGGCGCAGGTCGGCGAGGCCCCGCAACTCGGCCGCGACCTGCTCGCTGGCCAGCTGCGCCTTGCGCGCATGCACGGCCAGACGCTCGCCGGCGGCACTGGGCACGACGCCACGGGCGCGGCGTTCGAGCAGCGGCGTCTGCAGTTCGCGCTCCAGTTTGGCGATCTGGCGACTCACCGCACTGGCCGCGACATTGAGCCGCTGGGAAGCTTCGCTGATGGAGCCGCACCGCACCACCTCGAGGAAATAGCGCAGGGCGGTGGACTGAATGCCGTAGGGCTGCATAGGGCCTCCTTTGCCGAAAAGGCATGGCTCGCATCTAAATATTCTGCTTGTGGCATGGGATGGCAAGACCTAGAGTCGGGTCAAGAGACCAACAACAGGCTTCAGCAAGAACTCCTTTCCCGCGTTTCGCGGACCTGCCTTTGACCAACCACCGCCCCGGAGACAGACGGCATGGGACTCAAAGGTTTCGCTTGTGGCATCGCGTTTTCCCTCTTCCTGGCCCAGGGCCAGGCCTTCGCCGGCAAAGCCAACGACACCCTGGTCTACGCCTCCGACACCGAGCCCGAAAACGTCAGCCCCTATCACAACGATGCCCGTGAAGGCGTCATCCTCGCCCACCTGGCCTGGGATACCCTGATCTACCGCGATCCTCAGACCGGTGAATACCGGCCGATGCTGGCCACCGGCTGGCAGCAGGTCGATCCGCTGACCCTCGACTTCGATCTGCGCCAGGGCGTGACCTTCCACAACGGCGATCCCTTCACCGCCGACGACGTGGTCTTCACCTTCAACTACGTGGCCTCGCCCGAAGGCAAGGTGGTCACCCAGCAGAACGTCAACTGGATCAAGAGCGCCGAGAAGCTGGGCGAATACAAGGTTCGCCTGCACCTCAAGCAGCCGTTTCCCGCCGCGCTGGAATACCTGGCCAATCCCTTGCCCATCTATCCCGGCAAGTACTTCCAGAAGGTCGGTCTGGCGGGCTTCGCGCAAAAGCCGGTGGGTACCGGGCCCTATCGCATCGTCGCGGTCACCAGCGGCCAGGGGGTCACGCTGGAGCGCAATCCGGACTATTTCAAGGACAGTCCCCAGGGTCAGCCACGCATCGGCCACATCCAGTTCCGCGTCATCCCCGACGCCGAGACCCGGCTCGCCGAGCTCATGACCGGCGGCATCGACTGGGCCTGGCGCGTGGCGCCGGACCAGGCCGAGCAACTCAAGGCCGCGCCCAACCTCACCGTGGAGAGCGGCGCCAGCATGAGGATCGGCTTCCTCAGCATGGACGCCCAAGGCGCCTCCAGCCCGGATTCACCCTTTGCCAAGGCCGAGGTGCGCCAGGCGGTCAACTACGCCATCAATCGCCAGGCCATCGCCAGCCAGCTCATGGGGGGCGGCAGCCAGCCGCTGCAGGTGGCCTGCTATCCGGAGCAATTCGGCTGCGACGCCAAAGCCGTACCGGGTTACGCCTACGACCCGGCCAAGGCCAAGGCGCTGCTCAAGGCCGCCGGCTATCCCAACGGCTTCAGCACCGAGATCTTCGCCTACCGCGATCGTGACGTGGTCGAGGCGCTGATCGGGGACCTGCGTGCGGTGGGCATCGATGCCAAGCTGCGGTATCTGAAATACGCTGCCCTGCGCGACCAGCAGCGCGCCGGCAAGGTGCCCATGGCCTTTCTCGCCTGGGGCTCGTTCTCCATCGCCGACGCCTCGGCGGCCACGGGCGTGTATTTCAAGGGCAATGCCGACGACGTGGCCAAGGATCCCCAGGTGATCGACTGGCTCAAGGTGGCCGACACCGCCATGGATCCGGCGGTGCGCAAGGACAACTACCGCAAGGCGCTGCAGCGGATCGCCGCGCAGGCCTACTGGGCGCCGGTGTTCAACTATTCCATCAACTACGCCTTCACCTCGGACCTGGCCTTCCAGCCCTATCCGGACGAATTGCCGCGCTTCGCCCTGGCCCACTGGAACTGATCCGTCCCGGCGCCCCGCACGGGGGCGTCTTCAGAACCTGTTCAAGTGCTCGCGAGCTAGAGCCAAACAAGGCGAAAAGGCCTGAGGAAGCGGAGTTTACGAATGGTAAATGAGCATTCCGAAGGCCTTTTCAACGCCGTTTGGCCGACGCGCAGCAGCGCTTGAACAGGTTCTCAGCCGAGGAGCCGAACATGTCCGCCTATCTCCTGCGCCGCCTGGGTATCGCCCTGGCCGTGGCCTTTACCGTTTCCCTCATCAGTTTCTTCCTGCTGCACCTGTCCGGCGACCTGGCCACCGCCATCGCCGGACCCGAGGCCACCGCCGAGCAGATCGAGGTGGTGCGTCATCAACACGGCCTCGATAAACCCCTGGCGACGCAGTACGTCGAGTGGATCGGGCAGTTGCTGCGCCTGGACCTGGGGCAATCGTTCTTCTTCCAGGAATCGGTACGGGATCTCATCGCCAGCCGCCTGCCCATCACCCTGACCCTGGGCGCCATCGCGCTGCTGGTGGCGCTGCTCATCGCCATCCCGCTCGGGGTGCTGGCCGCGGTCCGGCGCGACACCTGGATCGACCGCCTGGCGCTGACCCTGGCGACCTTCGGCCAGGCGATGCCCAGCTTCTGGTTCGCCCTAGTGCTGATCGTCGTCTTCGCCGTCACCCTGAAATGGCTGCCGGTGTCCGGCAATACCAGCTGGCAGCACTTCATCCTGCCGGCGATCGCCCTGGGCTACTACGCCACTCCCTCGCTGATGCGCCTGACCCGGGCCGGGATGCTCGATGTACTGGGCGCCGACTACATCCGCACCGCCCGGGCCAAGGGCCTGAGTCCGGCGCGGGTACTGTTCAAGCACGCCCTGCGCAATGCGCTGATCCCGGTGGTGGCCCTGGCCGCGGTGGAATTCGGCTTCATGCTGGGCGGCTCGGTGGTGATCGAGGCGGTGTTCTCGCTGCAGGGCATCGGCCAGCTGGCCTGGGACGCCATCGCCCGCAACGATTTCCCGGTGGTGCAGGCCATCGTCCTCTTGATCGCGTTGATCTATATCGTGCTGACGCTGGTGGCCGATCTGCTCAACGCCTTGCTCGACCCGCGCATTCGCGTGCGCTAGGAGGCTCCATGACCGTCGCCAATCCCTTCGTGCTCGACGACTATCTGCCCCCGCGCCCGACGCTGGGCCGCCAGCTGCGCCGCTGGTTCGGCCACCGCGGCTTCGCCCTGGGCGCCGTGCTGCTCGTCGTCATCGTCTTCGCCGCCCTGGCCGCGCCCTGGCTGGCGCCCCACGACCCCTATGCCCAGGACGTGATGCAGCGGATGAAACCACCGGTATGGATGGCCAAGGGCACCTGGGCCCATCCGCTGGGCACAGACAAGCTCGGCCGCGACTATCTCTCCCGGCTGCTCTATGGCGCGCGCATCTCACTGTTCATCGGTCTCGCCGCGGCGCTCATCTCCGGCGCCATCGGCACCTTGCTCGGGGTACTCGCCGGCTACTACGGCGGCAAGGTCGACGCCCTGGTGAGCTACCTGGTGACCACCCGCCTGGCCTTGCCGGTGGTGATGGTGGCCCTGGCCGCCGCCTCCCTGGTGGGTGGCTCGCTGCAGGTGGTGGTGATCCTGCTCGGCTGTCTGCTGTGGGATCGCTTCGCCGTGGTGGTGCGCGCCGCCGTGCAGCAGATTCGCGACGCCGAATACGTCGCCGCTGCCCAGGCGCTGGGCTGTTCGCCCTGGCGGGTCATCGTCGGCGAGATCCTGCCCAATGTGCTGGGGGCGCTGATCGTGGTGATCACCCTGGAGATGGCCCACGCCATCCTGCTCGAGGCGACTCTGTCCTTTCTCGGCGTGGGCGTGCAGCCGCCGTTGCCGTCCTGGGGCCTGATGATCGCCGAAGGCAAGCCCTACATGTTCTTTTCGCCCTGGGTGATCGCCATTCCCGGCATCGCCCTGATGCTGCTGGTGCTGGCCATCAACCTGGTGGGTGACGGTATCCGGGATCTGGCCGCGCCCAGCGGGCGCAACTAAGCGGAGGACTGACCATGGCACTGCTCGACGTAAGAGACCTGCGGATCGATATCCCCCTGGGGGATGACACCCTGCACGCCGTGCGCGGCCTGGACCTGCAGGTGGAGCGGGGCGAAATGCTCTGCCTGGTGGGCGAGTCTGGCTGCGGCAAGTCGCTCACCTCCCTGGCGCTGATGGATCTGCTGCCGCGCCAGGCCCGGCGCCAGGCGGCGCGCCTGACGCTGGGCGAGCACGACCTCCTGACCCTGGGCGAAAAGGGCATGCGCGACCTGCGCGGCAATCGCCTGGCGATGATCTTCCAGGAACCCATGACCGCCCTCAATCCGGCCTACAGCATCGGCGACCAGCTCGCCGAGGTGCTGCGGCGCCACCGCAGGCTGGATCGCAAGGCCGCCTGGGCAGGCGCGGAGGCCATGCTGGAAAAGGTCGGCATCAGCAACGCCGGCGAGCGCCTGCGCCAGTATCCGCACCAGCTCAGTGGCGGATTGCGCCAGCGGGTGGTGATCGCCATGGCGCTGCTCTGCGAACCGGACCTCATCATCGCCGACGAACCCACCACGGCGCTGGACGTCACCATCCAGGCGCAGATCCTGCACCTGTTGCGCGATCTGCAGCGGGAATTCGGCACGGCCATCGTGTTCATCACCCATGACCTGGGGCTGGTGGCGCGCATCGCCGATCGGGTAGCGGTCATGTATGCCGGCCAGATCGTCGAGCAGGCACCGGCCGCCGAGCTGTTCGCCGCCCCCCGACACCCCTATACCCGTGGGCTGCTGGCGAGCATCCCGGTACCGGGCCGGACCCGTCCCGGGCAGCCGCTGGGCGCCATTCCCGGCCTGGTCCCCAGCCTGGTCGGCGAGCAGCACGGCTGTGCCTTTCGCAACAGATGCCCGCAGGCGGTGGCGGTCTGCGCCGACAGCGTGCCCTTGTTGGAGGAGGGCGCGCACCTGGCGCGTTGCCATTTCGCCCTGCCCAGCGAACCCCTGCGCCGGGTCGGAGGTGTGCGATGAGCCGCGAGATCGCTCTGGAACTGTGCGACATCCGCCGCGAATTCACCCTGGGTCGCGGCCTGTTCCGCCCGCCGGCCACCCTCAAGGCGGTGGATGGCATTTCGTTGCGGCTCCATCGCGGCGAGACCCTGGGTCTGGTGGGGGAATCGGGGTGCGGCAAGAGCACCCTGGCCAAGCTGCTGCTGGGGCTGCTGGCACCCACCAGCGGCGACATCCTGGTAGGCGGCGAGCACCTGCGCGGGGTGGATCGCAAGCGAATGGCCCGGCATATCCAGCCGATCTTCCAGGACCCTTATTCGTCGCTCAATCCGCGCAAGACGGTGCGCGAGATCGTGGCATTGCCGCTCAAGGTGCATGGCCTGGGCTCGACGGCCGAGCAGCAACAGCGGGTCGCCGAGATGCTCGACGTGGTGGGTTTGCCACGGCGCGCCGCCGACAGCCATCCCGGCCAGCTCAGTGGTGGTCAGCGCCAGCGAGTGGCCATTGCCCGCGCCCTGGTGATGCGCCCGGACGTGCTGATCTGCGACGAACCCACCTCGGCACTGGACGTCTCGGTGCAGGCGCAGATCCTCAACCTGCTGCTGGAACTCAAGCGTGAATTCGGTCTGACCTATCTGCTCATCAGCCACAACCTGGCGGTGGTGGAGCACCTGGCCGACCGGGTGGCGGTGATGTACCTCGGCAAGATCGTCGAGGAGCGCGAGCGAGCGGCGCTGTTCGCCCAGCCGGCGCATCCCTATACCCGGGCGCTGCTGGATGCGGTGCTCACCCCTGATCCCAGCCTGGGCCTGCCGGCGCTGGGCCTGGGCGGCAGCTTTCCCAATCCCATCTCGCCGCCCAGCGGCTGCGCCTTCCATCCCCGCTGCCCGCGCTGCTTCGGCCCCTGCGCCGAGCGCTATCCGGAACGCGAACCCATCCCCGGCGGCAGCAAGCGCTGCCATCTGCCCGAACCTGCCTGACCCCGGAGTCCGCCATGACCAGCCGTACCCATGCCCTTGAGCTTGCCGCCGCGCACTTCGACAGCGGCGCCTTTCGTACGCGGCTCGCCACCGCGGTGGCCCATCCTACCGAAAGCCAGGCGCCCGAGCGCCAGGCGGAGCTGCAGCGCTACCTGGATGAATTCATCGCCCCCTATGTGGCCAGTCTCGGCTTCACCAGCCGGCAGCTGGACAATCCGGTCGCCGGCAAGGGGCCCTTGCTGATCGCCGAGCGAATCGAGGACTTGGCGTTGCCGACCCTGCTCAGCTATGGCCACGGTGACGTGGTGCGCGGTGATGCCAGCCGCTGGCGCGAAGGCCTCGCGCCCTGGACCCTGGTGGAGCAGGGCGAGCGCTGGTACGGCCGCGGCACCGCCGACAACAAGGGCCAGCACCTGCTCAACCTGGCGGCGCTGGAACAGGTGATCGCCGCCCGCGGCGGACGCCTGGGCTACAACGTCAAGCTGCTGCTGGAGATGGGCGAGGAGATCGGCTCGGTCGGCCTGCGCGCCTTCTGCCAGGAGCAGCGCCAGGCCCTGGCCGCCGATCTGTTCATCGCCTCCGACGGTCCGCGAGTCTCGGCATCCCGGCCGACGCTGTTCCTGGGTGCCCGCGGCACCTTCAATTTCGATCTGCACCTGGAGCTGCGCGAAGGCGGCCATCACTCCGGCAACTGGGGCGGGCTGCTGGCCAATCCCGGGATCATCCTCGCCCATGCGCTGGCCAGCCTGGTGGATGCCCGGGGCCAGATCCAGGTCGCGGGGCTCAAGCCCACCGAGCTGCCCGCACCGGTGCGCAGGGCGCTGGCCGACATCGAGGTGGGCGGCGCGCCGGGCGATCCGGCCATCGATCCCCACTGGGGCGAGCCCGGGCTGACCCCGGCGGAACGTGTCTACGGCTGGAACACCTTCGAACTGCTGGCCTTCACCACCGGCAATCCCGAGGCACCGGTGAATGCCATTCCCGGCAGCGCCCGCGCCCACTGCCAGATCCGCTTCGTCGCCGGCTGCGATTGCACGACCTTCATCCCGCTGATCGAGGCGCACCTGGCCGAACGGGGTTTCGCCGCGGTGCGCGTTTCCCGTGCCAAGGACGAGATCCTCCACGCCTCGCGGCTGGACCCGGAGAATCCCTGGGTGGATTGGGCGCTGACCTCCCTGACCCGCACCCTGGGCGAAAAGCCCGCCTTGCTGCCCAATTTCGGCGGTGGCTTGCCCAATGACATCTTTGCCGACATCCTCGAACTGCCCACCCTCTGGGTGCCCCATTCCTATCCCGCCTGCTCCCAGCACGCGCCCAACGAGCATCTCCTGGCCCCGGTCGCGCGGCAGGGGCTGCAACTCATGGCCGGGTTGTTCTGGGACCTGGGCGATCGCTGGAGCCGCAGCTGATGTCCCTTGCCAAGACCGCCGCCCTGGAGTGGCTCGCCACCCAGCGCGAGCCGATGACCCTTCTCCTGCAACGCCTGGTCGATACCGATTCCAACAGCTACGACAAGGCCGGCGTCGATGCCGTCGGTACGGTGCTCGCCGCGGCCCTGGCCGAAGACGGCATCGAGGTTGCCCGGACGCCGGTCGCCGACTTCGGTGACGTCCTCGCCGCCCAGGTGGGGCCCGCCACCGGCGCTGCGGTGTTGCTGCTGGGCCACCGCGACACCGTCTTTCCGCCGGGCACCGTGGCCAGCCGCGGCTTCACCCGCGATGCCAGCCAGGCCTATGGCCCCGGCGTCGCGGACATGAAGGGTGGACTGGTGGCGGGCTGCTTCGCGCTGCGCGCGCTCAAGCGCGCCGGCGAGCTGCCGTTTCCGGTACGGGTGCTCTACACCGGTGACGAAGAGATCGGCTCCGGCACGGCTCGCCCGCACCTGGAAGCGGCGGCCCGCGGCGCCCGGGCCGTGCTCAACTGCGAGCCCGGGCGCGTCAGTGGCAACGTGGTCAAGGCACGCAAGGGTGGCGCCACCCTCGCCATCAGCGTGAGCGGTCGCGCCGCCCATGCCGGCGTCAGCCACGCCGAGGGCGCCAGTGCCATCCAGGCGCTGGCGCTCAAGGTGGCCAAGCTGCACGCCCTGACCGACTACGAGCGCGGCATCACCACCAACGTCGGCCTCATCGAGGGCGGTACCTCCAGCAATACCGTCGCGCCCAGCGCCACCGCGCGCCTGGACGTGCGCTTCGTCGCCCTGGCCGACTGGCCCGAACTGCAGACGCGCATCGAGGCCATCATCGCCGAGGTGGAGGTGCCGGGTACGACCACCCGTGTCGAGCCCACCTGCCTGTTCCTGCCGATGGAGGCGCACCTGAGCTACGACCTGCTGGCGCTCTACCAGCGCGAGGCCGAGGACCTCGGCTTCAGCGTCGAGGGCGAATTCACCGGCGGTTGCGCCGACTCCGGGTTCACCGCCAGCCTGGGCGTGCCCACCCTCTGTGGCCTGGGCCCCGTGGGCGGCAAGGTACACACCGACGCCGAATTCCTGGTGCTCGATACCCTGGTTCCACGTACCCAGGCGCTGGTGGCGACCATCCTGGCCCTGGCCGTAAAGGCCTGACCCTCACGCCGGTTTCCGAAACAGGTGCGACTCCTGGTCGGGGAGGGCCACAATTGGCGGCTTTAGATCCTCGAGCTATCGATTCATAGCTGCCCTTGGTTCGGGGCAGCAATCGGCCAGGATCTGATATTGCTGGCGAAGACCTGCCTGTCGATGACAAGGGCGGTAGGGCAGCCATTCGTCAGCGAGACAAAAGGCCCTTCCTTGACAGCGAAGTTGTCTGGGCAAATACTCGCTGCAAGATTCATATAGATGACTAGATAACAAGGTGAATAAAGTCGATGAATTCTTTATCCAGTGATGCCCGACTGCCGCTGTACCAACGCCTGCGTGACCAATTGGCTGAGCAGATCGCCAATAATCGCTGGCGTCCGGGGGAGGCGATCCCTACCGAAGCGGCGCTTTCTGCGGAATATCAGCTGTCCACCGGCACGGTGCGCAAGGCGATTGATGCCTTGGTCAGTGAGGGCATTCTGGAACGTCAGCAAGGGCGCGGGACGTTCATTCGACGGGCGCAGTTTCAATCCTCATTGTTCCGTTTCTTCCGATTCCAGACTGTTTCCGGAGAGCGCCAGGTCCCGGAGAGTCGCATCCTCTCGATCGAGCCCGTTGCCGCACCTTCGGCCGTAGCGCAAGCGCTAGGGTTGCCTGCCGATGCGTTGGTCATTCGTATTGTCCGCGTGCGTCTGCTTGAGGTTAAGCCGGTGCTCGCCGAAGAAATCTGGCTGCCCCGCCAGCGGTTCCAGGCGCTGCTGGAGATCGATCTCAGTCGCGAAGGGCCGCTGCTGTATCCGATCTACGAAGAGGTGTGCGGACAGGTTGTTGCATCGGCCGAAGAAACGCTGACCGCCGAATCGGTGAATGACGTGCATGCCCGCCTGCTCCAGGTACCGGTCAACAGTCCGGTGATCGTGATCGAGCGGTTGGCCCGTGATTACGCGGGTAGCCCGCTGGAGTGGCGTCGCTCGCGCGGCCACGCGGAGCATTTCCGCTACAGCGTGGATATTCGCTGACGCCTGTCTGCGTAGCGAAGCGTTCTGCGGCGGCCAGATCGCCGGCCGATTGCTGTTTGGTTGCCAACGTCGACCCTGTCGCGGCGGGTTGGCCGTCGGCTGTCTTGCGTAACACCTATAAGGATAAGACTCATGTTCAGCTGGTATCGCCAAATCACTCCTCGTGAGCGCAAGACATTTTGGGCCTGCTTCGGCGGATGGTCGCTCGACGCCTTGGAAGTACAGATGTTCGGTCTGGCGATTCCGGCGCTGATCGCCGCTTTCGCGCTGACCAAGGGCGATGCCGGATTGATCAGCGGCGTTACCCTCGTCACCTCGGCACTCGGCGGCTGGGTGGGTGGGACGTTGTCTGACCGCTACGGCCGTGTGCGCACCTTGCAGTCGATGATTCTGTGGTTCTCGTTCTTCACCTTTCTCTCGGCTTTCGTCACGGGCTTCAATCAGCTGTTGGTGGTCAAGGCGCTGCAGGGTTTCGGGCTTGGCGGGGAGTGGGCGGCCGGCGCGGTGCTCATGGCCGAGACGATCAATCCGCGCTATCGCGGCAAGGTCATGGGCACTGTACAAAGTGCCTGGGCGGTGGGTTGGGGCCTGGCGGTCGGGGTGTTCACGCTGATCTATACCTCTGTGCCGCAGGACATGGCCTGGCGTGTGATGTTCCTTGTAGGGTTGCTGCCGTCGTTCCTGATCTTCTGGGTGCGTCGTAACGTCGAGGAGCCGGACAGCTTCCGGCGTCTGCAAGAAGGCAACGCCATTCCGCAGAGTTTCTTCACGTCGCTCGCGGGCATTTTTCGCCCGGAACTGCTTCGCGTGACGCTGTTTGGCGGGCTGCTGGGACTGGGCGCGCACGGTGGCTATCACGCGGTAATGACCTGGTTACCCACTTTCCTCAAGACCGAGCGCAATCTGTCCGTGCTGAACTCGGGCGGCTATCTGGCGGTGATCATCCTCGCCTTCTGGTGTGGTTGTGTGGCCAGCGGTTATTTGATCGATCGCATTGGCCGTCGAAAAAACATCGTGCTGTTTGCCTTGTGCTGCGTGGTCACGGTGCAGTGCTACGTGTTTTTGCCGCTGACCAATACGCAGATGCTGTTCCTGGGGTTCCCGCTAGGGTTCTTCGCCGCCGGTATTCCGGCCAGTCTGGGAGCGTTCTTCAACGAACTTTACCCGGCCGATGTACGCGGCGCCGGTGTTGGCTTTTGCTACAACTTTGGCCGGGTGCTGTCCGCTGTATTTCCATTCCTGGTCGGGCACATGAGTGATGCCATGTCCCTGGGTTCGGCGATCGGTATCGATGCCGGAATCGCCTACGGCGTGGGGGTGCTTGCCGCACTTTGCCTGCCTGAAACCCGGGGCAGGGACCTTGAAGCCAATGCCACCGCCGTTCCGGCCACTATCAACGGCAATCAGCGCGCTCGGGCGTGATGGTCCCAACCTTCAGTAGATAAAACCCATGTCAGCTCCCCGCTCCAAGTCGATCACCGGCATTGACGCCCATGCCCATGTGTTCAGCCGTGATCTGCAGCTGATCGGTGCACGCCGCTACAGTCCCGAGTACGACGCCACGCTCGACCAGTACCTTGAGCATTTGCAAACCCAAGGTCTGAGTCACGGTGTCCTGGTGCAACCAAGTTTCCTTGGCACTGACAACAGCTACCTGTTGGCGGCGTTGAAGCAAGCACCTCAGCAGTTGCGTGGTGTGGTCGTGCTGGAGCCAGGCATCAGTCGTTCTACCTTGAATGACATGGCGCAACTGGGCGTGGTCGGCGTGCGCCTGAACCTGATCGGCAAAGCGTTACCTGATTTTCGTGACAGTGCCTGGCAAGGGTTTTTCAGCGATATCGCCGATCTTGACTGGCATGTCGAGTTGCACCGGGAAGTCAGGGATCTGCCGGGCTTGATCCGGCAATTGACGCCGTTCGGGGTGAAATTGGTGATCGATCACCTGGGGCGGCCGGACGCGAATGCGGGTCTCGATCAGCCCGGGTTTGGCGAGTTGCTTGAGGCCGGATCGAAAGGCTCGATCTGGATCAAGGTATCGGGAATCTATCGTCTGGGAGGTACGCCACGACAGAACATTGATTTCGCTCGAAGGGCATTACCGTTGCTGGAAAAAAGCGTTGGCCTGCATCAGTTGGTATGGGGCAGCGACTGGCCGCACACGCAACATGAGCAAAGCGTTGACTTCGCCACCGTCGTCGACCAGTTGCAAGCCCTGGAGCTCTCCGCGCAAGCCAGCGCCGCGCTGCTGGTGAACGCGCCTCGCAGGTTATTTGGTTTCTAGGAAGACGAACGCTGCAACCTGGCCGTTGCAGAGGCCATTCATTTCACCCTCCTACAAGAGTTTGGCACCAGCCCAACCGAGAACCTTTCATGACTCCCTTAGATATAAATCTGTTACTGACTGCATTGATCAGCGTCGTGGTGCTGGTAGTGCTGATCGTCTCGCGCCTCAAAATGCACCCGCTGCTGGCGTTGCTGGTGGTTTCCGTCGGCGTAGGCTTTGCAACCGGTATGGAGCCAGATCGCATCGTCTCCCAGCTGGTCACCGGCGCCGGCAAGACACTGGGGGCTGTGGGGGTGGTCATCGCGCTGGGGGCGATGCTCGGCAAAATACTTGCGGACGCCGGCGTCACCGAGCAGATTGCCGCGGTCATCCTCAGGCGCACATCGGATCGGATGATTCCGTGGGCGATGATGATGGTCGCGTTCGTGATTGGCATTCCGATGTTTTTCGAGGTCGGCCTGGTGATCATGCTGCCGCTGATCTTTAGCGTGGCGCGCAAGCTGGAAAGTCAGGCGCGCTTCAAGGGGTCAGCCTATGTCTATGTGGGCGTTCCGGTGATTGCCGCACTGGCTGCCATGCACGGTATGGTCCCGCCGCACCCTGGCCCGTTGACGGCCATCGCCGCGCTGAAAACCTCGGTCGGGCCGACCATGCTCTATGGTTTCCTGGCGGCTATCCCGGCTATGATCCTGGGCGGCCCACTGTATGGCGCTTTCATTTCCCCGCGCATGAGCACTCGGCCCGATCAGGTGTTGCTGGATCAGTTCACCCTGGCTGAAAAAGCCGACGATAAACCAGGCCCCAGCGTATACCTTGGCGTACTGGCAGCCTTGCTGCCGGCGATCCTGATGCTGATCCATGCCGTCGCCGAGATGGTATTGGCCAAGGACAATGCGCTGCTGAAAATGGCCGGTTTCCTCGGCAATCCGCTGATAGCGATGCTGCTGGGTGTGCTGTTCGCCGGGGCAAGTCTGGTACTCGCGCGTGGCGGCGATGCGGAGCAATTGCGCGAATCGCTGGGCAAGAGCCTCAAGCCAATCGCCTCGATCATCATGATCATCGCCGGCGGCGGTGCCTTTCAGCAGCTGCTGACCAGCGCCAAGGTGGGCGATGCGATTGTCCACCTGACTCAGCAGTCGGCGTTCCCTCCGCTGGTCCTCGGCTGGTTGATCGCCATGTTGCTTTCGGTCTCTACCGGTTCCGCCACGGTAGGTATCGTAGGGGCTGCCGGCTTGCTGGCGCCGCTCGCCGGTGCCGATCCCAGCCTCAACCTGCCGCTGCTGGCCTTGTCCATTGGCTGCGGCTCGCTGTTCTTCAACTACGCCAACCATGCAGGTTTCTGGATGGTGAAGGAATCCTTCGGCATGACGATGGGCGAAGCCACCAAGACCATTTCGGTGGTGCAATCGATCGTCGCCGTGGTCGGTTTGATCGTGGTGTTGCTGTTGAACGTGGTCGTGTAATGACCTGAGGCGGCGTCAAATAAGGATGCCGCCCTCTGCGAAACCCCTTATCTGAACGGGCGCCGCTCGGTACCCGTCCCACCCTGGGCGCTACCCGCCTGTTCAGATAGGCAACAGCCCCTCGGTCTTGACTTCGTTCAGCACGAAAAAGGTGCGCACCTGGCGCACGCCGGGCAGGGCGATCAGCCGTTCGCTGTGCAGGCGATTGAAGGCGGCGATGTCCTTGACCCTGAGCTTGATGAAGTAGTCGACGTCGCCGGCCACCAGGTAGCACTCCAGCACCGGGGGCAGGGCGCGGGCGGCCGCTTCGAAGGCCTGAAAGGAATCCGGGGTCGATCTGTCCAGCACCACGCCCACCAGTACCGCGGTTTCCCGTTGCACCGCCTTGGGGTCCACATGGGCCCTGACGCTGGTGATGACGCCGCTCTCGAACAGCTTGCGCGTGTGGTTCCAGCAGGCGCTCGGGCTCAGGGCAACCTGGCGCGCCAGCTCGGCATTGCTCAGCCGGCCGTCCTGCTGCAGGGCGCGCAGGATCTTGCGTTCTACCGGGGTCAGTTCCGCGGCTTCGCTCATCGAAAGATTCTCCTTGGAAAGCGGTTGTTGGAGGAACATCCATGCGGATTCTTGGAGTCGTTCAAAAGGAAAGCAGATTTCGTACCGCTCATTCGAAAGCACATTTTTCAGGGTTTTCCCTAGCATTGAAGGCGTTCTCTCACCACTGGAGTCGCTGCTATGTCCCTGGATCTCGAAAAGCGTTTTCCCCGCGTCAAGCTCGGTTACTTCCCATCGCCCCTGCACAAGCTGGAGCGCATGTCGAAGGACCTCGGTATCGAACTCTGGGCCAAGCGTGACGACGTGTCCTCCGGTCTCGCCTATGGCGGCAACAAGGTGCGCAAGCTGGAATGGCTGGCCGCCGATGCCCTGGCGCAGGGCTGCGACACCCTGGTCTCCATCGGCAACATCCAGTCCAACCACACCCGCCAGGTCGCTGCCGTCGCCGCGGTGCTGGGCATGAAGTGCCGGCTGGTCCAGGAGGAGTGGACCAAGTGGGAAGACCCGGTCTACGACAAGGTCGGCAACATCCTGCTGTCCCGCCTGATGGGCGCCCAGACGCTGCTGGAAGGCGAGGGCTATTCCACCGCGGTGAAGGCCACCTGGGAGCGTGCCCTGGATGAGGTGCGGCGTGAGGGCGGCAAGCCCTACGCCATTCCCGCCGGCGCCTCGGATCATCCGCTGGGTGGCCTCGGCTATGCCCATTTCGCCGACGAACTGGCTGGCCAGGAGCGCGAGCAGGGCCTCTTCTTCGATACCGTGGTGACGGCCACCTGTACCGGTTCTACCCAGGGCGGCATGGTGGTGGGCTTTCGCGCCCAGGAGCGCGAGCGGCGCCTGATCGGCATCGACACGGCGGCGGACGCCGAGATGACCCGCGCCGCGGTGACCAAGATCGCGCGCAACACCGCCGAGATGATCGGCCTGAAGCAGGAGATCCGCGACGAGGATGTCATCATCGAGCCACGCTTCTGCGGACCGGACTACGGCCTGCCGGATGGCCCCACCGTCGAGGCCATCCGCTACACCGCGCAGATGGAAGGGATGCTCACCGACCCGGTCTACGAGGGCAAATCCATGGCCGGCCTGATCGCCATGGCGCGCAGTGGCGAGATCGCCAAGGGCAGCCGGGTACTCTATGTTCACCTTGGGGGTGCCCCGGCGCTCAACGCCTACCACAACGCCTTCGCCTGAACCCAGGCCACGACCGATCACCAGGAGGTCCCGCATGACGAGCCAATGCTGGACAGCGGTAGACGACCTCCGACCGGCCGTGGCGCTGGTCATCCTGCATGGCGATCTCGACCCCGCGGTGACGGCGGAATTGCGCAGCGGCTTGCCCGGCTGCAGCGACCTCCCGGTGCTGCAGCTGGAGGACGTCGGCGGGCTGCACGAGGAGTGGCTCACCCAGGGTCCGCAGAGCCGGATCGTACGGCTGTTGTCCCGGCTGGGCGGTGACTGCCTGCTGCTGGCGGTCGAGCCGGCGGGCTCGAACGAGCTGGAATGGCTGGGATCGGTCGCCGGTCAACGGCTGCAACAGTTCACGAGTGGCACATCCACGCGGGAGCTGATTGCCCGCCTGCAGCAGCTCAGACGCGAACGCCTGCTGGCGGTGTTGCCGCTTTGAGCGTGGCCGTCAGGCCAGCCGCTCGACCTGTTCGGCGATCAGCGCCCTGATCGCGCGCAGACAGCGCAACTCGCCGGCGAAGACCGCCCGCAGCTCCGGTCGCGCGACGGCCAGAGTCTGATTTTCCCGCTCGGTCTGTTCCAGCAACTGCTGAGCCTGCAGGGACAGGCGCTGGCGCAGGCGTTGCAACTGGGCAGCAGCCGGCGAGCGCTTGATACCCAGCGCTTCGGCTGCATCCAGCAGTCGCTCGCGGTCGATGGCCACCAGCCGGCTTTCACCCAGGATCGGCCAGGCGAGGGTGGTCGCGTCCGGCCAGCGCTGCTGATCGAAGGCGCGGCTCTCGTACACGGCCGTGCAGAGCAGGTCATAGCAGGGCGCGAGGGCCAGCCCACGGGGTGAGACCAGAAAGCCCAGATTCTTCAGATGGGCATCGGTATTGCCCACCAGCACGTTGAAGGCCAGCCAGTTGAACAGCCGCGTCCGGGTCACGGCGGGCGCCTCGCACAGCCGGGCCAGTTCGGCCAGGCGCTCCACGCTACCCGCCTGGTACTTGAAATGACGGTCCAGACCCAGCACCTGGCAGGCGTCGATGCCATGGCGTCGTTGCCAGCCGCCCGGGGTACGGACGCGGTCGAAGCGCTCGATCAGATAGATCGGCTCGGGCACGTAGCGGCGCTCGACGGCGGGAACCATCAGCCCGGCCAGACCCGCCAGGCGCATGGTGAACCACTCGTTGATCACCGAATGGGCGAAGGCCTCGTGGGGATGGTCCGGCTTGAGGATATGGGTGGAGGGCAGGGCGCCCACGGGTTCCTGCAGCCCCTGGTCATCGAGAATCACCGCCAGCTTGTGCTGGGCGCCGGCCAGCGACATGCGCTTGTGCGCCTCGTGGGTCAGCGGCAACTGCGGCATGGCCTGGATCCGCCGGGAGAGATCGGCATCGCTCAGGGGGCGGCGATCTCCCGGTGGCAGGTGCTGTCCTTCGGCGAGCAGGGTAAGGGATCCGGCGGATTCGGCGCCGTACCAGCTCAGCAGGGCGAAGGCATCGGCGGCATCCAGGCGCGCATCCTGGGCGAGCAGTTGCCGCTGGCCTTCCTCGGGCAGCAGGTTGTCGAAGTACCACTGCACCGGTCGCTGCGAACTGCCATCGATCAGTGGCGCTCGCTGCAAGGGCAATTGCGGACAGAGCCCGAAGGCCTGCCAATCGGACTCGTACCGGAACGACCAGATACCGTTCTCGTCAGCCAGCCGACCCACCAGCTGGTCGTCGATCCAGGCCAGGAGTTCACGCCTCATGGTGTCCGGGTATCCGGCTGGGCTTCCACTTCAGGGGGCAAATCCACGATCAGACGCACCCCCAGGCCTTCCAGTACCTGGAACAGCTTGCCCCATTGGACGGTTTCGCCACCGCGCTCGACCTTGCCGAGAAAGTTTTCACTGACGCCGAGACTGCCGGCGGCATCGTCCTGGCGCAGCGACTGGGCCTTGCGCGCCTGGCGGACGAGGGCGCCCAGGTCGGCGGCATTCTTGAGTATCACCTGCATGATTTATCCTCACGAGCGTGGGGATCAGGCTAACGCCAAAGGGAAAGGCAGCGCAATCCTCAAGGCCGTGAGGATTTCGGTTGCTGGTAACGCTGCAAATACGAAATCCTTTCGATCGTGAGGATTTTCACCTTCTACTAGCGTCGCGCCCCCAGTTGCTGGGGTGCCAGAAAGGCGCTGTGGAAGTAGCTGCGAAAGGCCTGCATGGCCGGTGTCAGGGGGTGTTCGCGGTGCCAGGCCAGCCCTACGCTCATGGGCGTGATGGGCTCCACCAGGGTGCGTGTCTCCAGGCGCTTGCCCTCCAGCGACCAGGGGCGATAGACCAGGTCGGAGAGAATGGCCACGCCGCTGCCGTTGGCCACCATGCTGCGCACGGCCTCCACCGAGCTGGTCCGCAAGCGCACCTGGGGTTCAAGGCCTGACTGGCGCCAGTAGCGCCTGGCACTCTGTTCCGCCTCGTCGACGGTCAGCAGCACATAGGGCTCGCGGGCAACATCGGCCAGGCTGACATTGGGTCGATCGCGCAGGGGATGACCACTGGGCAGCCAGAGACGGCGTTCGGAATTGAAGAGCGTCTCGGAGACGATGTCCTCGTGGGTCAGGTTGGCGGTCAGGACCACCGCCATATCGATGCGCCTGTCCAGCAGCGCCTCCTCGATGGCCTGGCGCTCCTGTTCGTGCACCGCCACCGTCACCTCGGGATAGAGCTGCGCCAGGCGTTGCAGATGGTGCGGCAGGAAGTAGCCGATCACCGTATAGCTGGCGGCGATGCGCAGTTCGCCGCTGGCGCGATGGTCGGGCAAGGCGCTGCTCAGGGCATCGTCGACCCCGCGCAGGATGCCATAGGCATGGTTGAGGAAATGCCGGCCGGCATCGGTCAGCGCCATTCCTTGCGCCGAGCGGACGAACAGACTGGCGCCCAGCAGACTCTCCAGTTCCTGGATGGCGCTGGTCACCGCCGACTGGGAAATGTTCAGGTGGATGGCCGCCTGGGAGATCTGCCCCAGTTCGGCGGTCGCGGTGAAGTAGCGCAGCTGACGCAGGGTAAGGGCCATGACAACTGTCCTGAGGTATCGATTTTTCCGAACGCTGGACCTTGGATAATAAATCTTCCCAAGGGGGCAGGGCAGTCCTAAGGTCGAGGACACCGCACCACTGCAAGGGAATACCGCAATGATCGAGGTGGACTTCAATTCCGACATGGGCGAGGGCTTTGGCGCCTGGACGCTGGGCGATGGCGTGGATGACCAACTGCTCGACCTGGTCAGTTCGGCCAATATCGCCACCGGCTTCCATGCCGGCGATCCCGCCCTCATGCAGCGCACCGTGCTGCAGGCCAAGGCGCGCAACGTGGCCATCGGCGCCCATCCGGGCTATCGCGATCTGGTGGGTTTCGGCCGCCGGCCCCTGCAGATGCCCGCCGAAGAACTGGTGGCCGATATCGTCTATCAGCTCGGCGCCCTGCGTGAATTCGCCCGGTTGCATGGCCTGCGGCTGCAACATCTCAAACCCCATGGCGCGCTGTTCATGCACCTGGCGCGGGACGAGACGGCTGCCCGGCTGCTGGTGGAGACGCTGCAACGGCTCGAACCCGGGCTGCTGCTCTATTGCCTGCCCGATTCGGCCACCTGGCGAATCGGTCGCGAGCTGGGCCAGCCCCTGATGCGCGAGTTCTATGCCGACCGGGACTATGACGCCAGCGGGTCCATCGTGCTGGTCCGGCGCATGGGCGCGCTCGATCCCCAGGCCGTGGCCGAACGGGTACTCAGAGCCTGCCAGCAGGGCAGGGTCGCCACGGTGGAGGGGGGCGAGGTCGAGGTGGCCTTCGAATCCATCTGCCTGCACAGCGATACCCCCGGTGCGCTGGGCCTGGCCCAGGCCATCCGCCAGCGCCTCGCCGCCGCCGGCATCGCCATCCGCGCCCCAGGCGCCGGCTAGTTTTCATGCGGACACCGGCGCCAAGACGCCGGGTCCTCCAGTCCTTCGCTACGCCTGCCTTTCCGACAACATTGCCTAGAAGAGGAATCGTCATGGCCGAACATTCGGTGCTCTCGCCCTTGCCCGGAACGTTCTATCGCAAACCCACGCCCGATGCGGCGCCCTATGTGGAGGTCGGGGAAACCGTCACCGCCGGCACGGTGATCGGCCTGGTCGAGGTGATGAAGCAATTCTCGGAGGTCCATGCCGAAGTGGACGGGACCCTGACGGCCTTCGCGGTGGAGGACGGTGATCCGGTCGAGCCGGGTCAGTTGCTGGCCACCCTGAGCGGAGCCGCCTCGTGAATACGCCAGGGAGCGGCATCCGCCGTCTGCTGGTGGCCAATCGTGGCGAGATCGCCGTTCGTATCCTGCGCGCCGCCAAGGCGCTGGACATCGAGACGGTGCTGGCCTGCAGCGAGGCCGACCAGGATTCGCTGGCGGCGCGCCAGGCCGATGCCGTGGTGGTGATCGGCCCGGCGCGGGCGGATCGCAGCTACCTCGATATAGAGGCGCTGCTCAAGGCCTTGCGTGACAGCGGCGCCGATGCGGTGCATCCCGGCTATGGCTTTCTGGCCGAGAACGCTGCCTTTGCCGATGCAGTGGAGGCGGCGGGTGCCGTCTTCGTCGGCCCTTCGGGTGACATCATCCGCCGCATGGGCGACAAGGCCGAGGCACGACGCACCGCGCAGGCGGCTGGCGTCCCGGTGGTCCCGGGCTCTGCCAGCGAACCGGCTGATATAGAGGCCGCCATAGCGGCAGCCGAGACGGTGGGCTATCCGTTGCTGATCAAGGCAGCGGCCGGGGGAGGAGGCCGGGGCATCCGCCTGGCGCGCGACGCCGCCGAGCTGGCGCGGGAATTTCCCGTCGCCCAGCGCGAAGCCCAGACCGCCTTTGGCAGCGGCGCCCTCTATCTGGAGCGCTTCATCGAGCGCGCTCGTCATATAGAGGTGCAGATCCTTGGCGATGGCCAGCGCGCCGTGCATCTGTTCGAGCGCGAATGCTCGTTGCAGCGGCGCCGCCAGAAGCTCCTGGAAGAAGCGCCATCGCCGGTGCTGAGCGCTGCCCAGCGCGAGACCCTCTGCGCCAGCGCGGTACGCCTGGCCGAACGCCTCGGCTATCGCGGCGCGGGGACCCTGGAGTACCTGTTCGATGAAGCCAGCGGCGAATTCTTCTTCATCGAGATGAACACCCGCATCCAGGTCGAGCACCCGGTCTCCGAGATGGTCACCGGTATCGATCTGGTCCAGGCCATGCTGCGCATCGCCGGGGGTGAACCCCTGGGGCTGCGCCAGGAAGACATCCATCTGCAGGGCGCCGCCATCGAGCTGAGACTCAACGCCGAAGATCCGGCGCGCAACTTCTTTCCCAGCCCCGGGACGGTCGAGCAGCTCGCCTGGCCGCAGGGCCCGGGCATCCGCGTCGACAGTCATCTCTACGCAGGCTATCGGGTGCCCCCTTATTACGACTCGCTGCTGGCCAAGCTCATCGCCCATGGCGCCGATCGCGGCGAGGCCCTGGCCCGTGCCCGCCAGGCGCTGGACGAATTGCGTCTGAGCGGCATGGCCACCACCGCCAGCCTGCATCGCCGTCTGCTGGACGAACCCTGGGTGATCGAAGCGCGCTTCGACACCGGTACCCTGGAACACTGGTTGGCCGAGGAGATCTCCGCATGACGACCGCGATCCGCTATAGCTTCGGTGGCGACGAGCACCTGTTCGTCGAATTGTCCGAAAGCATGTCCCTGGAAGCGTTTTTCCGTGGCCTGGCCATGACCCGTGCGGTGCAGGCGCTGCAATTGCCCGGCATCCACGACATCTGCCTGGCCAATGCCTCCTTCCAGATCCGTTTCGATCCCGATGTGCTGCCGCCCGACCGGCTCCTGGCAGCGGTCCAGGGCGTGGAAGACCAGGCGGTGGCCGAGCGCCAGCTGGCCACGCGGATGATCGAAATCCCGGTGCTCTACAACGATCCCTGGACCCACGAGACGCTGATGCGCTTTCGCGATCGCCACCAGGATCCGTCCGCCACCGATCTGGAATACGCTGCGCGCATCAACGGCCTGGCCGACGTCGAAGCCTTTATCGCCGCCCACAGCGGCGCGCCCTGGTTCGTGTCCATGGTGGGTTTCGTCGCCGGATTGCCGTTCATGTTCCAGATGGTGGAGTCCGAGCGGCAGTTGCAGGTCCCCAAGTACCTGCGACCCCGCACCGACACACCCAGGCAGACCCTTGGCCACGGCGGCTGCTTCGGCTGCATCTATTCGGTACGGGGCGCCGGCGGCTACCAGATGTTCGGTGTGACGCCGGCGCCCATCTACGATCCGGCGCAGCGCCTCGATTACCTGCAGGAGCACATGGTGTTCTTCCGGCCCGGCGACATCGTCCGTTTCCGCGCCATCGACCGTGCCGAGTACGACCGGATGCTGGCCGAGGTAGAGGAGGGTAGCTTCACCCTGAATATCCGGCCGGTTGACTTTTCCCTGGACGCCTTCCTCGACGATCCCCGTGGCTATCCGCGCACCCTGATGGAGGAGCCGGCATGATCAAGGTACTCAAACCCGGCCTGGCCACCTCGATCCAGGACCTCGGCCGTGAAGGCTACTACCACCTGGGCATTCCGCCGTCGGGTGCCATGGACAGCTATGCCTTGCGCGCGGCCAATCTGCTGGTGGGCAACGCAGCCGGCGCCGCGGCCCTGGAATGCACCTTGCTCGGTCCGGAGCTGCTCTTCGCCGAAGACGCGCTGGTCGCCCTGAGCGGCGCGCGCATGACGCCACGCCTGGACGGCGCCGAAATGCCGCTGGACGAAGCCTTCGGCGTACGCGCCGGCCAGGTGCTCAAGTTCGATTACCTCAAGGCCGGTGCCCGTGGCTATCTGGCCGTGGCGGGCGGCTTCGATGTGCCCGAGGTGCTGGGCAGTCGCTCGACGTACACCCTGGGCGGCCTGGGTGGCTTCCAGGGTCGAAGGCTCGCCGCGGGTGACGAACTGGCTGTCGGCACCCCGGCGACAGGCGTCAAGCCTGGCGTCCGGTTGCCAGGCGACCTGGTGCCGGCTTGCGGCGGCGAGGTGATCCTGCGGGTCGTGCCGGGTCTCTATCATCACCGCCTGACCGCGGACGCCGCCGAGGCGTTCTTCGCCGATACCTGGACGGTAGGCTCCGAAGCCGATCGCATCGGCTATAGATTCAAGGGCGGTCGGCCGCTGCAATTCACGCCGCGCGAACAACCCTTTGGCGCCGGCTCGGATCCGTCCAATATCGTCGACAGCTGTTATCCCATCGGCTCGATCCAGGTGCCGGCGGGCCTTGAACCCATCGTCCTGCACCGAGACGCGGTGTCTGGCGGCGGCTACGCCATGATCGGCACCGTCATCAGCAGTGACCTGGATCTGATCGGCCAGCTGCAGCCGAATCAGAAAGCCCGGTTCGTCGCCGTGACCCTGGAAGACGCGCTGGCCGCACGGCGTGTGTACCGGGAACGTCTGCAGCGACTGGAGCAGGTCTTGGCGACCTGAGGGTCGCTGGGCGTTGCGGCGATCGGTCTGGAGATCCTGAAGACGTCGTTCGTAACGGACACGTCTTCAGGATCGTCACTCAAGGAAATCCTGCTCGAAGCTGCACGTCTTGCAAAACATGCTGATCGGCAGCGTCAGGGTAGGGAAGCGAGAGTGGAGTCTGCTGGCTGGATTGGCGAGAACGTTAAACGCCGAGTGGGATGGCAAAGGGCAGTTGTCAGCCCAGGCCTATATCCAATTTAACATAATATACATTATGCGAAGTCATGGTTATGGAGTGCTGCACCAGGTGGCTGCGTTTTCACGCTGGCGGCTTCCTCCAATTCGTCACGACCTCGCCACGTTGCCTGCCATTACGACTCCAGGGATTCAGATCGCCGCTTACCGTACACCTGCACCGCAAATTCCGCAGCGCCCGTTTGTACAAGACGCCGCTGGCGGCTTTAATCGGATGGCGTCCGTTCCCGGAGTTCCTTCCGGTTGTCGCGCCTCTGCCTGTGTCACCGCGCGCGAATGTCCTGGGTTTCCAACACGTATTCCATCCCAAGGAGTTTTGCATGGCTTATCAAGCCGCTTCCGATCGCTATGACCGTATTCCTTACCGCCGCGTGGGTCGCAGCGGTCTCGTGCTGCCGGCGCTTTCGCTGGGCCTGTGGCACAACTTCGGCGACACCACGCCGCTGGATCGTCAACGCGCCTTGCTGCGCACCGCCTTCGATCTGGGCATCAATCACTTCGACCTGGCCAACAATTACGGGCCGCCCTATGGCAGCGCCGAGATCAATTTCGGTCGGCTGCTGCGCGAAGACTTCGCGGCCTACCGCGACGAACTCATCATTTCCAGCAAGGCCGGCTGGGACATGTGGCCCGGACCCTATGGCCAAGGCGGCGGCTCGCGCAAATACGTCCTGGCCAGCCTGGATCAGAGCCTCAAGCGCCTGGGCCTGGATTACGTCGACATCTTCTATTCGCACCGTTTCGACGAACACACGCCGCTGGAAGAAACCGCCAGTGCCCTGGCCACGGCGGTTCAGCAAGGCAAGGCGCTCTACATCGGTATCAGCTCCTATTCGGGGACCAAGACCCGGGAAATGGCCAAGCTGCTGGCCGACTGGAAGATCCCGCTGCTGATCCATCAGCCGGCCTACAACCTGCTCAATCGCTGGATCGAAAAGGATCTGCTGGAGGCGACCAAGGACATCGGCAGCGGCGTGATCGCCTTTACACCTCTGGCCCAGGGGTTGCTGACCGACAAGTACCTCAATGGCGTTCCGGCCGAAGCCCGGGTCAATCAACCCGGTGGCCAATCGCTGCAGCAAGGCCATCTGTCCGCCGAGAATCTGGCCCGGGTCTGCGCCCTGGATGCCATCGCCAAGCGCCGCGGCCAGAGCCTGGCGCAGCTGGCCCTGGCCTGGACCCTGCGCGACCCGCGCATCACCAGCGCCCTGATCGGCGCCAGTCGGCCCGAGCAGATCGTGGAAAACGTGGCAGCTCTGGACAACCTGACCTTTACCGCCGAGGAACTGGCCGAGATCGATACCCATGCGGTCGAAGGCGACATCAATCTCTGGGCCAAGCCGTCCAGCGCGGAATAAGGCGCCGCTTGGCGTAGCGGGCGCTCCAGCGTCAGCTACGCCTACCTTTATAAGCTCCTGGCAGGGCATAACCACCCTCGCCCGCCCTCACCTCTGCGGCTGCTGACGCCGCGTCCCGATCTGTTCCTGGCGATACTGGCTGGGCGTCTGTCCGGTCTCGTTGCGAAAATGCCGGTTGAAATTGGACAGGTTGGAATAGCCCACCTCGAAGCAGATGGCTGCAATGGACAGCTCCGCCTGCCGCAGCAGACGACAGGCCCGCTGGATGCGCAGCTTGCGCGCCAGTTCGATGAAGCCGTGGCCGGTAACCTTCTTGAAAAAGCGTGAAAACCCCGCCTCGCTCATGCCGACGCGCCTGGCGATCACCGGCAGCCGGATATCCTCGGTGAGTTCGCTCAGCAGATAGTCGAAGGCCTGATGCACCCTTGCGGAACTGCGGGCATCCAGCGCCGGCGCATAACAGGCACTGGCCAGGACGAGCCTCTCGCTTTGCGGTGCTTGGGACAGCAAGCCCAGCAAGGCGAACAGCCTGAGTAGCCGCTCGGCGCCCCGGGCCTGGCCCATCGCCTCGATCAAGGTAGCCGCCTGCCGGGCCGTGTCGCCGCTGAACTCCAGCCCGCGGCGGGCCTGTTCCAGCAACGGCAGATAGTCACCCAGCTCCGGAGCGACCGCACTCAGCGAGCGCAACAGTTCGCCGTTGAACTGGACGACCACATCGCGGCCGGCAAGCACCTCGCCAGGTGGCAGATCACCGATCCAGTCATGTGGCAGATCCGGTCCGATCATGGCTACGTGACCTGCCGCAAAGGGCCCGACATAGTCGCCGGCCAGCAGTCGTCCACTGCCCTGGCGGATCAGGTGGATCTCGTATTCGGGGTGATGATTCCAGCGCGCCAGGGCGTAGGGATAGTCGTGCTCGTACCAGCGAAAACTCTGGTCGGGCGCGGCAAGGATTACTTCCAGCTCTGCCGGCCGCGGTTCGAGGAAGGCGGTCGCCTTCATGATGTACCTCTGCGTGTTCTGGTAAGGCCGCACCCGTCCGCCTGGCTATCGATGCTTTTTTGACCTCGGCGCGCTGTGCGATCCAGGTCAAAAATGTATCGGCAACTGGTCAATGCCAGGTTAGCCAGCGGCTTGGCCCTGCTGTTGTAATCCTCTCCAGCGGGCCTGTCGAGATCAGATTTATATCGGCGGCCAGCCGCTCATAACAACAACAAGCTGCCCGCCGTGGCAGTCACGGAGAGAAGAAGATGAAGCGCCCTATCGCGTTGCTGCTGCTGGCCGGTCTCGGACTGACCGGTGTTGCCCAGGCCGTCGAATCGGTCACCGTTGCCACCGTCAACAACAGCGACATGGTGCGCATGCAGCGCCTGTCCCAGGTCTTCGAAAAACAGCACCCCGATATCAAGCTCAACTGGATGGTGCTCGAAGAAAACGTGCTGCGGCAGCGGCTGACCACCGACATCACCACCGGTGGTGGCCAATTCGATGTCCTGACCATCGGCACCTACGAAACACCGCTCTGGGGTGCCAAGAACTGGCTGGAGCCGCTCGACAACCTGCCTGCCAGCTATGACGTCGAAGACATCTTCCCGGCGATCCGCCAGGGGCTGTCGGTCAACAACCGTCTCTATGCCCTGCCGTTCTACGGCGAAAGCACCGTCACCTACTACCGCAAGGATCTGTTCAAGGCCGCCGGCCTGCAGATGCCCGACAAACCGACCTGGACGCAACTCGCCGCCTTCGCCAGCCAGCTCAACCAGCCGGATAAGGAGCAATACGGTCTCTGCCTGAGAGGCAAGGCCGGCTGGGGGGAAAACGTCGCGTTGCTCAGCCTGATGGGCAACGCCTTCGGCGCGCGCTGGTTCGACGAACAATGGCAGCCCGAACTGACCAGTCCCGAGTGGACAGCAGCGGCCAATTTCTACGTCGACAATATGAAGAAGTACGGCCCGCCCGGGGCTTCCAGCAACGGCTTCAACGAGAACCTGGCCCTGTTCAACAGCGGCAAGTGCGCGCTCTGGGTGGATGCCAGCGTCGCCGGCTCCTTCACCACCGACAAGAGCCAGAGCAAGGTGGCCGATGCGGTCGGCTTCGCCGCCTCGCCCCATGAGGTCACCGACAAGGGCTCGTCCTGGCTGTATGCCTGGTCGCTGGCGATCCCGGCGAGCGCCAAGCACAAGGAGGCTGCCAAGACCTTCATCACCTGGGCGACCTCCAAGGAATATATCCAGCTGGTGGCCGACCAGGATGGCATCTCCAACGTCCCGCCGGGCACTCGCCAGTCGACCTACAGCCAGGCCTACCTGAGCGCTGCGCCCTTCGCCAGGATCGCCCTGGAGATGATGCAGCACGCCGACCCGGCCCAACCCTCGGCCAAGCCGGTGCCCTATGTCGGCATCCAGTACGTGACCATCCCCGAGTTCCAGGCCATCGGCACCTCGGTCGGCAAGTTGTTCTCCGCTGCCCTCACCGGCCAGATGAGCGTCGAGCAGGCCCTCAACGCGGCCCAGACCTCGACGACCCGCGAAATGAAACGCGCGGGCTATCTCAAGTAACGTCCCTTTATCCAAGACCTGACTGCGCGCTGCATCGCGCGGTCAGTCTCTCGATCGGAGCCAAGACCATGAACAGACTGGAAGGAAAAAGCGCCCTGATCACCGGCGCCGCGCGCGGTATCGGCAAGGCCTTCGCCGAGGCCTACCTGCGGGAAGGCGCAAGGGTGGCCATCGCCGACATCAATATCGAAAGAGCCCGTGAAACGGCCGAGGAACTGGGCGAGCGCGCCTACGCCCTGGCCATGGACGTTACCGACCAGGTGTCCATCGACACGGCCATCGCCCAGGTGGTCGCTACCGCCGGCAAGCTCGACATCCTGGTCAACAATGCCGCCCTGTTCGACCTGGCCCCCATCGTCGAGATCTCGCGGGAAAGCTATGACCGGCTATTCGCCATCAACGTGGCCGGGCCCTTGTTCACCCTGCAGGCCGCTGCCCGGCAGATGATCGCCCAGGGTCATGGCGGCAAGATCATCAATATGGCCAGCCAGGCCGGGCGCCGCGGTGAAGCCTTGGTTGCCGTCTATTGCGCGACCAAGGCTGCGGTCATCAGCCTGACCCAGTCGGCCGGCCTCGACCTCATCAAGCACCGCATCAACGTCAATGCCATCGCCCCCGGCGTGGTCGACGGCGAGCATTGGGAGGGTGTGGACGCCCTCTTCGCCCATTACGAGCAACGGCCGCTGGGCGAGAAGAAGCGCCTGGTCGGTGAAGCTGTACCCTACGGCCGCATGGGAACCGCCGAGGACCTGGTCGGCATGGCACTGTTCCTGGCGTCCAGCGACAGCGATTTCGTGGTCGCCCAGACCTACAACGTCGACGGCGGCAACTGGATGAGCTGATCCACCCTGCGGTCAGCTCAGGTCATGCAGTTCCTTGACGATCGCCCGACCGATCTGCAGGTCGGCGAAGCTGACCTCCAGGCCCTCGCGCTGCGGCGAGCAGCAATAGGGCCCGACCTGCAAGTCCGCGCCCTCTTCGCTCGCGAACCGGCACAGCCGCAACAAAGGCCAGGTCAGACCATCCAGGGAATACTGGAGGCGCAGCACCTCGTCATGCAGTGTCATCCGCAGCCAGAAGCCGCGCAAGGCATCAGGCATGGGCCCGAGGGCCCAGTCGGAATGCCCCAGGGTGAGGACGCTGCCCAGATGGGCGATGCCATCGCTGATCTCGAGCCCGGTCTTGCACCACTGCTCGGGGCCCTGCCGCACCATCAGGCCGGCCTGGTCATACAGCTCGGAAAAGGTCCCGGTGATCCGCACCTGGGCGGTGAAGTCCGCTCCGGCCGCATAACCGCGGAAATGTCCGCTATCACGCTCGAAGCCGTATTGGGTCTTCTGCCAGAAGTCGGTCTCGCGATCGGTACAGATGTGCAGCAGGCCATCCGTGTCGGACCAGCGCTTCGGCTCGTTCAGCCAGTGGGCGGGCAAGGTCTTCGCAAGGGTCATGACGGTTATCCGCGGCGGATGGGCTGCGCACACGATAGATCAAGGACGCGGGATGCGCCAAAGCTGGAGGTTAATCGTGCTGTCAGGGCAGCCATCCCCTGCCCTCTAGCGACCTTCTTGCAGGCATGAAAAAAGGGAGCCCGGAGGCTCCCCTGTTCAAGTACGTCTGCTGTCCTCTTGTTTTTGTTGTCGGACATCAACGTCATCGATCTTTAGTACGCCCCACCAAGCAGGTGGGAAGTGAACAGATTACTTTGGTTGCTCTGCAGCGTTCCAAAATGATCGGTTCGCGAGCCTTGGCCGTCTTGTTCTTGTTGTGGGCGGTTAGCGGCGCATCTTGTTGTTCTTGTGCCAGTAATAAAGCACTCTCCGTGCCAACATTCATAAGTCTTTGAAATAGCTAGATCTTATTGATTTGAGCCTGACATTGGGACAACTGTTGCGGAGGATTTCGTTACCTTTTCACTCGGCGGTGAAGGATCTGGTTACGACATCCACCCGCTCGGTAACGTCAGCGGCGCTCAGCGGCTGTAGGTCGAACGCTTGAGTGTCGCCTCATTGTTGCGCTGGGCGGCAGGTCGTTCGGGATTGTCGGTAGGCAGGTACAGCAGCCGTGTGGCCAGCACCTCGCGACGCGGCTTGATGTCGGGTCGCAGCGCCCCGCGCTGGGTACGGTCGAAATCGCGCAGGTCGACGACCTGCATGCCGTCCTGGGCCGGTACCACGAAGACCGGCAGGTTGGCGTGGATCATGGCGTCATAGCGACTTTCCTCGCCGAACCAGAGCATCGCCCGTGGATGCGGGGCGATCTTCTTGTGCCGGACCAGGATGTCGTCGTCCGCCATGCGATTGAGTGCCTGATGCTCCTGCCATTCCGGCGTGCGATCCAGGGCGGTCCGCTCCCGATCGGCGCGGGCCATGGCGAGGGTCTTGAGTTGCTCGCGTACCTTGGACACCTTGACCCGCTCTCCTCCGGAGGTATGGCCGGCCCAGGTAAAGGTCAGCTGCCGGACCGGATCGGGAAAGCCATGGACTTTGCGGATCAGTTGCTTGGTATTGAAGGCGCCGCCCAGGGCCTTGCGCATGATGCGCGGTCGCGCCTCGGGCGCCAGCTCCAGCTCCAGGCGCGTCTGTTCGATGGCCGCACTGAAGGCCGCCTTGCAGGTGTTGATGGCCAGGATCTCCTCCATCAGGGGTTCGGTCAGGGCGATATAGCCTGGCAGGCGGCTGACGGTACCCGGCGCCTGGCCGGGCTGCAGGTGGAAGGCCAGCAAGGCATCACGGGTAAGCTCCACCGCAGCGCTACCCTCGAAGGACTCCGCGGCGATGTGGTCCGGCACCCGCTGTTGCGCCAGCAAAGGCAGCCGCCAGACCCGGGCGGCTATCACCTTGCTGGGCCAGCGCTCATTGAAGGTTGCGATGCTCCGCTTCAGCTCTTCGAACGCGTTCTTGATGTCTTCGTGCATAGCCAACTCCAGCCTAATATCTACCAGATTGTAGCATTTGCACGAACTTCACCCTTCTTATTGATTACCTTGCAGAGGGATATCCTAGCAGTAGCACCTATGTAGGGGTGGTATTGATCTAGACCGACTGCAACTTCTGGCTGAACTGCGGTCGGCCGTCCTGATCTCTCAGGGTGACCTGCAGCTCGGCGGTCTTCCCGTCGATCTCGACTTCGCCGAAGAATTGGAAATTACTCAGCGGCGAGGTGTTGGCCTGGGGCGGTGCCTTCTGGAAAACCACCTCGGGACCAAAGGTGGCATCCAGTGGATTGGGCCCGAAGCTGCCTGCATTGAGCGGGCCTGCCACGAATTCCCAGAAGGGTTCGAAATCCTGGAACGCTGCCCTGTCCGGGTGATAGTTATGCGCGGCGCAGTAGTGCACATCAGCGGTAAGCCAGACGGTATTGCGAATCCCCTGCCTTGCGATGAAGCTCAGCAGATCGGCCGTTTCCAGCTCCCGCCCCTTGGGGGCGCCCGGATCGCCATTGGCGATGGCCTCCCAGCGGGCCTGCCCTTGCGCGTCCTTGCCATCCGGGACCTGCAGCCCGATGGGCATATCGGCCGCGATAACCTTCCAGGTCGCCCTGGACGCCTGCAGCTCCTTCTTCAGCCAGTCGAGTTGCTCCTGACCGAGGAAGGCACCCTGACCGCCCTCCTCGTCCCCCAGGTTGTTGTCATTGCCGGCGCGATAGCTGCGCATGTCCAGCACGAAGACATCCAGCAAGGGGCCGTAGGCGATGCGGCGGTAGATGCGCCCTGCCCCGTCTGCCGAGACGCCGCGCATGGGTGCGTACTCCAGGAAGGCCTGGCGCGCCCGACCACTCAGGACAGCGATGTCCTTGACCTGGTAGCGCTCGTCCAGCGTCTTGCTCGGCGACCAGTTATTGGTGGTCTCGTGGTCGTCCCACTGCCATATCTGCGGGACTTCGGCGTTGAAGCGCTTCAGATGGTCGTCCATCAGGTTGTAGCGATAGTTGCCGCGGAATTCGTCCAGGGTTTCCGCCACCTTGCTCTTGGCCTCGGTGGTGATATTGCGCCAGATGCGCCCTTCTTCCACCGTCATTTGCGCTGGCACCGGCCCGTCCGCATAGATGGTGTCGCCACTGTGCAGGAAGAAGTCCGGTCGCCGCTCGCGCATGGCGTTGTAGATGCGCATGCCGCCGATATCGGGATTGATGCCAAAGCCCTGCCCCACGGTGTCGCCGCCCCAGACGAAACGGATATCGCCACGCTGACTCGGCGCCGAGCGCAGGTGACCGGCGACAGCTTCGCTGAGGGCACCACTGTCCACGTCCTCGAAGCGAACGCGGTAGAAGATGTGCTGATCGGCCGGCAATCCGGCGAGGTCGATACGCGCCGTATAGTCCTGCGCGGCCGTGGTGACGGCACCGGCCACCTTGCGCGGTGAGCGAAAGCTCTCCTGGGTATCCCACTCCACCAGCAACCGGGCGGGGCGGTCCGTGCGACTCCAGATCAATGCGCTGCCGTCAGTGACATCTCCCGCCTGGATACCGTCGGGTATTGCTGGACGTCCGGCCGGCGCGGCCCAGGTCCTTTGCCCCAGGGCCGGTAACAGAAGCGAAGCACCCAGGCCTTGCAGGACACGACGACGATCAGGACGAAGAAGGGACATGGCATAGGCCTCTACTGGAAAACCGCTAGCACTACCCCGCCTTGATTACTTGTTCATGACATCAGAGGTATCAGATAAACCGTTTTTACCTTATAGGGGTGGTATTAACCAACAGGCGCTTTGGCCTGGCTCCCCGAAATGGCATCATGGCGCCCCTGTTACGAACCGCCGTCACGGCCGTCGCGAAGTTGCTTGGAGCCTCCATGTCCGCCAGACCCTTTATCACCGTCACCCCGCCCAACGTCGCGCTGCACGGACGGATCGCCCCGCCCGGTTCCAAGTCCATCACCAATCGGGCACTGCTCCTGGCCGCGCTGGCCAAGGGCACCAGTCGCCTGACCGGCGCCCTCAAGAGCGATGACACCCGGCACATGTCCGAGGCCCTGCGGCAGATGGGTGTCACCGTCGACGAGCCCGATGCCACCACCTTCGTGGTGACCAGCTCCGGTCATCTACAGCAGCCGGCCCAGCCACTGTTCCTCGGCAACGCCGGCACGGCGGTACGCTTCCTCACCGCGGCGGTGGCGACCGTCGCGGGCGCCGTGACCCTGACCGGTGACGCCTATATGCAAAAGCGCCCCATCGGTCCCCTGCTGGAAACCCTGAGGGCCAATGGTATCCAGGTGGACGCCCCTAGCGGCTGCCCGCCGGTGACCGTCACCGGCCAGGGCCGCCTCACCGCCCGCCGCTTCGAGGTGGATGCCGGTCTCTCCAGCCAGTACGTCTCCGCCCTGCTGATGCTGGCCGCGCTGGGCAGCGAACCGGTGGACGTCGCCCTGCGCGGCAGCGACATCGGCGCCCGTGGTTATGTCGACCTGACCGTCGAGGCGATGCGCGCCTTCGGGGCCCAGGTCGAGCAGCTGGACGCCGCCACCTGGCGCGTCGCCCCGACCGGCTATGTCGCCCGGGACTACTTCATCGAGCCGGACGCCTCCGCCGCCACCTATCTCTGGGCGGCCCAGGCATTGACCGGCGGCGCCATCGATCTGGGTGTGGCCGACGACGCCTTCACCCAGCCCGATGCCAAGGCCCGCGACCATATCGCGGCCTTCCCGCGGCTGCCGGCGGTCATCGACGGCTCGCAGATGCAGGATGCCATCCCTACCCTCGCCGTTCTTGCCGCCTTCAACGAGACGCCGGTGCGCTTCGTCGGCCTGGCCAACCTGCGGGTCAAGGAGTGCGACCGGGTCGCGGCGCTGCACGACGGCCTCAACGCCATTCGCACCGGCCTTGCCCGCGTCGAGGGTGACGACCTGCTGGTAGCCGCGGACCCGGCCCTGGCCGGTACCCGGACCGATGCCGTAATCGAGACCCACGCCGACCACCGGATCGCCATGTGCTTCGCCCTGGCGGGCCTGAAAGTGGCAGGCATCCGCATTCTGGACCCCGAATGCGTCGGCAAGACCTATCCTGAGTACTGGAATGCCCTGCGCAGTTTGAACGTCCAGCTGAGCGAGGGTATCGAAGCCTAGGAATCGCTAGCCACACGCCCGCTCGCTGAATGGAATCTACGCATGTCGATCTCGCTGCTCGAACAGCAGGCGCTTCTGCAGTTGACGTCCCACGCCCTGGTCATCACCGACCACCACGGGTGCGTCGAGCGCTGGAATCGGGGCGCCGAATTGCTGTGTGGCTGGCCAGCCAGCGAAGCCCGCGGTCAGCGCTTCGCTGACCTTCTGGCGCCCGATCGGGATGATCGGGATATCTCGTTCCTGACCACGGCCCAGCATCAGGCGCTGGTCGATGAACATGGCCAGGGCGCCGGCTGGATCACGGTAGAGGGCGGTACGCCGCGCTGGGTGGAGATCGCCACCACGGCCCTGAAGGACGCCGATACCGTACTCGGCTTCGTGCATGTGCTGCAGGACCGCACCGAACAGCTGATGGCCGAGGAGCGGGTACGCCTGGCCCAGGACGTCGGTCGCGTCGGCACCTTCGAATTGCTGCCCGGAGAGGCCCGCTTGCTGGTGTCCTCGGGGTTCTGCGAGCTGTGGGGATTACCGGTCAGCCGCAGCTATTCCCTCGATGAGCTGGTCCGCCAGCTGCATCCCGACGATGTCGCCAGCCTGCGAACCCTGACTGCCGCGCCGGACGACGACGCCCTCGACTATCTCGAATACCGCATCCGCCGGGCCGACACCGGCGAGGAGCGCTGGCTCGGTCGCCGCGGCCAGCTGATGACCAGCCAGGGCAATGGCCGCTACCTGGGCGTGTGCTACGACATCACCGAGCGCAAGCTCAACGAAGCCGCCATCACCGAGCGCGATCTCTGGCTGCAGGAGCTGTATCACGGCATGCGCGAAGGCTTCTACATGGCCCAGGCGATCCGCGATGCCAGTGGCCGGATGGAGGACTTCCGTTTCCTTGAGGTCAATCCGGTCTTCGCCACCCTGACCGGCATCCCCCTGGATCAGGTCCTGGGGCGGACGCTGCGCGAATCCCTGCCGCAGCTGGAAGCCGATCTGCTGCCCGCCTATATCGACTTCATGAACGGCGATGCCGAATTCACCCAGTTCGACATCCTGCTGCACCTGCAGCACGAACACTGGTACGAGGTGCGCGCCCACAAGCTGCCGGGCGATCGCTTCGCGGTACTCTTCATCGACATCAGTGGTCACCGGCGCCAGGCCCAGGAGCTGGCCCGTAACGAGGCGCAGCTGCGCGCCATCATCAACTCCATCGACCAGATGGTCTGGGCCACCCGCCCCGATGGCCACCACTTCTATTTCAACGATCGCTGGTACGAGTTCACCGGGGTGCCGGAAGGCTCCACGGAGGGCGAAGGCTGGGCCAACGTCTTCCATCCCGACGACCAGGAGCGCACCTGGAAGGTCTGGCACCACAGCCTCAGCACCGGTGAGCCCTACCATATCGAATACCGCCTGCGACATCGTTCGGGCCGTTATCGCTGGGTGCTCGGTCGAGCGCAGCCGGTGCGTGACGCCAAGGGGCGCATCGAGCAGTGGTTCGGCACCTGCACCGACATCCAGAGCATTGTCGACGCCCGGGAAGTGCTCACCCGCTCGCGCCAGGAACTGGAACAGCAGATCGAGCTGCGCACCCGCGAGCGGGATCGGATGTGGCGTATCAGCCATGATCTCATGGTGATCTGCCGCGCCGACGGCGAGGTGAAGACGGTGAACAGCGCCGCCACTCGCCTGCTGGGACGACGCGAAACCGACCTGGCGACCGTCCAGCTCACCGAATTGATCCATCCGGACGATCAGCGCCAGGTCTTCGATACGCTACGCTGCCTGGGCCGCCAGCAGGGCTCGGCGAATCTCAGGGCGCGGGTGCGTGCCCGCGATGGCAGCTATCGCATCCTCGACTGGACCGCCAGCGCCGAGGACGATCTCATCTACGCCGTGGGGCGTGACGTCACCGAGCAGCAGGAGCTGCAGGAACAGCTGCGCCAGGCGCAGAAGATGGAAGCTGTGGGTCAGCTGACCGGGGGTATCGCCCATGACTTCAACAACCTGCTGACCGGCATCATGGGCAGCCTCGACATGCTGCAGCGGCAACAGAAGGCCGGCCGGCAGGACAAGTTCGACCAGTATCTGCATTCGGCGCTGACCTCGGCCCAGCGCGCGGCCGCCCTCACCCAGCGTCTGCTGGCCTTTTCCCGGCGCCAGGCGCTGGATCTGCAGCCCATCCATGTCAACGACAGTGTGCGCTCCATGGAGGAGCTGCTGCTGCGCAGTCTGCGCGGCGACATCGAGCTGGTCCTCGACCTCGACAAGGATGTCTGGCAGGCACTGACCGATGCCCACCAGCTGGAGAGCGCCCTGCTCAACCTGGTCATCAATGCCCGCGATGCCCTGCCCCATGGTGGCACCATCCGCATCGAGACCCGCAATGTCTATCTGACCGACAGCGGCAACGGCCTGGACGCCGTGAGTGCCGGCGACTATGTGGCGCTGCTGGTAGTGGACGATGGTACCGGGATGCCGCCCGAGGTCATGGCCCGCGCCTTCGACCCCTTCTTCACCACCAAGCCCATCGGGCAGGGGACCGGCCTGGGGCTGTCGATGATCTACGGCTACGCCAAACAGTCCAAGGGCCATGTCCGACTCGACTCCCTGCCCGGCAAGGGTACGACCGTCGGCCTCTATCTGCCCCGCTACCTGGGCGCCGATGTCGAGCCGCCGCGGCTGACGTCGCCCACCGTCACGCCCCAGGGCGCGGGCAAGACCGTGCTGGTGGTGGAGGACGAACCCGTGGTCCGGCAGATGGTGGTGGATCTGCTGCGGGAGCTGGGCTATGCCACCCTGCAGGCCGAAGACGCCCGTGGCGCCCTGCCATTGCTGGAAAGCGGACGTCCGATCGATCTGCTGCTGTCCGACGTCGGGCTACCGGGTATGAACGGTCGCCAGCTGGCCGAGATCGCGCGGCAGCGCCGGCCCGGCCTCAGGGTACTGTTCGCCACTGGCTATGCCGAAGGGGCGCATCTGGACGGCTATCTCGACCCCGGCATGACGCTGATCACCAAGCCCTTCAACCTCGACGCCCTTGCTGCGCGGGTCGGCGAAACCCTGGCAGCCGTCAGCCCTGCCGTTGCTGGCCCGCCAGACGCCGATAATTGAGCGGGCTCTGCCCGGTGCCGCGGCGAAAGAAGCGCGCGAAGTAGGCCGGATCGGCGAAGCCGAGGGCATCGGCGATCTCGCCCACCGACGCCTGGGTGTAGCTCAGGGTGCGGCGCGCCTCCAGCAGCAGGCGCTGGTGCACGATGGCCAGCGCCGAGGCACCGGCCAGCTGCCGACACAGACCGTTCAGGTGTACCCCTGAAATACCGAGCGCCGTCGCGTAGCGACCCAGACTCCAGTGCTCGCGATAATGCTGCTCGACCAGCGCCAGGAAACGTCCCAGGTGCTGTTCGGCACGCCGCGGCAAGGCCGTGCCCTGCTCATGGCGATGTTGCCGCAGCAGCCAGATCGCCAGGCTGTCGAGCAGGGCCTCGAGCACTATCTCGCGACCCGGCTTGTGCCCTTCGTATTCAGCGACCAGTTGGCCGATCAACTGATCGATCCAGAGGGCATCGGGCGCTGCCAGGTCCAGGCACTCGGCCCCCAGGAACAATCCCTGACCGGCTCGCTGGCAGCGCTGCTTCAGCCGCTCCACCTGGGGTACCGGCAGGGTAATGACGAAGCCTTCGACCGCCGGATCGAAGTCAAAGGCATGGACGCACAGCACCGGCAGCACCACCAGCAGCGGTCCGCGCCTTTCCCCCTGCCAGTCTTCCAGCTGCAGGCGCACCCCACCGGTGCGCACATAGAGCAGTTGCGCGAGATCCGCGTGGCGATGGGTGTCGATATGCCAGGCATGCAGCCGACTGCGACTCTCGATGGTCTCGCAATGCAGCAGATCCGGTGCCGGCCAGGCCTGAGCCTCGCCATACAGCTTGAAGATGGGTGGAAAGGCGTTGGTCATCGTCAGTCCCTGGGCGATAGCCGCACGAATCATTGAAAAGTACCAGAAAGTATCGGAAAGGTCCCTGTCGATACCAGCCAAAATCGTCCAAAAATACCGGAGCCCTATAACAAGACGGCGATCACGCCAGACAAGAGGACAGACTCCATGCGTACCCAAGTCGTCATCATCGGCGCGGGCCCATCCGGGCTGCTGCTGGGTCAACTGCTCACCCGTTCGGGCATCGACAATGTCATCGTCGAGCGCCAGAGCGCCGATCATGTGCTCAGCCGCATCCGCGCCGGCGTGCTCGAACAGGGCACGGTCGATCTGCTGCGCCAGGCCGGCGTCGCCGAGCGGCTGGAACAGGAAGGCCAGGTACACGAGGGGGTCGAGTTCGCCATCCATGGCCAGCGCGAGCGGCTGGACCTGAACGATCTGCTGGGCGGACGCTGCGTCACTGTCTATGGCCAGACCGAGGTCACCCGCGACCTGATGGCCGCCCGCGAGGCCAGCGGCGCCCCTACCCTCTACCAGGCCAGCGATGTCCAGCCCCATGAGCTCAAGGGCGAGCGCCCCCATGTCACCTGCCAGGTTGCCGGTGAGACCCTGCGCATCGACTGCGATTACATTGCCGGCTGCGACGGCTTCCATGGCGTCTCGCGCCGCAGCATCCCGGACGGTGTGCTCACCGAATACGAGCGGGTCTATCCCTTCGGCTGGCTGGGACTGCTGAGCGATACCCCGCCCGCCGCCGATGAACTCATCTACGTCAACCACCCCCGCGGCTTCGCCCTGTGCAGCATGAGATCGGCGACTCGCAGCCGCTATTACCTGCAGGTGGCAGCCGGGGACTCGGTGGAGAACTGGCCGGACGAGCGCTTCTGGGCGGAACTCAAGGCCCGCTTGCCAGCCGAGACGGCGGCCCAGCTGGTGACCGGTCCGTCCCTGGAAAAAAGCATCGCCCCACTGCGCAGCTATGTGGTCGAGCCCATGCAGTACGGCCGCCTGTTCCTGGTCGGCGATGCCGCCCATATCGTCCCGCCCACTGGCGCCAAGGGGCTCAACCTGGCCCTGGGCGACGTGCGCAATCTGCATCTGCTGCTGGAGCAGGCCCTATCGCACCGGCGATGCCGCCTGCCTCGAACGCTATTCGACGCTTTGCCTGAAACGCATCTGGGCGGCGGTGCGCTTTTCCTGGTGGATGACCACCGCCCTGCACCGCTTTCCGGATACCGACGCCTTCACCCAGCGGGTGCAGGACGCCGAACTCCAGGCGCTGCTCGATTCCAGAGCGGGTCGCACGACCATCGCGGAAAACTACGTCGGACTGCCCTTCCCCGCACTGGACTGACCAGGGGCGGCGACAGGTGGTGACGGCTGCGCGTCTGATGCATGATGGCGCCCCCGTTCCATCTGGCGCCCTACCCCATGCTCGAATTCGCCCTGGACCCCATGACCCTGACGCTGCTGGCGGGGGTCGCCTTTCTGGCCGGCTACATCGACGCCATCGCCGGCGGTGGTGGCCTGCTCACGGTGCCGGCCCTGCTGATGGCCGGTGTGCCGCCTCATCTGGCGATCGGCACCAACAAGCTCAGCTCCACCTTTGGCAGCGCCACCGCCGCCTACACCTTCTATAGACGCAAGCTGTTCCATCCCCGTCAGTGGCGGCATGCCCTGGTGGCTACCGCCATCGGCGCGGGGATCGGCGCCCTGGTCGCCCACCATCTTTCCGCGGACTTCCTCAATCAGCTGTTGCCGGTCGTGGTGTTCAGCTGTGCCCTCTATCTGCTGTTCGGCGGTACGCCCAAGGCGCCGGTGCTCAGCGATGCGCCCGTGCCGCAGCGGCGCCAATGGCCCCAGGGCCTGACGTTGGGCGCCTATGACGGCCTGTTCGGACCGGGCACAGGCGCCTTCTGGACCGTCAGCAGCCTGCTGCTCTACCCGCTGGACCTGCTCAAGGCCAGTGGCGTGGCCCGCACCATGAATTTCGTCAGCAACGGCGTCGCCCTGGTGATGTTCATCGCCCTGGGGCAGGTGCTCTGGGTACTGGGGCTGACCATGGGCCTATCACTGACCCTGGGTGCCTATCTGGGCGCGCGCAGCGCCATCGCCGGCGGCGCCAAGTTCATCCGCCCGGTGTTCATCTGCGTCGTGCTGGCCTTGACCGTCAAGCTAATCTGGCAGCACTGGTTCAGCGCCGCCTAGCCGCTCGACGCGATAGCGATCGATCAGAAAGCGCGAGATGGAAAAGGCCGGCGGCAGCGTCGGCAACTCGCGCAGATGGAACCAGCGGGCGTCTTCGATTTCCTCCGGCTGGCAACGGATGTCGCCACTCAGATAATCGACGTGGTAACCCAGCATCAGGGAATGCGGATACGGCCAGTTCTGGCTGCCCTGGTAGCGCAGGTTGGTGACCGCAACGCCCACCTCTTCCATGATCTCCCGGTGCACGCAAGCTTCCGCCGACTCGCCCGGCTCGACGAAGCCCGCCAGGGTGCTGAAGACGCCGGGCGCGAAACGGGGCGATCGCGCCAGCAACACCTCATCGCCACGGGTGACCAGGGCGATCATGCTGGGCGACAGCCGTGGGTACTGGGTGAGCTGGCAATTCGGGCACTTGAGGCCGCGCTGGCCATCGAGCGCGAAGGTCCGGGTACCGCACTGGCCGCAGAAGCGATGCTGCCGCGCCCAGGTTCCGATCTGGTTGGCATAGCCCAGCAACTTGAACAGCGCATGGGGCGATTGCAGCATCAACGGCCGCAAGGGCTGCCAGAGGCAGCCATCGATATCCTCAGGGGTATCCAGTTCGAGCAGCGTGACCGGCTGCGCCTGCCACTGCCCCAGCCCATGGCGCTCCCCTTCGAAGCCCTGGACGCGCGGATCATCCAGGGCGAAGAGCACCTCGGTGCCCGAGGTCAGAAACGCCTGGCCGCTGTGGACGACCAGCCAGCCACCGGAGGGCTGGGCGGTCTGGAACCAGCCAGGCTGCCAGACACTCATGCCGCAGCCGAGGTCCAGCCCAGGGCGCGAATGCTCTGCGCCGCGATATCGAGAATCTCCGGGGTGCCGTCCTGGCTCTCGGTGCCACCGCTTTCGACAAAGAACTCGATGCTGCTGAGGGCATCCGCCAGCACTTCGAGGGTCGCCGACTCGCAGGCCTGACCACCTTCGATCAGGCAGCGCTGGATGTAACCGGTACAGGCCCGCACCAGCTCGGCCGCGCGGGGATTACCCAGGAAGAACAAGGCACCGCGGACGGTATCCAGCAGCGCCGGCACGGTGGCCAGGTGCAGGGTATCGCCACGGGAATCGAGAAAGGCGCCAATGGCGCGCTTGGCGTCGGTCAGGCCCTTGTAGGCCTCCCGGTGCAGCAACGCCTGGGCCTCGCCCAGCTGATAGTTGGCGACGCTGACCTGGACACCCTCGGCTTCCAGCGGCACGTCGATCAGCGAGCCCTGCCCTTCGGGCTGGCCTAGCAGGCTTTCCACCAGCAACAGGGCATCGGCCAGGGGCGCCAGGTCCTCCAGCACGACCGTCCGGTCGCGGAACTGGGAGATATTGGGCAGGCACTGCTGCAGCACCTGACCGGCGTTCTCCTGCCCGACCATCTCCAGGGTCTTGCCCAGCAGGCCGACCTGGACATACAGCCGGGAGAAATTATCGGAGCGAGGCAGGCGATTCTGCTCGGCGCCGGTGCGCAACTCGGCCTCGATGAGGTCGATCAGGTCCTTGACCGTCTCCACCTCTTCGCGGATCGCCGCGGACAGCGAATGCATCACCGCATGACCGGGGCCGGCGAGCCGCTTCTTGCCGGCTTCGAGCTGGGCATCGGTAAAGCCGAGTCGCTCGAAGCCGTAGGCGTTCATGACCTCTTGCGGATGGGCGCCTTCGACACCGGCCAGCGCCAGCAGATAGAGCAGCTCCTTGAGAGTGCTGCGAGCCGGCTCGTGCAGCTCGCTGCCCAGCATCTGACGCAGTTCACGATCGACCCGGGCGAACAATTGTTTGCGTTCACGGGTGGCCGTCAGGAGGCCCTGAGCGAAGCCCTCGACCGTGGCCGCGGCGACCCAGGGCAGGTAGCCGCCGACATGATCGTGCAGCAGCGCCGCGGAGCGCTCCAGTGCCCTGGCCATGAGCCTGAGGCTGGCCACGCCATTGATGTCGCGCAGGAAACCCAGCAGGCCGACCTGGTACATCTGACGCATCCGGCGCGCCTGGGCCTGACGCTCACGCACACCAAGACTGGTGGTCTCGCTGATCAGGGGACGCTGATCGAGACGGACACTGAAGAAATAGCTTTCCGGGAGTTCGGGTTCGCCGCCAGCGAGTCGCAGGGCGTTGATCGCCGGCAGCAGCAGTTCAGGCATCTCGTCCTGACCGCTACGCAGTTGTTCGAGATAGCGGCGCAGCACATGCAGTCCACGGCAGATCGCCATGAGGTGCTCGTCATGTTCGGCACCGGCGCCGGCAGGAATGTCGTTGGCGATCTGCAGCGTCTGATGGGCGAGCAACTGGGCACCAGTCAGCTCTATCAGCGTGAGGGCGCCACGAATCTGGCCGATGCTCTCGACCGCGCGCTGCAACAGGCTGCTGCAGTGCCGCTCGACGATGAATCGCTCGAGATGGGATTCAGCTTCCTCGATGGTCGCGAACAGCTGTTCGCGGACCAAGCTCAAAGCTCTTGCTCCGGTCACCATGGTGCCTTACGCCTCCTGCGCCATTACAACCTCGCCAACGCCATTTTAAAACGGGAAAAAAGGCTTGCTATTCCAACTGGAGCCTAGGTACCTGCGTCTTCCTGACCGGGTCACACTAATCATTCCAGGCGGACGGGTATGGGACTACTCGCCACGCCAAAGAACCTTGCTCTGGAACGCTAGACCTGTAAATCCACAACAGCGAAGCGATAATTCCGAATCGTCATATGATTTTGAGGAACAAATAAAGTTCCGCGCAATTCGAAATTCGAGGCTTCATGCGGGCTCAAATGACCAGCCTGCAGCATCTTAGTTGAACAATAGCTGAAAATTGTGAGGTCTTTCAGCTTATTCAGACGAACGCGAACGCCCGTTCCCGGACCGAGCGGGCGTCTGGCGAGCGTTGAAAGGCGCTATTCGGCGTCGGCGCCGGCCAGCCAAAGGGGGGGCCGGCCGCAGCTCTTTTCGATGGCCGCCATGCGCGCCGCATGGGCATCGAGATCGGTGCTGGTCGCGCTGATCACCCGGGTCCGCGGGCGATCGGCCGGCAACCGCCTGATCGGCATGACGTAATTGCCGTCACCATTGCCTTCCTGGCCGTGGGCGGCCAGCGACAGGCTGGTCTGGCCACCGGTCATGGCCAGGTAGACGTCCGCGAGGATCTCGGCGTCCAGCAGGGCGCCATGCAGCTCGCGGTTGGAGTTGTCTACGCCATAGCGCTTGCAGAGGGCATCCAGGCTGTTGCGCTGGCCGGGATGCCGGCCGCGGGCCATGACCAGGGTGTCGAGCACCGAGCAGTGCTGGGAGATGTCGGCGCGCTCGGGATGGACACCCAGCCGGGCGAACTCCATGTTGATGAAGCCCACGTCGAAGGGCGCGTTGTGGATGACCAGCTCGGCACCTTCGATGAACTCGAAGAAGCTGTCGGCGATCTCGGCGAAGCGCGGCTTGTCGGCGACGTAATCATCGGTGATGCCGTGGACCGCGATGGCGCCCTCGTCGATCTGCCGATCCGGGTTGAGGTAGACATGGAAATGCCGCCCGGTCAGGCGCCGGCCGACGACCTCGACCCCGCCGATCTCGATGACCCTATGGCCATCGGTCACCGGCATGCCGGTGGTTTCGGTATCCAGAACTACGTATCTCATCGCTAACCTCTTGCCTGGTTACGCCTTGGCGGCCTGCTTGGCCTGCCGGACGTCGTCGACACCGCGGTTGGCCAACTGGTCGGCTCGCTCGTTCTCGGGGTGGCCGGTGTGGCCGCGCACCCAGCGCCACTCGACCTGGTGGCGCTGAACCTGTTCGTCCAGGGCCTGCCACAACTCGGCGTTCTTCACCGGCTGGCGCGCGGCGGTCTGCCAGCCCCGCTTCTTCCAGTTCACCAGCCACTGGGTGATGCCCTTCATCACGTACTCGGAGTCGGTGGTCAGGCGGATCTGGCAGGGGCGCTTGAGCGCCGCCAGGGCCTGGATGGCCGCCATCAACTCCATGCGATTGTTGGTGGTGTTGGCTTCGCCGCCCCAGAGCTCTCGCTCCGCACCCTTGAACTTCAGCAAGGCGCCCCAGCCACCGGGGCCGGGATTGCCCTTGCAGGCGCCGTCGGTAAAGACCTCGACGATGTCGTCACTCATTGGATTCACTCGATTCGCGGCGGCTGATCTTGGCCACCGGCATGGGCACCAGCTTGCCGCGCGGTTCCTTGCGCGCCTGGGGCACGGGGCGCAGGCCGAACATCAGCTTGCGCGCCGACAGCAGATAGAAGCCCGCGCCCGCTGCCTGCTCGCAGTTGGGTTCGGCTTCACCCTGCTCCATCCAGGCCAGCCGCTGCTGCCACTTGGGGGATGAAAGCGGCGGACGATAACACCCGAAGCGCCGTTTCTCCAGCGCGAAGCCCAGCACCGACAGCCAGTCGCCGACCCGGCTGGGGCCGAAACAACGGGCCTTGCGCAGGGCATCCCGAGCCAGGTAATGGCGCACGCCCCAGAGACTCCAGGGATTGATGCCCACCACCACCAGGTGCCCGCCCGGGCGCACGCTCAGTGCCGCTTCACGCAACAGCCGATGCGGCGCCAGGGAGAAATCCAGACCGTGCTGCAACAGGACCACGTCGGCCGCGTGCTCGCCCAGGGGCCAGGCACCCTCTTCGCAGACAATGTCCACATCACCCAGCGGCGGCCCTATGCGCACCGCATGGCGGAGCTGACCGCAATTGGCCGGCGCCTCGGGGTGCGGACCGTAATGGATCAGGTAACTGCCGAAGTGACGCTTGAGCTCTTCGTCGATCAGCACGCGCTCCTGCTCCAGCAGCAGTTGGCCCAGTGGACCGGCCAGCCAATCCCGCGCCGAGCTCATCAGCCTCAGCCAGCGCGGATCGACCTGGGCGGAGAATTCATCGTGCATCGTCTGGTCCTCTCATATTGAAGCCTTAGCCCTACCACCCACTGCTACCCTAGGGGCCTGCAGTCCGACCAGAGAGCTCGTCCATGTTCGACATTCTTCCGCTGCCCGCTTTCAACGATAACTACATCTGGCTGATCAAGGACGCCGCGACAAGACAGGCGGTTGTGGTCGATCCGGGCGATGCCGCCCCCGTCCTGGCCTGGCTCGATGCCAATCCGGACTGGCGCCTGACCGATATCCTGATCACCCACCACCATAACGACCACACCGGTGGCATCACTGCGCTCAAGCAGCGCAGCGGCGCCCGGGTCAGTGCGCCGGCTGACGAACGCATCGCCGCGGTCGACCTCCCGCTGGCGGACGGCCAGCGCCTGGAGGTGCTGGGCGTTCCCTTCGAGGTCCTGCGGGTGCCCGGCCATACCGCCGGCCACATCGCCTTCCATGTCGCGGGTGAGCGACCCCTGCTGTTCAGCGGCGATACCCTCTTCTCGGCCGGCTGCGGCCGGCTCTTCGAAGGTACGCCCAGCCAGATGCTGACCTCCCTGCAACGCCTGGCCAGCCTGCCGGACGCCACCGAAATCTACTGCGGCCACGAATACACCCTCAGCAACCTGCGCTTCGCCCAGGCGGTAGAACCGGAAAACCCCGCGGTGCAGCAGGCCCTGGCCGAGACGCAGCAGCTGCGGGAGACCCAGCGTCCCACCCTGCCCTCCACCCTGGGCCGCGAACGCCGCATCAATCCCTTCCTGCGTACCGCCGAAAGCAGCGTACGTCTGCGTCTGCAAGAGGAGCGCGGGGTGGCGGCAGATGCGCCGGAGGATACCTATTTCGCGGCCTTGAGAGGCTGGAAGGACACGTTCTGACACCTATTGCCCAGACCCCGTCAGCACGCTGTAAGCCAGGGTTTGCGGTCGTCGTACAGGTCACAGGCCAAGGGGTTGTTCCTTGACCCCCCGGGATGCGGTTCCTAGAATCGCCCATCCTCCAGCTCCCGGAAAGCCCAGACCGATGCCGCCAGCGACGCCGAAAACCCGCGAACCAGACGTGCTGGCCACCTCCTTCAAAGTCTCGGCGCTCTGCCTCGCCGTCTTCCTCGCCGGCTGCCAGAGCAACCAGCAGCCAGACAATCGTGCCTATCAGGCCGATCTGCACATGACGCAAAGCAAGATGCAGCGTCCGCCGGAATGGCTGCGCAAGGCACCGACCGCGGCGGCCACCAGCGGCGACATCTGGGACCGGGTGCGGGACGGCTATCAGCTCCAGGGGGCCGGTGACAACGGCACCAACCCGCGCATCGATCGTCAGCGCCTCTGGTACGCCAGCCACGAAGCCGCCCTCGCGCAGTCCTGCAGCCGCGGCGCGCCCTATCTGCATTACATCGTCGAGCGCCTCGAAGAACGCAACATGCCGCTGGAACTGGCCCTGCTGCCGGTGGTGGAAAGCTCTTTCAATCCCAACGCCCTCTCGCGCAGCGCCGCCTCCGGTCTGTGGCAGTTCATCCCGACCACCGGCAAGTATTTCAATCTGCGCCAGACCCGCTTCTATGACGGTCGCCGCGACATCACCGCCTCGACCAACGCCGCCCTGGACTACCTGAGCAAGCTGCACGACATGTTCGGTGGCGACTGGCTGCTGGCCCTGGCTGCCTACAATGCCGGCGAAGGCACGGTCAGCCGCGCCATCGAGCGCAACCAGTCGCTCGGCCTGCCCACCGATTACTGGAACCTGTCGTCGCTGCCGCCGGAAACCCAGGACTACGTCCCCAAGCTGCTCGCCGTCTCCCAGATCGTACGCAATCCGGACGCCTACGGCCTGGCCCTGGAATCCATCCCGGACGAACCCTATTTCGAAGTCGTGGACATCAAGCAGCACCTGGATCTGGCCCGGGTGGCGGAACTTGCGGATCTGGATGCCAACGAACTCTATCGCCTAAATCCCGCCTATACCCAGCGTGTGACCATGGACGGCCCCAAGCATCTGCTGGTGCCGGCGGAAAAGGCCAAGCGCCTGGTCGCGACCCTGCCCAACATCGCCTCTGATGCCGTGGTGCAGTGGCAGGAATACCAGGTGCGCCGCGGCGATACCATGCGCAGCGTGGCCAAGCGTAATCGTGTGAGCGTCGAGCAACTTGCCGCGCTCAACAAGCTCAGCAGCAGCAGCCGCCTGTCCGCTGGCCGGGAATTGATGATCCCGCGGCGCGAGACCGGCAAGACCACGACGCCCCTGGAAACCATCGCCGTGGCCGAAGAACCCGTGGTGCGCACCTACCGGGTGCGCACCGGCGACAGCCTCTGGTCCATCGCCCGGGCCAACGAGGTGGAACTGGGTGACCTCAAGCGCTGGAACGATCTCGGCAAGCGTGGCCTCAAGGTCGGCGAAACGCTGAAGCTGCATGGCACGGGCAGCAGCACCGCCACGGCCGTGGCGATGCCGGCCTCCTATACCGTCAAGACCACCAAGCCGGCGGTAAAGACGGCCAAAACGACCAAGGCCGCCCCCACCTACTATCGGGTCAAGGCCGGTGATTCCCTCTATCAGATCGCCAAGCGTTACAACATCGGCGTGCAGGCGCTGCAGGACTGGAATCCGCGCAGCGCTTCCGCCCTGACCCCTGGTCAGACCCTGACGCTGTTCCTCAACTGAGGCGCGACCGCGCACCGCAGCGGTCAACCAGCGCTTTTGTCCCGGGTATCGACCTGCTACCTTACCGCCCCACCCGTGCCTGACCCCTAGCGGAGCCAGGCCAAGATCTCGCTCTGACCTGCGCAGAGCCCTGCCCAACCCGGACCTCAGCCCCTGGCTGCTGCCTGGGATTCAACACAGAAGAGGAAAAAACCATGGGATTTCTCGCCGGTAAGCGCGTTCTCATCGTCGGCGTCGCCAGCAAGCTGTCCATCGCCTCCGGCATCGCCGCGGCCATGCACCGCGAAGGCGCCGAGCTGGCCTTCACCTACCAGAACGAGAAGCTCAAGGGTCGCGTCGAAGAATTCGCCGCCGGCTGGGGTTCCAATCCCGAGCTGTGCTTCCCCTGCGACGTTGCCGACGACGCCCAGATCGAAGCCGTGTTCGCCGCGCTGGCGAAGAAGTGGGATGGCCTGGATTGCATCGTCCACTCGGTCGGCTTCGCCCCCGGCGACCAGCTGGACGGCGACTTCACCGCCGTGACCACCCGTGACGGCTTCAAGATCGCCCACGACATCAGCGCCTACAGCTTCGTCGCCCTGGCCAAGGCCGGTCGCGAGATGATGCGCGGCCGCAACGGCAGCCTGCTGACCCTGTCCTACCTGGGCGCCGAGCGCACCATGCCGAACTACAACGTCATGGGCATGGCCAAGGCCAGCCTCGAAGCCGGCGTCCGTTACCTGGCCGGCAGCCTCGGCCCGGAAGGCACCCGCGTCAACGCCGTGTCCGCCGGTCCCATCCGCACCCTGGCCGCATCGGGCATCAAGAGCTTCCGCAAGATGCTGGCCGCCAACGAGCGTCAGACGCCCCTGCGTCGCAACGTGACCATCGACGAAGTCGGCAACGCCGGTGCCTTCCTCTGCTCCGACCTGGCATCGGGCATCAGCGGCGAGATCCTCTATGTCGACGGCGGCTTCAACACTACCGCCATGGGTCAGCTCAACGACGACGAGTGATCGAAGCAGCTACCTGATCACCGCGAAGGGCCGGCAATTTGCCGGCCCTTCCGCTTTCAGGTGTCGCTGCGCACCTGGGCATGGCTGATCAGCGCGAAGATCAGACTGCCCCCGACGATGTTGCCGGCCAGGGTCGGCCCGGCGAAGGTCAGCCAGAAATCGCCCCAGCTCGCCTCTCCGGCGAACACCAGGTAAGCCACCTCCAGACTGCCGACCACGATGTGAGTGAAGTCCCCCAGGGCCATCAGGTAGGTGATGAGCACGATGATCCAGATCCTGGCGTGCTCTGCAGCGGGCAGCATCCAGACCATGGTGGCGATCATCCAGCCGGATACGATGCCCTTGGCGAACATCGCCGAGGCATCGTTCTCCATCACCTTGGTACCGATTTTCAGAAAAGCGGCGTCGGCCTTGGCATCGAACAGCGGCAGATTGAGGATCACGTAGGCGACTAGGATGGTCCCGATGAGATTGCCCACCAGTACCACACCCCACAGCCGCCCCAGGCGACCGAAATTGTGCAGCGTGGGTTCGCTCATCACCGGCAGTACCGCCGTCAGGGTGTTTTCGGTAAACAGCTGCTGACGCGCCAGGATCACCGCCAGAAAGCCAGCCGAATAACCGAAGCTGGCGATGGCCTTGCTGTAGCCACCCTCGGGCAGATTGGCATTGAGTAGCCCCATCGCCATCAACGACAGACCCATGGTCAGGCCGGCGGCCAGCGCCGACCAGAACAGCGCCGCGATCGTTCGTTCGAGTTCGTGATCACCCTGGGTACGGATGATCTCGTGCAGCACCACGGCGCGTGGCAGCTGGTTCTCGTCGACGTCCTCTTCTTCCTCGCGACTCAGTTCAGGGTCGTCCGGACCGGATTCATGCCGCTGTCGGGGTTCTTCGCCCTGTTCCTGGTCTCTCTTCATCAGACGGCCCGCTCGTCCCAGAGGAGTTCATCGTCGTCGCCGATCTCGGTCACGCGATTGAGCGCGGCATCGGCGGCCTCCTCCGCCTCGGAGGCCAGATCGAAATGACGCTCGGTGGCGACCTTGTGAAAGGTCGGATGGGCATCCTCGCGCCGCGCCTTGACGGCGATGACCGCTTCGAAACCCTGTTCAGCCGGAACGGCGGAGGAAATCGCTTCGTGATGATTGAAATGCTTGATAGCCATGGGCGCCGTTATCTCCAACCTGAGGCGACCGGATTGGTCGCACCTGACAGATAGACTGTGCCGGCGGAAAAACGATCTGTGGCGAGGGAGCGGATCAGGCGCCGAGCAGCTTCTGCACCTGCAGGTGGAGACGCTCGAGGGAGAATGGCTTGGTCAGCAAGGGGACCTTGCCCAGCAATGGCGAGCCGGTATCGATGATTTCGGCTGGGTAGCCGCTGATGAAGAGCACCTTGAGATCGGGGCGCAACTTGAGCGCGGGCTCGGCGATCATCACGCCAGAGACGTCGTCGGGAAGGCGGAAGTCGGTGATCAGCAGATCCAGGCGTGGCCGACCGGCCAGGATGCGAAAGGCTTCGAGTGACGAGGGCGCCTGCAGGACGGTGTAACCCAGTTCGGAAAGATAATCCGCCAGAATCATCAAAATCTGCGGCTCATCTTCGACGACCAGGACAACCTTGCTCTGTTCCGCACTCACCATCTGACCCCTGTACCCACACGCTCGGCCCCCTTGGACACAAGAGGCCTGCAAAGTTCCATTCTAGACGCAGATTTAGGGGGCGCCAGACGTGCCGGCGACCCCCTGGACATTACTGCTGTTGCTTCTGGCCTTGCTCGTTGAGCGTGGTCTTGCCGGCGCCGGTCGCGGCGCCTGCACCTTCACCGGTCTTCTGACCAGCCGGGGTGCCCATACCAGCGCTGTTGGCCTTTGGCGGATTGCCTGCACTTTCGGTGGCGAAAGCAGCGCCACTGGCAGCGATCAGACCAGCAAACATCAAGGCAGAGATTTTCTTCGCGTTCATGGTAGGACTCCGGGTTGATTGGACACTGTTTAGGCAGGCCAAGCGCCGATTCGTTCTCTACCCGATGCCAGAGGCGATGTAACGGAATACTAAAGACTGTCGGGCGGGCATTCCAGCGGCGAGCAGGCGTGCCAGCGCAGCGCAGTCGCACGGGCGAATGCCCCAGAGCCCTTGTTAGTCTTTCTATTGCCGCGACGAACCTGGAGCCAGTCGCAAAGGACGCCTTCCCGCCGCCGCGTGGCGAGAAGGCCTCAAGGCCCTCCTCCTAGACGGCGAATTCGCGAACCACGCGATTCAATCCGCTGGCCAGCCTGGAGACCTCGGCGCTGGCGCTGGCGGTCTGGGTGGCGCCGGTCGCGCTCTGGGTGGCCAGGTCACGGATACTGGTGATGTTGCGATCGATCTCCCGCGCCACCTGCGCCTGCTCTTCAGCGGCGGTGGCGATGACCGCATTGCGATCGTTGATCTGGGAGATGGATTCGGCGATCTGCTCCAGGGACACATTGGCCAGCTGGGCGACCGAGGTGGATTCACCGGCCAGCTGCTGACTCTCGGCCATGGCCCTGACGGCCTGGGATGAATCATTCTGGATGGCGCCGATCATCTGCTCGATCTCGCGAGTCGACTGCTGGGTACGATGGGCCAGTGCCCGTACCTCGTCGGCGACCACGGCGAAGCCCCGGCCCTGCTCACCCGCCCGGGCCGCCTCGATGGCAGCGTTCAGCGCCAGCAGGTTGGTCTGTTCGGCGATGGCGCGAATGACCTCGACCACGGCGTTGATGTCCTGGGCGCGGGACGATAGGGCCTGGATCTGCTCGCTGGTGCTGGCCACGTTCTGCGCCAGCGCCTCGATCGACTGCACTGTGCGGGTGACCTTGTCCAGGCCGTCGCTGGTCAGGTTCTGGGTATGCAGCGAGGTGCTGGCCGCATCGGCGGCGTTGCGCGCGACCTCCTCCACCGCCGAACTCATCTCGGTGACGGCACTGGCAGCCTGGTTGACCTCGTCGTTCTGCCGCACATAGCCGCGGCTGGCTTCGTCGATCACCGCGGTCATCTCTTCCGCGGCGGAGGCCAGCTGGGTCGAGCTGTCGCCGAGATGGGAAACGGTGCCGCGCAGATTGCCCTGCATCTGGGCCAGGGCCTGCAGCATGCCGGCCGCTTCGTCGCGACCGACCACGGTGATCCGTTCGGTAAGGTCCTTGCGGGCGATCCGCTGGGCAATGCGCAAGGCCTCACCCACCGGCAGGGTGATGCTGCGGATCAACAGAGCCGCAAGCACGACGGTGGCCGCTATGGTCAGGCCGATCAGCCCATAGACCCAGAACAGGCCGTTGGCATAGGTGGCGCCCGCCGCCTGCCCCGCAGCCTGGGCACCGCGCTCGTTGAAGGCGCTCAGTTCGGCAATGGTCTTTTTCCAGCGCGTTGGTGAGCGGACGGATCGAGGTGTTGATCAGGACGATGGCGCCTTCGTTGTCACCCGCGCGCAGCTTGGGCTCGAAGGCATCCAGCAGGGTCCGGTAGCTCTCGGCGCCCTTGACCACGGCGCCGTACAACTGGCGGTCTTCAGCGTTGGCCAGGGTCTTTTCGTAGTCCTTGACCGCCGTGAAGAAGGCATCGCGATAACCGGGAAAGGCCGCGACCGTCTGGGCGCGCAGCTGCGGATCCGGTGTGGTGGTGGCCCTGAGACTTTCCAGGCGCAGCCGCAGCAATCCGCCACTCATCTTCGCCGCCAGCTGGTTGCCCGGCAGCCAGTTGGTCTCCACTTCCTGCTCCGCCTCGAAGAGCTTGCCCATCTGCACCACGGCGACGCCACCGAGGGCGAAGACGATCAGGACGATGACGGAAAAGAACAGCACGGCGCGGGGCGCGACGTTGAGGCTGCGAAGACTCATGAGGGTTATCCCTAATAAAATGACTATTAGGGCTATCGGCGCAGCGGGGCCCGCTTAAGCCAGCGACGACGGACGGCCGCGAACCGCTTGCCAGCGGTCGCGGCGTCCATTGGGGATTACGCGAGCGTCAGAGCAATTGCAGCGGATAGTCGAGGATGACCCGCAGCTGATTGACCGAACCGCCGGTGGACGGCGAGCCGTGGTGCCAGGCCTGGCGGACCCGGATCGACAGTCCTTTGGCCGCTCCCGCTTGCAGGACGTAGCGACCCTCCAGGTCGACTTCCCGCTCGTGATCGTCTGCGCCGTAGAGCCCACGATAGGCGCTGTTGACCGGCAGCTCGCGACCATCGATACCGGAGCCCTCGAGGTAGCGGGTCATCAGGCTGAGGCCGGGCACGCCGAGCGTCTTGAAGCTGAGATCGTAGCGCGCTTGCCAGGAGCGTTCGCCAGGGGCATTGAAGTCGGAGAGCATCACGGCGTTGCCCAGGAGGATACCGCCGCCGAGGCGATCGTTGTCGCCCAAGGCCACGTAGTCGAACGGCGTATCCCCATCGATCTGCTGCCAGCCCAGCGTGAAGGTGTGAGGTCCCTGGCTGAAGGCAGCGGCCAGGCTATAGGACGTATTGTCGATCGGGCCAGCCTTGGCCGCTCCGGTATCCCGTGTGTGATAGAGATTGGCATCGAAGGTGAGTGCCTGGGTGCTGGACAGCGCCCTTACCAGATTCAGGTTGCCGTAGTACTGGTTCCAGATGTCATCCAGCTGCGCCGCATAGAGCGACAGGCTGACCCCCTTGACCGGGCTGTACTTGCCACCGGCGAAATCGATGTGATCGGCGCGCTGCCGCGCGTATCCGGCCCAGAGATCGCCATCGCGGTTAGTGCTGACCTGATCGGTGGAAGAGGTGAAATGCCCTGCTTCCAGCAACAGATCCGCCATGTCGCTACTGAGCACGCTCCACCCCGTGGCGGTCTGCGGCAGCAGGCGACTGGTGCTGATGGCGAAGACCGGCGCCGTGGGCGCCTGTTGACCATAGCGCACCACGGTATTGCCCAGCCGCAGCTTCAGCGCAGCACCGGCACGGGAATATTCATCAGCCGGCTCATTCCCGGCATGAACGGGCAAGTTACCGGTGCCACGGCGTCCGGGGCCGCCATCGAGCTTGAGGCCCAGATAGCCGAAGGCATCGACCCCAATACCCACGGGACCCGGTGTGAACCCTGACTGATAGTCCAGCAGGAAACCCTGGGTCCAGTCTTCCTGATTCGCCCGTCCGTTGGCGCGGTCACTGTTGAAGTAGAAGTTGCGTACCGTCAGCACCAGTTTGCTGTCGTCCACCAAGCCCTCCGCGAAGGCTGCATTGCAGCCAAGCAGCAGCGTACAGCCGCCCACCACCCCAAACGTCCAGCGGCCGAGGAGTCGGCTGAAACTGGTCAAATGGGTATTGGATATCGCTCCTTTCTGATTACGCGTGCTTTGCATAACTTCCCCTATTCATTGTCGGCGACTACTAGTGGTTGAAGACGCGCAGCCAGACGCGCACCGGACAGCAGAGCCGCACCGGCGTGGCTTGAAATGCGCGTTGAAGAGAGCCCGCACTCCCCAGTACGGGCTCTGAAATCAGGTCATAGTGCTGGCGAATCGACTACCAGAAAGAAAACAAAGCGGACATAGGAGTTACTCGATCTCTTAATTTTCGAAAACAACGGACTTGCAAGCCTGCCTGTTCAATCTTTCGATATAACTCACTGCCACGCCGAAACTAGCCAGATAAAACCGCTGAAAATCTCGCACACAGTCAAAGAAGTAGAAATCAGTTGTCACATGAACTTCGCGGGCAGCTTCTACTTACGTGCAGACACTGCCGCGCAATCGACTAGTGCAGTCGATTGGCAGCAAGGGCACGTCGACACGGGATGCGTAATGCTGCTTTTTCCTATCGCCAGGCGTCAAGGTTTACGGCGTCTTTTCACCTAAAATTCAAATTTGGATATTTAAGTTATTAAGGTTTTTTACCGCAGCTCACCTCCTATATCTCCAATAGAAATCGAGCACCTACTATAAAAAGACGGACATATTATAAGAATGTTCTAGCGCGATTCACGAAGCCCACGCCTTGTCCCTCATCTAACAGATACAGACGGAAAAACATCGATCCCATCGCTCAGTGCGCCAGCTCAGGAAGTTTCGACTCAGGAGCTGTGCAAGTTTGCTTGGCCAACCCAGGATCTCTTTCTAACCAGTCCAAAAATCACTACCAAGAATTCTTGGTAAAGTAATACCAAGTTGAAACCTGCCGCTTTCGGAGCAGGGCCTGGATACCCGACGCTTTTTTCAGCGCGCAGCGAACCTCACTGGACGTTTGTTGCGCCCAGCACGTGACCGCTGCCATCGCATGTCAGACGAGTCGCTTAGCTGGAAGGGTGCTGCCGGTACTGAGGGATACCGGCGAAAATCCTAGTCGTGGGCGGCGAAAGCCACCTCCGGCGCCTCAGGCCGGGAGTTCAACTCCGCCTGACTGCGCATCGGCGCCGCCGGATCTGTCAGGTGGATGCGCCGATCGGCGACGGCGCCCACCAGGTCCTCGTCGTGGCTGACCAGGAGGATGGCGGTTCCGGATTCCTCGGCGGTCTCGACCAGCAGCTCGATCATCTCCTTCTGGGTAATGAGGTCCAGCCGCGAGCTGGGCTCGTCAGCGAAGATCAGCGCCGGGTCGAGCAGCAGCACGCGCAGCAGGGAAAAGCGCTGCAACTCACCTCCGGAGATGTTGCCGGGCAGTCGATCCAGCAGGCGCTCGTCGAGGCGCAGGCGCTGCATCAGCCGCCCAATCCGCGCTGTATCCAGCCGATGCAGCCGCACCAGATCCGCCAGCAGTTGGCGAATGGTCACCGAGGGCGCGAAGGCAGCCACCGGATCCTGGTGCAGCTTCTGGAAGGCGAAGCGACCGAGACCCGGCTGGCGGCGGATCGCACCCGCGCTGTGCGCGGCCAGGCCAAGCAGGATGTCGCCGAGGGTCGACTTGCCGCAGCCAGACGGTCCCGTCACGCCGAGAATCTCCCCAGGCCGGACGCCAAAGGACAATCCCTCGAACAGCTGCTTGCCACCGCGCTGGGCGGCAAGGTCCTCCACCGTCACCACGGCTTCGTCGGTAATGGCTCGCGAGGTACGCTTCGGCCACTGGGCGGGATCGGCGGCCAGCAGTTCACGGGTATAGGCATGCTGCGGCTGGCGCAGCACCTGCTCGGCCGTACCGGATTCGATGACCCGTCCCTTGAGCATGATCATCACCTCGCCGCCCAGGCGGCGCGCGACTTCCAGGTCGTGGGTGATGATGAGCAGGCTGCCTCCCTCGGCCAGCATGGCCTTGAGCAGGTCGATGACCTCGTCGATGCGGTCGCGATCCAGCCCTTTGGTCGGCTCGTCGGCGATCAGCACTGGCGAGCCACCGGCATGGGTGGCGGCAAAGGCCAGGCGCTGGGCCATGCCCCCGGACAGCTGGAAGGGATACTTGCGCTCGGCGCCGGCCAGGCCCAGCCGCGCCAGATCCGCGCTGGCCCGGTCGCGGGCTTCGGCACGGGCGAGGCCGACGACCTGGGTGTAGGTCTCGGCGACCTGGGAGCGTGCCTGCATGGTCGGGTCCAGGCTCAGCCAGGGTTCCTGGGGCAGCACCGCCAGCCCCCTGCCCCAGTGCTTACGGCGACCGGCCTCGCGGCCTTCTTCGCTGAAGCCGTCCGCCAGGCCTATCTGCCCGTGGGCCTGCAGCCCCGCCGGCAGGTTGCCGACGACGCCCTGGGCGAACAGGCTCTTGCCCGAGCCGGTCTCGCCGATAATCGACAACACCTGCCCCGGCGCCAGGCGGATTGACAGCGGTTCCACCAATCGGGCCTCGGCGGTGCGGATCTCCAGCGCCGTGGTCGTGAGCAAGGCGGTCATGGCTTGCGCCCTCCGGTGATGAGCAGCAGCGACAGCACGGTTAGAAAGATCGCCAGGATAGGCAGGCCCATGACCAGGGGTGCCTCGGCGTAATAGGGCAGCAACTCGGTGATCATCAGGCCCAGCTCGGCCGTGGGCGGGCGCACGCCGATGCTGACGAAACCCAGGGCGGCGATGGCCATGATGGTCGAGGCGGCGCCAAAGGCGGCGATGGTCAGGAGCAGCGGCGCCATCTGCGGCCAGAGATGGCGGCGGATGATGTAGACGGGGCCGAAGCCCAGCAGCCCGCTGGCGGCCACCGCCGGCGAGGCCAGCACGGTGCGCGCCAGCGCCCGGGTCATGCGGAAATACTCCACCCAGAGCACCAGGGCCACGGCGCTGTAGAGGGCGACGAAGGAGCCGGGAAACACCGCGACGATCAGCAGCACCAGCAGCAACCCCGGCAAGGCCAGGAACAGCTCGGCCAGGCCGCCCAGCAGCTTGTCGACCAGTCCGCCTTTCCAGGCGGCCAGGATGCCCAGCAGCACGCCGGGAATGGCAGCGGTGCAGACGCTGATGAAGGCCAGCCCCAGCGAGAAGCGGATGGCCACCGACAGCCGCGCCAGCATGTCGCGGCCCAGGTGATCGGTACCCAGCGGATAGGCGCTGCTGGGCCCCGCGAGAATCGCCTCATAGTCCTGATGGGCGATATCGCCCGGGCAGAGCAGCGGGGTGAGTACGGCGAAGGCGATCAGTGTCGCCAGCAGGCCCAGGCCGAGCCCGCGCGCGGAAGATTTGCCCGGAGGCGCCGCCGCAGCGAGGGTAGCGTCGAGATTCATGCGTTTCTCCCGCGCGGATCGATCAGGTGGTTGGCGAGATCGACCAGGGTATTGAGGATGACGAACAGCAGCCCCATCGCCAGGGCGGTGCCCTGCACCATGGGCACGTCGCGCTGGACGATGGCGTGGACCAGACCGTGACCGATGCCCGGCCAGGCGAACAGCGTCTCCACCACCACCACGCCCTCGATGAGATACACCAGCTGCACGCCCAGGTAGGTCACCACCGGCACGCCGATGTTGCGCAGGCCATGGCGCAGGAAGACGCTGGCGCCTTTCAGGCCCTTGAGGCGGCCGAAGCGGTAGTAGGCGGACGCGGCGACCTCCACCGTGGCGTCCCGGGCGACCCGCGACGACACCGCGGCGAGCCCCAGGGCCAGGGTCAGCGTGGGCAATACGCTGTGCCAGAAGGTACCGTGACCGGCCGCCGGGAACAGCTGCCAGGAGATGGCGAACAGCAGCACGAAGATCACGCCCAGGACGAATTGCGGCAGCGCGCGGATCGCGGTGGTCAGCACCAGCAGGCCGCGGTCCAGCAGACTCCCCGGACGCAGACCGGCCACCACGCCCAGCGGCGGGCCCAGGAGCAGCGACAGGCAGACGGCACCGATGGCCAGGCGGATGGAGCTGCCCAATTCGTGGGCGACGACGTCCATCACCGGCTTGCCGGAGACCAGCGAATGGCCGAGATCCAGGGTCAGCAGATCGCCGATCCAGGCGAGGAAGCGCCACAGCAGGGGCTGATCCAGATTCAGCTCGGCCCGCACCGCCGCAGCTGCGGCGGTATCCACCAGATCATAGCCGTAACGCCCGGCCGCGATGCGGTAGGCGGCGTCTCCCGGCAGCAGATTCATGAACAGGAAGGTGAGACCGCCGACCAGCAGGGCGACCAGCCCCGCCTGCAGCAGGCGAAAGGCAAGCAAGCGGGTCATGGGGTCCACCGCAGCTTGCTCAGGCCGAAGGTGCGCTCGAAGGGATCGATGGCGGCGCCTTCGACGGCATTGGACACGGCCATCGTCTGGCGATACCAGGCCACCGGAATCACCGGCAGGTCCTTTTGCACCTGGGCCATGGCGGCATGGCGCTGGCGCTGTTGCTCGGCCGGATCGTCGCTGGCCAGCAGCGCGGCCAGAGCCTGGTCGAAGACCGGGTTCTTCCAGCCCAACGGACCCCATTCCGCACCGCCGTGGCCGAAATCATTGAGCAGAGTAACCAGGGGATCCGGGACCAGGGCGAAGTTGCGGCCATAGAGCGCCAGTTGCAGCGAGCCATCGTTGTGCGCGGCCGGGATGGCGCTGGAGTTCTGCACCGCGACCTCCACGTCCACGCCCACTTCGCGCAACTGCGCCTGCAGCGCGGTGGCGATCAGCGGCAGCTCGGGTCTGTCGGAATAGGTCAGCAGCTTGAGCCTGAGCGGCGTGCCGTCCTTTTGCAGGATGCCATCGGATCCCGGTGTCCAGCCCTGCCCGGCCAGCAGCTTGCGCGATGCCGCCGGATCGTAGGCGAGCGGCGCCAGCTCGGGGTCGTGCCAGGCGGGCACATTCCTGGCAAACAGCTGAGTCGCCCCGGTACCCGGCGCGCGTAACACGGCGGCGGCGACGCCTTCGCGCTGGATGGCCAGGCTGAGTGCCTGCCGTACTTCCACCGGCGCGGTGGCGCCGGCACCGGAGTTGGGGGTCAGCAGCACCACTCGCGGGACTGGCTCGATCAGCACCTTGAGACTGCTGGAGCGCTTGAGGCGGGCAATGCTGGGCGGGTCGAGCTGGAACACCAGCTCAGCATCGCCGCTCTCGGCCATCAGGGTGCGGGTCTCACCGCGGCCCGCGGCCAGGTAGGAGGTCCTGGCGATCTCCGGCTGGGCGCCCCAGTAGCCCGCGAAGCGCTTGGCAGCCAGGCGTTGCGGGGGTTCTAGCAGGGTCAGCTGGTACGGCCCCGTGCCGATGATCTGCTGTACCTTGCCTTCGCCGTCGTAGGCGGCCGGCGCCAGGATATTGGTGGAGGAATGCGCCAGCAGCGCCAGCAAGGGCTTGAAGGGTTTCGTCAGGCGGATCACCACCTCGTTGCCCTCGGCAGTGACCGATTCCATGCCCGCCTGCTTGAGCACCCCGGGCTTGCCCCGTGCCGCATTGAGGGCAGCGGCCGCGGCTTCTGCCGTGAGGACGCTGCCGTCATGGAATTTCACCCCCTGGCGAATGGTGAGCCGCCAGGTAAGGCCATCCGCCGATTCGGTCCAGCGCACTGCCAGGCCAGGGAGCGGCTGGCCCTGGGCATCGGCTTCGAGCAGCGTCTCGGTGATCTGCATGCGCTGGAAGACGAAGCCGGAAATCGACGGATCCAGCCCACCGATCTCGAAGGGGCCGACCACGTCGAAGACGCGTTCCTCGGCGCTGGAAAGCGGCGGCACGAAGGCGACCAGGGTCGCCAACGCCGAAGCGGTCAGCGCCGACCGGAGGGTGCGAGATACAGGCATAACAGTCCTTAGCAGAGCGAAAGCGCCGATACCCGCAGCTGACAGCCGAGCATCGGCCAAACCAATGAAGGCGCACGTTATATCATAACGTTTTCGCAACAAGCCAAGCCCTACCGGCGATAGCAACATCTTGAAACAGCTGGAGAATTTTTCGCGGAGCGGCGGCAGGCGATGAGGTCCAGTCCGATTAGCCGTAAGCCAAGGTACTCGCCCCTGAAGGGAGCTGGTGGCAAGAAGGGAATCGAGTGCAAGGTGATTGCGCAGACCGGACGGCCGCTGGCCGCCCTGCCCTGTGTTGCCGATCTCCGCTCAGGCGGCCACGTTCAAGGTGCTGCCCATGGCGGTGCTGCTGCCGTTGCTGCCAATGCTCTGGTACTGCCGCAATACCGCCTGGACCAGTTGCGTGTAGGGGCTCGACGACGTCTGAGCGCTGGAATCGGCCTCGCTGTCCCCTTGCCCGCTCGCCTCCTGCGGCGGTGGCGGCGGCATGCGCGGACGCGCCGAACCACCTGGTCCGGCGACGCTGGAATCGCCGGAATCCTCGGTGCCCCCTTGCCCCTGGGGACCACCGGGAGGCGGTGCGAAGACCGAAGCGAATTCGCTTTCGCCGACGCTGCCATCACCATCCTGGTCGAGCATGCCGAGCAGCTTGTCGACGTCGATAGCCCCGCTCTGGTCGGTATCCGTCTGGGTATCGCTCGCCGCGCTGGCGGCGGTGGCGAGTTCGCTCTTACTGATGGAACCGTCGCCATCGGCGTCGAGCTTGCCGAACAGCTTCTGCAACGGATTGCCGTCTTCGCTGCCGCTGACGCTATTACCGGACGCTGTCGTGCCTGTGCCTTTGATCGCGCTGGCACTGCTGTAGTAGCTGGAGTAGCCACTGCCTATTCCGCTGATCATGGATGTCTCTCCCGGGAAATGCGGACATCAGTGTTCCGCACCGCCCAGTATCCGCCGGGTAGATGTCAGCCATTTGGTCACTTTGTATGCCCGGCGATACATCAGGGGCGTGGCAGCACCACCTGGCAGGTCAGGCCGCCGCCGGGCGTTTCCCCGAGGGTCAGCTCGCCGCCCATGTGCGCCGCCGCTTCCCGCGCGATGGCCAGCCCCAGCCCGGTCCCACCCGAGGATCGATTGCGCGAGCCCTCCAGGCGATAGAAGGGTTCGAACACCGCTTCCCGATACTGGGCTGGTATCCCCGGCCCGCGGTCGAGGATGGAGATCAGCAGCCGCTCCGGTTGCTCGCTCAGGCGGATCTCCGCCTGGCCGGCGTAGCGCAGGGCATTCTGCAGCAGATTGCCCAGGCAGGAGCGCAACGCCATGGGCGCCACCTTCAACGGCTGGCAGCTGCCCTCGACAGCGACCTGGGCGCCCTCCTCCGCCGCATCTTCGGCCATGGCCTCGACCAGCGCCTGCACGTCGCAGAGGATGGGACGCTCCTGGCGGTGCTGTTCGCGGAGATACCTCAGGGTGCCGTCGAGCAACTCGATCATGTCATCCACGTCCTGGCTGACCCGGGCATGCAGGCGCGGATCGTCGATGTCCTCGATGCGCAGCTTCACCCGCGCCAGGGGCGTGCGCAGGTCATGGGAGATGGCCGTGAGCATGCGCCCGCGCTGCTGGAGCTGTTCGAGCAGATGCTGGTGCATGCGGTTGAGCGCCCGCGCGGCTTCCCGGGTCTCCCAGGGGCCGGTGACCGGAATGGGCGAACCGTCGAGGTTATGGCTGAGGTGTTCGGCGGTCTCGGTCAGCTGGCGTAGCGGCCGCGTCAGCAATCGCGCACCGAGCCAGGCGGCGATCACCAGCGAGCCCAGCTGGAAGATCAGCGGGCCGCCGAGAAACCACTCGATGCGCCGCCAGACGCCGGGCTCCCGGTGCGGGAAAGGCCCGGGCGGCGGTGGCCGATCGAAGGCGGCTTCACCCTCCATGGGTGGCGGCGGTGGCGCCGGTCGCTCGCCGAGTCCATGCCGAAACCAGAAAAAGGCCAGCAGATGGCCCAGCAGGATGGCCAGTAGAAAGACCGCGAACAGGCGGGCGAACAGCGTATCCAGGCGGCGCACGGCTAGTGCCCTATCTGCCTGGCATCGAACAGATAGCCCTCGCCGCGCACCGTCTTGATCAACTGCGGCGCGCGGGGATCGTCGCCCAGCTTGCTGCGCAAGCGCGACACCTGCAGATCGATGCTGCGATCGAAGGCCTCGATCGCCCGGCCGCGGGTGGCGTCGAGCAACTGCTCGCGGCTCAGGACCTGGCGCGGCTGCTCGATGAAGACCCACAGCAGCCGCACCTCGGCATTGGACAGGGGTACCATCACCCCGGCCGGCGAGTGCAGCTGATGCAGGATGCCATCGAGCTTCCAGCCATCGAAGCTGACACTGGTCCGCGGCGCCTTGCGCTGGGGCACGCGGCCATCCTGGGTCCGGCGCAGCACCGACTGGATCCGCGCGACCAGTTCCCGGGGCTCGAAGGGCTTGGCCATATAGTCGTCGGCGCCCAGCTCCAGGCCGATGATGCGATCCGCCGGCTCGCACTGGGCGGTCAGCATCAGGATGGGAATGCCGCTGTCGCGCCGCAGTGAACGACAGAGGGAAAGCCCGTCCTCCCCCGGCAGCATCAGATCCAGCACCACCAGATCGAAGGCCTCCTCCGCCAGCGCCCGGCGCATCTCCAGGCCGTCACCCACCCCCCGGGCATTGATGCTGAAACGCGCCAGATAGCCACAGATCAACTCGCGGATCGACGGATCGTCATCCACTAGCAGGATGCGCGAGGTCCAGCGCGGGGATTCGGATGACAGCGACATCGGGGCTACCTGAACAGTCGGACGATCTGGACGTGCATGCTAGCCGCTCAGCCCGCGAGGCAGCTACGGCCTGGCATGTAGCCTTGTGTAAAGGTGGTCAAGGAGCGGATACGGAGAGGGAGCCGGCAGGCCCGCGCGCCCTAAGCCACCCGAGCAAGCATTAGCGCACGAGGGTAATCGCGATTGCGAAGCCGCCCGTTCGATGGTAAATCGGACAGATCGCCCCTCGCTGCTGCGGTCGTCCGAGGCGGTGAAGCCATCAAGCACCGCAATCCCGGGCCTCTTGCTGCTCGGTCCCGATAGGGCTGACGCCCAGCTACCTTTGTTGCGCCTCCTTTCGGAACGCCATCCTTGACGAGCAGATCAGCCGTATCGGCCAGCCCTGAAACGAACCCGGAGCCCGTTGCGCTCAATGTCCTGCTGCAGGCCTGCGGCCAGGGCAATCGCCTGGCCTTCGAAACGCTCTACCGCGTGACCGCGAGCAAACTGTTCGGCGTGTGCCTGCAGTACGTGGGGGATCGCGCGGAGGCGGAAGAGGTCCTGCAGGAGGCCTATACCGCCATCTGGCTCAAGGCCGGCACCTTCGACGCCACACGTTCCAGCGCCCTGACCTGGATGGCGACCCTGGCGCGCCACAAGGGCATCGATCGACGCCGCGCCCAGCATCGACACGAGCCGCTCGACAGCCTGGCCGAGTGGCCGGCAACCCAGTCCGTCGCCGAAGACTTCGAAGCCCATCGCCAGCGTCGCCAGATCGAGCTCTGCCTGAAAACCCTGGGCAAGGACCAGCAGACCTATATCCGGGTCGCCTTCTTCGAGGGCTATTCCTATGCCGAACTGGCCGCCCGCCACAGTATCGCGCTCGGCACGATGAAAAGCTGGATCCGGCGTGGCCTCCTGCAACTGCGCGCGTGCCTGGGCCTATGAACGACAAGGAGATCCCCCCTTCCGACCGACAGGCGCTGCTCATCGCGGAATACGCCCTGGGCGTACTGTCCGCCGAAGAACGCCTGGAGGTGGAAGAACTCGTGCGGCGGGAGCCTGCTTACCAGGCGCAACTGGCGGCCTGGCAGCGGCATTTCGCCGAGTGGCTCGATGAGTTTCCGGTCGTCGAACCGCCGGCTCACGTCTGGCACGGTATCCAGAAACGGCTGTTCCCGACAGAGGAACCGGCACCCGAGCCGATCCGCCGCTGGAACAATCCGCGCCTGTGGCGCTGGACGACCGGGCTGACGCTGGTCGCTGCCCTCGTGCTGGCGCTGCTCGTGTTGCTGCGCCCGGTCCAGGTCGCGACACCTGCCCTGCTCGCCCGCCTGGAACAGAGCAATGGCAGCCTGGCATTCAGCGTCACCCTGCAGGGGAACGGCCGGCAGCTGCTGTTCGTGCCCACCGGCAAGCCGGATTGGCCAGACAGGAGCGCCGAGGCCTGGATCATCACGACGGATGGCAGACCCCATTCCCTGGGCCTGCTCGACGACGCTACGGCCGTGACCCTGGCCGTTCCCGCGGGACTCGCTTCGGCACTGACGCCAGGGGCGGTACTGGCGGTCTCCCTCGAGCCGCGGACCGGCTCGCCGACAGGCGCGCCGACGGGGCCGGTCATCGCCCAGGGAAAAATAATCGCGCTTTGATGCATCCGTTTGCCGGGCCGCTCCGTACATTCATCACCCTCATCCGGAGGGCCGAAGAACTCAGGAGACGCACCATGCACACCTTGCTCAAGCGCATCGCCATCGTAGCCAGTCTCGCGATCCTAGGTGCCACCGCCCCGCTCAGCTTCGCCGCCGATACCGTCATGGTCGGCGGCGCGCCCATGTACCCGTCCAAGACCATCGTCGAGAACGCCGTCAACTCCAAGGACCACACCACGCTGGTGGCGGCCGTCAAGGCGGCGGGTCTGGTCGACACCCTCAATGGCAGCGGCCCCTTCACCGTCTTCGCGCCGACCAACGAAGCCTTCGCCAAGCTGCCGGCCGGCACCGTCGATACCCTGGTCAAGCCCGAGCACAAGGCCGACCTGACCAGGATCCTGACCTACCACGTGGTGCCCGGTACCCACACCGCCAAACAACTGATGGCCGAGGCGAAGATGCATGGCGGCATGACCAAGCTGAAAACCGTCCAGGGCGAAGACCTCACCGTGAAGCTGCATGACGGCAAACTCTGGCTGGTCGACGCCAAGGGCGGCAAGGCCGCCGTCACCATCGCCGACGTGATGCAGTCCAACGGCGTGATCCACGTGGTCGATACCGTACTGATGCCGAAGTAACGGGCAGGCGGCGGGCGGACACCTGTGAGGGGTGTCCGCTTTTACTGGGTAGCGATCCGTGGGGCGGTTGCCTCTTCCGTGGCGAGCCATACCAGACCGCATTCTGACTGGTCAGCTGCGCGAGACGCGCCCGGATCCTGCGCCCTTGGAGTCTCGGCGAAATTCCCATCTGCGAAGCTAAAAGGCAGCTTTGATGCGATCATGCCGCCAGCTAACGTAGATAGATGGAGATTTGGATGAAGCGGAGCACTTGGACCCTTTGGGCCATCGCAGGGGCGGGACTGGCTTTTGTAGCGATAGACCAACTGATTAAGCTCGCTGCGTTGGCTCAGCTTGCCGCAATTTCCTATCGGCTTGGCACCTCCAGCCTATGGATGGATGTGGTCCTGAGTCTGAATCCTGGCGCCTTCCTCAGCATCGGTCAGGATCTGCCATCGACAGTGAAATCAGTGATTTTCCTTTGCGCGCTGGCAGCTGTCGCAGGCGTCAGCTACTGGGCGCTCTCGCGTTGGCAGCAGTCCCCAGGTCGCTCGGCGGCTCTGTACCTGATCGCTCTTGGAGGCGGTTCGAATCTCATCGATCGATTCTTTCGCGATGGCCACGTTGTCGACTACCTGGTCCTGAACCTGGGCTCACTCCACACAGGCGTCTTCAACCTCGCGGACGTAGCGATCATGGCAGGTGTGGCCTACCTGGCCCTGTCAGGATTTTCGAAAGAACAGAAGGCGCTAGCCTGATCTGCGAAGACGACGACCAGCACGGTAACTGCAGGGCTGCTCGCGAGAGCCACGACGCCATGCGGGCCTTCTGCCACGACATCTACAGCGCTAAAAAGCAGGAGGCCATTGCCGGCGGTGGCGACAACGTGAAGGACCTGCGCCACACCTTCGCCTACCAACTCGTCCCGGGCCGTCCTGAGCTCATGCCCGAACTCACCTACCCCCTGCAGGGCGTGAAGGCCGAGTATCTGGTACGGAGGAAGCGCGCAGCACAGCTTCATCGCAGACGGCGGCTACACCCTCCGCCTCGAGCTGGAAGCCAAGCTGCCGGAAGCTAGACCGCCAGCTGATACATATGTATTTTCGTATATACGGATTTTCATATATTCAAGGCTCCGGCTATGTCGCCCACCAGCTTCTTCAAATGTCTCGCTGACGATACGCGTGGGCGCATCATGCTCATGCTCTGCGCCGAGGCGGAACTGTGCGTTTGCGAACTCATCCACGCGCTCGACGACAGCCAGCCGAAAGTCTCACGCCACCTTGCGCAGCTACGCGCCTGCGGATTGCTTGAGGATCGGCGCCAAGGACAGTGGATCTACTACCGGCTGCACCCCCAATTGCCTGCCTGGGCCCGGGAGGTTCTGGAGCTGACGCTCGGGGCAAACCTGCCGTGGGTACAGCCTCAGATGGATCGCCTCGCCGCAATGGACAGCCGGCCTACCAGGCAGGCTGCTTGCTGCCCGCCAGGCGCGGTGGAGACCGCGTCATGCTGATTGCTGCATCGATCTTCCTTCTGACCCTGGTACTGGTGATCTGGCAACCAAGAGGGCTTGGCGTGGGCTGGAGCGCAGCGGGCGGTGCGGTACTGGCGCTACTGACGGGCACCGTCAGCCTGGCCGACGTCCCTGTTGTCTGGAACATCGTCTGGAATGCGACGGCTACCTTCATCGCCGTGATCATCATCAGCCTGGTACTGGATGAAGCGGGCTTTTTCGAGTGGACAGCGCTCCATGTCGCCCGCTGGGGACGCGGCAAATCAGGCAGGCTGTTCGCCTACATGATCCTGCTGGGCGCCGTCGTGTCCGCCCTGTTCGCCAACGACGGCGCAGCCCTCATCCTGACACCCATCGTGATCGCCATGCTGGTAGCGCTGCGCTTCAGTCCGGCCTCGACGCTTGCCTTCGTCATGGCTGCGGGCTTCATCGCCGATACGGCCAGCCTCCCACTGGTGGTGTCCAACCTGGTCAACATCGTTTCCGCTGACTTCTTTCAGATCGACTTCGGCGAATACGCCTCGATCATGTGGCCGGTCAATATCGTGAGCGTCGCCGCGACGCTATTGATGCTGTGGCTGTTCTACCGCAAGGACATCCCGGCGTCTTACGACCCGCACGCGCTCGAACAGCCGCAGAACGCCATTCGCGATCGCGCTACCTTCCAGGCGGGATGGTGGATCCTGGGTTTCCTCCTGGTCGGGCTATTCGCCCTGGAGCCGCTCGGGATTCCGATCAGTGCAGTAGCAGCGGTCTGTGCAGCTGTGCTGCTCATCATCGCCGGCAAGGGATCGGTCATCTCCACACGCCAGGTACTCGCCAAGGCCCCCTGGCAGGTCGTGCTCTTCTCGCTGGGCATGTACCTGGTGATCTACGGCCTGCGCAATGCGGGGCTCACCGAGGCCCTTTCCTCCCTGCTCAACACCTTCGCCAGTCATGGCCTGTGGTCGGCAACCCTGGGCACCGGCCTCACCGCTGCGCTGCTCTCCTCGATCATGAACAACATGCCCAGCGTCTTGATCGGCGCCCTGTCCATCCAGGGCGGTGAGGCCAGCGGGGTCGTCCAGCAGGCCATGATCTACGCCAACGTCATCGGGTGCGATCTGGGTCCGAAGATCACGCCGATCGGCAGCCTGGCCACCCTGCTCTGGCTCCACGTCCTGGCCCAGAAAGGCATCCGCATCACCTGGGGCTACTACTTCCGAGTGGGCTGCGTGCTCACCTTTCCCATCCTGATCGCCACCCTCGCCGCCCTGGCCGTGCGCCTCAGCATTCATCCGTAGGAGAAGCCATGAAAGTCCTCTTTATGTGCACGGCCAATAGCTGCCGCAGCGTTCTGTCTGAAGGTCTCTTCAACCACCTTGCACCTGCTGGCTGCTCTGCCGTGAGCTCAGGCAGCTTTCCCAGCGGACGGTTGAACCCTATCGCGGTCCAGACGCTGGAGGGCCTGGGCATCGATACTTCCGGCCTCTACAGCAAAGGGTCCGAGACCTTTGAAGGCAACCCGCCAGACATCATCATCACGGTCTGTGACAAGGCGGGAGGCGAGCCCTGTCCGGTCTTCTTTGGTCCCTCGATAAAAAGCCACTGGGGCTTGGCGGATCCTTCTGACGTTGTCGGCAATAATGACCAGGTCCAGGCCGCGTTCGATGCAACGGTGGCTCAGATCCGCAGAAGACTGGACGCCTTTTTCCGTCTAGACCCGAACGCATTGAGCCCAGCGCAACTGAAGCAGGCGCTCGATGAGATCGGAGAGATCCAATGAGCGCCACTCTCGAAACCAGCCCCAACCTGGACGAATCGCTATTCGACGTCCCTACCGTCGATAAGCTCTCCGAGCCGGAACAGCTTCAGCACAAGCCGCGCATCCTGCTGCTGTACGGATCGAATCGGGAGCGCTCCTTCAGCCGGCTGCTGGTTGAGGAAGCAGCCCGAATCCTGCAGCTCATGGGCGCCGAGACGGCAGTCTTCAATCCAACCGGCCTGCCGCTGCCTGACGACGCGCCGGTAGAGCATCCCAAGGTTCAGGAGCTTCGCGATCTGGTGCTCTGGTCCGAAGGGCAGGTGTGGTGCTCCCCCGAGCGCCATGGCTCGATGTCAGCGGTATTCAAGGCGCAGATCGACTGGATTCCGCTCACGCTGGGCGCGGTACGTCCTACCCAAGGCAAGACGCTCGCTGTCATGCAGGTCAGTGGCGGATCCCAGTCGTTCAACACGGTGAACCAGCTGCGGATCCTCGGCCGCTGGATGCGCATGGTGACCATCCCCAACCAGTCATCGGTCCCCAAGGCGTTCCTGGAATTCGACGAAGCGGGTCGCATGAAACCCTCGGCCTACTACGACCGGGTGGTGGACGTCATGGAGGAGCTGATGAAATTCACGCTTCTCACCAGAGGCCGGGACGCCTACCTGGTTGATCGCTACTCCGAGCGCAAGGAGAGCGCAGAAGCACTTTCAGCGCGGGTCAATCAGCGCTCGATCTGATCGACGGCCTTCCAACCTGTCCGCGGCAACTCCCCGACCGCGTCGTATACCCCCCGACAGCAGCTCCCGCCGCATCTACCACCGGATCGGCGGGCACAAGGCCGTAGCGTTTCCAGTCCTCAACTTGCTGCGTCTCGCCAGAGTCCCCTTTCAGCCTACGCCACACGACATTTTCCGCGCACTACCGCCACCCTTGCCTACCCGCTCGCCCTGGCCCGACCGAAGCTCATGCCCGAACCCGCCTACACCCTGCAGGGTGTGAAGGCCGAGATCGACGCCATCATCTGGTACGGCGGGAACGTGCAGCACAGTCTCACGGCGGACGGCGGCTACACCACGCGCCTCGAGCTGGAAGCCAAGCTGCCGGAAGACCTGGTCGCCGACCTGGTCGACGAGATCCAGGGCGACTACACCGGCATCATCGCCTACTACCGAGATCCCGAGACCGGCAAGGAGCACACCCTCACCGAGGGCGACCAGAGCAAGCCGCGGCGGCTCAGGCACCTGTACGCCACCAAGGCGACGGCGAAGCGGGCCGTGGAAAGGGAGTGGAAAAAGCTGAAAGAAACTGACCTGGCTACCTAACGCGGTAGAGCAGGCTGACAGTCCGAGGCACTAGCCAATGGAGAAACAACCCACTCACTACCTGGATCAATAATGGAAAACCTTTGGCGAGCTTCGCAAGGCAGTACCAAATACTTACCATTCACAGAGCCCACCAATATTGATTTATCAGCTCCAGAGAGCCTAGACGCCATATAAGTAGAACCCAGCCCTTTAGCAACTTCCTTATATTTCGAATCCGTAGCTATATAAATTAATACAGAGAGTAGAACAGGAACCCCCATGAAGTAAATTGAAAGATTCTTCGCCTCACGCTTCTCATATATGGAAAAAAATAAATCATAAAATATTGGCCCCATATAAACATAAGGGAACACCTCCATTACGGGGTCAAAAAACACTGACGATTTGGAGAATAATTTCGAAAGCCCGCCAGCGATCAAGAGGGAGACCAACCCTATCAACCCTAGGATAACCTGAGAATTCTGAAGCGAATTCTCTCGCCATTTTGTAAAGCTAAATATTACTGCCGAGACAAACGCCGCTGCCACCCCAACAGCGCCATTCGCTATAAAGTCTTGTGGCCCATGAAACCTAAGAACCTACGTGCAATCCAGAACCGCATATAGGACTGCTAGCTTTAGATAGCCCAGAGCATACGTGACAAGTGTAAGAGTCGTTATAATTGCCCCAAATTCGATGATTCGGCGGGGTGGTTTTTCAATGTCAGCAGAACCTTCCATGCTCGCACTTTCCTAACAGGCAAATTGTTATTAACCAATCATAGCGGATTAGATTGCATAATCTAGCCAGCCTGCGGTAACTCCCCCCCACCTTGTCATATACCCCCGCGACAACAGCTCCCGCCGCATCTGCCACCCCGGATCGGCGGGCACCCGCCCCACGTGTAGCGCCGCCCGCCCGTATCGCGCATTGATCCGGTCCACCACCCGCATCCGCTCGCTGGGCCGCCCCTGCCAGGCCGGGGCGAAGAGATCCGGCGTGAACTCGTCCGTCTGCACGATGCTGCCCAGCACCCCGGCGCACTTCGAGTAGGCGTAGCCCTCGCGATAAATGGGGTCCAAGCCGGCCAGAACGACCTGCACCAGGAGGCGGGTGTAATCGATAGGGTGCGCGAGCGGGATACACAGGCTGCGGTAGTAGCGGCGCTCCTCCAGCTCATGCTGCCCGGTCTGGATGCTCACCAGCGCCAGCGTTCGGGTGCTGGATATCCCGACGCCGATGGGCATATGCACTCGCGTCAGGCTCTTACGGTCCAGCCCCAGGACGCCAAGCAGGCCGATGAGGTCCGCCCAGCACTTGTTGATCGAATACGCCTCCACGTCCAGCACCATCCCCTGGATGGTCCGCACCACCCGGTTCGAGACGTCGGCGTAGAGCTTGTAGTTGGAATTGAGGAAGCCCACGTTGTGCTCTGGACACGCGCCATATCTCACTTTCTCATCGATACTTAAAGGGTCCGCTTCCAATCGGATGCCTGGCTTTCCTGATAGACTCAACCCTGAACTCCAGCATGCTGCAGACCCGGATTTCTACGCTTGTTCTGCCGTTTTTTGGCAGTGAGACGTTAGCGTTCCCCTTCCGATTCAACTCATGCTCCTTACGCTTGCGACCTTGCAGCTACAGCTCTACTGAAGCGGCTGAAAGGTAGCAAACCAGCTCCACACAGACGTACCGAGATGCTTGCCGAAACCGCCTCAAACCCAGCAACCACGCGCCCTGAGCCGTCCCGCCGCTTCTCCGTGGCGCCCATGATGGATCGGGTCGACTGAAGCTGAAACGCCCGTCTGGCGCGGCCTCCAGAACCTCCCGCTTCGCTTCGTAGCAAATTTGTAGCACTGACCTCTTCCAACCCCTCCTTTTCGCCCTCCTCCACTCGCGTTTCCGGGCTGTTTGTCGACGCCTCAGCCAGCGCCTGAGCGTCAGCATGTGAGCGTCTGTGAACGTGCGAGTGCGTCAGAGCGAGCGGCGGACGTTTAGCGCGCTAATTGGTCACTATCCCCGTTTTATATTCAGGCCAGGGGATACCGTTATTTCTGTTACCACTTTGGCGGATTCCCCTGGAGCCCTTGTGCCATGCGGCCTCCAACGATTGGTCTTACTGTTCCGGCTGCGTAATTTCACCGTTCTCCAGTAACAAACCCTACTGTTACGATGAAAAATAGATAAATCTATGTAATTCAGTAACTTAGAAAACTGGAACGCTGACAGGAACAGTGCCGTAACAGTAGCCAGGAAAGGCCACAGTCCAGGCGTGGCGCGGGTTGTAGCGGATTGGACTGGCTCGGGAACGGCGGTAACGGCCCCCCAGCCCTCTATGGAAAATGAGGGTCGCGGGCTTCGTGAGAAAAGCGTGGGTGGTGCAGGGATTCGCAGGGATTTTTAGCCTACGGTATCCCCCTTCCGCCCCAGTAGCGGCGCCGGCCGTAGCCTGGTGCAGGGCTGCAGAAAAAGTGACCCATTTAGCCCGCAGGCGTGGCGGGGGGACGACGGCGCGCGCTAGGTACACGACCGTAGCCGTTGAGCCGTCCCAGCTAGCGAGCTGGCTATCCGTTGTGATATCCATCACACAATCACTAAGCAAGGAGGCTGTATGACTGTGTTCGTCGCTGGCATTCATGGAGTGGGTAAGACGTACCTTTGCGAGGGGTTTTCCGTTCACACGGCGATACCTCATCGCAGCGCAAGCACACTGATCAAAAGCGAAAGGGAAAGAGTCGACTGGGGCAAGGACAAGCTAGTCAGCGGTATCGATGAAAATCAGCAGGCTCTTGCTACCGCCGTTAGCAAATGCCTACTGGAAAATGCAGACCTGCTGCTTGATGGTCACTTCGTGCTTAAAGACGCTTCCGGTAACTTCGTCAGACTGGCGCCACCGATATTCACATCTCTTGCGATCACTGCGGTAGTGCTTATAGAGAACGCGCCCGACGTCATTGCATCGAGACTATCTGAGCGGGACGGAACAGCAGTTCCGGACAATATTTCAGAATTTCTTACCGCAGAGCGAGAACAGTCTAAACTGGTAAGCAATATACTTGCTTGCCCGCTGATCACGCTCAACGCCCCTTCCGCGGCTGAATTTTACGACGCAGTTTTACCGCTATTTCAAAGGAGAGTATAAAGATGGAACTTAAATCCACCCAATTCAAACACGTAAACCTTGCCGATAGCTTTTTCGACTCACTAAAGGCTGCATATGCAGAGTTCAGTGATTGGTTCGAAAGGAAAGCGGATGAGTCGGCATATGTATTTGAAAATGAAAACGGCGTCCAAGGCTTTCTATACTTGAAACCGGAGGACGGGATCATTGACGATGTCAGCCCGCCTCTTCCTGCAAAGCGCAGGATCAAAGTAGGCACAATGAAAATTGTCGCTCACGGTACTAAAATGGGTGAGCGATTCGTCAAAAAAATCTTTGACCATGCGGTGTCAGCTTCGGCGGAAGAAATATACGTAACAGTATTTGAGGAACACGAAGGTCTCATTCGTCTTCTTACACGCTACGGATTCAGATTGATCGGAAGCAAACAAACAGATAACGGAACTGAGCAGGTGATGCTCAAGTCGCTCGAAGCGCCATTTGAAAATTTCTATTCTAGCTATCCGAAAGTCAGCTTGAGAAATGCCAACTGCTACGTACTTTCCATTTATCCACAATGGCACACTAGGCTTTTACCAGACTCCATTCTGAGAACTGAGCGGAGTGATATCGTCGAAGACATATCTAGTGCAAACAGCATTCATAAGGTATACCTCACCTCGATGAGAGGTGTGGAAGTCCTCAAGCCAGGAGACGCCATCGTTGTGTACAGAACAAGCGATGGTCAAGGCCCAGCTCATTATCGCTCCGTAACCACCTCGATTGGAGTGATTGAAGACTACAAGAACATCCGAGAATTTGCCACTAAAGATGATTTTTTCCGATACTGTAGAGCCCATAGCGTATTTACTCATGAAGAGCTTGAAGAATTCTGGAAAAGCAAAAAATACTTTCACGTATTCAAGTTTACGTATAATATAGCTTTCAGAAGGCGTGTAAATCGCGCAACCCTCATTGAAGAGCTAGGATTATCTTCGTCGTATTGGGGATTCTTCCAAATAAGTGACGAGCAGCTACGAGCGATCGCAGCTAAAGGCGAGGTAAATGAAAGTCTTATTGTCGATTAAGCCGGAATATGCTGAAAAAATTCTAAAGGGCACGAAGAAGTTTGAGTTTAGAAAAGCAATTTTCAAAAACCCAAGCGTTAAAACGGTCGTAATCTATGCCACCTTGCCAGTAGGCAAGGTGGTAGGCGAGTTCGACTTCGACGAGGTCTTATCAGGCAATCCTGAAGAGATCTGGCTAGAAACAAGGAAGCACTCTGGCATCACGAAAAAGTTTTTCAAGAGCTATTTCGACGGGCGAATAACAGCGCATGCCATTGCCGTTCGAGAAGTACGGCGATACGATTCGCCGCTAGAGCTAAACCAAGTAATACCAAGTGGATGCGCGCCTCAGTCTTTCTGCTATCTGTCTGAAAAGGCGCCGCAGCCACCTCTATCGCTTGCAAGTTAAAAAAGCCCCTTTTAGGGGCTTTTTTTTTAGAACAGCGACGGCGGCTCGGCCTCAGTGTCCCAGCTGAAGATCAGCACCTCCCCAGCCTTGCTGCCCTTTCCGCCGCCCACCGTATAGTTGATCTCAGTCGCCTCGATCCGGAACGCCTTGAAGCACTCGCGGATGGCTGGGTGATCGTTGAGGCTGATTATCGCCTTGCCCTTGAGCTGGCCCAGCATCCTGGCCATCTCCTCATACTGCTCGAAGCCGAAGGGCGCGCCGTACCCTTCCGTCTCCCAGTAGGGCGGGTCCATGTAGAAGAGCGTGTGCTCCCGATCGTACTTGCGCAGGCAGTCCTGCCAAGCCAGGTGCTCGACGTAAACCTCAGACAGCCGCAGGTGCGCAGCAGATAGGGTCTCCTCGAGGCGCAGCAGGTTCAGCCCGGGCGGCGTGGTCGTGGCGGTGCCGAAGGTCTGGCCAGCGACCTTGCCGCCGAAGGCGGACTGCTGAAGATAGTAGAAGCGTGCAGCGCGCTGGATGTCCGTCAGCGTTTCCGGGTTCGTCATCTGCAGCCACTTGAAGACCTGGCGGGAGCTCAGCGCCCATTTGAACTGGCGGACGAACTCCTCCAGGTGGTGCTGGACGACCCGGTAGAGATTGACCAGGTCGCCGTTGACGTCGTTGAGGACCTCCACCTCGGCGGGTACCGGGCGAAGGAAGAACAGCGCTGCGCCCCCGGCGAAGGGTTCGACGTAGCAGCTGTGCCTGGGGAAGAGCGGGAAGATTCGGTCGGCAAGGCGGCGCTTGCCGCCCATCCATGGAACGATAGGTGCGGACATCGGTTTCCTTACTGTGGGAGTTGCGTGAGTTCGTATGGCCGGAAGCGAATCACCTCCTCCCCCAGCCATTCGTTGACCTGGGCCAGGCGAGCCTGCAGCGGCTCAAGCTCATTGGCGGCGTAGACCAGGGCGGCATCGCGGATCGAGCCGAAACCGCCCGCGTTCTGCGGCACGATCCCCATCAGCTGCGGCGGAATGCGCAGGCCCGCGAGCATGTCGTCGCGGGTGATGCTCTTGATCGAGTTGAATTCGTCCTTCGCTGCCACCTCGCTGACCGGGATCAGCTGGATACCGTCTTTCTTGCCGTTGGGCGCGTAGACGAAGAGATTGCGGAAGTTGCCTGGGCCCTTGGCAGAGCGCAGCGCGGTGCGCAGGGAGTCGATGTCTTCCTCTTTCTGCGCGGCGTCGGTCATGTAGAAGATGAAGCCGGCGTGACTGCCGTTGTTGTAGTACTTGCGCCGGAACAGCGTGGCCGACTCGTTGAGCAGCGCCGACTGCATGGCCGCGAGCCACTCGGGCATGCCGTAGATCTCCTGGTTGATGTCGGCCTCGCGCAGGTGACAGATGGTGCCCGGCGCGAACTCATGTTCGTCCTGCCAGCCGCGCACCTGGAAGAAGCGGCCCTCCTCCCCTCGCCGCATATATTTGGCCAGCGGCGGCTGCAGGCTGATCGGCGTGCCCAGGCGCGATTGCCTGCGCTCCAGGTAGGCGTTGCCGCACCAGAGGTAGTCCAGGGCCAGTTGTTCGAAGGCAGCGCGGCTCAGCAGCGGGTGCGGGATGAAGGTGCGGGCCAGGAGGTTGCGCTTGAACTTGAGGCCCGAGTCCAGATAGACGCTGGCCCGGGTGGCCTTGGCCAGGCCGTCGAGGGATAGCGGCGGGTCGTAGTAGCGGCCGTTGAACCAGCACTCCAGGTAGTCAAAGACCTCGCGGCCGTCGAGCACCGGCGCCGGTTCGCCGAAAGTGAAGGCTTCGACGCCAGGCGCGTGGACGGCCGGGCTGACCAAGGCGGTGGAATCGCTCATCAGTAGATCTCCATGACGCCGGTGTTGCGGCCGGTCTGGCCCTCCAGCGGCTCGTTGTGCAGGGCATGAAAGAGGGCCCACGCGAGATCCGCGTGGCCCGTGGTGTCGTTGCGGCCGGCGGTATAGGTGAATTGCCGGCCGCTGGCGGTGGTGGTCTTGCGAATGGCCATGAGCGACTGGGCGACGTCAGTCCAGCCGGCGTCAAATTCGAGCCGGCCGTTCTTGATCACGTCGTAGGCCTTGAGCACCAGGCGGGTCTTCACCTCGGGCGAGTAGCTGAAGGTGGTCAGCCCCGGGAAGAACTGACGCACCAGCTGGGCCACGCCGCTGCCCATACCGGTGACATCGATGCCGATATAGCTCACCCAGTAGCGCTGACAGACCTGGCGGATCGCCTCGGCCTGCGCCGCGAAGTCCATGCCGCGGAACTGGTGACGCTCGAGTACGCGAAATTTGCCACCCGGTACCGCCGGCGGTGCGACCACCACCAGGCCGGCGGTGTCGCCGGTCTCGGCCGGGTCATAGCCGACCCAGACCGGGCGATCACCCAGCGGCCGGGCGGCGAAGGGCTTGTAGTCCTCGGCCCACTCGACCCAGCTGTCCACCATGCAGGGCTGCAGCATGGCCAGCGGGAAGATGCTCGCGCCGTCGTCGACGAACTGGCACATCAGCAGGTTCTGGAAGGCCTCGGCCGAGTATTCGAGCTTGAGCTCCTCCAGGTCGAACAGGTCGCAGCCGCGGGCCTCGGCATCCAGGATGGTGACGATCTGCCGCCAGATCCGGTCCTCGCAGAGCCGGCCCTGCTGCAGGGCGTCGTGTGAGACGTCCAGTTTGAGATGCTGGGCGACCGGCTTGCCCTTGTTGAAGCGCTCGCCGGTCCAGAAGGTGTAGGCCTCATGGGCCATCGAGCTGGGCGTCGAGAAGTAGGTTCGGCGGTACTGCTTCTGCATGGCCATGCCGCTGGCCACCTTGTTCAGCTCCTCGAAGCGGAAGGTCCAGAAGAATTCGTCGAAGTAGAAATTGCCGTGGTAGCCCTGGGCGGTGCGGGCATTGGTGCCGAGGAAGTGCAGCTCGGCGCCGTTTGCCAGGATGATCGGATCCCCGGTGACATCGACGCCACAGACCTCCCGGGCGAAGGCCTGGATATACGCCTTGAAGATATGCGCCTGATTCTTGCTGGCCGACAGGAAGATCTGATTACGCCCGGTGATCAGGGCGTCCAGGAAGGCTTCGCGGGCGAAGTAGAAGGTGGCGCCGATCTGCCGGCTCTTGAGGATGGCGCGGGTCCGCTGCTGGCCTGCCCGATACCAGTCGAGCTGGTAGCCGAAGCACTGGTCGCGGAACGCGCTCTCAAGGGCCTCGATCTGCTCCTCGGTGAATTCGTTGCGCGCGGCCTTCTTCTTGGGCCCGGCATTGCGGTTGTCCAGCTTGGGATTGAGCTCGGCCTCGGTACCGCCGCCTTGGAAGCGCTGGATCCGCGCCTGGCGCTCCAACTGGCGGTGCAGCAGGTCGATCTCCTTGAAGTCGCCACCGGTCTTGGCCTCCTTGAGGATCAGCTGCACCAGGCGCGCCTCCAGCGCCCCACCGATGCGCTCGACGTTGTCCGCCCGATCCCATTCGTCCCGAGCCTTCCAGCTATGGACGGTCTTTTCCTTCTCCTCGATCGCCTCGGCGATCTCCGTTACCCGCCAGCCCATCCAGTAGAGATGCTTGGCGCGGCGGCGCACGTCCATCAGCAGGTCGGTGGACGGGATAGGCACGGAGTCGGATTCAGGTAGGCTTTTCATGGCCGCCAGACTGCCGCCCTGGCTCCCTCCTCCATAGCGCGAGGATTTGTACAGCGCGTCGCTACAACGGCCTCTCGTTGCTGGGACGCGCGCGCGTCCCGACCATGCCCCTCATCGCCCAAGCACTCCCGCTAAGCCTTTGAGGATCCCCGGCATGGCCGACCCCAAGACCCCGAAACTTCGCTCTCCCTTCTTCCGCGTCGCCGTCGAGGGCGCCACCAGCGATGGCCGCCAGATCGAGCGCGCCTGGATCGAGCAGGCTGCGGCCAGCTACAACCCCAAGACCTACGGCGCCCGCATCTGGATGGAGCACATCCGCAGCAGCGTGGCGGACAGCCCCTTCAAGGCCTACGGCGATGTGGTCGCGGTGAAGGCCGAAGAGGTCGAGATCAACGGCCAGAAGAAGCTGGCCCTCTTCGCCCAGATCGAGCCCACCGCCGACCTGGTGGCCATGAACAAGGCCAAGCAGAAGATCTACACCTCGATCGAGATCTCGCCCAAATTCGCTGACACCGGCGCCGCCTACCTGGTCGGCCTGGGCATCACCGACAGCCCCGCCAGCCTGGGTACCGACGTGCTGTCTTTCGCCGCGGCCAATCCGGCGGCCAACCCCTATGCCAGTCGCAAGCTGCATGCGGACAACCTGTTCACCGTGGCCGAGGAAACCGCCCTCACCTTCGACGAGGTCGAGGACAAGCCCGGCCTGGGCGCTCTGCTTTTCGCCAAGGTCCAGGAGCTGCTCAAGGGCAAGGAGACGCAGACCCAGGGCGAGTTCGCCCAGTTCGGCGCCGCGGTCACCGCCGTGGCCGAGCACGTTCGCGAGCAGGACGAGCGCTTCACCCGCGCTGAGGCTGCCCTCACCGAGCTGGCCGGCAAGCACCAGCAGCTGCAGACCGACTTCGCCGCCCTGCAGCTGCAGCTTAGCCAGACCCAAGACCCCAACCAACCCAAGCGCCCTCCGGTCACCGGCGGCGATGGCCAGAACCTGACCGACTGCTGATCAGCCGTTCACCTTTCCGGAGAGATCCATGCGTAACGATACCCGTGTGCTGTTCAACCAATACCTGGAGCAGGTCGCCAAGCTGTCCGGCGTCTCCTCCTCCGCGGCGACCTTCGCCGTGGCGCCCACCGTCCAGCAGAAACTGGAGACCCGCATCCAAGAGTCCAGCGACTTCCTGAGCAAGGTCAACATCATCCCCGTCGACGAGCTGATGGGCGAAAAGGTCGGCCTGGGCGTCTCCGGCACCATCGCGGGCCGCACCGATACCAGCGGCACCGCCACCCGCCAACCCCGCGAGATGCAGGCGCTCGACAACCGCGGCTACGAGTGCAAGAAGACCGACTTCGACACCGCCATCACCTACCAGCTGCTGGACACCTGGGCCAAATTCCCGGACTTCCAGTCTCGCCTGCGTGACGCCATCGTGAAGCGGCAGGCCCTGGACCGGCTGATGATCGGCTTCAACGGCACCAGCGCCGCGGCCACCACCAACCGCGCCACCAATCCGCTGCTCCAGGACGTGAACATCGGCTGGCTGCAGCAGTACCGCAGCAACGCGCCCCAGCGCGTGCTGAAGTCGGGCAAGGCTGCTGGAAAGATCGTGATCGGTACCGGCAGCGACGCCGACTACAACAACCTGGACGCCCTGGTCTTCGACGCGGTCAGCAACCTGATCGACCCCTGGTACCGCAAGGACCCGGGCCTGGTGGTGATCCTCGGCCGCGACCTGGTGCACGACAAGTACTTCCCGCTGGTGAACAAGGAGCAGCCCGCCTCCGAGAAGCTCGCCACCGATGTGATTCTGGCCCAGCGCCGCATGGGCGGCCTACAGCCGGTGGAGGTGCCGTACTGCCCGGACAGCGGGATGCTCATCACCTCGCTGCAGAACCTGTCGCTCTACTACCAAACCGGCGGCCGCCGCCGCTTCGTCAAGGAGGCGCCGGAGAAGAACCGCATCGAAAACTACGAGTCGAGCAACGACGCCTACGTGGTCGAGGACTACGGCTTCGGCTGCCTGATCGAAAACATCGTGACGGGCATGTAAGCCATGGCCTCCTCTCCCGCGAAAAGCCACTTCCAAGCAGCTGCAGCGGCACTCGCCGCCGCGGCCGCCGGTCCGGCCGACAGCATGGCGGGTCGCACCGTGTACGAGCAGCAGCTGGCCCAGCTGCTGCAGGACCGGCTGCGACTCAAGCAGGTGCAATCCACTCAAGCCAAGGCCGAGCTCAAGCGGCAGCTGCTCGGCGCCTACGCCGACTACGTCAGCGGCGTGCTCGAGGGCGGCAACGGCGCCCAGGACGAGGTGCTGGTCACCGTGATGATCTGGCGCATCGATGCCGGCGAGTTCGCCGGTGCCCTGGACATTGCCGCCTACGTGCTGCGCCACGGCTTGCTGATGCCCGATCGCTTCGAGCGCACCCCGGGCTGTTTGATCGCCGAGGAAGTGGCCGAGAGCGCCTTGGCCGCGCAGAAGGCCGGCCAGACCTTCGACCTGGACATCCTGATCCGCACTGCCGTGCTCACCGATGAGCACGACATGCCCGACGAGGCGCGCGCCAAGCTCTATCTGGCCATCGGCCGGGCCGAGCTGGCGGACGTCGACGAGGATCGACCCGGCCGACCGGGCCAATTGGTCTCCGCGATCGAGATGCTGCGCAAGGCGATCGGCCTGCACGACCGCTGCGGCGGCAAGAAAGACCTGGAACGGGCCGAGCGCCTGGCCAAGAAACATGCCGCCCCTGGCGGTTAACCGAGCGGTCCCCCGCAACCCCGCCGGCTCGGGGCGGATCGGCCAGGCCTCGCCTGGGACCGTGAAGCCCCGACCACCGGCGACCCATTCGAGAGCAGCACCATGAGCGGATTCGTTGCAGGCGGCACCATCGTAAGCGGTCAGGTGGTGTCCGACCCCTTCTGGCCGGCGATCGATCTGGACCAGGTCCGCGCGCGGCTGCGGATCGACAGCAGCGTCAGCACGGAAAAGCTGAAAGCCGCGGTGATCGCCGCCGCCATCGGCGTCAACCGCGAGCTTGCCGGCTACCGCTTCGCCCAGTCCACCAGCGGCTACGCGACCCTGGCCACCGTGCCCGGGCTACTGGTCGACGGCATCAGCGAGCGTGCCCACCTGTACCTGCGCGCGATCGATGCCGCCACCGCGGCCGAGGTCGCCGAGCGGTACCGCAGCTACGACAGCACCGCCAAGGGCGACAAGGACGCTGAGGCGCTTACACCCACCATTGACGAGTACCGCCGCGATCAGCGCTGGGCCATCCGCGACTTCCTGGGCCTGGCTCGGACCACCGTGGAGCTCATCTGATGGCCACCGTCGTGCGCGCCCAGCAAGGCGACACCCTGGACCGGATCTGCCTGCGGCACTACGGGCGCACCCAGGGCGTCACCGAGGCCGCGCTCGAAGCCAACCCGGGCCTGGCGGAGCTCGGCCCCATCCTGCCGATCGGTACCCCTATATCCCTGCCAGACGCCCCCGCCCAAGCCTCTGCCGTCATTGCCGCGCAGCAGCCGGTGAACCTCTGGGACTGACCCCATGCACGAGAAACCTCCTATGCCCGACCGTCCCGACACCTGGGCCTGGCTCGCCGCCTGGCTCGAACACAACTGGCCTGCGCTCTACGCCGGGCTGGTCGCTGGCGTCATCGCCGCGCTGCGCATCGCCTACGGCGGCGGCACCCTGCGCCGCGTGCTGCTCGAAGCGCCTCTCTGTGGCGCCCTGGCCCTGGCCGCCAGCCATGGCCTCTCCCTGCTGGGCATCCCTGCCAGCACCGGCCCCTTCTGGGGCGGAATCATCGGACTGCTTGGCGTCGAGGGCACTCGCGCCGCGGCCAAACGCTTCGTCGAACGCAAGGTGGAAACGCAATGAACCAGCCCAAGACCCTGATCATCGGCGCCCACGGCCTGGCCGTGCGCGACCTGCAGAAAGCCCTGGCCGCGGCCGGCTTCACCGTCGACCTGGACGGCGACTATGACGAGGGCACCGAGCAAGCAGTCGCAGCCTTCCAGCGCTCGGTCGGCCTGGTGGCCGATGGCATCGCCGGACCGAAGACCTTCGCCGCCCTCCTCGGTAAGCGCGACCCGCTGCACCTGGGCTACGCCGACCTCGAGCTCGCCGCCAAGACCCTAGGCGTCCCCGTCGCGGCCGTTCAGGCGGTCAATGAGGTCGAGTCCAAGGGCGAAGGCTTCCTGGACAACGGGCGGGTGGTGATCCTGTTCGAGCGCCACGTCTTCTACCAGCGCCTGGTAAAGGCCCACGGCCAGGCCGAGGCTGATCGCCTGGCTGCGCTCAATCCGAACCTGATCAACCCGAAGTCCGGCGGCTACGCCGGCGGTGCGGCGGAGTGGCAGCGCCTGACCTCGGCCCGGCAGATCGATGAGGCCTGCGCGCTGGAGTCGTGCAGCTGGGGCCTGTTCCAGGTCATGGGCTACCACTGGCAGAACCTGGGCTATGCCAACGTCCAGGACTTCGTCACCCGCATGCAGGCCAGCGAGGCCGAGCAGCTCGACGCCTTCGTCCGCTTCGTCAAAGCGGAGCCCGCGCTGCTCAAGGCCCTAAAAGCCAGCAAGTGGGCCGACTTCGCCCGCGGCTACAACGGCCCCGCCTACGCCCGCAACCTCTACGACGTGAAGCTTGAGCGCGCCTTCGCCCGCTACGGCGCCGCCGCCCCGGCTAAGGACGCCGCATGAGACCCATCACCGATGTGCAGCGCCTGGTGCTACAGGATGGGGAAGTCTTCATCCTGCCGGCCGGCGCGTCCTTTGAAGAAGCCGAGCGCCTCTGCGAAGCCATCCAGACCGCCAAGCCGGGCGTGCTGGCTGTCGTGGTGATCGGCGAGCTCGAGCACCTGGACCAGGCGGCGTTGAACCGCGCTGGCTGGTACCGCCAATGATCAGCTGGAAGGAGAAGGCGCTCTTCGCGCTCGCCCTGGCCCTGACGATCGCCGTGCTGTACCTGACCCTCTATGCGCAAGGCCTGCGCATCGACCAGGCCAACCTGAAGCGCGAGGCCGCCGAGGACCAGGTCACCCAGCTGACCGGCGAGCGCGACCACCTCACCGCCACCCTCACCCAGCAGCGGGCCGCCCAGGCCCAGCTGCAGACCACCCAGACCGACCTGCGCCGCGAGATCGATGTCCGCAAGCGCCGGATCCAGGAGCTCGAAGATGAAAACGCCGACCTCAAGGCTTGGGCTGGCCAGCCTCTGCCTGCTGCTGCTCGCCGGCTGCGCCAGCGGCCCGTCCTCACCGGAGCCGCGGCTTACCGTGAGTGGCTGTCCAGTGGTAACGCGCTGCCAGCTGCCGTCGACCGCCCCGCGCAATAACGGCGAGCTCCTGGACGACAGCGAGGTCCTGGAAGCGGCCTGGGCCGACTGCGCCGCCCAGGTCGATATGGTCTATGACGCACAGCAGGCACGCCCATGAACAAGCCCGAAAGCCTCCGCGCTCACCTGCTCGCCGCTGTGCCGGAGCTGCGCCACAGCCCTGACCGGCTGCTGGTCTTCATCGACAAGGGCAAGCTGCGCTGCACCGCGGCGGCCAGCCTGTCCTGGGAGTACGGCTACGAGCTGCAGATCATCCTGACCGACTTCGCCGGCCACCCGGACGCCGTGATGCTGCCGCTGCTGGCCTGGGTCCGGACGAACCAGTCCGAGTTGCTCGTCAACCTGGACAAGTCCGCCCAGGGCATCGGCTTCGAGGCCGACATCCTGGACAACTCCAAGGTGGATCTGGCGATCACTCTGCCCCTCACCGAGCGCGTGGTCGTCAAGAGCCAGCCAGACGGCACCTATCAGCTGAGCCACGTTCCAGAATCGAAATACACCGAGTACCAGGAGCCAGGCACCTGGCAGGTCTTCGCCGGTGGCGAGCTGCTGGCCGAGTGGCAGTCCGGATCCGGTGGCGACGCACTCGCCCTGGAGACACCGCAGCCGGGCCGCAGCCGTGGCTGATCTCGAGGCGCTGGAGACCTGGCTCTCGCCGCTCCTGCAGAAGCTCGACGGCCGCGGCCGGGCTCAACTGGCACGGAAGGCTGCCCAGCACCTGCGCCGCAGCCAGCAGCAGCGGATCCGTGCCCAGATGAATCCGGACGGCTCACCGTTCGAGGCCCGCAAGCCGCGGGATCTGCGTGGCAAGAAGGGCCGCATCAAGCGGCGCATGTTCGAGAAGCTCAAGATGGCCCGGTACCTCAAGGCCAAGGGCTCGCCGCAGCAGGCGGTGATTGGCTTCGCTGGCCGCGTCTCTCGCATCGCCCGCGTCCACCAGTACGGCCTGAAAGACCGCGCCGAGCACGGGGCCCCCGAGGTCCGCTACACCCGTCGTGAACTGCTAGGATTGCAGAGTGACGACATCCAAGATTTGAGAGATGTCATACTCGAACAACTCGGCATTTAATATGAAAAATCCAACTGTCGATGCGCCAAGCAAAACCCTTTCTAAATTTTTCACTTTCAATGAGAACAGTCTTCAAGCTCTTTCCGAGCCCTATTTCTGGTTTTCAAGGCCTGAGGACTTCAATGATCCATTCGAAAGCAAGGTTTCTATAATTTATCCAGACAACGTTTGGAAATGTATAGAAGCGTTTGACGCACTCGCCGCCAGAAGCACACAAGAGGACTGGAGAGAACGCTCAGCTGCAGCTAGAGAAACAGCACAAACCGATCCTAACTACGTACTGGAACAACTGAGACCAAGGCTCGAAGAGATCGAAACCTTTTCATTCGAAAAAGTTAGAAAGGCATCAATGTGCTGCTTCTTTAATGAGCAAGATAACAAAAAAGACGATCTCAACATCCTAATGTGGGCCCATTATGGCAACGGATTGAAAGGCTTCAAAGTGGAATTCGAATCTCAGATTCTTATAGACACTCTCCCAAAAGAAATAGCAATGCTCCCAGTAGCGTACTCAAAAAAGTTTCCTACCGTGAAAATGCTGGATCTAGTTAATGCATATGCCAGAAGTGATATTTCGGGCGCAGCGTTGCTACTCGTAGCTCACATAGGAACGAAGCATTCCGCATGGAAGTACGAAAAGGAATATAGATTTATATCTGATACTCGTGGAGAGCATAAATACGATGCGAAAGCTATCAAAACAGTCACTTTTGGAGAAAAGATGCCTGAAGCTCAGCGAAAAGTGATCGCTGCAGTTACCAGATCAATAAATCCTAACATTCATTATTATGAAGCCAAACGAAGTTCAGATAGCTATCAGCTTATTAAAACACCCTTAACCCTCTGACCCAGTAAGGCGAACGTGCTAGTAAGTAATTACTGATTCATACCCCAAAAAATCATTACCACATACTCTATGTACAGAGGTTTTCACGAGGCTCCGCGGGATAGATTTTTGTAGCACACGCAGGTACACCGTCTAATAGCTGCAACCCGCGTACACGACCGCCATCCTCCGCGGCATGACCGACATCGCCGCCCTTTCCCGCCTCATCGAGAACCTGATCCGCCTTGGCACCGTTGCCGAGGTCGACCATGGCAGTCTCCAAGACAAACGCCCTGCCCGGGTTCGGGTTCAGAGCGGCGACCTGCTGACCGGCTGGCTGCCCTGGACCGCCCTGCGCGCCGGCACCACGCGCGACTGGGACCCGCCAACCGTGGGCGAGCAGGTCCTGGTCCTCAGCCCCAGCGGCCAGACCGCCCAGGGCATCGCCGTCACTGGCCTGTTCAGCGCCCTCATCCCTGCCAACGGCGATCGCGCCGGCCTGGACCGCCGCACCTACCCAGACGGCGCCGTCGTCGAGTACGACAGCGAAGCCCATCGCCTGCGCGCCATCCTGCCCGCCGGCGGCGTCACCGATCTGACCAGCACCGGCGGCATCAACATTATCGGCCCGATCAACCACCAGGGCGACTACACCCAGACCGGCAACCAGAACGTCACCGGCAAGGTGACCGTCAGCGAGGACGTGGTCGCTGGCGGCATCAGTCTGGTCAAGCACCCGCACGGCGGCGTGCAGCCCGGCAACGGTAAGACCGGAGCGCCCACGGCATGAACCGAACCACCGGCCTCACCGTCACCGAGCTCGAGCACCTGCAGCAATCCGTGGCCGACATCCTCACCACGCCGATCGGCACCCGGACCATGCGCCGCGAGTACGGCTGCGATCTGTTCAGCCTGATCGACCAGCCGCTCAACCCGGCCCTCGCCCTGCAGGCCAAGGCCACCGCCGTGACCGCCCTGCTGCGCTGGGAGCCGCGCCTCAACCTCACCTACATCGGCATCAGCCTGGGCGACGCCCCGGGCCAGGCCTTCGTTGACCTCGAGGGCTACAGCACCGTCAACGATGCCGCCGTCAGCCTCCGCGCACCGCTCACCCTGGGAGGCCTGTAATGGTCGACACCTTCAGCCCCATCGACCTCAGCCAGCTGCCGGCCCCGACCATCGTCGAGACCCTGGACTTCGAGACCCTGCTCACCGCCCGCAAGGAGCGACTCATCAGCCTCTACCCCGCGGCCGAGCGCGCCGCCATCCGCGAGCGCCTGGCCCTGGAGTCGGATCCGGTCAACAAGCTGCTACAGGAGAACGCCTACCGGGAGCTGGTGCTGCGCCAGCGGGTCAACGATGCCACCCGCGGCGTGATGTTGGCCTTCGCCGTGGGTACCGACCTGGACCAGCTGGGCGCGAACTTCAGCGTGACTCGGCTGCTGCTCAAGGCTGCCAACCCCAACGCCGTGCCGCCCACCGCGGCCGTCTACGAATCCGACGACGACTTCCGCGCGCGGATCCAGCTGTCCCCCGAGGGCTACACCACCGCCGGCAGCCAGGGCAGCTACGTCTTCCACGGCCTGTCCGCCGATGGCAACGTCCGCGACGTCCAGGCCATCAGCCCGGCGCCGACCCAGGTGACCATCTACGTGCTGTCGCGCCTGGGCACCGGCTTGGCCTCGCCCGAGCTGCTGGCCAAGGTCACCGCCGCGCTCAACGCCGAGAAGGTCCGACCGCTCACCGACAAGGTGACCGTGCTGTCGGCCAACATCGTGGACTACCAGGTCAACGCCGAGCTCACCCTCTACGACGGCCCGGATTCCGATGTCGTGGTCGCGGCCGCCTACAAGGCGGTCGAGGACTACGCCGCCAGCGTGAAAAAGATCGGCTATGACGTCGCCCTGTCCGGCCTGTACAAGGCCCTGCACCAGTCCGGCGTCCAGGCGGTCAAGCTCACCCAGCCCGCCGCCAGCCTGGTGCTGGGCAATGGCGAAGCCAGCAACCTGACCGGCGTCACCCTGACTGTGGCGGGTGCTACCAATGTCTGAGCTGCTGCCACCCAACAGCACGGACCTGGAGCGGCGCCTGGCTGAAACCGGCAGCGCCATCAGCGACGTGCCGGTGCCCACCCGGTCGGTCTGGGACCCGAACACGGCCCCGGCCGAGCAGCTGCCCTGGCTCGCCTGGGCGCTATCCGTCGACGCCTGGGATCCGCTGTGGAGCGAGAACCAGAAGCGCCAGACCATCCGCGCGAGCATCCAGGTCCACCGCACCAAGGGCACCTTCGGCGCCATCAAGGACGCCCTGGCCGCCCTGGGTTTCCCGATCCGCGTCCAGGAGTGGTACCAGCAGGATCCGCCCGGCAGGCCCGGCACATTCCGTCTGCTGATCGACGTCGACCAGGTCGGCGTGCCCAACAGCAGCGCGCTGCGCTTCATGCCTGTCGTTGAGGCGGCCAAGAACCTGCGCTCGCACCTGGACACCATCGAGCTGCGCGTCGCGACCAAGACCCGCGCCTATCGCGGCGCCGTCTCCGCGGCCGGCTTCGAGCTGACCGTTCGCCCCTCCGACACCCAATACGCCGCCCTGGAGCCTGGCTTCGTCCTGGCTGAATCCGAGCTGCACCAACTCACCAACGTGGACCTGGTCCAGGCGCTGGAACTGAAAAATGGCTGACTTGACCCTACCCGAGGTAATCACCCGCTTCCGGGGGAATGAGGCGCGCATCGCTGAATTCACCAACGGCAACGCCGCGGGCTACTACATCACCGTCGACGGCAAGAAAGTGGAGACGCTGCCCAGCGTGGTCTCCCGCCTTGCCGCTGCGATAGCGGCCGCCAGCGCTACCCGAAACGACCTGGCCGCCGCCGGCGGCGCGAAGCTGATCGGATTCGGAGCCGTCACGCTCGACGCGGCCCTGGTCGCCCAGGCGAAGGGCATCGCTGACAACGCGAAAGCCATCGCCGACCTGGACACCGCCAAGCTCGCCAAGGGTGGCGGCACCATGACCGGCGCGCTCACGCTGGCTGGCGCTCCGACCGACGCGCTCCACGCGGTCCCTAAGGGCTGGGCGGACGGCACCTACTGGAAGCCGGGTATCGGTGACGTGCTGGCCACTATGCGCGGTGCGCCAGATGCGTCGTGGATTCCCGACAACGCGACATACCTACAGGCCAGCTATCCAGCGCTGTTCGCAAGGGTCGGCACCATCAATTACGACTCCACCGCCTCAGGCTTCACCAAGCCCGGCTATTCGTTCAACACCACGGGAGGACTCTGTCTTTTAGGTATGGGCGGAGTCTTTCTGACTACGGATAGAGACCCGAACAATAGCCAACAATACCTGCTCCGTAGCACGACCAACGGCGCCTCCTTCACGCAGACAACGCCGCCATACTCGCTAATCAACTGCGGCGCTACCGACGGCGCAGGCGTCTGGATTCTCGGATGCACCGGCGGCCGCGTCCTGCGCAGCGTGGACAACGCCCAAACGTGGACGGTTATCGACACGGGCGGCGCGAACGACTTCAACGCCATCGCTACCGACAAACTTGGCCGCTGGATTGCCCCATCCTCGGGCAATTTCATGATGCGCTCGACCGACAACGGGCTGACCTGGACCAAGGTTCTCAGCCCGAACAGCAACGCCGGGGCTTGCATCGCGGCCAATGGCAAAGGGACCTGGGTCATTGGTAGCACCGGCGGCGGGCACTACTTTTCTACGGACAACGGCGCCACCTGGGCGGTCAATGTGCTGCAAGTCGGCTCGTGGGTTACCAACGTATGGTCGGATGTCGCCTATGGCGGCCCCGGTGTGTTTGTCATGGTCGGCTACATGAACACGAATAGCGGGTGGTATGCCGCCGCCGCGTATTCCGCCGATGGCGTGACCTGGAAAACCAGCACCCTCCAAAACAACACCGCCTCTTCAAGCTGGCGGGTAGCAATCGGCAAGGATGGGACGACCATCATGGCCGGCTACACCCAAGGGATGAACCGGACCATTGTCTCCCTCGACGCCTCTGGCCAGCCTACCTGGTCGGCATTTTCCGGAGGCGGCGCCGGCCTCTATCCGCTGACCATCGCAACGGACGGAATGGGGACCTGGATGTCCACCGCCTCCAGCGACAAGTTCCTCTGGCGCTCTGTCCCTAGCTACGACATCAAGACGCAATTCTACGTCCCCAAGGCTGCTGCCCAGCCGGCCCCCTACGCCAACTTCATCAAGGCCAAATGACCATGGACACCATCACCCTCTACCAATGGGGCGCCGATGGCGTCCTGGCTGGATCCATCCAGGCCGACCCTATGGCGGGCATTCCCGAGCGCAGCACACCGACTGCACCGCCCAAGCTCAAGACTGGCCAGGTGGCCGTCTGGAATGGCCAGGGCTGGAGCGCTGCGGACAAGGCCCCCGGGCATCCTGGACCGTCCCAGGCTGAGCAGTTGGCCGCCATCGCTGCCAAGCGCTTCACCGTCGAAACCGGCGGCATCTCCGTGCAGGGTCTGGCTATCGACACCTCCCGCGACAGCCAGAACTTGATTACCGGCGCTGCCTTGGCTGCGGACCGCGACCCGGCCTATAGCGTGAAGTGGAAGACGGCGGGCGGCTTTGTCGAGCTATCCGCCGCGCAGCTGCTGGCCCTGGCCGACGCCGTTCGCAAGCACGTCCAGGCCTGCTTCAACCGCGAGGCCGACCTGGCCGAAGCGGTCGACACCGGCACCTACCAGGCGGCGATGCTCGAGCAAGGGTGGCCGGTATGACCAAGGGCCACTTCGAGAGCCGCCCGGCCATGCGCCAGGTGGACCGCTGGACCTGGGAGCTGGTCGAGCCGCTGGTCTTCGTCGACCCGGTCTACGGCCGCATCGTCGTGCCCGTAGGCGAGCGCAGCGACCTGGCATCGATCCGTTTTCTGCGCGAGGTCGCGCGCTGGGCCCTGATCCTGGCGGCTGTGACCTGGGCCGCCGGCGCACTCTGCGCCCTGCTGCTGCCCCTGCAGGCGGCCGCGGATCCGCTGCTGTGGACCAGCCTGGCCGCCACCGGCATCTATGCCGCCCTGGCCGGCTACGCCGTGCTGGCGGCGTTCGTCCACGACTTCCTCTATCGCACCGGCCAGCTGCCCCGGGCGGCGGCGGACGCGGTGCTGTACCGCGCCTGCCGGGCTGAGGGCGAAGCGCGCTGGCGGGCATTCATCTTCTGGATCGGGCCACGCCTCGGCGGGGCCAGTCACTACCACACCGGCAGCAAGGGCTGATCATGGACTTCCACACGATACACACCGCCTACGGGCTCAAGCGCCTGGCCCAGGCTGAGGCTGCCGGCGTCGCTATCAACCTGACCCAGGCGGCCGTGGGCGATGGCAACGGCAACCCCGTCACGCCGGCCGAGGGCATGACCCAGATGGTGCGCGAGCGTTATCGCACCACCATCAACCGTGTCTACCAGGATCCAGACGAGCCGCGCGGCTTCATCGCCGAGATCGTGATCCCAGCGGCGACCGGCGGCTTCACCCTGCGCGAGGTCGGCCTCTTCGACGACCAGGGCAGCCTGTTCGTAATCGGCAACCTGCCGGACACCTACAAGCCACTGCCCGGCGAGGGCGCCTACTCGGACGCCGTGCTGCGCGTGCAATTCCTGGCCTCGAATGCCTCGGTGATCAATCTGCAGGTGGACCCGAACCTGGCGGTAGCCAGCCACACATGGGTGCTCAACACCTTCGCCAAGGCCTTGATCATCCCCGGCGGCACCACGAACCAGGTGCTGGCCAAGACTGGCAACGCCGACGGCGCCTATGCCTGGACCGACCCCACGCAGGCCAATGTGGTAGTGCGCTCGATCGAGGAGATCCAGACGCTGGCCGCCAACCAGACCGTGGTCAACCTGGCCAAGACCACCACCGTGGGCCTGGCGGTCTACATCGCGGGAACTCGGCTGCGCGCTGGCGAGGAGTGGACCGCTACCAGCAGCACCGCGCTCAAGCTCACCAGCAGCTACGCCGCCGGCACCAAGATCGTGCTGGCCCAGAATGACCCGCTCGGCACCTTCTTTGATCCGCTGCTGCGCGCCCAGAACCTGGCCGACGTGCCAGACAAGGCCAAGGCCCGGACCAACCTAGAGCTCTACAGCAAAACCGAGGTGGACGCGCTGATCACCCGGGTACCAGCGGGCACGGTCAGCTACTTTGCCGGCACCACCGCCCCGGCCGGCTGGTTCAAAGCCAACGGCGCGGCGATCTCGCGCACCGCCTACCCCGATCTATTCGCCGCTCTGGGCACCTATCACGGCGCGGGTGATGGCTTCACCACCTTCAACCTGCCGGATCTGCGCGGCGAATTCATCCGCTGCCTGGACGACGGCCGCGGGATCGATAAAGGCCGCGGCCTGGGTACCGGCCAACTGAGCCAGAACCAGGAGCACACCCACACCGGCAAGACGGCCCAGGCCGGCGCGCATTCCCACGTCTACACCAACACCGATACCGCCGAGACCAGCAGCAGCGGCCTGTCCGGCGGCAACAACTTCACCGACCGCGACACCAACTACAACACCACCACCAACGGCGACCACAGCCACGTCGTCACCATCGATCCGAGCGGCGGCAGCGAGGCGCGCCCGCGCAACATCGCGCTGCTGGCCATCATCAAGTACTGAGGCAACCCATGGACAAGATCGTCTATCAAACCGACCAGGCCGGCTTCTACCAGGGCCAGACCTCCGCCGACGAGTCGCCGCTCGAGCCTGGCGTTTACCACCTGCCGGCGCGCTGCGTGGAAACGCCGCCGCCCGCCACCTGGGAGGACAACGAGTGGCCGCGCTGGGACGGCACCGCCTGGCGTCTGGTCAACCGCCCGAAGGCCTTTGACGCCGAGGATCCAATTGAGAAGCTCAAGTCTTTTCTCGCGGGAAATCCCGACATTGCTAAAATCATCTACTCAGGCTAAAAAACAGCTCCTCAACAACTTTTGCCTAACCCAAATGCATTATCAAGATTTTCAGAAATTAGCCAAAGAATACAACAAGATATTTGGATACAGCCTTAGAAAAGAGTCATTCAAGAGTAAGCTATTTTGGATAATAGTTGTCTCTTTCCTGATCACGATAACGCTCATGATTTCGCGCATAACAGAATTAATACCGCTCATACCAGGAACATATGCGCTAGCAGGAGCAGCCTTATTCGAAATAACAACTATCGTTTTGTATGCATATTTTCTGGAAGAACAGAAAAAAGCCAAACTAATCTTCCTTGGTGTGTTCAACCCAGAAGCTGACAACGATCGACTTCCATTAGAGGTCCGGGGTGACTGGCTACGCAGCAGAATCCCCTACTCTCGTGATCAGTACTTAGATTTAGTGGAAGGTTTCGAAAAGCTGGATGCTCGGCTGAATGTAAAAAAGCCAAGCACCTATTTCTTTGAAAGCTATATACAGGGAATTATTAACTGGACGAACAAAACAAAGTCTATAGTGACACTACTTTTTATTCCGATCGCCATATTTATCACACAAGCGATCCTGGAGGATAAGCCATGGACGAGGCCTATAAAGCTCAACCTCACCACTGAAAATCTTGGCAATGCCGGCCTGCTAGTATCAGCCCTAATCGTACTCGGCGCAGTCCTCGCATTCATTGTAAGCATGATTAAGCTGGCATTTGACTATTGGTTAGATGTGATAACGCCACATGGCGTCAGCGACGTCAGTGTTACGAGACTGACACACGACCTGCTACGCCTGTCCAAGATAAGCATGCCGCCTACAGCAACAGATCCTGACCAAACCAAGCTCAATATGTAGCAACCTCCGCTACAACTCCCGCCCCGCGACCCGCGCGCGCGGATCCGCCAGCCTGTGCAGCGTCACCTACCCACCTGCGCAGGATTACCCTCCATGGCTGACTTCCATCACGGCGTGCGTGTCCTCGAGATCAATCAGGGCACCCGCTCCATTTCCACCGTTTCCACGGCCGTCATCGGCATGGTTTGCACCGGCAGCGATGCCGATGCCACCACCTTCCCGCTCGATACGCCCGTTCTGCTGACCAACGTCCAGGCCGCTGTCGGGAAGGCCGGCACCAAGGGCACGCTGGCCCCTTCTCTGCAGGCGATCGCCGACCAGTCCAAGCCCGTCGTGGTCGTGGTCCGAGTCGCAGACGGCGCCAGCGCGGCCGAGCTGCAATCCAACCTGATTGGTGGCGTCGTCGCCGGCCGATACACCGGCATGAAGGCCCTGCTCGCGTCCAAGGCCAAGCTCGGCGTGACGCCGCGCATCCTGGGCATTCCCGGGCTCGACACCCAGGCTGTGACCGCCGCCCTGCTGCCGATCGCCAAGCAGCTGCGCGCCTTCGTCTACGCCAGCTGCTATGGCTGCGCCAGCAAGGAAGAGGCCGTCGCCTACCGCACCCAATTCAGCGCCCGCGAGCTGATGCTCCACTGGCCGGACTTCCTAGCCTGGTCCACCACCGACAACAAGACCGTCACCGCGGCCGCCACCGCCCGCGCCCTGGGCCTGCGTGCCCAGATCGACCAGGAGACTGGCTGGCACAAGACCCTCTCCAATGTCGCCGTGGCCGGCGTCACCGGCGTTTCCAAGGATGTCTTCTGGGACCTGCAGAACACCGCCACCGACAGCGACTACCTCAACGGCAACCAGATCACCACGCTGATCAACCATGAGGGCTACCGCTTCTGGGGCTCGCGCACCTGCAGCGATGACGCGCTCTTCACCTTTGAGAACTACACCCGCACCGCCCAGGTGCTGGCGGACACCATGGCCGAGGCGCACTTCTGGGCGGTCGACCGCCCGATGCACCCGAGCCTGGTGCGCGACATCGTCGAAGGCATCAACGCCAAGTTCCGCGAGCTGACCCGCCAGGGCTACCTGCTGGGCGGCGAGTGCTGGTACGACGCCGACGGCAACGCTGCCAGCACCCTCAAGGCCGGCAAGCTCTTCCTGAACTACGACTACACCCCCGTCCCGCCGCTGGAAGACATGACTCTGCGCCAGCGCATCACCGACCGCTTCCTGGCCGACTTCGCGACCCGCGTTAACGCCTGATCCTGATCACCCGGCGCCCCTACGGGCACCCACTGGAGAGCTGCCCTCATGGCCATGCCCCGCAAACTCAAGAACATGATGCTTTTCAACGACGGCCACTCCTACCTGGGCGTCGCCAAGTCCGTCACCCTGCCGACCCTCGGCCGCAAGATGGAAGCCTTCCGCGGCGCCGGCATGAACGGCCCCGTCAAGGCTGACCTGGGTATGTCCGACGACGGTATCCAGCTGGAATGGACCCTGGGCGGCCTGGACCTCACCGTCCTCAAGCAATTCGGCGCCGTGGGCGCCGCAGCCGTGCCCCTGCGCTTCACCGGCAGCTACCAGCAGGACGACACCGGCGAGGAGACCGCCGTCGAGATCGTCGTCCGTGGTCGCCATGAATCCATCGAGATGGGTGAAGCCGCCGCCGGCGAGGACACCGAGCACAAGATCACTACCGCCGGCAGCTACTACAAGCTGATCGTGGACGGCGAGACCGTGATCGAGATCGACCTCCTCAACTTCATCGAGATCGTGGGCGGCGAAGACCGCCTGGCCAAGCAGCGCGCCTCGCTCGGCATCTGATCCCGCCCCTTTTCAGCCCGCCCCGGCGGGCAATCCCTAGCCTATTCCCTGGAGTACCACCATGAGCGATACCACCCCCGAGAACGTCGTCGTCTTGGACCAGCCCATCGTCCGCGGCGCCACCACCATCGACCAGATCACCCTGCGCAAGCCCAACGCTGGCGCACTGCGCGGCATCACCCTGTCCGACCTGCTGCAGATGGACGTCAACGCCATCGTCCGCGTGATCCCGCGCATCAGCACCCCGACCCTCACCGAGGCCGAGGTCCGCGCCATGGACCCCGCCGACCTGGTCGACGCCGGGAGTGTCGTCGCCAGTTTTTTGCTCAAGAAGTCCATGAAGGCGGATCTCTTCCCCGCCACGTAGAGGATGCGATGGCGGATCTCGCCATCACCTTCCACTGGCACCCCGCTCAGCTCGACCAGCTGAGCATTTCCGAACTGATGGACTGGCGCGAACGCGCCCGCAAGCGAGTCTCCCCCGATGGCCAATGACCTGCAGATCCGCGTCCTCTTGTCCGCCCTGGACAAGGTCACGGCCCCGCTCAAACGCATCGCCGGGGGCGGCAACGCGACCGCCCGGGCGCTCAAGGCTGCCCGGGACCGGGTCAAGGAGCTCAACCAGCAGCAGCAAGACATCAGCGCCTACCAGCGCCAGCGCGAGGCCGTGCGCCAGAGCGCCGAGGCCCTGGCCAAAGGCCAGGAGAAGCTGCGCGCCTACCGCGAGCAGCTCAAGGCCATGGACGCCCCGTCCGCCGCCTTCCAGAAGACCTTCGCCAACACAGCCGCTGCCGTCGACAAACTGCAGGCCAAGCACACCGCGCAGCGCACCGAGCTGCAGCGCCTGCTGCCCGTCATGCGCGCCAGTGGCGTTGATACCCGCGACCTCGGCGGCGCCCAGGCGCGGCTGCAGGCGCAACTCACCAGCGCCAATGCCGCGATCGACACCCAGCGGGGCAAGCTCGAGCGCCTCAATCGTATGCAGGAGAAGCTGGCCAGCGTCCGCAACAAGCTCAAGCGCGGCCAGGAGTTCGCCGGCAATGCCGCCATGGCCGGAGCCAGCTCGGCTGCCACCGGCGCCGCGATCGGCGGCCCGGTGCTGGGCATGATCAAGGCCTTCGCCCCAGCCGAGGATGCGGCCACCCAGCTGCGCGCCTCGCTGATGCTGAGCGACGGCACCGCCCCCAAGGAATTCAAGGAAATCTCCGACCTGGCCACGCGCCTGGGCGATCGCCTGCCCGGTACGACGGCTGAATTCCAGGAAATGATGACCATGCTGGTGCGCCAGGGGATGTCGGCCAAGACCATCCTCGGCGGCATGGGCGAGGCTGCGGCCTATCTGGGCGTCCAGCTCAAGATGCCCGTCACCGAGGCCGCGGAGTTCGCCGCCAAGATGCAGGACGCCACCCGCACCAGTGAGAAGGACCTCATGAGCCTGATGGACACCATCCAGCGCGGCTTCTACCTGGGCGTCGAGTCCAACAACATGCTCGAGGGATTCAGCAAGATCAGCCCGGCGCTGGACATCATCAAGAAGGAGGGCCTCGAGGCCGCCAACGCCCTTGCTCCCTTGCTGATCCAGCTCGATCAGACCGGTATGGAGGGCGGCGCTGCCGGCAACGCCCTACGCAAGATCTTCCAGATGGGCATGGATACGGACAAGGTCGGCAAGGCCAACAAGGGCCTCAAGGACAAGGGCATCAAGCTGGACTTCACCGACGGCAAGGGCGAATTCGGCGGCATGGAGAAGCTCTACGCCCAGCTGGACAAGCTCAAGGGGCTCAACACCGAGACCCGCCTGGGTGTGCTGAAACAGGTCTTCGGCGACGACTCCGAGACCCTCACCGCGCTCAATACCTTGATGTCCAAGGGCCTGGCCGGCTACCAGGAAGTCCAGGGCAAGATGAAGGCCCAGGCGGACCTGCAGATGCGCGTCAACGAGCAACTCAAGACCGTGACCAACCTCTGGGATGCCGCCACTGGTAGTTTCACCAACGCTCAATCCCAATTCGGGGCGGCCGTCGCGCCTCAGCTCAAGGAAATCATCACCTGGCTGACCGATGCTGCCTCCGCCACGGGCGCCTGGGCCGAGGCCAATCCCACGCTCGCCGGCAACCTGGTCAAGGTTGCCGCCGTGATCTCGGCCGTGTCGATCGCCTTCGGTACCGTCGCCCTGGGCGTCGCCGGCGTGCTCGGCCCCTTCCTCGCGCTGCGCTTCATGCTTGCCCAAGTCGGCATTCGCCTGCCGAACCTCATCGGCCTGCTGTTCAACCTCGGCAAGACTGCCCTGCCCCTGGTGGCTGCCGGCTTCCGGCTGCTCGGCGCCGCCGTGATGGCCAACCCCATTGCCGCAATCATTCTCAGCCTGGTCACCGCCGGCTCCTTGCTCTACGCCAACTGGAGCACTGTTGGCCCGTGGTTCAGAGGGTTATGGGAAGAGATGAAGACGGGAGTCAGGGGTGGTATTACCGGGATCGCCAAGCTGATCCTGGACTTCTCCCCGATCGGGCTCTTCTACCGCGCCTTCGCGGCGGTGATGAACTACTTCGGCGTCGAGCTGCCGGCCAAATTCACCGACCTCGGCGGCATGATGATGCAGGGCCTGGTCAACGGCATCACCAGCGGCCTGGGCGCGGTGAAAAACGCGGTGATGGGCGCCGGCGAGAGCGCGATCAACTTCTTCAAGGAGAAGCTCGGCATCCACTCGCCGTCCCGCGTCTTCGCCTCCCTGGGTGAGTTCACCATGCAGGGCCTGGCCATCGGCCTGGGCAAAGGAGAAGGCAGCCCGCTGGCCCAGATCGCCGATACCGCCAAGCGCATTGCCAGCGCCGGCGCGGTCGCCCTGGGCGTCGGTACTGCCGCCACCCCGGCGCTAGCCAACGGCATCACCTTTGACGACCGACCCGCGATGTCCGCCGCCGCGCCTGCTGCGCCGGCAGGCGGCGACGCCTACCACATCACCATCAACGCGGGTGCCGGTACGGACGCCCAGGCGATCGCCCGCGAGGTCCAGGCCGCCCTGGCCCGCATCGAGAGCCAGAAGGCCGCCCGCAGCCGCAGCAGCCTCAAGGACAGGACCTGACCACCATGATGATGGCCCTCGGCAATTTCATCTTCAGCCTCTACACCCTCGCCTACCAGGAGCTCCAGCGGCAGACCGACTACCGCCACGCCACCAGCTCCCGCGTGGGCGCCGCGCCGGCGCGCCAGTTCCTGGGCAAGGGCGACGACAGCATCACCCTGCCCGGCTGGCTCGCCCCAGAGCTCGCCGGCACGCCCAGCAGCCTGGACGTCCTGCGCTACATGGCCGGTACCGGTGGCGCCTGGCCGCTGATCGAGGGCAGCGGGCGGATCTACGGGCTCTGGGTCATCGAGAGCATCACCGAGACCAAGACCCTCTTCTTCCAGGACGGCACCCCGCGCCGCATCGAATTCAGCATCGCCCTCAAGCGCGTCGACGACGACACCGGCCGCGAGCTACTCGGCGCCGGCATGGCCGGCATGGGCACCCTGCTGAGGAAGCTGCTGTGATCCAGGAGCTGCTCGACACTGCCACCGGCCAGCTGCGCACCCTCGGCCGCGACCTGGTGCAGGGCGCTACCTATGCCCAGGCGCGCTACCAAATCCTGGTCGACGGCAAGGACATCAGCGCCCTCATCGCGCCGCGGCTGATCAGCCTGGATCTGACGGACAACCGCGGCCTTGAGGCCGACCAGTTGAGCCTGGTGCTGTCCGACCACGACGGCCTGCTGGCCATCCCGCCCCGGGGCGCCAAGATCCGCCTCTGGCTGGGCTGGTCCACCACCGGTCTGATCGACAAGGGCCTCTACCTCGTCGACGAGACCGAACACAGCGGCGCGCCGGACGTCCTCAGCATCCGCGCCCGCAGTGCAGACCTGCGCAAGGGCCTCAAGACCAAGCGCGACCAGAGCTACAGCGCCACCACCCTCGGCGCCGTGCTGCGCACCCTGGCCGCGCGCCAAGGCCTCACACCGGTGATCGCGCCAGACCTCGAGGCGCAGCAGATCCTGCAGCTGGACCAGACCGGCGAATCGGACGCCAACCTCCTCACCCGCCTGGGCGAGGACTACGACGCGGTAGCCACCGTGAAGGCGGGACGGCTGCTGTTCCTCCCGGCCGGCGGCGGCAAGGCCGTCAGCGGCGCCGACCTGGGCCACGTCACCCTCACCCGCCAGGACGGCGACCAGCACAGCTACCTGCAGGCCGACCGCGAGAGCTACGACGCCGTGCGCGCCTTCTACTACGACGTCAACAGCGCAAAGAAGCAGGAGGCCATCGCCGGCGGTGGCGACAACGTGAAGGACCTGCGCCACACCTACGCTGACCAGCTCTCCGCACTACGCGCCGCCCGGGCCGAGTGGAACCGCCTGCAGCGCGGTACCGCCACCCTCACCTACCACCTCGCCCTGGGCCGCCCGGAGCTCATGCCCGAGCTCACCTACACCCTGCAGGGCGTGAAGGCCGAGATCGACGCCATCATCTGGTACGGCGGGAACGTGCACCACAGCCTTACCGCGGACGGCGGCTACACCACGCGCCTCGAGCTGGAAGCCAAGCTGCCGGAAGACCTGGTAGCCGACCTGGTTGACGAGATACAGGGCGACTACACCGGCATCATCGCCTACTACCGCGACCCGAAGACCGGCAAGGAGCACACCCTCACCGAGGGCGACCAGAGCAAGCCGCGACGACTGCGACACCTGTATGCCACCAAGGCCACGGCGAAGCGGGCGGTAGATCGCGAGTGGAATAGGCTATTTTATTCAGGTAGATAAGCTAATGATTTGGCGAGCAATTGAAAGGATTACAAAAATTATGGACTACTCGTTCTTTTTGAGGCGATCAAATCCGGAACTCGACGCAATTCTAGAGGTTAAAGGTGGACTTTTTTACCCACCAGAGGGCGACGAACCAGCCCCTCTTTTACTTTATACTCACCAGCGCCTAGCGGGTCTAAGGTCTTGGGCCGAGAACACACTATACGATAAGCGCCCCTGCCCTATTGAGTTTGGATTAATATGTGCAAACGAACTTAATGCCTTTGCATATACATCAAAAAACGAAGACCCTAATAAACTGGATTTTATAGGAATAAACATCGGACCAATCGGAACTCTATACAATATATTCCATAGAATACTATCAGTGCCAGATAGCTTCTCTGAGATAGGAAACCCCGATCTAGAAACGAAAGATAGAGGCGCACTACCCTACCTGACCACAAACACCAGACAGTCTGGATTTGAATTTCAATTTCCTAACTGCCCTATAAGACAGCAATTTGCCAGTGAACTTGCACAAATCGCTATCGAGTTTCTTTTTCTTCATGAACTAGGACATCTAAGAAATGGACATGTGGATTTTGTAAGGCAAGAAATGTCTTTCGACTATCTCCCAGAGGCGTTCGATGGCAGAGGCATGCGCAACGCAAATCTTATTTGGCAGACCCTCGAATTTGACGCTGACGCTGCGAGCTTGGTGCTATGCGCAGCTCAGGCACATACCAGATCCAGAATAGTCTCATCGAACATAAAAGATTATGAGTCAAACAGCGCACTAAAAGCAATCTACGAAAACTTTGAAACTACAATGCAAATGGTCAGCTATTCAATCTACATAGCATTCAGGCTATTTGACCTCTCAGAATGGTCTTGGATGAATCAGCCTAATCTTTCCCATCCTTCCCCGCTATTCAGACTAGGAAGTATCGCACCAACGTTCTTTCAGTTATTCTCTGTCAAACCCATATACGAAACCTCACCCCAATTATACATGACTAACTTTGAGCAAACCCTATACAGAGCCGAAATTGATTGCGGCCTAATTCAAGGCACCGAACCTGACCCCCGTGGAATTTATGACTTTGCCAATAGCCCTCAACGCTACGACTACCTGCACCAACTAGAAGCCTGCTGGAAAGAAATCCGCCCCCTACTGAACAACTACGTAAGAGGCGGAAACTTAGCTCCTTGATTACCCCGCCCGCGGCAACTCCCCCCACCGCGTCGTATACCCCCGCGACAGCAGCTCACGCCGCATCTGCCAACCCGGATCTGCGGGCACCCGCCCCACGTGCAGCGCCGCCCGCCCGTATCGCGCATTGATCCGGTCAACCACCTGCATCACCTCGCTAGGGCGCCCCTGCCCGGCCGGGGCGAAGAGGTCCGGCGTGAACTCGTCCGTCTGTACGATGCTGCCCAGCACCACGGCGCACTTCGAGTAGGCGTAGCCCTCGCGATAGATGGGGTCGAGTCCGGCGAGGGCTGCCTGCACCAGGATGCGGGTATCGTCGGTCGGATGCGCCATTTGGATGCCCAGGCTGCGGTAGTAGCGGCGCTCCTCGGGTTCGTGCTGGCCGGTCTGCACGCTCACGAGCAACGTGGAGCACAGCGAGCCTTGCTCGCGTAGCTTCTCAGCCGCCCGAGTCACGTAGGTGGCCATCGCCTCGCGCAACGCCTCCAGGCGATACACCCGGTGGCCGAACATGCGCGAGCTGATGATTTCCTTCTTCAGCGGGGGCGCCTCGTGCAGGCGCATCCACTGCTCGCCGCGCAGCTCCCGCGCCGTCCGCTCCAGGACGCGGGAGAATTCCTTGCGCAGCACCCGCAGATCCGCCCGGGCCAGGTCCTGGGCCGTGGTGATGCCGAGCCCCTGCAGGCGGGTGGTCAGCTTGCGGCCCACGCCCCATACATCGCCCACCGGCGCCAGCGGCAGCAGACGTCCCCGCCGGAGCGAGTCGGTGAGATCCACTACCCCGCCGGTCGCGCGCCAGGTCTTGCCCGCCCACTGGGCCAGCTTCGCCAGCGTCTTGGTGGTCGAGATCCCGACGCCGACCGGAATGCCCACCCAGCGGTGCACCCGCGCCTGGATCTCGCGGCCGAATGCTTCCAGATCACCAGGCATGCCGGTGAGATCCGCCCAGCATTCGTCGATCGAGTACACCTCCAGGTCCGGCACCATCCCCTGGATGGTCCTCATCACCCGATTCGAGACATCGGCATAGAGCTCGTAATTGGAGCTGAAGACAGCCACGTTGTGCTGCCGCAGGAAGGCGCGGTTCTGGAAGTACGGCACGCCCATGCCGATACCCAGCGCCTTTGCCTCACGGCTTCGGGCGATCACACATCCATCGTTGTTCGACAGCACCACCACCGGCCGGCCTTTCAGCTCGGGCCGGAACAGCCGCTCGCAGCTGCAGTAGAAGGAGTTGCAGTCGATCAATGCGTAGACGCTCATGGCCGCAGGTCTCGCATCAGGAAATCCACCACGCCCCAGAGCTCTACCTCGCCTACCAGGTCGAGCGTGCGCGGGTGTCCGTCGCGCCCGATTGTCGCCAGCAGCTGCTGCCGCTCCTGGTTGGTCAGCACCGTGCAGAGCCGGTGCTCACAGTCGGCCACGACGATCACTGCGCGTCCGGGCTCGACATCGCCGGCACGGTCCACGACCAGCACGTCCCCCTGGTGGATGCTCAGCCCCGCCAGGGCTTCGCTGTTCACCAGCCAGAGCCAGAGGTTCGGCGCTCCCCAGCCAATCGCCTCATCGATCGAGAGTGGCAACTGCGCATGATCCTCGGCCGGGCTCTGAAAGCCGGTGATCTTCAACCGCGCCTGGGAAAGCGCGAGCTGGGCGAGTCTGCGACCCCGTGTCTGAAAAGCGTCCATGATGGCACCTTGATACTGTACGTTTAAACAGTATAGGTGACGGCATCAGAACTAGGTCAACAGACGAAGCGACGAGTGGTGCCCTAGTGCCTGGGAAAGAGGGGACCGGTAGTGCGGGCAATGCCACGGATGACCAGCAGTACCCGCTCTTGATCGGCATCAGGTAGCTGCCGAAAGATGTCCAGCATCTCGACTTCGCGCCTGATCAAACGCCGATAGCGCTTCTTCCGATTTCCGAAAAATCGTTGGGGTAAAATTACCTGGTCCATGGTCGGATAATCCTCCAATAGCTGTATTTGCGTACAGTACCGCCTAGCACGCAGGTAGCCAACCCTCTACTATCTTAAGGAAACGCTTCGTAAGGAGGACCGTGCCTAGATTGCAATACCCATACTATTTAAAGATTGACTGAGCCCAGTCACGCTGCCCTACTAGCTACTTAAATACACGATGGCAAATAACTCTCTTTCTCTCAAGCACCGAACTAAAGTACTAATACGCCCTCATTGCCAGTCATCTCTTCGGTATTAGATATCACACCCTTTAAGGTCTCAGCTAAAGAATATTTAGCGAAGGCCAGCTAAACTGAAGACCCGACCAAGCTCGATTCTTTAAATTTCATTCAACAACATAGCATCTAAACATGAAAATTCTAAAAAGTTATCTTGACGAGCTTGTTCGCTGAAAAGCTCTTCTCATTAAATCCTTTTCATGCTTCCTTTCCAAATCAAAGATCGCTCTTATATCCAAATCCTCATAATCAGCGAACGCTGAGTTATCAATTTTTTCAATCAAACCAGGATGATCGGAAAAAAAACTCGTATCCAGCCCCTTAAGCAGAGAGTATTTTTCCACGTAATATCTCAAGCCCTCGCCTTTAAAACTGAGCGAATTCAAGAAAATTAGTATTAATTCATTCTGACTCAACTGGGATCTTAAAATATTTGAAAACTGCCTCTTCTCGATGTAACTCACTCTGAACCTGCGGATCGACTTTACATCACGCCCTAAAACCTCGTCACCAACATGATCGTAAGCATCTACACGGGAATCAATGAATTTCATTACTTGAAACAAACTCCTCATATACCTGGAATTTGTATCACCTAGCGACGCCGTATATACGAAAGGCAGCGTCTCAAGCTTTTTAGTCAACTCAATGTAATTCGGATCGTGGGGGACCGACTCATATACTCTCCGGTCACGTTTATAGTTATCTCTATAACTGCAGAAATCTTCGACAATCGCCATTATGGCCGCCCTACCTTTAAGCGTTCCGCGTCCGTAAGCAAAAGACATATCCTCGACAACTTTCAAATGAAGAGTTATCAGGGTTAGCAGACTAGCCTCGACACTTTGGCGCCTGTAGATTCCAGTCTGTGAGTTTTGTATAACGTTGGCTCTACTCGCTTCTTTACGGGCCTCCTGTATATCCTTACGCTGGAGATTCAAACCGTACACCACACTCATCAAAGCAGCAAAACTCAATATAGGATTCAGCATCCCTCCAAAAAAGTCGCCAAGTTGCCCCCAGTAAGCAGCACTGGTAGAATTCTTGAACTCCAGATAAGGCAAATCAACTCCTAAGAAAAAATGACAAACGGCAACAGTCAATATAATAAAAACAAAAGAAGCAGGGAAAAATATTAGCAGTACAGTTATCCAGTGCTCTTTCATCCACCCAATTAAGAGCTCCGACCTACTCGGCCTCACCGGACTACCATCCATCGTCATTCTAATTTTCACAAAACAGCTCCAAATTTGAATTTGCTATTAAAACCCAAGCAAAAACCTGAGTTTAAATTTAAGTTCATGGTTATATTTATTTAACTTTATATATCTCACTGACAATCGCCATAGCGTCGTATTAGCTTATGCTCGAAGTCCATTCCACTAACCAAAGGGCTGAGCGCGTAAAGTAGTTAGATCTAGGCCCCTGGAAAACTGCGCGCCCTCTGGTCGAGCCTGTGGCGCATGAGAGAGGCGCATTAGGAGATAACTATCACTTTGAAGGTAATAGTTTTTGACCCTGGCCCAGGAAAAGGAGGTTGAGGCGGCCGGCATGCTTGCCAGAGAGAAGCGGTGCTCTGTAGTGGAGAGATGCACAGCCATGAAACTGCTCCTTGCTGGTATCCACTCTTCCCGACCCTCATGGCCAGGGCCGGCAGCGCTTACGCACTACCGGAATCCAGTACGCCATCCGCCGCTGCCAGTCCGAAAACCACCCGGCGGGCAGCGTCTTTGCTCTCCTCTGACATTCCCCGGAAGTACCTAAGCAGCTCCACCTCATCATCACTAAGGCTATCCAGCGCCGTTGGTGTCTGCTTGCCGAAGAGGACGAAATTTACATCGACGCCAAGGGATGCAACGGCTATCAGATAACCCGCATCGGGGTTGCGCTCATCTTTTTCATAGTTGAGTTGAGTGTTCTTAGAAACACCAGCCGCCGAGGCCAAATCGGTCTGGCTCATGCGTAGCCGCGCCCGCTCATCCTTCAGGCGTCCACCGATAGTCATAAAATTTGTACCTCGACGCGTTGAAAGTCCCAAAAAATTGGACCAATCTTCACGTCACTCCACTCATAATCACACGATTGTTCACTATGGCCGACACCTACGCTACCGAGCAAGCCTGTAAGGAAGCCCGCGTCCGCCTTGAGATGCAGGGGATCTCTGTCAAGGATTTCGCGCTCAAGCATCAGCTCAGTCCCAGCACTGTGTACGCGGTAATCAATGGGCAAAAGAAGTGCCTGCGTGGCGAAGCACATCGAGCTGCGGTGCTGCTCGGCATCAAGCAAGGCGAGATCCCTGCCACTACCGCGACCCAACACTAGGGCCGCCTGGCCCAGGGAGAAACTGGAAGATGAAACGCCCTGCCCTAGAGACCCGTCGCCAGGTCATCAGCGCCGTGATCTGCGCCTACCCGGGCGGTCGTGAGTGCGCCGCCGCCCGCCTCGGCCTGCCGCTCAAGAAATTCGACAACCACGCCTACGAGACCGCCGGCTGCCGCCCGCTCAATGACCACCAGATCCTCCTGCTGGAGCAGGAGACCGGCACCACCTACCTGGTGGACTACCTCGCGGCTCAGTACGGCGGCTTCTTCGTGCGCCAGGCCGAGGTCGGTGATCTGGACAACCTGGACCTCTACGCCCGCGCCGTGAAGACCGCCGTCAAGCGCGGCCTGGTGGACCAGATCATCGGCCAGGCGCTGGAGGACGGCGTCATCGATGAGCAGGAAGTCGTCCAGATCCTCGGCGCCCACCGCCGGCACCTGGCAGCGCGCGAGGAAGAGATCTGGGCGGTGATCACGCTGCATGCGGCGAGAGGCAGCGGCCGCAAGCACTAGTCACAAGACACACCCTGAAAGCCTGCCAGGACGGCGGGCACGAAGTCGGCGCGGAGCGCCAGAACCCGGCGAGGCCGGAGCCGCAACAGGCGGCAGGGAAGAGAAATGGCGTTGTTCAAGAAACAGAAGAAGGGGCAGTTCTGGTGCTGCTTCTGTGGTGCGCCCCTGGTCTGCCGGACCAGTTGGTTCGCCCACGTATTCCTGCGCCAGCAGGTGTTCCAGTGTCACTTCGCGCCCTGCAGCGCGTCGTTCTATGCCCACACCGAGCTGACCCACCTGGCGAGCCCCAGCGGCCTGCCCAACGCACCCGCCTGCGAGCTGCCGCCCAGCACCAGCCACCTCAACGCCATGGCGCAGAAGGTGTACGCCAGCAATCTCGCTATGCGTGAGCAGCAGCTCGGTCTGCTCGACGACCAGGAAGAAGCCCAGCAGCCCGCCAGAGAGGACATCGCATCGTGAACACCGCCAACCACCCCGCTGACTACCTCGACACCATGCAGGCCGCTGCCCTGACCTACCTACGCCGGCATGAGTGCGAACACCTGGGCCACAGCCAGGCCCTGTTCACCTGCGCCGCCGAACACCTGCAGCTGATGGGCGTGCCCCAGCACACTGCCGAGCGCCTGGTGGTCCGCGCCCATGACCAGATCGAAGCCCTCAAGGGTCATCGTTTCCTGGACATCGACTCCAGCACCGGCGACGTCGTCGTCCTGGTCAACCCGGCCACCGGCCTCCGCTACCGCATTCCGGTCCAGGAGATCTTCGACGCCCTGATCGACGAAGACCCCGGCACCCAGCGCGCCACCCGCTAACCCACTGTCTGCCTGATCCATGCCCGCCTTGCGTGGGTATGGGTGAACTGCGCCTTTTTGCCGCGAGAACCACCATGCCGAACCCCCTTCCCGTCCACATCGAGCTGCCGCCGGCGGTCGCCGAAACCTTCGCCCGCTGGCTCCAGGGCCGCGCCGATTACACCGTCAACCAGCACTGGAACGAGCCGCGCTATGTCCGCATCGAGGACACCGACAAGCGCCGCGCCGCCATCCTGCGCCGCTTCCCCTCCATGCTCGCCGCCCACCAGACCGCCACCCAGATCCGCGCTCAGCTCGCCCAGGTGGAGTGCTGAGCATGTACGCGATGGATCACCAGCTCCGCGCCGACGTGCTGCAGCGCCTCGAGGGCGATCTCGGGATGCGGCACATCGCCGGGACGAACTACATGCGCAAGGGCGAGTGCCCGGCCTGCCACAAGCGCGAGCTATTCACCGATCACCGCGCGCCCTGGGTGCTCAAGTGCGGCCGCGAATCGAAGTGCGGCCAGACCTGGCACGTCAAGGAGCTCTACAGCGACCTGTTCGAGGACTGGTCCGAGCGCTTCAAGCCCACCAGCGACGCTCCGGCCGCGAGCGCCAATGGCTACCTCCAGTTCGCCCGCGGCTTCGACCTGAGCCTGATCAAGGGCTGGTACAGCCAGGAAAACTACTGGGACCGCGCCCAGAGCATCGGCTCGGCCACCGTGCGCTTTGCGCTGGCCAAGGGCGGCTATTGGGAACGGCTGATCGATCGGCCAGCGCGCTTCGGCAGGCAGAAGGCCCGCTTCCAGCCCGGCGCCAGCTACCGCGGTGTCTGGTGGTGCCCGCCGAGCCTGGATCTGCAGACGGTCCAGGAGCTCTGGATCGTCGAGGGCATCTTCGACGCCATCGCCCTGACTCACCACGGCATCGCCGCCGTCTCGGCCATGAGCAGCAACGCCTACCCCGAGCATTCCCTCAAGGACCTGGCCAGCGCGCGCCAGGGCAAACTGCCGAAACTGGTCTGGGCCCTGGACAACGAACCCGGTGCCCACCGCTACATCCGCCGCTGGGCCCGCCAGGCCCGCGAGCTAGGCTTCAAGTGCGAGGCCGCGCAGATCCCGCAACTGTCCAGCCGCAAGGTCGACTGGAACGACCTGCACCAGCGCTGGGCCTTCGAACAGGACGACGCAAAGCGCGAGGAGCGCCGCGGCCAGGACTTCAAGGAGGCGCGGTACCACGGCGCCCTGCTGCTTGCTGACACCGCTGCGGAGAAGGCGGTGCTGATGTACGAATGGCGCGAGCGCCATGAATTCCACTTCACCTTCGAGAGCCGCCTCTACTGGTTCAAGCTCGACCTGGACAAGTACAACAAGGCCCTCACCCACATCGAGGAGTCCGAGCGCGACGAAGACCGCGAGCTGACCACCAAACAGCAGCGCGACAAAGCCATGCGCCTGGCCGGCAACGTGGTCGAGATCGCCAACTGCGCGCCCCAGGCGCTGTACTTCCAGCGCAACGAGGTTACCGACGAGTCCTGGTACTACTTCCGCGTCGAGTTTCCCCACGACGGCGCGCCGGTGAAGAACACCTTCACCGGCGCCCAGGTCGCCGCCGCTAGCGAATTCAAGAAGCGCCTGCTCAGCATGGCCGCCGGCGCCGTCTTCACCGGCAGCGGCACCCAGCTCGACAAGATCATGAAGGACCAGCTCTTCGGCCTGAAAACCGTGGAGACCATGGACTATGTCGGCTACAGCCGCGAGCACGGCTGCTATGTCTTCGGCGACTTGGCAGTGCGGGACGGCCAGCTGCACCAGGTCAACGACGAGGACTACTTCGACTTCGGCAAGCTGCGCCTCAAGACCCTGCAGAAGACCATCGGCCTCAAGCCCAACCCTGCTGCCGGCGACTACCGCAGCGACTGGCTGCCGCTGCTCTGGACCTGCTTCGGCGCCAACGGCCTCACCGCCCTCACCTTCTGGTTCGGCTCGCTGTTCGCCGAGCAGATCCGCGCCCGCTACCAGTCCTTCCCCTTCCTGGAAGCCACCGGCGAGGCCGGCGCCGGCAAGACCACGCTGCTGACCTTCCTCTGGAAGCTGTTCGGCCGGGCCGGCTACGAAGGCTTCGACCCGTCCAAGTCCTCCACCGCCGGCCGCAGCCGCGCCATGGGCCAGGTCGCCGGCATGCCCATCGTGCTGATCGAGGGCGATCGCAATGACCCGGAGAAGGCCCACGCCAAGAGCTTCGATTGGGACGAGCTGAAGGACTTCTTCGGCGGCGGCACCCTGCGCACCCGCGGCATGAAAACGGCAGGCAACGAGACCTACGAGCCGCCCTTCCGCGGCACTATCGCCATCAGCCAGAACGCCCCGGTCAGCGCCTCCGAGGCCATCCTCACCCGGATCGTGAAGCTGCACTTCACCCGCCCGGTGCTGACCGACGAGAGCCGCGCTGCGGCCGACACCCTGAGCCGTATGGACGGCGAGGCCCTGAGCCACTTCCTGCTGCTGGCCACCCGCAAGGAGGCCGAGGTGCTGGCCCGCTTCCACGAGCTCTTCCCGCAGTACGAGGCCAAGCTGCGCCGCCTGGGCGACACCTGCTTTTGCTGCGGTGCCCGCCTCAGCATAGGCGACCACCACTGCCACAGCTGCCAGAGCGACCTGGTCGGCCACCTGCGCATCGAACGGATCGTGAAGAACCACGCCATGATGCTGGCCCAGCTCGATTGCCTCTGCCTCGTAGTGGCCATTCCCGAGGGCATGGTGCGCCAGACCCAGCGGACCATGGTTCGTATTGCCTTGGAGCGCCAAGCCGCCATCAGCGCGGACAACCCGGTCGTCACCGAATTCTGGCAGGTCTACGACTACCTCGAATCCATGAGCAGCGACCCTGTCGTCAACCACAGCGACGACGACAGCCTCATCGCCATCAACCTCAACGAGTTCATCGAGCGTGCTGCCGAGCACCGCCAGCGCCTGGCCGACCTGAGCACCCTGCGCGAGCTGCTCAAGGACAGCCGCCAATTCCGCTACCTGGACAACAAGGTCATTACCAGCCGCATCCGCAAGAACCAGCGCCGCGCCAACCCCCTGGACACCCGCGCGGACAAGGTCCGCTGCTGGGTCTTCGCCAACCCGGCGGGCCCAGCATGACCGGCTTCGAATTCCCTCCCTGCGCGGGCCAAAGCGCGGAAACGAAAAAGCCCGGAGGAGCGGCAACTCCCCCGGGCCCTACCACCAACCCCTGGAGAACCATCATGCGAATGATCCAGAGCAGCAGCACCACACAGCCTATCACGCTCCACCCAACCCTCGCCCACCGGTGCCGAGCCACGGCCCTGCTCGGCGAGGCGCTGATCCGCTACCAGGTCAGCCACACCCTGGGCGACCGCATCCACCTGCTGGCCCTGGCCAGCATGGCCAACGCCCTCGGCGCCCTCACCCAGCAAGACGCCGAGGTCATCAACACCGCTCTGGCCAAGCCGGCCCAGCAGCACACCGGTAAAGGGGCTTGAACATGAACAACCTCAATCTCATCAGCAACGCCTTCCAGTTCGCCGAGCGCGACGTTCGTACCGCCATCGGCGCCGATGGCGAGGTATGGTTCTGCGCCAAGGACGTCTACGAGGTGCTTGGCATCAGCTGGAAAGGTGCGTCAGGCAGTCTGAAAAACATACCCGAAGAGTGGCGGGGGGTATGCTACTGCCAGACCCCTGGCGGGGGTCAGGAGGTGATTTTCATCTCAGAACCCGCTGTCTATCAGACCATCTTCGCCTCTCGTAAACCGGAGGCACAGGCCTTCGCTGGATGGGTCTGCGGTGAGGTACTGCCCGCCATCCGCAAGCAAGGCTTCTTCGGCACCGTCCCCGGCCCGCAGCGGGCCGCCTACTCCCGGCAGATCGCCAAGCTCACTCAGCAGCTGGTGGGCACCAAGGACGCTTTCGCCCGCCAGCTCTTCATCGGCGAGTTGCGCGACCTGTGCAATCTGGTGGGCAGACCGATGCCGGACCTGGCCTTGCTGGGCAAGGACCATCAGCAACTGCCGCTGGAGGTGTGACCGGTGAACACCCTCTTCCTGCTCATGGCCCAGTACCAGGGCGCCGCGGTGGTTCCGCTGGAGCGCCTCTGCACCGACTACTTCAGCCACCTGACGCCCACCAAGCTACGGAGCAAGATCATCGCCGGCGTGATCGACCTGCCGCTGGTGCGGATCGAGAACAGCCAGAAGGCCGCCCAGGGCGTCCACCTCGCTGACCTCGCCCGCTACCTGGACGTGCAGCGCGAGCGGGCCGTCCGCGAGAACGACAAGCTGCACAACCGGGCGAGCTAGCCCGGGACGCGCGCGCCGAGCGTCACCGGCGCCGCGATGATCCTCTCCAACCAGGGCCATCCCGCATAGGGATCGCCCCGGCCTCTCAGGTGCGTATAGCGCCGCAGCGAATTCCAGTCCCGATGGCCCGAGACGCTGGCCACTCGCGGAATGTCCCAGTCCATTTCGAACAGCCGGCTCACGCCGTCGTGCCGCAGATCATGGAAGCGCAGATCCTGCAGGCCGAGGAGCTGGCAGGCCTTGGTGAACGAGGCCGAGATCGAGTCGCCGTTGTAGGGAAAGATCTCCGCGCGCTCGCGCGGCATCGACTGGACGATGGCCCAGGCTTCGTGCGGGAGGTGGCACCAGACGTGGTTGCCGATCTTCTGCCCAGGGTTCTTCATGTCACGCACCAGCACCGCCTGCCGGCGTTCGTCCAGGTCGTCCCAGCGGATCCGCGTGATCTCTTCCTGGCGCCGGGTGGAGAAGATGGCGAAGGCAATGACCTTGGGCATGTTGATCGACGCCGGCCGACGTCGCTGCATTTCGAAAAAGTGCTCCAGCAGCAGATCCAGCTCCTGCAGCTCCGGCCGCCGATCGCGCTCCTTGCTCTTGCTGACCATGCCCATCTTCTTCAGCACCCGGCGGGCGTCGCTCATGGCGTGCGGATCGATCTCGTAGCCCCACGCCGGCCTGGCGATCGACAGCACCGCCGCCAGGTGCGAAAGGTCATTGCCCACCGTCTGCGCCTGCACGCCACCACCCTCGGCACCCATCCGCCACTGGCCGTACTCCACCAGCCGCTGGCTGGTGAGCTCGCGATCCTGCAGGTCACCTAGCCAGGTCTCGCCGATGGCCTTCAGCGTCGCCTCCTTGGTCCGCCCCAGGGTGCCGCCGTACTGCTCCAGATACTTCCCGATCATCTGGCGAACGGTCGTGCCTTGCCGCTGGGCCCGCGCCAAGGCACCTGGCTGGGCCAGCTCCGTTTCCCGCTTGCGAATCCAGGCCTGTGCGGTCTGCTTCCGCTCGAAGGTCTGGGATTCTTGGTAGACTATGACTCCTTCGCGGCGCAGCCTGATCTGGGCGGTATACCTCACGCCCTTCTTGGTTTCCCGCCGTGTAATCGTGCCCATTTGCCGTCCAGTGCTTAAAGTTTTTCCGTAGTGCTTAAATTTAGCACTGACCTCCGAAAAACCAGCAAAAACACGGCAAAACAGTGCTACAAACGAAGCCTCTCAATGCTAGCCGAAACCGCCTCAACCCCAGCCACCACGCGCCCTGAGCCGTCCCGCCGCTTCTCCGTGGCGCCCATGATGGATTGGACGGACCGCCATTGCCGCTATTTCCATCGTTTGCTGTCCCAGCATGCCCTGCTCTATACGGAGATGGTCACCACCGGTGCCCTGTTGCATGGCGATGCCCAGCGCTTTCTGCGCCATGACGAGACCGAGCATCCCCTGGCGCTGCAGCTAGGCGGCAGCGTGCCGGCCGAGCTGGCCGCCGCGGCGCGGTTGGGTGAGCAGGCGGGGTATGACGAGATCAACCTGAATGTCGGCTGCCCCAGCGACCGGGTGCAGAACAACATGATCGGCGCCTGCCTGATGGCCTATCCCGAGCGGGTGGCCGACAGCGTCAAGGCAATGCGCGATGCCGTGGCTATCCCGGTGACGGTCAAGCACCGCATCGGCATCTCCGGGCGCGACAGCTACGAGGCCCTGCGGGACTTCGTCGGCCAGGTCGCCGAGGCCGGTTGCCGCAGCTTTACCGTGCACGCGCGCATCGCCATCCTCGAAGGGCTGTCGCCCAAGCAGAATCGCGAGATCCCGCCGCTGCGCTACGACGTGGCCGCGCGGCTGGTGCAGGATTTTCCGGATCTCGAATTCATCCTGAATGGCGGGATCAAGACCCTGGACACCTGCCGCGAGCAGCTGGAGGTCTTCGATGGGGTGATGCTGGGTCGCGAGGCCTACCAGAATCCCTACCTACTGGCGGAAGTGGACGCGGCGCTCTACGACTGCGACCGCCCGCAACTGACCCGCCATGAGGTCATGCTGCAGCTGCGGCCCTATGTCGAGGCGCATCTGCAACAGGGTGGGCTCATCCATCACGTCACCCGCCATATCCTGGGCCTGGCGCAGGGCTTTCCCGGCGCGCGGCGCTTCCGTCAACTGCTGTCCACCGATCTGCATCGCAGCCCTGAACCGCTGCGCCTGTATGACGAGGCCACTGAACTTCTCAGGGGCCACTGAGTCACGTCTCCACGATGTCCATTCGTTAACCGAAGGAAAGACCTGCCATGAGCAAGCTGGAACAACTCAAGCAATACACCACGGTCGTCGCCGATACCGGCGATCTGGACGCCATCGCCCGCCTCAAGCCCTACGACGCCACCACCAACCCCTCGCTGCTGCTCAAGGCCGCTGCCCTGCCCCGCTACGAAGAACACCTGCAGGCTGCCTTCAGCGGCGCCAAGGGTGACATCGGTCTGGCCTGCGATCGCTTCGCCGTGGCCGTCGGTGGCGAGATCCTCAAGCTGATCCCCGGTCGCATCTCCACCGAGGTGGACGCGCGCCTGTCGTTCGACACCGCCGCCACCCTGGATCGCGCCCATCGCCTGATCGAACTGTACGAGAAGGCCGGTATCGGCAAGGACCGCGTGCTGATCAAGATCGCCTCCACCTGGGAAGGCATCCGCGCCGCCGAGCAACTGGAGAAGGAAGGCATCCAGACCAACCTGACCCTGCTGTTCTCCTTCGCCCAGGCCGCCGCCTGCGCCGAAGCGGGCGTATTCCTGATCTCGCCCTTCGTCGGTCGCATCTACGACTGGTACAAGAAGGCCGAAGGCCGTGACTACGAAGGCGCGGAAGATCCGGGCGTGAAGTCCGTGACCCGCATCTACCAGTACTACAAGGCCAATGGCTACGACACCGTGGTGATGGGTGCCAGCTTCCGCAACCTGAACCAGATCGAGCAGCTGGCCGGCTGTGATCGCCTGACCATCAGCCCCGAATTGCTGCAGCAGCTGTCGGAAGCCCAGGGCGACCTGCCGCGCGTGCTGAACGCCGACAGCACCGGTGGCGAGCCCAAGCAGCAGCTGAACGAGGCCGCCTTCCGCTGGGCGCACAACGAAGACGCCATGGCCACCGAAAAGCTGGCCGAAGGCATTCGCCAGTTCGCGCGGGATCAGGAAAAGCTGGAAGTGCTGCTGCCCGGCAAGCGCTAAGGGATCATTCGGTCAGTGCCTTTCGAGGGCACTGACCAGATCGCGAAAGGCATTGCGGTTGGATTCATTGAGGCCCATCAACACCCGATGGGCTTCAAGCACGCGACTGCGCACCTCGGCTTCGGACTGGTCCTGCGGTGGCAGGTCGGTCAGGCAATCCGGGCAAGGCAGTACGGTCTCGACGATGTTGAACACCTGATCGAAACCCATGGAATCCAGCAGGCGCAGGATGTCCGGGTTGTTGGTGGTCAGCATGGGCAGCAGCCCGATGCGCTGCCGCGACAGGATCGACAGCTTGGCCAGGAGGCCCAGGGTGGTGCTGTCGATACTCTGCGTCTCGGTCAGGTCGATGACGATGGACGAGAAATTCAACGACGAGAAGATGTGTTCGATGGTCGCGTCCAGCGCCGAGCACAGGGTGAGACGCACCTCGCCGGTAAACTTCAGGACGAAGGTGCCATCCTGCTCGGCAAATTGGATTTTTCCGGTGCTCATGCCAGGTTCCTGCTCAACACCAGCAAAGCGATATCGTCGGGCATCTCGGTGACGGATGCCAGATCCAGGGCTTCGCTCAGGCCTGCCAGTGTACCGCCGGCGCGGCGGACGTAGTCGGGCAAGCTGTGTTCTTTCTCTTTCAAATTGTCTCCCGGCAGCAGGTCGAAGATGCCATCCGAAAAGAGGGTCAGGCTGAAACGCTCGGGCAGATCCATCTGGTGGTCATTGTAGGTCGCCTCTTGGAACAGGCCGACCGGCAGCCCCTTGCCGACCAGGAATCGCGTTTCTTCCGGGGTATGCAGGACCGGCAGCGGCAGATGGCCACCGATGCTGTACGCCAGGGTACCCGTGGTTTCGTCGATGACGCCACCCAGCATGGTCACGTGCTTGCCCAATTTGCAATCCAGTAGACCCCTGTTGATGTGGCCGAGCACATCCGAGGGCTTGAATTCGGGCAGGGTGCCGTTGCGCTTGGACTCGTAGAGCAGGCGCGTGGTCATGAACTTGAGCAGCACGGTCACGAAGGCCGAGGACGCGCCATGGCCGGAGACGTCGGCCAGGTAGAAGGCAACACGGTGTTCGTCGATGCGAAAGTAGTCGACGAAGTCGCCGGACAGATACAGCGACGGAATGATCTCGTGGGCGAAGTTCAGCCCTTCGGTTTCCCAGGGCGTCACTGGCAGCATGTTCATCTGCACGTGGCGTCCGGCGTTCTGATCTTCCTGCAGCAGGCTCAGGCTGGCCTGCAGCTCGCGATTGGTGTTTTCCAGCTTGACCCGGTAGCGATCGTTTTCCAGACGCAGACGAGCGCGATCCAAGGCACGGTTGACCGAGTGCTCGAGCACCATCAGGTCTTCCAGCGGCTTGATCAGGTAATCGGCGGCGCCCAGGCGCAGGGCTTCCACGACGTCGCTCATGACGCCGGCGCCGGACAGCACCAGCACGGGCGTATCGATGGACAACTCGCTGATGCGGCGCAGCAGCGTCAGCCCGTCGACCTGCGGCATGCGCAGGTCGCAGATGATGAGGTCGGGCTGTTCGCGCTCGAATATTTCCAGGCCCTGCTGACCATTGCTGGCCTGCAGGACGTTGAAGCCACTGTCTTCGAGATAGTCGGCGAGACTGAGGCGAACCACCTCGTCATCGTCAATGATCAAGAGCGTGGCAGGCGAATTAGACATAGAGGATCCAGGCATGCACCCGAACGGCAAACCGGCGGACACTATCCGACACGGGCCACGGTGATTACGACACGGCGGAGACACTACTCCCATCCACCGGGGCGTTCAAGCTTGCCAACCGGATGGAATTTCTTTACAGGGTGCCGTTATGGAGTTTATACCTCCAGCAACCCGTCATCCATCCTCCCAAGCAGTAGGATTGCCATGAGTACCATCGACCGTTCTTACAGTGAAAAGCGCGACTTCATTCGCATGCATGTCGACTCCAAGGCCTTATTGAAGGTCGGCGACGCCTCCTTCGAGGCGCGTTGCGTCGATCTGTCCAGCACCGGCTTCCAGATCGAGGCCGCCACCAGCCTGCAGATCGGCGACAAGGTGACCGTGCTCATCCCCTCCAGCCATGCCGAACTCCCCGGCCTGGAAGCCGATACCGAGGTCCTGCGCGTCCAGGCGACGGACTCTGGCAAGCAGCTGCTCGGCCTGTCCGTACTGGAAATGCGCTAGAGGCTCCGATCCCCAATAAAAAAGGCAGCCCGTAGGCTGCCTTTTTTATTGGACGGCGACTAGAAGTCGTCGACCACCTGGCCATCCTTGACCTTGAATTCGCGGGTCTGCAGGTAGGCATTGCGGATGAAAACATACTTGTCGCCGGTGATCAGGCGCTCGGCCTGCAGCAGACCGGCCCGGGTGTCGACGGTGCTGAGGGCGAAGGCGCTGTTGCGCACGGCGACATCGTCGACATAGGGATAGGCGCTGGTGTAGCTGTCCGGAATGCGGCCAAGGCCGTCACGCACGCTGCTGGGACCGAAGAATGGCAACACCAGGTAGGGACCGCTGTTGGCGCCCCACTTGCCCAGGGTCTGGCCGAAATCCTCGTCGTTGCGCTGCAGACCGGCCTTGGTCGCCACGTCGACCAGGCCGAGGCCACCCAGGGTGGTGTTCATCAGCAGGCGCGCGGTATCGACCCCGGCGTGCTCGACCTTGCCCTGCAGCAGATCGTTGGCCAGGTTGCGCACGTCACCCAGGTTGTTGAAGAAGTTGCTCACGCCGGTCTGCACGAAGCCGGGCGTGAAGCGCTGATAGCCCTGGGCGACCGGCTTGAGGGCATAGGTATCCAGGGTATCGTTGAACACGAAGATCTTGCGGTTGAAGCCTTCCCAGGGATCGGGATTCTCGGCTTCGGCCGCCATCGCCTGACCGGCAAACGTCAGGGCCGTTGCAAGGAGCGCTCCCCAAACCCTGGAACCACGTCGCTCGACCGTCATCGCTTCTCTCCTCGTTGCACTCAGACGCCTGAAAGGCGCCGATTATAGTCATAGCTTTGCCAGTTTGGCTTAGGGCCCGGCGCTGTGACTCGATCTTTGACCCAAGGTTGCGGTCAAAGAATCCGAACACAGGAGAAACGCCTTATGACCACCTCTCATCTGCAGGAACAACTCGACCACCTCCGCCACCAGTTGGACCAGGATCCGCCCGCCTCGCCCGAGGACCGGGAAGAACTGGAACTGCTGATCCGGGATATCGAATTCCAGCTGGCCAACGAAGATGCCACCCATACCCGGGATGGCAGCCTGGTGGAAGGCGTCAATCTGGCGGTGGAGCGCTTCGAGGTCAGTCACCCGACCATGGCCGGCACGCTCCGCTCGATCATGAACAGCCTGAGCAGCATGGGCATCTGATCACTGCCGGACGTAACGTTCCGCGGCGGGCTGGATGGCGTCACTGCTCCGGTAGGGATTGATGTCCAGTCCGCCACGCCGCACATAGCGGGCGAACACGGTTAGCTTCGCCGGCTTGAGCAGCCGCCACAGATCCAGATAGATGCGCTCGACGCACTGCTCGTGGAAATCCGCATGCTGGCGGAAGGCGACCAGGTAGCGCAGCAGACTGGCCGCGTCCAGCGCCAACCCCTCTTCATAGTCGATCACCACCGTGCCCCAGTCCGGCTGGCCGGTGACCGGGCAGTTCGACTTGAGCAGGTGGCTGTAAAACCTCTGACTATCCCGCGCCTCACTCACGCTCAACAGTTCAACCTGCGGGTGGGCGTAGCGATCCAGGCTGATATCCAGATCGTCGACGCACTGGCCAGCGGGGCGTCGCACACCCCGTGCCGTCCAGTCATCCAGGGATACCAGGCTGACACCGACGGTACCGCCGGCTGCGGCGCTCAGATCTTTGACCAGTACGGCTTCGAGTTCGGCCGGGCTGGCGAACATCGACTGGTTCAGGGAGTTGAGGTACAGCTTGAAGGACTTGGACTCGATGATGTTCGGCGAATCGGCCGGGATGGCGAATTCGCCAATGGCCACCACCGGCTTGCCGGACGGCAGCAGCCAGGACAGCTCGTAACAGGTCCAGACGTCCACCCCGTGAAACGGCAGGTCCTGCCCGTCCAGGCCCAGCTCCGCCCACTTGGGCGCGCGCGGGATCGGATACAGCAGCGTCGGCGCGTACTGGCTGACGTACTCGGTGCTTTTGCCCAAGGGCGATTGTTCTACGCTATGCATGAAGCTCTGACACTCAATGACGCATGCCGCGCCCGCTCACGAGCAGGCGGATGCTGACCAGATAAAGCACGACCACGGCGAACAGCATGAAGGCGATCGCCACCCCGATGCGGATGTCGGACACCCCGAGGATGCCATAGCGGAAGGCGTTGACCATGTGCAGGATCGGATTGATCAAAGACACCTTCTGCCAGAAGGCCGGCAGCAGGTCGATGGAGTAGAAGACCCCGCCCAGGTAGGTCAGCGGCGTCAGCACGAAGGTCGGCACGATGGAGATGTCGTCGAAGTTGCGCGCGTAGACGGCGTTGATGAAGCCGCCCAGGGCGAAGATCGCTGCAGTGAGGATGATCACCAGCAGCATGATGCCCAGGTGGTGCACCTGCATGTGGGTGAAGAACAGCGACAGCACGCTGACGATGGCGGCCACGGCCAGGCCGCGCAGGATGCCGCCCATGGCATAGCCGATGAGGATGACGTGCGGCGACACAGGCGAGACCAGCAGTTCTTCCACCGAGCGCTGGAACTTGCTGCTGAAGAAGCTGGAGACCACGTTGCTGTAGGCGTTGGTGATCACCGACATCATGATCAGGCCCGGCACAATGTACTGCATGTAGGTGAAGCCACCCATGCCACCGATGCGATTGCCGATCAGATTACCGAAGATCACGAAGTACAGGACCATGGTGATCGCCGGGGGCAGCAGCGTCTGCGCCCAGATGCGGGTGAAGCGGCGCACTTCGCGATGGACGATGGTCCGCAGCGCCACCATGTTGGCTTGGAATTCGGTACTCATCGGGCGACCTTGGCTAGATTCTTTTCCACCAGGGAGACGAACAGCTCCTCCAGGCGATTGGCTTTGTTTCTCAGGCTCTGCACCTGGATGCCGGCGGCGTCCAGCTGGCGGAACAGGGCGTTGACCCCACTGGCCTTGTCGATCTGCACCTCGAAGGAGTGCTCGCCCAACAGCTTGGCCGGATAGCCGTCCAGCTGCGGCGCTGCCGTCAACGGCTGGACCACGTCGACGATGAAGGTCTCGACGTTGAGCTTCTGCAGCAGCTTGCGCATGCTGGTGTGCTCGACCAGCTCGCCATGGTCGATGATGGCGATGTTGCGGCAGAGGTGCTCGGCCTCTTCCAGGTAGTGGGTGGTGAGGATGATGCTGGTCCCCTGCTTGTTCAGCTCGGTGAGGAAGCTCCACATGGAGCGGCGCAACTCGATGTCGACCCCGGCGGTGGGTTCGTCGAGGATCAGCAGGCGCGGCTTGTGGATCAGGGCGCGGGCGATCATCAGACGGCGCTTCATGCCGCCGGAGAGCATGCGCGACGGCGTATCGCGTTTGTCCCACAGCCCGAGCTGGGTCAGGTACTCCTCGGCGCGTTCACCGGCGATGCGTGCCGGGATGCCGTAGTAGCCCGCCTGGGTCACCACGATGTCGAAGGCTTTCTCGAACTGGTTGAAATTGAATTCCTGGGGCACCACACCGAGGCAGCGCTTGAGGCCTGCCGGATCCTTGTCCAGGTCGTTGCCGAACACCGACACCTCACCGCCCGACTTGTTGACCAGGGTCGAGAGGATGCCGATGGTGGTCGACTTGCCCGCTCCGTTCGGACCGAGCAGTGCGAAGAAATCACCTTCGACCACATCGAGGTCGATGCCCTTGAGGGCGGTGAAGCCGTTGTTGTAGGTCTTGGTCAGACCTCGAATGGAGAGAGCTAGACTCATGTGCCTCCCGGCAAGAACTGATTCGCAAAGAAAAGTGCTACTTCCTATAACCCCGGCAGAGGGCAAAGGTTCGATCCTAGTCGAACCAGACAACGTCGGACAGTGCCCCTATACTGCGCAGCCGCTTTTTCAGGAGACACCCATGGCCACTTCCTATCTCGACCACCACGTTGCCCTCCTCGCCCAGTTGCGTGCGCTCCTGGCCGACGTCGGCACGGCCGAGCAGGTGCCGTCGGAAAATCACGCGCTGTTCCTCGACCGCTTCGACGAGCTGGTCGCCGGCCTGCCGCAGGCGCCCGAAGAATACGCCTATCTCGGCCAGGACCTGCTCAGCCAGATCTTCAGCCGCTATCCGCAGATCGCCCACCGGGTACCACGCGACCTGCTGTGGTTCTTTGGCGGCGATTGCCTGCACTTCATGCCGGACGAAGAGCTGGCGCTCTATCAGCGACTGGACGAGCGTCGTCACGAGGCGGAATCCCGCGGCGAGGTCTTCGACTGGGCGCAGGAACAGCGCCTGATGGCCCTGCCGGCTGACGCCGCGCGCCACTGAAACGCCGAAGGGCTATCGAACCGGTCGATAGCCCTTCGTACCCGCAAAACGCGCTATCTCTAGTAGTAGGCGTTTTCGCGGTTGGTATGGTCGGTCACGTCGCGCACGGCGGTGAGCTCGGGGATCCGTTCCAGCAGGGTGCGCTCGACGCCATCCTTGAGGGTCAGATCGACCTGGCCACAGCCCTGGCAACCACCGCCGAAACGCAGCACGGCCACGTTGTCATCGACGATGTCCACCAGGCTGACCATGCCACCGTGGCTGGCGAGCCCCGGATTGATCTCGGTCTGCAGGTAGTAGTCGACGCGCTCGTTGAGCGGGCTGTCCTCGTTGACCATGGGCACCTTGGCATTGGGCGCCTTGATGGTCAGCTGGCCACCCATACGGTCGGTGGCGTAGTCCACCAGGGCATCTTCAAGGAAGGGCTGGCTGATGGCATCGAGGTAGGCGGTAAAGCTCTTCAACCCTACGGGCTGATCATCGGGCTTCTCTTCGCCAGGCTTGCAATAGGCGATGCAGGTCTCGGCGTACTGGGTGCCGGGCTGGGTAATGAAGATGCGGATACCGATCCCGGGGGTGTTCTGCTTTTCCAACAGGTCGGCCAGGTAATCCTGAGCCGCGTCGGTAATCGTGATGGCGCTCATGGTCACTCCTCAACAGGTGTCCCAAGTTTACGCCACCCCACCCCGCGACGAAAGCCCTAGTGAAACAGTCGGATAATCGACTCAATCGAGCCGCTGCACGAAGCTGGTCACCCGGTTGCGCCCGGCGTGCTTGGACTCGTAGAGCGCCTTGTCCGCCTGCTGGATCATCTGCTCGTGATTTGCCCAAGGGCACCGACAGATCGGTAAGACCGATACTGATGGTGAAGGCGATGGGTGTTCCCAGCACATCGAGACGCATGGCCTCCACGGCCTCGCGCAGGCGCTCGGCGAGCAGCCGCGCGCCTTCCACGCCGGTGTCGAGCAGCACCACGCCGAATTCCTCGCCACCGTAGCGCCCGGCGATGTCGGCGTTGCGCACATGGGTCTTGATCACCCCGGCCAGCGCCTTGATCGCCTGATCGCCGACGGCGTGGCCGTGGGTATCGTTGATGCGCTTGAAGTGGTCGATGTCGAGCATCATCAGCGCCAGGCGGCCGCCATAGCGCTGGTGGCGGGCGAATTCCTCGGTGAGCCGCTCTTCCCAGTAACCGCGATTGGCCAGCCCGGTGAGGCGATCGGTGCGCGACAGCTCCTGCAGCTTGTCGTTGGAAAGCTCCAGTTGCCGCTTGTTGATGGCGACATCGGTGACGTCGTAGATCACCACGCAGATATGGGCGATGGCCCCGGTGGAATCCCGCAGCGGCAGCAGGGTCACGTTCTGGTACATGAAGGCTTCCACGCCGGTGATCGGCTGGTAGCTCTTGAAGTGGACCAGGTAGGGTCGCTGTTCCCAGATGGAAAAGGCCCGGGTGCCCAGCAGCACCACGCTCTCGGCCTTGGCGCGAAACCAGGCTTCGTCGATCTCGGCGAAGACGGCGAACAGCGACTGCTGGCTGACCTCGCTGAGGATCCGCCCGGAATGGTTTTCCATGAAGCTGTTCCAGACCTCGATACGGTAGTCGAGATCCAGCACCACCACGCCGACATCGATGTTCTGCACGATGTCCAGCAACCAGTGGAGTTCGTTGATATCGATCTGTGCGGCCATGCTCAACTCATCAGGTAGCCGATCTTGCGGGTGATGCGCTTCACCGAATCCTCGGTGAACAGCAGCAGCAGATCGAAGTGGACGTTATGGCCTTCCAGGCTGTAGCTGAGTTCGACCGCCAGGGTCTTCTTCCAGCGCGTCTTGTTGACGACGATGAGTTCGTCGATGGACGCATGGTGACCGAGGATGGTCGGGTGGCCCTGGGAAAAGCGGATGTCGAACTGTTCGGCGATGCCGGCCAGGCAGGCGCCGATGATGATGCTCGACAGGTCCAGCAGCATCTCGATGTCGCCGGACTCCCCCGCCTCGCGCCAGCGCACCAGCTGGGCCATGTCGTCGAGTTCGGAATCATGGAAGATCAGCAGCGCCTCGCCGGCGATGCCCTCGCCGATGTAGCCCTGGCAGACCGCACTGAGGCGATCCTCACGCTGGGCGTCCACCAGCGTCATGTGCAGCTCGCTGACTTCCAGGATATTGACGTTGGGAATCGGCAGCTGGACGAAGACGTTCAGCGCCTTGGCCAGCAGCGCCCCGGCACGGCCCATGGAAACGTTGACCACCTCGCGGAAGGCATCGCGGAAACTGACCTCGAACTCGGGGCGCGGGACGGGCTCCGCCGGTACCGCCGGATTGGGGCTGTAGAGGCCGTGGCGTGCGAGCACCGCGGCCAGTTCGGCGGGATCGGCGGGCTTGCGCAGGAAGTCCAGGGCGCCCAGTTCACGTACCCGGGCCACCGCCTGCTCCTGGACGTCGCCGGAGACGACGATCACCTTGACCGCCAGGCCTTCGTTGCGGATGGCCGCCAGGGTGCCATAGCCATCCAGGATCGGCATGGTCAGGTCCAGCAGCATCACCTGGCCCAGACCCTGGCGCAGCGCCGTGAGGGCTTCCTCGCCATGGGTGGCCTGGGTGATGGATACCGCCCAGCCTTCGGGCAGGGAGCGAACCAGCTGCTTGCGCGCCATGTTCGAGTCGTCGCATATCACCAGAGGAATCACGGCCACCTTCCATGACGCAGTTTTGACGCACAGTAAACGTCGGTCATCTGTCAGTAAAGCAGCACTTCGAGGGCTTGCCCACCGGCCGCTCTAGATCGCGAAATATCCCTGGCATGAAAGACTCGCCGACCCTTCATGAGCGCTGCTCATCATGGACCACTGCCGATACCGGGGCGGGCGCCGGCTTTTGCTATGCTGCCACCCTTTGTCCAGCGTCTCTTCATCTCTGTGGAATGCCCATGACCGATCGCAGCTCTCGCCTCGCCGCCCTCCGCCACGCCCTCGCGCAGCGCATCCTCATCCTCGACGGCGGCATGGGCACCATGATCCAGAGCTATCGGCTGGAAGAAGCCGACTACCGCGGCGAGCGCTTTGCCGACTGGCCAAGTGACGTCAAGGGCAACAACGACCTCTTGCTGCTGACCCAGCCGCGGATCATCGCCGAGATCGAAAAGGCCTATCTGGACGCCGGCGCCGATATCCTCGAGACCAACACCTTCAACGCCACTCGCGTCTCCCAGGCCGACTACGGCATGGAAGAGATCACCTACGAATTGAACCTGGCCGGTGCCCGGGTCGCCCGCGAGGTGGCCGATGCCAAGACCCTGGAGACGCCGGATCGACCACGCTTCGTCGCCGGGGTCCTCGGCCCGACCAGTCGGACCTGCTCCATCTCCCCGGACGTCAACAACCCCGGCTACCGCAACGTCACCTTCGATGTGCTGGTGGAGAACTACACCGAGGCCACCCGTGGCCTGATCGAAGGCGGCGCCGACCTCATCCTGATCGAGACCATCTTCGACACCCTCAACGCCAAGGCCGCGATCTTCGCCGTCCAGGGCGTGTTCGAGGAGGTCGGCATCGAGCTGCCGATCATGATCTCCGGCACCATCACCGACGCCTCCGGCCGCACCCTCTCCGGCCAGACCACCGAAGCCTTCTGGAACTCGGTGCGGCATGCCCAGCCGATTTCCGTGGGCCTCAACTGCGCGCTGGGGGCAAAGGAACTGCGGCCCTACGTCGAGGAGCTGGCAACCAAGGCCGACACCTTCGTTTCCGCCCACCCCAATGCCGGCCTGCCCAATGCCTTCGGCGAATACGACGAAAGCCCCGAGCAGATGGCGGCGGTGGTCGAGGAATTCGCCGCCAGCGGCCTGCTCAACATCGTCGGCGGCTGCTGCGGCACAACGCCGGCGCATATCCAGGCCATCGCCGAAGCCGTCGCCCGCCATGCCCCGCGGCAGCTGCCGAATATCCCCAAGGCCTGCCGCCTCTCCGGCCTGGAGCCCTTCACCATCAGCCGCGAGTCGCTGTTCGTCAACGTCGGCGAGCGCACCAACATCACCGGTTCAGCCAAGTTCGCCCGCCTGATCCGCGAAGAGAATTACGCCGAGGCCCTGGAAGTGGCCCAGCAACAGGTGGAAGCCGGGGCCCAGGTCATCGACATCAATATGGACGAGGGCATGCTGGATTCGAAGGCGGCCATGGTCACCTTCCTCAATCTGATCGCCTCCGAGCCGGACATCTCCCGGGTGCCGATCATGATCGACTCCTCCAAGTGGGAGGTGATCGAGGCCGGTCTCAAGTGCATCCAGGGCAAGGGCATCGTCAATTCCATCTCCATGAAGGAAGGCGTCGAGTGCTTCATCCATCACGCCCGGCTGTGCAAGAGATACGGCGCGGCGGTGGTGGTCATGGCCTTCGACGAAGACGGCCAGGCCGACACCGAGGCGCGCAAGAACGAGATCTGCGCGCGCTCCTACGACATCCTCGTCAACCAGGTCGGCTTCCCGCCGGAAGACATCATCTTCGATCCCAACATCTTCGCCGTGGCGACCGGGATCGAGGAGCACAACAACTATGCGGTCGACTTCATCAACGCCTGCGCCTATATCCGCGACAACCTGCCCTACGCCCTGACCTCGGGCGGCGTATCCAACGTCTCCTTCTCCTTCCGCGGGAACAACCCGGTGCGCGAGGCCATCCACTCGGTCTTCCTCTACCACGCCATCCAGAACGGCCTGACCATGGGCATCGTCAACGCCGGCCAGCTGGAGATCTACGACGAGATCCCGGCCGCGCTGCGCGAGCGGGTCGAGGACGTGGTGCTCAACCGCACCCCGGCCGGCACCGACGCCCTGCTGGCCATCGCCGACGACTACAGGGGCGGTGGCGCGGTCAAGGAAGCCGAGACCGAGGAATGGCGCGGCCTGCCGGTGGGCAAGCGACTGGAGCATGCGCTGGTCAAGGGCATCACCACCCATATCGTCGAGGACACCGAGGAGTGCCGCAAGCAATGCGCGCGCCCCATCGAGGTCATCGAAGGCCCGCTGATGAGCGGCATGAACGTGGTCGGCGACCTGTTCGGCTCGGGCAAGATGTTCCTGCCCCAGGTGGTCAAGTCCGCCCGGGTGATGAAGCAGGCGGTGGCGCACCTGATCCCTTTCATTGAAGCGGAAAAAGGCGACAAGCCCGAGGCCAAGGGCAAGATCCTCATGGCCACGGTCAAGGGCGACGTCCACGACATCGGCAAGAACATCGTCGGTGTGGTGCTGGGTTGCAACGGCTACGACATCGTCGACCTGGGCGTCATGGTCCCGGCGGAAAGGATCCTGCAGACCGCCATCGCCGAGAAGTGCGACATCATTGGTCTGTCCGGCCTGATCACCCCCTCGCTGGACGAGATGGTCCACGTCGCCAAGGAAATGCAGCGCCAGGGCTTCACCCTGCCGCTGATGATCGGCGGTGCCACCACCTCCAAGGCCCATACCGCGGTCAAGATCGAGCCGCAGTACAAGAACGATGCCGTGGTCTATGTCACCGACGCCTCCCGTGCGGTGGGCGTGGCTACCCAGCTGCTGTCGAAAGAACTCAAGGCCGGCTTCGTCGAGCGCACTCGCGCCGACTACGTCGAGGTCCGTGAGCGCACCGCCAACCGCAGCGCCCGCACCGAACGCCTGTCCTACGAAAAGGCCGTGGCCAACAAGCCGGCCTTCAACTGGCTTGGCTACAAGGCACCCAAACCGACCTTTACCGGTGCCCGGGTGCTGGAAGACATCGACCTGGCGGTGCTGGCCGAGTACATCGACTGGACCCCCTTCTTCATCTCCTGGGACCTGGCCGGCAAGTACCCGCGCATCCTCAGCGACGAGGTGGTGGGTGAAGCCGCCACCGCGCTGTTCGACGATGCCCAGGCCATGCTCCGCAAGCTGATCGACGAGAAGCTGATCAAGGCCCGCGCCGTGTTCGGCTTCTGGCCGGCCAATCAGGTCCGTGACGACGACCTGGAAGTCTACGGCGAGGACGGCCAGCCCCTGGCCACCCTGCACCACCTGCGCCAGCAGACCATCAAGCCCGAGGGCAAGCCCAACCTGTCCCTGGCCGACTTCGTCGCGCCAAAGGAGACGGGCGTGACCGACTACATGGGTGGCTTCATCGTCACCGCCGGCATCGGCGCCGAGGAACTGGCCAAGAACTACGAGCGCAAGGGCGACGACTACAACTCGATCATGGTCAAGGCCCTCGCCGACCGCCTCGCCGAGGCCTGCGCCGAATGGTTGCACGAGCAGGTGCGCAAGGAGCACTGGGGCTATGCCGCGGACGAGACCCTGGACAACGAGGCGCTGATCCGCGAGCAGTACAAGGGCATCCGCCCTGCCCCCGGCTATCCGGCCTGCCCCGATCACACCGAGAAGGCCACCCTGTTCAAGCTGCTGGACCCCGAGGCCAGCTTCAACGAGGCCGGTCGCAGTGGCGTCTTCCTCACCGAGCACTACGCCATGTTCCCGGCCGCCGCCGTCAGCGGCTGGTACTTCGCCCATCCCGAAGCCCAGTACTTCGCCGTGGGCAAGATCGACCGGGATCAGGTAGGCAGCTACACCGAGCGCAAGGGCCAGGAGCTAGCGGTGACGGAGCGGTGGCTGGCGCCGAATCTGGGGTATGACAACTAGCCCGGCAGACGCCTCAGGTAACAAAAACGCAGCCCTTTTCGCGGGCGTCCCTACTAGGGTGTAGGGACTTCCATCGACGAGGACCGCGTGCCCATGAAAGGCCTTACCTTAGCCGCCGGCAGTCTCCTGTTCGGTCTCGCCACCCTGAACGCCAATGCCGCACCCCAGGCGCTGAGTGAAGCTCAGTGGCCCTTCACCGCGACGTCACGAGCCACCCTGGATGCGCCCTGGGCCATCGCCTTTCTCCCGGACGGCACGGCGCTGGTCACCGAGAAAGGCGGCGTCCTCAAGCACCTGAACGTGCAGACTGGCAAGGCGCAGGACATCGGCGGTGTGCCCAAGGTGGTCGCCGCCGGCCAGGGCGGGCTGGGCGATGTCATCCTGCATCCGCAATACGCCAGCAATCAGCTGATCTACCTGAGCTACGCCGAAGCCGGCGAAGACGGTACCCAGGGTGCTGCCGTGGCCCGTGCCAAGCTGACCTTGAAAGAAGATGGCAGCGGGTCGCTCAGTGACCTCAAGGTGATCTGGCGGCAGACCCCCAAGGTCAGTGGCAATGGTCACTATGGCCATCGTATGAGATTCGGCCCGGACGGCAAGCTGTGGATCACCTCGGGTGAGCGGCAGAAATTCACCCCGGCCCAGGATATGACCGGCAACCTGGGCAAGCTCATCCGCCTCAACGATGACGGTAGTACGCCTGCGGACAACCCCTTCGCCCAGCAGGGCGGCGTAGCGGCGCAGGTCTGGTCGCTGGGTCACCGCAACCCGCTGGGCATCGCCTTCGATGCCCAAGGCCGCTTGTGGGAACAAGAGATGGGTCCCCAGGGCGGTGACGAGCTGAACCTGATCCAGCGCGGCGGCAATTACGGCTATCCCGAGGTCTCCAATGGCGATCACTATGGCGGCAAGCCGATCCCGGATCACGCGACCCGCCCGGAATTCATCCCGCCGAAGATCACCTGGACGCCGGTGATTTCCCCGGCCGGATTGATGATCTACGAGGGCAGCCGCTTCCCGGCCTGGAAAGGTAATGCCTTCATCGGCGGCCTGTCTTCCAAGGCGCTGGTGCGGATCGAACTCAAGGGCGAAGAGGCACGCGAAGTCGAGCGCTATGCCATGGGCACGCGCATCCGCGACGTCGAGGAAGGTCCCAACGGCAGCCTCTGGGTACTGGAAGACGGCGCCAACGCACGGCTGCTGGAGTTGCAGCCGAAATAGCCAGCAGGATCACCCAGGGACGGGTGACCGCTGTCTCAACGCAACTCGGAAGGCGAGCGACGGACGATCTTGATCGAGTGCTTGATCTCGGGCTTGCGGGTAACGCTGATCGGCCGCTTGGTGACGGTGTCCAGGGTGATGTTCCAGAAGCCGGTGCTCGGGACGGTGATGCGCGCCGGAAAGGTGTCGAAGGCGCCGCCGTGATAGGAGTGGCGGCCGCCGTTCTTGAAGCTGCGGAAATTGGCATCGTTCATCAGGCGGATGTTGCACACCCCCGAACTCTGGATGACGACCAGATCGCCCTCGTTGAGATGCTCGCGCTGGTGGATGAACTTCATGACGGGTCCTCGTCTTGCAAAGGACTAGGATAGCATCCCTGCCCTGTCCTATTATCGCCGCCCGCCCTCGACCTGCCCTTTTCCCATGCGTATTTCCGATGTCGTCCAGTTGCTCGCCGATGCCGGCGCCAAGCCCAAGCACAGTGCCCGTATCCTGCGCGCCTGGTGCCAGGGACTGGCCCTGGATACCGGCACCCGGCGCCAGCAGGCGGAAAACTTCCTGCCGCTGGAGGTACGCCAGGCCATCCCGGCACTGACCGCGCGGCTGGAAGGCCTGGCCCGGGTGACCTCGGAGCATCCGGGAGCCGACGGTTCGGCGCGGATGCTGGTGACCCTGGGCGATGGCCAGGCGGTGGAAAGCGTGCTGCTGCCGCGCGACGGGCTCTGCGTGTCGTCCCAGGTCGGCTGCGCGGTGGGCTGCGTCTTCTGCATGACTGGCAAGAGCGGCCTGCTGCGCCAGGTGGGCAGCGCCGAGATCGTCGCCCAGGTCGCCCTGGCGCGACGCCTCAGGGCGGTCAAGAAGGTGGTCTTCATGGGCATGGGCGAGCCGGCGCACAACCTGGACAACGTGCTGGAGGCCATAGACCTGCTGGGCACCGCCGGCGGTATCGGCCATCGCAACCTGGTGTTTTCCACCGTCGGCGATCCGCGGGTGTTCGAGCGACTGCCCCAGCAGACGGTCAGGCCGGCATTGGCGCTGTCGTTGCACAGCACCAATGCCGAGCGTCGGGCCCGCCTGCTGCCCAAGGCGCCCCGCTACGAACCCGGCGAGCTGATCGAACAGGGTGAAGCCTATGCCCGACTGATCGGCTATCCCATCCAGTACCAGTGGACGCTGCTCGCCGGCATCAACGACGGCCAGGACGAGATGGACGAATTGCTGCGGCTGATGAAGGGCAAGTACGGCGTACTCAACCTGATTCCCTACAACAGCCTGGAAGTGGACGACTACCAGCGCCCCGACGGCGAGCGCATCGTGCAGATCGTGCGCTACCTGCACAGCCGCGGCCTGCTGACCAAGGTGCGCAATTCCGCGGGCCAGGATGTCGACGGCGGTTGCGGCCAGTTGCGCGCCCGGGCCGAGGTGCTGCGCCCCGTACGCGTCAGCGCCTGACCGATCGTCCTGCGCGGGGCCCCGCCCATCAGGTGCGGCGGAACGCCCGGTCGGGCGCCCCCTCAGAGTGCATTCGCACCATTCAGAGGGAAGCTTTTCCATGCAGGATCGCATCAAACGCCACGACCCCTTCATCGCCGGTCTGAAGGAACGCCTGCCCGAAGCGCTGCGTGAATCCTTTACCGAGGAGCAGCTGGAAGCCCTCAAGCTGGCTTTCGGCACCCGCAGCTGGGGCAAGCACAGTGTCGATCTGCGCGGCACCGTCAAGTTCTGGCACCGCCGCTACTACTTCGTCTTCCTCGCCGGTCGCAACTACCGTCAACTCTCGCGCCTGGAGCAGGAATTGTCCCTGCTCGGCAAGGCCACGGTGCTGGCGGTGATCCTGCTGGCCTGCGGCCTGGTGGGCCTCTTGCTGCTCTATCTGCTCAAGTCCGCGCTGGGCATCGACATCTTTCCCGACTACTCCTTCGGAGTTTGGACCTGGTTCAAGGGTCTATTCGAGTAGCACGGATTCGCTTGACCCTGGCAGGGAGGCTTGCCCCTTGGGAGACCTCCTATGCCCCACCTGAATCGCCGTCAGACCCTCGGCCTGCTGGCTGCCAGTGCCGCCCTGCCCCTGCTGGGCGGCTATCCGCTCCGCGCCTTCGCAGCGGGCAATGGATACCTCGCCCTGGTCGAGAAGGAAGCCCCCGGCATCGGCTTCTATCGCCTGGCCGATGGCAAGCGCGTCGGCAGTCTGGAATTGCCGGAGCAACCCCATGAGATCGTCGCCGACCGCCAGGGTCGCTATGCCTATGTCGGCCAGTATGGCGTCAAGAGCTGGCAGGCGCCTGGCGAGGGCGGCCACCAGGTCAGTGTGATAGATCTCGCCGAGCGCCGCCTGGTGAGATCCATCGACCTGTCGCCCTATCACCGCCTGCACGGCATGCGCCTGGACGACCAGGGTCGCCTCTATGTGCTCAGCGAAACCGACTCGCTGCTCATCCGCTTCGATCGCCCCGCCACCGCCGAATCGCCCAGCCAGATCGTCCCGGTCGGCGGGACCCGCAGCCACTACTTCGTACTGACCCGTGACGGACGCCGTGCCTACGTCGCGGATACCCTGAGCGGCCTGGTGATCCTGGTGGACGCGCACAATCCCGCCGTGCTGCCGGTCAAGAAATATCTCGGCCAGGCGCCGGAGGGCTGCTGCCTGAGTCCGGACGAGCGTACCTTCTATGTACTCGACCGTTTCGCCGGCATCCTCCATGCGCTGGATGCCCGCGACCTGGCGCCGATCCGCCAGATCAAGCTGCGGGGCGAAGCGGTACGGGTAGCCGCCCTGCCCGATGGCCGCCTGCTGGTGTCCAATCTGGCGGACAAGAGTCTTTCGCTGCTGCGGCCCGATACCCTCGCCGAAGTGGCCTATCTGCCCATGGGCAGCGCGGTGCCCGGCCTCAACCTCGATCCCCGCGGCGAGCGGCTGTTCGCGGCGCTGGAAGATAATCAGCTGGCAGTGGTCGACCTGCGCAACTGGCGGGAGATCCGTCGCTTCGCCACCGGCAAGGCTCCGGATACCGCCGTGGTCTTCCAGGCCTGACGCGCGCCTCCACGCTGATCCGCTGCCAACCAGTCGGCGGATCCATAAGGCACGAGAATCATCCGCATTTAACAATCCGAATCATTGTGATACAAATCACCGACCTCCGGGCGCGTCGGCGCCCTTAGCTTCCGTCGGTGATAGCTTTCATGCTCGTTCCCTTTCTGATCATGCTCCGCGAAGGTATCGAAGCGGCGCTCATCGTTGGCATCATCGCCAGCTATCTGCAACGCACCGGTCGTGGCCACTGGATGCCCGCGGTCTGGATCGGGGTGATGCTGGCCGCCGCCCTGTCCCTGTTCGTGGGCGCCGGACTGCAACTGGCCAGTGCCGAATTCCCGCAGCGTCAGCAGGAACTGTTCGAAGCGGTAGTCGGCCTGGCGGCCACCGCCATCCTCACCTCCATGGTGTTCTGGATGCGCAAGGCGGCGCGCTCGATCAAGACCGAACTGCACGACTCCCTGGAAAACGCCCTGTCCGCCTCGCGCAACCAGGTCTATGCCCTGATCGGCATGGTCTTTCTGGCGGTTGCGCGGGAGGGCCTGGAAACCGTGTTCTTCCTGCTCGCCATCTTCCAGCAGAGCGCCGGCCCCGGTGCGCCCCTGGGTGCCCTGCTTGGCCTGATCATCGCCATCGCGGTGGGCTACGGCCTCTATACCGGCGGCGTGCGACTGAACCTGGGCAAGTTCTTTCGCTTCACCGGCCTGTTCATCCTCTTCGTCGCGGCCGGCCTGTTCACCAACTCGGTCAAGGCCCTGCATGAAGCCGGCCTGTGGAATTCGCTGCAGCAGGTGCTGTTCGACTGGAGCCACGTGCTGCCCGCCGACGGCCCGGTGGGTACGGTGCTGGCCGGCATGTTCGGCTACCAGGACACCCCGACCGTGAGCACCCTCGGCGCCTATCTGCTGTTCCTGGCGGTCACCCTGCCGCTGTTCTTCCGCACCCCGGCGCCGCCCCAGCGTCCTGTGGTAACCACCCCCGCCTCGCTGGAGCGCCCGTCTTGAACAACGCCAACCCCCATTCGCCGAAGCAGGGCTCCACGGCCATGCGCCTGGCCCTGATCGGCTCGGCAACCCTGCTGATCGCCGCGGGCGCCGCCTTCTATTACGCCTCGCGCTCCGCAGGCGAGCGTCACGCGACCGTCGCCGACGGCGAGATCAAGGTCGATATCCTGGCCAATCGCTGCGAGCCCAACGCCCTGGAAGTGCCTGCCGGACCGGCGCGCTTTCGTATCGTCAACCGCTCGGATCGGGCGGTGGAGTGGGAAATCCTCGACGGCGTCCTGGTGGTCGAGGAGCGCGAGAACATCGCCCCCGGTCTCAGCCAGGTCATCAATGCCACCCTGGCGCCTGGCGACTACGCCATCACCTGCGGGCTGCTGAGCAATCCGCGGGGTACGCTGAAGGTACTCCCGACCGCCGCCTCGGAAGCCGCCAGCAAGGCCGGCCCGACCCTGACCCAGTTCGTCGGTCCGCTGTCGGAATACCGCGTCTATCTGAATCAGCAGAGCCGCCTCTTGCTGCAGGGTCTCACTACCCTCCAGCAGGCCCTGCCCGCGGGCGATCTGGCGCAGGCGCGCGCCGCCTATGCCGCCGCTCGCCTGCCCTACCAGCGCCTAGCGGCAACCGCGCAGCGCTTTGCCGAACTGGACAATCGCCTCAACGCCCGCGCCGACTACTACGAAAAGCGCGAACAGGATCCGGCCTTCGGCGGCTTCCATCGGCTCGAACAAGGCCTCTTCGCCGGCAACAGCACCCGGGACCTGGAACCCGTTGCTGCCCGCCTGCAACAGGACGCCGCCGCCCTGCGCGATGCCCTGCTCGGCCAGTCGCTGCCGCCCGAGCAACTCAGCGGCAACGCCGCACGCCTGCTGCACAACCTGGCCAACACCCGGATCTCGGGCGAGGAAGAACGCTACAGCCAGCTCGTGCTGCCCGGCTTTGCCGCCAATCTGGACGGCACGCGCAAGGTGATCGAGTTGCTGCGCCCGCTGCTCGGCAAGGGGCATCCCGAGCTGCAGCAAAGCCTGGATACCCAGGCCGACGCCCTGGCCGCGGCCCTGGGCGATGTTCAGCGTCCCTACTCTTCCCTTTCCCCTGACGACCGCCAGCGCATCGCCGCCGCGGCCCAGGCCCTGGCCGACTCCCTCGACCAGGTCGCCCCGGCCCTGGGCCTGGCCGCGACCAAGACCACGCCATGAAGAAGTCCGCTCCCGATCAGCCCAATATCGACCGTCGCCGCCTGCTGGGTGGGCTCGGCGCCGCCAGCGTGGCCCTGGCCGGTGCCGGGCTCTGCCCGATGCACGCCCGGGCGGCCAGCACCGCCGAGGTGACCCGTGCCCCCGGCAGCGCCAATACCCACCAGCGCCAGGCGTTCCTCGGCCAGCACCAGAGCGGCATCGTCACCCCACGGCCGGCGGCCGGGATGATCGTGGCCTTCGATGTGCTGGCCAGCGACCGTGACGACCTGGAACGCCTGCTGCGGACCCTCGACGAGCGCATCCGCTTTCTCATGCAGGGCGGCCCGGTACCGGAGGTCGATCCCAGGTTGCCGCCGCTGGATTCCGGCATCCTCGGTCCGGTGGTGACGCCGGACAACCTCACCATCACCGTCTCGGTGGGCGAGTCGCTGTTCGATGACCGTTTCGGCCTGAGCGCGGTAAAGCCGCGCCAGCTGCAGCGCATGACCGGCTTTCCCAACGACGCCCTGGAAGCGGACTGCTGCCACGGCGATCTCTGCCTGCAGTTCTGCGCCAATACCCCGGACACGAACATCCACGCCCTGCGCGACCTCCTGAAGAATCTGCCCGACCTGCTGGCGATCCGCTGGAAGCAGGAAGGCAGCGTGCCGGTGCAGGATCCGCCACCCGGGCAACCGGCGGAAAGCGCGCGCAACTTCCTCGGCTTTCGCGACGGCTCGGCCAACCCCGATTCCACCGACGCCCAGGCGATGGACCGGATCGTCTGGGTCCAGCCCGGCAGCGGCGAGCCCGCCTGGGCCGCCCAGGGCAGCTACCAGGCGGTGCGCATCATCCGCAATTTCGTCGAGCGCTGGGATCGCACCCCGCTGCAGGAGCAGGAAGCCATCTTCGGGCGGCGCAAGGCCAGTGGCGCGCCCATGGCCGGCGGTCACGAGACCGATGTGCCGGATTACGCCAGCGATCCCAAGGGCAAGGTCACGCCGCTGGACGCCCATATCCGCCTGGCCAATCCCCGTACCCCGGAGAGCCAGCGCAACCTGATCCTGCGCCGCCCCTTCAACTACTCCAATGGCGTGCGCAAGAACGGCCAGCTCGACATGGGCCTGCTGTTCATCGCCTACCAAGCCGATCTGGAGCAGGGCTTCATCGCCGTACAGAAACGCCTGGATGGCGAGCCCCTGGAGGAATACATCAAGCCCATCGGCGGCGGTTACTTCTTCGTCCTGCCGGGGATCACCGATGCCAAGGACTATCTCGGCCGCAGCCTGCTGGCCGCCGCATCGCTTTAAAACCTCGACAGGAGAAGTCGAATGAAACGCTCGTTCCTCGCCGCTGCCCTCGGTCTGGCCCTCGCCACGCCGGCCTTCGCTGCCAACTCGCCGCTGGATCTGGTCGGCCCCATCTCCGACTACAAGATCTATGTCACCGACAACCTGGCCAAGCTCACCGAGCAGACCCAGGCCTTCACCGCGGCGGTCAAGCGCGGCGACCTGGCCACCGCGCGCAGGCTCTATGCCCCGACGCGGGTCTCCTACGAGCAGGTCGAGCCCATCGCCGAACTCTTCAGCGACCTCGACGCCGCCATCGACTCCCGCGAAGACGACCACGAGCAGGGGGTCAAATCCGAGGACTTCACCGGCTTCCATCGCCTGGAGCACGCCCTCTTTACCCAGAACACCACCGAAGGCCAGGGTCCCCTCGCCGACAAGCTGCTGGCAGACGTCAAGGACCTGCAGGCCCGCGTCGATGGCCTGACCTTCCCGCCGGAAAAGGTGGTGGGTGGCGCCGCGGCGCTGATGGAGGAAGTGGCGGCGACCAAGGTGTCGGGCGAGGAAGAGCGCTATAGCCACACCGACCTCTATGACTTCCAGGCCAACGTCGATGGCGCCAAGAAGATCGTCGACCTGTTCCGCCCGCAGATCGAGAAGCAGGACCAGGCCTTCGTCGCCAAGGTCGACAAGAACTTCGCCACGGTCGACAGGATCCTGGCCAAGTACAAGACCAAGGACGGCGGCTTCGAGACCTACGACAAGGTCAGCGAGCGTGATCGCAAGGCCCTGGTCGGTCCGGTCAACACCCTGGCGGAAGATCTCTCCACCCTGCGCGGCAAGCTGGGCCTGAACTAACCGCGGCTGCTAAAACTACTGCGCGTCCGCCAAACGGGCGCGTGCAGTGCTCGGAATCCTCATGTACCGCTCGTACACTCCGGTTCCTGCGCGCCGCGCGCACCCGCCCTGACAGCCGCTCGCTACGTTTTATCAACCACGGTATTCATAAGTGGTATCCGGCGCCGCCCACCCTGCTCTCGCTTATCGCCGGAATAGATTTATATATAAAGAAACATCGCTTTTAAGCATATAGACCTGCTGCTATCGTGCACGGCCTAGAAAAGTCTCCAGAGCACCCCAGGGGTGCCCAGGACTTCGATCACGCGCAGCCGTGCGCGCCGCCTGACAGCAGGATGACCATGTACGTTTACGATCAGTACGATCAGCGGATCGTCGAAGAGCGTGTCGCCCAGTTTCGCGACCAGACCCGCCGCTTCCTGGCCGGAGAGCTGGGTGGCGAAGAATACCGCCCGCTGCGCCTGCAGAACGGTCTCTACATCCAGCGCTACGCGCCCATGCTGCGGGTCGCGGTGCCCTACGGCCTGCTGAACACTACCCAGGTGCGCAAGCTGGCGCAGATCGCCCGTGACTACGACAAGGGCTACGCCCACATCAGTACCCGGCAGAACTTCCAGTTCAACTGGCCGGAGCTGGAAGACGTCCCCGAGATCCTTGCCGAGCTGGCCACCGTGCAGATGCACGCCATCCAGACCAGCGGCAACTGCATCCGCAACACCACCACCGACCAGTTCGCCGGCGTCGCCCATGACGAACTGATCGATCCGCGCCCCTGGTGCGAGATCATCCGCCAGTGGTCGACCTTCCACCCCGAATTCGCCTTCCTGCCGCGCAAGTTCAAGATCGCCGTCAACGGCGCCGCCCTGGATCGCGCCGCCATCGAGGTGCACGACATCGGCCTGGAAGCGGTGCGTAACGAGGCCGGCGAGCTGGGCTTCCGCGTGCTGGTCGGCGGCGGCCAGGGCCGTACTCCCCACACCGGTGAATTCATCCGTGAATTCCTGCCCTGGCAGCACCTGCTCAGCTACCTGGAAGCCACCCTGCGGGTCTACAACCGCTACGGCCGCCGCGACAACAAGTTCAAGGCGCGCATCAAGATCCTGGTCAAGGCGCTGGGTGCCGACGCCTTCGCCGAAAAGGTCGAGGCCGAGTGGGCCCACCTCAAGGACGGCCCCGTCACTCTGACCGACGCCGAGGTCGCGCGGGTCTCCGCCTTCTTCGTCGATCCGCCCTATGCCGAGCTGCAGGACCAGGACGCCGCCCTCGCCCGCCTGGACGCCGAGCACCCCGGTTTCTCCCGCTGGCGCCAGCGCAACACCTTCCGCCACAAGCGTCCGGGCTATGTCGCCGTGACGCTGTCGCTCAAGCCCACCGGCGTCGCGCCGGGGGACGTGACCGATCTCCAGCTGGACGCCATGGCCGAGCTGGCCGATCGCTACAGCTTCGGCGAGCTGCGCACCTCGCACCAGCAGAACGTCATCTTCGCCGACGTCCGTCAGGACCAGCTGCTGGAGCTCTGGCACGAGTTGCGCGAGCATGGCTTCGCCACCCCCAACATCGGCCTGCTGACCGACATGATCTGCTGCCCGGGCGGTGATTTCTGCTCCCTGGCCAACGCCAAGTCGATCCCCATCGCCGAAGCCATCCAGCGCCGTTTCGACGACCTGGACTACCTGTTCGACATCGGCGAGCTGGACCTCAACATCTCCGGTTGCATGAACGCCTGCGGTCATCACCACGTCGGCCACATCGGCATCCTCGGCGTGGACAAGAAGGGCGAGGAGTTCTACCAGGTGTCCCTGGGCGGCGACGCCGGCCGTGACGCCACCCTGGCCAAGATCCTCGGCCCCTCCTTCGCCCAGGACCAGATGCCCGAGGTGATCGGCAAGCTGATCAACGTCTACGTCGAGCGACGCACCGAAGACGAGCGCTTCATCGACACCTACCGCCGTATCGGTATCGACCCCTTCAAGGAGCGCGTCTATGCAAAGAATCATTAAGGGCGACCAGCTGGTCACCGACAACTGGCATCTGCTGCCCAAGGACGTCGCCTTGGCAGACGTCCCCAACAGCGACGACGTGATCATCCCGGCCGCCCTGTGGCTGGAGCACGGCCATGCCCTCACCTGCCGCGATGGCAAGCTGGGCATCTGGCTGGACAGCGATGAAGAGCCGGAGAGCATTGCCGGCGACCTCGCGCACTTCGCCCTGATCGCCATCAACTTCCCGGCCTTCGTCGACGGGCGTGGCTATTCCTATGCCCGCCTGCTGCGCGAACGCTTCGGCTGGACCGGCGAGCTGCGCGCCATCGGCGATGTCCTGCAGGACCAGCTGTTCTTCCTCAAGCGTTGCGGCTTCGATGCCTACGTGGTCCGTGCCGACCGCGATCCGGAAGCGGCCCTGGCCGGTCTGCGCGACTTCAGCGTGACCTATCAGGGCGCGGTCGACCAGGCCGAGCCGCTGTTCCGCCGCCGCCAGGCCTGATCGCCGCGGACGCAAAAGAAAACCCGCCGCGGCGGGTTTCTTTTTGTCTGGCCTTCGCTCAACCGAGATCGACCACCACACGCCCCACCATCTTGCCCGCCAGGATCTGACTGATGGTGTCGGGCAGTTCGGCAAGGCCGACCTCGCGGGTCAGGCTGTCCAGGTCGTCCAGCTTCCACTGCACCGAAAGCTTGTCCCAGAGCGCGGCCTTGGCCATCAGTGGCAACTCGACAGAATCCACGCCCAGCAGATTCACCCCGCGCAGGATGAAGGGAAAGACCCCGGCGGCGAAGGTGGTGCCGGCGGTCATGCCGCAACAGGCCACGCTGCCGCCGTATTCCAGCGACTTGATGACGTTGAAGAGGATGTCGCCGCCGACGGTATCCACCGCCCCGGCCCACTGCTGGTCCAGTAGCGGCTTGCCGACGCCATCGGCCAGGGTGGCACGGTCGAGGATCTGCCGGGCACCCAGCCGATGCAGCCACTCCGCGCGCTCCAGCTTGGCCGTGGACGCCGCCACGTGATAGCCCAGGCGTGCCAGCAACTTGACCGCCAGACTGCCCACGCCACCACTGGCACCGGTGACCAGCACGGTACCGGCTTCAGGGGTCAGGCCCATCTGTTCGAGCTTCTCGACGCACAGCGCCGCGGTGAGCCCCGCGGTGCCCAGCACCATGGCTTCACGCAGGCCGAGATTGTCCGGGCGGCGGATCACCCAGGCGGCCGGCACCCGGATGTACTGGCCGAAGCCGCCGGGAGTGCTCATGCCCAGGTCGTAGCCCGTGACCAGGACCTCATCGCCCACGGCGAATTCGCCAGCGTTGGAGTGCTCCACCACCCCGGCAGCGTCGATACCCGGGGTATGGGGATAGCGCCGGGTCACGCCGCGGTTGCCGATGGCCGACAGGGCGTCCTTGTAGTTGAGCGAGGAGTAGCGCACCCGGATCAGCACCTCGCCCGCGGGCAGGTCGTCCAGGCTGCGCGTCACCACCTCTTGCCGGAAAGCACCATGGGCCCCTTCGGTCACCCAGAGCGCCTGAAAATTGCTCATCGCATAACCTCCATTGGAGTCTTGTTATGGGCCGTCAGTCCCTTGGACCTCAGCGCCAGCGGGTCGACTCGGCCAGGCGCTCCCACCAGGTGCTCACCAGACGATCGACCCCGAGGCTCGCGGCCATGCCCAGGCGCTCGGGCAACGACTTCTTCTCGACGAAGCGCAGCGAAAAGACTTCGACCACCTGGGCCCGTTCGGCCAGGTATTCGTCACTGGTGCGCAGCTCGTCCACCAGTTGCTTGCCCAGCGCGGCCTGGCCGAGCCAGACCTCGCCGGTGGCGACCTCGTCGATATTGAGCTGCGGCCGGTAGTGGGCGACGAAATTCTTGAACAGCACATGGGTAGTATCCAGATCGTGCTGGAATTTTTCCTTGCCCTTCTCGTCGTTCTCGCCGAACACCGTAACGGTGCGCTTGTACTGGCCGGCGGTGAAGACCTCGAAGTCCACGTCATGCTTCTTCAGCAGGCGGTGGACATTGGGCAACTGGGCGACCACACCGATGGAGCCGAGGATGGCGAAGGGCGCACAGAGGATACGGTCGCCGATGCAGGCCATCATGTAACCGCCACTGGCCGCTACCTTGTCGACGCAGATGGTCAGGGGAATTCCCGCCTGGCGGATGCGCGCCAGCTGCGAGGCGGCCAGGCCATAGCTGTGCACCAGGCCACCGCCGCTTTCCAGCCGCACCACTACCTCGTCCTTGGGCGTCGCCAGGGTCAGGACGGCGGTGATCTCGTTGCGCAGGTGTTCGTTGGCCGTGGCCTTGATGTCGCCATGGAAATCGAGCACATAGACCCGCGACTTGCCGGTCTCGCTCTTGCGCTTGGTCTTCTCGGCCTTGGTCTCGCGCTTGCGCAGGGCCTTGAAGGCTTCCTTGCCCAGCACGCTCTGCTGCAACCTCAGCCGCAGATCGCGATAGAAGTCATTGAGCTTCTGTACCTGCAACTGGCCAGCGGAGCTGCGCCGGTTGCGGCCGCGGACGGCGACGGTGAACAGCAGCACGGCGATGATGGCGACCACCACGGTGACGGTTTTGGCCAGGAAACTGGCATAGTCGGCAAGAAACTCCACGGACTCTCCTAGGATGGCGGCAGCAGTGCCCTGCCCAGCATACCGAGTCGCCCGACCGATAGAAACTCGGCGATTCCCGGCGGTCTTCCGGCACCGGCTAGCCATTGGCAGCGATCAATCCGTGCACGCGCACCAGCCTTTCAAACAAGCGTATGAATATCCGTTGACAGGCCTCCTGCCGCCCCCTACCCTCGGTCGAGTGCCCTGCCCCTCCCGCCGGAGTGGGCCTCATCGAAAAAGACCACAAGGACCCTCGCCATGAGCGCAGCCGAAGCCATCGCCACCCTGAAGAGCAAGTTCGACCCCTCCGCCGCGGCCGGCCTGGATCTCACCTATCAATTCGACGTCGAGGGCGGTGACAACTACTACGTGGTCGTCAAGGACGGCACCTGCGACGTCCAGCAAGGCGACGCCGCCGACCCGGATTGCACCCTGATCATGGACCAGGACACCCTGGCTGGCATCGTCAGCGGCGAAACCGACGGCATGCAGGCCTTCATGTCCGGCAAACTGCGCGTCGAAGGCAACATGATGCTGAGCATGAAGCTGGGCGAACTCTTCCCCAACTAAGCGCCAGTCATGAAAAAGCCGGGCAATCGCCCGGCTTTTTTGTGCCCGGGATCAAGGTCGCCGCGGCGGCGCCGGTAGGGTGACGTTGCCATCCCAACCACCACCGAGCGCGGCGATCAGTTGGACGCTGGCACTGAGGCGGCTGCCCAGCAGGGTCAGGTTGGTGCGCTCGTTGCTCAGGGCGGTGGTCTGCAGGGTGACCACGTCGAGATAGCCAATCAACCCGGCCTGGTACTGGTTCTCGGCCAGTTGCAGGGCGCGCCGCGCGGCATCCAGGGCATCCTGGCGCACGCCGGCTTCGTCGCCGTAGGTGCGCAGCTGCACCAGATAGTCCTCCACCTCGCGGAAGCCATCGAGCACGGTCTGGCGATAACCGGCGACGCTGGCGTCGTAGCTGGCTTCGGCCGACTCCACCTGGGCGCGGCGCAGGCCACCATCGAACAGCGACAGGGCAAAGGATGGCCCGATCGACCAGAAGCGATTCGGCGTGCTGATCAGATTGCCCCACTGGCTGGCACTGTAGCCACCGCTGGCACTCAGGGTCAGATCGGGGTAGTAAGCCGCTTCGGCGACGCCGATGGCGGCATTGGCGGCCATGACCTGGCGCTCGGCCTGGGCGATGTCCGGACGCCGCTCCAGCAGGGTCGAGGGCACGGCGCTCGGCAGCGGCGGCAATTCGGGAACTGTCTTGACCGCGCCCAGCTGGAAATTGGCCGGGACTTCGCCGACCAGCACCGCGATGGCGTTTTCCAGCTGGGCACGCTGGTACCTGAGGTCGATGGCGTCGGCCTGGGTGCTCTTCAGCTGGGTGGTCGCCTGGGCCACATCCGCCGGCGTGACGATGCCGGCGCGGTACTGGTTCTGGGTCAGGCGCAGGGATCGCTCGTAGGCGGACACGGTGGCGTCGAGCAACCGCTGCTGGGCGTCCAGCACCCGTAACTGCAAATAGTTGGTCGCCAGTTGCGTCTGCAGACTCAGGCGGGTGGCCGCCAGCTCCGCAGCGCTGGCCTGGGCGGAAGCCCGATCCGCCTCCACCTGGCGCCTTACGCGCCCCCAGAGATCCAGCTCCCAGCTCACCCCCAGGCTGGCGTCGTAGGCGTTGCTGATGGTGCTGGTGCCACCGCTGCTGAAGGTGCTGCTGGTGCCATTGGAGTTGCGGATGACGGTGTTGCTGCCCGAACCGCCCCCGCGCCCGGAGCGGGTGGCGCCCAGGCTGCTGGACAGGGTCGGGAACAACGCGGCCCGCGCCTGACTGACCAGGGCCAGGGATTGCCGATAGGTCGCCTCGGCCTGGGCCAGGCTCTGGTTGCGCTGGTTCAGCTGGACCATCAGGCGATCCAGGGTCGGATCATCGTAGCGGCGCCACCAGTCGCCACGGACCTCCAGATCCCTGGGCGCGGCGGCCTGCCAGCCCTCGGCATGACGGTAGGCGACCGGCACCGCAGTGGTTGGCCGCTGGTAATCCGGGCCCAGGGTACAGCCGGCCAGTAGCAGAGCCAGGGTCAGCGTCGGCAGGCGCAGGGTTGGAGTCATAGCGGCGTATCCAGGGCAGCGTCGGTACGGATGCCGCGCCAGCGATTGACGCGGCGGCGCAGGCGTTCGAAATAGAGATAGACCACCGGGGTGGTGTAGAGGGTGAGGATCTGGCTCAAGACCAGGCCACCGACGATCACCAGGCCCAGTGGCTGGCGCATCTCTGCGCCTTCGGTATTGCCGATCAATAGCGGTACGGCACCGAGGATGGCGGCCATGGTGGTCATCAGGATGGGCCTCAGGCGCAACAGACAGGCCTGGCGAATGCCCTCCTCGGGCGTCAGTCCCTGCTGGCGCTCCAGCTGCAGGGCCAGATCCACCATCATGATGGCATTCTTCTTCACCACCCCGATCAGCAGGAACAGGCCGAGCATGGAAATCAGGCTGAACTGGCCACCGGTGAGCTGGATGGCGAGCAAGGCCCCTACCCCGGCCGACGGTAGCGTCGAGAGGATGGTCAGGGGATGCACGTAGCTCTCGTAGAGCACGCCTAGGACGATATAGACCAGCACCAGGGCGCCGAGAATCATCAGCGGTTGCCCCGACACCGTGCTGGCGAAGATGTTGGCGGATCCGCCCAGGCGACCCTGGACATCGGTCGGCAAGCCGATGGCCGCCACCGCGCGCTGTACCGCCCGGGTCGCCTGTTCCAGGCTGACGTCCGGCGCCAGGTCGAAGTTGATGCTCTCCGAGGCGAACTGGCCATCGTGGGTAACCCGGTCCTCGGCGAGGCTGTTGGTGTAGTAGGCGAAGGCCGACAGCGGGACCTGGGCGCCGCTGGCGGTGATGACCCGCACCTGCTCGAGGACGGTCGGATCCTGGGCATAGCGCGGATTGATCTCCATCACCACCTTGTACTGGTTGAGCGGCTCGTAGATGGTCGAGATCTGCCGCTGGGCGAAGGAGTTGTTGAGCACCGCAGCGACGGTCTCCATGTCCACGCCGAGGCGCTTGGCCTTCTCGCGGTCGATCTGCAGGGTGATCTGCTGGGTGCTGCCTTCGCGGCCGTCCACCGCGGTCAGCTCCGGCAGCGCCTTGAGTGCGGCCAATACCTTGGGCTGCCAGGTTTCCAGCAGCCCGACGTCGCCCGAGAGCAGGTTGTACTCATAGGACGAGGTGCTCTGCTGACGACCGCCGAATCTCAGGTCCTGGTCGGCCATGAGGAACAGCTGGGCGCCCGGCACCTTGGGCGCGTTGGCGCGGATGCGCTCGATGACCTTTTGCGCATCCAGCTGGCGCTCGGCGATGGGCTTGAGGCGAATCAGCATCACCGCGTTGTTCACCCCACTGCCGGAGCCGGAACTGCCGACGAAGCCGGAGGCGCTGGCCACCGCCGGATCGGCCAGCAGCGACTTGCGCAGGATCTCGATCTTCGGCTGCATGACCTGGAACGACAGCGCATTGTCGCCGCGGATGAAACCGATCAGCTGGCCGGTGTCCTGCTGGGGCATGAAGGTCTTGGGCACCACGACATAGAGCAGCACATTGAGCGCTATGGTCGCGATCAGACTCAGCAGGGTCAGCCGCCGATGACGCAGGGCCCAGCCGAGGCTGCGGTCGTAACCCGCCACCAGCCGGCGATGGGCCCGCTCGCTGAAGCGCTGCAGGCGGCTTTCGGTGGCGGGATCGTGAGGCCTGAGCCAGCGCGCGCAGAGCATGGGCGTCAGCGTCAGGGACACTACCAGCGACACCAGGATGGCGGCGGCCAGGGTCAGGGAGAATTCGCGGAACAGCTTCTCGACGATGCCGCCGATGAAGAGGATGGCGACGAAGACGGCCACCAGGGAAACATTCATCGACAGCAGGGTGAAGCCCACCTCGCGGGTGCCCTGGTAGGCCGCCTTGAGCGGCGCCATGCCGTTATCGATGTGCCGGGCGATGTTCTCCAGCACCACGATGGCATCGTCCACCACCAGCCCCGCCGCCAGGATCAGCGCCATCAGCGACAGGGTATTGAGCGAGAAGCCGAGCAGGTACATGACGGCGAAGGTACCCACCAGGGAGATGGGCACCGCCAGGGCCGGAATCACCGCGCTGCGCAGCCGGCCGAGGAATAGCCAGACCACGCCGATCACCAGGAAGACGGCGATGATCAGCGTCAGCTCGGCTTCATGCAGGGTGGCCTTGATCACCCCGGATCTGTCCATGGCCACTTCCAGGCGCGCGCTGGCCGGGACGATGGCCTCCAGCGCCGGCAGGCGCGCCTTGAGCGCGGCGATGGTCTCGATGATGTTGGCATTGGCCTGCCGATTGACCACCAGCAGCACGGCGCTCTGGTCGTTGTAGAAGCCGGCGTTGTAGCGGTCTTCCACGGCATCGCTGACCTTGGCGACATCGCGCAGGCGCAACGTCGCGCCATCCTGGTAGCGGATGATCAGGGGCGCATAGTCGGCGGCCTTGAACAGCTGGTCGTTGGCCTGGATCTGCCAATTGTGTTCGTCATTGGCCACCGCGCCCTTGGGGCGGCGCTGGTTGGCACTGTTGATGGCGGTACGGACGTCGTCCAGCGCCAGCCCGTAATGCTCCAGCTGGCGCGGTTCCAGCTCGATGCGCACCGCCGGCAGGGAGCTGCCACCGATCTGCACCTCGCCCACGCCGCTGACCTGGGACAGGCTCTGGGCCAGCACCGTGGACGCCAGGTCGTAGAGCTCGCCCTTGCTCAGGGTCTTGGAGGTCAGCGAGAACACCATGATGGGTGCCTGGGACGGATTGACCTTGCGATAGCGTGGCATCTGGCGCATGCCGCTCGGCAGCAGGTTGCGCGAGGCATTGATGGCCGCCTGCACCTCGCGGGCGGCGGTGTTGACGTTCTTGTCCAGATCGAACTGGATGATGATCTGCGTCGAGCCCTGGCTGCTGCGGCTGGTCATGGAGCTGATGCCGGCGATGGTGCCCAGGGAACGCTCCAGCGGCGTGGCGACGCTGGAGGCCATCACCTGGGGACTGGCCCCGGACAGGGTCGCCGAGACCGTGATGGTGGGAAAGTCCATCTGCGGCAGGGGCGCCACCGGCAACAGCCGGAAGGCGATGGCGCCCAGCAGCAGCAACGCCAGGCTCAGCAGCAAGGTCGCGACCGGCCGGGCGATGAAGGGCGCCGAGAGATTCACCTCAGACCGCCCTGCGTCGACCCAGGCGCTCGCCCAGGCTGTCGAAGGCCAGGTAGATCACCGGGGTGGTGAACAGCGTCAGCACCTGGCTGACCAGCAGGCCGCCGACCATCACCAGGCCCAGCGGCTGGCGCAACTCGGCGCCGGCGCCGGTGGCCAGCATCAGCGGCACCGCGCCGAACAGCGCCGCCAGGGTGGTCATGAGGATCGGCCGGAATCTCAGCAGCGCCGCCTGGTAGATGGCCTCCTCCGGCTGCAGTCCCTGGTGGCGTTCGGCATCCAGGGCGAAGTCGATCATCATGATGGCGTTCTTCTTGACGATGCCGATCAGCAGGATGATGCCGATCACCGCGATCAGGCCGAGGTCATTGCCGGTGAGCAGCAGCGCCAGCAGCGCGCCGATGGCCGCCGAGGGCAGCGTCGAGAGGATGGTCAGCGGATGGATGAAGCTCTCATAGAGCACCCCCAGGACGATATACATCACCACCACCGCCGCCAGGATCAAGAGCAGGGTACTGGACAGCGACGCCTGGAAGGCCGCTGCCGCGCCCTGGTAATGGGTATTGATGCCTACCGGCAGGCCGATCTCCTGCTTGGCCGCGTCGATGGCCGCCACCGCGGCGCCCAGGGAAACGCCGCTGGCCAGGTTGAACGACAGGGTCACCGCAGGGAACTGGCTCAGGTGGTTGATCACCAGACGGGTCGGCCGCTGTTCCATCTTCACCAGGCTGGACAGCCGCACCGGGGCGCGACTGGTGTCCGTGGTGGTCTCGGTGTTGGTGGCCGTACCGGTGCCGCTGCTGCCGCTGGACGAGGAGCCACTGCCCGCCTTCACCCAGACCTGGCTGAGGGCATCCGGTCCCAGGCTGTCGGCGGCGGCGCTGGCCAGCACCACCCGGTACTGGTTGGCCTGGGTATAGATGGTCGAGATCTGCCGCTGACCGAGGGCGTCATAGAGGGCATCGGTAATGGCCGAGACCTGTACGCCGAGCCGCGCCGCGGCGTCGCGGTCGATGGTCAGGTACAGCTGCAGCCCCTTGTTCTGCAGATCGCTGGTGACATCGGTGAGTTCCGGGCGCTCGTGCAACGCCTCGATCAGGCGCGGCACCCAGGTGTCGAGCAGGCTGGCGTCGGGCGAGTCCAGGCTCAGCTGGTACTGGGTCCGGCTGACCCGGTCCTCGACGCTGAGGTCCTGCACCGGCTGCATGTAGAGGGTGATGCCCACCACCTTGGCGACCGCGGGACGCAGCCGGTCGATGACCTCCTGGGCGGTGACGTCGCGCTCGCCCTGCGGCTTGAGGTTGATCTGCAGGCGACCGCTGTTGAGGGTGACGTTGTCACCGTCGACGCCGATATAGGAGGACAGACTCGCCACCGCCGGGTCTTGCAGCACCACCTCGGCCAGTGCCTGCTGACGCTCGCTCATGCCGCGGAAGGAGATCGACTGGGGCGCCTCGGTGATGCCCTGGATGGAGCCGGTGTCCTGGGCCGGAAAGAAGCCCTTGGGCACCAGCAGGTAGAGCACCGCGGTGAGCACGAAGGTCGCCACCGCCAGCAGCAGCATCAGCGCCCGGTGCGCCAGCGACCAGCGCAGCGCGCGGCCATAGCCGGCGATCAGCCGCTCCAGCCAGACCAGTTGGTGCTCGCCCGCCTCCTCGCGCTTGAGCAGCCGCGCGCACATCATCGGTGTCAGGGTAAGGGAGATCACCAGGGAGATGAGGATGGCCACCGCCAGGGTGATGGCGAATTCACGGAACAGCCGGCCGACCACGTCCTGCATGAACAGCAGCGGGATGAGCACCGCGATCAGCGAAACGGTCAGGGACACCAGGGTGAAACCGATCTGGCGGGCGCCCTTGAGCGCCGCTTCCATGGGTGTGGCGCCCTCTTCCAGATGCCGGGAGATGTTTTCCAGCATGACGATGGCATCGTCGACGACGAAGCCGGTGGCGATGGTCAGGGCCATCAGCGACAGGTTGTTCAGCGAGAAGCCGGCCAGGTACATGGCGCCGAAGGTGCCGATCAGCGACAGCGGCACCGTGACCGAGGGAATCAGGGTGGCGCTGAACCGGCGCAGGAAGACGAAGGTGACCATCACCACCAGTCCTACCGCCAGCAGCATCTCGTGCTGGACGTCGGTGACCGCGGCGCGGATGGTCTCGGTACGGTCGCTGAGCACGGCGATGTCGAGACCGGCCGGCAGGCTTTCCCTGAGGCTGGGCAGGAGCGCCTGGATGCGATCCACGGTCTGGATGACGTTGGCACCCGGCTGGCGCTGGACGTTGACCAGGATGGCACCGCTGCGATTGGCCCAGGCAGCCAGGCGGTCGTTTTCCGCACCCTGGGCGATGGTGGCCACGTCACCCAGGCGCAGGGCGCCGTTGTCGGCGTAGTTGAGGATCAGGTCGCCATAGGCCTTGGGATCGCGCAACTGGTCGTTGGCGTCCAGGGTGGCGACCCGGGTGGGGCCGTCGAAGCTGCCCTTGGGCTGGTTGGTGTTCTCGCTGGTGACCAGGCTGCGCACATCGGCCAGGGTCAGGTTGTGGGCCGCGAGCTTGTCCGGATCGACCTGGATGCGCACCGCCGGGCGCTGGCCGCCGGCGAGGCTGACCATACCGACCCCGGTCACCTGGGCGAGCTTCTGCGCCATGCGGGTGTCGACCAGGTCGTAGAGCGTGGGCAGCGGCAGCGTCCTGGAGCTGATCGCCAGGGTGACGATAGGCGTATCGGCCGGATTGACCTTGTTGTACACCGGTGGTGCCGGCAGATCGTTGGGCAGCAGGTTGTTGGCCGCATTGATCGCGGCCTGGACTTCCTGTTCGGCGACCGACAGGTCCAGTTCCAGGTTGAATCTGAGGGTGATGACCGAGGCACCACCAGAGCTGGTCGAGGCCATCTGCGACAGGCCCGGCATCTGGCCGAACTGACGCTCCAGCGGCGCGGTGACGGCGCTGGTCATGACATCGGGGCTGGCACCGGGATAGAGGGTGAGCACGCGGATGGTGGGATAGTCCACCTGCGGCAAGGCCGCCACCGGCAGCAGACGATAGGCCAGCAGACCGGCGATGAGCAGCGCCACCATCAACAGGGTGGTGGCGACCGGGCGCAGGATGAAGGGGCGCGAGATATCCATCGCGGCCGATCAGCCCTGGGTCTTGCCGGGCTTGCGTACCGCCGGCTTGGCCGGTTCGCTGGGCGCCGCCGAAGCCCCGGTGACCACCTCCACCTCGTTGCCCTCGCGCAGCCGATCGGTGCCTTCGGTCACCACCCGGTCGCCAGCGGCCAGGCCTTCGGTAACCACGGTCAGGCTGCCGTCATCCGGGCCCAGCTTGAGGCTGCGCACCTGGATCTTGTTGTCGGGCCCCACCACGTAGGCGAAGGTGCCATTGGAGCCGAACTGGATGGCTGCCGAAGGCACCACCAGCGCCTGGTCCAGCACCTGTTCGCGCACCCGTACGGTCACGAACTGATTGGGGAACAGCGCCTCGTCGCCGTTGGCGAAGCGGGCGCGGAACTTGAGGGTGCCGGTGGCGGTGTCGATCTGGTTATCGAAGCTCTGCAGGGTGCCATCGGCGACCTTGCGCGAGCCACCGCGATCCCAGGCTTCGACCGCCAGGGTCTGGCCGGCGCGGGCGCGCTTGAGCAGCTCGCCGAGCTGGCTTTCCGGCAGGGTGAAGACCACCGAGATCGGCTGGGTCTGGGTGATCACGGCCACCACGGTGCTGTCGTTGGCGGACAGCAGGTTGCCGCCGTCGAGCTGGCGCAGGCCGACGCGCCCGGCGATGGGCGCCTTGATCTGGGTGAAGGCCAGATTCAGCTTGGCATCGGCCACCGCCGCCTGGCTGTTCTTGAGGGTGCCGCGGTACTGGTTGACCAGGGCTTCCTGGGTATCCAGCGTCTGTTTGGCGATGCTGTCTTCACGGAACAGACCCTGGTAGCGCTTGAGGTCCAGCTCGGCATTGCGCAGCTGCGCCTGATTCTGCTGCAGGGTGCCTTCGGCCTGCTGCAGCGCCACCTGATAGGGTCGTGGATCTATGGTGGCCAACAGGTCGCCGGCCTTGACCTTCTGGCCTTCGTCGAAGGCGACGCGTACCAGCTCGCCGGCGACCCGGGTGCGCACATTGACGGTATTGAGGGCCGTCACCGTACCGATGGACTTGCGCACGATGGGAAAGCTGCGCTGCTCCACCGCCACCACCCGTACCGGAGTCGGACCGGTCATGCCGAAGGGCGAGCGCGCGCCCTTGCCGGCGGCGGCCTCGCCCTTCTGTCCGTGCTGGTGATACCAATACCAGCCACCCGCGGCCGCCAGCGCCACGAGGACGAGCAGCCAGACCAGTCGGCGACGGGAGGAAGAGCGAGGCGAAGAGTCGGACATCGAGAATACGTACACGCTGGGAAAGACGGAAGATAAGCAGTAGCGAGACGGCTAACCAGCCCCTTTACCGCGTTTTTACCTAAAGCAAAACGGGCAGACACGAGAGGCGCCTGCCCGTTTCGAAGCGCCCACCGCACCGGGCGGTGGGTCGTCGACGATCAGCCGAGAACGGCGAGTGCCGCCGCGTAATCCGGCTCCTGACCGATCTCGGGCACCAGCTCGCTGTGCAGCACCTTGTCCTGCTCGTCCAGCACCACCACGGCGCGGGCGGCCAGGCCCTGCAGCGGACCGCTGGCCAGGGCGACGCCATAGTCCTGGAGGAATTCGGCACCGCGCAGGGTGGAGAGGTTCACCACCTTTTCCAGGCCTTCGGCGCCACAGAAGCGCTTCTGGGCGAACGGCAGGTCGGCGGAGATGCACAGCACCACGGTGTTATCCAGCTTGTCGACTTCGGTGTTGAACTTGCGTACCGAGGTCGCGCAGGTCGGGGTGTCGACGCTGGGGAAGATATTGAGCACCTTGCGCTTGCCGGCGAGGCTGGCCAGGGTGATGTCCTGCAGATCACCATTGACCAGGCTGAAGGCCGGGGCCTGTTGCCCAGGCTGCGGCAGGCTGCCTTGCACGTCGACCGGGTTGCCACGCAAATTGACGGTTGCCATGAACTGCTCCTTTCTCATGAGACGGGACAGGGAGTAAACACGTTTTCCGCAGGCGATCAAAGCGTTACGCGCCCCGGCTTCAAAAATCGCGGCGATAGAAGAAATCCAGGGAATTGGCGAGACCGCTGGCGATCTCCAGATAAAGCCGCCTGGTGAGCTGGTAGCGCAGGGCGACGGTGTTGGCTGAAGCGAACACCCCGACCCCATAACGCACCGACAGCCTGTCGGTCAGGTTACCCGAGGCCACCACGCTGGTCTTGTCCCCCGAACCCGCCGTATCCAGCTGGAAGTTCTGGATGCCCAACCGCTGCGCCAGGGCGCCCGCGGTACCGGAACTGCCGGCCAGGCCCAGGGCCAGCGCCGCCTGGCCGAGCACGTTGTTGTCCCCTTCGCTGCCGCTGGACAGCGGGCGACCCAGTACCAGGTAGGCCAGCGCCTGCTCCTGGCTCATGCTCGGCTCGGAAAACACCTCGATGCGCGGCTGCTGGGCAAAGCCCGAGAGCCGCAGGCCCGCGGTGACATTCTGCTCCTGCACTACCCGCACGGCTTCCACATCGATATAGGGCTGGGCGATGGGGCCCTGGAAGAACAGCCGGGCGCGCCTCATGGTCAGGCGCTGACCGTAGGCGTTGTAGCGTCCGTTGCGCAGATTCAGCTCACCGCGCGTGTCGAGGTTGTCGCCGATGTGTACCTTGCCGACGATCTCGGCGGACAACCCGAAGGCATCGAAGGTGAGCTTGTCGGAACCGACCAGCACATCGACGTCCATCGCGATCTGCATGGCCTGCTGCCTGGCAGGCGCTTCCTGGCCGACGATGACGGCATCGTCCGACACCTTGACCGTGGACGGCGGCAGCTGCTGGACCCGGATGCGCCCGCGCGGCACCCGCACCTCACCGGCCAGGGCCAGACGACCATCCTTCATCAGGATCTTGAGATTGGGCGCCACTTCCAGCTGGGCATAGGGCTCGACGTTGACCGGCAGCCTGTCGCCGGTGACCGCCACGTTGACGTCCAGGCCATTGGCCCAACCGACGCTACCCTGGATCTGGCCACGCCCCTGGGGTCCGCTGCGCCAGCCGCCATCGAGCACGGCGCTATCGCCCTGGATGCGGGCGGTCAGACCGAGATCCTGCAGGCGCGTTGGCACGCTGCCACCGCCGATGTCGCCACCGCTGAGCTGGAGCTGACCATTGACGCGGGGTTGCAGCAGCGTCCCTCCCAGTTCGCCGGCGCCATTGATCTTGCCTTCGAGGTGTTCGATGCCTTCGACGAAGGCCTTGCCCAGGGCCAGATTCAGGCCCTGCAACTGGAAACGACCGGTCAGTGCCTGGCTCGGATCGCGGGGATCCAGGCGGGCCTGGACGTCGAGCCGGCCCAGATCGGCACTGGCCAGGCGCACCTGGGTGTCGACCTGCTGCGGCTTCAGGGCGCTGGTGACGTCCAGGCTGTCGTAGCTGAAGGTCTGCCACTGACCGGCAGCGTCGCGCAGCCTGAGGCTGCCGCGCCCGGCCTGGAGGCGGATTTCGCCATCGGGTCCGGCCTTGGATAGGCGCAGGTCGACGTCGCCGTCGAGGGTGCCTTGCCAGGCCAGCTCCGGCGGTAGCAGCGGTTGCAGACTGGCGAGCGGGAAGGCGCGCAGGTGCCAGGCGAGGCGGGTATCGGGCAGCAGTTGCTGATCGTCGCCACAGAGGCTGGCCGCACCCGAACGCCAGCAGTGGCGGCCCAGCTCCAGGCGCCCGTCGACCAGGCGCTCGATGCGTGCCGGACTCTGCAGCGACCAGTTCTGGCCACTGGCGGCGACCGAGCCACGCGCCAGCTGACCCTTCCAGTCCCCGTTGTCGGCCAGCGTGCCACCTGCTGCGAGCATCAGGTTCAGTTGCGACCCCTTGAGCGAGAGATCCGCCTGCTGCTGACGACGATCACCCTGCCCCTGCAGGCGCAGGACACCGAAATCACGACCAGCGGCCTGCAGCCCCTGGGCGGTAAGGTCCAGGGTGCCGCGTTGGCGATCATCCAGGTTGGCGGCCAGCGCGAGGCTGCTGATGCGGTTGTCGGCATAGGTCAGCTGGCGACCGTTGAGGCGCAACTGACCGGCAGGGGCCTTGAGGGTCCCGGCCACGTCCAGGCGGCCCTGGGCGCTTCCGGAAAGGTCGGGCCAGAGCTGGGCCAGGCGGCGCAGGTCCAGCTGGAGCTGACCTCGCAGACGCTGGTCGAGGGCGCCCTGCCCCTGAATCCGATTGTCACCCAGGCGAATGTCGAGCTCGGATACCTGCCACTGCTCGCCGGCGCCCTTGGCCTTGGCCGCCAGCACGGCCGGCTGGTTGCGCAGTCGACCCTTGAGGTCCAGATCGGCATCCAGCTGCAGGCGCCCATCCTTGAAGGCGCCCGAACTGCGCAGCGGACCGCCCAGGCTGCCGGGCAGCTGGGCTACCCAGAAGGCCGGATCGAGGCGGCTCAGGTCCAGGGCCACCTGCCAGCTGACGCCGTCGGTGAAGCCCAAATTGACCTTGCCCTGCGCCCGCCCCTGGCCAGCCTGGAGATCCAGCGATGGCAGATTGAGCTGAGTGGTGTCGCCACTGAAGGGGGTGGCCAGGGTGAAGGCGCCGGCCGGGCCGGTGGCGGCGGCCTTGAGATTGCCCAGGTAGGCGCCGTCCCGGTAGGCCACCTCGCCTTGCAGGCGCTGCAGACTCACCGGTGGCTCCGCCATGGGATACAGCCGCCGCCAGGGGAAATCACGCCAATCCAGCGTGGCATCGGCGGCCAGTCCCTGGTGCCAGTCGACCTGTCCGGCCAGTGCCATGCGCTGTTCGGGCGCGGCCTGCAAGCGCAGCGCCGCGATCCGCGCGCCCTGGGCATCGACGCGGCCATCCAGATTCAGCTCCACCGGACCGCCCTCGCCCGGCAACCGGGCCTGGCCGACCAGGGCGTAGCCCGCGGCCAGGTCGCCCCGTGCGGTCAGCTTGAGATCGTTGAGCCGCAGGGTATCGGGCAGGCTGGCGGCCGCCTTGAAGCCATCGGCCACCAGCTGCAGGTCGGCCGGGACGTTTTCCACCAGCGGCTGCACCGTGCCGGTCAGGCGTCCGGGCAGATAGCCGCTGCTGTCAGCCTCCAGGTGCAAGGTCTTCTGCAATTCACCGTCCAGCTTGAGCGCCAGCGACCAGGGCGCGGCCTCCGGCGCGGGCAGACCCAGAGTGCCCTGCAACTGCAGCGGCCAGGCGCCACTCGGTTGCAGCTGGCCATGGATATCCAGGGTGATGCCGTGGGCCAGGCCGGCCAGCCGCTCGATGACGATGCCCTCAGCCTGCCAGCGCGCCTGGAGTGCCAGGTCGCGAGCCTGTTCGGCGCCGTTGTAGCGGATTTCGCCGATTCGCACCTCGCCCAGCTGCACCCCCAGCGGCAAGCCGAGGCTGGGCAACTGGATGGGCCCGTTTTGCTCGGGCGTAGGCTCGGGACTGGGCGCCTGGTCGATGGCGATGCGCGAAGCGACCAAGGTATCGATGCACAGCTGCAATCTGAGCAGGCAGCCGGGTCGCCAGGCGAATTCGGGCGTCTCGACCGTCACCCGGGTAGCACCACCGTCCCACACCAGCTGCCGGGCTTGCCAGTGGCCACCGAGGCGACCCTGGAAATCGCTCAGGGTCAGACCAGGAACGTGATCCAGCACCAGGCGGCCGATACTGCCGTTACCCAGCATCAGGGCCAGCAACAGAACCAGGGCGCCCAGCAGGGCCGCCAGTACACCGAGGATGACACCGCCTACCGACTTCACAGCTCAGGCCCTATGGAAAAGTGCAGGCGGATACCGCCGGGTTCGTCGAGACCGTGGGCCAGGTCCACACGGATCGGTCCTACCGGCGAGACCCAGCGCACGCCCACGCCGACGCTGGTCTTGAGCTCGTAATTGTTGAGGTCGTTGAAGGCGCTGCCCTGGTCGATGAAGGTGGCCAGCCGCCATTTGTCGCGCAGGGGATACTGGTATTCGACCCCACCGGCGACCAGGTAGCGACCGCCCACGTAGTCGCCCTCATCGTTTTCCGGCGACAGGGTCTGGTAGTCGTAGCCGCGAACGCTCTGATCGCCGCCGGCGAAGAAGCGCAGCGACGGCGGGACCTTGTTGTAGCCGTTGGTGAAGTTGCCACCCAGTTGCAGGCGCCCGAGAAAGCGGTGCCCGTCGTCCACGGTGATCAGCCCACGGGCCAGCGCCGTGGCATGGATCATGTTGGCATCCGAGAGCAGTCCTTCCTTCGCCGCCGACACGCCGAACTGCAGACGGTAGCCGCGATTGGGGTCGATGCGGTTGTCGCTGCGCAGCAGGGAGAAATCCACCCCGGGCATCACCAGATTGGAGGTGCCCTCGTCATTACCCAGCCGATAGCTTTCGTTGCGCCACTTGAGCGAGAGCACCCGCTCCCAGCCGTTGGGAAACTTGCGATGCCACTCGGGGCCCACGGTCAGCAACTGGCTGAGGGAGTCGTCGTTGGCGATCTGCTCGTACTGGTAGCCGCCAGCGAAGCGGAACTTGTCGTTGATCGGGTCCTGCCCGGGAATGTCGTACCAGGTGGCAATGCTCTGGCGTGGCGCCGACAGCTCCGCTTCCGCACCCAGGCTGTGACCCTGAGGATTGAGCCAGTGGTTTTCCCAGGTGAATCTCAGCCGGGGGCCGACATCGGTGGAATAGCCGGGACCGAAGCCGAAGGTCCGTGGCTTGCGGGTCCGCAGGGTGACCGTCACCGGCACCTCGGCAGCGCCTTCCTGCTTGGGATAGGTGTCGAGCCGTGCGCCATCGAAGAAGCCGCTGGCCAGCAGGTTGCTCTGGAAGTCGGCGATCAGCTCGGAATCGTAGGGCGTGCCCTGGGCGAAAGGCACCATGCGCTGGAGCAGATCGGGATCGAAGGGCGCATCCCCTTCGAAGGACACCTTGCCAAGGACAAAGCGTGGCCCGCTGGCGAACACCAGGGCGATATCGGCAAAGCCGGTGGCGGGATCGATACGCAGCTGATGCTGGGTGAAGGTGCCACGAAAGAAGCCATACCGCTGCGCCTGGTTCTGGATCAGGCTCTTGGCGTCTTCGTAGAGACCCTGGTTCAGCGGCTGGCCCGCCTTGAGCCCGGCCGGAACCGGCTGGCGAAAGGCGCGCAACTCGCGCGCCGGACCTTCGATGCGGATATCGACGTTGCGCAGCCTGACCGGCTCGCCCGGCCGTACCTCGACCACCAGCCGTGGCGTCTCCCCCGGCTCGACCCGGGTCTCGATCTGCGCGTGGTAGTAGCCGAGTGCCTGGGCGGCCTGTTCGGCCTGCCGTTCCGTCGCCGGACGCAGGCGCTGCAGCCCGGCGACATCTCTTCCCTCGACCGAGCCGATATAGGCCTGGATGTTGTCTCGCAACGCGTTGTTGGCGGGTTGGACGCGAACGCTGACTTCGGCCGGTGCCGCCCAGGCCACGCCGTGCAGACAACAAATTCCAATCAGGGCGCGGCGTAGAGCGTTCGGCTTATTCATACAGGGATGCTAACGGGCGTTGCGCTGTGAGACAAACGGGAGTGGCCAGGGTTCGCCAGGTGGCCGTTTCGGCAAGAAGCTTTCTGCTAGGCTAGGGCCATCCACGTTTCGGGAGGGTGTCATGAAGGTAGTTTGCTTCAATATCAATGGCTTGCGCGCAAGACCTCATCAACTTTCCGCCATCATCGAACGCTATGATCCGGATGTGATCGGTCTTCAGGAAACCAAGGTCGCGGATGACCAGTTTCCCCTGGCTGAGGTCGAGGCCCTGGGTTATCACGTGCACTACCACGGGCAGAAGGGCCACTACGGGGTGGCCCTGCTGTCACGCCTGGCGCCGCTGGAGTTGCACAAGGGCTTTCCGGGCGATGGTGAAGAATCCCAGAAGAGATTCATCTATGGCGTCTTCGCGGATCGCCAGGGTCAGCCGCTGGTGGTCATGAACGGCTATTTTCCTCAAGGCGAGAACATTGCCCACCCGACAAAATTCCCAGGCAAGAGGAAGTTCTACGCGGATCTTCAGAATCTACTTGAAGAGCGCTTCTCACCGGACACACCCTTGCTGCTCATGGGCGACTTCAACATCTCCGCCCAGGATCACGACATCGGCATCGGCGCAGCCAACGCCAAGCGCTGGCTGCGTACCGGCGCCTGCAGCTTCCAGCCGGAAGAACGCGAATGGATGCAGCGGCTGCTCGGCTGGGGCCTGATAGACAGCTACCGCCAGCTGCACCCTGAGATCGATGACCGCTTCAGCTGGTTCCCCTATCGCAGTCGCGGCTTCGAAGACGAACCCAAGCGCGGCCTGCGCATCGATACCATCCTGGCCTCGCGGATCCTGCAGGAGCGTATCGTCTCCGCCGGCGTGGACTACGACATCCGCGGCATGGAGAAACCCTCCGACCACGCGCCGATCTGGCTGGAATTGACGTGAGGTCCTGTCACATCGACGTCATGCGACATCCCTAAGGTGTCGGCCTCGCCTTAGGCTCGAGGCCGACCCATGAACTGCTCTGCTCCGGTATTCCGTCGCGCCTTGCTGCGGCGAGCGGCGCTCGCGACCTTGCTTCCGCTGCTGCCTCTCCCCCTGCTGGCCAACGACGCCCCAACCACCCTCCTGCGCCTGCAGGGCTCCAATACCATCAACGCCCGCCTGGGTCCGCGCCTGGTCGCGGCCCTGCTCGCCGAGCGCGGCTTCCGCGATCCCCAGGTGGTACCCACCGCGGTGATGGATGAATGGCAGCTGGTGGCGCGCGCCCCGAACGGCGCTAGCGTGGCCGTGCAGATCGCGGCCCATGGCTCCAGTACCGGCTTTACCGCCCTGGCGGCGGGCACAACCGATCTCGCTGCCGCCTCGCGCCCGGTCACCGATGCCGAGGTGAACACCCTGGCCGGCCTGGGTGACCTGCGCAGCAAGGAGGCGGAGTACGTCATCGGCCTGGACGGCCTGGCGATCATCGTGCATCCCGGCAATCCGCTGCGAGAACTCGATCTGCAGCAGCTGGCGCAGATTTTCTCCGGCGACATCGGCGACTGGCACCAACTGGGCGGCAAGGCCAGCCCGATCCGACTCTATGCGCGGGATGATCGCTCGGGCACCTACGACACCTTTCGCGAGCTGGTGTTGAGTCCTGCCGGCAAACGCCTGAGTGCTGCCACCAGGCGCTTCGAATCCAACGAAGAACTGGCGCAGCGGGTGGCCGAGGATCCCGCCGGCATAGGCTTCACCAGCCTGGCGGCGGCTGCCGGGTCGCCAAAGCTCGCCCTGCGCGACGGTGAAGGCCGCGCCATAGCGCCGAGCGAAGCCAGCATCGCCACCGAAGACTATCCGCTCGCCCGCCGCCTCTTCCTCTATGCGCCGCCTGCCCAGCGTTCGGACTGGGCGCAGAGTCTGCTGGAATTCAGCCAGACCCCGACGGGTCAGGCGGTGGTGCAACAAAGCGGCTTTGTCGCCCAGCGCATCGAGCCTCTGACCATAGACGGCACCCGCGGCATGCCACCGGCCTACGGCAAACTGGCGCGCCGGGCGCAGCGCCTCACCGTAAACTTCCGTTTCACCGCCGGCAGCGCGCGCCTGGACAACAAGGCGCTGCGTGATGTCGAGCGGCTGGCCACCTTCATGCGCCAGCCGGAAAATGCCGGTCGGCAGCTGATTCTGGTGGGCTTCAACGATGCCACTGAAGATCCGGCACGCGCCTCCCTGCTGGCACGCCTGCGAGCCACCGCGGTCGCCACGGCGTTGCGTCACCAGCAGGCCTTTGCCGGCGAATTGCTTTCTCTTGGCGACCAGCTGCCCGTTGCAGGACTGTCGCCCAATGGCCGAGTAAAGAACCGGCGTGTCGAGGCCTGGATTCAATAGTAATCAAGGTGTTATGCCAAGAACGTGAAGAGGTATAGCACACCCCTACAGCGCCAGCCGGCAGTGCACGCACAGCGGTCGCCAGGCAATTCAGATTCGTAAAAAACTTAAGGTAACGTCTTAAAAGTAGATTCTAATTAAGATTATAAAATAACCGTATCTAATTGATTTAGAACAAAATATAAAATTATCTTGATACCAAATCGAAGGACTATCGGGAGGCAGGCGCGACCGTCTCCAGCCCCTGTACAGCTTCGCCCGGCTTGATCCCACGCCCTGAAAACCAGCCGGCTTGGGTCTCCAGCGCGTAGCGCGCCGGGGCCTTAGAGCAATGATGGGTATCGGTCAGTGGCTGCATCTCGACGGTATTGAGGATCCTGCCACTCTTGTCGATGAAGGCGGCGGCCAATGCGCTGGGGGTATCGCGCATCCACAGGCAGCGTTCGTCATCCCCGGCAAAGACGAACAGCATCCCTTCACGGGCGCCCAGTGGCGGTCGCCCCATGAGTCCCCGAGCCCGCTGCGCAGGTGTCGCTACCACCTCGACGGCCAGGCGCTGCCCACCGATCCGCAATTCGATCCGCTCCGCTGCCCAACCGGGCATGGCGACCAACAGCAGGAAACCGACCCAAGTAGGACCTGGCGCTCGTTTCGCTTCCTCGCGCGCATGGACAAAAAATGTCATCGCATGTGACCTTTACCGGACGAAAGCAATCTATCCCACATTGTCAGACAACCTCTCGAGTCCGATGTCGACCGCCAGCCTACCGCCCGCACCCTCACCCGCTCTGGCCACCCGCATTACCCTGGGCACGGTGCTCTTTACCTTTATCGCCTACCTTACCATCGGCATCCCCCTGGCCGTGCTGCCGGGCTACGTGCATGACCAGCTGGGCTTCAACTCCATCATCGCCGGCCTGGTGATCAGCAGTCAGTACCTGGCGACCCTGTTTTCGCGCTCCCACGCCGGACGCATCATCGATACCGTGGGCGCCAAGCAGTCGGTGCTCTACGGCATGCTCGGCTGCGGCCTCAGTGGCGTGCTAATGCTGGCCTCGGTGCTTCTCCAGGCCTGGCCCTGGGTCAGCCTCACCGCCCTGCTGCTCGGCCGACTGGTGCTGGGTTGCGCCGAAAGCCTGTCGGGCACCGGTGCCATTTCCTGGGCGATCGGCCGGGTCGGCCCGACCAATACCGCCAAGGTGATTTCCTGGAATGGCGTCGCCAGCTACGGTGCCCTGGCCATAGGCGCGCCGCTGGGGGTGGTCTTGGTGGATACCCTGGGGCTGTGGATCATGGGCGTCAGCATCATCGGGCTGGCCGCCGTGGGTTATCGCATCGCCAAACCCCGTCCGCCAATCGTCCCGGTGCGCGGCGAACGCCTGCCCTTCACCACCGTGCTGGGTCGGGTCCTGCCCTTCGGCCTCGGCCTGGCGCTGGGCGGCATCGGCTTCGGTACCCTGGCGACCTTCATTACCCTCTATTACGCCAGCCAGGGCTGGAGCGGCGCGGCCCTGTGCCTGACCGTATTCGGTTCCTTCTTCATCGGTGTACGCCTGGTCTGTGCCAACGCCATCAACCGCCACGGCGGCTTTCGCGTCGCCATCGTCAGCCTGGCGGTGGAAGCGGTCGGTCTGGCGGTCCTCTGGCTGGCTCCTAGCGTGACCACCGCCCTTATGGGTGCCGCCCTTACCGGGATCGGCTTCTCGCTGGTATTCCCGGCACTCGCCGTGGAAGCGGTGCAGCGGGTCCCGTCCTCCAACCGGGGCGCCGCCCTGGCCGGCTATTCGGTATTCATCGACCTTTCGCTGGCAGTCACTGGCCCCCTGATCGGCGCCGTGGCCACCCACTTCGGCTATGCCGCCAGCTTTCTCTGCGCCGCCCTGGCCGCGCTCGCGGGCCTGGCCCTCAGCGTCCGCCTCCTCTGCCGTTTCGACGAGTCCTCTCGAGAACAGCCATGACCACGACAGTCCCTCCCGCTACCTCGCTCGCCATCACGCTGCGCATCGTCTCAATCGTCGTCTTCAGCTTCCTGCTGTTCCTGGCGATTGGCCTGCCGCTGGCGATCCTGCCGGGCTACGTGCACGACGATCTCGGCTACGGCTCGGTGATCGCGGGACTGGCGATCAGCATCCAGTACCTCGCCACCCTGTTCACCCGGCCCCTGGCCGGCAAGCTGGCCGACAGCATTGGCGCCAAGCGCGGCGTGATCTACGGTCTGTTCGGCTGCGTCGCCTGCGGCGTGCTGACCCTACTGGCCACCTCGCTGCAGAGCCTGCCTGGTCTCAGCCTGGGCCTGCTGATCGTCGGCCGGGTCATCCTCGGCATGTCCCAGGCCCTGATCGGCACCGGCTGCCTGAGCTGGGGCATGGGCAGCGTCGGCATGCAGCACGTGAGCAAGGTGATCTCCTGGAATGGCATAGCCGCCTACGGCGCCCTCGCGATCGGCGCGCCGCTGGGCGTGGCCATGGTCGCCGGCCTCGGCCTATGGAGCCTGGGCGTAGCGATCGCGCTGCTGGGTGCCCTGGGCCTGGCCCTGGCTTGGAACAAAGAACCGGCGCCGGTGATTCCCGGTGAGCGACTGCCCTTTCACAAGGTGTTCTGGCGCATCAGTCCCTTCGGTCTCTGCCTGCTGCTGAGCTCCATCGGCTTCGGCGCCATTGCCACCTTCGTTACGCTCTACTATGCGAGCAATGGCTGGCCCAATGCCGCCTTCTGCCTGACTGCCTTCGGCGCAGCCTTCATCTGTGCGCGGCTGTTGTTCGCCGGCACCATCAACAAACTGGGTGGCTTTCGGGTCGCCCTGGCCTGTTTCACCGTCGAGAGCCTGGGCCTGCTGCTGCTCTGGCTGGCAGTCACCCCGCAGATGGCACTGATCGGCGCGGCCATGGCCGGCTTCGGGCTGTCGCTGGTCTATCCCGCCCTGGGGGTAGAGGCCATCGTCAAGGTGCCGCCCACCAATCGCAGTGCCGCACTGGGTGCCTACTCGCTGTGCCTGGACCTGGCGCTCGGTATCACCGGGCCGCTGGCCGGTGCCATCGCCAATGGCTTCGGCTTCAGTGCCATCTTCCTGTTCGCCGGCCTCATGGCCCTGGCTGGCCTGGGCCTTAGCGCCCTGCTCTACCGCCGTGCATTGCGTGAGCGGCCGAACATGCCGCCAACCTGACCAACTGATAGCGTCAGCGTCAGGCACCTGCGAATCACTTAGCGGATGTCGCCTGCCGGCTCCTGTAACCCCTACAGCGGACCAGGATCCGGGATCGGCGCCGGGGGCTTGGCGGGTTCGGTCAGGTTCTCGACTATCTCGTCGGGGATCTCGGTATCGATTTCCTCGTCGACCATGTCGGAGTCGTTCAGCGGTGCCTGATCGCCGCCCAGCCAGAGGGCCAGCGGCGAGGTGGTGTCGGGCGCGGGAGAAAGAGAAAGGATCATGCCGTGGCTCCTGTGCCGGTCGGTCTCAGAGATTAGTAGGTCGGCGGGGCCGGATGTTTCATCCAGACCCCTACCGCACGTCGCCGGATGGCAGGCAACTGACTGGTGTACGCCAGAGCGGCTGGTGACCTTCCAGGACAGAATTCGCCAAGCCTGGCAGCAGGTGCGGCCGCACATCCTGGCGATTGGCCAGGCGGAAGGTCCAGGCCTGACTAGACTGAGAAGATTCTCCACCCAGGAAAGGCCGTCCATGGAAACCAACGCTCTCCCCCCTCACGCCTCGAATCTGCTCGCGGTCGTTTCGGAAGACGAGTTGCTGCTGCAAGCGCTGGTCCGTGAGGTCCTGAAACAGGAAGGCTTCCATGTGGAGACCTTTGGCACTGCCGATGCCGCCCTGCAGTTTCTCGAACGGCATTGGCAGCAGGTCAACGTGGTGGTGTCCAACGTGCGGATGCCGGGGGTGATCGATGGCGTGCAGTTGGCCAGGATCGTCAGCGAACGCTGGCCCGGGGTGCCCGTCGTGCTGATGTCCGGCTACACCGGCCTGCGCAATGACATTCCGTCCGGAATACCCTTCCTACACAAACCCTGGACGCTGGATCAACTGACCGACGCGGTCTGGAACGTGGTACCACGCCCTGGCTCTCCCGGCCCGACCGCCCACTAGTCCAGCGACACCCGGCCGCCGCCTGCCCCGTACAAACGACCTCGCAGCTATGACACAATAGGCGGCATGTCGGGCACCGCCCGCCTTTACCGCAGCCCAGCCAGGCCGCCGCGCACCGTCGCTGCCCATTGACCCTGCCCGCTGGACCTCTGCCCATCCGATCGAAACGCTCTGTCCTGGCTGCCTGCCGGCCCGGACAGCGGCCGAACTCCGGTCCGAAACCCCTTACAGGTACCCCCTTGATCTCCACCGCTAACATCACCATGCAGTTTGGCGCCAAGCCGCTGTTCGAGAAACGTGTCCGTCAAATTCGGCAACGGCCATCGCTATGGCCTGATCGGCGCCAACGGTTGCGGCAAGTCCACCTTCATGAAGATTCTCGGGGGCGATCTCGAGCCCACCGGCGGGCAGGTGATGCTCGAACCCAACGTGCGCCTGGGCAAGCTGCGCCAGGACCAGTTCGCCTACGAGGACTGCACGGTCATCGACACCGTGATCATGGGCCACGCCGAGCTGGCCAAGGTCAAGGCCGAGCGCGACCGCATCTACTCCCTGCCGGAAATGAGCGAAGACGACGGCATGGCCGTGGCCGAGCTTGAGGTGCAGTTCGCCGAATACGACGGCTACACCGCCGAAGCGCGGGCGGGCGAGCTGCTGCTCGGCCTGGGCATCCCCCAGGACCAGCACTTCGGCCCCATGAGCGCCGTCGCCCCCGGCTGGAAGCTGCGGGTGTTGCTGGCCCAGGCACTGTTTTCCGATCCGGAACTGCTGCTGCTCGACGAACCGACCAACCACCTGGACATCAACACCATCCGCTGGCTGGAAGGCATCCTGGTCGCGCGCAACAGCACCATGATCATCATCTCCCACGACCGCCACTTCCTGAACAGCGTCTGCACCCACATGGCCGACCTGGATTACGGCGAACTGCGTCTGTTCCCGGGCAACTACGACGAGTACATGACCGCCGCCACCCAGGCACGCGAGCGCCTGCTGTCGGACAATGCCAAGAAGAAGGCCCAGATCGCCGAACTGCAGCAATTCGTCAGCCGCTTTTCGGCCAACGCCTCCAAGGCCAAGCAGGCCACCAGCCGGGCGCGCCAGATCGACAAGATCCAGCTGGACGAGGTCAAGCCGTCCAGCCGCGTCAGCCCCTTCATCCGCTTCGAGCAGAACAAGAAGCTGCACCGCCAGGCGGTGACCCTGGAAAACGTCACCCAGGGCTTCGACGGCACCCCGCTGTTCAAGCGTCTGGGTCTGCAGATCGAAGCCGGCGAGCGGGTCGCCATCATCGGTCCCAACGGCATTGGCAAGACCACCCTGCTGCGCACCCTGGTGGGCGAGATGGCTCCTCAGAGCGGTGAAGTGAAGTGGACCGACAGCGCTGATGTCGGCTATTTCGCCCAAGACCATGCCGAGGACTTCGCTGACGATGCCACCCTGTTCGAGTGGATGGGCCAATGGACGCAGGGCGGCGAGCAGATGGTACGCGGCACCCTGGGTCGCATGCTGTTTTCCAGCGACGACATCCAGAAATCGATCAAGGTCATCTCCGGTGGTGAGCAGGGGCGCATGCTGTTCGGCAAGCTGATCCTGAAGAAGCCCAACGTGCTGGTGATGGACGAGCCCACCAACCACCTGGACATGGAATCCATCGAGGCGCTGAACCTGGCGCTGGAAAACTATCCGGGCACCCTGATCTTCGTCAGCCACGACCGCGAATTCGTCTCGTCCCTGGCGACCCGCATCCTCGACATGAGCGAGACCGGCGTGGTCGATTTCAGCGGCAGCTACGACGACTACCTGCGCAGCCAGGGCATCAACGGCTGACCCCAGGGTTCGTGTAGTGGGTCGCGCCACCCACTACACGAACAAAATAGATGGTGCCCTAAGCAGTTACCCTAGGTATCATTTCGCACCGAAACGGGTACTCGACCAGGATCGCCGCGATCATCACCTATCGTTTGCGCCGGGAGACCAGGGGTCTCCTGCCACGTCTCGTAACACGTAGCGCCCCCTTCCGGCACGCTCGACGGGTTCCCTGTCGCATCCTGATCGCCCCTCCTGGCACCGGCCTCCGCCGGCCTGCCAGGACGCTTGGCCCCCACTCAATAAATCAGAACATTGCCGGACGGCTGCTGTCGCAACTGACTGCCATGCCCTACCGGTTGCCCACCCCTGCCTGTCCGTTCGCGGCCAGCTCGGGGTTGCCCAACTCGAGGTCGGGCTCCGACGCCCGCTCTCCCTCAGGTGTAAAGCGAGACACTGTCTCAGGAGTACGATGAATGCACAGTGGTAACGAAGAGTCGGATTTCGTTTTCGTCGGCGCGGGAATCATGAGCGCGACCCTGGCGGTCATGCTCAAGGAGCTGGAGCCCACGAGTACCGTCGAGGTACTCGAACTGCTCGACGTAGGCGCGGCGGAGAGTTCCAACCCCTGGAACAACGCCGGAACCGGCCATGCGGCCCTCTGCGAGTTGAACTACACGCCCGAAAAGGCGGACGGCAGCATCGACGTCACCAAGGCCCTCAGCATCAACGGCATGTTCGAGGCCTCCAGGCAGTTCTGGTCCTACCTGGTCGAGGAAGGCCACTTCGGTTCGCCGCGTGCCTTCATCAGCCCGGTGCCGCACATGTCCTTCGTGCATGGCGCCAAGGACATCGCCTTCCTGCGCAAGCGCTATGAAGCGCTCAAGGACCACGCCTGCTTCGACGGCATGGAGTATTCCGAGGATCACGCCAAGCTGCGCGAGTGGATGCCGCTGGTGATGGAAGGCCGGCCGGCCACCGAAGCCGTGGCGGCGACCCATGTGGCCGGGGGGACCGATGTAAACTTCGGCGCCCTGACCATGAGCCTGCTGGGCCACCTGCAGACCCGCCCCGGCACCCAGGTCCGTTACAACCAGAAGGTGGTGGACCTGACCCGCGAGGCCGACCAGCGCTGGCGCCTGACCATCGAGGACAGTCGTTCGGGTGCCACCCGGACGCTGATCGCCAAGTTCGTCTTTCTCGGCGCCGGGGGCGCGGCCCTGCCGCTGCTGCAGAAGTCGGGCATCCCCGAAGGCGCTGGCTATGGCGGTTTCCCGGTAAGCGGCCAGTGGCTGCGCTGCGACGATCCGCACATCGTCGAGCGCCACCAGGCCAAGGTCTACGGCCTGGCCGGGGTCAATTCGCCGCCGATGTCGGTCCCGCACCTGGACACCCGGGTGGTGGATGGCAAGAAGTCGCTGCTGTTCGGACCCTTTGCCGGCTTCACCACCAAGTTCCTCAAACGCGGTTCCTTCCTCGACCTGCCCAAGTCGATCAAGTCGGGCAACATCGGCCCCATGCTCGCCGTGGCGCGGGACAACATGCCGCTGACCCGCTACCTGGTCGGCCAGGTGCTGCAGTCATTCGACCAGCGCGTCGAGGAATTGCGTGCCTTCTACCCCGCCGTGCGCAAGCAGGACTGGCGCCTGGAAGTGGCCGGCCAGCGGGTGCAGATCATCAAGAAGGATCCGCAGAAAGGCGGTGTCCTGCAGTTCGGTACCGAGATCGTCGCCTCCGGCGACGGCACCATCGCCGCCCTGCTGGGCGCCTCCCCGGGCGCTTCCACCTCGGTGTCCATCATGCTGACCCTGGTCGAGCGCTGCTTCCCCAGCCGTTATCAGAGCGCAGAGTGGCAGGCGAAGCTGCGCACCATGTTCCCGGCCTTCGGCCACAAGCTCGCGGAAGAACCGGAGCTGCTGCGCGAAGTGCGCGAACGCACCACCCGGGTGCTGCAACTCGACCAGCCGGCGTGATGCCGCAGACGCCGGACCGTTCACCCGGTCCGGCGTCTTCTTCCCCGCAAACCTGCTTCGAAGCTCCCTATCCCGTCCAATCGCCTCCTCCCCGCCCGGGGGAGGGCTGGGGTGAGGGAGTCTTTATCCGCCAGGCTTCCGCCTAATCCCCCAGCGCCACGCCTTCCCGCCGCGGATCGGCACCCCCCTGCCAGCCAGATCCGACCCGGCGAATGACCTGGATGCCGCTGGTCATCTCGTCCTCGCGCACCTGATGCCCACGCTGCTCCAGCGCCTGGCGCAGGGCCGGGGTGGTCTCGCCGCGCTCCAGCTCGGTGGGGCCGTTGCGGCTGCCGAAATTCGGCAGGCCCGCCGCCGCCTGGGGATCTAGCTGCCAGTCCAGCAGGCCGACCAGGGTCTTGACCACATAGCCGGCGATCTGCGAACCGCCCGGCGAGCCCAGCGCGGCCAGCAGCTCATTGCTCTGGCGATCGAATACCAGAGTCGGCGACATGGTCGAGCGCGGTCGCTTGCCCGGCTCCACCCGATTGGCCACCGGCAGGCCCTTCTCCTGCGGCACGAAGGAAAAGTCCGTCAGCTGATTGTTGAGCATGAAGCCCTTCACCATCAGATGGGAGCCGAAGTAGCTCTCCACCGTGGTGGTCATGGACAGGGCGCCGCCCCAGGCATCCGCGGCCACCACCTGGGAGGTAGAGATGCGCAGCGGCGAGCGATCCGGCGCCCAGGCCAGGGTCGGTCCGGGCGGAACACCCGGCGCGGCCTTGCCCAGGCTGCGCTCACCAACCTGCTGGGCGCGACTGGCCAGATAGCCCGGATCGAGCAGGCCCTTGACATTGACCGGCACCAGCTCCGGATCAGCCACGTACTGGGCACGATCGGCATAGGCCAGGCGCTCGGCCTCGGCGATCAGATGCACGGCTTCGGGACGCGGCTCCTGGCCCGCCGGCAGCGCGGTCGGCACCGGCCGCAGCGGCGCCAGGGCCCAGGCCGGATCACGGGCTTCCAGGGCCTGGAGGATGCCCAGGGTCTGGGCCACGGTGATGCCGCCGGCGGGCGGTGGCATGCCGCAGACACGCCAGCGCTGGTAGTCGGTGCACAGTGGCGTACGGGTCCTGGCTCGATAGCCGGCCAGATCCTGGAGACTCAGGCTGCCGGGATTGGGGCTTTGCTGCACCGCCGTGGCGATGGCCTTGGCCAGGTCGCCACGATAGAGCGCCGCGGCGCCTTCCCGGGCGATCAGCGCCAGGGTCTCGGCCAACTCGGGGTTGCGCAGCCGGGTACCCACCGGCTTCACCTGGCCCTGGGCATCCAGGTACAGCGCGGCCATGCCGGGCGACTGCTTGAGGAAGGGATCGTGCACAAGCTGGTTATGCAGTCGCGGCGACAACGGGAAACCCTCGCGGGCCAGGCGGATGGCCGGCTCGAACAGCACCTGCCAGGCCAGCTTGCCGTGGTCGCGATGCGCCAGCTCCAAGGCGCGCAACACCCCGGGCACCCCAACCGAACGGCCGCCGATACGCGCCTCCTCGAAGGCCATGGGGCTGCCATCCGCATGCAGGAAGAGCCTTTCCGTGACGCCCGCCGGCGCGGTCTCGCGACCATCGTAGGCCTGGACCTTGCGACCGTCCCAGTAGAGCAGGAAGGCGCCGCCGCCGATTCCCGAGGATTGCGGCTCGACGAGGGTCAGGACCGCCTGCATGGCGATGGCGGCATCGATGGCCGAGCCACCCTGGCGCAGGATCTCCCGCCCTGCCTCGGCGGCCAGGGGGTTGGCCGCCGCCGCCATCTGCCGGGTGGCTGCGCTGGCCGTCAACCCAGGGCGGTAACCGGAACCGGCCTCGGGAGCCGTGGGCAAGGAGGTCTCGCGACCCTGGCTACAGGCCGCGAGAGTCAGGGACAGGAAGAGAGGCGTAAGGATCGACAAGGGAGTTCGCAACGTGGGGCTCCTGGGCAACGGGGGCTTTCGCCCGCCAAGCCTAGCCCATCAGCTGCACCCATGCCGCCTGGCTGATCTCAGAGCGGCAGGTGACGATGTAGAAAGCCGCCGCAGAGCACATCCAGCCAGAGCAGCTGGTGCAGGGCGACGATGGCGAAGAACACCAGCCGAAAGCTCAGCTTGACCGTCTTGTGGCGGAATCGCTGCTGGGCGATCAGGGCGCCCGGCCAGCCGCCGAGCAGTTCGCCCAGGTGCAGCATGCGCTCCGACACGCGCCAGCCCTTGTCGCGGGCGCGCTGCTTGTCGTGCTTGTAGAGCAGGTAGGTGACGATGCTCGCGACCAGATAGAGCGGCAACGGCCAGAGCACCCCGCGGCCGAAGGCCTGGGACAGCATGCCCACCGAGGGCAGGATGAAGACCGCGATCTGCAACAGCGCCAGCATGTCCTGGCGGGCGATGGCCGCGCGTTGCTGGTAGGGCGTCAGCGACCCTGCCCGCTTGGCGGCCTTGGGGGACGCGTTCTGCGTAGCCGCACGAGCCGGCTTGCGCCGGCTCTGCTGTTCCTGCTCGGGTTTCACCCGGCCGCCTTGGCCGCGTGCCAGTCGATCCAGCCGAATTGCCAGGTGGCCAGGATCAGCAGTCCGAAGACGATGCGGTACCAGCCGAAGACCACATAGCTGTGGTTGCCGATGAATTTCAGCAGCGCCTTCACCGCCAGCATGGCGAAGATGAAGGAGGTGACGAAGCCGACCGCGAAGATCATCGCATCGCTGGGAACGAACATGTGGCGGTACTTGTAGACCGAGTAGACGGTCGCACCCACCATGGTCGGCATGGCCAGGAAGAAGGAGAACTCGGTGGCCGCCTTGCGCGACAGGCCGAACAGCAGGCCGCCGATGATGGTGGAACCGGAGCGCGAGGTGCCCGGAATCATAGCCAGGCACTGGGCGCAGCCGACCTTGAGGGCGTCATGCCAGCGCATGTCGTCCACCTCCTCCACGCGGATGCGATGCTTGCGCTTTTCCGCCCAGATCATGATCACGCCGCCGATCACCAGGGCGAAGGCCACGGTGATTGGGGTTGAACAGGTATTCGTGGATCAGATCACCAAGGATCACGCCCAGCACCGCAGCGGGCAGGAAGGCAACGATCAGATTGCCGGTGAAGCGCTGCGCATAGGACTTGCGCGGCAGGTCGGTGACGATCTCGAAGACCTTGAAGCGGTACTCCCAGACCACGGCCAGGATGGCCGCCAACTGAATCACGATGTTGAAGGCAATGACGGTATCGCCGCGAAAGCCGATCAGATCCGCCACCACGATCTGGTGGCCGGTACTGGAAACCGGCAGAAACTCGGTGATGCCCTCGACGATCCCCAGAATCAGCGCCTGCAAGGCACTCCATAGGTCCATGGTATTACTCCATCCAAGTGAAACATTTGCAGGTAGCCGGAGCTGCAGGCTCCGGCGGCAACGGGGTTCGAACCGTGACGCTCCGCAGGGCATGGCCCTTCGCGGTACCCAAGACAGCATGTGCTGAAGTCAGCGCCCGGCACCTTACCAGAGCGAGACCGGTTGAAGAGACCGATAGACGGCCATTAGGTGCCGTACAATGACAAATCCAATCTTTCCGGATGTGAAGCATGTCGTTTCTGGAGTCCCTCACCACCCTGCTGGGCATGTCGCCCGTGGAGCTGCTGGCCGCCGTTCTCGGGGTGATCGCCGTCTGGCTGACGGTCCGCCAGAACATCTGGGCCTGGCCCATCGGGCTGGTGATGGTGGTGCTCTACGCCTGGATCTTCCTGGACGTGAAGCTGTATTCCGACATGCTGCTGCAGTGCATCTATGCAGTGCTGCAGCTCTATGGCTGGTGGCAATGGCTGAGGGGTGGCCAGCAGCACCAGGGTCGGGTGGTCAGCTCCCTCGCGGCGAGGCCCCTGCTGACGGGTCTGGCCGTAGGTGCGCTGGGTAGTCTTGCCCTCGGCTATCTCATGGGCACCCATACCGACGCCGCCCTGCCCTGGCTGGATGCCGCGCTTACCGGTTTCAGCCTGGTCGCGCAGTTCTGGATGGCGCAGAAGCGTCTGCAATGCTGGATGCTGTGGTTCGTGCTGGACGTCATCTATGTGGGCCTCTTCTATTACAAGGGCCTCTACCCCACCGCGATCCTCTATGCGGTCTTTGTCGGCCTCGCCGCCTATGGCTGGCTGGACTGGCGCCGCGCCCTGGCGACCGCACGATGAAGGTGGTGGTGTTGACCGGCCCCGAATCGAGTGGCAAATCCTGGCTGGCGACGATCCTGAGCGAGAGATTCGGCGGTGTCCGGGTCGACGAGTACGTTCGCGAATACTGCGAGGCGCATGGCACCGACACCAGCCTGGCGGATGTGGAGCTCATCGCCCGCGAGCAATTGCGTCGCGAAGACCAGGCGCGGGCCAGTGCACCGGCCTTGCTGCTGCTGGATACCCATCTGCTGAGCAACCTGCTGTGGAGTCGCCTGCTGTTCGATGCCGCGCCCGCCTGGCTGGAACCGGCGCTGCTGGCACGCCGCTATGACCTGCATCTGCTGCTCGACCCGCGCGACGTCGCCTGGCAGGACGACGGTCAGCGCTGCCAGCCGGAGCTCACCGAGCGCCTGGCATTCTTCGCCAACTGCCGGGACTGGCTGCGGACCCATGGCCAGCCGGTGCTGGAAATCGCCGGCGACTGGCCCGAGCGGCAAAGGGCCGCGCTGGCCGCGGTGAGCCGATTGCTGCACGAGTCTTGACCCGTCGGTAGAATGACGTCCTACACCGGAGAACGCCATGCACGACGACGATGCCTCTTTCGCTGACTTCACCCGCGGGATCCGTCCGCTCAGGCAGGATCGCGCCGACACCGGCAAGTCACGCGCCGACCTGGGCCAGATCGCCCAGCGCCGGGCCAATGCGACCAGGACCTCGACCACGACCCGGGTGGATGGCCTGAGCGATGCCTTCGTCATTGATGTAGGCGCCGAAGACGAACTCTACTGGGGCCGCGATGGTGTCCAGGACACCCAGCTGAAGCGCCTCAAGAGCGGCCAGATCCCCTTCGAGGGCAGCCTGGACCTGCACGGCATGACCGTGGAAAGAGCCCGGGAGACCCTCTGGGACTTTCTTGCCGAGGCCACCCGCCTGGAAATCCGCTGCGTGCGCATCACCCATGGCAAGGCCGCGCGCGTCGATGGGCGTCGGCCGTTGATCAAGAGTCACGTCAACACCTGGTTGCGCCAGCACGCCCAGGTGCTGGGCTTCACCTCCTGCCTGCCCCGCCACGGCGGCACCGGCTCGCTTTATGTGTTGCTCAAGCGCACCATGCTCGAAGGTCGCGACGAGTGACTCCGCGACTCGGATGACGTCTCATCCGAGCGCCAACCTCCTTATCGACAAACAGGAACCCAAATGTCTCTCGAACAGCACTACTCCTCGATCCTGACCGGACTTGGCGAAGACATCGGCCGGGAGGGGCTGGTGGACACGCCCAAGCGCGCGGCCAAGGCCATGCAGTACCTCTGCCGCGGCTATACCCAGACGCTGGAAGAGGTGGTGGGCGAGGCGCTCTTCACCTCGGACAACAGCGAGATGGTGCTGGTCAAGAACATCGAGCTTTACTCGCTGTGCGAGCACCACATGCTGCCCTTCATCGGCAAGGCCCACGTCGCCTACATGCCCAAGGGCAAGGTGCTGGGGCTGTCCAAGGTGGCACGCATCGTCGACATGTTCGCCCGCCGACTGCAGATCCAGGAAAACATGACCCGGCAGATCGCCGAAGCCATCGAGAAGGTCACCGGTGCGGCCGGTGTTGCGGTGGTCATCGAGGCGCAGCACATGTGCATGATGATGCGTGGCGTGGAGAAGCAGAATTCCTCCATGGTCACCTCGGTGATGCTTGGCCAGTTCCGCGCCAGCGATGCCACCCGCGCCGAATTCCTCAGCCTGATCAATCGCTGAGTCGGCCGCGACGTCCGCCAGCCCGGAGGGTCGAAGCCTGGAATCTCCAGGAGACCTGCACGCCATGGCGGACGTCCACAGCCTTACCCTGTTCAGAGCCCAACCCGAACGTTCCCAGGCGCTGGGCGCCCACCTGCTGGATCTGGCCGCGGTGGCAGTGCACGACGAGGGGTGCCTGGATTATCGGGTATTCCAAGGTAGCGAGGACAATGACGTCTGGGTGGTCCAGGCCCGCTGGATCTCGGTCGCCGCCCAGGACGACCACTTCAACCAGCCACACACCCTCGCCTTCCTCGACGAGCTGCCCAAGCTGGCGGACGAGGTGGATCTGTATCCGCTGGCGCCCAAAAAGCCTTCGGCTGAGCTTTGACGCCAGGCTGCCTGGGTTGCGATGAAGCGTAGAGTGGGCCGAGACGGCTCCCTCGTCGAAGTCCAACGGGACCGACGCAGAGGCAGGAGCTGTTGGGCTTCGCTGCGCTCAGCCCAACCTACGACTTGATTGACCTTTTACGGCCATGGCGATCTGCAGACGCGGCCGGTCCCGCAAAGGTACCACCGTCGTAGATACCGTCTTCGCCCCTCAGTGTGCAATCGCTAAAGCAGGGTCGAAAGGCTTGCCTGATTTGAGCACGCCATAGGCGATGGTCAGCAGCTTGCGCATGGCGGCGCAGACGGTTTGTTTACCTTTCTTCCCCCTGGTTTTCAGACGCTCGGCTTGCGCCTTGATAGCCGGGTTGTAGGTCAGCGCCACGACGGCGGGTAGGTATAGCGCACTTCGTAAGCGGACCGATCCCATGCGCGAGATGCCGGTATGGCCGCGGTAAAGACCTGATTCCTGTAGGCGTGGGTTCAAACCGGCAAAGGCGGTCACGGCGCGGGCATCGGCGAAGCGACCGATATCACCGAGCTCCGCCAGGATCAGGGCGGCGGTCTTGTCGGCGATGCCGTCTATGCTCACCAGCAGATCACGTTTGCCGCTCAGGTCCGGGTCATCGTCGATATGCCGTTTGATCTGTTCGAGCGTCCAGGCGATCTGCTCATCGAGCCGCTGCACGACCGCCTGGATCGAGTTTTGGACTTTTTCCGGGCTGACCTCGAGCCGATTGAGCTCCATCTGCCGTAGCGATTGGAGATCCTCCAGGCGCCGGGTCAGCGCGCGAAGCGTGCGGATGGACACAGGCTCCGGGTGCCAGGCCCGCAGGCTGTCTTCATGCCGCTGGCCATAGGTGGCGATCAGCTTGGCGTCGAGTTTGTCCGTCTTGCTGCGCTGCAACTGGCTTTGCGCATAGCGAGCGATCTGTGCCGGATTGAGCACGGCGATTCGGTAGCCCAGCGCATGGAAATGCTCGGCGAGCGCTTCGTGATAGGTGCCCGTGGCCTCCATCACGATCCAAGCGCCTGGCTCGGCATGCTGTTGCAGCCAGTCGGCAAAGACCGCGAAGCCTGACGGATCGTTGCTCAGCCTGCCCTTGGTCCGGTGCTTGCCATTGGATTGCAGGACCGCCAGATCGAAGCTGCGCTTGGCGATATCAACACCGATTACGGCCATGATGTCTCCTCCTTCAGATGCGACACGATCACGTCATCCCGTCCAACCTTGTGCAATACGAGCTCTGGAGGCTCTAGATACCGTTCGGACTCGGGGATGGGTGTGGAGGAGGCAGCCTATCTACGTTGCAAGCTCAAAGGCTTAAGGGTGGACACGGCCTGCCATCCTCCCCCGATGATCAGTCGGGGACTATGCCCCCCTAAGGAGGCTGTCGTCGAGATACAAGGGTGGACAACGGCGCAGCCCTGTCCACGAACGGGCATCGGCATCAGGTGGAAAACGCTACGCGGTTTTCCACGCTACGGGCTGGACGCAATCGCGGCCATGGGCCGCTCCTACATTTGTTCGGTGTACCTGTAGGAGCGGCCCATGGCCGCGATAAACGAGAGCAAAGGCACAGCAGTGCGGACCGCGATGGTCGCGATCAACTGCAACTCAATACTCGGACAGCGCGAAGCTCGTCAGGGCGAAGGTGGGGATGCCGGCGGCTTCCAGGCGCCTGGAGCCGCCCAGTTCGGGCAGGTCGACGATGGCGGCGGCTTCGTGGACTTCGGCGCCCAGGCGGCGGATCAGGTTGCCGGCGGCGACGAGGGTACCGCCGGTGGCGATGAGATCGTCGACCAGCAGCACCGAATCACCGGCACCGACGCTGTCCTTGTGTACCTCGATCACCGAATCGCCGTATTCGGTGCTGTAGACCTCGGTCAGCAGCTCGGCGGGCAGCTTGCCCTGCTTGCGGAACAGCACCAGCGGCTTGCCCAGTTCGTAGGCCAGGATCGGGCCGATGAGGAATCCGCGCGCATCCAGCGCCCCGACGTGGGTGAAGGTCGCCGAACGATAGCGCTCCAGCAGCTCCGCCATGACGGCGCGCAGCCCCTCGGGCGACTGGAACAGTGGCGTGATGTCCCGGAAGATCACCCCCGGCTTGGGAAAATCGGGCACGGCACGGATGAGGGACTTCAGGGCGGATTCGGAAAAGGACATGGCAGAGACTCTTGGGCGCCGGGCGCCTGGTTGAATACGATTGCCCAGTATACCGGTGCCCGCCCGGCCAGGGCCCAACCCGCCATCCCTGCGCGCTGAATCGATTCATGTAGTGAGTCGCGTTGACAGCTACCAGCGAAGCGGACATCCTCGATAACGCGCAAACGTTTGCGCGACCACAAGAACCATAAGAATTCGGAGATTCCCCTATGCTGGCCTTTCGCCCTGCCCGCCTGCTGGCGGCTATCGCTCTCGCCTCCGCTTCGCTGATCCTGCCGCTCACCGCCAGTCATGCCACGGCCGCCGAAAAGCCCAAGGTCGCGCTGGTCATGAAGTCCCTGGCCAACGAATTCTTCCTGACCATGGAAGACGGCGCCAAGACCTACCAGAAAGAGCATTCCGCCGACTTCGATCTGATCTCGAACGGGATCAAGGACGAGACCGACACCTCCAGCCAGATCCGTATCGTCGAGCAGATGATCGTGTCCAAGGTCGACGCCCTGGTCATCGCCCCGGCCGACTCCAAGGCGCTGGTCCCGGTGCTGAAGAAAGCCAGCGACGCCGGCATCAAGGTGGTCAACATCGACAATCGCCTGGATCCCGACGTGCTCAAGTCCAAGTCTCTGGACATTCCCTTCGTCGGCCCCGACAACCGCAAGGGCGCACGCCTGGTGGGCGAGTACCTCGCCAAGCAGCTCAAGCAGGGTGATCAGGTCGGCATCATCGAGGGCGTCTCCACCACCACCAACGCCCAGCAGCGCACCGCAGGCTTCAAGGACGCCATGGAAGCGGCCGGCATGAAGATCGTCGGCGTGCAGTCCGGCAACTGGGAAATCGACAAGGGCAACGCCGTCGCCGCGGCCATGCTCAACGAATACCCCGACCTGAAGGCCCTGCTGGCCGGCAACGACAGCATGGCGCTGGGCGCCGTCTCCGCCGTACGGGCCGCGGGCAAGAAAGGTCAGGTGCAGATCGTCGGCTACGACAACATCAAGGCCATCCACCCGATGCTGAAAGACGGTCGCGTCCTCGCCACCGCCGACCAGTTCGCCGCCAAGCAGGCCGTGTTCGGTATCGACGCCGCGCTCAAGCTGGTCAAGGGCGAGCCCACCGGTGCCAAGGACGGCGTGATCGAGACGCCGGTCGAACTCGTCACCCAGCCCTGAGCCAAGGAGAGCCCCCATGTCGTCCGAGGTCATCCTCAGCGCCCGTGGCATCGGCAAGACCTATGCCCAGCCGGTACTCGGCGGCGTGGACCTGGAGTTGCGCGCCGGCCAGGTGCTGGCGCTCACCGGGGAAAACGGCGCCGGCAAGAGCACCCTGTCCAAGATCCTCTGTGGCCTGGTGCAACCCACCACCGGCGAGCTGAGCTTCCTCGGCCGACCCTATGCCCCGGGCAGCCGCCGTGAGGCGGAAGCCCAGGGCGTGCGGATGGTCATGCAGGAACTCAATCTGCTGCCCACCCTCACCGTGGCGGAAAATCTCTTTCTCGATCGCCTGCCCCGGCGACTGGGCTGGATCGACCGCCGCCAGTTGCGCGAGCAGGCGCGGCTGGCCATGGCCCAGGTCGGCCTGGAGGCCATAGATCCGGATACCCCCATCGCCGAACTGGGTGTAGGTCACCAGCAGATGGTGGAAATCGCCCGCAACCTGATCGGCGATTGCCGGGTGCTGATTCTCGACGAGCCGACCGCCATGCTCACCTCGCGCGAGGTGGATTTGCTGTTCGCGCAGATCGAGCGCCTGCGCGCCCGGGGCGTGGCCCTGGTATACATCTCCCATCGCCTGGAAGAACTCAAGCGCATCGCCCAGCAACTGGTGGTGCTGCGTGATGGTCGGCAGGTGGCCGATGCGCCCATGGCCGAGTACGGCACCGACCAGATCGTCAGCCTCATGGTCGGCCGCGATCTCGGCGAGCACCTAGACATGGGCGAACGCCGCTTCGGCCCGCCCCTGCTGGAGGTCAAGGGTCTCTCGCGCGCCGACAAGGTCCAGGATGTCTCCTTCAGCCTCCGCGCGGGCGAGATCTATGGTATCTCCGGCCTGATCGGTGCCGGACGGACCGAACTCCTGCGCCTGATCTTCGGCGCCGATCGCGCCGATTCCGGCACGGTGCACCTGGCCGGCAAGCCGGTCGACCTGGGTTCGCCGGCCAAGGTAGTGCGCCAGGGCATCGCCCTCATCACCGAGGATCGCAAGGGCGAAGGCCTGCTGCTCAGCCAGCCGATCAGCGCCAACATCGCCCTGGGCAACATGGCCAAGGTCGCGCGACAGGGCCTGGTCAGCGGCACACGCGAAGCGGCCCTGGCCGAGCGCCATATCAAGGGCATGCGCATCCGCTGCAACGACGGCACCCAGCCCGTGGGCGAACTCTCCGGTGGCAACCAGCAGAAGGTGGTGATCGGACGCTGGCTGGAACGCGATTGCCAGGTGATGCTGTTCGACGAACCCACGCGCGGCATCGACGTCGGCGCCAAGTTCGAGATCTATGGCCTGCTGGCCGAACTCACCCGCCAGGGCAAGGCCCTGGTCGTGGTCTCCAGCGACCTGCGCGAGCTGATGCTGATCTGCGATCGGATCGGCGTGATCTCCGCCGGCCGCCTGGAAGCCACCTTTGAACGCCATGACTGGGATCAGGAGCGGCTGCTGGCCGCCGCCTTCGCCGGCTATCGCTCCCGCGAAGCCCTGCTGGAAGAACCTGTCCCGCCGCAAACCCTTTCTCAGGAAGCCATTCGATGAGCAGCCTTCCCGTCACCTCTTCCCGGCGCGCCTTCGGCCTGGGCCTGGGCACCTACATCGGCCTGGCCGCTGCCCTGCTGGCCATGATCGTGCTGTTCTCCCTGATGAGCAGCCACTTTCTCTCCTACGCCACCTTCACCACCCTGGCCAACCAGATCCCCGATCTGATGGTGCTGGCGACCGGGATGACCTTCATCCTGATCATCGGCGGCATCGATCTCTCGGTGGGTTCGGTGGTCGCCCTGGCCGCCGCCGTGGTCAGCGTCGCCACCCTGGAATGGGGCTGGGGCATCCTGCCGGCAGCCGCCCTGGGCATGTTCTGCGCGGCCCTGACCGGCACCCTCACCGGCAGTGTGACCGTGGCCTGGCGCATCCCCTCCTTCATCGTCTCCCTCGGCGTGCTGGAAATGGCCCGTGGCGCCGCCTACCAGCTGACCAATTCGCGCACCGCCTATATCGGCGATGCCTACGCCTGGCTGTCCACGCCCTTCGCCTTCGGCATCTCGCCCTCCTTCGTCATCGCCCTGCTGGTGATCGTGGTCGCGCAACTGCTGCTGACCCGCTCGGTGCTCGGGCGCTACCTGATCGCCATCGGCACCAACGAGGAAGCGGTGCGCCTGGCCGGGATCAATCCCAAGCCCTACAAGGTCATCGTCTTCGCCCTCATGGGCCTGCTGGCGGGCCTGGCCGCACTGTTCCAGATCTCCCGCCTGGAAGCCGCCGACCCCAACGCCGGCGTCGGCCTGGAACTGCAGGTGATCGCCGCCGTGGTGATTGGCGGGACCAGCCTCATGGGTGGGCGCGGCTCGGTGATCAGCACCTTCTTCGGCGTGCTGATCATCTCGGTACTGGCCGCAGGCCTGGCCCAGATCGGCGCCAGCGAGCCGACCAAGCGCATCATCACCGGCGCGGTCATCGTGGTTGCCGTGATCCTCGACACCTATCGCAGCCAGCGCGCCAAGAGCAAGGGCTGATGGCGACCATCAAGGATGTCGCCGCCCGCGCCGGCATCTCCTACACCACCGTCTCCCACGTGGTGAACAACAGTCGCCCGGTCAGTCCGGGCGTCCGCAAAAAGGTCGAGGCGGCCATCGCCGAGCTGGGCTACGTGCCCAGTGGCGTGGCCCGCTCCCTGCGCAGTCGCGCCACCGGCACCTTCGGCGTGCTGGTGCCCAATGCGGTCAACCCCTACTTCGCCGAACTGGCGCGGGGGATCGAGGATCACTGCGAGCGCCAGGGTTACAGCGTCATCCTCTGCAATTCCGATGACGATGCCGACAAGCAGCTGCGCTATCTGCGGGTGCTCAAGGAGCGCCGCATCGACGGCCTGGTGGTCGCCACCGTGGACGGCGATCCGCGCTTTGCCCGCGCCCTCGCCGGCCTGCGCATCCCGCTGGTGCTGGCCGACCGGCCGCTGGACGGCGTCCAGGCCGCGCATATCCGCATCGATCACCACCAGGGCGGCCTGCTCGCCACCCGCCATCTGCTGGAGCTCGGCCATCGGCGGATCGCCTGCATCGGTGGCCCGGCCGACTCGCCCGTCGCCAGCGAGCGGATCACCGGCTACCAGGAGGCCCTGGCGGACGCCAGCATCGCGCCTGGCGCCATCCAGCGCTGTCCCTTCACCGCCGCCGCCGGTCATGCCGCGGCCCGCGAATTGCTGGCCTCGGGGGAGCGTCCGACCGCGATCTTCGCCGGCAACGACACCATCGCCCTGGGCGTGTTGCGCGCCGCCGCCGAGCTGGGCCTGGACGTCCCCGGCCAGCTCTCGGTGGTGGGCTTCGACGACATCGAACTCAGCCGCTATCTCTATCCGGCCCTGACCACCATCGGCCAGTCGATCCGCGACCTTGGCGAGCGCGCCGCCCAGCTCCTGCTGGCGCGCCGCGAGACGGTCGGCAGCCCCTCCACCCACGACATCGCCGTACCCCGGCTGGTGCTGCGCGAATCCACCGCGGCGCCCTCTGCTCTGGAGACCTCCCATGCACCCTGACGTCGTCGTCATCGGCAGCCTGAACATGGACCTGGTGGTGCGCACCCCGCGCCTGCCCAAGGGCGGCGAGACCCTCGCCGGCCATACCTTCACCACCGCACCCGGCGGCAAGGGCGCGAATCAGGCCGTCGCCGCGGCACGCCTGGGCGCCCGGGTCGCCATGATCGGCTGCGTCGGCGCCGATCCCTACGGTGACTTCCTCACCCGCAGCCTGGTGCAGGAAGGCATCGACTGCCAGGGTGTCTCGGTGGCGGCCGATGTCCCCACCGGCATCGCGTCCATCCTGGTGGATGACCAGGGCCAGAACGCCATCGTCATCGTCGCCGGCGGCAACGGCGAACTGTCCGCCGCGCACCTGCAGGCCCAGGAGCGCGTGCTCGACCAGGCCAAGCTGGTGATCGCCCAGCTGGAGGTGCCGCTGGCCACCGTGGGCGACGCCCTCGCCCGCGCCCATGCGCTGGGCAAGACGGTGATCCTCAATCCGGCGCCGGCCACCGGTCCGCTGCCGGCCGAATGGTACGCCCATATCGACTACCTGGTGCCCAATGAAAGCGAAGCCAGCCTGCTGACCGGGTTGCCGGTGGACACCCTGGAGCAGGCCGAAGCCGCCGCACGCCAGCTGGTCGCCGCCGGCGCCCGCCAGGTGCTGCTGACCCTGGGTGGCCAGGGCCTGCTGCAGGTCACGTCCGACAGCTGCCGCCACCACCCGGCCACGCCGGTGAAGGCAGTGGACACCACCGCCGCCGGCGACACCTTCCTCGGGGGCTTCGCCGCCGGACTGGCAGAAGGTCTGAGCGTGGAGGCCGCCATCGCCCTCGGCCAGCAGGCTGCCGCCATCGCCGTCACCCGCCCGGGCGCCCAGCCGTCCATCCCCACCCGCCAGGAGCTCGCCCGGTGAAAAAGACCTCTCTGCTCAACATCGCCCTGTCCCAGGCCGTCGCCAGTCTCGGTCACGGCGACCTGGTGGTTATCGGTGACGCCGGCATGCCGGTACCGCCGGGCACCCCGCTGGTCGATCTGGCCGTCACCCCGGGCGTGCCGGACTTTCTCAGTGTGCTGCAGGCGCTGCTCAGCGAGATGCAGGTGGAAAGCCATCTGCTCGCCGAGGAAACCCTCAGCGCCCAGCCCCCGGCCCTGGGCGAACTGGAACGCCTGACCGGGAGCGGCGCCCTGGGCAGCCGCCGGCTGGTCTCCCACGACGAGATGAAGGCGCTGTGTCGCCAGGCACGGGTGCAGATCCGCACCGGCGAGTGCCAGCCCTACACCAACCTGATCCTGATGGCCGGCGTCGCCTTCTAGTCGGCGGCCCTGGCCAGCAGCCGCCGGGTCGCCAGCAGATCCAGCGGGCGGGCGAAGAAATAACCCTGGGCGTGGCGGGCACCCATGTCCCTGAGCAGTTGCAACGCCTGGGCGTCCTCGACGCCCTCGGCGACCACATCCAGCCCCAGTGACTCGGCCATGCGCACGATGGCGCGAACGATGGCGACACTGCGTGCGCTCTCGGCCAGACGCAGGACAAAGGACTTGTCGATCTTGAGGCCGCGAAAGCGATACTCGTGGACATAGCCCAGCGACGAGAAGCCCGCGCCGAAATCGTCCAGCACCACCGAGACGCCATGGCGATCCAGGGCCTCCATGGCCGCCTTGGCGCGTTCCGGTTCGGCGACCAGGGCGCCTTCGGTCAACTCCAGGCAGATCCGCGACGGCGCCACGCCATACGCGGCCAGGATGCTCAGCACCTCGTCGGCGAACTCCGGGCGCACGATGCTGTAGCTGGAGCAATTGACGTGCACCACCGGCCAGTGCGCCTGGGCCGGTTCGGCCAGGGTGGCGGCGATGCGCGTCAGCATGTAGGTATCCAGGCGTCCGATCAGCCGCAGGCCTTCCAGCTCGGGTAGAAAGGCCCCTGGCGCCAGGACGCTACCGTCCGGCTGACGCCAGCGGATCAGCGCCTCCAGCGCCGCCACGCGGCCGCTGGTGACGTCAATGATCGGCTGGAAGAAGGGCTCCAGTTCGTTGCCATTCTTCAGCGCCTTGCGCAGCGCGCCTTCACGGACCACCTGATCGGACACCACCTGGCGCAGTTCCTGGTTGAAGACCGCGAAGTTGTCGCGCCCACCCTGCTTGACCCGATACATCGCCGTATCGGCGTCGCGCAGCAGGTCATCCGGCTGGCGATGCAGGCTGGGATCGGCCAGCACGATGCCGATGCTGCAGGAGGTGAACAGGCTGTGGTCGTCGATCACCAGTGGCCGGTCGAAGGCTTCGATAATGCGCTGGCCGATGGCTACCGGTGAATCCAGGCCGCCACCGGGCACCAGGATGGCGAATTCGTCACCGCCCAGTCGTGCCAGCAGGTCGGTCTCGCGCAGGCAGCTCGACAATCGCTCACCGGCCGCCACCAGCAGCAGGTCGCCGAAGGGATGGCCGAACTGGTCGTTGATGCGCTTGAATCTGTCCAGGTCGAGAAACATCACCGCCAGACCGGCCCCGTCACGCTCCAGCGCGGCCCAGAGCTCGCCCAGGCGTTGCTGGAAGAAGCTGCGATTGGGCAGCCGGGTCAGGGCATCGTGGTTGTTCTCGTACAGCAGTCGGGCGTTGGCGGCGTCCAGCGCCCGGGTGCGCTCCTGCACCCTGACCTCCAGGGCCTGGCGCGACTGCTGGATGGCTTCCGCGGCGCTGCGCCGGGACAGCGCGGTATCGATATGGCGCGAGACGAAGGTGAGCAGCTCCTGGTCGCGCCGGCTGTAGTAGACGTCTTCGCGATAGCTCTGTACCGCCAGCACGCCGCGGACGTGCTTGCCGTCGTAGAGGGGGATACCCAGCCAGGAGCAGGCTTCCGGGGTGCCCTCGACCGGGGTGATCTCGCCCTGCTCGATCAGCAGCCGGGCCTTGTGCCGATCGATGATGCAGGGTCGCCGTTGGCGGATGGTGTACTCGGTATAGCCGCGGGTGCCGCGTCGGGCGACGGGTGCGCTGGTACGGCGCTCATCGGCGAAATAGGGGAAGCTCACCTCCCCCGAGGCATCGTCGTAGAGGGCGATATAGAAGTTGTGGGCATAGAGCAGCTCACCCACGACGCGGTGCAGACCGCCCAGGAGGTCTGGCATGTCGGTACTGGCGCTGGACAGCTCGGCAATGCGAAACAGCGCCGCCTGCAGCTGCTCGGCGCGTTCGCGCTCGGCGATCTGCTCGCGTAGCCGGGCATTGACCTCCGAAAGCTCCTGGGTCCGCTGGCCCACGGTGGCTTCCAGGGATTCACGCCGGAGGATGCGATCCAGGGCCATGGCCACGTCGCGGGCGATCACCTGGAACAGCGCCTGGTCCTCGGGGCCGTAGCGACGCTCGCGATCGTAGACCTGCAGGCTGAGCACGCCGAAGGTGCGATCGGCGCCGTCCTTGAGCGGGATGCCCATCCAGAACTCGGGGACCGAGCCCTGGCAATAGTAGGGCCCTGACACCTGCGCCGCTTCGATGGCTTCCTTGGGCAGCAGCAGCGGTGTGCCGTGCATGAGCACATAGGCGGTCAGGCACGGCCGCTCGCGATCCAGCAATTCGAAGGAGCCGGGCTCGGGCGGACTCTCGTCGCGCTGGTCGAAATAATAGGGATAGTGGATCTGGTCCGAGTCGGCATCCTGCAGCGCCAGGAAGAAATTCTCGGCATCGATCAGCGAGACCAGCAGCTCGTGGGTACGCTGCATGAACAGCTGGCGATCCAGGGTCGAACTCGCCAGGTAGGTGATGTCGTAAAGCACCTGCTGGATCGCCTGCGCCCGCTGCAGCTGCAGGCGCTGCAGGACGAAGCCGAATCTCAGGGCCAGGGCGGCGAAATCGGTGTGGTCATCGGGGCGGGCGAGCAGCCAGCCCAGCGGGGTCGGGCCGCTGCCGGTGGGATGGCAGCTGAGCCCGGTCTTGGCCGACAGCTGCGCCAGTTCCTCGTCGTCGAGCAATTCCGGCCAGGCACTGGCGCCATTGCCGGTGGCCATGCACGACCAGTTGCCACGGCGCTGATACCAGGCCCAGTCGGCATCGGCAGCGGCTGCACGCAGTTGCGCGATGATCTGCTCCGCCGCCAACCCCGGCGCATTCGGATCCGGCCAGCGTGTCTCCGACGGCCTGGCCAGGCGTGCACCTGGCGACTGTTCCTCAGGCCCTTTCATGCTGACTCCTTCCCGTGCATTCCCCGAATCCTGACACAGATGCCCCGGGCTTCGGCAACTACCGAATGAACGGTTTCCCTAGGGGCGCGAACGGCAAAGATATGACTAAAGGCCCGGATTGACTGGGACAAGAGTTGTACAGCCACGAGCCCCCTGTCCAATAACCCGACCTGCCAGACAACGCCCTGCCGCTGGGCTTGTAAAACAAAGCGCACGGGGTTTGCCCATCGATCCGAAAGACTGTCGCGACGCGAATCTCTCGCTAAGCCAGGACCACTAATAAGCAGACAGTACGCAATCTGGCGGGGCTCTCCAACCCGTTGTCGCCCCTCTTCACGAGCAGGAGTTTTCCATGACCGCTTCCAAGCAGGACAACCTCATCGACTGGCTGCGCGATGCCCATGCCATGGAGGAACAGGCCGAGAAGATGCTCTCCGCTCAGTCCGCCCGGCTGGAGCACTATCCGCAATTGCGCCAGCGCATCGAACAGCACATCAGGGAAACCCAGGAGCAGCGCCAGCTCATCGAAGGCTGCCTGAGTCGTCATGGCAGCAGCGCCTCGACCCTCAAGGACATGGGCGGCAAGTTGATGGCGCTGGGCCAGGCCCTTGGCGGCGCGCCCATGAGCGATGAGGTCATCAAGGGCGCCATCGCCGGCTATGTCTTCGAGAACATCGAGATTGCCACCTACACCACGCTGATCGCGGCGGCTGCGGAGATCGGCGACACCGAAACGCAGCAGGCCTGCGAACGCATCCTCGAACAGGAGAAGGCCATGGCAGCCTGGTTGCTGGAAGACCTGCCCGCCACCACCCGTGCCTTCCTCGAACGCTCCGCCGATCCCGATCTGACCGCGAAGCGCTGAACCGCCCGAGTTATACCGTGACTAGCCCCTGGAGGTTACATGTTCGTCCATAACAAGCGACTGCAATACACCGTGCGCGTGTCCGAGCCCAATCCCGGCCTGGCCAACCTGATGCTGGAGCAATTCGGCGGCCCCCAAGGCGAACTCGCCGCCGCCATGCGCTACTTCACCCAGGCGATAGCCGAGCTCGACCCGGGCCGCAAGGACATGCTGTTCGACATCGCCACCGAAGAGCTCAGCCACCTGGAAATCATCGGCTCGATGATCGCCATGCTGAACAAGGGTGCCAAGGGCGACCTGGCGGAAAAGACCCAGGACGAAGCGGACCTGTACCGCTCGCTGACCGGTGCCGGCAACGACTCCCACCTCACCCAGATTCTCTATGGTGGTGGTCCGGCCCTGACCAACTCGGCTGGCGTACCCTGGACTGCGGCCTACATCGACACCATTGGTGAACCGACCATCGACCTCAGGTCCAACATCGCCGCCGAAGCCCGGGCCAAGATCGTTTACGAGCGCCTGATCAACGTCACCGACGATGCCGGCATCAAGGACACCCTGAGCTTTTTGATGACCCGCGAGATTGCGCACCAGAAGTCCTTCGAGAACGCGCTGCATTCCATTCAGCCCAACTTCCCCCAGGGCAAGGTGCCGCCCCGTCCCGAATTCGCCAGCGTCTACTACAACCTGTCGCAAGGCGAAGGAGATCAGCGCGGCCCCTGGAATCAGGGGCAGGACTGGGAATACGTGGAACAGCCCGGGCCGGCTGTGGATGGCGGCGATGGCCTGGCCAGCGTCAAGCTGCCTCCGATGCAGGCCAAGGCGATCGAACAGCTCGCCACCCGCACGATGTCAGATCCGAACGCCGCGCCGGTGACGGGTGCCGACCTGGGCGCCGGCCTGGCCAAGCAACTCGACAAGAACCGTCTGGAAAAGTGATACCACGGTGACGACGTCCACCGGGCGTCGTCACCCTCCCCCCGGCCTGACGACCTTTCGTCGGCCAGCCACTCTCGCTCTCGACCTCGCCAGAACCTGGCCATTTGCCATCGGTCCTACTGCCGTCATCGCAGTAGGGAAAGCCCTGATGGAAGATTATCTCCTGGCGTTCGCCATGGTCGCTCTGACCGCCCTGTTCATAGGTCTCACTACCGTCGGTCTGGTGGAATTCACCTGATGGCGCTTTGCCGCCTTGCGCGCTGAACATTCGTTCGGCGGCGCAGTCTGCCGCTGTGCATTGATGCAACCACGTTGTACCGACGTAGTCAGGGACGCCACATGAAACGCCACCTTTACGCCTTTGCCCTCGTTGCCGCCGCCGTCTGCAGCGCACCCGCCTTCGCCATGGATCAGAATGCCCTGCAATTCGAGCAGGCCAGCATGATTGCCTTCAAGAGCTGCGCGAACAAGGCGGTGATCGCCGGAACGCGCATTGGCGACACTGCCCGCTTCTCCGATACCGACACCTGCGTCGTCCAGGCGCTGTCGCAGATCGAGCCGGCCTATCAGCGAGCCCTCACCTCCCTGCAGAACAACGGCACCGCCCGACGTTGTCTGCAGACCTACTACAGCAACTGGCTGACGCTGATGAAATCCCTGCCTGAGCTGCAGTCCAAGCCGCCATCCTCGGTGCTGCTGACCGCCAATGGTGGCGAGCGTCGCCTCAACCAGTATTGGCAATTCGTGGTCAGCGCCCGCTGATCACGCCCTGGAATCCCCTGGGGAGCCCGGCTCCCCTGTTCGCCTTTCAGTCGATGGCGACATGTCCCGGCTGCGCTGCCACGCGCGCCAGCCAGGCCTGGATCGCCGGATAGTCGTCCAGTCCGAAGCCGCCCTCATGGGCAACGTGGGTATAGGCATAGAGTGCGATGTCGGCGATCGAGTACTGCTCCCCGACCAGGAAGGGCGTGCGTTGCAGCTGCTGCTCCATCACCCGCAATGCCTTGTAGCCCCGTACCTGGCAGACCTCGTACTCCTCCAGACGCTCTGCCGGCAGCCCCTGGTAGAGCCGGATGAAACGCGCCACTGCCACGTAGGGCTCGTGGCTGTATTGCTCGAAGAATTGCCACTGCAGCACCTGGGTCCGCAGGCGGGGCTCGTTGGGCAGGAAGCGCGTGCCATCGGCGAGAAAGTTGAGAATGGCGTTGGACTCCCACAGGCAGGTGCCGTCTTCCAGCTCCAGTACCGGAATCTTGCCGTTGGGATTCATTGCCAGGAAGGCGTCGCTCCGAGTCTCGCCGGCGAGGATATCGACCTCGTGCCAGCGATACTCCACGCCGAGCAGGTGCAGCATCAGCACCACCTTGTAGCAGTTGCCGGAACGACGATCGCCATAGACCTGATACATCTCACAGCTCCTTGTTAGAGGGGGTGGCTTCGCGGATCACGCCGGCCAGGCGCGCGAGACCGGTGTCCAGCCGCTCGGGCAGCACATGGCTGAAATTGAGCCGCAGCAGACCGAGGTGACGCTCCGGCTCGGCGAAGAACGGCTCGCCCGGCATGAAGGCGACATCCTGCGCCAGGGCGGCGTCCAGCAGCGTACGGGTATCCAGGGGCGTTTTCAGCCGTAACCAGAAGAACAGACCGCCCTGCGGAATCTGCCAATCGGCGATATCGCCGAAATGTCGTGTCAGCGCCAGGGCGAAGCCATCGCGGCGTTCACGGTAGAAGGCCCGCACCTCCTCCAGGTGCTGGGCGTAGCGCTCGCTGCCCAGCCATTGCTGTACCTGCCACTGGCTCATGCGACAGGTATGCAGATCGGCGGCCTGCTTGAGCGCCCGCAGGGGCTTGAGCAGGTCGGGCGAGGCGATCAGATAGCCCACGCGCAGACCGGGCAGCAGCGTCTTCGACAGGCTGCCGGTGTGGATCCAGGCGCTGCGTCGGAGCTGGGCGCAGAGCGGTCGCGCCGGCGCGCCGTCATAGCTGAGCTCCCGGTAGGGCTCGTCCTCGACCAGGGTCACAGCGTACTCGTCCAGCAGGGCCGCCACCGCCGCTCGGTTGGCCGCGGAATAGCGCACGCCGGAAGGATTCTGGAAGGTCGGGATCAGATAGGCGAAGGCCGGACGCCGCCGTTCCAGCTGCAGACGCAAGGCAGCCAGATCCAGCCCCTCCGGGGCCAGACTGACTTCAAGGCAATCCGCGCCAAAGAACTGGAAGCTCTGCAGCGCCGCGAGATAGGTGGGGCCTTCCACCAGCACCGGCGTGCCGACGTCGAGATAGAGTTTGGCGATCAAGTCCAGGGCCTGCTGCGAACCCGTGGTCACCAGCACCTGGTCCGCCGTGCAGTCCAGACCGTAGCCGCGCGCCTGAGCGGCGATGGCTTCGCGCAGCGCCGGCTCGCCCTCGCTCATGCCGTACTGACCCAGGCCGGCCGGCATCCGGCTCCAGTCCACCGCCGGCAGACAGCGCTCGGCGGGCAGGCCGCCGGCGAAGGACATCACCTCCGGACGCTGCGCTGCCGCCAGGATGTCGCGGATCAGGCTGCTCTTGAGTCGGCTTACCCGTTCGGAAAATGCCATCTGCCCTCCTGTGGCCCGTGGCCGGCTAATGAGTCAAACTACTTGACCGACCCTAATGCACTCCGGAAAGACAAGTCAATATGCTTGACCTAAATCAGACCACCCAGCAGCGCCTGGTCATGGAGACCTTCTTCTTCGGCTATCAGGCGTTCACCGCCAAGGCCGACGACATGCTGGCGCGGCGCGGCCTGAGCCGGGTCCACCAGCGCATCCTGTTCTTCATCGCTCGCGAACCGGGACTGAGCAACAAGGCCCTGCTGGACGTGCTCAACGTCAGCAAGCAGGCGCTGAACATTCCGCTGCGGCAGTTGCTGGAGATGCAACTGGTGGCCATGGCGACGGACGCGGCGGACAAGCGCAAGCGACGACTGTCGCTCACCCGCGGCGGCGCCGCGCTGGAGCAGACCCTTAGACGCGAGCAGATGCGTCTGGTGCAGGCCGCCCTGGCCATGGCCGGAGCGGACGCCGCCGAAGGCTGGCTGGCCTTCAACCAGGCGCTGGCCGGGCGCCATGAGGTCGAAGGTAGCCAGGACAGTTCGCTACCCTCGGTCGACTCCTGAAAACTGTACCGCTGGTTCGCGACCTCGGTGTACGGATACCCGCCAGGGACGCCTGGCTAAGCTGGCGCAAAGCCCAGGGATGCCCTCATGACCGTCGAACTGCTCACCGCCTTCATGCTCTTCGCTTTCGTCTCCTCCGCCACGCCCGGCCCCAACAACATGATGCTGCTGGCGTCAGGGGTCAATTTCGGCTTTCGGCGGACCCTGCCGCACATGTTCGGCATCAGCCTGGGCCACATGCTGCTGGTCATCTGCACCGGTCTCGGCCTGGGTCAGCTGTTCGTGCTCTATCCACCGCTGCAGATCGCCTTGCGGGTCATCGGCGGCGGCTATCTGCTGTATCTGGCCTGGAAACTGGCCACCGCCGCTGCCCCGACGCCGCGGGAGTCGGGCAGCGGCAAGCCCTTCGGCTTCTTCCAGGCAGCGGCCTTCCAGTGGGTGAACCCCAAGGCCTGGGTGATGGCCATCGGTGCGGTCACCGCCTATATTCCGGCCGAGAACTTCACCGCCAATCTGCTGCTGGTCGCCCTGCTCTTCGCCCTGATCAACCTGCCCAGCGTCAGCCTCTGGACGCTGTTCGGCATGGGCCTGCGCCGTCTGCTCAGCAGTCCGGCACGCCTGCGGCTGTTCAACTGGAGCATGGCGCTGCTGCTGGTGCTGTCCCTCTACCCCATCCTGTTCGGCCATCATTGAGGTTTTTCGATGCACGCGGCTCCACAACGCCTTACCCCGCTGGCCGATACCTCCCCCGCCGCCGTGGTCGCCGGCTTCGTCGCCATGCTGGTGGGCTACACCAGCTCCCTGGTGCTGATGTTCCAGGCGGGCCAGAATGCCGGCCTCAGCACCGGGCAGATCTCCTCATGGATCTGGGCGCTGTCCATCGGCATGGCCCTGACCACCATCGGCCTGTCGCTTAAATACCGCACTCCCATCGTCATCGCCTGGTCGACCCCCGGCGCTGCGCTGCTGGTCACCAGCCTGCCGTCGGTACCCTACAGCGACGCCATCGGCGCCTTTGTCATCTGCGCCGTACTGCTCGCCCTCTGCGGTCTCACCGGCAGCGCCGACCGTCTGCTGCGCCGGGTACCACCAGCACTCGCCGCCGCCCTGCTGGCCGGCATCCTCTTCCGCATCGGTATCGAGATCTGCGCCGCGGCTCAGCACCAGACCGCACTGGTCCTGGGCATGGCCCTGGCCTATCTGGTGGCCAAGCGGCTGTGGCCGCGCTACTGCGTGCTGGTCGCCCTGGTAGTCGGCCTGCTGCTGGCCGCCGGGCTGGGGTTGCTGGACTTCCACAGTCTGCGGCTGGAGTTGGCGGTGCCGGTGTGGACCACCCCGACCTTTTCCCTGGCGGCCACCATCGGCATCGCCATCCCGCTGTTCGTGGTGGCCATGGCCTCGCAGAACATGCCGGGTATCGCCGTGCTGCGTACCGATGGCTATGCGGTTCCGGCTTCGCCGCTGATCGCCACCACCGGCCTCGCCTCGCTGCTGCTGGCGCCCTTCGGCTCCCATGGCATCAACCTGGCGGCCATCAGCGCGGCGATCTGCACCGGCCCCCAGGCCCATGAAGATGCCAGCAAACGCTATACAGCGGCGGTCTGGTGCGGACTCTTCTACGGTATCGCCGGGCTGTTCGGCGCCACCCTGGCGGCGCTGTTCGCCTCCCTGCCGAGCGAGCTGGTGATCTCGGTGGCTGCCCTGGCGCTGCTCGGCTCCATCATGAATGGCCTGCACGGCGCCCTGGCCGACCCTGGCCAGCGCGAGCCGGCGCTCATCACCTTCCTGGTCACCGCCTCGGGCCTGAACCTGGCCGGGATCGGCTCGGCCTTCTGGGGCCTGGTCGCCGGCCTTTTGGCCAGTTTGCTACTCACCGCACGCCGCGGTTAGAACCCGCGCCCCTCCTGACGGGTCGGAATTGGATCCTTAACGTCAGGAGAACACCATGTCCCGTACCAATCGCCAGTTCCTGCTCGCCAAGCGCCCGTCCGGCGAACCCACCGCCGACACCTTCGAGCGTGTCGAGCAGCCGATCGGCGAACCCGGCGCCGGTCAGGTGCTGATCAAGAATCTCTATCTCTCCCTCGACCCGGCCATGCGCGGCTGGATGAACGAGGGCAAGTCCTATATCAAGCCCATCGGCCTCGGCGAAGTCATTCGTGCCCTGGGCGTGGGCGAGGTAGTGGCATCCAACCACCCGGAATTCAAGGTCGGCGACACGATCAACGGCATGCTCGGCATCCAGGATTACTACCTGGGCGAGCCCCAGGGCTTCTACAAGGTGGACCCCAGCAAGGCCAGCCTGCCCCAGTATCTCTCGGTACTCGGCATGACCGGTCTGACCGCCTACTTCGGCCTGCTGGAAATCGGCGAGCCCAAGGCCGGCCAGACCATCGTGGTTTCCGGCGCTGCCGGCGCGGTCGGCAGCATGGTCGGCCAGATCGGCAAGCTCAAGGCCTGCCATGTGGTGGGTATCGCCGGTGGCGCGGAAAAATGCCGCTATCTGATCGAGGAACTGGGTTTCGACGCCGCCATCGACTACAAGGCCGAAGCGGACCTGGCGTCCGCCCTGCACCGTGAATGCCCCAACGGTATCGACGTCTACTTCGACAACGTCGGCGGCCCGACCCTGGACGCGGTGCTGGCGCAGATCAATTTCCGTGCACGGGTAGTGCTCTGCGGCGCCATCAGCCAGTACAACAGTGACAAGGTGCAGGGCCCGCAGAACTACCTGGCGCTGCTCAGCAATCGCGCGCGCATGGAAGGCTTTATCGTGCTGGACCACGCCGCGCGCTACGCCGAGGCCCAGCAGCAGCTGGCGATCTGGCTGGCCGACGGCCAGCTCAAATCCCGCGAGCACGTGGTGGAAGGCCTCGATACCTTCCCCGAGACCCTGATGAAGCTGTTCTCCGGCGAGAACTTCGGCAAGCTGGTGCTCAAGGTCTAGGTCGCGCGTCGGAAAGTCGTCACCAGCGGGCCGCAATGGCGGCCCGTCTGGACTTCAGGCGTCAAGTTACAGACGGCCAATCGCCACCATCGTGCTAAGCCATTGATTTGATTGACACTATAAGACTGGCACGCTTCTCGCTGTAGGGGGACTATCCGCCAAGGAGAACAGGCATGGTCCCGCCCTCGTCCAACACCATCAATCTCGATCGCGCTCGCCAGCAGCGCAACGCCAACCTGGCTGGCCCCGCCCGCGACAGCGATCCGGCGGTGCTGGGCGCCCTGCGCCAGCGCCTGCTCGGCGTCTTGCAGACATCGCTGGATCTCGAGCGGGTCCTGCAACTCTTCCGGCAGGAGGTGGATACGCTGGTGGACCTGCCCGGCCTCACCTACCGCAATGCCGCGGAGGACGTGGCCATCGACCTGGGTGAAGACCAGGGTCATCAGGTGCACTATCACCTGAGCCAGGGAGACCTGCGCCTGGGTGATCTGACGTTCTACCGCCAGGAGCGCTTCCAGGACAGCGAACTCGGCGCGCTGGAATACCTCCTTGGCAGCCTGCTGTTTCCCCTGCGCAATGCCCTGCTCTATCGCGAGGCCCAGAACAATGCCCTGCGCGATGCCCTGACCGGTGTCGGCAATCGCAGCGCCCTGGATCGTGCCCTGGTGCGTGAGCTGGAACTGGCCCGACGGACCCAGCAGCCGCTGTCGCTGCTGATGCTGGACCTGGACCACTTCAAGCGCATCAACGACCGCTTCGGCCATAGCGTCGGTGACGACGTGCTGCGCCAGACTGCCCGCACCCTTGGCAACAGCCTGAGAAGCATGGACATGGTCTTTCGCTTTGGCGGCGAGGAATTCTGTGTGCTGCTGTCGGCCACCGGCCATGAAGCGGCGCATATCGTGGCGGAACGCCTGAGAGCGGCGGTGGAGGCCCAGTCGGAGACGGCCGGCGCCATCCCGTTGCCAGTCACCCTGAGCCTGGGTCTGGCGACCCTGCGCGACGTCGAGTCACCGCGTTGTCTGCTGCTGCGCGCGGATCGGGCCCTCTATCAGGCCAAGGCCGAAGGCCGCAATCGATTCTGCAGCCTGGCCTGAGGGTCGCCTGGGGCCAGGCGACCGCTCTGCTTAGCGGCGACCGCCCTTGCCGGTACCGCCACCGCTCGGCCCGCGACGCGGCGCAATGCCCGGCGAGGTACGGCCCTTGCTGACCGGCTTGCGGCCCATTTCGCTGGGACGCTCGGCCACGGCCGACCCCTGGGGCTTGCTGGCCTTGCCCGTCTTGTTGAGCTTGTTGCGCGAACCCCGACCGGCATCGATCGGCCGCGCGGTCTTGCGCTGCTGACGCTCGAGCTTTTCCTTGGTCTTGCCGCCCATGGCCGGCAGCGCCACCGGCGGCAGGCCGACTTCACCCGCGAGGATGTCGATCTCCCCCTGGGTCATCTCGCGCCAACGGCCGACCGGCAGATCGCTGGTCATGAACACCGGACCGAAACGTACGCGCTTCAGACGACTCACCACCAGTCCCTGGGATTCCCACAGCCGACGGACTTCGCGGTTGCGACCTTCCATCACCACGCAATGGAACCAGTGGTTGAAGCCATCACCTTCCGGCGCCTGCTGGACGTCGGTAAAGCGCGCCGGGCCGTCTTCGAGGATCACCCCGTTCTTCAGGCGCAGCAGCATCTCTTCGGTCACCTCGCCCCGGACCCGTACCGCGTACTCGCGATCCATCTGGTAGGACGGGTGCATCAGCCGGTTGGCCAGTTCGCCATCGGTGGTGAACAGCAGTAGGCCGGTGGTGTTGATGTCCAGGCGACCGACATTGATCCAGCGGCCCTGCTTGGGCTTGGGCAGGCGGTCGAAGACGGTGGGCCGACCTTCGGGATCGTCACGGGTGCAGATCTCGCCTTCGGGCTTGTTGTAGATCAGCACGCGCCGCACAACTTCCTCGGCCTGGTCGCGCTTGAGCAGACGGCCGTCTACCGCGATGGCGTCCTTGGGCATGACCCTCAGACCCAGGGGCGCGACCACGCCGTTGACCTTGATACGGCCTTCGCCGATCCAGGCTTCGACGTCACGCCGCGAGCCGACGCCCAGGCGCGACAGCACCTTCTGCAGCTTTTCGCCCGCCGGCGCGGGGACGGTTTCATCGAGGGATTCGTTTGGGGGATTCTTGTCGAGGGTCATCAGGCACCTCCCGGTGTAGTGGACGACAAAGGCGCCGCGGAACGGGCGCCAGGAAAAAGACAGGGGCGCATGATAGCGCCCCTGCTCGCGCCAGCCTAGCGAGTGTGGTGTCTCAGAAGTTGACTGCACAATCCTGGCGGCGCTTTTTCGGCTCTGGCAGCGTTGCCACTCCTCGCCATAGCCCTGCTATGACTCGTACCGGCGCCTAGCCAAAGCCAAAAAAACACTCGCCAATTCTTGTGCGAACTTCAGAGACACCGCACTAGCCTGGCGGGTGACGGATGGCCGCAGGCTTAGTCCAGCGTGGCCAGGGCTTCGCGGCAGAGCTGCTCGACGCGCGTCCAGTCCTTGGCCTTCACCACGTCGCCGGGCAGCATCCAGCTGCCGCCGACGCACAGCAGGTTGGGCTGCTGGAAATAGTTCTTCACATTGCCCGGGTTGACGCCACCGGTGGGGCAGAACTTGAGTTCGGCGAAGGGACCGGCGAACGCCTTGAGCGCATCCACGCCGCCATAGACGTTGGCAGGGAACAGCTTGAAGCGCCGATAACCCAGGCGGTAGGCCTGCATGATCTCCGAGGGCGTGGCGATGCCCGGCAGCAGCGGGATGGGCGCCGATACCCCGGCCTGGAGAATTTCCTCGGTGGTGCCCGGAGTGACGATGAACTGGGCGCCCGCCTCGACCGCAGCGTCGAACATCCGCACGTCAAGCACGGTGCCCACGCCAACATCCAGCTCGGGACGTTCCTGCCGCAGCAGGCGCACCGCGTCAAGCCCGTGGGCCGATCTCAGGGTGATTTCCAGGGCGGTGAGCCCCGCCACGGCCATGGCGTCGGCGAAGGGCAGCACGTCGGCGGGATCGTTGATCACGATCACCGGCAGGATCCGCGCGCGGGCGCACAGGGCATCTAGGGTCGCGATCTTGTTCTGCATGTCCAAAACTCAACTCCTCGTCAGGGGCACCAATAGACGACCAGGGGTTCGCGCAGGAACGCCTTGATCGGAGTGGCCAGCTCATCGCCCTCGGCCAGAGCGGTTTCCAGCACCTGTCGCTTGCCCGCGCCCTGGATGGCGAGGATCTGCTGCCGCGCGCGACTCAGGTAGGCACGGCTCAGGGTGATGCGGGTCTGGGGCGCGGACGGTGCCACGCCAGGAAAACTCAGGCGCTCGCTGGCCGGATCCAGAGCCTCTTCCAGGCCGGGACTACCGGGGAACAGCGAGGCGGTATGGGCGTCGTCGCCCATGCCCAGCACCAGCACATCGGGGGTTGCCAGGGTGTCGCGCAGCCGGGCCTCGGTCTGGGCCATACCCTCTTCCGTGGAAGCGGCCGGGCTATAGAGATCGACGAAACCTGCGGCGGCAGCGGGTCCCTGGAACAGGTGCTGGCGCAACAGGCCGGCATTGCTGTCCGGATGGTCACCGGGTACCCAGCGCTCGTCCGCCAGGGTGACCAGCACCTTGGACCAATCCAGCTCGGCCTGCGCCAGGCGCTCCAGGAAGGGCACCGGACTGCGGCCGCCGGAAACGATCAGCAGCGCCTCGCCGCGGGCCGCCAGGGCCTCGCGCAGCGCCGCCGTGACCGTTTCGGCCAGCGCCGTGGCGTGGGCCTCGCGGTCGGGCAATTCGCGCAGGGTCACACCCTGCCCCAGATCAGACGTCGCCATACCAGGATCTCCCGTCTCGTGCGATCAGTGCGATGGAGGTCAGCGGACCCCAGCTGCCGGCGGCATAGGACTTGGGCGAGTCGCCCATTTTCGACCAGCCATCCATCAGCTGATCGCACCACTTCCAGGCCGCTTCGATCTCGTCCTTGCGAACGAACAGCGACTGATTGCCCTGCATGACTTCCAGCAGCAGTCGCTCGTAGGCATCCGGCGTGCGCAGGTGCTTGAAGGTCTCGGAGAAATTGAGCTGCAGCGGACCGCTGCGCAGCTGCATGCCCTTGCGCAGGCCCTGGTCCTTGCTCATCACCTGCAGCGAAATGCCTTCGTCCGGCTGGATGCGGATGATCAGGCGGTTGCTGATCAGGCTGCGCTGCTCGGGGGCGAAGATGTAGTGCGGTGGTTCCTTGAAGTGGATGACGATCTGCGACAGCTTCTGCGGCATGCGCTTGCCGGTACGCAGATAGAAAGGCACGCCTGACCAGCGCCAGTTGCGGATGTCCGCGCGGATGGCGACAAAGGTCTCGGTGCGGCTTTCGGTGTTGGAATTGGGTTCTTCCAGATAACCCGGCACCGGCTTGCCGTCGCTGTAGCCGGAGGTGTACTGACCCAGGACCACGCGGCTGGCGAGCTGGTCGGCGGTAATGGGCTCCAGCGCCTTGAGGACCTTGACCTTCTCGTCACGGATGCTGTCGGCCGACAGATCCGCCGGCGGGTCCATGGCGGTCAGGCAGAGCAGCTGCAGCAGGTGGTTCTGCACCATGTCGCGCAACTGGCCGGCCTGGTCGAAATAGCCCCAGCGACCCTCGATCCCGACCTTCTCGGCCACGGTGATTTCCACGTGGGAAATGTAGTTCTGGTTCCACTGGGTCTCGAACAGGCTATTGGCGAATCTCAGGGCGATGAGGTTCTGTACGGTCTCCTTGCCCAGGTAATGGTCGATGCGGTAGACGCGGTCTTCCGGGAAGAAGCGCGCCACGGCGTCGTTGACCACCTTGGAGGATTCCAGGTCGTAGCCGATGGGCTTTTCCATCACCACCCGGGTGCGCTCGCACAGGCCGACGGCGGCGAGGTTTTCGCAGATGGCACTGTAGACCAGTGCCGGGGTGGCGAAATAGGCGATCAGTGGCGAGGTCTCGCCCACATCCTCGGCAAGTCCCGTATAGTCTTCGCGATTGCGAAAATCGATGGCGCGATAGCCCAGGCGACCGCGCATCCGGGTCCATACCGCTTCGTCCCAATCGGCTTTGGGCACATAGTGGCGCAGGCGCTCCTCGATGTGCTCCAGCTGCTTGACCCCATCGCCCTGGTCACGCGCCAGCGCCATGATGCGGGTATCCTCGTGCAGCAGACCTTCGCGATCCAGCTGATACAGGGCAGGGAAAAGTTTGCGCAGGGCCAGGTCGCCCAACGCGCCGAAGATTGCCAGGGTACAGGGTAGAACTCGGACGCCAGCCATAAATATTCGTTCTTTTACTTAAAGTTTGAGATATTCCAGCACCATCATAGGGGAGCCGGGGCGATTCGCGTAGTCTTTATATTAAAAAATACGGCGCAGGGGTAAGCCCAGCCCATACCTTTTATAGCCTTAGGATAGAGGCACAACAACCACTAGGAGTTCTCATGGATCGTGCCAGCACCCTGCTGCAAACCATCCAGAACCGCATCGGCGAACTCAACCGCGCGGAACGCAAGGTCGCCGAGGTCATCCTGCAGAATCCCCGGCAGGCCACGCGCTACACCATCGCGGCCCTGGCCCAGGCGGCCCAGGTCAGTGAGCCCACCGTCAATCGCTTCTGCCGTTCCCTGGGCGTGAGCGGCTACCCGGAGATGAAGATCCAGCTGGCGCAGAGCATCGCCAGCGGCGCGGTCTATGTCAGCCAGGCGGTGGAAGCCAACGACGAATCCGAAGCCTACGCGGAAAAGATCTTCAGCAGCACCATCGCCTCGCTGGACAGCGCCCGCCAGCGACTGGACGCCCGCACGGTGGATCGCGCGGTGGACCTGATGATCCAGGCGCGGCAGATCCACTTCTTCGGCCTGGGCGCCTCGGCCCCCGTGGCCCTGGACGCCCAGCACAAGTTCTTCCGCTTCAACATGGCGGTATCGGCGCATTCGGACGTGCTGATGCAGCGGATGCTCGCCTCCATCGCCAGGACCGGCGATCTCTTCGTGATCATTTCCTACACCGGCCGCACCCGCGAACTGGTGGACGTGGCCAAGCTGGCCCGCGACAACGGCGCCTCGGTGCTCGGCCTCACCGCCAGCAACACCCCGCTGGCCAAGGTCTGCACCCACAGCCTGGACATCCCGCTGCCGGAAGACACCGACATCTACATGCCCATGACCTCGCGTATCATCCAGCTCACCGTGCTGGACATCCTGGCTACCGGGGTCACGCTCAAGCGCGGCGTGGATTTCCAGCCGCACCTGCGCAAGGTCAAGGAAAGCCTAGTCGCCACCCGCTATCCCTCGGAGCCCGACCAGGGCTAAGCGCCCTCACTGTGCAAAACCTGCTTAGGATCTCGCGAGCCAGAGCCAGACAAGGCTTGGGCGGCCCCGCGAAAGCGCCTAAGGAAGCTGCGTTTACCTAGAGTAAATGAGCATTCCGACGGGGCTGGCCTTCCAGGGCGCTTTCAACGCGGTCCGGCCGACGCGCAGCAGATCGTGAGCAGGTTTTTAGATGTCGTCGCGATGGCTGAACAGATCCCAGGTCGACATGAACAGCGCGGCGATCAGCGGGCCAATCACGAAGCCATTCAGGCCGAACAGCGACATGCCACCAATGGTGGAGATCAGTACCACGTAGTCGGGCATCTTGGTGTCCTTGCCGACCAGGATGGGGCGCAGCAAGTTGTCCACCAGGCCGATCACCACCACGGCGAAGACGATCAGGATGACCCCTTTGATCACCGAACCGGTGGCCAGGAAGTAGATGGCCACCGGTACCCAGATCAGCGCCGAGCCGACCGCGGGCAGCAGCGACAGGAAGGCCATCAGGGTGCCCCAGAGCACCGCGCCCTGGACACCCAGCACGCCGAGGATGAAGCCGCCGAGGGCACCCTGCACCACGGCGACGATGATATTGCCCTTGACCGTGGCACGCACCACGGCGGTGAACTTGGCCATCAGGCTGCGCTTGTGCATGTCGCTCAGCGGAATGGCCTTGCGGATCAGCGCCACTAGCTGCGAACCATCGCGCAGCAGGAAGAACAGCAGATAGAGCATCACACCGAAGCCGATCAGGAACTGGAAGGTGCCCTGACCGAAGCTGAAGGCCTGGGTAGCGACGAACTGGCTGCCCTGCATGGCGCCTTCGGAGAGCTTCTGGCGAATGCCATCCAGGTCACCGGCACCGAAGCGCTCCAGCACGCCACGCACCGAACCCGGCAAGGCGCCCCAGATCTGCTGATAGTACTGGCCGAAGTTGAGCTGACCGCTGCTGACCTGCTGGTACAGCAGCGAGCCTTCCTGCACCAGGGAAATGGCGATGAACACCACCGGCAGGATGACGATGAGCAGGATCACGAACAGGGTGCAGAGCGCCCCGAGGTTGCGTCTGTTGTTGAAGCGCCGGACGAACCAGCGCTGCAGCGGGGCGAACAGGATGGCGAGGATGGCGCCCCAGAACACCGCCCCCAGGAAGGGCGTGAGGATCCAGACGAAGGCCAGCGAGACCACCACCAGCAGGATCAGGAACGTCTTGTTTTCCAGCCGAGCACTTTTCATTGGCTTTCGCGATTCCAAACAAGGATGACAGGCCTTGCTTAGAGCCTCGGAAGCCGTGGGGTTCCCATAAGCACCCCCAACTTGGCCCGAAGAGGCGCGCCGGCGTAGCCAGCGCGCCCGGGATCATACGCGAAACTGACGTACCAGGCCGTCCAGGCGCTCACCGAGGCCAACCATGCCGGCGGTGTTGCGCGCGCCTTGCTGGGCGCCTTGGGCCATGCTGTCGACGGCACTGGCGATGGTGTGGACGCTGCGATTGACCTCCTCGGCCACCGCCGTCTGCTCCTCGGCGGCACTGGCGATCTGGCTGTTCATGGCGTTGATGGTGGCGATCAGCTCGCTGATCGCGGCCAGGGCGGTACCGGCCTGCTCGGCCTGGGCCGTAGTGGCCTCGCCCATGCCGCCCGAGCGTTCCATGGCCCCGACCGCGCGGCCGGTGGCCTGTTGCAGGCGATCGATCATGCCCTGGATTTCCTGGGTGCTCTGCTGGGTCCGGCTGGCCAGGGCGCGTACCTCGTCGGCGACCACGGCGAAACCGCGACCGGCCTCGCCCGCCCGGGCCGCTTCGATGGCGGCATTGAGCGCCAGCAGATTGGTCTGCTCGGCAATGGCGCGGATCACGTCGAGCACGCCGACGATGGCGCCCACGTCCTGCTTGAGGCCATCCAGGGACACGCTGCTCTGGCGTACCTCCTCGACCAGTTCGTGAATGCGCGCCACGCTGGTGGCAACCGTCTCGCGGGCCAGCCGACCTTTCTCCTCGGTCTGACGGGTGGCTTCGGAGGCCTGCAGGGCACTGCTCGCCACCTCCTGGGCCGCCGCGGACATCTGGTTGATGGCGGTGGCCACCTGGTCGGTTTCGCTGCGCTGGCGCTGCATGTCGCGATCGGTGCGCTGGGCCTGCTGGGAGACGTCGTCGAGCAGACCGGTGAACTGGTGGGTGATGTCGACGACCTGGGCGATGGTGCCCTGGATGCGATCGACGAAGCGATTGAAGGCGGTGGCGAGCTCACCAATCTCGTCGCGCCCATTGACCGGCAGGCGGCGGGTCAGATCGCCCTCCCCGGCCGCGATGTCGTCGAGATTCTCCCGGATCTGCGCCAGGGGTCTGAGGGTGCGGGCGGCAAACAGCTGCGCGGCGATGCCGATCACCACCAGCAGCACGCCGGCCACGCCGAAGATCAGCCAGAGCTGGTCCTGGGTGCGTTTGGCGACCTGCTGGGCCACGGCCGCGACCTCGGCCTCCACGCCATCCAGATTCACCGCCGAGCCGATCACCAGATCCCATTTGGGCAGGTAGTCGGTGTAGGCGAGTTTGGGCACCAGCACGTCCTTGTTGCCGGGCAGCGAAGAGCTGTAGCGACTGAAATGCGAGCCATCCTTGCCGACTCGGACCAGTTCCTGGTTGAGGTAGAGGCCACTGGGATCGCGATTGTCCTTGAAGCTCTTGCCGATACCGGCCGGATCGTTGCCCTTGAACAGGCGGACCACGTTGGAATCGTAGCCGAAGATGTAGCCGTCCTTGCCGTAGCTGATGGCCGACAGCAGGCCGATGGCCTCCTTGCGCGCCTCGGAATCGCCCGCAGCGGCCTTGTCGTACAGCGGCTTGACCACGGTCATGGCCGCTTCCACGCTGTTCTGCAGGGCGTTGCGACTCTGGACCATCAGCCGCTCGCGAGCGTCGGCGACGTCCCTGGCGGCCTGCTCGTGCAAAAACCCAATAGGACAGTCCACCCAGCACCAGCGTGAACAGGCAGACGGGCAGGACTGCCAGTAAGGTGACTTTGAATTTGAGGCTCACGAGGTTCTCCTTGGTCGCAAGAGCTTGGGCGGTTATCGGCGCCCTGCCCGATAACTTGACCAGGGAGTCACCTGAGTGACGGGGTGCGCGCTGGCAACGGCAGCCGGATGACCACTGCCAGCCCACCCAGCGCGGAGGTTTCTAGAACGAGGGTTCCGCCGCAGCTGTCGATGATATCCTTGGCGATTCCCAGCCCCAGGCCGTGACCGCTGACCGCTTCATCCAGCCGGGCACCCCGATCGAGGATCGTCTCGCGCTGGGCTTGCGGCACACCGGGCCCGTCGTCCTCGACCTGGATCAGATAGCCCTCTGCACCCTGCGCCACCTCAAGCCGAACCTGCTGATCCGCCCATTTGCCGGCGTTGTCCAGCAGGGTTCCGAACAGTTCCAGCAGGTCTTCCCGGTCCCAGGGCAGCCGCAGCCCCGCGGGCAGCCGACACTCGAACTGCAGGTGCTCGCCATGCAGCCGATTGAGCAGCGTGCAGAGCTCGCGAAGCTCGGCGCCGTCCAGGTGCGCGCCCGGCAGGGCCTCGCCGGCCAGCCGGGCACGGCGCAATTCCCGCTCCAGGCGCTGGCGGATACGGCCCAGTTGTTCGCGCAACACCTCGCGCTGTTCGGGCAAAGCCTGCAATTCGGGACGCTCGGCCAGGCTGGTCAGCACCGCCAGCGGGGTCTTGAGCGCATGACCCAGATTGCCGATGCCATGCCGCGCGCGTCTAAGGCCGTCTTCGGTGTGACGCAGCAAGGCATTCATTTCTGCCACCAGCGGCTCGAGTTCAGCCGGCACGCTGGCGTCCAGCGTCGAACGGCGTCCCTGATGCAGCTGGGCGATCTGCTCGCGCACCTGCTCCAGCGGGCGCAGCGCCCGGCGCACGATCAGCCGTTGCAGCAGCAGGACCAGCAGCAGGGTCGCCAGCCCCAGTAAGCCACCGAACGCGAGGATGCGCGTCAGGTTGCCCAGCAGGGGGTTGTAGTCGTCGGCGACCGTTACCTGCACTGCCTGGCCGTAGCGCTGGTAATCGGCGCGATAGGCGAGCAGTCGCTGGCCACTGGGGCCGTCCGCCAGGCTCTCGCTCAGGCCGGAGCCAGGTGGCGCTTCCAGTTGCGCGTCCCACAGCGAGCGCGAGCGCCAGCGAATGTCCAGCGCCGGGATCTCGATAAGGAAATAGCGGCCGGACAGCGGGCGGGTATAGAGACTGCCCAGCCGGCCCTCATCCAGTTGCAGGCCATGGGGACCGCGCACCAGGGCGGCGAGCAGGTTCTCCGTCTCGCCGCGCAGACCGGTTTCCAGATAACGGCGCAAGGCATGGTCCACCAGCCAGGCTCCCCCCAGCACCAGCACCAGACCGGCCACCAGCAGGATGGCCACCAGCCCGACCCTAAGCCGGGCCTGGATGGATTTCAATCGACACCGCCCAGGCGATAGCCCTGGCCGCGCCGCGTCTCGACGACCGCGCGCCCCAGCTTGCGCCGCAGATGATTGACGTGGACCTCAATGACATTGGAGTCGCGCTCGCTCTCGCCATCGTAGAGATGGTCGTTGAGCCGCGTCTTCGACAGGATCTGCCCGGGATGCAGCAGGAAGCAGCGCAGCAGGCGAAACTCCGCCGCGCTCAGGGCGATGGTTTCACTGCCACGCACTACGCATTGGCGCGCCTCGTCGAGCGCGAGTCCGGCAGCCTGCAGCAACGGCTGGTTGGCCACGCCGCGCACCCGCCGCAGCAAGGCGGCGATACGCAGGCCCAGTTCTTCGGGGTGGAAGGGTTTGGTGAGGTAGTCATCGGCTCCGGCCTTGAGGCCGTCGATGCGCTCCGCCCAGCTGTCGCGGGCGGTCAGGATCAGTACCGGAGTCGCCAGCGCCTTTGCACGCCATTCCCCAAGCACCTCCAGCCCGGGCCGGCCAGGCAGACCCAGGTCGAGCACGATGAGGTCATAGGGTTCCTGGGCGCCCTGCCAGGCGGCATCGCGGCCATCGGCCAGCCAGTCGATGGCGTAGCCCTGCCGCGTGAGGAACGCCGTGATCTCGTCGGCCAGGGCCACATCGTCTTCCACCAGCAACAGGCGCATCTAGTCGTCCACCTCATCCTTCATGATGGCGCCATCCATCGCGCCGATTTCCAGTTCGCGGACGACATCGCCGACGAGGATCTCGATCTCGTAGCGATACTGGCCGTCCTCCTCTTCCAATTCGGCTTCCAGCAGCCGCGCCTGGGGATAGCGTTCGTTGACTCGCTGCAGCAGGCTTTCCAGCGGTCGGATCACGCCTTCCTTGCGCAGCGTGAGCGCCTCGTCCTGATCCAGGTCACGGGCCTGGATCAGGGGCGAGAGGCTGCCGAGCAGCACCAGCCCGGCGAGCCCGACGGTCAGTCGTCGCGCTGGTCTTTCAGGACTTCGCCAGTGGTGGCGTCGAGTTCCAGATCCCATTTCACACCTTTGGGGTCACGCAGTTCCAGTTGGTAGATGTAGCGCCCGTACTCTTCTTCCAGTTCGGTCTCGTGAGTCGTCGAGCCCGGATGCTTGGCGATGGCAGCCTGGTTGAGCACCTCGAAGCTCTTGATCTTGCCGCTGTCACGCAGCTTGAGGGCCTCGTCGGGGCCGAGATCCCGGGCCTGGGCGACGCCCATACCGGTGAGCAGGAGGGCGGCAGTCGCGAGGGCGGTCAGCTTTTTCATGATGATTCTCTCTGGTTGCTGTTTGATCTGGGTCCAGAGTAGCGATCCGCCATTAATCGAAACTTAAACGCCGATTAAGCCAGGCTTAAGCGGATCGGACCACGCCAGGGTGCTTCGGCATCCAGGGCTTCGCCCTTCTGCGTCACCTGCAGCCGGCCCTCGCGAGCCAGCTCACGCGCCATAGCGCGCAGGGGCTCCATCAGCGGCCGCCAGTCCGCAGCCAGGTCACGCGCCACCTCCGACGGACAGAAGGTCGTCCCTGGACGGCGCGCCTGTGCCTTGGCCAGCAAGGCTTCGCGCAATTGTGCGTCGGTCGGCTTGAGCGCTGTCATGAGAACCGGGTCCCTTCTCCAAGAGTCCACCGTTTCGACCAGGAAATTGTCGGTGCAGTCATGACCTCTCGCTCGAAAGTCTCGAAAGTAATGCAACGCCTCGCCCAGACCGACCTGCCCATCCCCGCCGATGAGCGTGACGACACTGGTACCGCCCTCTGCACGCCCTTGCCGCCCGACCTCAATTATGTCGATGACTGCCAGGCGGGCCTGAGCCGACGCAAGCTGCGCGGCAAATGGGCTTATTTCACCCCCGATGGCGAACGCATCTGCGATCAGGCGGAAGTCGAGCGCATCAACAAGCTGGCCATCCCGCCGGCCTATACCGATGTCTGGATCTGCCCGGACGCCAATGGCCATCTGCAGGCTACCGGACGCGACGCCCGCGGCCGCAAGCAGTACCGCTACCACCCGCGCTGGCGCGAGATCCGCGATACCGACAAGTACGAGCGGATGCTGGCGTTCGGGCAGGCCCTGCCCAAGTTGCGGCAGCGGGTGGAAGAGGATCTCGCCCGGCGCGGCCTGTGTCGGGAAAAGGTTATGGCCACGGTCATCAGCCTGCTCGACGCGACCCTAATCCGGGTCGGCAACGCCCAGTACGCCAAGAGCAACAAGTCCTATGGCCTCACCACCCTGCGCAACCGACATGCCGAGGTACATGGCAACACCATAGCCTTCCACTTCCGCGGCAAGAGCGGGGTGGAGCATGACATCAAGGTCAGCGATCCGCGGCTGGCGCGTACCGTAAAGAAGTGCCTCGAGCTGCCAGGTCAGCACCTCTTTCAATATGTGGATGGGGACGGCGATCGCCATACCGTTACCTCGTCCGACGTGAACGCCTACCTGCATGAACTCACGGGCGCCGACTTCACTGCCAAGGACTACCGCACCTGGGCCGGCAGTGCCCTGGCGCTGGAAGCCCTGCGCGAGTTGCGGTGTGAAACCCAGACCGACGCCAAGAAAGAGCTGGTGGACATGGTCAAGGCGGTATCCCGCACCCTGGGCAACACCCCGGCGGTCTGCCGCAAGTGCTATATCCATCCGGGCGTGCTGGATGCCTTCCTCGCCGGCGACCTCTGCACCTTGCCCAAACCGCGCAAGCGCAAGGGGCTCAAGGAGGAAGAGGTGCTGCTACTCAACTTCCTGCAACGGCTGGAACAGCGGATGGCGGAGACCCAGGCGGCCTGACCACGTCGCACGCTACCCTGCCCCCTGTGCGGGGCGGGACGGGGCGGGGAGCATTCTGCGCAGGCGCCAGTCATGCTCGCCTGGCGTGACTCCTTCCCGACGCCCAGATGACGACGCCGCATTTGTTATGTTATAACTTTTGCACGTCATTCAAGGCTCCGTCATGGCATCCCCTCGCGCTTCCCTTCTCCTCATTTCCGTGCCCGTTCGGCTGTCGCTCGCCGCCATCCCATTGGTCGCGCTTTGGCTGGCGGTACTCTGGGCGGTCGCCCTGCCATGAGCGCCGCCATCGAACTTCAGGACCTGACCCTGGCCTATCAGCGGCATCCGGCCATCCATCATCTCAGTGGTAGCTTCCGGACCGGCAGTCTGACCGCCATCGTCGGCCCCAACGGGGCGGGCAAGTCCACCCTGCTCAAGGCCATCGCCGGCACCCTGAGACCGGTCAGTGGTCGCGTGGACCGGGCCGTGCCCCAGCGCCGGCTGGGCTATCTGCCGCAAGCCGCGGAGATCGACCGCAGCTTTCCCTTGAGCGTGCTAGAAACCGTGATACTGGGCGCCTGGCGCGGCTTGGGCGTCTGGCGCGGGGTCACCGGCGCCCATCGCGAGGAAGCGTCCCGGGCGTTGCAGGCGGTCGGCCTCGAAGGCCTCGAGGATCGCTTAGTCGGCGCCCTGTCCTCCGGGCAATTCCAGCGAGTGCTGTTCGCCCGGCTGCTGTTGCAGGATGCGCCGGTGCTGCTGCTGGATGAGCCTTTCACCGCCATCGATGCTCGCACCACCGCGGACCTGCTGACCATCGTCCGTCGCTGGCATGGTCAGGGTCGCACGGTGATCGCCGTGCTGCACGACCTGGAGCAGGTCCGCCAGCACTTCCCCGAGACCCTATTGCTGGCTCGGGAAGCCATCGCCTGGGGCGCCACCGATCAGGTGCTGGTCAGCGAGCATCTGGCCCGCGCGCGCAATCTCGCCGAGCACTGGGACGCCAATGCGGCGGTCTGTGAGCGCGCATGACCCTCTATCAACTCCTGTTCGAACCCTTCGTCGAATTCGGCTTCATGCGTCGCGCCCTGGTGGCCTGCCTGGCCCTGGCGCTGGGCGCCGGTCCGGTGGGCGTCCTGCTGATGCTCAGGCGCATGAGTCTGGTGGGCGATGCCATGAGTCACGCCGTGCTACCAGGCGCGGCCCTGGGCTTCATGGTCGCCGGCCTGTCGCTACCGGCCATGGGCATCGGCGGGATGCTTGCCGGACTCTTGGTGGCCGGACTCGCCGGCCTGGTCAGCCGCTTCACCAGTCAGCGTGAAGATGCCAGTTTCGCCAGCTTCTATCTGATTTCCCTGGCCGCCGGGGTGCTGATCGTTTCGCTGCACGGCTCCAGTGTGGATCTGCTGCATGTGCTGTTCGGCACCATCCTGGCCATCGACGCCACGGCGCTCTATCTGGTCGCCGGCATCGCCACCCTGTCGCTGGTGGTGCTGGCGGTGATCTACCGACCGCTGGCGCTGGAGTGCTTCGATCCGGGCTTCCTGCGCGCCGTAGGCGGGCGCGGCTCGCTCTATCACCTGCTGTTCCTGCTGCTGGTGGTGCTCAACCTGGTCGCCGGTTTCCAGGCGCTGGGTACGCTGATGGCGGTGGGCCTGATGATGCTACCGGCCACCGCGGCGCGCTTCTGGGCCAACAGCCTGCCCGGACTGATGGCGGTGGCCAGCCTAATCGCCAGTCTCAGCGGCCTGATCGGCCTGGTGCTGTCCTATCACCTCGGCTGCGCCTCGGGTCCGGCCATCGTCCTGACCGCGGGCGGCTGCTACCTCCTCTCCCTGCTGTTCGGTCGCCTGGGACTCTACCGGCGGCTGCGCCCTCGCCCTCACCTCACCCACTGAAAGGAGTCATCATGAAATCCCTGTTTTCCCTGGGCGCTGCCCTGCTGCTCGCCACTGCCGGCCAGGCCCAGGCCGCACCGGTCAAGGCTGTCGCCACCTTTACCGTGATCGCCGACGTGGTCAAACAGGTCGGTGGCGACCAGGTGCAGGTTTCCTCCCTGGTCGGTCCCAATGGCGATCCCCATGCCTACGAACCGACGCCCACCGATGCCCAGGCGCTGAAACAGGCCGATGTGGTGTTCATGAGCGGCCTGCACCTGGAAGGCTGGATGGATCGCCTGATCAAGGCCTCCGGCCAGGCGCGCCCGCCGGTAGTGCTCAGCGCAGGGATCAAGACCCGCGAGCTGGCGGACGACGAGGATGAACACGGCCACGCCGACCACGATCACGACCATGGCGGCATCGATCCCCATGTCTGGAACAACCCGCTCAACGTGGTCGTCTACACCCGCAACGTGGTGAAGGCGCTGTCCTCGGTGGATCCGGCGCAGGCTGCCACCTTCAAGGCCAACGGTGATCGCTACATCGCCGAACTGGAAGCCCTGGATCGCTATGCCCGAGAACAGATCGGTCAGGTCCCCCAGGCCAAGCGCAAGGTGCTGACCTCCCACGATGCCTTTGGCTACTTCGCCGACGCCTATGGCGTGACCTTCATCTCGCCGCTGGGTCTGTCGACCGAGGCCGAAGCCTCCGCCCAGGACGTCGCCAAGCTGATCCGCCAGATCAAGCAGGAGCATGTCGCCACCTACTTCTTCGAGAACTCCAACGATCCGCGCCTGGTGCAGCAGATCGCCAAGGCCAGCGGCGCCCAACCGGGTGGTGAGCTGTACGTCGAGGCGCTATCGCCGGTAGACGGCCCGGCTGCGACCTATGCGGCCATGTTCCGCTACAACGTGGATACCCTGGTCAAGGCTATGAAGGGCGGGCATTGAGGTTAAAGGTCTTCTGGTAGGTTGGCGCTGAGCGCAGCGAAGCCCATCAGCGTGAGGGTTCAGCACCTTCACGTTGGGCTTCGACGGTGGAGCCGTCTCAACCCAACTTACGCCAGAAAGCTGGTTAGCTAGACCACCGGCACCTCTTCCAGGTGCCGGTATTCCGCGCCCAGGCGCCGGGCGAGCTCCCCGGCCCGTCCCAGGCGCAGCGGTCCCAGTTCGATATCCAGCACCTGGACAGGACAGTCCGGTACTGCCAGCTCTTCCAGGTTGCGCAGGCGCCCGTCAGTGACCAAGAGCAGCTGGCATTCCTCGCCAGGGCGCTGCCGCCGACGACTTCGCAGCCATGCTTGAGCTTCGGACAGGCCAGCCAGCAAAGGCGTTCCGCCTCCCGCTCCCAACTGCTCCAGCCAGGCCTGCAATGCCTGACCGCTGCGCTGGCCCTGGAACGACCATTCCGGTCGCTCCCCTGCCGCCTGCAGGACCGCGACCCTGACCCGCTGGCGATAGGCCTGTTCGAACCAGTCGGCCAGCAGGCCCTTGGCCTGGGCCAGGGCGCCGTGGCGGCGGGTGGACGCAGAGTGATCGACGATTACCAGCCAGAGCTGCGCCGGGCGCTGCCGGCGCGGTTGCCGCAAGAGATCACCAGCGCGACGCGGACGCCCCCGGAGCAGCGTCGGCACCCAGGCGATGGGACCTGCCGTGCCTGGCGAACGGGCGCCTTGACGCCCGCCCAGGGCCTTGCCCGTCCCGCTTCGGGCATCACGATCCGGGGCATGAGGTGATCGGACGCCTAGGGCTTTTTTGCCGCGCCCAAGCGGCGTCTGGGGCCCGTCGCGGTGGGCTCCGGCGCCAGGGCACCCCAGCTATCGCCCTTACCCGCCGTGGGCTCGGCATCACCCTGTCGCTGTTGATCGCCAGGCCCCTGCTCCTGAGTATCAGCAGCTGAATTATCTTTCAGGGGTGGTATTACTGCCGGAGTGTCCGGTAACGCGCGGCGCCGGTGGCGCAGGGCGAATTCGGCCACGGCGGCGATATCGGGGTTTTCGATCGCAGGCGCGCCGCGCCAGGCGGCATGGGCGCGAGCCGCGCGCAACCAGACCAGATCGGCGCGCAGGCCATCGACCCCGGCCTGGTGGCAGCCTGCGGTGATGGCTTCCAGCGCGGCATCGTCCAGCGGTATGTCCGCAAGCCGCGCACGGGCCGCGGCGCAGCGCTGCCGCAGCTCCGCCTGGGCTGGTTCCCACTGGGCATTGAAAGCTGGCGGATCGCTGTCGAAGGCCAGGCGGCGGCGCAGGATCTCGGCCCGCTCCCGGGGTGCCGGCCGGCTGTCCAGCGCCAGGGCGAAGCCAAAGCGATCCAGCAACTGCGGACGCAACTCGCCCTCCTCCGGATTCATGGTGCCTACCAACAGAAAGCGAGCGGCGTGCTCGTGAGATATGCCGTCGCGCTCCACCCGGTTGATCCCACTGGCCGCCACGTCCAGCAGCAGATCCACCAGGTGATCCGGCAGCAGATTGACCTCGTCGACATAAAGTACGCCGCCATCGGCCGCCGCCAGCACACCTGGCGCGAAGCGGGCCCGCCCCTCGCCGAGGGCCGCATCCAGATCCAGCGTGCCGACGATGCGTTCCTCGCTGGCACCCAGCGGCAAGGTCACGAAGGAAGCGCCTCCGAGCAGATCGGCGAGACCCCGGGCCAGGGTCGACTTCGCCATACCCCGGGGACCTTCGATCAATACGCCGCCAATACGGGGGTCGATGGCATTGAGACACAGCGCCAGTTTCAGGGACTCGGCGCCAACCACGGCAGCGAGGGGAAAGACGGGAGCGGTCATCTCAGGCTTCATCCATATCCATCAGGAGCTGTTCAAGGGCTTCACGGTAGTCGCCTGGCTCCTGCCAGAGGCCGCGTTGCTGGGCTTCCAGCAGGCGCTCGGTCATGTCGCGCAGCGCCTCGGGGTTGTGGCGTTCGACGAAGTCGCGGGTATCGGCATCGAGCAGGTAGGCATCGGCCAGTTGCCGGTACTGATGATCCTCGACCAGCTCGGTGGTGGCGCCGAAGCCGAACAGGTAGTCCACGGTGGCGGCCATCTCGAAGGCGCCCTTGTAGCCGTGGCGCTTCATGCCGGCGATCCACTTGGGATTGGCCGCCCGGGAGCGCACCACGCGGCCCAGTTCTTCCCTGAGGGTACGGATCCTGGGGAGATCGGCCTGGGCGTGATCGCCGAAGTAGCTGGCACGCCGCTGGCCGCTCAGGGTCTCGGCAGCGGCCAGCATGCCGCCCTGGAACTGGTAGTAGTCGTTGGAATCGAGCAGGTCGTGCTCGCGGTTGTCCTGGTTCTGCAGTACGGCCTGCAGGCGACCCAGGCGGCGCGAGAAGTCGTCGCGGGCAGCGGTGCCGTCATCCTCGGCGCCATAGGCGTAGCCGCCCCAGTTGAGATAGGCGGTGGCCAGTTCGCTACGTTCCTGCCACTGTCGCTCTTCCACCGCGCCCTGGACGCCAGCGCCATAGGCGCCGGGCTGGGCGCCGAAGATGCGCCAGCCGGCCTGACGGCGGGCCAGATCAGCTGCGGTACCCGCCGCTTCCAGGGCAGCACGCTCGCGGCGCACCTGGGCGGCCAGGGGGTTGAGGTCGTCCGGCTCGTCCAGCGCGGCGACCGCCTGGACGGCGGCATCGAACAGCCTGACCAGCCCACCGAAGGCATCGCGGAAGAAGCCTGAGATGCGCAGGGTGACATCCACCCGCGGGCGATCCAGCAGCGACAGCGGCAGGATCTCGAAGTCCTCGACCCGGGCACTGCCGGTCTGCCATACCGGGCGCACGCCCAGCAGGGCCATCGCCTGGGCGATGTCATCGCCGCCGGTCCTCATGGTCGCCGTGCCCCAGACCGAGAGACCTAGCTGACGCAGGTGATCGCCCTCCTCCTGCAGATGACGCTCCAACAGCAGGTTGGCCGACTGCCAGCCCAGCCGCCAGGCGGTCATGCTCGGCAGGTTGCGCACGTCCACGGAAAAGAAGTTGCGCCCGGTGGGCAGCACGTCCAGCCGCCCGCGACTCGGCGCGCCGCTGGGGCCGGCGGGAACGAAACGCCCCTCCAGTGCCCTCAGCAGGCCGCCGATTTCAGCGGGACCGCAGCTGTCCAGGGCCGGCGCGACCTGGCCGACCAGGTGTTCCAGCACCGGGCGGGTGGCAGGCAATTCGTCCAGCGCCAACGGCAGCGGCTCGGCATCGACGGTCGCGGCAACCAGGGCCAGGGCCAGGAGCTCCAGCCGCTCCCGGGTATCGCCCAGGGTGCGCCAGGGTTCGCTCGACAGCCCCTCCAGGCACGCCGGACGCGGCCCCTGCCAGGACTCGCCGAGGTCAGCGGCCAGGGGATCGAACCCCAGCTGCAGGTCCTTGGCCAGCACTCGCAGCAGGCTGGCATTGGCGCCCTGGGCATCGCCCCGGGGAATGCGCAGCAAGGCCACCAGGGTATCGCGACGAAGCTGGCCGGTCGGGGATTCACCGAACACATGCAGGCCGTCGCGGATCTGGGACTCCTTGAGGTCGCACAGGTAGGCGTCCAGCTGCGGTAGCCAGCTGTCCGGATCGTCGGTGATCACCAGCCCCAGCTCGCGATCCAGGGCGGTTTCGCGGACCAGCTGCAGGATCTCGCCGCGCAATTCGGTGGCGCGTCGGAGGTCCAGCAGGCTGGCGTCGTAGTATTCGTCGGCCAGGCGCTCCAGGTCGCGCAGCGGCCCGTAGCTCTCCGCGCGGGTCAGCGGCGGCATCAGGTGGTCGATGATCACCGCCTGGGTGCGCCGTTTGGCCTGGGCACCCTCCCCCGGATCGTTGACGATGAAGGGATAGACGTTGGGCAGCGGTCCGAGGATGGCGTCCGGCCAACACTCCGCCGACAGCCCGACGCCCTTGCCCGGCAACCACTCCAGATTGCCGTGCTTGCCCAGATGCACCACGGCTTGGGCGCCATAGGCCTCGCGCAGCCAGAAATAGAAGGCCAGGTAGCCATGGGGCGGCACCAGCGCAGGATCGTGATAGACCGCCGCCGGATCGACGTCGTAGCCGCGCGCCGGCTGGATGCCAACGAAGGTCAGGCCGAAGCGCACCCCGGCCACCATGAGCCGACCCCGACGGTGCATGGGATCGGCCTCGGGCCCGCCCCAGCGCTCGGTCACCGCCTGCTGCAGGCTGAGGGGCAACTGGGCGAATAGCGACTGGTAGTCCTGCAGCGCCAGACTCTGCAGGGCCGGGCGCAGATCGCGCAGGGCGCTGTCGTTGGTCACCCCACCGAGCAGGCGCTCGATCAGGGCGGTACCGCTTTCAGGCAGATTGGCCACCGGGTAGCCGGCCGTCTGCAGCGCCTGCAGCACCTTGAGCGCCGCCGCCGGGGTATCCAGGCCGACGCCATTGCCGATGCGGCCGTCGCGGGTCGGATAGTTGGCCAGGATCAGGGCGATGCGCTTGTCCGCGGCAGGACGCTGCGCCAGTTCGATCCAGCTGCGCGCCAGCCGCGCGACGAAGGCCATGCGCTCGCCATCGGCCTGGTAGTTGACCACGTCGCTCTGGCTGCGCTCGCAGCGCCAGGCCAGGCCCTTGAAACTGATCGGCCGGGTGATGATGCGCCCGTCCAGCTCCGGCAGGGCGATGTGCATGGCCAGGTCGCGGGCGCCCAACCCCTGGGGGTTCTCTTGCCAGCGCTCGCGATTATCCTGGGCGCAGATGGCCTGGAGTACCGGTACCGGCCGACGGAACGGCGTGAGAGTCGGCCGTTCCGGACTGGATTGGGCAAAACCTGTGGTATTGAGGATCAGCGCCGTAGCGGTCTCGTCCAGCAGCCGTTCCACCTCTTCCAGGCAGGCCGACTCCTTGAGACTGGCCACGACGATGGGCAGCGGATTCAGCCCCTGAGCTTCCAGCTGCTGGCAGAAGACATCGACGAAGGCGGTGTTGGCCGACTGCAGGTGGGTGCGATAGAACAGCAGCGCCACTGCAGGCCAGTCCGGTCGCCAGCGCTGACGCCAGCCATCCAGACCCAGGGCGTCTGGGTGATAGACGGCCACCCGCGGCAATTCCCGCGGCGGCTGGTAGGTGTACCGGGCATCCAGGCACTCGCTGGCCAGGCAATGCAGGAAATCCCGGGCATTGCCCAGGCCGCCCTGGCGCAGATAGCGCCACAACCGTTCGGCCAGCTCGGGCGCCACCGTACCCAGGGCCATCAGTTCCGGGTCGGGCCGGTCGCAACCGGGTACCGCGATCAGGGTCAGCCCCCGCGCGGCCAGCTCGGCCAGCCGCTCCATGCCATAGCGCCAGTAACCCTGGCCGCCATGCAGGGAAATGAACACCACCCGCGCCTGGCTCAGCACCTCGTCGACGTAGAGATCCACCGAGGCGTGGTTCTGCAGCTGCATGGGATTGGCCAGGCGCAGACTGGGATAGCGCTCGTCCAGGCTACGGGTCGCCTCGGCCAGCAGCGCCAGGTGCGAATCGCCACTGCAGAGCACGACGATCTCGCCCGGTGTCTGCGCCAAATGGGCGATGCCATCGTCCGGGACGAAACCGCCCGGCTGAGTACGCAGCAGATGCATCCGGGGTCAGGCCACCGCGGCGCGCAACTGGGCGGTGATGGCCGCCTGGTCCAGCTCCTGACCGATCAGCACCAGCTGGGTGCTGCGGGTCTCGCCGGTCTTCCAGGCACGGTCGAAATGCTTGTCGAAGCGGGTGCCCACGCCCTGCACCAGCAGCCGCAGCGGCTTGCCGGCGATGGCGGCGAAGCCCTTCACCCGCAGGACGCCATGACGCTTGACCACCTCGGTCAGCGCCGCCAGCAGGGTCGCTTCCGCCACCTCGGGCAACTCGACGCCAAAGGAGTCGAATTCGTCGTGGTCATGGTCTTCATGACCTTCGAGGTCATGGTGGGTCGGACGGCTGTCGATATGGGCCTCGGACTCGGCCTGCAGGCCCAGCAGCACCGACAGGGGCAACACGCCACGACTGGCTTCCACCACCTTGACCGCCGGCGGCAACTCTTCGCTCACCTCGGCGCGGACCCGGGCCAGGGCCTCGGCGTCCAGGCCGTCGGCCTTGTTGAGGATCACCAGGTCGGCACTGGCGAGCTGATCTTCGAACAACTCGTGCAGCGGCGATTCATGGTCGAGGTTGGGGTCCTGCCGACGCTGGGCATCCACCTGCTCCGGATGGGCGGCGAAGGTGCCGGCCGCCACCGCCGGGCTGTCGACCACGGTGATCACCGCATCCACGGTGCAGGCGGTGCGGATCTCCGGCCACTGGAAGGCCTGCACCAGGGGCTTGGGCAGGGCCAGGCCGCTGGTTTCGATGAGGATGTGGTCGATGTCGCCCCGCCGCGCCACCAGCTCCTTCATCACCGGAAAGAATTCTTCCTGCACGGTGCAGCACAGGCAGCCATTGGCCAATTCGAAGACGCGGCCCTGGGCCTCTTCCTCGCTACAGCCGATGCTGCACTGGCGCAGGATCTCGCCGTCGATGCCCAGCTCGCCGAATTCATTGACGATCACCGCGATGCGCCGGCCTTCGGCATGGTCGAGCATGTGCCGCAGCAGGGTGGTCTTGCCGGAACCGAGGAAGCCGGTAACGATGGTGACGGGAGTCTTGGCCAGGGTTTTCATGGGCTGCCCTTAGAAAGAAAGCGAAAAAAGACGGGCAGGCATGCCGGACGCCCGCGTGACGGCGAGGCCCTGGTGGCAGCCCGGATCACCCCGCCCGGTTGCATGTTCGAAACGTGACGAGGCAGGTCTCCTGGCTCGCGGCGCCCGGCTCCGGCCTTCCCGCGTGAGCAGTGGCCTGGTGGAGTGGCTGAAGATGCCGCTTACAGTTGCGGGGGCAGCCGCGGTATCGCACCGCGTTCCCTTTCAAGCTCTTGCCGACAAGAGCACCTCGGAACGCGACAGGCTACGAGCGCCCCGCCAGGGTGTCAATCCGCCAGGCTTGACCGGCGGACGAGGCGCGTGGTCTTCTCGAAGCGGTCGCCAAGGGCGAGCCACCGCCTGCCTTCCTCCGCCTCAAGACCTGCCATGATCGCCATCACGCGCCCCTTCGCTACCTTGAGCCAGAACGATATTTCGGCGTGGCGCCCGTTCGCCCTTCGCCCGCTGTGCTGTTCAGACTCTGGACTGGACTGCCACGCTTCGTCCAAGGGCGTTCAAGGCTGATGGGCCTGGTTCTCGGCCTCGGCTGCCGCCAGGACTGTTCGCTGGACGAACTCGCCGAACTGGCGCTCGGGGTCTTGCAGGAAGCCCAGTGCGATCGCACTGCGCTGACCGCACTGGCTACCGTTGCGAGTCGACTCGAGGAACGCGGACTGCGCGCCCTCGCCCAGCGCTGGCAGCTGCCTCTGCACGGCTTCACCGCCGAGCGTCTGGCGCAGCAGCGCGGGCATAACTGCCGCCAGCGATCTGGTGTTGCAGCACACCGGCAGCCCCAGCGTGGCTGAAGCCGCGGCCCTGGTTGCGGCCGGTGAAGGCGCCCGCCTGTTGGTGAGCAAACGCAAGAGCGCGGCGGCAACGGCAGCCTTGGCCTACGCCTGAGACGCCTCTTCCCCGTCGGCGTCCCTGACCCGGGCGCGGACATGGATGGGGCTGAAGGGCTCGTTCTGCACCAGTTCCACCAGGGATTCCTTGACCAGTTCCAGAATGGCCATGAAGGTCACCACCACCCCCAGCCGGCCTTCATCCAGGGTGAACAGCGCCACGAAGGGCACGAAGGCACCCTCCTTGAGGCGCTCCAGCACCTGGCTCATGCGCTCGCGGGTGGACAGCACCTCGCGGGTCACCTGGTGGCTCTCGAACAGGTCGGCGCGGCGCAGGACCTCGCCCATCGCCAGCAGCAACTCGCCCAGGTCCACCTCGGGCAACAGCTTGCGTGCCCGCGCATCCGGCGCCGGCAAGGTGGGCACCACGAAGTTGCGGCCTTCGCGCGGCAGGTCATCGAGATCCTCGGCGGCCTTCTTGAAGCGCTCGTATTCCTGCAGGCGGCGGATCAGTTCAGCGCGGGGGTCCTCTTCCTCGGCGTCCAGGCCTTCGGCGCGCGGCAGCAGCATGCGCGATTTGATCTCCGCCAGCATCGCGGCCATCAGCAGGTATTCGGCGGCCAGTTCAAGTTGCACCGCCTTCATCAGCTCGACATAGCTCATGTACTGCCGGGTGATCTCGGCGACCGGGATGTCGAGGATGTTGATGTTCTGCTTGCGGATCAGATAGAGCAGCAGGTCGAGCGGTCCCTCGAAGGCTTCGAGAAAGACCTCCAGGGCATCCGGCGGGATATAGAGGTCCTGGGGCAGCTCGGTGAAGGCCTCGCCATAGACCAGCGCCAGGCGCAGCTGCTCGGGTTCGAGCAGCTGGGGGTCCAGGGCTTCGCTCATGCTTCGATCATGAAGGGCGTCGGATCCCCGGCACCGACCCGGATCACTTCCGGTTCGTCATCGGCCAGGCTGATCACGGTGGACGGCTGCAAGCCACCCGGACCGCCTTCGATCACCAGATCGACGAAATGCTCGAGCCGCTCGCGGATCTCCCAGGCATCGCCCAGGGCTTCGTCATCCCCCGGCAGAATCAGGCTCACGCTCATCAAGGGCTCGCCCAGTGCCTCCAGCAGCGCCAGGGTGATGGGATGCTGGGGCACCCGCACGCCGATGGTGCGCCGCTTGGGATGCAGCAGCATGCGCGGCACCTCGCGGGTGGCATTGAGGATGAAGGTGTAGGGCCCGGGGGTATAGGCCTTGAGCAGGCGGAAGGCACTGGTATCCACCTTGGCATAGATGCCCAGCTCGGAGAGATCGCAGCACACCAGGGTGAAGTTGTGCTTGTCGTCGAGCTGGCGGATGCGGCGGATACGCTCCACCGCGCTCTTCTCGCCGATACGGCAGCCCAGCGCATAGGAGGAATCGGTGGGATAGGCGATGACACCGCCGGACCGGATGATTTCCACGGCCTGACGAATCAGCCGCGGCTGAGGATTCTGCGGATGAATTTCGATGAACTGGCTCATTGGGGTTCCCGAATCTGAGGGTATAGCGGTTGACTGAAGCGCGCCCAGAGGGGCGGCAGATCTTCGGGCAACGGACGGTACATGCCCAGCTCCGACCACTCGGCCGGCGCATGGAAATCGCTGCCCGCACTGACCATCAGACCGAATTCCCGCGCCAGAATTGCCAGGGTGCCGACCTGCTCCGCCGGCTGCACGCCGTTGACCACCTCGATGGCATGGCCGCCGCCGCTGACGAATTCGCCGATCAGCTTGCGCAACTTGGTGCGGGTGAACCCATAGGCCAGCGGATGCGCCAGGCTGATCCAGGCCTTGGCGCCCTTGAGCGTCGCCAGGGTCTCGGCCAGGGTCGGCCAATGCTGCTTGACGTCGCCGAGCTTGCCGCCGCCGAGCCATTTGCGGAAGGCATCGCCGCGGTCCGCGACATGGCCGGCCTGCACCAGGTATTCGGCAAAATGCGGCCGGGCCGGCGCATTGCGGCTGTCGCCCAGGGCCAGTTGCACCGCGCGAGCCCCTTCCAGGGTGCCGGGCATGCCCTTGGCCGCCAGCCGCCGGTCAATTTCCCGGGCGCGCTCCCAGCGACCTTCGTGCAGCGCTTCCAGGGCGGCATTCAGCTCTGGCGCCTCAGGGGCGAAGTTGTAGCCCAGCACATGCAGCGTGGCGCCGCCCCAGGTACAGGACATCTCGATACCGGGGAGCAGGCGCAGACCCAGTCCGTCCGCGGCTTGCAGGGCTTCGGCGTAGCCGTCCAGGGTGTCGTGATCAGTGATGGCCAGCAGCTGCACCCCGCGCTCATGGGCCCGTCTGACCACCTCGGCGGGCGCGAAGGCGCCGTCCGACGCGGTGGTATGACAGTGCAGGTCGATACGCATGGCTTTCTCCTCCGGCTTCATCAGGTATTATGCCGCGATGCACTGCTATCGGCTGCGTTAATGAAACAATTCATCGATTTCATCCCCCTGCTCCTGTTCTTCCTGGTCTACAAGCTCGATCCGCGTCCGCTGGAATTCGCCGGGCATGCCTTTACCCTGGGCGGCATCTTCAGTGCCACCGCGGTCCTGATCATCGCGTCCCTGGTGGTCTATGGCGCGATCTTCGCGACCCAGCGCCGGCTGGAAAAGAGCCAGTGGCTGACGCTGATCGCCTGTCTGGTGTTTGGCGGCATGACCCTGGCCTTCCATAGCGAGACCTTCCTGAAATGGAAGGCACCGGTGGTGAACTGGCTGTTCGCCGTGGCCTTTCTGGGCAGCCAGTTCATCGGCGACAAGCCGCTGATTCAGCGCATGCTGGGCCACGCGGTGCGTCTGCCGGCGCCGATCTGGACGCGGCTGAACATCGCCTGGATCATCTTCTTCATCGTCTGCGGTTGCGCGAATCTCTATGTGGCCTTCACCTACGAAAGCTTCTGGGTCGACTTCAAGGTCTTCGGCAGCCTGGCGATGACCCTGGTGTTCATGCTCGGCCAGGGCCTCTATCTGGCGCGCCATCTGCAACCCATGGATGAACCGCGAGACTGATCCCATGAGTCAGATACTGCTGATCGACGATGACCAGGAGCTGTGCGAGCTGCTTGGTGCCTGGCTGAAACAGGAAGGCTTCGAAGTCACCGCCTGCCATGCCGGCAGCGATGCCCGCACCCAGTTGCGCGAAGCCACGCCGGACGTGGTGGTACTGGACGTGATGCTGCCGGACGGCAGTGGCCTGGAGCTGCTCAAGCAGTTGCGCAGCGATCATCCGCAACTGCCCGTGCTGATGCTGTCGGGACGTGGCGAGCCGCTGGACCGCATCCTCGGCCTGGAACTGGGTGCCGACGACTATCTGGCCAAACCCTGCGATCCGCGTGAACTCACCGCACGGCTGAGAGCCATCCTCAGGCGCAGCCATCCGGCCCAACCCGCGGCCCGCCTGCAGCTGGGCGATCTGTCGCTGAGTCTGGCGCGGGGCGTCGCCAATATCGGCGAAACCGAGATCACCCTGACCCTCACCGAGAGCCGCATTCTCGAAGCCCTGCTGCGCCAGCCGGGCGAACCCCTGGAAAAGCAGGCGCTGGCCCAGGCAGCCCTCGGACGCAAGCTGACGCTCTACGACCGCAGTCTGGACATGCACGTCAGCAATCTGCGCCGCAAACTCGGCAGCCATGCCGACGGTCGCCCCCGCATCCTCGCCCTGCGCGGCCGCGGCTACTACTACAGCGTTTAGCCCTCCGCGCAGCCTTTACCCCCTCTTTACGCCCGCTGACCGCCACTGACTTCCCCGCTCCTAGACTGGGCTCATCCGGTATTGCACCGGTCATCCCAAGGAGATTTCCCGATGCGCAAACTCATGCCCGCCGTGCTGTTCGCTGCCCTGCTGCCGACCCTGACCCTGGCCGCGACCCAGGACAGCGCCGACATCGCCCCGCCGCCCCACGGCAAGCTGATGGACGGTGGTCCGCGTGGCGATGGCCCCCTGCGCGGTCTCAAGCTGACGCCCGAGCAACGCGAGCAGGTCGGCAAGCTGATGGGCGAGGAACGCCAGCAGCAACGCGAGATCGTCAAGAGCTATCTCGACAAGCTGCCCGAAGATCAGCGCAAGGCCCTGCACGATCAGCTGGATGGCAATCGCGACAAGACTCGTCAGTCCATTCGCGCCCTGCTCAAGCCCGATCAGCAGAAGCGCTTCGACGAAATGGAAAAGAAGCGCGAGGATCGCGCCAAGGAGTGGGCGGAATTCCAGCAGTGGAAGCAGGACCACAAGTCCTCGTAATCCCCGATCGCTGCGCCGACGGTCCTCGGCGCGGCGTCTGACCGAGAACCTGCCCAACGTCTCGCGAGCTGGAGACAAACAAGGCCTAGGCGGCCCCACGAAAATGTCTGAGGAAGCGGATCGGACCCGCGCTCGGGTTTACGAGTAGTAAATGAGCATTCGGACGGGGCTGGCCTTCCAGGGCATTTTCAACGCAGTTTGGCCGACGCGCAGCAGACTTTGAGCAGTTTCTAAGGCGACCGCATGGTTTTTCGTTCCCTTTTCTGGCGCATCTTCGCCACCTTCTGGCTGGCCATCCTCTCCGCGGTCGGCCTGACCATGCTGCTCGGCCACCTGGCCGACCAGGATTCCTGGATCCTCGCGCAGCATCCCGGCTTGCGCGACCTTCCCGAACAATGGGTGCAACGCTATGAAAACGACGGTCCCGCCGCCGCCCAGGGCTTGCTCGAACAGCGCAAGGGCCGCTATGGCATCGATGTGCTGGTGCTGGGCGAAAACGGCTCGCCCCTGGTGCGCGGCACCTTGCCACCGCGCATCTTCGACCAGGATCTCGACCAGCCGCAGCATCAGCAGCGTCCCGGCCCTGGCGCCCGCGATCCCAACCGGCCACTGCCCTGGCGACGCCTGACCGACGAATACACCAGTCCGAGCGGTCAGAACTACCTGTTCATCTACCACCTGCCCACGCCCGAGCTGGGCGCCTGGCGCCGGCAGAGCCTGTTCTGGCCGGTCGGCATGCTGGCCATCGCCACCGTGGTACTGACCCTGTTCAGCCTGCTGCTGACCCTGAGTCTGACCCGCCCGCTCAATCATCTGCGCCGCGCCGTCCACGATCTCGGCCAGACTGCCTATCAGCAGGACACCCTGGCCCGCCTGGCCCGGCGCAAGGACGAACTGGGCGTGCTGGCCGAGGACTTCAATCGCATGGGCGCCCACCTGCAGCGCCTGATCGACAGCCAGCGGCAGCTGCTGCGCGACGTGTCCCACGAATTGCGTTCACCGCTGGCGCGGCTGCGCATCGCCCTGGCGCTGGCCGAACGCTCCGATCCTCGTGACCTGGGCAACATGTGGCCGCGGCTGACCCTGGAATGCGATCGCCTGGAAACCCTGATCGGCGAGATCCTCGCCCTCGCCCGCCAGGAAGCCGACCCGGGCCCACCCGAGCAACTGGAATTGCATCCACTGCTGGAAGGCCTGGTGGAGGATGCCCAGCTCAGCGCACCCCAGCAGCGCGTGGAACTGGTCGTGCCCACCGCCCTGCGGCTGGATGGTTGGCCGGACGTGCTGGAACGCGCGCTGGACAATCTGTTGCGCAATGCGCTGCGCTTCAATCCACCCGCGCAGCCCATTGTCATTTCGGCAACGGCGGCGAAAGGCGAGGTCCGCATCCAGGTGCGCGACCACGGGCCCGGGGTCAAGACAGCCGACCTACCCCGCCTGGGTGAGCCCTTCTTCCGCTCGGATCAACAGCACGCCACTGGCTATGGCCTCGGCCTGGCCATCGCCCGCCGCGCCATCGAGCGCCATGGGGGCGAGCTGCACCTGAGCAATCACCCGGACGGCGGCTTTCTCGCCACCGTCATCCTGCCGCTCAGGCCGGTCCTGGCCAATGGCTGACCTGCGCGCTCAGATCACGCGGCGCCGGGACGCGCGGCGCTACCTCCGGCGTGCCCAGGTAGATGTAGCCCACCAGCTGTTCGTTTTCGGCCAACCCGAGCCCCTGCAGCACCCAGGGGTCGTAGCTGAAGTCACCGGAGCGCCAGACCGCCCCAAGTCCCAGGGCGAAGGCCGCGTTGACCAGGCCGTGGGCAACGCAGCCAGCGGTAATGATCTGCTCCTGGACGGGCACCTTGGGGTGCTCCTGCAGGGTGGCAACGACGGCGATCACCAGGGGGGCTCGCAGTGGCATGCGCCGAGCCTTGTCCAGGGCCGCTGCATCCGCATCGGGCTCGCGACGGCGCAGGGCGTCCGCATAGAGCTCGCCGAGCACAGTACGGCCCTCGCCGGCCACCAGGATCAGCCGCCAGGGGCGCAGCAGCTTGTGGTCCGGCGCCCGGTCCGCGGCGCGCAGCAGGGTCTCGAGTTGCTCGGGGGTCGGGCCTGGCCCGGTCAGGCGACCGACCGAGGCGCGATTGCAAAGGGCTGCGAGGGCATCCATAGCGTCTCTCCTGTAAAGATGCCGCAGTGTAACCCAGGGATGACTGTCGAATTTGGCTGTCACAGCAGCGGAACGGCCGACAATCTTGGCCCTCGCCGGGGCGGTCGGCTAAGATCGCCAATGCAAGAAAACCCGGCCGCTTTCATCGTCGCGAACGGAGTTATCCCGACCTCTCGCCTTTTTCGAAACGGACCCGACAGATGAAGTTTGCGCTCAACCGGTTCCTCGCAGCGTCCGGTGACAGCCTGGGCGTCTACTACGCCCGGGTATTCGCCTATCTGATTGCCGCCGCCAGCGTCACTGCGGGCTACTACGTCCAGGCCGATGCCGTGGGCCTCTGGCTTATCCCCTATGCCTTGCTCTATCCGCACGTGGCCCAGACCCTGAGCCTCAAGCTCCGGCGCGACCGCGGCGCCCAGACCGATATCCTGCTCGCCGCCATAGACGCCATCCACGTCGGCATGGCCGCGGTGGTGTTGCGCTTCCCGCTGATGCCTACCCTGATGCTGCTGTTCATGCTCGGCTACACCAGCATGCTGCGCGGTGGTCCCCGCCTGCTCGGCCTCTGCCTGCTGTTCGCCACCAGTGCAGCGGCGCTGGGCAGTGCCACCTTCTTTCATGGCGTCGACCTCACCAGTCCGCTGCTGGTGGCGGTCACCAGCGTGGTGGGCACCATGCTGCACCTCTGGGGCACCGGCTACTTCCTGCACCGGCAGCGCAAACGCCTCATCCAGATCAACGACGATCTCAAGCGCGAGCAGGAGAAGTCGGCGATCCTGGCGCACAATCTGGCGAAGTACCTTTCGCCCCAGGTCTGGGAATCCATCTTCACCGGCAAACAGCACATCGCCCTGGGCACCCAGCGCAAGAAGATCACGGTGTTCTTCTCCGACATCAAGGGCTTCACCGAGCTGTCCGAAGAACTCGAGGCCGAAGCCCTCACCGACATGCTCAACAACTACCTCAACGAGATGTCGAAGATCGCCGTGAAGTACGGTGGCACCATCGACAAATTCGTCGGCGACTGCGTGATGGTGTTCTTTGGCGACGCCAACAGCCAGGGCGCCAAGAAGGACGCCGTGGCCGCGGTCTCCATGGCCATCGCCATGCGCAAGCACATGAAGGTCCTGCGCCAGCAGTGGCGCAGCCAGGGCATCAACAAGCCCCTGGAGATCCGCATGGGCCTGAACACCGGCTACTGCACGGTCGGCAACTTCGGTTCCAGCACGCGCATGGACTACACCATCATCGGTCGCGAAGTGAACCTGGCCAGCCGCCTGGAAAACGCTGCCGACGCCGGCGAGATCCTGATCAGCCACGAGACCTACTCGCTGGTCAAGGAAACCATCATGTGCCGCGACAAGAGCTGGATCACCGTCAAGGGTTTCAGCAAGCCGGTGCAGATCTACCAAGTGGTGGACTTCCGCCGCGACCTGGGCGCCTCCCCCAGCTACGTCGAGCACGAACTGCCGGGCTTTTCCATGTACCTGGATACCAACAACATCCAGAACTACGACAAGGACCGGGTCATTCAGGCGCTGCAACTGGCGGCGGAGAAGCTGAAGGACAAGGTGATCCTTTAACGCTACCGCAGACCCTGCGGCCGCATCCAGACGCACCTCGGCACCCTTGGCCGGGCGCAATCAGACCGCTAGCGCGAGCAACATTCGGGCTGGTGCCTAACCGGGCGCTGATGTATCGCTGAGAGGCCGGAAGCGCAGCAGGCCAGCCCTCCTCCCGGCAATACCCGTTGCCGCCCACCAGATCGCGTGTTGGCCCGGTAAACATACAACCGCGTAGCTGAAGCGAACTCGTTGTTTAGGCCTAGCTGCAAAGGCCCAGGCCAACGTTGGACGGCGCGCACTCATGCGCTTTCGATACCCACGCTGCCCGGCCTCTTCCAGGAGCACGCGAAGCCGAAGGCTTACTTACGACTCCAGGACGGGCAACGCCAGTGATGGGGCCACCTTCCCTTGGGCTGCTGGCGAGCCGGCCTATCCCGATTTTCTGAAAGGTAGTCGGGCGACGATCAGCCTTGGCCAGCGAATCTACGCGGCGCAAAGTACCGATGCGGGTCAGGTGCAGCCCAACCTCCTGGGCAGCGTTCACGGTGAGCCTTCAATAGCGCCCTGAAGCGCCTCTCCCCATCCTTGAATCGCCCAGAGCGATTTCAATAACCCATGAAGATGCACGCCATCTCCGCCATGACATGCCGGCCGCATGATCTTCAAAGAAGTACTACCAGCATATTAATTTTCGCCCTGCTTATTAAATGTACGCCAATACCTATCGTGCAGGCCGATGCATCTCCTTTTTATCAAATAGCCTGACCGGATCAAGCCGCCAACCACAGTCCCTCTAAAGAAATACAGCAGCAGTCAGGAAGACGCACTAAAAATCATCACCCCACAAGAAACATCAATTAAGCAGAAGGCGCGCGCACTCACCCGCACTTTTGACCCCAACACTCGACCAACACATAGGAATACCGTTATCTTATAATCCGACAATATATATTTACTTAACCTCCACTCTTGCCACCCAGTATTTTTTCGCCAAACATACACTCTTCACTTACTGCCGGAGGCCATTGACCATGGAATTCCAAACAGAAGAGTCGTCATCTTTTTCCAACCTGGAAATCCCTGTAGAAGTCTATACGGAGTGGGACCCCCTGGAAGAGGTCATAGTTGGAATAATGGATGATATTCGCGTACCTGAATGGGATACCGGCCTGAAAGCCATCATACCCGGAGAATCGAGCGACTTTTTCCAGACCTACTCAGGACGGCGTTTTCCAGATGAGCTGGTCAGCAAAGCCAGGCAGGAAGTCAATACGCTGGCCAGAATCCTGGAAGCCGAGGGCATAAGAGTAAGACGGCCAAACGAGTCCAATCACCATCAGCCCATAGTGACTCCCCATTTCACGACAGGTGGCACCTTCTACTCCGCCATGCCAAGGGACTGCCTCTTTGCGATCGGCAAGAAGATCATTGAAGTACCCATGGCCTGGCGCAGCCGTTACTTCGAGACCTTCGCTTTTCGTGACATCATGAACGATTACTTCAGCAGAGGTGCCGACTGGATCTCGGCGCCCAAGCCGATGCTGAAAGACGACATCTGGAAAAAGGATTATGACTTCGATCAGGAGATTCCATTCAATTCCATAATCACTGAAGCGGAACCACTATTTGACGCTGCCGATTTCATGAAAATGGGCCGTGACATCATCGGGCAGCGTAGCCATGTAACCAACAACAAAGGAATCGAATGGCTGCGCAGAACCCTGGGTCCGGACTATCGCATCCACATCTATGAGTTTGAAGAGCCGGGACCCATGCATATCGACACAACGATATTGCCACTGGCACCAGGTCGTGTACTGGTCAACAAAGGCTGGGTACCGCAGATCCCTGACATCTTCAAAGACTGGGAAATTTTAAATCCTCCACCGTCCAACCTGCCAGATGACCATCCGCTTTACATCACCTCCAAGTGGATTCACATCAATGTACTGATGTTGGACGAAAGAACTGTCGTCGTTGAACAGGACGAGGAGGCATTGATCAGCGCCTTTCGCAAGTGGGGATTCAAGACCATCCTCTGTCCGTTCAAACACTTCCAAACCTTTGGAGGCTCCTTTCACTGCGCGACGCTGGATGTCAAACGTCGCGGGAGCCTGAAAAGTTATATCTGATGATGGTCGGCGCCCTGTTTGCAGCACAGGGATGCCCTTAGCGCGCAGGACCGGAGGCCCTGCGCGCTCGACGGCCCCATCCCGCCGGAAAGGTCTATTAGCGCAGAGCATTTCCAGACAGCGCCCAAGGAGCGATACGGGCAGCCGAACCCAAGCCAGGGAATTGAAATGAAAGACAAACCTACTGTACTGATCGCTTCTTCCGACCTTGATGTCACCGCGAAGCTGGAAGCGATAAGGGCGCTGCATGACCTGGAGGGCTGGGCGTTCGTCTTCCTGCTGGAGGATTACCTGGGCGAAGCAGGCGCCGAACTGAAACGGCCGGAAAACTTCATCGTTTCCGACTTCGCTAACGCCACTGAGGTAGCGGGTGCGCTGGATAGAATAGCTTGCAACTATAAAATCTCTACGGCGATCGCTTTTGATGAATTTTCGCTCTACGTCGCCGCCTCAGCAAATGATCGCTGGCAACTCCAAGGCATAACTCGAAAAAATGCTCAACGGTTTCGCGACAAAAAGAAGATGAAAGAAATTGCTCAGCGAGCAGGCATCAAGACAGCCAGGGAAATTACCCTTGATGAAATCAAGCGCGCAGAGATCCAGTTCCCCCTCATCATCAAACCGCGTTCACTGGCAGGGTCTCAAGGTGTCCAGATCATTTCCACAGCAGAAGAACTTTCAAGAATAGATATCAATTTCGACCCTGACTACCAGGACATGAGTGAGCGTCAGTATCTTATCGAAGCCTACAATCCAAGCAGTATCTATCATATAGACTGTGTCGTTCTCGAAGGAACTCTGGCATTCATATCGGTCGGCGAATACCTGGGAAAACCCATTGATTTCCTGCAGGAAAAACCTGTCGGCACGGTGTCCGTCCCCGAGCGGATGATCGAGGATACCTGGCGCCAATTCACTGAAGGCGTGATAGCCGCATTCGAAGCGCCTGACGGGGTTTATCACATAGAAGCCTTCGCCGGTGCAGAACTGCTGGAAATCGCCTACCGACCTGGCGGGGCAGCCATCGTGGAGATGATAGAGATGGTCTATGGGCTGGACCTGAAGCATATCCATCTTGCCGCACAGCTGGGTTTAGCGCCGTCACTCGATATCCAACGCAAGGAAGAGGCCTTTGGCTACATGACCTTTCCTAAAAAACATCTTGCTACCGAGCCGCTCTACGTCACACAGACCGCCTTTCCGCCCCTCGAAAACATGCCGACTCTGAGAACCTATGCGATGCCCAGAGCAGGCGATCTAGCGTCGGGAAAATTCTACTGCTACAAGGATTCGCTGGGTTCTTTCGTATTTTGTGGCAACCGCAAGCTCGTGCTTCAGGACATCGACTACCTGAATAAAAACTACCGGGTCGACGTGGCCGCTGAACAGTGAAAAGCCGCTTTGGAATAATCCTGCCTCAGAGGATTCTCCACAAAACTGGAGGCTAATTTCGTCATGAGAATAGACCAGCCAAACACCATACTGATTATTTCCTCTGAACTGGATGTCAGTGAAGTAATCGCTAACATCAGCAACACCTACCCAATACCGCATTGGACGTTCGTCTATCTTCTGGAGGATCTGCTGGATCAGGCCGGAGCGGAATTGAATCGCACCGACACCTTTCTGGTTCGTGACTTTGCCGCCCATGCCGAGATTGAAAGAGCCTTTGACCGAATCGCCAGCGAGTACCGGGTAACTGCGGTCCTACCCAATGATGAATTCGCGGTACACATTGCAGCTTGGGCCAATGAGCACTGGGGACTGCCAGGGCTAACGCTAGAGGTGGCGGCACGGTTTCGCGACAAGAAGCGAATGAAGCAGATCGCCCAGTCGTTCGACATTCCGACGCCCAGAGAACTCACACTCGACCAGATCAAGGGCGGCGCGGCGACATTCCCGATCATCTTGAAACCCCGGTCCCTGGCTGGCGCCGTCGGGGTCAAGATCATCACCAGTGCCCTCGAGCTTTCCGACATTCACAGCGGTGAGGATGACGCCTATCAGGATATGAGCGACCGTCAGTACATCCTTGAAACCTACAACAGCCAGCCGCTGTATCAGCTAGATGCAGTCGTCCTAAGGAAACAGCTGGCATTCCTGTCCGCGGGAGAATACCTGGGAAAACCCATCGACTATCTCGCCGAGCGCCCGTTGGGGTACCTCTCCGTACCCGAAGACGATCTTCAGGCACGCTGGCGACCCTTCATCGAGCGCGTGATGGTTGCGTTTGACGGGCCTGATGGGGTCTACCATATCGAAGCCTTCGGCGACGCCGACGATGGCTTCGAGCTGCTGGAAATTGCCTACCGCCCTGGCGGAGGACCTACGGCCGAAATGATAGAGCTCGCCCATGGAATAGACCTGCGCCTGCTTCACCTGACGCTTCAATTGGGTCTCTGCGAATCCCTACAGGCCCACCACAGTGCCGAAGCCTGGGCCTACCTGATGTTTCCAAAAAGACACCTGTCCCGTGAGACGCTTTATGTCACGCACCTCTCGCTCCCGGATAGCGAGAACCTGCCGACATTGAAAATCAGCACCCTTCCGCGCCCAGGGGACACAGCATCGGGTGAGTTCTTCTGCCACAAGGATGGCCTTGGAACATTCGTATTCTGTGGTGGGCGGCAAAGAGTCGCTGAAGACGTTCACTACGTTCTGGATCATTACCAGGTCCATCTCGAAGCCAGAAGCAGCTAGGCGCCAACAAAGGGGGGGTAAAGGTTCTCCGGCAAGAGGGACGGGCGTGCAGCCCGCCATTAGGGCACGCACCTGCGCTACCATCGCCTGCAGCCTCACTCCCAGCTACCGTGTCTTGTCTGGGCGGCTGCTGCCAGGGCGATCTCGGCGCCCCATGCTTTGTCGCCAGGCACAGGAGGACAGCGACCCCTATGGCTCACTCCAGCGCGGGTAGCGTGTTCATCAGCCGGGCAACGATTCGATCCCAATAAAAAGGCCCCGACGCCTTACAGCGCCGGGGCCTGATTTTCGCCAGCGAAACGCTGGGGATCAATCCTCGCGATAGCGACGCAGGCGCAGGGCCTTGCCGGCTACGCGGGTGTCCTTGAGCTTGGTCAGCAGACGCTCCAGGCCGTCCTCGGGCAGCTCCACCAGGCTGAAGGAGTCACGGATCTGGATACGGCCGATGGCCTCGCGATCCATGCCGCCTTCATTGATGATGGCACCCAGCAGATTCTTGGCGGCAACGCCGTCACGGGCGCCCAGGGCGGTGCGGCAACGCACACGGCCTTCCGGCAGCGGCTGCATCGGGCGACGCTCACCACGATCCGGACGCTCGCCGCGCTCACCACGCTCAGGACGATCGCCACGCTCGGTACGCGGACGGTCGCCACGGCCCGCGCCGGGGGTCAGCGGCTGCTCACGGCGCAACGACTCGATATCGAGGGCGCGGCCGGCGGTCAGCTTGGCCAGCAGCGCAGCGGCCAGGGTCGAAGGATCGCATTGCAGACGCTCGCACAGCTCCTGACGCAGCGCGCCGTGGGTAGCATCGGCATCGGCCAGCAGCGAACCCACGCCATCGGCCAGACGGGAGATACGGGCTTCCAGCACGGCTTCGGCGTCGGGCAGGCGGATCTCGCCAACCCGCTGACCGGTAACGCGCTCGATCACCTGCAGCATGCGCCGCTCGCGCGGGGTGACCAGCAGCAGCGCGCGGCCTTCACGACCGGCACGACCGGTACGACCGATACGGTGCACATAGGACTCGGGATCGTAGGGCATGTCCACGTTGAGCACGTGGGTGATGCGCGCCACGTCCAGACCGCGCGCCGCCACGTCGGTGGCGACCACGATGTCCAGCGAACCGTCCTTGAGGGACTCGATGGTCTTCTCGCGCTGAGCCTGGGGCATGTCGCCGTTCAGGGCGCTGACGCGATAGCCCTGGCGCTCGAGCAGCTCGGCCAGGTCCAGGGTCGCCTGCTTGGTCCGCACGAAGGCGATCAGGGCGTCGAAGTTCTCCACTTCCAGCAGGCGCAACACCGAGGCGGGCTTCTGGTCGGCATGGACCATCAGATGCGCCTGCTCGATGCGGGCGACGGTCTGGGTCTTGGCCGCGATGCGGACGTGTTGCGGGTTCTTCAGATGACGTTCGGCGATGGCGCGGATCGACGGCGGCAGGGTCGCCGAGAACAGGACGGTCTGGCGGGTTTCCGGCATGGCTTCGAAGATGAATTCGAGGTCGTCCATGAAGCCCAGCTTGAGCATCTCGTCGGCTTCGTCGAGCACCAGGCGCTGGACGGTGGCCAGCAGATTGTCGTCACGGCGCAGGTGGTCGCACAGACGGCCGGGGGTGGCGACCAGTACCTGGGCACCCATGCGCAGGGACTTCAGCTGCGGACCCATGGGCGCGCCGCCGTAGAGAGCCACGACTTTGACGCCAGGCATCTCGGTGGAATAGGTTTCGCAGGCGGTTGCGACCTGCAGGGCCAGTTCACGGGTAGGAACCAGCACCAGAATCTGGGGTTCACGACGGGACGGGTCGAGCTGCGAGAGCAGCGGCAGAGCAAAGGCTGCGGTCTTGCCGGTACCGGTCTGCGCCTGGCCGATCATGTCGTGGCCGGCGAGGATCACCGGAATGGACTGCGACTGGATGGGCGACGGCTCTTCGTAACCGACGGCCTTGATGGCGGCGAGGATGGCGGGATTGAGATTGAGCGCAGCGAAATTGCTGATGTCCTGGGTCATTGTCTTGCCTCGTGTGCTTCGCAAAGACCCCAAAGCCAAGAGCTGCGCTTATCCGAATGACCGAAGTCGCCCAGGCAGCCAAGGTGTGAGCTTTTTGCGAAATAGCGGATGAAAGGGGGTGAAGCGTCTAGGATTGTTCGCCGTTGGGCGAACGCACGACCGGGGTGGCCATGGTGGCGGACCGGGAGAATGCAGTTCCTGAACGGAAGGTCAAAAAGACCGGGGCGAATAATACCCGAACCCTGGACATTTCTCCAGAGAACCTTGGTCTACTTTTGAGGTCAGGTTGCCGCACGCAAGTTGTCCAGATAGGACTCCAGATCGAAGCCGATGCGCAGGCTCAGTTCCCGAACGCGCTGCCGCGTAGCCGCCTCGTCCAGCTCCTGTTCCAGACTCGCCGGTACCAGCAGGATCACGTTGCCCTCCACCACCGGGCACTCCCAATAGTGATGACGGAACAGCCCGCGCAGCAGCGCGGCGCCCAGCGGCTTGCCGTCGGTGGCACTCCACTGGTTGATCATCAGCCAGCCGCCGGGATTGAGCTTGGCCTGGCAGTTCTCCAGAAAGCGCCAGGCCAGATGGGCGCTGGAGGGGCCGACGTCGGTGTAGAGATCGACAAAGATCAGATCGGCAGGCGCTGCGCTGTCGAGCAGGTCCAGGGCATCGCCGATGCGGATCGCCAGGCGTGGATCCTCGGCCAGGCCCAGATGCTGGCGGGCCAGGCGCGGCACTGCGGGGCGCAGCTCCAGCGCCTCCACCGCCTCCAGGGGCAACCACTTGAGGCAGGCCTGAGTCAGGGTACCGGCGCCCAGCCCGAGAAACAGCGCACGGCGTGGCTGCGGGTGGCAGAGTGCGCCCAGCAGCATGGCGCGGTTGTAGTCATATTCCAGCCAGGCCGGGTCCTGGGTGAAGACGCAGCTCTGCTCCACTTCCTCGCCGAACTCCAGAAAGCGATAAGGCCCCACCTCGACCACCCGGATCCGGCCATGGTCGTCGACGACCTCTTCCAGCAACACTTCCGTCTCGACCATCACTACCCTCCTCTATAGCCGCCCATGGTAGCCGCGATGGGCACTGTCTATCGAGCGTTGCGCCCGTCATCGGTTACCATGGACGGCTTCGTCGCACCACTCAGAGAAAATCATGTCCGCGCCCTGGAGCCCCACCAGCTGGAGAAGCCTGCCCATCCAGCAACAGCCCGAATACCCCGATCAAGCCCGCCTCGCCGATGTCGAGCGCACCCTGGCCGGCTATCCGCCCCTGGTGTTTGCTGGCGAAGCCCGTGAATTGCGCCGGCAGTTCGCCGAGGTGACCCAGGGTCGGGCCTTCCTGTTGCAGGGCGGTGATTGCGCGGAAAGCTTCTTCGAATTCTCCGCGGGCAAGATTCGCGACACCTTCAAGGTGCTCCTGCAGATGGCGGTGGTCATGACCTTCGCCGCGGGCTGCCCGGTGGTCAAGGTCGGCCGCATGGCCGGCCAGTTCGCCAAGCCGCGCTCCTCTGGCGACGAAATCCAGGACGGCGTCTCCCTGCCGGCCTACCGCGGCGACATCGTCAACGGCATCGACTTCACCGAAGGCAGCCGCATCCCGGACCCGCAGCGGCTGATCCAGGCCTACAACCAGTCCACCGCAACGCTCAACCTGCTGCGGGCCTTTGCCCAGGGCGGCTTCGCCGACCTGCACCAGGTGCATCGCTGGAACCTGGATTTCATCGCCAACTCGGCCCTGGCCGACCGCTACCACCAGTTGGCGGATCGCATCGACGAGACCCTGGCCTTCATGCGCGCCTGCGGCCTGGACACCGCGCCGCAGGTCAAGGAAACCAACTTCTTCACCGCCCATGAGGCGCTGCTGCTCAACTACGAAGAAGCCTTCGTCCGCCGCGACAGCCTTACCGGCGACTGGTACGACTGCTCCGCGCACATGCTCTGGATCGGCGATCGCACCCGCCAGCCCGACGGTGCCCACGTCGAATTCCTGCGCGGCGTGAACAACCCCATCGGCGTCAAGGTCGGTCCTTCCACCACCAGCGAAGACCTGATCCGCCTGATCGATACCCTTAACCCGGAGAACGATCCGGGGCGCCTCAATCTCATCGTGCGCATGGGCGTGGGCAAGGTCGCCGATCACCTGCCGCGCCTGATCCAGACCGTGGAGCGCGAAGGCCGCCAGGTGCTGTGGAGTTCCGACCCCATGCACGGCAACACCATCAAGGCCTCCACCGGCTACAAGACCCGGGACTTCGCCAGCGTGCTGGGCGAGGTCAAGGAGTTCTTCGGCGTGCACCAGGCCGAGGGCACCTACGCGGGCGGCATCCATATCGAGATGACCGGCCAGAACGTCACCGAGTGCATCGGCGGCGCCCGCCCGGTCACCGAAGACGCCCTGTCCGACCGCTACCACACCCATTGCGACCCGCGTCTGAACGCCGACCAGTCCCTGGAACTGGCCTTCATGATCGCCGAGACGCTCAAGGGCATCCGCCGCTAGGCAGAGGGCGCGGCGCGATCTAGTGCCGCGCAACAGCCTCACGCAAGACGTCCGCCGGCCCGTGCAACTGCAGGTCGGCGAGACCCAGCCAAGCAGCCAGGGAGCGCAACTGCGCCGCCAGGGCATCCAGTCCTTCGTCATCCAGGCCTGCCGCCTCCAGATGCACCGCATGCACTGCCAGGCGCGACTGCGCCCGCTCGGCGCGCAGATCCACCCGTGCCGCCAGCCGCTCCCGATAGAGAAAGGGCAATACGTAGTAGCCATAGACCCGTTTGGGCGCCGGGGTATAGATCTCCAGTCGATAGCGGAATCCGAACAGCTGCTCGGTGCGCTCGCGCTCCCAGACCAGGGAGTCGAAGGGCGACAGCAGCGCCGCCGCCTGCACCGGACGCCCGGGATTCGGCGCCTCGGCCACATAGGCCGGCTTCGACCAGCCCTGCACCTGAACGAGCTGCAGACTGCCCTCCTCCTGCAATTCGGCGATGCCCTGCCGCGCTTCGGCGGGACTCAGGCGAAAGTAGTCGCGCAGCTGGACTTCGCTCGCCACGCCCAGGGCACGGGCACTGCGCAGCAGCAAGGCCCGGCGCGCGGCTTCCGGCGTAGGAGCAGGCGCCGCGAGGATCTCCGCCGGGAGCACCCGCTCGGGCAGGTCATAGAGGCGCTCGAAGCCGCGCCGTCCGGCCACCGTCACCTCACCCGCGGCGAACAGCCACTCCAGCGCCAGCTTGCCCGGACTCCAGTCCCACCAGGGACCGGCCTGCTCGACCCGCTTCGCCAGGCTGCCAGCGCCCAGGGCGCCCCGTTGCACCACCGCCTCCAGGGTCTGGGCGACGACCTGCGGCTGCTCGACGGCGAACCGCGCCAATTGCCGATAGATGCCAATGCCCTGGCGCGCCTGATCGCGTCGCCAGCGCAGTTCGGCCCAAACCTCGGCCGGCACCAGCGAGGCTTCATGGGCCCAGCATTCATAGAGCTGCCGCTTGCGCCCCTGACCCCAGGCCAGGGCATCGAAGTCGGCGAAGGCATAGCGGCCGAGACGACTGAACAGCGGTAGATAGTGCGAGCGCACCAGGGCATTGACCGAATCGATCTGCAGCACATTCAGGCGTGCGGCCTGCCGATACAAAGCGGCCAGGCCCGCACCGCCCTTGGGTTGACTCCCGAAACCCTGGGCACGCAAGGCCAGGCGCCGGGCTTCGCGCAGGGAAAGGCTATCCATCCGAGCTCCTGACAGAGAGAGGTGATCTTCCACCCTAGCAGGATCGGCGGCGGCCCTCCTCTGCGGGTTGCCGCCAGAACGGCTTGTCGGCTTCCTGCCAGGCATCGGCGCGACTCAGGCCGAGGTCGTGCAGCGCGCCCTCATCCAGGCGATAGAGGGCCCGGCGTTGGCGAGATAGCTCGACCGCCCGGCGCAACCACGCCCAGACCTGCCGCAGACGGAAGATGACGCCCGGAACACCCGGGGTACGCGCAGACGAATCTTGGTGAGCGATGAGCTGAGCCATGGTGAATCTCCTGCTCCAGGGGGTATGGCTCAAGTCTGAAAGCTGGCATAACATCAATCCAACGAATCTTTCTGATGCGATCCATTCGCCTGGTTGATGCCATGAGTTATCCGAGCATAGAGACCGATCTGTTGCGCACCTTCGTCGCCATCGCCGATCAAGGCGGCTTTACCCGCGCGGCCGAGGTGGTCAATCGCACCCAGTCGGCGGTGAGCATGCAGATGCGCAAGCTCGAAGAGAACGTACTGCAGCGGCGGCTGTTCGAACGGGAGGGCCGCCAGGTGCGCCTGACGGCGGAGGGTCAGATCCTGCTGGGCTTCGCCCGGCGCATCCTCAAGCTGCATGGGGAGGTGATGACCACCCTGCGCGAACCGCACATGGTGGGTACGGTGCGTATCGGCACCCCCGATGATTACGTGATGAGGTTCATTCCCGGCATCCTGGCGGGCTTCGCCAAGGCCTATCCGCTGGTGCAGGTGGACGTCCATTGCGAGACCACCGCCGGCCTGCTGCAATGCCAGGACCTGGACCTGACCATCGTCACCCGTGCACCGGGCAACGAGATCGGCCTGCCCCTGCGTCGCGAGCGCTTCATCTGGGCGGAGGCGCCGGGTTTCGATATCCACCAGCGCGATCCGCTGCCGCTGGCGATGTTCAACACCTCGTGCTTTCTCAGCGAATGGGCGCGCCGGGCGTTGGACAATCGCGGCCGCGGCTATCGCCTGGCCTACAGCAGCCCGAGCCTTGCCGCCCTGCTCGGCATCGTCAAGGCCGGCCTCGCCGTCACCGCGCAGCTGGAAAGCCTGCTGCCGAGCGAGCTGCGCCGGCTGGGAGAGGCCGACGGCATGCCCGACCTGCCGGCCTGCTCCATCGAACTGCTGCGCAATCCGCGCAGCGCCTCGCCGATCATCGACACCCTCGCCGAGCACATCGCCGAGGGCTTTCGGCAGTAGGACTTGTCTGAAAAGTCGCCGAGCGAAGGTGAGGCAAGGCAAAAATCAGCGAGGAAGCGGAGTTTACAAAGGGTAAATGAGCATTCCGAGCTGATTTTTAACGCAGCATCACCAATGCGCAGGCAGTTTTCAGACAAAGTCTAATCAGCGCAGCGCCAGCAGCACCGCACACAGCAGCAGGAAACCGCAGAACAGCAGACGCAGCAGCCGCTCCGGCAACTGGTGCGCCAACTTCACGCCCCAGCTCACGCTGAGCAGTCCACCCAGGGCGAGCGGAATACCCACGCTCCAGTCGACTTCCCCATGCCAGGCATAGCTGGCCAGGGTGACCCCAGTGGTCGGCAGCGCCATGGCCAGGGACATGCCCTGGGCCGCCACCTGGGTCATGCCCATCACCCCGGCGAGAATGGGGGTGGCGATCACCGCGCCACCGACGCCAAACAGCCCGCCGACCAGCCCCGCCACCAGCCCCAGCACCCCGAGCCCCAGGCGACTCGGCGTCGTCAGCGGCGGCTGGCCACGGCGATAGAGTTGCCAGAGGTTGTAGAGCACCAGCACGAGCAGGAAGCCGACGAAGCCGTGGCGCATGGAGCGGGCGTCCAGGGACACCGCCAGCGCCGTACCCGCCAGGGCCGAGAGCATGCCGGCGGCGGCCAGCAGACCGGCGCGCTGCCAGTCGATGCGATTGCGCTGGTTGTACTTGTAGACCGACAGCAGCACGTTGGGCACCACCATCACCAGGGCGGTGCCCTGGGCCAGTTGCTGGTCGAGGCCGAACAGCAGGGCCAGCACCGGAATGGCGATCAAGCCACCGCCGATGCCGAACAACCCACCCACCACACCCAGCACCGCCCCGAGGGCGATATCGATCAAGAGCTGAGACAGCAATTCCACGGCGCACTACCCAGAAGCGAATAGATTCGGAAACCGTTGTCCGGCGCACCGCCAGCGGAGCGCCAGACAGCAAAAAGCCCGGCAAGCCGGGCTTTCTAGCGAGACGCCGGGTTTAGACCTTGGCGCGCGACTTGTACTCGTTGGTACGGGTGTCGATCTCGATGTGGTCACCGATGTCGCAGAACTCGGAGACCTTCAGCTCGTAGCCGTTGTTCAGGCGAGCGGTCTTCATGACCTTGCCCGAGGTGTCGCCGCGAACGGCCGGCTCGGTGTAGGAGATCTGGCGCACGATGGTGGTGGGCAGTTCGATGGAGATGACGCGGTCGTTGTAGAACACCGCTTCGCAGACGTCGGTCATGCCGTCTTCGATGAAGGCGATGGCATCGCCCAGGTCGTCTTTCTCGACTTCGTACTGGTTGTAGTCGTTGTCGACGAACACGTACAGGGGATCGGCAAAGTAGGAATAGGTCACTTCCTTGCGATCCAGAATCACCGGCTCGAGCTTGTCGTCGGCGCGGAAGACGGTCTCGGTCGCGCTGCCGGAGAGCAGGCTCTTCAGCTTCATCTTGACCACTGCAGCGTTACGGCCGGACTTGTTGTATTCAGCTTTCTGGATGACCCAGGGAGCGTTGTCGATCATGGCCACTTGGCCGGCACGGAACTCTTGTGCGGTTTTCATGCGGTTATCCGTATGGATGGAAGAACGGGATTTCGAGGCGCCATATGATAGCCAATCTGTATGGAAATGCACCAGGCTGGCGGCAAGATCGCTGTGAGAAGCCATCCGATCGCTCCAGTCACGCGCCAACAGACGCCATTCCCCGACCTGTGTGTCCAGCGCCGACCAGGCGGCTGCCAGGTCGCCGCGACCGTTCCAGGCCAGCCACAGGGCACTGACCGCGGAGCCCAGTTCAGGAGTGCCAGACGCCACATAGCGCGCCAGGAAGGCCTCGAGCTTGACGAAGTGGGCGTCCTCTTCCTGCGGGTAGATGTGCCAGACGAAGGGATGCGCCGCCCACTGCGCGCGGACGAAGGAGTCCTCCCCGCGGATGGCATTGAAGTCGCAGCACCACAGCAGCCGGTCGTACTCCTGCTGGGAGACGAAGGGCAGCACCTGCACCCGCAGGGCGCCGCGACGGTGGCCGTCGCCGGCCTTGAGCCAGTCCACGCCGAGCCAGGCGGCGACGTTCGCCAGCACCCGTCCTTCCGGCACCAGCAGGCAGGTAGGCTGGGAGCCGACGCTGAGGGCGTCGAGCCAGTCGATCAGCGCCGGGTTCTCGTAGGCGAACAGCGAGAACAGCCGCTCCCCGGGCTGGCGCCGCACGCCCAGCCCAGCGAGAAAGTCGTCCCGGACCGCGGCAGCCTGGAGGAAGCCGTCACGCTGATCGAGCAGATCGTGCTCACGCAGCAGCCCGCCCACCTTGGCGGTAAAGCCGGGAAAGAAGAAGTACTTGTTCAGCCCGGTGGGCTGCAGCGAAGGCAGCGCGTGACAGCCTTCGATCCACTCCTCGGCGCTCAGGTATTCCAGGTTGAGCCAGAGCGGGCGCTCGGCGCGACGCGCCATGGCGGTGACGAAACCTTCCGGCAACTGACAGGCGAAGGCTTCCACCACCACGTCGCCGGGCTCGGCCGCCGTCCAGTCGGCGTGCCAGAGCCGCACCTCGACCCCGCGATGCCATTGCTGCTCGGCGGTGCCATCGACCCCCGGCTGGATCCGCGCCAGGGGATAGAGGTCGTCGATCCAGAGGCGGACCTGCTGTCCATGCTCGGCGACCAACTGATGGGCCAGACGCCAGGTGATACCCGCGTCGCCATAGTTGTCCACCACCGTGCAAAAGATGTCCCAGGCTGCCATGCCATACCTCTAAGTCATTGATATCGAATCGTGTTCCGCCTGATTGGCGGGCGGACGCGGGACGGCTTCTAGTGAACCCAGTCACACCGCGACCAAGAGCGGGTCGGTAGTATCCGCGCTTTTTCGGACGGATTCTAAATGTCGTTGCGCCCTGCCCTGCTGTTCTGCCTGAGCCTGGCTTCCCTGAGCGCCCTGGCGACGCCCCAGCCGCCGCAGCCGCCGCGTACCTTCGGCGAAGCCAAGGTAGTGGCGGCCAAGGTCTATGCCAAGCAAGGCGTGGACTTCTATTGCGGCTGCCACTACAGCGGCAAGACCGTGGACCTCAAGAGCTGCGGCTACGTCCCACGCAAGAGCGCCCAGCGCGCCAGCCGCATCGAGTGGGAACACATCGTCCCCGCCTGGGTGATCGGCCACCAGCGCCAGTGCTGGCAGAAAGGCGGTCGCCAGAACTGCACGGCCAACGACCCGGTGTACCAGAAGGCCGAGGCCGACCTCTTCAACCTGGTACCGGTGGTCGGCGAGGTCAATGGCGACCGCAGCAACTTCGCCTTCGGCTGGCTGCCGCAGAAGCCCAACCAGTATGGCGCCTGCCAGATGGTGGTGGACTTCAAGGCCAAGACCGCCATGCCCCGCCCGGAAATCCGCGGCATGGTCGCCCGTACCTACTTCTACATGAGCGATCGCTACGACCTGCGCCTGTCCAAGCAGGATCGCCAGCTCTACACCGCCTGGACCAAGCAGTATCCGCCGGAGGCCTGGGAGCGTCAGCGCAACCAGCGCCTGGCCTGCATCATGGGGCGCGGCAATCCCTATGTCGGCGAGACCAAGGCCTGCAAATAATGCGCTTCAAGCAGCGGTTGGAATCCCGCTGTGGAATCTCAACTCGCGATCGCTGGAGGTGATCAATTCCACCTCCAGGGCGCGGACCTCGGCGATCTTGGCGTCGACGTCGTCGCGCTCGCCATAGAGATAGGCGAGCTTGAGATAGTCCTGGAAATGCCGGGCCTCGGAGGCCAGCAGACCGCTGTAGAACTTGCCCAGCTCCGCGTCCAGGTGGGGCGCCACCGCACCGAAGCGCTCGCAGGAGCGACATTCGATGAAGGCACCGATCACCAGGCTGTCGGTCAGCTTCAGCGGCTCATGGTTGCGGCAGAGCTTGCGCAGGGCGCCGGCATAGCGGGCCGAACTGACGTTGCGGTGCTCGATGCCGCGACGCTTCATGATCTGCAGCACCTGTTCGAAATGGCGCAGCTCTTCGCGGGCGATGCGCGACATCTTCCAGGACAGCTCGGCGCGATTGGAATAGGTGAACAGATAGTGGAAGGCGGCGCCGGCGGCCTTCTTCTCGTTGTTGGCGTGGTCCTGCAGCAGCGTCGGCAGGTCCTGCAGCGCGGCCTCGACCCAGGCATCCGGCGTGCGGCAACCGAGGAATTCGTTCATCTCGGGCAAGGACATCAGCGTGCTCCCGTGCAAAAGCCGCGCATTATAGAGAAAGGCAGGCGCCTGGGCAGCGCCGCCTGCCTGCTGGCGTTCAGACGCGGCTGTCGATGCCTTCGAGCAGGAAGCGCGGAGCGATGTAGCGGTCGTAGTGGGCTTCGGAGAGCAGGAAGAATTCCCGGTCGATGGCGTCGCGCAACTCGGCCAGGGGGCGATCGCGAAACTCCGGCAGCAGGCGCAGCCCATAGGCATCCAGTTGCTGGATGTGGCGCGCGCCCCGGGCCAGCAACTGATAGGCCCAGCAATACTCCGACTGATCGGGCCGGAAGCGGATGCTGCGTTGCTGCAACTGCTGGTGCAACAGTGCCGGATCGAAGACATCGACCTTGGCCGACACCACCTGCACCAGCAGCAGCTCCAGACGTGCCCACACGGCGCGCCGCTCCTCTTCGCTGTAGAGATTCCAGTTCACCACCTCGTGGTGGAATCTCTTGCAGCCACGACAGACGTGGTCGCCGAACATCGTCGAGCACAGGCCGACACAGGGCGTCTTGATGACAGGAGCGGGCATGGGCGGCAAGCCTTGGAGCAAAACGCCTAGTCTAGCCGGAAACGTCAACGACCGGCGCGGGTGGCCCGCGCCGGTCGTGCAGAATCCCATCCTGATCACAGGATGCGGATCACACCGCGGCGACACCCCGGCTCGCCAGCGGACTGGCGCTGCGGCGGCTCAACCCGTAGAAGAACAGTCCACCGAGGAAGCAGCCGGTGAACCAGGCGAAGTTGGCGATCGGCTTGAACCAGGGCACGAAGGTGAAGCACAACCCGATCAGCGCCGCGGCAACCAACGCCTGCACCGCCACCCAGTTGACGCCGCCGCTGTACCAGTAGGCGCCATTCGGGGTGTCGTCGAACAGCGCATCGACCTCGATCCGGCCTTTGCGCAGCAGGTAGTAGTCCACCAGCAGGATGCCGAACAGCGGGCCGATGCAGGCAGCCAGGACGTCCAGGGTGTAGTGGATCACCTCGGGGTTGTTGAACAGGTTCCAGGGGGTGAGGAAGATCGAGGCCACCGCGGCGATCATGCCGCCCGCGCGCCAGCTGATCTTGCTGGGCGCCACGTTGGCGAAGTCGAAGGCCGGCGAAACGAAGTTGGCGACGATGTTGATGCCGATGGTGGCGGTGACGAAGGTGAAGGCGCCGAGCAGCACCGCGGTGGTGTTGTCGATGCGGGCCACGGTGGCGATGGGATCGTGGATCATCTCGCCGAACACCGGGAGGGTGCCGGACACGATCACCACGGTGACCAGGGAAAACGCCAGGAAATTGATCGGCAGGCCCCAGAAATTGCCGCGACGCACATCCTGCATGGAGCGGCAGTAGCGGCTGAAGTCACCGAAGTTGAGCGTGGGCCCGGAGAAATAGGACACCACCAGGGCGATGGCGACGATCACCTGGCCGAAGGCGGCCCAGCCGGTCAGCTGCTTTTCCGCCAGGGTGAAGCTGATGTTGCTCCAGCCGGCGCGCCAGACAATCCAGGCGGCGAGCAGGAACATCACCGCATAGACGGCCGGACCGGCCCAGTCGATGAAGCGGCGGATGGATTCCATACCCGCCCAGAAGACGCAGGCCTGGAGGAACCAGAGGGTGAGGAAGCCGCCCCAGCCGAGATAGGACAGGCCCAGGAAGCTGCTGTCGCCATAGACCGCCAGCGCGGGAAAGAAGCGCAGCACCACGATGACCAGGGCACTGGAGGCCAGATAGGTCTGGATGCCGTACCAGGCCACCGCGATCAGGCCGCGGATCACCGCCGGGATGTTTGCGCCGAAGACGCCGAAGGCCAGGCGACAGATCACCGGATAGGGCACGCCAGCCTGCTGGCTGGGCCGGGCGACCAGATTGGCGATCACCTGAACGATGCAGATCCCTACCAGCAGGGCGATCAGCACCTGCCAACTGGCCAGGCCCAGGGCGAACAGGCTGGCGGCGAAGACATAGCCGCCGACGCTGTGCACGTCGCTCATCCAGAAGGCGAAGATGTTGTACCAATTCCATTTCTGCTCGACCGGGCCGAGGTCTTCGTTGTACAGACGTGGGCTGTAGCCCGGGGGAATCTGCTGGTTCATGGATCGCCTCCTCCGTGGTGGCGGGCACCTGCATACGGCGCCTGCCTTGTTTTGTATACAATCCCTCCAGGCAGAGTCCGTGCCAGGTGCTCCAAAATGGTCTTAACTCGCTGGCTCCATAGGAAATTTCCAGGAAAGGAGGCTCTAAGTCAGACGCCGGAGCGTTACCGGGGATGCACTCCCCTGGGGCGTTAGGTGGCAATGAGGCGCTACCTTGGCGCACAGAGCCCGACGCATTCGCGCATCGTCAGCGCTCTATACTTTGTATACAATTCAGGCAAATCGCCGGAGTCAGCCCATGAGTGCAGTACCCGCGTCACTCGCCGTTGCCGCCTCTCCCCGGGACGAGCGGATCTACCAGGACATCCTCGAGGCCATCGTCGAGCATCGCCTGGCGCCAGGCACCCGGCTGCCGGAAGACACCCTGGCGGAGACTTTCGGCATCAGCCGCACCGGCATCCGCAAGGTGCTGCAGCGACTGGCGCTGGAACGCCTGGTGACCCTGCGCGCCAATCGCGGCGCCCAGGTCGCCCAGCCCAGCGCCAAGGAAGCCCAGGACATCCTCGCCGCGCGCCAGCTGATCGAGCCGGCGCTGATGCCCCTGGTGGCCGCCCGGGTCGACAGCGCGCAGCTGGCGTCCCTGCGCCAGCTCTGCCTTGAGGAGCACGAGGCCCAGCACGGCGGGCGCCACAGCCTGGCGATCCAGCTGTCCGCGCGCTTTCACGTCGAACTCGCCGCGCTGGCCGACAATCAGGTGCTGACCGAACAGGTCGCCCAATTGGCCAGCCGCTCTTCGCTACTGATCGCCATCTACGGCTCGCGGCACAGCCTGGGCTGCGATTGCGGCCAGCACGAAGACCTGCTGGACCTGCTCGCCCGGGGCGAGGGTGCGGCCGCCAGCGATTGGATGGCGCGCCACCTGCGCCTGATCCGCGAATCCCTCCGGATCGACCGGCCCACGGCCGCCGAGCCCGATTTCCGCAGCATCTTCAAACGCAGTTGAGGCCCCTCATGCAGATCCAGGTCATCAATCCCAATACCAGTGCCAGCATGACCGCCAAGATCGGTCGCGCGGCCCAGGCCATCGCCCGTCCGGGCACCACCATCCTTGCCAGCAATCCCGAAGCCGGCCCCGTGTCCATCGAGAGTCACTACGACGAGGCCGTGGCCGCGGTCGGCGTGATCGAAGAGATGCGCAAGGGCGTCGAGGCGGGCTGCGCGGCCCATGTCATAGCCTGCTTTGGCGATCCGGGCCTGCTCGCCGCGCGGGAAATGGCCAGGGGGCCGGTGCTGGGCATCGCCGAGGCCGGCTTCCATCTGGCCAGTCTGCTGGCCACCCGGTTCGCCGTGGTGACCACCCTCACCCGCACCCGCATCATCGCCGAGCACCTGCTGCAGCGGTACGGCTTCGCCGAACTGTGCACCTCGGTACGCTGTATCGACCTGCCGGTACTGGCCCTGGAAGCCGCCGATGACAGCTTGATCGAACTGATCGCCGCCGAGGGTCGCCGCGCCCGCGACGAGGAAGGCGCCGGCGCCATCGTGCTCGGCTGTGGCGGCATGGCCGATCTGCGCGAGGCCCTGAGCGAGGCCATCGGCATCCCGGTGATCGAAGGCGTCAGCGCCGCGGTCAAGCTGGCCGAGTCACTGGTGGACCTGGGACTGGGCACCAGCAAGCATGGCGACCTGGCCTACCCCATCGCCAAGCCCTTCAGTGGACGCTTCGCCCATCTGGGCCGCTAGCGTGCCACCGGGGTCCAACGACCGGGAGCAGATGCGACAACGCAGCGCTTAACTTCGCCCGAGGCTTGGCGTAGAATTAGGCAGCCTTATAGGCGCAATGTCCGATACGAAGCTGTTTTCAAAGCGTCACGAGCAAAGTATCCGGTGATCCGGCAGCGGCGGCCTCATCAACCGCCCTGCCGCCGATCAGCTCTTCAGCAGCCGGCGTAAAACTTTGAAAACAGCTTCCGGCGGAATGCGTCCGGCGCGACGGCGGTCCTGCCCGCAGCCTCCCCCGTCATACCCTGCCGGATACATTCCGGGGCGCCAGCCCCCGGACGCAATATTGGACCACTGATGAGGGTCAACCTGTGCTTGAAGCCTATCGTAACCACGTAGAAGAGCGTGCCGCCCAGGGCATCGTGCCCCAGCCGCTGAACGCCGAGCAAACGGCCGGTCTGGTCGAACTGCTGAAGAATCCCCCGGCCGGCGAAGAAGAATTTCTCGTCGACCTCATTACCAACCGCGTACCGCCGGGCGTCGACGAAGCCGCCTATGTGAAGGCCGGTTTCCTCTCCGCGGTCGCCAAGGGCGAAACCCAGTCCCCGCTGATCTCCCGCCAGCGCGCCACCGAACTGCTGGGCACCATGCAGGGCGGCTACAACATCGCCACCCTGGTCGAGCTGCTGGACGACGCCGAACTGGGCGCCGTGGCCGCCGAACAGCTCAAGCACACCCTGCTGATGTTCGATGCCTTCCACGACGTGGCCGAGAAAGCCAAGGGTGGCAACGCCCACGCCAAGGCCGTCATGCAGTCCTGGGCCGAAGGCGAGTGGTACAGGAAGCGTCCGGAAATCGCCGAGAAGTACACCCTGACCGTGTTCAAGGTGCCGGGCGAAACCAACACCGACGACCTCTCTCCCGCCCCTGACGCCTGGTCGCGTCCGGACATCCCGCTGCACGCCCTGGCCATGCTGAAGATGGCTCGCGACGGCATCGTGCCCGAGCAGCAAGGCAGCATCGGTCCGCTGAAGCAGATCGAGGAAGTGCGCGCCAAGGGCTTCCCGGTCGCCTACGTCGGTGACGTGGTCGGTACCGGTTCTTCCCGCAAGTCCGCCACCAACTCGGTGCTGTGGTTCTTCGGCGATGACATCCCCTACGTGCCGAACAAGCGCGCTGGCGGTTTCTGCTTCGGCTCCAAGATCGCCCCGATCTTCTACAACACCATGGAAGACGCCGGCGCCCTGCCGATCGAATTCGACGTGTCGGAGCTGGAAATGGGCGACGTCATCGACGTCTATCCCAAGGCCGGCAAGGTCACCCGCCATGGCAGCGACGAGGTGCTCGCCACCTTCGAACTCAAGACCCCCGTGCTGCTGGACGAAGTCCGCGCCGGCGGCCGTATCCCGCTGATCGTCGGCCGCGGCCTGACCGAGAAGGCACGCGCCGAACTGGGCATGGGTCCGACCGACCTGTTCAACAAGCCGGACCAGCCGGCCGAGAGCAGCAAGGGCTACACCCTGGCGCAGAAGATGGTCGGCAAGGCCTGCGGCGTCGAGGGCGTACGCCCCGGCACCTACTGCGAGCCGAAGATGACCACCGTCGGCTCCCAGGACACCACCGGCCCGATGACCCGCGACGAGCTGAAGGACCTGGCCTGCCTGGGCTTCTCCGCCGACCTGGTGATGCAGTCCTTCTGCCACACCGCGGCCTATCCTAAGCCCATCGACGTCAAGACCCACCACACCCTGCCGGACTTCATCCGCACCCGTGGCGGTGTCTCCCTGCGTCCGGGCGACGGCATCATCCACAGCTGGCTGAACCGCATGCTGCTGCCCGACACCGTCGGCACCGGTGGCGATTCCCACACTCGCTTCCCGATCGGCATCTCCTTCCCGGCCGGTTCCGGCCTGGTGGCCTTCGCCGCGGCCACCGGCGTCATGCCGCTGGACATGCCGGAGTCGGTACTGGTGCGCTTCAAGGGCAAGATGCAGCCCGGGATCACCCTGCGTGACCTGGTGCATGCCATCCCCTACTACGCCATCCAGAAGGGCCTGCTGACCGTCGAGAAGAAGGGCAAGAAGAACATCTTCTCCGGCCGCATCCTCGAAATCGAAGGCCTGGAAGACCTGACCGTGGAGCAGGCGTTCGAGCTGTCCGATGCCTCCGCCGAGCGTTCCGCCGCCGGTTGCACCATCAAGCTGTCGCCCGAGTCCATCACCGAGTACCTGCAGTCCAACATCACCCTGCTGCGCTGGATGATCGAGGAAGGCTACGGTGATCCCCGCACCCTGGAGCGCCGTGCGCGCGCCATGGAAGCCTGGATCGCCAACCCGGAACTGCTCGCCGCCGATGCCGACGCCGAATACAGCGAAGTCATCGAGATCGACCTGGCCGAGGTCAACGAGCCGGTGCTGTGCGCCCCGAACGATCCGGACGACGCCCGCCTGCTGTCCCAGGTGGCCGGCGACAAGATCGACGAGGTGTTCATCGGTTCCTGCATGACCAACATCGGTCACTTCCGCGCCGCCGGCAAGCTGCTGGACAAGGTCAAGGGTTCGATCCCGACCCGTCTGTGGCTGTCGCCGCCGACCAAGATGGACCAGCACCAGCTGACCGAGGAAGGCTACTACGGCATCTACGGCAAGGCCGGTGCGCGCATGGAAATGCCGGGTTGCTCGCTGTGCATGGGCAACCAGGCCCGCGTGGCCGCCAACGCCACCGTGGTGTCCACCTCCACCCGTAACTTCCCCAACCGCCTGGGCGACGGCGCCAACGTCTACCTGGCGTCGGCGGAACTGGCCGCGGTGGCCTCGATCCTGGGCAAGCTGCCCAGCGTCGAGGAATACATGGAATACGCGAAGAGCATCGACAGCATGGCCGCGGACGTCTACCGCTACCTGAGCTTCGACCAGATCGCCGAATTCCGTGAAAGCGCCGAGAAAGCCCGTATCGCCGCCGTCGAAGTCTGACGCTAGCGTTCGGTACTGAAAAACCGCCCCTCGGGGCGGTTTTTTTATGGGGGTTTCGCCGTGGGGTGGACAAGGCGAAGCCTGTCCACGGAGCAAGCCGGGAACGGCCTTGGTGGCTGTCGGTAAAACAGGCTGCGCCGTTTTCCACGCTACGAAAGCCTTAAGCGGCACTTAACCCGGACGTTCTAGGCTCCGGGTTCCCTTATGCCGAGGTCTGCCCATGAAACGTCTTGCGGTCGTCATCCTGTCGGTCTCCCTGCTCGGCCTCAGCCAGGCGAGCCTGGCGGCGGGTTGCATCAAGGGTGCAGTGGTCGGCGGAATGGCCGGGCATGTCGCCGGTCACCATGCCATCGCCGGCGCCGTAGCCGGTTGTGCCATCGGCCACCACCTGGCGGCGAAGGCCAAGGAAGACGCGCAGCACGCTCACGGCTGATTGGCCGTCCGCCATCACGACCGACTGCTGGAGGATCATCCGGATGCCGCGTCCACTGCTTGCGCTGCTGTTGTCGCTGGGTCTCTGGAATGCCGCTGCCCTGGCCGCGGAGCCGACTGCCACGCGCTCCCTGGCCACGGCCTATGGCGCCCGGCTGAAAATCGGCGCGGCGGTCGAGCCCGAACAACTCGCGGACGCCGACGGGGTGCTGCTGGCCCGGCAATTCAGCAGTCTGGTAGCGGAAAATGCCATGAAGCCCCTGCGCATTCATCCCCAGGAAGACCGCTATGTCTTCGGACCGGCCGATGCCCTCGTCGCCTTCGCCGAACAGCACGGCCTGGCGGTGCGGGGTCATACCCTGCTCTGGGGCAGCCATACCCCGGACTGGTTCTGGCAAGCTGCCGATGGCCAGCCGGCCACGCGCGACCAGGTGCTGCAGCGCCTGAAGCAGCATATCGCCACGGTAGTCGGCCATTACCGCGGGCGGGTCTATGCCTGGGATGTGGTCAACGAGGCCATAGACCCCAATCAGTCCAGTTGCCTGCGCGACGATCGCTGGATGCAGGTGGTCGGTCCTGACTATCTCGCCGTGGCCTTTCGCGCCGCCCATGCCGCCGATCCCCAGGCACGCCTGTTCATCAACGACTTCAACACCCAGGAACCGGCCAAGCGCGACTGCCTGGCGCGGGTGGTGAAGGGCCTGCTGGCCGAGGGCGTGCCGGTGCAGGGCATCGGCCACCAGACCCATATCAGTCTCTACTGGCCATCCCTGGCGGCCATCGACCAGTCGCTCACCACCTTCGCCCGCCTCGGACTGGAAAACCAGATCACCGAGCTGGACATGAGTCTCTACCAGCATCACGACTACCAGCCGCCGCAGCCACTGGCGCAGCGCCTGAACCTGCAGGCCGAGCGCTATCGCGACCTCATGGCCCTGGTGCTGGCCCATCCCGAGGTCACCGCGGTGACCTGGTGGGGCGTGGCCGATGATCACAGCTGGCTGAACCACCAGCCCGGGGCGCCCGGGGACGATCAGCCGCTGCTGTTCGATCGCCAGCAGCGGCCAAAGCCGGCCTATTGGGCGGTGCTGCACCTGCGACCGCATCAGTGAGCACGCCTTGCCAACGGCTCTGACGCAGCCTCTCAACTCTCGCCCAGGCCGAGCCTTGTTGCGGCTGGCACCTGGATCGCGGCCTTGGACCGCTCCTACAGTCATACATGAGGCGGTAGGAGCGGCCCATGGCCGCGATATCGATGGCCCTCTGACGATGCAGGTGATTGGTGGCGTCCACGGCACGCTGGTGGCCGAGAGGGAGAGCCGGAGAACTGATACGGATCGGCCTGGTCAATTGTTACAGGACATTACTTCGCACCCACGAGAGGTCGCCACCATGAAGCTCCTGCCTACCCTTGCCCTGTCTGTTCTGCTGCTCGGCGCCAGCCAAGCCACCTTCGCCGCCGGTTGCGTCAAGGGCGCCGTGGTCGGCGGCGCCGCGGGCCATGTTGCCGGTGGTCACGGCGTCGCCGGTGCCGCGGCGGGCTGCGCCATCGGTCACCACGAGGCCAACAAGAAGGCCAAGGAAGAACAGCAGGCCGCGCCCAAGCAATAGTCCCAAGGCCCCGCCCGCACTAGCGGGCGGGGCCGATTTAACGCTTTCTTTACGCCCCGCCAACACTCCCCGCCTCGCTTCTTTACGCCCCTCCTCCTGACAATTTCTCCACGCGGCAACGGCCGTCTTTGGAGAACTCGTGATGACCCCCTGGAATCTTCTGGCCCTGCTCCTGGCACTGGGTCTGTTCGTCTATCTGCTGGCGGCGCTGCTACGCGCCGGCCGGTCCTAGGGAGGCGGCATGGACAGCCAAGCCGCGTTCCTGATCCTGGCCTTTCTGGCCCTGACCTTTCTTCCAGCGCCCTTCCTGGGGCGCTACTTCTACCGCGCGCTGGAAGGCGAGCGGACCTGGCTGACCTTTGTCGGCGGACCCCTGGAGCGCCTGACCCTAAGGGTGGTGGGCACCGATGGCCGCGGCCAGGACTGGCGCACCTATGCCATCGCCCTGGTGCTGTTCAATGGACTGGGCATCGGGCTGCTGTTCGCCATCCTCGTGCTGCAGGGCAGTCTGCCATTGAACCCGCAGCAGCTGCCCGGGCTGGAATGGACCCTGGCGCTGAACACCGCCATCAGTTTCGTCACCAACACCAACTGGCAGGCCTACAGCGGCGAAGCCTCGCTGAGCTATTTCAGCCAGATGGTCGGCCTGGGCGTGCAGAACTTCGTCAGCGCCGCAGTGGGCGTAGCCGTGCTCGCCGCCCTGGCCCGCGGCATCACCCGCCGCAGCGCCCAGGAGATCGGCAACTTCTGGGTCGACCTGTTCCGCGCCACCTTCTATGTGCTGCTGCCGCTGTGCGTACCCCTGGCGCTGTTACTGATCTGGCAGGGCGTGCCCCAGACCTTCGCGAGCTATGTCGATACCACCACCCTGCAGGGCGCGACGCAGACCCTGCCCTTGGGCCCGGCCGCCAGCCAGATCGCCATCAAGCAGCTGGGCACCAACGGGGGCGGCTTCTTTGGCGTCAACTCCGCGCATCCGTTCGAGAACCCCACGGCGCTGAGCGATCTGCTGGAGCTGTCGGCCATCCTCATGATTCCGGCGGCTCTGGTGTTCAGCTTCGGTTACTACGTCAAGGATCGGCGGCAGAGCTGGGCGATCTTCGCTGCCATGTTCGGCCTGCTGGTGGTTGGAGGCACTGTCGCCATCGTTGCCCAGAACCACGCCAACCCCGCCTTGGCCGGCCTGGCGATCACCCAGGGGGCGTCCCTGGAAGGCCTGGAGACGCGCTTCGGCGGTACTGCGTCAGCGCTCTGGGCGACGGTCACCACGGCCGCCTCGAACGGTTCGGTGAACTCCATGCATGACAGCCTGGCGCCGCTGACCGGCCTGATCGCGCTGTTCAACATGATGCTTGGCGAGGTGATCTTCGGCGGCGTCGGCGCCGGTCTCTACGGCATGCTGCTCAATGTGCTGATCGCCGTCTTCATCGCCGGCCTGATGGTGGGCCGCACCCCGGAATACCTGGGCAAGAAGCTGGAAGCCCCCGAGGTGCGGCTGCTGGTGGCGACTCTGCTGGTGATGCCGCTGGGCGTCCTGGTGCTGGGCGCCATCGCCGCCAGCGTCCCGGCCGGCGTCGCCGGGATCGCCGCCACGGGTCCCCATGGCTTCAGCCAGCTGCTCTATGCCTATACCTCGGCCACGGCCAACAACGGCTCGGCCTTTGGCGGCTTCGGTGCCAATACGCCCTTCCACAACCTGATGCTGAGCCTGGCCCTGCTGATCGGTCGCTTCGGCTACATCCTGCCGGTCCTGGCCATCGCCGGCAGCCTGGCGGCCAAGCGCCCCGTGCCGCTCGGCCCCAACAGCTTTCCCACCCACGGGCCGCTGTTCGTCACCCTGCTGGTGATCACCCTGCTGCTGGTGGGTGGCCTGACCTTCCTGCCGACGCTCGCCCTGGGGCCGATCGCCGACCATCTGCAACTGTTCGGAGTCCGTTGAAATGGATGCCCAGACCCACACCCTGCCCACTCCTACCCCTGGCACCCTGTGGCGCCAGGCGCTGCGGCAGGCCTTCGTCAAGCTCGACCCGCGCCAGCAGATCCGCTCGCCGGTGATGTTCGTGGTGGAGATCACCGCGCTGTTCTCCACCCTGCTGTGCCTGGCGCCCAACAATGGCGTGAGCACCGGGGTGGCGGTGCAGATCACCCTCTGGCTGTGGTTCACCCTGCTGTTCGCCAACTTCGCCGAAGCCCTCGCCGAGGGGCGTGGCAAGGCGCGCGCCGACAGCCTCAAGGGCATCGGCCAGAACCTCGCCGCGCGCCTGGAGGAAAACGGCGAGCAGCGCATGGTGCCGGCCAGCTCGTTGCGCAAGGGCCAGATCGTGCAGGTGGAAGCCGGCGAGCTGATCCCCGGTGACGGCGAGATCATCGAAGGCGTGGCCGCGGTCAACGAAGCGGCCATCACCGGGGAATCGGCCCCGGTGATCCGCGAATCCGGCGGCGATCGCTCGGCGGTCACCGGCAACACCCGGGTGGTGTCGGACTGGATCCGGGTGCGCATCACCGCCAACCCCGGCGAATCGACCCTGGACCGCATGATCGCCCTGGTGGAAGGCGCCAAGCGCCAGAAGACCCCCAACGAGGTCGCCCTGGACATCCTGCTGATCGGCCTGACGCTGATCTTCCTGCTGGTGGTGGTGACCCTGCAGCCCTTCGCCGCCCTGGCCGGTGGCGAGCTGCCGCTGCTGTTCCTGGTGGCGCTGCTGGTAACCCTGATCCCCACCACCATCGGCGGCCTGCTCTCGGCCATTGGCATCGCCGGCATGGATCGCCTGGTGCGGCTGAACGTGATCGCCACCTCGGGGCGCGCCGTGGAAGCCGCCGGTGACGTCCATACCCTGCTGCTGGACAAGACCGGGACCATCACCTTCGGCAACCGCCGCTGCAGCGCCCTGTACGCGGCCCAGGGCATTACCCCCAAGGCCCTGGCCGAGGGCGCCCTCTATGCCTCGCTGGCCGACGAGACCCCGGAAGGCCGTTCGGTGGTGGAATACCTGCGCAACCTGCACCCGCTGGAAGAGCCGCCGCGGGCCCAGGTCGCGGCCATTCCCTTCAGCGCCGAGACGCGCCTGTCGGGTATCGACTGGCAGGGCCGCGCGTATCGCAAGGGTGCGGTGGACGCCGTGCTGATGTTTCTCGGCCAGACCCGCGCCGACCTGCCGGAGGTGCTGGCCCGGGAGATCGAGACCATCGCCAAGAGCGGCGGCACCCCGCTGCTGGTCTGCGGCGAAGGCCGGCTGCTGGGCGCCATCCACCTCAAGGACGTGGTCAAGCCGGGCATCCGCGAGCGCTTCGCCGAGTTGCGCACCCTGGGCATCCGCACCGTGATGGTGACCGGCGACAATCCCCTGACCGCCACCGCCATCGCCGCCGAGGCCGGGGTGGACGATGTCATCGCCGAAGCCACCCCGGAGAAGAAGCTGGAGCGCATCCGCAGCGAACAGGCCGAGGGCAAGCTGGTGGCCATGTGCGGCGACGGCGCCAACGACGCCCCGGCCCTGGCCCAGGCCGATGTGGGCATGGCGATGAACGACGGCACCCAGGCCGCCCGCGAGGCCGCCAACTTGGTGGATCTGGATTCGGACCCCACCAAGCTGCTCGACGTGGTGCAGGTGGGCAAGGAACTGCTGGTGACCCGCGGCGCCCTGACCACCTTCTCGGTGGCCAACGACGTGGCCAAGTACTTCGCCATCCTGCCCGCGCTGTTCGCCGGCATCTATCCGCAGCTGAACGTGCTCAACGTGATGCACCTGGCCAGCCCGCAGAGCGCCATCCTCTCGGCCATCGTGTTCAACGCCTTGATCATCGTCGCGCTAATTCCCCTGGCGCTGCGCGGGGTGCGGGTCAAGGCCGCCAGCGCCGCCGCCCTGTTGCGCCGCAACCTGCTGATCTATGGCCTGGGCGGCATCGTCGTGCCCTTCGTCGGCATCAAAGCTATCGACCTGGCGCTCGGCGCCCTGGGTCTGGTCTGAGGAAACCGCCATGCTCATACAATTGCGTTCCGCCGTGTTGATGCTGCTGCTGCTCGGCGCCCTGACCGGGGGCGCCTACCCGCTGCTGGTGACGGTGCTCGGCCAGGCGCTGTTCGCCGACCAGGCGGGCGGCAGCCTGCTCCACCGCGCCAACGGCAGCGTGGTCGGCTCACGCCTGATCGCCCAGAAATTCACCGGCCCCGAGTGGTTCCAGCCGCGCCCCTCGGCAGGCGACTACGCCACCGTCTCCAGCAGCGCCAGCAACCTGGCCCAATCGGCGCCGGGGCTGCGCGAACGGATCGAGAAGGCGCTGCCCGACGTGCAGGTGGCCGACCAGGGCCCGGTGCCCCAGGAACTGGTGACCACCTCCGCCAGCGGCCTCGATCCGGACCTCACCCCGGCCGGCGCCCGCTATCAGATCGCCCGTATCGCCGCCGCGCGAGGTCTCCCACCGGAGCGGCTGGACGCCCTGGTGAGCGAGCAGACGCACACCTCGCGCTTCGGCCCGGCAACGGTTAATGTCCTGCTTCTCAATCTGGCCCTGGCGGAACTGGCTCCATGACCGACAGCACCGGGCGCGCCGAGGCGCTGCTCGCCGAACACCGCGAAGGCCGTGGACGCCTCAAGGTCTTCCTGGGGGCGGCGCCTGGCGTAGGCAAGACCTACGCCATGCTGCAGGCGGCACAGACCGCCCTGCGCCAGGGCCGCCGGGTGCGCGCCGGGATCGTCGAAACCCATGGGCGGAGGGAGACCGCTGCCCTCCTCGCCGGCTTGCCACAGCAGCCGTTGCGGCGGGTCGAGCACCGCGGCCTCAAGCTTACCGAACTGGATCTGGAAGGCCTGCTGGCCGACCCGCCGGAACTGGTGCTGGTCGACGAACTCGCCCACAGCAACGCCCCCGGCAGTCGCCATGCCAAGCGCTGGCAGGATGTCGAAGACCTGCTTGCCGCCGGCATCCACGTCTATACCACGGTCAACGTTCAGCACCTGGAAAGTCTCAACGACGAGGTACGCGACATCACCGGCGTCCAGGTGCGCGAGACGGTGCCCGACCAGGTGCTGCTCGACGCCGATGACCTGGTGCTCATCGACCTGCCACCCCGGGAGTTGCTGGAGCGGCTGCGCGAGGGCAAGGTCTATGTGCCCGAGCAGGCGCGCGCGGCCATCGATGCCTTTTTCAGCCAGACCAATCTGACCGCCCTGCGCGAACTGGCCATGCGCACCGCCGCGGCCCAGGTGGACTCGGCGCTCGCCCTGAGATACCGCCAGCAGGGCCAGGCCGCGCCACCACTGCTGGGGCGCCTCATCGTCGGCGCCGGCACCGCGCCTTCGGCGGAGCGCCTAGTGCGCCATGCCAGCCGCCTCGCCGACCAGCGCCACCTGCCCTGGACCCTGGTCCATGTCGATACCGGCCAGCCGCTGGACGATACCGCCCGCGCCAACCTCCAGGCCAGTCAACGCCTGGCCGAACGCCTGGGGGGTGAGGTGCTGACCCTGAGAGACAGCGATCCGGCCCGCGCCCTGGTCCGCCATGCCCGCGACCAGCGCGCCAGCGTGCTGCTGATCGGTCGCGGCCGCCCGCGCGGCTTCAGCCTGCGACGCCGTCTGGCCAGTCGCCTGCTGCGCCTGGCCCAGGGGCTGGAGATCGCCATCCTTGATCTGGATCGCGACGCGCCGCCCGCCGCCCGGCCACGCCGGGCGCTCAGGCCCGGTCCCTATGGCGCCGCCGTCCTGGCCACCGCCGTGGCCGCGGTCATCGCCGAGGGCCTGTCCGGGCTGCTGGAACTGCCCAATATCTCGCTGATCTTTCTTGCCGCCGTCCTGCTGGTGGCGGTACGCAGCAGCCGCGGTCCGGCGCTGTTCTGTGCCCTGCTGGGCTTTCTCGCCTACGATTTCCTGTTTATCCCGCCGGCCTTCTCGCTGACCATCAACCGCGAGCAGGACGTTCTCACCCTGGCCTTCTTCCTGCTGATGGCCCTGCTCACCGGTGACTTGGCCGCCCGCCAGCGGCGCCAGCTGCAGGCACTGCGCCGCACCCAGCGCGAGACCCTGGCGCTGCTGGACTTCACCCGCCAGCTGAGCGCCGCCAGCGATCGCCAGGCGGTGGTCAGCGTCACCCTCAAGCAATTAGGGGATGCGACGCGCCACATCTGCCTGCTGCTGCCGGAAAAGGCGGGGCAACTGGTGCCCCAACCGGGCGACCTGCTCCTGGCCGACCACGAACGCATCGCCGCCGAATGGGCCTGGAAGCAGGAAAAGCCGGCCGGCTGCGGCACCGACACCCTGCCCTCCGGTGGCTGGTGGTGGTGGCCGCTGCTCGGCGAGGGCGGCAGCCTGGCCGTATTGGGCGTACGGCGTGACGATGCCCAGCCCCTGGACCACGCCGAGCGGCGCCAGCTGGCCAGCCTGGCGCAGCCGCTGGCCCAGGCCCTGGCACGGGTGCGCCTCAGCGAGGATCTCGAAGCCGCGCGCCTGCATGGCGAGACCGAACAGCTGCGCAGCGCCCTGCTCGCCTCGGTGTCCCATGACCTGCGCACGCCGCTGACGGTGATGCGCGGCTCCATCGATGCCCTGGCGACCCTGGGCGACGCGATTCCGGCCAGCGATCGCCAGGAGTTGCTGGACGCCACCCGCCAGGAGGCCGAACGCCTCGATCGTTATATCCAGAATCTGCTCGACATGACCCGCCTGGGCCATGGCAGCCTGCAGCTGGCGCGGGACTGGGTCGACCCCGGCGACATCCTCGCCAGCGCCATGCAGCGCCTGCAGCCGCTGCTGAGCGGATTGCAGGTAGCCACCCGGATCGAGCCGGGCCTGCCGCTGCTCTGGGTTCATCCGGCGCTGATCGAACAGGCGCTGGTCAATGTGCTGGAGAACGCCATCCGCTTCTCCGCACCCGGCGGCCGGCTGGAAATCAGCGTGCTGCGCCAGGGCAATGAACTGCAGCTGGCCGTGGCCGACGAAGGCCCGGGCATTCCGCCCGAGGATCGCACGCGGATCTTCGACATGTTCTATACCGCCGCCCGCGGCGACCGGGGTGGGCAGGGAACCGGTCTGGGGCTGGCGATCTGCCAGGGCATGGTCGGCGCCCATGGCGGACGAGTCAGCGTGGAAGACGGCCTCGATGGTCGCGGCACCACGCTGCGCATGCACCTGCCACTGCCCGCTCCTCCGGCCGAATAAGGCCAGGCCACCCGGCAATCGCAGCGGCTATGATGACGCCTTCTCGTGTGGAACCCGCTCAGATGCCCGCTCACGTCCTCGTCATCGACGACGAACCCCAGATCCGCAAATTCCTGCGCATCAGCCTCGCGGCCCAGGGCTACCAGGTCAGCGAAGCCGCCACCGGCACCGAGGGCCTGGCCCAGGCGGCGCTGAGCCAGCCGGACCTGGTCATCCTCGACCTGGGCCTCCCCGATCGCGATGGCCAGGAGGTGCTGGTCGACCTGCGCGAATGGTCCGCGGTGCCGGTGCTGGTGCTGTCGGTGCGGGCGGACGAGCGCGAGAAGGTCCGCGCCCTGGATGCCGGCGCCAACGACTACGTGACTAAGCCCTTCGGTATCCAGGAATTCCTGGCCCGCAGTCGCGCCCTGCTGCGGCAGACCCCGACCACGGCGACCCAGCAGGTCGCGGCGCTGGAGGTTGGCGATCTGAAAGTGGATTTCGCCTATCGTCGGGTCGTTCTGGGTGGCAGCGAAGTGGCCCTGACGCGCAAGGAGTACGCCGTGCTGGCCGCCCTCGCCCACCATCCGGGACGGGTGGTGACCCAGCGGCAATTGCTGATCGATATCTGGGGCCCGACCCATGCGCAGGACAGTCATTATCTGCGCATCGTGATTGGTCATCTCCGGCAGAAGCTGGCGGATGATCCGCTGGCGCCGCGCTATATCGTGACCGAACCCGGCGTGGGTTATCGCCTGCGCATCGAAGGTTAGCCGCCCTGGGCTGAATACCGCTTACCGAGTGCGGAAAGAGGCCGCCTTCCCCGTTATCGCACTGTCCTTGGCCGTCGACCTAAGTCAGGCGGGCTTTGGCTGCTCTTAAACGCGCGGGGGTGATTAAAAGATATGATGAATGCGCTGATCGCCGCAGTTTGATAGGCGTCTGGAAAACCATCCCGCCGGTATGAACTTGAACGTGGCGAAATAACGGGCGGCGCTGAGGTTGCAGCGGTCGGAAAAGGATTCCGGTCGGTAGATCTGCCTTGCGCAGCTACCGACCGCAACCCGGGCAAGACGTTACTGCAACCAGCCTTCCACGGTATCGGCGCCGTGTTCGGCTTTCCAGGCTTTGAGCAACTTGTGGTTGCCGCCCTTGGTCTCGATGATTTCGCCGGTCTTGGGATGCTGATAACGCTTGGTGCTGCGCGGACGACGCTTGCCAGCCGGCTTTTCCGGATGCGGCGTCTGCGCCTTGTGCTTGGGGGCAGCATTGGGATCCAGAATGCCGATGATATCGCCCAGGTTCATGTGATATTCATCCATCAGGGCCTGGAGCCTACTTTCGAATTCGATTTCTTTCTGCAGGGAACTGTCTTGCTTGAGATCTTCGAGCAGTTGCAGTTGGGCACGAAGTTGCTCTTCGGCAGCACGGAATTCGGCGAGACGGGACATGGGCACTCCTGGCAACAATCTGAAAAAGGCTAATGGAAACTTCGCCCGCGAGCGAAAGTTGCAGGCGAAGATAAAGGATTGACGCCTCGGATGCCAGCGACACGTAATCCTTTTAAAAAAATAGCGGCCACTTCTTGCGACGGCAAGTTTGAATATTAAGAAAACCTTAAGCCAAGCCGGAGAATTGGCGCCAACAAGGTCTTGATAGGCATCTTCGCGAGTAATCTGGCAGTAACCGAATCCATCGAAGCGTTGCCAACTGAAAACAAACCCTCAGTTCAACTGCATAATCATGCAGAAGTTGGTGAAACTTGCAGGTTTTGACTTCGCGAAGCGCTCTGGCATGCCCCTCAGGCGGATGCATCCAGATCGGGTTGCGCCTCGATCATGGGCGGCCAGTTGAACGTCCGGGCTATTACTCGCCGGTATTCGGTGTCTATGGCTACCGGCGTCCGGCGGATATAGTCGCGCGCATGCGCCTGCCGCTCGTGGTCGAGTTTGCGCAGGTAGTCCAGCGCCTGCTCCGCCGTGGGCATGCGCTGATTGAGGCCGCCGCTGCGCGGCGGCAAAGCGGTCCAGACCACGGCGTCGACACCCTGCCCCGCCGCCCAGGCGGCGATGCGCTGCTGGAACGGCGAGTGCGGGCCGCTTGGCCAGCTGCCGATACACTCGGGTTGCTCCCGCGGTACCCCTTCGCGCTCGCGCAAGGCGTCGCGTGCCTTATCCAGAGTGTCGACCGCCAGATAGGACCAGAGCACCTGGACCTCGGCCACGCCCTCGCAGATGACCGTGGCCAACTCGCCGCTGTCGCCCTCCCGGGCGAATTCGATGGGCAACCAGGGTCCGTCGGCGAACCAATCCGAGGCGACCGGCAACTCCGCCGCCTTCCAGATCAATGAACCCCAACCCAGACAGGCGATCTTCATGGCCACTCCCGCGCATCGATGATAGCCATTGGAGGCTACCGAAGCGTTGGGGTTTCCCGGCGGCAAGACGTGGAGACAAAAATGCAGGACGAAAAAAAGCGGCCTCGAGGGCCGCTTCTTTCGTTACCCGCGAGGCAGAGCTCGCGAGAGGTATGTGGCGCAGCGGACGGGACTCGAACCCGCGACCCCCGGCGTGACAGGCCGGTATTCTAACCGACTGAACTACCGCTGCGCATGGAAGCCTTGCGGCATCCCGCTGGTACCTAGCGAGAACCTGTTCAGCGGGGTTCTCTGCACCAGCGGCCGCTAAGATACTGATTTATCAGGGAAGAAACAACAGGGCCAGCGAAAATATTTCTCGCCATGCAAGGGCGGCGGCGCACGTCAGGGCGGCGCTCAGACAGGGGTGCCCGCGGCCTGGCGTCTGAGCAGGCCGAGAAAGCCCTCCAGCGCCGCGCTGGGTACCTGGCCGGTGCGCAACAGGATCCCGAAGGGTGTCAGGGGTTCGGTGATTTCCAGGTCGAGCGAGACCAGCAGTCCGGTACGCAGGTGATCGCGCACCACCGCCTCGGTCAGCACCAGGATGGCGTCGGTGATCTGTACCAGCTGCAGCATGGCGAACACCGAGCCGCATTCGATGACATCGGCCGGGGGTGGCAACTGGCGCCGGGCGAAGGCCGCCTCCAGCGCCACCCGGGCCGGACTGGCTTCGGGTTGCAGGATCCAGGGCCAGTCCGCCACCAGCTCGGCCAGATCGGGTGGCGCGCGATCGGTCAGGGGATGTCCGGTGCGCACCACCACCGCCAGGTGCTCGTTGCCCAGCGGCTCGAAGGTGAAGCGACCGAGGTCGGCCGGCTGGGTGAAACGGGCGATGGCCACATCGATCCGCTCCTGTTCGAGCAGTTCGGTGAGCTGGTCGCTGGTGTCGCCGAGGATACGCAACTGCAGGCCGGGTTGGCGCGCCTTGCTCGCGGCGATGGCGCGCACCACCAGATCGGGCAAGGCACCCATGATGGCCCCCACCGCCAGATGCCCATAACCGCCGGAGCGACGTGCATCGAGGTCTTCGGCGCAGCGATCCAGGCCATTGAGGGCGCGGCGGGCGAATTCGATGATCTCCACGCCCAGCGCCGTGGGCGTCAGGCCCCGCGCCTGACGCTCGAACAGCACGCAGCCAAAGGCCTCCTCCACGTCCTGCAGCATGCGCGTGGTGGCCGGCTGCGACATGTGCAGGGCTTCGGCAGCACGGTGCAGATTGCGGGTCCCGGCCAGGGTCACCAGCATCAGCAGGTGCTTGTAGCGCAGCCGGCCGAACAGCGCACGGGCATGGGGGGAAGCGTTCATCGGCAGCATCCTGGAGGCGCGAGCGGAGGCGTCCAGCCGGGCTCGACGGCTCTGGCCAGGCGGGTGAGGCATACCGATACCTTAAGGGTATCGGTCCTAAACAAAAAGCGATTATCCAGGCATTGCAACTGCGACTACCTTGAGCCGTGGCCGAATCACAACAACAAGAGAGATCGCCATGCACACCACCCTGTCACCGGGGCTGGTCGCCAAGGTCACCCGGCGCCTGCTGCCCTTCCTGCTGCTGATGTACGTCATGGCCTTTCTCGACCGGGCCAACGTGGGTTTCGCCAAGGTCGCCTTTCAGGCCGATACCGGCATCTCAGACGCGGCCTTCGCCTTTGGCGCCGGGGTCTTCTTCGTCGGCTACGCCTTTCTCGAGATTCCCAGCAATCTGATCATGCACCGCGTCGGTGCCCGGCTGTGGATGTGCCGGATCATGGTGAGCTGGGGCCTGATCTCCGCCGCCATGATGTTCGCCCACACGGCGACGGCCTTCTATGTGCTGCGCTTCCTGCTCGGGGTGGCCGAAGCCGGCTTCTTCCCCGGCGTCATCCTCTACCTCACCTACTGGTTCCCCTCGCGCTATCGCGCCCGGGCACTGGGCTTCTTCTACTTCGGCGCGCCCCTGGCCTTCATCTTCGGCAGTCCGCTATCGGGCCTGCTGCTGGAATTCGACGGGCTCGGTGGTCTGCGGGGCTGGCAGTGGATGTTCCTGGTCGAAGGGGTGCTGGCCAGCCTGGTCGGTGTCTGGGCCTGGTTCTACCTGGACAATCGGCCGCGCGATGCCCGCTGGCTGAGCGACGCGGAAAAGCAGGCGCTGCAACAGGCGCTGGACGCCGAGGACGCCGCCAAGCCGCATCAGGGCGGACTGCTGCGCCTGCTCGGTCAGCCGCGCATCCTCCTGCTGTGCAGCATCTACCTGCTGATCCAGGCCAGCGTCTATGGCGTGGTCTTCTACCTGCCGACCCAGGTGGCCGGGCTGCTCGGGCAGAAGGTCGGGCTGCTGGTCGGCCTGGTCTCGGCGATTCCCTGGGTCTGCGCCCTGCTCGCCGCCTGGCTAATCCCCAGCTGGTCGGATCGCACCGGCGAACGCCGTCGCACCGCCGCCGCCACCCTGGCCATTTCCGGCCTGGGCATCGCCGCCTCGGTGACCTTCTCGCCGCTCTATGCGCTGCTCGCCCTGTGCTTCGCCGCCGCCGGCTTCATCGCGGTGCAGCCGCTGTTCTGGACCTTTCCGTCCGACCAGTTGCGCGGCAGCGCCGCCGCGGGCGGCATCGCCCTCATCAATACCTGTGGCGCCATCGGCGGCTTCATCGCGCCCCTGGCCAAGCGCTGGGCCGAGGTGACCTTCGCCCATCCCGGCGCCGGCCTCTATCTGCTCGCCGGCACCACCCTGGTGGCCGCCGCCCTGATCCTCGGCCTGCGCCGCCGCGACCACGCCGATCCCCAACCCCAGCTCACGCCCAGTCATTAAGGGAGCTTCGCCATGACCCTACCCACCATCAAGCAGGTGCGCGCCTACACCCTTCGCGGCGGTGGCGCCGACTATCACGACCAGGGCGACGGCCACTGGATCGACGACCACATCGCCACGCCCATGGCCAAGTACCCGGAATACCGGCAGAGCCGCCGCAGCTTCGGCATCAATGTGCTGGGCACCCTGGTGGTGGAAGTCGAGGCCAGCGACGGCACCGTGGGCTTCGCCGTCACCACCGGTGGCGAGCTGGGTGCCTTCATCGTCGAGCGGCACCTGGCACGCTTCCTGGAGGGCGCCAAGGTCACCGACCTGGAAAAAATCTGGGACCAGATGTACCTCTCCACCCTCTATTACGGGCGCAAGGGCATCGTGCTCAACACCATCTCCGGGGTGGATCTCGCGCTCTGGGACCTGCTCGGCAAGCTGCGCCAGGAACCGGTGCACCAGTTGCTCGGCGGCGCCGTGCGCGACGAATTGCAGTTCTACGCCACCGGCGCCCGTCCGGATCTGGCCAAGGAGATGGGCTTCATCGGCGGCAAGCTGCCGCTGCAGCATGGCCCGGCCGAGGGCGAGGAAGGCCTGCGCAAGAATCTCGAGGCCCTGGCGACCATGCGCGAGCGGGTCGGCGACGACTTCTGGCTGATGCTCGACTGCTGGATGAGCCTGGACCTCAACTACGCCACCCGCCTGGCCCAGGGCGCCCGGCAGTACGGCCTCAAGTGGATCGAGGAGGCGCTGCCGCCGGATGACTACTGGGGCTATGCCGAACTCAGGCGCAACGTGCCGAAGGGCATGCTGGTCACCACCGGCGAGCACGAGGCCACCCGCTGGGGCTTCCGCCTGCTGCTGGAGATGGGTTGCTGCGACATCCTCCAGCCGGACGTCGGCTGGTGCGGCGGCCTCACCGAGCTGATCCGCATCTCGGCGCTGGCCGATGCCCACAACGCCCTGGTGGTGCCCCATGGCTCCTCCGTCTACAGCTACCACTTCGTCATCACCCGCACCAACAGTCCCTTCGCCGAGTTCCTGATGATGGCGCCCAAGGCCGACGAGGTGGTGCCCATGTTCCATCCGCAGTTGCTCGACGAACCGGTCCCGGTGCGGGGCCGCATGCGCGCCTCGGCGCTGGATCGGCCCGGCTTCGGCGTGCGCCTCAATCCGGAGTGCGCCCTGGAACGTCCCTATCGCCACTGAGGCGTTGCCCAGGAGGGCTGGATGAAAGCGACCCAAGACACCCTGGCGGCACCCGTGGCGGATGCACGTCCCGCGGCGACGCCGCTGCCACCCAAGAGCGCTCGTCTCAAGCGGATCCAGGTGATCGCCCTGGCGCTGCTGGTACTGGCCGGCTTCGTCAACTACCTCGACCGCAGCACCCTGGCCATCGCCAACCAGACCATCAGCGGCGAGCTGGGCTATACGCCGACCGAGATGGGCCTGCTGCTGTCGGCCTTCGCCTGGGCCTATGCCTTCGCCCAGTTGCCCATCGGCGGTCTGCTGGATCGCTTCGGTGCGCGCCTGACCCTGGGCCTGGGCATCTGCCTCTGGTCGCTCGCCCAGGGCGTGCTCGGGCTGCTCAGCAGCCTGCACCTGATGATCCTCGCCCGCATCGGCCTGGGCATCGGCGAGGCGCCGCAATTCCCGGCCGGCGCCAAGGTGGTCAGCGAGTGGTTCAACGTGCGCGAGCGCGGCCTGCCCTCCGGCATCTTCAACCTGTCGTCCTCGCTGGGGCCGGCGATCTCCCAGCCGATCCTCACTGCGCTACTGCTGTGGCTGGGCTGGCGGCAGATGTTCATCGCCATGGGGGTGCTCGGCGTTGCCGTCGCGGCGCTCTGGTACCTGAGCTATCGCGACCGGGTGCAGGTGGTGCTGGACGCCGCGGAGCGGGCGCACCTGGATGCCGGCCTGCCACCCCAGGACGCCGGCCAGCGGCTGACCTTTGCCGACTGGCTGGGGTTGTTCCGCCGCCGCCTGACCTGGGGCGTGGTGATCGGCTACGTCGGCATCATCTACATGCTGTCGCTGTTCCTGACCTGGCTGCCGGCCTACCTGGAGCGGGTTCACCACCTGTCCCTGTCCCAGGCCGGCTGGGTCGCCAGCCTGCCGTTCCTGGCCGGTGCCTGTGGCGTGATCGGTGGTGGCCTGCTGGTGGATCGCCTGACCCGCAGCGGGCGCAGCCTGGCCTTCAGCCGCAAGCTGCCGATCTGCGGCGGTCTGGCGGCGGCCGGATTATTCGCCCTGTGCAGCGCCGGGGTGACCGGCATCGGCAGCGTCATCCTCTGCTTCAGCCTGGCACTGTTCAGCCTCAACGTGGCGGTAGCCGGCACCTGGTCGCTGGTGAGCGTCGCGGTGCCCTCGCACCAGGTGGCCTCGCTGGCCAGCATCCAGAACTTCGGTGGCTACTTCGGCGGCGCCTTCGCCCCGGTCATCACCGGCATGATCGTCCAGCAGACCGGCTCCTTCGGCCTTGCCCTCGGCATCGCCGCCGCGGTCGCGGTGGCCGGTGCCCTGAGCTATGGGCTGCTGGTGCGCCTGCCCGACACCCCTTCCTGATTCCACTGGAGACGACCGTCATGGATCTGCCGCGCAATCCCTTCAAGGCCCGCCTCACGGGCAGCGACACCCTCTACGGCCTCTGGGCCGGCTTCGCCACCGGCTATGCCGCCGAGATCGCCGCCGGCACCGGCTACGACTGGCTGCTGATCGACGGCGAGCACGCCCCCAACACGGTGCCAAGCATCCTCGCCCAGTTGCAGGCGGTGGCGCCCTACCCCACGGCGCCGGTGGTGCGTTGCGTGACCGGCGATGCGGTGCTGATCAAGCAGTTGCTGGACATCGGCGTGCAGACGCTGATGGTGCCCATGGTGGAGACCGCCGAGCAGGCCCGCGCCCTGGTGCGCGCCATGCGCTATCCGCCCCACGGCATCCGCGGCGTCGGCGGCGGCCTGGCCCGCGCCACCCGCTGGGACGCGGTACCCGACTACCTGCACAACGCTCACACCGAGTTGTGCCTGATCGTCCAGGTGGAATCGCGGCTGGGCAGCGACAACGTCGCCGAGATCGCCGCAGTGGAGGGCGTGGACGCCGTCTTCGTCGGCCCCGCCGACCTCTCCAGCGGCCTCGGCCATGCCGGCAATCCGGGCCATCCCGAGGTGCAGGCACGTATCCGCGCCGCCATCGATGCCACCCGCGCGGCCGGCAAGGTGGCCGGGATCCTGGCGCCCCAGGAAGACGATGCCCGGCGCTATCGCGACTGGGGTTGCCAGTTCGTCGCCGTCGGCATCGACATCAGCCTGTTCCGCCAGGCGGCGCTGGCCAACCTGGCCCGCTATCGCCCCCTCGAAGCGCCCCAGGCGCCCTCTCGCACCTATTGACCCGGAGTCCGCCATGGCCGATCTGCCTCTTTACCAGAACTACATCGATGGCCGCTTCCTGCCGGCCGCCGAGGACTTTCTCGTCCATAACCCGGCCACCGGCGAGGCCCTGGCCCGGGTACCGGCGTCCAGTCGCGAGGACGTCGACCAGGCCATCGCCGCCGCCCGCCGTGCCCAGAAGGCCTGGGCGCGCAAACCAGCCATCGAGCGCGCCGGCTACCTGCGGCGCATCGCGGCAAAGCTGCGTGAGCACGCACCGCGGCTGGCCCGGACCATTGTCGCCGAACAGGGCAAGGTCCATGGCCTGGCCGAGGTGGAGGTCAATTTTACCGCCGACTATCTCGACTACATGGCCGAGTGGGCAAGGCGCATCGAAGGCGAAATCATCACCAGCGACCGACCCGACGAGCAGATCTTTCTGCTGCGCAAGCCGCTGGGCGTGGTGGCCGGCATCCTGCCATGGAACTTCCCCTTCTTCCTGATCGCGCGCAAGCTGGCGCCGGCGCTGCTCACCGGCAACACCATCGTCATCAAGCCCAGCGAAGAAACCCCGATCAATGCCCATGAATTCGCCCGCCTGGTGGCCGAGACCGACCTGCCGCCCGGGGTCTTCAACCTGGTCAGCGGTGCCGGCGCCGTGGGGGGCCAGCTCAGTGCCCATGCCGGCATCGACATGGTCAGCTTTACCGGCAGCGTCGGCACCGGCTCGCGGATCATGGCCGCTGCCTCGCCGAATCTGACCAAGCTCAACCTGGAGCTGGGCGGCAAGGCGCCGGCCATCGTCCTGGCCGATGCCGACCTGGACCTGGCGGTCCGGGCGATCCGTGACTCGCGCATCATCAACACCGGCCAGGTGTGCAACTGCGCCGAGCGGGTCTATGTGGAACGCGCGGTGGCCGAGGACTTCATCGAGCGCATCGGCCGCGCCATGGCCGCCACCCGCTATGGCGACCCCCAGGCCGACACCAGCGTGGAGATGGGACCGCTGATCAACGCCGCCGGCCTGGACAAGGTGGCGGCCAAGGTCGACGTCGCCCTCGGTCAGGGCGCCCGCCTGGTCACCGGTGGCAGTCGCGCCGACCTGGGTCGCGGCTTCCACTTCCAGCCCACGGTGCTGACGGACTGTCGCGCGGACATGCCGATCATGCGCGAAGAAATCTTCGGCCCGGTGCTGCCGATCCAGGTGGTGGACGAACTCGACGAAGCCATCGCCCTGGCCAACGACTGCGAATACGGCCTCACCTCCTCCGTCTATACCCGCAGCCTGGGCAAGGCCATGCACGCCATGCGCGAGATCGACTTCGGCGAGACCTACATCAACCGGGAAAACTTCGAGGCCATGCAGGGCTACCACGCCGGGGTGCGCAAGTCCGGCATCGGTGGCGCGGACGGCAAGCACGGGCTCTATGAGTACACCCACACCCAGGTTGTCTATCTGCAGGGCTAGGGGTCGAGGCTGGTGGCTACCCGCTTCGCTCGAATGTTCCTGGGCGAACGCGGGTCGAAACAGGCGCAATCCAAGATCAGGCACGGGCCCAGCGCTGAGCGGAACCAGCCACCGCAGCGATGGCTGGCGGGCCGCGCGGTGCCGCCTTAGCCGTAGGCTTTCTCGCCATGCTGGAAGAGGTCCAGGCCCTGAGCTTCGGTCTGCTCGCAAACGCGCAGGCCGCGGGTCAGGACCCGGGTGACGCAGAGCAGCACGAAGGTCATGACCCCGCAGAAGAGCACGGTGAAGAGGACGCTCTTGAGCTGGATCAGCACTTGGCTGGCGATGGCGATGTCCTGGTAGCCGCCCAGGCTCTTGCTGGCGAAGACGCCCGTCAGCAGCGAACCGACGATGCCGCCGATCCCGTGCAGCCCGAAGGCGTCGAGCGCATCGTCGTAACCGAAGGTGCGCTTGAGATAGACCACCGCCGCGTAGCAGAGGGCGCCGGTCAGCAAGCCCATGGCGAGGGCCCCGGCCGGACCGACGAAGCCGCAGGCCGGGGTGATGGCGATCAGGCCGGCCAGGGCGCCGGAGGCGACACCGAGGGCGCTGGCCTTGCCGGTGCGCAGCCACTCCACCGCGAGCCAGCCGAGGATGCCGGCACAGGCGGCGATCTGGGTGGTGAGCATGGCCATGCCGGCGCTGGCGCTGGCGGCCACCGCAGAGCCGACGTTGAAGCCGAACCAGCCGACCCAGAGCAGGGCCGTGCCGGTCAGGGCGAAGCCCAGGTTGTGCGGCGGCATGGCCTGGAGGCTGTAACCCTGACGCCGACCGAGCATCACACAGGCCACCAGCCCGGCAACGCCGGAATTGATGTGCACCACGGTGCCACCGGCGAATTCGAGGATGCCCCAGTCATAGAGCAGACCACCCGGCCCGCTCCAGGCCATGTGCGCCAGAGGCAGGTAGCAGAAGGTGAACCAGAGGGCACAGAACAGCACGGCGGCGCTGAATTTCATGCGCTCGGCGAAGGAGCCGGCGATGATCATCGGGGTGATCAGCGCGAAGGTCATCTGGAAGGTGGCGAAGACGCTTTCCGGAATGGTGCCCACCAGGCTGTCACGCACCACATCGAGCAGCATCCAGTGCTTGAAGCCGCCGATCAGGCTATGGAGGTTGAACTCGCCGGCCACCATGCCGGTGGTGTCGGCGAACAGACTGTAGCCATAGACCACCCAGAGCACGCCGATGACTCCGGCCACGGTAAAGCTCTGGGTGAAGATCGAGAGCAGGTTCTTCGACCGCACCAGGCCGCCATAGAAAAGCGCCAGGCCGGGGACCAGCATCATCAGCACCAGCACGCTGGAGATCATCATCCAGGCCGTGTCGCCGCTGTCGAGCCTGGTCTCCTGGGCCAGGGCCATACCGGGCATCCCGAGGGCTGCCACCAGAACCGCAACCGCCTTGCCTTTACCGATCATGTCGAGCTTCCTTCGCTGAGGGATGAAAGGGAACGTGAGTCGTCGTGCGGCCCGGCGCCCGAGGCTGCCTGGCCGAAGAAACGTGTTGCAGACCGCCCGATCGCCACCATGGCGAGCGGCCGTAGGTTGGGTTGAGCACAGCGAAGCCCAACGTCGCCCCGAGGGCCGGCAATGTTGGGCTTCGACGATAGAGCCGTCTCAACCCAACCTACGGTCTATCGCCACCCTGACCGCTAGCAAAAGGCAGCTCCTTTCAGGACGAGTCGCAGAGAGAAACGACCACACCACTAGAACCCGGTTTGCCCCGGTACCCAACTGGTACCCGCCAGCGGCACCCGCGCCATGGCCGCGGCCTCGATGGTCAGGGCCACCAGGTCTTCCGGGTCGAGGTTGTGCAGGTGCGACTTGCCGCAGGCGCGCGCCATGGTTTGGGCTTCCAGCACCAGCACCCGCAGGTAATTGGCCAGCCGACGACCGCCTTCCACCGGGTCGAGGCGTCTGGCCAGTTCCGGGTCCTGGGTGGTGATGCCCGCCGGATCGCGGCCGTTCTGCCAGTCGTCGTAGTAGCCGGCGGCGGAGCCGAGCTTGCGCAGTTCGGCATCCAGCCGCGGATGGTTGTCGCCCAGGGCGATCAGCGCCGCCGTCCCGATGGCCACGGCATCGGCACCCAGGGCCATGGCCTTGGCCACGTCGGCGCCATTGCGGATGCCCCCGGAGACGATCAGTTGCACCTTGCGGTGCATGCCCATCTCCTGCAGCGCCTGCACCGCCTGGGGGATCGCCGGCAGGATGGGAATGCCGACGTGCTCGATGAATACCTCCTGGGTCGCCGCGGTGCCGCCCTGCATGCCGTCGAGCACCACCACGTCGGCGCCGGCCTTGACCGCCAGCTTGACGTCGTAATAGGGCCGACTGGCGCCAATCTTCACGTAGATGGGCTTTTCCCAGTCGGTGATCTCGCGCAACTCGGCGATCTTGATCGCCAGGTCATCCGGACCGGTCCAGTCGGGATGGCGACAGGCACTGCGCTGGTCGACGCCGATGGGCAGGGTCCGCATGCCGGCCACCCGCTCGGTGACCTTCATGCCCAGCAGCATGCCGCCACCGCCGGGCTTGGCGCCCTGCCCCAGGACGATCTCGATGGCGTCGGCCTTGCGCAGGTCGTCGGGATTCATGCCGTAGCGCGACGGCAGGTACTGGTAGACCAGGTGCTGGGACTGGCCGCGCTCCTCGGGGGTCATGCCGCCGTCGCCGGTGGTGGTGCTGGTGCCGGCGATACTGGCACCGCGGCCGAGGGCTTCCTTGGCATTGGCCGAGAGCGCGCCAAAGCTCATGCCGGCAATGGTCACTGGGATCTTCAGGTGGATGGGTTTCTTGGCAAAGCGGGTACCGAGCACCACGTCGGTACCGCACTTCTCGCGGTAACCCTCCAGCGGGTAGCGCGAGACGCTGGCGCCCAGCAGCAACAGGTCATCGAAATGCGGCAGCTTGCGCTTGGTGCCGCCACCACGGATGTCGTAGATGCCGGTCTCGGCGGCACGCTGGATTTCCTGGATGGTGAGGCGATCGAAGGTGGCCGATTCGCGCAGCACGGGGGTGTTCTGGTCAGTCATGGCGATTCTCCTGCGCGATCAATAGGCCGAGGCGTTGTCGACTTTGAAGTTGTAGAGCTGGCGGGCGGAGCCGTAGCGCTTGAAGTCGGCGGCACGCTCGGCGAAGCCGGCGGTGTCGAGCAGTTCCTGCAACTCGGCCAGGTGTTCGGCGCGCATCTCCTTCTCGATGCAGTCCGAGCCCAGGGAGGCCACGCGGCCTTTCACATAGATACGCGTCTCGTACAGCGAATCGCCCAGGGCGTCGCCGGCGTCGCCGCAGACCACCAGGCGCCCGGCCTGGCCCATGAAGCAGCTCATGTGGCCGATGCTGCCCCCGACGACGATGTCGACGCCCTTCATGGAAATACCGCAGCGCGCGCCGGCGTCGCCTTCGATGACCAGCAGGCCGCCATGGGCGGTGGCGCCGGCGGCCTGGGAAGCGCTGCCCTTGACCCGTACCGCGCCGGACATCATGTTTTCCGCGCAGCCGACGCCGACATTGCCATGTACGGTAATGGCGGCATGCTGGTTCATGCCCGCGCAGTAGTAGCCGGCGTGCCCGTTGATATCCACGGACACGGCAGCGTTCACGCCCACGGCAAGGTTGTGGGCGCCATTGGGATGGGTGACCACCCACTCGCGCTCGGTGGCGGTCTGGGCGACGTCGTGCAGGGCCTGGTTGAGCTCGCGCACGGCGATTTGGGTGAGATCAAAGGTTTTCATCTGCGCTGCTCCTCAGGCCAACTCGCGTTCCCAGACGTACAGGGTGGCCGGTGCCGGCTCCCAGACCTTGGCCCGCTCGATGCCGGGCAGGCTCGACAACGCCTGGTACTCGGAGGCCATGGCCACGTAGTCGTCGGTTTCGGCGAGGATCGCCGGCTTGCAGGCGATGGGATCGCGGATCACCGCGAAGCCGTTGCGGGTGCCGATGGCAAAGGTGAAGAAGCCGTCCAGATCCTCCAGGGAACGGTCCAGTGCCTGCTTGAGGCTGTCGCCCTCGCGCAGTCGCCAGGTCAGGTAACCGGCGGCGACCTCGGTGTCGTTCTCGGTCTCGAAGGCAATGCCCTCACGCCTGAGGCTCTGGCGCAGCCGCGAATGGTTAGACAGCGAGCCATTGTGCACCAGGCAGAGGTCGGCGCCGGTGGAAAATGGATGGCTGCCCTCCAGGGTCACGGCGCTCTCGGTGGCCATGCGGGTGTGGCCGATGATGTGGCTGCCCTGCATCCCGGCCAGGCCGAAGCGGCTGGCGATCTCCTGGGGCAGGCCCATGCCCTTGAGGATCTCGATGCTGCGCCCGGCGCTCATGATGCGTAGCTCAGGCGCCAGCTCGGCCAGCACGGCGCGGACCTCGGCTTCCGCCGCGCGGATCTTGAGCACGAGGGCGCTGGCGTTCTGGAACCAGTCCAGCTCGGCATCAAGTTTTTGCTGCAACGCAGTGACCAGGGCGGCGAAGTCATAGCCGTCGGAGGTGGCCTGCAGGGTCAGCTTGACCCAGCCCTCGGCCACCTCGTCACCGTAGATGGCGAAGCCGGCGCTGTCCGGACCTCGGTCGGTCATGGCTTCGAGCATGGGCTCGAAGAGGCTGCCGAGCTGGGCCTCCAGCGCCGGGTTCTTCAGATAGAGTCCAACGATTCCACACATGGGTGTCACTCCTTCGCAGGCAGGGGGCGTACCGGGGGCGCCCGAAGATCGATCGATAAAGAGGGGGCGATCAGAAGAATTCGGTGTAGCGCTGGATCTCCCAGTCGGAGACGTGGCGGCTATATTCCACCCACTCCATGCGCTTCAGCTTGATGAATTCGTCGACGATTTCCGGGCCGAGCATCTCGCGGAACAGCGGGTCGGCGTCCAGGGCGTCGCAGGCTTCCTTGAGGCTCTGCGGCAGGGTCTCGATCCCCCGCGCGGCGATGGCCTCGAGGCTCAGGTTGTAGAGGTTCTCGTTGCAGGGCGCGCCCGGGTCCAGTTCGCGCTCGATGCCGTCGAGACCGGCGGCGATGATGGCGGCGGTGACCAGATAGGGATTGCAGCCGGCATCGGGCAGGCGGAATTCCAGGCGGCCATAGGGCACCCTTATCATCGCCGAGCGGTTGTTGGCGCCGTAGGCGATGAAGGCCGGCGCCCAGGTGGCGCCGGACAGCGAGCGGCCCACCACCAGGCGCTTGTAGGAATTCACCGTGGGCGCGGCGAAGGCGCAGAGCGCCGGACCATGGGCCAGCAGGCCGGCGAGGAAATGGTAGGCCAGTCGCGACAGGCCCATGCCGCGCGGATCGCTGTCGTCGTGGAAGAGGTTGCGGCTGGTGGCGCTGGCCAGCGACAGGTGGAAATGCATGCCGTTGCCGGCGCGCTTGGGATCGGGCTTGGGCATGAAGGAACAGATCATGCCCAGTTCGTTGGCGATCTCGCCGGCGGCCATACGGAAGAAGGTGAAGCGATCCGCCGACTCCAGCGCCTCGCTGTAGGTGTAGTTGATCTCGAACTGGCCGTTGGCGTCCTCGTGGTCGATCTGATAGATGTCGAAACCGACCGGCTGCAGGGCTTCGGTGAGCTTTTCCAGAAAGAGCCGCGAGCGCGACAGACCCTTGTAGTCGTAGCAGGGCTTGTCCAGGGTGTCGCTGCCATCCACCAGGGACAGCTTGCCGACCTCGTCGCGGCGCATGAGGAAGAACTCGGGTTCCAGCCCGGTGTTCAGGCTCCAGCCGCGGTCGCCAAGGCGCGCTACCTGGCGCTGCAGCACGTAGCGGCTGTCATAGGGATGGGGCTTGCCGTTGACATGACCGATGCACACCACCCGCCCGTAGCCAGCCTGCCAGGGCACCGGAATCAGGGTGGAGAGATCGCCCCGGGCCATGAAGTCGGGTCCATGGGGCTCCATGCCCATGCCGCAGATGGCGAAACCGGCGAAACCCGCTCCTTCCTCCGCCACGGCGGCGAGGCCGGCCACCGGCACGGACTTGGTCTTGGCGGAACCATGGATGTCGACGAACTGGGCCAGCACGTAGCGGATACCGTGCTGGTCGATGAGATGCTGGGTTTCGCTGGGCAACATGACGGGCTCCTTGGCTGAGATCCACTATATTCCCAATGGGAATTTATTCTTCCCAACAGGAAAGCAAAGACTTTGCCAAGTCGCGTCCGCTTTGCCGACCGCTATGCCAGAACCTTCCCGTCAGCGAGTTAACCCTGCGGATCCCAAGGAGAATCCCGGCAGCAGCCCGCGGGGATTTTTTCCGGCATGATGGGAGCCCCATCGGACGCCCGCGCGTATCCGCCCTCCTTCCTGCACTTTACTGGTGCGAATTTTTTATTCCCAAAACTAAAATGATGCAAGAATCCCCGAGTCGTGAACCACGCCTGAAGATCGAGCAGTACATAGGCATCCAGATTCGTCGCCAGCGCCAGGATCAGGGTCTGAAGACTGCCGAGGTGGCGCGCATGGCCGGTATCAGCCAGGGCATGCTGAGCAAGATCGAGAACGCCCAGGTCTCCACCAGCCTGGAAACCCTCGGCCGGCTGTGCGACACCCTGGGCCTGCCGCTGTCGCGGCTGTTCAGCCAGTACGACCAGCAGGAACGCGACGCCCTGCTGGTCAAGGCGGGCGAAGGTCTCGAGGTGGTGCGCCGGGGGACCGACAAGGGACACACCTATCACCTGCTCAACCACTCCCGCGGGCCGAAGAAGAGCCTGGAGGCCTATCTGGTCTCCATGGACGATGCCAGCGAGGAATTCCCCACCTTTTCCCATCCTGGTACCGAGTTCATCCACCTGCTCGAAGGGAGCCTGGTCTATCGCCACGGCAACCACCTCTATGAAATGGGCCCGGGCGACAGCCTGACCTTCGACAGCGACGTCCCCCACGGCCCGGAGCGATTGAACCAGGTGCCGATCAAGCTGCTGTCGATCATGACCTTCAAGGACGACTGAGCCGCGCCCGGCTCGCCGGTGAAAGGGAATTTCGCCGGTAAAAAGACCGCCTTATAACTGGTAGGAAATTTTTATTACTCGACTCTGGACGAGCGCCTGCGCTTGCCCTATAACAGCATCCGTGAATTTTATATTCCCAACAGGAAATAACGCCGCAGCGAAATGTTCCTCCACTGGTGAAATCCGGACGCGCATATGGAAACCTTGCCCACCTACATCCTCAATGTCAGTTGCCCGGCCACCTCGGGCATCGTGGCCGCCGTCAGCACCTATCTCGCCCGCAACAATTGCTACATCGCCGAGATGGCGCAATTCGACGACGATTTCACCGAGCGCTTCTTCATGCGCACGGTGTTCCGCTTCAACCCGGGCGCCAGTACCGGCATCGAGGCGCTGCGCGACGGCTTCGCGGCAGTCGCGGCCGACTTCGCCATGCAGTGGGCGCTGTACAGCACCGCCCGCCCCACGCGGGTGCTGCTGATGGTGAGCAAGTTCGATCACTGCCTCACCGACCTGCTCTATCGCCACCAGAAGGGCGAGTTGCCGATGGAGATCACCGCCATCGTCTCCAATCACCTGGACCTGCGCCCCATGGCCGAACGGGAAGGCATCCGCTTCGTCTACCTGCCGGTGACCAAGGACAGCAAGCGTCAGCAGGAACTCGAATTGCTGCGCCTGGTGGAGGAGACCGGGACCGAACTGGTGGTGCTGGCGCGCTACATGCAAATCCTCTCGAACGAGCTCTGCCAGGAGCTCGCCGGCCGCGCCATCAACATCCACCACTCCTTCCTGCCCGGCTTCAAAGGCGCCAAGCCCTACCACCAGGCCTTCGAGCGTGGCGTCAAGCTGATCGGGGCCACCGCCCACTACGTGACCTCGGACCTCGACGAAGGCCCGATCATCGAGCAAGAGGTGCAACGCGTCGACCACGGCTATCGTCCCGAAGACCTGGTCGCCATCGGCCGGGATACCGAGACCGTTGCCCTGTACAAGGCGGTGAAGTACCACATCGAGCGGCGGCTGTTCCTCAATGGCAATCGCGTGGTGGTGTTTCGATGAGCGCCCGACTGATCGACGGCAAGGCCGCCGCCGCCCGCCTGCTGCAGGAGGTCGCCCAAGATGTGGCCGAGGTGCGCGCGCGGGGTATCCAGCCGGCCCTGGCGGTCATCCTGGTGGGCAGCGATCCGGCCAGCCAGGTGTATGTGCGCAACAAGCTCCGCCGTGCCGCCGAAGTGGGCATCCGCTCGCTCAGCCATGAGTTGCCGGCGGATCTTGAGCAGATCGAGCTGCTCGCCCTGATCGCCGCGCTCAACGCCAACCCGGAAGTGCACGGCATCCTGGTGCAACTGCCATTGCCGCCGCAGATCGACGAGGCGGCGGTGCTCCAGGCGCTTCGCCCGGACAAGGACGTCGATGGCTTTCACCGCGAGAACGTTGGCGCCCTGGCCCTGGGCCAACCCGGTCTGGTGCCCTGCACACCGGCCGGCTGCCTGCGGCTGCTGCAGGACCAGCTGGGTGATCTCAGCGGACGCCATGCGGTGGTGGTCGGCCGCTCCAACATCGTCGGCAAGCCCATGGCGGCTCTGCTGTTGCAGGCGCACTGCACGGTGACCCTGGTGCATTCGCGCAGCCGCGACGCCGCCGCGCTGTGCCGCCAGGCCGACATCCTGGTGGCCGCGGCCGGCCAGCCCGGTCTGGTCACCGTGGACTGGGTCAAGCCCGGCGCGGTGGTCATCGACGTCGGCATCAATCGCGTGGAGCACGCCGCCGGCGCCCGGCTGGTGGGCGACGTCGCCCCCGAGGTAGCGGCCGTGGCCGGTGCCCTCACCCCGGTGCCGGGTGGGGTCGGGCCCATGACCATCGCCCTGCTGCTGCACAACACTCTGAGCGCCGCCCAGCGCCAGCACCCCCACGCCGTCGCGACCTGACCGGGAGCCCACCATGCCTTTCAGCCTGTTGAAATACGGCCTGTCCGCCGACTACCCGGTGGAGGTCGACCTGCCGCCACCCAAGGAACTCAAGTCCAGCTACGACGTGGTCATCATCGGTGGTGGCGGCCATGGCCTGGCCACCGCCTACTACCTGGCCAAGTACCACGGCATCACCAATGTCGCGGTGCTGGAGAAGGCCTACCTGGGCGGCGGAAACACGGCGCGCAATACCGCGGTGATTCGCTCCAACTACCTCACCAGCGAAGGGGTGAAGTTCTACATCGAGTCGGTGCGGCTGTTCAAAGAGCTGTCCAACGAATTCGATTTCAACATCATGTATTCCGAGCGGGGCCAGCTGACCCTAGCGCACACCGACACCACGGTGCGCGCCTTCCGCCAGCGCGCCGAGGTCAACAAGCACTTCGGCGGACGCACCGAACTGATCGACCGCCAGCAGATCCGCGAACTGGTGCCCTGCCTCAACCTCGATCCCGGCCACCTGCCGGTGCTGGCCGGGCTGTGGCACATCGATGGCGGCACCGCCCGTCACGACGCCGTGGCCTGGGGCTACGCCAAGCAGGCGGCCAAACGCGGCGTGGAGATCCACCCGTTGACCGAGGTGCAGGACTTCGTGGTGGAGAACAATAGAATCACCGCCCTCAAGACCAACCGCGGCACGGTGCGCTGCGGCTGCGCGGTACAGGCGGTGGCCGGTACCAGCTCGCTGCTGATGAACAAGCTGGGCATCTGCGCGCCGCTGCACACCTACCCGCTGCAGGCCATGGTCACCCAGCCGTTCAAGCCCTTCCTCGACCCCCTGGTGAGTTCCAGCGCCCTGCACTGCTACGTACAGCAGACCAGCCGCGGCGAGATCGTCTTCGGCGGCGGTTCGGACCCCTATCCGCTGTACCACACCCGCTCCACCCTGGAGCTCAAGGAAAGCCTGCTGGCCCACGCCATCGAGATGTTCCCCTTCATGGCCAACGCCAAGCTGATGCGCCAATGGGCCGGGATGACCGACATGACCCCGGACTACAGCCCGCTGATGGGCCTGTCGCCCATCGATGGCTACTACCTGGACGCCGGCTGGGGCACCTGGGGCTTCAAGGCCACGCCGATCTGCGGCAAGACCATGGCTGAACTGGTGGCCAGCGGCGGGCGGGTGCCCGAGCTCATCGCCCCCTTCGGCCTGGACCGGTTCAGCCGCTTCCAGCAGGTCAACGAGATGGGCGCCACCGCGGCCAGCCATTAAGGAGCTGTCATGAAGATTCTCACCTGCCCGCTCAACGGGCCGCGCAACATCAGCGAATTCACCTACGGCGGCGAACTCAAGGCCATGCCCGATCCCCGGGCCTGCAGCACCGCCGAATGGGCCGACTACGTGTTCAACTGCGGGAATCGCCGCGGCGTGGTCACCGAATGGTGGCTGCACAATGCCTCCAGCTACTGGTTCCTGGCCGAACGCCACACCGGCACCGACGAGGTGCTGCGCACCTTCGATCCCCGCGAGCTGTTCACCCAGCGTGTCGACTTCGCCGTTGCGGAGGTGCGCCCATGACCCGCCTGCCGGCCCCCATGGGGCTGCTGATCGATCGCAACCGTCCGCTCGCCTTCCGTTTCGAAGGCCAGACCTGTCACGGCTATGCCGGCGATACCCTGGCCAGCGCCCTGCTCGGCGAGGGTCGCTGGCTGCTGTCGCGTTCCTTCAAGTATCACCGGCCCCGCGGGCCCCTGACCCTGGCTGGCCAGGACGCCAACACCCTGGTGCAGTTGCCGGACGAGCCCAATGTGCTGGCGGATGAACTGCCGCTGCGCGAAGGTTTGAGCGCCACGGCGCAGAACGTCAGCGGCAGCCTCGAGCGCGACCGCGATGCCCTGCTCGGCACCTTCTCCAGGTTCATGCCGGTGGGCTTCTACTATCGCGCCTTCTACAAGCCCAAGGGCATGTGGAAGCGCTGGGAGCCGCTGATCCGCAGGAAGGCCGGCCTCGGCGTGCTCGACCTGACCTTCGTCCCCACCTACCACGACAAGGCCTATCTGTTCTGCGACGTGACGGTGATCGGCGCCGGTCCCGCTGGCCTCAGCGCAGCGCTGGCTGCGGCCCAGGGTGGCGCCGAGGTGCTGCTCATCGAACAGCAGCCGCTGCTCGGCGGCGCCCTGGCCTGGGGTCGTTTCGGCCTCGATGCCGGCCAGGGTGAAGGGCTACGCGAGGAACTGGTGGTCGCGGTGCGCGCCGAACCACGCATCCGGGTGCTGGAGGCCGCCGTGTGCAACGGCTGGTTCGCCGACCACTATCTGCCGGTCATCCAGGGCAACCGGATGTTCAAGGTCAGGGCGCGGCAGACTATCCTCGCCAGTGGCGCCTTCGACCAACCGGTGATCTTCCGCAATAACGACCTGCCCGGCATCCTGCTGACCAGCGCCGCCCAACGCCTGATGCGTCTCTATGGCGTGCGACCGGGCCAGCGTGCCGTGGTCCTGGCCGGCAACGACGATGGCTATCTGGCGGCCCTCGACCTGCAGGAGCAGGGGGTCACCGTCGCCGCGCTGCTCGATCTGCGCGCGGCGCCGCGGGATGCGCAGTTGCAGCAGGCGGTAAGCGCACGCGGCATTCCCGTACACCTGGGCCATACGGTGTACGAGGCCCACGCCGATGCCGCTGGCCGCCAGCTGGCGCGGGTCGATGTCCGGCCCATCGTCGGCCAGGGCCAGGTCGGCCCCGCGGGCCTGACCCTGGATTGCGACCTGCTGTGCATGTCCGCCGGCTACATGCCGGTCTACCAGCTGGCCTGCCAGGCCGGCGGCACCCTGGGTTACGTCGACGAGCAGGCCGCCTTCAGCCTCGGCAATCTGCCGCGGGGCCTGCACCTGGCCGGCTCGGTCAATGGCCGCCATGCGCTGGAGCGGGTGCTGTCCGACGGCCGCGCCGCCGCGTCCCGCGCCCTGGCCGAACTGGATCTCGCCCCGCTCACCACCGAGCAGACCCAGGCCGACGACAGCCAGGTCAACTTCCCCTGGCCGATGTTCGCCCATCCCCAGGGCAAGGAGTTCGTCGACTTCGACGAGGATCTGCAGATCGCCGACATCGTCAACGCCACCCGCCACGGCTATCGCGACGTCCAGTTGGTCAAGCGCTTCTCCACCGTCGGCATGGGCCCCTCCCAGGGTCGCCATTCGGCGCTACCCACCGCGCGCCTGGTGGCTGCCGCCACGGCGCGCAGTGTCAGCGACACCGGGGTGACCACCGCCCGCCCGCCCTTCACCGCGGAAAAGCTCGCCCACGTCGCCGGCCGGGCCTTCGATCCCTATCGGCGCACCGCCATGCACAGGCGCCACCTGGAACTGGGAGCCAGCCTGATGCCGGCGGGTGTCTGGCAACGGCCGGCCTTCTACGGCCCGGCCAGCGAACGCCAGCGGTGCATCCAGGCCGAGGTCCGCCAGGTCCGCGAGGGCGTGGGCCTGATCGACGTCTCCACCCTGGGTGGGCTCGACGTACGCGGCCCCGATGCCGCCGAATTGCTGGAACGGGTCTACACCTTCGGCTTCCGCAAGCTGCCCGTGGGGCGTACCCGCTACGCCCTGATGACCGCCGAAGACGGCGTGGTGATCGACGACGGCGTGGCCGCGCGCCTGGGCGATGAGCACTTCTACGTCTCGGCCACCACCAGTAGCGTCGACCGCGTCTATCGCAGCCTGCTGAAGTGGAACGCCCAATGGCGGCTGGACGTGGACATCGCCAACGTCAGCGCCGCCTTCGCCGCCGTGAACCTGGCCGGTCCGCGCTCGCGGGAGGTGCTGCGCGAGCTCTGCCCCGAGCTGGACCTGACGCCCGAGGCCTTCCCCTACCTCGCCGTGCGCGAGGGCCGCGTCGCCGGGATTCCCGCGCGGCTATTACGGGTCGGTTTCGTCGGCGAGCTGGGCTACGAGATCCATGTGCCGGCACGCTTCGGCGAGCGCCTCTGGGATGCCCTAATGGAGGCAGGCGCCCGCTTCGGCATCCGTCCCTTCGGCGTCGAGGCCCAGCGCCTGCTGCGGCTGGAGAAGGGCCACGTGATCATCGGCCAGGACACCGACGGCATGACCCATCCGGCCGAGATCGACATGGGCTGGGCCATCGGTCGCCAGAAGCCCTTCTTCGTCGGCCAGAAGTCCATCGAGATCCTCGAAAGCCAGCCACTGCGCCGCAAGCTGGTCGGCTTCACCCTGCCGGCCACCGCCAGCCAGCCGCTGGAAGGCCACCTGGTGCTGCGCGGCGACGACATCGCGGGCAACGTCACCTCCTGCGAATTCTCCTCCACCCTGGGCTGCATCATCGGCCTGGCCTATGCCGCCGCCGACCAGGCCGAGCCCGGCATGTCCCTGCCGATCCGCGTCGAAGGGGGCGAGATCGTCCAGGCCACGGTGATACGCCTGCCCTTCTACGATCCCCAAGCCCAACGCCAGGAGATGGGAGCATGACGCTGAATCCCGTGGAGTTCGACGAACGCAGCCCGCTGGTCGAATTGCAGCTCGATACACCCGTACTGCAGCATCAGGGACGGATCTTTGCCGAGCGTCTGAGTGCTGGCGACGAAGCGGCGCTGCTCCGCCGCGGTGGCCTGGCCGACCTGAGCAATCTGCCGCGCTTCGGCCTGCGCGGCCCGACCGCCGGCGACCAGCTGCGGGCCCAGGGCTATGTCCTCCCGGAGCGGCCCAACCAGGCGCTGCGCCAGGCGACCGGGGAATGGCTGCTGCGGCTGTCGCCGAGCGAATACCTGCTGCTTGGCGCCCTGGGCGACGGCGGGGCCCGGGTCGCCGCCCTGGAAGCGGCTGCCGCCGAACTTGGCCCCGGCTGCTACCCGCTGCCGCGCCAGGACTCCCACGCCTGGCTGATCCTCACCGGGTCCCAGCTGCCCGCGCTGTTCGCCAAGCTGTGTGGCGTGGACCTGGGCAAGCCCTTCGCGGTCGGCCAGGTGGTGCAGACCTCGGTAGCCAGACTCAACGCCATCCTGCTCAATGCCGGCGACGGTACTCTGCCGCATGTCCACCTGCTCTGCGACCGCGCCAGCGCCCATTACCTCTGGCACGTGCTGCTCGATGCGCTGGAAGAGTTCGACGGCGGTGCGCTGGGGGTCGCGGTGCTGCTCAAGGCGGGCATCCCATGACCGTCGTCGAAGCGACGGCGGTCGAGGCGGACGGCGACTATCGGGTGCCCGCCCTGCTGCGTGGCCTGAGGGTCCTGGAACTGTTCGACGCGAAGCGACGCCTGCTGACCCTGCAGGAGATCGCCGAGGGTCTCGGCGGCTCGACCTCGTCGGTCTACCGCATCGTCATGACCCTCACCGAGCTGGGCTATCTGGAGCGTCAGTCCAGGACCGGATACGGCCTGGGCATCAAGGTGGTCAGCCAGGGCTTCGCCTACCTGGCCAGCCGCGACCTGGTGGACATCGCGCAGCCCCACCTGGAACGGCTGCGCGACGTCACCTCGCTGTCCTGCCATCTGGGCATCCGCGATCGTACCGAGGTGGTCTATCTCTACCGCGCCATGGCCAGCCAGCGGCTGACGGTGAACGTCCCGGTGGGCACCCGGCTACCCTGCACCCGTACCGCCCTGGGCCGAGTGCTGCTCAGCGGCCTCGACGCCGAGGCCCTGAGCGCCCTCTACCAGCACGAGCGGCTGGATGACCAGCCACCGCCCGCGCCCCGTACCCTGCCGGAGCTGTTGCGCCTGGTCGAGCAAGACCGCCGTCAGGGTTGGGTCCTGCACCGCTCCGACTACTCCACCGCCATCGCCACCGGCATCCGCGATCATCGCGACCAACTGGTGGCGGCGCTCAACGTCTCCGGCCCCGATGCCGTGATGGATGCGGCCGCGACGCGGGAATGGGTCGGCGCCCTGCTGGCCGAGACCGCCGCGCGGATCGCCACCGAGCTGGGACACCGCCCCCACGCGGACGCCCGACGTTCCGACTAGGCCGCTGAGACGTTCTGGTATACCGTAAGACTAGAATAATCAGAGCAGTGACCAGGCCGAGGTCAGCATGAGCCCTTCCCCACGTTTCTGCTGCCAGTGCGGCAGCGCCGAATTGCGTCGTGGCCAGCCTGCGGGCGATAGCCATGAACGGTTGCTGTGCACCGCCTGCGGCCATGTACTCTATGACAATCCGCGGGTGATTGCCGGGTGCCTGGTGGAGCATCAGGGCCGCTATCTGCTCTGTCGCCGGGCCATCGAGCCGCGGCTTGGCTACTGGACCCTGCCCGCGGGCTTCATGGAGAACGGCGAGAGCGCCGAGCAGGCGGCCTTGCGCGAGACCTGGGAAGAAAGCGGGGTGCGGGCGCGAATATTGGCACCCTATTCCATCTTCAACGCCACGACGGTCAATCAGGTCTATTTGATCTTTCGCGCCGAATTGATCGAGATCGCCGCCGACGCCGGTGTCGAGACCCTGGAGCGCCGCTTCTTTGCCCCGGACGAGCTGCCCTGGGCCGAACTGGCCTATCCTTCGATCCAGCAGATCCTGGAGCGCCGTCTGCATGAGCAGGCGCAGGGTCAGCATGGCCTCTATTTCGGTACGGCCGAGGCCGGGCAGTTGCATCCCTTGGGTTGATGGCGCCGGGAGCTGTTGGGCTTCGACGATGGAGCCGTCTCAGCCCAACCTACCTCGATCGTAGGTTGGGTTGAGCACCGCGAAGCCCAACACGTCCAAACTCGGTGCGCCCGTTGGGCTTCGACGATAAAACCGTCTCAACCCAACCTACGGGGGCTGGTAGGTTGGGTTGAGCGCCGCGAAGCCCAACGAGAGCGATCAGATCCCCAGGCAGAGGTACTTGATCTCCAGGTAGTCCTCGATGCCGTACTTGGAGCCTTCGCGGCCCAGGCCCGAGGCCTTGACGCCACCGAAGGGCGCGACCTCGTTGGAGATCAGGCCGGTGTTGATGCCGACCATGCCGTACTCCAGCGCCTCGGCCACGCGGAACACGCGGGACAGGTCGCGGGCATAGAAGTAGGAGGCCAGGCCGAATTCGGTGTCGTTGGCCAGCTCGATGACCTCGGCCTCGTCCTTGAAGCGGAACAGCGGCGCCAGCGGGCCGAAGGTCTCTTCCTTGGACACCTTGGCGCTCCTGGGCACGTCGGCGAGGATGGTCGGCTCGAAGTAGCTGCCGCCGTTGGCGTGGGCCTTGCCCCCGGCGATGACCCTGGCGCCCTGGCTCACGGCGTCGTCGATGTGTTCCTTGACCTTGGCCGCCGCCTTGGCGTCGATCAGCGGGCCAATGGTCACGCCCTCTTCCAGGCCGTTGCCGACCTTGAGCTTGGCCACCGCGGCCTTGAATTTCTCGGCGAAGGCGTCGTAGACACCGTCCTGGATATAGAGGCGGTTGACGCAGACGCAGGTCTGGCCAGCGTTGCGGTACTTGGAGGCGATGGCGCCTTCCACGGCCTTGTCCAGATCGGCGTCGTCGAAGACGATGAAGGGCGCGTTGCCGCCCAGTTCCAGCGACAGCTTCTTGATGGTGGGCGCGCTCTGCTCCATCAGCTTGGCACCGATCTCGGTGGAGCCGGTAAAGGAGATCTTGCGCACGATGGGGCTTTCGGTCAGCTCGGCGCCGATTTCGGCGGCGGAGCCGGTGACCACGCTCAGCACGCCCTTGGGAATGCCGGCGCGCTCGGCCAGCTCGACCAGGGCCAGTGCCGAGTACGGGGTCTGGCTGGCGGGCTTGATGACCATGGTGCAGCCGGCGGCCAGGGCCGGACCGGCCTTGCGGGTGATCATCGCGGTGGGGAAATTCCACGGCGTGATGGCGGCGGTGACGCCGATGGGCTGCTTGATCACCAGGATGCGCTTGTCGGCCTGGTGGCCGGGGATGGTATCGCCATAGATGCGCTTGGCTTCTTCGGCGAACCACTCGATGAAGGAGGCGGCATAGGCGATCTCGCCCTTGGCCTCGGCCAGCGGCTTGCCCTGCTCCAGGGTCATCAGCCGGCCCAGGTCGTCCTGGTTCTCGATCATCAGCTCGTACCAGCGCCGCAGCTTGGCCGAACGCTCCTTGGCGGTCAGCGCGCGCCAGCCCGGCAGGGCGCGATTGGCGGCGTCGATGGCACGCTTGGTCTCGGCGCGGCCGAGCTTGGGAATGGTGCCCAGGGTCTCACCGGTGGCCGGGTTGTCCACGGTGACGGTGGCACCGCTGTCGGCGTCGATCCAGGCGCCGTCGACATAGGCTTGCTGGCGAAACAGGGGAGCGTCTTGCAACATGAGCGGGGTTCCTCGGGAGGGGATTGAAGGTGGTTTTCGACAGCGCCGCCGATCATTGTGCCGAGGTAGCCTGCAGCCGGGCGGCCTGGGCCGGCGAGCCCTGGTAGGCCAGCCAGAAATACAGCGGGCAGGTCACCAGCAGCCCGAACAGCCAGGACAGATCGGCGCCCGCCACCAGGTCGGCATAGGGCCCCTTGAACAGCGCCGTGTTGGCGAACGGCAGCTGCACCAGGATGCCGACCGCATAGGCGGCGATGGCATGGCCGTTGAAGCGGCCATAGCGGCCGCCGTCGGCGGCGAACAGCGAGGGGATGTGATAGTCGCCGCGCTTGATCAGATAGAAGTCGATCAGATTGATGGAGGCCCAGGGCACTAGGATCATGGTCATGGCCAGCACCAGGCCGATGAATCTTTCGATGAAATCGGCGGAGGCCATCAGCGCCACCCCGCAGCAGCCCACCAGCACTAGACTCGACAGCACCACCTTGACCCTGACACCCGGCGTCCAGCCAGCAGCGAAGGTCTGCACGCAGGTGATGATGGCCAGTACCGCGCCATAGAGGTTGAGCGCGTTGTGACTGATGATGTTGAGCAGGAACAGCACCATCAGCACCGGACCCAGCCAGCCGGTGGCCTGGGCCACGGCAGCCATGGCGTCGCCGCCGGCCGGCACTGCCAGTACCGCCACCACACCAAAGGAAAAGGCCAGGATGGTGCCCAGGGTGGCGCCGAGATAGGTCGCCCAGAAGGGGCGCGCGATGCCGACGGCTTCCGGCAGGTAGCGCGAATAGTCGCTGGTGTAGGGCGAGAAGCTCAGTTGCCAGATTACCCCCAGCGACAGGGTGGCGATGAAGCCGCTGGCGTTGAGGCCGCCCCGGGTCAGGAAATCCGCCGGCAGCGGCTGGCTCAGCATCATGGCGAAGCCGGCCAGCAGTCCGGCGCCCATCACCCAGGTGCCCCAGCGATTGAGGGTGTGGATGCAGCGATAGCCGATCACCCCGATGGCCGTGGCGCTCAGGGCACCGAGCACGATGGCCAGCGGCATGGGTACGGCCGGCACCAGACCCTGGATCGACTTGCCGGCCAGCACCACGTTGGAGGTGAAGAAGCCCACATAGATCAGCGCCGTGACGCAGACGATCAGCAGGGCGCCATAGCGACCGAACTGGCCGCGACTCTGCACCATCTGCGGGATGCCCAGGCGCGGCCCCTGGGCCGAGGCCAGGGCCAGCACCACCCCGCCGAGCAGATGCCCGAGCACGATGGCCAGCAGGCCCCAGGCCAGATTCAGGTGGAAGGACTGGACCACCATGGCGCCGGTGACGATGGGCAGCGGCGCGATATTGGTGCTGAACCAGAGGGTGAAGAGATCCCGGCTATGGCCGTGGCGTTCGGCCGGGGCGACGTGATCCACGGTATGGGTTTCGATAGCGACGGCAGAGCGAGGGGCTGCGGACATCCAGGAATTCCATTGTTGTAGTTGTGGAAGACGCCTGCTGGACAGGTCGTCCTGGTGAGCAGAAAGTATTACGGTATACCAGATTACACAACCGCCTTTTGGCCTGTGGAAGTGACGTCTGGGGACTACCGCCGAATCTCGTTACATCTCTGCTTGCCAGCTCACGTATTATGGTATACCAATAAAAACATCGACTGGCCGAGCCGTCGCGTACCGCCAACAAGAGACACCCGAGCCCTGGGCCGAGGTGGAAGACAAGAGGTAGGCTTCTTATGAAATTTTCCCTGTTCGTGCACATGGAACGCTGGGACGAAAGCGTCAGCCATCGGCAGCTGTTCGAAGAGCTGACCGAATTGACCCTGATGGCCGAAGCCGGCGGTTTCTGCACCGTCTGGGTCGGTGAGCATCATGCGATGGAATACACCATCTCCCCCAGCCCCATGCCGATCCTGGCCAACCTGGCGGCGCGTACCTCGACCATCCGCCTGGGCGCCGGCACCCTGATCGCGCCCTTCTGGCACCCCCTGCGTGCGGCTGGCGAATGCGCCCTGCTCGACGTGATCAGTGCAGGCCGCATGGAAGTGGGCCTGGCCCGTGGCGCCTACCAGGTGGAATTCGATCGCATGGCGGGCGGCCTGCCCGCCACCGCTGGCGGCAAGCATCTGCGCGAACTGGTCCCGGCGCTGCGCAAGCTCTGGGAAGGCGACTACGCCCACGATGGCGAAGTCTGGCAATTCCCCACCTCCACCAGCGTGCCCAAGCCGATCGGCACCCCGCCGATCTGGATCGCCGCGCGGGATCCGGATTCGCACAATTTCGCGGTGGCCAACGGCTGCAACGTCATGGTCACGCCGCTGATGAAGGGCGACGAGGAAGTGGTGGACCTCAAGCACAAGTTCGACAACGCCCTGGCCAACAACCCCGGCGTAGCCCGGCCCAAGCTGATGGTGCTGCGCCACACCCATGTGCACGCGGCGGAAGAACCCGAGGGCTGGAAGATCGGCGCCCAGGCCATCGGCCGTTTCTACCGCACCTTCGATGCCTGGTTCGGTAACAAGGAAACCCCGGTCAACGGTTTCCTCGCCCCCAGTCCGGAAGAAAAGTTCGCCGGCCGCCCGGAGTTCGAGCTGGAGAACATCCGCAAGAACACCATGATCGGCACCCCCGACGAGGTCATCACCCGCCTGCGTCACTACGAGGAACTGGGCGTCGACGAATTCAGCTTCTGGTGCGACAACAGCCTGCCCTTCGCCGAAAAGAAGAAGTCGCTGCAGTTGTTCATCGACAAGGTGGCACCGGCCTTTGCCTGATCCAGGGTCCGCGCCCCGGCGCGGACCTGCAACACGCCCGAGGGCGTGGCATACCATCATCCAACAGACATCCCAGGAGTCAGCATGAGTTTCGAAATCCGCAAGGTCGTCACCTATCTCGAAGAGACCCACAGCGAAGGCGGCAAGGCCACCGACAAGCCGGTGACCATGGCCGGCGTCGCCGTGGTGATCCGCAATCCCTGGGTCGGCAAGGGCTTCGTCGAAGACCTCAAGCCCGAGATCAAGGCCCACTGCTCCGACCTCGGCGCCTTCATCGTCGAGCGCCTGACCCGCGCCATCGGCGGTGCCGAGCGCATCGAGGCCTATGGCAAGGCGGCGGTGGTCGGCGCCGACGGCGAGATCGAACACGCCTCGGCGGTGATCCACACCCTCAGATTCGGCAACCACTACCGCGAGGCGGTCCAGGCCAAGAGCTACCTGAGCTTCACCAACAAGCGCGGTGCCCCGGGTACTTCCATCCAGATCCCCATGATGCACAAGGATGACGAGGGCCTGAGATCCCACTACATCACCCTGGAAATGCGCATCGAGGACGCACCGCGGGCCGACGAGATCGTGGTGGTGCTGGGCGCCGCCGACGGTGGCCGCCTGCATCCGCGCATCGGCAACCGCTACATCGACCTCGAGGAACTCGCGGCTGAAAAGGCGCGCTGAGGAGAATCCGCGAATGATCCGGTCTACAGACGCCAAGACCCCCGCCGGCACTGCCTACCGTATCGCCGGCGATGGCAGCCCGCTCGTCCTGATCCATGGCGTGGGGCTCAGCAAGGAAATGTGGGGCGGTCAACTCGCGGGCCTCGCGCCGCGCTACCAGGTGATCGCCTATGACATGCTCGGCCATGGCGAAAGCCAGCGCCCGGCGGCGCAGGCTACGCTCGACGACTATGCCGCGCAGCTCACCGAACTGCTCGATCACCTGGGGCTGGCAACGGCCGTGGTGGTCGGCTTCTCCATGGGCGGCCTGGTGGCCCGGGCCTTCGCCCTCGGCCATCCGCAGCGACTGGACGCCCTGGTGATCCTCAACAGCGTGTTCAATCGCTCGGTGGAGCAGCGTAGCGGGGTCCTGGAGCGAACCCGCCAGGCCGAACTCGAAGGCCCTGACGCTAACCTGGATAGCGCCCTGGCGCGCTGGTTCAGCCGCGAGTACCAGGGCGCCAACCCGGCGCAGATCCAGGCGCTGCGGCAGGCCTTCGCCAGCAATGACCCCCAGGGCTATCTGACCACCTATGCCCTGTTCGCCACCCAGGACCGCTATGGCGCCGAGCGCCTGGACAGCATCCAGGTGCCCACCCTGGTGGCCACTGGCGAACTGGACAGCGGCTCGACCCCGGAGATGGCGCGCCAGCTGGCCGCCCGGATTCCGCGCGCGCGCACTGCCGTGCTGGCCGACCAGCGCCATATGATGCCGGTCGAGTCACCCAAGCTGGTCAACGCCCTGCTACTGGACTTCCTCGACGAAGCCCTGGCCAAGGCCCCTTCCACTTCCATCAAGGGATACGTGGCATGACCCTGCAACGTTTTCAGATGTGCATCGACGGCGAATGGACCGCGGCCCAGTCGGGCCGTACCTTCGCCAGTCTCGATCCGGCCACCGCGACCGCCTGGGCGGAATTGCCCGACGCCGATGCCGACGACGTCGACCGCGCGGTCCAGGCCGCCCAGCGGGCCTTCGAGGCGCCGGCCTGGCGTGGCCTGACCGCCAGCGCCCGCGGCAAGCTCCTGCGCCGGCTGGGCGATCTCATCGCCGCCAACAAGGAAGCCCTGGCCCAGCTGGAAAGCCGCGACAACGGCAAGCTGATCCGCGAGACCCGCGGCCAGGTCGGCTACCTGCCGGAATTCTTCCACTACACGGCGGGCCTCGCCGACAAGCTCGAAGGCGGCACCCTGCCCCTCGACAAGACCGACCTCTTCGCCTACACCGTGCACGAACCGCTGGGCGTGATCGCCGGCATCGTGCCCTGGAACAGCCCGCTGTACCTGACCGCCATCAAGGTCGCCCCGGCCCTGGCCGCCGGCAACACCGTGGTGATCAAGCCGTCCGAGCATGCCTCGGCCACCATCCTGGAGCTGGCGCGACTGGCCCTGGAAGCCGGCATTCCGCCGGGCGTGTTCAACGTGGTGACCGGTTATGGTCCGGGCGCCGGCGCGGCCCTCACCCGCCATCCGCTGGTGCGCAAGATCGCCTTTACCGGCGGTGCCGCCACGGCCCGCCATGTGGTCCGCGCCAGCGCCGAGAACTTCGCCAAGCTGAGCCTGGAGCTGGGCGGCAAGTCGCCCAACATCATCTTCGCCGACGCCGACCTCGATAGCGCGGTCAACGGCGCGGTGGCCGGTATCTATGCCGCCTCCGGGCAGAGTTGCGTGGCCGGCTCGCGGCTGCTGGTGCAGGACGAGATCTACGACGAATTCGTCACCCGACTGGTGGAGCGTGCCCAGCGCATCCGCATCGGCAATCCCCAGGACGACGCCAGCGAGATGGGCCCCATGGCCACCGAGCAGCAGCTCGCCATCGTCGAGCGGCTGGTGGAGGCGGCCCTGGCCGAAGGCGCCACCCTGCGCCTGGGCGGCAAGCGACCCGACACCGGCAGCGCCGGCTGGTACTACGAACCCACCCTGCTGGAATGCGACCGGCACTCGCTGCGCATCATGCAGGAGGAAGTCTTCGGCCCGGTGGCCGCGGTGATCCGCTTCAAGGACGAGGCCGAGGCCCTGCGCCTGGCCAACGACAGCGAGCTGGGACTCGCCGCCGGTATCTGGACCCGCGACCTGGGTCGTGCCCATCGCCTGGCGCGGGATATCCGCTCCGGCATCATCTGGGTCAACACCTATCGCGCGGTCTCGGCCATGGCGCCGATCGGCGGTTTCAAGAACAGCGGCTACGGCCGCGAGAGCGGCATCGACTCGGTTCTGGCCTATACCGAAACCAAAACGGTATGGATCAATCTGTCCCAGGCGCCGATGCCCGATCCCTTTGTAATGCGTTAAACGAGGTTGGCAGTCATGATCGATCCCGCAATCTACAAGCAAGTGATGGGCGCCTTTCCGTCCGGCGTCACCGTGGTCACCACGCTGGACGCCGAGGGCAACCTCGCCGGCCTGACCGCCAGCGCCTTCAGCGCCCTGTCGCTGGACCCGGCGCTGGTGCTCTTCTGCCCCAACTACAGCTCCGACACCTATCCCCTGCTGCGTGACGGCAAGGGCTTCGCCATCCACCTGCTGAGCGCCGAACAGCAGCGTATCGCCTACGCCTTCGCCAGCAAGGGCAAGGACAAGACCCAGGGTATCGAATGGACGCGCAGCGCCCTGGGCAATCCGCTGCTGGCGGACGCCACCGCGGTGATCGAGTGCGAGCTGTGGCGCGAGTACGACGGCGGCGACCACGCCATCATCGTCGGGGCGGTGAAGAATCTCATCGTGCCGGACCAGGAGGTGATCCCGATGCTCTATCACCGGGGCCGGATGGGCGCCGCACCGATCTATGCCTGAGCGGACGGGCCCATGAACGCCTGCAGGGGGCATGCTAGACTTGCCCTCTTCCGCCCTGGCGAGCACGCAGGCCCCATGTAGTCGCGTGCCTCGTCGTCGCCTGTAGAACCGGTCCGCCAGAGAGCCCCATGAGACGCGCGCAACTAGACGACAGCTTCAAGATCACCCGCAGCCCGGTCACCCTGCGTGAAATGGTGTGCAATCGCCTGCGCCAGGCGATCCTGAACTTCCAGTTGCTGCCGGGCGATCGCCTGGTGGAGCGCGATCTCTGCGACCGCCTGGGCGTCAGCCGCACCTCGGTGCGCGAGGCCCTGCGTCATCTCGAATCCGAAGGCCTGGTGGAGTTCGCCGATGCCCGTGGGCCGCGCGTCGCCATCATCACCCTGGAGGATGCCTGCGACCTCTATGAGCTGCGCTGCGTGCTGGAAGGCCTGATCGTGCAACTCTTCACCTTGCGCGCCGGCCCCAAGGAGATCGCCGCGCTGGAACAGGCCCTGGCGGAAAACCGCGAGGCCCTGGAGGGCGCCGAACTGCCGGAGGTGATCGAGACCGTGCAGAATTTCTACGACGTGCTCATGGAAGGCTGCGGCAACCGCGTCGCCGCCACCCAGCTGCGCCAGTTGCAGGCGCGGGTCAGCTACCTGAGAGCCACCTCGGTCTCCCAGGCCAATCGCCGTCAGGCGAGCAATGCCGAGATGGAGCGCATGGTCGCGGCGATCCGCAGCGGTGATGCCCTGGCCGCCCACCAGGCATCGGTGGATCACGTGCGCGCCGCCGCCAAGGTGGCCCTCGACTACCTGCAGCGGCAGCAGGAGCACCAGGGCGAACAGGCGCGCGAGCTGTTCATCCCCCGCGTGCAGGACGAGCCGCGCATCGAACGCTAGCCGTCTTCGGCCAGACGCGGCAGTGCCGTGCCTGGCCGCCTCTCTCAGAGTCCTTCGACGATGAAGATCTCGGCCCGAGCCGCCGTCTGCCGGTGCCCGCAGGCGTCCTGATACTCCGCCGAGCGATAGCAGGCCAGGGCCTGTTCGTAGGAATCGAATTCGATCACCACCCGGCGCGTCGCCCAGCCTTCGCCTTCCAGCTGCTCGGCGCGTCCGCCCCGGGCGAGGAAGCGACCGCCATAGCGGGCGAAGGCCGCCGGGGCGCGCTCCGTATAGCCGCGATAAGCCTCGGGATCGGTCACATCGACCTCTGCAATCCAATAACCTTTCATGGCACCTTGCCTCTTTCGCTGCGATTTGTCTCATGGTATACCAGATTACATAGCAATCCAGAACCCTGAGAGGTTGTCGTGGCCATCCATCCCATCGAAGCGATCATCGAGGATTTCCGTGCCGGCAAGATGGTCATCCTGGTCGATGACGAAGACCGCGAGAACGAGGGCGACATCCTGCTCGCCGCCGATGCCTGCACCCCGGCGGCGATCAGCTTCATGGCGCGCGAAGCCCGCGGCCTGATCTGCCTGACGCTGACCGAAGAACGCTGCCGCCAGCTCAACCTGATGCAGATGGTCAGCGACAACGGCACCGTCCACGGCACCGCCTTCACCGTGTCCATCGAAGCCGCCACGGGCGTCACCACCGGTATCTCGGCGGCGGACCGAGCGCGCACCATCGAAGCGGCGGTGGCGCCGGATGCCACCCCGCGCGATCTGGTCCAGCCCGGCCACATCTTTCCCCTGCGCGCTCGCGACGGCGGCGTGCTGACTCGCGCCGGCCATACCGAGGCCGGGTGCGACCTGGCACGGCTGGCCGGTCGCGATCCTTCGGCCGTGATCGTCGAGGTGATGAACGACGATGGCAGCATGGCCCGCCGACCGGACCTGGAGCGCTTCGGCGAACGCCACGGCATCAAGCTGGGCACCATCGCCGACCTCATCCATTACCGACTGCGCCATGAACACACCGTCACCCGCATCGGCGAAAGCGAATTGCCGACGGTGCACGGCACCTTCCGCCTGCTGACCTACGAGGACCGTATCGAGGGCGGCGTGCACCTGGCCATGGTGATGGGCGACATCGACCGCGAGACCCCCACCCTGGTCCGCGTCCATGCCCTGGACCCGTTGCGCGACCTGGTCGGCGCCGAATACAGCGGCCCGCCGAGCTGGACCCTGTGGGCTGCCCTGGAACGCGTCGCCCAGGAAGGCCACGGCATCGTGGTGGTGCTCGCCAACCATGAATCCTCCCAGGCATTGCTGGCCAGGGTGCCCTCGCTGACCCAACCCAAGCGGCTGTTCGAGCGCTCCCAGTCGCGCATCTATGCCGAGGTGGGCACCGGGGCGCAAATCCTGCAAGACCTGGGCATCGGGCGTATCCGCCACCTGGGTCTGCCGCTGCGCTATGCCGGCCTGACCGGGTACGAACTGGAGATCGTCGAGACCCTGCCGTTCCCTGGCTGAAGCGCCTTTCAGAGGCCTTTGACAGGCTTGTAAAAAGTTTGGAATACCATAATATCGGATTATGCCAGGGCTCGTGACAAACGGGCCCGATAGAACAAGTCCAAGGCCTCCCTATTCTGGCCCCTGGCCGCACTGCTCTTAGAACGGACGAGGCATCCCTGCCGCGTCGATCCAATAACAGAGAGGGCATCAAGATGTTGCTGAAGCGCAAAGTCGTATCCATTGCCGTCGCCGGCCTGCTCGCCACCCTGGGCGTCCAGGCCCAGGCGGAAAGCCTCAACTTCACCAGCTGGGGCGGCACTACCCAGGACGCTCAGAAGAAAGCCTGGGCCGGCCCCTTCACCCAGCAGACCGGCATCCAGGTGGTGCAGGACGGCCCCACCGACTACGGCAAGCTGCAGGCCATGGTGCAGAGTGGCAATGTGCAATGGGACGTGGTCGACGTGGAGGCGGACTTCGCCCTGCGCGCCGCCCAGCAGGGCCTGCTGGAGCCGCTGGACTTCAAGACCATCGACCGCAGCAGGATCGATCCGCGCTTCGTCAACGATCATGCCGTGGGCTCCTTCTTCTTCTCCTTCGTGCTCGGCTACAACCAGGGCAAGCTGGGCAGCAAGCAGCCACAGGACTGGTCGGCGCTGTTCGACACCACCACCTACCCCGGCAAGCGGGCACTCTACAAATGGCCGAGCCCCGGCGTGCTGGAACTGGCCCTGCTGGCCGATGGGGTGCCCAAGGACAAGCTCTATCCGCTGGACCTGGATCGCGCCTTCAAGAAGCTCGACACCATCAAGAAGGACATCGTCTGGTGGGGCGGCGGCGCCCAGTCGCAGCAGCTGCTCGCCTCTGGTGAAGCGACCCTGGGGCAGTTCTGGAACGGCCGGGTCTATGCCCTGCAGCAGGACGGCGCGCCGGTGGGCGTGAGCTGGAAGCAGAATCTGGTCATGGCCGACATGCTGGTGGTGCCCAAGGGGGCCAAGAACAAGGAGGCGGCGATGAAATTTCTCGCCGAGGCCAGCGGTGCCCGCGGTCAGGCCGAGTTCGCCAACCTCACCGCCTACGCGCCGGTCAACCTCGACAGCGTCGCCAAACTGACCCCGGACCTGGCCAAGAATTTGCCCACCGCCTACGGCAGCGAGCAGGTCACTCTGGACTTCGCCTATTGGGCCCAGCATGGCGGCGAGATCGCCAGTCGCTGGAACGAATGGCTGGTGAAATGACATGTCCGCCTCCAGCTCCAGCCGGGCGGTGCTCGGCTCCGCCAAGGGCACCCCGCGTCCGCTGAGCGACCCGGCGCGGACCCGGGGTGAACGCGCCGTACGCTGGAAGGGGGCGAGTCACCTCGTCCCTGCCCTGCTGTTCCTCGGGCTGTTCTTCCTGGTGCCGTTGATCGGTCTGCTGCTGCGCGGGTTCCTCGAACCCGTGCCGGGCCTCGGCAACTACCAGACGCTGTTCGCCAACGGTGCCTATGCCCAGGTGTTGCTCAACACCTTCGGCGTCGCCGCGCTGGTGACCTTCTTCAGCGTGCTGATCGGCTTTCCGCTGGCCTGGACCATTACCCTGATGCCACGCGGCTGGGGCCGCTGGCTGTTCAACATCGTGCTGCTGTCGATGTGGACCAGCCTGCTGGCCCGCACCTACGCCTGGCTGGTGCTGCTGCAGGGTTCCGGCGTGATCAACAAGCTGCTCATGGCGATGGGGCTGATCGACGAGCCTTTGGCCATGGTCAACAACCTGACCGGGGTGGTGATCGGCATGATCTACATCATGATCCCCTTCATCGTGCTGCCCTTGCAGGCGACCCTGCAGGCCATGGACCCCATGGTGCTGCAGGCCGGCGCCATCTGCGGCGCCAGTCCCTGGACCAACTTCCGCAAGGTGTTCCTGCCGATGTGCCGTTCCGGCCTGGGCTCGGGTGCGCTGATGGTGTTCGTCATGTCGCTCGGCTACTACGTCACCCCCGCACTGCTGGGTGGGGCGCAGAACATGATGCTGCCGGAATTCATCATCCAGCAGGTGCAGTCGTTCCTCAACTGGGGCCTGGCCAGCGCCGCCGCGGCGTTGCTCATCGTCATCGCCCTGGTGCTGTTCGCCCTCTATCTCAGGCTGCAACCGGAATCCCCGGTCGACCCCCAGAACGCGAGGTAACCCCATGCTGCTCACTCCAAGTGCCCTCGGCTGGCGGCTGCGCGGTGGCCTGCTGCTGGTCACCGGCGCCATCGCCGCGGTGCTCCTGCTGCCCATCGTCTTCATCGTGCTGCTGTCGTTCGGCTCCTCCCAGTGGCTGGTCTTCCCGCCACCGGGCTGGACGCTGAAGTGGTACCAGCAATTCTTCGCCAACCCGGAATGGATGCAGGCGGCGCTGGCCAGCCTCAAGGTGGCGCTGCTGACCACCCTGGTCTCGGTGGCCCTGGCGGTACCCTGCGCCTTCGCCCTGGTACGCGGCAAATTTCCCGGGCGCAAGACGCTCTATGCGGTCTTCACCCTGCCGATGATCGTGCCGCTGGTGGTGATCGCCGTGGCCATCTATGCGCTGTTCCTGCGTCTGGGCTACACCGGCACCCTGCTGGCCTTCGTGGTCAGCCACGTGATCGTCGCCCTGCCCTTCGCGCTGATCGCCGTCATCAATTCGCTCAAGCTGTTCGATCAGTCCATCGAGGATGCCGCGGTGATCTGCGGTGCCTCGCGCCTGCAGGCGATCTACCGGGTGACCCTGCCTGGCATCTGGCCGGGGGTGTTCGCCGGGGCTCTATTTGCCTTCCTGGTGTCCTGGGACGAGGTGGTGCTGAGCGTGATGATGGCCAGCCCCAACCTGCAGACCCTGCCGGTGAAGATGTGGGCGACCCTGCGCCAGGACCTGACGCCGGTGATCGCCGTGGCCTCCACCGTGCTGATCGGCCTTTCCCTGCTGGTGATGCTCGCGGCTGCCCTGCTGCGCCGCCGCCAACCCCTTTCCCGCTGAGCTCCCGGAGCCTGCCATGAGCGCCGTACTCCAGAACCACACCCCCGCGGCCCCGCTGGTCCGCCTGCAGAACCTCAACAAGCACTACGGCGACTTCACCGCCGTGGACGATCTCACGCTGGACATCCAGGAGGGTGAATTCCTCACCTTCCTCGGCTCCAGCGGTTCCGGCAAGTCCACCACCCTGTCGATGCTGGCCGGCTTCGAGACCCCCAGCTCCGGTGCCATCAGCGTCGCCGGTCGCTCGCTGCTGCGGGTGCCGCCGCACCAGCGCGACATCGGCATGGTGTTCCAGCGCTATTCGCTGTTTCCGCACCTCTCGGTACGCGACAACATCGGTTTCCCCCTGGACATCCGCAAGGTCGGTGCGGCCGAGCGCAACCAGCGGGTCGACGCCATGCTGCGCCTGGTGCAGCTGGATGCCTTCGCCCATCGGCGGCCGGCGCAGCTCTCCGGCGGCCAGCAGCAGCGGGTGGCCATCGCCCGGGCGCTGGTCTATGAACCGCGCATCCTGCTGATGGACGAACCCCTCGGCGCCCTGGACAAGAAGCTCCGCGAAGACCTGCAGGACGAATTGCGCCAGTTGCACCGGCGACTGGGAATCACCATCGTCTACGTGACCCACGACCAGGAAGAAGCCCTGCGGCTGTCGCAGCGCATCGCCATCTTCAGTCACGGGCGCATCGTCGGCCTGGGCAGTGGCTACGACCTCTACCAGAATCCGCCGAATGCCTTCGTCGCGGCCTTCCTCGGCAACTCCAACTTTCTCAAGGTCACCGCCCGGGCCCAGGCCCATTGCACCTTCGAAGGTCAGGAGCTGGCGATGCGCCCGACCGCCGGCGTCAGACCGGAACAGGCGTTGCTGCTGATGCTGCGGCCGGAAAAGCTGCAGCTGCTGACTACCGAACAGGCCGCGACCCTGCCCATGCCGGCGGGCTGGAACGAGATCCCGGCACGGGTCGGCGAGGCGCTGTTCCTGGGCGAGAGCCAGAGCTGCATGCTGCAGACCGCGGGGGGCGCCCAGCTGATGGTCAAGTCGCTGGCCCATGCCCAGGGCCTGCAGCCTGGCCAGGTGGTACGGCTGCGCTGGGCGGCCAGCGATGCCTGCGTCTATACCGAGTGGAACGAAGCTGACCTGAGCAAGGCCGCCGCGCACTGAAGTCCCTGCAGGGCAGCGCGGATCGCCGCCCTGCCTTCGTTACCCGCCGAGCGCGATCCGACCGGCCAGGTCAGCGGCCTCACCTCCCAGCGCGCGGCGTTCCTCCCTGCATGACCCACCTCGCGCGTCCGGATCCGGGCGCGCGCAGCACGCCGGATCGCCGGCAGCGGGTTGGCGAAGGCCAGGACCCGCACTGACGTTCGCGAGGAGAGCGCTCGCCGCAGCCGCCTTCGCCCGGCGAGCCTCATCCGCCCCTGTGGAGGGTCGAGGCCTTTGACGTGCCTACAGGCGGAAGCGACTGATCCGGGCGGTCAATTCCGCACCCAGCTGTCCCAGTTCCGCGCTGGCCGCGGACATCTCCTGGCTGGAACTGACACTGGCTTCCGCCAGGGCCTCGACGACGGCGACGCTCTGCCCGACCTCACCGGCGACCCGGCTCTGCTCTTCGGCGGCGGCCGCGATCTGCAGGTTCATCGCCTGCATGCTCGTGACCTGGCTGCCGATGAGTTGCAACGCCTCGCCAGCGTGCTGGATCAGGGTCACCGCCTGGCCGGTCTGCGAACGACTGGCGTCCATGCGCGCCGCGGCCTGAGCGGCGCGGCCACGCAGATCGGCGACGCTGCGCTCGATCTCGGTGACCGACTGCTGGGTGCTACGAGCCAGGTTGCGCACCTCGTCCGCCACCACCGCGAAGCCACGTCCGGCCTCCCCGGCGCGGGCCGCCTCGATGGCCGCGTTGAGCGCCAGCAGGTTGGTCTGCTCGGCGACCGCCTTGATGACCCCGGTGACCGCGCCGATACGCTCGCTCTCGCGCAACAGCGCATCCATCGCCGTGGCGGCCTGCACCATCTCCTGCACCAGCGCGTCAACCGCGGTGATCGCCTGGCGTACCCGTGCATCGCCATCGTCCGCCGCGCGCTCGACCTGCCGAGAGGTCTGGGACGCCATTTCGGCATGGGTGGCCACCTCCTGGGCACTGGCGGTCAACTGCACGATGGCGGTAGCCACCAGGCGCGTTTCCTGGCCCTGGCGTTCCACTCCGTCACGCGTCCGCTCGGCGCTGCCGGTGAGCCCCTGAGCCGCGCCTTGCAGCTGCGTGGTGCTCTCCCGGACCTGGCCGACCAGCTCGCGCAAGCCGGCGGTCATCTCGCCCATGCTGGCCTGCAACTGACCGAGTTCGTCCCGCCGCGTCACCGGCGGCACGGACGACAGATCACCACCGGCGATGCGCCGGGCCTGCTGCAGCGAGGCGCGCAGCGGCTGCATCAGTTGGCGGGTGATGAGCCAGCCGGCCAGCAGACCGGCCAGCAACGCCAGCACGCTGATCAGCGCCAGCCAGCGATAGGCCTGCTCGCTGGCCGCCTCGCGCTGGACGATGGTCTGGCGCACCAGCTGGCGCCCGGTGTCGAGCAGGCGGTCTTCCAGGCCGCGCAGTGCCTCGGCGGCCTGGGCGGCCTGCTGGTTGGCCTGCTGGAAGGTGCCGATGGAGTCCTGGTAATGCAGCAGTGCCTCTTCGGCCCGCCGCAGGATGGGCGCGTCGCGGCTGGAGGCACTGGCCAGGCGGCGTTGCAGTTCGGCGACCGTGGCCGTCATGTCGGCATTCGCCTTGGCCTCCTGGGCGGGATCGCCACCGAGCAGGTAGCGCTGCAGGCTGTACCTCACCTCGCGCAGGCGGCGCTCCAGTACGCCGATGGCCCGGAATTGGCCGAGTCGCTGGCCGGGATAGAGTTCGGGTGCTTCGTTGGTGGCCAGGTTCTGCTCGATCTCACCCACGCCCTGCAACGCTTCGTCGGCACGGGTGCCGAGCAGGGTCGCCGCTTCACCGCGCCGCTTATAGGCGCTCACCTGAGCGGTAAAGGTCTGCGCATAGGCAGCGGCCAATTCGCTCTGCGCGTCGAGCAGGTGCTGGCTGGCGGCGTCCAGGCCCAGCCGCTGCAATGCCGCCTGCTGCTCGCGCAAGGCGGCCAGACGCGCCGTCACAGGCTGGGCCACGGCTTCGCCGACCGCCTGGGCATCGGCCTGCCGGGCGATGCCCAGGTCCTTCGCCGCCTCGGTGAGTTCACCGATGGCCGCCAGGCGGTCGCCGCTGCGCGCCAGCAGGCCGATGGTGCTCCACCCGGTCGCGGCGATGGTCAGGGTCAGCAGCAGGACGCTGCCAAAACCCAGGGCCAGCTTGAGGGTCGTCTTCAGATCCTTGAACCAGGTGCGCATACGCATCTCCTTATCGAAGCGAGGCTCTTGGCAAGCCCCGGCTGAACCGCCCAATAGATGGATTATGGTATACCAGCCGACATTCAAGACGTTTTCCTTCGTCTCCGCCAGCGCCACGTTCATCCGGTCCGGCGGAAGCCCTGTTGCGGGGTGCGCCTAACGTTCACGGGCCTCGCCACTCGCCGACACCAGGAACTGGCGAAACGCCTGGGCACCGGCCCCCAGGCGGTCTTCGGGACTCCAGATCAGGCCCAGCTCCATGGGCGGGATGGCGTCGGCCACCGGCCGGGCTTCCAGTTTGCGGCCTTCCAGCGACCAGCCGCGATAGAGCATGTCGGAGAGGATGGTCACGCCGAAGCCATGGGCGACCAGGCCGCGCAGGGACTCCATGGACGAAGTCTTGAACACCACGTTGGGCGCAAGACCCGCCGCGTGCCAGTAGCGCAGGGTCGAGGTCTCCCCTTCGTCCACCGTGGCGAGGATGTAGGGATAGGGAGCGATGTCGGCCAGGGTGACGCGCTCCGCTGCCAGCAGCGGATGGGCGATGGGCAGCCAGAGCTGGCGCGGCGAGCGCATCAGCAGGTGGCGCTCGAAGGGCTGGGTGGCGTCGACGTTGGAGATGACGGTGAGGCCCAGCTCCAGGGTGCCATCGGTGATGCCGGCCTCGATGCTGGGCCGGTCCATGTCGCGCAGGTCGATGTCGATCTGCGGATAGCTGCGCTTGAAGCGCGCCAGCAGGGTCGGCAGGTAGTAGCCGAGCACCGCATAGGAGGCGCCGACGCGCGCCTGGCCGGTCAGGGCATGGCTCTGGAACAGCGGCTGGCTGACGGCGTCCTGCAGGGTATCGAGGATATGCCGGGCATGGTGATAGAACTGATGCCCCTCGGCCGTGAGCTTGACGCCGTGGGGCAGGCGCTCGAATAGCCGCACGGCGAGCAGCGCCTCCAGCTGGCTGACCGCCGTGGTGACCGCCGACTGGCTGACGTTGACCGCGCTGGCGGCCAGGGAAAACTGGCTGTTCTCGGCGGCGGCGACGAAGTAGCGCAGCTGCCGCATCGAAATGTCCTTGAGCACTGCCATCTGATTTTCCAATACCTGGATTCTATTTTTATCGTTTCACGATAGCGCATTTCCTCTCCTAGACTCAGAGGCACAGGCGCGCCGCCTTCCTCTCGCGGTCGCCATGACAAGAATAATGAACAGGAGGACGGACCATGCGCGCCCTGGCGCCCGCGTTCCTCAGCCGCGCTCCGCGCGCACCCTTGTCCTGCCGTCGGCCGCCCTGCCCGACGGTTTTCCAGCGTCCACCTGCGCGCCACGCCCGCGCCTGGCCATCAGCGCTGCCCCGTCCTGTTTCTTTCAGCTCCGCGCCGTACCGGGTGGCCGCCCCATGCGCGCCCGATCGGCCGACCGCTCTCACCCGACAATCCCAACAACAGGTGACCCCATGAGCTACCCGAGTCTCAACTTCGCCCTGGGCGAGACCCTCGATCTGCTGCGCGATCAGGTGCGCACCCTGGTCGCCCGCGAGGTAGCGCCTCGCGCGGGCGAGATCGATGCCAGCAACAGCTTTCCCATGGACCTGTGGCGCACCTTTGGTGACCTGGGCTTGCTCGGCATCACCGTGGGCGAGGAATACGGCGGCGCAGGACTCGGCTATCTGGCCCATGCGGTGGCCATGGAGGAGATCAGCCGCGGCTCCGCCTCGGTCGCCCTGTCCTATGGCGCTCACTCCAATCTCTGTGTCAACCAGATCCACCGCAACGGCAGCGCCGAGCAGAAGGCGCGCTACCTGCCCCGGCTGGTCAGCGGCGAGCACATTGGCGCCCTGGCCATGAGCGAACCCAATGCCGGCTCGGACGTGGTCTCCATGAAGCTGCGCGCCGACCGCCGCGGCGATCGCTTCGTGCTCAACGGCAGCAAGACCTGGATCACCAACGGGCCCGATGCCCACACCTATGTCATCTATGCCAAGACCGAGCCGGAGAAGGCTGCCCATGGCATCACCACCTTCATCGTCGAGCGTGACTGGACCGGTTTCAGCCGCGGCAGCAAGTTCGACAAGCTGGGCATGCGCGGCTCCAACACCTGCGAGCTGTTCTTCGACGACGTGGAGGTGCCGGAGGAAAACGTGCTGGGCCAGGTCAATGGCGGGGTCAGGGTGCTGATGAGCGGCCTGGACTACGAGCGCGTGGTCCTCGCCGGCGGCCCGGTGGGCATCATGCAGGCCTGCCTGGACGTGGTCCTGCCCTACGTCCATGACCGCAAGCAATTCGGCCAGAGCATCGGCGAATTCCAGCTGATCCAGGGTAAGGTGGCCGACCTCTATACCGGCCTCGCCGCCAGCCGCGCCTATCTCTATGCGGTGGCTCAGGCCTGCGACCGCGGCGAGACCACCCGCAAGGACGCTGCCGGGGTGATCCTCTATACCGCCGAGAAGGCTACCCAGATGGCGCTGGAAGCCATCCAGATCCTGGGTGGCAACGGCTATATCAACGAATACCCCACCGGCCGCCTGCTGCGCGACGCCAAGCTCTACGAGATCGGCGCCGGCACCAGCGAGATTCGCCGCATGCTGATCGGCCGCGAGCTGTTCAACGAAACCCGGTGAGGACGCCTTAATGACCGTGCTGACCTCCACGCTGAACCGGCGCACCCCGGACTACCAGCGCAACGCCGCCGCCATGGCCGCGCAGCTGGCCCGGCTCGACCAATTGCTGGCGCGCATCCGCGAAGGCGGCGGTGCCAAGGCCCAGGCGCGCCATACCGCGCGCGGCAAGCTGCTGCCCCGCCAGCGCATCGATCTCCTGCTGGACCCGGGCTCGCCCTTCCTGGAGATCGGCGCCCTGGCCGCCCTCGACGTCTACGAGGAAGAGGTACCGGCCGCCGGGGTGGTGGCCGGCATCGGCCGCATCGAGGGCGTCGAGTGCATGATCATCGCCAACGACGCCACCGTGAAAGGCGGCTCCTACTATCCGCTGACGGTGAAGAAGCACCTGCGCGCCCAGGCCATCGCCCTGCAGAATCGCCTGCCCTGCCTTTATCTGGTGGATTCCGGCGGCGCCAACCTGCCCCGCCAGGAAGACGTCTTCCCCGACCGGGAGCACTTCGGGCGGATCTTCTTCAACCAGGCGACCATGAGCGCCCAGGGCATCCCGCAGATCGCCGTGGTCATGGGCTCCTGCACCGCCGGCGGCGCCTATGTGCCGGCCATGAGCGACGAGACCATCATGGTGCGCCAGCAGGCCACCATCTTTCTCGCCGGCCCGCCACTGGTGAAGGCCGCCACCGGCGAGGTGGTCAGCGCCGAGGAACTAGGCGGCGCCGATGTCCACTGCCGTACCTCCGGCGTGGCCGATCACTACGCCGAGAACGACGCCCATGCCCTGGCCCTGGCGCGGCGCTGCATCGCCAACCTCAACTGGCGCAAGCTGGGCGAGCTGCAACTGAAGACGCCCAGCGCACCGCTGTATCCGGCCGAGGAGCTGCACGGCCTGGTCCCGGTCGACCCCAAGCAGCCGCTGGAGGTGCGCGAGGTGATCGCGCGGCTGGTGGACGGCAGCGTCTTCGATGAATTCAAGGCGCAATTCGGTACCACCCTGGTCTGCGGCTTCGCTCATCTGCACGGCCATCCGGTGGCCATCCTCGGCAACAACGGCATCCTCTTCGCCGAATCGGCGCAGAAAGGCGCGCACTTCATCGAACTGGCCTGCCAGAGACGCATCCCGCTGCTGTTCCTGCAGAACATCACCGGCTTCATGGTCGGCAAGAAATATGAAGAAGGCGGCATCGCCAAGCACGGCGCCAAGCTGGTTACCGCGGTGGCCTGCGCCCGGGTGCCCAAGTTCACCGTGATCATCGGCGGCAGCTTTGGCGCCGGCAACTACGGCATGTGCGGTCGCGCCTACGATCCACGCTTCCTGTGGATGTGGCCCAACGCGCGTATCGGCGTGATGGGCGCCGAGCAGGCGGCCGGGGTGCTGGTGCAGGTCAAGCGCGAGCAGGCCGAACGTGCCGGCGAGGTCTTCGACGACGAAGAGGCGGCGCGCATCAAGGGCCCCATCGTCGAGCAGTACGAGCGCCAGGCCCATGCCCATTACTCCAGCGCGCGGTTGTGGGATGACGGGGTGATCGACCCGGCCCAGACCCGCGAGGTCCTCGCCCTGGCCCTGTCGGCCAGTCTCAACGCCCCGCTCGAGCCGACGACCTTCGGCATCTTCCGGATGTAGGCCATGACTGACTTCCACACCCTGGAACTGATCCGCGATCCGCGCGGCTTCGCCACCCTCTGGCTCGACCGTCCGGATCGCCACAATGCCCTGGATGCGCAGCTGATCGCCGAGCTGGGCACCGTGCTGGCCGAGATCGCCAGCGATCAGGAACTGCGCTTCCTGCTCCTGCGCGGCCGCGGGCGGCACTTCTGCGCCGGCGCCGACCTGGCCTGGATGCAGGCCTCGGCCAATCTGGACGCCGCCGCCAACCGCGCCGACAGCGAGCGGCTGGCCGAGGTTATGTATCGCCTGCAGGCCCTGCCGCTGCCCACCCTGGCGGTGGTCCAAGGCGCGGCCTTTGGCGGCGCCGTGGGCCTGGTCAGCTGCTGCGACCTGGCCCTGGCCGCCAGTGACGCTACCTTCTGCCTGTCGGAGGTGCGCATCGGCCTGGTGCCGGCGGTCATCGGCCCCTTCGTGATCCGCGCCCTGGGCGAGCGGGCAGCGCGGCGCTACATGCTCGGCGCCGAGCGCTTCTCCGGCGAACGCGCCGCCGAGCTGGGCCTGGTGGCCGAGACCGCCGCGGCCGCCGACCTGGAGGCACTGGTCGAGGCCTGGATCGCCCGACTGCTGGACAACGGCCCCCAGGCATTGCGCGCCTGCAAGCGGCTGCTGGACGGCGCTGGCGAAGGCACACCCAGCGCCCAGGTGCGCTCGTTCACCGAGAGCCTGATCGCCGCCGTGCGTGTCACCCCCGAAGCCCAGGAAGGCCTGCAGGCCTTCCTGGAAAAACGTCGCCCCGCCTGGCAGGAGAACTCGCCATGACCTTCGACCGTCTGCTGGTCGCCAACCGCGGCGAGATCGCCTGTCGGGTGATGCGCACCGCCAAGGCCCTCGGCCTGGGCACCGTCGCCGTGCACAGCGCCATCGATGCTGGCGCCCGTCACGTGCGCCAGGCCGACCAGGCGGTGGACCTGGGCGGGACCAAGCCGGCCGACAGCTATCTGCTGGGCGAGCGCATCATCGCCGCTGCCCTGACCACCGGCGCCCAGGCGATCCATCCCGGCTACGGCTTTCTCTCCGAGAACGCCGCCTTCGCCGAGGCGGTGGCCGCGGCCGGGCTGGTCTTCGTCGGGCCACCCGCGGCAGCGATCCGCGCCATGGGCAGCAAGTCCGCGGCCAAGGCGCTGATGACCGACGCCGGAGTGCCCCTGGTGCCGGGGTATCACGGCGAGGACCAGTCCCTGGCCAGCTTTCGCGACGCCGCGGCGCGCATCGGCTATCCGGTGCTGCTCAAGGCCACCGCCGGCGGCGGCGGCAAGGGCATGAAGATCGTCGAGCGCGAAGCCGACCTGGCCGAAGGCCTCGCCTCGGCCCAGCGCGAAGCGCGCGCCGCCTTTGGCGATGCGCGGATGCTGGTGGAGAAATACGTGCTGCAACCGCGCCACGTGGAGATCCAGGTCTTCGCCGACGGGCACGGCCACTGCCTCTATCTCAACGAACGCGACTGTTCCATCCAGCGCCGTCACCAGAAGGTGATCGAGGAAGCCCCCGCGCCGGGTCTTACGCCCGCGTTGCGCCGGGCTATGGGCGAGGCGGCGGTGCAGGCGGCCCAGGCCATCGGCTACGTCGGCGCCGGCACCGTGGAATTCCTGCTCGACGCCCGCGGCGACTTCTTCTTCATGGAGATGAATACCCGGTTGCAGGTGGAGCACCCGGTCACCGAGGCCATCACCGGTCTGGACCTGGTGGCCTGGCAGCTGCGCGTGGCCGCTGGCGAGCCCCTGCCCCTCACCCAGGCCCAGGTGCCGCTGCACGGCCATGCCATCGAGGTACGGCTCTATGCCGAGGACACCGACCAGGGCTTCCTGCCGGCCTCGGGCACCCTGCAGCTCTATCGCGAGCCGGCGGCCGGTCCGGGGCGGCGGGTGGACAGCGGCGTGGAGGAAGGCGACGAGGTGTCGCCCTTCTACGATCCCATGCTGGCCAAGCTGATCGCCTGGGGCGACAACCGCGAACAGGCGCGCAAGCGCTTGCTGGCCATGCTCGACGACACCGCGGTGGGCGGCTTCGCCACCAACCTCGCCTTCCTGCAGCGCCTGCTCGCCCATCCGGCCTTTGCCGCGGCCGAGCTGGACACCGGCTTCATCGAGCGTCACCGGGATGCCTTGCTGCCCGCACCCGGAGAGCTGACCGACGCCTTCTGGACATTGGCGGCCCAGGCCTGGCTGGCAACGCTGCCGGCCCATGCCGATTCGACGTCACCCTGGGCTTCCCGCCAGGGCTGGCGCCTGGGTGGGCCATCACTTGTCTCGCTACGCCTGGCCTGTCGCGGAGAGGTGCGCGCCGTCGCCCTGCCCGGTTCGGCGGCGGTCGAGCTGAATGGTGATCGCCTCCACTGGCAGGCCGAGGGCATCCGTCAGAGCACACACCTCCATCGCCGTGGGCAAACGCTGTTTATGGAGTGGCAGAACCGCCTCGAAGTCGTCACCTGGGCCGATCCGCTGGCCGAGGTCAAGCGCCAGGCCGATGCAGGCGGACTCACGGCACCGATGAACGCCAGCGTGGTCGCCGTACCGGTGGCCGTCGGCGACACCGTGGAAGCCGGTACCCCGCTGGTGATACTGGAGGCGATGAAGATGGAGCACAGCATCCGCGCGCCCCGTGCGGGCGTCGTGGCCGCGCTGTTCTGCAGCCCTGGCGAACTGGTGGCCGAGGGCACTGCCCTGGTGGAACTGGAGGAGGCCGCACCATGAGCGAGGGCCTGCCGTCCCGGGTGCGGGTGGTCGAGGTCGGGCCACGCGATGGCCTGCAGAACGAACCCCAGGCGCTGGACGTCGCCGAGCGCATCCAGCTGTGCAAGGCGCTGATCGCTAGCGGCGTGCAGCATCTGGAGGTGGGCAGCTTCGTCTCGCCCCGCTGGGTGCCGCAGATGGCCGGGACCGCCGAGGTACTGGCGGGACTCGGGCGGCCGCCGGGCGTGGTCCGTTCGGTGCTGGTGCCCAATATGCAGGGCTTCGAGGCCGCCCTGGCTACGGGAGTGGATGAGATCGCCGTCTTCGCCGCTGCCTCGGAGGGCTTCTCCGAGCGCAATATCAATTGCTCCATCGCCGAGAGCCTGGCGCGCTTCGTGCCCGTGGTCGAGGGCGCGCGGGCGGCGGGCATCCGGGTCCGCGGCTATGTGTCCTGTGTGCTGGGCTGCCCCTACGACGGCGCGATCGCCCCGGACCAGGTGGCCACCGTGACCCGCGAGCTGCTGGAGCTGGGCTGCGCCGAGGTCTCCCTGGGCGATACCATCGGCGTCGGCACCCCGGGCCGCACCCGGGCGCTCTGGCAGCGAGTCGGTCGGGAGGTGCCGCTCGGCCGCCTGGCCGGGCATTTCCACGACACCTATGGCCAGGCCCTGGCCAACGTCTACGCCAGCCTGCTCGAAGGCATCGCGGTGTTCGACAGCTCCATCGCCGGGCTGGGCGGCTGTCCCTATGCCCGGGGCGCCAGCGGCAATGTCGCCAGCGAAGACCTGGTCTATCTGCTGGATGGGCTGGGCCTGGCGACCGGCGTCGACCTCGCCAGACTGGTCGAGGCCGGGCAGGACGTCTCCGCCCTGCTGGGTCGATCCAATCAGTCGCGGGTCGGCCGCGCCCGGGCGGCGCGAGCGGTCGACTAGCAGGGGCACTGGCGAGCGCCCATGGCAACCGCCGGGGCTTGCTCCCATAATGGCGGCCTCTCTCACCCAAGGACCCGCTTTGGCCAGGAAGTCCCGACGCGAACTTGCCCAGCTCGATGGCACCACCGAGCTGCCCCTCACCGTGCGCGAGGTCGCCCTCGCCGCCGGGGTGTCGCCCATTACCGTATCCCGGGCCCTGCACCGACCGAGCCTGGTGAGCGCCGCCACCCGCGAGCATGTCCTGGCCGTGGTCAAGGAGCTGGGCTACGTGCCCAATCTGCTGGCGGGCAGCCTCGCCTCCAGCAAGAGCCGGCTGGTGGCCATCCTCCTCCCCACCATCGCCAATTCCATCTACGCCACCGTGGTGCAGGCGATCATGGATCGCCTCACCGAGGCGGGCTACCAGGCGCTGATCGGTCCCACCGGCTATTCGCCGGAAAAGGAAGAGGAATTGCTGGAAGCCATCCTTGGCCGCCGCCCCGATGGCATCGTCCTCACCGGCACCCTGCACACCCCGGCCAGTCGCGCACGGCTGGCGGCGCTGAACATCCCGGTGGTGGAAGCCTGGGACCTGAGCGCCGAGGCCCTGGACATGCAGGTGGGCTTTTCCCACGAGCAGGTCGGCGTCGCCCTGGCGGAGCACTTCGTCGCCCGTGGCTATCGCCGCTTTGGGGTGATCTCGGTGGACGATCCCCGCGCCATGCGCCGCAACCTGGCCCTGCAGGCCCGCCTGGTGGCGCTGGGCATCCCCGAACTGCCCATGGAGGTGCTGCCGCTGCCCGCCACCTGGGAAGTCGGCCGGATCGGCCTGGCGCGCCTGCTGGAACGCCCCGAGCCGCCGGAGCTGGTGCTGTGCAGCTCTGACACCCTGGCCCTGGGCGTGGTCGCCGAAGCCAGCAGCCGCGGCCTGCGCATTCCCGCGCAACTGGCGGTGGTCGGCTTCGGCGACACCACCAATGGCCGCTTCGCCACCCCGGCGCTGTCCACGGTCAGCGTCAATGCCGACGCCATGGGCCAGCGGGTCGCCCAGGCGCTGCTCGACCGTCTCGCGGGCGAGCGGACCGCGGTAAGTCTCGATACCGGTTTCGCCCTGATCGAGCGCCAGAGCTCCTAGCGGATTTTTTGCACGCGGCCACAGATTTAGCGGTTGAATGATAACGTTATCTGTTTAATGATAGCGCTATCGTTGTCAGACGACTTACAACATAAGCCCGCTACACGATGTCAGCCCGCACACAAAAACAAACCAGTGGGAGCTTTCCATGCACGAAACCAAGCAGACGCGCGTCCGCTATCTGATCCTGTTCATGCTGTTCGTCGTGACCACGATCAACTACGCCGACCGCGCCACCATTTCCATCGCCGGCTCCGCCCTGCAAAAAGACCTCGGCATCAGTGCCGTCTCTCTCGGCTTCATCTTCTCCGCCTTCGGTTGGGCCTATGTGCTCGGCCAGATCCCCGGCGGCTGGCTGCTCGATCGCTTCGGTTCGAAGAAGGTCTATGCGGCGAGCATCTTCACCTGGTCGGTGTTCACCATGCTGCAAGGCTACATCGGTGAATTCGGCATCGGCACCGCGGTATTCCTGCTGTTCGCCCTGAGATTCATGGTCGGCCTGGCCGAAGCACCCTCCTTCCCCGGCAACGCCCGTATCGTCGCCGCCTGGTTCCCCACCAAGGAGCGCGGCACCGCCTCGGCGATCTTCAACTCGGCGCAGTACTTCGCCACCGTGCTGTTCGCGCCGCTGATGGGCTGGATCGTCTACCACTTCGGCTGGCAGCACGTCTTCGTGGTGATGGGCGCCCTGGGTATCGCCTTCTCGGCGGTCTGGCTGGCGGTGATCTACAGCCCCCGCGAACATCCCCGCGCCAATGCCGCCGAGATCGACTACATCGCCAGCAACGGCGGCCTGGTCGACCTGGACACTCCCGGCAAGAAGAGCGAAGGCCCGAAGTGGAGCTACATCGGCCAGCTGCTGACCAATCGCATGATGGCCGGCATCTACCTGGGCCAGTTCTGCATCAACGCCCTCACCTACTTCTTCCTCACCTGGTTCCCCGTCTACCTGGTGCAGGAACGCGGCATGACCATCCTCAAGGCCGGCATCATCGCCTCCCTGCCGGCCATCTGCGGCTTCATCGGCGGCGTGCTCGGCGGGGTCATCTCCGACTACCTGCTGCGCCGCGGCAGCAGCCTGAGCGTGGCGCGCAAGACCCCCATCGTCGCCGGCATGCTGCTGTCGATGAGCATGATCCTCTGCAACTACGTCGACGCCGACTGGATGGTGGTGGGCTTCATGGCCATGGCCTTCTTCGGCAAGGGCATCGGCGCCCTGGGCTGGGCGGTGGTTTCCGACACCTCGCCCAAGCAGATCGCCGGCCTCTCCGGTGGCCTGTTCAACACCATCGGCAACCTGTCCTCCATCACCACCCCGATCATCATCGGCTACATCATCGCCGCCACCGGCTCGTTCAAGATGGCCCTGGTGTTCGTCGGTGCCAACGCCCTGGTGGCGGCCATAAGTTACCTGTTCGTCGTCGGCGAGATCAAGCGTGTCGAGTTGCGCGGTGTGCCCACGCCGCCCGCCGAAGCCCCGCTCGCCGCTGAAACCCCTCGCTGATCACCAAGGAGCCCGACCATGACGCAATTCAACGCCACGCCTGCCCTGCACACCGGCACCCCGGTGGTCACCTCGCTGGAAGTCGTGCCCGTCGCCGGCCAGGACAGCATGCTGCTCAACCTCAGCGGCGCCCACGGTCCCTACTTCACCCGCAACGTGCTGATCCTCAAGGACAACGCCGGTCGCACCGGCGTCGGCGAGGTGCCCGGCGGCGAGACCATCCGCCAGACGCTGGAAGACGCCCGCCAGTTCCTGATCGGCCAGCCACTGGGCCAGTACCAGCGCATCCTCGGCCAGGTCCGCCAGGCCTTCGCCGGGCGTGATGCCAGCGGTCGTGGCCTGCAGACCTTCGACCTGCGCGTCACCATCCATGCGGTGACCGCCATCGAAGCCGCCCTGCTCGACCTGCTCGGTCAGCACCTGGAGGTTCCGGTAGCCGCCCTGCTCGGCGAAGGCCAGCAGCGCGATGCCGTGGAGATGCTTGGCTACCTGTTCTATGTCGGCGACCGCAACAAGACCACGCTGGACTACCGCAGCGAAGCCGACAGCGACGACGCCTGGTTCCGCGTGCGCAACGAAGAGGCCCTGAGCCCGGAGACCGTGGTGCGCCTGGCCGAGGCCGCCTATGACCGCTACGGCTTCAAGGACTTCAAGCTCAAGGGTGGCGTGCTCAGTGGCGATGCCGAGATCGAGGCGGTCACCGCCCTGGCCGAGCGCTTCCCGGAGGCGCGCGTGACCCTGGACCCCAATGGCGCCTGGTCGCTCAAGGAAGCCATCCGCCTGTGCCGCGACCAGCACCAGGTGCTGGCCTACGCCGAGGACCCCTGTGGCGCCGAGAACGGCTATTCCGGACGCGAGGTGATGGCCGAATTCCGCCGCGCCACCGGCCTGCCTACCGCCACCAACATGATCGCCACCGACTGGCGCCAGATGGGTCACGCCATCCAGCTGCAATCGGTGGACATCCCCCTGGCCGATCCGCACTTCTGGACCATGCAGGGCTCGGTGCGGGTGGCGCAGATGTGCAACGACTGGGGCCTGACCTGGGGTTCGCACTCCAACAACCACTTCGACATCTCCCTGGCCATGTTCACCCATGTCGCCGCCGCGGCGCCGGGCAAGATCACCGCCATCGACACCCACTGGATCTGGCAGGATGGTCAACGCCTCACCCGCCAGCCGCTGGAGATCAAGGGCGGCCTGGTCGCGGTGCCGCAGCAGGGTGGCCTTGGCGTGGAGCTGGATCTGGACGCCCTCGCCCGCGCCCACGAGCTGTACAAGACCAAGGGCCTGGGCGCGCGGGACGACGCCATGGCCATGCAATTCCTCTCGCCCAACTGGACCTTCGATAACAAGAAGCCCTGCCTGGTGCGCTGAGACGCCCCAGCCCGCCAGCAGCGCCCGCTCCGGAATCTCCGGGGCGGGCGCTGCTTCCGTTTCAGCGTCCGACACATCGGATTACACCTACTGATAGCCTGCTAAGCGATCGTTAAGCTCACCGGATCGACACTAACCCCAAGGTATCTCGCAGCCCCGCCCGATACCCCGCGGTTCCAGTCACTTTCGTATCCGGGAGAAGCACATGAACCTCAATCGTCGTATCGCCAAGAGCCTTCTCGTCCTGACCATCGCCTCGGTGTTTTCCACCGCCGCCCTGGCCGACACCCGACCCGATGTCGCCACCCAGCAGGTCGCCACCCTGCCGGCGATATCCCAGCAGGGCCAATCGGCCTTCAGGGACGTGATCGCCGCGCGCCAGGATCTCTTCGGAGGTCACGTCGATCAGGCCAAGCAGCAGCTGGGTGCCGCCGAGAGCGCCCTGCAAACGGCCCAGACCGACAAGACCGCCTATCTCAAGTCGGCCAAAGACCTGCGGGGTCAGGACGGCAAACTCATGCAGGTCTCCGCGCAGGACGCCAAGGCCACGTCCTGGCTGCCGATCTGGAGCGGTATGGCGCTGCGTGACGACTATGTCGCCACCCCGGCCAAGAATCAGGCCGTGGCCCAGGCCAACGAGAAGATCCAGCAGGGTGACACCCAGGGCGCTGGCGCGATCCTCAAGGTGGCCGGCGTCGACGTCGACTACTCCACCGCAGTGCTGCCGGCCCAGGAAACCCTGGACCTGGTGCACAGGGCCAACCAGGAGCTGGGCCACGAGCAATACTGGCAGGCGAACCTCACGCTCAAGCAGGTGCAGAACAGCCTGAGATTCGACAACGCCAATGTCGACGTGACCCCCACCAGCTGGTTCTCCAGGACCACCACGGTCTTCACCCCGGTCGACAAGACCTGAGCCGGGCGCAGACCCCTGAGGCCAATGGAATCGTTAACTTCAGCGTAACGATTCCGTCCTCAGGTTGATTGAACGCCCGGCAGTCGAGGTCTAGGGTGACTCCACGACAGGTGATTCGTGGAGATCCCAATGACAACGACATCCTCCCCACCGGCTCGGATCGCCAGGCGCCGCAGCGACAAGCAGCAGCGCCTGGACCGGGTGGCCACGCTGGCCGATGGCAAGGTGTTGCCCACCGCCTCCATCGTCGCGGCCCTGGAACAGCTGCTGGCCCCCGGCGACCGGGTGGTGCTGGAAGGCAACAACCAGAAGCAGGCCGACTTCCTCTCCCGCAGCCTTGCCCAGGTCGATCCGGCCCGGCTGCACGACCTGCACATGATCATGCCCAGCGTAGGTCGCGCCGAGCACCTGGACCTGTTCGAGCGCGGCATCGCCCGCAAGCTGGACTTCTCCTTTGCCGGCACCCAGAGCCTGAGGATCAGCCAGCTGCTGGAGGACGGGCTGCTCGAAGTCGGCGCCATCCACACCTACATCGAACTCTATGCCCGGCTGCTGGTGGACCTGATTCCCAAGGTGGTACTCAGCGCCGGCTTCATGGCCGATCGCGCCGGCAATATCTACACCGGTCCCAGTACCGAGGACAGCCCGGCGCTGATCGAGCCGGCGGCCTTCAGCGACGGCATCGTCATCGTCCAGGTCAACCAGCTGGTGGACGACGTGTCCGAACTGCCGCGAGTCGACATCCCCGCGGACTGGGTGGATTTCGTGGTGGTGGCCGACCGGCCCTTCTATATCGAGCCGCTGTTCACCCGCGATCCGCGCCACATCAAGCCGGTGCACGTGCTGATGGCGATGATGGCGATCCGCGGCATCTATGAACGCCACCAGGTGCAGTCGCTCAACCATGGCATCGGCTTCAACACCGCGGCCATCGAGCTGATCCTGCCCACCTACGGCGAGCGCCTGGGCCTCAAGGGCAAGATCTGCCGGCACTGGACGCTCAATCCCCACCCCACGCTGATCCCGGCCATCGAGAGCGGCTGGGTGGAAAGCGTGCACTGCTTCGGCACCGAACTGGGCATGGAGGGCTATATCGCCCAGCGCCCGGACGTCTTCTTCACCGGTCGCGATGGCTCGCTCCGCTCCAACCGGCTGCTCTGCCAGCTGGCCGGTCAGTACGCCGTGGACCTGTTCATCGGCGCCACCCTGCAGGTGGATGGCGACGGCCATTCCTCCACCGTGACGCGGGGGCGCCTGGCCGGCTTCGGTGGCGCGCCGAACATGGGCCATGATCCGCACGGTCGGCGTCACCCCACCCCGGCCTGGCTGGACATGCGGCAGCAGACCGGCGACGGCGCACCGGCCCTGCTCGAACGCGGCAGGAAGCTGGTGGTGCAGATGGTCGAGACCTTCCAGGAAGGCGGCAAGCCCACCTTCGTCGACACCCTGGACGCCGTGGAGGTGGCGCGCAAGAGCGGCATGCCGCTGGCGCCCATCATGGTCTATGGCGACGACGTCACCCACCTGCTCACCGAGGAAGGCATCGCCTATCTCTACCGCGCCCGCTCCCTGGAAGAGCGCCGGGCGATGATCGCCGCCGTGGCCGGGGTCACCGCCATCGGCCTGCGCAGCGATCCGGCCGAGGCCCGCCGCCTGCGCCAGGAAGGCCTGGTGGCCCTGCCCGAGGACCTCGGCATCCGCCGCACCGATGCCAGTCGCGAGCTGCTCGCCGCCAAGAGCATCGGCGAGCTGGTGGAATGGTCCGGCGGCCTCTATCAACCCCCGGCCAAGTTCAGGAGCTGGTGATGCGCGCCCTCGCCCGCCGTACCTCATCGCCCGCCGAGCGCCTGGCCGAGTGGGCCGTATCCGCCCTGGTGGACGAAGCCGAACTCTCGCCCAAGCCGGCCCTGGTGGATCGCCGCGGCCAGGGCGCCCACGGTGATCTCAGCCTTGGCCTGATGCTGACCTCGGCCCAGGCCCTGCAGCCCTGCTTCCAGGCCATGGCCGAAGCCGCAGAGCGAGGGCTGCCCGCCGCCGAACTGCGCCGCCTGATCGGCCAACTGGGGCGTGACGGCGAAGCCGCCATGCTGCAGGTCACCCACGGGGTCAACACTCACCGCGGCGCCATCTGGGCGCTGGGGCTGCTGGTGACGGCGACCGTGCATGAACGTCCGACTTCCACCCAGGCGCTGTGCCTGGCGGCCGGGCGCCTGGCCAGCCTGCCCGATCCGGACGTGCCCCAGGCAGCGCCCAGCCATGGCCAGCGCGTCGCCCAGCGCTATGGCGTCGGCGGCGCCCGGGCCGAGGCCGCCGCGGGCTTTCCTGCCATCCACCAGCGCGGTCTGCCGCAGTTGCGCGCCAGCCGCCAGGCCGGTGCGGGCGAACAGAACGCTCGCCTGGATGCGCTCCTGGCCATCATGACCGCGCTGGACGATACCTGCGTGCTGCACCGGGGCGGCCCGGCGGCCCTCACCACCATGCAGCAGGGCGCCCGCGCCGTGCTGCAGGCCGGGGGCAGCGCCAGTCTCGCCGGGCGGCGCCAGCTGCTGACCCTGGATCGCCAGTTGCTGGCCGCCAACGCCTCTCCCGGCGGCGCCGCCGATCTCTTGGCCGCTACCCTTCTCGTCGATCGCCTGGAGCCATGGCTCCCTGGAGACCTCTGATGGAACACTTCACCTGCCGCTATCCGGCCAGCCAGCGCCGCCAGGGCCGTGCCCTGGTGGGCTGCGTCGGCTCGGGGGACCTGGAAGTCCTCCTCGAACCCGCCAACGCCGACTTCACCCTCAAGGTGACCACCTCGGTCAACGGCAGCGAACCGCGCTGGCGTGCCCTCTTCGACCGGCTGTTCGCCACCCGTGAGGACCTGCCGGCCCTGACCCTCGACATCCATGACTTCGGCGCCACCCCGGGCGTGGTGCGCCTGCGCCTGGAGCAGGGTCTGGAAACCCTCGACCTGGAGGACAGCACCCATGGCTGAAGCCACCCTTCCCGATGTCCAGGAGCTGCTGCACAGCCGCAGCTTCGTCGAACTCGGCGCCCGCGAGCGGGCCCGTGTGGTACTCGATGCCGGCAGCTTTCGCGAGCTGGTCGGTCCCTTCGAACGGCTGATGTCGCCGTGGCTGCCCAAGCAGGGCATCGTCTGCCAGGCCGATGACGGCGTGGTGGTGGCCAAGGGGCTGATCGACGGCCAGCCCGCGGTGGTCTGCGCCATCGAGGGCGCCTTCCAGGGTGGCAGCATGGGCGAAGTGGGCGGCGCCAAGATCGCCGGTGCCCTGGAGCTGGCGCTGGAAGACAATCTCGCCGGCACCCCGACCCGCGCCGTGCTGCTGCTGGAAACCGGCGGCGTGCGCCTGCAGGAAGCCAATCTGGGGCTGGCCGCCATCGCCGAGATCCAGGCGGGCATCGTCGCCTTGCGCGCGCACCAGCCGGTCATTGGCGTCATCGCTGGCAGCGTCGGCTGCTTTGGGGGCATGTCCATCGCCGCGGGTCTGTGCAGTCAGCTGATCGTCACCCGCGAGGCCCGCCTGGGACTCAATGGGCCCCAGGTGATCGAACAGGAAGCCGGCATCGAGGAATACGATTCCCGCGACCGCCCCTTCATCTGGAGTCTGACCGGCGGCGAACAGCGGGTCGCCACGGGCCTGGCCGATATCTTCGTCGCCGACGACAGCGCCGCCGTGACTGCCGCCATCCGCCAGAGCTTTACCCAGGGCGCTGCCGACGCCTACCGCAGCCAGCAAGCCGAACACTACCTGACGCGCCTCGAGGATCTCGACACCCGTCCCCAGGCGGACGCCGCCGCGGTCCGCCACCTCTATGCCGGAGACCAGCCATGAGCACCCAGCCTTCGCAACGCGGCCTGACCTGGTTCCAGGCCCTGGCCGGCCAGGGTGAGGCCGTCGCCGGCCTGCCCGCCTCCCTGCGCGTCGCCGACCTCGAACTGGCCGGACGCCCCGCGCGCTGGCTGGCGGTGGTAGCGGATGCCGAGAATCCCTTTCCCCGGGCCCGCCAGGGCGAGGTCGGTCTGCTGGAGGGTTGGGGCCTGGCCCGGGCCATCCAGCAGTCCATTGCCGAGGATCGTGACGCCGCGGTGAAACGCACCCTGATCGCCCTGGTGGACGTGCCCAGCCAGGCCTACGGTCGCCGCGAGGAAGCCTATGGCATCCACCAGGCCCTGGCCGGGGCCGCCGGGGCCTACGCCGAGGCGCGCTTGGCCGGCCACCCGGTACTGGGCCTGCTGGTGGGCAAGGCCATGTCCGGCGGCTTTCTCGCCCATGGCTACCAGGCCAATCGCCTGCTGGCCCTGCGCGATCCCCAGGTGCAGGTGCATGCCATGGGCAAGGCCTCGGCCGCGCGGGTCACCCTGCGCAGTGTCGAGGAGCTGGAACGCCTGGCGGCGGACATCCCCCCCATGGCCTACGACCTGGACAGCTATGCCTCCCTGGGCCTGCTCTGGCGCCAGCTGGAGGTGGCCCAGCCCGACCAGCCCTCGACTGCAGATCTGCAGCAGGTACGCCAGGCCCTGGTCGAGGCCCAGGCCGATGTGCTCGCCAGCGGTACCACCGATCTCAAACTCCGGCTGGACGGCGCCAACCGCGCGGCCTCTCGCGCAGTACGTGAACGCCTGCGGGCGGGATGGAGCGCGTGATGAGCGGGCGGATGGCGGGATCGTTGGGCTTCGCTGCGCTCAACCCAACCTGCGAGGCTCAGGTAGGTTGGGTTGAGCGCAGCGAAGCCCAACACCGGCCCCACGACCTCCTCTGGGGCCTCACCCCGGACGCCCTGCCCGCGCGCGCCCCCAGTTGGGCCCACCAGGTCGCCCAAACCGGCCTGCCCGTCGTCGTCCGCCGCGCGACACCTGAGCCCGGCCGCATCCCGGTCGGCCTGCGCGGCACCACCCGCGCCGAGCGGCTGGCGGCCTGGCTGGAGCCTGCTGTCGTACTGCAGCGGCGGTCTCCCGAGGCGCTGCGGATCACGAACGGCTGCCGCGATCTGCCCGTCTTCGACACCCTTGGCCGCTTACAAACCCGGCTGGATGACCTGGGCCTGCCCTGGGGCCCCACCGGCGCCGCGGGCTACGAACTGGCCTCTGGCTGGCCAGCCCTGCATGCGGGGAGCGATCTGGATCTGCTGATCCGTTGCGCAGCCCCGCTGCCACGCGAGCAGGCGCGGGCCCTGCTGGCGTCCCTGCAAACACAGGCGCTCTGTCGCCTGGATATCCTGCTGGAGACCCCGCTCGGCGGCGTGGCCCTGGCGGATTGGGCGGCGAACGCGCCCAGGGTGCTGCTCAAGACCGCTGCCGGTCCCCAGCTGGTAGGCGATCCCTGGCCAGAGGCACGCGCCGCATGAGTACCCTCTTCCAGTTTCCCGGCCAGGGTGCCCAGCGTTCCGGCATGCTGCATGCCCTGCCCGACGACGCCGAGGTCCGGCGGACGTTGGCGGAAGCCGCCGCGGTGCTGGACCTCGATCCCTTGAACCTGGACTCCGTCCAGGCCCTGGAACATACCCGCGCCGTGCAGCTCTGCCTGCTGATCGCCGGCGTCGCCACGGCGCGCCTGCTGCTGAGCCGCGGACCGGCGCCACAGCTGGTGGCGGGCTTGTCCATCGGAGCCTATGCCGCCGCGGTGGTGGCCGAGGCCCTGGACTTCGCCGATGCGCTGCGCCTGGTGGCCCGTCGCGGCGAATTGATGCAGGTGGCCTACCCGTCCGGCTACGGCATGCTGGCGATCCTGGGCCTGGGGCGTGGCGCGGTGGAGAGCCTGGTCGCTGACCACCATCGCCCTGCCGCGCCGCTGTACCTGGCCAATGCCAATGCCGAGCAGCAATACGTGGTCGCGGGCAGCGATGCCGGCCTGGCCGCGCTGGCCGAAGCCGCGCGCGCCCAGGGTGCCGCAGCGGCCAAGCGCCTGGCCATGAGCGTGCCGTCCCACTGCCCGCTCCTCGCCGAAGCCGCCCAGACTCTGAATAAGGCCTTTGCCGAGGTCGAGCTACGCGCGCCCCGGCTGGCCTATCTGAGCGGTACCTCGGCAAGACGGCTGGTGCGTGCCGAGCAGTTGCGCGACGACCTGGCCTTCAACATGGCGCGGACCATCGAATGGCACGCCACCCTGGAAGCCGCCCGCGAGCGCGGCGTGCGCCTGGCCATCGAGCTGGCGCCGGGCAGCGTGCTCAGCCAACTGGCCAGGCGCGTACTGCCCGCCAGCGGCGTACTGGCCTGGCAGGATACCCACCCCGAAACCCTGGACGCGCTGCGGCGCGAGGAGGCGGCGCGACCGGACTGAACATTCCCCATACGGCGGCTGCCCTCACCCCCGCCCTCTCCCCGCGGGAGAGGGGGTAAAAGCGCGAGCAGCGGCCAGGCTTCACCCCACCCCCAAGCACAACCGAGGACAACAACAATGATCATCTACGGTGTCGCTTTACTTTCCCTCTGCACCCTGGCCGGCATCTTCGCCGGCGAAGTCCTGGGCCGGCTCATCGGCGTGCCCGCCAACGTCGGCGGTGTCGGCATCGCCATGTTGCTGCTGATCTTCTTCAGCAGCTGGATCAGCAATCGCGGCACCGGCCTCAAGCCCAAGACCGAACAGGGCGTGGAGTTCTGGAGTGCCATCTACATCCCCATCGTGGTCGCCATGGCGGCGCAGCAGAACGTGGTGGGAGCCCTGCACAGCGGCCCCATGGCCATCCTCGCCGGCCTGACGGCAGTGGGTATCGCCTTCGCCCTGGTGCCGGTGCTCGATCGCCTGGGTCGCAAGAAGCCTGCCACAGCCACCCCCGCTTCCCTTAGCCAGACCGCCCGGTGACCGCCATGCTGATCGAAGCCCTGAGCAAGACCACCCAGTCCTACGGTTTGATCGCCTCCTTCGCCGTGATCGGCGTCATCATGTGGGTTTCCTACTGGCTCTCCGACAAACTCACCCGCGGTCGCCTGCACGGCTCGGCCATCGCCATCTTTCTCGGCCTGCTGCTCGCCTATGTCGGCGGGGTCGTCAGCGGTGGCCAGAAGGGCCTGGTCGACCTGCCGCTGCTGGGCGGCCTGGGCCTGCTCGGCGGCGCCATGCTGCGCGACTTCGCCATCGCCGCGACGGCCTTTGGCGTCAACATGCGCGAGCTGCGCGAAGCGGGCATCGCCGGAGTCATCGCCCTGCTGATGGGGGTGTTCTCTTCCTTCATCGCTGGCGTCGCCATCGCCCTGGCCTTTGGCTACACCGACGCCGTGAGCCTCACCACCATCGGCGCGGGCGCGGTGACCTACATCGTCGGTCCGGTCACCGGCGCGGCCATCGGCGCCAGCTCCGACGTCATGGCGCTGTCCATCGCCGCCGGCCTGGTGAAGTCCATCGTGGTGATGATCGCCACGCCCTTCCTGGCGCCCTACATCGGCCTGAATAATCCGCGCACGGCGGTGATCTTTGGCGGCCTGATGGGCACCTCCAGCGGCGTGGCCGGAGGCCTCGCCGCCACCGATCCGCGCCTGGTGCCCTATGGTTGCCTGACGGCGGCCTTCTACACGGCCCTGGGATGTCTGCTCGGCCCTTCGCTGCTGTTCCTGGCGACCCGCGCCGTCGTCGGCGGTTGAGACGCGGAGTCAGCCGCGCGCGTACATCCGGCATTCGGCGACGAAGGCCAGCAGATTGGGATCGCGCTCGCGGCTGCGCAGGAACACCGCGCCGATGCGCTGCTGCAGCCGGTAGCGCGGCGCCAGGGGCAGCAGCTTGAGGCGACTCTGGTAGACCGCCTCGACCCGCCCGGGCAACAGCGCGTAGCCCACCCCGGAGCTGACCATGCTCATCAGCGAGAAGATGTCGTTGACCTGCATGATCACCTCCGGCTCGAACCCGGCCTGGGCGAACACCTGGCGGCCGTCGCGAAAGGTGGCGAAGCCCTGGGTCAGGGTCACGAAGGGCACCCCCGCGAGGTCGCGCAGGTCCACCTCGGCCTGGTCGGCGAAGGGCGAGTCGCTGGGCGCGGCGAGAAAGATGTCGTCACTGAACAGCTCGACGCTCTCGCAGTCAGCATCCACCACGGCGTCGTCCAGGGCCACCAGCATGGCGTCCAGCTTGAAGTCGTGCAGCTGCACGGCGAGGTCGGCGTTGGAGCCCAGCACCAGGTCAATGTTGAGTTCGCTGCGCCTGAGCTTGAGGCCCATGATCAGCTGGGGCACGGTCTTGACCGTCAGCGAATAGAGCGCGCCCAGGCGGAAGCGATCGGCCGAAAAGCCGGCCGCCTGCCGCGTGAGGCGTACCGTCTCGGCCAGGTCCTGCATCAGTCGTTCGGCCCGTGCCTCCAGCACGAAGGCGCCATCCAGCGGCGTCAGGGTGCGCCCCTCGTGCTTGAACAGCGGACAGCGCAGGGCGTTCTCCAGCGAATGGATGGCGCGGTGCACGCTGACATGGCTGGTACCCAGCTCGGCGGCGGCCCGCGCCAGGTTCCGGCTGCGCATGAAGGCCAGGAAGATCTCCAGCTTGCGCAGGGTGAGTTCATCGGTATCGGACATGGCAGCCAGCAGGCGATGGAAGACAGCTGCCCACCTTGCCCGGATGGGCGGGCGGCGTCGAGTCCCGGCCCGGACTGGTCGTGAACGCTGCCAGGCCGTACCCTGCCCTGGCTCCGAAACAGGTCTGGGATCTATGCAACTGGAATGGCTGGAAGACTTCATCGAATTGGCCCGCACCCGTAGTTTCTCGCGGGCGGCGGAAAACCGTTTCGTCACCCACCCGGCGTTCGGTCGACGTATCCGAGCCCTGGAAGACTGGTGCGGAGCTCCGCTGATCCGTCGTCAGCAGCCCATCAGCCTGACGCCCGAGGGCCTGCTGCTGCTGGAAACAGCGCGCGAGGTGGTCGACCGGCTGAGCGAATGCCGCTCGCTGTTCCAGGGCACCGCCCTGCAGCGCGAGCAGCCGATCCGCATTGCCACGGGCCGTACGCTGGCCAGCGACTTCTTTCCAGAGTGGTACGACAGCCTCAGTGCGCGCTTCGGAGAGTTTCCCGTCTCGCTCATTACCAGCGGTGCCCAGGAAGCCATCAGCCGACTGGCCGCGGGCGATGCCGATCTGATGCTGATCTTCAGCAGTCCGCTGACCGAACGACTGCTCGATCCCGTACGCTTCGACACCCTGGTCATCAGCCAGGACGAGCTGCTGCCGGTCAGTGCGCCGGATGCCAGCGGGCAACCCCGCCACCGTCTGGACGATGGCGCTCGCGTCGTACCCTGGCTGGCCTTCGCACCGTCGCTGGCGCTGCGTGGCGTCCTGGCCCGGCATCTCGCCCGCCTGCCGGGCAAGCTGGCCATGCGCATGATCTACCAGGCCGACTCCTACCCCGCCATCCACCAGATGGCGCGGCGCGGCCACGGCCTGGCCTGGCTGCCCCGCATGGTGGTACGCGAGTCCCTGGCCCAGGGCAGTCTGGTGCTAGCGGGATCGGCCAGTCTGGTCGCCACCTTCGACATCTGCCTGCACCGGCTGCGCGGTCGCCACGATGAACGCCTCGAACGCATCTGGCAGACCCTGGTGGAAACTGCCTCATAACGGTGCACGGCGAAATAATCGGCTCCAGGCATTCGGCCAGCACGCAGGCTCTTGAGCCCCTGTGCCCACTTGGCCCTCAGTTGTGCCGAAACGGCAATTGAGCCACTGCCCAACCATGACCCAAGGTTGAACCTCACTCGTGAAGGCGCCGCCACCCTCGGCCGCGCTCCGCCAAGGGGAACCAGGCCATGTCGCACTCCATATCGACCCTTGCCAGCGCCGAGGCTGGCGCACCAGCCCGGCGTGGCTCCTGGAAGGAAATCTGCGCGGCCGGCATCGGCAACGCCCTGGAATTCTACGACCTGCTGATCTACGGCTATTTCGCCGTCATTATCAGCCGGCAGTTCTTTCCGGCGGAAAATGAAACCACCTCCCTGCTGCTGAGCGTGGCCACCTTCGCCATCTCCTTCATCATGCGGCCGCTGGGCGCCGTGGTACTGGGCTCCTACACCGACCGCCGCGGTCGCAAGGCCTCGCTAACGCTGTCCATCGCCCTGATGATGATCGGCACCCTGCTGATGACCTGCGTGCCCACCTACGGCCAGATCGGCCTGCTGGCGCCGCTGATCGTGATCATCGCGCGGATGCTGCAGGGCTTTTCCAGCGGCGGCGAGTTCGGCGCCTGCACCGCCTTCATGGCCGAGAACGCCACTGAGGGTCGGCGCGGCTTCTTCGCCAGTTGGCAGCTGTCCACTCAGGGCCTGGCCACGGTCTTCGCCGCTGGCGTAGCGGCGGTCCTGAGCTATGTGCTCAGCCCGGCGCAGCTGGACGACTGGGGCTGGCGCCTGGCCTTCGGCATCGGTCTGCTGATTGGTCCGATCGGCCTCTATATCCGCCGGCAGATGGATGAAACGCCTGAATTCAAGGCGCTGGCCCGCCGCGAAGGCCCGGACCCGACCCCAGTGCGGGATCTGCTGCAGGCCGACTGGCGCGTGCTGCTGCTGTGCATCGGCGTGGTGTCCGGCGCCACTGCCTTCAACTACGTGCACAAGCTGTACATGCCCACCTACGCCATGAAGCAGCTGCACATCGCCGCCACCTCCTCCTTTCTGGGCGCCTTCATCACTGGCCTTGCCATCATGCTGATGTCTCCGGTGTTCGGCATCCTGTCCGATCGCTTCGGCCGCCTGCGGGTGCTGGGCATCGCCATGACCCTGGTCGGCCTGTCGTCCTACCCGCTGTTCCTGCTGCTCAACGCCCTGCCCTCCATCACCACCCTGCTGCTGGTGCAGGCGCTCGTGGGCGTCTTGATCGCCGCATCCCTCGGGCCGATCCCGGCCATGCTGGCCGACGCCTTTCCCACCCGCACCCGCGGCTCGGGCCTGTCGCTGAGCTACAACTTCTCGGTCACGGCCTTTGGCGGCTTCGCCCCGTTGGTGGTGACCTGGATGATCAACAGCAGTGGTGACAATCTGGCCCCCAGCTATTACGTGATGGCCACCGCCGCCCTGAGCCTGGTATCGATCCTGGCGCTGACCCGCGCCCGGCGCCACGTCCCGTCCTGATCCACCGCCGGGGCCCGGCCCCGGCCTGCCCACCCTAGGAGCCTGCCATGACCACTCTCGCCCAGATCCGTGCCGGTCTGCCCCGCTACCCCATCGAAGTCGCGTTTCCGGACGTCGACCGCTGGAAGACCGGCAACACCGGCATCGACTATGTCCACACCTTCGACAGCGGCGTCGCAGGTCCTCACGTGGCCATCATGGCCCTGACCCACGGCAACGAGGTCAGCGGCGCCATCGCCGTCGACGAATTGCTGCGCCGAGGTATCCGTCCGCAACGCGGCAAGCTGACCCTGGCCTTTGGCAACGTGGCCGCCTACCACGCCTTTGACCCGGACGACATCGACGCCACCCGCTACATGGAGGAGGACATGAATCGCGTCTGGCTGCCACAGCGCCTCCAGGGTCCGGCCACCACGGCAGATCTGGCGCGCGCCCAGCAACTGCGCCCGCTGATCGACGAGATCGACTGGCTGCTGGATATTCATTCCATGCACGAGCATTCCGCGCCGCTGATGATGACCGGTCCCCTGGAAAAAGGGCTGCATCTGGCTGCCCAGCTGGGTACACCGGAATTCGTCATCGCCGACGCCGGGCATCAGAACGGTCGGCGCCTGCGTGACTTTGGCGGCTTTGGCGAAGGCGATAGTCCCAAGAACGCCCTGCTGATCGAAACCGGCCAGCACGTGCTGGCCGTGAGCCGCCAGATCGCCCTCGATTGCGTCGCGCGCTTCCTGCTATTGGCCGAGGTGGTGGATGAAGCTGCGGTGGCCGACCTGCTGCAGGTGGCCAAGCCGGCGCGCCAGCGCTTCCTGCGGGTGACCGATGCCATCGTCGCGGACACCCTGGACTTTCGCTTCACCCAGGACTTCAAGGGCCTTGAGACCATCGCCGAAGCGGGCACGCTCATCGCCACCGACGGCGAGCGCGAGATCCGTACGCCCTACGCCAACTGCGTGCTGATCCAGCCCTCGATCCGCCACCTGGGTAGCGGTGTCACTGTCGTGCGCCTGGCGCGGGAGCTGGGTGAAGACGAAGTGCCCCACTGAGATAGTGAGGCGCTGGGCTGCGGCGCCGCTGAGCGCGATCCGCAGCCCTATTCCCTACAACCAGCCCTTGATCTGCTGGCAGACCGCCGTGGTGGAGATGCCGTAGCGGTCGTGCAGGGTCGGCAGCGCCCCGGCGTCGAGGAAGGCGTCGGGCAATGCGATCTGGCGGAAGGTGGGCGTCACGCCGTTGCGCAGCAGGGTGGTCGCCACCGCCTCCCCCAGGCCACCGATCAGCGAATGGTTCTCCGCCGCCACCACCAGCCGCCCCGGCTTGCGGGCTTCCGCCAGGATCGTCGCCTCGTCCAGCGGCTTGATGGTCGGCACGTGCAGCACCGAGACGTCCACGCCATCCGCGGCCAGGGCCTCGGCGGCCTCCAGGGCGCGCATGGTCATCAGGCCGGTGGACACCACCAGCACGTCGCGACCGGGGCGCACCACCTGGGCCTTGCCGAGCTGGAACCGGTAGTCGTAGCGGTCCAGCACCAGGGGCACGTTGCCGCGCAGGAGGCGCATGTAGACCGGCCCCTGGTGGGCGGCGATGGCCGGCACCGCCTGCTCGATCTCCAGGGCGTCGCAGGGGTCGATGACCATGAGGTTGGGCATGGCGCGAAAGATCGCCAGGTCGTCGGTGGCCTGGTGGCTGGGGCCGTAGCCGGTGGTCAGCCCCGGCAGCCCGCAGACGATCTTGACGTTGAGATTCTCCTCGGCGATGGCCATGCAGATGAAGTCGTAGGCGCGGCGCGAGGCGAATACCGCATAGGTGGTGGCGAAGGGCACGCAGCCTTCGCGGGCCAGGCCGGCGGCGGCGCTCATCAGCAGCTGCTCGGCCATGCCCATCTGGTAGAAGCGCTCGGGATGGGCCTTGGCGAAGATGTGCAGGTCGGTGTACTTGGCCAGGTCGGCGGTGAGGCCGACGATGTCCTGGCGCTGCTCGGCCAGGGCCGCCAGGGCGTGACCGAACGGAGCCGGTCGCGTCGGCTGGCCCTCGGCGGCGATGCTGGCGATCATCGCCGAGGTGGTCAGGCGTGGCTTGGTGGCGGTGCTGGTAGTCATCAGAAGTCCCTCCCGGCATCCAGGGCATTGAGGGCCAGGGCCCATTCGTGCGCCTCGACGCGGATGAAGTGAGTCTTGTCGCGGGTTTCCAGGAAGGGCACGCCCTTGCCCATGCGGGTATCGCAGAGAATGATCCGGGGCTGTCGGCCGGGGTGCTGGCGGGCGCGATCGAAGGCGGCAACCAGTGCCGCGCGGTCGTTGCCGTCGACGCGCTGGACGAACCAGCCGAAGGCCTGCCAGCGCTCGGCCAGGGGTTCGAAGGCCAGGATCTCGCGGCAATGGCCGTCGGCCTGCTGGTTGTTCACGTCCACCAGGGCGATGAGATTGTCCAACTGCCAGTGGGAGGCCGACATGGCCGCTTCCCAGGTGGCGCCCTCGTTGAGTTCGCCATCGGACAGCAGGTTGTAGACGAAGGCGCCGGACTGCTTGCGCTTGAGACCGAGGCAGGCGCCCACGGCGATGCCCAGGCCCTGGCCGAGGGAACCGCCGGTGATCTCCATGCCCGGGGTGTAGGCGGCCATGCCCGACATGGGCAGGCGGCTGTCGTCGCAGCCATAGGTTTCCAGCTCTTCCTGCGGCACGATGCCGGCCTCGATCAGCGCGGCGTAGAGGGCTATCGCGTAGTGGCCGATGGACAGGTAGAAGCGGTCGCGCCCTTCCCACTCGGGGTCCTGTGGCTGGTAGCTCAGGGCGTGGAAGTAGGCGACGGCCAGGACGTCGGCGACGCCCAGGGCCTGGCCGACATAACCCTGGCCCTGGATCTGGCCCATGCGCAGGGCATGGCGGCGGATGTTGTGGGCGCGCTCGGCCAGCGAGAGCGGTGCGAGCTGTGGCGAAGAAGCGGTCATGATCTGTACCTCGATTAGCGATTGACCAGGGCGGCAGGAATGCGCAGGACCAGCGTGGCGCCTATCACCAGCACCCCGGTGATGAGGAACATGCCGATGGCGCTGGAGCCGGTGCTGGTGGTGATCCAGCCGATCAGGTAGGGCGAGCAGAAGCCGGCCAGGTTGGCGAAGCTATTCACCGCGGCGATGCCGGCGGCGGCGGTGACCCCGCCCAGCAGCGTGGTGGGCAGCATCCAGAACAGCGAGGACGCCGAAAGGACGCCGGCCGCAGCCAGGCACAGGCTGAGGATCGACAGGGTGACGTTGTGGCCGAAGACCGCGGCGAGGCTGAGTCCGCAGGCGCCCAGCAGCATGGGAATCACCAGATGCCAGCGGCGCTCCCGGTGCCGGTCGCCGCTGCGCCCGGCCAGCAGCATGGCGACGATGGCGCACATGTAGGGCAGGCTGGTGAGCAGGCCGATGTGCAGTGGATCGGCGACCCCCGAATTGCGCACCAGGGTCGGCAGCCAGAAGGTGATGGCGTACTGGCCCATGACCACGCAGAAGTAGATGGCGGCCAGCAGCCACAGCCGGCGATCACGGATGAAGTCGCGCACGCTGGCGTGCTCGGTCTTGTGCTGGTTGTCCTCGGCCAGTTCCTTCTGGATCAGCGCCTTTTCCTCGTCGTCCAGCCAGGTCGCCTGGTGCACGCCGTCCTTGAGATAGCCGAGCACCAACACCCCCACCAGCACCGTGGGGATGGCTTCGATGACGAACATCCACTGCCAGCCGGCCCAGCCGTGGACGCCGGCGAACTGATTCATGATCCAGCCCGAAAGCGGCCCGCCGATCATGCCCGACAGGGGAATGGCGACGAACCAGAGCACCGTCATGCGGGCGCGGCGGTAGGTGGGAAACCAGTAGGTGAGATAGAGCAGCAGACCGGGCGCCAGGCCCGCCTCAGCCACGCCGAGCAGGAAGCGCAGCAGATAGAACTGCCAGGCCGTCTCGACGAAGGCGAACAGCCCCGAAAGGATGCCCCAGGTGATCATGATGCGGGCGATCCAGCGTCGCGCGCCGACCTTGTGCAGGATGATGTTGCTGGGCACCTCGCAGAGGAAATAGCCAATGAAGAACATGCCGGCGCCGAGGCCGTAGACGGCTTCGCTCAGCGCCAGGTCGTTCATCATCTGCAGTTTGGCGAAGCCGACGTTGACCCGGTCCAGATAGGCGCAGAAGTAGCACAGCATCAGGAAGGGCATCAGCCGCCAGGCGGTCTTGCGATAGGCATTGGCGCGCGCCGAGGTGGCCGCTGCCAGGGTGAGCGTAGTCATGGTCTGATCTCTTGTTGTTATGGGCGCCGCAGCCGCGGGCCCCCTTGTCGATGCAGAGCGTTGAAAACGAGGGGGCGATCAGTGGATCAGCATGCCGCCGTTGACGTCCAGGGTGACGCCGGTCAGGTAGCCGGAGAGATCGCTGGCCAGGAACAGCGCGGCATTGGCCACGTCTTTGGGCTCGCCGAGGCGACCCAGCGGGATGCCGTCGATGATCGACTGGCGGCGCTCGTCGTGCATCAGTCCGCCGGTGATGTCGGTCTGGATCAGGCCTGGGGTCAGGGCATTCACGCGGACGCCGTCCGGCCCGAATTCCCGCGCCATCGCCCTGGTCAGGCCCAGCACCCCGGCCTTGGCGGCGCTGTAGTGCGGTCCGCCGAAGATGCCACCGCCACGCTGGGCGGACACCGAGGACAGGCAGACGATGCTGCCAGCGCCCTGCGCGCGCATGGCCGGGATCACCGCCTGGGACATCAGCAGGGTGCCGCGCAGGTTGACGTCGAGGATGCGGTCGTAGTCGGCGCGGCCGATCTCCAGGGTCTTCACCGGCTGGGTGATGCCGGCATTGTTGACCAGCACGTCGAGGCGACCGTACTGGGCGAGCGCCTGGTCGACCGCGGCCTTGACCTGGGCTTCGTCGGCCACGTTGGCCGCCAGGCCCAGGTGACCTTCGCCGAGGCTGGCGGCGGCATCCCGCGCGGCACTGGCATCGAGGTCGAGGATGATGACCCGCGCGCCCTGGGCGGCGAAGGCCTGGGCCGTGGCGCGACCGATGCCGCGCGCGGAGGCGGCGCCGGTGATGAGGGCGATCTTGTCTTGCAGCAGCAGGGCATTCAGGGGCATGACGCTATCCTTCTTGTTGTTGTGGAGGGCTGTCGCTGAGGGCCAGAGTGCCCCTGCCCCAGGGCCCCAGCAACGCAGCCTGCGTCAGACCGTGCTGAAAAAAATTCATGCCTGTGGCTTGGCAGATCGGCCAGGCCTGTCGACAATCAGCCTCGAACTGGCCACAGAAGCCGCGCCCCATGGATTCCGCCAAGACGCTTTCCCTGCCACCCCTGAAAGCCCTTCAAGCCTTCGAGCAGACCGCCCGCTTCGCCAACGTCGCCCGCGCCGCCGAGCAACTGGCGCTGACGCCCTCGGCGGTCAGCCATCAGCTGGCCAAGCTGGAAGCCCTGGTGGGTCGCGCCCTCTTCGTCCGCGGCGCGCGCGGCATGACCCTGACCCCGGCCGGGGAGCAATACCTGGAAGAGGTCAGCGAGGTGCTGCACCGGCTGGCCATGGCCACGGATCGCGCGGCCAGCGATGCCGGCCTGGAATGCCTGCGCCTGCACTCGGCGCCGAGCTTCGGCCTGCTCTGGCTGATGCCGCGGCTGGAGCTGTTTCGCCAGAGTCATCCCGACCTGCAGATCAATCTCTCCTGCTCCTACGAATCCCTGCACTTCAGCCGCGACAAGGTCGACATCGACATCCGCCACGGCCTGCCCAGTTGGCCGAACCTGGAGATCCGCACCCTGCAGCGCGAACGCCTGGCGGTACTGGCCGCGCCGCAGTTGCTGGAAAAACGCCCGGTCCGGTCGCCGGCGGATCTGCTGCACAGTGAGCTGATCCTGTCCGAAGCCACCCTGATGAAGTGGCCCAACTGGTTCGCCCAGCAGGGCCTGGCGCTGCCGGAACGGCCCTACACCCTGAGTTTCGATCGCTCCTACATGACCCTGGAAGCCGCCCGCCATGGCCTGGGCTTCGCCCTGGAGAGCACGGTGCTGGCGGCGGACTATCTGGCTCGCGGCGATCTGGTGCGGGTGCTGCCCCAGGACGACGACCTGCCGGTGGCCGCGCACCACCTGGTGTTTCCCCGGGCGCACTCGCGCTACGCCCGGGTGCGGCGCTTTCTCGACTGGCTGCAACAGGAGCTGGGGCAGCCCTTCGACTATTAGCCTGCCTGCAGCCGCTGCCGAAGCAAGGCGACGAAGGCCTGGGCCGCCGGGGTGAGGCTGCGGCCGCTGGGGGTCAGGATGCCCAGCGGCCGGGCCAGGCTCTCGCCACGGACCGGCAGGGCCACCACCGGGGCCTCGCCGCCCGCCGATTCCGGCAGCAGGGCGAGGCCCTGGCCGGCCGCCACCAGGGCCAGCAGGGTGCTCATGTAGTTGGCTTCCAGCGCCGCCACCAGGCGCAGGCCGGCGGCGGCGAAGGCGAAGTCCAGGCATTCGCGCACGCTGCTGTCGCGACCGGTGAGCAGCAGGGGTATGGCGTCGAGTTCGCCCAGGGTGATTTCGGCGCGGCCTGCCCAGGGATGGTCGCGAGGGACGAACAGCTGCAGGTGATCGACGTACAGCGGCTGGAACTCCAGGCCCACGGCCCGTGGCCGGACGCCGATGCCCAGATCCACCTGCCCTTCCCGGACCAGCGCCTCGACTCTACCGGCCACCACGTCCTGCAGGCGGACCTCGATGGCCGGATGACGGGCCTGGAAGGTCTTCAGCAATTCGGAAAAGGGACCCATGAAGAAGGACGGCAAGGCCGCCAGGGTGATCCGCCCGCGGCGCAGACCCGCCAGGTCCCGGGCATGGGTCTGGACATCGCCCAGGTCTACCAGGACGCGTTCCAGGGGCCCACGCAGTTCTTCGCCGGCGGTGGTGAGCTGGACCCTTCGCGGGGTGCGTTCGAGCAGTTGCACCTCCAGCCAGGCTTCGAGTTGCTGGATCTGCACGGTGAGCGCCGGAGGGGACAGGTGCAACTCCTCGGCCGCGCGGGCGAAGGAGCCCTGGCGGGCCACGGCGAGAAAGGCCTGCACGTGTTGGAGCAGATTCTTCATTTTGTTTTTCTGAACGCTGCTTCGGAAGATTCCAATTTACAGGACATCGGACGTCTTCGAATACTGGACCCACAACAACAAAACCTCCCGTGCGCCCGCTTGCCGCGCCACGGTCCAAGGAGTCCGCCATGCTCGCCCTGCTCGGTGTCGTCACCATTCTTGCGTTGCTCGTCGCGGTCATGAGCAAACGCGTCTCGCCCCTGGTCGCCCTGATCGTCATTCCCATCGCCGCGGCCCTGATCGGTGGCTTCGGCCTGGGCACCAGCGCCTTCATCATCGCCGGTATCAAGGGCGTCGCCCCGGTGATCGGCATGTTCGTCTTCGCCATCCTGTTCTTCGGCATCATGACCGACGCCGGGATGCTCGATCCCATCATCGACCGCATCCTGCGCACCGTCGGCACTCGGCCGACGCGCATCGTCTGCGGCAGCGCCCTGCTCGCCCTGCTGGTGCACCTGGACGGCTCCGGCGCGGTGACCTTCCTGGTGACCATACCCGCCATGCTGCCGCTCTATACCCGCCTCGGGCTGGACCGGCGCATCCTGGCCTGCGTGGCCGCCATGGCCGCCGGGGTCAACTTCCTGCCGTGGACGGGCCCGGTGCTGCGCTCCTCCGCCGCCCTGCACGTGCCGGTGGCCGATCTGTTCCAGCCACTGATCCCGGTGCAGCTGGTGGGTCTGGCCTTTGTCTTCGCCAGTGCCTGGTGGCTCGGCCGCCGCGAGGAGAAGCGCCTGACCCTGGCCGGCCAGGCGCCCTGGCTGAATGCCGAAGGTGCCGGTGCCGCACCGGAGCGGGTACTCAGCGATGCCGAGCGCGCCCTGCGCCGCCCCGGGCGTTTCTGGATCAACCTGCTGCTGACCCTGGTGGTGATGGGCGTGATGATCGCCGGCTGGGTCGATCCGGTGGTGATGTTCATGCTCGGCACCGTCGCCGCGCTGTGCCTGAACTACCCCTCGGTGGACGCCCAGAAGGCGCGCATCGACGCCCATGCCAAGACCGCCCTGACCATGGCCAGCATCCTGTTCGCCGCCGGGGTCTTCACCGGCATCATGCAGGGCAGCGGCATGCTCAAGGCCATGGCCCAGGTAGCGGTGGCGGGCATCCCGGCTGGCCACGGGCAATTGATCCCGGCGGTGGTGGGCTTCCTGTCCATGCCGCTGAGCCTGCTGTTCGATCCGGATTCCTTCTACTTCGGCGTCATGCCGGTGATCGCCGAGGTCGGCCGCAACCTGGGGGTCGATCCGGTGCAGGTGGCTCAGGCCTCGCTGCTCGGCGTGCACACCACCGGCTTCCCGGTCAGCCCCCTGACCCCGGCGACCTTCCTGCTGGTAGGCCTGTGCAAGCTGGACCTGGCCGATCACCAGCGCTTCACCATCCCCTTCCTGTTCGCGGCCTCGGTGCTGATGACCCTGACCGCCCTGCTCCTGGGAGTCTTCTAGATGAGCCGTCTTCTTCGCATTGGCTGCGGCGCCGGCTATTCCGGTGATCGCATCGAACCCGCCGTGGAGCTGGCCGAGCATGGCCGCCTCGACTACCTGGTGTTCGAATGCCTGGCCGAACGCACCATCGCCCTGGCGCAACAGGCGCGGCTGGCCGATCCCGAGGCCGGTTTCGATCCGCTGCTGGAGGCACGGATGCGGCGCATCCTGCCGCTGCTGAATCAGGCGGATCGTCCGCGCCTGCGGGTGATCACCAACATGGGCGCCGCCCATCCCTCCGCCGCGGCGCGCAAGGTCGCGGCCCTGGCGCGAGAGCTGGGCGTCACCGGGCTGAAGATCGCTGCGGTGGCCGGCGACGACGTGCTGGCCCAGCTGCCCGCCGACGCCCTGCTGGACAGCGGCCAGACCCTGGCCGAACTGGGCGACCGGGTGATCTCGGCCAATGCCTACCTGGGGGTGGAAGGCATCGTCCAGGCCCTGGAAGCGAATGCCGATGTCATCATCACCAGCCGGGTAGCCGATCCCTCGCTGTTCCTCGCGCCCCTGGTGCATGAATTCGGCTGGGCGGCGGATGACTGGGAACGTCGCGGGCGCGGCACCCTGGTCGGTCATCTGTTGGAATGCGCCGGTCAGGTCACCGGCGGCTACTTCGCCGATCCCGGTTACAAGAACGTACCCGACCTCGCTCGCCTGGGCTTTCCCCTGGCCGAGGTGGACGCCGAGGGCCAGGCGACCCTCACCAAGGTCGCGGGCTCCGGCGGCTGCGTGACGCCGGCGACCTGCACCGAGCAACTGCTCTATGAAGTACACGATCCGGCGGCCTATCTGACGCCGGACGTCACCGCCGACTTTTCCGGCGTTGCCCTGCAGCAGTCCGCGCCGGACCGGGTCGCGGTCAGCGGAGCCCGGGGCAAGGCGCGACCCGCGCAGCTCAAGGTCTCGGTGGGTTATCGCGACGGCTGGCATGGCGAAGGCCAGCTGTCCTACGCCGGACCAGGCGCCCTGGCCCGCGCCCGCCTGGCGGCTGAGGTGGTGCGCGAGCGTCTGCAACTCTGTGGCGTACCGGTTCAGGAGCTGCGCTGCGAACTGATCGGCTGCGACGCCCTGCACGGCGAGACGCTGGCCGCGCGCGCTACCGGCGAACCCTGGGAGGTCCGCTTGCGGGTGGTCGGGCGCTGCGCTACCCGCGCGGCGGCGGTGCAGATCGGCAACGAGGTGGAAACCCTCTATACCAATGGGCCGGCCGGCGGCGGTGGCGCCACCAAGGCGGTCCGCGAGGTGATCGCCGTGGCCTCGCTGCTGTGGCCGCGTGCGGCCGTCACCCCTACCCTGGAGCTGGAGACGCTGCCATGAAACTGCGTGAGATCGCCCATGTCCGTACCGGCGACAAGGGAGACACTTCGAACATGGCGGTGATCGCCTATCGCCGTGAAGATTTCGAGCGCCTGCGCCAGGCGCTGACCGCGGAACGGGTCGCCGCCTGGTTCGCCGGCAGCCGACCCGCCGACGCCGCGCCTGTGCGCCGCTACGAGTTGCCCGCCTTGGGCGCGCTGAATTTCGTGCTGCCCGGCGCCCTGCGCGGCGGCGTCACCCGCTCGCTGGCGCTGGATGCCCATGGCAAGGGGCTGGGCGCGGCCTTGCTGGATCTGGAGCTGACGGACTAGCCGCACGGCTCAACCCGGGTGCCGACACCCGCGCCGGGCAGGCGCGTCAGCAGGATGGTGTCCTTGTCGAGAGGCACCTGGGCACCCTTGCGTCTGAGTTCGTTGATGGCATGCAACAGGATCAGATTCACCTGCTCGACCTCGCGCATGTCGTCCGCCTTGAGCAGCCGCGACACCCGCACATTGTGATCGGCCTCGATGAGCGTGATCAGCAGGCCGTCACTGCGCCGCTCCAGCTCATGGCGCACGGGTGGATCGAGTTGGGCCAAGCGTTCATGCAACCTGTTCATCTGCAGGCTCCCGAAGGAACGTTACCCACTTGAGGCTAGCCGCCGCGGTAGAGAACGCAAGGCGTCCGTGTCGCTGTGTCATACCAGGGTCAGGAGAGGGTGTACCGCGGCCAAGAAGCGGCTGAGGTCTGTCACGAAGCTGCCATCAGTATCCGGCAGGCTGGGCCTCCTGACCGCCACGTCGTGGCAGAGGCCGATCCATGGATACCCGCCCCGCCCTCCGCCACCGCACCCCGGCAGTCTCTCCTTCGACGCGCGCGGCCTTGTCTGCCAGGACGGCCTGCCATCGTCACGCCGAGGCGCATAGTCAACGCATCGCCCTGGCCACCCGGCATCTGATAGCGCTCGGGCATCTGCAGATCCTCTTGGTGACAGCCCGGCAACGGTCGGTCGCCGAGGCCGACGCCGAATTACAGGCACATTGCCAGGTCATGCTGGCGGAGGGGCTGCCACTGCTGCCGCGTCTGGAGCTCGACCTGGCGGCTCCCCCATACGGGCCGGAGCTTGCCGCCAGCCTGGCCGGCATCGCCCCGACCGCCCTGCTCTGCACCCAGCCGGCCCTGGCCAGGGCGCTGCAGACCGCCCTTGCGTCCCAGGGAGAGCTGACCATCATGGGTCCCGAAACACGGGATGGGGCGCAGTACGCATCCTGGCACTAGCTCGGACGGTCACCTTTCAGAAATTCGTACCCCGTACGCCCTGCCCCGCCTGATCGGGCTGCTGCAGGTTGCCCGAAGTAGCGGTCTTGACCGGGTTCCAGTCGATCTCGGCGCGCTGCACCGCATCGGCGGTGAAGCGTTCATTGAGTTCCGGCGCCAGGCGATGGCTCCAGTAGGCCAGCTTCGCCTTGTAGCCTACGGTGATTTCCTTTTGCGGTTGCACCAGCGCCTTGACGATGGCCTGCACCGCCTTGTCCGGTGCGTCCTTGGTCGGCAGATCGGGACGGTGGCCGGTATAGGTGGCCGCATGGCCCCAGATCGGCGTATCCAGCGCCCAGGGCAGCACCGTCGACAGCTGAATGTTGGGCTGGCGTCCACGCCGCAGTTCCTGCTGGAGCACCCGGCCGAGGCTGAGCACCGCGGCCTTGGACGCCGAATAGGAGGCCTGATAGGCGTGGGGGATCTCGCCGTCGACCGACGCCACATTGACCAGCCGGCCATAGCCCTGGCGACGGAAGCGCTGCAGGGCCAGGTGAGTGCCAATGACCACGCCTTTCACATTGGTATCCAGCAGACGCAGATGATCGTCCAGCGGGATCTCCTCGAAGCGGCCCACCGCCACGACACCGGCATTGTTGATCCAGCCGTCGATGCGACCGAAGCGCTGCTCGGCCTGCTTGGCCAGGGCAGTCATCTGCGCCATGTCGGCGACATCGGTGGGCACTGCCAGGGCGGCCACGCCCAGGGCCTGGACCTCGACCGCCAGGGCTTCCAGCGCCTCGCTGCGCCGCGCTGCCAGCACCAGATTGGCACCGTGCCGGGCCAGCGCCAGAGCCACGCCACGACCGACACCACTGGAGGCGCCGGTGACGACGATGGTCCGGCCGCTCAGTTGCGGGTGATCAGGCCGCCCGGAACGCCGGGGCGAGGTGCGGTTCAACAGGGCCAGGGCGGCAGGCAGGGCAAGGAGCAGTGGCAGGGTACGCATCAGGGATCTTCCTCGGTTCTGTGTCTGAGGTGTGACCCATGGCCGACCGCACTGACGTCCCGCCTGGGACGACCGGGGCCCGGCGCGCCGACGGCAAGCGCTTCGCTTGATCGCCGGGATCGCCGCGCCAGGGCAGCCGCCGTGCCCCACGACCGTTCGGCGGAAGAGCTCAGTCTTCGGTCTGGCGATGCGGCATGACGATGCCGTGCAGCTTGAGCCGCCGATAGAGGGTGGCCCGGGAAACGCCCAGGGCACGGGCGGCGGGGATGGCCTTCCAGCGGTGCCGCACCAGGGCCGCCAGGATCGACCGTCGCTCCGGGCTGTCGACCTGGGGCTCAGGTTCGGTGAGCAACGCGCGTCCGGGGCGCAGGCTGGCCGGCAGGTGATCGAGGGTGATGCGGGCACCGTCGCACAGGGCGCAGGCGTAACGCAGCGCGTTGCGCAACTCGCGCACGTTGCCCGGCCAGTCATGTGCCAGGATGGCCTCCTGCGCCTGGGGCGTCAGCGCCGGCGCAGGACGCTCGCCGCTTTCCTCTTCGAGCAGCCGCCGCGCCAGCGCCAGGCGGTCGACACGTTCGCGCAGTGGTGGCAGCTGGAAGACGGCGCCATTGAGGCGATAGAACAGGTCTTCGCGAAACAGTCCGGCGGCGACCCGCGCCTGGAGGTCGCGGTGGGTGGCGCAGACCAGCCGTACATCGACCCGCCGCGCCTGGGCGCTGCCCACCGGCAGCACCTCGCCCTCGGCCAGCACCCGCAGCAGGCGCGTCTGCAGGGCCAGGGGCATGTCGCCGATCTCGTCGAGAAACAGGGTGCCGCCATCGGCCGCCACGATCAGGCCGTCGCGACCCTGGCGCTGGGCGCCGGTAAAGGCCCCCGCGGCATGACCGAACAATTCGCTCTCGATCAGGCTTTCCGGCAGCGCCGCGCAATTGAGGGCAATGAAGGGCCGCGCGCTGCGATCGCCGCCCTGGTGCAGGCCGCGGGCAAAGACCTCCTTACCGGTGCCGGTCTCCCCGGTCACCAGGATCGGCAGGCCGTGGCGATAGAGCCGCAGGGCGGTCGCGAGCGCCTGGCTGACCTGCGGCTCCTGTTCGTCTTCGGTCTCCAGGGCTTCGCGCACCAGGGGAATCACCACACCCGTGCGCGGCCGCGGCGCCCGGACCCGGGCGTGGAACTGCGCCTCGCCCAGGCGCAGGGGTTCAGGATCGTCCTCCTGCAACCGCGCTGGGGCATCGCGACCGAATAGCTCGTCGAGGCGCTGCGGCAGGTAGCCCAGCTGAGTGAGGCAGAGTTGCCGGGCCGGACGATTCAGACCGGTCAGGCGGCCATTCGAATCCCAGGCCAGCAGGTATTCCGGCTGGGGTGTCGAGATAACTGGCCTGGGCATGGCCGCAGAGCACCCAGTCGCCCCGGGCGCTGTGCATGAAGTAGGCATTCTCGATGCGCCGGGCGCTGTCGCGGGTGAATTGCTGGATCAGCAGCTGGCTGCGCCGGTCGTCCGGCGAGCGCGGCGCCGAGACGTCCAGCACGCCGAGCACCTCGCCGCTCGGCGCGAACACCGGCGCCGCGGTGCAGGTCAGTCCGGTGAAGGCCACGCGGAAGTGATCGGCCTTGTGCACCGTGACCGGCGCCCGGTCGGTCAGTACCGCGGCCACGCCGCAGGTACCCTCCTCCTGCTCGGACCAGCAGGTACCCAGATAGAGCCCGACGCGGCGGCATTCCTCATCGAGCCGGTCGCTGACCCGGTAATCCAGGGTATGGCCCTGGGCGTCGGCCAGCAGCACACAGTAGTCGGCCGCCTCGACCCGCGCATGCAGGGCGCCCAGTTCGCCATCGGCGACGCGCAGGAAGTCTTCCGCCGCCTGCTGGTGCTGGCGCAATTCGTAGCGCGAAAGGATGCGCGGCCCCCGCAGAGAGCCCGGGTCGAGCTGATATTGCTCGAAGGAACGGCGCCAGGAATCGAGGATGCGCCCGGGCGGACTGGCCGCGCGCAAGGGCGCGCGCAGGGCCTGGTCGATGGCGCGGGCGTGATAGCGGGCCTGGGTAGACAACATGGACGTCTCTCCCTGAATTCCGGTCATGGCATGGAAGGCCGGTCATTGTTCTGCCCTTCATTTAGCGCCCCCTGGCCCCGGCCTTCAAGTCCGCCGCGTCGTGAGACGAATCGTCTCAGCGTCTCGCCCTCCCGTCGCAGGCGTGAGACGCCCCGGCGCGCGGAGTCGCCCCTCCTACGACCAGTCGCCTCCATTCAAACCCGCGCCTTGCCTGCACTGCAGCGGATTCATCACGGTTTGGCACCGGCCTTGCTCAGGGCTCTGCGAGGCGCCTATCACAACGACAAGAGGGCCAGACCCATGAGCGCACCCTGGCATCACCGCACGGCTGCCCTGACCACCGGCCCGTGCCTCGGAGCTCAGCCATGCCCGTAACCGTCGGCATCCTGCCCAACCCGGCCTCGGGCCGTGACCTGCGCCGGCTGACCGGCAACGCCGCCCTGACCTCCAGCACCGACAAGGCCGGGGTGGTGATGCGCCTGCTGGCGGCCTTTGGCGCCACCGGCGTAGAGCGGGTGCTGCTGCCGCCGGACATGACCGGCATCGCGGCCGCCGTGCTCAAGGCCAGCGGCAGTCGCCAGGCCCGCGAGCAGCGCTGGCCGGAGCTTAGGTTTCTCAACCTGCCGCTGACCCAGACCGTGGACGACACCCGGCGCGCCGCGCGGCTGTTGCTGGCCCAGGGCGCGGCGGTGATCGCCGTGCTCGGCGGCGACGGCACCCACAAGGCGGTGGCCGCCGAGGTGGGCGACCTGCCGCTGCTGACCCTGTCCACCGGCACCAACAATGCCTTTCCCGAATTGCGCGAGGCCACCAGCGCCGGCCTGGCCGGTGGCCTGGTGGCGAGCGGCCGCATCGACCCGGCGCTGGCGCTGCGGCGCAACAAGCGGCTGCGGGTGGAAGTGCCGGAACGCGACATCCGCGACTGGGCGCTGGTGGACGTGGCGGTCTGTCGCCAGACCTATCTCGGTGCCCGCGCGGTGACCCGGGTGGAGGATCTCGCGGAAGTCTTCACCACTTTCGCCGAGCCCTGGGCCATCGGCCTGTCGGCCCTCTGCGGTCTCTGGCACCCCGTCGCGCGCAGCGCTCCCCATGGCGGCTGGGTGCGACTGGAGCCGGAAGCCCCGGCGCAACTGACCGTTCCCCTCGCCCCCGGCGTGCTGGCCCAGGCCGGCATCGCCGCCAGTGGCCTGCTGCTGCCCGGCGAACCCCGGATGCTGTCGCTGGCCACCGGCACCCTGGCGCTGGACGGCGAGCGGGAAATCGAATTCGGCCCCGAGGAGCGTCCGCAGGTGACGCTGGACCTCGACGGCCCCCTGAGCATCGACGTGGAGCGGGTACTGGAGCTGGCGGCGCAGCAGCGCCTGCTGGTCCGCCGCCTGCCCGCGTCGGCCCTCGGCAATCCTGGAGAACAATAAGATGAGCGAGACCGTAAGCGTCGAAAACCTGAGCCATGCCTACCGGGTGATGCGCACCATCCGCGTCTTCGAAGAGCGGCTGCACGTGGAATTCGCCACCGGCGAGATTCCCGGCTTCGTCCACCTCTATGCCGGCGAGGAGGCCTCGGCCGCCGGTGTCATGGCTCACCTGGGCCACGAGGACAGCATCGCCTCCACCCACCGCGGCCACGGCCATTGCATCGCCAAGGGCGTGGACGTCTACGGCATGATGGCCGAGATCTACGGCAAGAAGACCGGGGTCTGCCAGGGCAAGGGTGGCTCCATGCACATCGCCGACCTGGAAAAGGGCATGCTCGGTGCCAACGGCATCGTCGGGGCCGGCGCCCCGCTGGCCGCCGGCGCCGCCCTGGCCGCCAAGCTCAAGGGCAGCGACGCCGTTGCCGTGGCCTTCTTCGGTGACGGCGGCTCCAACGAGGGTGCGGTGTTCGAGGCCATGAATCTGGCCTCGGTGTGGAATCTGCCGTGCATCTTCGTCGCCGAGAACAACGGCTACGCCGAGGCCACCGCCTCGAACTGGTCGGTGGCCTGCGACCACATCGCCGATCGCGCAGCCGGCTTCGGCATGCCCGGGGTGACGGTGGACGGCTTCGACTTCTTCGCCGTCCATGAAGCCGCCGCGGCCGCCGTGGCCCGCGCCCGGGCCGGCGAAGGCCCCTCGCTGATCGAGGTGAAGTTCACCCGCTACTTCGGCCACTTCGAGGGCGACGCCCAGACCTATCGCGATCCCAACGAGGTCAAGCAGGCCCGGGAGCAGCGCGACTGCCTGATGCAATTCCGCGAGCGGGTGACGCGCTCCGGCCAACTCCAGCCCGCCCTGCTCGACAGCATCGACCAGGAGGTGGAACAGCTCATCGAAGACGCCGTGCGCAAGGCCAAGGCCGATCCCAAGCCCGGCCCGGAAGACCTGCTCACCGACGTCTACGTCACCTACGCCTGATCGGAAAACAACAAGGAGCGCCACCATGGCCAGAAAGATCAGCTACCAGCAAGCCATCAACGAAGCCCTGGAACAGGAGATGCGCCGCGACCCCACCGTCTTCCTCATGGGCGAAGACAACGCCGGCGGTGCGGGCGCGCCTGGCGAGCAGGACGCCTGGGGCGGCGTGCTCGGGGTCACCAAGGGCCTCTACCACAAATTTCCCGGGCGGGTGCTGGACACCCCGCTGTCGGAGCTCGGCTACGTCGGCGCGGCGGTGGGCGCCGCCGCCCGCGGCACCCGGCCGGTATGCGAACTGATGTTCGTCGACTTCGCCGGCTGCTGCCTGGACCAGATCCTCAATCAGGCGGCCAAATTCCGCTACATGTTCGGCGGCAAGGCGGTCACCCCGCTGGTGCTGCGGACCATGGTCGGCGCGGGCCTCCGCGCCGCCGCCCAGCATTCGCAGATGCTCACTTCCTGGTGGACCCATATCCCCGGCCTCAAGGTGGTCTGCCCGGCCACCCCCTATGATGCCAAGGGCCTGCTGATCCAGGCCATCCGCGACAATGACCCGGTGATCTTCTGCGAGCACAAGCTGCTCTACGGGATGCAGGGCGAGGTGCCAGAGGAGTCCTACGCCATCCCCTTCGGCGAGGCCAGCTTCCTGCGTGAGGGCGACGACGTCAGCCTCATCACCTACGGCCGCATGGTGCACCTGGCCATGGAGGCCGCCAGCAACCTGGCGCGCCAGGGCGTCTCCTGCGAGGTGCTGGACCTGCGCACCACCAGCCCGCTGGATCGCGACAGCATCCTGGAAAGCGTCGAGAAGACCGGCCGCGCGGTGGTCATCGACGAGGCCAATCCGCGCTGCTCGGTGGCCACCGACATCGCCGCCCTGCTTGCCGAGCACGCCTTCGACGACCTGCGCGCCCCGGTACAGCTGGTCACGGCGCCGCACACCCCGGTGCCCTTCTCCGATGCGCTGGAAGACCTCTATATCCCCGACGCGGCCAAGATCGAGCGCGCCGTACTGAAGATCACCCAAGGGAGGCAGGCCGCATGAGCCAGATCCATACCCTGACCATGCCCAAGTGGGGCCTGTCCATGAGCGAAGGTCGGGTCAACGCCTGGCTCAAGACCGAAGGCGACAGCATCACCAAGGGCGACGAGGTGCTCGATGTCGAGACCGACAAGATCAGCAGCAGCGTCGAGGCGCCCTTCTCCGGCACCCTGCGCCGCTGCCTGGCCCGCGAGGACGAGACCCTTGCGGTAGGCGCCCTGCTGGCCATCGTGGTGGAAGGCGAGGCCAGCGACGAAGAGATCGAGGCGGTGATCGCGCGCTTCCAGGAGGAGTTCGTGCCTGGTGGCGAAGACGCCGCCGATGCCGGTCCCCAGGCCCAGCGCATCGAACTCGACGGCCGGCCGCTGCGCTATCTGGAGCGCGGTGCAGGCGGCCTGCCGCTGGTGCTGATCCACGGCTTTTCCGGCGATCTGGACAACTGGCTGTTCAACCACGAGGCGCTGGCCGCCGGGAGCCGGGTGATCGCCCTGGACCTGCCGGGTCACGGCCAGTCCGGCAAGACGCTCGCCACGGCGGATCTCGCCGAGCTGGGCGCCGCCGTGCTGGCTCTGCTCGACCATCTGGACATCCCCCGCGCCGTGCTCGTCGGCCACTCCATGGGTGGCGCCGTGGCCCTGCAACTGGCGCAGACGGCGCCGCAGCGGGTCGCCGGCCTGGTCCTGATCGGCAGTGCGGGACTGGGCCGGGACATCAATGGCGCCTACCTGGAAGGCTTCGTCGCCGCCACCAGCCGCAACCAGCTCAAGGGACCGGTCAGCCTGCTGTTCAGCGATCCCGGGCTGGTCACCCGGCCACTGCTGGAAGACCTGCTCAAGTACAAGCGCCTGGAAGGCGTGGACCAGGCTCTGAAGCGACTGGCCGGCACGCTCTTCCCCAATGGCCAGCAGGCCCAGGTGCTGCGCCAGGCACTCGACGGCGATCTGCCCGCCCTGGTGATCTGGGGCAAGGCCGACGCCATCATTCCGGTCCAGCATGCCGAAGGCCTGCCCGGAACCGTCCAGGTCGAGATCCTGGAAGGCCAGGGCCATATGGTGCAGATGGAGGCCGCGGACCGGGTCAATGTCCTGATCCAGGCCTTCCTGCCCCGCTGCGAACGCTAGAGGAGCCTCACGATGAAAGCAGCCCGTTTCCATGCCGCCCGCGACATCCGGGTGGAAGACGTCCCAGCCCCCGGCGAGCCGGGTCCTACCCAGGTCCTGGTGAAAAACCAGTTCTGCGGCATCTGCGGTACCGACCTGCACGAGTACCTTGGCGGTCCCATCTTCATTCCTACCGCGCCGCACAGCTACACCGGCGGTAAGGTGCCGCAGATCCTCGGCCACGAGTATTCCGGCGTGGTGGAGGCCGTGGGCAGCGAGGTGACGTCGGTGAAACCCGGTGACCGGGTCTCCATCCAGCCCATGGTCTCGCCACGGGACGACTACTATGGCCGCCGCGGCCAGTACCAGCTCAGCGAACAGCTGGCCATCATCGGCCTGTCCCATCCCTGGGGCGGGATGGCCGAGTACTCCCTGGTGGAGGACTACAACGCCATCCCCATGCCGGACGATCTCAGCACCGAGCACGCGGCGCTGATCGAACCCACGGCGGTGACCGTCTATGCCACTCACCGGGGCGGCGTGAAGCCCGGCGACAGCGTGCTGGTGGCCGGTGCCGGGCCCATCGGCCAGCTGCAGGTCATGGCTGCCCGCGCGGCGGGTGCCACGCGGATCTTCCTGGTGGACCTCAACGACAACCGCCTGGAGATGGCCCACCGCCTGGTGGAGGGGCTCATCACCCTGAATCCCGGCAGCACCGATGTGCTGCGCGAGGTGCGTGCCCGCACCGCCGGGGGCGTGGGGGTGGATGTGGCCTTCGAATGCGTGGGCGCCGAGGCACCGCTGGGGCTGTGCCTGGAGGCGGTCCGCCGCCAGGGCGTGGTGGTCCAGGTGGGGATGCAGGGCAAGCCCCCGGCGCTGGATGGCTTCACCCTGACCTACAAGGACGTCGACCTGCGCGGCTCCTGGTGCTACTCGACCCTGATGTGGCCTTAGATGGCGGCCCTGATCGCCAGCGGCCAACTGCCGGCCGAGAAAGTCGTGACCCGCCACATCGCGCTGGACGACGTGGTGGAACAGGGCTTCGAAGCCTTGCTGGACAAGGCCGGGACCCAGCTGAAGATCCTGATCGAGCTCTAGGGCTTGCCCACGCGGTTGGCGGGGGCCGCCGCGTGGGCTTTTTGCCTTACTGGAAGCTCGTCGCGGCAAAGCTGGGACGCGCCAGGAGCCGCTGGTGAAAGGCCACCAGCCGCAGGTGCGCGGACCCGTCGATTTCCGGCAGCCGAAAGCTCAGGTAGTCGAGCCCGACCGCTACCAGGTAGTGGCTGAAATCAAGGTCCTCTGCATCCAGGGTGGAAGACTGGTCCAGGCGCGTCAGCAGGCGCCCGATGGCCGCCAGCCGGCGAGCGCCCAGCACCGATTCATCCTGGGCCGCACCGCCCTGCTTGCGGGCGATCACCGTGCCGAAGGCGGCGTCGATCAGGCCCTGGCCCAGGCCGGCCAATTGCAGGCGTTCGGCCGCAAGCGGGTTGCCGCCGCCCAGCTGGTGCAAATGGATGCAGATCAGCAGAGTCTCGCCGAGGGTCACACCCTCATCGGTGATCAGCACCGGCACCTTGTTGGCCGGATTGGCGGCCAACAGCTGCGCGTCCTCGTTCCAGGGGTCGCTCCACACCAGCGCCAGTCGCTCGCCAAAGCCGGCTTCCAAAGCGGTGACGCGCGCGGCGCGGGCATAGGGCGAGGTCTGGTTCAGCAGCAGTTGCATGGCGGACTCCGGGACACGGGCGGGTAATAGCAGCGCCCGCCAGTGTAGCCGTTGGCGTACGCCTTCAGTGCGACCGGGTTACCGTAAGGACCACGGCGGCGATACGATCGGTATGGGCGTAGACCCCTGCCTCCAACTCTTCGCCGAAGACATCCGGATCCAGTTCGCGATAGCGCCAGGCCACGTCCTGGCCGTCCAGGCGGGTGCGGACTTCTTCCAGGAATGGATCACGGCCATCGACCATGGCGACGCCGGTATAGAGTAGCAGGGTGCCGCCTGGCGCCAGGCGCTGCAGCGCCGTGTCCAGGATGGCCAGGGACAGACCGGCCCCGAGGGGACCGCCACCATGGCGATAGGCACGCTCGCCGGGATCGACCAGATAGGGCGGATTGGACAGGATGAAATCGAAGTCGCCCGCCACATCGTTCAGCAGGTTGCTGTAGCACGCGCTGACATTCTCGGCCCCGGCCAGTTCGGCGTTGGTCCGGGTCAGGGCCAGGGCGCGCTCGTTGATGTCCACCGCCAGCACCTCGACATCGGGCCGCGCCAGGGCGACCAGGATAGCACCCGGACCGGCACCGCTGCCGATGTCCACGGCGCGGCGGATGTCACCGGTCTCGAAGCGCAGCTGGGCTTCCAGGGCATTGGCATAGCGATAGGTGTCGGGGCCAAAGAACACCGCATCGGCGTCCTCGGTGGGATAGGCGGAATGCACGAACAACTGGTCGCCCAGGCTCGACACCCGCACCCGGCTGCGCCAGCCACTCGGCACCGCGGTCAGCAGCTCGGCGGCCGCCAGTATGTCGACCAGAGAGCCGGGCAGCAGCTCGGGGGAAAACGGCCGGCTCCAGCCGAAGATGCCCTGCAGATCCCGCGCCCAGGCGTTGCCTGGCCGGGCATTGACCCGCGCGTGGGAGGCCGGGGTGGGCGTGATGAAGTGATAGTCCGCTGCGCGCAGCGTTTCGATCAGCAGTTTCAGGGCAGCGGCCGCGGCAGGGCTGGTCGCGGTGCGTTCGGGGTGTTCCATGGCCGTCATGGATGGTTCCTTCAATGACAGTCGAAAGGAAAAAGGACCCTCGCGGGTCCTTGAACAGGGGTCAGCCCAACAGGGAGACGAACAGCCGCGTCGCCAGCAGGCCGGCACGGCTGTGATGGCGCGCCGGTGACAGTTGCTCTACCAGCAGCGCCATGGCGGCCGCACGACTGGGCTGGCTCGCCAGCCGCTGCTCCAGCGCGACCTCATCGCGATCGAAGTCGCTCGCCTGGGCCTTGCTGGCATTGGCCGCCGTGCCCTGCTCGGCTTCCAGCGCCGGACACAGGCGCTCCTGCTGACGCTGGCGCGCGCGAAAGCTCACCTCGCGCCGCGGCAACACCGCCACCCGCTCGGCGGCAGCCGGGTTCCGGGCCCCGCTGTGCACGAAGTCACCGGCGATCCAGTCGTGGATCAGTTGCTGCTCGTAGGCGGTGAAGACGCCAAACATCTCGGCACGCTCGCCCTGGATCAGCCGCCAGAAGCGGCTGTTGACCGGGTTCTCGTGACGCTTGATCCAGCCCTGCTCCTGCATCACCTTGAGGAAGTCGGGAATCTGCGACGGATCGCATAGCCAGTCGCTGACGCTGCGGCCACCGATGCGGCAATAATCGGAGTGCACATAGCGGCCGACCGTGCTCTTCTCCGCCAGCACCTCGATCACCGCCTGCTCCAGATCGAAGCTGCCAATCACTGACGTGGTGCCGGCGCCCAGCTCATTGAGCAAATAGCCCTGCACCACGCGCTGGTAGAAGGCAGCGCGGCCCTCGGCCGGCATGGCGTCGTGCACCGCCTGCAGCGCCTTGCGCGCATGACCGGTGCCGGCATTGTCGACCGTTACATGCAGCGTGAAGTAATAGGGGTCGATACCCAGTTCGTTGAGCTCGTAAGAGGTGATCAACAGGTGCAACGGCAACTGCTCGTAACCCAGATTGAAGCCGAGCACCTCGGGCAGGTAGTGATCGGCGTTATGGGCCAGGGCCAGCTGAATCGCGCCCTGTACATAGTGCTCGTCGCTCAGCTGCGAGAAATCTTCGCAGCCGTGACTGGCCAGCAGCTTGCGATAGAGCACCACATGGTTCTTGTCCGGCTGGCCGTCGCCCAGTTCTTCCAGATAGATCTGGATGGCCGCCCGATAGCGCAGGTCGTCCCAGTGGGCGAGCGTGCCATAGAGCCAGGCGCCATCCACCAGCTTGGTGGGTGCCACGCCACGCAGGAAGTACAGCGCATGGGCCTTGCTGCCGAAGTAGCGGCGCGGCGCACCAGCCTTGCGGGCCGCCAGGTAGTCCTGGTACCGGGCGCCGACCCGGGCGTTGTTCTCCAGCACCCAGGCTTCCAGGCCCTCGGGGTCTTCCGGCAGGTCGGCGGTCATGCCAGATACCGCCTGCAGTTGGTCGTCGAGAAAGCGTCGAGCCCTCTCCTGCGCCCTGACGCCCGGGTGCTCCACCAGCAATTCCTGATAGAGCGATCGGGCCGGTTGCAGGTTGAGCGGATTCGAGGCGGCGTACTGGCCGGTAACGGCTCTTGTCGTGGTCTGCATGAAGGGCACATCTGGCAGCTGATGAATACCTCGTTCGGCCTGCGGAAAAGGCCTTGGTTCCTGGCCGAGCCCGCGCCGGAACGGTGCCGCTCCGCTTGCGGCCGTCAAAGGCAGTGCCTGGCGACCACTGCCATTCGTCGGCAGGAGCTCCGCGCCACTGCGCCTGCTGCCGGTCCGCACCAGGCGACGGGTGACCTGATGAAGGGCCTCATTTTCCAGGCTGGCGGGCCGATAGCCTGAAAACCCACGCGACTGCCAGGCCCTGCCCATGTCTCCTGCCGATTCCGATGTCGATCTGCGCGCCCTCCTCGATTCGATCCAGGAATTCATCATCGCCAAGGATGGCCGCGGGCGCTGGTTGTTCGTCAATCGCATCGTGCTCGAGGCCTACGCCATGCTCGGCTTCGACTACGTGGGCATCACCGATGCCGAATTGATCGAGCTGTTTCCGGATCATGCCCAGGCCTTCGCCTACAACATCGAGACCGACGAGCGCGCCTGGCGCAACGGTGTGGCCACGCAGATCGAGAAGTCCTTCATGGGGCCGGATGGACGCATCAATACCTGGGAAGTGATCAAGACGCCTCACTTCGATGCACAGGGCGGACGCCAGCTGCTGACCATCGTCAGTCGCAATGTCACCGAGCGCAAACTGGCGGAGACCGCCCTGCAGGACAGCGAAAGACGCTTCAAGTCCCTGGCCTACCTGGATGCCCTGACCGGCATCCCCAATCGACGCAGCATCCTCGACCAGATCGTCGGTCACCTGGCGGTCGCCTCCCCCCAGGCGGATTGCGCCCTGTTCTACCTCGACCTGGACAGGTTCAAGGCGATCAACGACGAATTCGGCCATGAGGTGGGAGATCGGCTGCTGGTGGCCTTCGTCACCCGGGTCAGCGCCTGCCTGCGCCCGGACGATCTGCTCGGGCGGATCGGCGGAGACGAATTCATCGTCTTCCTGCGTGACACCCCCGCCACCACCGCCCTGGCCCTGGCCGAGCGCCTCTGCCTGGCCCTGCAGGAGCCCTGGACGCTGCAGGACATCCGCCTGGCGACCACCTCCTCCATCGGCATCGCCCACGGCACCGCCGGCAGCCTCAACGTCCACGAACTGATCCGCCGCGCCGATGGCGCCCTGTACCAGGCCAAGCGCGCCGGGCGGGCCCGGGTGGTGCTGGCGGACGGCTAGAGCCGCTCCGTCGACTGGGCGCGGATCATGATCTCGCGCTGGCGAAAGGCCTTTTCCAGACGGTGCCGATAGCCTTCCCACCAGGCTCGATCCAGGGCCTCGGTCATGACCTCGTAGACCAGCAGCTCGTCGTCCTCGACGCGCTGCGCCTCGTCCTGGCACAGGCCCTCCACCGGGGCCCGGCTGAAGGCGGTCAGCCCGCCGAAGCGCGCGACCAGTTCCTCGCGCACCTCCTGGAACAGCGCCCCGGACAGGCGCTGGCCGTCATTGTCGTTCAGGGGTAGCAGCAACTGGACGAGGTACATGGCCATCTCTCCTGGAGTAGTGGGCTGCAGACTCCCTGGGCCCCCGGGCGGGTTCCCGTCCATTGATCCCCTGCCCGCACGCCAGAAATGCAAAGGCCCTGCCGAGGAGCGCTCGGCAGGGCCTTTCACCACCGTTCAGTCGGATCAGACCGAGAACCGGCCGACCAGGCGATTCATGTCCACCGCCAGGCGCGAGACCTCATGGGCGGCGGCGGCGGTCTGGTGCGCCCCGGCCGAGGTCTGGATCGACAGGTCGCGGATGCTGACCAGATTCTGGTCCACCGACCGGGCGACCTGGGCCTGCTCTTCCGAGGCCGTGGCGATGAGGAAATTGCGCTCGTTGATCTCGGTGATGGAGCGGGCAATCTCCTCCAGGGCCGCGCCCGCTTCGTTGGCAATCTTCAGGGTGGCGGTAGCCTCGTCGCGGCTGCGTTGCATGGCCTGGACAGCGCCTTCCGAACCACTCTGGATGCCGCCGATCATCTGCTCGATCTCGCGGGTGGATTCCTGCGTTCTGTGGGCCAGGGCCCGCACCTCGTCGGCGACCACGGCGAAGCCACGGCCCTGTTCGCCAGCCCGGGCGGCCTCGATGGCGGCGTTCAGCGCCAGCAGGTTGGTCTGCTCAGCGATGCCGCGGATCACGTCGACCACGGTGGCGATGCCTTGCGCCTGCCCGGCCAGGGCGACGATCTGCTCGCTGGTATGGGACACGGTGCCGGTCAGCGACTGGATGGCGTTGACGGTCTCGGTGACGCGAGCCGCGCCCAGACCGGTCGAGCGCTCCGACTGTTGCGCGGACGTCGAGGCCGAGGCGGCGTTGCGCGCCACCTCCTCGACGGCGGCGGTCATCTCGTTGACCGCGGTAGCCGCCTGCTCCACTTCGCTGTTCTGCCGTTGCAGCCCACGGCTGCCCTCTTCGGTCACGGCGTTCATCTCTTCGGCGGCGGACGCCAGCTGCGTCGAGGCTTCGCCGATGTGGCTGACGGTATCGCGCAGGGTCTGCTGCATCTGCACCGTGGCGCGCATCAGGTCGGCCATTTCGTCGCGGCCCTCTGCCACGGCCGCGACCCGCAGATCACCCTCGGCAATGCGGCGGTTGACGGCCAGCACCTGGCGCAGCGGCTGCAGGATGCTGCGGGTATAGAGCGTGGCCAGCACCACGGTGAGCACCACGGCCACGGCGGAGATGATCCCGAGCAGCCAGAGGTTATGGCTGTAGGTCTGGGTCGCCAGTTCGCCGGCCTGCTTGGCGCCGCGCTGGTTGAAGTCCGCCAGGGCCACGATCTTCTCTTGCAGATCGTTGGTCAGCGGCCGGATGTTGGCATTGACGTAGGCGGTCCCTTCGCTGGCCGGACGGGTCCGGGCGAGGGTGACGATCTCGTCGAGGCGGGCATCGTAGAGCTTGGCGCCGGCGGACACGGCATCGGCCAACCGCTGCTCCTCAGGCGAAGCCACCAGGGCCTGGTAGGCCGCCACCTCCTGCTGCAGATGGCCGCGCGCCTGGGCGATGGTCGCCGCGGCGGTCTGCTTCATCTGCTCGTCTTCAGAGGCCACCATGCGCAGGGTTTCCAGACGCAGCCTGAGAACGAGGGAGTCTATCTTCGCCGTCTGGGCGATGCTGGCCATCCAGTTGGTCTCGACATCCTGCTCAGCTTTGTACAGCGCGTTGAGGCCCACGGCCGAGGTGACCGCCAGCACCAGCAGCAACAGGGTAACGGCGGCAAAGCACACGGCCGAGCGGGCCGACAATTTCAGGGTACGCATGGCGCGACTCCAGTCAGGAAAGGCATGTTCACCCCTTCTGTTCGGCGCTACCGTCACTGGCTGAATAGCCACCCATCGGCGATCGACGGCGCACCCGCCAGGAGCTGCAGGCTAGAGCCGACGCGGGCTCCAGGAGGATGCAGCCAGCTGACGAGCAGCCGCCGCCCTGGCCAATTGCCATGCGCAGTCGGGCTAGAATGAGCCTTTTCCTCAATCGAAATCCCCATGCCGCCGACGAAGCTTCGCCCTGCGCGTCTGGTCCCCTTGCGCAATCGCCTGCTGGCCATCGCCTTCGCCGGAATCGTGCCCCTGGCGCTGGTGGCCGGCCTGGGGCTCTGGCTGCTCGTCCAACACCAGCAGCACGAAGCCGAACAGCGAGCCCTGGAGTCCAGCCGCCAGGCGGCCACCACCATCGAAAGCGAATTGCGCCGCTCGGTGACCATTCTCCAGGCATTGGCCGAGTCGCCCCTGTTGCGGACGGGTGACCTGAGCGATTTCGACACCCTGGTCGGGCGCATCCTGCCGCTGGTGCCAGGCTGGCGAACGGTGCTGCTCGCCACGCCGGAGGGCGAGGTCGTCCGGCGGATATCGAGCGTCAATCGGCCCGCAGGCGGTCCTCTCGCCGAACCGGACAGCTTTGCCGAAGTGCTCGCCCAGCGCCGGCCGGTGATCGGGCAACTGGGCCGCGGCCCCGCCGGGCTGTTGGCCTTTCCGATCCGGGTCCCGGTGCTGCGCGAAGGTCGGCTGATTTTCGTGCTGACCGCGGTGATGACACCGGAGAGCATCCGCGCGGCGCGCATGGCCCGCGCCCTGCCCAAGGACTGGGTGGGCTCGGTATTCGATCGCCATGGCCTGCGCGTCGCCCGTACCAGCCTGCACGAGGAGAGCCTGGGCGAGCCGGCCCTGCCAGCTCTGGCCGAGATCCTGGCCCAGCCCGGCGAAGAAGGCGTCGGTACCGCCCGCACCCGGGAAGGTCACGAGGTCTATACGGCCTTCGTGCGCCTGCCCGATTCCGGCTGGACCGTAACCACGGCGATCCCCACCGAAGAGGTGGCCGCAGCTGCCAATCGCTCCTTCGCGCTCTATGGCGGTGGCCTGGTGCTGTCGGTGGTCTTTGCCTGGGCGATGGCCCTGCTGTTGTCGCGGCGAATCAGCCGGCCGGTGCAGGCGCTGCAGGCGGCCGCCCAGGCGCTGGGGCAGCGCCTGCCGCCGGTGCTGCCCGACAGCGACGTGCTGGAGATCCGCCAGGTGGGCGAAGCGCTGCTGACCGCGGCCGAAGCCCGCCGGCTGATCGAAGAGGAACGCGACGACTACCTGCGCAGCCTGCAACTGAGCCAGGAACAGCTGCAACTGCAGGTCGCCGACCTGGAGGTCCTGCAGCGGCTCAATCATCGTCTGCTGCAGTTGCCCTCGCTGCCACAGCAATTGCAGGAAATCCTCGCGGTCCTCTGTCGCTTCCACCAGACGTCCCTGGGCTGCGTCTCGCTACTGGAAGACAGCAAGCCGCCGCAGCTGTATTTCGCGGCCGGTTTCTCGGCGGAAGATCAGGCGCAGCTGGCCACCCTGCCGCTGGCGGAAAGCGCCTGTGCCGCCGCGCTGCGCAGCGATGCCCGGGTGGTGGTGCCGGCGCTGGCGGCCGCACCCGAGTTCGCCTCCCTGGCCGCCCTGGGCCAGCGCCTGGGCTTCGCCGCCCTGCATGCCGTGCCCCTGCGCAGTACCCTGCACGGCACGCTCGGCGCCATCACCGTCCACCTGTCGGAAGCCCGGGAACCCACGCCGCGCCAGCAGCGCCTGGCCGACCTGTGCGCCTCCAAGGCGGTGCTGGTGATCGACCGCGCCCGCATCCAGGAGGCCGCCCTGCGTTCGCAACGCCGGTTGCGGGTGGCCCTGGAAAGCTCCCAGGTCTCCTTCGGCATCGCCGTGCCCGCTGCCGCGGGTGCCTTCAACTGGGACTATCTCAACCCCATCGGCGCCACCACCCTGGACCTCGACGGCAGCGCTGCGAACGCCCGCCTGCCCTGGGCCAGTGCGCGGATCCTGCAGCTCTGTGCGGAGCACCAGGCCGGTGAGGCGGCCTGGTCCGTGGAAGTGCAAGGTGCCGATGCCAGCGGCGCCAGTTGCTGGCTGCAGATCAGCGCCACGCCCTTCGACGGCAACGTGGCGGTCTGGTTTCTCGACATCAGCGAGCGCAAGCGCCAGGAGCAACAGCTGCGCGACAACGACCGGCAAAAGGACGAATTCCTCGCCGTGCTGGCCCATGAGTTGCGCAATCCGCTGGCCCCCATTCGCCAGGCGGCGGCGCTGATCGCCGCGCCCCAGGCCTCGGCCGAACAGCAGCAGCGCAGTTGCCAGACCATCGAGCGACAGGTGGAACGCATGGGCGCCCTGCTCAACGATCTGCTGGACATCTCGCGCATCACCTTTGGCCGCATCACCCTGCACAACGCCGTCGTCACCCTGCAGACGGTACTCCAGGCCGCCGCCGAGGCGACCCTGGCGCCCATGCAGGAGAAGCGCCAGACCTTCGCGCTGCACTTGCCTGAGGCGCCCCTCTGGCTGCATGCCGATCCGCTGCGCCTGGAGCAGATCTTCATCAATCTGCTGGGCAACGCCGCCCGTTACACCCCGGCAGGAGGCCGGATCACCCTCGCCGTGCAGGCGAGCGAGACCGAGGTGCGGGTAGACATCGCCGACAACGGCATCGGCATCGCCCCCGAGCGCCTGGCGGACCTGTTCCAGATGTTCGGCCAGCTCGATCCGCGCCTTACCGAGCGCTCGCCCGGGCTGGGCATCGGCCTGGCCCTTTCCCGCGAACTGGCGCGGTTGCAGGGTGGCGACATCACCGTGACCAGCGCCGGCCTGGGTCAGGGCAGCCGCTTCACCGTGAGCCTGCCGCTGACGGTGGCGCCACCCACCAGCGCGCTGGAGACCGTGGCCGCCGCCTCGGCAGCGCCCGCCACTCGCCGGATCCTGGTCGCCGACGACAACCCCGACATCGCCGACACCATCGCCGAACTCCTCGAGCTGGATGGCCACGAAGTGCGGGTCGCCTACGATGGCCAGCAAGCCCTGACGCTGTTCCAGAGCTATGGCCCCGAGATCGTCATCTCCGACATCGGCATGCCCGGCCTGACCGGTCACCAGCTGGCCCGGGCGATCCGCGCCACCCCGGACGGCCAGGCGGTCAGGCTGATCGCGATGACCGGCTGGGGCCAGCCCCAGGACCAGGCCGAGGCCCTGGCGGCCGGCTTCGATCATCACCTGACCAAGCCAGCCGACATGCGGACCCTCTACGCCCTGGTGGGCGCCTAGGCGTTGACCCGGTGCGAACCGGCCAGCCGCGTCAGCCCATAGAGCGCCACGCCCACCAGCAGCATCAGCCCGGCGCGCCACCAGGTCGCGGCGCCCTGCTGGGCCAGCAGTAGCGCACAGGAGCCTAGGGCCAGTACCGGAAAGAGCCAGTGGACGCGGAAATGCGCATGCTCGACCCGGTCGCGCTTGAGCACCAGCACCGCCAGGTTGGTGCTGATGAACACCACCAGGAGCAGTAGCACCACGGTTTCGGCCAGCACATCCAGGGTACTGGTATAGGTCAGGGCGATGGCCACCGCGGTGGTGGCGAGGATGGCGATCCCGGGGGTCTGTCGCCGTGGCAGCACCCGGCCGAGCACCGGCGGCAGCAGGCCCTGGCGGGCCATGCCATAGGCCAGGCGGCTGGCCATGATCATGGTCAGCAGTGCGCCGTTGGCCACGGCGATGAGGGCGATGACGGCGAACACCCGGGTCGGCACCCCCAGGCCCGAGGCACCGAGCACGTCCATCAGCGGTGCGCCCGACGCCTTGAGCTGGTCGACCGGCAGCACCAGGGCGGCGCCGGCGCCCACCAGCATGTAAACGATGCCGGCGATGACCAGGGCGCCAAACAGCGCTCGCGGATAGACGCGGCTGACGTCACGCACTTCCTCCGCCAGATTGGCCGAGGTCTCGAAGCCGACGAAGGAATAGAAGGCCAGCAGCGAGGCACCGAGGATGGCCACGGTGGCCGAGGGCGCGTCCACTTCCAGTAGCCGCGCCGGCTCGCCCTGTCCCTGGACGACGAACCAGGCCGCCGCCGCGACGACGATCACCAGGCCTGACAGCTCGATCAGGGTCATCACCAGATTGACCGACAGCGATTCCCTGATGCCCCGGGCATTGAGCAGGCCGATGAGCACCAGGAAGGCCAGGCAGACCCAACTGGCGGGCCAGGGCACCAGTGCCTGCAGATAGCCACCGGCAAAGGCCACCGCCAACCCTGCCGCACTGGTAACCCCGGCGGCCAGCATCGAGAAGCCCACCAGGAAGGACAGCCAGGGCTGCCCGAAGGCTCTCTCGGCGAACACCGCCGCGCCCCCCGCCCTGGGGTACTTGGTGACCAGCTCGGCATAGGACGCCGCGGTCAGGAGGGCGAACAGCAAGGCAACTAGCAAGGGCGCCCAGATGGCGCCGCCGACCCGGCCGGCGATGGTACCCGCCAAGGCATAGACCCCCGCACCCAGGACGTCGCCGAGGATGAAGAACAGCAGCATGGGCAGGGTGATGGCGCGTTTGAGCGTCGCGGTTGCAGGGGAGGATTCCATGGTCATGCTCGAAGTGCTCCTGCGCGGTCCGTTCGGGAAGGATTCTGGCGATCCCAAGGGCCGCCGCTTGCCTTCGTAGAGGTCGCCGACGGCAAGCGGGTTCCGAGGTGCCATCGCTCCTCCCCTGGCGCAAGGGGTCGTTTCCTCAGCGCCACCCAACAGCCGCGTGCCAGCCGCTGCCGCCGGCCGCCTCCCCTGCCCCGCTCTATCCCGGCGACCTCTACGCCCTGGCCGCTTCGCTTGGTCGCAGCCGCAATCCGGGCAGTAGCCGGGCCGTTCCTTCCGCCCAGCCTGCCGATCAGCGGCAAGGCCTATCCTGCGTCGCACGAGGCCGCCACACTCTGCCGCTTTCGTGGTCGAACGATGCTCAGACCGCTTTTTCCCGAGGATCTTCTGCAAGATGAGTGAGGCACCCCTGGCAACGCTGACGCGCGAGGAACTCGAAGCCGAAGTCCTGCGTTTGCGCGCCGCCCTGCGGTCCACCGAGGACCGCGCCGTGGCCCCGACCGGCGCCATCCGCCGGCCCAGCAAGGCACGCAGCCGCGCCGTGCTGGAGAGCACCACCCAGTTCGCCATCGTGGTCTGCGACTCCGAGGGGCTCATTACCGACTGGAATCCCGGTGCCGAGCAGGTCATGGGCTGGACCGCCCAGGAAATGATCGGCCAGGATGCCTCGCGTTTCTTCACCCCGGAGGACCGTGCCAACCGTCGTGCCGAGTACGAGATGGCCAAGGCCCTGCGCGACGGCAGCGCCATCGACGAGCGCTGGCACCTGCGCCAGGACGGGCAGCGCTTCTGGGCGTCCGGCGAGATGATGGCGCTGAACGATGACGACGACGAGCCCCTCGGCTTCGTCAAGATCCTGCGTGACCGCACCGAAGAACACCTGGCGGGCCTTGCGCTCAAGGAAACCCAGGAACGCTATCGCCTGGTCGCCGAAGCCACCAACGATGCCATCTGGGACTGGGACTTCGCCTCCGGGGCGGTGCTCTGGAACGAGGCGCTGCACACGGCCTATGGTCACACCCCCACCGCGGTCGAATCGACCAGCGACTGGTGGCTGGACCGGATCCACCCGGACGATCGCACCCGTATCGCGGCCTCCATCCACGCGGTGATCGACGGCGACGGCCTGGTCTGGACCGATGAATACCGCTTCCAGCGCGCTGATGGCTCCTACGCGCTGGTGTTCGACCGCGGTCGGGTGATCCGCGACAGCTACGGTCGCCCGCTGCGGATGATCGGCGCCCTGCTGGACATGAGCCAGCTGCAGACGGCCGAGACCGCCCTGCGCAAGAGCGAAGAACGCTTCCGCGCCATCATCGAGACCATCGGTTCGGCCTTCGCCATCGTCCAGGTCAAGTTCGACGCCGACGACAAGCCCATCGACTACCGCTTCCTGGAAGCCAACCCGGCCTTCGAACGCCAGGCCGGGGTCAACCTGCGTGGCAAGTGGGTGACCGAATTCGCCCCCAACCTGGAACAGTTCTGGTTCGATACCTACGGCCACGTGGCCAAGACCGGCGAGCCGGCGACCTTCGAAAACTACGCCAACACCTTCGAACGCTGGTTCGATGTCCGCGCCGTACGGGTGGGCGATCCCGACGAGCGCCAGATCGCCATCCTCTTCAGCGACGTGACCGAGCGGCGCAACGCCGAGGAACGGCTGCGCATCAGCGAGGCCCTGGCGCGGGAAAACATCGAGCGGGTACAGCTGGCGTTGTCCGCCGGCGCCATCATCGGCACCTGGCACTGGGACCTGCCCACCGACCGCTTTACCGTGGACGAAGCCTTCGCCACGGTCTTCGGTCTCGATCCGCGCCTGGGTCGCGAAGGTCTGAGCCTGGCCCAGGTGGTGACCAACGTCCATCCCGACGACAAGGGCGGTCTCGCCCACGCCATCGACGGGGTAATCGCCCAGAGCGGTCCCTTCGCCCACCAGTACCGGGTACGGCGCGCCGACGGCAACTACTACTGGATCGAGGCCAATGGCCGGGTCGATCACGCTGCCGACGGCACCCCGCTGCGTTTTCCCGGGGTGCTCATCGACGTCGAGGAGCGGCGGGCGATCGAAGCCGAACGGGACAAGGCGCTGGCCGCCTTGCGTACCCTCAACGAGACCCTGGAAATCCGGGTGGCCGAACGCTCGGCCGAACTGATGCAGGCCGAGGAAAAGCTGCGTCAGTCGCAGAAGATGGAAGCGGTCGGCCAGCTCACCGGCGGTCTCGCCCACGATTTCAACAACCTGCTGGCGGGTATCTCCGGTGCCCTGGAACTGATGGAGACGCGCATCGCCCAGGGGCGGTTGCGCGAACTCGATCGCTATCTGATCGCCGCCCAGGGCGCGGCCAAGCGCGCCGCCGCCCTCACCCACCGGCTGCTGGCCTTTTCCCGGCGCCAGACCCTGGCGCCGCGGCCGGTGGACGTCAACCAGCTGATCGATGGCCTCACCGAACTCATCCAGCGCACCGTGGGTCCTGGCATCCAGGTGGAGACCGTCGGCGCCGCGGGCCTCTGGCCGGCCCTGGTGGACCCCAGCCAGCTGGAGAATTCACTGCTCAATCTGTGCATCAATGCCCGCGACGCCATGCCCGAGGGCGGTCGCATCACCATCGAGACCGCCAACCGCTGGATGGATCGCGAGAGCGCCCGCGCCCAGGATCTACCGGAAGGTCAGTACCTGTCGCTGTGCGTGACGGATACCGGGGTGGGCATCGCGCCGGAGGTCGCGGCCCGGGTGTTCGAGCCCTTCTTCACCACCAAGCCCATCGGCCAGGGCACCGGTCTGGGCCTGTCGATGATCTATGGCTTCGCGCGCCAGTCCGGCGGCCAGGTACGGCTCTACTCCGAGATCAACCAGGGCACCACGCTGTGCATCTATCTGCCGCGCTACCTGGGCGAGGCGCCGACCGACGAAGGCCTGACCGCGCGCCGGGAGGTGGCCGGCAGCACCCAGGGCGAAACGGTGCTCATCGTCGACGACGAACCGACGGTGCGGATGCTGGTCGTGGATATCCTCGAAGACCTCGGTTATGCGGTGATCGAAGCGGCCGACAGCCTCACCGGCCTGAAGATCCTGCAATCGGACGTGTCGCTCGACCTGCTGATCACCGACGTCGGCCTGCCCGGCGGCATGAACGGTCGGCAGATGGCTGAAGCGGGGCGCCAGTCGCGTCCGGGCCTGAAGACGCTGTTCATCACCGGCTATGCCGAGAATGCCGCCATCGGCAACGGGCATCTGGACCCGGGCATGGAAATCCTCACCAAGCCCTTTGCCATGGACACCCTGGCGGCCCGGGTACGCGAGATGCTAGGCGTCTAGCATGCCGCCCTAGAAGCTGGCGCCGATTTTCAGCGCCACGGTATAGCCCTCGGCCCGGTTGCGCGTCTCGAATTCCTTGTAGGCGTGCAGCCAGATGGCCGGCAATCCCGAGGAGGGATCGAAGAAGCTGAGCGCCGGCCCCAGCGCCAGCGTCCGGGCACGGTTGCCGCGGGTCAGGCCGGGAGCGTCGTCGTCGCTGAGCTGGCGGTAGTAGTAGCCGCCCAGCCCCGCGGTCCAGGGGCCGAAATGCTGGCCGACGGCGAATTCGTGGCGATACTCCACCCCGCTGCGATAGTCGGTGGCCGCGTTGCGCGCATTGATGTCGACCTGGAAGCTGGACGACAGCTCCAGTCCGCTCGGGCTGATGTAGCTGGCGTTGAGGATCGGCGAGACCGTCCAGTGGTTGGTCCCGGGGCTGACCAGCCGATTCTTGTCGTAGTCGCCGGTCGGCGCCTGGATCGACAGCTGGGTGTTGATGCCGACGCCGGGCGCCGGCTCCCAGGCGAGGATCAGCGGAATCAGCTGCAGGTCGGCGGGACGGAATAGCTCGGCGCTGTCGCTGAACACCCGCTGCCCACCGGCGTTGATGCCGAGATCGGCGTCCATGCGAAAGAACACCGAGACCGCACCGAAGCCGTAGCGCGCACCGAACAGTTGCTGGTCGGTCATGCGCAGGTAGGCCAGGCCGATGGCCAGGACATTGATGTTGAAATCGTTGCCATCGTCCTTGCCATGGCTGTCCTTGATCACCCGTGCCTGGTAGTCGCTGAAGCGCATGCCGAAGGTGCCGACGGGCGTCGACGGCGGCATGAAGCCGGCGCCGAAGTCCTGCACCCCGGCCGCGGTGGTCGGCATGCCCTTTTCGGTGGCATGGGTGGTGGCGGCCAGTGCGGCGAGCGACAGGACGGCGGCGCGGGTCAGCATTCCGGGCAAAGACGGCATGGCGGGATTCCTCAGGGCATTCGAGCGGGCGAGCGAGGCCTCACCGGGTGCGTGAGCGCCCGGTCTTGGCATAGGGATCAGGGGAGGATCAGTCCGGCGCGGCGGCGACCTGTTGCGCGATCTGCGCCTTGCGGTTGACGCCGAGCTTCTCGTAGATGCGCCTCAGGTGATGGCGGACCGTGGCCGGCGCCATGCCCAGGTTGCGGGCGACTTCCTTGTAGGTCTGGCCGAGGGCGAAGCACTGGGCCACTTCCAGTTCACGGGCGCTGAGGCGCTCCGCCGAACTGCGCCGGCGCGCCTTGAGCAGCAGCAGATCGCCCAGCGGCTGGGCATCGAGCTGCAGGGTGCGGCCCTGGTAGGTGCTCTGGGGATCACAGGCGGGCGGCAGGCGATTGCCGTGCCAGCCCTCCCATTCCCCCGCCAGCAGGGCGGCGAAGCCGGGCTCCATGGACAGCAGCACGCCATAGCGATCGCACACCGCCAGGGCCGTTTCGTCGAAGCTGCCCTGGCTGTCTCTCAGGGTCGCCAGGGTGCGCAGGCAACTCTCGCGCTCGGCATGCAGCAGGTGGGGCATCAGCCATTCCACCAGCTGGCATTCCAGCGCGGTGAAAGGCGTGGCGGGATCTTCGCGGAACAGCGTGAGGTGCACGCCCAGGCGGGTCTGGTCGTCGGTGAGCACGATGCGCAGGCCATGGGCCAGGCCATACCGCTGCCCCAGGGCGGCCAGGGCCGGCGCGGCCGTCTGGTCCCGGCAGTCGAACAGCTGACAGCGGCCCTGCTCCTGATGCAGGTCGCCCAGGGCGCGGTCGTCGGCCTTGAGGGCATCCCATTCCCGGGTATAGCTGCGCGGCAGCCCCAGCAGGAAGGTGCTGTGCGCCACGGGGGCGCCGTCGCGCCAGGCGGAATTTCCCCACCAGGCCTTGTCGAAGGCGACCAGGCACTGCAGCTGCTCCAGGGCCTGGGCATGGAATTCGGTGATGGCCCCGCCACGCAGGCGGGCTTGCAGCGCCAGGACGACCTGGCTGAAGCGAGCGACCACCGTGCTGGGCACGCTGCAGGAAACGACGGCTGACTGATCCATGCTACCCCCATTGTTTTGATTGTCTTTGGGTAGGATGCCGGCCCCCTGACGGGGCCTGGCTTGGGTCCGAGTCTACCGTACCGCTGCGGCGCGCCTATCGTTCAGATGCAGGATAGGCCGCCCTCTGCTACCCGCGCGTCCGCGCAACGGCCGCGCGCGAACCGGGGTCCAACGCGGGTCGCCATCGTTCATCTGATCGATAGACCCGCCCGTGACCTCCGGCGAGGCTGGCGGCGACCCGGCGTCCATCCTGGCACCCGGGACCACAGGAGAAGCCCCATGCCCGACGTCTTCGCGCGCCTCACTCCCGAGGTCGCCGGCCTGCTGGCGCAGCTGGCCGCCCATCCGCAGCCGCCGCTGGACAGCCTCACCCCGGAGCAGGCGCGCGCCGCCTATGTGCAGCTGAATCACGCCCTCGGCCTGCCGCCGGCAGCGGTGACGCGGGTGGACGAGCTCAACGCGCCTGGTCCGCTCGGCCCCATCCCGCTGCGCCTGTACCGCCCCTATGCGGAAGACGATCGACCCCGCCCGCTGGTGGTCTATCTGCACGGCGGTGGCTGGGTGATCGGCGACCTGGACAGCCATGACTCGCTCTGTCGCCAGATCGCCCTGGGCACCGGCCATGCGGTGCTGGCGGTGCACTATGCCCTCGCCCCCGAGCATCCGGCCCCGGCGAGCCCTGACGATGTGCTGGCCGCCCTGCACTGGCTGGCCGAGGCCGGCAGCGCCTTGCACCTCGATCTCGACCGTGTCGCCGTAGCCGGCGACAGCGCTGGCGGCGGCCTGGCGGCCATGGCCGCGCTGCACCTGCGCGAGGGACCGCTCAGGCTCAAGGCCCAGGTGCTGATCTATCCCGGCGTCGACAACACCCCCGAAGCCTGGAGTCACCCCTCGCGTATCGAGAATGCCGAGGTCCCGCCGCTGACCCGACCGATGATGGATTACTTCTCCGGGATGTATCTGCGCGACGTGGACACCCGCGACCCCCGCGTGTCGCCGCTCTATGCCCCTTCCCACGCCGACCTGCCGCCGGCGCTGATCTTCGGCGCCGAATGCGACGCCCTGCGCGACGATGCGCGCCTCTATGCCCAGGCGCTGATCGGTGCCGGCAACGCCGTGGAGTACCACGAGCTGCCAGGCATGATCCACGGCTTCATCGAGATGCTCGGGGTGCTGCCAGGTGTGCGCTGGACGCTGGAGCGGATGAATGCCTTCCTGCGTGAGCAGCTGCAGCAGGCCTGAGTCCGCCCCCGCGGGTCAGATCCGGCCGAACCAGTGCAGCACCAGGCGGTAGAGGTGCTGCGGCCAGCGCGACCACCAGCCGCCCTGCTCTACCGCCTCCAGGGCCACCAGCGGGCGGGTCTGCAGAATGCGGTCACCCTCCAGCAGCTCCAGGCGGCCGACCACGGCGCCCTGGGCGATGGGCGCCACCAGCGGCTCGTCCAGCACCAGACGGCGCTCGGGCGGTTGCTGACCCTTGGGGCGGGTCAGCACTACGTCCTGGGTCACGCCCACCGGCAACGTCGACTGCGCGCCTTCCCAAACCGCCGGGGTGCCCAGGGCAACGCCGGCCTTGTCGAAGGTCAGGTTGTCGAAGAAGCGGTAGCCATAGGTCAGCAGCTTCTGGGTGTCCGCGGCGCGGTTGTTGATGGAGTTGGAGCCGAACACCGCGGTGATCAGCCGGCGTCCGTCGCGCAACGCCGAGGTCACCATGCAGTAGCCGGCCGCCTCGGTATGCCCGGTCTTGAGGCCGTCCACGGTGTGATCGCGCCAGAGCAGCAGATTGCGATTGGGTTGGCGGATGCCGTTCCAGGTGAAGTACTTCTTCGCATAGAGCTCATAGTAGGCCGATTCGTCCTGGATGATGGCGCGGGCCAGCAGCGCCATGTCGTAGGGCGAGGAGAAGTGCTCGGGATCGGGCAGTCCGGTGGGATTCATGAAGTGGCTGTCGTGCAGGCCGAGGCGCTGGGCCGTGGCGTTCATCAGGCTGGCGAAGCTCTCGTTGCTGCCGGCGATGTGCTCGGCCAGGGCCACGCTGGCGTCGTTGCCCGAATCGATGACGATGCCCTGTAGCAGATCGTGCACCGCCACCGGGGTGCGCGGATCGAGAAACATCCGCGAGCCCTCGGTGCGCCAGGCGTGCTCGCTGACGGTGACCTTGTCGTCGGCCTTGAGCTGGCCGGCCTGGATGTCACGGGTCGCCACATAGACGGTCATCAGCTTGGTCAGGCTGGCCGGCGGCAGGTGCTCGTGGGAACCTTCCTCGGCGATCACCTGGCCGGTGGTGGCATCCATCAGCACCCAGGCCTTGGCCGAGAGCTGGGGCGGCGAGGGAATGAGCACATTGGCGGCGGGCGCAGCGGCGGGTGCAGCCTCGACCTGGCCGAGCCAGGCGAGACCCAGGGCGGCGAGACCGAGGCAGAGCAAGGGGTGTTTCACGAGCGGCAGATCCGGTATGGCAGTGGGGCCCGCCATCCTGGGAGAGCCCTGCCCCGGTCTCAAATGAAGGAAAGTGAAGAAAAATTTAGGAAGCCGCGCCTCAGCCGGCGCTGGTGATGACCACCCGGGCGCCCAGCGGCTCGGCCGTCTCGATGTTCAGGCTGAAACCATGCAGGCGGACGATGGCCGCCACCAGGGACAGGCCCAGACCGTAGCCGGGCTGCTGGCGACTGGCATCGCCGCGATAGAGCCGCCGCAGCACACTCTCGCGCTCGGCTTCGGGAATGCCGGGGCCGTCGTCGATCACCTCGATGCGCACCGCCAGGCCGACGCCGCGCGCCACCAGCCGCACCCGTCCCCCCGCGGGGGCGAACTTGAGGGCGTTGTCGAGCAGATTGACCAGCGCCTCGAACAGCAACTCGGCGTCGCCCTGCACCTCTGGCAACGCCTCACCCAGTTCCAGGCTCAGGGTCTGGGCCTTTTCCTGGGCCAGGGGCTCGTAGAAGTCATGGGCCTGGCGCAGCAGCGCGGCCAGGTCCAGGGGCGCGAAGGCCATGCGCCGTCGGGTGTCCTCCAGCTCGGAGATGCGCAGCAGGCCCTGGAAGCGCGACATGATGGCCTCGGTCTCGGCGAGCGCCTCGCCAAGGCTATCGGCCTGGGGTTCGGCCAGCGGCAGCTGCTGCAGCTGATGCAGGCGCGCCCGCAGCCGCGTCAGCGGGGTGCGCAGGTCATGGGCGATGCCGTCGCAAACCCCCTTCACCTCGTGCATCGAGCGCTCGAGCTGCGCCAGGGTGGTGTTGACCGCATCGGCCAGCATGTCCAGCTCGTCATGCCGCGGCGACAACGGCAGCCGTTCTTCCAGGTGACCGGCGACGATCCGCTCCAGGCTGCGCTGCAGCCGTTCCACCCGTCGCAGCGGTCGCCGCCGCAGCAGGTGCCAGCCGACCAGCCCGGGAATCAGGGTCAGCGACAGTCCCCAGAACAGCGCCTGGCCGATGATGCCGCCCACCGCCGAAATGGAACCGCCATCGCGGGCCAGCACCAGGATGCGGCCGTCCGCGCGGCGCTGCAGAAAGGCGTGGCTGCTGCGGGTCTCGTCCAGGGCGTCGGTGGTCCTGAGGCCGCGCTGCAGGTAGTGCACCCGACCGTCGTCCGGCAGGTTGCGCAGCAGTTTGACCAGGTTGCCGGCGACATAGCGGCCATCGGCCTCGAACAGGCCGTAGGCGTCGATGCCGGGCATGGAATAGACCTCGCTGGCCTGCAACTCCCCCAGCAGGTCGGCGTCGGCCACCTTGCCGTAGTAGTGCGCCCGCTGCAGCAGGGTGCGCTCCGCCACGGCGCCCAGGTAGCCGGAGATCTGCCAGTAGAGCACCCCGGTGAAGACCGCACCCCAGGCCACGAAGAGCAGCGCATAGAGCGCCAGCAGACGGCTGCTGCCCGAGCGCCAGCGCCTAGTCCGGGACGACGAGGACATAGCCGGCTCCACGGACGGTATGCACCAGCGGCCGCCCCGCCCGTTCGATCTTGCGTCTGAGCCGCCCCATGTGCACGTCGATGATGTTGGTGCCCGGATCGAAGTGATAGCCCCAGACCTGCTCGAAGAGCATGGTGCGGGTGACCAGTTGCCCGGCGTTGCGCATCAGGTAGGTGAGGATCTTGAATTCGGTGGGTAGCAGGGCGATGGCCTCGCCGGCACGGGTCAGGGTGTTGTCGATCAGGTCCAGGGTCAGCTCGCCCACCCGCAACTGGTGGCTGGCGGACTGGGCGACCGGCCGCCTGAGCAGCGCCTCCAGGCGGGCCATCATCTCCACCAGGGAAAAAGGGCTTGGTCAGGTAGTCGTCTCCGCCGCATCTCAGGCCGCGAACGCGCTCGTCGACATCGGACAGGGCGCTGAGCATCAGCACCGGGGTGGCGATGCCGAGGCCGCGCAGGGTGCTGACGATGGTCAGGCCATCGAAGTCCGGCAGCATGCGGTCGAGGGTGATGATGTCGTGGCCGCCGGCGATGGCCGCGGCCAGGCCGTCGCGGCCGGTGCGTTCCCAGCGTACCTGATAGTCTTGCGCCTGCAATTCGCTGGCGATGGCGTGGGCGGTCACCTCGTCGTCTTCGATGACCAAAGCCTGGGTCATGATGGCCTCTGGATCTGGCGCCCGGTCTGGCGGACCGGACACCCTAGGGAAAACGCCCAGGCCGGTAAATTAAATTTTTCTTCATTCGGACTAACGCGCTTCCGCCCTGCCCGCGGTCTATCGTCGGTCTTTTCACCCTGGAGGCCTCACCATGTTTCGACGTCTGCCCACCCTCGCCCTTGGCGCCCTGCTGCTGGCGTCCACGCCGCTGCTGGCCGCGCAACCCGTCACCACCCTCACGGTGCTGAGCTCGGGCGGCATCATGGGCGCCATCCGCGAAGTCGCCCCGGCCTATGAAAAGGCCACCGGCGTGAAACTGGACATCGCCGCCGCGCCGTCCATGGGCGACACGCCCCAGGCCATCCCCCAGCGCCTGGCCCGCAACGAGCCGGCCGACGTGGTGCTGATGGTGGGTTCGGCGCTGGACAAGCTGGTCGCCAACGGCCAGGCGCTCAAGGACAGCCGCGTCGACCTGGGCCAGTCGTTCATCGCCCTGGCGGTGCGCAAGGGCGCGCCCAAGCCGGACATCTCCACCATGGACGCCTTCAAGCAGAGCCTGGAGAACGCCCAGTCGGTGGCCTATTCCGACAGCGCCAGCGGCGTCTACCTGTCGCACATCCTGTTCCCACGCATGCAGCTGAGCGATGCCTTCAAGGCCAAGGCGCGCATGATCCCCGCCGAGCCGGTGGGCGAAGTCGTCGCCCGCGGTGACGCACAGCTGGGCTTCCAGCAACTGAGCGAGTTGAAGCCGGTGCAGGGCATCGACATTGTCGGCCTGATCCCCGACCAGGCGCAGAAGATGACCCTCTATTCCGGCGCCGTGGTCAGCAAGAGCACGCACCCGGATGCGGCCCGCGCCCTGCTGCAGTACCTGGCCTCGAAGGACGCCGCCAAGGCCATCCAGGACAGCGGTCTCAAGCCCATCCCCGCCCAGCAATAAGGGCCAGGCCGCCGGCGTCAGACGAAGAAGGAAATGGCGCCGGTGGCCAGCGCGAGTACGGTGATGACCAGGGAGGTCAGTACCGCCCATTTGACCGTGGCCTTCTGGAAATCGCCGATGTCGCGGTCGACCATGCCCACCAGCAGCAGCGTCGAGGCCACCAGCGGACTCATCAGGTGCACCGGCTGGCCCAGCACCGAGGCGCGGGCGATCTCCACCGGATCGATCCCATAGGCCGCGGCGGCATTGGCCAGGATGGGCACCACGCCGAAGTAGTAGGCATCGTTGGACAGCACGAAGGTCAGCGGCATGCTGGTGATGGCCACCACCAGCGGGAACCAGTGGCCCCAGGCCGGCGGAATCCAGTCGACCAGGGTCTGGGCCAGGGCATCGACCATCTTGGTGCCGGAAAAGATGCCGGCGAAGATGCCCGCGGCGAACACCAGCAGCACCACGGTCATGGCGTTGCCGGAATGCGCCAGGATGCGCTCCTTCTGCAACTCCAGCTGCGGGTAGTTGATCATCAGCGCCAGCACGAAGCCGATCATGAACAGGATGGCCGCGTGCATCACGCCCATGACCAGGGCGGTCATCACCGCGATCACCAGCACCAGGTTGACGTAGGCCAGGCGGGGGCGCTTGTTCGGCGAGTCACCGAGGATCTCCTCGATATAGCACTTGCCGCCCGCCGCCCCGCCGCTTTCCAGGGCAACGTTGCCGATGCGCGCGCGCTCGCGGCGACCGAGCAGGAAGGCGGTGAAGACCACCCAGGCCGCCCCGCCGATCACCGTGGGCAGCATGGGAATGAAGTAGGCGGTGGCGTCCAGCCCCAGCGCGGCGATGGCGCGGGTGGCCGGGCCGCCCCAGGGACTCATGCCGCTCATGATGCTCAGCGAGAGCATGGAGACGGTCGCCAGCACCATGGGATTCATGCCGATGCGCTTGTACAGCGGCAGCATGGCGGCGCAGGTGATCATGTAGGTGGTGGTGCCGTCGCCGTCCAGGGCCACCAGCAGCGAGAGCAGCGCGGTGCCGATGGCGATCTTCACCGGGTCGCCGTTGACGCGCTTGAGGATCTTGCGGATCAGCGGATCGAACAGTCCGGCATCGATCATCAGGCCGAAGAAGAGGATGGCGAACAGCAGCAGCGCCGCCGAGGGCGCCACCATCTTCAGGCCGTCGAGCATCATCTTGCCGGTGGTGGGGGCGAAGCCACCGATGAGGGCGAAGACGATGGGCACCACGGTGAGCGCCACGATGGGCGACAGACGTTTGCTCATGATCAGGTAGGTGAAGGTCACCACCATGATCAGACCGAGAAGCGCGAGCATAGGCATATCCCTTGTTCTTGTTGTAGGTCTGGCCAGACGCGGGCCAGCCGATCCCCGCCTCCGGCCAGCTGACGGCGCGGAGGTGGGAGTGCAGCGGAAGCGGGGTTGGAACGATCAGGCGTGGGGACGGGCGTCCGATGCCGTCCACTCGGCAGCCTCGGGCAGCGCCAGGGGTTCGGCCTTGCCACTGGCCAGGGCACGCATCAGCTTGTCGCGATCGCAGGCGTCCTCGCCCAGCGCGATCACCACCGTGGCCACGGCGTTGCTGGCCAGGCTGGTCAGGGCGCGGGCCTCGGACATGAAGCGGTCGATGCCGATGAGCAGGGCCAGACCGGCCAGGGGGATGTCATGGATCACGGTGAGGGTCGAGGCCAGGGCGACGAAGCCGCTGCCGGTCACCCCTGCCGCACCCTTGGAGGACAGCAGCATGATCGCCAGCATGGTCAGGGTCTGGCCGATGGTGAGGTCGATGTTGCAGGCCTGGGCGATGAAGACCGCGGCCAGCGACAGGTAGATGGCGGTGCCATCCAGGTTGAAGGAGTAGCCGGTGGGCAGCACCAGGCCGACCACGCCCTTCTTGCAGCCCAGGCCTTCGAGCTTCTGCAGCATGCGCGGCAGCACCGGCTCGGTGGACGAGGTGCCGAGCACCACCAGGAATTCCTCGCGGAAGTAGCGCAGCAGCTTCCACAGGCTGAAGCCGCGCGAGCGGCACAGCGCGCCCAGCACCACGAAGACGAAGAAAGCGCAGGCGATGTAGAGGGTGGCGATCAGCTTGGCCAGGGAACCCAGCGAGGTGATGCCGTACTGGCCGACGGTAAAGGCCAGGGCGCCAAAGGCACCCACCGGCGCGAAGCGCATCAGGTAGCCGAAGATGCGGAAGACCATCTGCGACGCCGACTCCAGCACATCCAGCACCGGCCGGCCGCGCTCGCCCATGGCGGACAGCGCGAAGCCGCAGAGCACGGCGATGAACAGCACCGGCAGCACCTCACCCTTGTTGAACGCCCCCATGAAGGTGTCCGGGATGATGTGCATGAAGAAGTCCACCACGCTGAGCTTGGCCGCCGACGCCGTGTACTGGGCGATGCTGGCGGTGCTCAGGGTCGCGGGATCGATGTTCATGCCCACGCCGGGCTGGAACAGATAGACCGCGCCGAGGCCGATGAACAGGCTGATGACGGTGAGCACCAGGAACAGCAGCAGCGTCTTGCCCATCAGCCGACCCAGGGTGCTCTTGTCGGTCATGCCGGCGATGCCGGTGACGATGGTGCAGAACACCACGGGGGCGATCATCATCTTGATCAGCTTGATGAAGGCGTCACCCAGGGGCTTGAGCGCGACGGCCTGTTGCGCCCAGAAGTGACCGACCAGCACCCCGAGGACCACGGCGCAGAGGATCTGGAAGTACAGCGATTTGGCAAGTTTCATGGGGCATCACCGTTTATTGAAGTTGTGCGGATGCGCTGGTGGTTGGGGGATATCGCTTAGCTGGCAAGCCTCCGCGCGGTGGGCGCGTACACGTGGCCGGCGAACAGGCGGCGCGCGGTCCGGACGACCGAGGCCTGGATGGTAGTGCCGTCCGCGCCGCCGCGCGACAGCACGACGTCGATCCCGCCGCTGGGATGCTCCAGGCGGACGTGGGTCAGGTCACGCGTCGACTCGCCGAGCAGAGCCATCACCACTGTTTCCGCGGTGACGCAGGCGGTGGCCAGGCCGATGGAACCGGTGATGGCCAGGGCGCGGTGGCAGCTGTGCGGCATGAAATAGCGCACCTGCAGGGTGCCGCCGTGCTGGGGTGCAGACACCAGTACCGGCTTGGGGATCACCTTGCCGCTGACATCGCCCAGGCCCATGGCCCGACCCGCCTGCAGACGCAGGGCTTCCAGCCGCGCCAGCAGCGCCGTGTTGGCGTCCAGCTCGGCCGGCCGCTCGCTGCCGGTCACGCCCAGGTGGCGGGCGTCGACGATCATCATCGGCATGGCCATGTCGATGCAGGTCACCGGCACGCCGTCGAAGACATCGGTAGCCTGGCCGGTGGGAAACAGCTTGCCGGTCTTGCTGCCCACGGCGTCAAGAAAGGTCAGCTGCACCGGCGCGGCGGTACCGGGCACGCCGTCGATGGCGGTGTCGCCTTCATAGCGCACCAGGCCGCCCGGCGTGTGCACCAGCGAATCGACGAAGCTGTTGGTGTTGAGGTTGCGGATGCGCACCAGGGTCTTGCCGTCTTCAGCGGCGACCAGCCCCTGCTCCACGGCGAAGGGACCCACGGCACAGAGCATGTTGCCGCAGTTGGGCGCGGTATCGACGCGGCGCTCGGCGACCATCACCTGGACGAAGAGATAGTCCACGTCGGCATCGGGATGGCTGGACGGGCTGATGATGGCGACCTTGCTGGTCTGGGGGCTGCCGCCACCAATGCCGTCAATTTCCAGTTCGTGACCGGCACCCATGAGGTCGATCAGCATCTCGTCGCGCTGGACGGGATCGCTGGGCAGGTCGCTGGCAAGGAAGAAGGGACCCTTGGAGGTGCCGCCTCGCATGAGAACGCAGGGAATACGTTGCATGACTGCTGACTCTTGTTGATCAATAGCGGTTATTGATGTTCTGCAGGCAAGATTGGCAGCCGGATATAAATCTATCCAATGCAAATATCAGCGTTATTATTCCACTTGGATAATCAATTACGCCGAGGTTCCGAGGCAGGGCAATCATGGACTACGAGCTGCAAGACATTCGATCTTTCGTGAAAATCGCCGAACTGGGCAGCTTCCATGAGGCCGCCGACGCCCTGCACCTGTCGCAACCGGCCCTGAGCCGACGCATCAAGAAGCTGGAAGACGGCCTGGGCACGCCCTTGCTCGAACGCACCACTCGTCGCGTCGGCCTCACTAGCGTCGGCCGCGATTTCCTGCCCAAGGCGCGCCGCCTGTTGGACGACTTCGAGGATTCCATCCTCAGCATCCGCGAACTGGCCGAGCGCCAGACCGGCCAAGTCACCCTGGCCTGCATCCCCACCGCGGCCTTCTACTTCCTGCCCTCGGTGATCCGCCAGTACAACGAGCAATACCCCAAGATCCGCATCCGGCTGCTGGACCTCAGCGCCAACGACGGCCTGGAGGCCGTGCTGCGCGGCGAGGCCGACTTCGGCATCAACATGCTCAGCGGCCAGCATCCGGACATCGAATTCGTCCCCCTGGTGCAGGAGCAGTTCGTGCTGGCCTGCCGGCGTGACCACGAACTGGCCGGGCGCCCGTCGATCAGCTGGGCCGAGCTGGTCGAGCACCGGCTGATCGGCGTGGGGCGCCTCAGCGGCAACCGGGTGCTGCTCGACCATGCCCTCTCCGCGCGCGGCATCCGCCCCAAGTGGTTCTACGAGGTGCAGCACCTGTCCACCTCCCTGGGCATGGTGGAAGCCGGCCCTCGGCGTCTCGGCCATGCCCAGCCTGGCCATGCCGGACGCCGACCACCCGACCCTGGTCAGCGTGCCCCTCACCGATCCGGAAGTGACCCGTACCCTCGGCCTGGTCTCGCGCCGCGGGGCCTCGTTGTCGCCCGCCGCGGAAAAATTCGTCGCCATCCTGCTCGGCCAGTGGAAGACCGAACAGCCCTAGTCCGCGCCATGCACGTGCCCCTGTCCTGAATAGCAGCGGCCAAGCGCCAGTATCCAGTGAACGTCGCGTCCCCTCGGGCGGTCTGTTGGCTGCAACAACTGGTTACGGTCAGGTCCGCTCATGTCCCTAGCGCGAATATCGCGTCCTTCTACTCCTCGTCCGGGGAGCACCTCGCGGCACCGCTCAGCCGTCCGGGCGCTGGCCGGCCTGGTGCTCGCCGCTTCGCTCACGGGCTGTTCGCCGCTGCAGCACGGCTTTCTCGCCCCGGCCGGTCTCGCCGCCAGCGGCGAACGCGACCTGCTGCTGTGGATCGTCGGCCTGGCGCTGGTGGTGGTGCTGCCGGTGATCCTGCTCACCCCGCTGATCGTCTGGCGCTATCGCCACGGCAACACGCGCGCCGCCTACCGGCCACGCTGGGAGTTTTCCTGGCTGCTGGACGTCTTCGCCTGGGGCGTACCGGCGCTGATCGTCGCGGTGCTGGCCTTCTTGGTCTGGACCCGCACCCACAGTCTGGACCCCTATCGCTCGCCGACGCCCGGCGAGGCGCCGCTGGAGGTCCAGGTGATCGGCCTGGACTGGAAGTGGCTGTTTCTCTATCCCGAACAGGGCATCGCCACGGTCAATGAGCTGGTCTTGCCGGCGGGGCGGCCGGTACAGCTCAGGCTCACCAGCGATACGGTGATGCAATCCCTGCTGCTGCCGCGCCTGGGCGGCCAGATCTACGCCATGGCCGGCATGCAGACCCAGCGCTATCTGCAGGTTCCGGCGCCCGGTCAGTTCGAGGGCCGCAATGCCCAGTACAGCGGCGAAGGTTTCCAGGACCAGCACTTCCCGATCCGGGTGCTGGCGGAGGCGGATTTCCAGGCCTGGACCCGACAGGTCGGTCAGGCCCGCGAAGCCCTGGACTGCGCCCATTACCAGGTGCTGGCCCGCCCCGGCACCCTGGAGCAGGCCGCCGAGTGGCGCCTGACCCAACCTGCCCTGTTCGCCTGGGTGCTGGCGCGCTATCGCCAGGACCCGGTACCCACCTGTGCCACCTTTACCGGAGCCGCCCATGACTGATTCCTCGGCCCTCTGGCACCTGCTGTTCGGCCGCCTGGGTTACGACGCCCTGCCCTTCTACAGCCTGATCGCCACCTGCGGCGCCAGCGTGGTGATCCTCGGCGCCCTCGCTACGGCCGGGGTGATCACCTGGCTCGGCAAATGGCGCTATCTCTGGCAGGAGTGGTTCACCAGCCTGGACCACAAGCGCATCGGCATCATGTATGTGGTGCTGGCGCTGGTGATGTTCAGCCGCGGCGTAGTGGAAGGCGTGATGATGCGTACCCAGCAGGCGCTGGCCATCGATGCGCCGGGCTACCTGCCGCCGGAACACTTCGGCCAGCTGTTCAGCACCCACGGCACCATCATGGTGTTCTTCGTCGCCATGCCCTTCCTCACCGGGCTGATCAACTTCGTCATGCCGCTGCAGATCGGCGCCCGCGACGTGCGCTTTCCCCTGCTCAACGCCATCAGCCTCTGGCTGACCGTGGCCGGTGCCGCCCTGGTGATGGTGTCCCTGGTGCTGGGGCGCTTTTCCACCGGTGGCTGGAGCGGCTACCCGCCCTATACCGGCATCGACTACCAGCCCGGCGTCGGCCCCGACTACTGGATCTGGGCGCTGACCCTGAGTTCCCTCGGCAGCACCCTCACCGGCCTCAACTTCGCGGTCACCCTCTACAAGGAAAGGGCGCCGGGGATGCGCCTGTTCCATATGTCGCTGTTCAGCTGGACGGCGCTATGCACCAGCATCCTGATGATCTTCGCCATGCCGCCGCTGACCGTGGCTACCCTGCTGCTGGCCCTGGACCGCTACCTGGACTTCCACTTTTTCACCAATACCCAGGGCGGCAACCTGATGAACTACATCAACCTGTTCTGGCTGTTCGGCCACCCGGAGGTGTACATCCTCATCCTGCCGGCCTTCGGGGTCTTTTCCGAGGTCTTCGCCACCTTTTCCACCAAGCGTCTCTATGGCTATCACTCGCTGGTCTGGGCCACCCTGGTGATCGCCGTGTTGTCCTTTACCGTCTGGCTGCACCACTTCTTCACCATGGGCCAGAGCCCCAAGATCAACGCCGCCTTCGGCATCGCCACCATGCTCATCGGCATTCCCACCGGGGTGAAGATCTACGACTGGATGGCGACCATGTTCCGCGGTCGCATCCGCCTGACCACGCCGCTGATCTACGCGGTGATGTTCATCATGCTGTTCGTGATTGGCGGCCTCACCGGCATCACCCTGGCCACGCCGCCAGTGGACTACCAGGTGCACAACACCGTCTACCTGGTCGCCCACTTCCACAACATGCTGATCCCGGGAATGCTGTTCGGCATGCTGGCGGGCTACCACTTCTGGTTTCCCAAGGCCTTTGGCTTTCGCCTCGACGAGCGCTGGGGCCGCATCGCCGCGCTGAATTTCGGCCTGGGCTTCATCCTCGCCTTCATGCCCCTGTATGTGCTGGGCGTCTCTGGTCTGCCGCGACGCAGCCAGGCCATCCACAACCCCGATTTCGCTCCGCTGCTGTGGGTCGCCGAACTCGGCGCCGTGGTGCTGCTGGCCGCCCTGGGCAGCCTGGTGATTCAGCTGGTGGTGAGCATTCGGCGCCGCGACAGTGCGCGGGTGCCGGCGGGTGATCCCTGGAACGGCCGGACCCTGGAATGGGCGGTCGCCGCGCCGCCGCCGGAGTACAACTTCGCCGTGCCGCTGCCGATCAACGACCGCGACCCCTTCACCTGGCTCAAGGAACAGGGCCTGGCCTACGACCGGCCGCGGACCTATGCCGATCTGGTGCTTCCCAGGAACAGCGCCGTACCGGCCATCGTCGGTGTGGCGGGCTTCGCCTGTGCCTTTGGCCTGGTCTGGCACATCGGCTGGATGGCCGTACTGGGGCTGCTGGTGGCCTGGGGCGCGGTGATCGCCCGCAGCTTCCAGCGCGATACCGAGCGACTGATCTCGGCGGCGGACGTTCGGCGCGAGCATGAGGCCTGGCTGGATGAGGTCGCCGCGACCCGCCCCGTCACGCGCGACGAGGAAACCGGGCCGGGCAATCGTGGCCTGGCGGAGATGGCGCCATGAGTTCGCGTGATATGAACCACGCCGGCCTAAACGTCGGTCACACCGACCACGCAACCCACGCCGAGGCCGAATACTCGCTATTCGGCTTCTGGATCTTCCTGATGAGCGACGCCCTGGTGTTCGCGCTGCTGTTCGCCATCTATGCGACGCTGCAGCACGCCACCGCCGGGGGACCGGTGGCCCGGGACGTCTTCGAGATCGGCAGTGTCACCGTCCAGACCCTGGTGCTGCTGGCCAGCAGCTTCACCTACGGCCTGGCGTCGCTGGCGATGAAGTACCACGAGGGTCGCCTGCGGCCCCTGGTGACCTGGCTGCTGGTGACGCTGGCCCTGGGGCTGGTGTTCCTCGGCCTGGAAGTGCACGACTTCCTCGGCATGGCGGACAAGGGCGCCCTGCCCCAGCGCAGCGCCTTTCTCTCGGCCTTCTTCGCCCTGGTGGGCATGCACGGGGTGCACGTCGCCAGTGGTTGCCTGTGGCTGGTGGTGATGCTGGTGCAGCTCAGGGTGTTCGGCCTGGATACGCCGGTGAAGACCCGGCTGATGCGCCTGGGGCTGTTCTGGCATTTTCTCGATATCGTGTGGGTCGCCATCCTGTCGGTGGTCTACCTGCAGGGGCTGTTGCCATGAAGCGTGACGACTATCGCCGAGAACTGGCGAGCTATGTGATCGGCCTGGTGCTGGCGGTGACTCTGAGCCTGATCCCCATCGGCCTGGTGCTGTTCCCGACCTGGCCGCGCGGAACCACCCTGGGCGTCATCTTCGGCCTGGGGCTGCTGCAGATCCTGGTGCACCTGCGCTGCTTTCTGCATATCAGCCTGGGTCGCTCGCACCGCCACGACCTCTATCTGCTGCTGTTCACCAGCCTGATCCTGGTGCTGATGGTGGTGGGTAGCTTGATCGTGCTGGGTGATCTGCACCACCGCATGGGTTGATACCGGTCGCCGTCCCTGAAGACGGCAACCGGATCGTCACCCACCTTACTGGGTGCGCGTCACCCGCCAGACGGTATTGGCCAGGTCGTCGGCGATGATCACGCCGCCACGTTGGTCCACCGCCACCCCGACCGGTCGGCCGCGGGTCTTGCCATCGTCGCCAAAGAATCCGGTGGCGAAGTCGATGGGCTCGCCGGCCGGACGGCCCTGCTGGAAGGGCACGAAGACCACGCGGTAGCCCACCGGCTTGTCACGGTTCCAGCTGCCGTGTTCGCCGACGAAGACGCCGTTGATGAACTGACCGCCCACCGCCGCGGTGGCAAAGGTCACGCCCAGGGCGGCGACGTGAGAACCCAGGCTGTAGTCAGGCTTGATGGCCGCGGCCACCTTGGCCGGATTCTGCGGCTGGGCGCGGGTGTCGACGTTCTGCCCCCAGTAGCTGTAGGGCCAGCCATAGAAGCCGCCCTCGCGGATGGAGGTCAGGTAGTCCGGCACCAGGTCCGGGCCGATCTCGTCGCGCTCGTTGGCCACCGCCCACAGCTGGCCGCTGTCGGGCTGGATGGCCAGGGCGGTGGGATTGCGCACCCCGGTGGCATAGCTCTTGTGCGCGCCGCTCTGGGCATCGATCTGCCAGATCACCGCGCGGTCCACCTCGACATCCATGCCGCGCTCGCCGACGTTGCTGTTGGAGCCGATGCCCACATAGAGGTAGCGACCATCGGCGCTCGCGGCGAGGGACTTGGTCCAGTGGTGATTGATCGCCGCCGGCAGATCGACCAGCTTGTCCGGCGCGCCGCTGGCCTGGGTCTGGCCGTCCTGGTAGGGAAAGCTGACCAGGGCGTCCTGGTTGGCCACGTAGATCCGGCCATTGGCGAAGGCCAGGCCATAGGGCGCGTTGAGATTCTCGGCGAACACGGTCTTGAGTTCGTACTTGCCATCGCCGTCGGCATCGCGCAGCAGGGTCAGGCGATTGCCACCCTTCACCTGGGTGTTGCCCTGGGCCTTGATGTAGCCGGCGATGACGTCCTTGGGCTTCAGCTTGGGCGCGTTGCCGCCACGGCCCTCGGCCACCAGGATGTCGCCATTGGGCAGCACCAGCATCTGCCGCGGAATGCGCAGGTCAGTGGCGATGGCGGTGATGGTGTAGCCCTGGGGCACGGTGGGCGTGCGATCGCCCCAGGGGGCCGGCTCGGCGATCTTCATGCTCGGCAGGAGGCCGCGCTGGGGTTCGGGCAGCTTGGGATCGGGTCCGCGCGCCTGGGTGTCGGCACCGCCTTCGTTGCCGCAGGCGGCCAGCAGCACGGCCAGACCAAGGACGCTCAAGGCTCTTGGAGTGCTCATCGAACCACCTCCGAACGCAGATTGGAGAGCGCGATCCAGGCGGCCACCAGGCTCAGCACCGAAACCACCACCGAGAGAATCAGCCCGGCGGGCATCACCGCCCAGGCGTCCTTGGCGTGTTCGAAGGCATTGACCAGCCCCAGTACCCAGGCCAGCAGCAGCAGGAGGAAATAGGCCGCCGGCCGGCGACCGCGGAAGCGCGCGCCGAACAGATTGCCGAGGGCGAACAGCAGGGCCAGCCCGGACAGCAACAGCGCGCCGGCGATCAGCCAGGCGGCAAAGTTGGCCCACTGGATGTGCATCGTCTGGTAGTAGGCGATATCGCTGAGCAGGCCGCCGATGAACAGCGGGACGGAGCCGGCCAGCAGCAGCGCGTGCAGCGGGCCGGGCCGGACAGGGTGGTAATGGTGGGCAGCTACGGTCACTGACGACTCCTTTTCTAGACGGGACGTGGCAGGGCCGGGCAGCCACTGCGCAACGCAAGACGCACTGAAAAGGATTGCGCGCGCCCGGGGTTAGTTCAGCCGCTTCGCCTGGCGGACACCTCTTGCAAAAGAAGAGATAATGACAGTCTCGTTGCAGCCACGGCCTCTGCCAGGCGCCTGTCCGGCAATGCCGCCCGTGCAACCCGCTGTCCAGCTGCCGACCGAAGCGCTGGACGTCACCTCGTCCACAGGAATCTTTCGCGCATGACCTCTTCCCGGTCCGTCGACCAGGCCTCCCGGCGCGCGGCCATCGTCCTCGCCTGCTGCCTGCCCAGCGACGTGCTGCTCTACCTCGTCCTGCCCATGTACGCCCCGGTCTTCGGCATCACCCTGATCGAAGCCGGCATCCTGCTGGCCGCCAACCGGGTGATCCGCATCGTCGGCTATCGCTATGTGGTGCAGCTCTATGCCCGCTGCGGGGATCGGCGCAGCCTGGTGGTGGCCGCCGCGGTGGCCGCGCTCTGCGCTCTGGGCAACGCCAACCTCTCGGGTTTCTGGGCGCTACTGGGACTACGCCTGGCCTGGGGCCTGAGTTTCGCCACCTTCAACCTGTCCACCCAGGTACTGGCCACCGCCGACCCGGCCGGCGCCGCCCGGCGCACCGGCACCTCCCGGGCGCTGATCGCCATCGGCCCCATGCTCGCTCTGTCCGCGGGTGCCTGGCTCACCCTGCAATACGGGCCGCGGGCGGTGCTGCTGCTGAGCAGCGGTCTCTGCCTGATCGGGCTGCTGCTGGCCCTGGGGCTGCCGCGCGCCGGTCACGAATTGCCGGCGCCCGGGCGGCGCCTGCGCTGGCCGGATCGCATCGTCACCTGGTCCTTCATCGAGGGCGTGACCCTGGACGGCCTGTTCATCTTTGGCCTGTCGGCCTTTTCCCAGGCGGTACTGGGCGGCGACGCCGTGCTGGTGGCCGGGTTGCTGATGGCGCTGCGCTATGTGTCCGACATGCTGCTCAGCCCGCTCGGCGGTCGAGCGGCGGATCGCTATGGCGCGGCGCCCATGCTGGTGGTCTGCTCGACGCTGACCGCGCTGTTCCTGATCGCCTTCGGCTTCCACTGGCTGATCCTCGGCGCCGGCGGAGTACTGATCCTGCGCGCCCTGCAGATCCCCCTGGTGGTGACCCTGGTCGCCACCCGCCATCCCGGCCAGGCCCGGCTGCCGGCGCTGGCCTCCAACGCCATGTGGCGCGACGTGGGTGCCAGCGTGGGGCCGCTGCTGGCGGGCGTGCTCATCCCGCTTGTGCCTTCGACCCTGCTGTATCCGCTGTCCGGCCTGGCCATCCTGGTCAGCTCCCTGGCCTGCCTGAAATTGAAACCGGCTGCCGCTTAGCTCTCCGTACCCTGGCGTCCGTTGCGGACGCCAGGGTCTGCCTGCCGCTACTTGCCGTGGGCCTGCAGCACCGGCTCGCTGACGCCCTTGACGCCGACCAGGGTCAGGCTGGTCAGCAGCACGTTCTGCGGCCCCTGGTAGGCATCCACCGGCTTGTACCACTCCGCCAGCGAGTGGGCACTGCCGCCCTCCCCGCCGCCGCTGATGGTCATGGCCGGCACGCCCAGGGACATGGCGGTGTTGGAGTCGGTGCTGCCACCGCTCAAGGTGACCTTGGCGCCGTTGGTCACGGCGGCGATGGAGCGCTGCGCCGTCTGTACCATGGGCGAATCCTCCGCGGTGCCACCGGCCGGACGGTCACCGATCAGCTTGATGTCGACCGAGATCTGATCGGTGTCCCAGCGCTTGTTCTCCTCCTTCACCGCGTCCTGCACCAGGGCCAAGATCTCCTTCTCTTCCGCCAGCAGCGCGGCCTCCTCGTTGGATCTCATGTCCAGGGTCAGGCGCGCTTCGCCGGCGATGGCGTTGACCGAGGTGCCGCCCTGCACCGTGCCCACGGTAAAGGTGGTCTTGGGCTCCTTGGGCGGCCGCACCTCGGCGATCTTGGCGATGGCGCGACCCATGGCGTGGATGGCGCTGGGTCGCCCGAATTCGGCGAAGCTGTGGCCACCCGGGCCCTTGAAGGTCATCTCGTAGCGGTGGCTGCCGGTGCCGCGATTGACGATCCGCCGCACGTCGATGCCGTCCACCGATATGAAGCCGTCGATGCCCTGGCGATCCTTGAACAGGGCCTTCACCCCGCGCAGGTTGCCGAGCTCCTCCTCGCCCACGGTACCGACGAAGATCAGGTCGCCCACGGTCTCGATGCCACTCTTGTTCAGGGCGTCGATCACCGACAGCAGCGCCGCCAGGCCCCGGGCGTCATCGCCGATGCCAGGGCCGTAGGTCTTGCCGTCCTTTTCCTTCAGGGTCAGGTCGGTGCCCTCGGGAAACACCGTATCCAGGTGCGCCGAGACCACCAGCTGCGGACCCTGGCCGCTGCCCTTGCGGGTGGCGATCACATAGCCTTCCGGGGCGATGCTGGCGTCCTTGAGACCCAGCTCCTGGAATCGCTTGAGGTAATAATCGGCGCGCACCTTTTCCTTGAACGGCGGCGCGGGAATCTGGGCGATATGCTTCTGTTCCGTGAAGGTGCGGCCGTCATCGGCGCGCAGCGCGTCCAGCGCCTTGGTGACCCGGGCATCGCCCTGGACGGCAGACAGGGAACCCTCGACGCCCGGCGCGGCGGCCAGGGGCAACGCCAGGGTGGCGGTCGCTGCGGTAAGCACTAGAGCGGAAAAGCGGTTGGCCAAGGCCGAACGAGCAAAAGACATCTGACACTCCCATTGCCTGAATTGGTATTCCGAAGAAGCGCAATCGTCAGACGAATGCGCCCCGCCTGACCCTAGGTGCCCGCGAACGAAAGGTCAAAGAACCGGGCGCTCTCGGATATGCAGCGTCGTTCAGGGTGCTCCTCGCGACTCAGGAGTCCAGAAACCTCCGCCCCTCGGCCGCCAGCTGCCTGAGCCGCGGAGAGATTCGCGTCCCGCGCTTGGCCAGGGCGGCGGACCAGCCTTCCAGGGCGCTGACGATTCGCTCCAGCCCGCACTGGTCGGCGTGGTACAGCAGCCCGCCGCGATAGCGCGGAAAGCCGTAGCCGTGCAGCCAGACCAGATCGATGTCGACCGGCTGTTCGACGATGCCCTCCTCCAGCAGCCAGGCTGCCTCGTTGATCATCACGAACAGGCAGCGTTCGAGGATCTCCGTATCACTGTGGCTGCGCGGGGTGATACCCCGGCGCTGACGGTGGGCGACGAGCAACCCGGCGATCAGGGGATCCGCCTGGCCCTGGCGCTGACCCGGCTCATAGCGGTAGAAGCCGGCGCCGGACTTCTGGCCAAGACGGCCGAGGGCGTGCAGCTGCTCGATCAGGTCGCAGGCCCGCTCGGCAGGGCTGAGGGATTCACCCCGCCCCTGGCGATTGCGCCAGGCGATGTCGATCCCGGCCAGGTCGCGCAGCTCGAAGGGGCCCATGGGAAAGCCGAATTCCCGCAGCACCCGGTCGACCTGTTCGGGGGCGGCGCCCTCTTCCACCAGCAGGGTCGCCTCGCGTTCGCGCACCGCCAGCAGGCGATTGCCGACGAAGCCATGGCAGTTGCCCACCGCCACCGTGGTCTTGCCCAGGCGCTCGCCCAGCTGCAGGGCAGTGGCCAGTACGGCAGGCGCGACCGCGCGGGTGCGAACCACCTCCAGCAGCTTCATCACCTGGGCCGGACTGAAGAAGTGCATGCCGATCACCGCCTCGGGCCGGCCGGTCACCCCGGCGATGGCATCGATGTCGAGATAGGAGGTGTTGGTGGCCAGGATGGCGCCGGGCTTGGCCAGGCGATCGAGCTGACGAAAGACCTCCTGCTTGACCGCCAGATCCTCGAATACCGCCTCGATGATCAGATCGGCGTCGGCTATCGCGTCCAGGGTCGCTTCACAGCGGATCAGGGCGGCGCGTGCGCTGGCCTGATCCGCCGTCAGGCGGCCCTTGGCCAGGGCTCCGGAGAAATAGCCGTCGATAGTGGCGCGGCCCCGTTCCAAGGCCTGGAGCTGGGTATCGATCAGGACGGTGGCCAGGCCGGCGTTGGCCAGGCAGAGGGCGATACCGCTGCCCATCAGCCCCGCGCCGATCACCGCCACCTGCCGCAACGCTACGGGAGGCGCCGCCTTGGCCAGGGCGCGATTACGACCCGCCAGGGCGCGCTCGGCGAAGAACACCTGGCGCAGGGCCCGGGCCTGGGCGGACTCGCGCCGGGCAACGAACAGCTCACGCTCGCGCTGCAGGGCGGCGGACAGCGGCAGCTGCCAGGCACCGCGCAAGGCGTCCAGCGCCAGCACCGGTGCCTCCTGTCCCGGCAACTTGCGCAGCAGCCCGCGGGCCTGGGCCTCGAAGGCGTCGGGGTCGAACGGGGGTACCGTCTGGACCGCCGTCGGCCGTGGCGACAAGGAGGGATGATCACGCAAAAAGCCCTGGGCCAGGGCCAGAGGTTCATCCTCGCCCAGACCATCGATCAGCCCCGCGCCAAGCGCCGCGCTGGCATCCAGGCGCGTGCCGCCCACGATCATGTCCAGCGCCAGGGGCGCGCCAACCAGGCGCGGCAGGCGCTGGGTGCCGCCCGCGCCCGGGATCAAGCCCAGGCTGACTTCCGGCAAGGCGAAGGTGGCAGCGGTCGCCGCGACCCGGTAATGACAGGCCAATGCCAACTCCAGCCCACCGCCCAATACCGTGCCATGCAGCGCGGCGATCACCGGCTTCGGCGAGGCTTCGAGGGCCGCCAGCACCTCCGGCAGATGGGGCTCCTGCAGCGGCAGGTCGAATTCGCGGAGGTCGGCGCCGGCGACGAAGGTCCGCCCGGCGCAGGTGATCACCAGGGTCTGGATCCCGTCATCGGCCAGGGCCTCCTGCAGCCGTGCCAGGAGCCCCGCACGCACCGCGCGGGACAGGGCATTGACCGGTGGATGGTCCAGGGTGATGACGCCCAGGGCGTCGATCCGTTGCAGGGTTACGGTGGTCATATGAGGTCTCCCGAAGGGTCAGAGCAGCGACAGCGGATAGCTGGCGATGACGCGGACGTCATTGGCGTCCCGCGAGAAATCGGAACGGTAGGTGGCGCTGCGCAGACGCAGGTTCAGGCCCTTGAGCGAGCCGCCCTGCAGCACGTATTGCAGCTCCACATCCAGTTCCCGTTCGGCGCCGGACGCGCCTCCGCGCAGTTCGGCCTGGCTGCCGCGTACGAAGCGCGTCATGAAGTTCAGGCCAGGAATACCCAGTCGACCCAGGTCGTAGTCGTAGCGTGCCTGCCAGGAACGCTCATTGGTCTCGGCGAAGTCGCCCACCTGGACGAAGTTGACCAGATAGGGATCGGTGCCATTGACGTAGGGAAAGGCCGTTGAGCCCGACATCTTCTGATAGCCCAGGCCCAGGGAATGGCCGGCGCGCTTGTAGGTACCCAGGGCGCTGAAGGCGCGGTTGTCGATGCGTCCGCCGCGGGCGCTGCCCTCGTCGTCGCTGTCGAACAGCCGCACCTCGGTGAGGAAGACGCCCCAGTCGCCCTTGCGGCGGTCGGTCAGGCCGAGAAAGCGCTGGCGATAGACATCTTCCAGCACGGCGTACTGGGCGCTCACATCGGTGGTGGTGCCGAAGCGGTAGAGGGCGCCGACGACATTGAAATCACCCCCCTCCAGGGAACCGCTGAAACGGCGATTCTTGTTGTTCAGCGAAAGGCCATCGGCCCCGGAGCTGTCGCGATAGACCGTGCGCTGGATGTTGGCGCCGGTCAGGGTCAGACCCTTGATCTCCCTGAATTCGAACTGGCTTCCCTCGAAGGTCTGGGGCAGCAGGCGGCCATTGTTGGTGACCAGGGTCGGCCAGCGCGGTAGCAGGGTGCCGATCCGCAACTCACTCTTGGAGAGACGCGCCTTGAAGGTCGCCCCGGCCTTGGCGTACTCGCCGGGCGCGCGGCCCTCGTCGTCTACCGGCAGCAGACCGGTGCCAGTGCGGCCACGGCCCGAATCGAGCTTCAACCCCAACAGGCCCAGGGCGTCCAGGCCGAAGCCAAGGGTGCCCTGGGTAAAGCCGGATTCGTACTTGAGGATGAAGCCCTGGCCCCACTCCTCGCGCTTGGACTGGCCGCTGCCGTCGCGAAAGTCGCGATTCATGTAGAAGTTGCGCAGCTCCAGGGTGGCCTTGCTGTCTTCGAGGAAGCCGTCGGCATAGGTGAGGGGCGACAGCAGGGCAATACCCAGCCCTGCCGCCAGGATCGGCTTGTCATGATGCCTGTGCATAGGAGGTCTCTACCGAACCCTAGCCGCCCGCGGCGTACCAGGGGGGATGGAAGGAAGCGTGCGGTTCAGCGCACCTGCGTCAGGTAGTCGGCGGCGGTACCGGGGATCTGGGTGTTCTGGATCTGACCCAGGAAGGTAATGGCGCGCTGGACGTCCTCATCGGTGAGATAGGGCGTCGCGGGGAAGGACTTGCGGTTGTTCTTCCAGGCGGCGGCATAGACCTGGTCGTTGACGCCCTCGAAGCGGGTACGTACGGCCTTGGCGGCCTCGTCCGGATGCTGGCTGATCAGCTGGGTGGCGTCGTTGAGCGCGGCAAGAAAGGCCTTGACCGTGTCCGGATGCTCCTGCGACCACTCGCGGCGAGCGCTCAGGGCGATGGAAGGATAGCCGTCCAGGGCCTTTACCTGGCCCTCGGACATGTCCAGCAGGGTGAAGCCCTTCTGCTCGATCACCGCGCTGTCCGACGCTGGCGACGACAGCGCGAAGCCGTCGATGCGGCCCTGGGCGAAGGCGGCCAGCATGGCGCCGCCATTGTTCAGGTACAGCAGGGTGAAATCCTTCTCCGACTGCAGCTTGGCTTCCTGGCCGAGGAAGCGCACCAGGAAGTCGGCGCTGCCGCCAGTACCGCTGACCGCCAGGCGCAGCCCCTTGAAGGCGGCCAGGCGCTGCTCGACGGTGGAGTTGGCGTTCAGCCCCAGGCGGTCGGCCACCTCCTGGCGGATCACCACGTTGCTCGCATACTGGCCGACCATGCGCCCCAGCAGGGTCACGTCGGCGCCCTTCACCTTGGCGTTGATGGCGTTCTGGATGGCGCAGGAACAGAACTCCACCGAGCGGCTGACCAGTCCGGAGGCGGCGGCGCCGCCACCCTTGAACTTGACCAGGCTGACGTCCAGCCCATGCTTCTTGAACAGCCCGGCATCCAGCGCCACGAACAGCGGCATGTGCACGAAGCCTTCGGTACCTATGGCCACCTTGACCGCTTCATCGGCCTGCACGGCGGGGGTAGCGGCCAGCAGCGCGGCACTCAGACCGAGGACGGAAAACAGACGCTTGAACGACATGGCAAAGACCTCTCTTCTTCTTGTATTGGGTAGTGGGAGCATTCAGATCGAGAGTTCGCGGGCGTCCTGTTCCTTCTTCCAGGGCATCAGCGCGGTTTCCAGCTTGCGCACCGCCGCCTGCAGCAGCAGCGCCAGGAAGATGATCGCCAGCAGCGCGGCGAAGACCCCGGCGGTGTCCAGCTGGCCGGCGGCGTCCTGCAGCAGGTAGCCCAGGCCGCGGTTGGCCGCCATGATCTCGCCGACGATGGCGCCGATCAGCGCATAGGGCACCGACAGCTTGAGCCCGGTGAACACCCACTGGATGGCCGAGGGCAGCACCACCTTGCCGATCAGGTGATGTTCCTTGGCGCCCATCAGCCGCAGGATCTCCAACTGCTCGCGCTCCACCGCACGCACGCCGCTGTAGGTGTTGAGGAACACCAGGAAGAACACGATGGTGGCGGTCAGGATGATCTTCATCTCGATGCCGATGCCGAACCACATGATGAACAGCGGCGCCAGGGCCACCTTGGGCAGGCTGTAGATGGAGATCAGGATGGGATCGAGCAGCTTGGCCAGGGTCTCGTTGCGACCCAGCAGCAGGCCGACGCTGATCCCGGCGCAGGCGCCGCAGAAGAAGCCGGCCAGGGTCTCGACGACGGTGATCCAGCCATGGGCGAACAGCCGACCGCTGGCGACCAGCTCGACGAAGCGGCCGCCGATCTCGCTGGGCGAGCTGACGAAGAAGGGATCCACCAGCGGTCCCGAGGCGAACTGCCAGGACAGCAGGATGACGGCAAAGATGGCGACGCGGCCGAGAAAGATGTTCATAGCAGGATTCTCCAGGGGTGGGCCGCTCAGGCGTCTTGGCTCGGGGTGATGAATTCCCAGAGGTCACCGCAGAGCTGGTGGTAACGCGGGTCCTTGCGCAGCTGCAGGATGTTGCGCTCGTCGCCCAGGGGGATGGTCACGTCGCGCACGATGGTGCCGGGACGGCCGGAGAAGATCAGGCAGCGATCGCCCAGGGCCACCGCCTCGTCCAGGTCATGGGTAACGAACAGCACGGTCTTCTTGAGTTGGCGACTGAGCTTGAACAGCTCGGTCTGCATGCGCATGCGCAGCTGGGCATCGAGCGCCGCGAAGGGCTCGTCCATCAGCAGGGTCTCGGGATCGTAGGCCAGCAGCCGGGCCAGCGCGGCGCGCTTGCGCATGCCCCCGGAAAGCTGGCTCGGGTAGGCCTTTTCGTGGCCTTCCAGGCCGACCAGGGCCACCAGCTCGCGGATGCGTGCCTGGCGTTCGGCCTTGCCCACGCCGCGGATCTCCAAGGGCACGGCGATGTTGCCGACTACGTCGCGCCAGGGCAGCAGGTGATCGCTCTGGGTCATGTAGCCGGTGCGGCCGTTGATGCCCTTGACTGGCTGGCCGCTGTAGAGCACCTGGCCTTCGGTGGGGGCGAACAGGCCGGCCACCATGTTGAGCAGGGTCGACTTGCCGCAACCGGAAGGACCGACGATGGTCACCACCTGGCCCTGCTGGATGTCGACGTTGATGCTGTGGGAAGCCTGTTTCGCCACGCCCTTGACGGTAAAGGCCTTGGCGACGTTGCGAAAGGAAATCACGGTGGGCGCCGGGGCGATGCTGCCGATCGGCTCGCGAGGGCTGGCGTTCTTCAGTACGGCGGACATGGCGTTACTCCCGGTTCGAGGACGTGGCGTCGGGTTCAGGACTCATGAACGACGCGACGGCGTCTGACGGTAGGGATGCACACCATGGGCGATTGATCTGGAAGCTGTTCATAGTGACCTACTTATTGTTATGAGTCAGAAATGAAGCGTTCTTGGATTATGCAAGGGTGAACCTGAGCGGCAATGGTGCTATTCCACCCTGTGGAACAGCACCGCTTCAGCTCAGCACGGTGAGCCCATCGAGGGCGACCACGCCCTGCCCTTGCGGCCTGACCAGCAGCGGATTGATCTCGGCTTCCTGCAGGCGCTCGCCCAGGCGCAGGGCCATGTCGGAGAACGCCACGATGCAGTGCGCCGCCGCCTCGACGTCGGCCCTGGGTCGGCCGCGATAGCCGTCCAGCAAGGGATAGGTACGCAATTCAGCGAGCATTTCCCGGGCATCCTCCAGGGTCACCGGCAGCAGGCGCAGCGTGGTGTCCTGGAACAGTTCGGCGGTCACGCCACCCATGCCTAGCAGCAGCGCCGGGCCCAGTTGCGGATCACGGGTGAAGCCGAGGATCAGCTCCTCGCCGCCGCTGACCATTTCCTGCACCAGGAAGGCCTCGGGATCGAAGCCGACCTGGGTGGTCACCTCGTCGCGCATCCGCTCCAGACGTGCACCGATCCCCTCGGGTCGCTGCCGCAGGGCCACGCCGCCCACCTCGCTCTTGTGCGGGATGCGCGCCGAGAGCACCTTGAGTACCACCTCGCCGCCCAGTTCGCGGGCCGCCGCCTCGGCCTGACGCGCATCGCCCACTACCCGCTCGCGGGTCACCGGAATGCCGAAGGTTTCGTAGAGCTGCTTGCTGCGCGCCTCGTCCAGCGGGCCGGGTTGCAGGTCCGCCAGAGCCACCGACTCGGCCAAGGGAGCGGCGCCGAGCTGCCCCGGCCGCTGCCTTGCATAGCTGCCTTGCAAGGCCAGCGCCTTGAGCGCTCCGGCACAACTTTCGGGGGCGCTGAAGGCCACCCCGCCCGAACCGTTGATGCGCTGCGCCGCCGCCGGCGCATGGGGGCTGATATAGGCCAGCACCGGCTTAGTCGAATGGGCCAGGCTGTCGCGGATGGCATCGGCCATCAGGTGCGGCTGGGCCACCCCGGAGGAACCCACCACGCTGATCACCGCGTCATAGTCGGGGCTGTCCAGCAGGATGCTGATGGCGCCACGCATCACCTCCGGTTGCAGACCCGCCAGGGTCAGGTCGATGGGATTGCGGTCGAGCACCGCCTGGTCGCCGACGTCCAGGGCGCGCAGTCGCGCCGCCGTCTCCGCGCCGGGCGGCGGGGTCTGGAAGCCGTTGACGCCCAGGTTGTCGGCGATCAGGGTACCGGCGCCACCGGTGGAGGTCAGGATGGCTACCCGGGTGCCCTGCATGACCCGGCCACTGGCCAGGGCGAAGGGAATGTCCAGCAGGTCGGCGAAGGTCTCGGCGCGGATCACCCCGAGCTGGCGGAAATAGGCCGAATAGAGATCGTCGGAGCCAGCCAGGGCGCCGGTATGGGAGGCCGCGGCGCTGGCGCCGGCTTCCGAACGGCCGACCTTGAACACTACCACCGGCTTGCCGGCGGCGCGGGCCCGGCCCACGGCGCGGGTGAACCTGGCGGTGTCGCGCAGCCCTTCGAGGTAGAGGGCGATCACCGCGGTGGCCGGATCGCCGGCCAGATGGTCGACGAAGTCGGCGACGTCCAGATCCACCTCGTTGCTGGTGGAGATCAGCTTGGAAAAGCCGATGCCGGCCGCCACGCCGCGAGAGAGCAAGGCACCGAGGATGCCGCCGCTCTGGGAGACCAGGGCCACCCTGCCCGGCAGCAGGGCGTCCATGTCCAGGGCGCCACTGGCGGACAGGGTGATGCGCTCGCTGACGTTGACCAGGCCGATGGTATTGGGGCCGAGGATACGCATGCCGCCGCGCGCGGCCTGGAGTTCCGCCTGGCGGCGGATGCCGCTCTCCCCGGTTTCGCCATAGCCGCCGGCCAGCACGATGGCCGCCGCACAGCCCAGCGCCGCCAGTTCGGCCACCGCCTGATTGGCACGTTCGGCACCCAGCAGGATGACAGCCACGTCCGGCACCTCGGGCAACTCGGCGATAGAGGGATAGCAGCGCAGGCCGTCGATCTCCTCGTAGCGCGGATTGACCGGATAGAGGCGTCCCTGGAAGCCATGCTTGCGCAGGAAGGCGATGGGCCGGCCGGAGGTCTTGCGGGCGTCGCCCGAGGCGCCGATGACGGCGACGCTGGCCGGACTGAGCAGACGGTCGAGGGCGCTCATCGTTGGCCACCATTGCTCTTGCGCTCCAGGAAGGCGGCGACCGACTCCTGGTGTTCGCTTGAGGTGTAGCAGATGCCCTGGGCCTGGCTGCCCATGGCCGAGATCTGGCCCTGGGTCAGTTCGAAGGTATTGTTGAGGATCGACTTGCTCAGCCCCAGCGCCGTGGCGGAACCGGCGGACAGTTGCAGCGCCCAGTCCTGGGCCGCTGGCAGCAGCGCATCGTGGGGCACCACCCGGTCGATCATGTTGATGCGCTCGGCTTCGCCCGGCGCGACGGTGCGACCGGTGAAGATCAGCTCCTTGGCCCGGCTCAGGCCGACCCGCCGTGGCAGGAAGTAGAGGCCACCACCGTCGGGGATGAGGCCGCGGGCGATGTAGCTCATGGCGAAGGAAGCCTGCTCGGACGCGATGATGAAGTCGCAGCTCAGCGCCATGTCGCAGCCCAGCCCGGTAGCGGCGCCGTTGACCGCGGCGATGGTCGGCTTGGGCAGGTTGTGCAGCAGCGAAACGGCATGGTGAACCCGTTGCTGGCGCTTCCAGCCGTTGAAGGCCATCGAACCGGCCGGCGCACTCATGCGCGCCTGCATGCCCTTGATGTCGCCGCCGGCGCAAAAGCCCTTGCCGGTACCGGTCAGGATCAGCGCCTTGATCGCGCTGTCGGCGGCGATGCGCTCCAGGTGCTCGATCAGCAGGGTGCGCATGTCGTCGCTGATGGCATTGCGCGCTTCGGGGCGGTTGAGCGTCAGGGTGGCGATGCCCTGGGTCACCGTCAGCTCGATGGGGGTCGAGGATTCGGGAGCTGTCGTCATGGGAGGCCTCTCTTATTCTTGGGTTGATTGGCTGCCCGGATCTGCGCCAGGCTTGAAATCAATCTGCGCGAGGAGACCTGTCATGACAACGCAGCCATTCCACCAGGTGGAACACGCCGTCGCCGAGCCGCACGCCGCCGACATGCCTGGCCAGGGCAAGGCACCGGCCAACCGCTCGCTGGAGCGTGGCCTGGATGTCCTGCGGGCTTTTCGTCCGGGCACCGAATACCTCACCAATGGCGACCTCAGCGACCTCCTCGGCCTGGCCAAGTCCACCGTCAGCCGCCTGACCCAGACCCTGGTGCGTACCGGCTTTCTGGACTACGACGGCGGCCGCAGCGCCTATCGCCTGGCGCCGACCTTTCTCGGCCTGGCCCATGCCATGCACCAGGGCAGCAGCCTCCTGCAGGCCGCCTCGCCGCTGATGATCAAGGTGGCGCGGGAGCACCAGGTCAACGTCAGTCTGGCGGCGGCGGACCGCGACGAGATGATCTACCTGGAGTCGATTCGCCTGAGTCAACGCAAGACCCCGCGCAACGTCCTGGTCGGCCAGCGCCTGCCGATGGACATCACCTCCCTGGGCCGCGCCTGCCTCGCCGGCCTGGGCGAAGCCCAGCGCGAAACGCTGATCGCCACCTTCTGCGCCCGCCGCTGCGAGGCACGCCGGGCGCCACTGGAACAGGAGATCCGCGCCGCCCTTGCCAGCGTCCGCAGCAAGGGCTACTGCCTGGCTGCCTGGCAACCCGAAGTGGTCGCCATCGCCACCCCCCTCGGCCTCCCCGGCTATCGCACCCATGCCCTCAACATCAGCCTGGCCACCCCGCTGTCGGAGGCGGAGATCGAGGAGCGCTATGCCGGGGTGCTGCTGGAATTGGCCGGGAAGATCAGGGCGGCGTGTGGGAGTGATCCTGGCGGACTGACGTGATGTCTCGGGGCAACATCTCCGCCCGGGAGGCCATCCTTCCGCTCCGTGGTGTCACTCCTGCCTATTACTGAAGACTGGTTGAGCCCGGTAGTACAGCGGGGGCACCGCCCTACCTGACCGGGCTACGTCCCGGCCCGGCCAGGCTCACTCGGCCCGCCCGGCCTCGCCCAGGTGCTCCAGCGCCCACTGCTCTGCGCTGGTCACCGCGAAACCGTGCCGGGCATTGAAGGTGGTTTCCATCGGCCAGGCGACACCGCGGCCCTGGGCGAAGACGGCACGGTACTTCTTGATGTGCTTGGCATCCTCGTCGGACTCCTGCTCCATGGCGTCCACCAGGTAGGGAACCGACCAGACATTGGTTTTGAAGGGACGCTTCAATACCCGCTCCAGCAGCTCGGCCAGCTCGCCATAGGCCAGCGTGTCACCCGCGAGATAGACGATTTCATTGCAGAAACGTGGCTCGAAGAAGACGATCTCGGCGGTCAGCCTGCCGATGTCGTCAGGGGTGGTCAGGGTCACGCAGGTATCCAGGCTGCCCAGTGCATTCACGGTAGCCGTTACGAGGTCTACCACCCCGAACACGGGTTCGAACAGGAAGCTGGTGAACATCCCGGTGGAGATGATCACCCACTCGGTCCGGTGCTGCGCCCGCAGGAGTTCACGCACATCGAGCTGGGCATCGAACAGGTCCTGGGGGCTGCCGCGGCCGATGGCCTCGAAGTCCACACCGAATTGCCAGGGGAAGTAGCGCTTTACCCCGGATTGCAGCGCGGCGCGAGCCAGCTTCATGGGGGTTTCGCGGCCAGCAACCATGCCGGCACAACCAATGACGGTATCGAATTGCGCGAAAATCACCGCCAGTTCGGCGATGGAATCCTTGACCAGGTCGCCTGCCACCAAGGCGACGCCGAGGGCGCGCAGCTCGTCTATCTCCCTTTTCTTGCCAGGCTCCTGGCTGTCGAGCGTGGCCTGGCGCAGCAGCACGCTGATCCGCGAGCCCGGCTTTTGCCCGGAGAGCCGGGCGAGATTGCGCAGCACCGGCAGACCGAGTTCGCCGGCGCCGAGCACGAGAATGGATTGGGTAGCGGTAGGGAATTGGGCAGTCATCATGACTCCTGACGTCAGGTGTAAGATGAGCGAATGCTGGCAGACGCCAGCGGCGCTCAGAAGAAGGCACACGCGTGATACCAGGGGACGAGATGACCGATCTGGAGATCCTCCGACAGTCCGAAGCCATCTGCCAGACGCTCAGGCGGGACGAAGACGGCGTACGCCGGGAGGTGCTGACCCATGCGGGCAGTCGCTGGTCCCTGGGGGTCCTGCATGCGCTTGGAGTCTATGGCGTCATGCGGCATGCCGAGCTGGCGCGGCAACTCTCGGGCATCACCCAGCGGATGCTGACCAAGACCCTGCGCGCCCTCGAACGTGACGGCCTGCTGCTGCGCCACGACTTCGACGAAGTCCCGCCCCGGGTCGAATACGAATTGACGCCGCTGGGCCTGAGTCTGCTGATCCGGATGACGCCCATCTGGACCTGGGTCATCGAGAATGTCGAAGACTTCCGCGCCGCGCGCCGTGCCTTCGATGAGCGAGTTCACGAGAAGCCGGCGTGGCAATCGCCAAGGCCCATGCCGGACGAGCCAATTGACGAAGACCCACGGCCCTGAATGGAACCGCCAGGGCAGCCACTGCGTTCCGCGGTGGCTGCCCTCGTGACCCAGGCCTGGCCGGTGAACGCCAAACGGACCCTGCCGCCCCTTTCGTGCTCGCACCTCACCCACTCAGGAGTCGCACCCATGAGACGTTCCAGCCTGGATCATCTGGTCATCGTGGCCCCGACCCTCGCCGCGGGCGCTCTGCATGTCGAGCAGCGCCTGGGCGTGGCGCTGCAGCCCGGCGGCAAACACGCGCGCATGGGCACCCACAACCTCCTGCTGCGTCTGGGTGACTGCTACCTGGAAGTCATAGCCCCGGACCCGGATGCTCCACCGCCGACCAGACCTCGCTGGTTCGGGCTGGATGAGCTGGGCCCCGATGCCGAGCCCCGCCTGGCGCACTGGGTGGCCAGGACCCGGGGATTGGCTGAGGCGGATGCGCGCCTCACGCAGACCTTCGGCCGCATCGAGTCGATGAGCCGCGGCACGCTGGCCTGGCAGATATCGATCCACGCCGATGGACAGCTACGGCTGGGTGGTGTCCTGCCCAGCCTGATCGTTTGGGGCGATGCCCGGCACCCCGCGTCAGGGCTGATCGACCAGGGCTGCTGCTTGCAGCGTCTGGAACTCAGGCATCCCGATGCCGCAGTGCTCGGGCAGCAGCTGGAGGCGATCGGTTTTTCCGGGCCCGTCGCGGTGATGCCTGGCGAGAGACCCGACCTGCTGGCCTATCTGGAGACGCCAACGGGTCTGAAGACCCTCTGATGGCCAACCGCTGGCGGCCGACCCGCACGCCCACTCAGCCCGGCACCACCAACCCCTTGGCGCGGTAGGCGTCGATATCGATGCCATAGGCACCCGAGGGTTTTACCGCGCGGACGCTGATGAGGCGCCCCTGCTCATCGAGCGGATTGCGCGCCAGGTCGAGTACCTGCTCCGGTCGCGGCTGCTTGCTGGTGTCCAGCACGATCAGCACCCGCGGCTTCAATTTGCTGCCGGCGTCGAAGCCGATGATGATGCCCACCTCGCCGGTGCTCAGCTCGACGATCTCGCCCGGCGGATAGACGCCGATCAGCTGGATGAAGGCCAGGACGACGACTTCGTCGAATTGCGTGCCCCGCGCTTCGAAGAGGACGCGCAAGGCTTCCAGGCTGGAACGGCCCTCGCTGTAGGGGCGATCGCTGGTGATGGCGTCGTAGGCATCCACCACGGCGATGATCTTGGCCTTGAAGGGGATGCGCTGCGCTGGCAACTGGCGGGGGTAGCCCTTGCCATCCATGCGTTCGTGGTGGGTATGGGCGACGTCGACGGCGGCGGGCGGCACCTCGCTGTTGGCCATCAGCAACTGATAGCCGTAGGTGGTATGGGCCTGCATGATGCGGAATTCTTCCTCGGTCAGGCGGCCTGGCTTGTTGAGGATCTCGTCGGGCACCTTGATCTTGCCGACGTCGTGCAGCATGCCGCACACCCCGAGTTCTTCCAGTTCGAGGGGCAGCATGCCCAGCGCCTTGCCCAGGGCGATGGCATAGAGCGAGACGCGCAGGCAGTGTTCCGCGGTGTAGTGGTCACGCTGCTTGATGCGCGCCAGCCAGAGGCTGGCCGCGGGGTGCTTGAGCACGCTCTCGACGCACTCGCCGACCGCCCGCCGGACTTCGCTGACGTTGAGTTCCTTGCCGAATTTGACGGCGTCGAGCATCCGCATCGATACGGCGCGGGCCTCGCGCCACACCGGTTCGGTGGTCTTGACCTCACCCCGGTAGTCGATGGCATAGGTCTTGGCCTGAGCGCTGGCCGCCAGGTTGGCGGACAGGTTAGCCGATAGCGGCGTCACGGCAGGACTCTGGCGCCGGTCCACCCAGACGAACTCGCAGGTGTCCTGCAGGGTGCGGAGATCCTGCACGCTCTGGATGGGGAATCCCTGGAACAGGAAGGGCGTGCCTTCCCAGGGCCGATCCAGTTCGCAGACGTACATGCCCAGCTGCAACTGGGACACGGGCACTCTGATGCTGTATTGGGGCAGCGCCATGGCTTCTCGGCAAGCACGTCGGTGGGCGGGATTTAATAGGTATTACAATAACCATTGATACCAAAATGCCATCATCCAGGGAAGCATCCAGCCTGCCCGCGCCGATGAGCTGGCAAAAAACAGTGGTCAGAGGTAACTGTTTGTAACTTCGGGGCGCGCGATACCAGACGGCGCGCCCTCCCCTCACGCCAGCTTGAAGCGTCGCACCAGTGTCTGCAGTTCGCCGGCCAGTTCCGACAGTTGCTCGCTGGCACCCACGGTTTCGCGGTTGCCGTCGCTGGTCTGCACCGACAGATCGCGAATGCTGATGAGGTTGCGGTCCACCTCGCGGGAGACGTGGGCCTGCTCTTCGGAGGCAGTGGCGATCTGCAGGTTGCGCTCGTCGATCAGGCGCACGGCCTGGAGGATGTCGCTCAGCGCCGCCCCGGCTTCCTGGGCCACCGCATAGGTGGCCTGGGCCTGGGTGGTGCTGAGCTGCATGGAATCCACGGCTTCGGCCGAGCCCTTCTGGATCGCCTGGATCATCTGCTCGATCTCGCGGGTGGAGGTCTGGGTGCGGTGCGCCAGGGCGCGGACCTCGTCGGCGACTACGGCAAAACCGCGACCCTGTTCGCCCGCTCGGGCGGCCTCAATGGCCGCGTTGAGCGCCAGCAGATTGGTCTGCTCGGCGATGGCGCCGATCACGCTGAGCACCTGGCTGATGTCCTGGGCCTGTCCGGCCAGGCCTTCGACCTGCACCGAGGTGGACTGCACCTGCTGGGTGAGGCGCTGCATGGCATCGAGGGCCTGGCCAACCTTGGCATTACCGCTTTCCGCGGCGGCGCTGGAGTCCCGCGCGGCCTGGGAGGTGGACGAGGCGTTGCGGGCCACCTCTTCCACGGCGGCGCTCATCTCGGTGACCGCGGTAGCGGCCTGGTCGATCTCGGCGTTCTGACTCGCCAGGGCACGGCTGGCCTGGTCGGTGACGGCGTGCATGGTGCGCGCGGTGTCGCTCAGGCGGCTGGAAGAACTGGATATGCCATGCAGGGTGTCCTTGAGGTTGTCCTGCATCTGCGCCAGGGCGCGCATCAGCCCGGCGGCTTCGTCCTTGCCGGTGGGATCGATCTTGCCGGTCAGCTCGCCCTGGGCGATGGCATTGGCCACGGCCAGGGAAGCGCCGATCGGCTGGGCCAGGCTACGGGTCAGCCGCCAGGCCAGCAGCAGGGTCACCAGCACCGCCAGCAGCATGATGCCGACCACGATCCTGACACTCTGGTCATAGATGCCCGTCGCCGCTTCCCCGGCATGGCGGGCGCCTTCGCCGTTGAATTCGCGCAGCCGGGTCAATTGCTCCTGATAGCCTTCGGCGCGCTGGCGCTGCTCGCCATTGGCCAGTTTGAGGGCTTCAGCGCGATCGCTGGCGGCCAGGGTCACCACCCGATCCAGTCCGTCCAGATAGCCTTTCATCTGCAGGGCGGCCTGGTCGAAGTTGCTGCGTTCCTCGGCGGTGGAAATCAGGCGGTCACGGTAATAGGCCGTCCGGGCGTTCATCAGATCGCGATTCACCTGGATCTGCCGGGTGGCGAGGGCCATGGCCGCGCTGTCCTCGCTGGCCAGCAGCCGGATGCTTTCGAGGCGGGTGTGCAGCAGCGCGACCTGGATGTCATCGGTGGTCTGGACGCTCGCCAGCCATTCGGCTTCCATCGCCTGCTCGGTGGCGCGCAGGGCCTTGAGCTGGACGAGGGCGAAGGCGCCGAGCAGCATCACGAACAGGGTGACCGCACCGAAGCAGAGGGTGGCGCGGGGGGGCGATGCGTAGCTGACGAAGATTCAAGACGGGCTCCTTGGATCGGCGGAAGGCGATTCTCTAAAGCCCGTATCGACTGACTAATGCCTTTCTTTAGCGCGTCAGCGATTGGCGCGACAAGAATACTGTGGAGCTTGTCCAGCGGCTGCATGGCGCGTCGCAATGGTCTAGCCGCGTGACGCCTCCAGCCGCTCCACCATCTTGACCAGTTCCGCCAGGGAGCCGGCCTGCAGCTTGCGCATGAGGGCCGCGCGGCGCACCTTCACGGTGATCTCGCTGACCCCCAGCTGGGCGGCAATCTGCTTGTTGAGCAGGCCGGTCACCACCCGCGCCAGCACCGCCCGTTCGCCCTCGTTGAGAGTGTCGAGGCGGGTCTGCAGGTCCTGCAACTGCCGGCGCTGGGCATGGGCGTCCTGCGCCTTGCGCAGCGCCTGGTCGATGGCATCGAGCAGGTCCTGGTCACGAAACGGCTTGGTGAGGAACTCCAGGGCGCCCTGCTTCATCGCCCGGACCGACATGGGGATGTCGCCATGGCCGGTGATGAAGATAATCGGCAGGGCCAGGCCACGCCGCTGCAATTCCTGCTGCAGGTCCAGGCCGTTCATGCCGGGCATGCGCACGTCCAGCACCAGGCAGCCCGGTTCGTCCAGCCGGGCCCGGTCGAGAAAATCGGCGGCCGAGACATAGCTGCGGGTGCTGAGCCCCACGGACGCCAGCAGGTCTTCCACGGCGGCGCGCACCGAGGCGTCGTCGTCCACCAGGTGGACCCGCGCGGGCTGAGTTTGGTCGGTCAGGCTTTGAGAAGTCATGGTTGTGGATCCTTGGGCAGGCTGCAGTAGACCCCGGTGCCGCCTTCCGGTAGCGAGGTGGCCCAGATCCGCCCGCCATGGGCTTCGACGATGGAGCGACTGAGCGCCAGTCCCAGGCCCATGCCCTGCGCCTTGGTGGTGTAGAAGGCCTCGAACATCTGCTCGCGCGCCATGGGCGTCAAGCCGCGACCGCTGTCTTCCACGCCCAGGCGGATGGCGCCGGCGGTGTCCTGCCCCACCTGGATGACCACCCGCCGCTGCTCGGGCGGCATCCCTTCGAGGGCGTCCAGGGCGTTGAGCAGCAGATTGAGAATGACCTGCTGCAGCTGGCTTTCATCGGCCAGCAGCGGCGGCAGGCCCTCCTGCAGGCGAACCTCCACGGCGACCTGACGCTGGTTCAATTCGGCGCGGACGAAATCCAGCACCTGCTCGACGGTATCGGCGACGTTGAGCCAATCCTTGGCCACCTGCGCCTGGCGCACCAGGCTGCGCACCCGGGCGATCACCGCGCTGGCACGGTGAGCGTCGTCGATGACCCGCTGCGCCGCCTGCACGGCGCGCTCCACCTGCGGCGGCTGATTGCTCAGCCAGCGCTGGCAGGCGTTGCCGCTGGCGGCGATGGCGGTGAGCGGCTGGTTCACCTCATGAGCGATGGATGCGGCCAGTTCACCCAGCTGGCTCAGGCGCCCGGCCTGGGCCAGGCGTGTCCGGGCCGCGTCGGCGGCGCGCTTGGCGGCCTCCAGGCGCAGGGAGAGGGCGGCGACCGCGACGATGGCCAGGAGGCTGATGATGCAGTTGACCAGCCCGGCCTCCTGATCCCCGCTCCGGGTAGCGACATAACTGCAGAGTACCAGCAGCGTGCAGCCCAGCGCGGTGATCGTGACCCCGCGCGCCGACAGAAAGCCGGCCGCCAGGAGCACCACCACCACCTGGAAGACGCCGATGGCGATCTCCCGGTCGGTGAAGGTGTCCAGCAGGGCGATGCCCAGCGCCAGGGCGCAGAGGCCGCCTAGCCGCAGCCAGTGGGTGGTGGTGGCGAAGGGTCGTCGATCCATGGCCAGTCTCTCGTTCGAAGGCGTGCCTAGCCCGGGTTTTCCAGGCTGAAGATATCGGCCGCCTGATCATAGGCGAAGAGTTCACCGTAGCGCCCCCACTGGATGGCGCTGCCGAGGGTGCGGGCGGCGTCGGCTTCGTCCATGAAGTCCTCCAGCTCGTCGCGGAAACGCCGCGCCGGCGCCGTGTGACCCTGGCGATCGTCCAGCACCCGGCGAATATGGGCCACCAGGGGCACGAAGTTGAGCAACTGGCGGGCGAACAGCTGCTTGCGCACGTCCACCCCCGCCTCGACATAGGCGCGCCCGGCCGGCAGCAGACGCAGATCACCACCTTCGAGGACCGCCAGGCGCAGCAGTTGCAGCACCTCGGCCAGGGGAAAGAGCTCGTCCAGTGCATAGCCCAGCCCGCCGGCCAGTTCCGGCAGGTCGGCGCGACCGTCGTAGGGCGCGGCCTGGACCGCCTCCAGCAGACCGGCCAGGGCATTGGTGGACACGGTCGGCAGCCGCATGCCCAGGCCGTTGCCGGGAACGCCCCCTTCGTGGGGTGCCGGCGTAGTCTCGCCGGTCATGCGCACATAGATTTCCTCCACCAGTTCGCGGAAGGCCGGATCATGGCGATTGCGCGGCTGCGGCAAGTCGATACGGATCTCGCTGGCGACGCGGCCGGGATTGCTGGAAAAGATCAGCACCCGATCGCAGAGCAGCACCGCCTCGGCGATATTGTGGGTGACCATGAGGATCGAGCGGATCGGCATGCGCCCTTCGACCCAAAGGTCGAGCAGGTCGGTGCGCAGGGTCTCGGCGGTGAGCACGTCCAGCGCCGAGAAGGGTTCGTCCATCAGCAGCACGTCCGGGTGCACCACCAGGGCACGGGCCAGGCCGACACGCTGGCGCATGCCGCCGGAGAGCTCCTTGGGATAGGCGCTCTCGAAGCCGTCCAGGCCGATCAGGTCGATGGCGGCCAGGGCGCGGCGACGGCGCTCGTCCAGCGGCACGTGCAGGGCTTCCAGGCCGATCTCGACGTTCTGCAGCACCGTGAGCCAGGGAAACAGCGCGAAGCTCTGGAACACCATGCTGACCCGGGCGCGCTGGCCGTCGTCCTTGGGCGGGAAAGCGACGCTGCCGCCGCTGGGGGTGAGCAGCCCGGCGATGGATCTGAGCAGGGTCGACTTGCCCGAGCCGGAGCGCCCCAGCAGGCCGACGATCTCGTTTTCGTGCAGGGTCAGGGACACTTCGTCCAGCACGACCCGGGCCGGGCCACCGGCGTTGCCGTACAGCTGGCGGACGTTCTGCACGTCGATGAGCGGACGCGGGTTCAGGGTGGTCAGGTTCATGATGGTTCTCCTCTGGAGCCTGTTTAAAGGCTAGCGAGCTAGAGACAGACAAGGCGGAAATGGCTGAGGAAGCGGAGTTTACGAGCGGTAAATGAGCATTCCGAAGCCATTTCCAACGCAGTTCGGCCGACGCGCAGCAGCCTTTGAACAGGCTCTTAGTCGAGCCGCAGGCGCCGTTCGGCGTAGGCATACAGGGGCCGCCAGAGCAGCCGGTTGAAACCGAGGACGAAGATCGACATCACCACGATGCCCAGGGCGACCCGGGGGAAGTCGCCGGCGGTGGTCATCTGCGCGATGTAGGCGCCCAGGCCATGGGCCTGCAGGCGCGCGTTGCCCCAGCTCACCACCTCGGCGACGATGCTGGCGTTCCAGGAACCGCCCGCGGCGGTCAGGGCGCCGGTGACGTAGTAGGGAAAGATCGCCGGCAGGGCCAGCTGCCGCCACCACTGCCAGCGCCTGAGGCCGAACAGCCGGGCCGCTTCGCGCAGGTCGTTGGGCAGCACGCTGGCGCCGGCGATGACGTTGAACAGGATGTACCACTGGGTGCCCAGCACCATCAGCGGCGACAGCCAGATGTCCGGATTGAGGTGGAAGCTGACGATGCCCACCACCGCCACCGGGAACAGCACGTTGGCCGGAAAGGCGGCGAGGAACTGGGCCACCGCCTGCAAACGCTGCGACCAGCCCGGGCGCAGGCCGATCCAGACGCCGATGGGCACCCAGATCAGGCTGGCGACGGCGATCAGCAACAGCACCCGGGCCATGGTCAGCAGACCCAGACCCAGCACCGAGACCGCTTCCACCCAGTAGACGTCGGCGGCGATGAAGCGATACAGCGCATAGATGCCATAGGGCAGCACCAGCAGCAGCGCGCCGTACCAGAGCACGTCCAGCCCGCGTTGCAGCCAGGCGCGGCTTTGCGGCGCCAGGTGCCAGTGCGGCCAGGGGCGGCGGATCCGCGGGGTGGCGAGCTGGATGCAGAAGCTGCCGAAGCCACCCAGCATGCGGCCCAGGCGCGCGCGGCGGACCAAGTCGTAGACCCAGGAGCGCGGTACCTGCTGGCTGGCGGTCTGCTCGACGCGGAAGCGATCGGCCCAGGCTACCACCGGGCGGAAGAACAGCTGGTCGTAGACCAGGATCACCAGTCCCATGGCCAGCACCGCCCAGCCGATGGCGGCAATGTCCTGCCGGGCGATGGCCAGCGCCAGCCAGGAGCCTATGCCCGGCAGGTTGATGGTGTTGTCGCCCACGGTGATGGCTTCCGAGGCCACCACGAAGAACCAGCCGCCGGACATGGACATCATGGTGTTCCATACCAGACCGGGGATGGCGAACGGCAGCTCCAGGCGAAAGAACCGCCGCCAGGGCGACAGCCCGAACTGGCGACTCACCTGCTGCAGGTCCTCGGGCACGGTACGCAGCGACTGGTAGAAGCCGAACGCCATGTTCCAGGCCTGGCTAGTGAAGATGGCGAAGATGGCGGCGCACTCGGCGCCCAGTTGCCGCCCCGGGAACAGGCCCAGGAAGAAGCTGACGGTAAAGGTCAGGAAGCCGAGGATGGGCACCGACTGCAGGATGTCGATGGCCGGCAGGATCAGCAGCTCCGCCTTGCGACTCTTGGCCGCCAGGGTGGCGAAGACGAAGGTGAACAGCAGCGAGGCGCCCAGGGCGATGAACATGCGCAGGGTGGTGCGCAGGGCGTACTCGGGCAGCCGCGCCAGGTCCAGGGTCATGGGATCGGCGTCGAGCACGGCCAGGGGCGCGCGCATCTCGGCGACGCCATGCCAGATCAGCGCCAGGGCGATCAGCCCGAGGGCCAGGCAGAGGGCATCGGCCCACAGGGAAGCGGGACGTTGCCGCAGCGAGCGCGGCGCCACGGCGGGGGTGTAGAGGCCAGGAAGGGTCTTCATGGCGTACCTCTTTGCAGGGGGCCTTGGGAGTGCGGCCGACCCTGCCGCGCAGGGTCCGGACACCGGGCTAATCTAGGCTCGCCACCCCGTCCCAGCCATCGAAACGAAGGACGCCTGGCTATACCAAGGTATATCCCGCCCAGGCCCGCCCTCGCCTGCTGCCACCCGCGCCCGGGCCCGGCGCCAGAGCAGAAGCTTCATCTCGCTGTCATCGTCCCGACATCTGCCGCCGGCATTGTCTGCCGCCAATGAGATCGATCTCAAACGAGGCCGGCATGACCGATCTGAAACAGGTAGCGCAACAGGCGGGGGTCTCCCGGGCCACGGCAGCGCGCGCCTTCGCCACGCCCGAGCAGGTGCGCGAGAGTACCCGTCAGCGGGTGCTGGACGCCGCGCGCAGTCTCAATTTCCGTCCCAATCTGCTGGGCCGCCAGCTGCGTCAGCAGAGCACCCGGCTGATCGGCGTGGTGGTGCCCAGCCTGCTCAACCCGGTGTTCGCCGAACAGCTGCACGCCATGGAGCGCACCGCGCGCAGCCAGGGCTACTCGCTGGTGATCGCCACCACCGACTACCAGCCCGAGCGCGAAGCGGCGGTGGTGGAGGAACTGCTGCGCCAGCGCGTCGCCGGCCTGGTACTGACGGTGGCCGACGCCGACCGCAGCGCGGTGCTAGCCGAGCTGAGCCAGGAGCGGACGCCCTTCATCCTGGCCTATCACGAACCCCAGCGTCCCTATGCGGCGGTGGCGGTGGACAACCGCCAGGGCATGGCCATGGCCACCGAGCACCTGCTTGGCCTGGGGCACCGCCGCATCGCCCTGGTCTCGGGGCCGGCCCAGCAGTCGGATCGCAGCGAGCGCCGTTTCGCCGGCTATTGCCAGGCAATGGCCGCCGCCGGCCTGCCGACGCTGCCGCGCCTGGAGCTGGCCAGCCACACCGACGCCGACTGGGCGGAGCTGGCGCCGCTGCTGGAGCGTCATGCCCCGACCGCCCTGCTCTGCACCAACGACCTGCTGGCCATCAGCGTCATCGCCGAACTCCAGCGCCACGGCGTGCCCGTGCCTGCCGACCTCTCGGTGGTGGGCTTCGATGGCATCGCCATGGGCGCCCGTCTCGAACCCAGCCTGTGCAGCGTCATGCAGCCGCTGCAAAGCCTGGGCGCCGTGCTCGTCACCGAATTGCTGGCGCTGATCGCCGGCAGTGCCACCCACCAGCAGTGTCTGCCCTGCCTCGTCCGTCCCGGCACCAGTGCCGGCCCCTTGAAGGAGCCCTACCGATGAAATCACCCTTCCCCTTGCGTCGTCTCCTGGCCGGCGTCGCCCTGGCCTGTGGCCTGGCCAGCGCCCAGGCCGCCGAAACCGCCATCTGCTACAACTGCCCGCTGGAGTGGGCCGACTGGGGTGCCCAGCTCAAGGCCATCGCCGCCGACACCGGCATCGAAGTCCCCCAGGACAACAAGAATTCCGGCCAGTCGCTGGCCCAGCTAGTGGCCGAACGCGAAGCCCCGGTGGCCGACGTCGTCTACTACGGGGTGACCTTCGGCATCCAGGCCGACAAGGCCGGGGTGCTGCAGCCCTACCAGCCCAAGCACTGGGACCAGGTTCCGACCGGCCTCAAGGACCCCCAGGGTGAATGGACCGCCATCCATTCCGGCACCCTCGGCTTCATGGTCAATACCCAGGCCCTGGGCGGCAAGCCGGTGCCACAGCGCTGGGCCGACCTGCTCAAGCCCGAGTACCGCGGCCTGGTGGGCTACCTGGACCCTTCCAGCGCCTTCGTCGGCTACGTCACCGCGGTAGCGCTCAACCAGGCCCTGGGTGGCAACCTCGACGACTTCGGCCCGGCCATGGCCTTCTTCAAGAAACTGGCCGCCAACGATCCCATCGTGCCCAAGCAGACCGCCTATGCCCGCCTGCTCTCCGGCGAGATCCCGATCCTGGTGGACTACGACTTCAACGCCTACCGCGCCCGCTACAAGGACAACGCCCCGGTGGCCTTCGTCATTCCCCAGGAAGGCAGCCTGACCGTGCCCTACACCATGAGCCTGGTGAAGGGCGCGCCGCACCGCGCCAATGGCGAGAAGGTGCTGGACTATGTGCTGTCGGACAAGGGCCAGGCGCTCTGGGCCCAGGCCTATCTGCGGCCGGTGCGGGACGTGCCGCTGCCGGCCGAGGTGAAGGCGCGCTTCCTGCCCGCCGCCGACTATGCCCGCGCCGGCACCGTCGACTACGGTCACATGGCCGCGGTCCAGGAAGCCTTCGCCAAGCGTTACCAGGCCGAGGTGCGCTGAGATGCAGGGCCTCGCCGTTTCCTTCGGGCGCCGCCGGGTGCCGCGCCGGCTGCCCTGGCCGGTACTGGTCGCCCTGGCACCGGCGAGCGCCTTCCTGCTGGCCTTCTGGTTGTTGCCATTGACCCACCTGCTGGTGCTCGGCGCCCGCCCGGACGCCGCCGGCAGCTCCGGCTACTGGCAGGTGCTGACCAGCGCCGGCTATCTGTCCGGACTCGCCCAGACGGTGGCCCTGGCCGCCGTCACCACCCTGGCCACCCTGCTGGTGGCCGGCATCGCCGGCTGCTTCCTGGCGCGCCATGCCTTCCCTGGGCGCAGCCTGCTGGTGGCGCTGCTGACCTTTCCGCTGGCCTTTCCCGGCGTGGTGGTGGGCTTCCTGATCATCCTGCTGGGCGGTCGCCAGGGTCTGTTCGCCAGCCTTGGGCGCGGCCTGTTCGGTGAGCCCTGGGTGTTCGCCTATTCGCTGTTCGGACTGTTTCTCGGCTATCTCTATTTCTCCATCCCGCGGGTGATCCTCACGGTGATGGCGGCGTGCGAGACCCTCGACACCAGTCTGGAAGAAGCCGCTCGCTCCCTGGGCGCCGGGCTCTTCGCCGTGGTGCGCGATGTGCTGATCCCCGGCCTGACCCCGGCCCTGCTGTCCAGCGGCGCGCTGTGCTTCGCCACCGCCATGGGCGCCTTCGGCACCGCCTTCACCCTCGGCACGCGCCTGGCGGTAACGCCCATCGCCATCTACGACACCTTCACCAACTTCGCCAACTTCGGCGTCGCCGCGGCGCTTTCGGTGGTGCTCGGCCTCGTCACCTGGCTGGTCCTGCTGCTGGCCCGGCGCCTCGGCGGTGTCCAGGGAGACCTGCGATGAATCGCCCCCTGCGCTTCTGGCTGCAACTGCTGTTCACCCTGCTGGTGGCCGCCTTCCTGCTGGTGCCGGTGCTGCTCTCGGTACTGGCCGGCCTCACCCGCAACTACTTCCAGGGCCTCGCCAGCGGCCTCACCCTCGACTGGCTGCTGCAGGTCTGGCAGGCCTATGCCCCCACCGTCTGGCTGTCGCTGCAACTGGCGCTGGGGACGACGGCCCTCGCGGTCGTGCTCGGCGTCCCGGCGGCCTATGCCCTGGTCCGGCTGGACAACCGCTTCGCCCGCGCCTTCGAGGAATTGCTGGTGCTGCCCGTGGCCATGCCCGGCTTCGCCTCGGCCCTGGCGCTGCTGCTGACCTACGGCCATCTCGGCGGCTTTCGCCGCAGCCCGGCGATCATCCTGGTCGGCCATCTGCTGTTCACCCTGCCCTTCCTGATCCGCCCGGTGATGGCGGTGCTCAGGCGCAGCCAGCTGCCGCAGCTGGAGGAAGCCGCGGCCAGCCTGGGCGCCGGTCCCTGGCGGCGCTTCTTCGGCGTGGTGGTGCCCAATGCCCGCGCCGGCATCCTCGCCGGCAGCCTCATGGTGATCACCCTCTCGCTGGGGGAATTCAACCTCACCTGGATGCTGCACACGCCCCTGACCAAGACCCTGCCGGTGGGCCTGGCCGACAGCTACGCCTCGGCGCGGCTGGAGGTGGGCTCCGCCTACACCCTGATCTTCCTCTTGCTGATCGTGCCGCTGCTGGTCGCCCTCCAGGCCCTCAGCGCCCGTCTCTCCCGTGGAGCCCTGCGATGACCCAAGGTACCGCCGTCCGCCTGCGCCACTGCGCCAAGACCTTTGCCGGAGGCCGCCAGGTGCTGCAGCCCCTGGACCTCGACATCCACCCGGGCGAGACCCTGGTGTTCCTTGGCCCGTCCGGCTGTGGCAAGACCACCACCCTGCGGCTGATCGCCGGCCTGGAGCAGCCCGATGCCGGCGGCCAGGTGCTGTTCGACGACCGCGACGTCACCGACCTGCCCATCGAGCGGCGCGACGTCGGCATGGTGTTCCAGAACTACGCCCTGTTTCCCAACCTGGACGTGGCCGGCAACATCGCCTACGGCCTGAAGATCCGCGGCCTGCCGCGCGCCGAGCGCGATGCCCGGGTCGCCGAATTGCTGGCCATGATGCAGCTGGAGGCCCTGGCCGAGCGGCGCATCCAGCAGCTGTCCGGTGGCCAGCGCCAGCGCGTGGCCCTGGCCCGGGCGCTGGCACCGCGCCCCCGGGTGCTCCTGTTCGACGAACCCCTGGCGGCGCTGGACGCCCAGCTGCGCGAGCAGTTGCGGGCCGACATCGGCGCCCTGCTGCGCGAACTCGGCACCACCGCGGTCTATGTCACCCATGACCAGCAGGAGGCCCTGGCCCTGGGCGATCGCATCGTGGTGATGGGCGAAGGCCGCATCGCCCAGATCGGCACCCCGACGCAGATCTACCAGCGCCCGGCCAGTCGCTTCGTCGCCGGTTTCGTCGGCCAGCTCAACCGCTTCGAGGTGCGCGGCCAGAGCGGCGCCGAGGTGGCGGTCGCCGGCGGACGGCTGCCCTGGACCGGCGCTGCCAGCACCCTGTTCTGTCGCCCGGAACACCTGGAGCCGAGCACGACGCCCGCGCACCTCACCGGCATCCTGGTCGGGCAATTCTTCCAGGGCGCCCATTCGCGGCTGCTGGTGGAAGTGGGCACCGGCCAGCCGCTGCTGGTGGACACCGCCCAGCCCCTGCAGGCGCAACCGGGCGACCTGCTGCACCTGAACGTGCGTCCCGACGCGCTCTTCACCCTCGCTTCCTAGGAGATCCTCATGTCCGCGCCCTTCCTGCTGGCCCAGCTCAGCGACCTGCACATCAAGGCCGGCGGCCGGCTGTCCTACGGGGTGGTCGATACCCTCGGCGCCCTGCGCCTGGCGGTGGACCGCCTCAACGCCCTGCAACCGCGCCCGGATGCGCTGGTCATCACCGGCGACCTGGTGGACTTCGGCACCCCCGAGGAATACGCCACCCTGCGCGAGGTCTTGGCCGAACTGACCATGCCCTTCTTCGTCATCCCCGGCAATCACGACGACCGCGCCGCCCTGCGCACGGCCTTCGCCGATCACCCCTATCTGCCGGCCCGGGGCACCCTGGACTGGCGGCAGGACTGCGGCCCGCTGCGACTGATCGGGCTGGATACCCATATCCCCGGCGAGCACGGGGGGCGTCTCGACGCCGCGCAACTGGCCTGGCTCGACGCCCAGCTCAGCCAGGCACCCGACCAGCCGACCCTGGTGCTCCTGCACCATCCGCCGTTCCCGGTTGGCATCGGCCATATGGATCGCATCGGCCTGGACGGCGGCGCCGAACTGGAAGCCGTGATCCGCCGTCATCCCCAGGTGGAGCGGCTGCTTTGCGGCCATCTGCACCGGCTGATCCAGCGCCGCTTCGGCGGCACCCTGGCCTGCGTCTGTCCCGGTGTGTCGCACCAGGTCGACCTGGACCTGCGCGAAGCGGCGCCGTCGCGCTTCCGCCTGGAGCCGCCGGGCCTGCTGCTGCATCGCTGGGCGGACGAGGCCCTGGTGACCCACCATCTGCCGCTGGGCAACTACCCTGGGCCCTACCCCTTCTTCGCCGCCGATGGCCAGTTGCTGGACTGACACCGCCCCGTTTCGGGTCCTGAGGTAGCAGAGCGGCCGCTGCGGCGACCCAGCGTGGTGCAAAAGGTAACGCCGGCGCCTGACCACGCTGACCTGCGGCCCAGCGCTGGCGAGCACTGGACTCCCTGGCATGAGCCTTGCCTTGGCAGATTGGATACAAAAATCCAGGAAGCCAGTCCATGCCGCTCTCCGCCCTGTCCCGCTCCACTGCCCTGAGCGCCGAAGAAGAGGCCTATCGCCATCTGCTGCAGGCCATCTGCGCCGGGCACTATCGGAATGGCGAGCGGCTGATCGCCGAGGACATCGCCACCACCCTGGGCATGAGTCGCATGCCGGTGCGCAGCGCCTTCCAGCGCCTCGCCGCCGAAGGCCTGGTGATCCTCCGGCCGCATCGCGGCGCGGTGGTCAGCGGCCTGGACCTGGAGGACATGCGCGAGGTGTTCGAGATGCGCAGCGCCCTCGAAGGCCTGGCCATCCGCCTGGCCACGCCCCATGTCGGCCCCCGCGAGATGACGCGCCTGGAACGCCTGCTGGAAGACCTGGACGACGAGCAGGAACCCGGCGCCTGGGTCGCCCAGCACCGCGCCTTCCACGAATACCTGTGCAGCCTGGCCGGTCGGCCGCGGCTGCTGCGCCAGATCAATGGCCTCTATGCCCTGATCGAGCCGCACATGCAGCTCTGGCTGCACGTCGATCGCCCCCAGTCGGCCCGCGACGAGCACGCGCCCATCCTCGCCGCCCTGCGCGCCGGCGATGCCGCCGAAGCCGAGCGGGTGTTGCGCGAGCACATCGAGGGCACGGTGCCCGACCTGCTGACCTTCATCGAACGATCGGGCGACCAGACCCGAAGTACGCCCCCGCGCTGAGCCATCCGCCCTGCCCACCCCTGTCCTTCCGGAGAAGACCATGACCCGCCACCGGCTTTCCTGCAGTCTGCTCGCCCTGACCCTCGTCGCCGGCTTCACCCAGGCCGCCCCGCAGATCCCCGAGCGCCTGGCCAAGGCTTCCAAGATCACCTATTGCGGCGCTCTCGATACCCCACCGATCGGCTTCTTCGACGAAGCCCAGAAGCCCAAGGGCCTCACCGTCGACCTCGGTGCCGAGATCGCCAAGCGCCTCGGCGACAAGAAGGTCGACTGGCGCGTGGTGCCCTTCTCCGGCCTGATTCCGGCGCTGCTGGCCGGCCAGTGCGATCTGCTGATCGACCAGCTGTTCGACAAGCCCGAGCGCCGCCAGGTGATCGACATCGTCAACTACATGTACTCCAGCCAGGCGGTGGTGGTGCCGGCGGGCAACAAGGCCGGCATCCACACCCTGGACGACCTCGCCGGCAAGAAGGTGGCGGTGCTCAATGGCTCCACCATCCGCACCCTGCTCGACGCCCACAACGAGGAGCTGAAGAAGGCCGGCAAGGCGCCCATGAAGCTGGTGGCCTACAACAGCGACACCGACGCCTTCCAGGCCCTGCGCCTGGGCCAGACCGACGCCTACGGCACCACCGTGGAAACCGCCGCCTACTACCAGGGCGTCGCGCCCGGCCAGTTCGAGACCGGCGTGCCGGCCTTCGCCCGCATCCTCACCGGGATCGGCGTACGCAAGGACGACAGCCAGCTCAGCAGCGCCCTCACCCAGATCCTCGCCGACATGAAGGCCGATGGCAGCTACGCCACCCTCATGGCCAAGTGGCACCTGGAAGGCGACAAGCTCGATTAAGGGAAGGCCACGATGAACTTCAGCTGGGATGTGTTCTGGCAGTACCTGCTGCACCCGAGCGACGTCTACCTCTACGGCCTCGGGCTGACCTGCGTCATCGCCATCGGCGCCATGCTGCTGGGCTGCGCGCTCGGCCTGCTGGCGGCGCTGGCACGGCTGTCGCGCTATCGGGCGCTGCAATACCCGGTGCGCTGCTATGTCTGGCTGATGCGCGGCACGCCGCTGCTGGTGCAGATCGTCTTCCTCTACACGGCCCTGGCGGCCGGCGGCATCTTTCGCTTCGAGGACCTGGACCTGGGCTTCCTGGTGATCCCGGGCAACATCCAGGCGGCCATCATCGCCCTGGGCCTCAACGAAGGTGCCTACATGGCCGAGATCATCCGCGCCGGCATCGGTGCGGTGGATCGCGGCCAGTACGAGGCGGCGCGCTCCCTGGGCATGACGCCGGCCAAGCTGATGCGCCGCATCGTGCTGCCCCAGGCGCTGCGGGTGATCATTCCGCCGCTCGGCAACGAGTTCAACGTGATGCTCAAGAACACCACCCTGGTCAGCGTCATCGGGGTGCAGGAGCTGCTGCTCAGCACCCAGATGATCACCTCGGCGACCTTCCGCGTCTTCGAGCTGTACCTGGTGGTGGCCATCTACTTCCTGGTCCTGACCACCCTCTGGGGCTTCTTCCAGGCCTGGCTGGAGCGGCGCTTCGGCAAGGCCGACGGTCACCGACCCACCGCCACCGGCCGGCTGTTCAGCCTGCAGGGCTTCAAGCTACGGGGACGCTAGCCATGACGACCACGCAAGAATCCGTGATCCAGGCGCTGGAGGTGCACAAGGCCTTCGGCGAGCTGGAGATCCTCAAGGGCGTGACCCTGGAGGTGCGCCGCGGCGAGGTGGTGGTGCTGATCGGCGCCTCCGGCTCGGGCAAGACCACCTTCATCCGCTGCCTCAACCACCTGGAAGACATCCAGGGCGGCACCATCCGCGTCAACGGCGAGCTGATGGGCTTTCGCGAGCGTGCCGATGGCTCGAGAGTCAGAGACTCCGAGCGCAATATCGCCCGCCGCCGCCGCGACATCGGCATGGTGTTCCAGAGGTTCAACCTCTTCCCGCACATGACGGTGCTGGAAAACATCATCGAGGCGCCGATCCAGGTGCTGGGCGTGGCGCGGGCCGCCGCCGTGGAACAGGCCCGCGCCCTGCTCGCCCGGGTGCGGCTGTCCGACAAGGCCGAGCACTATCCGGCGCAACTCTCCGGCGGCCAGCAGCAGCGCGTGGCCATCGCCCGCGCCCTGGCGATGAAACCCCAGGCCATGCTGTTCGACGAACCCACCAGCGCCCTCGACCCGGAAACCGTGGGCGAGGTGCTGCAGGTGATGAAGGAGCTGGCCGAAGACGGCATGACCATGGTGGTGGTGACCCACGAGATGGGCTTCGCCCGCGAGGTGGCCGATCGCGTGGTGGTGCTGCACCAGGGCGAGCTGATCGAGGAAGGCCCGCCGGCCCAGGTGTTCGGCAATCCCACCCATCCGCGCACCCGCGAATTCCTCAGCCGCGTGCTCTAGACCGGAGACCTCCATGGCCGTTCGTCCCCTGCTGGCCGCCCTCGCCCTCTGCCTGACGCCCCTGACCCAGGCCGCCGAGTCCGAGGTGCGTTTCTACAACTGGTCGGACTACATAGGTCCGAACACCCTCAAGCAGTTCACCGAGGCCAGCGGCGTCCAGGTGCGCTACGACGTCTTTGACACCAACGAGATGCTCGAAGCCAAGCTGCTGTCCGGCCACTCCGGCTATGACCTGGTGGTGCCGTCCAACCAGTTCCTCACCAAGCAGATCAAGGCGGGCGCCTACCAGCCACTGGATCGCAGCCGGCTGTCCAACTGGCAGCATCTGGATCCACGGCTCATGCAGCGCCTGGAAGCGGCCGATCCCGGCAATCGCTACGCTGTCCCCTACCTCTGGGGCACCGTGGGCATCGGCTACAACGCCGCCAAGGTGCGCGCCGCCCTGGGCGATGGCGCCCCGGTGGATTCCTGGGACCTGCTGTTCAAGCCGGAGAACCTGGCCAGGCTCAAGGGCTGCGGCGTGGCCCTGCTCGATGCGCCGCAAAAGGTCTTCGCCCAGACCCTGCACTACCTGGGCCTGGACCCCAACAGCCGGAAACCCAAGGACTACCGCAAGGCCTCCGCGTTGCTGCAGCAGCTCAAGCCGTCGGTGACCTATTTCAGCTCCAGCAAGTACATCACCGACCTGGCCAACGGCGACGTCTGCGTGGCCATGGGCTATTCGGGCGATGTCCTGCAGGCCCAGAGCCGCGCCAGGGAAGCCGGCAAGACCAGCGACGTGCGCTACGTGATCCCCAGGGAAGGCGCCAATCTCTGGTTCGACATGCTGGCCATCCCCAAGGACGCCAAGAATCCCCAAGGGGCCCTGGCGCTGATCGACTACCTGCTGCGCCCCGAGGTGATCGCCCCGATCAGCGACTATGTCGGCTACGCCAATCCCAACCGCGACGCCACCGCCCTGCTCGATGCCAAGGTCCGCGACAACCCGGGCATCTACCCGAGCGCGGCCATCGCCGAGCGCCTCTACGTCTCCGCCGATCTGCCGCCGCAGATCCAGCGGCTGATGACCCGCGAGTGGACCCGCATCAAGACCGGACAATGACCTCGAAGAGCCTGCCATGCTGAATTTCTCTGCTCACGACTACCCCTATGCCTCGCAACGCCAGAGCGTTTTCGCGCGCAATGGCATGGTCGCCACCTCCCAGCCGCTGGCCGCCGAAGCCGGCATCACCATGCTGCGCCAGGGTGGCAACGCCATCGACGCGGCCATCGCCACCGCCGCGGCCCTGACCGTGGTGGAACCTACCGGCAATGCCATCGGCGGCGACGCCTTCGCCCTGGTCTGGGTCAAGGACCAGCTGCATGGCCTGGACGCCAGCGGCCATGCCCCGGCCAGCCTCGACATCGCCACGGTCAAGGCCGCCGGCCACGAACGCATGCCGGTGCACGGCTGGCTGCCGGTCACGGTGCCGGGTTGCCCAGCGGCCTGGGCCGAGTTGTCGCGCCGCTTCGGCAAGCTGCCCTTCGCCACCCTGTTCGAACCCGCGATCGCCCTGGCCCGAGACGGCTTCCCGGTGTCGCCGGTGGTCGCCTACCAGTGGCGCATCGCCCAGGCCGAGTACCAGGCCAGCCGGGACCAGGCGCCTGAGCTTGCAGCCTGGTTCGACACCTTCCTCATCGACGGCCAGGCGCCGGTCGCCGGCCAGCTGTTTCGCAACCCCGCCCAGGCCCGCACCCTGGAGGAACTGGCACAGACCCGCTGCGAGAGCTTCTACCGGGGCGCCATCGCCCAGCGCCTGGCCGAGCATGCCGCGGCCAGCGGCGGTCACCTGACCACGGCGGACCTGGCCGGCTACCAGCCGCGCTGGGTGGAGCCGATCAAGGTCGACTACCGTGGCTATCAGGTGTGGGAGATTCCGCCGAGTGGCCAGGGCCTGATCGCCCTCATGACCCTGAACATCCTCAAGGGTTATGACTTCGACCAGCGCGACAGCCAGCTCACCTGGCACCGCCAGCTGGAAGCCATGAAGAAGGCCTATGCCGACGGCCTGCACTACATCACCGATCCCGAGCACATGAGGGTCGCCGCCAGCGTCCTGCTGGACGATGCCTATGCCGAGCGCCGCCGCGCCGAGATCACCGACCAGGCCCAGCCGCCGCTGCATGGCGATCCCCAGGCCAGCGGCACCGTCTACATCGCCACCGCCGATGGCGAGGGCAACATGGTGTCCTTCATCCAGAGCGCCTACCACGGCTTCGGCTCCGGCGTGGTGCTGCCCGACAGCGGCATCGGCCTGCAGAATCGCGGCTCGGAATTCAGCCTGGATGCCGGCCACTCCAACGCCCTGGCGCCGGGCAAGCAGACCTTCCACACCATCATCCCGGGCTTCCTGAGCAAGGGTGACGTGCCCATCGGCCCCTTCGGCGTCATGGGTGGCTACATGCAGCCCCAGGGCCATGTGCAGATGGTGATGAATCTGGTGGACTTCGGCCTCAATCCCCAGGCGGCGCTGGACGCCCCGCGCTGGCAGTGGCTGGGGGAGATGAAGGTCGGCATCGAGCAGGCGGCTTCCCGCGCCCTGGCCAGCGGCCTGGCGCGGCGCGGTCACCAGATCGAGATCGCCCACGACTCCACCGACTTCGGTCGCGGCCAGATCATCGTCCGCGATCCGCAGACCGGCGTGCTCTGCGGCGGCACCGAGCCGCGCGCGGATTCCCATATCGCGGTCTGCTGACCGCCAGGAAAGCCCCTCCCGGGTCCTGGCGGGGCTTTCCGTTAGAGCGTAATCCCAGCCGCCCTGGCCCGCGCCGCGTGCAGCTTGCGATAGCTGTCGATCAGCCGCAGGTGCTTGTCGAGGCCTTCCAGCTTGAGGCTGGTGGGCGTCAGGCCAGGGAAGCGTACCTCGCCCGAGACCGAGCCCAGGGCGGCGTCCAGGCGTTCGTTGCCGAACATCCGGCGGAAATTGACTTCGAAGTCGGCCAGTTCCAGTTCGTCGTCCATTTCGACTTCCAGCACCGCATTGAGCGCCTGGTAGAACAGGCCGCGCTCCAGGGTGTTGTCGTTGAATTGCAAGAAGGTCTCGACCTCTTCCTTGGCCTCTTCGAATTGCTGCAGCGCCAGGTGAATGAGCAGCTTGAGCTCCAGCACGGTCAGCTGGCCCCAGACGGTGTTCTCGTCGAATTCCACGCCGATCAGGGTGGCGATGCGGGTGTAGTCGTCCACCTGGGTATCGTCCAGGCGTTCGAGCAGGGACTCCAGGGCCGCATCGTCCAGCTGGTGCAGGGTGAGGATGTCCTCGCGTACCGCCAGCGCCTTGTTGGTGTTGTCCCAGATCAGGTCCTCGACAGGATAGATCTCCGAATAGCCCGGCACCAGGATGCGGCAGGCCGGCGCGCCCAACTCCTCGTACACCGCCATGTAGGCTTCCAGATCCCGTTCGGCGAGGATGCCGAACAGGGTGGCGGCCTCTTGGGCGGTGGCGTCTTCGCCCTCGCTGGAGAAATCCCAGTCGACGAACTCATGGTCGGCCCTGGCGCTGAAGAAGCGCCAGGAGACCAGGCCGCTGGAGTCGATGAAGTGCTCGACGAAGTTATTCGGCTCCATCAGCGCCTGGCTCTCGAAGGTCGGCTGCGGCAGGTCGTTGAGGCCCTCGAAGCTGCGGCCCTGCAGCAATTCGGTGAGACTGCGCTCCAGGGCGATCTCCAGGCGCGGATGGGCGCCGAAGGAGGCGAACACCCCACCGGTGCGCGGATTCATCAGGGTCACGCACATCACCGGGAATTCGCCACCCAGGGAGGCGTCCTTGACCAGCACCGGAAAGCCCTGGGCTTCCAGGCCGCGGATGCCGTCGACGATGGCGGGAAACCGGGCCAGCACCTCGTCAGGAACATCCGGCAGGGCCAGCTCGCCTTCGAGGATCTCGCGCTTCACCGCCCGCTCGAAGATCTCCGACAGGCACTGCACCTGGGCTTCGGCCAGGGTGTTGCCCGCGCTCATGCCGTTGCTGAGGTAGAGGTTCTCGATCAGGTTCGAGGGGAAGTACACCACCTCGCCATCGGACTGGCGCACGAAGGGCAGCGCGCAGATGCCGCGCGCCACGTTGCCGGAGTTGGTGTCGTGCAGGTGCGAGGCGCGCAGCTCGCCTTCCGGGTCGTAGAGCTTGCGGCAATAGCGGTCGAGGATCTCCCGGGGCAGCGCGTCCTTGGGCCCGGGCTGGAACCAGCGCTCGTCGGGGTGGTGGACGAAGGCCGCGTTGCCGATGGCCTCGCCCCAGTACTGGTCGTTGTAGAAGAAGTTGCAGTTGAGGCGTTCGATGAATTCGCCCAGCGCCGAGGCCAGGGCCGCTTCCTTGGTCGCGCCCTTGCCATTGGTGAAGCACAGCGCCGACTGCACATCGCGCAGGTGCAGCGACCAGACGTTAGGCACGATGTTGCGCCAGGAGGCGATCTCCACCTTCATGCCCAGGTCAGCGAGGATGCCGGAGAGCTTGGCGATGGTCTCTTCCAGCGGCCGGTCCTTGCCGGGGATGTAGGTTTGGCTACCGGTATCGCTGGGCAGCAGCAGGGCCTGGGCATCGGCGTCCAGACTCTCCACCGCCTCGATGATGAAGTCGGGACCGGCCTGCACCGCCTTCTTCACCGTGCAGCGATCGATGGACCTGAGGATGCCCTGGCGATCCTTGTCGGAGAGATCGGCAGGCAGCTCGACCTGGATCTTGAAGGTCTGCTTGTAGCGATTCTCCGGGTCGACGATGTTGCTCTGCGCCAGGCGGATGTTGTCGGTGGGAATGTCGCGGGTCTGGCAGTAGAGCTTGACGAAATAGGCCGCGCAGAGCGCCGAGGACGCCAGGAAATAGTCGAAGGGCCCCGGGGCCGAGCCGTCACCCTTGTAGCGGATGGGCTGATCGGCGATCACCGAGAAGTCGTCGAACTTGGCCTCGAGCCTCAGGTTGTCGAGAAAATTGACCTTGATTTCCATGCACAGCATTCCGGTTTGGAGACAGATTGGCCGCCATTATCCGGACAAAGGGGCGCGGGCGATATGCAGGCCGTCGTCTCGCGGACCCCGGGGCAGGCCTCGTCAGTCGTTAGTCCAGCAGAAAGATGCCGTCTGGATACCGTGCGCAGAGGAAGTCGACGAAGGCCTTCACCTTGGGGCTCTGCAGTCGTCGCGAGGTGTGCAGCACCCAGAGTTCGGTCTCACCGGCGAGGGTGCCCCAGCGCCTGAGCGCGCCTTCGTCCAGCTGACGTTGCACCAGCGAGAGCGGCAATAGCGCTGCACCTGCACCGGCCAGTACCGCCTCGCGGATGGTCAGCAGCGAAGTCAGCTGCAAGACCGGCTGGGGCAGGAAGCGCTCCCCGCCCTCCGTCAGCGTCCAGACCTCGCCCTCGCGCTGGCCGGGCATGACCACCGCAGGCAGAGGCGCAGGCTCGGCACCAGCCGTCAGAGGGCCTTCGAGGCCCGGGGCGGCGACCAGCACCCGGCGGTCCCGGGCGAAGCAGCGACCCACCAGGGTGATGTCGGGCGCGGGGTTGATACGAATGGCCAGGTCGAAGTGTTCCTCCACCAGATCGGCCAGGCGATCCTCGGCCATCACCTCGATGAGGATCTCCGGGTACTGCCGCCGGAAATCCGCACTCAGCCGGCCCAGCGCCACCTGGGAAAACAGCAGCGGTGCCGCGATGCGCAGCCGTCCGCGGGGCACAGCCACGCCCTCCTGCACCGCGGCCACCGCCTCCTGAATCTCGCGCAGCGGCCCCAGGGTACGAGCCGCCAATTCAACCCCGGCAGGCGTCAGGACGAGGCTGCGCCCGCCGCGCTCGATCAGGCGTATCCCCAGCGCCTCTTCCAATTCGGCCAGCCGCCGCGACAGGCTGGCCTTGGGTCGGCCACTGGCACGACTGGCCTTGCCAATGCCGCCATGAGTGGCGATGAGCTGAAAATCGGCCAGCAGGCTGAAGTCCATCAAGCTGTCTCAATAATGGAACGGTATGTCCCTATCCTAGCGGCTATTGGCCTAAGGTGGGACGACTTAAGGTGGCTCTACCCCTCACCCACCTGGAGTTACCGACATGACCATCCTCGTCACTGGCGCCACCGGCCGCGTAGGCCGCCACCTCGTGCAACAGCTCGTGCAGCGCGAGGCCAAGGTGCGGGTGCTGACCCGCACTCCGGCCAGCGCCGATTTTCCTGCCACCGTCGAAGTCATGCAGGGCGACCTGCTCGATCTCGCTGCCCTGCGCCGCGCCTTCGCTGGCGTGTCCACCCTTTTCCTGCTCAACGCCGTGACCGGCGACGAATTCACCCAGGCGCTCATCACCCTCAACATCGCCCGGGAAAGCGGCGTCGAGCGGGTCGTCTACCTCTCGGTCTTCGGCGCCGACAGCGCGGTCAACGTACCGCACTTCGCGGTGAAATTCGGCGGCGAGCGGATGCTGGACGCCATGGGTTTCAGTGCCACCGTCCTGCGGCCCACCTACTTCATCGACAACGAGGTCATGATCAGGGACATCATCCTGCAGCATGGGATCTATCCCATGCCCCTCGGCGGCAAGGGCGTGGCCATGGTCGACGCCCGGGATATCGCCGAGGTCGCCGCTCTCGAACTCATCCGCCGCGATCAGGCGATCGACAAGCTGCCCAGCGAAACGATCAACCTGGTGGGCCCGGACAGCCTCACAGGCACAGGCGCCGCGGCGATCTGGAGCGACCTGCTGGGCCGCCCCGTCCACTACGCCGGTGACGATCCGCACGGCTTCGAGCAGAACATGGCGACCTTCATGCCGGCCTGGATGGCCTATGAAATGAGGCTCATGGCCGAGCGCTATGTCAGCGACGGCATGCTTCCGCAACCTGGGGACCGTGAGCGGCTGGTGCAAATGCTCGGGCGCCCGCTGCGCAGCTATCGCGACTTCGCCCGGTCGCTGATCGACTGACCGTGCGCCACCCCTGAGCCTGGGCCGCCCGACGACCCCGACTTGCCAGCTAGACAATATACATTATATAAAACTGTATATTGAATAAGTCGGGCTTGCTCATGACCACTCCACCTACCAGACCCACCCCAGGCGCGGTCCTCTCCCCCCAGGACATGCAGACCCGCGCCCGGGAGGTGGCCGCCCTGCTCAAGACCCTGGCGCATCCGGTTCGCCTGCTGCTGGCCTGCGCCCTCGCCGAAGCTGAGTACGCGGTCGGCGAACTGGAAGCCCGTCTGGACATCCGCCAGCCCACCCTCTCCCAACAACTCGGCGTGCTGCGCGAGGCTGGCCTGGTCACCACCCGCCGCGAGGCCAAGCAGATCTTCTACCGGCTCACCGAAGACAAGGCCGCCCAGCTGCTGCAGGCGCTCTACCAGATCTTCTGTCAGCCCGAGAGCCAGACACCATGATCCTCGTCTCCTATATGCCCGCCCTGGGTGGCGGTCTGCTGCTGGGCCTGGCCGCCAGCCTGCTGTTGCTGGTCAATGGGCGGATCGCCGGCATCAGCGGGATCTTCGGCCGGCTGCTCGGCGGACAGCAGGCCGGCACCGGCCTGGTCTTCGTGCTGGGCCTGGTGCTGGGACCGCTGCTGGTGAGCGGCCTGCACGCGCCTCCCTCCCTGACCGTGGACGCGACCTGGCCTCAACTGCTACTGGCGGGGCTGCTGGTCGGTTTCGGGACGCGGCTGGGCTCGGGCTGCACCTCGGGCCATGGCGTCCTCGGCGTGGCCCGAGGTTCGCGCCGCTCGCTGGCCGCCACGGCGGTCTTCCTGGCCTGTGGCCTGGCCACGGCCACCCTACTGGGGCTGCTGCGATGAATTCTTGCCGCCTGGTCGTAGCGCTGCTGGCCGGTCTGCTCTTCGGCAGCGGCCTGGCCCTCTCGGGGATGCTCGATCCCGCCCGCGTACTGGGTTTTCTCGACCTCGCCAGCGGACGCTGGGACCCTAGCCTGCTGTTCGTCCTGGGCGGCGCCCTGCTGGTGGCGCTACCCGCGGTCCAGCTCCAGCGCCGGCTGACACGCCCCCTGCTCGACAGGGCTTTTCACCTGCCGCCCACCGTACCCGTCGACCGCCGCCTGCTGCTGGGCGCCGCGCTCTTCGGCCTGGGCTGGGGGCTGGCCGGGCTATGCCCCGGGCCCGCGCTGGCAGGCCTGGGGCTGGGTATCGCCAAGGTCTATGGCTTCGTCGCGGCGATGGTCGTGGGGATGGTGCTGCATGACCGGGGGCTGGCCCGACGCGAGACGGCGGCGCCCAAGGCCTGAGCGCCAGGTACTTCGGGCGTGAGGCGTGGTCCTAGGTAGGGATGCGGGGGCATTTCAACCTGCGTCTCCCGCGCACAGGAGCATCCCATGTGTGGCCGCTTTGCCCAGTACCGCTATGCCCTCGATTACCTGGACGCCCTGGGCGCCGCGCCTGCGGATGTCCGCACCGGCCTGGAACCCCGCGCTCTGGGTCGTTACAACGTGGCGCCGGGCACCCGCGTCCAGCTGCTGCACCAGCAGCAGGATGGCCTGCACCTGGACCCGGTGCTCTGGGGCTACCAGCCCGCCTGGGCGCGCCAGGCCAAGCGTCCGCCGGTGATCAACGCGCGCGTCGAAACGGCGGCCACCAGCCGGATGTTTCGCGGCCTCTGGAAGAACGGCCGTGCCATGGTGGTCGCGGATGGCTGGTACGAATGGAAAAAGGACCCTACAGATCCCAAGCTCAAGCAGCCCTACTTCATCCGGCTGAAATCCGGCGAGCCGCTGTTCTTCGCCGCCATCGGCCACTTCCACCCGGCTGACCAGGCACCCGACGAGGATGACGGCTTCGTCATCGTCACCGCCGCCTCCGACGCCGGCATGGTCGATATCCATGACCGCCGCCCGCTGGTCCTGCCGCCGGCCGTGGCCCGCGAATGGCTGGACCCCGAGCTGTCCATGGAGCGCGCCGCCGAGATTGGTGAGATCGAAGCAACGCCGGTGGAGGCCTTCGACTGGTATCCGGTCGGCAAGGCCGTGGGCAGCGTGAAAAACGATGGACCCGGACTGCTGGAGCGGATCGCCGAGCCGCTGGTGTAGCGGATCGACGGGGGCTTTCCGCCGGGCACCGACGCGCCGAGTTAGGCTTCAGCGACCTGGCGATCCACCCCCGAACCGCCGCCGATAATCCCCCGGGCTCAGCCCCACCACGCGGGTGAAGACCTTGCGGAAGGCACCCGGATCGCTGTAGCCCACTTCCCAGGCGACCCGTTCGAGGGGCAGGCGGCTGGCCTGCAGCAGTTCCCGGGCACGACCGACGCGCAGTTGCTGGCCGTAAGCGGTGGCGGTCATGCCGGTGGCCTGGCGAAAACGGCGCAGAAAGGTGCGCGGTTCCAGGCCGGCGCGGCGGGCCAGGGTGTCCAGGGCGATGTCCTGGGCGCCGCTTTCCTGCAGCCACTCCTGCACGGCGAGAATGGCGCCGTCGCCATGACTCAGGCGCGGGGAAAAGGCGCTGTAGTAGCGCTGCTGTCGACCCGGTGGGTCGATGACCAGGATGCGCGCGGTGTCGAGCATCCGCTTGGCGCCCAGGTAGCGATCGACCAGGCGCAGGCCGAGGTCGGTCCAGGCCATGAGACCGCCCGCGGTGACGAGATCCTCGCCGTCGATGAGGAGCTGGTCGGCGTCCAGGCTGACGGCAGGAAAACGCGCATTGAAGCGCTCGACATGGAGCCAGTGGGTGGTGGCGATGCGACCGTCGAGCAAGCCGGTTTCCGCCAGCAGAAAGGCGCCGGCGCAGATCGAGGCCAGACGCACGCCGCTCTGATGCTGCAGACGTAGCCACTCGCGATAGGGCGCAGCCGCCTCCGCTGTGATTGGCTCAGCCAGGCTGGGTGGCAGGATCAGCACGCTGGGTGAGCCGCTCGCTGCGGGCAGTGAGTCGTAGACCCGGCTGGGCGCTGCTGCGCCCTCCTCAAGCCGCCAGTGGCTGACGCGCAAGCGGGGCCGCTCGGCATCCTCCGCCGTTCCCGTGAAGCGCCCGGCGATCTCGAACAGATCGGTGAGGCCGTGCACCGTCGCCCATTGCACACCGGGATAGAGCAGCAGACCGAGTTCGATCGGCGGTTGATCGTGCATGTGTCGCTGGCGCCCCTGAAGTTGTCGGTCACGCCTCTTCGCCCGGAGGCGCGGCTGGCCAATCATGGCCGGACCCGAACCTGAAGCATCTTCCGAGAGGCTGGACATGAGCAAGCACGCCGTCGTCGTCATCGATCTGCAGAACGAATACCTTCCCAGCGGCAAACTGCCCCTCAGTGGCATCGAGGCCGCGGTCGCCAAGGCCGCGCGGATCATCGCCCACGCCCGCGACCAGGGCATTCCGGTGATCCATGTGCAGCATCAGTCGCTCAGCGCCGAGGCGCCGATCTTCGTGCCCGGCAGCGACGGCGTCGAGATCCAGGCCGCGGTCGTGCCCCGGGCCGGCGAGCCGGTGGTGCTCAAGCACTATCCCAATGCCTTTCGCGAAACCAACCTCAAGCACCTGCTGGACGAGCGCGGTATCGAGTCGCTGGTGGTGGTGGGGGCCATGAGTCATATGTGTATCGACGCCGGCGTGCGCGCCGCAGCCGACATGGGGTACGCCGTGACCGTGATCCACGATGCCTGCGCCACCCTGGATCTGGAATTTGAGGGCGTCAGGGTGCCGGCTGCCCAGGTGCATGCCGCCCTGATGGCGGCGCTGGCCTTCGCCTATGCGACGCTGGAAGCCACCGACGCCTATCTCGCCGGCTGAAACGCCGCCGCCCCCACGGCGGCGTCCGGCACCCCCTGGTCGATCAACCCCAGCCGCGCGACCCGGGTGCCTGGCGACAGCAGGGCGCCCGGCGCGATGACCGCATTGGCGCCCAGTCGGCAACCGTCGCCGATCAGGGCGCCGAACTTGACCACCCCGGTGTCTATCACCTGGTCGCCGTGGCGGATGCGGATGAGCGCGCCGTCACTTTCGTTGCGGTAGTTGGCGACGATGGCGCCCGCTTCCAGATTCACCCCGCTGCCGATCAGCGAATCCCCGACGAAGTTGAAGTGGGCGAGCTTGCTGCCGTCCAGCAGCAGGCTGCTCTTCAGCTCGCAGGCCGGGCCCACCACGCAGTGAGCGCCCAGATGGACACCGCCGCGCAGATAGGCGCCGGCCGCCACCAGGCTGCCGGGGCCGATGATGATCGGTCCCTTGAGTACGGCACCGGGCTCAACTATTGCCGTCTCGTGGATGGCACTGTCGCCCTGGCGGCGATAGCCGGGACCGAGCCGCGCCAGCAGCAGCCTGACCCGATGCTCGCAGGCGCCGGTATGGGTCCAGGGCTGAGCGGGTTCCAGACCCAGGGTGGGCCAGGCAGCGATGAAGGTGGCGATATCCAGATCAGGCATGACGGGCCTCGGCAGTGGTGGAACACCTGCCGATTCTGACCTGAGTCCCCCGCCTGATGCTCGCCCCGGCGGGCGAAAGATTCAGCCGTCGCGCAGGCGCCCCAGATGACCGCTGAGCATGGCCGCGACGGTGCGGCAGGTGCTTTCCGCCGGCAGCTCCTCATCGAACAGCAGCTCCACGGTGGAGTGGATCAGCTCGACCACGATCCGCGCGACCTGGGCGACGGTGGCCGGCGCCACGCCAGGCAGCAGCAGCACCAGCAACGCGGTCTGCTGCGCCGCCACCCGGCGGTGCGAATCCAGGCGCACGTGCTCCAGCGAGGGCACCGCGCGCAGCGCCTTGAGGATCCACATACCCCCGGCGGTCTCGGCGGTGACCCGGTAGGTATCTAGCAAAAGCCCGGTCAGGACGTCTTCCACCCGCTCCAAAGGACCGGCCAGCAGCTCGGCATTGATCCGCCCGTCTATCTGCGCATTCTGCTTTTCCAGCAGGCGCCGACCCAGCTCCTCCAGCAGGGCGTACTTGTTGGGAAAGTAGCGGTAGAGCGCCGGCGGGGTCAGCCCCGCGCAATCGCAGACCAGATTGGTCGACAGCCGCTCGATGCCAACCTGACACAGCACCTCCGCCGCCGCCGCCAGGATGCGTTCATAGGTTTCCGCTGCCCGCTGCTGGCTGGGGCGGGCCTTGGGCGTGGCGCGGGAGGATGGAGCGGACTCTTTGGCGACCATGAAAAAGCTCTCGGCTGAACGAAAAAACCCTTGATGGGCAGTAAAATGATAGTTATAACTATCGTGTAGCGATAACTATCATATCAGCAACAGCGTTGCCTTACTGCCTCCAGCCACAACCACAACAATCAGCAGGAGTCTCCTCCATGAAAACACCCCTCGCGCTCGCCGCCGCCTTATTGGCGCTCCCCCTCGCCCCCGTGCTGGCCGCCGACGCCGTACCGGTCCAGGGACTCTGGCTGACCGCCGACCAGGGCGCCGCGGTCAAGGTCATGCCCTGCGCCGACAACGCCGGTGCCCTGTGCGGCACCATCGTCTGGGACAAGGACGCCGGCAATGCCCATGACACCTGCGGCACCCGCATCTTCCAGATGAGTCGCGACGACGGCGGCACCTGGCGCGACGGCTGGGTATTCGATCCGCGCGATGGCAAGAAATACAAGGGCTACGTCCGCCGCAAGGGCGACGACCTCAACATCCGCGCCTATGTCGGCACCGAGGTGCTCGGCAAGACCGAACAGCTCACCCCGCTGAGCGCCCTTCCCGCCACCCCGCACTGCAGCTAAGCCACCGCAAGGAGCGACCCCATGAACCGGATTCTTCACCGCACCCAGGCGGCGGCCCTGCTGTGCCTGAGCGTTCTCGGCAGCGCGGTCCAGGCCGACGACGACCTGACCAGCTATGCCCTGACCATCACCCCGCGTCTGCTCTCGGACGTGCGTAACCGCGGCATCTCCGACTCGCTCAATCGGCCGGGGGCGAAGGTCACCGTGGAATTCGCCCACGAAAGCGGCCTGATCGGCCTGGCGGAAATCGGCACCGTGAGCAAGAAGCAGTTCATCGACGGCGATGGCGCCAACGTGCTGCTGGCCGGCGGCTACCGCTTCGGCGATCCGGAGGCCTGGCACTTCGGTGTCGGTCTGGCCGGGGAATTCTTTCCCGGTGCCCACTTCAAGGCGCCCAGCCGCATCGATCCGGAGACCGGCGCTCCCGATGGCTTGCGCAGCACCAACTACAACAGCCAGTTCGCGGTGCTGGAGATCGGCTACGGGGCCCTGCAGGGGCGCATCCTCAACGTGCTCTCGGAAAACTATCGCGGCGCCAACACCGCCGGGGTCTGCGGCGCCCAGCTGCAATTCAATCCCGACCCGACCAAGGGCCTGGAGTGCTATGCCAAGGGCGAGCACAACTCCCGCGGCAGCCTGCTCTACGACCTGGACTATCGCTACGAGCTGACCCCGCGCACCAGCCTCAAGCTGCACGCCGGCTACCAGCAGATCCGCAACTTCTCCGAGGCCAACTTCAGCGACTACGGCGTGGGCCTGGTGCATCGCCACTGGGGCTTCGACTTCGGCCTGGACTACCTGAGCCCCCATACCCGGGCGCGCGAACTCTACATCGCCGAAGACGGCGACCATCAGCGCGCGACGGACGAGGCCCGCTGGGTGCTGTCCGTGGCCCGTCCCTTCTGAGCCGGCGCCCATGAAACCTCACGTCTTCGCCACGCCGCCCGCACCGGCCCAGGCCACCGCCCTCGACGGCCTGGTGCTGGTGGTGGATCTCGGCACCTCCGGCTGCAAGAGCGCCCTGGTCACCCTCGGCGGCGAGGTGGTCGCCTGGACCTTCCATGGCGTCACCCTGCACGTCGAGGGCCACAGCGCCGAACAGGAACCGGAAGACTGGTGGCAGGCCTTCCTGCGCGGCGCCGGCGAATTGCTGGCAGCGGACCCGGCACGGCGGCGGCGGGTGGTGGCGGTGTGCTGCTCGACCCAGACCGAGGGCACGGTGTGCGTGGACGCCAACGGCCAGGCCCTGGGCCGGGCGCTGCTCTGGCTGGACATGCGCGGCGCCGAATCCGTGGCGCGGCGGGTCGGCGGCGGCCGGCTGAAGGTGGCCGGCTACTCGCCGTTCAAGCTGTGGCGCTGGATCCGCCTCACCGGCGGTGCGCCCTCGCTGTCGGGCAAGGATTCGGCGGGCCATATCGCCTACCTGCAGGACCATCAGCCGGAGCGCTATGCGCGCACGGTGAAGTTTCTCAATGTCCTCGATTTCATGAATCTGCGCCTCACCGGGCGCTGCTGCGCCACCGCCGATTCCATCTGCACCGCCTGGATCACCGACAACCGCGATTCGCGCCAGGTGAAGTACGACGCCGGGCTGATCCGCACCCTGGGCTTCGACCGCGACAAGCTGCCCGATCTGGTGGATTCCGCGGAGGTGATCGGCACCCTGACCGGCGCGGTGGCCGACCAGCTCGGCCTGCCGCGCAGCACCCCGGTAGTGGCCGGCTCGGTGGACACCTCGGCGGTGGCGGTGGGCTCCGCGGTGGAAGACTTCGCGCCGCACCTCTACCTGGGCACCTCCTCCTGGCTGGGCGCCCATGTGCCCTTCAAGAAGTCCGATGTCCTGCGCCACATGGCCGCCGTGCCCAGCGCGGTCAAGGGCCGCTACCTGGCCATGGCGCTGCAGACCGCGGCGGGTGCCAACCTGTCCTTCCTGCGCGACAACGTGCTCTACCACCCGGACGAACTCCTCAGCGACGAACAGCACCCGGATCTCTATGCCCTGCTCGACCGCATCGCCGCCCGGGTGCCGGCCGGCGCCCGCGGGCTGCTCTACACCCCCTGGCTGTATGGCGAGCGCAGCCCGGTGGACGATCCCAGCCTGCGCGCGGCGCTGATCAACCTGTCGCTGGAGCACACCCGCGAAGACATCATCCGCGCCTTTCTCGAAGGGGTGGCGCTCAACACCCGCTGGATGCTGGAACCCTTCGGTCGCTTCCTCGGCCGCCGACCGGAGCGGATCACGGCGGTGGGCGGCGGCGCCCAGTCCAATCTCTGGTGCCAGATCATGGCCGACGTCACCGGCCACGTGATCGCCCAGCCCGATGCGCCCATCCAGGCCAATGCCCGGGGCTCGGCCTATATCGCCGCCGCCGGCATCGGCGCCCTGACCTTCAGCGATGTGCCGGCGCTGCAGCGACCGCCGCGCCTCTACCAGCCCTGCCCCCAGGCGAGGGCGCGCTACGACGACAGCTACGCCACCTTTCTCGAAGTCCGCCGGCGCCTGGCGCCGCTCTACCGCCGCCTCAACCCCAACCAGGGAGCCCGACCATGAGCGATACCCTCGAAGCGCGCGAACAGGTGGTCGATCTCTGCCTGCACCTGGTGCGCCGCGGCTTCTTCGCCGCCACCGGCGGCAATCTGGCCCTGCGCCTGGATGCCGAGCGCATCGCGGTGACCCCCTCCGCCCTCGACTACTACCAGATGGGCGCGGAAGACGTCTGCATCCTGCGCCTGGCCGACCTGCACCAGCTCGAAGGCGATCGCGCGCCCTCGGTGGAAACCGGGTTGCACGCCCGGGTGCTGCGGCGCTTTCCCGCCGCGGGCTGCAGCCTGCATACCCACCAGCCGCTGGCCAGTGCCTGCACCCTGCTGGGCGAGGCCCTGAGCGTCGACGACCCCGAGCGCTGGCCCGAACTGGGCCGCCACCTGCCGCTGGTGGGCTATGCCCCCTCCGGCACCAGCTGGCTGGCCAAGCGCCTGGATCGCGCCCTGAGCGCCGAGAGCCCGGCCTATCTGCTGCGCAACCACGGGGTGCTCTGCTACGGCGCCAGCGCGCGGCAGACCCTGGCGGTGCTGGAGCAGCTGGAAGCCTTCTGCGAGCACTACCTGGTCGGCCGTATCGCCAACCGCCCCGGCGTCTCCGCCGCCGACAGCCTGGCGCGCCAGCGCCTGCTGACCACTCTCACCGCCTCCCTCCCGTCCTGAGGTCCGCCATGAACCAGCCCCTGACCACCCCGCCGCCCCTGGTACCCACGCCGCCGGCGATTTCCGCCTGGCCGGATACCGAGACGCTCTATCGCCGTTTCGACGCCCTGGTCAAACAACCCATGCGCCCGCTGCGCCGCGATGCCCTGGCCAAGGTCATGGGCTATTTCGACGAGCGCTGCCAGGGCTCGCGGCGACTGGCGGAAGAAGCCAAGCGTTTCATCCCCGGGGGCATCCAGCACAACCTGGCGTTCAACCATCCCTTCCCCCTGGCCATCTCCCGGGCGGAAGGTGGCCACCTCACCGACGTCGACGGTAACCGCTACATCGACTTTCTCCAGGCCGGCGGTCCCACCCTGCTCGGCTCCAATCACCCCGGCGTGCGCGAGCAGGTCCAGCGCATCCTCGCCGAGTGCGGCCCGGTCACCGGCCTGCTGCACGAATACGAGGTCAAGCTCGCCGAACTGGTCTGCCAGAGCGTGCCCGGCATCGACCAGGTGCGGCTGCTGGGCTCGGGCACCGAGGCGGCCATGGCCGCGGTGCGCCTGGGGCGGGCCTATACCGGGCGCCGCTGGATCATCAAGATCGGCGGGGCCTATCACGGCTGGAGCGATCAGCTGGTGTACGGCATGCGCCTGCCCGGCACCGGACGCATGGAGGCCCTCGGCATTCCCCGGGGCGCCACCGCCCACACCCAGGAAAGCCCGCCCAACGACCTCGACGCCCTGCGCCGGCGCTTGCAACTCAATCGCCTGCGCGGCGGTACCGCGGCGGTGCTGGTGGAACCCTTCGGCCCGGAGAGCGGCACCCGCCCGGTGCATCCGCAGTTCAATCGCGAGGTGCGCAAGCTCTGCGACGAATTCGGCGCCCTGCTGATCTTCGACGAGGTGGTGACCGGTTTTCGCGCCGGCATGGGCGGTGCCCAGGGCTACTTCAAGGTGCTGCCGGATCTCACCGTGCTCGGCAAATGCCTTACCGGCGGCTATCCCATGGCCGGGGCCCTGGGCGGCAAGGCCGAGGTCATGCAGCTGCTGGTGGGCGGCATCGGCACCTCGTCGAAGCGCGCCTTCGTCGGCGGCACCCTGTCGGCCAATCCGCTGTGCTGCGTGGCCGGCTACTACGCCCTCAAGGAGATCCAGCGCCTCGACGCCGCCGGCCAGGCCGGTCGTGCCGGCGATCGGCTGCGCCAAGGGCTGGACGAGATCATCCAGCGCCGCAACCTGCCCTATGTCGCCTACAACCTGGGCTCCATCGTCCATCTGCAGACCTCCGGCGTGCTGCTGCTCGACACCGGCAACCCGCTCAAGCTGCTGCGGGTGCGCAACGAAGCCAAGGCGCGCAAGCACATGATGGAAGAGATGGGCGCGGCCTATACCGCCCATGGCCTCATCACCCTGGCCGGCAGCCGCATCTACACCAGCCTGGCCGACACCGACGCCGTGATCGACGACGCCCTGGAGCGTTTCGACCGGGTCTTCCAACTGGTATGAGGCCGCCCATGAAAGCCGAACTGCGCCAGCAATGGCTGGATCTGCAGCAACGTCTGGCCCGCCAGGGCGAACGCTCGGCCCTGGCCCTGTCGGTACGCATACCGGGGGCGGGCAGCCTCTGGTACGGCACCCTGGGCGATGCCGCCCCCTGCGAGATCGAGCTGACCCGCAGCAGCGGCGGCGCCCTCGATCACGCACTCATCTACCGCTCGCGACCGGATGTCGGCGCCATCATCCAGGGGGCCGGGCGCTATGGGCAGCATGTAGCGGACTTCGGCGGCCAGCTGCCACAGCTGTTCGACGAGCAGGCCCGGCACCTGGGCCGGATGGCACCCGCGGTGACCAGGAGCAACGCCCTGGCGGAAGCCCTGGCCGACCAGGGCAACGTCCAGCTGCTCGGCGGCCAGCCGCTGTGCCTGGGGACCACCGCCAGCCGCGCCGCCCTCAATGCCGAGCTGTTCGAGAAATGCGCCAAGGCCTACACCCTGGCCCAGGCCACCGGCGCGGCGCTCACCCGCCTGCCCTGGTGGGTGGTGCTGATCGCCACCCGCCGGCTCCAGCGCGACCAGCGCGCTGCCGCCGAGGCCTTCCGCCAGGGCCGGCTGCCGGCGGAAAGTCGCGGTTACTAGTTACTCTTCGAAGGTAGAGCCCATGACCGTCACCTCGCCCTCTCCGCCCCGCCAGGTCTGCGCCGCGCTGCTGCTGGGGTCCCTGGCCCTGCTCATCCTCGGCCTGCAGCCGCTGCTGCTCGGCGAGCTATTCACCAGCGGTCGCGCCAGCCTCGATGGCCTGGGCCTGGTGGCCATGGGCGAGATCGTCGCCCTGGGCCTGGGGGTCATCGCTGGCGAGGCCCTGGGCCCGCGCCTGGGGCTGCCAGCCGTCCTGGTACCGGCGACGCTGCTGGCGGTCGCCGCCGACCTGGCCAGTGCCCAGGCCAGCGGTGATCTGCTGCTGCTCGGCCTGCGCGCCCTCGCCGGCCTCGGCGATGGCCTGCTGCTCTGGGCGGCGGTCGCGCTGATCGTGCGCCAGCCCGCCGCCGAGCGCCTATCCGGCCTGTTCATGGCGCTGCAGACCTTTTGCCAGGGCCTGCTGGCCGCCCTGCTGGCGCTGTGGATCCTGCCGCGCCTGGGCAGCCCCGGCGGCTTCCGGCTGCTGGCCGGCGTCACCACCCTGGCCCTGCCGCTGACCGCCGCCTTGCCCCGCCGGCTGGCGGCGCTGGAGCTCCCTGGCAGCGTGCCCGTTCGCCATCGCTGGCGGCTGCCCCAGGCCCTGCTGCTGGCCTTCGTCGGCTGCCAGCTGGCGGCGATCGGTGCGCTCTGGGCCTATCTGGAGCCCTATGGTGAAGCCCTCGGGCTGGACGCCAGCCAGGCCCAGACCCTGATCGCCGCCAGCTTCGCCGCGCAGTTGCTCGGTGGTCTGGCCGGCGCGGCGCTGGTGGCCTGGCTACCGGCCGCCACCACCCTGACCCTGGCGACCCTGTTGCTGGGCAGCCTGGCCGCGCTGATCTATGGCCTGGCACCAGGGGCACACCTGACCTTCGCGCTGCTGTGCCTGGCCTTCACCTTTCTCTGGCAGACCCTCACCCCCTTCCAGATCAGCCTGGCCCTGCGGCTGGACGCCAGTGGCCGCGTCGCCACCCTGGTGCCTTCGCTGCAGCTGCTCGGCTGCGCCGCCGGCCCGGCGCTGGCGTCCCTCTGGCTGCAGGGCGCCGCGGTCCGGCCCGCCGCCCTGACCAGCGCCCTGCTCGCCCTGCTGGCCCTGGGGTTGGCGGCCCTACTCGCCCTCAGTGCCCCCGGCTCCCGGCCGTTGCCACGCTGGCGCTGGCAACGCCCAGGCTGAATACTGCCGTCGTCGCCGTGTCGCCCCTTCCTGCCCCCTTGCGGACTGCTGCCATGAATGCGCCCCTCCCCGATCCCGCTTCTGCCTGCGCCCCGGTCGACCCCGAGACCCTGCAGCGGCTGTTCGCCGCCCAGGGACCGCGCACCCTGGCCCTGCGCGATTCCAGCGCCGCCGAGCGCCTGACCCTGCTGCAGCGCCTGCATGGCGCCCTGGTGGCGCGGCGTGGGGCGCTCTATGCGGCCTTTCGCCAGGACTTCGGCAAACCCGAGGTGGAGGTGGAACTGTCGGAGATCATGCCGGTGCTGGAAGAGATCCAGCACGCGCGCCGCCATCTGCGCCGCTGGATGAAGCCGCGGCGGGTGCGACCGACCCTGACCTCCCTCGGCTGCCCGGCGCACATCCACAGCCAGCCCCGCGGTCGCTGCCTGATCATCGGCCCCTGGAACTACCCGGTCTCCACCCTGCTCGGCCCGCTGGTGTCGGCGCTGGCGGCAGGCAACAGCGTGATGCTCAAGCCCTCGGAATTCACCCCGGCGGTCAACGCGGTGCTGCGCGAGCTGCTGGCCGAGGCCTTCACCCCCGACACCGTGGCCTTTTGCGAAGGCGACGTCACCACCGCCCAGGCGCTGCTGGCACTGCCCTTCGATCACTTCTTCTTTACCGGCTCCACGGCCGTGGGCCGCCTGGTGATGCAGGCCGCCGCCCAGCACCTGGCCTCGGTGACCCTGGAACTGGGTGGCAAGTCGCCGGCGATCATCGACGCCAGCGCCGACCTGGACGCCGCCGCCGAGTTGCTGCTCTGGGGCAAATTCCTCAATGCCGGCCAGTCCTGCGTCGCGCCCGATCATGTCTTCGTCGCCCGCCGCCTGCTGCCGGCCTTCAAGGAACGCTGTCGTGCCCTGCTGGTGCAGCGCTACGGCACCGATGCCGCCGCCAGCCCGGACTACGCCCGGCTCATCCACCCGCGCCACGCCAGCCAGCTGATCGGGCTGCTGGAACAGGCCCGGGCCGCCGGCGCGCAGCTGATCCACGGCGGCGCGCACGATGCGGCCGGGTGCTATCTCGCCCCGACGCTGCTGGATTGCTCGGCCGTCGACAGCCCCCTGGACAGCCAGGAGCTGTTCGGTCCGCTCCTGCCGGTGATCGCCTACGACGACCTGGAGGAGGTGCTGCAGCGCATCGACGCCGGTCCCAAGCCCCTGGCGCTCTATCTCTGGAGTTGCGATCGCGCGGTGCAGCGACGGGTCGTCGCCCGTACCAGCTCCGGCAGCGTCGGCCTCAATCTGTGCATGCAGCAGTACACCCAGCTGCACCTGCCCTTTGGCGGCGTCAATCACTCCGGCAGCGGCAGCGCCCATGGCCAGGCGGGCTTTCGCACCTTTTCCCACGAGCGCAGCGTGCTCGCCGCCGGTCCGCTGCTGGCCGTTCGTCTGCTGCTGCCGCCCTATTCGCCGTTCAAGCTGCGGCTGGCGCAATGGGTGTCGCGCCTGACCGGAGGCGGCTAGATCCAGTACGCGAAGTGCCTGCATCATCGGCGCTGCTTTGTTGCAATGCCTGGATCGGCAGCCCGGTCGGAAGCCTCGTGTACCGCACCTGCACGGCCCTTCCTCGGCCTTCCGGTTCGGGCGCGCTCAGCCTTCGAGTCGCCTTGGGCCGTTACTCCCTAAGGTCGTTTCAACTCGCCTCACCTGCGCTCGGCGGCGTTCGTAAAGGGCCGAGAAAACGCCCAGCAGGGCGCACCATCCGCCGGGAATGACGCTTCCGAGGATGCACGAGCGGCAAACCAGCCTTTAGAATGACGGGCCGCCAGCCTTGGGCGTGCCAATCTGCAATCGGCGCGGTCCAAGCCCGGCATGGGTTACCCTTGCACGTGAATTCTATTGGAGCGGTGAGCTGAACGATGGGCTTTGAGCAACTAGCTGAACTACGCGACCGCCTGCGGGCCGAAAAAGCGCAGGTAAAGACCGAGAGCAACGAGCGGCCGGCGCGGAGACCTTCACCGAAAGCCAAGCCCCGCGAGCAGAAGCCCCGCGAGCAGGATCCGGTGGTCGAAGGCATCCGCCGTCTGCAAAAGCACTTCCCGCTGGCCTTCCCGGTCAATCCGGCCCCCAAGGTGCCGCTCAAGGAAGGCATCCTGAAGGACGCCGAGCAGCACCTGGAGCGCCTGGGCATCACCGGTGACCAGCTCAAGCAGTCGATCGCCACCTGGTGCCGTGGCACCCGCTACTGGGCGGCCATGACCGAAAACGCCCCGCGCCTGGATCTGGATGGCCAGCCGGCTGGCACCGTGACCGCTTCCCAGGCGGTCTATGCCAAGCAGCAGGCACGCCGCCAGCGCGCCCAGGCCCGCCGTGAGCAGGCCAAGGCCAAGGCGGACACCGCCACGCCAGTCGAAGCTGAGGCGCCTGCAGCGGCCGAGGCTGTCGCCGCCCCTGCGGACGACGCCTCCGCCTGAGGCCCGCTGCCCCTGTCGCCCTGACAGGGGTAGTCGTTCCAAGACGCCTGCCGCGCTAGGACAGCCGTCCCGGCAACTCGATCCGCATGACCGTGCCGCCACCCTTGCGCCCCAGGGCGACGATGCGGCCCTGGTGCGCCGCGCAGATGGCGCGGGCGATGGACAGGCCCAGGCCGCTGCCACCCAGATGACGCGCCCGGGAGCTGTCGGCGCGCCAGAAGCGGTGGAAGACCCGCTCACGGTCGGCTTCGGCGATGCCCGGGCCGCGATCGCGGAATTCCAGCACCAGCCCCTCTGCCAGAGCCCGCTGGACGATCTCCAGTTCGCCGCCGCTGGCGCCATAGCGCAGGAAATTTTCCAGCAGGATGTTGAGCAACTGGCCGATGCGATCGCGGTCGGCGTACAGCCGTTGGCGGGGATCCAGCTCCAGGTGGAGTCGTATCGCCTCGGCCTGCAGCTGGGGCGCGAACCAGGCCAGTCGCTCTTCCACCAGCGCCGCCAGGGCGAAGGGCCGCTGGTCCAGCGCCAGTTGCCCGGCCTCGGCCAGCGACAGGGTATGCAGATCGCCGACCAGGGTGTTGAGCAGGTCGAGCTGGCGCTTGACCATCTGCAACTGGCAGGCATCCGCGGGAAAGACCTCGTCGAGGATGCCCTGCACCCGCACCGAGGCGGCGTTGAGCGGGGTGCGCAGCTCATGGGCGAGGATGGCGCTGGAATCCCGTACGTCGCGTTCGTATTGCTGCAACCGCGCGGTGAGGCTGTTGAAGTCCAGCGCCAGGCGGCGCAACTCCGCGGGTGCCGTCTCGGCGACCTCCAGCCGGGTGTCCAGATCGCCCGACGCCACCCGCCGCGCCGCCGCGGCGATGGCGGAGAACTGGCTCGACAGCGGGCGTGACAGCCGAAAGCCGGCCAGCAGGATCAACGGCACGGCTGCCAGCACCAGGCCCGCCAGCACCCACCAGTCGCGGCTGGCGATACCGGGCAGGAAATAGCGCACCGGATAGTAGTGGCTGAACAGCGCCCAGAGCCTTGCCTCGTTTTCCTGCGGATCGGCGCGCAGCTGGAGGATCTCCGCCCGCGCCGCCTGGGGCACCTGGCGCAGCACCCACCAGTCGCCGAAGAGAAACCAGAGGTACATGCCGGCGGCGATCAGCAGTACCGCGCCCAGTGCCAGCAGGCTCATGCGCCAGCCGACCCAGCGTCCCAGCGGGGCCTGGCGCTTCATGAAAAGCGATAGCCGATGGCGCGTACCGTCACCGGCACGCCGGGAATGCCGGCCGCCTCCAGCTTGCGCCTGAGGTTGTGCAGGTGGGTGTCCACCACCCGCGCCAGGGCCTCGCTCTCCGGCAGGCAGCGCTCCAGCAATTCCTCGCGGGTAAAGGCCTTGTGCGGGGTGCGCATCAGGGTGGCGAGCAGGCCGAATTCGGTGGGCGTCAGCTCCAGGAGGCGTGCCTCGACCGTGGCGCTGAAACGCTCCAGATCCACCGTCAGGGCGCCATGGCGCAGCCAGCGATCATCGCGCGGCGCCTGATGACAGCGACGCAGCACCGCGTGCACCCGCGCCACCACCTCCTTGGGGTTGTAGGGTTTGACCACATAGTCGTCGGCGCCATAGCGCAGGGCGCCGAGCTTTTCCGGCTCGTCGCCGATGGCGGTCACCATGATCACCGGGGTATCCCCGGCGCGGCGGATCTGCGCCAGCACCTCGGTGCCACCGAGGCGCGGCAGCATCATGTCGAGCAGGACCAGATCGGGTCGCTCGCGCTGGAACAGGTCCAGCCCCTGGCGGCCGTCCTCGGCGAGCATCACCGTGAAGCCGTCACGCAGCAGATAGGCCTCCAGCACGCTGGCGCTGTCGGCGTCGTCTTCGACGATGAGTATGAGTTTGTCGCCCACGTCCGCTCTCTTGATCGAATCTCGACAATTCGCCGAAGGAATCTTGATTCGGCGTCCCTAGGCTGCGATCCATGCCTTGCACCGGGTCTGCCTGCCATGCCTTCACTCGCCGCTTCCGTCACCTGCCCGCTGCTGCTGATCAGCCTGCTGGGCCTCAGCGGTTGCTCACTGATTCCCGACTACCAGCGGCCGGCACTGCCGGTGCCCGCGCATCTGGGGCAGTGGCAACGGCAGGATGCGGCGCTCGCGGCGGTCGTCGACCTCAGTCCGGAGGAGCGCCAACTGCTGGCCGCGGTCAGCGCTGAAGCCCTCCTGCCAACGCTGGCGAGCCAGGCGCTGGCGGGCAATCGAGACTACCGGATAACCCAGCTCAGGGTCGAGCAGGCGCGGGCGCAACTGGGAGCCCGCCAGGCCGAGCGCTGGCCCACCCTGGGCCTGGCGGTGCAGCGTCCGCGTCAGCGCTTCGCCGATCAGGCGCTGGACGAGCGCTACCAGCAGGACCTGGCCACCGCCACCCTGGGCGTGGACGCCTTCGAACTGGATTTCTTCGGCCGCGTGGCCAGTCTGGGTGAGGAAGCCCGCCACCAGCTGCTGGCCAGTGCCTATGGTCAGCAGGCCGCGCGCGGCGCCCTGGTGGTCGAGGTGGCGCGCCTCTTCCTGCTGGCCCGCGAGGCCGATGCCCAGGTCGCCAGCGCCCAGGCGATGGCCGCGCTCAGCGACCAGCTGGCGCAGCGGACCCAGGCGCGCATCGCCGCCGGCGACCTGGCTCCGGCCGCGCTGGAGCCCCTGACCCAGGCCGTTCTCGAGGCGCGCCAGCAGCTGCAGCAGCGGCTGAGTCAGCGCACCCAGGCCTATGGGGCGCTGGCCTGGGTCACCGGCTACCGGCTGGCGCCCTCGCCCGGCGCTGCGCCTGCCCTCGCCGGTCCTCCGCCGGAGCTGCCCGGCGAGCTGGCCGACCTGCCCTCCAGCCGCCTGCTGGAGCGTCTCGACGTGCGCGCCGCCGAGGAACGTCTGCAGGCGGCCAACGCCAGCATCGGCGCGGCCCGCGCCACCTTTTTCCCGAGCATCCGCCTGAGCACCGCGGTGGGTCTGGCGAGTCCGCAATTGCAGGATCTGTTCAGCGCCGGCCATGGCCTGCGCCTGCTGACGCCGTCGCTGTCCCTGCCGCTGTTCGACGGCGGGCGCAACAGCGCCAATCTGGATGCGGCCAAGGCTGCTCGCGACCTGGCCCTGGCCGCCTACGAACGCACCCTGCAGGACGCCTTTCGCGAACTGGCCGACGGCCTGGAAGAGCGCCGCCTGCTGCTCGCGCAGCGCCAGACCCTGGACGCCCAGCTGCAACTGAGCCACCAGCGCCGCCAGCGCCTGGCGCACCAGTGGCAGGCCGGGGCTGGCGATCCCGGCGCCAGTCTGCAGGCCGGTCTCGACGACCTACGCGCCGGCGAGACGCTGCGCCAGACCGAGCAGGCGCTGCGCCTCAATCGCCTGCGCCTGCACCGCGCCCTGCACGGCCTGGACCACCCTTCCGCCACCTGAGAGGACCTGCCATGACCCGCACCCCCCTGCTGCCGCTGCTGCTCTGCCTGACGCCCCTGGCCGGCCAGGCGGCCGACGCCTCGCCCTGGGGCGACCACACCGATGTCAGCCTCGGCCTGGTGGCCGGCGCGGTCAGTCGCTACCTGGGTTCGGCCGACTATCGGCCGCAGCTGCTGCCCCTGGTGGTGGTCCAGCGCGGCCCCTTCTTTGCCGACACCAGTCGTGGCCTCGGCCTGCAATGGCAGTCGGCCCAGGGGCTGACCCTCAGCGGCGCCCTGAACTACGACGTCGGCCGCGATGACCGCGAAAACGCCTCGCGGCCAGGCGCCGACCGGCTGCGGGGGATGGGCGAGGTCGACGGATCCACGGTGCTGGACCTCACCCTGAGCCAGGCCCTGGCGCCCTGGCTCAGTCTCAACGCCGAGGGCGAATGGCGGCTGGCCGGGGCCCAGCGCGGCACTCGCTATCGCCTGGGAATGGAAGCCATTGGCCTGCACACCGACCAGGACACCCTGGCGCTGGATCTCGACGCCCATGCCGGCGACCGCCGCTTCAACCAGACCTATTTCGGCGTCACCGCCGCCCAGAGCGCCGCCAGCGGCTTCGCCCCGGCGCGTCTCGACCAGGGCATCTATGCCTATTCCGTCGCGCTGAACTGGTTGCACACCTTCGATCCGCACTGGAGTTCGGTGGCGACCCTGACCACCACCTATTACGGCGACCAGGCACGCGACAGCCCGCTGCGGCAGCGCGCCACCGCCACCACCACCCAAGTCGCCCTGACCTACAGCTTCTGATCCTGGAGCCCGCCATGCCCGGCCCGCGCCTGACCTCCGCCCTCACACTCCTCTTGCTGCTCCCCCTGCTGGGCGGCTGCTCACCGGATGAACGCCCCGGTCCGGTGCCCCTGCGCACCGTCAAGCTCGCGCCGGTCGCCCGGCTGACGGCCCAGGCGCCGCTGCTGCCCGGCCTGGTGCGCCAGCCGCGCAGTACGGCGCTGGCCTTCGAGAATGGCGGGCGGGTGCTGCGGGTGGCCGTGGACGTGGGCGCCCAGGTTGCGGCCGGTCAGGTGCTCGCCGAGCAGGATGGCGAGTCGGCGCGTCTGCGCCTCGACCAGGCCAGCGCCCGGGTGCAGGCTGCCCGGGTGGAGCTGGATCAGCGCCGCGCCGGGCAGCGACGGGCACGGCAGCTGTTCGCCGAGGGCAACCTGGCCAAGGCCGAGCTGGAAGGCGCCGATGCCGCCCTGGGCGCAGCCCAGGCGCAGCAACGGGGCGCCGAGGCGGAGCTGGCGCTGGCGCGCCGCGCCCTGGCCCAGACCCGGCTGGTGGCGCCCTTCGCGGGCCAGATCATCCTGCGCGTGCCGGAGCCGCTGCGGCTACTGGGCGCGGGCGAGACCCTGCTCGGATTGCAGGCCGAGGGTGAACGCCAGGTGGTGGTGCAGGTGCCAGCCGCCCTGGCCCAGGGGCTGACACCGGGCGCCCAGGCGAAGGCCTATGCCACGCGCGACGGCGCGCCCCTGGCGCTCCGGCTGATCGGTCTTTCGCCGCGTGCCGAGCAGGGCCTGCTACAGGAAGCGGTCTTCGCCCTTGGCAGCGAGGCGCCGGCCCTGCCCAGCGGCAGTCTGCTGGACGTGCGCCTGCCGCTGCCGGCCCAGGCGCAGCTGGCCGTACCCCTGGGGGCGCTGCTGCCCGGACAGCGCGGCACCGCGGGTCAGGTCTTCGTCTACCAGCCGGAGACCCAGCAGGTGAAGCCGCGCCCGGTCACGGTGGCGGCCCTGCGGCAGGACCAGGCGCTGATCGCCAGCGGTCTCGCCGAGGGCGAGCAGATCGTGGTGGCCGGCGCTGCCTTTCTGCGCGCCGGCGAGCATGTGCTGCCCTATCAGCCCAGCACCGTGCTCACGGGAGAGTAGGCCATGTCCCTGACCGCTTTCGCCCTGCGCCGGGGTCGCCTGGTGCTTTGCATCGCCCTGGCCCTGTTGCTGGGCGGGATCTACGCCTTTCTCGGCTTTCCGTCCCAGGAAGAACCCAGCGTGACCGTGCGCGACGCCCTGGTCAGCGTCGCCCTGCCCGGCCTGCCCAGCGACCGGGTGGAGGAGCTGCTGGCCAAGCCGCTGGAAGACCGGCTGCGCGAATTGCCTGAACTCAAGACCCTGGTGACCACCCTGAGACCCGGGCAGGCCATCATCCAGCTCACCGCCCGGGACGAGATCAAGGATCTGCCGGCGCTCTGGCAGCGCGTCCGCAACAAGGTCGCCGAGGTGGCTCCGGGCCTGCCCGAAGGCACCCAGGGCCCGCGGGTGGACGATGATTTCGGTCGAGTGGCGGTGGCGTCCATCGCCGTGACCGCGCCCGGCTTTTCACCGAGCGAACTGCGCCGCGAGGTGGAAGGCCTGCGCCGCGCCCTCTATGGCCTGCCCGGGGTCGACCGTATCGCCCTCTATGGCCTGCGGGACGAGCGCGTCGTCCTGACCCTGGACGCCACGGCGCTGGCCCGCCTGGGCCTGTCGCCCCAGGCGCTACTGGCGCAATTGCGCACCCGTAACGAACTGGTCAGCGGCGGCAGCCTGCGCGCGGGAGAACGCGTCCTCAGCCTGGCCATCAGCGGCGAACTGGCCGATCCCGCCGCGCTGCGCGCCGTGCCGATCCGGCTGGGTGAAGGCCGCGCCGTGCCCCTGGCCGAGCTGGCCCAGGTGCAGGTCGAGCCCGAGCAGCCAGTACGCAGCGCCGCCTTCTATCGAGGCGAACGCGCCCTGGTGCTGGGCATCGCCATGACCCCGGGCCGCAACGTCGAAGCCTTCGGCGCCGCGCTGCACGACCGGCTGGAGGAGTTGGCGACCACCCTGCCCACCGGCTTCGCCCTGCATCGGGTGACCTTCCAGGCCGAGGTGGTGCACCACGCCATGGCGCGCATGCAGCACGTGCTGATGGAAACCATGGTGATCGTCATGGCCGTGGTCATGCTGTTCCTGGGCTGGCGCCTGGGGCTGATCGTCGGCGCCATCGTCCCGCTCACGGTGCTGGCGACCCTGCTGGTCATGCGCGCCCTGGGCATCGAATTGCAGACGGTGTCCATCGCCGCGCTGATCCTGGCCCTGGGGCTGCTGGTGGACAACGGCATCGTCATCGCCGAGGACATCGAACGGCGCCTGCGCGCGGGCGAAGAGCGCCGCGCCGCCTGCGCAGCCGCCGGCCGGACCCTGGCCATCCCGCTGCTGACCTCCTCGCTGGTGATCATCCTGGCCTTCTCGCCCTTCTTTCTCGGCCAGACCAGCACCAATGAATACCTGAGGTCCCTGGCCGTGGTGCTGGCGCTGACCCTGCTGGGCTCCTGGGCGCTGAGCCTGACGGTGACACCGCTGCTCTGCCTGCGCCTGGTGCCGGACCCCAGCCATAGCGGTAGCAGCACCGACAGCGCCCTGCACCGCGGCTATCGCCGCCTGCTGGAGGTCCTGCTGCGGCATCGGCTGGCCTATCTGCTGGCCATGCTCGGGCTGCTGGCCCTGGCCACCCTCAAGGTGCTCAGCCTGCCATACGACTTCCTGCCGCCCTCGGATCGCAACCAGTTCCAGATCCCCCTGCAGCTGGAACCGGGCACCTCGGCCCAGCGCACCCTGGAACTCATGCAGGGCTTCAGCCGCTGGCTGGGCGAGGATGCCGATATCGTCGAGAGCATCGGCTACGTCGCCGAGGGCGGACCACGCATCGTGCTGGGCCTGAATCCGCCGCTGCCCGGTCCCGATGTCGCCTATTTCACCGTCACCACCCGCCCGGACGCCGATCTCGCCCAAGTCATGGCCCGGGTCGGCGAGCAGCTGACCCGGGCCTATCCCGAGGTGCGCGCCCAACCCAAGCGCTTTTCCCTGGGCACCACCGAAAGCGGCCTGGCGGTCTATCGCCTGAGCGGTCCGGACGAGACGGTCCTGCGTCAGCTGGGTGCCAACCTCGCCGACCTGCTCGCCGCCGTCCCCGGGACCCGCGACATCCAGGACGACTGGGGTCCGCGCCTGCTGCGCTACCAGGTCGAGGTCGACCCGGCCCGGGCCCGCGCCGCCGGACTCGACCGGCGCGACCTGGCCCAGGCGCTGCAACTGGCCGGCGACGGCCTGAGCGGCGCCCAGCTGCGCGACGGCCAGTATCCGGTCGAGATCGCGGCGCGCAGCACGCCCCGCGGTGGCGATCCGAGCACCCTGCTGGTCTATCCCCAGGGCGGCGCCACGCCGCTACCGCTGGCGGCGGTGGCCCGGATCGAGCTGGCCAGCGAGGCCGGGGTCAAGGTCAGGCGCAACCTGCAGCGCACCCTCACGGTCAGCGCGCGCAATCCCGGCATGACCGCCGCCACCCTGGTCGCCACCCTCGCGCCCCAGTTGCCCACCCTGCAGCTGCCGCCCGGTTACCGCCTGGAGCTGGGCGGCGAGAGCGAGGATTCCGCCGCCGCCAACGACGCCCTGCTGCGCTATCTGCCGCTGGCCGCCGTGGCCATGCTGTTGCTGTTCCTCTGGCAATTCGATTCCTGGCGCAAGGTGCTGATCATCGTCGCCAGCATCCCCTTCATCCTCATCGGCGTGGCCCTGGCGCTGTGGCTGAGCGGCCATCCCTTCGGCTTCATGGCCACCTTCGGCCTGCTGTCCCTGGCCGGCATCATCGTCAACAACGCGGTCTTGCTGCTCGAACGCATAGAAGCCGAAAGGCAGGCCGGCAAGCCCCTCGTCCTGGCGCTGCTCGACGCCGCCGGCGAGCGCCTGCGGCCGATCATCATGACCAAGCTCACCTGCATCCTCGGCCTCATCCCGCTGATGCTCTTTGCCGGTCCGCTGTGGACCGGCATGGCCATCAGCATGATCGGCGGCCTGGCGCTGGGCACCCTGGTGACCCTGGGGCTGATCCCGGTGCTCTACGCCCTGCTGTATGGCCGGCGCCAGGACAGCTGAACGAGGCACCGGCGGCGAGGCTGTCCCCCTCCCGCAAGCTCGGGCTCAGGTGGTGGCGCCCAGTTGCCAGGGGACGAATTCGTTCTGCCCGTAGCCGTGCAACTCGCTGCGGCTACGCTCCCCCGACGCCAGTGCCAGCAACCGTTCGAAGATGAAGGCGCCGCGCTCTTCCAGGGTGGTGCTGCCGTCGACCAGGCCGCCGCAATCCACGTCCATGTCGTCGCGCTGGCTTTCCCAGAGGCGGGTGTTGGTGGCGATCTTCAGCGACGGCGTCGGCGCACAGCCATAGGCCGAACCCCGGCCGGTGGTGAAGGCGATGAGGTTGGCCCCTCCCGCCACCTGGCCGGTGGCCGAGACAGGGTCGTAGCCGGGGGTGTCCATGAACACCAGGCCCGGGCTGCGCACCGGCTCGGCGTAGCCATAGACCGCCATGAGATCGGTGGAGCCGGCCTTGATCACCGCGCCGAGGGATTTTTCCAGGATGGTGGTCAGGCCACCCGCCTTGTTGCCCGCCGAGGGGTTGTTGTCCAGGCTGGCGCCGAAGCGGGCGCAATAGTCTTCCCACCAGCGGATGCGCTCCACCAGGCGTTCGCCCACCGCCGGGCTGGCGGCGCGCCGGGTGAGCAGGTGTTCGGCGCCGTAGATCTCCGGGGTTTCCGAGAGGATGGCGGTGCCCCCGGCGGCCACCAGCATATCCACCGCCCGGCCCAGCGCCGGGTTGGCGCTGATGCCGGAATAGCCGTCCGAGCCACCGCACTGCAGGCCGAGGATCAGATGGCGGGCACTGACCGGTTCGCGCGCCACCGCATTGGCCGCAGGCAGCAAGGCTTCCACGGCGGCGATGCCCCGGGCCACGGTGGCGGTGGTGCCGCCGCTGTCCTGGATATTGAGGGTGCGCAATCCCGCGTGCTCGCTGAGGCCCTGATCGGCCAGCAGCGTGGGGATCTGGTTGGCTTCGCAACCCAGGCCGATGAACAGCACCGCGGCGAAGTTGGGATGGGACGCATAGCCGCCCAGGGTCCGGCGCAGCACCGCCATGCCCTCGCCCTGGGTATCGATGCCACAGCCGACACCATGGGTCAGGGCGACCACGCCGTCGACGTTGGCATAGGGCCCCAGCGCCGCGGGATGGACGTCGCGGCGGAAATGGTCGGCCACCGCCCGGGCCACCGTGGCCGAGCAATTCACCGAGGTGAGGATGCCGATGTAATTGCGGGTCGCCACCCGGCCATCCGGGCGGACGATGCCGAGAAAGCTGCGCTCGATGGGCGCTGGTGCGCCGCGGGCCTCGATCCCGAAGGCGTGCTCGCGGGTGAAGTCGCCCATGGCCAGGTTGTGCACGTGCACATGGCTGCCGGCGGCGATGGCCTCGCGGGCGAAGCCGATGATCTGGCCATAGCGGCGTACCGGCGCGCCTGCGGCGATGGCGCGCACGGCGACCTTGTGCCCGGCCGGCACCGGCTCGCGGACCTGCACGCCCTCCTCCGGCAAGTCGAGGCCCGGCACCAGCGCCTGGCGGGCGATCAGTACATCGTCTTGCGGATGCAGGCGCAGGGTGGCGCGGGCAGCGGCCGCGGCGCCGCTGCGGGTGATCAATTCCATAGGGGTCTCCACGTCAGCATTCGAGGTTGGCCTTGACCGCGCCGGTGGCGGGGTCCGGCACGAGGTATATCCGAGAGACGCCGATCCGCATCAGTCATGCGCCTCTTCCAGCCGCCGCACGGCCTGTTCCACGCCGCGCAATTCCGCCAGGCCCTTGAGCCGGCCGATCAGCGAATAGCCGGGGTTGGTCCGTCGCCCCTGGTCGTCCAGCAGCTGGTGGCCGTGGTCCGGACGCATGGGCAGCCGCGCCCCGCCTGCGCGTTCACGGCGACGCTCCTCGCGTACCAGTTCGCGGATCACCCCGACCATGTCCACGTCGCCGTCCAGGTGATGGGCCTCGTGGAAACTGCGCGGATCCGCTTCGCGCCGGGTCGCCCGCAGGTGGACGAAGTGAATGCGCGGCGCGAATTGGCGGGCCATGGCCACCAGGTCGTTGTCGGCGCGCACGCCATAGGAGCCGGTACAGAAGGTCAGTCCGTTGGCCGGGCTCGGTACCGCGTCCAGCAGCCACTGGGCGTCGGCGGCGGTGGAGACCACCCGTGGCAGCCCCAGCAGCGGGCGCGGCGGATCGTCCGGGTGCACCCCCAGACGAATGCCCACCTCTTCCGCCACCGGCACCACGGCCTGGAGAAAGACCGCCAGGTGCTCGCGCAGCCGCGCGGTGTCGATGCCGGCATAGGTGGCCAGCAGGGTGCGCAGGTCGGCGACCGAGTAGCCCTCCTCGGCGCCCGGCAGACCGGCGATGAGGGTACGCACCAGCTCCTCGCGCCCGGCGTCGTCGAGCCCGGCGTGATAGCGGCGCGCGCGTTCGATCTCCTCGGCGGCGTACTCGGCCTCGGCGCCCTCCCGCTGCAGGATGCAGAGATCGAAGGCGGCGAAAGCGTCCTGATCGAATCTCAGCGCCCAGCCGCCGTCGGGCAGTCGATGGGCCAACTGGGTGCGGGTCCAGTCCAGCACCGGCATGAAGTTGTAGCAGACCACGTCGATACCGCACTGGGCGAGGTTGCGCAGGCTCTGTCGATAGTTGTCCAGATAGCGCTCGCGCCCCCCCAGGCCGCGCTTGATGTCTTCGTGGACCGGGATGCTTTCCACCACCGACCAGGTCAGTCCCGCCGCCTCGATCAGCGCCTTGCGCTCGGCGATGGCCGCCAGCGGCCAGACCTCGCCATTGGGAATCTCGTGCAGCGCCGTGACGATGCCGGTGGCCCCGGTCTGGCGGATGTCGGCGAGGGAGATGGGATCGCGCGGGCCGAACCAGCGCCAGGTGTGTTCCATGTCAGACTCCTTGTTCGGTGAGATCGGCAATGGCCGCGGCGATACCCGCCGTGGCGATGCGCGCGTGGGCCCGTCGCACCGCGTCGCAAAAGACGGGTTGCGCGACCAGGGCCGGTGGAAAGACCTCGGCCAGCGCCAGCACGGCGTCCACCCGCGCCGCGCCAGCAGGCAAGGCGGCCAGGGTGGCGCGCAGGGGATCGTCCAGCGCCTCGCCCTCGCCTTCACCATAGTGAATCCAGGCCGCCACGCCGAGCGCGGTGCAGGCCAGCTCGCCGCCTTGCTCCAAAAGCCGCTGGGCACCCAGCAGCCAGCGCTGGGGCAGCTTCTGCGAGCCGTCCATGGCGATCTGCCGCAGGCGGTGCTGAAGGGCGTCGTTACGGAAGCGCGCGACCAGCGCCGCGGCGTAGGCCTGCAGGTCCACGCCCTCCGGCATGTCCAGGGTCGGCGCCGCCTCGCGACTCATGTAGCGGTGCACCAGCGCCGCCAGGCGTTCGTCGGCCATGGCCTCGGCCACGGTGCCGTGACCGGCCAGGCTACCGACATAGGCCAGCAGCGTATGACTGCCATTGAGCAGGCGCAGCTTCATGGTCTCGAAGGGGCGGACGTCCGCCACCATCTGCACCCCTTCCCGTTCCCAGTCCGGGCGCCCTTGCGGAAAGCGGTCCTCGACCACCCACTGGCTGAAGGCCTCGCCCACCACGGCGGCCGTGTCATCGCAGCCGAGGTCGCGCAGCCGCGCGAAGGCCGCCTCGTCCATGGCCGGGACGATGCGATCGACCATGCTGCAGGGAAAGGCCACGGTAGAGGCTATCCAGGCTGCCAACCCAGCGTCCTGGGCCTCGGCGAGGGACACCACCGCCTGGCGGGTCCGCTGACCGTTGTCCGGCATGTTGTCGCAGCAGAGCACGGTGAAGGGCGCGATGCCGGCCGCGCGGCGCCGGCGCAGGCCTTCCACCAGCAGCCCCGGCGCGGTGCGCGGCGCCCGCGGTTCGGCCAGGTCATGGACGATGCCGGGATCGTCGCGGCGCAAGGCGCCGCTGGCCGGACTCAGGCAATAGCCCTTTTCCGTCACCGTCAGGGTGACGATGCGCACCCCGGGATCGGCCAGCCGCGCCAGCAGGGCCTCGCGCCCGGCCCCACCGTCGCCGGCGTAGAGCACCTCGCGCAGGGCACCGATCTCGCGCAGCACCCCTTCGCGCCGGTTGCGGTATTCGGCCACGTGATAGCGGCCCTGCTGGGCGTTCAGGGTCTCCACCAGCGCCCGCCCCGATCTCAGGTTGGCGCTGCACAGGCCCCAGGCGCCGCCGCCGTGGCGGGCCAGATTGCGCTCCAGGTAGACCGCCTGGTGGGCGCGATGGAAGGCGCCCAGCCCCAGGTGGACGATGCCGATGGCCGGCGCCGGATAGCGCGAGGGAATGCGTTGGAAATCGCTCATCGGACGCCTCCGGTAGCCAGCGTGGCGGGTGCCTCCGCCGGCCGCTCGGCCAGCGGCTTGACGAAGCGCGCCACGCACAGCGAACCGATCACGGTCAGGGTGCCGGCGAGCAGGAAGGCACTGGTGAAGGCGCCAGTGAATTGCACCAGATAGCCGGTCACCGCCGGGCCGATGATGCCCGAGGTGTTGGCCAGGAAGTGCATGAAACCGCTCACCCCACCCACCCGCGCTGCCGGCACCGTGTCCTGGATGATCGCCCAGTAGATGGCGCCGGTCAGATAGAGGAAGAATACCGAGAGCGCCACCAGGGCCACCGCGGCATAGAGGGTGCTGACCAGGCCGGCCACGCCGATGCACAGGGCGCAGGCCAGCAGGCAGGTCACCAGCACCACCTTGCGCGAAAACATCAGGCGACCGGTCTTGCGGAACACCCAGTCGGACAGATAGCCGCCCACCGCCAGGCCGATGAAGCCCAGCACCCAGGGAATCACCGTGGCGATGCTCATGTCCTTCACATTGAGGCCGTAGGCCTGGATCAGGTAGCTGGGGAACCAGGTCAGGAAGAAGAACAGGGTGTAGTTGTAGGCGAAAAACGCCAGGGCGGTGAACAGTACCGTGGGCTGGCGCAGGTAGTACTTGAGCGGTCGCACCTCGGTATCCACCACGGCCACGGCGCGCTCCTCGGCGGCGATGTCGGCGGCCAGCTGGCCGGTGGGCTTGTCCTTGATCCAGAGGTACCAGGCCACCGCCCAGACGAAGCCGATCAGCATGATGACGACGAAGGACACCTTCCAGCCGTAGGTCACCGCGATCACCCCGACGATGGGGCCGGAGATGGCGCCGCCCAGGGGCGTGCCCGACATCGACAGGCCCAGGGTGCGACCCCGGTTGTGGGGCGCGTACCAGTTGTTGACCATCTTGCTGGTGGAGACGCTCAGGGGCCCCTCCGCCATGCCGAACAACACCCGGATCACGATCAGCGCGGCGAAGCCCGAGGCCAGCACCGTCAGGCCGCTGAACGCCGACCAGAGCACCATGGCCAGCAGCAGCGTGGTCTTGGCGCCATAGCGGTCGGCGGCCCAGCCGCCGATGAAGTTGAACGCCGCATAGCCGACGAAGAAGGCGCTGAACAGCAGCCCCATCTCCCCGGCGCCCAGCCCGAAGTCCTTCTGGATCAGGGGCGCTGCCACCGACAGCGCCGAGCGATCCAGATAGTTGACGACCCCCGCCAGGAACAGCATGACGAGTACCAGTCCACGACCTTGTCCAGCCATTTGTTACCTCCCGCTCATTGTCTTTATTCGGTAAGGCATCGAAGCGACGCCCCTTGCGGAGCGCGCATTGTCAGGCGTTGCCACCCCACTGCACCAGCACCTTGCGTGTCTGCTCGGGATGCCTTTCGATCAGCTCGATGGCACCCGGCATCTCCTGGCTGGCCACCTGGTGGCTGATCAGCGCCGCGGCATCCAGCTTGCCCGCCGCCAGCAGCTCGATGACCCGCGGAAAGCGGCCATTGTTGAGCCGCGAACCCACCAGGGTCAGTTCCTTCTTGATGATCTCCAGCTGCACCAGCTCGCTGGGCGTGGCGCTGAAGCCCAGCAGGCCGATCCGCCCGGCCGGCGACGCCAGCCGGACGATCTCCGGCAGCAAGGCCGGATGGCAGGCGGCGTCGACGATCAGCGGCACGCCCTCGCCGCCGGTGGCCTCGCGCAGCGCCGCCTCGACGTTGGTCTCGCGGCCATTGAGGGTGCGGGTCGCGCCCAGGGTCCGGGCGGTGGCCAGGCGATCGTCCAGCACATCGGTCACGGTGATATCGGCGATGCCCAGCGCCCTGGCCATCTGCACCAGGGTCAGGCCGATCACGCCGGCGCCGTAGATGAGCAGGGAATCCCCGGGCAGGAACTGCATCCGCTCCAGCACATTGAGGGCGATGCTGTAGGGCTCGACCAGCGCGGCCTGGGCCAGCGGCAAACCGGGCGGCAGGCGATGGGCATTGGCCGCGGGCACGCAGACCTCTTCGCTGAAGCCGCCATCGCGGTGCACCCCCAGCACCTGCAGGCGACTGCAGACATTGGGCCGACCGATGCGGCACGGATAGCAGCTGCCGCAGGCGATCACCGGATCGACGCAGACCGGATCGCCCACCGCCAGGCCGCTCACGCCCGCGCCCAGCTCGCGCACCACGCCGGCGAATTCGTGGCCGGTGACGCGGGGAAAGCGCACGAAGGCGTTCTGCCCATGGATGATGTGCATGTCCGAGCCGCAGATGCCGGCATAGGCCACCCCGACGCGGACCTCGCCGGGTGCCAGCGTGGGTACCGCGACCTCTTCGATGCTGAATTCGTGGGGTGCTCTGACCTGAAAGGCTTTCATCCGGGATTCCTCGCTCACCAGTGCCACAGGGTGCCATCCACCAGCCGGTTCACCGGCAGGCTGGCGCGTTGGTACGGATAACGGGCGGCGAGGTCTTCATCGATGTCCACGCCGTGGCCGGGCACCTCGCCCGGGGTGAAATGGCCGTCCGCGAAGCGATAGGCATGGGGAAAGACCTCCTCGATGCGCGCCTCGTGGGGCATGTGCTCCTGGATGCCGAAGTTGGGCACCCAGGTGTCGAAGTGCAGCGCCGCGCCCATGCACACCGGCGACAGGTCGGTGGCGCCATGGAAGCCGGTGCGCACCTGGTAGAGCGCCGCGAGGTCGGCGATGCGCCTCATGTGGGTGATGCCGCCGGCATGCACCAGGGTGGCGCGGATATAGTCGATCAACTGCTCCTGGATCAGCTCGCGGCAGTCGTGGATGGAGTTGAACACCTCGCCCACCGCCAGCGGCGTGGTGGTGTGCTGGCGAATCAGGCGGAAGGCCTCCTGATTTTCCGCCGGGGTGCAGTCCTCCAGCCAGAACAGGTTGTATTCCTCGACCCTCTTGCCCAGCCGCCCCGCCTCGATGGGCGTCAGCCGGTGGTGCACGTCGTGCAGCAGGTGCAGGTCGTCGCCGAAGCGCTCACGCACCGCGGCGAACAGTTTGGGTACGTGATTGAGGTACTTGGCGGTGTCCCAGACGTGCTCGGCCGGCAGATCGCTGTCGGCCGGCTCGTATCGCTCGCCTTCGCGCTTGGCCACGCCATAGGTGGTGGGAATGCCCGGCACGCCGCACTGCACTCGCACCGCGCGATAGCCCTGCTCCACATGGCGGGCGACCTCGTCCAGGCAGCTCTCGATGTCCTTGCCGGTGGCATGGCCATAGACCATCACCCGCTCGCGACTCTTGCCGCCGAGCAACTGGTACAGCGGCATACCAGCGGCCTTGGCCTTGAGGTCCCAGAGCGCCACGTCCACCGCGGCGATGGCGGTCATGGTGACCGGTCCGCGGCGCCAGTAGGCGCCCCGGTAGAGGTACTGCCAGATGTCTTCGATGCGATGGGCATCGCGACCGATCAGCGCTGGCAGCACGTGCTCTTCCAGATAGGCCACGACCGCCAGCTCGCGGCCATTGAGGGTGGCGTCGCCGAGGCCATAAAGGCCTTCGTCGGTGACGATCTTGAGGGTGACCAGGTTACGACCGGGACAGGTGACGATGACGCGGGCTTCGGTGATCTTCATGGCTTCAGGCCTGGGCAGTGAGAGCGGGAATCAGGGGCGGCAGCGCCGGCATGGCCGCGCGCGGAATGAGCGCCCCGGGATGCTGGATGACCGTGGCCGCCAGGCGATGCCCCCAGGCGGCGGCCGCCTCGGGGGCCCCGCCCTGGAGGCGGCAGGCCAGGTAGGCGGCGCTGAAGGAATCCCCGGCGGCGGTGGTGTCCACCACCCGGGCCACGGCTTCGCCGGCCACCTCCTGGCGCCCCTGGCGATGCTGCAGCAGGCAGCTGCGCGCACCGCGCTTGAGCGCCACCTCGGCCACGCCCCATTCGGCGTACTGGGCGAACAGCGCCGCCTCGTCGGCGAAGCCGAACAGCGCGGCGTCGTCTTCCCAGGTCACCAGCGCCACATCGGTGAGGTGCAACAGCCGGCGATAGGCCGTGCGCGCCGCCTGCAGGTTCGGCCACAGCCGCGGCCGGTAGTTGTTGTCGAAGACGATGCGGGTGCCGGCGGCGCGCGCCTGGCGTAGCGCCTCCAGCAGCCGCTCGCGGCCGGTGTCGGTCAACACCGCGAGGCTGATGCCGCTGAGATAGAGCACCTGGTACTCCGCCAGGGCCGCCAGCAGCGGCTGGGCCTCGGCGCCGTCGAAACATTCCCGCGCCGCCGCCTCGCCGCGCCAATAGAGAAAGCGCCGCTCGCCGTCGGCATCGGTCTGGATCAGATAGAGGCCTGGCAGGCGTCCGGGCAGCACCCGCACCCGCGCGTCACTCAGCCCCTCCTCGCGCCAGCGGGCGCGCATGGCCTGGCTCAGGCTGTCGTCGCCCACCGCGGTGAGGTAATCGACCTGCACCGGGTCATCCCCGAGCAGCCGTCGCAGATAAACGGCGGCATTGAGGGTGTCACCGCCAAAGGCCTGGCCCAGCTGGCCATCCCCCTGACTGCGCAACTCGACCATGCATTCGCCGATGAGGCCGATGCGGGTCAGCGGGGACGAAACGAGGGGTAGCGTCATGCAGACTCCTGGAGGTGCTCTGGAACCCGCACGCGGCAGGCGGACACCGCCAGGCCGGTCACGCCGGGATCGAGGCTAAAGAGACGTCCGGCCAGGGGTTGCGCCTGGCGGGCGGACTCATCGAGGCCCACCCGGGCGGTGGTGATCAGCAGCTGCTCCAGGCGCTCGCCGTAGAAGGCGCAGGAGGTCACCCGCGCCACCGGCAGCTCCACCCAGGCGAGCAATTCGCCTTCGGCGCTCCAGCGACTCAGGCGGTAGCCGTCCCAGTGGGCAATCCACAGCGCCCCCTCGCTGTCCACGGCCAGGCCATCGGGCACGCCGGGCTGCTCGCCGAAGTCGATGAGGGTGCGCCCGCGGCCGAGCGCGCCGCTGGCGAGATCGAAATCGAAGGCCTGTACCCGGCGGGTGGGCGAATCTATGTAGTAGAAGGTGCGGTTGTCCGGACTCCAGCCCAGGCCGTTGGACACGGTGATGCCGTCGAGCATCGGCTGCAGCTGGCCATCCAGGTCCAGGCGATACAGCCGGCCGCCGCCGGGTGCCTCGTCGAGCAGCGTGGTACCCAGCCAGAAACGGCCGAGCGCATCGCACTTGCCGTCATTGAAGCGGTGCTGCGATCCATGGACCGCCTGGGGCGGCTGCGCGATCGGCACCGGCTGAGAGGCACCGGCGGCCAGGCGCCAGACGCCATCGCTCAGGGCCAGCCAGGTGGAGCCGTCGACATGGGGCACGGCGCAACCCAGCGGTCGGCCGAAGCCCAGTATGTCGACCGGGGCCGCGGGCTGGGGCGCCGCGCGCAACAGCCGCCCGGCGAGGATATCCACCCACAGCAGCCGCTGCTGCCGGGCATCCCAGACCGGGCCTTCGCCCAGTTCATCCCTATGGTCGAACAGGCACTCAGGTGGCGCCATGCCGGGTCTCCTCCACGAAGCGCAGCGGTATCAGCGCCAGCAGGCAGCTCAGGGCGAGCATGGCGTAGCTCCAGTGCCAGCCGAAATGCTCGATCACGTAACCGGCCACCGGCCCCACCAGAAAGCCCGCCAGGCCCAGCCCCACGCCGATGAGCAGCCCCAGGCCGCTGCCGGCCGCGCGCGGCGAGGAATCCACCGCCAGCGAATAGAGCACCACATAGGGCGAATTGCGAAACAGGCCCCAGGCCAGCAGCAGGGTCCAGGCCATGGCGCGGCTGTCGATGAACATGCACAGGGCGACGCAGACCGAGAAGCCGATGGTCAGGACGCCCAGGGCGAACTTGCGGCCACGGTGATCGCTCAGCGTCCCCCAGAAGATCTGTCCCGCCCAGCCCACCAGTCCCGAGGCGCCCGAGATCACCGCGGCCTCGGCCAGGCTCAGCCCCAGCTGGCTGGTGAGCTGGTAGGTCAGAAAGGTGGCCACGCCCATTTCGGTCCAGAGAAACAGGAAGTTCATCACCAGGCAGAGGCGCACGTTGCGCTCGGCGAAGGCCTGGCGCAGGTTGGTCAGCGGATTGCGCGAGACGGGCGCGGCGGTGTCGACCGGAACGGTCAGCCCCTCCTCGCGGATCCAGGCATAGACCTGCTCCTCGTTGCGCCGGCGGCCCAGGTAGAGTTGCAGCAGGATGATCGGCAGGCCGATCAGCGGGATCCAGAGAAAGGTGGCGCGCCAGTCGCCATTGGCCAGGATCAGCCCCATCAGGACCGGACCGACGAATTGCCCCAGCGGCATGCCGGTGTGGTGGACGCCGAGGGCGAAGCCGCGATTTTCCTTTTGCCAGAATTCACTGGCCACGGCGATGTTGACCGGCTCCATGGCGCCGGTGCCCAGGCCCATGGTGAATCTCAACACCTGCAGGGCGCCCAGCGAACGCGCATAGACGGTGGCGAAGGCCGAGCCTATGGTCAGGGCGCAGGCCCCCACCCAGCTCCAGGCACGGCGGTGGCCGGTGCCGACGCTGTCGGCCAGCACCCCCACCACCAGGGCGCCGATCAGGGTACCGACGAAACTCAGCGAACTGAGCCAGCCACCCTGGGCGGCGTCCAGTCCGAATTCCTGCATGATCGCCGGCAACACGGTAGGCAGCAGCTGGCGATCCACCGAGATCATCAGCATCGCCAGGGTGGTAATGCCCAGCATTTGCCAGGACACCGGATGGGCACGGGGCAACCAGCCGGGGGTACGAGCGGCAGGCGCCAGAGCGCCCGGGACTTTGGTCATGGATTTCATCGTCGCAGGTTCCGTTGTTGTTTTTGTTCGCACCCCCGGCGACCGCCAGCGGTGGAAAGAGACCCTTACGCGCGAAATACTTTGGAACGTTGTTCCATTCGCTGGAAGACAGTGTTGCTGGCCTTTCCTGCGTTCGTCAATCAGAATGGAACAGTGTTCCGGCAATCAGGCGACCGGCGGTTAGATGGAAAAGAATCAGATTCTCGGCAACGACATGGTCAGCGCCGTCGGGCGTACCCTGGCGGTGCTCGAAGCCCTCGGCGAGCGCGAGGACGACTGCGGCGTCTCGGAGCTGGCGCAGCAGCTGGACCTGTCGAAGAGCACCGTCCACCGCTTCCTGCAGACGCTCAAGGCCCTGGGCTATGTGGTCCAGGACGCCGAAGACCGCTACCGGCTGAGCGTCAAGCTGTTCGAACTGGGAGCCCGCGCCCTGCCCCAGCTGGAGCTGGTCCGCGAGGCCGAGCCGGGCATGCGCCTGCTCAACGACCTCACCGGCGAGACCGTCCACCTCGGCATCTTCGACGAGGGCGCCATCGTCTATGTGCACAAGCTCGACTCGCGCTACACCCTGCGCATGTATTCGCGCATCGGTCGGCGGGCGCCGTTGTATTGCACCGGGATCGGCAAGGTGCTGATGGCCTGGCGAGCGGAAGCCGAGGTACGCCAGATCCTCGCCCAGGAGACCTTTGTCCGCCGCACGCCCAACACCCTCGACAGCCTGGCCGCCTATCTGACGGAGCTGGCGCGGGTTCGTGAGCTGGGTTTTGCCGAAGACCACGAGGAATTCGAGGCCAACATGAGGTGCCTGGCGGCGCCGATCCGCGACCGCTTCGGCCAGGTCGTGGCCGGCCTGAGCGTGTCCTTTCCCTGCTTCCGCTTCCGTGAAGACCTCAAGGCCGAGTACGTCGAGCAGATGCTTGCTACCACGGCGCGCATCTCGGCGCAGATGGGTGCCCCGGCCCGCTAGCGCCGCCAGGGATCGCCGCGCCTGAAGCGACAGCTGCCTCGCAGCGCCCGGCCCTGTTCAAGCCGCACCGCCATCGTCAGACCAGTGGTCCGATGGGCGGCTCAGCCTTAAGCCGCCGCTAAGCCACCCCCTATAGCGTGTGATGCACATCACAACTCCAGCCCGGTGTTCCCTAGGGCCTCCTTCATGGTGACTGTCATGATGATGCGCACACTCAAGGTGGGTCGTCGGTCGGCCTTGGCCTTTTCGGTTATCGTAGCAATCGTCATCGCGCTTGGGGCCATCGCCCTGATCCAGATGCGGCAACTCAGGCAGGCGGAAATCGAGGTGGAGACGGACTGGATGCCCAGCGTGCGCCAGGCCGGGCAGATGACCGCGGCGCTGCTCCGATTGCGCCTCGAAAGCCTGAGAAGCCTGGGCACGCAGGATTCGGGGCGCAGGTCGGAAATGGCCACTGCACTGGTCGAGCTGCGCAGCCGCTTCGCCAAGGAAATCGCGGACTATGCGCCGCTGGTGTCCAGCGACGCGGAACAGCAGCTCTACCAGGCCGTACAGAACGGTGCCGCGGGCTACCTGAGCCTGCTGGACAGCTTCGCGACCCTCTATCGCAGCGGTGACCTGGCAGGCGCCACCGCCTTGGCCGATGGCAACATGCGGATCGCCGCCGACCAGGTACAGGCGCAGATCGAAAGCTTGGCCGCGCTGAACGACCGTGGTGCGGTCGCGTCTGGCATCGCGGCGGGCCGGATCTACGATCACGGCCTGGCCTGGGTCGTCGGCCTGATCCTCGCCACCCTGCTGGCCACCGTCGCCCTCGCCCTCCTGCTGACGCGCAGCATCACCGTGCCCATCGGCGAAGCCCTGCGCATCGCCCAGCGGATCGCCAACAAGGATCTCGCCGAAGATATCCAGGTGGCGGGCAGCGACGAGGCCGCCGGCCTGCTGACCGCCCTGGCCGGCATGCAGGCCAACCTGCGCGCCACCGTGGCCCATCTGGCGGACAGCTCCAGCCAACTGGCCGCCGCCGCCGAAGAGATGACCGCGGTGATCGACGACGGCAATCGCGGCCTGCTCAGGCAAAACGACGAGATCGGCCAGGTGGCCACCGCGGTGACGGAGATGAGCGTCGCGGTGGACGAGGTGGCACGCCATGCGGAGGAAAGCGCCGGCGCCTCGCAACGGGGCAGCGCCCTCACCCAGGCCGGCCTGGAGCACGTGGCCGCGACCCTGACCGCCATCGAACGACTGGCCACCCAGGTCGACCAGAGCAGCGGTCAGATCCGGACGCTGTCGGGTCGCGCCCAGGAAATCAGCAACGTCGTCGACGTCATCCGCGCCATTGCCGAGCAGACCAATCTGCTGGCGCTCAACGCCGCCATCGAGGCCGCCCGCGCCGGTGATCAGGGCCGCGGCTTCGCCGTGGTCGCGGATGAAGTCCGCGCCCTCGCCCATCGCACCCAGCAGTCGACGCGGGAGATCGAAGCCATGATCGGCACCATCCAGTACGATTCGACGGACGCGGTGAAGGCCATGCAGCAGAGCAGCCAGACCGCCGAGCAATCCCTCGCCGTTGCGCGGGAAGCCAATGGTGCCCTGCGGGCCATCGCCGGCGCCATGGGCGGCATCGATGAGCGCACGGCGCTGATCGCCACGGCCGCCGAAGAACAGGCGCTGGTGGCCAAGGACATCGACCGTGGCCTGATCAGCATCAAGGACCTGTCCGACCAGACCGCGGCAGGTGCCAGCCAGACCTCCAGCGCCAGCAACGAGGTGTCGCGCCTGGCGGCCGGTCTCCGGCAGGTGGTAGCGGAATTCGTGATCTGAACGGAGCCACCGGCTGGCGCTGGCGGCCAGAGCGGCGCCAGCCCGCGAACGATCGACCGGCCTTTTCTTCAGGCACAAAAAAAGCTGCCCTGGGGCAGCTTCTCTTGCGTCGTTCGGGCAGTTCAGAGGCCCCGGAACAACTTGTATGGCGCGGCGGACGGGACTCGAACCCGCGACCCCCGGCGTGACAGGCCGGTATTCTAACCGACTGAACTACCGCCGCGCATTGCGTGTACCTTGCGGAACACTTCCCGAAGAGTTTGGTGGCTGATGACGGGATCGAACCGCCGACCCCCTGCGTGTGATGCAGGTGCTCTCCCAGCTGAGCTAATCAGCCATCCCCTTCGGGTGACGCGCATTCTCCTCGTAGCTCCTTGATCCGTCAAGGAATTTTCCAATTATATTTTCTACGAGGCGCTATTCCCGGTAGATCATCTTGCGGGTCATGCCGCCGTCCAGGGTGATGGCCTCGCCGCTGATGAAACCGGCGTTGCCGCTCAGCAGCCAGGCCACGCAGGCCGCGACGTCTTCCACCGTCCCTACCCGCCCGACCGGATGCTGCTCGTGGTCGGCAGCGGACAGCGGCTCGGCCTCGCGGACATGGGCATCGCGCGCATCGATCCAGCCCGGAGAGAGCGCATTCACCCGCACTTCCGGACCCAGGCTGATGGCCAGGGCGTGGGTCAGGGCCAGCAGCCCGCCCTTGCTCGCGGCGTAGGCCTCGCCATGGGGCTCGGACTGCTGGGCACGGGTCGAGGCGATGTTGACGATGGCGCCCTGCTGCTCGCGCAGATAGGGTGCGCAATGCTTGGCCAGCAGCATGGGGCCGTCCAGATTCACCCCGAGCACCCTGCGCCATTCGGCCAGTGCCAGGCTTTCCAGCGGCTGGCCCTGGGCAGTGGCGAGACCGGCATTGTTGACCAGGGCATCCAGCCGCCCGAACTGGCCGATCACCTGGGCGACGGCGGACTCCACCTGACTCTCGTCAGCCACGTCCAGGGCGACGAACAAGGCGCGTTCGCCAAGGGCGGCGGCCACCTTGGCGCCGCGCTCCTGCTCGATGTCGGCCACCACTACCCGCCAGCCTTCGGCTACCAGCCAGGCGGCGATGCCCAGCCCGATCCCACGCGCCGCGCCGGTGACCAGGGCGACGCGCAATTCCACCGGCGCGAACGTCAGACTCATAGGGCCGCCAGTCCGCGGGCCAGGTCCTGGCGCAGATCACCCAGGTCTTCGAGACCCACGGCGATACGGATCAGGCTGTCGCGGATCCCGGCGTTGGCACGCTCGGCCGGCGACAGCCGCCCGTGCGAGGTCGTCGCCGGGTGGGCGATGGTGGTCTTGGTATCACCCAGGTTGGTGGTGATGGAGATCATCCGGGTGGCATCGATGAAGCGCCAGGCGGCGTCACGTCCACCGGCGACCTCGAAGCTCACCACGGCGCCGAAGGCGCTCTGCTGGCGGCACGCCAGCCCATGCTGCGGATGGCTTTCCAGGCCGGCGTAGTGGACCCGCTCGACGCCGGGCTGGCCTTCCAGCCAGCGCGCCAGCACCAGTGCGGTCTGGCTGTGCGCCTGCATGCGGATCTTCAGCGTCTCCAGGCCCTTCAGGAACAGCCAGGCATTGAAGGGGCTCAGGGTCGGACCGGCGGTACGCAGGAAACCCACCACTTCCTTCATCTGCTCGGCACGGCCGGCGACCACGCCACCCATGCCCCGGCCCTGACCATCGATGTACTTGGTCGCCGAATGGATGACGATATCGGCACCCAGCGCCAGCGGCTTCTGCAGCGCCGGGGTGCAGAAGCAGTTGTCGACCGCCAGCAGCGCACCCTGGGCATGGGCGATCTCGGCCAGGGCGGCGATGTCCACCAGCTCGGCCAGGGGATTGGACGGCGACTCGACGAAGAACAGCCGGGTATTGGGCTTGCAGGCCGCCTGCCAGGCGTCCAGATCGGCCAGCGGCGGATAGTCCACCTCGATGCCGAAACGCTTGAAGTACTTCTCGAACAGGCTGATGGTCGAGCCGAACACGCTGCGCGAGACCAGCACGTGGTCGCCGGCGCTGCACAGGCTCATGACCATGGCCAGGATGGCGGACATGCCCGAGGCGGTGGCCACCGCCTGCTCGGCCCCTTCGAGGGCCGCGATGCGGGTCTCGAAGGTACGCACCGTGGGATTGGTGTAGCGCGAATAGACGTTGCCCGGCACCTCGCCGGCGAAGCGCGCCGCGGCATCCGCAGCGGTCCGGAACACGTAGCTGCTGGTCAGGAACAGGGCTTCGCCATGCTCGCCTTCCGGCGAGCGCTGCTGCCCTGCCCGCACCGCCAAGGTCTCGAAGGCCGCGCCCTCGAGATCACTGTCCAGGCGTCCGGCATCCCAGTCTTGGCTCATGTGCAGCTCCTTAGTCGTTGTAGAGATCGATGATGGCGCTGACGGCCTTGTGCTTGACCTTGGCCGCGTCGTTGCGCGCCTGCTCGATCCGATTCAGATAGGCGGCATCGACGTCGCCGGTGATGTACTCGCCATCGAACACCGCGCAGTCGAACTGCTCGACCTTGGGTGCCTTGCGGGTGCGCACGGCTTCCTGCAGGTCATGCAGGTCCTGGTAGATCAGCCAGTCGGCGCCGATCAGCTCGCCGACTTCCTCGGTGGTGCGGCCGTGGGCGATCAGCTCGTGCACGCTGGGCATGTCGATGCCGTAGACGTTGGGGAAGCGCACCGCCGGAGCCGCCGAGCAGAAATAGACCTTCTTGGCGCCGGCTTCGCGGGCCATCTGGATGATCTGCTTGCAGGTGGTGCCGCGGACGATGGAGTCGTCCACCAGCATCACGTTCTTACCGCGGAATTCCAGTTCGATGGCGTTGAGCTTCTGGCGTACCGACTTCTTGCGCGCGGCCTGGCCGGGCATGATGAAGGTCCGGCCGATGTAGCGATTCTTGACGAAGCCCTCGCGAAACTTGACGCCCAGGTGGTTGGCGAGCTCCAGGGCCGCGGTGCGGCTGGTGTCCGGGATCGGGATGACCACGTCGATGTCGTGCTCGGGCCGCTCGCGCTGGATCTTCTCGGCGAGCTTCTCGCCCATGCGCAGGCGGGCCTTGTAGACCGAGATGCCATCGATGATGGAATCCGGACGGGCCAGGTAGACGTGCTCGAAGATGCAGGGCGCGTACTGCGGATTTTGCGCGCACTGGCGGGTATAGAGCCGTCCGTCTTCGGTGATGTACACCGCTTCGCCCGGTTCCAGGTCGCGGATCAGGGTGAAGCCGAGCACGTCGAGGGCGACGCTCTCGGAGGCGATCATGTATTCCACACCGTATTCGGTGTGACGCTGACCGAAGACGATGGGCCGGATGGCATTGGGGTCGCGGAAGCCGACGATGCCGTAGCCCGTCACCATGGCCACCACGGCATAGCCGCCACGGCAGCGCTCATGGACCTCGGAGACCGCGGCGAAGACGTCGTCCTCGGTCGGCTGCAGCTTGTTGCGCACCGCCAGCTCGTGGGCGAAGACGTTGAGCAGCACCTCGGAATCCGAATTGGTGTTGACGTGGCGCAGATCGGATTCGTAGATCTCGCGGGACAGCTGCTCGACGTTGGTCAGGTTGCCGTTGTGCGCGAGGGTGATGCCATAGGGCGAGTTGACATAGAACGGCTGCGCCTCGGCGGAGCTGGAGCTGCCGGCCGTGGGGTAGCGCACATGGCCGATCCCCATGCGGCCGACCAGGTGCTGCATGTGACGCTGCTGGAAGACGTCGCGGACCAGGCCGTTGTCTTTGCGCAGGAAGAGTTTACCGTCCAGGCTGGTGACGATACCGGCGGCATCCTGACCGCGATGTTGAAGGACGGTGAGCGCGTCGTATAACGACTGGTTGACGTTCGTCTTGCCCACGATACCTACGATGCCACACATGCGACGCGACCCCACTGTTTCAAGTGATGCGACGGCGAACCATCGCAGGATGACCCCGGCAGTGCGAGGCCTGGAAAACCGTTCAAGGAGCCTTGGGCCCCAGCTGTGGCAACAGTTGCAGACTGGGCATGGGCGTCGCGCCCAGCCATTGGCCGGCAAAGCCCAACAGCAGATTCTTCGACCAATCGGCCACCAGGAGAAAATGTGGAACCAGCACCGACTGCTGCCACCAGCCGTCCTGCTGGACCGGCCCCAGGCTCAGCAGCCCCACCGCCACGGTGATCAGCAACGCACCGCGAGCGGCGCCAAAGGCCATTCCGAGAAAGCGATCGGTGCCCGACAAGCCGGTGACGCGGATCAATTCGCCAAGCAAGAAGCTCACCAGGGCGCCGACGAGCAGTGTCAGCACGAAGAGAATGACACAGGCGGCGATCACCCGTCCGGACGGCACCTGAATATAGTCCACCAGGTAATTGGACAGGGCCCCACCGAAGACCCAGGCCACGCCACCGGCCACGATCCAGGTCGCCAGTGACAACGCTTCCTTGACGAAGCCGCGCCTGAGACTGATCAGGCAGGAAACGATGACAACGGCGACGATCGCCCAGTCCACCCAGGTGAAGCCCACGGCAAGGTCCACTTACAAAAAGGCCCTGCATTCTAGCAGAGCCTTGTGACCGGGTTAACCGCGCTCCGGCTGAAAGCGGACGACGAAGCCCTTGACGCCATTCTGCTTGTTGAGCTGGTCGCGCAGGCGATCCGCCTCGCTGCGCTCTATCACCGGCCCGACGAAGACCCGGTTCATGCCGTCGGCGGTCCGTACATAGGCGTTGTAGCCCTGGCTGCGCAGCTTGGCCTGCAGGGCATCGGCGCTGGGCCGCGACGACAGGCTGGCGAGCTGGACCGACCAGCTGTTGGGCAGATTGGCCGCGCCCAGGCGCGAATCCGGCTTGGCCGCGGGTGCCGGGGCCGCCGCAGGTGCCGCCGGAGGACTGGCGACGGGTGCGCTGGCGGCGGGCGCCTTGGCGACCGGCGCGGCAGGCTGGGATGGCGCCGGCGCGGGGTTCGCCGGCGCATTCTGCGTCGGCGCCTGGCCGGAGGTGCCGGCGATCGGCGTCTGCGGCTTGCCGAGCGGCTTGGCCGGCTCGTCCGGCACCACCACCACCGGCGGCGCCTCGGGTGTCTGCACCGGCTGCACCTCGGTACTGGGCACCGTGGGTGCGGCCGGCTGGCCCGGCGCCTCGACCGCCACCTTGCGGGCATCGTCCTGGCGATTGAAGAGCATGGGGACGAAGATGATGATCAGCGCCAGCAGCACCAGCGCGCCGATGACTCTTTGCTTGAGCATGGGTTATGCCTCCGCGGATTCGGATGGGGAAGAGAGCTGCGCGAGGACCTCGGCGACACTGTAGAAGGAGCCGAACACCACCACCTCGTCGTCAGCCGCACTGGCGGCCAGTTGCGCCTCGAAGGCGGCCAGCAGCGAGGCATGGGCCTCGGCGCGCGCACCGCGCGCCGCCAGGAGAGTGGCCACCTCGGCACCGTCGCGACTGCGCGGGGTCGGCAGACTCGCCACTGCCCAGGTGGCGAACAGGCTTTCCAGGGGCGCCAGGATGCCGTCCAGGTCCTTGTCGGCCAGGACGCCAAACACCGCGCGCCGTACGCCGGCGACCGGTTTCATCGCCAGGCGGCGGGCCAGGTATTCGGCGGCATGGGGATTATGGGCCACGTCCAGCAGGACGCTGCGTCTCTGCCGTGCCCGCTCGACCTGACGGCGATCAAGCCGTCCGGTCATGCGCGTGGCCTGGAGCGCCGCCGCCATCTGCTGCGGCAGCCAGGGCTGTTCGAGCAACGCGTAGGCCTGCAAGGCCAGGGCGGCATTTTCCATGGGCAGATCGAGCAGCGGCAGGCCTGGCAGCGCCAGGTCATTGCCCTGGGCATCACGCCCACGCCAGAACCAGCCGGCACTCTCGATGCGCAGGTCGAAGGCTTCGCCGCGCAGCAGCAAGGGCGCGCCCAGGCGCTCGGCGGCGTCGATCAGCGGCGCGGGTGGCTCCAGATCGCCACAGAGGGCCGGCTTGCCGGCGCGGAAGATCCCGGCCTTTTCCACGGCGACGCTGTCGCGGGTATCGCCCAGCCATTCGGCATGATCCAGGCCGATGCTGGTGACCAGCGCCAGATCGGCATCGATCAGGTTGACCGCATCCAGGCGTCCGCCCAGACCGACCTCGAGGACGGCGACATCCAGCCGGGCACGCTCGAACAGCCAGAAGGCGGCCAGGGTACCCACTTCGAAATAGGTCAGGCTGATCTCGCCGCGGGCGGCTTCCACCGCGGCGAAGGCGGTGCAGAGATCGCTATCGCTGGCGAGGGTACCGTCCACGTCGACGCGCTCGTTGTAGCGCACCAGGTGCGGCGAGGCATAGACGCCCACCCGTTGCCCGCTGGCACGCAGCAGGCTGGCGAGAAAGGCGCAGGTGGAGCCCTTGCCGTTGGTACCGGTCACGGTCACCACCCGCGGCGCCGGCCGGGTCAGGCCCAGCCGCTGCGCGACCTCGCGCACCCGGTCCAGGCCCATGTCGATCGCCGACGGATGCAGCTGCTCGAGATAGGCCAGCCATTGCGCGAGGCTGCGCGAAGCCATCAGGCCGCCGGGACCGGCTGGTGCTGGAAGGTCGCCAGCAGGCGCGCCAGGCGATCACGCAATTCCTTGCGCGAGACGATGAGGTCGACGGCGCCGTGATCCAGCAGGAACTCGCTGCGCTGGAAGCCTTCCGGCAGCTTTTCACGCACGGTCTGCTCGATCACGCGCGGACCGGCGAAGCCGATCAGCGCCTTGGGCTCGGCGACGATGACGTCGCCCAGCATCGCCAGACTGGCGGAGACGCCACCATAGACGGGATCGGTCAGCACCGAGATGAAGGGAATGCCCTCTTCGCGCAGACGCGCCAGCACTGCGGAGGTCTTGGCCATCTGCATCAGGGAGATCAGGGCTTCCTGCATCCGCGCACCGCCCGAGGCGGAGAAGCAGATCAACGGGCAGCGCTCTTCCAGGGCCACGTTGGCCGCGCGGACGAAACGCTCGCCGACCACGGCACCCATGGAGCCGCCCATGAAGGAAAATTCGAAGGCGCAGACCGCCACCGGCATCCCCTTGAGGGTGCCGCGCATGGAAATCAGCGCGTCTTTTTCGCCGGTTTCCTTTTGCGCCGCGGTGAAACGGTCCTTGTACTTCTTGCTGTCGCGGAATTTCAGGCGATCCACCGGCTCCAGCTCGGTACCCAGCTCTTCACGACCCTCGGCGTCGAGGAAGATGTCCAGGCGGCGTCGCGCGTTGATGCGCATGTGGTGACCGCACTTGAGGCACACGTCCAGATTCTTTTCCAGCTCCGGACGGTAGAGGACCGCTTCGCAGGCCGGACACTTGTGCCAAAGACCTTCCGGCACCGAACTGCGCTTCACCTCGGACCGCATGATGGAAGGAATCAGTTTGTCGACCAGCCAATTGCTCATGCATCTCTCTCCACTTGCATGGGCTCCCAGCGTGGCCTGGGCCACGCCTTCCTTGAGCATCTGTAATAGGTTCGGCAGCGCCCGCTGTATCCCGGGCCGCTACCCTCTTGTCGCATGCCGGCTCCCGGGGAGCCGGACGTCAGACCCACCCGGGGCGGGTCTGCTTGAATATGTCGCAGGTGTGGACGGCAACCACCCGACGAGGGTCACATCAGGCGGTGGGCGCACCCCGCACGGCCGCCACGAATCGGGCGATCTCGGCGGCATCCTTGATGCCCTTGGCCTGCTCCACGCCGCCACTCACGTCCACCCCAAAGGGCCGGGACGCGGCGATGGCCGTGGCGACGTTATCCGCGTCCAGCCCACCCGCCACGATCAGTGGCAGCGACAGGTCCTGCGGCACCCGGGCCCAGTCGAAGGCCTGACCGGTGCCCCCGGGCACGCCGGCGACATAGGTGTCGAGCAACAGCCCGCGGGCGCCGGCATAGTCGCGCGCGACGGCGGCGAGGTCGATGTCCTCGCGCATGCGCAGGGCCTTGATGTAGGGACGGCGATACCGGGCGCACTGCGCCGGCGACTCGTCGCCATGGAATTGCAGGAGGTCCAGGGGCACGGCGTCGAGCGTCTCCTCGATCTCGCAGGGCGAGGCATCGACGAACAGCCCGACACTGGTCACGAAGGGTGGCAGCGCCGCCACGATCTGGCGGGCCTGGGCAGCGCTGACCGCCCGCGGGCTGCGCGCATAGAACACCAGGCCGATGGCATCGGCGCCGGCAGCCGCCGCGGCCCGTGCATCCTCGACCCGGGTGATCCCGCAGATCTTCACTCGAACGTTAGCCAAACCGGAATGACCTCGTTCCAAATCGGTGGATGTTAGCAGACCACCCGCGAAGCGTCAGCCTTGGGGGTCATCCAGCTCGGGGATATGCCCCAGGAACAGCGGACCCAGCGGCCGCTTCGGCACGGGCGTGCTCTCGGGATACTCGGCGTCCACCAGGTAGAGGCCATAGGGATGGGCGGTGACGCCACCCAGCCGCCGCTCGCGCGCGGCCAGGACCTCGCTCACCCACGCCACCGGCCGCTCGCCACAGCCCACCGCCATCAGCACCCCGGCGATGTTGCGCACCATGTGGTGCAGGAAGGCATTGGCGCGGATGTCGAGGACGATCAGCCGTCCGCTCTGCCAGAGACGCAGGTGGTGGATGGTCTTGATCGCCGACTTGGCCTGGCAGGCCTTGGCCCGGAAGGAAGTGAAATCATGGGTGCCGAGCAGTACCTGGGCCGCCTCGCGCATCGGTTCGATCCGCAGCGGACGGTGATTCCAGGTGACCTCCTCCGCCAGGTGCGCAGGTCGGATGGGATCGTTGTAGATCACATAGCGATAGCGCCGGGCCATGGCACTGAAGCGGGCATGGAATTCGTTGCTGACCGGCTTGACCCAGGTCACGCTGATATCCGACGGCAGATTGGCATTGGTGCCCATCACCCAGGCCTTGAGCGGCCGGGCGACGGGTGATTCGAAATGCACCACCTGGCCGGTGGCATGCACCCCGCAATCGGTACGCCCGGCGCAGTGCAGCGCGATGGGCGCCGCAGCGACCTCGGAAAGGGCGTCTTCCAGGGTCTCCTGCACGGAGCGCACACCCGGCTGCTGGCGCTGCCAGCCGCGATAGCGGGCGCCCTTGTATTCGACGCCCAGGGCGATGCGCTGCGGCGGAACGATGATCGTGGGGTCTAGAAAATCCAAGACGACGGCCAGGCAAAAAAAAGGGGAGGCAGCTTATAGCGCCTCCCCTCCTCTGCCAAGTCCGGCCAGCCTTAGCTGAGCTGGGCGATGATCTCCCGGGCTTCCTGCTGCTGCCCGGCATTCCCCTCAGCAATCACCTCGTCGAGGATGTCCCGGGCACCTTCCGGATCGCCCATGTCGATGTAGGCGCGCGCCAGATCCAGCTTGGTGGCGGTTTCGTCTTCGCCGGACAGGAAGTCGAAGTCGTCCAGACCGTCGCTACCCGCCGTGCCACTGGTGGTCTCCGCATCGAACTGGCGCGAGGCCTCCTGCAGGCGGGCGGCGAATTCCTCGTCGCTTTCGCGCTTGGGCGCCGGTTGCTCGTCGTCGAAGTCGGAGAGGTCGAAACTTGCGGGCAGCTCGGCGTCGGCCGCCGGCGGCGTGGGCGCATCCAGTGGCTCGTCGAAGGCCGAAGCCGCACTGGAACCCGCGGTCGGCTCGTCATGCGCCAGGTCGCCCTGCCGCTCGAATTCGCTGAAGTCCAGGGCGAAGTCATCGTCCTTGGCAGCTGGAGTCGCCGCAGGTGTGGCAGCGGGTTCGGCATCGAAATTGAGATCGAAGTCAAAATCGTCGCGCGGGTCGGCCGCCTTGGCCTGGGCATCGGCGAAGGCTTCGCCGAACAGGGGTTCCTCCGCCGGACCGGCAGGCTGATGACCCTGGATATCCTCGCTGCCGAAGTCATCCAGGGACAGATCGAAGTCCTGGCTGTCCTCGGTGGCCGTGAAGCCCTGGTTGCGCGATTGCTCCTCGCTCAGTTCGTGGGCGGCGGCCAGCGCGGCGGCCCCGACCGCAGCCGAGGCGACCGCGACGGTGGCCATGGCCGGATAGCGCGACTTCAGGTGCTCCACCGCCGGCTGGGCGCCGCCGATCTCCTTGAGTTCGCGCTCTTCGCGCTGGAAGCCGTCCTTGTCGCCCATCTCGGCATAGACTTCCATGAGCTTGAGGCGCAGATCGGCGCGATGAGGTTCCTGGTCGCTGGCCTTCTTGAGCACCTCGGCCGCCTGGCTGAAGCGGCCATAGGCCATGTAGATGTCGGCCTGACCCAGGGCATCGTCCTGGGCGTCGGCGTCACGCGCCGCGTCCTGGCTGCCCTGGTTCAGCTCCAGCCCGGCGAGGGCATGGTGATCGCCCAATTCGGGATCGGCGTCGAACACGGTGTCGGTGCGCGCAGCTTCGGCGTCACGCTCGCGCTCGGCCTCCTTCACCGCGTTGCGGCGCGAGTTGATCATCAGCAGGACCAGCAGGGCCAGCAAGGCGCTGCCGCCGATGATGCCGAGCCAGAGCGGATTGCTGAGGATCTCGTCGAGGAAACTGTTGGTGGCCTCGGTCGGCTCGGTCGCCGGGGTGCTGGGCGTGACCGGGATGACCTTGGGCTCGCTGGCCGCAGGCGGCGCCGCGCCGGTACCCGCCTCGCTGGCCGGCGGCGAGGTGGTGGGTGCAGAGGCGTCGACCGGAGCGACCGGCGCGGCGGCGGTCGCTTCCTGGGGCGTGGGTGCGGGGGTGTTCTCGGCCGGCGCAGGCGTCACCGGAGCCGCCGCTTCGGGCGTCGCCGGCGGCTGGGCCGGCTGACCCGCGGCCTGGGGATTGGCCATGTTGGCCTGCATCCGCGCCAGCTGGGCGTCCTTGAGCTGCATGATCTTCTGCAGCTTGTCGAGCTGCGACTGCAGATCGCCCAGACGACTCTTGAGTTCTTCGTTCTCGCGGCGGGTGGTGTCCAGGCTTTCCTGGGTCACCGCCAGGCGATCGGCCAGGGACTGATCACCACCCTTGCCACCGGCGGATTCGCCCGCGCGGCCGGCAGGCTGACCGGAGAGTAGCTTGAGATTGTCCTTGGGGGCGGCAGGCGTCGAGGCCTCGTTGCCACTCGGCTGGGCGGAAGCATCCACCTGCCGGCGCGGCGTCCCGGCAGGCGCGCCGTCGCCGCCCTGCTTCCAGGCACGGGTCTGGCGGGCGATCTCGGCCACCGCCTCGCGCTGGGGACGCGTTCCGGCCTGGGCCTGATCGGGCAGGCGCAGCACCTGGCCGCTCTTCATCAGGTTGATGTTGCGATCAATGAAGGCGTCGGGATTCAGATCCTGGATCGCCAGCATGGTCTGGTCGACGGTGACGCTGGCGGCCGGGCGATTGCGCGCCGCCACTTCCCAGAGGGTATCGCGCCGCTCGGTGGTATAGGTGCCCGGTGTCTGGGTCGCGCTCGGTGCTGGCGCGGCAGGCGGCGTGGCCGGACGCGGTGCGCTCGGCGTGTTGGCGCGCGCTCGCGGCGTGGCCGGCACCTGGGGCGCGAACGGCGCTGCCGCAGCCTGGGGGGTATAGAGCGGCGGATCCAGCAGCACGGTGTACTCGCGCAGGATCCGGCCACTCGGCCAGTTCACTTCCAGCAGGAAGTTGAGATAGGGCTCGCGCACCGGACGCGCCGAGGTTACGCGGATGACGGTGCGCCCGTTGCGCACCTCCGGGGTGAACTTGAGATCGTTGAGAAAGAAGGCACGGTCGACACCGGCCTTGCCGAAATCCTCGACGGACGCCAGATTGGGGCGCAACTCGGCGGTACCGAGGTCACGCAGGTCCGACAGATCGATGGTGGCATCGAAGGGCTGATTGAGGGCCGAATTGAGGTGGATCTCCCCCAGGCTGAGGGCCTGGGCCGCGCCAGACATCAAGGCGCTCGCCGCTGCAATTGCCCGCACCAGTTTCTGAACTCGAACCATGACCGTCCCTTTTTAGAAGCTGTCGATCGCGCCACCGTGCGGGCGCCTGTGTCCATCGCTGCGTGCCACGTCCACTGCCCTTTTGCTCAAGCCAAAAGAGCGAAGCATTTCACGAAGTATCTTTTAGGCCGACTGTTTAAGCAACAATTCGGCCAGCTGAACGGCCGTCAGTGCCGATAATCTGACATTGTCCGCCACCAGCCAGCATTCCAGCCGCCGGGCATCCCGCGGATGCAGCCTCACCCGTCCCACCAGCACCTCTTCCCGGCCCAGGGCATCGCCCACGGCAGACGGGCAATCGAGTTCTTCGTCGAGCGCCAGGCCCGGCTCGTCACCCAGGGCCTCCAGCACCTGCTCCAGCTGCCAGGGCGCCTGGGCCCTCAAGCTGAGCGCCAGGCTGTCGCCAAAGAACACCGGCGCCTGCACGGCAGTGACGTCCAGCACCGGCAAGCGCGCTCCCAGCACCTGCTGACATTCGTCCAGCAAACGATGTTCCTGGGCAGTATAGCCATCCGCTGTCGCTGCGCCGGTGCGACCGAGCAGATTGAAGGCCAGCTGTCCTTCGAACAGCCGCGCCTCGACCGGTCGACCGTTGAGCAATTCAGTGGCCTGCCGCGCCAATTCCTCGACGCCACCACGGCCGGCGCCGGAGGCGGCCAGGCACGCCGTCAGGGAAGCATCATGGAGTGTATTCAAGCGAGCGAGCACGGCTGCCACGCTGGCGGCCGCCTGGGCGGCTGCCAGGGGAACACCGAGCCAGGCGGCGGCCGGGAGCTGGTCGAGGCGGTCGCCATTGATGCGTGGCAGCACGGACAGCGCGGCCGAGGCGCCGCTGAGATCAAGCACGGCGCAACCGGCAGCGACCAGTTGCGGCCGCAGGGTTTCGACCACGGCGGCCGGCGCGGCCAGGATCACGATGCCGACCTGGGCGAAATCGAAGCCGTCGAGGCCGGTGACGCGCAGATTGCTGCCTCGGAAGGGCAGATTCTGCCCCGCCGACTCACCGCTGGCGAGCAGGTGCAGGCGCCCGAGGGGCACGTCGCGTTCGTCGAGGAGTTCGCGAATGGCTTCGCCGTAGGCACTGGTGGCACCGACGAGGGCGATATCTCTGGCAGTCATGATGGGACGGTCCGCAACGAAAGAGGGCCGCACTTTACTGGCGGCCCTCCTCTATAAGCAAACGTTTAGCCGTCGGCTCACTGCTCCAGCAGGATGCGCAGCATCCGCCGCAGCGGCTCCGCGGCGCCCCACAGCAGCTGGTCGCCCACGGTGAAGGCGCCCAGGTACTGGGAACCCATGTTCAGCTTGCGCAGCCGGCCGACCGGTACGCTCAGGGTGCCGGTGACGGCTGCTGGCGTGAGGTCGCGCATGCTGACCTCGCGGTTGTTCGGCACCAGCTTGACCCAGGGATTGTGCTGACTGATCAGACCGTGGATGTCGGACAGCGGCACATCCTTGTTCAGCTTGATGGTCAGCGCCTGGCTGTGGCAGCGCATGGCGCCGATGCGCACGCAGATACCGTCCACCGGGATGGGATTCTTGAAGCGACCGAGGATCTTGTTGGTCTCGGCCTGGGCCTTCCATTCCTCGCGGCTCTGGCCGTTGGGCAGTTCCTTGTCGATCCAGGGGATCAGGCTGCCGGCCAGGGGGACGCCGAATTGCTCGGTGGGGAAGGCTTCGCTGCGCAGGGTCTCGGCGACCTGGCGGTCGATATCGAGGATGGCGCTGGCGGGATCGGCCAGGCTGTCGGCCACGGCGGCGTGGGTCGCGCCCATCTGGCGGATCAGCTCGCGCATGTTCTGCGCACCGGCGCCAGAGGCGGCCTGGTAGGTCATGGCGCTCATCCAGTCCACCAGACCGGCTTCGAACAGCCCGCCCAGGGCCATCAGCATCAGGCTGACGGTGCAGTTGCCGCCGATGAAGTCCTTGCGGCCATCGGCCAGGGCCTGGTCGATGACGCGGCGATTGACCGGGTCCAGCACGATGACGGCGTCATCCTGCATGCGCAGGCTGGAGGCCGCGTCGATCCAGTAGCCTTTCCAGCCGGCCTGGCGCAGCTTGGGGAACACCTCGCTGGTGTAGTCGCCGCCCTGGCAGGTGAGGATGACGTCGAGGGTCTTGAGCTCGTCGATGCTGTAGGCATCCTTGAGCGGCGCCACGCCCTTGCCAATGGCCGGGCCTTCGCCGCCAACGTTGGAGGTGGTGAAGAACACGGGCTCGATCAAGTCGAAATCCCGTTCTTCGAGCATGCGCTGCATGAGCACGGAGCCCACCATGCCACGCCAACCGATCAGACCTACACGTTTCATCGCTACTGCACCTTTATTGTCTTGAGGACGGCCGCCTCCCCCGGCGGCCGATCAGATTAACGCCTTGCGAGGGCGGCGACCACTGCTTCGCCCATCTCGCGGGTACCGACCCGCTGCTTGCCTTCCGACCAGATGTCACCGGTCCGCAGCCCCTGGTCCAGCACCTGGCCCACCGCCGCCTCGATGGCCTCGGCCGCCGCGGCGGCGCCAAAGGTGTACCTGAGCATCATGGCCACCGAGAGGATGGTCGCGAGGGGGTTGGCCACGCCCTGGCCGGCAATGTCGGGTGCCGAGCCGTGGCAGGGTTCGTACATGCCCTTGTTGTGGGCATCCAGGGACGCCGAGGGCAGCATGCCGATGGAACCGGTCAGCATCGAGGCTTCGTCGGAGAGGATGTCGCCGAACATGTTGTCGGTAACGATGACATCGAACTGCTTGGGTGCGCGGACCAGCTGCATGGCGGCGTTGTCGACGTACATGTGGCTGAGTTCGATGTCCGGATAGTCCTTGGCCACCTCCTCCACCACTTCGCGCCACAGGCGGCTGGACTCGAGGACATTGGCCTTGTCCACCGAACACAGCTTGCCGCCACGCAGACGGGCCATGTCGAAGCCGACGCGAGCGATGCGACGGATCTCGCCTTCGCTGTACGGCAGGGTATCGAAGGCCAGGCGCTCGCCGTTCTCCAGCACCCGGGTCTCGCGCGGCGAGCCGAAGTAGATGCCGCCGGTCAGCTCGCGGACGATGAGGATGTCCAGACCGGAGACCACTTCCGGCTTGAGGGTCGAGGCCTCGGCCAGTTGCGGATATAGGATGGCCGGGCGCAGGTTGCCGAACAGGCCCAGCGCGGAACGGATCTTCAGCAGACCACGCTCGGGACGGATATCGCGTTCGAGCTTGTCCCACTTGGGACCGCCCACGGCGCCCAGCAGCACGGCATCGGCGGCGCGCGCGCGCGCCAGGGTCTCATCGGCCAGGGGCACGCCGTACCGGTCGATGGCGGCGCCGCCCAGGTCGTCATGGACCAGTACGAAGCCGAGGTCATGGTCGCGGTTGACCACTTCCAGCACCTTGACCGCCTCGGCCATGATTTCCGGACCGATGCCGTCGCCCGGCAGGATGAGGATCTGCTTGCTCATTGTCTTTTCCTGTCTCACATCAGATGGGCTGAGCCCAGAGAACCATGACGTCGACGGTGAAGGAGCCGTCGCGGTCGATTTCGAAATACTGGCGCACTTCCTGGCCGATCTTGCTTTGCAGGCTGCGAATGGCCTGGCACTGCGGCTCGGGGGTACGCATGCGCGCGGTCCAGCTGGCGAAGTCCAGGCGCAGGCGCTGGCGACGGCAGCGGGTCACGCCCAGCCGGGCCATATCCAGCAGGCGGTGCCACTCGGCGAAGGAATAGTTACGCACGTGGCTGATGTCGCGCAGGATTTCCACCGTCTGCAGATAGGTATCCAGGCGCGGATTGGCCGGCGAGATCACGTCGATGATGGCCATCTCGCCACCATGGCGCAGCACCCGGCGCACTTCGCGCAGGGCCGCGCCGATGTCGCGCCAGTGGTGCGCCGAATAGCGGCTGAAGACGAAGTCGAAGCTGGCATCACCGAAAGGCAGGTGCTCGGCCATGCCGGGCTGGACGCTGATGTTGTCCAGGCCCTGCTCGGCCGCGCTGCGCTTGACCACCGAGAGCATTTCCTCGGCCAGATCCAGGGCGATCACCTGCCCGGCCACCGGCGCCACGTTGTAGCTGACGTGACCGCCACCGCACCCGAGATCCAGCACCTTGGCGCCTTCCCGCTGAGCCACGGCGTCGCGCAGCTCGAGGAGCTCGGCGCCCTGGGCATGGACGGCACTGGTCAGATAGGCCTCGGCGGTGGCGCCGAATTGCTGCTGTACGTGTTGCTCGTGGTCACCGCTCATGGAGCCTCCGGAAAGAGCGCCGGCCGCGCGGGCCGGCGACTGGGTTCAGGCGCTGGGGAACATCCAGGGACTGCTCTGGCGATAGCGGGCTTCGAAACTCCCGATGGCGTCGGCATCCTGCAGGGTCAGGCCGATGTCGTCCAGGCCATTGAGCAGGCAGTGCTTGCGGAAGGCGTCGATCTCGAAGGACAGCGCCACGCCATCGGGACGGCGCACGGTCTGGCTTTCGAGATCGACCACCAGCTGGTAGCCCTCGTTGGCTTCGACCTGGCGGAACAGCTCGTCGACGTCCGCATCGCTGAGGATGATCGGCAACAGACCGTTCTTGAAGCTGTTGTTGAAGAAGATGTCGGCGAAGCTCGGCGCGATCACCGAACGGAAGCCGTAGCCATCCAGGGCCCAGGGCGCGTGTTCGCGGCTGGAACCGCAGCCGAAGTTCTCACGGGCCAGCAGGATGCTGGCGCCCTGGTAGCGCGGCTGGTTGAGCACGAATTCGGGATTCAGCGGCCGCCTGCTGTGGTCCTGGCCGGGCTGGCCGACGTCCAGGTAGCGCCACTCGTCGAACAGGTTGGGGCCGAAGCCGGTGCGCTTGATCGACTTGAGAAATTGCTTGGGAATGATCTGGTCGGTGTCGACGTTGGCGCGATCCAGGGGTGCGACCAAACCGGTGTGCTGGGTAAAGGCTTGCATGGTCAGGCTCCTCAGGCGTTGGCGAAGTCGCGGACGTCGACGAAACGACCGGCGATGGCGGCAGCGGCGGCCATCGCCGGGCTCACCAGGTGGGTACGGCCACCGGCGCCCTGGCGGCCCTCGAAGTTGCGATTGGAGGTGGAGGCGCAATGCTCGCCACTCTCCAGGCGGTCGGCGTTCATCGCCAGGCACATGGAGCAGCCCGGCTCACGCCATTCGAAACCGGCTTCGATGAACACCTTGTCCAGGCCTTCGCGCTCGGCTTGCGCCTTGACCAGGCCGGAGCCGGGTACCACCAGCGCCTGCTTGAGGGTGGCGGCCACCTTGCGGCCCTTGGCCACGGCGGCGGCGGCGCGCAGGTCCTCGATGCGAGAATTGGTGCAGGAGCCGATGAAGACGCGATCCAGCACGATGTCGGTGATCGGCTGGTTGGCCTTGAGGCCCATGTACTTCAGGGCGCGCTCGATGGAGCCGCGCTTGACCGGATCGGCTTCGCGAGCCGGGTCCGGCACCTGCTGGTCGACGGCCAGAACCATCTCCGGCGAGGTGCCCCAGCTGACCTGCGGCTTGAGCTGAGTGGCGTCGAGTTCGACCACGGTGTCGAAGTGGGCGTCGGCATCGGACACCAGGCCACGCCACTGGGCAACGGCGGCCTCCCAGACGGCACCGGTGGGCGCGAAGGGACGGCCCTCGACGTAGTCGATGGTGGTCTGGTCCACCGCCACCATGCCGACCCGGGCACCGGCCTCGATGGACATGTTGCAGATGGTCATGCGGCCTTCCATGGACAGGGCGCGGATGGCGCTGCCGGCGAATTCGATGGCATGGCCGTTACCGCCGGCGGTGCCGATCTTGCCGATGACCGCGAGGACGATGTCCTTGGCGGTGACGCCAAAGGGCAACTCACCCTCCACCTTCACCAACATGTTCTTCATCTTCTTGGCCACCAGGCACTGGGTGGCGAGCACGTGCTCGACCTCGGAGGTGCCGATGCCATGGGCCAGGGCTCCGAAGGCGCCGTTGGTGGAGGTGTGGGAGTCACCGCAGACCACGGTCATGCCGGGCAGCACGGCGCCCTGCTCCGGGCCGATCACATGGACGATGCCCTGGCGGACGTCGTTCATCTTGAACTGGGTGACGCCGAAGTCGTCGCAGTTCTCGTCAAGGGTGCGGACCTGAATGCGCGAGATCTCGTCCTTGATGGAATCGAGGCCTTCCTTGCGATCGGGGGTGGTCGGCACGTTGTGATCGGGGGTCGCCAGGTTGGCGTCCAGACGCCAGGGCTTGCGGCCGGCCAGACGCAGGCCTTCGAAGGCCTGGGGCGAGGTCACTTCGTGGATGATGTGGCGGTCGATGTAGAGCAGCGCGGAACCGTCGTCGCGCTGCTTGACCAAGTGCATATCCCAGAGTTTGTCGTAGAGCGTCTTGCCAGCCATGGGTGGATTCCTCATCGGGCGTGGAACGGCACGGGCCTTTGCATGCCCTTGGTGCTTGTGGGGTCAAAGATACCGCGTTAGGCTCGCATGAAACAAATTCATCTTTTTCATGAAGCGCATAACCAATAGGAATTCGACGTCTTGGACCTCGCCAATCTGAACGCCTTTGTCGCGGTGGCCGAAACCGGCGGTTTCTCCGACGCTGGCGAGCGCCTGCACCTGACCCAGCCGGCGGTGAGCAAGCGCATCGCGGCCCTGGAGCTGCAGCTGGGGCTGCGACTGTTCGATCGCATCGGCCGCGAGGTCAGCCTGACCGAGGCCGGACGCGCCCTGCTCCCCCGCGCCTATCAGATTCTAGACGTGATCGATGACACCCGGCGGGCGCTGACCAATCTCAATGGTGCCATTGGTGGCCGGCTGACGCTGGCGACCAGTCACCACATCGGCCTGCACCGGTTGCCGCCGATCCTCAGGCGCTTCACCCGGGACTATCCCGACGTCGCCCTGGATATCCGCTTTCTCGATTCGGAAGCCGCCTACGACGAAATCCTGCATGGGCGGGTGGAGCTGGCGATCATCACCCTGGCGCCTCAGACCGCGGCGCCGATCAAGGCGGTGCCGGTATGGAGCGATCCGCTGGATTTCGTGGCAGCGCCCGAACATCCGCTGGCGAACCAGGCGGAGGTCACCCTGGCCGATGTGGCGCGGCATCCGGCGGTGTTTCCCGGCGGCAATACCTTTACCCGGCTGATCGTGCATGGATTGTTCGATGCCCAGGGGCTGATACCCAATATCGCCATGAGCACCAACTACCTGGAGACCATCAAGATGCTGGTGTCCATCGGCCTGGCCTGGAGCGTGCTGCCGCGGACCCTGCTGGACGATCAGGTACGCCGGCTGCCGCTGCCGGGGATTCAGTTGGAGCGGCGCCTGGGGTACATCCTGCATACCGAGCGCACCCATTCGAATGCGGCGCAGGCGTTCATGGGATTGTTGGATGAGGTGGAGCGAGCATAGTGAGCCGCGTTTGATGGCCCGGTTAACCGTAGCGTGGAAAACGGCGCAGCCTTTTCCACCCGGGTGTTCGTTGGCGAAAAGCGCCCTCACCCCAACCCTCTCCCGCAGGGAGAGGGGGCTGGCCGAGCGGGCGCTCGACTCCATCAGGCGCAGGTTGGGCTGAGGAGGCTTTATCCTCGAGGTCCAACAGTGGGGGGGTTGGCTTGGCCTTGTTGGGCTTCGCTTCGCTCAACCCAACCTAGGGTGCCGACAGGAACGTATCAGCCCTTCTTGAGCTTTTTCAGGCGCTTCTTCGACTTGTCGATGACTTCCTTGCGCTCGCGGTCCTTCAACTCCTTCCAGCCCTTGATCTCTGAGCGTTTGCGGCCACATCCCTGGCAGACGTCGTCTTTGATCTTGCACTGGCTGATGCAGGGACTTTCGACCTTACCCACGGCAACCTCGGAAATGAAAAAGGCCCTGCAGTATAACCACCGCAGGACCCTGTCCAGCGCCATCCGGCAGGATGGCGGGCTATGGGGGCGATTTAGAAAACCGCTTGAACCTTCAGGCCGCCCACCACGGCATTGTCGACTTCACGCACGCCACCCGGGCTCTTGATGTACTGGAGGTTGGGGCGCACGGTCAGCCAGTTGGTCACGTGCACGCCGTAGTAGATCTCGGCGTCGTACTCGTTGTGCTGCAGGGGCGTGTAGGCCGGATCATCGTAGTCGGTGGCACCGGCGGCCTGGTTGAGGGCGCGCTGGTTGTCGCGGAAGTCGCTGTTGGTGCTGATGCGCGCGACGCCGAAGCCGATGTCATCCTTGGGACGACCGTCGAAGGGGCCCTTGTACACCAGACCGGCCTGGACGTAGTTGCTGACCTTGTTGACGTCCTTGGCATGGGCGGTGAAGTTGGCGAACACCGACAGGCCGCGGCTCGGATCATCGTTGTGCGCGGTGATCTGCTGACGCGCCACGACCCAGTAGCCGTGCTTGCTGGAGTGCTCCTTGTAATCCAGCCCGGTAAGGGCCGCGGAGTTGCCGTTGACGTCTTCGTAGACGTCGTTGGCATCGGCGGTGCTGTAGTAGTAGCCGACGCGGTATTCGCCCGGCAGGCCGTTGACCTTGGGCGACCAGACCATTTCCACCGGCAGGACCGCACCCTTGGTGCCGCTGCCGTTGAGCTTGAAGCCGTTGCCGGTTTCCAGCAGCGACGGATTCTGCTCGTAGGCACCGACCTGGACGAACAGCTCGGGGGTCAGGCTGTACTTGACGCGCAGGGCCCACTGGCTGACCGGCCAGTTGTACCAGACGCCTTCCCAGTTGCCGACCTGGGAACCGCAGAACGCCAGGTTCTGGAAGTCGCACTCGAAGGAGTTGAAGTCCTCGCCTTCGCCGAAGCGACCGGCCTTGATGTCCAGACGGCCATCGAAGAAGCCCTTGGACAGCCACAGCTGGGTCAGACGCCAGGTCTGGCCACGGCCATAGACTTCCTGCACCGAGGAGTAGCCGCCCACGCGCGGATCGGTGATGCGGTCATCGGTCAGGTTGCGGCCGTCACGGGAGGTGATGGCCAGCTTGAACACCGAGTTTTCCCAACCCGCGATCTTGTTCATGTCGCCCCAGAGGCCGAACATGTACTGGGAGCTCCAGCGCCCGGTGCGATCGTCGTCGTAGCCGCCACGCAGGTTGGTCGCGCCCTCGCCGACGTATTCGAGCTTGATGTCCCAGCCCTTGTCGCGCAGGTCCTTGCGCACGCCACCCCAGTCACCGGTCATGGTGTTGCCCAGCGGCTCGAAGGCGGCCTCGGTGTTGTTGACGCCACTGAAGTTGCCACCCGGATTGGCCTGGGGCGCCGCCTGGGCACCCGCGGCGACCGCCAGGGCCAGCAGCGACACCAGGGGCAGTGCGCGCCCCGGACGATTCTTGTGGTTTTGCTTGTTCATTACTGAGATCCCTTTTTATTGAAGTGATGACACCTTGGGCCCGAAACCCGCGTCTCTAATACTTAGAAGCTGTAAACGATCTGCTGTGCGTCGGCCAAACGGCGTTGAAAAGGCCTTCGAAATGCTCATTTAGCATTCGTAAACTGCGCTTTCTCAGGCCTTTTCGCCTGGTTTGGCTCTAGCTCGCGAGATCGTGTACAGCTTCTTACGGCAGGACGTTGAGGACTTCGTAACAGGCACCCATGGTGTGGTAGTCGACCTTGCCGGCCGGACTCTTGTCGTCGGAGTACTTGTGGTTCCGACGGTCGAGCAGGCGCCACCACGCACCGTGCTCGTGATCGATGAAATGCGTCCAGCTATAGCGCCAGAGCGCCTCATAGTGTTCCCAGTAGCGGGCCTCGCCACTGCGCTCGGCGAGCAACGCGGCGGCGGCCAGGGCCTCGGCCTGCACCCAGAAGTACTTGTCCGGATCGCAGGGTGAGCCATCCGGGGCGAAGCCGTAGTAGAGACCGCCGTGCTCGCCATCCCAGCTCAGGCGCCAGGAGATATCGAACAGCGCCTGGGCCCGTGGCAACAGCCAGGGCTGGGGGCGATGGCGTTCGAGGATCAGCAGCAGCTTGGCCCATTCGATCTGGTGCCCCGGCTGGAAACCCCAGGGCCGGAACAGGTTGGCCGGATCGTCGCGGTTGTAGTCCCAGTCGATGGACCAGTCGCTGTGGTAGTGCTCCCAGACCAGGCCACCGGGGACCTCGTCGGCCACCCCGCCCTGGCCCAAGGTCAGCGCGGCCTGGCGCTGGGTCATGTTGCGCGCCAGGGTCTCGGCGCGATCCAGGTAGCGCACCTCGCCGCTGGCTTCGAAGGCGGCCAGCAGGGCTTCGCAGGCGTGCATGTTGGCGTTCTGGCCGCGATACGGCGCCACGGTCTGCCAGTCGGCGCTGATCTCGTCGACATAGAGGCCATCGGCTTCACGCCAGAAGTGGGTCTCCAGGGATTCCCAGGCTTCGCTCAGCCAGTTGCGCGCTTCCTGGATGCCCGCCTGCAGGCCGTGGGCGTAGGCCAGCACCACGAAGGCCAGGCCATAGCAGTGATTGGTGCCATCCACCACGGTGTCGCCGTCGAGCAGCCAGGCATAGCCGCCGTTGGCCTGGCGATGCCGCTCGCGCAGGTATCTCAGGCCGTGGCGGGTCGCGTCCAGAAAGGCCGGATCGCCATAGTGCCGGTAGGCCATGGCGAAATCGAAGACGAAGCGGGTGCTGGAGACCAGGTGGCGGGTCTGGCGATCGTAGACCGTGCCGTCGTCCTTGAAGAAGTGATAGAAGCCGCCCTGCGGATCGACACAGCGGGGATGGTAGAACGCCAGGGTGTGGCGGACGTGCTCCAGCAGGGTGTCGCGACGACGAAAATCGGGGAAGTCCATCGGGTTTCCTTGGCGGCTATTGTTGTTGTGGAAAAACGGTCTAGTGAGGGCTCACCTGCAGCAGGGCTTCGACATCGGCACGGGTCGGCGCATAGGCGCCGGCATGGCGGCAGGACACCGAGGCACTGGCCGCGGCGAATCTCAGGCGCTGCTGCAGGTCGGTCAGGCCCAGCAGGCCGGAGGCCAGCCAGCCGGCCATGCAGGCATCCCCGGCACCCACGGTGTCGGCCACGTCCACGGCGATGGCGGCCTGTTGCCACTCGCCTTCCGGCGTATAGAGCACCAGGCCGTGCTCGCCGCGGGTGAAGAGGATGCGCGCATGGGGATTGAGGGCGCGCAATTCGTCCAGCGCGGCGCGCTCGTCCAGGCCCGGATAGATCTGGCGGATGTCTTCGTCGGATAGCTTGATGTCGTCGGCCAGGCGCACCAGCTCGGGGAAGGTCTGCTGGCGATAGCGATCGTCCATCAGGTTGCGCCAGTTGGGATCGTAGCTCAGGCGCTTGCCGGCAGCCTTGGCCTGGCGGGCCAGGTCCAGCAGAGTATCGGCCAGCGGATAGCGGGCCAGGCTGATGCAGCTGAAATGGCAGACCTCGGCGGCCTCCAGCCAGCCTTCGGGCAGCAGCGCCGGGTCGAACTGGAGATCGGCTTCGCCGGCGAAGAAATAGCGCGGCGGACGGCTCGACGGCACGATGGCCACCAGCGGATCGGCGGCGACGCGCTGCAGGAAGCGGGTATCGAGGCCGGCGGTTTCCGACTGCCAGGCGATCTCGTCACCCAGACCGTCCTGGCTGATGGCGCCACCGAAGGCGCTTGCCACGCCCAGCCGGGCCAGGTCACGCGCCACGTTCCAGGGGGCACCGCCCGGATAACCCCGCCATTCGCCAGGATTACCCTGGACGATGTCGGTGAGGGCTTCGCCAAAGACCACGACGCGGGGTAGTGCCATTGTTGTTCTCCTGTCTGTCACGGCGGCCGGAGGTGCACTCCTGGCCTCTGGTAGGGCCGCAACCCGACGTCAGGCGCGGCGGCGGGCGGACCTTACCATTGCTGTAACGTTTCAGCCATGAGCTACGTTCAAGAAAGTCGGCGACCGCTCGCAGGATCGAACAGCACCGCCCGTCGCGAATCGATCCGCCAGAGCACCTGGTCGCCGGCCCGCGGCGCTTCGCCCGGAGCGACCCGGCAGCAGACCTTGGTGCCGTTCCATTCGGCATACAGCAGGGTGTCGGGACCGGTCGGCTCGACCACCTGGATCCGCGTCAGGATGCCTGGCACCGCGTTGTCCGCCGGATGCGCCGACTGGATCTGCTCCGGACGCACCCCAAGGATAGCCTCTCGGCCCGCGAGCGCCGGATCCAGATCGGGCAAATCCACCTGGCTGTCGCCGGTATCGCCGGTGACGCGGGCGACCACCCTGCCCTCGCGCGCTTCCAGGCGCACCGGCACGAAGTTCATCGGCGGCGAGCCGATGAAGCTGGCGACGAAGAGATTGGCCGGATCGTTGTAGATCTCCTCCGGAGTACCGAACTGCTGCACCTCGCCATCCTTCATCACCGCGACCCGATCGCCCAGGGTCATGGCTTCGATCTGGTCGTGGGTGACGTAGACGGTGGTGGTCTGCAGGCGCTGGTGCATCAGCTTGATCTCGGTGCGCATCTCCACCCGCAGCTTGGCGTCGAGGTTGGACAACGGCTCGTCGAACAGATAGAGCTTGGGCCGGCGCGCCAGGGCGCGACCCATGGCCACCCGCTGCTGCTGGCCACCGGAGAGCTGCGCCGGCTTGCGCTCGAGCAGGTGCTCGATCTGCAGCAGCTTGCTGACCCGCGCCACCTCGGCGTCGATCTGCTCCCTGGGGGTCTTGCGGATCTTCAGGCCGAAGGCGATGTTCTCGCGCACGGTCATGGTCGGATACAGGGCGTAGGACTGGAACACCATGGCGATGTCCCTGTCCTTGGGCTCGACCTGGGTGACGTCCTCGCCGTCCAGGCAGATGGCGCCGCTGCTGATGTCTTCCAGGCCGGCGATGGCGTTCATCAGGGTGGATTTGCCACAGCCGGAGGGGCCCACCAGGATGAGGAACTGACCCGCGTCGATGCGGATGTCGATGCCCTTGAGGGCTTCCTGGGCGGCGTTGCCGTAGGTCTTGCGTACGCTTTTGAGTTCGAGAGCTGCCATGGTGGCCTTCCTTATCCTTTGACCACGCCCGAGGTCAGGCCCCGGACGAAATACTTGCCAGCGAAGATGTAGACCAGCAGCGTCGGCAGCGCGGCGATCATGGCGGCGGCCATGTCGACGTTGTATTCCTTCGCGCCGGTGCTGGTGTTGACCAGGTTGTTCAGGGCCACGGTGATGGGCTGCGACGAGCCGCTGGCGAACACCACGCCGAACAGGAAGTCGTTCCATACCTGGGTGAACTGCCAGATCAGGCTGACCATCACGATCGGCGTGGACAGCGGCAGCAGGATCTTGAAGAAGATAGTGAAGAAGCCCGCCCCGTCCAGCCGCGCCGCCTTGATCAGGGCATCGGGGATGCCCACGTAGTAGTTGCGGAAGAACAGCGTGGTGAAGGCCAGGCCGTAGATCACGTGCACCAGCACCAGGCCGGCGGTGGTGTTGGCCAGGCCCAGCTGGCCGAGGGTGAAGGACATCGGCAGCAGGATCACCTGGAAGGGAATGAAGCAGCCGAACAGCAGCAGGCTGAACAGCAGATTCGAACCGCGGAACTGCCACTTCGACAGGGCGTAGCCGTTGAGCGCGCCGATGAAGGTGGAGATGATCACCGCCGGGACGGTGATCATGAAGGAGTTCCAGAAGTAGCTGTGGACCACGTCCCAGGCCTTGAGCCAGCCGATGATCGTCCAGTCCAGGGGCAGGCTCAGCAGGTTGCCGGTGCGAACGTCGTCCGGGGTCTTGAAGCTGGTCAGCAGCATCACCAGCAGCGGCACCAGATAGACCGCGCAGGCGATAATCAGGGTGGCGTGGATGGCCACGCGATTGACGTTTAGAGCCTTAGCCATTTCGCTTGCTCCGCAATTCCGAGTAGAGGTAGGGCACCAGCACCGCCAGCACCGCGCCGAGCATCAGCACCGCACTGGCGGACCCCAGGCCCATCTGGCCGCGGGTGAAGGTGTGCTGGTACATGAACACCGCCGGCAGGTCCGAGGCGTAGCCGGGACCGCCCGCGGTCATGGCCATGACCAGGTCGAAGCTCTTGATGGCGATGTGGGCGAGGATCATCACCGCACTGAAGAACACCGGCCGTAGGCTGGGCAGGACGATGCGCAGATAGATGGTCGGCAGCCCTGCCCCGTCGACCTGGGCGGCTCTCAGGATGGAGGAATCCACGCCGCGCAGACCGGCGAGGAACATGGCCATGACGAAGCCCGAGGCCTGCCAGAGTGCGGCGATCAGCAGGCAGTAGATGACCCGGTCGGGATCCACCAGCCAGTCGAAGCGAAAGCCTTCCCAGCCCCAGTCGCGCAACAGCTTGTCCAGCCCCATGCCGGGGTTGAGCAGCCACTTCCAGGCAGTGCCGGTGACGATCATCGATAGCGCCATGGGATAGAGGTAGATGGTGCGGATGAAGCCTTCGCGGCGGATGCGCTGGTCCAGCAGGATGGCGAAGAAGACGCCAATGGCCAGGCTCAGCAGGATGAACAGGCCACCGAAGATCGCCAGGTTCTTGCAGGCCACCAGCCAGCGATCGTTTTCCATGAGTCGCGCGTACTGGGCGAAGCCGGCGAAGTTGTAGCTGGGCAGGAAGCGCGAGTTGGTAAAGGAGATCACCGCCGTCCACAGCATGTAGCCATAGAGACAGACGACCATGGCGATGGCCGTGGGCGCCAGCACCAGCTTGGGCAGCAGGCGCTGCAGCCGGTCCGGGCGTCGACTGACGGTCGCGACGGGAAGGGTTTCGGTAAGAGCCATGGGGCGCTCCCAAGGGGTGGTATTATCTGGGTGTCAGGTAGCTAGATGATCGCGGCCATGGGCCGCTCCTACAGGTCGATCAGGCGTCTGCAGGAGCGGCCGCAGCGGCGGACCGCCATGGCCGCGATTGACCTTACTTGGCGGCCTGGATGGCAGCGACCAGTTGCTCGGTGGCCTTCTTCGGATCGGCGTTGGCGTCGTTGAAGAAGTTGGTCACCACGTCGAAGATCGCACCCTGCACATAGCTGGTATTGGCCATGCTGTGCGCCATGCTCGGCTCGGCCTTGCCATCGGCATTGGCCGCCTGGAAGTCCTTGGCGGACTGCTGGGCGCAGCTGTCGAACTTGGCCAGGTCGATGTCGTTGCGCACCGGGATGGAGCCCTTGTTGAGGTTGAACACCTCCTGGAAGGGCTTGTCGATGACGGTGCGCACCAGGTCGTCCTGGGCCTTCTGGTTGTCCTTGTTCTTGATCTTGAACATGGCCAGGGAGTCGATGTTGTAGATGAAGTCGCCCTGGGTGCCCGGCATCACCACGCACTCGTAGTCGACGCCCGGCTTCTTGCCGGCCGCGGTGAATTCGGCCTTGGCCCAGTCACCCATGATCTGCATGCCCGCCTTGCCCTCGATAACCATGGCGGTGGCCAGGTTCCAGTCGCGACCGGCGGCATTGGGATCGACATAGCCCTTGACGCGCTTGAAGGTCTTGAACACCTCGACCATCTTGTCGCTGCGAATGGTGTCGGCATCGGTCTGCACGAAGACCTTGTCGTAGCCTTCCGGACCCATGATGGCCATGACCAGGGATTCGAAGATGGTGCCGTCCTGCCAGTTCTGACCGCCATGGGCCAGGGGTACGACGCCGGCGGCCTTGAGCTTGTCGGCGGCCTCGAAGAATTCGTCCAGGGTGGTGGGGACCTTGGCGCCGGCCTTCTTGAAGACGGCGGGGTTGATCCACAGCCAGTTGATGCGGTGGATGCCGGCCGGCACCGCGACGTACTCGCCATCGTGCTGCATGGTCTGGGCCACGCGCTTGGGCAGGATGGTGTCCCAGTTGCCCTGCTTGGCGATGTCACTGATGTCCGCCAGGAAGCCCATGCTGGCCCATTCCTGGATGTCGGGGCCCTTGAGCTGGGCGGCGGACGGCGGATTGCCGGACACGGCGCGGGTCTTGAGCACGGTCATGGCGGCCTCGCCGGCGCCACCGGCCACGGCGAAGTCCTTCCAGGTATCGCCCTGCTTCTGCATCAGCTGCTTGAGGACATCGACGGCGCGAGCCTCGCCACCGGAGGTCCACCAGTGCAGCACCTCGACCTCACCGGCATGGGCGGTCAGGGGGGCGGCGAGCGCGGCGCAGGATAGGGAAACGGCGAGAGCGAGACGATTCAACGCATTCATGAGGGGGTCGTTCCTTGTTGTTTTTTTATTGGAGCTGGGCGGAGTCTAGTCAGACGCCTGCGGCCGTGGGTAACGAAGGGAAGGAGTTTTGTCACGAGCTGGTGACATAACGTCACACCAATGCTCAGGTGCGCGGGAGAGTAAGGGTGACCCGCAGACCGCCCTCGCGGCGATTGCGCAGCTCCACTTCGCCACCATGGGCGTGAGCCAGGTTGCGGGCGATGCCCAGGCCCAGGCCATAGCCATGGCGGTCGGTGGCCAGGCGGACATGGGGCTGGAACACCTGCTCCAGTTCCTGCTCCGGCACCCCCGGTCCTTCGTCGTCGACATGCAGGACGAAGGCATGACCGTCGTCTTCCACCTGCAGGTGGGCGCGGTAGCCATACTTGAGGGCGTTGTCCAGCAGATTGCCGATGCAGCGCTTGAGCGCCAGCGGCTTGCCCAGCAGAGTGCCCCGGGCTTCCCCGGTGAGGCGCACCCGCGGCGGTTGCTCCTGGGTAAAGGGCTCCACCAGCTGTTCCAGCAGCGCCTGCAGGTCGACCGGTTCCAGGTTCTCGTGGATGTCGGTGTCCTTGACGCACTGCAGGGCCCCCTTGACCAGCAGATCCAGCTCGTCCAGATCGCGCACCAGCTTGGCTTGCATCACCTCGTCGTCCAGCAGCTCGGCGCGCAGACGCAGCCGGGTGATGGGGGTACGCAGATCATGGGAGATGGCGCTGAACAGCTGGGCGCGCTCGTCCAGGTAGCGGGCGATGCGTTCGCGCATGGCGTTGAAGGCGCGGGTAACCTCGCGGATCTCCTGGGCGCCCTCCTCGCGCACCGGCGGCGTATGGACTTCCAGCGACAGCTCCCGCGCGGCACGCGACAGCCGCTTGAGCGGGCGACTCTGCCAGCGGATCAGCAGGCCGATGAACAGCAGCAGGAAGGCGCTGCTGAAGACCATGAACAGCAGCTGCTGCAACGGCAGCCAGGACTCGTCCAGGCTGTAGTAGGGCGCTGGCATCAGGGTGGCGAGATAGACCCACTCCCCTTCGCCGATGCGGATCTGGGTCACCAGTACCGGCGGCTCTAGCGGCTCCAGACTCAGGGCATAGTGCGCCCAGGAGCGCGGCAGTTCGTCGAGGGCCACGGCGCCGTTGAACAGCCGCAGCTGCTGCGGACCGATGAATTCCACGTACATGGGCATGGCCGCGCCCAGGCGCTCGCGCAGCACCGCCTCGACGCCCTGGAGCACCGCCCGGCGGCCGGGCGTATCCGGCAGCGCCTGCATGGTCAGCGGCTTTTCGTTGAGCGAGACGAAGAAGCGCGTGCCGCCCATGTTGCGCAACTGCTCCAGCACCAGCGGCCGATAGGCCGGTGGCAGCAGGCTGAAATAGCGCACGCTGGCGGCGATGGAATAGCCCAGGCTGCGGGCGGCGGTCTGCAGGCCCTGGTTGCGGTCGCTGCGCAGGGAAGCCGACCAGAACAGCGCCGAGGCGCCCTGGGCCAGCAGTACCGCCAGCAGGGTCAGCAGCAGCATCCGCGCCAGCAGGGAGCGCGGCACCAGCCGCGCGAGGGGACCGCTACACCGCATCGGCGACCAGTCCGCTGACCTCGGCGGCGAGCAGGTAGCCGGAACCGCGCACGGTGCGGATCAGTCGCGGCGACTTGCCGGTGTCTCTCAGCCGCTGACGCAGGCGGCTGACCGCCATGTCGACGATGCGCTCCAGGGGCAGCACCTCGCGCCCGCGGGTGGCATTGGCGATGGTGTCGCGATCGAGGATCTGCTGGGGATGGTCGAGAAACAGCTTGAGCAGGGTGAAATCGGCGCCGGAGAGGATGACCTCCTCGCCATCGCGATGGAACAGTCGGTGACTGACCGGATCCAGCCGCCAGTCGTCGAAGGTCAGCAGACCGGTGGCCGCCGGGCGTGTCTCGCCGAAGCCGGCACGGCGCAGCAGCGCCTTGATGCGGGCCAGCAATTCGCGCGGACTGAAGGGTTTGCCCAGGTAGTCGTCGGCGCCCAGTTCCAGGCCGATGACCCGATCCGCTTCGTCGGAACTGGCGGTGAGCATGATGATGGGGACCTGTCGGCAACTGGACTGCTCGCGCATCCAGCGGCAGAGGGCGAAGCCGTCTTCGCCGGGGAGCATGACATCGAGGATCAGCAGATCGGGGACGAAGTCGCCCAGCGCCCGGCGCAATTCGCGGCCATCGCCGACAGCGCGCACCAGATAGCCGGCACGGGTGAGGTAGGCGTCGAGCAGCTCACGGATTTCCCCGTCGTCGTCGACGACCAGGAGGGATTTGCCCAGGGTGGACATGGCGATGTTCGCTCTTGTTGTTCTGGCCCGAGGCCAGCTACCGGTAGTGCCGGCAGCATACCGGGGCCGGGCGACCTTGAGTAGTCGCCCGGCCCCAGCGGATCAGACCTGGCGCGCTTCGGCGATGGTCTGGTCCAGGGCGACGCCGGCACCGAACAGCCCCGGGTACTCGGCGGTCACCAGCCAGGCCGGGATGTCCTTGAGGTAGGCGCTGCTGGTCTTGCCCTTGTCGGCGAAGGCATGGGCGAAGGCCCCGCTCTGGAAACGCTCGACGAAGCGCGGCAGGATGCCGCCGGCGATGTAGACGCCCCCCAGGGCGCCCAGGGTGAGGGCCGCGTTGCCGGCGACCCGCGCCAGCCAGATGAAGAACTGCTCCAGCACGGCGTCGGCATAGGGGTCACCCTTGAGCGCCAGCTCGCAGATGTCCGCCGCGCTGTGCAGGGCGGCGGTGCGGCCGTCCAGTTCGCAACTCGCGTGATAGAGGTTGACCAGGCCGCTGCCGGATACCACGCGCTCGGCGGAGACGTGGTTGCCGAACTGGCGCTTGAGGATCTTCCAGATATCGAATTCGCGCTGGGTGTTGATCGGCAGGTCGACGTGACCACCCTCGCTCGGCAGCACGATCCAGCGATCCTTCCCACTGGGTACCAGGCTGGCGAGACCCAGGCCGGTGCCTGGCCCGATCACCAGGCGCGGACGGGTCGGCAAGGCGATGCCGTCGCGCACCTGGACGGAGTCCGCCGGGTCCAGGCGGGCGATGGCCCATGCCATGGAGGTGAAGTCGTTGATCAGCAGCAGATGGGTCAGCCCCAGCTCGCGACAGAATTGCTCGCGCTTGATCACCCAGTGATTGTTGGTGAAGCGGAAGTCACCCTCTCCCACCGGGCCCGCACAGGCGAGGCACACGGCAGTGATGTCATCCAGCGCCACGCCGCTCTGCGCCAGGTACTTGCGCACGGCGTCTTCCGGACAGGCGTAATCCGCACAGGCGAAGACCTCGATGGCCTCCAGGCGACCGTCGCGCCACAGGGCGAAGCGGGCATTGGTGCCCCCGATGTCGCCAACCAAAGCCAAACTCATTTCAGCGCCTCCAGACTGGAAGTGAATGCACTGGCACCCGATTCAGCGGTGCTCATGGCGCCGCGCATGAAGGCGAACAACTCACGACCACAGCCTACCCCGGTGCCCTGGGGCGCTTCGACCGCCTCGCGGGCCATCCATTCGTCCGCCGGGACCAGAATCTTCAGCTCTCCGGTACGCCCATCTACGCGGATGAGATCGCCGTCACAGACCTTGGCCAGCGGACCGCCGTCGATGGCTTCCGGACAGAGGTGGATCGCCGCCGGGACCTTGCCCGAGGCACCGGACATGCGGCCGTCGGTGACCAGCGCAACCTTGAAACCGCGATCCTGCAACACGCCGAGGTACGGCGTGAGCTTGTGCAGCTCGGGCATGCCCAGGGCCTTGGGTCCCTGGAAACGTACCACCGCGACGAAATCGCGCTCCAGCTCGCCGGCCTTGAAGGCGGCCGCCAGTTCGCTCTGGTCATGGAAGACCCGCGCCGGGGCTTCCACCACCTGATGGTTGGGCGCCACGGCCGACACCTTCATCACGCCACGCCCGAGATTGCCCTGCATGACGCGCAGGCCGCCCTCCTCGTTGAACGGCCGGCTGGCCGGACGCAGGATGTCTTCGTCCAGGCTTTCGGCCCGGCCGGTGCGCCATTCCAGCTTGCCGTCCACCAGGAAGGGTTCCTGCAGGTAGCGCGACAGGCCACGGCCCATGATGGTGTTGACGTCTTCATGCAGCAGCCCGGCTTCGAGCAGGGTGTGCACCATGAAATTGACGCCACCGGCGGCGTGGAAGTGGTTCACGTCGGCCTTGCCGTTGGGATAGACCTGGGCCAGGGTTGGGGTGACCGCCGAGATCTCGGCCATGTCGTCCCAAGTCAGCTGGATACCGGCGGCCTGGGCGATGGCCGGGATGTGCAGGGTGTGGTTGGTCGAGCCACCGGTGGCGCTCAGGGCTACCACCGAGTTGACTATGGACTTCTCGTCGACGATCTCGCCCAGCGGCATGAAGTTGCCGCCCTGGTGGGTGATGCGGGTCACCTGGCGCGCCGCCTCGCGGGTGAGTTCGTCACGTAGCGGGGTGTAGGGATTGACGAAGGAGGAGCCCGGCAGGTGCAGGCCCATGACCTCCATCACCACCTGATTGGTGTTGGCGGTGCCATAGAAGGTGCAGGTGCCAGGGCTGTGGTAAGACTTCATCTCCGATTCCAGCAACTCCTCGCGGGTCGCCTTGCCCTCGGCGAAGGCCTGGCGCACGCGCGCCTTCTCCTTGTTGGAGATGCCCGATGGCATGGGGCCGCCCGGGACGAAGATCATCGGCAGATGGCCGAAGCGCAGCGCGCCGATCATCAGGCCGGGGATGATCTTGTCGCAGATGCCCAGCAGCAGCGCAGCGTCGAACATGTTGTGCGACAGGGCCACGGCGGTGGACATGGCGATGACTTCACGACTCGCCAGGCTGAGCTCCATGCCGGCCTCGCCCTGGGTCACGCCGTCGCACATGGCCGGCACGCCACCGGCGAACTGACCGACGGAGCCGATCTCGCGCAGGGCCTGTTTGATCAGCTCCGGATAGTGCTCATAGGGCTGGTGAGCCGACAACATGTCGTTGTAGCTGGAAACGATGGCGACGTTGGCCTGGTCCATCAAACGGAGGCGCTGCTTATCCGTCGAGGATCCACACCCGGCGACCCCATGGGCGAAATTGGCGCATTGCAGCTTGCCGCGCTGCGGACCGTCGCTGGCGGCGGCCCGGATCATGGCGAGGTAACGCTCACGGGTCGGACGACTGCGTTCCACCAACCGCTGTGTGACTTCGAGGACGCGAGGATGCATGGTTTCGATTCTCCACCGGGCTAAATTTGTTGTTATTTCAAACATTCACAGCCAAATTGGCGCTATTATTCCGCTTAGCACGCGTCATGTGTAATGTTTTTTACAACAAAACCCAGCTATCGCGAGGTTTCTCTCAATGAGTATTCGTATTGCCATCAATGGTTTTGGACGCATCGGCCGCAACGTGCTGCGGGCGCTGTACACCGAGGGCTATCGCCAGGACCTGGAGGTCGTCGCGATCAACGACCTGGGCGACGCCGCCATCAATGCGCATCTCCTACAGTATGACAGCGTTCATGACCGCTTCCCTGCCGAGGTGTCCGTCGAGGGCGACAAGCTGGTGGTCAATGGCGACCGCATCGCCGTGACGGCCATCCGCAACCCGGCCGAGCTGCCGTGGAAGGATCTGAAGGTCGACGTGGTGTTCGAATGCACCGGCCTCTTCACCAGCCGCGACAAGGCCGCTGCCCACCTGGAAGCCGGCGCCTCCAAGGTAATCATCTCGGCACCGGGCAAGGACGTGGACGCCACCATCGTCTATGGCGTCAATGACAACATCCTGCGCCAGTCGCACCAGATCATCTCCAACGCCTCCTGCACCACCAACTGCCTGGCGCCGGTCGCCCAGGTGCTGCAGCGCGAACTGGGTATCGAGAACGGTCTGATGACCACCATCCATGCCTACACCAACGACCAGAACCTGTCGGATGTCTACCACTCCGACCCCTTCCGGGCGCGTTCGGCCACCCAGTCGATGATTCCGACCAAGACCGGTGCCGCCGAGGCCGTGGGCCTGGTTCTGCCGGAGTTGCAAGGCAAGTTTAGCGGCATGGCGGTGCGGGTGCCGACCATCAACGTGTCGCTGGTCGATTTGACCATCCTGACCGCCAAGGAAACCGACGCCAAGACCATCAACGCCTTCATGAAGGCGGCGGCCGAAGCCTCGCCGGTCCTGGGCTACAACGACAAGCCGCTGGTCTCCATCGACTTCAACCATAACCGCCTGTCGTCGATCTTCGACGCCAACCACACCAAGGTGAGCGGCAAGCTGGTGAAGATCATGGCGTGGTACGACAACGAGTGGGGCTTCTCCAACCGCATGCTCGATACCTGCAAGGCGCTGGTCAACGCGCCGGCCTGAGGTCTGTAAGACCCGATGGAAAAAAGCGCCTTCGGGCGCTTTTTTCATTTTCAGTTGCGGCAAGGTCGGTCCACAGATGCGGTAGCTCCTACGGGGGAGTGCCGAAGATAGGAGCAACTGTCTTTATCGCGGCCATGGGCCGCTCCTACAGAAGATCCAGCTGCTGTAGGAGCGGTCGCTACGACGCACCACCATGGCCGCGATACGTATCAGATAACTGGGACCGTAGCGTGGAAAACGGCGCAGCCTTTTCCGCTTGGGCATGCCCCGTAAGCCCTGCCCTCACCCCAGCCCTCTCCCACAGGGAGAGGGGGTTGATCGAGCGAGGGGTGATCTTCCGCAGTCAGGGGAGCACCGTAGCGTGGAAAACGGCGCAGCCTTTTCCGCTCGGGCATACCCCGTAAGCCCTGCCCTCACCCCAGCGCTCTCCCACAGGGAGAGGGGGTTGATCGAGCGAGGTATGATCTTCCGCAGCCAGGAGAGCACCGTAGCGTGGAAAACGGCGCAGCCTTTTCCGCTTGGGCATGCCCCGTAAGCCCTGCCCTCACCCCAGCCCTCTCCCACAGAGAGAGGGTTACTCGAGCGAGGGGTGATCTTCCGCAGTCAGGGGAGCACCGTAGCGTGGAAAACGGCGCAGCCTTTTTCGCTTGGGCATGCCCCGTAAGAGCTGCCCTCACCCCAGCCCTCTCCCACAGGGAGAGGGGGTTATTCGCGCGAGGGGTGATCTTCCGCAGTCAGGGGAGCACCGTAGCGTGGAAAACGGCGCAACCTTTTCCGCTTGGGCATGCCCCGTAAGAGCTGCCCTCACCCCAGCCCTCTCCCACAGGGAGAGGGGGTTATTCGCGCGAGGGGTGATCTTCCGCAGTCAGGGGAGCACCGTAGCGTGGAAAACGGCGCAACCTTTTCCGCTTGGGCATACCCCGTAAGCCCTGCCCTCACCCCAGCCCTCTCCCACAGGGAGAGGGGGTTGATCGAGCGAGGGGTCGTCTTCCGGCTGGAGAGGGTGGTTCAGCGGGTAGGTTGGGTTGAGCAGCGCGAAGCCCAACAGGCCTGACTCAACCCTCGTCTTCCTCGTCCGCCGCCTGGCGCAGGTCATCGAAATCGGTCTTGAGGCCGGTCTCCATGGCGTCCAGCTCGGTGAGCAGGGTACGGAAACTGGTGCGCTCGGGGATCACCAGGGTGTCCTCCTCGTCCTTCGGCTCCCCTCCCCCCAGCGCCGCCAGGCTCAGCTCGGGGTCTTCCAGCACCGAGGCCGGTTCGGGTTCCAGCTGGCGCACCTCGGCAAGGGGCGGCAGCTGGTCGAGGCTGCGCAGGTCGAAGTAGTCGAGAAAGGTTTTGGTGGTGGCGAACATCGCCGGGCGGCCGGGCACGTCGCGATAGCCGACCACGCGGATCCAGTCGCGCTCCAGCAGCGTCTTGACGATCTGGGTGTTGACCGCCACCCCGCGCACCTCCTCGATCTCGCCACGGGTAATGGGCTGCCGATAGGCGATCAGCGCCAGGGTCTCCAGCATGGCGCGGGAATAGCGTGGCGGACGCTCTTCCCAGAGGCGTCCGACCCAGGGCGCGTATTGCTCGCGTACCTGCAGGCGGTAGCCGGACGCCACTTCCTTGAGTTCGAAGCCGCGTTTGCGACAGGAGCCGCCGAGTACGGCGAGGCCGGCGCGCAGATGCGCGGGCTCGGGGCGTTCGTACTCTTCGAAGAGCTCGGCCAGGCGTTCCAGGGTCAAGGGTCGGCCGGCGGCGAGCAGGATGGCTTCCAGCAGGGGCGCCAGTTGCTTGGGATCGGTGTAGTTCATGGGCGGCGATGATAAGGCCGGGCGCGGGTCACGCCAAATCCAACCGGCCACCGGATGGCGAGATCCGTGGGGTCTTTGACCTTGTCGCCTACATGGACGCCGAGGCATGCTCGCCAAATCGCTACGGAGAGCCATCCATGCCGCTGATCGCTGCGCTGCTCTACCCTGACGTCATGAGCCTGGACGTCACCGGCCCGCTGCAGGTCTTCGCCTCGGCCAATCTGGAACGGGAACGCCAGGGACTGCCCGCCTATTACCAGCTGCGCCTGCTGGGCGCCGCCGAGGGGCTGGTCAGGACTTCGGCCGGTATCGGTATCCAGGCCGAACAGAGCTGGTACGACCTCGACGTGGGCAAGGTGGATACCCTGTTGATTCCCGGCGGCATAGGCATCGAGACGCTACGCCAGGATGCCGGCTTGCAGGCCTGGCTGCGCGATCTGGAACCCCGGGTGCGACGGCTCGGCTCGGTGTGTTCCGGCGCCCTGCTGCTGGCCAGCGCCGGGCTGCTGAACGGTCGCCGCGCCACCACCCACTGGGCCTATGTCGACGAACTCGCTACCTTTGCGGCCATCGAGGTTCAGGGCGATCGCCTGCATACCTACGACCCCCTGGGGCGCGATGGCGATCCCCATGTCTTTACCTCGGCCGGCGTCACCGCCGGCATCGATCTGGCCCTGGCGCTGGTGGAAGCCGATCTCGGACGTCCGCTGGCGCTGGCGGTGGCGCGCCGGCTGGTGATGTTCCTGCGCCGTCCCGGCGGCCAGGCGCAATTCAGCGCCTGTCTGGCGCCCGATCCGGGACGGACGCCACGGCTGGCCGCCCTGCTCGACTGGATTCCCGGTCACCTGGGGGAAGACCTGGGACTGGAGCGCCTGGCCGAGCGTGCCCATATGGCACCACGCACCCTGTCGCGGCTGTTCAGCCGCGAGGTCGGCATGGGCCCGGGCCGCTATGTCGAGCAGGTCCGCCTGGAGACGGCGCGGGTGCTCTTGCAGGATGGCCAGGCGTCCATCGGTACGGTCTCGCGCCTGTGCGGCTTCGGCCATCCGGAAAATCTCCGGCGCACCTTTCACAAACACCTGGCGGTCAGCCCCCAGGACTATGCGGCGCGCTTTGGCGCCTGATCAGGGAGAGACAGCCATGCTGGAAATGCGGACCTCGTGTGAACACTGCGCCAAGGCCTTGCCGATGGGCAGCGAAGAGGCGGTGATCTGCTCCTATGAGTGCACCTTTTGCACGGAATGCGCCGCCGGGCCGATGCAGGAGCGCTGTCCGAATTGTCGCGGGGAGCTGGTGAGGCGTCCTCGGCGAGTACCCAAGGACGCGGACGACTGAATCGCCAGCGGGCATATCGACAGGCGTAGCGTGGAAAACGGCGCAGCCTTTTCCACTGGGTGTCCGCAGCGAGGCGCGCCCTCACCCCAGCCCTCTCCCAGGGGGAGAGGAGGCGAATCGTGCTGGCGTTCGTCTCTGGCGGAACCGGCGAGCTCCTGATCAATCATCAGGCTACCATCCTGGGTGTACCGTCATGCCCAGTGTCCGCAGCGAGGCGTGCCCTCACCCCAGCCCTCTCCCAGGGGGAGAGGGGGCGATCTGCGCAGGCGTTCGTCTCTGGCGGACCCGGCAAGCTCCTGCTCAATGATCAGGCTACCATCCTGGGCGTACCGTCATGCCCAGCGTCCGCTTTGAGGCATGCCCTCACCCCAGCCCTCTCCCAGGGGGAGAGGGGGCTATTCGTGCAGGCGTTCGGCGCCAGAGCCGCGGTCCACCCTTATCTCAGCAACCCCGCCTCCGCGCGGATCGGCTCCGGCGTAGGCTCGCCCAGCAGATCCAGCACGGCGATCTCCAGACCGCGGCTGAGGGCGTCCAGCGGCAGGTGGTTGGGCTGGGTGCCGAAAGGGTCGGCGATCTGGTCGCCCAGGGCGTCCAGGCCGAAGAAGGTGTAGGCCAGCACCAGAACCGCCAGCGGCGTGAACCAACCCAGGCTGTCCACCAGGCAGAACGGCAGCAGAAAGCAATAGACGTGCACCACCCGGTGCAGCATCAGGATGTAGGGATAGGGAATGGGCGTCTGGCGAATGCGTTCGCAGCCGCTGAGCACCGCGGTCAGCCGGTCCAGCTGGTTGTCGACATTGGCGATCAGTGGATCACCAAGCCCTTCCTGTTGTGCCCGGGCAACCAGCATGGTGCCAAGCCGGCGGATCAGCGCACTGGGTCGGTGAGGGACGGCGAGCAGGCTCTCCTCCCCCGCCAGCACCCGTTGCAGATCGGCAGACGGCGCTTCGCGGCGCAGGTGGTCACGCAAGGCATAACCGAAGGCCAGCAGCGGGGTCAGCAACTGGCGGCGCTCGGCCGCGTTCAGCCCGGGTAACAGGGTCTCGACCTGGCGCGCCAGGTTGCGTCCGGCGATCAGCAGCTCGCCCCACAGACCGCGCGCCTCCCAGAAGCGCTGGTAGGCCGTGGTGTTGCGAAAGCCGAGGAAGATCGCCAGGGTCAGGCCCCAGAGGGTCAGGGGCGTGGTGGTGAGGCCGAAGTCGAAGCGCAGGATGACGCCATGGCTCAGGGTCACCGCCAGGCTCAGCAGTATCACATAGAGCAGCTTGGGCCAGATCGCCTGGACGATGGAGCCGCGCACCGTGAACAGCAGTTCGCGCAGCGAGGGATTCTGGGGACGGGTGATCACTAAGGGTGCTCTCGCGTGAAGTTCTGGCTTCGACGCCGCCCGAGCGCGACAGTGCCTGGGACCCCTGGCGGGTCAGGGGCCGAACAGCACCCCGACCAGGGCCCCGCCGGCCAGCAGCCACAACGGGTGCCAGCGGGTGAACAGCGAGCCCAGGGCGCCCGCCGCCAGGATCAGCACCCACAGCGGCGCGGTGGCCACGCTGCTGCCCACCAGCCAGGCGCTGGCCGCCACCAGGCCGACGGTGACCGGCACCAGCCCGGCCTGCAGATGACGGCGCCAGGGCCGGTCGGCGAAGCGCCGCCAGAGGTGCAGCACGCCCAGGGTCAGCAGCGAGGACGGCACGAACTTGGCCAGGGAGGTCACCAGCAGCCCCGGCCAGCCGGCCACGTGCCAGCCGATCAGCGGCACGATCATCAGATTGGGACCGGGCGCGGCCTGGGCCAGGGCGAACAGCGCGGCGAAGTCGGCGGCGCTCATCCAGCCATGCACCGTCACCACCTGGCGCTGCATCTCCGGCAACACCGAGTTGCCACCGCCGAAGGCCAGCAGCGACAGCTGGGTAAAGATCAGCGCCAGCGCCAGCAGCGTCGTACTCATAGGCCCTGCCGATAGCTGAGCAGCACGCTGATGGGGGTGAGCACCAGCATGGTCCAGAGCAGTGGCAGCTTGAGCAGCGCCAGGGCGAGAAAGGCCAGGCAGGCGATGCCCAACGCCAGCCAGCGCCCGCGCAGGGGCTGGACGAGCTTGACCGCCATGGCCACCAGCAGCCCGGCCGCCGCTGCGGCGAGCCCGGCGAAGGCGCGACCCACCAGGGGATCGTCGTGGTAGCGGTCGTAGAGCACGCCCAGGCCGACCACCACCAGGGTCGGGCCCACCAGCAGCCCGGCGGCAGCGGCCAGAGCGCCGCTCCAGCCGGCGAATCTCATGCCCACCGCCACCGAGAGATTGATGATGTTGCCGCCCGGCAGGAACTGGCAGAGGCCGAGCAATTCGGTGAACTCCTCCGCCGACAGCCAGCGCCGCTTCTCCACCAGGTAGCGCCGCGCCAGCGGCAGCACCCCGCCGAAGGCCGTGATGCCCAGGCCGAAGAAGCCGAGAAAGAGATCGCGGCGCCGTGGCCGGTTCGAGGTGGAGTCATTATCCATGGGCAGGTGTTCGTCAGATCCAGAGCGACAACAATAGCGTACCTGCAAGGCCGGTGATGGAAACCAGCGTCTGCGGCACCGGCCAGACCCCCAGGGTCTGCTTGAGCTCCAGGCCGAAGGACGCGCGCACCTTGGTCACCCGCGCCATGCCCCACGGCAGGCTGCGGCCCTTGCCCAGTCCCAGCAAAGTACTGGCGATGCGGTCGGCGGCGCCGGATTCGGCCATCAGCGCACCAAGCCTGGAACCCGGCGCGATGATGATGCCGGCCTCGCCGAGGATGCCACCTTCCCCCTTGCTGAACCTCTTGGCCACGGTCTCGGCGGGTCGCCCAGCGATGAAGCTACCATTGAGGATGGACAGCAAGGTTGGCAGACGGGTGACGCCAATGAGCAGGACGACGACCAGAATGACGGCCACACAGCGGAAGATCAGGCAGGTGTCGCGGGTGATCCAGGCGAGCGCAGCAGCATCCGCAGGAGGCTCCTTGTAACTTCCCGTTTCAGGATTACCCTAACTGAAACGCCTCCCAAGGTACGACGCAAATCGAAATAAAGCCTGTCCCTTATTGCACTTAGCGTGCGAACCTCAGCCGTTTCCCACGATCCAAACTGCGGTCGGTCGTGACCGAATCCCCTTCCCTTTTGCTCGCAGGCGGTTGGCATGAACGAAACCTCTACTCTCTGGCAGCAGACCCTCGCCCAGTTCCGCGACGGGACCGGCTCCACCCTGCCCACGCCGGGCAGTGGCGCGGCGGCCACCGTAGCGGCCTGCCTGGGTGTCGCGCTGATCCTCAAGGGCCTGAAGCTCAGCCAGCAGCGCCAGCCGGTGACCCGCCATGCCGACCTGATCGCCGTGGGCGAGCGCCTGCAGGAAGCGCTGAGCACCTGCGCCGATGCCGACGTCCAGGCATTCGCCAACTACCTCGAAGCCGATCGTCAGGCCAGCGGCGCCACCGCGGAGGGCGAACGCCGCCAGCAGGCGCTCAACCTGGCCGCGGCCAACGCCGTGCAGATCCCCATCGCCACCGCTCAGCTGTGCTTGGAAGCCCTGGATCTCGCCGTCATCGCCACGCCGCTCACCGTCGAACCGCTGCGCAGCGACACCCTGGCCGGCGGCCGCCTGGTGCATGGCGCCCTGGGTGCAGTGCTCACCACCGTGGACGCCGACCGCAACGGCCTGAAATCCGGCGATGCCCGCGAAGCCGCCCGGCAGATGCGCGACAAGCTCAGGCAACAGGCCGACCAGCGTCTCGCCCAGCTGAGCGCCACCCCCGTCCCGCCGGCCATGGGCTGACGGCCGGTGCTGGCCCGCCTGGGCTGGGTCCTGCGCGGATTCCAGCGACGCCTGTGGTTTCGCGCCACGCTGTTCTCGGTCGCCGGCGTGGCCACCGCCCTCCTCGCCCTGCTCCTGCGGGACCATATCCCGGCGACGCTGCCGGCCAAGGTCGGCGCCGATGCCGTCGACAAGATCCTCACCATCATCGCCAGCAGCATGCTGGCGGTGACCACCTTTTCGCTGAGCACCATGGTGACGGCCTACAACGCCGCCGCCAGTAGCGTGACGCCCCGTGCCTATCCGCTGCTGCTGGAAGACAGCACCACGCAGAACGCCCTGGCCACCTTTCTCGGCTCCTTCCTGTTCAGCCTGGTCGGCATCATCGCCTTGAGCACCGGCCTCTACGGCGACAACGGCCGGGTGGTGCTCTTTGCCGTGACCCTGGTGGTGATCCTGCTGATCGTCTTCACCCTGCTGCGCTGGATCGACCATCTGTCGCGACTGGGCCAACTGGATGCCACCAGCGACAGCATCGAAGACGCCGCCACACACAGTCTGCAGCGCTGGCTGACCCACCCCTACCTGGGCGGGGTGGCGGCGCCCGTCGATGAGCCCGCCAGTGGCCGCCCGGTCATGGCCGACCGCACCGGTTATCTGCAACGGGTGGACATGCCGCTGCTGGCGGACCTCTGCGGCGACCAGGGTCGCCTGCGCCTGGCCGCCCTGCCCGGGGCCTTCCTCGATCCGGCGCAGCCGTTGCTCTGGGTCGAGGGCTTGCCTGCGGAAAAGGACGAGCGCCTGCGCGCCGCCTTCACCCTGGATGCCCGCCGGGTACACGACCAGGATCCGCGCTTCGGCCTGACGGTACTGGGCGAGATCGCCACCGGGGCACTGGTGCCCTCCCGCAGCGACTCGGGTACCGCCATCGCCATCCTCGGTCGCGCGCAACGCCTGCTGACCGCCCTCACCGAAAGACGCGAGCCGGTCGAGCCCCGCTATCCGCGGATCGAAGTGCCGGACCTGTCGCTGGACGATCTGTTCGACGACTTCTTCCTGCCGGTGGGGCGCGATGCGGCGCCGCTGGTGGAAGTGGGCATGCGCCTGCAGAAAGCCCTCGCGCGCCTGGCGGTCCAGGGTGATGCGCGGATCAGGCGCGAGTGCCTGCGGCATTCACGCCTGGCATTGGCCCGGGCCGAGGCCACACTCGGGCAGGCCGAAGACCGCGTCATCCTTCAGCAACTGGCCGCGGACGTCGAACGCCTCTGCACAGCGCGCTAGCAGTACATGGCTAGCGCGACCAAGCCGGATCGGTGGTGAAGGCGATGGTCAGCCAGCGGTCCGGCCCCTCGCCGCCGATGGCCTCGCCGATCTGGTCACGGATGGCGTCCCATTCGTCCAGGGTCTTGGCCGGCCACCCCAGGGGCACGATGAAGTACAGCTCGATCTGCCGCGCCCGTCCGACCTTGGCCACATAGGCGCGATAGTCGAGAAAGCCGAAGCGCGTGACCATGCCCCGGGCGACTTCATCGACCTGCTGCTTGAGCGCCGGCGGGGTCACCATGAGGATCTCGCTGAAGGCCTGCCAGACCAGCTTCAGCGGTATCGGAATGATCAGCACGCAGATGATCGACAGCACCAGGGGATCGATGTAGGGCGTGATCCAGGCATAGGCCGTCCCCTGGGCCAGGGCGCCGACCAGGAAGGCCACCACCAGGGCGGCCGAGATGCTGCCCGACATGATCCAGCTCTTGATGTCGAGCCTGAGGAAGTCCGACTGGATGTCGCGGTTCAGCCGGTGCACGAGGGCGGCGAAACCGAAGCAGCTCAGGGCCGCGACCAGCGCATAGAGCAGCGCCATGCCGAACGCCAGGGCCTTGCCGCCACTCATCAGGCTGATGATCGAGTTGACCAGCGCATAACAGGCCACGATGCACAGCACGCTGCCGTTCAGGGCCAGGACCATGGGTTCGAGGTGCCAGAAACCCATGTTGAAGCGCTCGGCCAGCCGCCGATCGCCCTCCGGTTCCTGCGCATGCCGGTGGATCAGCATGGCCACCAGCAGCGCCACGCCGCTCATGAAGGCGTCGGTCAGTGAATAGAAGCCGTCGAAGACGATGGCATAGGAGCCGGACAGCACTCCGAAGGCGATACCCACGACCGCCAGCAGCACCGTGACGGCAATGGAAAAGCGCAGCACCGTGCGCTCGTTGCTCAGGCGTTTCAACATGCTCGACTCCGGTTGCCGATCGCCGCCAGGCATGGCGAAGAGGTTCAATTCAGGCCAAGGATAGAGGTCGCCAGGCCAACCTGCATGGGCGATCCGGCAAGGCCTCCATGCGCGGGCGCAATCAGAAGCCGGCAGGCTTCGGGTGTACACTGCACCGGTGCTTTTTTTCTCCCGGGAGCTCTGGCAGCCGCCGCCCCCGGACCGCGGAATCCTCAACGGCGACCCACCATGATCGAAGTTACCGAACGCTCCATCGCCGAGTTGCGTCGCGCACTCGAAACCGGCCAGACCACTGCGGTGCAACTGGTCGAGGCCTACCTGGCCCGGATCGACGCCTACGACCCGCCCGCCAGCGCCACGGCGCTCAACGCCGTGGTGGTGCGCAACCCCGAGGCCCTGGCCGAAGCCGCCGCGTCCGACCGTCGCCGCGCCCGCGGCGAGACCCTGGGACCGCTGGACGGCATCCCCTACACCGCCAAGGACAGCTACCTGGTCAAGGGCCTCACTGCCGCCTCCGGCAGTCCGGCCTTCAAGGACCTGGTCGCCCAGCGCGACGCCTTCACCGTCGAACGGCTGCGCGCCGCCGGCGCCATCTGCCTGGGCAAGACCAACATGCCGCCCATGGCCAACGGCGGCATGCAGCGCGGCGTCTATGGCCGCGCGGAAAGTCCTTACAACGCCGGCTACCTGACCGCACCCTTCGCCTCCGGCTCCTCCAATGGCGCCGGCACCGCCACCGCGGCCAGCTTCGCCGCCTTCGGCCTGGCCGAGGAAACCTGGTCCAGCGGGCGCGGCCCCGCGTCCAACAACGGCCTGTGCGCCTATACCCCCTCCCGCGGGATCATTTCGGTACGCGGCAACTGGCCGCTGACACCGACCATGGACGTGGTGGTGCCCTATGCCCGCACCATGGCCGATCTGCTGGAGGTGCTCGACGTGGTGGTGGCGGACGATCCCGACACCTCCGGCGACCTCTGGCGCCTGCAGCCCTGGGTGCCGCTGCCGCTGGCATCGGCGGTACGCCCGGCGTCCTATCCGGCCCTGGCCACCGGTCCCAATGCCCTGGCCGGCAAGCGCCTGGGCGTGCCGCGCATGTTCATCAACCAGGACCCGGACGCCGGCACCAGCGAAAATCCCGGCATCGGCGGCCCCACCGGTCAGCGCATCAAGACCCGCGACTCGGTCATCGCCCTCTGGGAACAGGCCCGCGCGGCGCTGGAAGCCGCCGGCGCCAGCGTGATCGAGGTGGACTTCCCGCTGGTCTCCAATTGCGAAGGCGACCGCCCCGGCGCGCCCACGGTGTTCATCCGCGGGATCGTCTCCAGCGAGTTTCTCCATGACGAGCTCTGGGACCTGTCCGCCTGGGGCTTCGACACCTTCCTGCGCGACAACAACGATCCCAGGCTCAATCGCCTGGTGGACGTCGAAGGCGAGCTGATCTTTCCCCACGAGCCCGGCACCCTGCCCAATCGGGAAGGCGACCTGGCCGCCGGCATGGCCGAATACGTGCGCATGGCCGAACGGGGGCTCAAGACCCTGGAGCAGATCACCAGCCTCCCCGACGGCCTGCGCGGCCTGGAACGGACACGCCAGCTGGACCTGGAAGACTGGCTGCAGGCCCAGGGCCTGGACGCCGTGCTCTTTCCCACCGTGGCCGACGTGGCGCCGGCGGATGCCGAGATCAATCCGGCCTCGGCCGACATCGCCTGGAGCAATGGCGTCTGGGTCGCCAACGGCAACCTCGCCATCCGCCATCTGGGCGTGCCGACCGTGACCGTGCCGATGGGGGTGATGGCCGACATCGGCATGCCGGTGGGCCTGACCTTCGCCGGTCGCGCCTATGACGACACCAACCTGCTCCGCCTGGCCGCCGCCTATGAGGCAACCGGCTCCAAGCGTCAAATACCACCGCGGACGCCACCGCTGGTGGGGTGAGCGGAGATGGCGTGGACGCTGACCGCCCGGCTTCATCCGGGGGCCGGAACCGGCTCGTGACCTCTGGCGTCTAGGCGCGCTAACCGGAGTGTCCAGTCGCGCGCCGGTTATGCGGCCGCTGGCAGACCTCTCGCCCGCCACGCCCACCGGTGAACGACAGGCCCCCTGATGCCACCCTGTGCGATCACGGCGCAAGACGCCTGGCTCAGGCGACGCCTCGGCCAGGCGGCCGCTGGCCGTCCCACAGCGTCATCGCCATTGCGATGGCGCCCTCGATGACCGGCAATGCCACGCCATCCCGCGCCATGGGTGAGATGCCCAGCAGAAAGCCTTCGAACAGCGTCGCCAGGGAATGAGCGTCGGTGCCTTGCGCAAGGTCGCCGCGGGCGATGCCGCGCCCGACGCAGGCCAGCAGACCGGCGCGGATCCGGGCGCGGGCCTCGCGCAGGGGTAGCGGCAGGCTGGAGTCCTCCTCCGCATAGGAGCCCAGGGTGCCGAGCGCCACCAGGCAGCCCTTGGGCAGGCGCTCATCGCATTGCATCCGCGCGGAGCGCGACAGGGCCGCGGCGATCGCCTCCCGCGGGACCAGGGTCTCGTCGAACAGCGGATCGTTCACCCGGCCATGGGTTTCCATGTAGCGGGCGACCACCTCCTTGAACAGCGCCTCCTTCGAACCGAAGGCCGCATAGAAGCTGGGTGCGGTGATGCCACCGCCGATTGCCGCCTTGAGCCGACTCAGGGACGTCGCCTCATAGCCATAGCGCCAGAACAGCAGCAGTGCATCATCGATTGCCTGGGTGCGGTCGAAGGACCGCGGACGCCCCACCTGAGCCACAGCCATACTCCTCGTCAGATTCGATTTTTATACTAGACGATACAGAATTCATTGACCAGCCAGCGCAACTACTGCTTAGATATATACTGATCGATACATATCTAAGGAGCCTACCCGTGACCGCGACCCCCGATCCTGAACGCCTGCCAGTCGCCGCGCTGCTGGCGCTGGCCATGACCGGCTTCATCTGCATCATGACCGAGACCCTGCCCGCCGGCCTGCTCCCCGAGATCGCCCAGGGGCTCCAGGTTTCCCCTGCCCTGGCCGGGCAGACGGTGACCGCCTATGCCGCCGGCTCGCTGACCGCCGCCATCCCCCTCACCCTGGCAACGGCGCACTGGCGGCGGCGCCGGGTGCTGCTGGCGACCATCCTGGGCTTTCTGCTGTTCAACACCCTCACCGCGCTCTCCTCCAGCTATGCGCTGACCCTGGTCGCCCGCTTCGCCGCCGGGGCCGCGGCCGGCCTGGCCTGGAGTCTGCTGGCCGGCTATGCCCGGCGTCTGGTAGTGCCGCGCCTGCAAGGGCAGGCGATGGCCATCGCCATGATCGGCACACCGGTCGCCCTGTCCCTGGGCGTGCCCCTGGGGACCTGGCTCGGTGGTCTGCTGGGCTGGCGGCTGGCCTTCGCCTGCATGTCCGCCCTAACCCTGGGCCTGATCGTCTGGGTCCTGGCCAAGGTGCCCGACTATCCGGGGCAGACCGAAGGCCAGCGCCTGCCACTGCGCGAGGTGTTCGCCACGCCCGGCATTCGCGCCATCCTCGGCGTGGTCTTTACCTGGATGCTGGCCCACAACCTGCTCTACACCTATATCGCGCCCTTCGTCGCCCAGGCCGGCCTGGGCGATCAGGTCGACCGGGTGCTGCTGACCTTCGGGGTGGCCTCGCTGGCGGGGATCTGGATCACCGGACGCATCGTCGATCACAGCCTGCGGCGGGCCGTGCTGGTGAGTCTTGCCGGCTTCGCCGCGATCGCGCTGCTGCTGGGGTTCAATCGTGACTCGGCACTGCTGCAGTACCTGGGCGTCTTCGGTTGGGGCCTGACCTTTGGCGGCGCGGCCACCCTGCTGCAAACCGCCTTGGCGGATACCGCCGGGAGTGGTGCCGATGCGGCCCTGGCGATGAACGTGGTGACCTGGAACAGTGCCATCGCCGGGGGCGGCATCCTCGGCGGGCTGTTGCTGGAAGGCATCGGCCCCCAGGCCCTGAGCTGGGCCGTGGTGGCGCTGGCCCTGGGCGCCCTGGCCATCGCCACCAGTGCCCGACGCCACGGCTTTCCCGCCGGCACCCGAGCGAGCGGTTCAGCGGTTATGGGTCACTGACCCTGGGGGCGGGCGCCCTGCCCGCCTCCTCAACCCTGGTGCGGCTGTGCCTCCAGGGTTTCGCCCTGGAAGAACGCCGGCGCACGCCAGCGGGCGAACAGCATCAGCGCCAGACCCAGCCCCAGGATCACCACGGCGATGATGAACACCAGGCCGATGCCGCCGAGGTGGGAGCCGCTGCCGAAGTCCGGCGACAGGCTGGCGAGGGCGGTCTGCCAGAAGATCACCGAAAGGATGAGGGCGCCGAGCAGCGGACAGAGGCCGCGCAGCAGCGCATGGCGCAGGCTGGCGAACAGGCTGCGGCGGAAATACCAGACGCAGGCGTAGGCGGTCAGCGAGTAGTAGAAGCAGATCATCATGCCCAGGGCGGTGATGGTGTCGGCCAGGACGTTGTCGCTGAGGATGCGCATGACCACATAGAAGCCGCCGGTGGCGATGCCGGCGGCAACGGTGGCATAGCGCGGCGTGCGCGATCTCGGGCAGATGTGGGCGAAGCGCCGCGACACCGCGCCGTAGTACCCCATCGCCAGCAGGGTGCGGGCCGGGGAGATGAAGGTGGACTGCAGCGAGGCGGCGGTACTGGCCAGCACCGCGATGGACATCAGGATCGCCAGCGGCCCCATCACCGGTCCGGCCAGGTGGGCGAAGACGTTTTCCTGGATCTCCGGATTGCCCAGGCCCAGGCCGGCTTCGCTGATGCCGGCGAATTGCAGGGTAGCCGCGGCGGTGAAGAGGTACAGCAGCAGGATCAGGAGCACCGTGACCGTGGCCGCCCGCCCTGGCACCTTCTGGCTGCCCACCGACTCTTCGCTGACCGTGAGGCAGACATCCCAGCCCCAGAAGATGAAGATCGACAGCGACAGCCCGGCGGCGAAGGCGGAAAAGGATTCGACGTTGAAGGGGTTGAACCACTCCGGGTGGAAGACCACCGGCGCCGCCGCGGGCGCGGCGTTGAAGGCCGCCAGGGAAAAGCCGATCAGCACCAGCAGCTGCAGGGCCACCAGGCCGTACTGGACGCTCATGGTCATGCCGATGCCGCGGCAGCTGATCCAGACCGCGATGGCGATGAACACGCAGCAGGTGACGATGTTCACCAGCAGGTGCTGCGACAGCGTGGCCAACTCCGCCCGCCCGCTGAGCTGGGCGAGGAACAGGTAGAAGAAGTCCACCGCCACGCCAGCGAGGTTGGAGAGGACGATGGTGGTGGCCGTCACCAGCCCCCAGCCACCGATCCAGCCGATCATGGGTCCGAAGGCGCGGGTGGACCAGGTAAAGGAGGTGCCGCTGTCCGGATCGACGGCGTTCAGCTCGCGATACCCCAGGGCCACCAGCAGCATCGGCAGGAAACCGACGATGAAGACGGCGGGCAGATAGACGCCCACCTCGCGCACGGTGGGCCCCAGGGCACCGGTCAGGGTGTAGACGGGGGCAATGGTGGAAATGCCCAGCACCACGCAGGCGAGCAAACCCAGGGAGCCGGCAGCCAGGCCCTTGGCGGACGGATCGGCCAGGGCTGCCGGCCCGGCGGTATCCGAGCCGCCGGCCGGCGTGCCCTTGCGCTGTTCAGTCATAGGTCTCTGCCCTGCGGTTGGAATTGTTATTCAGAGTCCGGCGTAGGCGGCAAGGTGCCTAGCGCGCGGCGGCATGGCGCTGGCAGGCGTCGCGAAAGGCGTCCAACAGCGCCAGGGATTCGGGGTTGTCGCGGAAATTCCACTCGGGATGCCACTGCACGCCGACGACGAAGCCCGGGGCGTCGGCCAGGGAGACCCCTTCCACCAGGCCATCCGGCGCCTGGGCCTCGATACGCAGCCCGGGCGCCAGGCGCGCGATGCCCTGGCTGTGCAGCGAATTCACCTGGAAGCTGGCCGGCAGGCCGAGGCGTTCGAACACCCCACCGGGCGGCACCGCGACCGGATGGGTGGGCGCGTACTGCTCGGCGAGCAGCTCGCTCTGGGGCTCGCGATGGTCGTCATGCCCGGGCAGGTCCTGCACCCGCTGGTGCAGGCTGCCGCCGAGGGCCACGTTCAGCTCCTGGAAGCCGCGGCAGATGCAGAACACCGGGATGCCGCGGTCGATGGCCAGGCGCAGCAGCGGCAGGGTGTAGGCGTCGCGGGCGGCATCGTGCTGGGTGCCGGCGAGACTCGCCGGTCCCTGGTAGTGATGGGGCTCGACGTTGGAAGGCGAGCCGGTGAACAGCAGGCCGTCCAGGTGCGCCAGCAGCGCCTGCGGGTCGCTCGGCACGCTGCGCGCCGGCAGCACCACCGGCACACCGGCATGACCCGCCGCCTCGACGTACTTGTCGCCAACGGTATGGGAATCGTATTTGCCGAGCGTCTGCCGGCACGCCGTCACGCCGATCAGGGGCATAGGGGACATGGCTTATCTCCAGAGAACCCGCCGGTACGCGGCGGGCGGACAGGGTCAGATACCGAGGCGATCGCGCAGCTGGTAGTAGGTCGCGCCCAGTGCGGTGAAGGGCACGCGCAGGAGCTGCCCGCCCGGGAAAGGATAGTGCGGCAGGCCGGCGAAGGCATCGAAGCGCTCGGCCTGGCCGCGCAGGGCCTCGGCCAGCACCTTGCCCGCCAGGTGGGTATAGGTGACGCCGTGACCGCTGCAGCCCTGGGAGTAGTAGATGTTGTCGCCGAGGCGGCCCACCTGGGGCAGGCGCGACAGCGTCAGCAGGAAGTTGCCGGTCCAGGTGAAGTCGATCTTCACGCCCTTGAGCTGCGGGAAGGTCTGCAGCATCTTCGGCCGGATGATCGCCTCGATGTCCGCCGGATCTCGCGCGCCATAGACCACGCCACCGCCGTAGATCAGCCGGCGATCGGCGCTGAGGCGGAAGTAGTCGAGCAGGTAGTTGCAGTCCTCCACGCAATAGTCCTGGGGCAGCAGGCTACGCGCCATGTCCTCGGACAGCGGCTCGGTGGTGAGCACCTGGGTGCCGCAGGGCATGGACTTGGCGGCCAGCTCCGGCACCAGTCCGCCCAGGTAGGCGTTGCCGGCCACCACCACGAAGCGCGCCTTCACCTGGCCATTGGCGGTATGCACCACCGGATTGGCGCCACGGTCGATACGGACTGCCGCGCTCTGCTCGTAAATCTTGCCGCCCAGGGACGCCACGGCCGCCGCCTCGCCCAGGGCCAGGTTGAGCGGATGGATATGGCCGCCGCTCATGTCCAGCAAGCCGCCCAGATAGCGATCGGTTCCGACCACCTTGCCGATGGCGGCCTTGTCGAGCAGTTGCAACTGGGTATGGCCGTAGCGCTCCCAGAGCTTCTGCTGGGCTTCCAGGTGACCGAGCTGCTTGCCGGTCAGGGCGGCGAACACGCCGCCGTCCTTGAGATCGCACTGGATGTCGTAGCGGGCGATGCGCTCGCGAATGATGCGCCCGCCTTCGAAGGCCATCTCGCCCAGCAGTTGCGCCTGCCTGGGCGGCAACTGGCGCTCGATGGTATCGATGTCGCGGCTGTAGCTGTTGACGATCTGGCCGCCATTGCGCCCGGAGGCGCCGAAGCCGACCCGCGCCGCTTCCAGCACCGTCACGCTGAAGCCGTGCTCCAGCAGGAACAGCGCGGTGGAAAGCCCGGTGTAACCGGCGCCGATGACGCAGACGTCGCTGTCGACACTGTCTTGCAGCGCCGGGTATTCGGTGTGGAGGTTGCGCGAAGCCGCGTAGTAACTGTCGACGTGTTGTTGCATGGTGAGAGTCCTCTGCCTGCGGCTCCGGCGCGAACTCCCGGGCCGCCGCGCCTGTTCAGAGCTTGATCCAGGTCGCCTTGAGTTCGGTGTATTTGTCGAAGGCGTGCAGCGACTTGTCGCGTCCGTTGCCGGATTGCTTGAAGCCACCGAAGGGCGCCGTCATGTCGCCGCCATCATACTGGTTGACCCAGACACTGCCCGCACGCAAGGCGCGGGCCACGCGATGGGCGCGGGAAAGGTCACTGGTCCAGACGGCGGCGGCCAGCCCATAGGGGGTGTCGTTGGCAATGCGCACGGCCTCTTCTTCGTCATCGAAGTCGATCACCGCGAGCACCGGGCCGAAGATCTCTTCCCGGGCGATGCGCATGGCATTGTCCACCCCGTCGAAGATGGTCGGGGTCACGTAGCTGCCGCCGGTTTCGCTCAGGGCCGGCGCGCCGCCGCTCACCAGTCGCGCACCCTCGGCGCGGCCGGCTTCGATGAAGCCCAGCACGGTGCGCAGATGGCCCTCGTCCACCAGGGCGCCGACGCGGGTGTCGGGATTCAGGGCATGACCCGGCGCCCACGCCTGCAGCGCCTCCGCTACCAGTGCCAGGAAGCGCGCCTTAATCGAGCGCTCGACCAGCAGCCGCGACCCGGCGATGCACACCTCGCCCTGATTGAAGGCGATGGCTGCCGCGGCCGCTTCGGCCGCTGCCCTCAGGTCCGGGGCGTCGGCAAAGACGATGTTGGGACTCTTGCCGCCCGCCTCCAGCCAGACGCGCTTCATGTTCGACTCGCCGGCATAGACCAGCAGCTGCTTGGCGATGCGGGTGGAACCGGTAAAGACCAGGGTGTCGACGTCCGGATGCAGCGCCAGCGCCTGGCCGACGGTGTGACCGTAGCCGGGCAGCACGTTGAACACCCCCGCCGGGATGCCGGCCTCCAGCGCCAGGGCGGCGATACGGATGGCGGTCAGCGGCGATTTCTCGGACGGCTTGAGGATCACCGAATTGCCGGTGGCCAGCGCCGGCCCGAGCTTCCAGCAAGCCATCATCAGGGGGAAATTCCAGGGCACGATGGCCGCGACCACGCCTACCGGTTCGCGGGTCACCAGGCCCAGCTGGTCGCGCGGGGTGGGCGCCACCTCGTCATAGACCTTGTCAATGGCCTCGGCGCTCCAGCGCAGGGCGTTGGCTGCCGCCGGCACGTCGATGGCAAGCGAGTCGCTGATCGGCTTGCCCATGTCGAGGGTTTCCAGCAGGGCCAGCTCCTCGGCATGGGCCAGCAGTAGCTCGGCGAAGGCGATCAGCACCCGCTTGCGCTGCGCCGGCGCCTGATGTGCCCAGTCGCCCCGGGCGAAACTCGCCCGGGCGGCTCGTACAGCCAGTTCGGCATCCTCGGCCATGCAACTGGCCACCCGCGCCAGGTGGCGACCATCCACCGGACTCAGGTCGTCGAAGGTCGCACCGCCCAGGGCGGCCTGGTAGCGGCCGTCAATGAAGGCACGGGCTTCGACGGTCAATGCCTGGGTGCGTTGCTCCCAGTCCTGTTGCGTCAGCACGGTCATGATCACGCCTCCTAGACGGTATGCAGATACCAGTTGTATTCGAGATCGGAGATGGTGGTCTCGAACTCCTCCAGCTCGGCCTCCTTGCAGGCGACGAAGATGTCGATGTACTCGGGGCTGATGTACTGATTCATCACCGCGCTGTCGTCCAGCCGGCGCAAGGCATCGCGCAGGTTGTTCGGCAGGCTCTGTTCGAGCTGTTCGTAGGAGTTGCCGCTGACCGGAGCGCAGGGCTCCAGGCCCTGGGTCATGCCGTGATGAATGCCGGCGAGGATCGAGGCCATCATAAGATAGGGATTGGCATCGGCCCCGGCGACGCGGTGTTCGATGCGGATCGCCTCGCTACTGCCAGTGGGCACACGCACCGCCACGGTACGGTTGTCCAGGCCCCAGCTCGGGGCGTTGGGCACATAGAACTGGGCACCGAAGCGGCGGTAGGAATTGACGTTCGGACAGAGGAAGGCCATCGACGCCGGCAGGGTTTCCAGGATGCCGGCGATGGCATGGCGCAGCGGCGCATGGCGCTCGGGATCATCGGTGGCGAAAATATTCTGCCCGGTCTGCTTGTCCAGCAGCGAGATGTGTACGTGCAGACCGTTGCCGGCCTGGCCGGGATAGGGCTTGGCCATGAAGGTGGAATCCATCTCATGGTCGTAGGCGATGTTCTTGATCAGCCGCTTCAGCAGCACCGCATGGTCGCAGGCCTTGATGGCGTCCTCGACGTGATGCAGGTTGACCTCGAATTGCGCCGGCGCGGATTCCTTGACGATGGCATCGGCCGGCAGCCCCTGCTCCTTGGCGCCTTCGAGCATGTCCTGCAGGCAATCCACATACTCGTCCAGGTCATCGATCAGATAGACCTGGGTGGAGACCGGTCGCTTGCCGGAGATCGGCGAGCGCGGCGGCTGCGGCCGGCCGTTCACGTTCTCCTGGTCGATCAGGTAGAACTCCAGTTCGAAGGCGGCGCAGATGGTCAGGCCCAGGTCGTCGAACTTCTTCACCACCCGCCGCAGCACCTCGCGCGGATCGGCGAAGAACGGCGAGCCGTCCTGCTCGTGCATGGTCATCAGCAGTTGCGCGGTCGGGCGCTTCTGCCAGGGCTCATAGCTCAGGGTGCCGGGGATGGGAAAGCAGGTGCGATCGGCATCGCCGATGTGCAGGCCCAGGCCGGTGCTTTCCACCGTGGAGCCGTTGATGTCCAGGGCGAACAGCGAGGCCGGCAGATTGATGCCGCGCTCATAGACCTTGGAGAGACTGGCCCGCTCGACGCGCTTGCCCCGGATGACGCCGTTCATGTCGGTGATCAACAGATCGACGTACTGGATTTCCGGGTGCTCCTTGAGAAAGCCGTTGGCTTCGGTGAGCTGGACGACGCGGGGGGATATCGAATTCATGGGAGGCATCCTTGACGCTGGCCCGCTTGGTTGTGCTTGCTCGTGCGGGTCTGGCAGCGTGGCTGTGGGCGGTGGTTGCTGCAGGCGCCGACCCTCTTTGCCAAGGTCCGCCCTTCCACCTGATTGCCCTCGACGGGCTGGGCCAGTATAAATTGGCATGAGCGCAACCCATATCGGCGAATCGGCAAAGGAAGAATGCACGGATGCAATATCAGATAGGCCATGCCGATCTCAAGCTGATCCTCGCCCTGGTGCGCGGCCGGACCCTGGCCAGGGCTGCCGAGCAGCTGCAGGTGGACGTCTCCACGGTCTTTCGCGCCATCCGCAAGCTCGAAGCCAATCTGCAGGTGGCGCTGTTCGACAAGACCCGCCGCGGCTATACCCCGACCCAGAGCGCCAAGGCCCTCGCCGAACAGGCCGAGCGCGCCGAACAGGCGCTGGAGGCGGCACGCATCGCCCTCACCCAGGGCGAGAACGTCATCAGCGGCACGGTCCGCCTGACCTGCACCGATGCCGTGCTGCGCAGCCTGCTCCTGCCGGGGCTCGCCGAGCTCATGCCGCGCTATCCGGCGGTCGCCCTGGAAGTCGCCACCTCCAACACCTTCGCCAGCCTGAGCCGGCGGGATGCGGACATCGCCCTGCGCCTGTCCAACGCCCCGCCGGAACACCTGATCGGCCGGCGGCTCGGTCGCAGCTCCTACTTCGTCTGCGGTCACGAGCGCTATCGCGCCGGTTACGGCCAGCTGGCCACCGAACTGCCCTGGATCGCCCCGGATGATTCCCTGGCCGATCACGTCTCGGTCACCTGGCTGCGCCAGGCCTACCCCAGCCTCACTCCGCGCTATCGCTGCAGCAGCATGTCCTCGGTCGGCAGCCTGGTCGGCGCCGGTCTCGGGGTGGCCGCCCTCCCCGACTTCATGATCAGCAGTCTGGACGGCGTCGAACGCCTGGGTCCGGCGCTGCCCGGTTGCGATACCGATATCTGGCTGCTGACCCGCCCGGACAATCTGTCGCTGCGCTCGGTGCAGATCCTCTTCGATGAGCTGGCGAATCTGTTGAAAGCCCGGATAGCGGATGTTTGCCAGGCCTGACGCGAAGCGCTGGTTCGTCGATCGAAGAAGTCCTGCCCCTGAACCCTTCACCGTCTGGGTGCTATCAACGTCGAGCCTGGCTTGGGGTTTCGCCGAATCATTCACGATGGTTCCGCAGAAAGGGTGACTAGCACCCACCACCCTGTTCGCTGGCTATCCGCGGTGCTGCGTCAACCCCTGGAAGCAGCATTCTGACGCACGTCGTCGGCGACGAACCACCTCAACAAACCCGCTTGCCAGACGATATCGAGGGTCATGGTGGTCAGTTAACACGGAGACAAGGATGAGCAACCGCCTCGCCATACCCGACAATCCCGACCGCGATTGCCTGTTGAACATTCACCGGTTGCTGACGCGGAGAATCGATCAGCTCCGCGAAGTGGATATGGGCAGCCCGGAATTGCAGGACATCCTCTTTCAATTTGAAGCCCTGACGGCAGAAACCATCCAGCTGGTCGAGGAAGTCGCCGTAAGACTGGCGACCGAGCCGCATTAGCGGGCAGCGGCCGCAGTGTTCCAGGGCGACGAACTGTCCGGCGCGATCCCGGACAACCCGAGCGACGATAGCCGGCTCTGCCGCGCCCGAGTGTCAGCGGCCGCGGCAGACCCCGGTACTCCCCCGCACCACCAGTTCGAAGGGCAGCACCACCTCCCGGGTGGTGGGCGCCGCGCCGCTGAGGATCTCCAGCAGCAGGGCGACGGCACGCTGGCCGAAGGCCTCCGCCGGTTGGGCGATGGTGGTCAGCGGGGGATCGCTGTAGGCGGCGAAGGCGATGTCGTCGAAGCCCGCCAGCGACAGGTCCTCGGGCACTCGCAGGCCCGCGCCGCGAAGGCTTTGCAGGGCGCCGATCGCCATCTCGTCGCTGCAGCAGAACAGCGCGGTGGGCCGCTCCGGTAGCGCCAGCAGCGTCCTGGTCGCGGCGGCGCCGGCGGCCAGGGTGAAATCGCCCGGGTGCAGCAGATCCGGGTCCGGCGGGATGCCGGCCCGGGTGAGCGCCTCCTGGTAACCGGCCAGGCGCTCCAGGGTCAGCGGGCTGTCTTCCGGCCCCTTGATCAGGGCGATGCGTCTGTGACCGAGCGCCAGCAGGTGCTCGGTCAGGCTGCGGGCGGCGGCGCGATTGTCCAGCCGCACCTTGGGCCAGGTGTGCTCGGCGAGCACCTCGCAGGCATTCACCACCGGCGGTGCGTCAGGGTCACCGGCGAAGGGATCGAAGGCGCGCAACTGGATCACCCCATCCGCCTGCCTCGCATAGACCAGTTCGGCGTACTCGCGCTCGCGGGCCTCGTCCCCCGCGGTATCGCACAGCAGCACCCGGTACCCCGCCGCCTGGGCCGCCTGCTGGATCCCGGCGATAACGCGGGCGAAGAAGCTGTTGGCGATCAGCGGCACCAGCACCACCAGGTTGCCAGTGCGGCGCGAGCGAAACTGCACCGCCATCCCGTTGGGCCGGTAGTTGGCCGCGGTCACGGCGGCCTGCACCCGTTCGCGGGTCGCTGGCGCCACCACCTCGGGATTCTTCAGGGTGCGCGACACGGTAGCGACCGATACCCCGGCCAGTTCGGCGACCCGGCGGATGTTGGACATGCGGCCTCGGTGAGCGTGGGAAAGGTTGTCACTGTGCGCAAAGCCCTGCGTGCGGGCAAGCCGTACGTCCGCCGGGCGCTTGACTAACGACCGCCACGGGCTCCAAATAACCGCAGATGTAACCGGTTACACTCAACACAACAATAAACCGAGGGTAAGAGGATGCAGGCGGAAACCGGCGGCAAGGTCCGCTACGGCATGATCGGGGGCGGCCAGGGCGCCTTCATCGGCGCGGCCCACCGGTGCGCAGCCGCCCTGGATGGCGCGCTCGAACTGGTCTGCGGCACCTTCAGTCGTGATCCCGCCAACAACGGCGCGACTGGACGGGAACTCGGTCTGGCGCCCGCGCGGGTCCATGCCTCCTGGCAGACCCTGCTGGCCGATGAAGCCCGGCTACCCCCCGAGCAGCGGGTCGAGTTGCTGGTGATCGTCACGCCCAACGACCTCCATGTGCCCATCGCCCAGGCAGCCCTGACCGCCGGCTTCCACGTCTTCTCGGAAAAACCCGCAGGCATCTCGCTGGCCGAGGTACAGCGCCTGGCGGACACGCTGGCCGCCCTGCCCCTGCCCCTGCGCTACGCCCTGGCCCACAGCTACCTCGGCTATCCGCTGGTATGGGAGGCCCGCGAGCGGGTCGCCCGCGGAGAGCTGGGCGCCCTGCGCAAGATCCATGTGGAATACCCCCAGGGCTGGCTCGCCCAGGACCTGGCCGCCACCGGCAATCGGCAGGCGGCCTGGCGCGACGATCCGGCCGCCTCCGGCCCGGGCGGTTGCCTGGGCGACATCGGCACCCATGCCTTCAGCCTCGCCGAATTCATCGGCGGCCAGCCCATCACCCGTCTCAGTGCCCAGCTGCGCAGCCACCTGCCCGGTCGGCGGCTGGACGACGATGTCATGGTGCTGTTCGAAACCGCCGCGGGCGCCAGCGGCAGCCTGTTGGCCAGTCAGGTCTGCATCGGCGAGGAAAATGGCCTGCGCATCCGCCTCTACGGTGAGCGCGGCAGTCTGGAATGGCGGCAGCAGGAACCCAACAGCCTGCTGCAGCGCAGCCTCGACCAACCGCCGCAGGACCTGCGCGCCGGCCTCGGTCTGCCCTGGCTGAGTGCCGGCACCCAGCAGCGCCTGCGCCTGCCCGCCGGGCACCCGGAGGGCTATCTCGAAGCCCTGGCCAATCTCTATCGCCAGCTGGCCGCGGCCATTCGCGATCCCGCCGATCCCGCGGCAGGCCTGCCTGGCATCCATACGGGCTGGCGCGGGCTGGCCTTTATCGAAACCGCCCTGGCCAGCCATCGGCGCCAGGGCGCCTGGACCCCCTTACCGACCCCAGGAGCCTGAACATGGCCGCCAACGCTCGTCCCGGCCTCAAGGGCCCGGCGATCTTTCTCGCCCAGTTTCTCGATGACCAGCCGCCTTTCGACACCCTGCCCAACCTGGCGCGCTGGGCGGCGGACCTCGGCTACCGGGGCATCCAGCTGCCGACGCTGGGGCCCCAGTGCCCGAATCTGGAGCGCGCCGCCGCCAGCCAGGACTACTGCGACGAACTGCTCGGCCAGTGCGCCGCCGCCGGAGTGGCCATCAGCGAACTCTCCACCCACCTGCAGGGACAACTGGTAGCCGTGCATCCAGCCTTCGGCGAGGCCTTCGACGCCTTTGCCCCGCCGGCACTGCGCGGCCGCCCGGAAGAGCGCCAGGCCTGGGCGGTCAAGCAGCTCAAGCTGGCCGCCAAGGCCAGCCGCCGCCTCGGTCTCAAGGCGGTGGCGAGCTTTTCCGGCGCCCTGCTCTGGCCCTATGTCTATCCCTGGCCGCAGCGTCCGGCGGGCCTGGTGGACGAAGGCTTCGCCGAGCTGGCCCGTCGCTGGCGCCCCATCCTCGACGTCTACGGCGAAGAAGGCATCGACCTCTGCTTCGAATTGCATCCCGGCGAGGACCTGCACGATGGCGCCACCTTCGAGCGCTTCCTGGCGGCGGTCGACGACCATCCCCGGGCGCGGATCCTCTATGACCCCAGCCATTTCGTCCTGCAGCAGCTGGACTACCTGGGCTTCATCGACCGCTATCACGCACGCATCGGCATGTTCCACGTCAAGGACGCGGAATTCCGTCCCGATGCGCGCAGCGGCGTCTATGGCGGCTACCAGGACTGGGCCGAGCGGCCGGGGCGCTTCCGCTCCCTGGGCGACGGCCAGGTCGATTTCGGCGCCATCTTCAGCAAGCTCACCCAGTACGGCTTCGACGGCTGGGCGGTGCTGGAATGGGAGTGCTGCCTCAAGGACGCGGCCCAGGGCGCGGCCGAAGGAGCGCCCTTCATCCAGCGTCACCTGATCCAGCCGGCCACCCGCGCCTTCGACGACTTCGCCGGCAGCGAGGCCGATCCGGCGCGCAATCGGCGAATGCTCGGCCTGGAGTAAGGACCCCCTCGTTTTTTCGTCACATAACCCACAACAAGGAAACGACGATGAACGCACTTTCGCTACGCCTGAGCACCCTGATGTTCCTGCAGTTCTTCATCTGGGGCAGCTGGTTCGTCACCCTGGCGACCTTTCTCGGCAACACCCTGGGCGCCAATGGCGGCCAGATCGGCCAGGCCTTCGCCACCCAGTCCTGGGGCGCGATCCTGGCGCCCTTCGTGATCGGCCTGATCGCCGATCGCTACTTCAACGCCGAGCGCATCCTCGGCCTGCTGCACCTGGCCGGTGCGGTGCTGCTCTACCAGCTCTATGCGGCGGCCGATTTCACCACCTTCTATCCGCTGGTGCTGGCCTACATGCTCTGCTACATGCCGACCCTGGCGCTGGCCAATTCCGTGGCCTTCCGCCACCTAGCCGATCCGGCCCGGCAATTCGCCAGGATCCGCGTCTGGGGCACCCTGGGCTGGATCGCCGCCGGCCTGGCGATCAGCTTCGTCTTCGCCTGGGACAGCCGCAGCGGCATCGCCGCCGGCGCCCTGCGCAACACCTTCCTGCTCGGCGCCGCGGCCTCCCTCCTCCTCGGTTTCTACAGCTTCAGCCTGCCGCGCACCGCGCCGCTGCCGGCCACCCGCGGCGGACTGGGCGCGATGCTCGGCCTGGACGCCCTGCGCCTGCTCAAGGACCGCAGCTTCGCGGTGTTCTTTGCCGCCTCGGTGCTGATCTGCATTCCGCTGGCCTTCTACTACCAGAACGCCAACCTCTTTCTCGCCGAACTGGGGGTGGCCAATCCCACCGGGATGATGACCCTCGGCCAGGTGTCCGAGGTGGGCTTCATGCTGCTCCTGCCGCTGTTCATCCGCCGCTTCGGCCTCAAGCGCACCCTGCTGGTGGGGATGCTGGCCTGGGCGGTGCGCTATGGCTGCTTCGCCCTGGGTGCCCAGGGTGACGCCCTCGCCTACCTGCTGCTGGGCATCGCCCTGCATGGGGTCTGCTACGACTTCTTCTTCGTCTCCGGGCAGATCTATACCGACGCCAAGGCGGGCGCAGCAGACAAGAGTGCGGCCCAGGGCCTGATCACCCTGGCCACCTACGGCGTGGGCATGCTGGTCGGCTTCCGGGTGGCCGGGATGGTCTCGGATCACTATGCCAGCGCCGCCGGCCATGACTGGCAGGGCATCTGGCTGTTCCCGGCGGTGTTCTCCCTGGGCGTGCTGCTGGCCTTTCTGGTCAGCTTCCGCGACGCCCGCCCGGCGCGTGCCGGCGCGGCTGCGCCCGTGCGCTAGGACCTCTCGGTCGGTGGCCCGGCCTGAATAGCGTCGGGCCACCCAAAGCGCCTTTCCCCAGATACTTCAGATGGACCCATGGACCAGACGTTGCGCCTGTTGGTCTGCCCTTTCCGTTTCCCTCCCGCACCAGTCTGTCCACCAAGCCACGCCCTGCTGAACGCCTGGTCCGTCCGTCACCCATCACCGACCTTGCGCACTGACGTCTTCACCAACCCGTTCGGATATCTGGCAAGACCAATTCTAAAAAATCAAATTGGTCTTGCCAGATATCCGAACGGGGGTGTAGCTTTCCCTGCCATGGATCTCACATAGGGCAATGACCCTAGAACAACAAAAAGAGAGAGCACCATGCTGGATACCCCATCGCCCCGCGGCGAAGGTGGCGGCCCCGTACCGGCCGCGCCCGCGCCCTGCCTGACGCTCGAAAACATTTCCAAGCGCTTTCCCGGCGTCGTGGCCCTCGACGACGTCAGCCTCAGCCTCTACCCGGGTGAAGTCCACGCCATCTGCGGCGAGAACGGTGCCGGCAAGTCCACCCTGATGAAGATCGTCAGCGGCCAGCAGCCGCCGGACGAGGGGCGGATCCGCTACCTCGGCGAAGAGCGGCACTTCAAATCCGTGTCGGAAGCCGAGCATGTCGGCATCGCCATCATTCACCAGGAACTCAATCTGGTGCCCCACCTCACGGTGGCGGAAAACATCTTCCTGGCCCGCGAGCCGGCGCGCTTCGGCCTGATCGACAGACGCAAGATGCAGGCGGACACCGAAGCCTGCCTGGCGCGCCTGGGCGTGGCCATCAGCCCCCGCGCCCCGGTGGCCAAGCTGTCGGTGGCCCAGCAGCAGATGGTGGAGATCGCCAAGGCGCTGTCGCTGGACGCCCGGGTGCTCATCCTCGACGAACCGACCTCCTCGCTGACCGAAAGCGAGACCCAGGCGCTGTTCAAGGTCATCCAGGACCTCAAGGCGCGTGGCGTCGGCATGCTCTACATCTCCCACCGGCTGGACGAGATGCGCCACATCGTCGACCGGGTGACCATCCTGCGCGACGGTCGCTACGTCTCCACCCAACGCTTTGCCGACACCAGTGTCGACGCCATAGTGGCGGGCATGGTCGGGCGCTCCCTCGACGAGAAATTTCCGCCGCGCATCTCGGTGCCCACCGGCGAGGTGCTGCTGCGGGCGCAAGGCCTGAGCCGCAAGGGCGTCTTCCAGGACATCAGCTTCGAATTGCGCCGCGGCGAGATCCTCGGCTTCGCCGGCCTCATGGGCGCCGGGCGCACCGAGATCGCCCGGGCGATCTTTGGCGCCGATCGGCTGGATGCCGGCGAGGTGGAGATCAACGGCCGCGCGGTCACTATCCGCAGTCCGCGCGACGGCATCGACCAGGGCATCGCCTACCTGTCCGAAGACCGCAAGAAGGACGGCCTGGCGGTCAAGATGACCCTGGCGCACAACCTGACCCTGGCCAATCTGGATGCCCTCTGCGGGCCGCTGGGCTTCATCCGCTTCAAAGAGGAGGCGCGGGTCGCCCAGGACTACGTGCGGCGGCTGGACATCCGCACGCCCTCGATCGACAAGGTCACCCGCTACCTCTCGGGCGGCAACCAGCAAAAGATCATCATCGGCAAATGGCTGTTCCGGGACGCCCGGATCATGTTCTTCGACGAGCCCACCCGGGGCATCGACGTCGGCGCCAAGTACGCCATCTACGAAATGATGGACCAGCTGGCGGCCCAGGGCATCGGCGTCGTCCTGATCAGTTCGGAGCTGCCGGAATTGCTCGGCATGAGCGATCGGATCCTGGTCTTTCACGAAGGTCGCCTGACCGGTGACGTCGAGACCCGGGCCACCTCCCAGGACCAGATCATGCACTACGCCTCCGGCTGCACGTCGCACTGACGGCAGCTCGCCACGCGTGTCGAGCGAGACAGAGAAATGACCGAAAAACAAAAAGAATTTCTGCAGAAGTTTGGCGCCCTGGTCAGCCTGCTGGCCCTGATCGCGGTGTTTTCCTCCATGAGCAGTGCCTTCCTCACCATGGGCAACGGCATGAGCGTGGCTTTGCAGGTCACCTCCATCGCCTTTCTCGGCCTCGGTGCGACGGCGGTGATCATCACCGGCGGCATCGACCTCTCGGTGGGCTCGGTGCTGGCCCTGGCCGGCGTGGCCAACGCCATGGCGGTCAAGGCCGGCGCGTCCATCGAGGTGGGCATCCTGGTCGGGCTGATCGTCGGCGGGATCTGCGGCGCGATCAACGGCCTGTTCGTGACCCTGGTCAAGCTGCCGCCCTTCATCGCCACCCTGGGCATGATGCTGGTGGCCCGCGGCCTGGCGCTGCGACTGACCGATGCCCAGCCCATCTCCGGCCTCGGTGCCGCGTTCGGCGTGCTCGGCAACGGCACCCTGGGCCGCATCGAGCGCATCGGCGACGACGGCTTTCCCAACGTGATCTTTCCGGGCATCCCCTACCCGGTGATCATCATGATCGTCCTGGCCATCGCCCTGTGGCTGGTGCTCAGCCGCACCCGCCTGGGCCGCCACATCTATGCCGTGGGCTCGAACGCCGAAGCGGCCAGGCTCTCCGGGGTCAAGGTGCGCGCGGTCACCCTCTTCACCTATGTGCTGTCCGGCGTGCTGGCCGGCCTGACCGGCGCGGTGCTGATGTCGCGCCTGGTCACCGCCCAGCCGAACGAAGGGGTAATGTACGAACTGGACGCCATCGCCAGCGCGGTGATCGGCGGCACCTCGCTCTCCGGTGGCATCGGCAGCGTGTCGGGCACCCTGATCGGCGCCTTCACCATCGGCGTGCTGCGCAACGGCCTCAACATGCTCGGCGTCTCCAGCTTCACCCAGCAGATCATCATCGGCCTGGTGATCCTGCTGACCGTCTGTATCGACCAGCTCCGCAACCGCAAGAAGTGAACCCTCGATAACAACAACAAGGAACGACCGATGAAAAACTTCAAGAAAGTGGTCCTGGGTGTCGCCCTCTCCGCCGCGACCTCCCTGGCGCTGGCCGGTAACGGCGAGATCGCCGTCATCGTCAAGAGTGCCAACTCCAACTACTGGCAGAACGTGCAGAAGGGCGTGCAGGAGACGGCCAAGCAACACACCAGCTACAAGGTCACCTTCCAGGGACCGGCCTCGGAATCGGCGATCGCCGACGAGGTGAACATGGTGGTCAATGCCGTCAACCGCGGCGTCTCGGGCATCGTGCTGGCGCCGTCCGACCCGGACGCCCTGGTGCCGGCCATCAAGCAGGCCTGGGAAGCCCATATCCCGGTGGTGCTGATCGACTCCTCGGTCGCGGAAAGCGGCGCGCCCTACTACCAGTCCTTTCTCTCCACCGACAACAACAAGGCCGGCGAGCTGTCCGCCCAGCGCATGATCGAGAAGGTCGGCAAGACCGGCAAGATCGCCATCATGTCCTATGTGCCGGGCACCGGCTCGGAAACGGGCCGGGTCGGCGGCTTCCGCAAATACCTGGAGCAGCATTCGCAGCTGACCGTGGTGGGCCCCTTCTATTCCCAGTCGCAGATGGCCAACGCCCTCAACCAGACCACCGACGTCCTGGCCTCCAATCCTGACCTCAAGGGCATCTACGGCGCCAACGAACCCACCGCGGTCGGCATGGCGCGGGCCATCGCCCAGTCCGGCAAGGCCGGCAAGCTGCAGGCCATCGGCTTCGACGGCAACGAAGATCTGCAGGGCTTCGTGCGCGACGGCACCCTGGACGCCATCGTGGTGCAGAGTTCCTATCGCATGGGCCTGGAATCGGTCGCCACGGTGATCAAGGTCATCGAGAAGCAGAAGGTACCCAAGTTCATCGACACCGGCGTCCTGCTCATCGACAAGGCCAACCTGGACAGCCCTGACGCACGCAACGTGCTCTATTGAGCGGAGGCCTGGCGATGAATCTCTCCGAACGGCGTCCCCTGGCGAAAAGCCCGCTGGCCCTGCCGGTGCTCGGACTCGGCTGCTCCCAGCTGGGCGGACTGTACCGGGACATGCCCCTGCAGCAGGCCGTCGACACCCTGGCCGGCGCCTGGCGGCAGGGCATCCGCTATTTCGATACGGCGCCCTTCTATGGCTATGGCCGCTCGGAGCATCGCCTCGGGGCCTTTCTCGACGAATTGCCGCGGGATGAAGTCGTGCTCAGCAGCAAGGTGGGCCGGCTGCTCGCGCCCAACGGCAGCGAGCGCGCCAACGACGACGGCTGGGCCCGGCCACTGCCCTTCAAGCCGGTCTACGACTACAGCTACGACGCCATCCTCAGGTCCCATGAAGACAGCCTGCAGCGACTGGGGCTGGCGCGGATCGACATCCTCTATGTGCACGACATCGGCCGCCGCACCCATGGCGAGCGGCATGACCGGCACTGGCAGGCGCTGACCCGCGGCGGCGGTTTCCGCGCGCTGGAGGAGTTGCGCAGCGGAGGCCAGATCCAGGCCATCGGCCTGGGCGTCAACGAATGGGAGGTCGTGGTCGACAGCCTCGACGAGTGCCCGCTGGACTGCACCCTGCTGGCCGGTCGCTACACCCTGCTGGAGCAGGAGAGCCTGAGACCCCTGCTCGATCGCTGCCTGGCCCAGGGCCACGCCATCGTCGCCGGCGGGGTGTTCAACTCCGGGATCCTAGCCGGTGGCCAGCACTTCGACTATGGCGCCGCGCCGCCAGCGGTGGTGGCCAAGGTGCGGGCCCTGCAGGCTGTCTGCGCCGATTTCGCGATCCCGCTGGCCGCCGCGGCCCTGCAATTTCCCCTGGCGCATCCGGCGGTCGCCTCCGCGGTCATCGGCGCGCGCAGCGCCGAGCAGGTGGCCAGCAACCTGGCCTGGCTGCAGACGCCTATTCCGGCGGAATTCTGGAGCACCCTCAAGCAGCGCGGCCTGCTGGACGCCGATGCCCCCGTGGCAGGAGCCCCGGCATGAAATTGCACAGCCCTTGCCGCCCCGCTCCCGGGCGCCGGACGCTGGCTGCCATTCCCGGCGCGCGCCGCACCATGAATCCAATGTGCATCCCGAGCGATGCGGAGTCTTCCTATGCTGACCGTCATCTGTGAAAAACCCGGCCTGCTGGTCTCCCGCGATACCCCCAAGCCCGCCCGTGGCGCAGGCGAAACCCTGATCCGTATCCGCCGGGTCGGCGTCTGCGGGACCGACCTGCACATCTACGAAGGCAACCAGCCCTATCTGGAATACCCACGGGTGATGGGCCACGAGATTTCCGGCGTCGTCGAGGAAACCGACGACAGCGGGCGCCTGCAGGCGGGGGACATCGTCTACGTGGTGCCCTATCTGTCCTGTGGCCAGTGCATCGCCTGCCGCCAGGGCAAGACCAACTGCTGCACCAAAATCGCGGTCCTGGGCGTGCATCGCGACGGCGCCCTGACCGAATACCTCAGTCTGCCCGACCGCTTCGTCTTCAAGGCCGAAGGCCTCACCCTCGACCAGGCGGCCATGGTGGAATTTCTCGCCATCGGCGCCCATGCCGTGCGCCGTTCGGGCCTGGGCCAGGCACAGCGCGTGCTGGTGGTGGGCGCCGGGCCCATCGGTATGGCGGCGGCGATCTTCGCCGGTATCGCCGGGGCCCAGGTCACCGTCCTGGACACCCGCAGCGATCGCCTGGAATTCTGTCGCCAGCACCTGCAGGTCGCGGCCACGGTCACCGTCGGTGACAGCGACAAGGACGAACTGGCGCGGCTGACCGATGGCGACTTCTTCGACGTGGTGTTCGACGCCACCGGCAACGCCCGCGCGATCGAGCGGGGTTTCGAATTCGTCGCCCATGCCGGCAGCTATGTGCTGATCTCGGTGGTCAAGGATCACATCCGCTTCGCCGATCCCGAGTTCCACAAGCGCGAGACCACCCTGCTGGGCAGTCGCAACGCCACCGCCGAGGATTTTCAGCACGTCGAGCGCTGCCTGCGCGAGGGCCTGATCCCGGACGCGGCACTCAATACCCACCGCCTGCAACTGGCCGAGCTGCCCAACCGTTTCGCCGAGCTGCTGGACCCGGCCCGGGGCGTCGTCAAAGCCATCGTCGAAATCTGAACGGTCTGATCGGCCGCCACCGGCCGAGGAGCAAGAACATGACACGCTACTGTCTGCTGCTGGACCTGCGGGACGACCCCGCGCTCATCGCCGAATACGAACGCCAGCACGCGGCGGTCTGGCCCGAGGTCATCGCCCACCTGCGCGAAGCCGGCGTCGCCAACATGACCATCTGGCGCCTCGGCTGTCGGCTGACCATGCTGCTCGAAGCCGGGCCGGGCTTCTCCTTCGACCGCCTGCACCAGCTGGAACAGCGCAATCCCAGAATCCAGGAATGGGAAACCCTGATGGCGCGCTATCAGCTGTCCTCGCCCGAGGCGGGATCGGAGAAATGGCAGCTGGCGACCCCGCTGTTCGAGCTGGCCGCCCTGCCCTGAGCCGCTGGCGCCGAACCGGGTAGCCCATGAGATACTGAAGCCCTTGAAGATGCAGGTTTCATCGATGACGCTGCCCACTGCCACCACCGAAAGAAAGCTCTACCAGAAGATCGCGGATCGCCTGCGCCAGCATATCCGCGAGGGCGCCATCGAAGCCGGTACCCGCCTGCCGCCGGAGCGCGACCTGGCGCTGTTGCTGGGCGTCTCCCGGCCGTCGCTGCGCGAAGCCCTGATCGCCCTGGAAATCGAAGGCAGCATCGAGGTCCGCCAGGGCTCCGGGATCTATGTGAACGCCGCGCTGCTGAACAATGGCGCCCGGACCTCCACCCTTGGCGAAAGTCCTTCGGAGTTGATGCACGCCCGGGCCATGATCGAGGGCGCGACCATCGTGCTGGCCTGTTCCCTGGGTGGCAAGGCCGATTACCGCTACCTGGCGAAGTGCATCCAGAACATGAGCGACAAGATCGCCCAGGGGCTTTCGCCCATGGAGGACGATCGCAAGTTCCACTGCCGCCTGGCCAGGATGAGCGGCAACTCCACCCTGGTGCGCATCATCACCTCGCTGTTCGACGAGCGTCACAGCCCCCTCTCCACCCACGTCGCCGAGCAGACCGAAAGCCAGAAGACCTGGGGCGTCGCCGTGGCCGAACACGAAGCCATCCTGCGTGCGGTGGAAGCCCGCGACCTGATCGGTGCCCAGACAGCCATGCGCCACCACCTGCTCTGTTCGGAAGCGCGCTGGCTCGAGGGCTTCGCCTCCAGCGAGGATTGAGGACCGTAGGCCGCCAGACATCCTCACCCCAGCAACAGCCGAATGGCCCGCTCGATCCGCTCCGCCGCCTGAGCCCGCAGTGCCCTGGGATCATCGCCCAGCAGCGCCCGCAACTGATGCGGCGCGAAGACCAGATCGATGAATCCCTCGAGCAGCCGCTCGACATCGTCCGGCTGATCCGGGCCCGCCTCGATGGCCTGTCGCACCCGCAGGCGACCCGCCTCCCAGCCGATCCGGGTCGCCTCGGCCGCTACTGCCGGAAAGCGATCGGCCGTGGCGATCACCAGGCGCATCATCGCCAGGGTCTCCTGCCGCGAGGCGTGCTCCAGCATGTCCTGACCGGCCAGCCGCAGACGCTCCGCGAGCGGCAGGCCGGAGGGCACGGGTTCGAGCTGCGGCAGGGTTGCCGAATGACGGCGGATCACCGCCTCGAACAGCTGATCCTTGTTGGCGAAGCGCGCATAGAGGCTGGCCTTGCCCGCACCGGCCAGCCGCGCCACCGCCTCGCAGGAGGTCCCGGCAAAGCCCTGGGCGAGGAAGAGTTCGAAGGCAGCGTCCAGCAGGCGGCGATCGACAGCGCCGGCCTCTTCGCGCCGGGGTCGCCCGCCGCGTGGTTTGGTCATTTCGGTCATGGGCAAACCTTAAGCGGATTGACAGCGCCTGTAAACTGAACGATAACGTTCAGTTATTCGACTGCGCCCTTCCTTGCGAGGCTCTCCATGACCGATCTCATCCAGCCCTTTCCCATCCACGTACCCCAAGCCCAGCTCGATGAGCTGGCGGCAAGACTCCGGCTTACACGCTGGCCCGACCGCGAGACCGTCCACGATGGCAGTCAGGGGCCGCAACGGGAGCGCCTGCAGGCCCTGGTGGAGCGCTGGCGCGGCGGGTACGACTGGCGGGCGGCCGAGACCCTGCTGAACGGCTGGGGCAGCAGCCGCACCGAGATCGACGGCCTCGGCATCCACTTTCTGCATGTGCGCTCTCCCGAACCGACGGCTACACCCCTGCTGCTCACCCACGGTTGGCCAGGCTCTGTGCTGGAGTTTCGCGACGTGATAGGGCCGCTGAGCGATCCAGTCGCCCATGGCGGTGAAGCCGCGGACGCCTTTCACCTGGTCATTCCCGCGCTACCCGGCTTCGGCTTCTCGAATCAGCCCAGCGAGCCCGGCTGGGGAGTGAGCCGCACCGCCCTGGCCTGGATCGAACTCATGCGCCGACTCGGCTACGGCGATCACTGGCTGGCCCAGGGCGGCGACTGGGGCGCCGCGGTGACCACCGCCCTGGCCCATATGCGCCCGGCGGGCCTGGCCGGCGTGCACCTGAACATGGTGATGTTCCAGCCCACTGCCGAGGAGGTCGCGGCGGCCACGCCGGACGAGCAGCGGATGCTCGCCGACGCCGCCCGCTACGAGCGTGAATACTCGGGCTACATGAAGGTGCAGACCACCCGCCCGCAATCGGTGGGCTTCGCCCTGGCCGATTCGCCGGTAGGCCTGGCGGCCTGGATCTACGCCCTGTTCCAGGACGTCTCGGACAGCGCGGGCGAACCGGAGTGCGTCCTGCCGCTGGATCATCTGCTCGATGACATCATGCTCTACTGGCTGCCCAATGCCGGCGCCAGTTCGGCGCGTTTCTACTGGGAGGCCAGGCGCGAGATGGCGAACGGCATGGCCAGCGCGTTGCTGCCCCTGCCCGCGGGCGTCAGCATGTTCCCTGGCGAGCAATTGCGGCTGTCGCGCCGCTGGGCCGAGCGGCGCTTCGCCGATCTGCGGTTCTTCGCGGAAGCCGATCGGGGTGGGCACTTCGCGGCGATGGAGAATCCGCGAGAATTCGTCGGTCACCTGCGGGAGGCCTTCCGGACGATGCGCTGAGGGCGCGCTCCATTGACTGCAAGCAGGGGATCTCGCGCATTGTCGCTACCTCACCCCAGGGGCACCGACAGACTCGATGCCCTTGAAGCCTAGGGCGCTGTTCTAAGGCTTTTCCTCTGCGCATGAAATGAGCACACCCGCGCTCAAGATCATCAACATTCCACCCCAGGTAAAGAGGTCTGGGATCTCCTGGAATAATAGATATCCCCATAGACAGGCGAAGACCAGATAGGCGTAGTCGAAGGTACCGACCAGCGCCGCCGGGGCGATCTGATAGGCTCTGGCGGTGGCCGTATTGATGAAGACCAAAGCCACGGCGTAGCAGACGATGAAGGCCATCTCCTCGCGACCAAGTGGCTGCCAGGGAGACAATAGAAAATCGGCCTGAGCAGCCACCGCCTTACTGACCGCGAGCGAGGCCAGACCTCCCAGGCAGGCCGCTACCAAAAAGGCGATATTCAATCCCAGGGCCAATACCAAAGGGTGTTCGTTGCGGCAGTGTCGACGCGTGACCACCATTGCGAGCGCGTAGAACAGCGCACCAATGACCGGTAGCAGCGTGGCAGGAGAAAAGGCGTCCGCGCCTGGGCGTAGTACCAGGGCCACGCCGGCAAAGCCGACGCCTACCGCAGACCAACCCAGCCTGGACAGGGACTCACCGCCATAGCAGGCCGCTAGAAGCGCGATGAAAATGGGGGTCGTATAGATAGCGACGGCCGCTACTGACAGAGGAATGAAAGGAAGCGCAGCGTAATAGCTGATCCACATCAGCAAGAGCAGAATACTTCTGGCCATCACCCAGCGGATCGAGCCTATCTCTAGGCGACCGGCCTTGAAGCGGCCGATCGCCCAGAAGCCCATTGCGGGCACCGAAAGGCAGGCTACTGCAAGAAAAAGCTGCCAAAGCGGTAGTCGAGCACTGAAGTATTTGACCGCAGCATCCACCAGGGACAGGACAAAAACCGCCGCGACGATCAGGCTGATTCCCTGGCGGACGCGGTCGTTGCCGACATCCTTTTGTGCCATCCGTAAGACCTCTCTCTGAAGCCGCGCCGCTAAGAAGCATCGCGTTCCAGAGATGCCTCATAGTGACTCGGGTCGCCCCTGGACACCATCAGTGGCGCACTATGAAAGTCCTTGTCTTTACCGTCGTTGCTGTCACAGCAAGGTACTTCCAGTGTATCCCGAGGGTGCCACGCCATGTTGGCGTGGGTGGCGGAGCGGTAGCTGCCGCGAGTGCTAGGCATTGCGCGCCATGACCGCATAGAGCCCACCCTGTTTCATCAACTCTTCATGGGTGCCCTGCTCCACCAGTTGCCCGGCCTGGATGACCAGAATCCGATCCGCCTGCCTGACGGTGCTGAGGCGATGGGCGATCGAAATCAGGGTCCGCGGCCCCTCCAGCGAGGCCAGGGCCGCGGCCATCGCCGCCTGGGTGCTGCTGTCCAGGGCGCTGGTCGCTTCATCCAGGAGAATGATCGGTGGATCACGCAGCAGCATACGCGCCAGGGACAGACGCTGGCGCTCGCCACCGGACAGCTGATAACCCCGGTCACCGACCCCGGCCCCCAGCCCCTCGGGAAGCCTGCGCACCGTGGCATCCAGTTGCGCCCTTTCCAGCGCCCACCAGAGTTCCGCCTCGCTCGCGTCGGGCCTGGCGAAGCGCAGGTTGGCCTCGATGCTGGCGTTGAGCAGGAAGGTATCCTGGGTCACGATGCCGACCAGGCTGGCCAGCGTCGCGAAGCTCAGCTCGCGGCTATCGATGCCGTCGTAGCGGATACACCCCTGATCGGCGTCGTACAGGCGCGCGAGGAGATAGGAGATGGTGGTCTTGCCAGAGCCGGTGGGGCCGACCAGCGCCGTGTGCTTTCCGGCCGGTATCTCGAACGTCAGATCCTTGAGTACGGCGCGGTCGCCATAGGCGAAGCTGACGTTCTCGAAACGGATGCCCTGCTGGAAATCCTGCCGCGCAAGAGTCGTCGGTGAGCTCGCCTCGACGACCGTCGCCGGCGTATCCAGATAGCTGAACACCCGCGCCAGCAAGGCGCGTCCCTTGGCGAATTCGATCCGCGTCTCAAAGATCTCCAGCAGCGGCCAGAGCAATTGCTCCTGTAAGGCGATAAAGGCCACCAGGGTGCCGATGGACACCTGCAGACCCAGGCCGATGAACAGACCGCCGCCCAGGAAGGTCAGCGCGGGCAGCAGATCCAACGCCAGGAAGACGAGCGCGAATTCCCATTGTCCCGCGGTGCTGGCCTGGGTTTCCAGGCGCGCCAGCTGCGCGGAGTCACGCTGAAAGCGCTGCACGAGATAGTGCACGCGGCCCAGGGTACGCGACAGGATGATGCCGCCGGCCGACAGGGACTCGGCGATGTTGGCGGAAAGGTCCGCCACCTGCTCCTGTTGCCGGTAGGTCACCCGCTCCCGCAGCTGGGCGACGCGGCCATTGATCCAGACCAGCAAGGGAATGACGGCGAAGGAGACACACGCCAGGCGCCAGTCCAGCAGCAGCATCGCCACCAGGGTCGCCGCCACGACGCTCAGATGCTTCGCCAGATCCGTGGCGGAGTGGGTCAACAGGGTCTGCAGACCGGCGATGTCGCTGGACAGGCGCGCCTGCACTTCGCCCGCGCGGGTACCGGCGAAAAACGCCAGCGAGAGGCTCTGCAGGTGGCCGTACAGGCGGGTCCGCAGGTCGTGCATGATGCTCTGGCCCACCCGAATCGCGACATAGGTCTGGGTCAGGTTGGCGATGGCATTGAACAGCGCCACCCCGACCAGACCGGCGGCCAGATAGACCAGCAGCGTCAGGTCCTTCGCCGGCAAGGCATCGTCGACGATGCTGCGGATCAGGAAGGGACTGATCACGCCGCTGATCCCGGCGACCGCGATCAGCAACACCACCAGCACCAGTGCGGCCCGGTGCGGAGCCAGTAGTTCGAGAATCCGCGCGAAGGTGACATGACGCCTGGCCAGGTCACCATAGTCGTCGAGGGTCTCGGTTTCAGCCGACGATCGTGGGGAAGAAGAGGAACTGGACATTTGTTTGCTTTCAGGTCGGTCAGAGGAAGGAACGGACTCGGGTCCGCGTCATCGGGTGCCAAGGAGGCCTTGAGCTGCTGCTGGTCAGGACACGAGGGCGTCGGTCAGCCGGATGTCGAAGCGCGCACCGCCTCTTTCGCTTTGCGCCAGCGCCAGCTGCCCGCCCTGCTTCTCTATGGCGCGACGGCTGATCGACAGCCCCAGGCCAAAGCCGCCGGTGGCGCGATCCCGACTGCGATCCAGGCGATAGAAGGGCTCGAACACCCGCTCCCGCTCGCCCGGCGGAATACCCTCGCCATCGTCCTCGACGGTGATCAGCAGGGTGTCGGCGTCGCGGCCAACGGTCAGCCAGACCCCTCGCTGGCAATAGCGCAGAGCATTGCCAATCAGGTTCTGCAACGCGCGCGCCGTGAGTCTAGGTGCCAAGAGGGCTTGCTCGGGCGCAGCGGCCATGTCCAGGCTCAGGGTGACGCCACGCCGTTCCTGTTCCTCGCTGAAATCCGCCAGGACACTGTCCAGGAAGGCACCGAGCTTGAGCGCCTGACGCTCGGGTGCCTGCTGACTGGACTGCAGGCGGGCGTAGGAAAGCAGCTCGTTCACCAGCGCATCCAGTTCGCGCACGTGGCGAATCTGCTGCTCCAGCTGTCGCTGTGTTTCAGCGGGCAGCGGGTCGGCCTGCATTAGGGCCAGGCCGAATTCCAGACGGGACAGTGGCGTGCGCAGCTCATGGGAGACCGCATTGAGCAGGTCGCGCTGCTGGACAATCAGGGTTTCGAGATCCTGGGCCATGTCATCGAAGGCCCGCGCCAGCTGGCCGATGTCCGAGCGCGGCGAGATCGCGGTACGCTCCTGCAGATGCCCCTTGCCCAGGCGCGCCGCCGTGCGCCTGAGCCGCTCCAGATCACGCCAGTGCGGCCGCAGCCAGACATACAGACAGATGAGCAGCGCCGCACCGATCAGGGCGTTCATGGCCCAATAGGTCAGGGCTATGTCGGTCGGAACCTCGGCGAAGCCGACCCAGAGGACGTGCCCGCCCGGCAGGGGGATCAGGGCCACGCTGGGATCGCCATCGTCGGTCAGGCGGACGCGCCGTTCGCCTTTGGCCAGACGGTGGCGCTCGGCGCTCGTCAACTGGGGATCGCTCTGCAGCCCCAGTTGCAAGGTGACGGGCGCGATGTCGGCGTTCAGCTCAGCCAGCAGCGCCGGCCAGTGGGCGAATGGCGTTTCCACGAAGGTCCGCTCCACCAGCTTCAGCGGGCCATTCATCTGCTCCAGACTGACGCGGCTATAGCGATCACTGAACATCTGCTGCAGGGCTTCCGGGACCAGATAGCTGGCTGCGCCATAGGTCACCAGCAGCACGCAATAGAGCCTTATCAGGATCTTGAGCATCTAGCAGGACTCGACGCCGCGGCGCGGTCGTCCCTGCGGGTCACATCCGGACCGTTTTGCCAGCCTGAACGACGGCCAGCACGAGCCGTGGCCCGCGCCTTCCTGGCGCGGGCCAGGCAAGGTCACGAACGCGTATCGGCGACGCTGGTCGGTGGCCACCGGCGCGGCAGGGGTGATGACGTTTTCGACGCTGAAAAAGAGTTTCACAGATAGGTCCCGGGGCAAGGAGGCGGCGAGCATAACGGAGCGCCAAGCCCTCAAGGTCAGCCCTTAACACTCTTTCACAAGAGACCTACAGACCTTTACAAGGCCGCCCAGGCGGGCCCTCTACCATGGCGTTCTCCACGAGGACGTCCGATGTTCCACTACCCACTCTTCCCTTCCTGCCAACCCGGAAAAAAGCGGATCCAGATGCCATCACGCACCTTGGCTCGGCCCCGCTGCCCATCCCTGTCCCTGGGCAAACGGCCCGCGGCAGGCAGGCTCGTCATGACAGGAGTGACCGTCCTGGCCCTGAGTGTCCTGCTCGCGGGTTGCTCCCTGGCACCCCGCCATGAACGACCGCAGCCGCCGGTCCCGGAGCGCTATCCCTTGCTGACGGCGTCCGCGGACCTGTCGCCTCACCGCCAAAGCCTGTTCGCCGATCCGCACCTGCACGCCTTGATCGATCAGGCCCTGGACGGAAATCGGGATCTGCGGCTGGTCGCGCTGGATATCCAGGAAGCGCGCGCCCGCTATCGCATCAGCCGTGCCGACCTCATGTTCGAACTGGGTGCCACCGCCAGCCGGACGCGGGAGCCTGGATAGCGCCTCGCGCACCGATCAGCAGCGAAGCGGCAGCCAGACGGCCAACAGATACAGCGTCGGGTTGGGTACGAATGCCTACGAACTCGATCTGTTCGGCCGGCTGGGGAATCTGCGCGATGCGGCCCTGGACGAGTACCTGGCCCAGCGCGATACGCGCAGCGCGGTGGAGCTGTCACTGATCGCCGAGGTGGCGACGGCCTATCTGAATCAGCGCGCCCTGGATGAGAGACTGCTCGTGAGTCGCAGCACTCTGGAAAGTCGCCAGCGAGGCCTCGCCCTGATGGAACAGCGCCATGCCGCCGGGGTGAGTTCGGCGCTGGACCTGGCCCAGGCTCAAACGGCGCTAGAGACCACCGAAGCCGATCTCGCCGTCCTGGAACGGAATCGGGCACAGGCGGACAACAGCCTGCGCCTGCTGCTCGGCGGAGAGCCGCGCGGCGACCTGCCCGCGCCCTTGCCGCTCGCGCGCCAGGGTCTCGACCTGCCCGTCCCGGCGGGCTTGCCCTCTGACCTGCTGCAACGCCGTCCGGACATTCGCGCGGCCGAATACCGCCTGCGGGCGGCCAACGCCAACATCGGCGCCGCTCGGGCTGCCTTCTTCCCGCGCATCACCCTGACGGCCAGCGCCGGCTACCTGAGTTCCGATCTGAACGGCCTGTTCAACCCCGGCAATCAGGTGTGGAGCTTCGTCCCCCAATTGCAGGTACCGCTATTCGACGGCGGTCGTAACCGCGCCAACCTAGATCTGGCGGAGGTGCGGCGCGATCAGGATATCGCTCGCTACGAGAAGAGCATCCAGGTCGCCTTTCGCGAGGTGGCCGATCAACTCGTCGCCGAGGCGCCCCTGAGACGGCAGCTCGCGGCCCAGCAGCGTCTGCATGACATCACCGCGCGCAGTGTCGAGCTGGCGAGCGAGCGCTATCGGCAGGGGCTCGACAACTACCTGAATCTGCTCGACAGCCAGCGCAGCCTCTACCAGGCCGATAACGCCCTGATCGAAATCCGGCTGCAGCTGATGATCGCCCACGTCGACCTGTTCCGGGCACTGGGCGGCGAATGGGAGCGGAGCGGCGAAGCGGATCTTCCCGCTCCACCCGCTGCGACCCCGTCGCCCATGGCCTCGCGTTAACACTTGTTTACCGGCCTTCATGAGGTTTTACACGGGCCGTTCTACCGATCGATATCCTGATTCACAGGCGCCATCCACCGAGCGCGCGCACACAAGAGGAGACGCTAGTGAGGCACGTCGTAAAAAGCATCGGCTTCATCGCCATGATACTGGGCGTGGCGGCCGTACTCGTGGGGTGGCTCATAGACCCTACCGTCTCCTTGAACAACGGCATCAAGCTGGTTTCGATAAAGCGCGAGTTCCTGCAAACCGACTTCTTTCTCTGGGGCGCCATGTTGTTTGCCGCCGGCTTCAATGGCTATTCACTGCATACCGATCTCTGAGACCGACGCGACCTTTCCTTGCGTCGATCCACGGGAATACGTCTCCGCTCCCAGGACATTTCACGAGCCTTGGCCATGCGCTCCTTCAGCGTCTCGATGATTTTGCTGCTGGCCTGCCTGTCCACCGTGCTCGGCCTGGTCGACCTCGACGAGGCCGACGTGATACGGATCGCCATCTATAGAGGTCCGGCCACGTGCGAGGGTTGTGCCGAGGCGGTAAAGGATGCCATCGAACGGCTTGGGTCGGCCTACCAGGTTGATTTCCTCGGCCCGGACGAACGCCTGGATGTTTCCAGCGCAAACCTGCAACGCTACGAAGCCTACGTCCAGCCGGGGGGTGGTCAGGACATACCGGCCGCCCTGGCCAGTCTGGGCGAGGACAGGATCGCTGCCATACACGCCTATGTCGCCCAGGGCGGTCAGTATCTCGGAATCTGCATGGGCGCCTACCTCGCGGATGCCGACAATCTCGGCCTGCTCGATGCCGAGCTGGATTCGGAGGTTGGTCGCCCGGGCTTCCCGGTCACCTCCGTCGACGACAGCGTGGTGCTCCTGAGGTGGGGCGGTCGTGAAGATCAGGTGTTCTTCCAGGATGGCCCCTATCTGCCGCCTGGATCGGGCGACGGTTTTCGCGTGATCGCCAGCTACGGCAATGGTGACATCGCTGCAGCGCGCTACCGGTTTGGCGCAGGCGTCGTGGTCTTGAGCGGCCCCCATCCCGAAGCCGATAAGTCCTGGTTTCAGGAGGCGCACCTGTCCATGAGCCGGTTTCCCAGAAGCGAGCCGTTCAGGACCCTGTTCGATGCCCTCGACCTCTGACAGCCACCACAGGCCCTCACGGGCAGGCTGAGCCAGGATTGCCGACGGTTGCCTTTCTGTCCGTCTCCCGGCACGGTGACCCGCCCACCTTGATCGGGACGCTCACCTTGACCCCTACCCTGCACATCGCCGCCGCCATCCTCCTGAACGACCGCCAGCAGGTGCTGCTGGTGCGCAAGCGGGGCACCACCGCCTTCATGCAACCGGGCGGCAAGGTAGACCCGGGGGAGCAACCCCTGGAGGCCTTGATCCGCGAGCTGGAGGAAGAGCTTGGCCTGGTCATCACGACAGAGGCTGCGACCTTTCTCGGCAACTACCAGGCGCCGGCCGCCAATGAACCCGGTTTCAGGGTCGATTGCGCGCTGTATCAGGTAGCCATGGGTGCGGGAGACCAGGCGGTGCCTGCCGCCGAAATCGAAGAGGCGGTGTGGGTAGCCGTAGACGAACCCGGCGAGCTGCCGCTGGCGCCCCTGACCCGCGACGTGATTCTTCCACTGCTGGAACGGCGACTGCTGCACCCTTAGCGAGCAGCCCTGCGCCTTGGCCCCGAATTTCATCTTTGCCGGGCCAGCGTCAGACCTTGGGCAAGGGCCGCCATCCCCCGGCCGTACGCACCTCGAGGCAAGCCGGCAGGCCATCCAGACGCAGCAGGTGCAACCAGCCGTTGCGCACCAGATCGCGCACTACGGACTGGTAGGCGATCACCTGATCGATCATCGCGCGCGGCGCCTCGATCACCACGTGCAACCGTAGCGGACGATGCATCCACTGCTGGCCGTCGTGCAGCGACTGACGCGCCAGCCCGATGCGCAGGTCGCCGCCGTTGCCTTCGAACACACCGATATGGCCGCCCACCACGTTGTGCAGCAACTTGTTGCCGCTGCCAAAGCGCAGGTTGTCGGTGGTCGAGGTGAAGTACTGCAGGTTGATCCAGTGCGCCACCACCATGGGCGCCGTCATGATCAGCTCCAGCACCCTGCCCTCCTGGTCTTGCCGCCAGTCGTAGTCGTGCAGGAAGACGCGGCCCTCCAGGTCCACCGCGCGGGTGCACGCCCGCGGCGCGGCAATGAAGGCGGCATTGCCGGCGAGGCCCCATTCCGGCCGGGTCTGCGCCCAGTCCCGAGCGCGCCGGCGCAGCTGGCCGAGCAGTCTGTCCGGCTGTTCCGGCAGCGGTGCCAGGCCCAGTTTGCCAGCCCGCTGCCGCCGCACCTCGGCGCTGGCGCTGTCCAGCGCCAGCCGCAGGCGCTGCCAGCTGGGCTGGAGCTCTGCGGGAAGCCCCTCGTACCCGAAGACCTGCACCTCATCCGTCGTGGTGTTGTGCAGCCCGGCCAGCACCTGGCAGTACGGCGGCAGGTCGAGGCCGCGCACCCGCAGCCCGTCACGCACCTCGGGTTCGTTGAGCAGGCCGGCCAGTAGCCGCGCATTGATCTCGCCGCTCTGGCCACAGCAGGCACCGCAGTCCAGACCCGCTGCCTGAGGATTATTGGCGCTCTGGCTGCCGTGGCCGAGCAGCACCAACAGGGACGGCACCGGCCCGTTGAGCCCCATGGCCTTGAGAATGCGCTCGGCCAGGTCGACCTGCTGCAGCCGGGACATCGCCGGTAGCTGTGGTTGCAGCTGTTGCCGTTCCTGACGACGCCAGGCGCTGAGTTCGGGCGAAGGCGCACCACCGGCCAGGCCATAGGTCCGTCCCAGCAGCGCCCCGGCGTAGCCCAGCCCAACGCTTTCCACCAGGGTGAAGGTCGAGGCCGGCAGCCGCTCGAACAGCCGCCAGCGGCCCTGCCGTGCCAGGCGCCCCTGACGCAGCTGTGCCAGCTGCCGATCCCGCGTGGCATCGCCACTGCCGTCACTGACCTGCAGTTGCGGCGCGAGCAGGCCCGGCAACTGCGGGCGCGTGGCATCGGTACCCAGCGGCGTATAGGCGATGGGCAGCCCGAAGAAGCCGGCGAAACCGCCGGTTTCCAGTGCCGGACAGGTCAGCTCCAAGGCACGCCTGAGGGGCTCGGAACGCACGTCGATGCAGAAGAACAGCTTGGCCAGCGGCACCGGGGGCAAGGCTGCCGGGATGCTCTGGCACAGCGCCTGCTGCAGGTGTTCCTGCCAGGCCAGCTCGTCGGCGCGCTGCCAGAGCTGCAGGGCCTGCCAGTTGGCCGAAGGCATCCGCTGCAAGCGCTCCTCCCAGGCCGCCCGCCAACTGTGCCAGCGGCTCTCGGCATCGCGCCGGCGATCATCCACCAGCCATTCCCAGGCCGCGCGGATGGCCAGCAGCTCCAGCATCGTCTGGTCGTCCTCGCCCTGCAGCCGGGCCTGCCAGCGCCGATAGGCGCACCAGGAGGCCCAACCCAAATTGCGCAGCAGCAGGCAGTCGAACCAGGCCGCCCAGTCTGGCGCTGGCAGTCCCAGGTGTTCGACCGCCGCCTCCAGGGCCGCTTCGGGTTGCGCCGGCAACGCTGCGATCCGCTGATGCAGATCCCGGCAGCCACTGAGGACGCTCAGGCCCCGGTCGGCCAGCAGGCTCGCGCGCCAGGTCTGATAGAGCCCGCCACCCTCTGCCGGACGCCAATCCGCCTGCTCGTGATCGAACCAGGCCGCGCAGCTCTGCCCGATCTGGTGGGTGATCAGCGCCGGCCAGCCCGGGAGCGGGATCCCCGGCTCGGCGAGGTCCTCCAGCAGCGGCAGACCGTGGCCGACCTCCGCGGGGGCCTCCAGTACCTCCAGCAGCCTTACCGGCTTGCAGGATTCCCCCTGCTCGGCCAGCGCCTGCTGCAGATGGCGCTCGGCGATGCGACCGTCCTGCCAGGCCTGGCGATAGTCGGCGGCGTCCAGGGTCAGGCGGCTGCCGGCGCGCTGCCAGAGCTGCGCGGCCACGCTCTGCCAGGCCTGATCGCGCCGCTCCCACAGCGGGTTGACGGCGATCATGCGATCCAGCGGCCAGGTCGGCGCGATGCGCGCACAGGCCTGGCGGGCCGCCTCGTGCAGCGCCTGGTGCTTGGGGCTGGAAAGCGTTTCGAAGGCAGTCATGGGCGGTCTCCAAGGGTTGCGCTCAGGGGCTGGGGCACACGCGCCGGCCACAGGCGAAAGGTCAGGCGGGTGAAGTGCTCATCCAGGTAGAAGCCGGCAAAGGCCAGCGGGTAGAGCCGTTGCGCCAGGGCGCCGCGCGGCCGGGCCAGCAGCAGGCCCTGCAGCAGGTAGAGCCCGACCAGCATGACCATCGCCACCAGGGCCAGCGGCAGCGGCGCCGCAGCGAGGTGCTGGCCGAGGATCCAGCCGGCCGCCTGATGCCACAGCAGGTAAGCGCCGAGCAGCAGGCCGAACATGAGCAAGCCATGGGCTGGCTGGTCGCGGCGCAGGATCCAGGGCGCCAGGCCGATCGCCAGCAGCGTCAGGGCCACCAGGGGCAACGCATGACCGGGCAGCAGCCAGGCGCAAAGCCCTTGCAGCAGCGCCAGCATCAGCGCGGCCACCAGCAGTGCGCGCAACAGCCCGCCCGGGTCGAGCGCCGCGGCCTGCGGCTGCAGGGCATGCTGGCGGGCGTGGGCGACCGTTTCACCCGCGGCCAGGAAGGCATGGGCCTTGTAGAGCGAGTGGGCCAGCAGGTGCACCAGCGCCAGTTCGTACAACCCCAGCCCGCATTCCAGCAGCATCAGGCCCATCTGCGCGCAGGTCGACCAGGCCAGGCGGACCTTGATGCTGATCCGGGTCATCATCACCAGGGCCGCGAGGACCGCGGTCAGGCCGCCGACCAGCACCAGCAGGCTCTGCGCCGGAACCGCGGCGGAAAACAGCGGGGCGAAGCGCAGCAGCACGAAGCCGCCCAGGTTGACCACCCCGGCATGCAGCAGGGCCGAGACCGGCGTGGGAGCCTCCATCACCTGGATCAGCCAGCCATGCACCGGCAACTGGGCCGATTTCAGGATCACCGTCAGCGCCAGCAGCAGCGCCGCGCCCTGCAGCTCCCAACCGAGCGCACCCCCCGCCTGCACCTGGGCGTTCACGGCGGCAAGGATCAGCGCGAGCTGGCTGCTACCGCCGGCCTGCACCAGCAGCAGGGTCGCCAGCAGCAGGCTGACATCGGCGAGGCGGCTGGCGAGGAATTTCTTGTGGGCCGCGACGACGGCCTGCGGGCGCTCGCGGTAGAAGGTCAGCAGCTGGTGCAGGCACAGGCTGGAGAGGATCCAGGCCCCGGTAATCAACAGCAGGTTGCCGCTGGTGACCACCGTCGCCACCGCCGCCAGGGTGGCCAGCAGGGCGAGCACGTAGCGCCGCTGCCCTGCTTCCCCCTCCAGATAGCGCCGGGAATACTCGATGATCACCAGCGCCAGCAGGCTGATGATTCCGGCCATCGCCAGGCCGAGGCGATCAGGATCCTGGGTGCCGACGAGCGCCTGTAGCCAGGCCGCCAGCACCAGCAAGACACCCAGATAACCCGCGACCCGCGCAGGTATCCAGAGTTGGCTCGGTGAAGCGAGGAACACCGCGGGCAACAGCGCCAGGGCATAGACCCAGGGCAACAGTGGGGCGAGGGAAAACAGCAGGCCAGACATCGTGCACACTCCATGAACACCAGATAGCGACAGTGTCCGGATGTGTACGAATTATTTAAAATAGATTGATCAGAACCTAACGTTCACTTTTAAAGAACGAAGCATGCGCCGACTCAATTTCCATCACCTGCACTACTTCTGGGCCGTCGCCAAGGAAGGCAATCTCACCCGCGCCGCCGAGGCGCTGCATGTCTCCCAGTCCGCCCTCTCCACCCAGATCCGCGTGCTGGAAGACCAGCTTGGCCATCCCCTGTTCATCCGCTCCGGACGGAGCCTGCGGCTGACCGAAGCAGGGCAGCTGGTGCTGGACTACGCCGACACGATCTTCGCCCTGGGCAGCGAGTTGCAGGACACCTTGCAGAACACCCAGGAAGCCAACCAGACACTGCGCATCGGCTCCGTGGCGACCCTCTCGCGCAACTTCCAGGAAAACCTGCTGCGCCCCTTCCTCGGTCGTGAAGACCTGGTGCTGACCCTCGAATCCGGCAGCGTGGACGAATTGCTGGAGCGCCTGGCCCTGCACAAGCTGGACGTGGTGCTGACCAACCAGGCGGTGAGCGCCGACAGCCAGCGCACCTGGCAATGCCGCCTGCTCCATCGCCAGCCAGTGTGCCTGATCGGCCCGCCGCGCCAGGACAGTCGCCCCTTCGACCTCCACCGGGACCTGCAACAGGCCCGCCTGATCGTGCCCGGGCGCAGCAGCGACGTGCGCAGCCAGTTCGACGTCTATTGCAGCGGCCAGGGGCTGACGCCGCGCATCTGCGCCGAGGTCGACGACATGGCCCTGCTGCGTCTGCTGGCCCGCGACTCCGGCGACCTGGCCCTGCTGCCCGCTGTGGTGGTGCAGGACGAACTGCGCAGCGGCGCCCTGCAGCTCTACGCCGAAGTCCCCGAGATCGCCGAACGCTTCTATGCGGTAACGCTGCAGCGGCAATTTCGCCTGAGTATTCTGAAGGAGTTGCTGGGGCGGGCGGCGGTGCCGGATGCGATCTCTGGGCCAGAGGCGCCTTGACCCCAGGTACTGAAATCGCCGAGCGGTCATAGCCGCTCGGTGCTTAATCAAGTACCCGCTACCTCACCACGCCATTGGCCTTGAACAGCCAGGCAAAGGCCTGGTCGAGAGTCGGCGATGCCGTGTCGACAGGCTCGCGTGCGAGCTGCGCGGCTGTCCGCGCAAACACTTCCCTGACCCCGGGCAGCACCGCCACCGGCAGCTCGGCAGCCCGCAGTTGGCGTTCGGCCTCTTCCACTTCCTTGAGACGGCGCGGAGCGTGGACGACATGCGTCCTGATCAGGGCGCCGAGAAAGTCCCTGAGCGAAGCCTGGTCGATATCGCTCAGAGCATCGTGGAGCTGTTCCGTGACGCCCTGCTTCTCGGCCGCCATGAAGCACTCGATGGTCAGGGCTTCCAGGCCTTTGGTGAACACGCTGCGCAGGATTTTCAGGGCGGCTGCATCGCCTGCGGCGCCTCCCTCGACCGGCTTGAGCGGTGCGCCGGCTTCCGCAAAGAGGACGACCGCGCGGTCCAGGCCAATGCCGGCGCCCAGCAGATTGGTTTTCGCGTGCGTCAACGCAATGGCCCCCAGGATGGCCACGTCCACATAAGAGATCGAGCGCTCGGCCGCGATGGCCGCGGCTCGCCTGATCTGCTGCGGATCCGCGGTGGTCATGTCGATGAACAGCGCACCCGCCTGCATAAGGGCAAGCGCCTGCTCGGCGACCGGGAGCGAGACGGTGCCGAAAACGCAGGAGACGACGACGTCACAAGCGGCCACCGCGTCCTCTATCGAGGTGAAGAGTGGCAGGTCGTGCGCTTTCGCGAAGGCCTGGGCTCTGGGTGAGGGCCTGAGGTCACACAAGAGGATTTCATGTCCCGCGGCCACCCAGGGGTACGCATAGGTAAGACCCACTTCGCCTGCGCCGATAATCGCTAGCTTCATTTGCTTCTTCCGTAATCAATGGGCCGCGTAGGCGCCCCGGTAGGTTCCAGCGGCAATCTGCGCGAGCATCTCCGCTTCCTTGCGCTCGGTCGCCAGGCAACGGTCGAGCAACTCCGCCGCCTGGGCGATGGGAAAGGCGACAATGCCGTCATGGTCACCCACGACGAGGTCTCCTGGTGAAACGATCATGTCGCCAATGCTCACCGGCACGTTGATCTCGCCCGGGCCGTTCTTGTAGGGCCCCCGGTGATAGCCCCCACGCGCGAAGATGGGAAAGCTGCCCTTGCTGATCGTCGCCAGGTCGCGGATCGCCCCATCGACGACGACCCCCGCGGCACCGCGCTTTTCCGCGATAGCCGCCATGATGTCGCCCATCAGGGCGCGACTCAGGTCGCCGCCGCCATCGACCACCAGCACCTGGCCAGGAACGAGAAGCTCCAGCGCCTGGTGGATCGCCCGATTGTCGCCGGCGGGTACTTTGACGGTGAGGGCAAGGCCCGCCATGGTGCCTTCGATCCGGTGGAAGGGTCGCAGCCGAGCGCCTGGAAGCCGGTCGAGACAGTCGCTGATGATCGAGGTGGAGGTGCGGGCGAAGGCTTCGACCAGCGCGGTCGGACGGGAAGCGATGACGTTCATGGGGGCTCCTCTTGTTGGATGACGTCGAGGATAGGCCGGTGGCCAAATAGAAAAAGCGATATTAAGATATGACCACTCATGCCCTGAAGGAATGCCAATGGTCACGCTACGGCAATTGCTGGCGCTGCACTGGATCGAACGTCTGGGTACCTTCGAAAGGGCTGCGGAACACCTCAACACCACCCAGTCGGCCATCTCGAAACGGGTGCAGGAGCTGGAGTCCTCCACCGGCCTGCAATTGTTCGATCGCTCGCAGCGGGGTGCCCGCTTCACCGCCGAGGGCGAGGAGCTGCTGGTCATCGCGCGGGAGATGCTCGATCTGAACGAACGCATCACCTCGCTCAAGGATGGCAAGCACGTCACCACCCGCCGCCTGCGACTGGGCGTTACCGAACTCACCGCCTGGACCTGGCTACCGCGCCTGGTCACGCGACTGGTCGCGGACTTCCCTGGGCTGACCGTGGAACCCGAGGTCGACATGAGTCGCAACCTGCACGAGCGGCTGATGGACGACCTGGTCGACCTCATCGTGATCCCGGACACCTTCACGGCACCTGAGGTCACCAGCGTGCCCCTGGCGACCGTGGAGAATGCCTGGATGGCTGCGCCGGGACTGGTGCGGAGTTCAGGCGTGGTGAGCCTGGCCGAGCTGGCCAAGTATCCCATGCTGATGCAGGGCAAGAAGTCAGGGTCCGGCCTGTTCGTGAACCGCTGGCTGCATGCACGCGGCATAGAGCTACCGAGGATCCTCTCCTCCGACAGCCTTACCGCCATGCTCGGCCTGGCCTCGGCGGGCCTGGGCGTCACCTATCTGCCGCGCGAGTGTTTCCGCCCGCTGGTGGACGAAGGCAAGCTCGTCATCGTCGAGACCGATCCCGAGCTGCCACCGGTTCCCTACATGGCGATGTACCGCAACGACCGGCCCTCGACCTTCGTCGCCGAGATTGCCACGCTGGCGACGCAACTCTGCGACTTCACGAAACAGTTGCAGCGTTAGTCAGGGACCGCTGCATCGCCCCGCGCGTAACTTTCGCGGGGCAATGGTCAAGACCTTGCCGGGCTACTCGACCCGCTAGGCACCCGACTCGCCGACAGGCGCGGTAGCCGGCTCGGAAATGGTCAGCACGAAGGCCAGCGCGGCCAGGGAGCAGACGCCGAGGAAGATGAACACTGCCGTCCAGCTGTAGCTGTCCAGCAGGAAGCCGGTGATCAGCGGCGCCATGGCACCCCCTGCCTGACCCGCGCTGTTGACCACGGATGCAGCCACCGGATAGGTCGTTCTGGTCGTCAGTCCCATCGAATAGACCGAGAACGACGAGTAGCCGATATTGAGCAGAAAGCCGGTACCGAACAGCAACAGACCGACCGCGAGCAGCCCATTGGGCGCGTAAACCAGCGCGACCATCATCACGCAGGTCGCTACCGCGCTGATCATCATGGTCGGTTTGCGACGGCGATCCAGAATACGATCCGACAGCCAGCCGCCGACGATGTTGCCAAGCACCCCGCCAACGAAGGGCAAGGACGCCACGAAGCCGACCTGCATCAGTTCGAAGTGCTTCACCTCACCCAGGTACTTGGGGAGCCAGGCCAGGAGCACGTTCACCACACCGGTCATGAGCAGGTAGCCCAGACCACACCCCCAGATGTTCCAGGATCTGAACACGGAGCGGGACGTATCCAGGACGGGGGTGCGCTCATAGCGCAGCGTGCGGTCGAGCCTGCCGAAATCCCGGTGCTTACGGACCGACTCGCTGTGCGCAGTCGTCTGGTCTTCGATGTGCTCGGCTTCGGCGTCACTGACCTGCTTGCAGGCCCGCGGGTCATTGGGGACGAGCCACCACCAGAGCAAGGCCAGCAGCACGCCTGGCAGGGCGAAGGCGATGAACATGGTGCGCCAGCCATCGAGCAGAATCAGCGCCGCCCCCAGTGGCGGTGCGATCACCGCACCCATCTTCGCGGCGGACAGGAACGCCCCGGTAGCCGTGCCCTTTTCCCGCGGCGGAAACCAGCGGTTGATGGTGCTCAGCATCGACAGCGGCAAGGCAGCTTCTGCCACGCCCAGGGCCGAGCGATAGAGCTTGAGCATGCCGATGCTGTGGGAGGTGCCGATCAGCAGCGTCACCAGCGACGTCAGCCCAATCGCTGCGGGAGCGACCACGCGTACGCTGACCTTGCTCAGCAGAAAGCCTGCCGGTATCTGACCCAGCGAGTAGAACAGGAAGAAGGCACTGACCAGCAGACCCACCTCGGCATTGGTCGCGCCGAACTCCTTTTGGATATAGGGCAAGGCGATGCCGATATTGGCCCGGTCGGCTGCAGCGAGCATGTACACGACCACGATGACCGCCAGTACCACCCAGCGATAGCGGGTCCTGGACCGCGTCTGTAGCGCTGACCGCTCCGCTACTGCCGGCGCCGGCTTTGAAGCCAGGGATTCGGTCATGAGTCCTCCGATTTTTATGTTTATTAAAGGTGACGGAGGTTTTACGACGACCCATTAATGGAAAAAAGCGATAAAGAGGAACAGGCATTCATTCCCCTTTGGAATGCGCTTACGCCATATCCGGTGGAATGTCGGTGCTTGAGCCCTTGGCAGCCGCAACTCCGTCTGCCCCGCCGCGCTCCCCTCACCGGGATGCCGGCCGGAAACACGGATAACCCTTAATCGGCAGACGAGTCTGTAGATCCTCTTTCCAGTTGGTGGACTGCCGCCAACCACCCAGCACCCCAGGCGTGCCCTCCTCCCCCTCGCCCGCTACAATGCGCGCCTTGCCGTGCCACGCCTGATCGAGAAGAACCGCCATGTCCCTGCCCAAGCACCATCTGGAATTGCTCAGCCCGGCCCGCGATGTCGGTATCGCGCGAGAGGCCATCCTGCATGGGGCCGATGCCATCTATATTGGCGGGCCGAGCTTCGGGGCGCGGCACAATGCCTGCAACGAGGTCAGCGAGATCGCCGAGCTGGTGACATTCGCCCGGCGCTATCACGCGCGCGTGTTCACCACCATCAACACCATCCTGCATGACGACGAGCTGGAGCCGGCGCGCAAGCTGATCCACCAGCTGTACGACTCCGGCGTGGATGCGCTGATCGTGCAGGATTTGGGCGTACTGGAACTGGACATCCCGCCGATCGAGCTGCATGCCAGCACCCAGACCGACATCCGCACCCTGGCGCGGGCCAAGTTTCTCGACCAGGCCGGCTTCTCCCAGCTGGTGCTGGCGCGCGAACTGAATCTGCAGGAGATCGCGGCCATCGCCGCCGAGACCGACGCGGCCGTCGAATTCTTCATCCATGGCGCCCTGTGCGTGGCCTTTTCCGGCCAGTGCAACATCTCCCATGCCCAGACCGGCCGCAGCGCCAACCGGGGCGACTGCTCCCAGGCCTGCCGCCTGCCCTATACCCTGAAGGATGACCAGGGTCGGGTGGTGGCCTTCGAGAAGCATCTGCTGTCGATGAAGGACAACAACCAGAGCGCCAACCTGCGTGCCCTTGTCGAGGCCGGCGTGCGCTCCTTCAAGATCGAGGGGCGCTACAAGGACATGGGCTACGTGAAGAACATCACCGCCTACTACCGCCAGTTGCTCGACGAGATCCTCGAAGACCGCACCGACCTGGCGCGCGCCTCCAGCGGCCGCACGGCGCACTTCTTCGTGCCCGATCCGGACAAGACCTTCCACCGCGGCAGCACCGACTACTTCGTCACCGACCGCAAGGTGGACATCGGCGCCTTCGACTCGCCGACTTTTACCGGGCTGCCGGTGGGGCAGGTGGAAAAGGTCAGCAAGCGCGACTTCATCGCCGTGACCGAAGAGCCGCTGTCCAACGGCGACGGGCTTAACGTGCTGGTCAAGCGCGAGGTGGTGGGCTTCCGCGCCAACGTTGCCGAACTGAAAGGTGAATTCGAAGAAGACGGGGCGAAGCGCTATCGCTATCGCGTCGAACCCAACGAGATGCCCGAGGGGCTGTTCCGCCTGCGACCGAATCATCCGCTGTCGCGCAACCTTGACCACAACTGGCAGCAGGCCCTGCTCAAGACCAGCGCCGAGCGCCGCATCGGCGTGCGCTGGCAGGCCGAGCTGCGCGAGCAGCGATTGCAGCTGACCGCCATCAGCGAGGAAGGCGTGAGCGTCATCGTTGCCCTGGACGGTCCCTTCGGCATGGCCAACAAGCCGGAGCAGGCGCTGGATGGGCTGCGCGATCTGCTGACCCAGCTGGGCACCACCGAGTACCACGCGCTGAACGTGACCCTGGATGCCCCCCAGGCCTTCTTCGTACCCAATTCACAACTCAAGGCGTTGCGCCGCGATGCCATCGAGCAGCTGACCGCGGCGCGCATCGCCGCCTACCCACGCGGCCGCCGCAAGGCCGAGACCAGTCCGCCGCCGGTGTATCCCGAGTCGCACCTGTCGTTTCTCTACAACGTCTACAACCAGAAGGCCCGCGACTTCTACCACCGCCATGGCGTGCAACTGATCGACGCCGCCTACGAGGCCCACGAAGAGCCTGGCGAGGTGCCGGTGATGATCACCAAGCACTGCCTGCGCTTCTCCTTCAACCTCTGCCCCAAGCAGGCCAAGGGCGTCACCGGCGTGCGCACCAAGGTCGCGCCCATGCAACTGGTCCACGGCGACGAGGTGCTAACCCTGAAGTTCGACTGCAAGCCTTGCGAGATGCATGTGGTGGGCAAGATGAAGGGCCATATCCTCGACCTGCCGCTGCCGGGCAGCCAGGCCGCGGCCAAGGCACTGGCCAGCATCAGCCCGGAAGACCTGCTCAAGACCATCCGCAACAAGCCGACCGGATACAGTCACTGAGCCCGGCAAGGCGCTCGGGACTGATCTGCACCAAGGTCTCGCACACCAGGTAATCACCCCCGGGGGCCCAGCCGGCCGGAACGCTGTCGGTCACCCAGTCGGGCCGCCACTTGCTGCTTCCCTGAGCGCGACCGGCGCTCGATCCTCCCGCCTGTCCCTTTTCTTTAGCACCTGCCGTCGAGGGTGGGCGAGCCCACTTTTTGTCACCTTGGCACCGGCCGCCGCAACCACCGGGCCAGAGGCGCTCGCGCTTGATAGCCGATTGATCGGCACGCGCCGAACGGTCCCGGACCCGGAAAAAAAGTGCACGGCACCGCCGCAATGGACTCCAACCTGGCTGATGCCTGCCGCGGTTTCCTGGCTGAATGGCCGAGCCGGCGGACGGCGTCCTGTGTTCCAGTTGACCAAGAGCGCGCTGGGATAAAACGAGTCGCGACCGCGCCTGCGCGGCCGAGTCGTGGCGATTTCTGAACCGGCTAGAAGACCCCCTGCTTTATGGATCTCGGATTTTTCAACACCCTGCTATCGACCAGTCTGCTCGGCATCTCGCTGGCCAACTGGCTCGCCATGCTGTGCATCATCCTGCTCAGCTTCACCCTCGCCCGCACCATCATCGGCTTCGTCCTGAGAAATCTGCGGACCCGCGCCGAGAAACCGGGTGCCCATGTCAGCCATATCGCCATCCAGGTGCTCTCCAGCACCAGCAATACCCTGCTATTGCTGGCCGCCATCCTGATCGGCGTGGGGATACTGGATCTCCCCGAGCGCTGGCTGACGCGGGTCAGCAGCCTCTGGTTCGTGGTGGCGGCCTTGCAGGCCGGGCTGTGGGCCAACCGGGCGGTGGCCCTGGCGGTGCACCACTACTTCGTCAAGCACAGCCAGGCCGACGTCTACCAGGGCAGCGCCCTGGCCACCCTGTCACTCTGGGGCGCCAAGGTGTTGCTCTGGGCCGTGGTCGGCCTGGCGATGCTGTCCAATCTCGGCGTGAACATCACCGCCTTCGTCGCCAGCCTCGGCGTGGGCGGCATCGCCATCGCCCTGGCGGTGCAGAACATCCTCGGCGATGTGTTCGCCTCCCTCTCCATCGCGGTGGACAAGCCCTTCGAAGTGGGCGACTTCATCGTCGTCGGCTCGCTGGCGGGCACCGTCGAGCACGTGGGCCTGAAGACCACCCGGATCAGAAGTCTGGGCGGCGAACAGATCGTCATGGCGAACGCCGAGATGATCGGCAGCACCATCCAGAACTACAAGAAGCTGCAGGAGCGTCGCATCGTCTTCAAATTCGGCCTGACCTATGCCAGCCAGCCGCAGCAGATCAGGCAGGTTACTGCCGCCCTGAAAGACATCATTCAACGGCAGGACAAGACGCGCTTCGACCGGGCCCATCTGCTGGCCTTCGGCGACAGCTCGCTGGACTTCGAGGTCGTCTACATCGTCCTGGATGCCAGCTACAACCTGTACATGGACATCCAGCAGGCGATCAATCTGGAGATGATGGAAGCCTTCGCCAAGATCGGCGTGCGCTTCGCCCTCTCCAGCAGAAGCCTGTATGTCGAATCCCTGCCCGGGAACTTCACGGCCGAGCGGGATCGGCAGGAAGAGAATGAGTCGGTTGGCCAGCACCGGCCGGTGATCCAGTAGCATTCCGCCAGGAACCCAGGGGTGCCGGCGCTGCCGTCGGGGCGTTCGTTATGGTGGACGCCTCGACGGCTGGCCCGGGCGAGCCGCCGGCTCAGGCGCGGCGGCGAACTACCGTTCGGCTGCCGCGGGTGTGTGGCGCGCAACGCCAGCGTAGGCGTCGAGCATCCGCTCGCACCAGGCGGTGATGGGATCGTCCTGAGCCAGCAACGCCTGGGGGGCACTGACGATCCGCGCCCACTGAAAGGCGCCGAAGACGATGTGATCGGCATAGGCCGGGGCTTCGCCGGCCAGGTAATCCTGCACCGCCAGGGTGCTGCGCAGGGGTTTCAGGACGTCGCGGAAGGTTTGCAGCGAGGTTTCGCGTTGCCCAGCCAGGGCCTCCAGCGACACGCCGAATGCCGCCTCGCGCGTCCGCTTGAAGTAGTCCTGGTCGGCTTCAGCCAGCACCCCATGGACGTCGGGCAGGATCAACCGTGCCAGCGCCGGATGGACACTGTCCGCGACCCATTGGTTGATGAAGCGCGTCGTTGCCTTGAGCGCGGCATCGCCCAACAGGGCAGGCCGCTCAGGGTACTGGCGATCCAGATACTCGGCGATGGTCCAGCTGTCACTGACGCACTGGTCGCCGTCGACCAGCACCGGCACCTTGCCCTGGCCGGAAAAGGCGATGGCCTCCTTCTCGTGGAAGCGCCAGGCCACGGTCTCCACCGGCAACCCCTTGTGCGCCAGTGCCAGCCGTATGCGCCAGCAATAGGGGCTGAAGCGGCAGCTGTCGTCGGCGCCGGTCAGTTCGTACAGGCGTAAGGGTTGGGTCATCAGGAGGTTCCTCTTAGTCAGCCAATGGGGGGGTTCGTGGGCGACTGTTGGAACAGGTACAGGCGCCGATCAGGTCTTCTGGGACAGCGGCAAACCGCTATAAGTACCCAGCCGCTTGCGCTTTCTTTGGGTCGCTATGGCGAAGACCCCTAGCCAAGCGACGCTCGCGGGAACCTGCCCACCGACCGGGCTCTGCTCCACCGTATCGGCTACAGTTCAGCCAACCCTTCGCCTGTCGCGAACGTTTGGCACCGGAAGAGCCACGCGTGAGAAGGCGCGCAGAGCACCTCAAACCAGGAGTCTTACATGGAGCAGGACAACCAGGAACAGGACTACATCACCTCGCTGGAATCGCTGGAAAGTCTCTACGGCGAGGTCGCGGCACCCTCGATCCTCAAGGAAACAGACCACATTCACCCTGCCTACCAGCCCTTCATCGAGGCGGCGTCCTTCGTGGTATTGGCCTCCTCCGGGCCCCAGGGACTGGATGCCTCGCCGCGCGGCGATGCGCCCGGCTTCGTGCAGGTCGAGGACGCCAGGACGCTCTACCTGCCGGATCGCCGGGGCAACAACCGCCTGGATACGCTGCGCAACATCCTCCAGGATCCCCAGGTAGCGCTGCTGTTCCTGATTCCCGGCATTGGCGAGACGCTACGGATCAATGGCACCGCCCGTATAGCCGTCGACCCGGCGCTGCTGGCGCGCTTCGAGGTCAAGGGCCAGCGCCCGCGGACGGTACTGGAGATCAAAGTCAGCAGTGTCTACTTCCAGTGCAGCCGCGCGGTGATCAGGGCCGGCTTGTGGGATGCCACCAGGCACCTGCCGCGCAGTGCCCTGCCCTCTCCCGGGTCGATCCTCAAGCAGCTATGTCCGACCCAGATAGACGGCGATGCCTACGACCGGGCCCTGCCGCAGCGCATCGCCAACACCCTCTACTAGACCGACCCACCCTGCTTCAGACCCAGCAAGGACCTGCCATGACCTTCACGGATATCCTCGTTCCCACCTACAGGAATCTGCTTGGCGCCCTGTCGGCCTGGCTCGGCAAGGCCGAGGCCCAACGGCCGGATGGCACGGCCGAGACGCTGCTGACCGCCCGCCTGGCGCCCGACATGTCTCCCCTCGCCACCCAGATCCGCTTCGCCTGCGTCCAGGCCCAGGAAGGAATGTTGAGACTGCACGACCAGGCCTTTCCGCCCGAACTGACCGACTTGCTCAACGAAGGCCGCAACGCCGGCGAACAACCGGGCACCCTCGCCCAGGCTCAGACCCGCATCCGCGAAACCCTGGACAGGATAGAGGCGATCGCAGGCACAGGCCGTCCCATCCAGGAAGGCGCACCGGTCGCCCACGAACTGCCCCAGGGCCTGGTATTCGACTTCACGACCGAACAGTACGTCCGCGACTGGACCCTGCCGCAGTTCTACTTCCACGTGATGACCGCCTACGCCATCCTGCGCGCCCAAGGCGTGGAGCTGGGCAAGGCCGACTATGTCGCCCATGTGCTGCCCTGCCTGCGCCCCGGGGCGTCGTCCTAGCCGCCAGGCGGCGAACGCCCGAGGTAGCCTTGGCGATCAGCTGATCGCCAGGCGCGGCATGAGCCTCAGGGCCGCGTACTGCAGCAGCATGATGGTCTTGCCGTCGCGAAGGGTCCCGGCATCGATCATCGCCAGCGCCTCCTCCAGCTCGACCTCGAGCACGGCGATGTCCTCGCCCTCCGCGACATTGCCACCTCCGGCGGACTTGCGATCGCCCGGGGCGTATTCGCCGACGAAGAAATGCAGCCGCTCGGTCACCGAACCGGGGCTCATGAAGGCATCGAACACCTGCCGCACTTCCCGCACCTGAAAGCCCGTCTCCTCCTCGACCTCAGCGCGGATGCGCACCTCGGGTTCGGCGGCGTCGAGCAGGCCGGCGGGTGCCTCGATCAGCAGGTCGTCGTGCCCATTGACGAAAGCCGGATAGCGCAGCTGGCGCGTCAGCACCACGGTGCGCCGCTGGGGATCGTAGAGCAGGATGGTCGCGCCATTGCCGCGATCGTAGGTCTCTCGCGATTGCCGCTGCCAGGTGCCGTCACTGCGCAGGAAGGCGAAGGTGGTTTTCTTCAGCACGAACCAGTCGTCAGATAAAACCTCGACCTCTTCGACACGAATACGCGGGGCGATGCTCATGGGCAGTCCTCTGGGTTGGCGAGCGGTGTTTACCGCCCTGGGGCTTCGCGGTAGAATTCGTGCAGTTTCGTGCAACGTCAAGAATTTTCGTGCAGGAGTCCCGGATGCTCACCCGTGAACGCAAGGCGCTTATCCAGCAGGTACTGCGTCAGGAAGGACGGCTGGTCGCCAAGACCTTCAGCCAGCAGCTGGGGGTCTCGGAAGACACCATTCGCCGCGATCTGCGGGAGCTGGCGGCTGACGGTGTGCTGCAACGCGTGCATGGCGGTGCCTTGCCGGCTTCGGCGGCGGTCGCGGACTACGCCAAGCGCGAAGAGGCTTCCACGGCCAGCAAGGTGGCCCTCGGCCGGGCGGGTGCGCGCTTGATCCAGCCAGGGCAGATCGTCTTTCTCGATGGCGGCACGACCAATGTCCAACTCGTCCGCCAGTTGCCCAAGGACCTCGAGATCACGGTGGTGACCCATAGCCCGAACATCGCGGTGGAGCTGGTCGAGCATCCGCTGATCGAGGTCGAGCTCGTGGGCGGCCGCCTGTTCAAGCATTCTATCGTCACCCTGGGGGTGGCCTGCGCGGAGGCCATCGCCCGGGTGCGCGTGGATAGCTACTTCATGGGCGTGACCGGCCTGCATCCGGAAACGGGCGCCACTACGGGCAATGGCGAAGAAGCCGCGATCAAGCGGATCATCAGCCGCCAGGCGGCGGAGACCTTCGTTCTGGCGACGCGGGAAAAGCTCGGCGCGGCCTCGCCCTACGGCATCATCCCGCTGGCCGACGTCAGTACGCTGATAACGGATGCGGCGCCTGACGATGAGGTGCTCGGCGCGCTGAGCGCTGCAATGTCCGTGATTCATGCCTGATGCCCGCCTACCGGAAGTGGCGACTCGCCCCTCCATCGCCGTCCCCCACTGGACCCAATACCGGAGTCGCTTATGGCCAAGGCCGTGACCACCCTTCCGTCTGAAGGCGTGTTGGTGCCGCAACGCATCGTGCCCTTTCCCACCTCGATCAGCGCGCCGGCGAGGGCTGCGCTGCAACGCCTGGTCACTGCCCAGGGGCTTCCGGTCAATGCGCTTCAGCCGCTACCGCCGTTAGCGGACAGGGCAGCCTGGCAAGCGCTCAAGGACCAGGTGAACGACCACTATGCGTTGGCGGTGAAAGGCATGGCGATCCACCCCCGCGCCAGTGTCGACACCCTGATCCTCGGTGAAACCGAAATCCATGTCGCCACGCCTGAAGGATCGGCACACCCCCAGCGAGCCTGTATCGACCTGCACGGTGGTGCCCTGTTGTTCGGCGGTGGCGAGGCCTGCCGCGTCGGCGCGCAGCAACAGGCCGACCGCTACGACGTTCGGTGCTTCGGCGTGGATTATCGCCTGCCGCCTGACTTTCCCTATCCTGCCGCGCTGGATGACTGCCTTGTGGCCTATCGGCATGTGCTGAGCCAGTACTCCCCCGCCGATATCGTTCTCATCGGACGTTCGGCCGGTGGCAACCTGGCGCTGGCGACACTCTTGCGCGGTCGCGACGAAGGTCTGCCGATGCCCGCCGGGCTGGTGCTGCTGTCACCCGAGGTCGACCTGACCGAGTCCGGCGACAGTTTCCACACCAACCGCCACGTGGATGTGATGCTGCCCCTCCCCCTGATGCCCATCAATCAACTCTATGCAGGCGACGCCGATCTCGCCCACCCCTATCTTTCGCCCTTGTTCGGCCAGCTTGAGGGATTGCCGCCTACCTTCCTGCAAACGGGTACCCGCGACCTGTTCCTGTCCAACGCGGCGCGCTTGCATCGTGGGCTGCGCCGCGCCCGGGTGCCTGTCGAGTTCTACCTCGGCGAAGGCATGCCCCACGGCGGTTTCATGGGCGGAACAGCAGAGGATGACGACCTGGCCCAAGAGATTCGCGGCTTCATCGAGGCCCTGTGGCAACACCAGGCATAAAGCCAGGTGCTGCCATCGCCGTCTGGCGCACGCGCCAAGGCTCACCGGCCAAGTCGGTCATGGACGAGGCGCGAGTGAGCTGTTCGGATGCGAAGATGAATGATCAGGCCAGCTGATCGATGAGTTCTCAGATCGCCGTCGCTACGTTTACCGCCTCCGGAAAAGCTATTGCAACAACGTTTATTGGCCAAACTTCAGGAAAGTTCGGCGAATTAGCTGCCATTTGTAAAAGCGGCAAAGAGCCACCATAAACTTCCAGATATTCGATCCGAAAGCCTGACTATTGACGTCACTATCCCGTCGTCGCCTGCAGCTAGCTGTGACCGCTAGTCCTTTTCCGAGGAGCTTTCAGATGTTCAAGAATTTCCGGATTGGCACCCGCCTCATCGTGTCCTTCATCGCCGTGGCGTCCATCAGCCTGGTGGTGGGATTGGCGGGCCTCAGCAACAGCAGTCAGATCAACGATCTCGCGACTCAGCTTTATCAGAACGAATTGCTCGGGCTTTCCTACATCAAGGAGGCCAATATGAATCTGGTCTTCATCGGCCGCGCGCGCAGCAACTACCTGCTGGCAACCTCCGAAGAGGATCGCACTCGTGCCCAGGCGGAGGTCAAGCTGGGGCTGGCCAATGTGCGGGACAATCTCGCCAAGGCCCGCCCTCTCTTTAGCAGCGAGGCATCGGCCGCCAATTTCCGGCAGATCGACGAGTTGCTCGGCAGCTATACCTCTCAGCTGGACCAGGCCATGGCGATCGCCGGCAAGCGGACGCTGCGTGATGCCGATCCTGAGCTGGACAGTCAGCTGGTCAGTGTTCGCCGTTTTGGCGACCAGGTAGGTGTGCTGATGACCGAACTGTCCAAGCGCAAGGAGCAGAACGCCAGCGACGCCAACGACCTCACCGACCAGATCTATGCCCGCAGCCGGGTCATGCTGATCGGCATCATCGCGGTGGGCGTGGCCTTTGGCATCCTGCTCGGCTTCCTGATGAGTCGCAGCATCACCCGCCCCTTGCGCGCGGCCGTCGCGATCGCCGATCGCCTGGCGGCAGGCGACCTCACCCAGCGCATCGACGCCGAAGGCCGGGACGAGACCGCCGCGCTGCTGCGCGCCATGGACGGCATGAATCAGCGCCTGTCGCAGATCATCAGCGACGTCCGCAGCGCCTCCGATGGCCTGGCCAGCGCCTCGGAGGAGATCTCCGCCACCGCCCAGAGCATCAGCCAGGCGAGCACCGAACAGGCCGCCTCGGTCGAAGAAACCAGCGCCAGCGTCGAGCAGATGTCGGCGTCCATCGCCCAGAACACCGAGAACGCCAAGGTCACCGACGGCATGGCCGGCAAGGCCAACCGCGAGGCGAACGAAGGCGGCCAGGCCGTCAGGGACACCCTGGTGGCCATGAAGACCATCGCGGCCAAGATCAGTATCATCGACGACATCGCCTACCAGACCAACCTCCTGGCCCTCAACGCCGCCATCGAGGCGGCGCGGGCCGGCGAGCATGGCAAGGGCTTCGCCGTGGTGGCTTCCGAGGTGCGCAAGCTGGCGGAGCGCAGCCAGGTCGCCGCCCAGGAGATCAGCAACGTCGCCCAGGGCAGCGTGGCCCTGGCCGAGCGTGCCGGCGCGCTGCTGGACGAGATGGTGCCCTCCATCAGCAAGACCTCCGACCTGGTGCAGGAGATCACCGCCGCCTCGGAAGAGCAGACCTCCGGCGTCGAGCAGATCAACGGTGCCATGCTGCAGCTCAGTCAGGTCACCCAGCAGAACGCCTCGGCGTCCGAGGAACTGGCCGCCACTGCCGAAGAGATGAGCAGCCAGGCCGAGTTGCTCCAGCAGCTGATGGAGTTCTTCACCCTGAACAGCGCCCTGGGCGGGCAGGACCTGACGCGCCCCGCTCCCAAACGCTCGGGACCGGGGCTGGCCAAGCGCGCCGCTGCGCGGGTCGACAGCTCGCGGCATGCCACCCAAGGCGGCATACCCGTGGGCTATGCCCGTTTCGAAGAGCCGGCCTGAGATCGGGCCGGCAATACGTTGCCCTTTGACGAGGGTGTTCACCCCGGGTGGGCACCTTCGCTGCCAAGGCGGCCGGCGGACGCATTCAGGATCCCTGGCCGCGCTATCGGCCTGAAAGTCTCAGCTGCGTACGCCAAGAAAGGCTTTCAGCTGAAGCACGAGAGGCGTGACCTCTTCTTTCGTGGTGAAGCCGATCCGCGGCCAGTCATAGCGAGTGTCGCGTTCGGTGGCGTGGCCACTGTCGACTTTCAACTGCCTGAAGAACTGGCGGGTTTCGACGATCCGTCGGCCCGCGCGCCTGGCGTGGGATTCGACCTCGAAGGCAATCTCGCCCAGATTGCCCTCGGCCAACCCGGCGACCGGTCGATACAGGAAGATCTGGCCGCGCTCGGCCTTTACGCACCTGAAGCCATGCCCGCTTTCCAGCTCGTACAGCGATCCGTAGACCTCCGTCAGCAATCTTCTGGCGGTCTCGAATACATAGCTATCCATCTCTTCCGCCCCCAGTTTTCGGCACAGGCTCACCGCAACCCCTGCTTGAGCGCAGATGAATAGGAAACCCTAGCAGTCGCCCGGGAATTAACTCCCGCCGGAAACATCGCTTCACAGTTGTGTGACCTGGACAAAGAGGAACGGCCGTCGGTCCTGGCCCTGACTATGGGGTTTTCAGCATCTCCTGAGAGGGGAATAGGTTTTCGCCGGACGCGCCGATGCGCTGCGCGCTGATCCAGCATCCGGCACAGACCCTCGGTGAGTAGCGGCAGGTATTAATACGGAGCGGACGATCAGCCCGGCGGGCCAGCGAACAGGCCCGCGCCGGCGGCAAGGGCTAGAGCTGGCCCTTGAAACCCTTGCCCACCAGATAGACCTCGCGCGAGCGGGGACGCGAGGCTTCGGGCTTGCGGATCGACACCTTATCGAAGGAGGTGCGTACGTCTTTCAGGAAGACATCGGAGCCTTCGCCCTGGAACACCTTGACCACGTAGTTGCCGCCGGGCTTGAGCACCTGGCGCACCATGTCCAGGGTCAGCTCCACCAGGTACATGGCGGCGGCCTGGTCGGCGGCCGCGACGCCGCTGATGTTGGGCGCGATGTCGGAGACGATCAGGTCGGGCTGGCGGCCCTCGAGCATGCCGAGAATCTTCTGGAAGACGGCATCGTCGGTGAAGTCGCCCTGGACGAAGTCGACGTTGTCGAGGGCCCCCATCGGCAGGATGTCGGTGGCCACCACGCGGCCCTTCTCGCCGACGATGCCGCCCGCCACCTGCGACCAGCCGCCCGGGGCCGAGCCCAGGTCCATGACCAGCATGCCGGGACGGATCAGCTTGTCCTTCTCGTTGAGCTCGATCAGCTTGTAGCTGGAGCGCGAGCGCAGGCCGTCTTTCTGAGCGCGTTTGACGTAGGGATCGTTGACGTGTTCATCCAGCCAGCGACGGCTGCTTTTGGATCTTTTCATGTTGGAACTACCACGGGAAAGCGGGTGAGAAGCGGCCGTTCGCCAGGTCTGGCCGGCCGCGAAGTGGCGGCGATTATAAGCCGATAACGCGGCTGGACGAATCGGCGATCGCCCGAGCGTCCGTCAGACCGCCCAAAGGAGCGCCCATCGTCCCGGCCTGACAGCGCCGGGGCCGCCGGGTACAATCGCCGCCCTACCCCTCCTCGTCCCTTCCTTTGCCGGAGTCACCGGCCAGGATTATTGCCATGATTCGCCTCAACGAACTGCAGCTGCCGCTTGACCACACCCCCGCCGAATTGCGCCAGGCCATCCTCCAGCGCCTGAAGCTGAGCGACGCCGACCTGCTCGATTTCACCGTGTTCAAGCGCAGCTACGATGCGCGCAAGAAGAACAGCGTCATCCTGTTCATCTACATCATCGACCTGGAGGTGCGCGACGAGGCGGCGGTGCTGGCGCGCCTGGCCAATGACCTGCACGTGCGCCCGGCACCGGACACCGGCTACTATCCGGTTGGCCAGGCCCCGGCGAACCTGGCCGAGCGCCCGCTGGTGGTGGGCTTCGGTCCCTGCGGCCTGTTCGCCGCCCTGCTGCTCGCCCAGATGGGCTTCAAGCCCATCGTGCTGGAGCGCGGTAAGGAGGTGCGCAGCCGCACCAAGGACACCTGGGCGCTGTGGCGCAAGAAGGTGCTGAGCCCCGAATCCAACGTGCAATTCGGCGAAGGCGGAGCGGGCCTGTTTTCCGACGGCAAGCTCTACAGCCAGATCAAGGATCCGAAGTTCTACGCCCGCAAGGTGATGCACGAATTCGTCCGCGCCGGCGCGCCGGAAGAGATCCTCTACGTCAGCAAGCCGCACATCGGCACCTTCCGCCTGACCGGCGTGGTGGCGGCCATGCGCGAGGAAATCATCGCCCTCGGCGGCGAAGTCCGCTTCGAAACCAAGGTGACCGATCTGCTGATCAACGACGGTCAGCTCGAAGGCGTGGTGCTGGCCAATGGCGAGACCCTGCACAGCCGCCACGTGGTGCTCGCCCTGGGCCACAGCTCGCGCGACACCTTCCGCATGCTGCATCGCCAGGGCGTGTACATCGAAGCCAAGCCCTTCGCCGTCGGCTTCCGCATCGAACACCCCCAGGGCATGATCGACCAGGCCCGCCTGGGCAAGTACGCCGGTCACCCGGAACTGGGCGCCGCCGACTACAAGCTGGTGCATCACGCCAAGAACGGCCGCGCCGTCTACAGCTTCTGCATGTGCCCGGGCGGCACCGTGGTGGCGGCCACCTCCGAGCCGGGCCGCGTGGTCACCAATGGCATGAGCCAGTACTCGCGCAACGAACGCAACGCCAATTCCGGCATCGTGGTGGGCATTAATCCCGAGCAGGATTTCCCCGGTGATCCGCTGGCCGGCGTCGAACTCCAGGAGCGCTTGGAATCGCGCGCCTACGAATTGGGCGGCAGCGACTATTCGGCGCCTGGCCAACTGGTCGGCGACTTCATTCGCGGCGTGCCCTCCACCGCCTTCGGTGAAGTCGAGCCCTCCTACAAGCCCGGCGTGCGCCTGGGCGACCTGGCGCCGTCGCTGCCCGACTACGCCATCGAGGCCATCCGCGAAGCCCTGCCCGCCTTCGGCAGGCAGATCCGCGGCTTCGACCGCCATGACGCCATCCTGACCGGGATCGAGACCCGCACCTCCTCGCCGGTGCGCATCACCCGCGACAACGACAGCCTGCAGTGTCTGAATCTGCGCGGCCTGTATCCGGCCGGGGAAGGCGCTGGCTACGCAGGCGGTATCCTGTCCGCCGGCGTGGACGGCATCAAGGTGGCCGAAGCCCTGGCCAAGGCGATGCTCGCGGAAGGCGACGCGCAGGCCGCACCGCTGGTTCGGGCCGCTGGCTGATGAAGCTCGACGACATCAGGAAGCTCCACCAGAAGAAGTACCGTGCCGAGTTCGGTCACTTCCTGGTGGAGGGCGAGCACCTGGCGCTGGAACTGCAAAAGGCTGCGCTGGGGAATCCCCAGCTGCAGCGGGCCGAACTCTATGTGACGGGCGCCTACGAGCACTGGCAGAGTCCGTTCCGGACGCACCCGATCAGCGACCGGCAGATGGCGCAGCTTGCCGATACCAAGACCCCACAGGGTATCCTTGCGGTGGTGCCCATGCCCCGGGAGCCTGTGGCAGCAGCGGTCGAGGGCGAGCGCGCCGTCTATCTGCACGAGATCCAGGACCCGGGCAATCTGGGCACCATCCTGCGCACCCTGGCCTGGTTCGGAGGTTTTCGCTGCCTGCTCAGCCCGGGCAGCGTCGACCCCTACAATCCCAAGGTGGTCCGCGCCAGCATGGGCGCCATCTTCCACACCCCGCTGGAGCTGGACGTCGACCTCGACGGCCTGCAGGAGCGCTTCCCCCGCCTCGCCTGCCTCGACATGCAGGGCATGCCGGTGCAGTCCGCTGCTTTCGCAGCCTTCGACTGCTACCTGTTCGGCAACGAAGCCCGCGGCGTTCCCCGTGAGCACCTCGCGGCCCTGAACGCCCAGCCCTTCACCATCGCCGGCTCGGGCGCCATCGAGTCCCTGAATCTAGCGGCCACGGTGAACATGTGCGCCTATGAGTTGAGTCGGTAGCGATCAGCCACGAGTACCAGGCGCATTGGCGCCTGGACGGCAGAGGACGAGCCACCCGTCCCCTTGCTGAGGTGAACGCGGCGGGATGGCCATCCCGTCGGCAGTACCGGCCTCTCGACTCGGCGCCACCTGGTGCACGCGGCAACAGGCCTCCGCGCAGACCGCTGTCCTGACCACCAGGGAACCGGCCTTCATACAGGCACTTTCCGGATAGCCACCCAGGACTGGTCTTGCGCCCTCCAGCCAGGCACAATCGAATAGTGATACGATGACAGACAAGAATTCATGATCTGTGGCTCTCGCCACCTGGCATTTCCGACAACGACAACAAAAGGATCCGAGCATGAAAAAATTGAAACTGGCGGTAGGCTTCCTCTGCCTGTTCAGTGGCTATGTCGCAGCAGCAACGAGTGATGAAAAGGACGTCGCCTCCGCCGTCGACCAGCTGACCCAGGCCATGTGGCACAAGGATATTGCGCAGCTCAAGGCGCTGACCGCGGACAACCTGACCTATGGACATTCGAGCGGCAACATCCAGGACAAGCAGGCGTTCATCGCCGACATCGAGACGGGCAAAAGCGCGTTCAACGAGCTGAAGATGCTCAACCAGAAGATCACCCTGTCCGGGGACGTCGCGCTGGTGCGCAACCACTTTTCAGCTCAGGCCGTAAACAGTGGCAAGGTAGTGCCGACCGAGATCGAGAACTTTCAGATCTGGCAGAAACAGAAAGGCCACTGGCTGTTGATCGGGCGCCAGGCATTCCGCTTCTGATCGACCCAGGCGTCAGTCGTTGTAGCGCCAACGTTGACTGAACGTCGCCAGGCCTCGGCGGCGTTCCTGCAACGTCACGCACGAGCCGCGAATGTCTGCGGACCCGGTAATCTGAACAGGCCCGCACACACCCGGTCCGTATTGGTATGACTACCGGGAGAATCGACCATGACGACAGCCAGCAATCTCTTGTGGGGCGCTTGGCCATTGGTGTGGTGACAGGCATGCGCAGCATGCTGGCGCCGACCCTGGTCAGCGCGGCGCTGGCGGGGCGTGAGGATATCGCGAGCGCTGACGAACCCGCACCTACCCTCGCGTCGTCTCGAGTACGGCAGTACGGGATACCCCTGGCTGCGGCGGAGCTCCTGGGCGACAAACTGCCCTTCGCGCCGGACCGCACCATTGCGCCCTCAATGCTGGTCCGTGCCCTGTCCGGTGGCATCAGTGCCGCGGCACTCGCCGGTGCGCAGCGGCAACCGCGACTGCTGCCTGCACTGATCGGGGCAACCGCTGCCTGTGTCGCCGCCAAGGTAGCGATCGATCTGCGCAAGGGCTACGCCCGCAACGCCTGGCTCAATGCCGGCCTCGGCCTGGCCGAAGACTGCCTGGCTTTCTCGCTGGCCAGGGCCGGGTTGCGTCGAGCACTGCGGGATAGCTAGGCGAGGACCAAAGCATCGCGCACAAGCCACGGGACGCAACAGGGTGCTTGGAGCCGGGCGGTAGCCGCCGCAGGCCTGTCGGAGTTCGCGCCGTTCGAGAGCATCAGCGGAGAGCACTTCGACCGGACCTTCGCGCTCAACGTGCGCGCCCTGCTCTTCGCCACCCAGGCAGCGACGGCGAGCATGCCCAATGGCGGCGCCATCGTATTGATCGACTCCATCGCCGCGCCGATCGGCACCCACGGCTATGGCGTCTATGGCGCAAGCAAGGCCGCAGTGCGCTCCTTCGTGCACCTGGGCCAATGAACTGGCACCCCGCAACATCCGCATCAACGTCGTTGCGCCGCGACCTCGGCGGAAGTATGGGAGCAGCTGAACAGGCTGATCCCGCTCGGCCGTATGGCACGTGTCGACGGTGGCAAGGCGTAGGTCTGAAAGGCATTGCCCCTGCATCCCAGGCAAAGGATCGATGCGTTGCTCCTGCACATCCGGGTAGAGGGTAGGTGCTCGGAAACAGGCATGGCATCAGGAGGGAGATCCAAGCCGCTTCACTGGCTTCCTGACCGCTCGTCTAGACAGGACCAAGCCAGCGGATCAATTATTGCGATATTCAAACGGACGAATCATAGTGGCCTTATGACCTCTGCCTGATCGAAGCCCGACGCCCTATGCACCCTGATCCCCAGAGCCACGCCCGCGAGGCGCTGCTTGGCCTGCATCGCCAGCTACAGGAAAACGCCAGGCGGCTGGGCACGGTGGACTGCGACGATCCGGACGTCCGCGCTGTCCTGCAGGCCGTGCAGGATCTCAATGAGCGGGTTGCCGACATGGTGGCCGAGACGGCCCTGCTGGCGCCGCTGCCGCTGGACCCGGTCGCAGGAAGCAGCGCTCACGACGCCACCGATCAGCGCTGATCCGCCGGACCTTTCTGCCTGAACGCGCCGCCGCCCTGCCCGGCGTTCGAAATACCAGACGGTGCGGCGTACGCCAATCGACAGAGCATCGGCAGACCAGGACGGCTGGTTGCGGAAACCGGGCCAGCACGCAGACGCCTAGCGGCCGGCGTCCTTACCCGGCAGGCGCTGGAAGGCACGGGCCCATTCGAGCAGGGAATTTTCCTCGTCGGTACGATCGTCCACCCCACACTCTTCCAGCACGGTCACCACGCGATTCATGAAGTCTCGATCAACGCGAGCCTGCTCCATGATCCGGTCCAGATTCAGCTGACCGAGTTGCTGGAGGGTGGTCTGAAATTCCTTGTCTTCCATGCCCATGACATCTGTCCCTGTAAGCACGGCTGCCGATCGCCGGCTGGCCTAGTGCTATCATCTTTCGCGCGGGCGTTATTCACATAACGGTTATCGCATGAAGTGTCGATAATGATGACTGAGCGGCAGTTGGCAGCACTCCGAGCTCGTCGACTCAGGGCTTCCGGTCGGCCCGCTCCTGGCGGCACTGGCGCTCAACCGAGCACCAGCGGCAGCACCAGAGCGGTAACGATCCCGAGCAGGATCATGCCCAGCGCCGAGAACGCCGCCGTCTCCTGGCTTTCCCGCAAGGCATGGGCGGTGCCTATGGCATGGCCGTTCATGCCGAGGGTCAGACCGCGGGCCGCGGGATCCTCGACCTTGAAGACCTTGAGCAGTGGCAGGGCCAGCGTGGTGCTGATGACGCCGGTCAGCATCACGATCACCGCGGTCAGCGGCGCGACGCCACCGAAATGATCCGCCAGGGGCAAGGCGATCGGCATGGTCACCGACTTCGGCAGCAGACTCATCAGCAGTGTCTCCGGCAGGCCGAACAGCCAGCCCAGGGCCAGGGTCAGGGAAACACCTACCACGCCGCCAACCGTGAGGGTTATCAGCAGCGGCGTGCAGAGTGCCGTCACGCGCTGGACGTTCTTGTAGAGCGGAACGGCCAGGCCCACGGTGGTGGGTCCGAGCAGCATCGCGAGCAGGCCGCTGGCGCTTCGATACCTGTCGTAGGGAATCCCGCCGATCAAGAGCACGGTCGCGACGATGGCGGTGGTGATCAGCACCGGTTGCAGCATGACCAGGCGCAGGCGCTGTTGCAGCACGAGCGCCAGCTGATAGGCCGCGAGCGTCAGGGACAGGGCCAGCAGGGAAGCGAGGGCCGGGTCAGACATGGTCTTTGCTTCTACCGATCAGGTACTGCAGCAGCCAGCCACACAGGGGCACGGTGACCAGCAGGGACAGGGCGATGACCAGCACCAGGCGCAACCACACCGAGGTGTCGAGGCCGCTGAAATCGACGATGCCAACCGCCGGCACCACGAGCATCAGGGGCAGATAACCAAGCAGATTGCCCGCCATCTTCTCCACCCCTTCGGGCACCCTGCGCAGCAGGATCAGCAGGGCGAAAAGCACGATGATCCCTATGACACTGGCCGGAATGCCGCCGATGAAATTCGTCATATAGGTGCCAAGCAGGTAGCAACCCACCAGTGTCAGGAAGCCCGTTACGTTCATAACCACCCCGAATGCCTTGTTATTCCAAACAGTCCGCACTATGCGCCCGCGCAGCCATGCCAGGCCCGCGCCAGCCGGACCGCTCCGTTGGCTGTCGCCCCTTCCGCAAGAGCGGTGATCACTGCCGGTCAGGCTGTCTGACGTTCCCCTGCTACGCGCGGCCTCACTATAGGCGCATCTGAAAATGGCTGGGCAAATCCATGCCGAGCTCAGCGAAAGATACCCATCCTGTTCGGCTCACTGCTGGGTTGGCGCCGCGATCCGCCTCGCCTTTCCCTGACCTCGCAATCGACTCGCCGGCTATCCCGTCACGTTCCCTGAGCGAGACCTGTCGAGACGCCAGCCGGTCCGGGAAGACAGCCAAGGCTGATGCAGCCACTAGCGCCTCACGCCGGTACCGCGCGCATGCCTTCGAAGATCAGGCGCGTGGTTTTGCGCACGGTGGCCGCGTGGCCTTCGCGATCCATCTCGTCACTGGCCGTCAGGCGCAGCAATTGCAGATGCGAGTAGTCGTTGAGCAGGAAGGCCGCCAGCTCCACGTCCAGATCGGCGCGCAGCTTGCCGGCGGTCTGCAGCTCGCGCAGCACACCGGCGATCTCGCCCTGCAGGCCGCGGTTCATCTGTCGGTAGGCCTGGGGCAGACCGCTGTCGCCCCCCACCAGTACCAGCGGCAGCAATTCGCGCCAGAGGGCGGCGGGCAGGACGTCCAGGGCGTAGCTGACGAGCAGGTGCTCCAGATGGCAGAGCGCCTCGACGGGGTCCGCGACGTCGCGGATGTGCCGGCGCACGTCGATCAGCGCCCGGCGATCGGACTCCTTGATCATTTCCAGGATGATCTCGTGCTTGCTGCCGAAATACTTGAACACCGTGGGCGCCGAGACGCCGGCCTCGCGGGCGATCTGCTCGACAGTGGTCTCGCGAAAGCCCTGACGCTGGAACAGCATGACCGCCGCGGCCGAGATGGCGGTGCGGCGTAATTCCTTCTGACGTTCGCGTAGGCCGCTCACCGTCGCTCCTGATTCCCTTGGGGTGCGATGGAGAATAGCTGGCGGGACTTGGGTATGAAAAATATTTTATTGACTAAAGAAATTAACAGGGTTAATTATTTTCCCGTACCTGCTCTACGCAGGGCCACTGCCAGGATGAGTCTGATGAACCAGAGCCTCGACCGCTCCCTGGTTTCCCGGAATCGGGGAGTCAGCGAGATGTACGACCAACAAGAACAAGAGCCCGTACTGATGCAGGGTTTTCCGGCCGAGCCGGACCAGCGCGTGACCTGGGCCAACTGGATGTCACCGCCGTTCAATCGCTGGGGCTTTCGCAACCTGGCGCGCCTGCGCCCCACCATCGAGGTGGCTGCCGGGCCGCGACCGGACAGGGTGCTGGCCCATGCGCCCGTGGCCCTCGAAGCGCTGAGGTTCCACAGCAGCTGCGGCCGCAGCGTCAGCGCCCTCGACCATCTGCGCGCCAGCAAGACCGACGGCTTTCTGGTGCTGCACCAGGGCCGCGTGGTGTACGAGCGCTACTTCAACGGCCAGGTCGCCACCGATCGCCACATCATGTTCTCGGTCACCAAGTCGCTGATCGGGGTGCTCGGCGAGCAACTCATCCACGACGGCGTGCTCGATGCCCAGGCGCTGACCCAGCATCATGTGCCGGAACTGGCCGGCAGCGCCTTCGGCGACGCCAGCGTCCGCCAGCTGCTCGACATGGCCGTGGGTGTCCACTACACCGAGCTCTACGACGATCCCACCTCGGCAAGCTCGCAATATGGCTATGCCTGCGGCTTCAAACCGGCCCTGCCCGACTACGCCCAGTACGAATCCCTGTACCAGTACCTGCCGTCATTGCGCAAAAGGTGCGAGCACGGCGGCCTCTTCCATTACGTGACCGCCACCACCGAGGTCCTGGCCTGGGTGATGGAGCGCGCCAGCGGCCTGGGCTGCGCCGAACAGTTGCAGCGGATCTGGCAGCACCTCGGCTGCGAGCGCGACGCCTACTTCATGGCCGATCCCTGGGGTCGCAGCGTCGCCGGTGCCGGCTTCAACGCCACCTTGCGCGACATGGGCCGCTTCGGCCTGATGCTGGCCAACGGCGGTCGGGTCGACGGCCAGCAGGTCATCGACCAGGCGGTCGTCGAGGCCATCGCGGCGGGCGGGGACCCGGCTCTCTATGGCGTGCACCAGGACTTCGCCGACTGGACCCCGGGTGCCTCATACCGCAGCCAGTGGTATGTCTTCAACGATCACAGTCCGGCCATCATGGCCAGCGGTATCCACGGCCAGTACCTGTTCGTCGACCGCGCCGCCGAGGTGGTGATCGTCAAGCAATCCTCGCTACCCGAAGCGGTCACCGAACTGGACATCGATACCGTACGGCTGCTGCGCGCCATCGCCGCCCAACTGCGCGGCTGATCCATCCCTAACGAGATCGACGAGCGCCGGCCCGCCAGCGCTCCCACCTGCTGCGCCAGGTATTCGGTGGTCGCCTTGGCCACCCTTCACTGCCCTGTAATACAAGAAAAATAGTCAGGAGCTCTCTATGTGCACAACCAAGCGCCTTTCCGGCGTGCTGCTGGCGCTCGGCCTGCCGCTGGCCAGCCAGCCGGCCCTGGCGGGCTATCCATTCGAAAACGAAAACCTCAAAGGCGAGTTCAACCTGACGGCGGGCGCCGGTTCCATCACCACCCGGGGCGTCAATTTCGGCGCCGGTCGCGTGGATGCCCGCAGCGGCAGGAACGACGGCAGCCGCGTTGCCTGGCAGGAGTTCTACGTCAAACCTGGCGTCACCCTCGACTATTCGCTCAGCGACAGGCTCCACCTGCTCGCCGGCGGCTCGGTGGTCGGCGCCGCCACCCTTGGCGACGGCGATGCCGGTGGCTTCACCCGCAGCTCCGACGGCCGCTTCGCCCCGGAAGAAGGCTACGCCGGGGTACAGGCAGGTGACTGGAAATTCACCGCCGGCCGCCAGAACTTCATGGTCGGCACCGGCTTCATCGTCATGGACGGCAATCTCGATCTGTTCGGCGATGGCGCCTACTGGCTCGGTCCGCGCACCGCCTTCCGCGACTCGGCGATCCTGGCGTGGGGGCATGGCGCGGCCCAGGCACAGGCCTTCACCCTGCGCACCGACGATCACTATGGCGATTTCCGCCTGAGCGGCGCCAACCTGGATTACGACCTCGACGGCCAGGTGACCCTCGGCGCCCTGGCCATGACGGTCGATACCCTGGCCAGCAACAACAGCACCACGGCACGTCGCGACGGCATGCGGGTGTACAACCTGCGGGCCCTGCGCGGTCACCTGCCGGGCCTGCCGAATCTCACCTTGAATGGCGAATACGCGGTGCAACGTGGTGGTGACGGCGCCCTCAGCTACGACGCCAGGGCCTGGTACGCCCAGGCCGACTACCAGTTCCAGGAACTGCCCTTCACGCCCACCCTCGGCTATCGCTACGCCGTCTTTTCCGGCGACGACAACCCGACCGACAACCGCCAGAAGGCCTGGGACCCGCTGAGCAAGGGTTTCACCGACTGGAGTACCTGGCTGATCGGCGACGTGGTGGGCAACTACCTGCTGTTCAACAGCAACGAGCGCGTCCAGCAGTTCTCGCTGAAGAACCGGCTCAGCGACACCCTCACCCTGGGCGTCATCCACTACCAGTTCTGGCTCGACCAGGCCAACTTCCGCGGCGCCGCGGTCAGCGATCGGCGCTTCGCCGACGAGACCGCGGTGTACCTCGACTGGACGCCCAACCGGCAGTTCTATGGCTCGCTTTCGTACAACTGGGTGCAGGCCAGGTCGGCCGCCCGCCAGGCGTTCGGCGACAACGATCGCTTCAGCGCCCTCGAGCTGTATTTCACCTATCGCTACTGACCACCAGTCACCATAGCCCCCGTGGGGCACAGGAGAGCGTGATGAATACCAAGACACCAACCGGGATCGCCGTGCCGACGCTGGAATGGGTGCTGAGCCTGCAGGTGCTCATCGACCCGGCCGATGGCCTGGGTGCCTGCACCGATGGCCAGCGCAGCAACTATCGAATCACCGGCGGGCATTTCGAGGGCGTGAACGTACGCGGCGAAGTGATCGCCGGCGGCGCGGACTTCTATCTGCTGCGCAGCGACGGCGTGGGCGAGCTGGACGCACGCTACAGCCTGCGCAGCGACCAGGGCGAGTGGATCAACATCCACAACACCGGCCTCATCACCCTCAGCGACAGGGGACAGGCGCAGGTCGCCCAGGGCCTCTGGCCGATCGCCGAGGAGGACTATCACTGCAGTTGCACACCGCGCTTCCAGGTGGCGAGCGGCAGACTCGACTGGCTGACCCGCAGCGTGATGATCGGCAAGGTGGGCTATCCCGCCGCCGACCAGGTGGCCATCCACTGCTATCGCCTCACCTGACCGGCCACCCCTCTTACAGCCAGGCTTTCTACTGAAGCGGCAGGCCACGTGGTGGCCGAGCCGGCAGGTAAACGACCATGACCATCGCCAAGCAAACCCTGGTGCGCACCGCGTGCATCGCCATCGCCGCCGCCTCGATTCTCGTCATCGGCGTGCAGCCGATCTTCATCGGACTGCTGACCGAACGCCTCGACCTGACCCTGGCGCAGCAGAGCTGGACCCTGTCCGTCGAGATGTGCGGCTCCATCGTCGGGACGCTGCTGTACCTGCCGATGATCCGCTTCCTGGGGCCGCGCACCCTGGCCCTGAGCACGGCCCTGCTGCTGCTGTTCGCCAACGCCGCGACCGCCAGCGTCACCGCCCTCGATCCGCTACTGGCCTTGCGCGGCCTCTCGGGAATCTGCTCGGGGGTGCTCTACTCCTATGCCATCTACTGGCTGGGCAGCATGCCGGGCCAGGACAGGTCCTTCGGCATCCTGCTGTTCGTGCAGACCGCCCTGTTCGCCAGCAGCGCGGTGCTCATGCCGATGATCGCCGAGTGGCAGGGTTTCGCGGGGGCGATCTACTACCTGGCCGCCTGGTTCGCCCTGGTCTGTCTGCTGAGTCTCTGCCTGCCGGCCAGGCAGAGCCCGGAAGAGCGACAGGTCTCCCCCGCACCGCTGCGGTCCGGGCTGACGGTGATCGGCGTCTGCTCGCTGCTCGGCATGCTGTTCCTGCAGCTGTCGATCTACTCGCTGTGGGGCTTCGTCGAAGGCATCGCCCGCGACGCCGGGGTGGCACCGGTGGACATCGGCTGGGCGATCAGCATCGGCCTGCTCGGCGGCTTGCCCGGTGCGGCCCTGCCCAGCGTGGCCGGGCGCCATCTGGGCCGCGTGCCGATGATCCTCACCGGCTCCCTGGCCGTGCTCGGCGCCATCTATCTGCTGGCCACGCGCATCCACACGGCGGCGGATCTCATGCTCGCGGTGTTCCTGATGAACTTCGGCTGGAACCTGGCGTTGTCCTACTACATGTCCTCGGTCGTGACCCATGATCCGAGCGGGCGCCTGACCAAGCTGGTCGGCGTGGTGCAGGTCGCCTCGGCCGCCGCGGCGCCGACCCTGCTGAGTCTGCTCATCGAAGGCAACGACCGGAGCAGTCTCTTCGTGCTGTCGGCGGGCGCCATCCTGATCGGCTGCGTCCTGGTGCTCGTCATGCTGTCCTGGGGACGCCGCCAGGTGCCGGGCAAGGCGCTGGACTGCTCTGTGTGAGCGGTGCGCGCACGCAGGGGCCGCGCGAATATCACGGCCGGCCGTGCGGCCAGGCGACAACCTCCATGACCGATTTGTCATCACCCGGTCAGCCTAGCGCCCCCCCTGTCCTCCTAGAGTGGTCCGGTCAGCGACTCGCTACCCACCCCTTCAAGAGGACTCTCCATGAAAGCGCTCCTGCTCGGTCTTTTCGGTCTGCTCGCCACCGGCTCCGCCCTGGCCGCTCCCGACCATCCCGCCCTGATCCATGACCAGCCCGGTTTCTTCGTCCCGCTCGACATCGCCAAGGTCGTCAGCCAGACCGACCTGGACGCCCAGTGCGGGATCGTGCCGGCCCGCCTCGACTATCTGGATCACGCCGGCCGGGAGCATGAGCTGGACTATCTGGTGTCTGGCAATGGCTGCTACAACCAGAATTGAGGCGTTATTCGACCCGGTACCGAAGCGCGGCGGCCACCGTCGCGCTAGCCGAGAGGCCTTCTGCATCGTCCTCTTCTGCCCCCGGAACCCAGGGATATCGGGCGGGTAGAGAACGCAACGGATCGGCGGGCGGACCGCTAGAAGAACCGATAGGCCTTGGCCAGTGCCCGCTCCAGCACGGCGATGCAGGCGTGGTCGTCCGCATAGGACAGGAACTGGCGCTGAACATCGGCCTGGGCCTCGGCCAGCCGCGTCTTGCGCTCGGCCAGCTCATCTTCCAGCACCAAGGTGCTCATACCGCCCAGATCACAGCAGGGGGTGGGGCCATTCATAGAAAACTCCGGACAGAAGTGCAGACTGCGTCATCAGACAAGTTTTTGAGATTTGGTTCACAAATCTTAGCGAATCCCATTGTTGCTGAAAGGTGCGTTTCGACCTGAGGTTGTCCAGCCCCCGAGCTAGAGCGTCTGCCCTGAGACTTGCGCACCCTGCACCCGCTATCAGCGAGGCAAAAGCTATACAATTCGGCGCCCTAATCGAGCTGTGAAGATACATGCGCCTTTTGCTTTCGCTCCTCCTGGCCACACTGGTGGCCTCCTCCGCGCTCGCCGCAGCGCCCGATACCTTTGTCGAGGCCAAGGTAATCGCCAGACAAAAAGTCTATTTCGATCAGAACACCAGCGCCCAGGGCGACCTCTATTGCGGCTGCAAGTGGGAGTGGGTCGGCAAGTCCGGGGGACGGCTCGATGCCGCCTCCTGCGGCTTCCAGGCGCGCAAGCAGGAAAACCGCGGCGAACGCACCGAGTGGGAGCACATCGTGCCGGCCTGGACCTTCGGTCATCAGCGCCAGTGCTGGCAGAACGGCGGACGGGAACACTGCGTGGCGGATGACCCGGTGTTCCGCGCCATGGAGGCCGACCTCTTCAACCTCTACCCCGCCGTAGGCGAGGTGAATGGTGACCGGGCCAATTTCAACTACGGCATGGCCCAGGGCGTGCAGCCGCAATACGGCCGGTGCACGACCAAGGTCGACTTCCAGGAACGCGCCGCCGAACCGCGCGACGAGGTCAAGGGCCTGGTCGCCCGGGTCACCTTCTATATGTTCGATCGCTACGGCCTGAACATGTCGCGCCAGCAGCAACAACTGCTGATGGCCTGGGACAAGCAGCAACCTGTCACCGCCTGGGAGCGCGAACGGGACAGCCGCATCGCCGCGGTGATGGGCCACGGCAACCCCTTCGTGTCCGGCGAGCGGCACTGGACGCTGGGCTACCAGCCGGTTGGCGACGGCATCGTCAGCCCCCTGCCGGTAGCCAAGCCAGCGCCGTCAGCGCCCTCAGCACCGGCCAAGACCGATAGCCCCGCCGCGGCCGGCCAGGGCGCGATCATCGGCAACCGCAACAGTCACGTCTATCACCTGCCGCAAGGCTGCCCGAGCTACGCCCAGGTGGCGCCGAAGAACCAGGTCAAGTTCGCCTCCGAAGCCGAGGCGAAGGCGGCGGGCTTCACCAAGGCGGGCAACTGCGCGCCCTGATCGCCAGCCCCGGGCGCTGACCGGCAGCACCCAGGGGTCCTGAGCCGCTTCGGCAGTTACTGCCCCTTGGACAGCTCCACCAGCATCCGCGTGAGCAGATAGATGCGCGGCGTCACGCTGTCCAGTTCCACGTATTCCTCGGGCGTGTGCAGCTTGCCGCCGACGATGCCGAAGCCGTCCAGGGTGGGCACGCCGGCACCAGCGGCGATGCTGGCATCCGCGGCGCCACCGCTGCCTTCGACGGTCAGGGTGCGGCCCAGCTCGCCATAGATGCCCTGGGCCATGGCCAGCAGCCGATCGCTCGCCGCGGTCTGCGGCATCGGCGGCAGGCCACGCTCCAGCCGCGTGGTCACCTCGGTGTCGGGGATCTGCTTGTTGGCAGAGATCCGCGCCAGGTCCTTTTCCACCCGGTCGAATTCCTCGGGCAACGCGGCGCGGACGTCGGCCTTGGCGACGGCGTGATCGGGGATCACGTTGATGCGCTCGCCCGCCTCGATCACGGTGAAGTTGACCGAGGTCTTCTTCTCCGCATCGCCCAGGTCGCTCAGCTGCAGTACCTGGTGCGCGACTTCGGTGGCGGCGTTGCGCCCCAGCTCCGGAGACACGCCGGCATGGGACGCCTTGCCCTTGACCTCCACCACGGCGGTGGCGCTGCCCTTGCGCCACACCACCAGGCCATCGGCCGGCCGGCCCGGCTCCAGATTCAGCGTCACATCATGCTGCTTGGCGGTGCTGGCGATCAGCTCGGTGGCGGCCTGGGAGCCGGTTTCCTCGCTGGCGTCCAGCAACAGGGTGATCTGCCCGTAGTCCTTGAAGTCGAGCTTCTTGAGAATCTCCAGCGCCGCCAGGGCGACCACGATGCCGCCCTTGTCGTCGGACACGCCCGGACCATAGGCGCGCTTTTCATCGGTGCGATACGGCCGGGCCTTGGCCGTGCCCTCCTTGAACACCGTGTCCATGTGCGCCAGCAGGAGAACCTTCGCCTTGCCGCTGCCCTTGAGCGTGGCGACCAGGTGCCGGCTCTGGTCCGGTGCGGTGTTGGGCACCTCTTGCACCGTGGCGCCGAGTTTCTGCAATTCCGCGCTGACGAGCTTGCCCACTTCGGTCAGGCCGGGCGCGTAGCCGGACCCCGAGTCGATGTTCACCAGTTGCTCCAGCAACGTGAGCGTCGGCGCCTTGGCCTGTTCCGCGGCGGTCTGGATGCGCGCGTCGAGCGCGGCGCTGGCGGGCAGGGCGATACAGCAGGTGAGAACGGCAGCGAGGGTGGTGCGCAAGAACGGAGCGGACATCGGACTTTCCTTGTTGGCCTTGTTGGATTAGTCAGACAACTGTAGTCGCAACAAGGACATAGGGGAAACCCGCGCATTTTCCCGGCCGTCCCGGGTAGACGATCCAGCCGTTGTCGCGGAAGGACCTGGCCGCTCCCGGGCTTCGTCAGCTACCTGGTGGCCCTGCGGACCAGCGGGTTGCGCCTTCTATCCGCCGCCGCAAAGCCCAGCCGCCGGACGGCATGCCCAGCGCCCCGGCGCGGCCCTGAGCCGAAGGCCCCGTGCCTCATTTTCAGGCACGGACTGCCGCGCGGGCCCAAGGCGTCTGGCGCCAACCTTTCCCCGGCGTCCCCGCTCAGCAGCCCCGTCCGCAACCCTGCCAAGGCGGCTTCCGCGGCAATTCTCCGCACGATTTTGGAGCAAAAAATCCAATAAAATTTACCATTGAATAAAATAATTCACTGCCTTACTCTCGATTCGACGTTGTAAGGAAAAGCCACTGACAGCACCGGAAAATAGGGAGTGAAGATGAAAGCGAAGATAGCGTTGGGCTTGCTCATGACCGCCGCAGTAGCCCTGCCCGCCTGGTCAGCCGACTGGACGGTGGGGGCCAACGTCGGCAACGTGCCCTGGGAGTTTCAGGACGCCAAGGGTGACTTCGTCGGCTTCGAAGTCGATGTGGTGAAGGAAGTGGCGAAGCGGGCCGGCAAGAGCGTGGATTTCGTCAACATCCCCTTCAACGGGCTGTTCAGCGCGGTGCAGTCGAAACGCGTCGACATCGCGATCTCGTCCATCACCATCACGCCCAAGCGCCTGGAATCGGTCGCCTTCGCTCAACCCTACTTCGACAGCGACCAGTCGCTTACCGCCCTGACCAAATCCAAGGTGAAGAGCCTCGAGGACATGAAGGGCAAGGTCGTCGGTGTCGATACCGGCTCCACCGGCGACATGTGGATCGGCCAGCACCAGAACGAGTACAGGTTCGCCGACGTCTCGCGCTACGAGGGGCTGTCACCGGCCATGCTGGACCTGGGCTCCGGGCGCATCGATGGCTACCTGAGCGATATCCCCGCCGTCCTCTACTACATCAAGGACAAGCCGCAATTCACCATCGTCGCCCGCATTCCCACGGGTGAACGCTATTCGCTGATGTACGCCAAGGGCTGGCCCATGAGCGACCAGGTCAACGACATCATCAGCAAGATGAAGGAAGACGGCACCCTGGGCGCCATCCACAAACAGTGGTTCGGTACCGAGGCCGCCAAGGAGTCGAGCACCCTGAAGGTCTCCGCCGCGCCCAAGTAAGCCCTGCCGCTGCTGCAGGCCCGGGGCGAGGTTCGTTCGCCCTGGGCCGTGACCGAGGTATCCCATGGATCTTCTGCAAACCTTCTTCAACTGGAACGTGCTGGTCGAATCGCTGCCCCTGATGATCCGGGGCCTGGGCGTGACCGTTCTGCTGGGCCTCGTGAGTATCGTCCTGGGTCTGGTCGGCGGGCTGTTGCTGGCCCTGCTGCGTCTGTATTCCTACGCGCCGGTGCGGCTGCTGGCGCGGATCTACATCGACATCATGAGGTCCATCCCGCTGCTGGTCCTGCTGGTCCTGATCTATTACGCGCTGCCATTCGTCGGGATCCGCCTGTCTTCCTTCGCGGCAGCGGCCAGCGCGCTTTCCCTCGTGTCCTGCGCCTACAGCGCCGAGATCTTTCGCTCGGGCATCGAAGCCATTCCCCGCGGTCAGTTCGAGGCGTCGGCCGCCCAGGGCATGAGCTTCTTCAACACCATGCGCGACGTCGTGTTGCCCCAGGCGATCCGCATCGTGCTGCCGCCCATGACCAGCAACTGCATCAACGTCATGAAGGACACCGCCCTCGCCTCGGTGGTGGCGATGCCCGACCTGCTCAAGCAGGCGACCCAGGCCCAGGCCCTGGCGGCCAACCCGACCCCGCTGGTGGGCGCCGCCCTGCTCTATCTGCTGCTGCTGTTGCCCATGGTGCAACTGGTCAGCTGGGTCGAAAGACGCAATGGCGTGGGAGGCAAGACCGCATGAGCACCCTGATCGACATCGAACACCTCGACAAGTACTACGGCAATTTCCAGGCGCTGAGCGACATCAACCTGCAGGTCGAGGAAGGCGAGGTGGTGGTCATCCTCGGCCCGTCCGGCTCCGGCAAGTCGACGCTGATCCGCTGCATCAACCTGCTGGAAAACTACCAGCAGGGCCATATCCGCGTGGCGGGCGAACGGGTCGAGAACGGACCCCGCCTCGCCGGTATCCGCAGCGAAGTGGGCATGGTCTTCCAGAGCTTCAACCTCTATCCGCACCTGAGCGTCCTCGACAACGTGTCGCTGGCGCCGATCCGGGTGCGCGGCCTGCACCGGCGCGAGGTCCATGCCCGCGCGCGGGATCTGCTGGTCAAGGTCGGCATGGGCGATCACGCCCACAAGTACCCGAGCCAGTTGTCCGGTGGCCAGCAGCAACGGGTCGCCATCGCCCGCACCATGGCCATGGAGCCCCGCGCCATCCTCTTCGACGAGCCCACCTCGGCACTGGACCCGGAGACGGTCGGCGAGGTGCTCGACGTCATGCAGAACCTGGCCCGCTCCGGCGTCACCATGGTCGTGGTGACCCATGAGATGGGCTTCGCCCGGCGCGTCGCCGATCGGGTGATCTTCATGGAAAGCGGTCGCATCGTCGAACAGAACACCCCGGAACCCTTCTTTACCGCCCCTCAGGAACCCCGCACCCGGGCCTTCCTGCAGGCCATCCTGCACCACTGATCCTGGCTGGAGAGAGTCGCGTGAATTCCCTCGATATCGCATACGTTCGCAAGCAGTTTCCCGGTCTGGCCGACGACTACGTCTTCATGGACAACGCCGGCGGTTCCCTGGTGTTGCAAGGGGTCGCCGAGCGGGTGGCCGACTATCTGCTCAACAGCAGCGTCCAGCTGGGCGCCTCCTACCCGCCCTCGGTCGCGGCCGGCGAACGGGTGATGCAGGCGCGCCGTTCGGTCATGCAGCTGATCAACGCGGCCCATCCCGACGAAGTCATCATGGGCGGCTCGACCACCCACCTGCTGCAGATACTCTGCCGCGCCATCGCACCCTCGATCGCGCCCGGTGATGAAATCATCGTCACCAACTGCGACCACGAAGCCAACATCGGCCCCTGGGTCCGGCTCTGCGAAGACCGCGGCGCCACCCTGCGCGTCTGGCAGGTCGATCCCGACAGCCTCGAACTGGAACTGGACGACCTGCAGGCGCTGCTCGGCGACAAGACCCGCTATGTGGCCGTGACCCACGCCTCCAACATCCTCGGCTCGATCAATCCCGTCGCCGAGATCGCCCGTCGCGTCCATGCGGTGGGCGCGCAGCTGTGCGTGGACGCGGTGGCCTATGCGCCGCACCGGCTGGTCGATGTGCAGGCCAGCGGCGCCGACTTCTATGTCTACAGCTTCTACAAGACCTTCGGCCCGCACTTCGCCGTGCTCTGGGGCCGTCGCGACCTGCTGCTGGAATTTCCCAGCCTCAACCACTTCTTCATCGGCCAGGACGTGGTGCCCTACAAACTGCAGCCCGGCAACGTCAACTACGAGCTGTCCTTCGGCTGCATCGGCATCTCCGACTATCTGCTCGACATCGGCGACCGACTGGGCGTCCAGGGTAGCGAGCGCGAGCGGATGCAGGCAGCATTCGACGCCTTCGAGATCCAGGAAGATGCCCTGGCCGAGCGACTGCTGGGCTTTCTGCGCCAGCGCCCCGGGGTTCGGGTCATCGGCAAGACCGGCGTCCAGGCGCGCGTACCCACCATCAGCTTCGTGGTGGAAGGCGTGCGCTCGGAAGCCGTGGTGCTCAAGGTCGACGAGCAGCGCATTGGCATCCGCTTCGGCGACTTCTATGCGCGGCGCCTGATCGAGGCGCTGGGCCTGGCGCCCCTGGGTGGGGTGGTGCGGGTGTCCCTGGCGCACTACAACACGCTCGAAGAGATCGATCGCCTCATCACCGCGCTGGATCAGGCAATCACCGAATTGCGCTGACCGGCGCCTCTCCTTTCCCTCTGCCGAGCGTTTTTCATGGCCTTACCGGAAACCCTTGCGGAGCTGCGCGACTGTCTAGCCGCCCAGCACGAGCACCTGTCGGAGCGGCTGCGCGACGCGGCCCGCTTCCTCATCGACAATCCGCACGAGATCGCCCTCAGCACGGTCGCCGAGCTGGGCCGGCGCTCCAACATCGCCCCGACGGCTTACATCCGCCTGGCCCAGGCGCTGGGCTTCGCCGGCTTCAAAGATCTGCAGCGGCTGTTTCGCGCGCCGCTGCAACAGGCCGCCGATACCCACAGCGAGCGCATCCGGCATTACGGCGGGGAAAAGCTGCTGGACGATCCCAGCGACGTCGGCGCCATCCTGCGGGAATTCAGCCAGGCCAATATCGTGTCCCTGGAACACCTGGCGGAAGGCGACCAGCAGGCCAACATCGAAGCCGCCATCGCCCACCTGCAGGTCGCGCGCACCACCTTCGTCATCGGCCTGCGCCGGGCCTTCCCGGTGGCCGCCTACCTGAGCTACGCCCTGAGCCGGGTGGGCCGCCGCGCCGTGCAGATCAGCGGCGGTGGCGGCACCCTGCCGGAACAGGTCAGCGCCATCGCCCATGACGATCTGCTGATCGCCGTGAGTTTTCCGCCCTACGCCCGGGATACCGTCGAGGCCTGCCGGCAGGCGCGCGAGGCGGGTGTGACGCTGGTGGCCATCACCGACACCGTGCTGAGCCCGATCGGCAAAATGGCGGAGACGGTCATAGAGGTCAACGATGCGGAGCTGCTCGGCTTTCGCTCCCTCACCGCCTCCTTCTGCATCGCCCAGACCCTGGCCATGGGACTCGCCTTCAGCCAGGGCGATACCGATGGCACCTTCGATCATGAACGACTGAAGGACATCGACTGTTGAGCCCCTGCGCTCACCTTGTAGTTCACAACTAGCACTTCAGGAGTAGACCCCGATGCTGTCACCTGCACGCGATTTGGTGGGTTATGGAAGACAACGCCCGCAAGGTACCTGGCCCAACGGCGCCCGTCTGGCCATCAGCCTGGTGATCAACTACGAGGAAGGCTCCGAGCGCTCGCTCGCCATGGGCGATCCGGACCAGGAGTCGATGACCGAATGGGGCAGCTACGCCATCCCCGCCGGCACCCGCAACCTGGCCATGGAATCCATGTATGAATACGGCTCCCGCGTCGGCATCTGGCGGATCCTCGATATCCTCGACGAACAGGCGGTGCGCGCGACCTTCCATGCCTGTGCGGTGGCCTTCGAACAAAATCCCGAGGTCGCCAAGGCGGCCGTCGCCGGTGGCCACGAGATCTGCAGCCATGGTTATCGCTGGGAAGAAGTCTTTCGCCTGAGCGAAGAAGAAGAGCGCGAGCACATCCGCCTCGCCGTCGAATCCTTCGAACGCACCTGTGGCAAGCGGCCGGTCGGCTGGTATTGCCGCTATGGCGCCAGCATCCACACCCGCCGGCTGGTGGCCGAGGAAGGCGGCTTCCTCTACGACTCCGACGCCTACAACGACGACGTTCCCTATTTCGTCGAGGTCGAGGGCAGGCGCCATCTCGTCGTGCCCTACACCGCCGACGTCAACGACTTCCGCTACTGGAACTCGCCCGGCCTGTCCCAGGCCTCGGACTTCTTCGAATACATGAAGGAAAGCTTCGAGGTCCTCTACGAGGACTCCGCGACCGGACCACGCATGATGTCGATCGGCCTGCACCCGCGCATGGTCGGCCGCCCCGGCCGGGTCCGGGCGATCAAGAGATTCATCGAATACGCCAGGCAGTCCGAGGGGGTGTGGTTCGCGACCCGCGAAGAGATCGCCCGCGCCTGGCTGGAAAGGGCTGACGGCTAGGCTGATCCCGAGCGCGTCTGGAGGCGCCTTGGCGGTCTCCGCGCTGTCGTCACCGTCCGGACGCGATGACGACAGCCGTCCCGGGGACAAGGGGACCGCCGCGTGCCGGCGACTAGCGGGGTGCCGCTTCAGAACCGCGCGATCAGGACGACCCCGGCAATCATCAGGAGCGCGCCCAGCAGCCGCCAGCCATTGACCGCATGCTGTTCCATGGAAAACAGGCCGAAGTGATCGATGGCCAGGCTGGCGATGAGGTTGGCGGTGATGGTGACGCCGTTCACCGGCGCCGCGCCGAGGCGCTGGATGAACAGCAGACCGGCGAATACCGCTACCGCGCCGGCGATGCCACCCAGGGGCGCCCACCAGGGCATGTCGCCGAGCTGGCTCACCGAGGGCAGCGGCCTGGGCATGCAGATGAACAGCCCGATCGCGACGAAGGTCACCATCACGAAGGACACAGAGGTCGCCAGCCAGGGATTGACCAGCGCCTTGTTGAGCGAGCCGTTCATGGCCGCACCGGCAGCCTGCAGGAATCCGGCAACGACGATAAGGATATAAGCCCAGTTCGCAGTATTCATCAGGAGTCGTCTCGGAGCGGAGCATGGAGGGGGCGCGGGGCCGATTCAGTGGCCGGGCGAGGCCTGAGTTACGACTGGACACATCTTGTAAAAGTGCCGTCTCGCTCGTGCCTGAAGGCTCTACCCCGGGATATTGGCCGCTTTTTCGACCAGCGGGCCTGACCAGCCGCCTGGATCGATGCCGGTTCCGTAAGGCGACTCGCGCGAGTCCTGGTGCGGTCCTGCGCCCTCCTCCGCCAGGGCCGATGGCGGCGTCAGGCCTATTTCACGATGGCCTTGACCGCCTCCAACACATCCCGGGTGGCCTGGCGGGTCGCCTCCGCATCAGGCCCGACCCTGGGACCCAGCACGACGCAGCTGTCCCGGTAGGAAAAGACCTTGCCGGTCTGCTGGTTGATCAACTCGCCCCTGGCGTTCTCGGCGATCCGGCAGTCACGCACGGTCTGGCTGCCCTTCGCGACCACCACCGGACTCCAGGCATAGGGGCTGTCGAAGCCATGCTCGGCATGGGGATAGGTATGCACCCCGAGGTCGGCCCCCTGCTGCTTGAGCGTCGCGAAATAGCCCTCGCAGCGGGAATAGGGATCGTAGTTGTCGGCCAGGCCGTGGTAGACCCGCAGCGGCTTGGCGATGACCTGGTCCTGCTCGCGAAAGGTGATCGAGCAGTCGGGGTAGAACGACAGGTAGCCGGCGAACTGGAAATCCTGGCTTTTCCAGCGCTTGTCGAAGCGCTCCAAGGCAGCATAGAGCGAAGCCTGCCCGCCGCGGGAAAAGCCCATGAGCAGGATCTTGCCCGGATCGATCCGCGCGTGCCGCGCGAGCAGGGCGCCGGCGCGATAGTCATCCAGGACGAAATTGAGCCGCCCCAGCTGGGCCTGATTGGTGGCGGTGCTGGTGATGCCCCGGCCCGAGAAGCCATCCACGGCGAAGGTGGCGATGCCGACCTGATTGAACTGCCGCTGCCAGTAGGTGATGTTGGCACCCACCCCGCCCGAGCCATGCTGGAGAATGACCACCGGCACTTTGCCCGCGCCTGGCGGCAGCGACAGCACGCCACCGAGCAGCACCTCGGTGCCGCCCTTGTCCCCCGTCAGGAATTGCTGATCGCTCAGGGTCAGCGAGGTGAAGGTCAGCACCTCTTGCCGAGCGGGGATATCGGTTGCCGGCGAGGTGGTCGCACAGACGGTGGCACTGGCAAGGCAGGCAATGGCCGCGAGCGCGGGGCGCAAAGATCCAGCGGACAGATGGGACATCGGTTGCATCCTTCTTGTAGGGTCCTCCCAGGGTAGCCAATCGGCGTCGCTCTGCTGGAGAGGCGGTGAGCAGAACCCGCCGCACTAGCCAAATTTGGCACCTTTGTCGCGTAAACCGGCCTTGAGGTACGAAACTTGTAGCTCCCGCGCCAACGGCCCTTTGCGACCCAAAAGGTTTCCCAAATGCACCAAGACGGCTCCCTCGCGTTACCGCCGCGCGTCCGGCATCGGTATACCGGTGACATCGACGAGCATGCGCTATGCGTCGAGGGCTGGCACATGCAATACGATCAGCTGTCGTCGGGTCGTTTTCAGGGCGAGCTCAGCGACCTCTGGCTGGACGACCTCAGCCTGCTGCGGGATCGCTCCAACCAGGCCATGCTCAAGAGCGGCGAGGCCCAGGGGAACACCCTGACCTTCAGCCTGCCCATGCGTGACGCCGGCGCCCTGCACTGCGGCGGCCATACCTTGCACGAGGCCCAGCTACTGGTGGCGCGTGGCGACAATCTGCCGGAGCTGCGTACCCCGGCCAATCTCGATCTGCTCTGCATCAATCTGCAGGAAGCCGAGATGGCGCGCCTGCTGGCCTGCCAGCACAGCGCTCTCGACGTGCGCGACCTGTCCGGCTGCTATCGCCTCCCTACCGGCTGTGCCCATGGGCAGCTGGCCGCCCTGGCCCATCAACTCTTCGCCCCGGAAGCGGAAATCCAGACCTGGCTGGACCATCCGCGCACCCGCGCGACCCTGCGCGACACCGTGCTGCTGCACCTGCTCGATCTGCTCGACACCAGCGAACCCCATGAGCTGGCACCTAGCGCGCGGCTGCGCATGGTGCGGCGGGCGCGGGAATACGCCCTGGCCCATCCGGACCAGCCGCCCAGTATCCTGGAGCTGTGCAATCGCGTCGGTGCCAGCCGCCGCAAGCTGCAGTACTGCTTCCAGGAGACGCTGGGCATCAATCCGGTCGCCTACCTGCGCACCCTGCGTCTTAATGCGGCCCATCGCGCGCTGCGCCGGGGAGCAGGCGAATCGGTGCAGGACGTCGCCGCCCGGTGGGGTTTCTGTCACCTCAGCCGCTTCGCTCGCGACTACCGGAGGCTGTTCGGCCAGTTGCCCTCCACCACCCTCAAGACCGCCACGCAGAAGTGCTGAATCTGGCTAACGGCGGATAACGGCTTTCCCTCAGGCTCGAGTGGCCAATAAGAAGAGGGAACTCCATGAACGTTACCCGTCCGCTCCACGCCCTTGCCGTCGGCCTCGCCGTCCTGGGGCTGACCGCCGCGACCCACGCCACCGAAAGCGGCTCGCCCACCACCGCCTTCGGCGTCTACGATTTCGGCGCCGGCTTCACCCCGCCGCCGACGCCCCACGGCACCCTGGGTCTGCGCAGCAACTTCTATCGCGCCACCTCCATCCGCGACAGCCACGGTCGCGACAACGGCAATGACTTTTCCATCGACGTCCTCTCCCTGGGCCTGGCCTACCTGAAGATGACCGATACCCGCGTCCTGGGCGCTCGCTATGGTTTCGGTGGGGTCCAGCCCTTCTTCAGGATGGACGCGGACCTCACCGTCAAGGCCAACGGCGTTCCGGTGTTTGCCGACAGCGCCACGCTCTTCCGCCAGGCCGACATCCAGGTCATTCCGCTGATCCTGCAGTGGGAGCCCTCGCGCAATCTGGGGGTGAACTTCTGGTTTCAGGTGCAGGCGCCCACCGGGGATTACGACAAGAATCGACTGGTAAATCCGGGCACCAACCACTGGACCGTCTCGCCGATGCTGAACCTGAGCTACATCAGCGATTCGGGATTCGAGGTGTCGTCCAGCTTCCAGACCGACTTCAACAGCCGTAACCCCGCCACCGACTACCGCAGCGGCACGGAATACCGCCACGAATTCGCCGTGGGTCAGCACTTCGGCCCCTGGACCGCGGGCCTGGGCGGCTACTACTACCGCCAGCTCACCGACGACGACGCCCCCGGCCTCACCCGCGGCAATCGCGCCCGGGTACTGGCGCTGGGACCGGCGCTGAGCTTCTTCCAACCTGGCCTGCCAGCGGTCTGGGTGCACCTCTACAAGGAGGTCGACGCCCGCAACCGCGCCGAAGGCTACGCCTTCGCCGTGCGGCTCTCCCACAGCTTCTGAGGATCCGTCCATGACCGCCACCGCCTCCCCCCGCCCCACCCCCGGCCGGCGCCAGGGTGCCGTGCTCCTGCTCGGCAGCAGCCTGACCATCATGGGTTCGGTAATGGTCGCCCCGATCATCCCCAAGCTGGGCGCCGAATTCGGTCCCGTCGAACCCCGCGCCGATCTGCTGATCCCCCTGGCGATGACCGGGCCGGCCCTGGCCATCGCCCTCTTCGCGCCCCTGGCCGGCTGGCTGGCCGACCGCCTGGGTCGCAAGCGGCTGCTGATCATCGCCACCTTCTGCTACGCCCTGCTCGGCATGCTGCCGGCGCTGCTGCAATCATTGCCGGCCATCACCCTCACCCGCCTGGTCTTCGGTTTGGCCGAGGCCGCAGTGATGACCTGTTGCGTGACCCTGATCGCCGACTACTGGCAGGGCAGCCGGCGGCTGGCCTACGTCAATGGCCAGGTCATCGCCATCAGCCTGGTGGGCTCGCTGTTCTATGTGGTTGGCGGCGCCCTGGGCGAGCACTCCTGGCGCACGCCCTTCTACCTCTATCTGCTACCGCTGCTGCTGGTGCCCTTCATGCTGCGGCTGCTGTGGGAACCAATCCGCGCCCAGGTCACCAGCGGCGCCGACGAAGGCCCCCAGCACAGTGCGCCGCTGCCCCTGATCGTCAACTACCTGCTGGTCTTCGCCGGCATGGTGCTCAGCGTGGTAGTGCCCATCCAGAGTCCGCTGCTGCTGGTGCAACTGGGCATCACCTCCAGCACCCTGATCGGCGCCTCGGCGGGCCTTGGCCTGCTGGCGACCCTGGGCGGCCCGCTGCTCTGGCCGCTGCTGCGCCGCCGGTGGGGCCTGGCCGGCTGCAACGCCGTGCTGCTGGCCTGCATGGGCAGCGGCCTCTGGCTGCTGGTGAACGCCCGCAGCTACGAAGCCGTGCTGGTGGCGGTGACCGTCCACGGCCTGGGCGTCGGCATGCTGGTGCCCAACACCATGGCACCGGTGATGGGCGCCCTGAGCGCCCGGGCCCGGGGCCGCGGCATGGGCGGCTACACCGGCTGCCTCTACCTGGGTCAGTTCGCCAGTCCCCTGGTGGTGGCAGTGCTCCTGCCCTTCACCGGCGATCTGCACCTGGCCATCCGTACCCTCGCCAGCGCCGCTTTGGTCGCCGCACTGGTCTGGGCGGCCGTCGCCCTGCTGCGGCGCAAGGCCGCCCTGCCCGCTCCGTCGCGCTCTTCCTGAATTCTGATCGAGGATTTTTCCATGCACAGCCTGCAATCCCTGCTGGACACCCAGGACGGCCACGGCCTGGCGACGCTGCTGCGGCAGCGCGAGATCACGGCGAGCGAATTGCTCGAAGCGGTCATCGAGCGCCTGGACACCGTTGAGCCCGGTCTCAACGCCGTGAGCGAACGACTCTATGACCAGGCCCGCGCCGCGGCCCGGGCGCCGCTCGATGTCGAGGCCCCCTTCGCCGGAGTCCCGACCCTGGTCAAGGACCTCTTCACCCCCCTGGCCGGCGCCCGCATGACCAATGGCTCCCTGGCCCTGGGCGAAGCCCGCCCGGATTTCGACTGTGAATTGGTCAGCCGCCTGCGCCAAGCCGGCTGCCTATTCGTCGGCACCACCACCTCGCCGGAATTCGGTACCTCCTACAGCACCGAATCGCGGCGCTTCGGCGCCACCGCCAATCCCTGGAATCCGGCCCACAGCGCCGGTGGCTCCAGTGGCGGCGCGGCTGCCCTGGTCGCCGCGCGGGTGGTGCCCTTCGCCCATGGCAACGATGGCGGCGGCTCGCTGCGGGTGCCGGCGTCCTGCTGCGGGATCTTCGGCCTCAAGCCCAGCCGCGGGCGGATGCCTTCCGGGCCCATGGTCGGTGAAGGCTGGGCCGGCATGGGCACGCCCCACGCCATGAGCCTGTCGGTGCGCGACAGCGCCCTGCTGCTGGATGCCACCGCTGGCGCCGACCTGGGCGCGCCCTATGCGGCACCGGCCCACGACGTACCCTTCGCCAGCCTGCTGGAGCGCGATCCCCGCCCGCTGCGCATCGCCCTGGTCGAGCACCTGGCACCCTGGCCGAGCGGACCCGAGGCCCTGGCCGCGGTGCGCCACACCGCCCGACTGTGCGAAAGCCTTGGCCACCACGTCGAGCCGGCGACCCTGCCGGTGGACCTGCCCCGCTTTCTCGACCAGGTGTTCGACATCATCGGTCCCAGCACCCGTCACTACCTGCAGGTGCTCGGCAAGATGCGCGGTGCCCCGGTCAGCGACGAGGAGCTGGACGCCCGTACCCGGGTGATCCTGCGCGAACGGGGCGACATCCCCGCCCATCGCTACGCTGCCGCGGTGGAAGGCCTGCATGCCCTGGGCCGGACCCTGGCACGCTTTCTCACCGACCATGACGTCATCCTCACCCCCACCCTGACCCGCGAACCGCCGCGGCTGGGCGAGCTGGATGGCGACCACCAGGAACGCTCGCTGGCCGAGGCCATCGCCGCCTTCCACAGCTATTCGCCCTTCACCGCCCTGTTCAACGCCAGTGGCCAGCCAGCCATGTCGGTGCCGCTCTGGTGGACCGCCAATGGCCTGCCACTGGGCAGCCACTTCGCCGCGCGCTTTGGCGAGGAAGGCACCCTGCTGGCGCTGGCCGCCCAGCTGGAGCGCGCGCAACCCTGGGCGGGACGGCGGCCGCCGCTGGCGGGCAGTCGCTGAGGCCCGGGGCGCACGGCAAGGCCCGCCACGGTCTCAGGTGAGAGACGGAGATGCCCATCGCAAACTGGCGGGCATCCCGTCACCCGCTTCGCTTGGATGCTCGCTATACTGGCCGCGCACGGCCTGTGACGAATCCCTCTGGCATCCGTGCCGGAGGCTTCAGACTGTCGCTCGCCATCTTCCCCGTTGCCCGGGCAGGGCACCGTACGAGCGACCCGATGAGCATCCTCACCTCGACTCCAGTCCCCTCGTATGGCCTGACCCAGGAAATCGATCTCATCGCCGAGATCGCCGCGGTACCCAAGATCCTGGATGTCGTCTGCCGGATGACCGGCATGGGCTTCGCCGCCGTCGCCCGGGTGACCGATGATCGCTGGATCGCCTGCAGCACCCTCGACCTGATCGGCTTCGGCCTCGAGTCCGGTGGCGAGCTGGAGCTCAAGTCGACCATCTGCGAAGAGATCCGCGATCATCGCCAGCCCGTGGTGATCGACGACGTGGCGCAGGACGACTGCTATCGCGACCATCACACGCCGCTGCGCTACGGCCTGCGCAGCTATATCTCGGTCCCCATCGTGCTGGACGATGGCAGTTTCTTCGGCACCCTCTGCGCCATCGACCCCAAGCCGGCCAAACCCAGTAGCCCCGAGATCCTCTCCGCCTTCGAACTCTTCGCTGGCATGATCGCGCTGGAGATCGGCGCCCAGCGCCGCTTTGTTGCCGCCCGCAACGTCCTGCACAGCGAGGGCTTTTCCCGCAGCCTGCTCCAGGCCAGCCTGGACTGCGTCAAGGTCCTCTCCGCCGGGGGTCATATCGAATTCATGAACGCCCAGGGCCTGGAGCTCAACCAGCTGCAGTCCGTCGATCAGGTGATGGGCCGCGAGTACGCCGCGCTCTGGCCCGACTTGGAGGTCGCGAAGATCCGCCACGCCGTCGCGCGTGCCGCTACCGGCCAGACCACCCGGGTCGAAGGTTTCTGCCCCACCGCCCGCGGCGAGCCGCGCTGGTGGGAGGTCTCCTGCTCACCCTTCGTGGTGGCCGGCACCGGCGAGGTGAAGATCGTCTGCATCTCCCGCGACATCAGCAGTCGCATCCTCGCCCAGCAGGCCCAGCAGGCCCGGGCCGAAGCCATCGCGGCGCTCAACGACGAGCTGGAGCGACGCATCTCGGAGCGCACCGCCGAACGTGATCAGATCTGGAACCGCTCCACCGATCCACTGTGCGTGGCTGACCTCGAGGGCTTCTTCGTCAACCTCAACCCGGCCTGGACGGCGACCCTGGGCTGGTCGCTCGAAGCGCTCAAGGCCCGCCCCTTCCTGACCTTCGTCCACGATGACGATCTCGTCGCCACGCGCCAGGCGTTCCGGGATATCAAGCAGGGCATCGCGCTAGCCAACTTCGAAAACCGCTATCGCCACCGCGACGGGTCCTACCGCTGGTTTTCCTGGAATGCCACGCGCAATGGCGACCTCATCTACGCCACCGTGCGCGACGTGACCCAGCAACGCCAGCAGACGCTGGATCTCGCAGCCGCCGAGGATGCCCTGCGCCAGGCGCAGAAGATGGAAGCCATCGGCCAGCTCACCGGTGGCGTGGCCCATGACTTCAACAACCTGCTCACCGTCGCCCGCACCTCCTGCGACCTGCTCAAGCGCCCCAACCTCAGCGACGCCCGCCGCGAACGCTATCTGGAGGCGATCTCCACCACCGTGGATCGCGCCGCCAGATTGACCGGGCAACTCCTGGCCTTCGCCCGCCGCCAGACGCTGGCTCCCGAAGTGTTTTCCGCCCGGGACAATGTCCTGGCCATGAGCGACATGCTGGAAACCCTGCTCGGCTCGCAGGTCGGCATCGCACTCGAGGTCAGCGACGACCCCTGCCTGGTCTATGCCGACCCCAGCCAGTTCGATACCGCCCTGGTGAACATCGCGGTGAACGCCCGGGACGCCATGAGCGATGCGGGGCGCCTGACCATCAGCGTCGGCACCGTCGCCAGCATTCCGGCCACTGCCACCCAGCCGGCCCTGGCCCTCCCAGCCGTGGCCGTCGCCCTGACGGATAACGGCAGCGGCATCGTCCGGGAGCACCTGGAACAGATCTTCGAACCCTTCTTCACCACCAAGAGAGTCGGCCAGGGCACCGGTCTCGGCCTGAGTCAGGTGTTCGGCTTCATCAAGCAGTCCGGTGGCGAGGTGCGGGTCACCAGCGAGGTCGGTCGCGGCACGACCTTCCACCTCTATCTGCCGATCGCGCCGGCAACCGGACAGCCACCGCCCCTGGATGATGCCGTGGCAACCGCCGATGGCGGCGGGGTCACCGTCCTGGTGGTCGAAGACAATCTCGAGGTCGGCAGCTTCGCCGTCGACCTGCTGAGCGATCTCGGCTACCACGCAGTGCTGGCCGCCAATGCCGAGCGCGCCCTCGCCCTGCTCGCCGACCAGCCTGGCCGGTTCGATGTGGTCTTCTCGGATGTCGTCATGCCCGGCATTAGCGGGCTGGAACTGGCCATCGAGATCAGACGCCTCTATCGCAGCCTGCCGATCCTGCTGACCTCGGGCTACAGCCACGTGCTGGCGACCCATGGCGCCCAGGGCTTCGAGCTGATCCAAAAGCCCTACTCGGCGGACGCCCTGTCTCGCCGGCTGCAGGAGATCCTCGCCGAGCGCGAGACGCACCTGACCACCTAGCGCGCGGCTGGCTGACCGCTACGCCCCGGGGGGGGGGTCGGGCGCGACGGCGTACCGGAACGCGCCGACAGCGGCCCCCCACCCCGCCCTGGCGATCGGGTAACATGCGCCGCCGCGGGCCAGTGGCCCTCTTTCTATCGGTAAGGAGTCGCAGTGTTCAATACCCAGGTCATCATCATCGGTGCCGGCGCGGCCGGTTTGATGTGCGCCCTGAGCGCCGCCGCGCGCGGGCGCCGGGTCCTGGTGCTCGACCACGCCAACAAGGCCGGCAAGAAGATCCTCATGTCCGGCGGCGGCCGCTGCAACTTCACCAACCTCTATTGCGAGCCCGCCAACTTCCTCTCGCAGAACGCGCATTTCTGCAAGTCGGCCCTGGCCCGCTATACCCAGTGGGAATTCATCGCCCTGGTGGCCAAGCACGGCGTGCCCTATCACGAGAAGAAGCTCGGCCAGCTGTTCTGCGACAACAAGGCCAGCGACATCCTCGCCCTGCTGCTGGACGAATGCGAGCGCGGCGGCGTCGACATCCGCCTGGAGACCTCGGTGCAGGAGATCACCCGCATCGACCCGGGCGGCTATCAGCTGCAGACCAGCCTGGGCCCGGTGCGCAGCGAGTCCCTGGTGATCGCCACCGGTGGCCTGTCGATCCCGACCCTGGGCGCCACCGGCTTCGGTTATCAGGTCGCCCGCCAGTTCGGCCATCAGCTGCTGCCGACCCGTGCCGGCCTGGTGCCCTTCACCATCACCGATCCGCAGCTCAAGGAATTCTGCAGCGCCCTGTCCGGCACGGCGGTGGAAGATTGCCGGATCAGCTGCAACGGCCAGAGCTTCGTCGAGAATCTGCTGTTCACCCACCGCGGCCTCAGCGGTCCGGCGATCCTGCAGATCTCCTCCTACTGGCAACCCGGCGACAGCCTCAGCATCGACCTGCTGCCGCACCTCGACCTGGCCCTATGGCTCGCCGAACAGCGCCAGGCGCGCCCCAACAGCGAACTCAAGACGCTGCTCGGCGAGCTGTTCACCAAGAAGATGGCCACCCTGCTCGCCGACAGCTGGTTCCAGTCCAAGCCCCTGAAGCAGTACACCCCCGACGAACTCAAGGCCATCGCCGCACGGCTGCACGACTGGCAACTGGTCCCGGCGGGCACCGAGGGCTATCGCACCGCCGAGGTCACCCTGGGCGGCGTCGACACTCGCGAGGTCTCGTCCAAGACCCTGGAGTCGCTCAAGTCGCCCGGCCTGTACTTCATCGGCGAGGTGCTGGACGTCACCGGCCACCTGGGCGGTTTCAACTTCCAGTGGGCCTGGGCTTCGGGTTATGCGGCGGCGCAGTACGTCTAGGCCAGGGAAAGCGCCTTGCGACTGGATTCAGGTAGCCGCAGACGGCCAGGTCTGGCTCGCGATGCGCAGGAAATTCCCGCCCAGGATGGCGTCGATGTCAGCGGTGGTGTAGCCCCGCCCCGCCAGTTGGCTTACCAGTTCAGGCAGCGCCTCGGGTTGCAGCTGGGTATGACCGTGCGGCTGTCCATAGTGGCGTGCCGGCCACCAGTCTTCAGCGTCGACACCCGCGGGAAGGTCATGGTCGGCCGGGCACAGCTCGGTATCCAGTCCGATGCCGATATGCCGGGTCCCGACCCGCTCCGCCAGGTAGTCGATCTGGCGGACATAGCTGGCCACCGAGGCCGTGGGATCGCCCAGAAAGATGCCTAGCCCGGTCAGGCCGATCACCCCATCCTGGTCGGCACAGGCGCGGATCTGCCGATCACTGATCGTCCGGGGATGGTCGTGGAGCGCCTTGATGTTGGTGTGGGAAAAGACCACCGGCCGCGTCGAGACCGCCATGATCTCCAGGCTGGCGCGCTCGCTGGCGTGGGCGCAGTCGAGGGTGATGCCCGCCGCATTGCCGGCCGCCACCACCGCGCGACCCAGCGCCGTCAGACCGCCGCCTGCGCCGTGGCAACCCCCGGCGCAGGCGTTATCGCGGTTGTAGGCGAGCAGCATCTGGCGCACCCCCAGGGAGGCATAGAGCCCGACCATCGCCGGGTCGTCGAGCAGCATGGTCGAGCCTTCGAGATCGAAGGAAACCGCTAGCTTGCCTTGCTCGCGCGCACGCTGCAGGTCGGCCACCGTGCCGACGGGACAGAAGTGCGCGTCGTGCCGGGCCAGCCAGGCGCGAAAGCCGGCGAGGGTGCGCAGCACCGTCGCGAAAGGCGTCATGTCCATGCCGACGTTGAGCGACACGTGATGGAAGCCGGCCTCGTGATAGCGACTCAAGCCGGACATATCCTGCCCCGGCACCAGTGGCAGGCAGGCATGCGCCTCCCAGCGTAGCGGCTTGAGTCCCGCTTCCCCGGCTGCGACCGTCTGCATCTTCGTCCCCTCTCCACCCGTCTCGAGGGATTCAACATAGCATGCAGACTGGGCCGCTAGCCGAAGGTCACGCCCCGCAACAGCGCCGGATCGACCGCCCGCGCCTGATAGCGCACCGCGGCCTGGCCATAGGCCTGGGGATCGAGCACCTGATCCCAGCGCGCCGGTGCCTGCTGCTGAACCGCCACGACTTCGGCTTGCACCGGCTTGGGCTGCAGCGCGGCCTGGGCGCGTCTTTCGTTGATCTCGGCAGCCATGGCGGTGTAGCTGGCGGTGCTGAGCAGGGCGAGTGCGGCCATCTTGTTGAAGACGTTCATGGTGGATTCTCCTGTCTTGAACACGGGGGCTGGCGTCGCCGCGGCAGGCGGTCCGGCGTCAGTCACGGTTCCACCTTGCGCCCAGGCGTCTTAACGCTGTCTTAACCCCTCTGAACCCGACCTGAACGGCTGCGACAACCTGCCCCAGGCGCTGGCCACTGGCCAATTGATCTGGATCAGTTTTGCCCAGGGCCAGCAGGCGCATCCTGCAGGCAGTCGCCACTCCGCCCCGGAGCGGCGCCACGGCTCACGAGGTCGCCATGAACGGACGCCTGGTCAAAGAACTCTTGGTCATCCTGCTGATCAAGCTGGCGCTGCTGATGGTGATCAGGAGCCTCTGGTTCAGCGCCCCCACGGTCCCGCCCGACGCCACCCAGGCGGTCAGCGCCCACCTGCTGGACTAGCACCCCTTCCTTTAGCTTGAGGAGATTGCCGGGATGATCTCGGAATCCGTCGTGGACCTGTCACGCCTGCAATTCGGCATGACCGCGCTGTATCACTTCATCTTCGTGCCCCTGACCCTGGGGCTGGTGGTGATCCTGGGGATCATGGAGTCGGTCTATGTGATGACCGGCAGACAGGTCTACAAGGACATGACCCAGTTCTGGGGCAAGCTGTTCGGCATCAACTTCGCCCTGGGCGTCACCACCGGCCTGACCATGGAGTTCCAGTTCGGCACCAACTGGGCCTACTACTCCCACTACGTCGGCGACATCTTCGGCGCGCCCCTGGCGATCGAGGGCCTGATGGCCTTCTTTCTGGAATCCACCCTGATCGGGCTGTTCTTCTTTGGCTGGGATCGCCTGTCCAAGGGTCAGCACTTGCTGGTCACCTGGCTGGTGGCCCTGGGCTCGAATCTATCCGCCCTGTGGATCCTGGTGGCCAACGGCTGGATGCAGAATCCGGTCGGCGCCGAATTCAACTACGTGACCATGCGCATGGAGCTGGTCGACTTCGGCGCCCTGCTGCTCAACCCCGTGGCCCAGGTGAAGTTCGTCCACACCGTGGCCTCGGGCTACGTCACCGGCGCCATCTTCGTGCTGGCGATCTCCAGCTACTACCTGCTCAAGGGTCGCGACATCGGCTTTGCCCGGCGCTCCTTTGCCGTGGCCGCCGCCTTCGGTACTGCCGCGGTCATCTCGGTGATCGTGCTGGGCGACGAATCCGGCTATCGCGTGGGCGAGGTCCAGAAGGTCAAGCTGGCCGCCATCGAAGCCGAGTGGAACACCGAGGCAGCCCCGGCCTCCTTCACCCTGTTCGGCATCCCCAATCAACAGGAGATGCGCACCGACTATGCGGTGAAGATCCCCTATCTGATGGGCCTGATCGCCACCCGCTCCACCACCGAACAGGTCACCGGCATCAAGGACCTGGTCACTCAATACGAGGCCCGCGTCCGCAATGGCGCCCAGGCCTACGCCCTGCTGGAGCGACTGCGCGCCGGCGATGACTCCGCCGCCACCCGCGCCGCCTTCGACGCGCGCAGGCACGACCTGGGCTATGGCCTGCTGTTGAAGAAATACGTCAACGATCCCGTCACCGCCACCCCCGACCAGGTCCGCCAGGCCGCGCGGGACACCATTCCCGGCGTCGCCAGCCTGTTCTGGACCTTTCGCCTCATGGTCGCCAGCGGCGTGCTGATGCTGGCGCTGTTCATCTGCGCCTTCTGGGCCTCGACCCGGCGCAACGAGCTGAAGAAGCCCTGGCTGCTGAAGTGGGCCCTGTTCAGCCTGCCGCTGCCCTGGATCGCCACCCAGACCGGCTGGTGGGTCGCCGAGCATGGCCGCCAGCCCTGGACCATCAGCGAGGTGCTGCCTACCCATCTGTCGGCCTCGACCCTGGCCGCGGGCGATCTGCTCGGTTCCATCGGCGCCCTGGTGATCTTCTACACCCTGCTGCTGATCGTGGAGATGTACCTGATGATCCGCTTCGCCCGCCTCGGCCCGAGCAGCCTGCACAGTGGTCGCTACTACCACGAACGCGCTGCCCAGGTCGGCGACGCCCTGCGCCAGGCCGCCGTGGCCAGGCCCGCCGCTCCGGCCAACGTCTGAGGAGACCGCCATGTTCGACTATGAAGTGCTCAAGCTCACCTGGTGGGTGCTGATCGGCGTGCTGCTGATCGGCTTCGCCCTCACCGACGGTTTCGACATGGGTGCCATGATCCTGATGCCCCTGATCGGCAAGACCGACAAGGAGCGCCGCGCCGCCATCAACAGCATCGCGCCGCACTGGGACGGCAACCAGGTCTGGTTCATCACCGCCGGTGGCGCCCTCTTCGCCGCCTGGCCGCTGGTCTATGCCACGGCCTTCTCCGGCCTCTACTGGGCGCTGCTGCTGGTGCTCTTCGCGCTGTTCCTGCGCCCGGTGGGCTTCGACTACCGCAGCAAGCTGGACAACACCCGCTGGCGCAGCGCCTGGGACTGGGGCCTGTTCACCGGCAGCCTGGTCCCGGCACTGGTGTTCGGCGTGGCCTTCGGCAACCTCTTCCAGGGTGTACCCTTCCAGCTCGACGACACCCTGAGATCCACCTACAGCGGCAGCTTCTTCGCCCTGCTCAACCCCTTCGCCCTGCTCAGCGGCCTGGTCAGCCTGGCCATGCTCTGCGCCCATGGCGGCAGTTGGCTGATGCTGCGCACCCACCAGGCGCTGGGCGAGCGCGCCCGTCGCGCCACCGGCCTGAGCGCCCTGCTCCACCTCGTCACCTTCGGTCTGGCCGGTGTCTGGCTGGCCTATGGCTTCGACGGCTACGTGCTGGTCAGCCAGGGTGATCCGGGCAGCGCCCTGAATCCCCTGCACAAGGTGGTGACCGCCGGCAATCCGGGCTGGCTGGCCAACTACCATACCCAGCCGCTGACCCTGCTCGCCCCGGTGCTGGCGGCGCTCGGCAGCGTCCTGGCCCTGCTCGGCAGCAGCTGGCGCCAGGCCGGCCTGGCCTTCACCGGCACGTCCCTGGCCATCGTCGGTACCCTCGCCACCGCCGGCTGCGCGCTGTTTCCCTTCGTGCTGCCGTCGAGCCTGCACCCGGCCTCCAGCCTGACGGTCTGGGACGCCGTCTCCAGCCACAAGACCCTGGGCATCATGTTCGTCGCCGCGGCCATTTTCGTGCCGCTCATCCTGGCCTACACCCTGTGGAGCTACGTGCGCATGTGGGGCAAGGTCGATGACCGCTTCATCGACGCCAACCCCCACGGCCTCTACTGATCACCGATCTCAAGGAGACTCCTTCATGTGGTACTTCACCTGGATCCTCGGTGTCCTGCTCGCCGCGAGCTTCGGCATCATCAACGCCCTCTGGCTGGAAAGCACCCGGGAGCTCGATGTCCATGACGATGCCGAGTGCTGAGGCCCTGCCCCGCGTCCACCCACTAGGACGGACGCTGTCCCTGCTGCTGGCGGCGCCCCTGGCGCTGCTGCTGATGATTCACCCGGGCTTGATGCTCGACGCCAGCGGCCACTACAGCCATCCACTGCTGATGGGGGTCATGCTGGGTGTCTCCGCCGGCCTGGTCCATGGCGTCGGTTTCGTGCCGCGGCTCTGGCTGTGGCGCCTGGTGTTCGGGCCGGTGCTGGGCTGGCCGCTGCTGATGCTCGGCTACGTTCTGCTCTTCCAGGCGCAACTGGGCTGATTGACGTCTGACGATAGCGCCCGGCCTTCCCGGGCGCCTTCTTCATCAGCCGCCGTACCGCCTGGCCGCGCTACTCGCGCCGCCTCACTCCCGTGGATGAATAATCTGACTATCAAGGTTCGTCTGCGGGTGCCGACATAACCGGAATCGATCTTGCCCGTGCCGGCTCCTCGCTTGCCGCCGGCGTACCCGCTGAACGCCTCAGAGAATGCCACGATGCTCAGGAATGCCCCCTTAAGTACCAAGCTGCTGCTGATCCTGCTCCTGCCGCTGGCTGGATTCCTGGTGATCTCCGGACTCTACACCGCCGACCGCTACGAAACCTTCAAGGATATGGAGCACACCGTTACCGCCAGCGCCACGGCGCAGCGCATCAGCGCCGTGGTCACCAGCCTGCAGCGTGAGCGGGGCGCCAGCGGCGTCTTCCTGGGCAGCGGCGGCAAGTCGATGCAGGACAAGCTCAAGGCCTTCCGCCAGGACAGCGACCAGGCCCATGGCGCGCTCAAGGCGGTGGCCAGCGGTAGCGATGCCGCTATCCAGAGCCTGCTGCGCGCCCTGGATGGTCTGGCCGATCTGCGCACCAGGGTCGACGCCCTGGCGCTCAACAGCACCCAGTCCGGTGCGGCCTATACCGATCTGATCAAGACACTGATCGGCTACACCCATTCGCTGGAAGCCGGTGTCGACGATCCGGCCATCCTGCGCGCCCTGGGCGCCCTCAACCTGTTCGTCGAGATGAAGGAACGCGCCGGCCGCGAGCGCGTGCTGCTGGGCCTGGCCTTCAACCAGAATCGCTTCGACGCCGGTCTGCTGTCGCGCTTCGCCCGCAACCTGGGCGAATTCTCCGCCTATGCCGACGCCTTCGAGCGCAAGGCCACGCCCGATTTCATCCGCCAGCTCGACGACACCTTCAAGCAACCCAGCGCCCAGGAAGTCAGCCGCCTCCAGCAACTGGCCTTCACCGTCCCCCTGGGCGACGCCCTGGGCGTCAAGCCGGAAGACTGGTTCAACCTGGCCACCCAGCGCATCGATCTGATGGGCAAGGTCGAGGCGGACCTCGGCGCCAGCGTCGGCGCCCAGGCCGAGCAGGCCCGCGCCAAGGCCAGTCGCGACCTCTGGATCACCCTCGGCCTGGTGCTGCTGGTGCTGGTGGCCGTCTCGGCCCTGGCCTGGGTGATCATCCGCAACATCAAGCAGGCGGTCGAGCAGGTCAACGCGACCCTCACCCGCCTCGCCACCCGCGACCTCACCGCCCGCTGCGCCTATCAGGGCCGGGACGAGTTCGGCACCATCACTGGCAACCTCAACCTGATGAGCCAGGAGCTGGGCCAGGTGATCCAGGAGATCGGCGCGGCTACCGTGCAGATCGCCACCGCCGCGGAAGAGGCCTCGGCGGTCGCCCTCCAGACCAGCCAGAACGTCGCCCAGCAGCGTCTGGGCACCGACCAGGTGGCCACTGCCATCGCCGAGATGAGCGCAACGGTCAAGGACGTCGCCCGCAGCACCACCGAAGCCGCCGAAGGCTCGCGCCAGGTAGAGGGCAACACCAGCCAGGGTCGCCGCGAATTGCAGGCCACCATCGGCCTGGTGCAGGGGCTGTCGGTGCAGGCCGAGCGGACCTCGGAGATCATCGGCGAACTCAAGCACGAGAGCGACGCCATCTCCTCGGTGCTGGACGTGATCCGCGGCATTGCCGAGCAGACCAACCTGCTGGCCCTCAACGCCGCCATCGAAGCCGCCCGCGCCGGTGAAGCCGGTCGAGGCTTCGCCGTGGTGGCCGACGAGGTGCGCTCCCTGGCGCAGAAGACCCAGCAATCCACCGGCAGCATCCAGCAGATGATCAGCAATCTGCAGAGCGGCTCCGACCGCGCCACCCAGGCCATGCAGGAGACCCTCGGCCAGGTACAGACCGGTGCCAGCAACGTGGTCCGCGCCGGCGAGCTGCTGGGTGAGATCGCCGAGGGCGTGACCCTGATCAACGACCGCAACATCCAGGTCGCCTCGGCCGCCGAGCAGCAGAGCCAGGTCGCCGAAGAGATCAGCCGCAACGTCAACGACATCAATGACCTGGTGATCCAGGTCAGCGCCGGTGCCGAGCAGACCGCCGTCACCAGTCGCGAACTGGCGCGTCTCGCCGAACAGCAGCAGGCGCTGGTCGGCCGCTTCCGGGTGGCCTGAACCCCCTCCCGGCGCTCGACCGCCAGAGCGGAGGACCGATCCAGGTCCTCCCCGCCATCCCTGCGCTGCAGCCGGCCGTTCCCGTTCTGCGACATCCTCTCCGCGCAGCCCAGTCGCCTGCCGCTGGGCGTCCGCTGCCTTCCTGCCCGTCACTGCCCCGGCCTCGCTCACCGCGACCCATCCGGACGTCAGTCGTCTGCGGCGGCCCAGCAGCCGTTCGCGCCGGCACCCGAAGCCTTCTACCGCTCTAGCACGCTACTTGCAGGCGTTTTGAGTGGACCTCCGCAGGCCGCTGCGACCCGGGTATTTCTGCCGTCGATAGCCCACCTTGATCACCTGATCCTTTCGGCCGGCGATGCCTGCGTGGTGACCGCTTCTGGAACTGAACCGTCGCGTCCCAGCAGGCGCGATGGTCCTCTCTCAAAGGACTGACCGATGCTGAAGAACGCCGCCCTGAGTACCAAGCTGCTGCTGATCCTGCTCCTGCCCCTGACGGGTTTTCTGCTGATCTGCGGTCTCTTCCTAACGGAGCGCTACCAGATACTGGAGAACCTGGATCACACCGTGACCGCCAGCGCCACGGCGCAAGGCGTCAGCGCCCTGATCACCCGCCTGCAGCGTGAACGGGGCGCCAGCGGCATCTTTCTCAGCAGTGGCGGCACGGCCCTGCGCGACGACCTGCGGACCTATCGCCAGGACAGCGACCAGGCCCAAGGCGCCTTGCGCGCACTCGCGGCCGGCGACGATGCCGCCCTGCAACCCGTGCTGAAGCTCCTCGACGGCCTGCCCGGTGTGCGCACCACCGTGGACGGCCTGACGATCAGCGGGACCCAGTCCAGTGCCGCCTATACCGAGATGATCCAGGCATTGATCGGCTACAACAGCAAGCTCGAAGCCGAGGTGGCGGATCCGGCGATCAAGCGCGCCCTGAATGCCCTGAATCTGTTCGTCGAGATGAAGGAACGGGCTGGCCGCGAGCGCGCGCTGCTGGGCATAGCCTTCAGCAGGAATCGGCTGGATTTGCCGATACTGGTGCAGATCGCGCGCACGCTCGGCGAATTCACCGCCTATGCCGACGCCTTCAGGCAGAGGTCCGCACCCGAGGTCGTCCAGCGGTTCGACAACATCCTCCAGCAGCCCGCTGCCCTGGAGCTGGCGCAATTGCAGCGGCGTGCGCTCTACACGACGCCGGGCAGACCGCTGAATGTGCAGCCGGACAGCTGGTTCGACCTGGCCACCCGGCGCATCGATCAGTTGGGCACGCTGGAAACGCAACTGGGCGCAGACATCATCGCCACCACCGAGCTGACACGCGCCGGCGCCAGCCGCGATCTCCGCACCACCCTCGGCCTGATGCTGGTATTGCTGCTGGCCGTCTCGGTGCTGGCGTGGTTGGTCATCCGCACCATCAGGCAGGCGGTCGAACAGGTCAACGGCACCCTCACCCGCCTGGCAACCCGCGACCTCGGCGCCCGTTGCGGCTACCAGGGCCGGGACGAATTCGGCACCATCACCGGCAACCTCAATCTGATGAGCCAGGAACTCGGCCAGCTCATCCAGGAGATCGGGGCGGCAACCCTGCAGGTTGCCACCGCCGCCGAAGAGGCCTCGACCGTGGCCATCCAGACCAGCCAGAACGTCGCCCAGCAGCGCCTGGGCACCGATCAGGTGGTCACCGCCATCGCCGAGATGAGCGCCACGGTCAAGGACGTCGCCCGCAGTACCAGCGAAGCCGCCGAGGGCTCGCGCCAGGTCGAGGCCAACGCCCGTCAGGGTCGCCGCGAATTGCAGGCCACCATCGGCCTGGTGCAGGGACTGTCGAGCCAGGCCGAGCGCACCGCGCAGATCATCGTCCAACTCAAGCAGGAGAGCGACGCCATTTCCCTGGTGCTGGACGTGATCAATGGCATCGCCGGGCAGACCAATCTGCTCGCTTTGAACGCGGCCATCGAGGCGGCGCGCGCCGGTGAGACCGGTCGCGGCTTTGCCGTGGTGGCCGACGAGGTGCGCTCCCTGGCGCAAAAGACCCAGCAATCCACCGGCAGCATCCAGCAGATGATCAGCCACCTGCAGAGCGGCGCCGACCGCGCCGCCGAGGCCATGCAGGAGACCCTGGGCCTGGTGCAGACCGGCGCCGGCAACATGCTCCGCGCCGGTGAGTTGCTGAGCGAGATCGCCGAGGGCGTGACCCTGATCAACGACCGCACCATCCAGGTCGCCTCGGCCACCGAGCAGCAGAGCCAGGTCGCCGAAGACATCAGCCGCAACGTCAGCGACATCCATGAACGGGTCATCCAGGTCAGCGCCGGCGCCGAGCAGACCGCCGTCACCAGCCGCGAACTGGCCCGCCTGGCCGAACAGCAGCAAGCACTGGTGGGTCGCTTTCACGTGACCTGATGCAGCCAGCGAGCGGCAGGCCGGGACGCGCTCGCCAGAACCTGGCTCGCTGCGGTCGGCCGCTGCCGGACTTCAGCGTCCTGGCCGGAAATCCGCCGGATTCAAGGCGTAGCGGCGCAGCTTCACATAAAGCCCGGCGCGCGAGATCCCGAGCCGGGTCGCGGTTTGACGAAGGTTGCCGCGGGTCTGCTGCAAGGTGGCACGGATCAGGTCCCGCTGCCCCGTTTCAAGGGGGGTGAGGCGCTCGCCCTCGGTATCCGTGGACAGCGTGTTGGCGACCAACGAAGGAGGCAGGTCTCCCGGCTGTATGAGCGGCCCCTGGGCCAGATTGACCGCCCGCTCGATGACGTTCTCCAGCTCCCGCACGTTGCCGGGCCAGCTATGGGCCAGCAGCAACGTCAGCGCTTCGTCTGCGATGGCCGGCGGCGGCCGTTCCAGATGACGGCTCAGCGCCTTGAGCAGAGTAGCCACCAGCAGCGGAATGTCTTCGCGGCGCTCCCGCAATGGCGGTACCTGCAAGGGAAGCACATTGAGGCGGTAGAAGACATCCCCACGGAAGCTCCCGCCGGTCACGGCCTGGGCCAGGTCGCGATGGGTCGCGGCGATGACGCGGACGTCCACCGCCTGGGCCTTCTTGGCACCGATCCGGGTCACCTCGCCCTCCTGCAGCACCCGGAGCAGGCTCGCCTGGGCCTCAAGGGGCATATCGCCGATCTCGTCGAGAAACAGCGTGCCGCCATCGGCCAGCTCGAACTTTCCCGCCGCACCGCCACGAGCAGCCCCGGTGAAGGCCCCCTCGACATGGCCGAACAGCTCGCTCTGCACCAGGTCGCGTGGAATGGCGCCACAGTTCACCGCAACGAAGGGGCCATGGCGACGGACACTGGCGTTGTGGATCGCCTGGGCGAATAGCTCCTTGCCTACCCCGCTTTCTCCCAGTACCAGCACCGTGGCTTCGCTGTGGCTGGCTGCCTGAGCCACGCGCAAGGCGTTCTGCAAGGCTGGCGAGCGACCCTGGATATCGTTGAAGCTGTAACGCGCCCGGGTGCCCAGCAGTTGGCGGGTGATCTCGCGGATGCGGCGGTTCTCTCGCAGCGACAGCACCCAGCCGCCCTGGGCGATGGGCGCGGCGGAGGCCAGGCACGGCAAACCGCTGCCGTCTGGTAGCAACAGGGTGAGGTCGCGGTCCTGGCGTTCCCAGCGACGATCCAGCCAGAGGTCGAGGTCAGTGTCCTGGGTGATGAGGCTGGCGAAGGGGCGCCCCCGCTGTGGATCGTCGAGCTGCAGCAGGCGCCGCGCATAGCCGTTCAGGCTACGGATGCAGCGGTCGTCGTCGAGCAGGATGACGCCTTCGTTGAGGACCTCCAGCACCCGCTGCTGCTCGTCCAGCAGCGCGGTGAGCGCCAGCTGGCGGGAGATCGCATCGGCCGCGGCCTGGACCGTGCCCAGGGTATGACAGTGGAAGTTGCCCACCGCCGCGGTGAGGGTCAGGGCGCCGAGCAGCCGTCCCTGGGTGTCGCGGACCGGTGCCGAGGCGCAGTGCATCCGCCGTTCGCGCAGCCCGCGCTTGAAATTCTCGCCCGCCAGGACGAACACCAGCCGCTGCTCGCGCAGGGCCAGGCCGGTGCAGTTGGTGCCCTGCACCGACTCCAGCAGACGACTGCCCAGCGGGGTGAGATCCAGCCCGCAGGCGGCCAGGGTCACGCCCTCGGCATCTGCCAGGTTGAGGTGCCCGTCCGGGTTGTAGCGCAACAGCTCGGCCATTACCGGCGCGGCGATGTCCAGCAGCTCGCGCTGCCGCTGCAGCCGGCGGGCCAGTTCCTGCGACTCGACGAATTCGTAGTGGAATTCCTCCGCGACGATGCCCGCCGCGCGGCTGCGCAGCCAGGACGCCCGGATCACCGGCCGCACCGGGACCAGTTCCGTGGCCCCCGCCAGGCAGTCGGTCCAGGCGGCATCCAGCTCGCGCTGGACACCTTCGGCGACCGACGACCGCTGCAGCTCGCTGACGAACTGCAATTCCCGCGTCAGCTCGCTCGGGGCGACCTTCTCCTGCATCTTCGGCTCCTCGTCCAATCTTTGGACATGTCCAGCTGGACATGTCTTTTTTATAGACATAAAGGCGGACTGGCAAGTCCCGTAGGCCGCGACCTGGCTGCCTTTCCTGCCCTGGCATGGCGGTTGCTCCCTCCCTGTAGGGCGCATCGCCCACGCCTATAACAACCACAAGAGAACGCCTCATGCCCCAGACGAACCCCTCCCTCGCCCTCGGCCTCATCGGTACCGGTCGCATGGGTACCTTCCATGCCACCGCCCTCGCTCGGCACCTGCATGGCGCGCGGCTGGTCGCCCTGGCCGATCCGGCGCCCGGCGCCGCTGCCCGGCTTGGCGAGACCCTGGACGTCGCCCATATCCACACCGACCCCCAGGCGTTGATCGAAGACCCCGCCGTCGAGGCCGTGGTCATCGTCGCCCCGGCCCGCAGCCATGCCGAGCTGGTGGTGGCCGCCGCCCGCGCCGGCAAGCCGGTGTTCTGCGAAAAACCCATGGCCGTGACCCTGGAAGAGGCCGACCGGGCCATCGCCGCCTGCGCGGAGGCCGGCGTGGCCCTGCAGGTAGGCTTCAACCGGCGTTTCGCCACCAGCTTCCGCAGCGCTCGGGAGCTGATCGTCCAGGGGCGGATCGGCACACCGCAACTGCTGCGCTCCCTCACCCGCGATCCGGCGCTGCACGATCCGGCGGCGGTGAAACCCTGGACCATCTTCCTCGAGACCCTGATCCACGACTTCGACACCCTCAACTTCTTCAATCCGGGTGCCCGCGCCGTGCAGGTCTACGCGGTGGCCGACGCCCTGGTGCGCCCCGATTTCCGTGACCGCGGTCTACTGGACACCGCCGTGGTGACCATTCGCTACGACAACGGCGCCATCGCCACCGCCGAGGCCAACTTCCAGGCGGTGTACGGCTACGACGTGCGCGGCGAGGTGTTCGGCAGCGCGGGGATGCTGACCGCCGGGGACGCCCGGACCAGCGAGCTGGTCTGCTACGGCGCCGAAGGCATCAGCCAGACCACCCAGCGCTCCGACGCCGAATTGCTGCGCGACGCCTACCTGGCCGAGCTGCGCGCCTTCGTCGATGCCGTGCGCGAGGGCACCCCGGTGCCGGTGGGCGGCCACGATGCCCGGGCGGCGCTGGCCATCGCCCTGGCCGCCATCGAATCGGTGCAGACCGGCCAGCCGGTCGCCGTCGCGGAGTGAAGCCCATGACCTCATCGCCCTTCATCCTGGCTGTCAGCGCCGAAATGGTCTTTCTCGACCTGCCCTTCGTCGAGCGGGTCCGCCGCCTGCACGCCCTGGGCTTCGCCGTGGAGATCTGGGACTGGACGCGCCACGACATCGACGCCCTGGCGGCCACCGGCGCGCGCTTCACCTCCATGACCGGCTATGTCGCAGGCGACCTGGTGAGCGCCGAAGGCCGTGCCGCCCTGCTGGCCAGTGCCCGGGAATCCCTGGCCGTGGCCGAGCGCCTGGCCTGCCCTTCGCTCAATCTGCATGGCACCGGCCTGGACCCACGCGGCCTGCCGGTCAAGCCGCTGGCCGAGGTGAGCGGCCATCACTGGCTGGCGGCGCGTGACACCCTCGCCGAGATCGCCCTCCTGGGCGAGTCCGCCGGCCGGGTCTTCCTGCTGGAGAACCTCAATACCGCGGTGGACCATCCCGGCGTGCCCTTCGCCCGCGCCGAAGACACCCTGGCCCTGATCGAGGCGGTCGCCAGTCCCTACCTGCGGCTCAACCTGGACCTCTACCATGCCCAGATCGGCGAAGGGAATTTGATCGAGCTGATCCGTCGGGCCGGGTCGGCGATCGGAGAAATCCAGGTAGCCGATGTCCCTGGACGCTGTGAGCCGGGGACCGGCGAGATTCACTACCCGGCCATTGCCCGGGCCCTCGCCAGGCTCGGCTATCGTGGTGTGGTCGGCCTCGAAGGCTGGGCTGCCGAAGGTGATACCGAGCGTGCGCTGGAGCGCTTCAGAATGGCCTTCACCCTGTAGTCCCCGCTAGATGTTTCCGCTCGCATAACAACAAGAGGAACTGAACATGCTGCTTCGCAACCTGCTGTGCGCCGCCTTCGCCTTCGCCCTGACGCCCCTGGCCCTCGCCGACTACCGTATCGGGGTCAGCATCGCCAAGGTCGACGACAACTTCATGACCTATGTCCGCCGCAATCTGGAAGAGGCGGGCAAGGCGGAAAAGATCAGCCTGCAATTCGAGGATGCCCAGGGCGACGTCGTTCGCCAGCTGAACCAGGTGCAGAGCTTCCTGGCGCAGAACGTGGACGCCGTGATCGTACTGCCGGTGGACACCGCCGCCACCGTCAACATTACCCGCGCCGCCACCTCGGCCAAGGTTCCGCTGGTGTACGTCAATCGGCGCCCGGACGATCCCAAGCTCCCCGCCGGGGTGGTCGCCGTGGCCTCGGACGACTTGCAGGCCGGGCAGTTGCAGGGGCAGTTCATCGCCAAGCAGCTGAACGGCAAGGGCAACATCGCCCTGATCATGGGCGAGCTGACCCAGAACGCCACCCGCGGCCGTTCCGAAGGCCTCAAGGAAGCGCTCAAGGCCTATCCCGACATCAAGGTGATCGCCCAGCAGAACGCGGACTGGGACCGCAGCAAGGGCATGGACCTGACCAGCAACTGGCTGACCGCCGGGACCCATTTCGACGCCATTGTCGCCAACAACGACGAGATGGCCATCGGCGCCGCCATGGCGCTGCAACAGGCCGGAATGGGCAAGGGTCAGGTTCCGGTGGTGGGGGTGGATGGTCTACCCGATGGGCAGGCGGCCATCAAGCGCGGACTGCTGGCCGCCTCGGTGTTCCAGGACCCACGAGGCCAGGCCGTGCAGGCGGTGCAATCCGCGCTCAAGATGATCCGCAAGGAACCGGTCCAGGCGGATGTCTGGGTGCCGTACGAGCTGATCACGCCCGGTAACCTGGCGGATTACACCGCTCGTTTCAAGTAGCGACCGGGAGCGCACCGGCCTGAACGGGGAAGCGTCCCCTCGAAGGCTGAAAACCAACGCCCGGGACAGCTCAGTACCGCGTCCAGTGGGAGCAAGGCGTCAGTGCCGGTCCCTTGCTCCGCTGGCGCGCCGCTCGTCCACCGTCAGGGCCAGTCCTTCACCAGCGACCTGAAGTAGAGGGTGAAGATCAGCCGTACATCCATGAGCGGCGCGAAGATGTCCTGGTCACGAAGGATGCCAGCCAGCGTGCCGCAAAACAGGCTATGCAGCTGTAGGCTGGCACTTCTCGGCGTCACCGCGGCCTCCAGGCGCTGCCGTTGGCCATCGAAGAGGCGCTCGACGAGCGCCACGAATTCGCGGGTCAGGGCATTTTCCCGCTGTTCGACTTCCTGCAGTTCCTGAGTGAATTCGCAACGGTGCATCAGGATGGTCATGACACGACGCTCCCGTCCCGGCTGAACGAATTTCTCCATGCACTCGACGCACAGTTCGTACAGCCTCATCAGGCAATCGCCCTCCCCGTCCGCGCTCAACTGCTGAGTGACTTCGTCAAGCGGAATGCGGATGCGATTGAGCATCTCGTGGACCAGCTGCGCCTTGTCCCTGAAGTGCCAATACACCGCTCCTCGAGTCAACCCGCACTCTCTGGCGATCATTTCGAGGCTGGTGCGTGAAACACCATTGGTAAGAAACAGCGCCTCGGCGGCATCCAGAATGGTCTGGCGTGTCTGCTCAGCGTCTTCTTTAGTACGGCGCATGGCTATCTCGTTTCAAAGGCGTCTGTTTTGACAGTCTAACGTTTAGCCTGTCTTTTACAAACATTCTTGCATGTATGCTTACATAGCGCATCTCTTCGGCACTTACACCGATGCGCACTCGTCTTTCCTGGGAGCTACGTGGGTGCCGGCTGCCCAGTCAGGTTTTGGACAGCGGCTGGAGAAAAACAGGAAGAGAGCCTTCTCTTCCTGGTGGACTCATTTCTTATCTGAAACGACGCAGGGAAACGCCCTTCCTACCGCTACGCGAGTCCAGAAATCATGTGCACCGCCGCGCGCGTGGCCGGCCGGGCTCCCCGTGCAAGCGCGTTCAGCAACTATCAGCTCCCCGTCCAACGCCTGAACAGCACGCTGGCATTCACCCCACCGAAACCGAAGCCGTTGGACAGGGCATATTCGATCGGTAGCTGCCGTGCCTGCAGGGCGACAAGGTTTAGGCCTTCCGCGGCGGGATCGGGGTGGTGCAGGTTCAAGGTCGGCGGCACGATCTGGTCGCGCAGGGCGAGCACGGTGAAGATGGCTTCCACGCCCCCCGCGGCGCCCAGCAGGTGTCCGGTGCTCGACTTGGTCGAGGTGATGGCCACCGGGGACGCATCGCCAAATACCGCGCGGATGGCCGCCAGCTCGCCCTTGTCGCCCACCTGGGTGGAGGTGGCGTGGGCATTGATGTGCTGAACCTGGGCAGCATCGATGCCGGCCTGGCGCAGGGCCTGCGCCATGGCGCGACGGGCACCGCTGCCGTCCTCCGGGCCGGCGGTGAGGTGATAGGCATCGGCGCTGGTACCGTAGCCCACCAGCTCGGCCAGGGGTGTGGCGCCCCGTGCCAGTGCATGCTCCAGGGTCTCGATCACCAGCAGCCCGGCGCCTTCGGCCATGACGAAGCCGTCACGCTCCCGGTCGAAGGGGCGCGAGGCCTCCTGCGGACGCTCGTTGGATCCCGTGGACAGCGCCCGGGCGACGGCGAAGCTGCCCAGGCTCACACGATTGATCGCCGCCTCCGCCCCGCCGCAGAGGGCGATGTCGGCCTCGCCGCTACGGATCAGCCGGGCGGCGTCGCCGATGGCCTGGACACCGGCGGCGCAGGCGGTGATGGGCGCACCCAGCGGACCGCGGAAGCCGTATTGGATGGAGACGTTGCCCGCCGCCATGTTGGCCAGGAACGACGGTGCGGTAAAGGGCGAGAGCCGCCGCGGGCCGCGGGCGTCGGTGGTCCGCACCGCCTCGGCGATGGCGCCGAAGCCGCCCACCCCGGAGGCGATGATGGTCGCCGTACGCTCGCGCTGCGCCTCGCTGGTCGGCTGCCAGTCGGCCTGGCCGAGGGCTTCCTGGGCCGCCACCAGAGCGAACTCGATAAAGCGATCCATCTTCTTCAGATCCTTGGCGGCGATGGCCACCAGGGGGTCGTAGCCCGCCTCCGGATCGTCGGCGCGGCTCGGCACCTGACCGGCGATGAGACTGCCCACCCCGTCGCTGACCGCGGGCGGCAGCGGACTTATGCCCGAGCGCCCCGCCAGCAGCCGAGACCAGACCCGGTCGGTGCCACAGCCCAGCGGACTGACCGTGCCCAGGCCGGTCACCACGATGCGTGTTCTGTCGTTGCCTTGCATTGCCTTACCTCTTCTCTCGATGGACGAGGCGCCCGCGGGCGACCTCGTGTCTTGTCCGCGCCCGATCAAGGCGCAATTGGCAGATCGGAGGACAGGGAATCACCGCGGACGGGTGGCCTGATCCTGAACCAGATGGCATACATGGCCGGCAGGAATACGAGGGTGAGCACGGTGCCCGCGAGGGTGCCGCCGATGAGGGTGTAGGCCAGGGTGCCCCAGAACACCGAATGGGTAAGGGGGATGAAGGCCAGCACCGCCGCCAGCGCCGTGAGGATCACCGGTCTTGCGCGCTGCACGGTCGCCTCGACCACCGCCTGGAAGGGGGGCAGGCCGTCCTGCTCGTTCTGGTGGATCTGCCCGATCAGGATCAGGGTGTTGCGCATCAGGATGCCCGACAGCGCGATCAACCCGACCAGGGCATTGATGCCGAAGGGTTGCTGAAACAGGATCAGGGTCGGTACCACCCCGATCAGCCCCAGGGGACTGGTCAGGAAGACCATGATCATCGCGGCCATGGAACGCACCTGCAGGATGATGATGAGCAGCGTCAAGGCGATCATCAGCGGGAAGATCGGCAGCATCGCCGCCATCGCCTTGCCCGACTCCTCGATGGCGCCCGCCTGTACGATCCGATAGCCCGCCGGCAAGCGCTGGATGATCGGCTGCAGCTGCTGGAGCACGGCGGTGGAAACGTCCGGCGGTTGCAGCTCTTCGGCGATATCGCCGCGCACGGTGATCGTCGGCACCCGATCGCGTCGCCGCATGAGCGGCTCTTCCAGCTGCACCTCCAGGTCGCCGATCTGCGACAGCGGAATGCGCTGGCCCTGGGCGCCGACCAGGGTGAGATCGCCCAACCGCGCCGGATCGAGGCGAACATCACCGGCCGCGCGCGCCACCACCTGGACGGTGCGAATGTCTTCGCGCACCGCCGTAACCGGCACGCCGCTGAGCAGGAATTGCAGCTGCTGCGCGACGGCGCTGGAGCTCAGGCCCATGGCCTGCAGGCGATCCTGCTGCAACCTGAAGCGCAGCACCGGCGTGCGCGTGCCCCAATCGCTGTTGACGGTACGCATCAGCGGACTGGCACGCATCACCTGCTCCACCTCCGCGGCCACCCGCCGCAGCACCTGCGAATCGGGACCGCTCACGCGAAAGGCGACCGGGAACGGCGAATAGGGCCCGAACACCAGTTGGGTGACCCGCAGCCGTGCCTCCGGCGCGAGTCCGGCGGCAATGGCGTCACGCAGCCGCATCTTGAGCGCTTCGCGGGCCTCGGGGTTGTCGGTGCGGACGATGATCTTGGCGAACGACGGATCCGGCAGCTCCGGACTCATGGCGAGAAAGAAGCGCGGCGCACCCTGCCCGATGTACGAGGTCACGATCCGGGCATCATCCTGCTGGGCAAGCCAGGCCTCGACCTTGGCGGTCGCCCGTTCGGTCTCGCTGATCGAGGTGCCATAGGGCATCTGCACCTCCACCATCACCTCGGGGCGATCGGAGATGGGAAAGAACTGCTTCTTGACGACAGCCATGCCCAGGATGGCGGCCACGAACAGGCCGATCACCAGCAGCGCGACCAGCCACTTGCGCGCGATCACCTGGCCGAGAACGCGGCGGAAGCGGTGGTAGCGCGGCGTGTCGTAAAGCGCGGTGTGGCCACCCTCGACGGTCTTGGTCTCCGGCAGCAGCTTGACGCCCAGGTAGGGCGTGAACACCACTGCCACGACCCAGGAGGTGATCAGCGCGATGCCGACGATCCAGAACATGTTGCTGGTGTATTCACCCGCCGCGGACTGGGCAAAGCCATTGGGCATGAAGCCCACGGCGGTCACCAGGGTACCGGCCAGCATGGGAGCGGCGGTGTGGCTCCAGGCATAGGCGGAGGCTTTGCCGCGGCTATAGCCCTCCTCCATCTTCACCACCATCATCTCGATGGCGATGATGGCATCGTCCACCAGCAGCCCCAGGGCCAGGATCAGCGAGCCCAGGGTAATGCGATCGAAATTCTTGCCGGTGGCGGCCATGACGAGAAACACCGCCGCCAGCGTCAGGGGGACCGCGGCCGCCACGACGATGCCCACCCGCCAGCCCATGCTGACGAAGCACACCACCATCACCACCAGCAGGGCGACAAAGAACTTGATCATGAATTCGTCGACCGACGAGGCGATGTTGACCGCCTGGTCGGTCACCTTGGTCAGACTCATGCCCAGGGGCATCTCAGCGTTTATGTTGCCGACTTCGCCTTCAAGTGACTTGCCGAGATCCAGGCCATTCCAGCCGTCGCGCATGACGATGCCCAGCAGCAGCGCCGGCTCGCCACCGCTGCGGATGACGAAGGTGGCCGGGTCTTCATAGCCACGCGTCACCGTCGCGACGTCGGCCAGTTTGAAGGTGCGGCCCTTGACGATCACCGGGGTGTCGCGGATGGCATCGAGCTGTTCGAAGGCGCCATCCAGACGGACGAAGACCTCGGGGCCGCGGGTTTCGATGGAGCCCGCGGGCGTCAGGGCATTCTGGGCATTGAGCGCGGCGAAGATGTCTTGCGGTGCCACGCCCAGGGTCGCCAGGCGATCGTGGGAAAACTCCACATAGATGCGCTCGGTCTGCTCACCCAGGATATTGACCTTCTTGACCCCCGGCACATGCAGCAGACGCTGGCGCAGCGTTTCCGCCTCGCGTGCCAGCAGCCGTTGCGGCTCGCCCCGGGCCTTGAGCGCGAAGAGCGCGAAGGTGACGTCGGCGTATTCATCATTGACCATTGGCCCGCTCACCCCGGCGGGCAGGACCTTGGCTTCGTCACTGATCTTCTTGCGCGCCTGGTAGAACTCCTCGGGCACCTCGGCCGGCGGTGTGCTGTCGAGCAGCGTCAGGGTGGTAAAGGCCAGGCCCGGACGGGTATAGGTTTCCGAGCGCTCGTACCAGCGCAATTCCTGCAGGCGTTTTTCCAGCTTCTCGGCGACCTGATCCTGCATCTCCTGCGCCGTGGCCCCCGGCCAGGCCGTGATGATGGTCATGACCTTGACCGTGAAGGCCGGATCTTCCGCCCGGCCCAGCTTGAAGAACGACAGTACCCCGCCGACCGAGATCAGCAGGATCAGAAACAGGGTGATGGAGCGCTCGCGGACGGCCAGCGCCGACAGATTGAATCGGCTGTCGCTCACGGCTGCTTACCTTCCAGGGCACTGTTGGCAGTGGTGGCCAGGCGGATCGCCTGGCCCTCGTGAAGGAGATGAACGCCGAGGGCCACGACCTTGTCACCCGGCAGGAGGGGGCCGTCCACCAGGGCGGTGTCATCCGACACCTGACGAATCTGCACGGGTACCCAGGCGACCTGCCCGGGCGAGCCCTGGATACGCCAGACCCCCGCGCCTTTGCCCGCGTCGTACAGGGCGCCCAACGGCACCTGCAAGGCATTCGCCCGATGCCCGGACTCTTCCGGAATGCGCAGTCTCACGGTGGTGCCCAGGGGCGCACTGGCCAGCGTCCCTTCGAGCACATAGCGCGCCTCGAAGGTACGCGTCTCGCGGTCGGTGCTGTCCGATAACTGGCGCAACCGAGCCGGTCCCGGCTGTTCCGCAGCGCTCAGACGGCTGGCTTGGGCCAGGGAGCCAAGCGTCGGACGCAAGGTCTCCGGCAGCTGGACGACGACCTCCCGGGCGCCCGCACGAGCCAGGCGCACCACGCTCTGTCCAGCGGCTACGACCTGCCCGGGCTCGGCCAGGGTATCGACCACGGTGCCCTCCGCATCGGCCACCAGGACGGTGTAACGGCTGGCGTTGAGGGCGACTTCCGCCTGGGCTTCGGCAGCCTTGAGCTGGGCCCTGGCCGTATCCGCCGCAGCCTTGATCTGATCGTAGCCGGAGACCGAGATCGCCCCCGTGCCCCGTAGATCCCGGTAGCGCGCCTCATCGTCCACCGCCTGGCGGGCCCGCGCCTGGGCCGCGGCCACGGCCTCGCGCTGCGCCTGCAGGGCCAGTTGCAGATCGATGGGATCAAGCTTCAGCAGCGGCTGCCCGCGCTTGACGGTTTCACCGATGTCCACCAGCCGTTCGGCGACCTTGCCGGCGACGCGAAAACCCAGATCGCTCTGCACTCGCGCGGCGACGATACCGGTAAAGGTCCGACCAGCGCGCTCGGCGGGCTCCGCCACCGCAGCTCGCACCAAAGGCGCCTGCGTGCGGGGATCGCCCTGGGAAGGGGCGTTGCAACCGCCAAGGGACAGCGGAAGGACGGTAGCCACCACAGCAATGGAAAGCAGACGGCGCGCGAACATGGAAGCTCCGAGAGGATGCCAGCAGAGCGCGCAATTTGATACCAGTGACCATTTTAGTCAATAGTCACAAAACAATTTAGGGCGAGAGGCTACGCAGCACCAGGTTGGCCAGCTGGGTAAGAGCGACATCGAAATGCTCGAAGCTGTGCTGGAGCATCAGCGGATTCAGATAGGGTCGCAACACGAGATAGGTCGCCATCGTCACGTCGTCGATCGGCGTCTTGCGCTCGAACTGTCCTTCCCCGCGGCCCTGCACCAGGATCTCCTTGAGCAGCTCCTGCATCCGCGCTTCGTAGCTGATCGTGGCCGGCCAGCGACCCGACGCCGCAGAAATGGCGATTTCGTAAAGCTTTCGATCGTCTGAAAACAGCCGCAGGGTTGCCGCCGGAAGGCTCTGAAACAGCCTTCTCAACTTTTCGGGGGCTTGGGTAGCCGAGGCCACCGCGGCCCTGGCCTCTGCCTCGATTCCGCTCAGGCAATCCGCACAGATGGCCTCGCCAATCGCCTGCTTTGAATCGAAGAACTTGTAAATGTAGGCCTTGGAAAACCCGATGCTCCGGGCGAGTTCGGACACCGTGGTCTTCTCGTAGCCGTAGTGGCTGAAGTGGTCTTTCGCAGCCACCATGATCTGGTGGCGAACGTCGTGCTCGGCCGGTCCACGAGCCTGGCCAGGGGAAACGGATTCGGTAGTCATGGGGTTGGGTGTTCCGGCAGTTGCAAAATGATGCGGAAGGTGACCAATATACACTTTAGTCACCAAAACCGTTCAGGCGTTGCTCAGGATAAAAGCCCATGCGCTCCAGACTCCAGATTATTCTGCTCGCCAGCGCCGCCCTGGCGAGCGGCTGTACGGTGGGGCCTGACTACCGCGCCCCTGAAGTTGCGCTTCCAGCAAACTTCCAGCGGGAGCCGGGGCCAGCGCCCCTGGCCGATCAGGCGCTGGCTGGCTGGTGGGACCGTTTCAACGATCCGCTCCTGAGCCGCCTGGTAAACCAGGCCCTCGCGCAGAATCTCGATCTGGCGCAAGCCAGCGCACGCATTACCCAGGCTCGCGCTGGCCTTAGGGCAGCCGATGCCGCGCTATTGCCGGCAGGCGATCTTGGTGGCCAAGCCGGTCGTGCCTATCAGTCGCTGGAAACACCGCTTGGACGGGTGCTCGATTCAGCGCCCGGCTACGCCAGGAGCGGTTCTTCCTATGAGGCCAATCTTGACTCAAGCTGGGAGCTGGATGTGTTTGGCGGTCTGCGCCGAGGTCGTGAAGCCGCCCGGGCCGACTACCAGGCCAGCGTGGCGGGTGCCCGTGCCGTGCGCCTTGCCGTGGCTGCCCAGACCGCCGATCTCTATGTCGACATCCGCGGACTGCAGACACGCCTGGCGATCGCTCGCCATCAGGTCGACACCCAGCAGGGCTTGCTGTCGATGGTCAGGCTACTGAACGGCAAGGACCTGGCGACCGACCGGGAGCTCCGCCAGGCCGAAGGAGGCTTGGCCGAGGTCCAGGCCTCGATACCCGGCCTGGAGTTCTCGCTGGAGCGGGCCATGAATGCACTGGACGTGATGCTGGCGGCGCCACCTGGCACCTGGCGTACCCAACTGGCTGGCGCCGCGTCCATTCCCGACGCCCCCCGCATCGAAACGGCAGGCACGCCCGCCGACCTGCTCCGTCGACGTCCGGACCTGATCGCGGCCGAGCGCCGCCTGGCCGCCGCCAATGCCCGGATCGGCACCGCAATGGCCGAGTACTACCCCAAGATCTCCCTGAGCGCTCTGCTCGGCAGCGCCACCACGATTTCCAGTGGCAATCTCTTCAGCCACGACGCCAATCAGGCGCTCGGTGCCCTGGGCGTACGCTGGCGGCTGTTCGACTTCGGCCGGATCGATGCGCAGATCCAGGCGGCCAAGGGACAGCGCGCAGAATCGCTGGCGGCCTATCGGCTGGCGGCATTACGCGCCACCGAAGACGTGGAAGATGCCCTGACCGGCCAGTTGAAGCGCGAAGAGCAGGTCACTCTACTGACGGCGGGCGAGGCTTCGCTCAGCCAGGCCCGCCAGGCCGCCGCCCTCGCCTACCAGAAGGGTGTGCTGCCCCTGGTCGACGTTCTGCAGGCCGATGAGCGCCTGCTCCGCACGGCCGATGCGCGTGCCCAGGCGCAAACGGCAGCCGCACAGGCGGCAATAAGCACCTTCAAGGCGCTGGGTGGAGGCTGGCAACCCGCTCCCCCCGCCGCCTTGAGTTTGCGATAGCAGAAGACGGCACCTGCTGCACCGGGCCAGTCCGAGCGGCTGTCCGGTACAAAAGCCGGGATTCTGCATCGCGACCCCTGCAAGCCGGCCGGCCATACTGGATACCCATGGCCGGCACCGGTCAGCTCCCCAGGTAGACAGCCATTCCGGTCGTCCCATGCCAGCAGGTTAAGACACGTCAATGCAACACTTCGCCCTCTACCTCCTGCTGTGCGGCCTCACCATCGCCAGCCCCGGCCCGGGCGTACTGCTCACGATCACCAATGCGCTGCAGCTGCGGCTGCGCGGCGCCCTGCCGGGCATCCTCGGGGTGGTGCTGGGCATACTGCTGGTGGCCATCCTGGCCAGCACCGCGCTCGGCGCCCTGGTGAGCAGCTCGCCAAGGACCCTGCAGGGATTGCAGCTGGTCGGCGCGCTCTACCTGGGTTGGCTGGGGCTGCGGCGTCTGCGCAGTCCCGCAGCCCAAGGCCGGCAGCCTGCCGCCACTTGGCCTTCGGTCAGCGGTGGCAGACACCTCCTGCAGGGCTTGCTGGTGTCCCTCACCAACCCCAAGCTGATCCTCTTCTTTCTGGCGCTGTTTCCGCCCTTCATCCAGGTGGATCGCCCGGTGTTGCCGCAGCTGGTGCTGCTGGTGGCGACCTTCGGCCTGATGAGCTTTATCATCCATTGCAGCTACGCCGGGGCGGCGACAGTTCTGAGTGCCCGCCTGACCTCGGATACCGCCCTCGCCCGGCTGCAGCGGGCGGCTGGCGCGCTCTTCCTGGTGTTCGCCACGCTGTTGCTGGGGGCGGCCCTGGGGTCCCCAGGCGCCTAGTGCGCGACCAGGGTCCGGCTGGCGTCGCTCGACGCTTCCCGCGGCTGAGACTGCTCCTGCCGCAAGGCCGCAAAACGCGCCGGGGACAGCGGTCGCTGCAGATGGAAGCCCTGCGCCTGGTCGCATTTGAGGTCGGCGATGCGCGCCAGCTGGCCGGCGGTCTCGATGCCCTCGGCCACCACCGTCAACGACAGGGCCCGCCCCATGCTGACGATGGCCTCGACGATGGCCGCATTGCTCTCGCTCACCTCGATGTTGGAGACGAAGCTGCGATCGATCTTCAGGCAGTCGAAGGGATAGGTGCGCAGATAGCTCAGTGAGGAATAGCCGGTGCCGAAGTCGTCCATGGACAGCCGCACGCCCAGGGCCTTGAGCTTCTTCATCAATTCCAGGGCACCGGCGGCATCGTCCAGCAGGACGTTCTCGGTCAGCTCCAACTCGACCCGCGCCGGGTCGATACCGGTGCGCAGGAGGACCTTGCTGATCCGCGCGATCAGGTCATCGCGCTGGAACTCCAGCGGTGACAGGTTGATGGACACGATCAACTCCGGCGCCCACTCCAGCGCCTGACTGCAGGCTTCCTGCAGCACCCAGTCGCTCAGCCCCAGGATCAGCCCGGTTTCCTCCGCCACCCCGATGAATTCGGCGGGCGCCAGCCGACCACGGACAGGATGATTCCAGCGCACCAGCGCCTCGGCGCCCAGCAAGCGCTGGCCATTGGCGGCGAAGCGCGGCTGGAAATCCAGCTCGAATTCCAGTCGCTGCAACCCCAGGCGCAACTCGGTCTCCAGTTGGCGCCGCTCGAGGATGCGCTGATTCATGGTGGGCTCATAGAACCTCAGGGTGTTACGCCCCGCCGCCTTGGCTTCGTACAGGGCGATGTCGGCATAGCGCAGCAGATCCTCGGCACCATGGCCATCCTGGGGCGCCCGGGCGATGCCGATACTCGCCCCGATGTTGATGTCGTGCTCGTCGATGCGCATGGTCCGGCCGATGCCCTCCAGCATCCGGTTGCACAGCACGCTCACCTGCTCGGCGCTCAGGCAGCCATTCACCGCGATGACGAATTCATCACCGCCGATGCGCGTGACCAGATCGCCTTCGCGCACGCTGGCGCGCAACTCCCGGGCGACCTGACAGAGCACCTGGTCGCCGGCGCCATGGCCGAGGGCGTCGTTGACCGGCTTGAAGCGGTCCAGGTCGAGGGCCAGCAGATGCAGCGGCTGACTGGCGTTGACGCCCTCGGCGAAGCGCTGCGCCAGGTAGCGGTGCAGTTGATGACGGTTGGCCAGTCCGGTCAGGGCATCGTGCTGGCTGATGTGTTCGATGCGCGCCTTGGCCTCGATCTCCTCGGTCACGTCGCACACGGTGCCGCGAAAGCCGGCCAGCAGGCCACCGCTGATGATGGGTTGCGCCGTCAACTGGCAGTACCTGAGCTTGGCCTGGGCGTCGCGCATCTCGCAGCGCAGGGGGCGCCGGGTCCGGCCGGCCGCCAGCGGCGTCCTCGCCACCTCTTCCACCTGGCTCGGCGGATAGCCGAGCAGTTCGTGCAGCGGGCGGCCCAGCCAGTCCTCGCGACTGAAGCCGGTCACCGCCACGAAGCGCTCCGAAAGATAGACCAGCCGCTGCTCGGCGTCGCTCTCCCAGATCCAGTCGGACGAGGCCTCGGAAACGGTGCGGAAGCGCTGCTCGCTGTGCCTCAGGGCATCTTCGGCCACATCCGTCTGCCGTGCCGCCAGGCCGATCCGGCGGCGCAGGTACCAGACCAGCAGCAGCGCCAGACCACACATCGCCGCCAGCAACGGCAGGAACTGCGCCAGCAGACCTTGCCCCATGCCATGCACCCGCCAGTGCAAGGTCACGGCGATACCCGGATCGGACTTCACCACCAGGGTCGGCCGCTCCACCACGGCGGGCAGCTCCCCTGGCTCCGCGGTCAGCCCGGGCAATTCGAAGGTCTGGCCGAGCTGGGCAAGCTTGTCCGGCGTGAGGATGTCGACGAAGACCATGTAGGACAGCCGCTTGAAGTCCTGGTAGGTGGCGTCCGGGCGGATGACCGCGGCCAGCACGCTGGCCGGCTTGCCCTCGATCAGGAAATAGCCCTGGGCATAGCCATCCTTGAGCGAGCGCTCCCGGGCCTGAGCCAGCAACGGCGCCTGGTCGTCGCCCAGCCAGGTATCCAGTTGCAGCTTGCTGCGACCGCCGCCGACCACGGCGTAGCGCGTGACACCAGAGGGCGCCAGGATGAAGGCTCCATTCACGCCATAGCCGCTGTAGAGGGATGGCCCGACGTTATCTTCTTCGTAGGCCCAGTTGACGTCGACCTTCTTGCCGGTCCGCGCATAGGCCTCGATCCAGAAGGAGTAATCGGTCAGCACCCGGCCCAGCTTGTCCAGCCGCGTCTCCAGCGCCCGCTGGGCATCCGCCTCGCTGTGATGGCGTTGCTGCTCGTCAATGCGCGCGCACAGGTCGAACAGCATCCATCCGGCCAGAGTGAAGATGAGGGTGACCAGTGCGAAGAAACCCAGGGAGGCCTGACGAGCGACGCGATTGAGTTGAGTAGGCACGATAGCGACCTGTGGCAACGGTTGTACGAGGGTGCTGACGGCAGGCGGCCAGGCCGTAATCGTCTGCCTTTATATCGGCACTGCTGTGATGGCCTTGAAGCGCCGGCATAAATATTCCGCAGAAACGCAGCTTAGAGCGCTTGTTTTGCACCATTGGCGTGCAACACGGCACTGGGCGCGCCAGGACGGCGCGGCCTTGGCCAGGCCGCTTGCCCAAAAACGACAGCAGCGCTCCACTCGACCGGGCAATTGTTGACCTATCGGTCAGCTTTACCCACCATCGAGACATTCGAGACCAGGTGGAGAGCGGCCGTGATCAGGTTTCTGCTGGACCAGGAGCTGCGCAGCGAAGAGCAGCTCGACCCCAACCTCACCGTGCTGCAGTACCTGCGCGAGCGCTGTGGCAAGACCGGCACCAAGGAAGGCTGCGCCTCGGGCGACTGCGGCGCCTGCACGGTGGTGCTGGCCGAGCCCGATGGCGACCGGTTGCGCTATCGCACCGTCAACAGTTGCCTGACCTTTGTCGCGGCGCTGGACGGCCGGCAGCTGATCAGTGTGGAGGACCTCAAGCACCGGGGCCGTCTGCATCAGGTGCAGCAAGCCATGGTCGACTGCCATGGCTCCCAGTGCGGCTACTGCACCCCGGGCTTCGTCATGTCGCTGTTCGCCCTGCAGAAGAACGTGGCCGCGCCGGATGACGCCGCGACCCACGAAGCCCTGGCCGGCAATCTCTGTCGCTGCACCGGCTACCGGCCGATCCTGGCCGCGGCCGAACAGGCCTGCGCCGGGCGGCAGCCGGATCAGTTCGATGCCCGCGAGCAGCAGACCCTGGAGCGTCTCCAGGCCCTGGCGCCTACGCCCGCTACGCGCCTGGAAGGAAACGGTCGACGCTGCCACAGCCCCACCAGCCTGAGCGAACTGGCCAGTCTCTACCTGGCCCATCCCGAGGCGCGCCTGCTGGCCGGCGGCACCGACCTGGCCCTGGAGGTCACCCAGCAGCATCGCCGCCTGGAGACCCTGATCTACCTGGGCAACCTGCCCGAATTGCGCGGCGTTACCCTGAGCGACGAGGTCATCGAGATCGGCGCCGCCACCCCGCTGGCCGATTGCGCCGCCGCCCTGGCCGCCGACTACCCGGACTTCGGCGCCCTGCTGCAGCGCTTCGCCTCCCTGCAGATCCGCAACCAGGGCACCCTGGGCGGCAATATCGGCAATGCCTCACCCATTGGCGACAGTCCGCCCCTGCTCCTGGCGCTGGGCGCCAGCGTGCTGCTGCGCCAGGGCGAACGGCTGCGCGAACTGGCCCTCGACGACTTCTTCCTCGACTATCGCCAGACCGCCCTGGAGCCGGGCGAATTCATCCAGGCGGTACGGGTGCCGCGGTCACGCGATGGCCTGGTGTTCCGCGCCTTCAAGGTGTCCAAGCGACTGGATGACGATATTTCCGCGGTCTGCGCCGCCTTCGCCCTGGAGCTGGAGCAGGGCCGCGTCGCCAGCGTGCGCATCGCCTATGGCGGCATGGCGGCCACGCCCAGGCGGGCAGCGCGCTGCGAACAGGCGCTGCTCGGCCAGGCCTGGAACGCCGCGTCCATCGAGCGCGCCGTCCAGGCCCTGGCCGAGGATTTCACCCCGCTGTCGGATTTCCGCGCCAGTCGCGAATACCGTCTGCTGACGGCGCAGAACCTGCTGCGCAAATGTCACCTGGAAACCACCCAGCCCGCGCTCGCCACGAGGGTCACCGCCCATGTCTAGCACCCTGCCCGCCCGTACCCCCGAGGAAATGGCCGCAGCCTTCGCCGCCGGCCTGGCCACCGGCGTCGGCAAGCCGCTCAAGCACGAGAGCGCCGACAAGCATGTCAGCGGCGAGGCCCTGTACATCGACGACCGCCTGGAGTTTCCCAACCAGCTGCACGTCTATGCGCGGATGAGCGAGCACGCCCATGCGCGGATCAAACACATCGATCTCGCGCCCTGCTACCAGATCCCCGGTGTGGCCCTGGCCATCACCGCCGCCGACGTACCCGGCCAACTCGACATCGGCGCCGTCTTGCCCGGCGATCCGCTGCTGGCCGATGGCGAGGTGCAGTACCTGGGCCAGCCGGTGCTGGCGGTGGCCGCGACCAGCCTCGACGCCGCCCGCCGCGCCGCCCAGGCCGCCCTCGTCGAATACGAGCCGCTGGAGGCCATCCTTGACGTCAAGGAAGCGCTGCGCCGCGAACACTTCATCTCCCCCAGCCACAGCCATCAAATCGGTGACGCGGCCGCCGCCCTGGCCGCCGCGCCCCATCGCCTGCAGGGCGAACTGGCCATTGGCGGCCAGGAGCACTTCTACCTGGAAACACAGGTAGCCTCGGTGATGCCCACCGAAGACGGCGGCATGCTGGTCTATTCCTCCACCCAGAATCCCACCGAGGTGCAGAAGCAGGTGGCCGAGGTGCTGGGAGTGTCGATGAACAGGGTCACCGTCGACATGAGACGCATGGGTGGCGGCTTCGGCGGCAAGGAAAGCCAGGCCGGCATGCCGGCGGCGCTCTGCGCGGTAATCGCTCATCTCACCGGGCGCCCGGTGAAGATGCGCCTGCCGCGATTCGAAGACATGCACATGACCGGCAAGCGCCATCCCTTCCACGTCGACTACGACGTCGGCTTCGACGACGATGGCCGACTGCTGGGCATCCGCTTCGAACTGGCGGGCAACTGCGGCTATTCGCCCGACCTGTCCAACGCCATCATCGATCGCGCCATGTTCCATGCCGACAATGCCTATTTCCTCGGCAACGCCCAGATCACCGGCCACCGCTGCAAGACCCACCTGGCGTCCAACACCGCCTACCGCGGCTTCGGCGGCCCCCAGGGCATGCTGGCCATCGAGAACGTCATGGACGCCATCGCCCGCCATCGCGGCCTCGACCCGCTGGAGGTACGGCGGCGCAACTACTATGGCAAGGAGACGCGCAACCTCACCCACTATCACCAGGTGGTGGAAGACAACCTGCTCGACGAGATGACCACGGACCTGGCGGCCAGCAGTGACTACCAGGCGCGGCGCGAGGTCATCCGCGACTTCAACCGGAACAGTCCGGTACTGAAGAAGGGCCTGGCGCTGACTCCGGTGAAATTCGGCATCTCCTTCACCTCCTCCTTCCTCAACCAGGGCGGCGCCCTGGTCAACGTCTACACCGATGGCAGCATCCACCTGAACCATGGCGGCACCGAGATGGGCCAGGGGCTCAACACCAAGGTCGCCCAGGTGGTGGCCGAGGTCTTCCAGGTCGACATAGCCCGCATCCAGATCACCGCCACCAACACCGACAAGGTGCCCAACACCTCGCCCACCGCGGCCTCCAGCGGCACCGACCTCAACGGCAAGGCCGCGCAGAACGCCGCCCAGACCATCAAGGACCGCCTGATCGACTTCGCCAGCCGCCACTTCCACGTCGGGCCTGAAGAGGTCGACTTCCGCAACGGCCACGTCAGGGTGCGCGACCGGCTGCTGAGCTTCGAGGAGCTGATCCAGCTGGCCTATGTCGGCCAGGTGTCGCTGTCCAGCACCGGCTACTACCGCACACCGAAGATCCACTACGACCGCGACCAGGCCCGCGGGCGGCCCTTCTACTACTACGCCTTTGGCGCCGCCTGCTCCGAGGTGCTGATCGACACCCTCACCGGCGAATACCGCCTGCTGCGCACCGACATCCTCCATGACGTCGGCGCCTCCCTGAATCCGGCCATCGACATCGGCCAGGTCGAAGGCGGCTTCGTCCAGGGTCTGGGTTGGCTGACCATGGAAGAACTGGTGTGGAACGACGCCGGCAAGCTGCTCACCGCCGGCCCCTCCACCTACAAGATCCCGGCGGTGAGCGATGTACCTCCGGATCTACGGGTGCGGCTGGTGGAGAATCGCCAGAATCCCGAGGCCACGGTGTTCCACTCCAAGGCCGTGGGCGAACCGCCCTTCATGCTCGGCATCTCGGTGTGGTGCGCGCTGCAGGACGCCGTGGCCAGCGTGGCGGATTACCGCTTCCACCCGGCGCTGGACGCGCCGGCCACCCCGGAACGGGTGCTCTGGGGCGTGGAGCGCATGCGCCGCCTGGCCGCCGAGCTGCAGACCGCCCCGGTCCCCACCACGGAGGAGCCCGCATGAACAGCAGACGTGGCTGGCTGGCCCTGCTGGCCGACTTCGAGGCGCGCGGCGAACCCTGCGTGCTGATCACCGTGGCCGACGAGCAGGGCTCCACGCCCCGCGAGGCCGGCACCAAGATGCTGGTGGGCCGGGAAGCGCAGCACCTGACCATCGGCGGCGGCCACCTGGAATACCGCGCGGTGGAGATCGCCCGGGAAATGCTCGCCGCCGGTACGCGCCAGCCGCGCCTGGAGCGTTTCTCCCTGGCCGCCAGCCTCGGCCAGTGCTGCGGGGGCGTCACCACCCTGCTGTTCGAACCCCAGCTGGCACAGGACGTCCCGGTGATCGTCTTTGGCGCCGGCCATGTCGCCCGCGCCCTGGTGCCGCTGCTGGCCGGACTGCCTTGCGCGGTGCGCTGGGTGGATTCGCGCGCCCAGGAATTTCCCGCCGTCCTGCCCGCCGGCGTGGAAAAGTGCCTGACCGACGAGCCGGTCGACGAGATCGCCCGGATGCCGGCGGGTGCCTACTACATCGTCATGACCCATAATCACCCCCTGGACCTGGAGTTGACCGACGCCATCCTCGCCCGCGGCGACCATGGCTATTTCGGTCTGATCGGCTCCCGGACCAAGTGGGCCAAGTTCCGCCACCGTCTCGCGGCGCGCGGCCACGGCGCCGAACGCCTGGCCACGGTGCGCTGCCCGCTGGGCCTGCCTGAGGTCCAGGGCAAGCTGCCGCTGGAGATCGCCATCGCCGTGGCCGGCGAGGTCATCGCCCACTACGGCCGCCAGGCCGAGCAGGCGGATCTGCCCCTGCGTCTGGTCACTGCCACCCCCAATTAGCTCTAGCCCTATTTGAGATCGTTATGACCGCCATCGCCCATCGCGCCGCCCTGCTCCACAGCCTCGCCGACCCGGCCGAGGTAGGGCTGGACGCCTCCTACGAATACCATGCCGACGGCCTGCTGCTGGTCGCGGACGGCCGCATCCAGGCCATGGGCCCGGCCACCGAGCTGCTGCCAACCCTGCCCGCCGGCACCCAGGTCATCGAGCATCCCGATGCCCTGATCACCCCCGGCTTCATCGACACTCATATCCACTATCCGCAGACCGGCATGATCGCCAGCTACGCCGAGCAACTGCTGGACTGGCTGGACACCTACACCTTTCCCACCGAGGGCGCCTTCGTCGATCCGGCCAAGGCCGCCGAGGTGGCCGAGGTCTTCGTCGGTGAACTGCTGCGCAACGGCACCACCACCGCCCTGGTGTTCGGCAGTGTCCATCCGCAGTCGGTGGATGCCTTTTTCGAGGTCGCCGAACGTTTCGACCTGCGCATGATCGCCGGCAAGGTGCTGATGGATCGCAATGCCCCGGACTATCTGCAGGACACCGCCGAATCCGCCTATGCCGACAGCAAGGCGCTGATCCAGCGCTGGCACGGCAAGGGCCGCCTGCACTATGCCGTCACCCCGCGCTTCGCCCCCACCAGCACCCCGGAGCAACTGGAAGCCGCCGGCCGCCTGCTGGCCGAATACCCGGACGTCTACCTGCACACCCACCTCTCCGAGAATCTCAAGGAGATCGACTGGGTGAAGGCGCTGTTCCCGGAGCGCAGCCACTACCTGGACGTCTATGACCACTTCCAGCTGCTCGGCCCGCGCTCGGTGTTCGCCCACGGCATCCACCTCTGCGACGCCGAGTGCCAGCGCCTGCACGACACCGGATCAGCGGTGGCGCACTGCCCCACCTCCAACCTCTTCCTCGGTAGCGGACTGTTCGATCTCGAACGGATGGAAGCCTTCAAGGTCAACGTCGGCCTGGGTACTGACGTTGGCGCCGGCACCAGTTTCTCGCTGCTGCAGACCCTCGGCGAAGCCTACAAGGTGCAGCAACTGCGCGGCCATCGCCTGCATCCCTTCAAGTCGCTGTACCTGGCCACCCTGGGCGGCGCCCGCGCCCTGCGCCTGGACGAACGCATCGGCAGCCTGGCCCCCGGCCACGACGCCGACTTCGTGGTGCTCGACCTCAAGGCCACCCCGCTGCTCGACTACCGCCTGCAACAGTCCAGGAGCCTGGAAGAAACCCTCTTCGTCCTCACCACCCTGGGCGACGACCGGGTGGTACGGGAAACCCATGCCGCCGGTCGCCGGGTACACAGTCGCGACGCCTGATACCCTCACCCCGTAGCGTGGAAAACCGCGCAGCGTTTTCCACGGGTGGAGCAAAACGGCACTGTTGGGCTTCGGCGATGGAGCCGCCTCAACCCAACCTACCCATTACCGTAGGTTGGGCTGAGCGCAGCGAAGCCCAACAAAACCCACCCCCATCCCATACGCACAAAAAACCGCCCCGAGGGGCGGTTTTCATGTTCAGCCTAGGCCGACTCAACTGGTGCGATAGCGCTCCAGCCAGTGGGCGTAGGGCGCCGGCAGCACCCAGGATGGCTGGTCGACACCCAGAGCCTTGGCCGCATAGTAGGGCCAGTGCGGATCGGCCAGGTGGGCGCGACCTACCATCACCAGATCCAGTTGCCCATCGGCCACCACCTGGTTGGCCAGCGCCGGGGTGTCGATGTTCCAGGCCGAGGCCACCTTGAGGCCGGTGGCCTTGCGTACCTGTTCGGTGACGGGTGCCAGCAGACCCGGTCCCCAGGGGATGTTGGCGGTCGGGGTGGAGAAGCCGATGCTGACACTCAGCAGGTCGAGGCCTTCGCGCTTGAAGCCCTGGGCCAGCTCGATGGATTCGGCCAGGGTCTCTTCGTCGCGACCGTCGTATTCGATCACGCCGAAACGCGCGGTCAGCGGCAGGTGCTCCGGCCAGACCTGGCGCACCGCGGCCAGGGTTTCCAGCAGGAAGCGGCTGCGGCCGGCGAGGTCGCCACCGTACTGGTCGTCGCGCTGGTTGGAATGCACCGAGAAGAAGCTCTGGGCCAGGTAGCCGTGGGCGAAGTGCAGCTCCAGCCACTCGAAGCCGGCCTCATAGGCACGCTTGGCGGCATCGACGAAGTCCTGGCGAACCCGGGCGATGTCGTCCAGGGTCATGGCTTTGGGCACCTTGGGCAGATTGGCGCCAAAGGCCACCGCGGACGGGGCGATGGTGTCCCAGCCACGGGCGTCGTCGGCGGCGATGTGGTCATCGCCTTCCCAGGGGCGGTTGGCGCTGGCCTTGCGACCGGCGTGGGCGATCTGGATACCCGGTACCGAACCGGCGGCCTTGATCGCCTGGACCACCGGCACGAAGGCCTGGGCGTGCGCGTCCGACCAGATGCCGGTGCAACCGGGGGTGATCCGGCCTTCCGGCGAGACCGCCGTGGCCTCGACGACCACCAGGCCCGCACCACCGCGGGCCAGGCCGGCATAGTGTACCTGGTGCCAGTCATTGATCACGCCATCGACGGCGCTGTACTGGCACATGGGCGGGATGGCGATGCGGTTGCGCAGCGTCACGTCCTTCAGGGTAAAGGGTTGGAACAATGCGGACATCTGAGCGGTCTCCAATGAGGCGGATGTTGTTTCGTTATTTCGATATTAATCGAACATAACATAATCGCCAACCCCCGGTGTATGATTAGCGCATGCGCCCTTTCAAACATCCCAGTCCCGACGAATTCTCCCTTGAGCGCCTGTTCCATGCGCTCAGCGACCCCGTGCGTCTGGACATCGTCCGCTACCTGGCGCGGGTCGCCGAGGCCACCTGTGGCGAACTTGACGGGGGCCGTCCGAAATCCAGCATGTCGCACCACTTCCGGGTTCTGCGCGACGCCGGCCTGGTGCATACCCGCAACGCCGGTACCACGCACATGAACCAGTTGCGGCGCGACGACCTGGATCAGCGTTTCCCCGGGCTGATGGCAGCCATCCTGGCGCAGTCCTCCGATCCCGTGATCAAGCCGGAATAGTCCCGCCGAGCGGCCAGCAAACACGGCTGCCATGGTTGCAAGACCCTGTACCCTGCTCGCCGCCCTTGGTATCCCGTGTTGGTCGTCGGCTGCCGCTCCGCCTGGTCCGGACGCCGGGAACTCCGACCTTGCTTTTCCGCTCTTCCCGGTATGAAGGTTGCAAAAGATAAAGGCAGCACCGACGCTGGACGCTGCCGGGAGGTAGACAATGGGCAAGCACTGGGGATTGGCGACCGCACTCGCAGGTGTCGCCACGTTGCTCGCCCTCGTACCCAGCCCTGAGCCCATCGCCGAGGCTCGGGGCATCCAGAGAGTCATCGCCTTTGGCGACAGCCTGATGGACTGCGGCACCTTCGGCCACATCTACGCAACCAACCCGGGACGCACCTACCCCCAGGAAATTGCCGACGCCTACGGTATCGAACTGGGCCCCAATCGTCAGGTGGAGGGCTATGGTCACGAGGGTCCGAGCGATCCCGACGGCCTCTGCTACGCCGAGGGCGGCGCCGTGACCGGCAGCTTCACCGAGCCGGGCTTCGACCACAACGAGGCGCCGCTGGCGTTTTCCCAGCAGATCCGCAATTTCGAGATGCAGCATGGCCGCTTCCGCCAGCAGGACCTGGTGCTGGTGCAGATCGGCGGCAATGACATCATCGGCCCCTTCTACGACAAGACGCTCAAGGCCGCGCTGATGGCCGATGCCCCGCTGACCCCGGAGGTACGCGCGCAGGTCGAGGCCCGGATCCGCCATACGGCCCTGAACGAGGTCAAGCTGCTGCGCTACCTGCTGAGCCTGGGTGCCCAGCGGCTGGTCGTGCTCAACAACACCGACTACGGCAAGGCGCCCTATCTCGAGCCCTGGACCGAGCAGGTGGCGCAGCGCAATCATGATCTGGTGAAGCTCTACAACGACACCCTGCAGGCCAACCTGCCGGCCGGAGACCGCCTGCTGCTGGTGGATGCCTACCGGGTGATGGAAGAGGTCTTCGCCCACTACGGCAACTATGGATTCACCCATGCCGAAGGCGATGCCTGCCTGCCCGGTCGCGAATTCTGCGATCCGGACAGCTACGTCGAACCGGGTGCTGACCAGGCCTATATCTTCGGCGCCCGGGGCCATTTCGCCAGCCGTACCCACAGCATGCTGGCCCAGGTGGTGCTGGAACGCATCGCCCAGACCTGGCCAGACAGTGCCGTGCCGGACCGACCGCTGCTGGCCAGCGCCCGGTTGGGCAGCGAGCCGACCTTCCACTAGCCTGAGCGGATCCACGCCCCAGGCTGGTGCCGGCTCACCCCTGCGCGCACCGCCGCAGAGCAGTCTTTCCTAACTGCCGCGATAGGTCGAATAGCTGTAGGGCGAAACCAGTAGCGGCACATGGTAGTGCGCCGCCTCATCGGCGATACCAAAGCGCAGGACCACGGTGTCGAGAAATGCCGGTTCCTCCAGCGTCGTCCCCCGTCGCCGATAGTAGTCACCCACCGCGAATTCCAGCTCGTAAGTACCCGCCGTAAAGGCTTCGCCCTGCAACAGCGGTACATCGCCGCGGCCATCGGCATTGGTCCGCACTTCGCCCAGCGCCTGCCGCGACACCCCATCCAGGCGGTACAGGCGGACGGCGATGTCCGCGCCGGGGCAGCCGCCGGTAGTGTCCAGCACATGGGTCGTCAGGTAACCGCCAGGGGATGAAACGGACATGGGAGAACTCCTGCAAGGGGGATGATCCAGCCTAGCAGTTTTCTACCCGCCGATTGTATACAGCTCCTTGCCCCGCCCTAACCTAGGGATCATCGTCCTCTAGCGCACCAAAGTCTTCAGACCGGTCAGACCAGTTGGGCAGGATTCTTGCTGGGACTCGGCAAAGGCCGCCAAACATTGTATACAAAACATCTCGACTGCCAGGATGCCCTTCCCATGACCTATCCCCGCGATCTCATCGGCTACGGTGCCCAGCCGCCCCACCCGCGCTGGCCGGGTGACGCCCGCATCGCCCTGTCCTTCGTGCTCAACTACGAAGAGGGTGGCGAACGCAACATCCTGCACGGCGACAAGGAATCCGAGGCCTTTCTTTCCGAGATGGTCGCCGCCCAGCCGCTGCAGGGCGTACGCAACATGTCCATGGAGTCGCTCTACGAATACGGCAGTCGCGCCGGCGTCTGGCGCATCCTGGAATTGTTCGCCAAGCACCAGGTACCCCTGACCATCTTTGCCGTGGCCATGGCCGCCGAGCGCCACCCCGAGGTCATCCGCGCCATGGTCCAGGCCGGCCACGAAATCTGCAGCCACGGCTATCGCTGGATCGACTACCAGTACCTGGACGAAGCCGAAGAGCGCGCCCATCTGCAGCGCGCCATCGAGATCCTTACCCGGTTGACCGGCGAGCGTCCGCTAGGCTGGTACACCGGCCGGACCGGTCCCAACACCCGGCGCCTGGTCATGGAGGAAGGCGGCTTTCTCTACGACAGCGACACCTACGACGACGACCTGCCCTATTGGGAGCCCGATACGCCAACCGGCAAGCCGCACCTGGTGATCCCCTACACCCTGGATACCAACGACATGAGATTCACCCAGGTCCAGGGCTTCCATACCGCCGAGCAATTCTTCCAGTACCTCAAGGACGCCTTCGACACCCTCTACGCGGAAGGTGCCAGCGCGCCCAAGATGCTCTCCATCGGCCTGCACTGCCGGCTGATCGGTCGCCCCGGTCGCCTGGTGGGTCTCAAGCGCTTCCTCGAATACGCCCAGAGCCATGAGCGCGTCTGGTTCGCCCGCCGGGTGGACATCGCCCGTCACTGGCACAGGGAGCATCCGCCGGCATGAGCGCCTTCCACACCGTCACGCCCAGCCAGCTGGATCGCGCCGCCTTCGTCGCGGCCTTCGGCGGCATCTACGAGCACTCCGCCTGGGTCGCCGAGCGCGCCTTCGACGAGGGCCAGCCGCTGCCGGACAGCGTCGACGCCCTGCATCAGCGCCTCGCCGCTCAGGTCGCCCGGGCCAGTCACGCCGAGCAACTGGCGCTGATCCAGGCACATCCGGATCTTGCCGGTCGCGCGGCCCTGGCCGGCGAGCTGACCGCCGCCAGCAGTGGCGAACAGGCCGGTGCCGGCCTCGATCAATGCACCCCGGACGAGCTCGAGCGCTTCACCCGCCACAACGACGCCTACCGCGCCAAATTCGGCTTCCCCTTCATCATGGCGGTGAAGGGCAGCAACCGGCATCTGATCCTGGCGGCCTTCGAAGAGCGCCTGCCCAACAGCCCGGAGCAGGAATTCCAGCGCGCCCTGGCCGAGATCGATCGCATCGCCCTCTTCCGCCTGCAGACCCTCTGACCCTTCCCCGACAAGAGCACTCCATGAAACGCACCTATGCCGCGCCCTTCGAGAAGTACCTCAACCTCGCCGACGCCCGTCTCGGCACCCGCGTCATCAGCGTCACCGACGACTGGTTCGCCGCCGCCGACCGCATGCTCCAGCCCCACGAGCCCGAGTGGAAGGAAGGCGTCTACGACGACAACGGCAAATGGATGGACGGCTGGGAATCGCGACGCAAGCGTTTCGAAGGCTACGACCACGCGGTGATCCGCCTGGGCGTGCCCGGCTCGATCAAGGGCGTCGACATCGACACCCGCTGGTTCACCGGCAACTATCCGCCCTCAGCCTCCCTGGAAGCCTGCTTCTGCGCCGAGGGCGATCCGGCCGAAGACGCTGCCTGGACCGAGGTGCTGCCGGCCATCGAGATGCAGGGCAATAGCCACCACTACCATGCCATCGCCGATGACCGCCCCTGGACCCACCTGCGGCTAAACATCTTTCCGGACGGCGGTGTGGCGCGCCTGCGCGTCTATGGCATTCCCCATCGCGACTGGTCGGCCCAGGCCGAAGACGAGGTACTGGACCTGGCTGCCGCGCTCAATGGCGGGCGCGCCCTGGCCTGCAATGACGAGCACTACGGCCGCATGAGCAACATCCTCAACCCCGGTCGCGCCGACAGCATGGCCGATGGCTGGGAAACCGCGCGCCGTCGCACCCCCGGCAATGACTGGGTGATCATCGCCCTGGGCCATGCCGGCACCGTCGAGGAGATCCTGGTGGACACCCTGCACTTCAAGGGCAACTACCCGGACAGCTGCCAGATCCAGGGCGCCTTCGTCCGCGGCGGTACCGATGGCCAGATCGAGACCCAGAGTCTGTTCTGGAAGGAGCTGCTGCCGCCGCAAAAGCTGCAGATGCACCAGGAGCACAGCTTCCGGGAGCAGGTCCGCGACCTTGGCCCCATCACTCACGTGCGCCTGAACATCTTTCCGGACGGCGGTGTCAGCCGGCTGCGACTGTTCGGCAAGGTGGCACGGGGCCAGGCATGAGTCGGCCACTGCGCATCGAGCCGCTGACTGCCGAGGGCTTCGCGCCCTTCGGCGAGGTCATCGAGACGGCGGGCCGGGACTGGTATCCGATCAACAACGGCTCGACCCGGAGATACCACGCTCTGGCCCGGGTCGCGACGGGACCGGCGGACGGCGCGGCGATCATCAGCATCTTTCGCGCCCGGCGCCTGGACTATCCGCTGACCATCGCCATGCTCGAACGCCATCCCCACGGCAGCCAGGCCTTCGTGCCGCTGCGCGGCGAACCCTTTCTGGTAGTGGTGGCGCCACCCGCAACGGAGCCGGATGCCCGCGCCATCCGCGTCTTTCGCGCCGATGGCCAGCAGGGCATCAACTACCACGCCGGGGTCTGGCACCATCCGGTGCTGGCCCTGCGCGACGAAGATGAATTCCTCATCGTTGATCGCGCCGGCAGCCTGCCCAACTGCGACGAGTTCTTTTTCGCCGCGCAGGAATGCCCGATCCTGGCGCTCTAGGGCGCCACCGGCGCGCGCCTGAGCTGCTTGCGCAGCAGGCGCGCACTGTCCAGGCAGACCCAGGCCACCGCCAACCAGATGGGACCATAGGTCCAGATCGCACCATCCGGCAGTTGCTCACCAAGCACATAGAGGGCGACGAACACCAGCAGCGCCGGCTCCACATAGCTGAGGATGCCGAACAGACTCAGCGGCAGCATGCGACTGGACGCCAGCATGGCGGCGAAGGCGATGGCACTGAGCAGGCCCAGGCCCGGCAGGAGCGCCCACAGCCAGGGCGTCTGCTGCAGGATGGCGCCGGGCGAGAACCAGTGCAGGGCGAGCAGCGCGAAGGGTAGCAGGCAGCACATCTCAAGTACGAAGCCCGACAGCGCATCCACCGCCATCCAGCGGCGCAGGACGAAATACGGCGGATAACCCACCACCGGCAGCAGGCTGACCCAGGACAGCGCTCCGGTCACCCAGACCTCGTTGACCACCCCCAGCAGCGCGCACACCACCGCTACCTGCTGCAGCGGCCGCAGGCGCTCGCCATAGACCAGGCGTCCGGTCAGCACGATCGCCAGGGGCAGCAGGAAGTAGCCCAGCGACATGGCCATGGCCTCGCCATTCATGGTCGCCCAGACGAACACCCACCACTGGATGCCCATCAGCAGCGCCGCCGCCGGGATGGCCAGGCACAGGCGGGGCTCGCGCACCAGCCGTTTGAGCGTGGCCCACAGGGCCCTGCCCTCCCGCAGCACCACCACCAGCAGCAGCACCATCGGCAACGACCAGACCACCCGCAGGGCCACGACCTGCAGGCCATCCAGCGGCGCCAGCCAGGCGAAGTACACCGGCATCAGCGCGAACAGTACCGATGACAGCACCGAAAGGCCCAGGCCCTTGCCGGACAGCACATTCATGACGGGCGCCCCAGACGATTGATGAACAGTGACAGCAGGATGATCCCGCCGCCCAGCAACAGCCTAGGCAGATCGGCCGGGTGCTGCCAGATCAGCAGGCTGACCAGCAGACCGGCCGGCACATGGGCCTCGTTCATGATCGCCAGGGTGCCGCCGTTGACCCGCAACGAACCCAGCGTCCACCAGTACAGGCCGAGCGCCGTGGCAAACACGCCCATCCACACCAGCACGCCCCATTGCAGGCCCGTGCTGGGCAGCCGCGCCGGATTGCCGAACAGCAGAAAGGACAGCGCCGCCACCAGCAGGGCACCGAGAAAGAACAGGCCGAAGTAGCGATGCAGGGCGCCCTGTCCGGCATAGGCATGGCCCAGGTGCTTGCACAGCACCTGGCCGGCGGCAAAGGTCAGGTTGGCCACCTGCAGCAGCAGAAAACCCAGCAGGTAGTCACCGGTCAGTGGCTGGAAACGGATCAGCGCCGCGCCGCCCACCGCCACCACCGCCGCCAGCAGCGACCAGAGGCGCAAGCGCCGCTGCCAGGCATCGTCCAGGAGGGTCACGTAGATCGGCGTGAGCACGGTGAACAGCAGCACCTCGGGCACCGTCAATACCGCGAAGCTGCGGTACAGGCACAGATAGGTGATGCCGAACTGCAGCGCGCCCGCCGCCATCAGCCCCAGGGCGAAGCGTCCCGGCACCCCGCGCCAGCGGGTGAACGGCAGGAACAGCACGAAGGCGATGGCCACGCGGACCAGCACGGCGAAGTCGCTGTCGACCCGACCGGCGAGGTACTCGCCGATCAGGCTGAAGGAAAACGCCCAGATGAGGGTGACGAGCAGGAGATAAGGCATGGCGGCGACGCACGAAAAAGGTGCGCGACCTTAACGTGCCCGTCGCCGGAGGGAAACCCCCGGCTCGTCGCCGGCTAGCGGGTGGCGTTGAGGCCCGAGGGCTCGCCGCCGCTGAGCGCCGCTACCGACTGATTGGCCTGCAGCACATTGTCGCTGCCCGAGACCATGGTCTTGGGTTCGGCCACGCCCGCGGCGCGCGACCAGTAGACCTGCTGATTGGAACCGCCCACGGCGATGTCGGCCTGGCTGAGCAGGGTCAGGCGCGCCTTGGCGCCGTAGCCATAGGTATCGACCTTGGCCAGGCCGTCGCTGCCGCGCACGTTGGCCTGCACCTGCTGGTAGCCACCGCCGATGCTCAGGCTGGCCACCGCGCCCTTGACCGTGGTGACGCTGCCCAGGCCATGGATGGTCAGCGCCTGGGCGACGTCGAGCACCAGCCGATGATGACTGCCGTAGACGGCCACCGTGCCGCACTGACCTTTCAACGTCAGGGTATTGCCTTCGCCGGACAGGGACACGTCCCGGCCTTCGCAGTCGAGGGTGCGACTGATGTTCATGCCGTCGATATCGATCGGCTCGGCCGCCACCGCGCGGGATTCCTCGGCCTGGACCAGCAGCGGCGCGATGACCAGACAGCAACCCAGCAATGCCTTGAATGACGACATGGAGACTCCTTGTCTTGCCTAGAGTGGGAAACTCATCGGCTGGCTTGGAGGGTGGCGCCGACGAGACATTTGCTCCTGCGGGCGGAATTTTTTCGTGCCGTGATGGACGCCGCGTTTTGCCATTGCCACCCTAGGCACTAACATGCGCCCTTTCGTGGCTCCAGAGCGCTCGATGAAGACTCCTCGCGTTTCCCTCGATCAGTGGCGAACCCTGCAGGCGGTGGTGGACCACGGTGGCTACGCCCAGGCCGCCGAGGTGCTGCATCGCTCCCAGTCGTCGGTCAGCTATACCGTCGCCCGCATGCAGGAGCAGCTCGGCGTGCCGCTGTTGCGTCTGGAAGGTCGCCGCGCCGTGCTGACCGATGCCGGCGCCGTGCTCCTGCGCCGTTCACGGCGCCTGGTGCAGCAGGCCAGCCAGCTGGAGGAACTGGCCTACCACATGGAACAGGGCTGGGAATCCGAGGTGCGCCTGGTGGTGGACGCCGCCTACCCGACCCGTCCGCTGCTGCTCTGCCTGCGCGAATTCATGCCCCAGAGTCGTGGTTGCCGCATACGCCTGCGCGAAGAGGTCCTGTCCGGGGTGGAGGAGGCCCTGCTCGACGGCTCGGCGGACCTGGCGATCACCGGCCTGGTGATCGCCGCCCATCTGGGCGCCTCCCTGGGCAACGTGGAATTCGTCGCCGTCGCCCATCCCGAGCATCCGTTGCACCTGCTGCAGCGCACCCTGGTGACCGCCGATCTGGAAGAGCAGCTGCAGATCGTCATCCGCGACAGCGGCCGCGCCCAGCCCCGGGATGCCGGCTGGCTGGCCGCCGAACAACGCTGGACGGTGGGCAGCATCAGCACCGCCGCCACCTTCCTGCGCGACGGCCTGGGCTTCGCCTGGCTGCCGCGGGACGCCATCCAGACCGATCTCGACGCCGGCCTGCTCAAGCCGCTGCCGCTGGAACAGGGCGCCCAGCGCTTCCATCCCTTCCAGCTCTACAAGACCCGCCAGCACGAACTGGGCCCGGCGTCGCAGATCCTCATGAACCTGCTGCGCAAGCATGCCCTGCCACGCTGACCGTGGCGGGGTGCCAGCCGGGTTGCTATCGTTCGCCAGTCGTCTCTGCCACTCAAGGATCCATCATGTTCAAAGCCCTGCTTGCCGCCTGCGCCCTGTTCGTCGCCTCCACCACCTGGGCCGCGGACAATCCGCACGTGCTCATCAGCACCAACAAGGGTGACATCGAGGTCGAGCTGGATGCGGCCAAGGCACCGGTCAGCACCGAGAACTTCCTGGGCTACGTCGACAGCGGCTTCTACAAGGGCACACTGTTCCATCGCGTCATCCCCGGCTTCATGATCCAGGGCGGTGGCTACACCCGCGACATGCAGGAAAAACGCACCAAGGAGCCGATCAAGAACGAAGCCGACAACGGCCTGAAGAATCTGCGCGGCACCCTGGCCATGGCGCGGACCTCGGACGTCAACTCCGCCACCAGTCAGTTCTTCATCAACGTCGAGAACAATGCCTTCCTGGACCACGGCTCGCGCGACTTCGGCTACGCGGTATTCGGCAAGGTCGTGCGCGGCATGGAAGTCGTCGACCAGATCGCCGGGGTGCAGACCACCCGCCAGGGCATGCTGCGCGACATTCCCCGTGAACCGGTGATGATTCTCGCTGCCAAACGGCTGTAGCCGACCCGTCCTGCCGGACGATCCGCTGGCGGTCGTCCGGTTAACCAGGCGAGGCCCCAGTGCGAGACGCCGTCTCCCCCCACAAGGACCCCGCATGATCTTTCGCCGCTTCGAACGCATCATCGATGCGTTTCGGGAAGCCCCCGATGAAATGCCGCCCACTGGGATCGGCGCCTTCTATCTCCACTTTCTCAAGCAAGCCTGGCCGGCCTTCGCCCTGCTACTGGCAGTGGGTCTCATCGGCGCCCTCGTCGAAGTCGCCCTGTTCAACTTCATCGGCCAGATCGTCGACCTCGCGGGCAGTGCGCCCAACAGCACGGTGTTCTTCCAGGAGCACGGTGGCACCCTGATCTGGATGGCGGTGGTCACCCTGGTCATCCGGCCCCTGTTCATCAGCCTGCACGACCTGCTGGTGCACCAGACCATCACCCCCAGCCTCACCACCCTGATCCGCTGGCAGAACCATCGCTATGTGCTCAAGCAGAGCCTGGGCTTCTTCCACAGCGACTTCGCCGGGCGCATTTCCAGCCGCATCATGCAGACCGGTGTCTCCCTGCGCGATTCGGCGGTGCAGGCGGTGGATGCCATCTGGCACGTGCTGATCTTCGCCGTCACCTCGCTGATCCTGTTCGCCCAGGCCGACGTCTGGCTGATGGTCCCGCTGATCCTCTGGATCATCGGCTATGTCATCGCCCTCTGGTATTTCGTGCCCCAGACCAAGGAGCGTTCGGCCATTGCCTCCGAAGCCCGCTCGCAGCTCTCCGGGCGCATCGTCGACGGCTACACCAACATCTCCACGCTCAAGCTGTTCTCCCACTCGGCCCAGGAGGAGCAATATGCCCGCCAGGCCATGGAAGAGCAGACCGAAAAGGCCGAGCGCGCCGCTCGCCTGATCACCGCCATGGGCGTGACCATCGCCATCCTCAGCGGCTTCCTCATCGCCGGCACCACGGGCCTGGCCCTCTGGCTCTGGCACCAGGGCGTCATCTCCGTCGGGGCCATCGCCCTGGCCACCGGCCTGGTGATCCGCATCAACAGCATGTCCGGCTGGATCATGTGGGTGGTGAACGGCATCTTCGAGAACATCGGCATGGTGCAGGACGGCATGAGCACCATCGCCAAGCCGCGCCAGGTTGGCGACGCCCCGGACGCCAAGCCGTTGCAGGTGACCCGCGGCGCGGTGCTGTTCGAGGACATCGCCTTCCACTACGGCAAGGGCGCCGGCATCATCGAAGGCCTGACCCTCGACGTGGCCCCGGGCGAGAAGATCGGCCTGGTCGGCCCTTCGGGCGCCGGCAAGTCGACGCTGATCAACGTGCTCCTGCGCCTCTATGACCTGGAAGGCGGTCGCATCCTGGTCGACGGCCAGGACATCGCCCATGTCACCCAGGAAAGCCTGAGATGCCAGATCGGCGTGGTCACCCAGGACACTTCCCTGCTGCACCGCTCGATCCGCGAGAATCTGCTCTACGGCCGTCCCGAGGCTACTGATGAAGAGCTGCATGCCGCTCTGCGCAAGGCCAAGGCGGACGACTTCATTGCCCGCATCACCGACGCCCATGGCCGTACCGGGCTGGATGCCCAGGTGGGTGAACGCGGGGTCAAGCTCTCCGGCGGTCAGCGCCAGCGCATCGCCATCGCCCGTACCCTGCTCAAGGACGCGCCGATCCTGCTGCTGGACGAAGCCACCTCCGCCCTCGACTCCGAGGTGGAAGCGGCGATCCAGGAAAGCCTGGAAACCCTGATGGAAGGCAAGACGGTGATCGCCATCGCCCACCGGCTGTCGACCATCTCGCGCATGGATCGCCTGGTGGTCATGGAGCGCGGCCAGATCGTCGAGATGGGCTCCCACGACGAGCTGATCGCCTACAACGGCCTCTATGCCCGTCTATGGCGCCACCAGACCGGCGGCTTCGTCGGTCATGGCGTGCCGGGCAGGCAGCGGGTGCGCAGCAGCTCCAGCTGATGCTGCTGGTCCAGGCCCGGATAGAAGCCTTCGATCTTCTGCAGCCCACCCAGCCAGCTGCGCTTCTCCACCACGCACTCGAACACCGGGCAGGCGGCCTGCCCGGTCTTGCCGCAGTCCTGATAGTAGCCGAGGCGCTGGCTCTTCTGCGCCGTACCCTGGAACGGACCCTGGCGTTCCTGCAGCACATAGAAGTCGATATCCGCGGCGCTGCGATGATTCTCCCATTGGAACGCCAGGGTGCTGGGATAGAAGAGCACCAGCAGGCCCGCCAGCAGCACCCAGAGGATGCCGGCCGTCACCGGCAGCGGCAGCCGTGAACGGAAGCGGCGGCCACCGCGGATGATCAGCGCGGTCACCACCGTGACCAGCGCCAGGGCGATGCACAGCGACGGCAGGCCGGTGATGACCTGCCCCGCCACGCCAATGTCCAGGCCGCTGGGCGACGGTACCGTCCGATAGCCGATCTCCACGCGCTCCCAGCCGACCTGATTGCCGATCAGACCAACGAGACCGAAGACCGCGGCCAGGCCAAGGAGCACCCAGAAGGTACGGGGATTGCTGCTGCGCATAGGGATTCTCGTCCGGACAAAGACCGGGAGACTGCCTAAGCCCGCCGGCGAAGGCAAATCGGAATTCCGCCGGTTCCGGCGCCCGCGGCCGCAGGTTCGGCAAGCCGCTGTCGAGCTGATAGACTGCCGTCCCGCAGCCGTCACATACCGTGGCCCAACGCGAGTGGTTATCGTGGAAATTTTCAAAGAATTCGTTTTCGAAGCCGCACACTTCCTGCCCAATGTTCCGGCCGGGCACAAGTGCGGTCGTCTCCATGGGCATTCCTTCAAGGTAGGCCTGCACGTCGAGGGTCCCATCGATCCCCATACCGGCTGGGTGCGGGATTTCGCCGACATCAAGGCCGTCTTCAAACCCCTGTACGAGCGTCTCGACCATCATTATCTGAACGACATCCCGGGCCTCGAGAATCCCACCAGCGAAGTGCTCGCGCGCTGGATCTGGCAACAGCTCAAGCCTCTGCTACCCGAGCTCAGCCAGGTTCGCGTCCACGAGACCTGCACCTGCGGCTGCATCTACCGCGGCGACTAATTCGCCCCTCCCATTCAAGGTGGCGATGGCGGCAGTCATTTTTCTGCCATAATTCGCGCCTGCCAACTGTCGACGTATCCCCATGTTCGAACTTTTCAGCGGACTCCATGCCTGGGTCGCCATCAGCCTCGTCTTGGCCCTGGCCTTTGTGCTGGCCTTTGAATTCATCAACGGCTTTCACGACACCGCCAACGCCGTCGCCACGGTGATCTACACCAAGGCGATGCCACCGCACCTCGCGGTGTTCTTCTCCGGCATCTTCAATTTCCTCGGTGTGCTGCTCGGTGGTGTCGGCGTCGCCTACGCCATCGTCCACCTGCTGCCGGTCGAACTGCTGATCAACGTCAACACCGGCCATGGTCTGGCCATGGTGTTTTCGCTGCTCGCCGCGGCCATTACCTGGAACCTGGGCACCTGGTACTTCGGTATCCCCGCCTCCAGCTCCCATACCCTGATCGGCTCCATCCTCGGTGTCGGCGTGACCAACGCCCTGCTGACCGGCCTGCCGGTGAGCGAAGGCGTGAACTGGCAGAAGGCGATCGACATCGGCCTGTCGCTGATCTTTTCGCCGCTGGCCGGCTTCGCCGTCGCCGGCCTGCTGCTGCTCGCCCTCAAGCGCTGGCGGCCGCTGTCGAAGATGCACAAGACCCCGGAACAGCGCCGCGAAGTGGATGCCAAGAAGCACCCGCCCTTCTGGAATCGCCTGATGCTGGTCCTCTCGGCCATGGGCATGAGCTTCGTGCACGGCTCCAACGACGGCCAGAAAGGCATCGGCCTGATCATGCTGGTGCTGATCGGCATCGTCCCGGCCAAGTTCGTGCTGGACCTTGACAGCACCACCTACCAGATCGAGCGCACCCGCGATGCGGCCATCCACCTGGGCCAGTTCTACGAGCGCCAGGGCGACAACCTCAAGGACTTCCTCGCCGAAGTGCCCGGCAATCGCGACCTGCCCCAGGAATTCCGCTGCGCCCCGCACATGACCGTGCCGACCCTGCAGGCACTGCTGGCCGATCTGGAAGGCATCACCGACTACCGCGCCATGAGCGACGACCATCGCCAGCAGGTGCGCCGCTACCTGCTGTGCCTGGACGACACCGCCAAGAAGGTGAGCAAGCTGCCGGTGCTGACCGCGCGCGATCGCGACGACCTCAGCCGCCTGCGCAAGGACCTCACCAGCACCACCGAATACGCGCCCTTCTGGGTCATCATCGCGGTCGCCCTGGCGCTGGGCATCGGCACCATGGTCGGCTGGCGCCGCGTGGTGCTCACCGTGGGCGAGAAGATCGGTCGCCAGGGCATGACCTATGCGCAGGGCGTTAGCGCCCAGGTGACGGCCGTGGCCGCCATCGGCATGGCCAACGTCTTCGCCCTGCCCGTCTCCACCACCCACGTGCTGTCCTCGGGCGTCGCCGGCACCATGGTCGCCAACCGCAGCGGCCTGCAGGGCAGCACGGTGCGCAATATCCTCATGGCCTGGGTCCTGACCCTGCCAGCCTCCATGGCTCTCTCCGCCGGTCTGTTCTGGCTGGCCCACCTGTTCCTGTGACCCGTACCGACCGGGCGCCGCGCGAGCGGCGCCCGGTCGGACCCCTCGTCGGGAAAGCCCGAACAAGATAGCTATTGACGAGTCTACTGAAATGTGTCCCAGCAGAGACACCTTTCCGAGACAGCCGTACGGTGAACGTCAATGACTCCTGCGACCTACATCCTTCTCCTGGTACTTGGCTGGCTAGCCCTGGCGCTGGCCATACTCTGGGCCATGCTGCGTCTGGCACGCCGCGCCAGACCCGTGGCGACGTCCGCGCCCAGGGCGCTGCCCACGGCCATTCCCACCTCCCCCGTGAGTCCAGGCAAACACCTGGTCTGCTAGCACTGCGGACGTGACGAGGCCACCTCGACACCTGGGCAGTGCGTGGGGAAAAAGGAAGATTCTTATTGTTTGAAAGGAAGGGATTCGAACCGACGCGAATCAGGTGAGCAGGGTATTTTCCTGAGCGCTGCGGCTCATCTGCTCGAGGATCTGGTCTTGCTGCTGCGGGGTCAGGGTATCCCAGCAGTGATGCTTGACGAACAGCCCGGTGCCAAAGGCGACGTACAGCGACAGGGCGACGATGACGAGCGTTTCCAGCCCGACGATGGCCCAGGAACGACTCTTGGACGTGTTGTCCTTGGTTTTCATAACGACCTCATCAAATTAAGAGGGGCAATAGTTTAGTCCCTTAAGCAACTGCCGTGCAGCGCCAGCCGTCGAATGGTCAAGCCTCTTGACCTGAATCCCCAATGCGGCTGTGCGCTTCTGTCGGATTGATCGCGCCGGCAACATTTCCCCATGGCCCAGCCACGGCGGTGCGAATGCACGCCAGGCGCCGCGCTGGTATACTCCGCCGACTGACGGGTCGCTGCAGGCCCTGCCGGTTCCGCTGGCTGTATCGGCCGATCCCGCAATTTCCGCAGCGACGCTTTGTCGCATCGCACGTCCATCGCCGCCGCGCCTGTCGCGCGGCCCGATAACGCCTTCTTGGGGCGTCTATCGACTCAAGGGTCGATCCTCGCTCGCCCGGCTTCGCGCCACAGCTGTGATAAAGAGGAGTTAAAGCAAGACATGTCCACCACGTCGAAGATCATCTACACCCTGACCGACGAAGCGCCCGCCCTCGCGACCTATTCGCTGCTACCCATCGTCGAGGCCATCACCGCCTCCTCCGGCGTCGCCCTCGAAACCCGTGACATCTCCCTTGCCGGCCGCATCATCGCCCTCTTCCCCGAGTACCTGAAGGAAGAGCAGCGCATCTCCGACCACCTCGCCGAACTCGGCGAACTGGCCACCACTCCCGAAGCCAACATCATCAAGCTGCCCAACATCAGCGCCTCGGTACCGCAGCTCAAGGCCGCGATCAAGGAACTGCAGGGCCAGGGTTACGCCCTGCCGGACTATCCGGACGAGCCCAAGGACGACCAGGAAAAGGACGTCAAGGCGCGCTACGACAAGGTCAAGGGCAGCGCCGTGAACCCGGTCCTGCGCGAAGGCAACTCCGACCGCCGCGCACCGTTGTCGGTCAAGAACTACGCCCGCAAGCACCCCCATCGCATGGGTGCCTGGAGCGCCGACTCCAAGTCCCACGTCGCCCACATGGACGCCCATGACTTCTATGGCAGCGAGCGCTCGGCCACGATCGAGAATGCCGGCAGCCTGAAGATCGAACTGATCGGCAAGGACGGCAGCAGCAAGGTCCTGAAAGAGAAGACCGCGGTCAAGGCCGGCGAGATCGTCGATGCCTCGACCATGAGCCGCAAGGCCCTGCAGAGCTTCATCGCCGCCCAGATCGAAGACGCCAAGGCCAAGGGCGTGCTGTTCTCCGTGCACCTGAAGGCCACCATGATGAAGGTCTCCGACCCCATCATGTTCGGCATCATCGTCGGCGAGTTCTACAAGGACGTGCTGGCCAAGCACGAAGCCGCCCTGAAAGAAGCCGGCTTCGATCGCAACAACGGCATCGGCGACCTCTACGCCCGCCTGTCCAGCCTGCCGGAAGCCACCCAGGCCGCCATCAAGGCCGATTTCGACGCCCAGTACGCCCAGCGTCCGGCGCTGGCCATGGTCAACTCCGACAAGGGCATCACCAACCTGCACGTGCCGAGCGACGTCATCGTCGACGCCTCCATGCCGGCCATGATTCGTGACTCCGGCAAGATGTGGAACACCGAAGGCAACCTGCAGGACACCAAGGCCATCATCCCCGACCGCTGCTATGCCGGCGTCTACCAGGTGGTGATCGAGGACTGCAAGCAGCACGGCGCCTTCAATCCCAGCACCATGGGCAGCGTACCCAACGTCGGTCTGATGGCGCAGAAGGCCGAGGAATACGGTTCCCACGACAAGACCTTCCAGATCCCTACCGACGGCACCGTGCGCGTGACCGACGACCAGGGCAAGGTGGTCTTCGAGCATCCGGTCGAGGCCGGTGACATCTGGCGCATGTGCCAGACCAAGGACGCGCCGATCCAGGACTGGGTCAAGCTCGCCGTCAACCGTGCCCGCGCCAGCGGCACCCCGGCGATCTTCTGGCTGGACCAGAACCGCGCCCATGATGCTCAGGTCATCGCCAAGGTCGAGCGCTACCTCAAGGACCATGACACCAACGGCCTGGACATCCGCGTCCTGTCGCCCGAGGAAGCCACCCGCGTGTCCCTGGAGCGCATCCGCAAGGGCGAGGACACCATCTCGGTGACCGGCAACGTCCTGCGCGACTACCTGACCGACCTCTTCCCCATCATGGAACTGGGTACCAGCGCCAAGATGCTGTCCATCGTCCCGCTGATGAACGGCGGCGGCCTGTTCGAGACCGGTGCTGGCGGCTCCGCGCCCAAGCACGTCCAGCAGTTGGTGCAGGAAAACCACCTGCGCTGGGATTCCCTGGGCGAATTCCTGGCCCTAGCCGAATCCCTGAACCACCTGGGCGAAACCACCGGTAACGCCAAGGCCAAGATCCTCGCCAAGACTCTGGACCAGGCCAACGGCCAGTTCCTCGACAGCAACAAGTCGCCGTCGCGCAAGACCGGTGAACTGGACAACCGCGGCAGCCACTTCTACCTGGCGCTGTACTGGATCCAGGCCCTGGCCGAGCAGAGCGAAGACGCCGAGCTCAAGGCCCAGTTCGCGCCAGTGGCCAAGTCGCTGACCGCCGACGAAGCCAAGGTGGTCGCCGAGTTGAACGGCGTCCAGGGCCAGGCTGTGGACATCGGTGGCTACTACCACCCCGACCAGACCAAGACCAGCCAGGCCATGCGTCCGAGCGCCACGCTCAACGCCGCCCTGGCCCAGCTCAAGGGCTGAACCTGAGGGCTGCGCCCGCAGCCTGAATGGGTGATCACAGCGAACCCCGGCCCTGGCCGGGGTTCGCTGCATTTGGGACCGGCAAAGCTTAAGGCGTATACTGCGCGATTACCGATAGCGGAGTCCGAGATGGATTGGCACGCCCACGTCACCGTGGCCACCGTGGTGGAAGACGCCGGTCGCTTCCTGCTGGTGGAAGAAGAGAAGCAGGGTCGCCTGGTGCTCAACCAGCCGGCCGGGCACCTGGAGCCGGGCGAGAGCCTGATCGAGGCGGCGCACCGCGAGACCCTGGAAGAAACCGCCTGGCAGGTGGAGATCCAGGGCGTGATCGGCATCGGCCTCTATGTGGCGCCAGCCAATGGCGTCACCTACTACCGCACGGCCTTCCATGCCCGCCCCCTGGCCCACGAACCCGGGCGCGCCCTGGACGCCGACATCACCCGCGCGGTGTGGCTGACGCTCGACGAGATCCGCGCCGAACAGGCACGGCTGCGCAGCCCCCTGGTCCTGGACGCCATCGAGAAATATCTGGACGGCCACCGCTATCCCCTGTCGATGATCGTAGATATGAGAGGTTTTTGAAGTGAACGGCACCCGCGTCATCGTCGGCATGTCCGGCGGAGTGGATTCCTCGGTCTCGGCCCTCTTGCTCAAGGAGCAGGGCTATCAGGTCGAGGGCCTGTTCATGAAGAACTGGGACGAGGATGACGGCACCGAGTACTGCACCGCCAAGGAAGACCTGGCCGACGCCCAGGCGGTCTGCGACCGCATCGGCATCAAGTTGCACACGGCCAACTTCGCCGCCGAGTACTGGGACCACGTCTTCGAGCACTTCCTCGCCGAATACAAGGCTGGCCGGACGCCGAATCCGGACATCCTCTGCAACCGCGAGATCAAGTTCAAGGCCTTCCTCGACTACGCCCTGGCTCTGGGCGCCGAGCTGATCGCCACCGGCCATTACGTGCGTCGTCGCGATGTCGACGGCCAGACCCTGCTGCTCAAGGGCCTGGATGCCAACAAGGACCAGAGCTATTTCCTCCACGCCGTGGGCGGCGAGCAGCTGGCGCGCACCCTCTTCCCGGTGGGCGAACTGGAAAAGCCCGAGGTCCGCGCCATCGCCGAGCTGCATGGCCTGGCCACCGCGCGCAAGAAGGACTCCACCGGCATCTGCTTCATCGGCGAGCGCCGCTTCAGCGACTTCCTCAAGCAGTACCTGCCGGCTCAGCCGGGCGACATCGAGACCACCTCCGGCGAGGTCATCGGCCGCCACCACGGCCTGATGTACCACACCATCGGCCAGCGCCAGGGCCTGGGCATCGGCGGCATGAAGGACGCCGGCGACGATCCCTGGTACGTACTGAGCAAGGACCTGACGCGCAACGTGCTGATCGTTGGCCAGGGCAATGCCCACCCCTGGCTGTTCGCCGAGTCCCTGACCGTCGGCGAGATGTTCTGGGTCAATGACCTGGAGCTCGCCCAGCCGCGCCGCCTCACCGCCAAGGTTCGCTATCGCCAGCAGGACCAGCCCTGCCGGATCGAGCGCCAGGGCGCCGGCTACCGGGTGGTCTTCGACGAACCCCAGCGCGCCGTGACCCCCGGCCAGTCGGTGGTCTTCTACGACGGCGATGTCTGCCTGGGCGGCGGCGTGATCGAACACTACCAACCCGCTTGCGCCGAGGCGCCCGCCGCATGAATCGTACCCAGGAACAACTCATCGCCCTGGGCGGCGTCTTCCAGGCCGCCCTGCTGGTGGACCAGCTGGCGCGCACCGGCCAGGTCGCGGAAGAACCCCTGGCCTGCCTGCTTGGCAGCCTGCTGGTACGGGATCCGGGCAGCACGCTGGACGTCTATGGCGGCAGCGTCGCACCCCTGCGCGAGGGCCTGGGTGCCCTCTCCAGCACCCTGGAGCGCAATCCCAACAGCCTGCAGCGCGAGCCCCTGCGCTATGCCCTGGCGATGACCGCCCTGGAACGCAAGCTGGAGAAGCGCGGCGACCTGCTCGACCTCATCGGCCGGCGCCTCACCCAGATCCAGTCCCAGGTCGAACACTTCGGCGTGGCGCACGAGAACGTCATCGCCGCCTGCGGTGGCCTCTACGAGGACACCCTGAGCACCTTCAAGCAGCGCATCCAGGTGCACGGCGAAATGCGCTACCTGCAGCAGTCCGCCACCGCCTCGCGGGTACGCGCCCTGCTGCTGGCCGGCATCCGTTCCGCCCGCCTGTGGCGCCAGCTCGGCGGCCATCGCTGGCAGTTGGTGCTCAATCGCCGCAAGCTGCTCGACAACCTCTATCCCCTGCGCAACGGCTGATCCCGGACTGGCCGGCGGCGGTACTAAAGCGCCGGCCTTTGCGTGTAGAATTCCGCCCCTTTCTCCCCCGCTACCAAGAGAATGCCCATGCAGCTCTCCTCGCTCACCGCCGTATCGCCCATCGACGGCCGTTACGCCGGCAAGACCGCCGCCCTGCGCCCCATCTTCAGCGAATTCGGCCTGATCCGTTTCCGCGCCCAGGTCGAGGTCCGCTGGTTGCAGCGCCTGGCCGCCCACGCCGGCATTCCCGAGGTCGCTCCCTTCTCCGCCGAGGCCAATGCCCTGCTGGACAAGCTGGCCACCGAGTTCAGCGTCGAGCAGGCGCAGCGGGTCAAGGACATCGAGCGCACCACCAACCACGACGTCAAGGCCATCGAGTACCTGCTCAAGGAAGAGGTCGCCGACCTGCCGGAACTGGCTGCGGTGAGTGAATTCATCCACTTCGCCTGCACCTCCGAGGACATCAACAACCTGTCCCATGCGCTGATGCTGCGCGAAGGTCGTGACCAGGTGCTGCTGCCGCTGATGCGCCAGATCGCCGGCGAGATCCGTGCGCTGGCCCACCGCTTCGCCGACGTGCCCATGCTTTCGCGCACCCATGGCCAGCCCGCCTCCCCCACCACCCTGGGCAAGGAACTGGCCAACGTGGTCTATCGCCTGGAGCGCCAGATCGAGCAGATCGCCGCCGTCCGCCCGCTGGGCAAGATCAACGGCGCCGTGGGCAACTACAACGCCCACCTGTCCGCCTACCCGGACGTCGACTGGGAGGCCAATGCGCGCACCTTTATCGAAGGCGATCTCGGCCTGACCCTGAATCCCTACACCACCCAGATCGAGCCGCACGACTACATCGCCGAGCTGTTCGACGCCATCGCCCGTTTCAACACCATCCTGATCGACTTCGACAGGGACATCTGGGGCTACATCTCCCTCGGCTACTTCAAGCAGAAGACCGTGGCCGGCGAGATCGGCTCCTCGACCATGCCGCACAAGGTCAATCCCATCGACTTCGAGAACTCCGAAGGCAACCTGGGTATCGCCAACGCCATCCTCCAGCACCTGGCCAGCAAGCTGCCGATCTCCCGCTGGCAGCGCGACCTGACCGACTCCACCGTGCTGCGCAACCTCGGCACCGGCCTGGCCCACGGCGTGATCGCCTACGAAGCCACCCTCAAGGGCATCAGCAAGCTGGAACTCAACGCCGCCCGCATCGCCGAAGACCTGGACGCCTGCTGGGAAGTCCTGGCCGAGCCGGTGCAAACCGTGATGCGCCGCTATGGCGTGGCCAACCCCTACGAGAAGCTCAAGGAGCTGACCCGTGGCAAGGGCATCAGCGCCAGCGCCCTGCAGGATTTCATCGACGGCCTGGAGATCCCCGAGGCCGCCAAGGCCGAACTGCGCCAGCTGACCCCGGCCGGCTATATCGGCAACGCTGCCGAACAGGCCCGTCGGGTCTGAAGATCATCCTTTTTCTACGCCCGGCCTCGCCGGGCGTTTTTCATTGCGCGAGGTGTGCATGAACCCGGATCAACCCCTGCAACTGCTCGGCGGCCTGACCGCCCGAGAATTCCTCCGCGACTACTGGCAGCAGAAACCCCTGCTGATCCGCCAGGCCCTCCCGGACTTCCAGAATCCCCTGGAGCCCGACGAACTGGCCGGCCTGTCGCTGGAAGAGGAAATCGAATCCCGCCTGATCATCGGCCAGGACCAGACCTGGGAGCTGCGCCGCGGCCCGCTCCCGGAAGACACCTTCGCCGACCTGCCCGAGCGGGACTGGACCCTGCTGGTGCAATCGGTCGACCAATTCGTGCCCGAGGTGGCGGAGGTGCTGGAATCCTTCCGCTTCCTGCCCAACTGGCGCGTCGACGACATCATGGTCAGCTATGCCGCCCCCGGTGGCGGTGTCGGCCCCCACTACGATCACTATGACGTCTTCCTGCTGCAGGGCCATGGCCGCCGCCGCTGGCGCATCGGCCAGCAATGCACCGCCGACAGCCCGCTGATCGACGGCCTGGAGTTGAAGATCCTCGCCGATTTCCAGCAGACCGACGAATGGGTCCTGGAACCGGGTGACATGCTCTACCTGCCGCCGGGCCTGGCCCATGACGGCATCGCCGAAGACGAGTGCATGACCTACTCCATTGGCTTCCGCGCGCCCAGTGCCGGCGAAGTGCTTACCCACTTCACCGACTTCCTCGCCCAGTTCATCCCCGAGGACGAGCGCTACAGCGACGCCGGTTGCACGCCGGCCAGCGAGCATCCGGCGGAGATCCCGCCCGAGGCCATCAAGCGCCTGCGCGGCCTGATGGAACGCCACCTGAGCGATGATCGCCTGCTGCTGGCCTGGTTCGGCCAGCACATGACCGAGCCGCGGTACCCGGAGCGGGTCGCCGGGGAAAACCTCAGCGCCAAGCAGCTGCGCAAGGAACTCGACGAAGGCGCACTGCTGATGCGCAACCCCAGTGGCCGCATCGCCTGGAGCCGCCTGGAAGACGAGATGATGGTCTTTGCCAGCGGTCAGAGCCGCCTGCTGCCCATGCGACTGCAACCGCTGCTCGACCTGCTATGCTCGGCGGAGGTCCTGCACGAGGCCAATCTCGCGCCCTGGCTGCAGGACGACGATGCCATGCGCCTGATCCGCGAACTGCTCCAGCAGGGCAGTCTGATCTTCGCCGGAGAAGACGACGACGAGTGAGAGGGAGCCGCCGTGGACGAGTCCTTTGCCGATCTGACCCTGGGCATCCTGCCCGAACCCCAGCTCGGCCAGGACCTCGCCCTGCGCCTCGAAGGCCTGGACGCCCTGCGTGAGCACAGCGTCCGTCTCATCGCTCAAGCCAGTCGCCAGCTGTGCCTCCAGACGCCCGATCTGGAAGCGCCCCTCTACGACAACCTCGACGTCGAGGCGGCCATCAAGCACTTGCTGCTGGGCCATCCGCGGCATCAGGTACGCATCCTGATCAACGACAGCGCCAGTGCCGTGCGCCAGGGGCATCGACTCATCGCCCTGGCGCAGCGCCTGACCAGCAATCTGCTGATCCGGCGGCCACCGGCCGATCGGCAACCGGAAGGCAGCTGCCTGATCGTAGACGGCCAAGCCCTGCTGCGCCGCACGGGCAGCGCCCCCACCGGCTTCGTCCGCTATGGCGACCGTGCCGCCGTCAAGGTCCAGCAACAGGTCTTCGATCGTCTCTGGGCCATCAGCCAGCCGGATCAGGAATTGCGGAGGATGGTGCTGTGAAGGGCTTGCTGGCGCTCTTGCTGCTGTTGACGGCCACCGCCTGGGCCACGCCTCGTACCGAGGTCATTCCCCTGCAGTACCGCACCGCCGACGATCTCCTGCCCACCCTGCAAGCCGTCCTCGGCGGCGAAGGCAAGGTCAATGTCTATGGCAACCAGCTGATCGTTAACGCCGAGCCGGCCAAGCTCGCCGAGATCAAAAATCTGCTGGCCCAGCTGGATACCCAGCCGCGGCGCCTGCTCATCACCCTGGCTACCCGCGCCGGCAGTTCGGGTGCCAGTCAGGGATACTCGGTAAACGGCAACGGACGCTCGCCCCAGGTGCGCATCATCGAGGACAGCACCGACCAGCGAGAGGATGGCGCCCAGCGCGTCCAGGTCACCGAGGGCTATCCTGCCTTCATTCGCTTCGGCGAAGACGTCCCGGTCACCACCTACCAGACCTCCCCCTATGGGCAGAGCTACGCTCAGACCGATTACCGCCGTCTCGAACGGGGGTTTCAGGTCACCGCCCGTCTGAGCGGCAACCTGGTGCATCTGGACATCAGCAGCGTCGATGATCGCGCCGCGGCCATGCGCCCGGGCGCGGTGCAGACCCAGAGCGCTGCCACCCGCATCAGCGGTCCCCTCGGGCAATGGCTGGATCTAGGGGGCTTCCGGCAGCAGGTCGAGGGCGACCAAAACGGCCTTACGCGCTACTACTCGACCGAGGGTCATGATGACCGCCAGTTGAGCATTCGCGCCGACCTCATCGACTAACCAACCGGCGAACGGGAGAACTCTCGCGGCGCCTGGCAATCTAGGCTTCAGCAGAACATGAAAGTTTATTTGAGAATAATTCCTATATTCATTCTCAAATGAATCTGAAGTTCTGTTTAGTTTGATTCAAAGCAGTCCAATAGAATCTTTTTGGACCAATAAATTTACAGAATGAATCGATAGAGCATAAAATCTGTCTGTCTTGCGACACCGTGTCGCACTGATAGCGCCTGATACCCAATAATTAAGGATTCAAAGCATGTCTGAGTCGATCAGCCTACTGACCCACAACTGGAGCTTCGCGGTATTTCTCCTGGGCGTGGTTGGTCTGATCGCCTTCATGCTCGGAGTCTCGAGCCTGCTCGGCAGCAAAGCCGTGGGCCGTAGCAAGAACGATCCCTTCGAGTCCGGCATCGTCCCCACCGGGGGTGCCCGTCTCCGTCTCTCTGCCAAGTTCTACCTGGTCGCGATGCTCTTCGTGATCTTCGACGTCGAAGCCCTCTTTCTCTTCGCCTGGTCGGTGTCCATCCGTGAATCGGGATGGGCCGGCTTCGTGGAAGCCTCCATTTTCATAGCAATTCTGTTGGCGGGTCTTGTCTACCTGTGGCGAATCGGAGCGCTCGATTGGGCGCCTGCGAGCCGTCGCGAGCGGCAGGCGAAGTCGAAACAATGAGGCTTTGGCAATGCAATACAATCTCACCCGGATCGATCCCGATGCGGCAGTAGACCGCTATCCGGCCGGCCAACGGGAAACCGTTGCCGACCCTATGGAAAGTCAGGTCAACCGCAGCATCTTCATGGGCAAACTTGAGGATGTCCTGCGGGGCGCGGTCAACTGGGGGCGCAAGAATTCCCTCTGGCCCTACAACTTCGGCCTGTCCTGCTGCTATGTGGAAATGACCACCGCCTTCACGGCGCCCCACGACATCGCCCGCTTCGGCGCCGAAGTCATCCGGGCATCGCCGCGTCAGGCCGACTTCATGGTCATCGCCGGCACGCCTTTCATGAAGATGGCCCCGGTCATCCAGCGCCTGTACGAGCAGATGCTGGAACCCAAGTGGGTGATCTCCATGGGCGCCTGCGCAAACTCCGGCGGTATGTACGACATCTACTCGGTCGTTCAGGGCGTGGACAAGTTCCTGCCCGTCGACGTCTATGTGCCCGGCTGCCCGCCTCGCCCCGAAGCCTTCCTGCAGGGCCTGATGCTCCTGCAGGACTCCATCGGTGAAGAGCGCCGCCCCCTTTCCTGGGTGGTGGGCGACCAGGGTATCTATCGCGCCGAGATGCCTTCGCAGCGCGAGCAGAACCGCGAGCGCCGCATCCAGGTCACCAACCTGCGCAGCCCAGACGAAGTGTAAGTCCTCTTCGGGACCTGCACGCTGACGACGATCGATTAGCGACGGAACATCATGACCGCAGACACCGCTCTGTCCGCCTCTGCGCCCGCCCCTGCCGGCGATGCGTCGGTGGTTGGCGAACTCCAGGGCCAATTCGGCGCCGACGCCCTGACCCTGCAAGACACCCGTACCGGCATGCCGGTGATCTGGGTGGCGCGCGAAAGAATCATCGAAGTACTGCGCTTCCTGCGCAACCTGCCCCGCCCCTACGTCATGCTCTATGACCTGCATGGCGTGGACGAGCGCCTGCGGACTCACCGCCGCGGCCTGCCCAACGCGGACTTCACCGTCTTCTACCACCTGCTGTCCATCGACCGAAACAGCGATGTGATGCTCAAGGTGGCCCTGTCCGCCAATGACCTGCGCCTGCCCACCGCCACCGGCATCTACCCCAATGCCAACTGGTACGAGCGGGAAGTGCTGGACATGTACGGCATCCATTTCGACGGCCACCCGCTGCCCAAGCGCATGCTGATGGCCGACAACTGGCAGGGGCATCCGCTGCGCAAGGACTATCCGGCGCGGGCTACCGAATTCGATCCCTATGCGCTGAACGCCGCCAAGCAGGATCTCGAGCAGGAGACCCTGAGATTCAAGCCCGAAGAATGGGGCATGAAGGAACATGCGGAGAATTCCGACTACATGTTCCTCAACCTGGGTCCGAACCACCCTTCCGCCCACGGTGCCTTCCGCATCATCCTGCAGCTGGACGGCGAAGAGATCGTCGACTGCGTGCCGGAGATCGGCTACCACCACCGGGGCGCCGAGAAGATGGCCGAGCGCCAGTCCTGGCACAGCTACATCCCCTACACCGACCGGATCGATTATCTGGGTGGGGTGATGAACAACCTGCCCTACGTCCTTTCGGTGGAAAAGCTCGCCGGCATCAAGGTGCCGTCGCGGGTCGACTTCATCCGCGTGATGATGGCCGAGTTCTTCCGCATCAACAGCCACCTGCTGTACCTAGGCACCTATATTCAGGACGTCGGTGCCATGACCCCGGTGTTCTTTACCTTCACCGACCGTCAGCGTGCCTACAAGGTGATCGAGGCCATCACCGGCTTCCGCATGCACCCGGCCTGGTTCCGTATCGGCGGCGTCGCCCACGACCTGCCGCGTGGCTGGGACAAGCTGGTCCGCGAATTCCTCGACTGGATGCCCAAGCGCCTGGACGAGTACGAAAAGGCTGCGATGAAGAACAGCATCCTCATCGGCCGGACCAAGAACGTCGCCGTCTACAACACCAAGGAAGCCCTGGAGTGGGGTGTCACCGGCCCCAACCTGCGCGCCACCGGTCTCGATTTCGACCTGCGCAAGGCCCGTCCCTACTCCGGCTACGAGAACTTCGAATTCGAAGTGCCCATCGCCCACAACGGCGACTGCTACGACCGCGGCATGCTGCGCGTCGAGGAGATGCGCCAGAGTCTGCGCATCATCGAGCAGTGCCTGCAGCACATGCCCGAAGGCCCGTACAAGGCGGATCACCCGCTGACCACGCCGCCGCCCAAGGAGCGCACCCTGCAGCACATCGAGACCCTGATCACCCACTTCCTGCAAGTGTCCTGGGGTCCGGTGATGCCGGCCGGCGAAGCCTTCCAGATGATCGAGGCGACCAAGGGCGCCAACAGCTATTACCTGACGAGCGATGGCAGCACCATGAGCTACCGCACCCGCATCCGGACGCCGAGCTTCCCGCACCTGCAGCAGATCCCGGCCGTCATTCGCGGCAGCATGGTGTCCGACCTGATTGCCTACCTGGGCAGTATCGACTTCGTCATGGCCGACGTGGACCGCTGAGTATGAGCACCGAAACCCTGATCCAAACCGACCGTTTCGTCCTGAGCGAAACCGAGCGCTCGGCCATCGAGCACGAGATGCATCACTACGAGGACCCGCGCGCGGCGTCCATCGAAGCCCTGAAGATCGTCCAGAAGGAACGTGGCTGGGTGCCGGATGGCGCCATCTATGCCATCGGCGAGGTGCTGGGCATTCCCGCCAGCGACGTCGAGGGCGTGGCGACCTTCTACAGCCAGATCTTCCGCGTGCCGGTCGGTCGCCACATCATCCGCGTGTGCGACAGCATGACCTGCTACATCGGCGGCCACGAATCCGTGGTCGGCGAGATCCAGCGCCAGCTGGGCATCGGCCTGGGCCAGACCACCACCGACAGCCGCTTCACCCTGCTGCCGGTCTGCTGCCTGGGCAATTGCGACAAGGCCCCGGCGCTGATGATCGACGACGACACCCATGGCGATGTCCAACCTGCGGGCGTGGCCAAACTGCTGGAGGGATACGCATGAGACTGACCTCCTTCGGGCCTGCCAACAGCATCGCCCGTACTCCCGAGACCCATCCCCTGACCTGGCGCCTGCGTGAAGACGGCGCCCCGGTCTGGCTGGAGGAATACCAGGCGAAGGACGGCTACGCCGCGGCGCGCAAGGCGCTGACCGAGCTGGCGCCGGACGCCATCGTCCAGGAAGTCAAGGACTCCGGCCTCAAGGGCCGCGGCGGTGCGGGCTTCCCCACCGGCGTGAAGTGGGGCCTGATGCCCAAGGACGAATCCCTCGATATCCGCTACCTGCTGTGCAACGCGGACGAGATGGAGCCCAACACCTGGAAGGACCGCCTGCTCATGGAGCAGCTGCCCCACCTGCTGGTGGAAGGCATGCTGATCAGCGCCCGGGCGCTCAAGGCCTACCGTGGCTACATCTTCCTGCGTGGCGAATACGTCGACGCCGCCGCCAACCTGCGGCGGGCGGTGGAAGAAGCCAAGGCCGCCGGTCTGCTCGGCAAGAACATCCTGGGCAGCGGCTTCGACTTCGAGCTGTTCGTCCACACCGGCGCCGGTCGCTACATCTGTGGCGAAGAGACCGCGCTGATCAACTCCCTGGAAGGCCGCCGCGCCAACCCGCGCTCCAAGCCGCCCTTCCCCGCCGCCGTCGGCGTCTGGGGCAAGCCCACCTGCGTCAACAACGTCGAGACCCTGTGCAACGTGCCGGGCATCGTCGCGGGTGGCGTGGACTGGTACAAGAGCCTGGCCTGCGAAGGCAGCGAAGACATGGGCACCAAGCTCATGGGCTTCTCCGGCAAGGTGAAGAACCCCGGCGTCTGGGAACTGCCCTTCGGCATCACCGCCCAGGAGCTGTTCGAAGACTATGCCGGCGGCATGCGCGACGGCTTCACGCTGAAATGCTGGCAGCCCGGTGGCGCCGGTACCGGCTTCCTGCTGCCCGAGCACCTCTCGGCGCAGATGTACGCCGGCGGCATCGGCAAGGTCGGCACCCGCATGGGCACCGGCCTAGCCCTGGCCGTGGACGACAGCGTCAACATGGTCTCGCTGCTGCGCAACATGGAAGAGTTCTTCGCGCGCGAATCCTGCGGCTGGTGCACCCCCTGCCGCGACGGCCTGCCCTGGAGCGTCAAACTCCTGCGCAGCCTGGAGAAGGGCGAAGGCCAGCAGGGCGATCTCGATACCCTGCTGCAACTGGTCAACTTCCTCGGCCCGGGCAAGACCTTCTGTGCCCACGCCCCTGGCGCCGTCGAGCCCCTGGGTAGTGCCATCAAGTATTTCCGCGAGGAGTTCGAGGCCGGTGTGCGCAAGGCGCCCAGCGAGCCTCGTCCGACTGCTTCCGCGACCGTGATCTGAGGACCGGTCCTTCGGGACCGCTCCCATCGCTTTCTGGCCGGGCTCGACCCGGCCGGCGCTGCCACTGGCGACCGCCAGGGCAGCGCGAACGTTTTCCCATTAGCCAGACCCGCCCTGCGCGGGTGAGAAGAAAACCCTATGGCCACTATCCATGTAGACGGCAAGACGTACGAGGTCGACGGGGCGGACAACCTCCTCGAAGCCTGCCTGTCCCTGGGGCTCGACATCCCCTATTTCTGCTGGCACCCGGCGCTGGGCAGTGTCGGCGCCTGCCGCCAGTGCGCGGTAAAGCAGTTCGCCGACGAGAATGACACCCGCGGGCGCCTGGTCATGTCCTGCATGACCCCGTCCAGCGACAAGACCTACATCTCCATCGAAGACGCCGAAGCCAAGGAATTCCGCAGCTCGGTCATCGAATGGCTGATGACCAACCATCCCCACGACTGTCCGGTCTGCGAAGAAGGTGGCCACTGCCACCTGCAGGACATGACGGTGATGACCGGTCACAACAAGCGCCGTTATCGCTTCACCAAGCGTACCCACCAGAACCAGGACCTCGGCCCGTTCGTCGCTCACGAGATGAACCGCTGCATCGCCTGCTATCGCTGCGTGCGCTACTACAAGGACTACGCCGGCGGAACCGACCTGGGCGTCTACGGTGCCCACGACAACGTCTATTTCGGCCGCGTCGAGGACGGTACCCTGGAGAGCGAATTTTCCGGCAACCTGACCGAGGTCTGCCCCACCGGGGTGTTCACCGACAAGACCCACTCCGAGCGCTACAACCGCAAGTGGGACATGCAGTTTGCCCCGAGCATCTGCCATGGCTGCTCCTCGGGCTGCAACATCAGCCCCGGCGAGCGCTATGGCGAATTGCGCCGCATCGAGAACCGCTTCAACGGCTCGGTCAACCAGTACTTCCTCTGCGACCGTGGCCGCTTCGGCTATGGCTATGTCAATCGCAAGGATCGTCCGCGCCAGGCCCTGCTGAAGGACGGCAGCCTGGAGACCGGCATCGACGCCGCCCTGGATCGTGCCGCCCTGCTGCTGCGCGGCAAGAAGGTGATCGGCATCGGTTCGCCGCGTGCCAGCCTGGAAAGCAACCACGCCCTGCGCGAGCTGGTCGGCGCCGACAACTTCTCCAGCGGCATGAGCGCCCGTGACCTGGCCAACGTGCGCCTGGTGCTGCAGGTGCTCAAGGACAGCCCCCTGCCCGTCCCCACCCTGCGCGCCATGGAGAAGCACGATGCCGTCTTCGTCCTCGGCGAGGATCTGACCCAGACCGCGGCCCGCCTGGCGCTGTCCCTGCGGCAGTCGGTCAAGGGCAAGCCCGAGGCCATGGCCGCGGCGCAGAAGATCCAGCCCTGGCTGAACGCCGCCGTGCAGAACATCGGCCAGAGCGAGCGCAATCCGCTGTTCATCGCCAGCGTCGCCGCCACCCGCCTGGACGACGTCGCCGACGCCCGCCTGCATGGTTCGCCGCTGCAACTGGCCCGCTTCGGCCATGCCGTGGCCCATGCCATCGACGCCAGCGCCCCGGCCGTCGACGGCCTGAGCGACGAAGTCGCCGAGCAGGCGCGCCTGCTGGGCGAAACCCTGCTGGCGGCCGAACGCCCGCTGGTGGTGTCCGGTACCTCCCTGGGTGAACCGGCGCTGATCGAGGCCGCCGCCAACCTGGCCAAGGCCCTGGCCGCCAAGGGCAAGGCCGGCTCCCTGAGCCTGGTGGTGCCCGAAGCCAACAGCCTGGGCCTGGCGCTCTACGGCGGCGAGTCCGTCGAAGACGCCTTCGCCGCCCTGGAAAACGGCCAGGCCGACGCCCTGGTGGTGCTGGAGAACGACCTCTATCGCCGCGCCCCTGCCGAGCAGGTGGATCAGGCCCTGGCCCGCGCCCAGGTGCTGGTGGTGCTGGATCACCAGCGTACCGCCACCGCCCAGCGCGCCGACCTGGTGCTGCCGGCGGCTAGCTTCGCCGAAGGCGACGGTACCCTGGTCAGCCAGGAAGGTCGCGCCCAGCGCTTCTTCCAAGTCTATGAGCCGAGCTACTACGACCCCTCCAGCCTGATCCGCGAGGGCTGGCGCTGGCTGCACGCCCTGCGCAACACCCTGGACAACCGTCCGGTGGACTGGACCCAGCTGGACCACGTCACCGACGCCGTGGCCACCGCTGCGCCGCAGCTGGACGGTATCCGCGATGCTGCGCCCAACGCCAGCTTCCGGGTGAAGGGTCTCAAGCTCGCCCGCGAACCGCATCGCTACAGCGGCCGCACCTCCATGCGCGCCAACCTCAGCGTGCACGAGCCGCGTGCGCCCCAGGATGCCGACACCGCCTTCGCCTTCTCCATGGAAGGCTATGCCGGCAGCGTCGAACCGCGTCAGCAGATTCCCTTCGCCTGGTCCCCGGGCTGGAACTCGCCCCAGGCCTGGAACAAGTTCCAGGACGAGGTGGGTGGTCACCTGCGCGCCGGCGATCCGGGCGTGCGTCTGATCGAGTCCCAGGGCGATCGCCTGACCTGGTTCGCCGTGCCGACCGCTGCCGTACGCAGTGCCGAGTCCGGCTTCCAGGCCGTGCCGCTGTACCACCTGTTCGGTAGCGAAGAGACCTCTTCCCGTGCCGAACCGGTACGCGAGCGCATCCCGGCCGCCTATGTGGCGCTGGCCAAGGCTGATGCCGACCGCCTGGGCGTCAACGAAGGCGCCCTGCTGCGCCTGCAGGTCGCTGGTCAGGAATTGCGCCTGCCGCTGCAGATCAAGCCCGAGCTGTCGGCGGGTCTGGTCGGCCTGCCCGCCGGCTTCGAAGGGATTCCGGTGGACTTCGCCGGCCTCAGCGTGGAAGGACTGCAGGAGGCCGCGGCATGACCTGGCTCACCCCCACCCTCATCGCCGTGGTGATCGGCATCCTCAAGGCCATCGTCATCCTCCTGGCGGTGGTCATCTGCGGGGCGCTGCTGAGCTTCGTCGAACGGCGTCTGCTGGGACTCTGGCAGGACCGTCACGGCCCCAACCGGGTCGGTCCCTTCGGCGCCTTCCAGCTTGGCGCCGACATGCTGAAGATGTTCTTCAAGGAGGACTGGACGCCGCCGTTCGCCGACAAGATGATCTTCGCCCTGGCGCCGGTGATCGCCATGGGCTCGCTGCTGGTGGCCTTCTCGGTCATTCCGATCACCCCCACCTGGGGCGTGGCTGACCTGAACGTCGGCCTGCTGTTCTTCTTCGCCATGGCCGGCGTCAACGTCTATGCGGTGCTCTTCGCCGGCTGGGCGAGCAACAACAAGTTCTCGCTGCTGGGCGCCATGCGCGCCTCGGCCCAGACCCTCTCCTACGAGGTGTTCATGGGTCTGTCGGTGATGGGCATCGTCGCGGTGACCGGTTCCTTCAACATGAGGGATATCGTCGAGGCGCAGCATCAGGGCTGGTGGTTCATCATTCCCCAGTTCTTCGGCTTCTGCACCTTCTTCATCGCCGGCATCGCCGTTACCCACCGTCACCCCTTCGATCAGCCGGAGGCCGAGCAGGAGCTCGCTGACGGTTACCACATCGAATACGCGGGCATGAAGTGGGGCATGTTCTTCGTCGGCGAGTACATCGGCATCGTGCTGATCTCGGCGCTGCTGGTGACCCTGTTCTTCGGCGGCTGGCACGGTCCCTTCCTGGACACCTTGCCCTGGCTGTCGTTTTTCTGGTTCGCCCTGAAGACCGCCTTCTTCATCATGATCTTCATCCTGCTGCGCGCGTCCATTCCGCGTCCGCGCTACGACCAGGTAATGGCCTTCAGCTGGAAGTTCTGCCTGCCCCTGACCCTGATCAACCTGCTGGTGACCGGCGCGGTGGTGCTCTATAGCGCCTCGCCGGCCATCGGCCAGTGAGGTATTCGTCATGATCAAGGAAATCTTGCACGTCCTGCATGGCACCTACACCCAGTTGCGCAGCATCGTGATGGTCTTCGGCCACGCCTTCCGCAAGCGCGACACCCTGCAATACCCCGAGGAACCCGTGTACCTGCCGCCGCGCTACCGGGGCCGCATCGTGCTCACCCGTGACCCCGACGGCCAGGAGCGCTGCGTGGCGTGCAACCTGTGCGCCGTGGCCTGCCCGGTCGGCTGCATCTCCCTGCAGAAGACCGAAGCCGAAGACGGTCGCTGGTACCCGGAGTTCTTCCGCATCAACTTCTCGCGTTGCATCTTCTGCGGCATGTGCGAGGAGGCCTGCCCCACCACCGCCATCCAGCTGACCCCGGATTTCGAAATGTCCGAATTCAAGCGCCAGGAGCTGGTGTACGAGAAGCAGGACCTGCTGATCTCGGGTCCGGGCAAGTATCCGGAATACAACTTCTACCGCGTGGCCGGCATGGCCATCGCGGGCAAGCCCAAGGGTGCCGCGCAGAGCGAGGCAGAGCCGATCAACGTGAAGAGCCTGCTGCCCTAAGGAGCTGTCGTGGAATTCGCCTTCTATTTCTCCGCCGGGGTGGCCGTCCTGGCCACCTTCCGGGTGATCACCAACACCAATCCGGTGCATGCGCTGCTGTACCTGATCATCTCGCTGCTGGCCGTGTCCATGGTGTTCTTTGCCCTGGGCGCGCCCTTCGCCGGCGCCCTGGAGATCATCGTCTACGCCGGCGCCATCATGGTGCTGTTCGTCTTCGTGGTGATGATGCTCAACCTCGGGCCGGTCGTCGCCGAGCAGGAACGCAAGTGGCTGACCCCCAAGATCTGGATAGCTCCGTCGATCCTCGCCGGTGCGCTGCTGGTGGAACTGCTGGTGGTGCTCGCGCGCACCCCGGGCGGCGCTGCCATCGGTCATACCTCGGTGGAAGCCAAGGCCGTGGGCATCAGCCTGTTCGGACCCTATCTGCTGGCGGTCGAACTGGCCTCCATGCTGCTCTTGGGTGCCCTGGTCGCGGCCTATCACCTGGGTCGCAGCGACGTCAAAGACGGGATCGGCGAGTGAGTCGCCAAGGACTGGAGAACAGCCAATGAACGCCATACCTCTGGAACACGGCCTGGCCCTCGCCGGCGCCCTGTTCGCCCTTGGCCTGGTGGGCCTGATGGTCCGCCGCAACATTCTCTTCGTGCTCATGAGTCTGGAAATCATGATGAACGCCGCCGCCCTGGCCTTCGTGGTCGCGGGTAGCCGTTGGGGCGCTCCCGACGGCCAGGTGATGTTCATCCTGGTGCTGAGCCTGGCCGCCGCCGAGGCCAGTATCGGCCTGGCGATCCTGCTGCAGCTCTATCGCCGCTTCCACACCCTCGACGTCGATGCCGCCAGCGAGATGCACGGATGAACCTGCTACCCCTCACCTTCGCCTTTCCCCTGGTCGGCTATTTCCTGCTGGCCTTCTCCCGCGGTCGGCTGTCGGAGAATCTTTCCGCGCTGATCGGCGTGGGTTCGGTGGGCCTGGCGGCGCTGGTCGCCGCCTGGGTCGGCTGGAACTTCCACGTCGCCCCGCCCGCCGACGGCCACCTGACCATCGTCCTCTGGCAGTGGATGAACGTGGAGGGCTTCGCGCCCAACATGGCTCTCTACCTGGATGGCCTGTCGCTGACCATGCTCGGCGTGGTCACCGGCGTCGGCTTCCTGATCCACCTGTTCGCGTCCTGGTACATGCGCGGTGAAGAGGGCTATTCGCGCTTCTTCGCCTACACCAACCTGTTCATCTTCAGCATGTTGCTGCTGGTTCTCGGCGACAACCTGCTGCTGCTGTACTTCGGTTGGGAAGGCGTGGGCCTGTGCAGCTACCTGCTGATCGGCTTCTACTACAGCGAGCGCGCCAACGGCAACGCGGCGCTGAAGGCGTTCATCGTCACCCGCGTCGGCGACGTCTTCATGGCCTTCGGTCTGTTCATCCTGTTCATGACCCTGGGCACCCTGGACATCCAGGAGCTGCTGCAGAAGGCGCCGGACGTCTTCGCCAGTGGTGATCCGCTGATCGTGCTGGCCACCCTGGCGCTGCTCGGCGGCGCGGTCGGCAAGTCGGCCCAGCTGCCGCTGCAGACCTGGCTGGCGGACGCCATGGCCGGCCCCACCCCGGTCTCCGCACTGATCCACGCGGCGACCATGGTGACCGCGGGCGTCTACCTGATAGCCCGGACCCACGGCCTGTTCCTGCTGGCGCCGGAAATCCTCCACCTGGTCGGCATCATCGGTGCCGTGACCCTGGTGCTGGCCGGTTTCGCCGCCCTGGTGCAGACCGACATCAAGCGCATCCTGGCCTATTCGACCATGAGCCAGATCGGCTATATGTTCCTGGCCCTGGGTGTCGGCGCCTGGCAGCCGGCGATCTTCCACCTGATGATCCATGCCTTCTTCAAGGCGCTGCTGTTCCTCGCCTCGGGTTCGGTGATCCTGGCCTGCCACCACGAGCAGAACATCTTCAAAATGGGCGGCCTGTGGAAGAAGATCCCCCTGGCCTACGCCAGCTTCGTGGTGGGTGGTTCGGCCCTGGCGGCGCTGCCGCTGGTGACCGCCGGCTTCTACTCCAAGGACGAGATCCTCTGGGAAGCCATGGCCAGCGGTCATACCTACCTGCTCTACGCAGGCCTGGCCGGTGCCTTCCTGACCTCGATCTACACCTTCCGCCTGATCTTCATCACCTTCCATGGCGAGGCGCACACCGAGGCCCATGCCGGCCACGGCATCGCCCACAACCTGCCGCTGGCGGTACTGCTGGTGCTCTCGACCTTTGTCGGCGCGATGATCGTGCCGCCGCTGGCCGGGGTGCTGCCGGAATCCATCGGCCACGCCGGTGGCGAAGCCAAGCACTCCCTGGAGATCACCTCCGGGGCCATCGCCATCGCCGGTATCCTGCTGGCCGCCCTGCTCTTCCTTGGCAAGCGTTCCTTCGTGAACGGCCTGGCCAAGAGTGCGCCGGGTCGCTTCTTCGGGACCTGGTGGTATCACGCCTGGGGCTTCGACTGGCTGTACGACCTGATCTTCGTCAAGCCGTACCTGCTGCTGACCCGCCTGCTGCGTCGCGATCCCTTCGACCAGGCCATCGGCCTGATCCCGATGCTGGCGCGCGGCGGCAACCTGGCACTGAGCATCACCGAGAACGGCCGTCTGCGCTGGTACGCGGCTTCCATCGTGGGAGGCGCCGTGCTGTTGCTCGGCGCGCTGCTGCTGGCCTGACCCCCTGACTAAGGATAAGTACACGTCATGCTTCTGCCCTGGCTAATCCTGATCCCCTTCATCGGCGGCCTGCTCTGTTTCCTCACGGAAAAGACCGGCCCGCTGGTGCCCCGCTGGATCGCCCTGTTCACCATGCTGCTGGAGCTGGTGCTCGGCCTCTGGCTGTGGGCCCACGGCGACTACAGCCTGGCTCCGGCCCCTGGCGCCGAAACCGCCTGGACCGCGGAATTCCAGATGAACTGGATTCCGCGCTTCGGCATCAGCCTGCACTTCGGTCTCGATGGCCTGTCGCTGCTGATGATTCTGCTCACCGGCCTGCTCGGTGTGCTGGCGGTGACCTGCTCCTGGCGCGAAGTACAGCGCCACGTCGGCTTCTTCCACCTCAACCTGCTGTGGATCATCGGTGGCGTGGTGGGGGTGTTCCTGGCCCTGGACCTGTTCCTGTTCTTCTTCTTCTGGGAAATGATGCTGGTGCCGATGTACTTCCTGATCGCGCTGTGGGGCCATAGCTCCGCGGACGGCAAGAAGAGCCGCATCACCGCTGCCACCAAGTTCTTCATCTTCACCCAGGCCAGCGGCCTGATCATGCTGGTGGCGATCGTTGCCCTGGTGCTGGTGAACTACGGTGCCACCGGCGTCCTGACCTTCGACTACGAAGACCTGCTGCAACTGCAGCTGGATCCCAAGCTGGAATACCTGCTGATGCTGGGCTTCTTCATCGCCTTCGCGGTGAAGCTGCCGGTGGTGCCGCTGCACTCCTGGCTGCCCGATGCCCACGCCCAGGCGCCGACCGCCGGTTCCGTCGACCTCGCCGGCATCCTGCTCAAGACCGCCGCCTACGGCCTGCTGCGCTTCGCCATCCCGCTGTTCCCCAACGCCTCGGCGGAATTCGCGCCGATCGCCATGTGGCTGGGCATCATCGGCATCTTCTACGGCGCCATCCTGTCGTTCGCCCAGACCGACATCAAGCGCCTGGTGGCCTACTCCAGCGTTTCGCACATGGGCTTCGTGCTGATCGGCATCTACTCCGGCAGCCCCCAGGCGCTGCAGGGCGTGGTGGTGCAGATGATCGCCCACGGCCTCTCCGCCGCCGGTCTGTTCATCCTCTGCGGCCAGCTCTATGAGCGCATGCACACCCGTGACATGCGCCAGATGGGCGGGCTCTGGGCGCGGGTGCCCTACCTGCCGGCCCTGAGTCTGTTCTTCGCCTCGGCCTCGCTGGGTCTGCCGGGTACCGGCAACTTCGTCGGCGAATTCCTGATCCTGCTGGGCGCCTTCCCGGTGGTGCCGATGATCACCGTCATCGCCACCTTCGGCCTGGTGTTCGCCTCGGTCTATTCGCTGATCATGATCCACCGCGCCTACTTCGGTCCGGCCAAGGCCGAAGGCGCCCTGCCGGGTCTGAACGCACGGGAGCTGTCGATGCTGCTGCTGCTTGGCGTGCTGCTGGTGCTGCTCGGCGTCTATCCGCAGCCGGTGCTGGATACCTCGGCCGCGAGCATGGCCGGTGTCCAGCAGTGGCTCGGCGAAGCCTTCTCCTCTCTCGTTTCCGCCCGGTAAGAGCGCCATGACCTTTACCTACGAACACTTCATCGCCCTCCTGCCGATCATCATCACCGGCTTCACCGCCGTGGTGGTGATGCTGGGCATCGCCTGGCGGCGGGATCACACCATCATCCCGACCCTGGGCGTGATCGGTCTCAACCTGGCCCTGCTGTCCTGCATCCCGGCCCTCGGCGTCGGTGCCATCGACGTCACCCCGCTGCTGCGCATCGACGGCTTCAGCTGCTTCTACATGGCACTGATCCTGATCGCCACCCTGGCCTGCATGACCCTGTCGCATGCCTATATGGAAGGCTATCCGGGCAACCGTGAAGAGCTGTACCTGCTGCTGCTGATCTCTGCCACCGGTGGTCTGGTGCTGGTGGCGGCGCAGAACGTCGCCGGCCTGTTCATCGGCCTGGAACTGCTGTCGGTACCTGTCTACGGCCTGGTGGCCTACAGCTACTTCAATCGCCGTTCCCTGGAAGCCGGCATGAAGTACCTGGTGCTGTCCGCCGCCGGCTCGGCCATCCTGCTGTTCGGCATGGCCCTGCTCTACGCCCAGTCCGGCAGTCTGAACTTCGCCGACATCGGCATGCAGATGGACGCCCCGGCGAGCACTGGCCTGCTGATGGAAATCGGCCTCGGCATGCTGATCGTCGGCCTTGGCTTCAAGCTGTCGCTGGTGCCCTTCCACCTCTGGACCCCGGACGTCTACGAAGGCTCCCCGGCTCCGGTCGGTGCCTTCCTGGCCACCGCCAGCAAGGTTGCCGTCTTCGCCGTGCTGGTGCGGGTGTTCCAGACCATGCCCATGGCCACCGAGGACGGCTGGCTGCACGATGCCATCGCCTTCATCGCCATCGCCTCCATGCTGGTGGGCAACCTGCTGGCGCTGATGCAGAGCAACCTCAAGCGTCTGCTGGGTTATTCCTCCATCTCCCACTTCGGCTATCTGCTGGTGGCAGTGGCCTCGGGCGAAGGCCTGTCGATGGAAGCCGTGGCGGTCTACCTGGTGACCTACGTCTTCACCAGCCTGGGCGCTTTCGGCGTGATCACCCTGATGTCCAGCCCGAGCAACGGTCAGCGTGACGCCGATGCCCTGTTCGAGTACCGCGGCCTGTTCTGGCGCCGTCCGTACCTGACCGCGGCGCTGACGGTGATGATGCTGTCCCTGGCCGGCATTCCGCTCACCGCCGGTTTCATCGGCAAGTTCTACGTCATCACCGTGGGCGTGGAAGCGGGCATGTGGTGGCAGACCGCGGCCATCGTGCTGGGCAGCGCCATCGGCCTGTTCTACTACCTGCGCGTGATGGTCACCCTGTACCTGACCGAGCAGGGCCTGCAGCGCCACGATGCGCCAATGAACTGGGGTCAGCGCGCCGGTGGCGTGATGCTGATCGCCATTTCCATCGCGACCTTCATCCTTGGCGTCTATCCGCAGCCGCTGCTGCAACTGGCGCAGCTGACGGTGTTCTGATCCAGAGCGTCGCCCACGATCCCCGCCTCGGCGGGGATCGTCGTTTCTGGGGTCACGGCTTGTTTGAAAAGTCGCCGAGCGAAGGTCAGGCAAGGCAAAAATCCGTGAGGAAGCGCAGTTTACGAGTGGTAAATGAGCATTCCGAACGGATTTTTAACGCTGCATGACCGAGCGCAGGCACTTTTCAGACAAAGCCGCCGCCCTTGGCAGGGTCGCGCCCCGACCGCTACCCTCGACGCCCCACCCTGCTTCCCTGTCCCTTCCTGGAGACCCTTTTCTCCCATGCCTGCGTTGAAACCTCTCACCCTCGCCATCGGCCTGCTGCTCGGCAGCCAGGCCTTCGCCGCCCCGGTTTTCGACGTCACCGAACTGGGTGACCCGGCCACCGCCTGCAGTGACCTCGACATCTTCGTCAATGAAAAATGGGTCGCGGCCAATCCGATCCCGCCGGACAAGTCACGCTGGGGTTCCTTCATGGCCCTGGGGGAAAAATCGCTCAACGACCAGCACGCCATCCTGCAGCGCGCCGCCCGCACCGCGGATCGCGCGGCAGCGGGCTCGGTGGAGCAGAAGATCGGCTGGCTGTATCGCTCGGGCATGGACGAGGCCGCCATCGAGCGCGCCGGCTATCGGCCGATCCAGGCGCAACTGGCGACCATCGACGGGTTGCGCACCACGGCTGATGTCGTGAAGTACCTCCAACAGAGCTTCGCCCGTGGCGACATGCAGGTGTTCTCCTTCGGCTCCGGCGCCGACTATCAGAACGCCAAGCAGCAGATCGCCTACGCCTACCAGGGCGGCCTGGGCCTGCCCACGCCCGACTATTACACCGAAGCCGACTACGCCAAGCTGCGCCAGGCCTATCTCGGCCACATCGCCCGGCTGCTGGTGCTGACCGGAGTGCCCAAGGCCAAGGCGGCCGCCCAGGCCGAACTGGTGCTGGCCTTCGAAAGTCGCCTGGCGCGGGCTTCCGTCAAGCCGGTGGAGCTGCGCAATCCGGAGAACCAGTATCACTACCTGAGCTTCGCCGAAGCCAACAAGGTCACGCCGCATTTCGACTGGCAGGCCTTCTTCGCCAGCCAGGGCGTCACCGGCCAGCAGGGCTTTTCGCTGTCCCAGCCGGGCTTCTTCGCCGAATTCGACCGGATGCTGGCCGAGACTCCCGTCGAGCAGTGGCAGGCCTATCTGCGTGCCCATGTGATCGACGACGCCGCGCCGCTGCTGTCCAGGCCTTTCCAGCAGGAAAGCTTCGAATTCAACCAGAAGACCCTGAGTGGCCAGCAGCAGCAGAGCGAACGCTGGAAACGGGTGCTGCGCGCGGTCAACGGCGCCATGGGCGAAGGTCTCGGCCAGCTCTATGTGCAGGAGCATTTCTCGCCCCAGGCCAAGGCGCGGGCCCAGGAGCTGGTGGACAACGTGATGCTGGCGCTCAAGGCGCGCATCGAGCAGCTCGACTGGATGAGTCCGGAGACCAAGCAGAAGGCGCTGGCCAAGTGGGACAGCTTCCTGCCCAAGATCGGCTATCCCGAGCGCTGGCGCGACTGGAGCGGCCTGACGCTCAAGCCGCAGGGCTTCTATGCCAACCTGGAAGCCGCCTCGCGCTTCAACTATCGCCATGACCTGGACAAGATCGGCAAGCCCACCGACCGCCAGGAATGGGGCATGTACCCGCAGACGGTGAATGCCTACTACAGCCCCACCGACAACACCATCAACTTCCCCGCCGCCATCCTGCAGCCGCCGTTCTTCTATCCGGACGGCGACGACGCCATCAACTACGGCGGCATCGGCGCGGTGATCGGTCACGAGGCCAGCCATGGCTTCGACGACCAGGGCAGCAAGTTCGATGGCGCCGGCAACCAGGTGGACTGGTGGACGCAAGCCGATCGCCAGGCCTTCGAAGCCCGCACCGGCAAACTGGTGGAGCAGTTCGACAACTACCAGCCGCTGCCGGATCATCCGGAGCTGCACGTCAACGGCAAGCTCACCCTGGGCGAGAACATCGGTGATCTCGGCGGCATCAATGCGGCCTACGACGCCCTGCAACTGGCCCTGGCCAAGAAGCCGGAGGAAGCCAACCGGAAGATCGATGGCTATACCCAGCAGCAGCGCTTCTTCCTCAACTGGGCGCGGGTCTGGCGCGGTTCGATCCGTGAAGAGCAGGCGCGCCTGTTCCTCAACACCGATCCCCATGCGCCCATGAGATTCCGCGCCCTTGGCGCGCCGTCCAACATGCCGTCCTTCGCCAAGGCGTTCAGCTGCAAGGCGGGTGATGCCATGGTCCGGCCGGACGAGAAACGCGTGGAAATCTGGTGAGGAATCAGGGGCGTCCGGTGGGCGGGTATCGCTTTTGCATTGCCCGTCTTCTTTCCTCTCCGGCGCCCCCTACATGCCTCTAGAACTCGCCTTCGCCGAAGCCACTGCGACCGGTCCGCGCAAGGAAAACCAGGACGCCTTGCGCAGTGTCCAGCCCAGCGCGGCGCTGGCGGCGACCAAGGGGCATCTGTTCGCCCTCGCCGATGGCGTCAGCGGCTGTCCCGACGGTGGTCTGGCCGCCCGCGCCACCCTCCAGGCCCTGGCCCAGGATTACTATTCCACCCCGGAGACCTGGCCGGTGGCCCAGGCCCTGGAGCGGTTGCTGCTGGCGCAGAATCGCTGGCTGCAGGCCGCCGGCAATGGCCAGCCACTGCTGACCACCCTCACCGCCCTGGTGATCCGCGGGCGGCGCTATACCCTGGCCCACGTCGGCGACTGCCGCGCCTACCGCTGGCACGGCGACCGGCTGAGCTGCCTCACCGTCGACCACGTCTGGCAGCAGGCCGGCATGCAGCATGTGCTGACCCGCGCCCTGGGGCTGGAGAACCACCTGGTGGTGGACTTTCGCGAAGGCGAGCTGGAAGCCGGCGAAACCCTGCTCCTGGTGAGCGACGGCGTCTGGGCCGCGCTGGGTGAAGACAGCATGAGGCGCATCCTGGTCGATGGCGTCGCGGAGCTGGAGGCCGCTGCCCAGGCCCTGGTGGCCGGCGCCCTGCATGCCGGTGGCCAGGACAACGCCAGCGCCCTGCTGGTACGGGTCGACCGCCTCCCTGATGTGTCCCTGGCCGATACCCTGGCCAGCGCCGATACCTGGCCGCCGTTGCCGGCGCTCAAGCCCGGCCAGCACTTCGAAGGCTGGACGGTGGTGGAGCGTCTGGCCGAGTCGCGGCAATCACTGCTCTACCGGGTCAAGGACGAGGGCGGTCGTCCCTGGCTGCTCAAGACCCTGCCCGCGGCGCTGCAATTCGACACCCTGGCCGGTCATGCCCTGCTCATGGAGGAGTGGTTCCTGCGCCGGGTCGCCGGGCGCGCCTTCGTCGAGGTCCATCCGTTGCCGCGGCGGGCGCATCTCTACTTCGTGCAACGGGAATATGCCGGTCGCACCCTGGCGCAGCAGCTACGTAGCGAAGGCCCCCTGGCCCTGGCCGACTGGCTGGACGTCGCCTCCCGCCTGCTGCGGGCCCTCGGCCAGCTGCACAGACGCAACATCCTCCACCGCGACATCAAGCCGGACAACCTGCATCGCGGCCAGGATGGCGAATTGCGCCTGCTGGACTTCGGCCTGGCCTACTGTCCGCAGCTGTCCGAGGATCTGCATGACAGCCCGGGCACTCCCAGCTACCGGGCGCCAGAGTCCTTCGAGGGCGCCGAGCCCAGTCCGGCCCAGGATCTCTATTCGACCGGGGTGACCCTCTATCAGCTGCTCACCGGTGGCTATCCCTACGGCGAGGTCGAGCCCTTCCAGCGGCCACGTTTCGGTGCGCCGGCCAGTGCCCTGCGCCGGCGTCCGGATGTACCGGCCTGGCTCGACGACTGGCTGCAGCGCGCCGTGGCGGTCGACCCCGCCGACCGCTTCGAAACCGCCGAGGAAGCCCTGTTGCTGCTGGAGCAGGGCGAGCGCCAACCCCTGGCCCGCCCGCTGCCGCTGCTGCAGCGCGATCCCCTGCGCACCTGGCAGATCGTGGCCGCCTGCTCGCTGCTGCTGAATCTGCTGCTGGTGCTGCTCTGGCTCTATCGGCACTGAAGACGTCGCGGCGCCATGCCCTGCTTTACAGCACGCTGCGCCCAAAAGGGGCAGCCAGCTACCTCTTTACAGCGGTAAACCGCCGAAAAGAGCGGATCCGCGCCTTGGCATGAAGTCTGCAATTCCACAATACACATAGGTCTTTCTTCAACGGCGAGGAAAGACCCTCCGGACAAAGGCGTCCCAGCTGCTTGCAGCGGGACGCCTTTTTTTTGCGTTACAGTCGCCACCCTGGAATCGAGAGGTCACTACATGAGCGGGAAAGTCTGGTTGATCGGTGCCGGCCCCGGCGATCCCGAGCTGCTGACCCTCAAGGCGGTGCGCGCCCTGGGCGAAGCCGAGGTGGTGATGATCGATGACCTGGTCAATCCGGCGGTGCTCGAACACTGCCCTACCGCCCGGGTGATCCGCGTCGGCAAGCGCGGCGGCTGCCGCTCCACGCCCCAGGCCTTCATCCACCGACTGATGCTGCGCTATGCTCGCCAGGGCCGTTGCGTGGCCCGGCTCAAGGGCGGCGATCCCTGCATCTTCGGTCGTGCCGGCGAGGAAGCCGAATGGCTGGCCGCCCGTGGCGTCGCCAGCGAGATCGTCAACGGCATCACCGCCGGCCTGGCCGGTGCCACCGCCTGCGGCATCTCCCTGACCCTGAGAGGCGTGGCCCGTGGCGTGACCCTGGTCACCGCCCATACCCAGGACGACACGGCGCCCAACTGGGCCGCCCTGGCCGCCACCGGCACCACCCTGGTGGTCTACATGGGCGTGGCCCGCCTGGCCGAGATCCAGCAGGGCCTGCTGGACGGCGGTCTCGCGCTGACCACACCGGTGGCCATGATCGAGAACGCCTCCCTGCCGGACCAGCGCGAGTGCCGCTCGACCCTGCAACACCTGCAGGTGGACGCCGCCCTCTTCCAGCTGCGTAGTCCGGCGATCCTGGTGATCGGCGAGGTAGTTGGCCAGGCCGCCCTGCAACAGGCCCTGAGCTTCGCCGCCCAGGCCTGAGCGGCGAACTCCGGAGCCCGGCCGCCGTTCCTATGGGTATTCCCCTGCAGAGCGGCGCCCATGGACCTCGTCATCGCCCGACCGGACGGCCTCTATTGCCCGCCCGGTGACTTCTACATCGATCCCTGGCATCCGGTGGAACGTTCGGTCATCACCCACGGCCACGGCGACCATGCGCGGGTGGGCAACGGCCACTATCTCGCCACCTCCGGCAGCGCCGGCATCCTGCGCGCCCGGCTGGGTGCCGACATCAACCTCCAGACCCTGGAATACGGCGAGGTCATCGATCACCACGGGGTCAAGCTGAGCTTCCACCCGGCCGGCCATGTGCTGGGCTCGGCCCAGGTACGCCTGGAATACCGTGGCGAGGTCTGGGTGGCCTCGGGTGACTACAAGGTCGAACCCGATGGCACCTGCACCCCCTTCGAGCCGGTGCGCTGCCACACCTTCATCACCGAATCCACCTTCGGCCTGCCGATCTATCGCTGGCGCCCCCAGGCGGAGATCTTCGCCGAGGTCAACGCCTGGTGGCGCGCCAACCAGGCCCAGGGGTTGGCCAGCGTGCTGTACAGCTATGCCTTCGGCAAGGCGCAACGGCTCCTGCACGGCCTGGATCCGGAGATCGGTCCCATCCTCGCCCATGGCGCGGTGGAGCCCCTGAACCGGGTCTATCGCGAAGCCGGCATCCGCATCCCGGAAACCCACTACGCCGGCGACTTCAAGAAGAGCGACCCCACGCTGCGCCAGGCACTGATCATCGCGCCACCCTCCGCCGGCGGCAGCACCTGGATCCGCCGTTTCGGCGAGCACAGCGACGCCTTCGCCAGCGGCTGGATGATGCTGCGCGGCACCCGCCGGCGACGCGGGGTGGATCGCGGCTTCGTGCTCTCCGACCACGCCGACTGGCCAGGCCTGCTGTGGGCCATCGAGCAAACCGGCGCCGAACGGGTCATGGTCACCCATGGCTCGGTCGCCACCCTGGTGCGCTACCTGCGCGACCAGGGCCTGGACGCCCAGGGCTTCACCACCGAATACGGTGAGGAAGACGATACCCCCGTCGCCGCGGAGGCCCAGGCATGAAGGCCTTCGCCGAACTCTATGGGCGTCTCGACGCCACCACCTCCAGCAATGCCAAGCTTGCGGCGCTGGTGGACTACTTCGGCAGCGCCCCGGCGGCGGATGCCGCCTGGGCGGTGTACTTCCTCGCCGGCGGCCGCCCCCGTCGGCTGGTACCCACCCGGCAGCTGCGCGAATTGACGATGACCCTCTCCGGGCTGCCCGAGTGGCTGTTCGAAGAAAGCTACCAGGCGGTGGGCGACCTGGCCGAAACCATGGCATTGCTGATTCCCACCGCCGATGCCGCCAATGCCGAGGGCCTGGCCTTCTGGCTGGAGGAGTACCTGCTGCCCCTGCGCGGCCTGCCACCGGAGGAACTGGCCGAGCGCCTGCCGCCGCTCTGGGACCAGCTGGATCGACAGAGCCTGATGGTCTGCATCAAGCTGATCACCGGCGAATTCCGCGTCGGTGTCTCCAAGCTGCTGGTGACCCGCGCCCTCGCCACTCTGGCGGACCTGGACCCCAAGCGCGTCGCCCAGCGCCTGGTGGGCTACACCGATCTGTCCCACCGCCCCACCGCCGGGGGCTATGCCCGCCTGGTCGCCCCGGAAAGTCCGGACGAGCATGCCCAGCGCGGCGGCCAGCCCTATCCCTTCTTTCTCGCCCACGCCCTGCAACTGCCGGTGGAGCAATTCGAGGCGCAACTGGGGCCGGCCGAGGACTGGCAGGTGGAATGGAAGTGGGATGGCATCCGTGCCCAGCTGGTCAAGCGCGACGGTCGCCTGTGGATCTGGTCGCGGGGTGAGGATCTGGTCACCGATCGCTTTCCCGAACTGCATCCCCTTGCGGAATCGCTACCCGATGGCACCGTCATCGATGGCGAGATCGTGGTCTGGAAGGAAGACGCCGCGCCCGATGCCCTGCTCAGCAGCGAGGAGGTCAGCGAGCAGCAGGACGGCCGCGATCCGGCCGCGCCCATCCCCTTCGGCGTGCAGCCCTTCGCGCTGCTGCAGCAACGCATCGGGCGCAAGACCCTGGGCAAGAAGATCCTCGAAGACGTACCGGTCATCCTGCTCGCCTACGACCTGCTGGAATGGCAGGGCCATGACCTGCGCAGCCAGCCGCAACGCCAGCGCCGCGCCGAACTGGAAGGGGTAGTAGCGCGCTGCGCCAGTCCGCTGCTGCGCCCCTCGCCGCTGCTGCACGGCAAAGACTGGCAGGACCTCGCCCGCCAGCGCGAGGCTTCGCGCACCCTGGGGGTCGAAGGGATGATGCTCAAGGCCCAGGATTCGCTGTATGGCGTCGGCCGCACCAAGGACATGGGCACCTGGTGGAAATGGAAGGTCGATCCCTTCTCGGTGGATGCGGTACTCATCTACGCCCAGCGCGGCCATGGGCGGCGTGCCAGTCTCTATTCTGACTACACCTTCGCCGTCTGGGACGGCCCGCCGGAGAGCAGCGAACGCACCCTGGTGCCCTTCGCCAAGGCCTACTCCGGCCTCACCGACGAAGAGATGCGCAAGGTGGACGCCATCGTCCGGCGCACCACGGTGGAGAAATTCGGTCCGGTACGCAGCGTCGAGCCGACCCTGGTATTCGAGCTGGGTTTCGAGGGCATTGCCCTGTCCAAGCGCCACAAGAGCGGTGTCGCCGTGCGCTTTCCACGGATGCTGCGCTGGCGTCACGACAAGCCGGTGGCCGAAGCCGACACCCTCGATATCCTGCAGAATCTGCTGGCCTAGCGATGGCTGGCCAGACAGCGCCGCCGGTGACCGATGGCGCCTTGGGCGCGCCGCGGGAACCGCGCTGGGCCCTGGCGCTCGCCTGCCTGCCGGCCCTGGCGGCGATCCTGCTCACCGGCGGGTGGACCGGGGCCTGGCTCCCCTGCGTGGTGGCCCTGGGTGGCGCCTATACCGTCGGCTTCGGCGCCTACAAGAGCTTTGCCGCCGAGCCCCTGGCGCCCATGCTGGTGGCGGCGCTGGGCATGGCCTTTTCCGCCGTGGTCGGCTCCCTGCTGGGTCAGCAGCTGCTGGCGCTGGTCCTGGCCGGCGCCCTCTGGGCGGCCTGCTGCGCCTGGCTGTTCGCCGTTGGCAATGGCCCCTGGTGGATCACCCAGCAATGGACGGTGGCCCTGCTGGTAGCCGGCGGCTTTCCCGGTGACCTGCACCAGGCCCTGCTGCGAGGTGGCCTGGTGCTCGGCGGCGGACTGCTGCAACTGCTGTTCTTCGCCCTCGTACAAAAGGCCCTCTATCGCTCCCAATGGCGGCTGCGCACCGGTTCCCTCAAGGCCCATCTCAGGGAGGTGGTGGTGCTGTTCGAAGACAGATTTCGGCTCGGCCGCTACGGCTTCTATGCCGCCGCCGTGGTCGCCCTCTGCCAGACCCTGACCGGCCTGCTCGATTACGGCCACGGCTACTGGGCGCCGATGACCGCCCTGCTGGTGCTCAAGCCGCGGCTGGGCGATACCTGGCGGCGCGGCCTGGGTCGGCTGGGCGGCACCCTGGCCGGTTGCCTGCTGGCGGGCGCGGTGGTCTGGCTCGACAACACGCCCGCCGTCCTGGCCACTGCCTGCCTGCTGTGTGCGGCGGGCGCCTATCTGCTGCAGGACGGTCGCTACCCGCTGCAGACGCTGTTCATCACCGGCACCACGGTGCTGATGGTCGCCCTGGCCGGCGCCCCCGAGGCGAGCATCGCCCGTGAGCGGATCGGCAGCACCCTGCTCGGCGGTACGGTCGCCCTGCTCTTTCTGGCGCTGGAAGCCGGCGTCGCGCGAATCCTCGCGCGGTTTCAGCGGCGCAGCCGGTTGCGCCAGGCGAACACCAGCAAAGCCAACAGGGCGCCCAGGTAGCTGCCATCGTGCATCCAGGCCGCCAGCAGGAATCCTCTGCGGTCCTGCACGCAGTCCGGTACCCGCAGGACGCTGCCCAGCTCCAGGGCAAGCCAGCCCAGGCCCAGCCCCAGCACGGCGCAACCCAGCGCCCCGAGCAGCACGGCTGCCCTGCCGCGCCACAGATAGCGGTCACCGCCAGGACGTCCGCGCGCCAGCCAGAGCAGCGCCAGGCCCAGCGGCAGTCCTGCCGCCGCGCCGGCCTGCAGGCCGACCCGGGCCACTCGCCAGCGGGGCGCCAGCTCGCTATCGAGCAGCCCGAATTGCGCAAATTTCAGGCAATCGAAGTAATCCGGCCCCAGGCCGTAGCTGAGCTGGTCATGCAGCGCCCCATAGAGCGCGGCCAGGAGGACCAGCGCCAGCAACCTGCCCAGGCTCCGCGCCACCGGCTAGCCCAGTGCCTTATGGCAGCCGGGCAGGCCGCTCACCCTTACCCACGCGCGGACCTGGCGGCACCGGTAGCCGCTCGGCGCCGGAATCCTGCGGGGGGTCATCTTCTTTTCGCCATCGCTCATCCGGCTTCACTCCCGTTTCCTTTGCACACAGCTGCACTCCGTGACTGCTACCGAACAGATACGATGTCCTATCGAAGCGGACCTTCTGCTACCTTTCTGCCCACCTTTGGCGCATGCGTATTTTTTTAGACCCAAAGCGGTGCGTTCGTCCGCGCCGGGCAGGAAAGCCGCGCCTTTCCGGTGCATAATGCGCGCCGCTCGGCGGGGTCGGCTGCTACAGGATGTAACCAACGCGGCAACCGCGTACAGATTTGGGACGATCTTCGCCGACTGGTAAGCTTATTGCTCCCGCGAGGGCACGGGCGTCGTACTGGCGCCATGATTTCATCCACATTCGCACTAGGATCCGACATGAAAAAAAGCTGGCTGACTCTCTCTGCGCTCGCCCTGTGTCTGGCCGCCGGTTCGGCGATGGCCAAGGAATGGAAAGAGATCCGCTTCGGTGTGGATACCACCTATCCGCCCTTCGAATCCCAGGCCGCCGATGGCAGCTTCGTCGGCTTCGACATCGAACTGGGCAACGCCATCTGCGAAAAGCTGGAGGTGAAGTGCAAGTGGGTGGTGAGTGACTTCGACGGCCTGATTCCCGGCCTGCGCGCGCGCAAGTTCGACGGCATCCTGTCCTCGCTGACCAAGACCCCGGCGCGTGCCGAACAGATCGACTTCTCCGACCTGCTCTGGTCGGGCCCCTCCTCCATGGTCACCAAGGAAGGCGCCAACCTGCAGGCCACCGCGGAAAGCCTGAAGGGCAAGACCGTGGGCGTGCAGCAGGGCACCATCCAGGAAACCTTCGCCAAGCAGAAGCTGGCGCCCAACGGCGTCAACGTCCAGAGCTACCAGAACCAGGATCAGGTCTATGCCGACCTGGTGTCCGGTCGTATCGACGTCGCCATGCAGGACATGCTGCAGGCCGAAGGTGGCTTCATGAAGTCGCCGCAGGGCAAGGGCTACACCAACACCGCCATCCATGACGAGTTGCTGCCGGCCGATACCGCCATCGGTATCCGCAAGGGCAACGACGAGTTCAAGACCTTCGTCAACAAGGGTATCGCGGCCATCCACGCCGACGGCACCTACGACAAGATCCAGAAGAAGTACTTCGGCGACCTGAACCTCTACGATCCCAAGTAAGGTCGGTTCGGCAAACGCCTCCGGTGCCACCGGGGGCGTTTTACGTATGACCGCCGGCGCCCACCGCGCCGGCGGCCTCACCAGGCGATTTTCCCAAGACGCATGCAGCAGAATTCCTTCGACTCCTTCTTGCAGTCCATCGGACTGGGCACGCTCAGCCTGCATGGCTACGGCCCGCTGATCCTGGAAGGCACCCTGACGACCCTCAAGCTCGCCGGCTTCGCGCTGATCGTGGCGGTCATCCTCGGCCTGCTCGGCGCCTCGGCCAAGCTATCGCGCCTCGCGCCCCTGCGCTTCATTGCCCAGAGCTACACCACCCTGATCCGTGGCGTGCCCGATCTGGTCCTGATGCTGCTGATCTTCTACAGCCTGCAGAACTGGCTGGGCGCCCTCACCGACTACATGGGCTGGGATTACATCGACATCGATCCCATGGCCGCCGGTATCGCCACCCTCGGCTTCATCTACGGCGCCTACTTCACCGAGACCTTTCGCGGCGCCATCCTCGCCGTGCCGCGCGGTCAGGGCGAAGCCGCCCTGGCCTACGGGCTGAGCCGCTGGCAGACCTTCACCCTGATCACCTTTCCGCAGATGATGAGATTCGCCCTGCCCGGCATCGGCAACAACTGGCAGGTGCTGCTCAAGGCCACCGCGCTGGTCTCCATCATCGGCCTGGCCGATCTGGTCCGTGCCTCCCAGGAGGCCGGCAAGGGCACCTTCAAGCTGTTCTACTTCCTGATCGTCGCCGGCGTCATCTATCTGCTCATCACCGCCGTGACCAACGCCATCCTCGGGGCCCTGGAACGGCGCTATCACGTCGGCGTGCGGGAGGCCAAGCGATGATCGAACTCCTGCAGCAATACTGGAAACCCCTGCTGTGGACCGATGGCTACCACATCACCGGCCTGGCCATGACCCTCTGGCTGCTGGTGGCCTCGGTGGTGATCGGCTTCATCGTATCGGTGCCGCTGTCGGTGGCCCGGGTCTCGGAGCGCCGCTGGCTGCGCTGGCCGATCGGCCTCTACACCTACGTCTTCCGCGGCACCCCGCTCTATCTGCAGTTGCTGATCTGCTACACCGGCATCTACAGCCTGGGCTTCGTGCGCGACCAGCCGATGCTGGGCAGCTTCTTCCGCGACGGCCTGAACTGCACCATCCTGGCCTTCGCCCTGAATACCTGCGCCTACACCACCGAGATCTTCGCCGGGGCCATCCGCAACACCCCCCACGGCGAGGTCGAGGCGGCCAAGGCCTACGGCCTGGATGGCTGGCGCCTGTACGTGCACGTCATCCTGCCCTCGGCGCTGCGCCGCTCGCTGCCCTTCTACAGCAACGAAGTCATCATGATGCTGCACTCCACCACCCTGGCCTTCACCGCCACGGTGCCGGACCTGCTCAAGATCGCCCGCGACGCCAACACCGCCACCTTCCTGACCTTCCAGGCCTTCGGCCTGGCCGCGTTGCTGTACCTGGCGGTGTCCTTCATCCTGATCGGCCTGTTCCGCCTGGCGGAGCGCCGCTGGCTGGCCTTCCTCGGCCCGACCCACTGACCCAAGCGGCCGCGCCCGGCGCGGCCCCGGAGTTGTCATGCGCCATCTCACCCATCCGCTGGTCGCCCCGGTCCCGGGCACCGAGCGCTGCATCCACAGCTTCCACTTCGGTCCCGCCGACAGTGGCCGCAAGGTCTATATCCAGGCCTCGCTGCATGCCGACGAATTGCCCGGCATGCTCACCGCCTGGCACCTCAAGCAGCGCCTCCGGGCGCTGGAAGCCGCCGGCGAGCTCTTGGCGGAGGTGGTCCTGGTACCGGTGGCGAACCCCATCGGCCAGGATCAGCAGGTCGCCGACGTCCACCTCGGTCGCTACGAGCTGGAAAGCGGGCAGAACTTCAATCGCCGCTTCCGCGACATGACCGCCCAGGTCGAAGCCGCCATCGCCGAACGCCTCGGTGACGACGTGAGCGCCAACCAGGCCCTGGTGCGCGAGGCCTTCCGCACCGCCCTGGCCGGGGAATCCGCCACCACCCAGCTCGACAGTCAGCGCCTGACCCTGCAGCGCCTGGCCTGCGACGCCGAGGTGGTGCTCGATCTGCACTGCGATTTCGATGCCGTGGCCCACCTCTACACCACGCCGGAAGCCTGGCCCCAGGTCGAGCCGCTGGCGCGCTATTTCGGTTCCGAAGCCAGCCTGCTCGCCACCGATTCGGGCGGCCAGTCCTTTGATGAATGCTTCACCCTGCTCTGGTGGAATCTCAACCAGCGCTTTGGCGAGCGTCTGCCCCTGGGCAGCCTGTCGGTGACCCTGGAGCTGCGCGGTCAGCTGGACGTGCGTGACGAACTCGCCGCGGCGGATGCCGAGGCCATCGTCAACTACCTGCGTCACCAGGGCTTCCTGGGCGGCACCGCCGCCCCCCTGCCGCCGCTGCTGCAGCCGGCCACGCCGCTGGCGGCCGTGGAGCCCGTGGCGACCACCCAGGGTGGCGTGCTGGTGCTCAAGGCCCAGGTGGGCGAACGCATCGCGGTCGGCCAGGTGCTGGCGCAGGTCGTGGACCCCATCAGCGATCGTGTCGAAGAGGTCCGCAGCGCGGTCGCCGGCATCCTCTATGCGCGCTCCAATCGCCGCATGGCCACCGCCGGCATGGTGGTCGCCCACGTGGCGGGCACCGAGGCCTATCGCAGCGGCTACCTGCTCTCGCCGTGACCCCTACCCCTTTTCAGCTGTGGAATTCCTATCCATGTACAAACTGACCGTCGAAGGCCTGCACAAGCGTTACGGCGACCACGAAGTGCTCAAGGGCGTCTCGCTCAAGGCCAAGACCGGCGATGTGGTCAGCCTGATCGGCGCCAGTGGCTCGGGCAAGAGCACCTTCCTGCGCTGCATCAACTTCCTCGAGCAGCCCAATGCCGTGACCATGACCCTGGATGGCGAGACCATCCGCATGGCCGAGGATCGCGGCGCCGTCCGGGTGGCCGACGCGGGCCAGCTGCAGAATCTGCGCACCCGCCTGGCCATGGTCTTCCAGCACTTCAATCTCTGGAGTCACCTGAGCGTGCTGGACAACATCACCCTGGCGCCGCGCAAGGCGCTGGGCATCAGCAAGGCGGAAGCCGAAGCGCGCGCGCGCAAGTACCTGGACAAGGTCGGTCTGCAAGCGCGGGTCGCCGATCAGTATCCGGCCTTCCTTTCCGGCGGCCAGCAGCAGCGGGTGGCCATCGCCCGCGCACTGGCGATGGAGCCGGAGATCATGCTGTTCGACGAGCCCACTTCGGCGCTCGACCCGGAGCTGGTCGGCGAGGTGCTGAAGGTGATCCGCGCACTGGCGGAAGAAGGCCGCACCATGCTCATGGTGACCCACGAGATGGCGTTCGCCCGCGAGGTGTCTTCTCAGGTGCTGTTCCTGCACCAGGGGGTGGTGGAGGAAGAAGGTCCGCCGAGCGAAATGCTGGTGAGCCCGCGTAGCGAGCGCCTGCGCCAGTTCCTCAGCGGCAACCTCAAGTAAGCCTGGGTCCCCGCCCGGGGGACCGCGCGCGAACCGGTCGGCTCCAGCCGGCCGGATTCGCGTCCGTCAAGGCTGGTGGCGCTTAGCGGCGCTGCTGCTGGCGACGACGCTGGGCAGCCAGTTGCTCGCGCTCACGGCTGGGAATCGGGATGGCCTTGACCAGACCGAGTCGCGCGAGCAGGTCCACCATCAGAGCTTGTATACGGTCGTTCATGGAAACTCCTCGAGCCAGCGCTCAATCAGGGACAGCCATAGTGGGCAGACCTTGCTGCCCTCCTCCACAATATTGAGTCTTTCTGGTTCGATTCAATCCACCAACGTGCGGTTGTTCGTCGCAACAGGGCGGCGCTTTGTCAAAAAGTGTGTCTTTTGCCCAAAGACAATGCCGGGGCCGCTCCGACGCCCGCCTGGTCAGGCGCTGCCGATTGTTATCGGAACCCATATCAAATCTGTCTGTCTTGATACTGCTATCGAGTTCAATTCTCGATCTGGAAACTGACGAATGGTGAAAATATGCCATCGTCGTTGGTTATCATCGCGGGACGATAACGGGTTAGCCGCGGTTTCTCATCCAATAACAACGATGTCATCAGGGTGCTCGCACCTCGATGTTCTCCCTGCTTGTTGTTATCCCCATCACATTCTTTCTCCAGTTAGCGTGACCGGCACGGCAGGAGTGCTCCCATGACCAGATCCTTACCTCTCTTCATCGCGCTCGGGCTGCTGGCCAGTCCGGCGCTGGCGGCCACCTGGGGCATGCAGCGCGAAGTAGGGGATTTCGATCTGAAGATGGGCACGGCCCCGTCACGTAGCATGGCTCAGGGTCTGGTCGCGCCCAACTCCGCCGGCATGGGCGGGGGCTTCGATCTCACCCACGACAGCGGCCTGTATTTCGGCCAGTGGACGACCAACAACGCCTCGTCCGCGGATGCGCCGTTGCTGGAGATGGACACCTACGCGGGCTACAAGCACCGCTTCGCGCCTGGCTATGGCTATGAGCTGGGCGTGATCAACTACAGCAACCTGATCCAGAATGTCGATCCCAGCCGCGAGCTGTATTCCGGGATGACCGTCTATGGCAAGCGCCTGGGCGCGGCCTTCGCCAATGACCCGGGGCGCCACAACGCCTCGCTCTATGCCGATCTGGGGACGCTGCCGCTGATCGAGACCGGGGTCTCGCTCAAGTACACCAACTATGTACTGGATGTGCCCTCGACCCTCGACAGCGGCGGCATGGTGCGCAGTTTCAACGACTGGTCGGTGAATCTGAGTCGCAAGTGGGTGAATACCCTGTTCAACCTGACCTACAGCGGCACCAGCCTGAGAGGCGCCGACTGCTCGGTGTATTCGGGCCACAACACCTACTGCGACAGTGCCCTCATGCTCAAGGCCTCGCACCCCTTCTTCTAGTCTTTACTGCCGCAGCAGGCTGCGCCCGATGCCGACTTGGGGTCGTTCCCGTCCCAGTTGCTGCAGGGCCTGGCGCGCCCGCACCTGCTCCCCGGCCTCCAGCTCGACCAGCCAGCTGACCCTGGTTCCCACCCGCGCGGCGATGGGCACCCCGTCGCGATAGAGCAGGCGATTGCCGGCCACGGCGGGTACCTTGGCGCCGGGCAGCAGGGTACCGACCAGATTGAGCGGATCCAGCGCCGAGACGCACACCCACAGATCCTCCGCCGGGCGCTGGCGCCACTCGCGCAGGGGGGCGATGGCGGCCGGATCGGCGAATTGCTCGCCGGAGAGCCCGGCAATGAAGCGGCCACCGCGGATCTCACCGCGGGCTTCCAGGCGATGGCAGGCACGCAGGAGGTCACGCCAGGGCGGCAAGACGGCGCTCTCGCGCTGCAGCAGTTGCCAGCAGAGCACGCCATAGCGGCGCAGCAGCAGCCCGACCAGGCGCTCCAGCAGCGCATCCGGCAGTCGCGCTTCGCCCGGCGCCTCGGCGGACCGCAAGGCGACCCAACGGCCGGCATCCTCCATCCCGCCATAGAGCGCCATGCGCCCACGGCGCGAACCACTGCGACCGCTGCCGCGCTTGGCTGCCGGCTGCAGCAGGGCGCGCAGACCGGCGAAGCTGTCGGCGTTGACCGCACCGGCCCCCACCAGCTCGCCCAATGCCGTCTCCAACTCGCTGCGCAGCAGGCGCGCCGCGCCGAGCAGCTCATCGAAGAAGGAGGCACCGCGTTGCGTCAGCACCTCCAGCACCCGCTGTGCCTTGGGTGACAGCATCTCGCTGCCGGTGGGATCGGTCAGGCCGTTCCAGTCGGCCAGGTGCCGCCGCGGCAGCAGGACGATGGGCGAACCCTTGACCGGTCCGCTACCGCCACGCCCCGCCTGGGGCAGGCGCAGCCAGACCACGCGCCCGGCGCGGCAGAGGTCATCGAGGTAGGTGAACTGATAGTCCGGCAGGCGACTGGGCAGGATCTCGCCTTCCCAGCCGGCGGCGGCGACCTCGAAGCCTTCCAGCAGGCCGATCACCTGCTCCAGGCCCTCGTTGCCTCTCAGGCTCGCCGGACCGGCCAGCTGCTGGTGCTCCAGCAGGAATCTCAGGTAGTCGGCCAGGGCCACCGGCTCGATGGCCTTGCGTAGCCGCCCCAGGGTGTAGCGATGAATCCGCGCCAGCAGGTGCCGCTCGCACCATTCCACAGCCTTGCCTGCCGTGGTGAAGCGCCCCTGCAGGACATAGCCCTCGCCCTCCAGGGCCAGCAGCGCCGGCGTGAGCTGCGCTGCTGGCAACCCGAGGCTGGCGGCCAGCTCCTCCTGGCCTACCGGACCCAGCGCGGTGAGGCGCCCGCGCAGCACCTCGACCAGGGCCGCCTCGGCATCCGCGGGCGCCGCGAAACCTGGCGGCGCACTGAGCACCGGCTCCGTGGCGGCGCCTGGAAACAGCACCTGGAACAACGGCAGTCGCTCGGCCGCGATCCAGAGGGTCGCCGCCGGCAGCCGCAACCGCCCTGCCCGCCCGGCCTTGACCAACTGGCGAGCCTGGGTCTGGTGGGGGGCCAGCTCCGCCTCGGTGAGAAAGCCGACGCCGAGCAGGGCTTCGTGCAGGTCATCGGCGCTCTCCAGCCGCGGCCAGGCCTCCGCCCGAACCAGGTCGATGGCCGCCGGATCCAGGGCGCCCAGCTCGTCCGGATCGGCGCCGCCGAAACGGCGATTCTGCACCGCCAGGGTCCGCCGCTCTTCGACGGGAGCGTCGTCCAGATAGGCATAGGGTTTGGCCGTGAGCACCTCGGCAGCCAGTGGCGAAGGTCCGGGCAGGTCGCGGCTCAGCAGGGTCAGTTGGCCACCGGTGATACGTTCCAGCAGGGCCAGCCAGCCACGGCTGTCGAGGGATTCGTGCAGGCAGTCGTCGAGGGTCTGGCGGACCAGCGGATGATCCGGCACCTGGCGCTCGCCGGCGAGATTTTCCAGGCAGGCGACCTGCTCGGGAAAGACCGTGGCCAGGAGGTCTTCGCTGCGCATGCGCTGCACCTGGGTGGCCACCTTGCGCCCGGCGCTGAAGCGCGGCAGGGCCAGGGCCGTGGTGGCATTCCAGCGCCAGCGCACGGCGAACAGCGGGGCGTCGAGCAGCGCCTGGATCAGCACGGTCTCGGCGGTGGCCGGATGCAGGTAGCGCCAGACCTCGTCGAGCATGAAGCTGTGGCTGGTTGCCAGCGAGAGAATCAGGGCGTTCTCGGTGGCTGCCGCCTGCAGCTCGACATTGAAATTGCGGCAGAATCTCTTGCGCAGGGCCAGGCCCCAGGCGCGGTTGATACGGCTGCCGAAGGGCGCATGGATGATCAGCTGCATACCGCCGGCCTGGTCGAAAAAACGCTCCATCACCAGGGTCTGCTGGGTCGGCAAGGCGCCCAGCGCCTGGCGTGCCCGACCGAGATAGTCCACCAGCTGGCGCGCCGCGCCCTCCTCCAGCGCATAGGCCGCGCCGAGGCGGGCGATGGCCGGTTCCGGAGGTTCGCCGGCCGCGGGCAGCAGGGGTTGGAGTTCCGCGCGCAACCGCGCCAGGCCGGCCGACAGCTCATCGCTGCGCCCCGGCGCCTCGCCGTGCCAGAAGGGGATATTGGGCGGCTGTCCCCTGGCATCCTCCACCCGCACCTTGCTGCCTTCGATCTTGACGATGCGGTAGGCGGTGTTGCCCAGCTGGAAGACGTCGCCCACCAGGCTTTCGAAGGCGAAGTCCTCGTTGACGCTGCCGACGGTATGGCCCTGGGGTTCGAGCAGCACGCTGAAATCGCCGCTCTCCGGGATGGTACCGCCGCTCATCACCGCAGTCGCCTTGCCGCCCCGGCGGCCACGCAGGAGACCGTTGACCGCGTCCCGATGAACATAGGCGGCGCGCGGACCGCGGCGATCCGTATAGCCCTGGCTGAGCATCTCCACCACGGCCCGATAATCGGCCTCGCTCAGCGCCGCATAGGGCTCGGCCTGGCGCAGCACGGCCAGCAGGCCCGCTTCCGACCACTCCTGGCAGGCGACCTCGGCCACCAGCTGCTGGGCCAGGACGTCCAGGGGCGCCACGGGGATGTGCAGGGTATCCAGCTCACCGCGACGCACGCAGTCGAGCAGCGCCACGCACTCCACCAGGTCGTCCCGCGAGGTGGGAAACAGCCGTCCCTTGGGCAGGCCGCCGACCTGGTGGTTGGCCCGACCGACCCGTTGCAGAAAGGCGGCGATGGAACCCGGCGAGCCGATCTGGCAGACCAGGTCGACCTCGCCGATGTCGATGCCCAGCTCCAGGGAAGCGGTCGCCAGCAGCAGGCGCAATTCGCCGCGCTTGAGGCGCTGCTCGGCGTCCAGTCGCTGCTCCCGGGCCAGGCTGCCGTGGTGGGCGGCGACCTGGGTGCTGCCGAGGCGATCCGACAGCTGGCGCGCCATGCGCTCGGCCAGGCGACGGGTGTTGACGAACACCAGGGTGGTGCGGTGCGCCTCGGCCAGTTCGGCCAGGCGGTCGCAGACCAGCTCCCAGGCCTGGGTGGACAGCAGGGCCTCCAGGGGAATGGGCGGCACTTCCAGCGCCAGGTCGCGGGCGCGCTGGTGGCCGATGTCGATCACCGTACAGGGGCGGGGCTGGCCCTGGGCATCGCGCCCGACCAGAAAGGCGGCCACGGCGGCCAGCGGCTTCTGGGTGGCGGACAGACCGATGCGCTGCAGCGGCTGCCCGGTGAGGGCTTCCAGGCGCGCCAGGCTCAGGGTCAGGTGGCTGCCGCGCTTGCCATCGGCGATGGCATGGATCTCGTCGACGATGACGCCGCGCACGCTGGCCAGCATTCGTCGCCCGGAATCCGAACCCAGCAGCACATAGAGGGATTCGGGCGTGGTGACCAGCAGGTGCGGCGGCCGCCGGCGCATGGCCGCCCGCTCCTTTTGCGGGGTATCGCCGGTACGCACCGCCGTGCGCAATGCCAGCGGCGGCAACCCCCGCGCGTCCAGCGCCGCGCCGATGCCGGCCAGGGGTTCTTCGAGATTGAGGCGGATGTCGTTGGACAGGGCCTTGAGCGGGGACACATAGAGCCAGAGACAGGCCTCGGGCAGGCCGTCTGCCTGCAACGCCTCCTGGACCAGGCCATCCAGCACGGCGAAGAAGGCGGTCAGCGTCTTGCCCGAGCCGGTGGGGGCCGCCACCAGCACCGAGGCGCCGGCGCGAATGGCCGGCCAGGCCTGCAGCTGCGCCTCGGTCGGGGCGGGAAAGCGCGTCGTGAACCAGCTGCGCGGCGCGTCGTGAAAGTCCGCCAGGACGGCGGCAGGCGAGTTCGAGGTCATGCGCTCAATATGGGAGTGGCTAGCAGGGGCCACAACCCAAGCCGACCGGTGGCGAACAAGAGCCTGTTTGAAGTCTAGCGAGCTAGAGCCAAACAAGACGAAGAGACCTGAGGAAGCGGACCGAGCTCGCGTGCGAGTTTACGAGTGGTAAATGAGCATTCCGACCGGGCTGGCGATCCAGGGTGTATTCAACGCCGTTTGGCCGACGCGCAGCAGACTTTCAACAGGCTCTCAGGCGATGCGATTGCGCAATTCGCCCCCCTCCAGCATGGCTTCGAGGTTGGCCAGCATCACCTGTTGCTGGGCCTGCTGGGCCGAGGCCGCATTGGCCGCGACATGGGGGCTGAGCACCAGGTTGGGCTGCTGGCGCAGGCGTTCGGGCACCTCGGGTTCGCGGGCGAAGACATCCAGCGCCGCGCCGGCGATCACTCCCTGCTCCAGGGCCTCGGCCAGGGCCTCTTCGTCGACCACGCTGCCGCGAGAGATATTGACCAGATGGCCCTCCGCACCAAGCGCGGCCAGGACCCCGGCATCCACCGCGCCCACGGTCTCGGCGCTGGCGCGGACCGCCACCACCAGCACATCGCTCCAGCGCGCCAGCTCCAGCAGACTGCCGTGATAGGCATAGTCCAGCCCCTCCCGCGGCGAGCGATTGAAGTAGCCGATCTCCATGTCGAAGGCCTCACCGCGGCGGGCGATGCGCCGACCGATCTCGCCCAGGCCATAGATGCCCAGGCGCCGCCCGGCCAGGCCCGGGACCTGGGGCATGCGCTCGACGGCATTGCCCTGCCAGCGACCGCTGCGGACGAAGGCATCGCCCTGCAACAGGCGACGGGCGCTGGCCAGGATCAGGCCAAAGGTGAATTCCGCCACGGCGGTGGCGTTGGCGTCACCGCCGGTGGTCACGGCGATGCCGCGCTCGCGACAGGCCGCCAGCTCCACGCCCTCGTAGCCGGTGCCATAGCAGGCCACCAGGCGCAACGCCGGGAGCGCGTCGAGCAAGGCCGCGCGAGTCGGCAGGCCGCCAATGGTCAGCAGGGCCACCGCCTCCTCGGCACCGACAGGCAAGGCCGCAGGATCGGCTGAAGGAAAGGGACCCAGTACCCGGTAGTGAGCCTCGAGTTGGTCAACCAGTCCCTGGGGCAATTGCGGGGCCATCAGCAGCGTCGGTTTCATCTTGTAATACTTTCCCTGGCCAAAAACCCCAGCGTCGCCAGCGGGAGGCCTGGTCGTCAACCATTCTCTTTAGGCCGCCGCTCTCGACCCTGTTCGCCCAGGTCTCGATCTCGATCCAAGTCCTTGATAGGACGAGGTTTTCGCGCAACTTGTCGACCTGGCATCAGGTCCGATCGGCGTTCGCCAAACCACAGAGGGATTTTTGGGTATGAGTAGAGTTTTTCGCCAGGCCGGCACCGCCGCCTGCCTCGCCCTGCTTGCCGGCAGCCTGCCACTGAACGCCGTGGCGCTGGAATTCAGCGGCTACGGCCGGGTAGGTGTCGGTGGCGCTGCGGAAGGCGGCAAGCAGAGCTGCTTCCAGCTGCCCGGGGCACCCGCCAAGTACCGCCTGGGTAATGAATGCGAGACCTACTGGGAACTCGAACTGCACCAGACCCTGTACAAGGGCGTCGATGGCACCGAACTCAAGGTGCACGGCATGGCCAGCCTTTACAACGTCTATGACCAGACCCCCACCTTCAGTGGCGACAACGGCAACGTCCGCCTGCCGCAGATCTGGACCAGTCTCAGCTTGCCGGCGCTCAATGGCGGCGGACTTTGGGCCGGTCGCCGCTACTACAAGCGTCACGACATCCATATCAACGACTTCTACTACTGGAATCCGAGCGGCACCGGTTTCGGCGTGGAGGACTACGGCCTGGGCGACAGCGGGCTGCGACTGAGCTACGCCTTCAGTCGCGAAGACAACGTCGACCAGCCGGACAAGGCCAATCGCCACGACCTGAACCTGGGCGGCATCAAGACCAATCCCGGTGGCGAGATCGAACTGGGGCTGTCCTATATCCAGCGCGCCGGCCAGGTGCAGAACGCCCACAGCGGCTGGTCGGCCACCGCCGAGCACAAGCAGTCGCAGTTCTTTGGCGGGGTCAATGTCTTCACCGTGCAATACGGCCGCGGTCCGGGCACCGGTCTGGGCGCCACCGGCAGCCTGACCGCCGACCGGGATTACGAAAGCCTGCGCGTACTCGAATCGCCGCGCTGGCAGCTCACCCCGCGCTTCGGCGGCCAGTTGCTGGCGCTCTACCAGCGCGACCGGGCGCCGGGCGATGGCGGCCAGACCTGGTATTCCTTTGGCGTGCGGCCCAGCTATGCCTTCACCCGGCTGTTCAAGCTGCAGGTGGAGTTCGGCCACGACCAGATCCACCCCGACAGTGGTGCAACCCGCACGCTGAACAAGGTCACCGTGGCGCCGACCCTGGCGCTGGGCGGCATGGGGCTGATGGATCGGCCGGAGATCCGCCTCTACTGGACCTACGCCAGTTGGAACCGCGGCGCCCAGGACGCTGCCGTGGCCGGCACGGCGCTGTCCGACAGCGGTGCCTTCGGCGATGCCCGCCACGGCAACAACTTCGGTGTGCAGCTGGAAACCTGGTGGTAGAGAGCGGCAAGCGAGACCGCCCGTCATAACCGGGCGAACTAAACTTATGGCGTCCGGTCGGTTTCCTGACAACCAAAAGGCCGACCAGGGAGAACGCCATGAATCCTCTCGCCCGCGAGCTGCCCGCAGCGAGTGACACCGCCACCACCCTGCTCGACCGCTTCCAGCGCGTGCGCAGGGCCAGCGAGGCCCTGTGCGCCCCGCTCACCGTCGAGGATTACGTCATCCAGAGCATGGCCGACGTCAGTCCGCCGAAATGGCACCTGGCCCACGTCACTTGGTTCTTCGAGGCTTTCATCCTCAAGCCCTTCCTCAAGGGTTACCAGACGCCCAATCCGGCTTACGACTACCTGTTCAACTCCTATTACGAGACCCATGGCAAGCCCTTTCCCCGGGCGGCCCGCGGGCACCTGTCGCGACCGGGCGTGGACGACGTCTATCGCTTTCGTGCGGCGGTGGACACCGCCATGGCCGAACTGCTCAGCGCGCCGCCCGCCGAACACGCCGTCGAGATCGCCCGACGCCTGGAGCTGGGTCTGCACCACGAGCAGCAGCACCAGGAATTGCTGCTCATGGACATCAAGCACATCCTCGCGCAGAACCCGCTGCACCCGGTCTATCGCGCCGACCTGGCCAAGGGGCCCACAGCGCCGATAGCGCCCCTGGGCTGGGAAAGCCATCCAGGCGGCGTCCGGCATGTCGGCCATGGCGGCGACGGCTTCGCCTTCGATTGCGAGACGCCGGTCCACCGCCAGTTCGTCGATGACTTCCAGCTGGCCGATCGGCTGGTCACCAATGGCGAATACCTGGCCTTCATCGAAGACAATGGCTACGGCCGCAGCGATCTCTGGCTGTCCGACGGCGCCGCGGCCATCCGCAGCCTCGGCTGGCAGGCGCCGCTGTACTGGCAGAAGCTCGATGGCGTCTGGCATCACTTCACCCTGGGCGGCCTGACTCCGGTGGATCAGGCTGCACCGGTCTGCCACCTGAGCTTCTACGAAGCCGATGCCTACGCCAGCTGGGCCGGCGCCCGGCTGCCCACCGAGGCGGAATGGGAGACCGTGGCGGCGCGCCAGCCGATCCAGGGAAACTTCGTCGAGCAGGATCACCTGCAGCCGGTCGCCAACGCGGGCCAGGGCATGCGCCAGCTGTTCGGCGATGTCTGGGAATGGACCGGCAGCGCTTTCCGCCCCTACCCTGGCTTCAAACCGCTGCCGGGCAGCCTGGGCGAATACAACGGCAAGTTCATGTCCGGCCAGATGGTCCTGCGCGGTGGCTGCTGCGCCACGCCCCAGGACCATGTGCGCGCCTCCTATCGCAACTTCTTCTATCCCACCATGCGCTGGCAGTTTTCCGGCCTGCGCCTGGCCAGAGAGGTCTGACCCATGGCCCTAGCCGTGCGCTTCTTCGATCAGCAACCGGTGAGCGTCGCCGACAGCTCGCTGCGGGACGATGTGCTCCAGGGCTTTGCCCAGACCCCGAAGGCGTTGTCGCCGAAATATTTCTACGATCAGCGCGGCTCCGAGCTGTTCGAGGCCATCACCCGGCAGCCCGAGTACTATCCCACCCGTACCGAAGAGGCCATCCTCGCCACGGCGGCCGGTGAGATCGCGCGCCTGGCCGGACGCGACGCCGCCCTGGTCGAACTGGGCAGCGGAGCCAGTCGCAAGGTGCGCCTGCTGCTGGAAGCCATGCACCCGGCCGGCTATCTGGGCATCGACATCTCCCGGGACTTCCTGCTCAGCAGCACCCAGCGGCTGGCAGCCGACTACCCTTGGCTGGACGTCAGCGCCGCCTGCGCCGACTTCAGTCGACCCATGACCCTGCCCGACAGTCTCGACGGCCTGCGTCCCATCGCCTTCTTTCCGGGCTCGAGCATCGGCAACTTCACCCCGGAAGAAGCCGGCGTCTTCCTGCGCAACCTGCACCGGATGCTGCCGGCCACCGGGGGCCTGCTGATCGGGGTGGACCTGATCAAGGACCGGTCGCGGCTGGATGCGGCTTACAACGACGCCGCCGGGGTGACCGCCGATTTCAATCTCAACCTGCTGGAACGCATCCGCCGCGAGCTGGACACCGATCTCGATCCGCAGCGCTTCCGGCACCTGGCCTTCTTCAACAAAGAACAGGCGCGCATCGAGATGCACCTGGTCAGCACCCGCGACCAGACCGTACGTCTCGAAGGTCGCCGCTTCGCCTTCCGTGAAGGCGAACGTCTGCATACCGAGAATTCCTACAAGTACAGCCTGGAGAGTTTTCGTGCGCTGGCCGAAGACGCCGGTTTCAGACAGGTGCGGGTGTGGACCGACCCCCAGGCGCTGTTCGCCGTCTTCTACTTCGCGGCCTGAGCCTTTCGACAGATAAATGACGACTGACAGAGTGTGAGGCGAGTGGTGAGGGAACTCTCGACCCGATCACGCTCTAAGTAGCAATCTGCTACTACAGCGCACCGAGACGTTGCTATGGAGCCTGCTCCACTCACTGCGGCCAATGAACGCCAGCGTCTTGCACTGCTGCGCGATCTCGCCTTGATCGACCGTCCCTCCGACCGTGCCTTCCAGGATCTCACCGAGCTCTGCGCGCGGCTGTTCGATGTCCCCTACGCCATGATCTGCTTTCTAGACGGCCAGCAGGTTCATTGTCGAGCCACCGTGGGCTGCGCGCCCCTGACCGTGCCGCGCACCCAGTCGTTCTGCCAGCACCTGCAGGAAACCAGCCTGCCGCTGCAGGTGGAAGACGCGCGCAACGACGCCCGCTTCGCCGACCTCCAGGTGGTCACCAGCGCGCCCCATATCCGCTATTACCTGGGCGCACCGCTGCGCACGACCGAAGGGCTGATGCTCGGCAGCCTCTGCCTGTTCGATTCGGCACCCCGTGCCGCCCTGCCCCAGGATCGGCTGATCGCGCTGCAGCAACTGGCGGCCCTTGCCAGCCAGCACATCGAACTGCTGCGCACCGAAGCCTTCTGGGACCCGGTCACCCAGTTGCCGAATGGCCAGCGCTTCATCGAGGATGCCGAAGCCCTGACCCGTTCCGGGACCCGCGTGGTGGCCGTGGCGGCCGATCTGTTCGCCCAGAGCTATCTCAACGATTTCATCAAGGCCATGGGCCAGGCCCACTTCGATGGCCTGCAGCGCGCCATCAAGCAGCACCTGCGCCGTCTGCTGCCGGTCGAGCTACCCCTGTATCGCCTGGGGCCGGCCCGCTTCGGCTTTCTGCTGCACGACGCCGACGAGACCGCGCAACAGGCGCTGCTCGAACGCCTGCAGGAGGAATTGACCGGGGTGCTCGACTACAACGGCATTCCCATCCAGACCCGCCTGGGCCTGGGAATCATGTCCCTGACCGACGATCACCCCACCGACTGGCTGCGCGCCCTGATCGCCACCGCCGACGATGCCCGCGCCGAGATGCGCGGCTGCCGGCATTTCGATCCGCAGCACGATGCCGCCTACCGCCGCGCCTTCGCCCTGCTCAGCGCCCTGCCCCAGGCGCTGCGCGCCGAGGATCAGCTGAGCCTGGTCTACCAGCCGCGCATCGATCTGGCCACCGGTCGCTGCCACAGCGTCGAGGCACTGCTGCGCTGGCAGCATCCGCACCTGGGGTCGGTCAGTCCGGCGGAATTCATTCCACTGGCGGAAAAGACCGCGCTGATCACCGCCCTGAGTCGCTGGGTGATGCAGCAGGCCATCAGCCAGGCCTATACCTGGCAGCGGGAAGGTCGGAGTCTGGGCGTGGCGATCAACATCTCCGCCCATGACCTGAACGATCCGGACTTCACCGAGCAGACCACCGAGTTGCTGCAGCGCTATCCGGTCAATCCCAGGCGCCTGGAACTGGAGGTCACCGAGAATGCCCTGCTGGGTGACGTGGCGCTGATCCATCGCCAGCTGGCCGCCCTGCGCGAGCTGGGCATCGGCATCGCCATCGACGACTTCGGTACCGGCTACAACAACCTCTCGCACCTGCGCGAGTTGCCGGCCGACACCATCAAGATCGATCGCAGCTTCGTGCGCGAACTGACCCATCGCACCAAGGACCGGCTGATCGTCAGTTCGCTGATCGAACTGTCCCACCAGCTGGGCTTTCGCATCACCGCCGAAGGCATCGAGACCGCCGAGGCCCTGGCCAGCCTGCTGGCCATGGGCTGCGACGAAGGCCAGGGCTTCTGGATCGGCAAGCCCATGCCCGAACCGGAGTTGCAGGCCTGGCTGCTGATCCAGCAACCGGATCTGCAACGCTCGACCCGTCGCGCACCGGTCTTCCAGCTGTTCGACAACACCGCCAAGCACTGAGCCCGCCCTGCCCCGCGGTCTCGCCGCGGGGTGGCGCCTCAGGCCTGGCGCGGGATCACTCCTGGGTGCGCTTGCGCGGCGGCGCGAAGCCGTCGGCCGAAGTCGGCACCAGGGCGCCGGGGCGGCGCTCGGACTTGGGTTTGGCCTTGGTCTTGGCCTTGCCGTCCTTCTTGCCCTCGGTCTTTTTCTTCTTCACGCCGGCAGCCTTGCCCGACGCCTTGAGCTTTTTCGGGCCGTTGTAGCTGGCCTTGAGACCCGGCAGGTGACGGCGCTCGAATCTCAGCTTGAGATAGCGCTCGATGCTGGACATCAGATTCCAGTCGCCATGGGTGACGAAGGAGATCGCCGTACCCGCCTCGCCGGCGCGCCCGGTGCGGCCGATGCGGTGGACGTATTCGTCGCCACTGCGCGGCAGGTCGTAGTTGATCACCAGGTCGAGGCCTTCGACGTCCAGGCCGCGGGCAGCCACGTCGGTGGCGATCAGCACCTTGACCGCGCCGCTCTGCAGCCGCTCCACCGCCAGCTTGCGGTCCTTGGTGTCCTTGTCGCCGTGCAGCACGAAGACCTTGAGGCCCTCGGCCACCAGGCGGCCGGTGAGGCGATCGGCCTGCACCTTGGTGTTGGTGAAGACGATGGCCTTGCGATAGGTCTCGTTGGCCAGCAGCCACTGCAGCAGGCGCTCCTTGTGCGGGGGCTCGTCGGCCAGGATCACCTGCTGCACCACGGCTTCGTTCAGTTCGCCAGTGCGGTCCAGCATGAGATTCTGCGGCTCGCGCAGGACCTGCTCGACCACCTGACGCAGGCTGTTGCCACCGCTGGTCGCGGAGAACAGCAGGGTCTGGCGACCCTCCCGCTCGCAGCTCGCGGCGATCTGCAGCACGTCCTCGGAAAAGCCCATGTCGAGCATGCGGTCGGCTTCGTCGAGTACCAGCATCTCGATGTCTTTCAGGTTCACGTTGCCGGCGTTACGCTGCTCCAGCAGGCGACCGGGGGTGGCCACCAGGATCTCCGGATTCTTGCGCAGGCCGGCGGCCTGGACCCGGAAGTCCTCGCCACCGATCACCAGGCCGGCCTTGAGAAAGGTGAACTGGCCGAAGCGTTCGATTTCCTTGGCGGTCTGCTGGGCCAGCTCGCGGGTCGGCAGCAGGATCAGCGCGCGGGCGCCGGAGCGGGGCTTGGGATCCTTGAGCAGGCGATCCAGCAGCGGCAGCAGGAAGGCGGCGGTCTTGCCGCTGCCGGTGCGGGCGGTGACGCGCAGGTCATGACCTGCCAGGGCCGGGCCCACGGCAGCGGCCTGGACCGGAGTGGGCGTCTTGAAGCCCAGGGTGTCGAGGGCCTTGAGCAGGCGCTCGTGCAGAGCGAGTTCGGTAAACACGGGTAGACCTCGGTAAAGAAAGGGCGGCCGCCGCGGGCGACCGCAGGTGATCAGGGGACCAGACGGCTGCGGAACAGCGCCTGGTGCTCGCGGCACTGGGCGGCGGCCAGCAGGAAGACGCCATGGCCGCCGCGCTCGAATTCGAGCCAGGTGAAATCGACTTCCGGATAGAGCGCCTCGACGTGGACCTGGCTGTTGCCCACCTCCACGACGAGGATGCCCTGCTCGGTGAGGTGATCGGCGGCCTCGGCCAGCATCCGCCGCACCAGGTCCAGGCCGTCGTCGCCACAGGCCAGGCCCAGGGCCGGTTCGTGCTGGTATTCGGCCGGCATGTCGGCGAAGTCCTCGGCATCCACATAGGGCGGATTGCTGACGATCAGGTCGAAACGCTGCCCTGGCAGTCCGGCGAAGCCGTCGCCCTGGACGGTATAGACGCGATCCTCCAGGTCGTGGCGCTCGATGTTCTGCCAGGCCACTTCGAGGGCGTCGTAGGACAGATCGCCCAGGGCCACCTCGGCCTCGGGGAAGGCATAGGCGCAGGCGATGCCGATGCAGCCCGAGCCGGTACAGAGATCGAGGATGCGCGCCGGCGCGGCCGGCAGCCAGGGCGCGAACTGCGCGTCGATCAGCTCGCCGATGGGCGAGCGCGGCACCAGCACCCGCTCGTCGACGGTGAACGGCAGGCCGCAGAACCAGGCTTCGCCGAGCAGATAGGCGGTCGGCACACGCTCCTGGATGCGCTTGTGCAGGAGCACCCCGAGTGCGTAGCGCTCGTCGTCTTCCAGGGCGCAGTCCAGGTAGCGATCGGCGGTGTCCCAGGGCAGGTGCACGGCGCCCAGCACCAGGGCGCGGGCCTCGTCCCAAGCGTTGTCGTGGCCATGGCCGAAGAACAGCTCTTCGGCATGGAAGCGGCTGACGGCCCAGCGGATGTGGTCGCGCAAGGTGCGCAGGCGGGATTCGCTCATGAAAGGCTCCGGATGATCAGCCGCGCATTCTAACCCGCGCCCGGTCCGGCTGCAGGAACTTAACGTCCGGGCCCTTCTTCCTAAATCTAGACCTTCAACGAGGAGAACGTCATGAGCAAGACCGTAGCCGACCATCTCTGGGAGCGCCTCGGCCAGTGGCACGTCGAGCGCATCTTCGGTTACCCCGGCGATGGCATCAACGGCATCATGGGCGCCCTGGGTCGGGTAGCCGACCAGTTCGACTACGTGCGGGTGCGCCACGAGGAGATGGCCGCCTTCATGGCCTGCGCCCATGCCAAGTTCACCGGCGAGGTGGGCGTCTGCCTGGCCACCTCCGGGCCCGGGGCCATCCATCTGCTCAACGGCCTGTACGACGCCAAGATGGACCATATGCCGGTAGTGGCCCTGGTGGGCCAGCAGGCCGCCTCTTCACTGGGCAGCGACTATCAGCAGGAAGTCGACCTGCACACCCTGTTCAAGGACGTCTCCGCCTATGTGGAGACGGTGGTGCATCCGGCGCAGCTGCGCCATGTCATCGACCGCGCCTTCCGCGTGGCCATCGCCGAGCGCCAGGTGGCGACGGTGATTATCCCCAACGACATCCAGCAGCTGCCGGCGGTGGAAAGTCCGCCGCACCAGCACGCCAATCTCCTTTCCGGTGCCGGGGCCATCCCGCCGCGACCCTATGCCCAGGAAGACGACCTGCAGGCCGCGGCAGACATCCTCAATGCCGGCAAGAAGGTTGCCCTGCTGGTGGGCGCCGGCGCCCTGCAGGCGCGCAGCGAGGTGATGGCGGTGGCCGAGAAGCTCAGCGCCGGGGTGGCCAAGGCGCTGCTGGGCAAGGGCGTACTCTCCGACGAACTGCCCTATGTCACCGGCGCCATCGGTCTGCTCGGCACCGAGGCCAGCGATCTGCTGATGAAGGAATGCGACACCCTGCTGATCGTCGGCTCGACCTTCCCCTATACCGAATTCCTGCCTCAGGAAGGCCAGGCGCGAGCGGTGCAGATCGACCTGCATGTGCGCAACATCAGCATGAGATATCCCATCGAGCAGCCGTTGCTGGGCGATGCCGCCGAGACCCTGAGACGCCTGCTGCCACTGCTGGAGAGCAAACCCCACGATAAATGGCGCGCGCGCATCGAAAAGAGCGTGGCCGCTTCCTGGCACTCCATCGAGCAGCGCGCCCTGGCGCCCGCCGAGCCGATCAATCCGCAGCGGGTGTTCCACGAACTTTCCAGCCAGTTGCCGCAGGATGCCATCCTCTGCGGCGACAGCGGCTCCCACACCAACTGGTATGCCCGCGACATCCGCATGCGCGGGCAGATGCTGGGGTCGCTGTCGGGCAAGCTGGCGACCATGGGCTGCGGCATTCCCTATGCCATCGCGGCCAAGTTCGCTCATCCGGATCGTCCGGTGATCGCCCTGGTGGGCGATGGCGCCATGCAGATGAACGGCAACGCCGAACTGGTCACCCTGCAGCAGTACTGGAAGAGATTCAGCAATCCGACCTTCATCGTCATGGTGCTCAACAACGGCGATCTCAATCAGGTGACCTGGGAGCAGCGTGCCCTGGCTGGAGACCCCAAGTTCGCCCCGGCCCAGGATGTACTCGACTTCCCCTATGCCCGCTATGGCGAATTGCTCGGCTTCAAGGGTCTGCGCATCCATCGCCCGGACGAGGTGGCCGATGCCTGGCAGCAGGCCTTCGAGGCGGATCGCCCGGTGGTGCTGGAATTCGTCACCGACCCCAGCGTGCCGCCGCTGCCGCCGCATATCAGCTTCGAGCAGGCCAGGGCCTTCCTCGGCGCTATCGCCAGTGGCGATCCGAATCGCTGGGACATGCTCAAGCAGGGAGCCCGGCAGCTGCTGCGCTAGCCCGCGCCGCTCAGGCTCGCCAAGCAACGCCGAGGCGTATAACCTCGGCGGCCTTACAGAGCCTGGGGTATGAGCATGCAGTTGCCCGAGCACGACCGTTTCGATCCACCGCCGCTGCGCCTGCGGCGGCCCTTCCTGACCTCCCTCGCCGCCGGCCTCGGCACCCTCTCGGTGCTGACCGGCCTGGCCGCGCTGCTGGCGGGCGGTGCGGCCCTGCTGCAGTGGCCGCAGCTGACGGCCTATCTGAGCCTGACCCGCGAGACCGCCCAGGGCTGCCTGGGCGGCGGTGCGCTGCTCTTGCTCATGGGGCGCTGGTTGCGTCGCCGCAGCCAGCGGCGCTGGCGCTATCGCAACGCCTTGCGCCTTTCTCCCGAGCTCAAGCGGCGACGCTAGCTAGCGCTGCCGCAGGCGGGCCAGGCCACCGCCCAGCAGTCCGGTGAGGCAACCCAGCACCAGACCGCCGACATGGGCGCCATTGGCGATGGAGCCGAAACCGAGCAGATCGAAGACCCCGGTCAGGCAGATCACCAGCCAGATCAGCATCATGGCCACCACGCCACGGGGCATGCGATAGGCCGGATTGGGCGCCAGCCACTGGAACAGCCAGCAATGGCCGAGCAGACCATAGAGCACGCCGGACAGACCGCCGAACAGCGCCGGCCCGGTCCAGGCGTACTGCACCAGGTTGGAGCCGGCGGCGAACACCAGGGTCAGGAGCAGCAGCAGCAGGCCGCCCTGGCGGAATTCGATGCGGCGACCCAGCTCCCAGTACCAGAGGGCGTTCATCGCCAGATGCAGCAGGCCGAAGTGCAGGAAGATCGGGGTGACCAGTCGCCACCATTCGCCGCGGGCCAGGCTGGCGTCGAGATCGAGAAAGGCGATGTGCTCCGCGTCGATCAGGCGGAATTCCTGCAGCGTCAGGTAGTGGATCAACGCCAGGTTGTCGCCCAGTTCGGTGGCCAGGCCCAGCAGCAGGGTGACGGCGAGAAAGACGGCGCTGACCGGACTGGCCTTGAGTTGCGCCAGCAGCCCGAAGCCCCGCGGTCCACGCGTCGCCTGGACCTCGCCGCGCGGATCGCCGTCGGGATAGCGTTCATAGAGGCTGCGGGTCTCTTCGATCCGCGCCGGGTCCAGCACCCAGAGCACCTGGCTGTCGCCCTCTTCCACCACCCGGTGGCGGATCTGCAGGCGCCGCAGCAGGCGCGTGAAGCCCAGCAGGTCACGGCCCAGGGGCACGCGCAGCACGGGTTGCGGCTGGTTCATCGCCCCTCCTCGCGCTGCACGTCGATCCAGACGAACTTGGCCGGGTCGATCTGGCGTTCGTCGTCGAGGCGGTAGGCCACCAGCTTGCCGTACTTGACCGCACTGTAGTCCAGGCAGGCGAGGTTCGGCCGCAGAGGTTCGGGATGGCCATCGCGCCAGTAGTGACCGACGAACAGCATCGGCTCATCCTCGCCATAGCAGAGCAGCCCGGCCTTTTCCTCGTCGCTCAAGGGTTCGCAGGCGATTTCCGCCGGCAAGGCATCGGGCTGGAAGACCACGTCGCCATAGGTCTGGGGATCGCTTTCCCAGAACTTGGTGCGAAAGCGCGCCCGCACATAGCCATCGCTGCCGGTGAGGCGCAGGCCATGGGGCAAGGGCAGCGACACGCCGTTGAGCAGGCGCGAGGCGACCCGACTGGCCAGGCTGCCGCCGACGATGGACTGGCGCACGAAGTCCTCGTCGATGCAGGCATCCGGATAGTGGTGGAGGAATTCGTCGATCAGCCGCTGATCCCAGCAGGCATGGACGATGCGGAAGTGCCCGAAGTCCTTGCACAGCGGCAGCCGGTAGAGCCAGCGCAGATGGTCCTGCCACTCGCCGGGATGGTCGGCGAAGGCCGCCAGGGTCTCCTGGATCAGCTGGCGATGGCGCGGCGTGTGTTCGCGTACCCAGGTCTGGCCGGTGCCGGGCAGCGCCGGGGTGTGCCAGGCCAGGGCATTGAGTTCGTGATTGCCGAGGATGCAGTGGGCATGGCCGCCTTCGACCATGGCCCGCACCCGGCGCAGGGAGCCGCGGATGCGCGGGCCGCGATCGACCAGGTCACCGAGAAAGATCGCCTGGCGCTCGGGGTGCTGCCAGACGCCGTCCACCTGCTGATAATCGAGACGCTCCAGCAGCAGGTCCAGGGTATGGGCGCAGCCGTGGAGATCGCCGATCAGATCGTAGCCCAGGGGCATCAGTCGTCTCCCAGCCGACTGCCCCAGCCGAGCTTGGTCCGGCAGATCTCGTAGTAGTTGTGATCCAGCGGATGGATCAGCCTGAGTTTGTGCGGCTTCTTCTGAATGGTCACGGTATCGCCGGGTGCGCAGGTGAAATGATTCTGGCCATCACATGAGACCTGCGGATAGATCGTCATGTTCGGCGACACCAGGATCGACAGGGTGCTGTCGCCGGACACCACGATGGGCCGGCTGGACAGGGTGTGGGGATACATGGGCACCACCACGATGGCATCCAGCTTGGGATGCATGATGGGGCCACCGGCCGACAGCGAGTAGGCGGTGGAGCCGGTGGGGGTGGCGACGATCAGGCCGTCGGCGCGCTGGCTGCAGACGAACTGGCCATCGATGTACAGCTCGAATTCGATCATCCGGGTGGACTTGCCCGGATGCAGCACCACGTCGTTGAGGGCATCGCCCTGGCCGATCATCTCGCCGCCGCGCTCGACGAAGGCATCGAGCAGGAAGCGCGTCTCCATCAGGTACTGACCGTCGAGCACCTCGGCGACCTTGGTCTCCAGTTCATCGGGACGGATATCGGTGAGAAAGCCCAGCTTGCCGCGGTTGATGCCCAGCACCGGCACCCGCGGGCGCACCAGGGCGCGGGCGGCGCCCAGCAGGCTGCCGTCGCCGCCGACCACGATCACCAGGTCGCAGATCTCGCCCATGAGCTTGCGCGACACCGTCTGCAGGCCATGCCCGGGCAGGACCTCGGCGATGGTGTTTTCCAGGATGACGTTGCGCCCGCGTTGCAGCAGAAAGGTCTTGAGCCGGCGGATGGTGTCCAGCACCTGGGTGCTGCCGAGTCGACCGATGATGCCGATGTTACGAAAGGAGTCCATGACGCGCCGGCGGCCCCGTTGGCTGGAAAGTGCGGAAAGTATGGGCGAAAGGCCGTGGCAGCGGCAAACCGCCCTCATCCGACCGCGGGTCGCCGCCGGTGATCCGCAGCGGACCGGCTTGGCCTATGCTGGCACCATGACGCCCTTCGCCGAATTGCACGCCCTGCCCCGCCGCTTGAGCCAGCCCCAGGTACGTGACCTCGCCTGGACCCTGATCGCCCCGCCGCTGCTGGAAGCCGCCGACACCCGCCATCCGCTGGTCGCGAGCGACTGGGCGAGTCATCCCGGCAGACTGGCCGACTGGCTGCGGCAACAGGACGCGGCGCCCGCGGCCCTAACAGCCTGGCTTGCCCAGGGCAGCGACCGCCGGCTGGGGCGCCAGTACGAAAGACTTTGGCAATTCGCCCTGGAACGGGCACCGGGGCTCAGATTGCGCGCGGCCAACCTGCCCCTGCGCGAGGGCGACCGTACCCTGGGCGAACTGGACCTGCTGGTGGAAGACGCCGAGGGGGTCCATCACCTGGAACTGGCGGTGAAGTTCTACCTGGGCGAAGGTCCACCAGACGCGCCGCGCTGGCTGGGTCCCGGTGGCGAAGACCAGCTGGCGCGCAAACTCTCACACCTGCGCCAGCGCCAGCTGCCGCTGTCGGCCACGCCCCTGGCCCAGGCCAGCCTGACGGCGCTGGACATCGCCCCGCCGCGGGCGGCGCTGTGGCTGGGCGGCTATCTGTTCCAGCCACTCGACCGCACCCTGCCCTGGCCGGTTGGCGCCCTGCCACCCCGCCAACCCCAGCTGTGGTGCGAGCGGCAGCTGTTGCCGGACGGTCATTGGGAGGTGCTGCCCAAGGGCCACTGGCTGGCGCCCGCAGTCGCCGACACGCCCTGCCTGCCGCTGCCGGACGGCGAGCCGAGCTGGCCGCAATTGCTGGTGCGGCGCGATGCACGTGGCGACGAAGAGGCGCGACTGTTCCTGGTGCCTGCGGGCTGGCCGGTTCAGCCGCCGGCCAACGCCGCCAGCTGAGTTTCCAGCGCGCGGCGGCCCTGGAGACCACCGCTGTGGACCAGCACCAGGCGACTGCCCGGCGCCAGCGCGCCGCCCTCGATTGCCTGGCGCAACGCCAGCCAGAGCTTGCCGGTATAGAGCGGCTCCAGGCCGATCCCAGTCTGCGCCTCGAATTCCGCCATGGCCCGCGCCAGCTCGGCATCGAGGCGGCCGAAGCCGCCGCGGCTGGCGTCCATCAGGCGCCAGTTGACGCCAGTGTGCTGCGCGAGCAGCCGGTCGAGCGTGGCTTCGACGCCATGCCCGGGTGGCACCGCCAGGCCGCCCACCACCTGCCAGGCGGGATCGGCGGCGCGGATCACCCCGGCCAGGGTGGTACCGGTGCCGGCAGCCAGCCAGAGTTGCTGGCAATCGGGCCAGCCCAGGGCGGCGAGTCCCTGCCGCAGTTCCGTGACGATGGCCGCGCAGGCCGCAGCGGCCTGCGCGTCGCAGCCGCCTTCGGGAATGGGTAGCAACCCGGGATAGCGCGCCTGCCAGGACTGCCAGAAGTCGCTGTCGTGGCGGCGGCGATAACCGCCATAGCCGAGCCAGTGCAGCGTCATGCCATTGGCCTGCAGATCCTCGACGGTGGGCGTCCGGCAGGGCTCGCCACGCAAGAGGCCGACGGTGGCGAAGCCTTCCTCCCGGCCCAGGGCGGCCAGCGCATGCAGATGATTGGAGTGGGCACCACCCAGGCTGATGAGCCCGCGGCCTTCGCCCCGAGCCAGGCGTTCGCGCCAGGGCCGCAGCTTGTAGGCCTTGTTGCCGTTATGCCCGGCCGAGCGCTGATCCAGGCGCAGCACCGCCAGGCGCAGGTCCCGCGCCGCCAGGATGGCGAGCTGCACCTCCTGGAGCACGGCGGGCGAAGGAAAGATCATCAACCAGGGAGTCAGAGATTGGCGACGTCACCATCGCTGTCATCGCCGCGGTGCTCGGCGCACAGGGTCGAGCGCAACGGATCGAACTGGGCGGGGTGTTCCACCCGCACCACCGGCCGTCCGCAGCGCTCGCCCTCCACCTCGGCCTGGCAGACCGGCTGCTGGTGATGCTCCAGCCAGCGCTGATACTGCTCCCGGCTGACCTTGCAGTGCTCGGCGACGTAACCCAGGGGATCGGCGCTGAAGCGAGGGACGTCCTGCCGGCTGAGGATCAGATGACCGGCGCCGGGCTGGAAGGTGACGAAGAGGATGCCCTGGCGCGCCAGGCGCTCCAGCTGGCCTTCGTTGCTGTCGCCGATCAGCTGGGCGCAGCGCTCGCGCAGCTGGCGGATGTCTTCCTGCAACTGGCCGTCCAGCTCGTCGCGGTACTTGAGTTCCACCTCGCGGATGGTCAGCTGGTTCTTCAGCTCGCCCACGGCGGCGGCCACCCGGGCCTCGCTTTCGGCTTCGGACTGGATGCGCAGCGCCTCGATCTTGTAGAGGGCGTTGCGCTCCAGGGTGCGCATCTGCTCGTTGAGCTCTTCGCGCTGCTGGCGAGTTTGCTCGTGCTGCTGCTCCAGGTGCTGGGCCAGGGCGGCATAGCGCACCTCCAGCTCGGCCTTGGCCGCGCGTACCTCGTCGGCGTCGCGCTGCAGACGCGCCAGGTCTTCCTGGTGCTGGCGGGTCAGGGTCAGCAGCCGGGTACGCTGACCGGCGATCAGCTTGTCCAGCGCCTCCTGGTGTTCCTGGGCGAGGATGCGGCGGACCCGTTCGAGACGGGCCTCGACATCGATGCCGTCGGCGGCGCTAGGGTGGTATTCCCCGGCCAGCTCCACCTCGCCATCGCGCGGCGCGACCAGGCCCAGGCAATCGCGGATCGCCTGCCAGTCGTCGTGCTCGGTCTCGCTGCGGGGATCCCAGAGATCGCCCTGGTGCCAGGAAATCGGGCAATGGCTGCGACTGGCCAGGCGGATCGGTCCGGCGCCCAGGTCGGGGCCGACATCGCCGCGCTCGGCCAGCTCGCCCAGCGGCAGGTCCCATTCCGGCAGCGGTTTGCCCTGGGCATCGAAGGCCAGCAGGAAGAACACCGCGGCCTTGACCCTGCGGTGCTCGTCCAGCAGCAGATAGACGAAGCGATGGCGCCGTCCGGCGCAGTCGAGCAGCGTCTGGTCGCCCTGCCAGAGCGCCTGAAAATCGGGGAACAGCAAGGCGCGATTCACACCCTGGTCGCCGAACCCCAGCACCACCGGGGTCAGTACCGTCTCTACGTTCAACGTCTCTGCCATCTCTCGCCGCGTGCTCTGTCGATCCCACATGAATACCGAGGCCGGCGTCTCGCCAATTGGCGACCGGACCTGCGTCCGCCCGCCGACCTCTGGCGGCGACACGGTAGACCCGCGTCGCCGCCCAACTCCTTCGACGCGCCGGGCCCCCACCCGACGCATCAGGACGGCAGCTTAGCCAATCCTGGTCGGCGGGATGGAAGAGAGGCCAGACATTGGGACGAGGGTCGGTCCGGAACCGATGTTATGCGGAGTGGATCACAGAAATCATCCCTGATCGCAACGAAGAGTTACAGCTGGGCGGCAAGGCGAGTGGCCTGATCGATGGCGCGCTTGGCGTCCAGCTCGGCGGCGACATCCGCGCCGCCGACCCGGTGCACCGCCACGCCGGCGCCGAGCAACTCGACTTCCAGCTCGCGCAGGGACTCCTGGCCCGCGCAGAGCACGACGTTGTCGACGTCCAGCACCTGCTCGCTGCCATCGGGCAGGCGCAGGCGCAGGCCGGCGTCGTCGATACCCAGGTATTCCACCCCGCCGAACGCCTGGACGCCACGCTGCTGCAGGCGCGAGCGGTGGATCCAGCCAGTGGTCTTGCCCAGGCCCTTGCCGGGTTTGCCCGGCTTGCGCTGCAGCAGCCAGACTTCGCGTGGCACGGCCGGCGGCGTCGCCGGGGCCAGCCCGCCGCGGCTGCTGAAACTGGGATCTATGCCCCACTCGCGGTAGAAGGCGGTGATGGGCTCCGCGTCCTGATGGCCGTGGGTGAGGAAATCCGCCACGTCGAAACCGATGCCGCCGGCGCCGATCAGGGCCACCCGCCGCCCTACCGGCTTGCGTTCAAGCAGGACGTCCAGGTAGCCCAGCACCTTGGGATGGTCGACCCCCGGAATGGGCGGCACCCGCGGCGTCACGCCGGTGGCCAGGATCACCCCGGCGAAGCCCTCGGCCTGCAATTCGGCGGCGCTGACGCGCTGGTTGAGGCGGACATCCACCGCCAGTCGCTCCAGACGCCGCTGGAAATACCTCAGGGTCTCGCCGAATTCTTCCTTGCCGGGAATGCGCCTGGCGACATTGAACTGGCCACCGATGCGCTCGCTGGCCTCGAACAGCACCACCTGGTGGCCGCGCTCGGCCAGGGTGCAGGCGGCGGCCAGGCCGGCCGGCCCGGCGCCGACCACGGCAAAGCGGCGTGATTCGGCGGCGGGCAGGATCTGCAACTCGGTCTCGTGGCAGGCGCGCGGATTGACCAGGCAGCTGGTCAGCTTGCCGGCGAAGGTGTGGTCCAGGCAGGCCTGGTTGCAGGCGATGCAAGTATTGATCTCGTCGGCGCGGCCGGCGGCGGCCTTGGCGACGAAGTCCGGGTCGGCCAGCAGCGGCCGGGCCATGGACACCAGGTCGGCCTGGCCGGCGGCGAGGATGGCCTCGGCCACCTCCGGGGTGTTGATGCGGTTGGTGGCGATCAGCGGCACCCGCACCCGGCCCTTGAGCTGGGCGGTGACGGCGGCGAAGGCGCCGCGCGGCACCAGGGTGGCGATGGTGGGGATGCGCGCCTCGTGCCAGCCGATGCCGGTGTTGATCAGGCTGACCCCGGCGTCTTCCAGCCAGAGCGCCAGCTGCAGGCATTCCTCGGGGGTGCTGCCCTGTTCCACCAGATCCAGCAGCGAGAGGCGGAAGATGATCAGGAAATCCGGGCCGGTCGCCCTGCGGATGCCTGCGACGACGGCCAGCGGCAAGCGGCAGCGACTGGCGAAGTCGCCACCCCAGCGATCCGTGCGATGGTTGGTCCGCGCGGCTATGAATTGATTGATGAAGTAGCCTTCGGAACCCATCACCTCGACACCGTCGTAGCCGGCCTGCTGCGCCAGCGTGGCACAGCGGACGAAGGCGGCGATCTGCCCCTCCACCTCGGCCTCGTCCAGCTCGCGTGGGGTGAAGGGATTGATCGGTGCCTGCAGCGCCGAGGGCGCCACCAGCTGGGGGTTATAGGCATAGCGACCGGCGTGCAGGATCTGCAGGCAGATACGGCCGCCGGCGGCATGCACCGCGTCCGTCACCGGCCGATGGTGCTCGGCCTCCTCGGGAGTGGTCAGCTTGGCCGCGCCCTTGGCCACCGCCCCCTCTTCGTTGGGCGCTATGCCCCCGGTGACGATCAGCCCCACCCCGCCCCGCGCCCGCTCGGCAAAGAAGGCGGCCATCCGCGCGAAGCCGCCAGGCCGCTCTTCCAGCCCCGTGTGCATGGACCCCATCACCACCCGGTTGCGCAGGGTGATCGACCCCACGGGCAGGGGTTCGAGCAGATGCGGATAGCTATTCATAGGGGTGGTATTAAGGGGGGCAAGCTCGATCATGGCGGTCTCCGGTGGTTGGCCTTTCTGGGAAAGCCTGGCGCCACGATAGGAGCAGCGCGGGCTGGCCTCAATCACCGGAAATGACAACCTCTTTACCCAAATGTACAGCCGCCCCTTGGCAGTGGCGGTCTGGTCTCCTACCCTGAGCACCTTTATCTCGCCCGGCCCGGGAGGCCGGGACCGCTCTGGAGTGCCGATGCGCAAGCTCGTGTTCCTGGTGCTGATCGCCCTGTTCGCCGTGCTGGCGGGCTGGGTGGCCCAGCGGCCAGCCTTCCATTACCTGTCGGATCTGCGCAGCAGCCTGGCGGTGGACCTGACCACCACGCCAGCGGCGGCCACCACCGGCAACCTGCTGGGGATCGAGCCCGAACTGGTCGCCCTGGACTATGGCAATCCCGAGCGATTGCGCCTCAAGCTCGCTGCCTATCTGGCCAATGCACGGCGCCTGGGCCTGATCGGCGCCCAGACCATCGTGGTGCTGCCCGAGCACCTGGGCACGCCCCTGGCGCTGATGGGCGAGAAGCCCGAGGTCTATGCCGCGGCGCGCAGCGAAGAGGCCATCCAGTGGCTGCTGCTGGGCAATCCGTTGCGCGTGGCTCGCGCCTGGTTCCAGGCCGAGGGTGACCGGCGCCTGGCCGACAGCCTGTTGCGCATGAAGGCCTGGGACATGGCCAGCGCCTATCAGCAGCTCTTCGGCGGCCTTGCCCGCCAGTACGGCGTCACCCTGGTGGCCGGCTCCATCGTCCTGCCCGGTCCGACCCTGGTGGACGGCGAATTGCAGGTGGGTACGGGACCTTTGCGCAATGTCACCCTGGTCTTCGGACCCGACGGCAAGGTGCTCGGCCAACCGCTGGTGCGACCGCTGACGGCCAGGGACAGCGGCGACGATCTCAGCCCGCCGCTGCTGCGACTGGAGACGCCGCTGGGCCGTCTCGGCGTCATCCAGGGCAGCGACACCGGTCGCGCCGGCGTGCTGGACGCTCCCCAGGTGGACTTGCTGGCGATTCCCGCCCTCGCCTCGGGCGCCACCCCGGCACCGGCACCCTTCGACATCCAGCGCCTGCGCGCCGCCGGCATCCGCGCCGCCCTGGAAGTGCAGCTGCGCGGCCGCCTCTGGGAATGGCAGGCCGGCGGCGGCAGCCAGGCCTTCACCCCGGATGCGACAGCGGCCACCGATGCTGCCCAGGCCGGGAGCAAGCTGATCAATCTGCGGCTATGAGCGCGCCGGCGCTGCGCCTGGGCGACCTCTCCACCGGCTTCGTGCTGGCGCTGGCGGCAGCCGTCGCCCAGCGGGGTGCCGATGCCGCCGGCCTGCTGGCACGCTTCGGCCTGACCGCGGCGCGGCTGGCCGAACCTGGCGGACGGCTGTCGATCCCCCACTACATGCGCCTGGGCCATGCGGCCCTGGAACTGACTGGCGATTCGGCGCTGGGCCTGGCCATGGGCCGGGCGATGCGGCCGGCCTTTCTCGGTCTCGCCGGCGTCACCGTGGGCCAGGCGCCGGACGTGCGTCACGCCGCCGAGACGCTGCTCGAACTGGAACCGCTCTATGGCCGCAACTACCGGGGCCGGTCGCGCTATGCCGCCCAGGGCCGCGACGCCTGGCTGCACTTCTATAGCATCAGCCCCTACAACGGTTACAACCGCTTCGTGGTTGACGTGGTGCTCAGCGCCTGGCTGGCGCTGCTGAGCGCCGTCGCCGGGCGCCCGCTACAACCGCGCCGCGTCCTCATCGAATACCCCGCACCGGCGGACGTGGCGCCCTACCACGCCGCCTTCGGCTGCGCGGTGGAATTCGGCGCCGCCGAGAATGCGCTGCTACTCGATGCCGCGACCCTGGCCCGGACCGGGTCCGAGCATTGCCCGGCCACCTGGCGCCAGCTGCTGGCCCTGAGCGAAGTCGAACACGGCCGCCTGACCCGCACCCGCGGCCTCACCGAGCGGGTGGTCGAAGTCATGGGGCCCTTGCTGCGGCACGGCGAGCCGACCCTGGAGCAGATCGCCAGCCGGCTGCGTCTGCCGTCCTGGACGCTGAGGCGCAAGCTGGCCGAAGAAGGTACCCAGTACCGTACCCTGCTCAACCTGACCCGCCGCGACCTGGCGCTGGCCTATATCCGCGATACCGAGGCCAGCTTCGGCGAGATCGCCTATCTGCTTGGCTTCGCCTCCCCCGCCGCCTTCCAGCGCGCCTTCAAGCGCTGGACCGAGCAGACGCCGGGTGACTGGCGGCGTCTCCAGCGGCAGGGAGTGGCCAACTGAAGGGAGCATAGGCGAGGATCGCGGGTCCTAACTGGCTGATCCTTCATCAGGACCGCTATCGCCCCATGCCGAACTTCCTGCTCGCCCTGTTGCTGCTGTGCCTGGCGTTGCCCCTACGCGCCGCCGAAACCCCTGGCCCGCCCCCGACCGGTCTCGATCCTCAGCAGGCGCGCCAAGTCGCGGCCCTGCTGCAGGATCCGCAGCGCCGCCAGGAGCTGATCCTGACCTTGCAGGCCATCGCCAGCCAGCCGGCGAGCGCGACCGGGACGAAGGCGGCACCGGCGGCTACGGCAACCGCCGCCACTGCACCAGCGGCAGCCGCCCCGGCGCCAGGCGAGGAAAAGGCGCTGGTACCGCTGGAAGCCAATGGCCTGATCGCCCAGACCCTCAGTCGCGTCGGTCGCTGGGCCGACAACCTGGGCAGCGAGCTGAACCAGGTGCAGCGGGCCGTGCGTACCCTGCCCGACTGGTCGCGCGCCAGCTTCACGTCCGAAGCGGGTCGCCGCGCCCTGCTGCAGGCCTTGCTGACCCTGGCCACCCTCTTTGCCGCCGGCCTGGTGGGCGAGTGGCTGATCCATCGGGCGCTCCGGCGCCCGCGGCAACGGCTGCAGCGCCATGCCGATCTGGCCGACACCCGCGCCCGACGCCAGGCCCAGCAGCAGGCGGCCCAGCAGTCCCCTGCTGAAGCGTCGGCACCGGCGGTCGAGGAGGCCGCTACCCGCCCGGCCGAAGCCGCGGTGGCCCTGGTCAAGACTCAGCGTGATGGCGTGGATCAACTCGAAGAGGTGCCCATCGCCCCGTCCGACAGCGCCGCACCTGCGCCAGCCGCGCCGGTGACCGAATCCACTGCCACCGATCCCGCATCCGCCAACCGCGCCCGACCCAGCGCCGAGGAGCACTGGACCACCCTGCGGCACCTGCCCTTCGCCCTGGGACTGCTATTGCTGGAACTGCTGCCGCTATTGGCTTTCTGGGCCACGGCGGCGCTGCTGATCCACTATCTGGTGGGCGCGGATGCCAATCAGCGCGAGCTGGTCGGTGGCTTCCTCGGTGCCTATCTCACCACCCGCCTGGCGCTGATCGTCATCCGCCTGCTGATCGATCCCGCCGCCCACGGCATCCGCCTGCTCAAGGTCAGGACCGCCCTCGCCTGTACCCTGCTGCGCTGGCTGCACGCCTTCGTGGCCCTGATCACCTTCGGCCTGGCGCTGGCCCAGGCCGCGGACATCCTGGGTGCCAACGAAGAGGGCCGCGAAGCCATCGTCAAGCTGGTCTCGCTGCTGGCCCATCTGTTGGTGGTGGGACTGATCTTTCATGTCCGCCGGCCGGTGGCCGCCCGTATCGCCGGGCGCCAGGATGGCAGTGGCGCCCTGACCGTGCTGCGCGCCTGGCTGGGTCAGGTCTGGGCCGTATTCGCCGCCGTGTTCGTCATGGGTGGCTGGACCATGTGGGCACTGGACATCGAGAACGGGCTGCCGCGGCTGATGAATTTCGTCGCGCTGTCCGCCGGCATCGTGATCCTCGGGCGCCTGGCGGCGGTATTCCTGCTCGGCCTGCTGGGTCGCTTGTTCCAGCCCGCAACCACCGAAGGCGGCAGCGCTACCGATCTGCACCTGCAGCGCTACTATCCGCTGGCGCGCTGGCTGGTGGGGGTGATCGTCACCCTGATCACCGTCCTGGCGCTGTTCCAGTCCTGGGGCTGGAGCGTGCTGGACTGGTTCGGTGACGGCAGCATCGGGCGCAGTCTGCTGTCCGCCTTTCTCACCATCCTCATCGCCGCCGTCATCGCGGTGGTGGTCTGGGAAGGCGCCAACGCCACCGTGAATCGTCGACTGAGCAGCTGGAACGAACGCGGTGACACGGTGCGGGCCGCGCGCTTGCGTACCCTGCTGCCCATGCTGCGCACCGGGCTGTTCATCCTGGTCGCGCTGATCGTCGGCCTGACCGCGCTGAGCGAACTGGGCATCAACACCACGCCGCTACTGGCCAGCGCCAGCATCATCGGCGTGGCCCTGGGCTTCGGCTCGCAGAAGCTGGTGCAGGACTTCATCACCGGTATCTTCCTGCTGCTGGAAAACGCCATGCAGGTGGGCGACTGGGTCACCGTGGCCGGGGTCTCGGGTACCGTGGAGTACCTCTCGATCCGCACCGTGCGCCTGCGCGCCGGCGACGGCTCCCTGCACATCGTGCCCTTCAGCTCGGTGTCGGCGGTCAACAACATCAACCGTGGGCTGGGCAACGCCGCCCTGCGCATCAGCGTGGGCTACGCAGAGGACATCGAGCGCGTCATCGCCGAACTCAAGGACATCGGCGCCGGCATGCGCGCCGACGAGGCCTTCAAGGAGCTGATCCTCGCCGATCTGGAGATCTGGGGCGTGGACGCCGTCGACGGCTCCATGGTGACCATCGCCGGGCAGATGAGATGCCTAGACAAGGGCCGCTGGGGCGTGCAGCGCGAACTCAACCGCCGCATCCTCGAACGCTTCCGCGAACGCGGCATCGAGATCGCCAATCCGCGTGCCAGCCTGCTGCTGCCCAGCGAAGCCGGTATCGTGCCCTCCTCGCCCATCCAGCCACGGCCTGCGGAGTAACAGCTGTGCAATACCGTCAAGACGCCTTCAACGGCCTGATCATCGACGCCGCCTCGCTGCCGTCCACCCGCGAGGCCTTTGCCCCGGCGCTGGCGGAGTTGCTCGACAGCGCCCGCCGCGACGGACGCAACCTGATCTGGCTGACCCTGCCGCTGGCCCTTGGCGAGCTGGTCGGGGTGGCCACCCGCGCCGGTTTCGTCTTTCACAACTGCCTGGAGCAGGAGCTGACCCTGGTCTGGCGGGGCACCGCCACGGCCTTCGCCCCCTTCGTCCCGACCCACAGCCTGGGCGTCGGCGGCCTGGTGCTCAATGCCCGTGATGAACTGCTGGCGATCCGCGAACGCGGCAGCCAGGGCTACAAGCTGCCGGGGGGCCATGTCGAGCTGGGCGAAGACCTGGGGCCGGCGGTGATCCGCGAGGTCTGGGAGGAAACCGGCATCCACAGCGCCTTTCGCAGCGTGGTCGGCCTGGTGACCACGCATCCCTACCGCTTCGGCAAATCCAATCTCTATGTGGTCTGCCGCCTCGATCCCCTGAGTGCCGACATCGCCATCCAGGATCCGGACGAGATCGAGGACGCCCGCTGGCTGGCGCTGCCCGACTACCTGGCGGATCCGGGCAACAGTGCCTTCAACCGCGAGCTGGTGCGCAGCCTGGCGCAGGCGGAGGGCCTGCGGTCGAGCGCGCTGAACAGCGAGCGCTATCCCAAGGCCGAGGTCTTTCTGGCTCAGCCGTCGAAGGACTGATCCATGCTTTCGGCCGGATGGGCATCGCGCGGACGCCCTACCGGGCGAGCGGGAATACCCACCACCGTGGTGTGGGGCGCCACCGGATGCAGGACCACGCTGTTGGCGCCGATCTTGGCGCCCTCGCCGATCTCCAGATTGCCGAGGATCTTGACCCCGGCGCCGATCATCACCCCGCGCCGCACCTTGGGATGGCGATCGCCCTGCTCCTTGCCGGTGCCGCCCAGGGTCACCTGCTGCAGGATGGAGACGTCGTCCTCCACCACCGCGGTTTCGCCGATGACGATGCCGGTACCGTGGTCGAGCATGATGCCGCGCCCCAGCCGCGCCGCCGGGTGGATGTCGATGGCCAGCAGCCGATTGCAGCGCGCCTGCAGGTGCAGGGCCAGCAGCCGCTCGCCGTTGTGCCAGAGGGCATGGCTCAGGCGCTGGGTCTGCAGCGCCAGGAAGCCCTTGGAGAACAGGAAGATCTCCAGCAGGCTGGCATAGGCCGGATCCCGTGCCAGCACCGCTTCCAGGTCCGCGCAGGCCGCCAGGGTCAGCGCCGGCCACTCGGCGTGCAGGGCAGCGAAGCGTTCGCCGAGTGACTCGGCCTGCCCTGAATCCTCCGCCAGGGCCTCGGCGCAGCGCCGGACCAGGGCGGCGGCCAGATCCACCGGCTGCAGCAGCGCTCGTGTCAGCCCCTCGGCCAGGGCCGGGGCGTCGCGGCGCCCGGCCTCGGCTTGGGCGCGCAGGAGTTGCCAGAGTTCGGGAGCGGAGCGAAGCGGCATGGCGGGACAGGGTCCTTAACTGGGAGCGCCCAGCTTAGCGGGCGCGGCCGGTAACGTCTTGTACATCAGGGTGGTGCTGTCACGGCGTTCGGGTTGGCGGGCATCCAGGGCATAGCCGGGAATCCTGCCGACCACCTGATAGCCGAGGGACAGATAGAGCGGCTCGGCATGGTCGTCGCTGCGGGTGTCCAGGGTCAGCAATTCCCGCCCCTGGGCCTGGGCGGCCGCTTCCACCGCCTGCATCAGCCGACGCGCCAGGCCCTGGCGACGGCAGTCCGGATGCACCAGCAACTTGACCACGTCAGCGCGGTGCGGCTGATTGGCCGGGGTATCCAGCACCAGTTGCACGCTGCCGACCACGCGGCCGTCCTGCAGCGCGGCGAACAAGAGCCGGATGCCCCGGGCCAGGCCCGGGGCCACGGCTTCGGTCCAGAAGCGCCGGTTCACCACGTCGGCCAGCGGCAGGATGAAGCCGATGCTGGCGCCCTGCTCGACACAGGCGGCCAGTAGTTGCTGGAATTCATTCAGATGCCTCGTGAAAGCGGCGGCGTCGAGCTGTTCGATACGCAGGGAAGCACTCATGGACACACCTCAGATCATGAACAGGAGATAACGGGCGCCCGCCGGGCCACTCAGGAAGCGACTGCTACCCCAGAGGCGATAGCGCAGGCAGTCGCCGACGCCCAGTTGATAGGGCTGCTCTTCGATCCACAGCTGCAAGTCGCCTTCGAGCAGGAGCAGATGGTGTTCGAGGCCTGGCCGGGGCGATGCCTGATAGCGGATGTCCACGCCCGGCCCCAGCTGGCTCTCGATGACTTCACCCGCCAGAGCCTGGGCCGGCGGCGAGACCGAACGGCGGGTGAAGGCCTGCTCGGGATCGGCCCAGATCTGCTGCGCCTGGCGCTCGACCTGGGCCGGATAGGCGCTTTCCACGCTATGCAGCAGGCGCGTCAGGGTCAGGCCGTAGGCCGAACAGAGCTGCCCGAGGACCGCCGTGGTCGGACTGACCTCGGCATTTTCCAGCCGAGACAGCGTCGCGCGACTGACCCCGCTCAGGGTTGCCAACTGCTCCAGTGACAGCTCGCGCTCCAGACGCAGGGCCTTCAGCCGGACGGCAAGACGTTGATCGAGCATGGCCATCTCCCAATTTAGGGATTTTTTCTCACATTCGGGAAAATTTGGAAAGGGCTTTTTTGCAAGACCTGCCTTATCAGACGTATCAACGAACTTCCTATCGCATTAAACTTTATCGGAAGAACTTATATTACCGACTGCCCAGCAACCTGGCTGATCGACTTGATTACTTGGTCGAACGCTCTAGCTTGGCTGTTCGCCCACATTTTATCGTCAGGCGAACAGCGTTACCCTGTAACAGCGCGAGAAGTGGCGCTATTGAAGCGGCGATAAATTTACCCATGAAGAAAGAACAAGCTCTCGGCCAAGGCGTCTGAGTCAGACTGCGGCAAAGCTCAACCCGGATACGCCCTGCAGCCAGATGCATCAAGACATTTCGGCACATGACAGATAGCCTGCTGGATTACTGTCGCTCCGCTCGCCGATTCTTCTACAGCCCCTGTACAACCTTTGGCCTGACGGCTCTGGCCAGGCCATCGTTAAATAAAAGTCTATATTTAACTTGCACGTCGTATAACAAAATATCCCTTTATCACCTCGCTCGAACTCGTCTTCCGCCCCCTACTCTCAATAACCGAAACGCCTAGCCTTTGGGGAGCGCAGCGTTCGACTCTTCAATAATTGAAAGTGGGAGAAGTTCTTATGGCCAACAAAAGCAGCAATCCAGGCAACTTCGCCAACAACCGCGATCGCGCCGCCGAGGCTGGTCGCAAGGGTGGACGTGCCAGCGGCGGCAATTTCGCCAACAATCCGACCCGGGCTTCCGAAGCCGGGCGCAAGGGTGGTCAGAATAGCCATGGCACTCGCCGACCCGAAGCGGCGAACGACGTCGAGGCGACCTGACCCGCGTTCCTCGATGCCGCCCGGCAGCCCTCCAGGCATGGCAAGACCTGGCAGGCTGCCCTTTCTGTTATTGCTGTTCCATCGCTGCTGGCACCTCAGGCGCCTGAGCCCCCAAGTGCGTTACAACTCACACAAATGCATGACCGTGCTACTTTTATCGGACAACCCGAGTGCTCCCCAGGGCTCACTCTTTCTGCCTCTGTCCGTCTGCACCGGTGCCCATGCTCAACAACATTCGCATCCAGAACAAACTCTTCGCCGGCTTCGCCGCCATCATCGCCCTGGTGGTCCTGCTGCTCTGGCTGACCTATGCCGCGTTGCAGAGCCTGGTGGACGCCAATCGCTGGGACAGGCACACCGCCGAGGTGCTGCTGTCGGTCACCACGCTGGACAACAATCTGCTCGAGACCCGGGCCAAGTTGCGCAACTACTGGTATTCCGGCTCAACCGCGGATGCCGACGCTGCGCGGCAGGCGCTGGCGCCACTGGCCGCAGCCGTGCGCGTGCCGCAGCAGCTGACCCAGGATAATGCTGAGCAACAGCAGCGCTTCGCTCGCCTTGCCGCGGACCTCGACACCTGGCGCCAGCAGACCTTCGAACCCCTGTTGCGCCTGCGTGATACCGGCAATCTGTCAGCGGTGCAGCTGGCCAACGAGCCCCTGATCACCACCCTGACCAATCAGGTCGCGGCCATGCGTCAGCAGATCCAGACCATCGCCGATGAAGAACGCCGCCTGTACGCGCAACGCGCGGGTCATACCGAGCAGGTACGCGACCAGCTGACCTGGACCCTGGTCGCCGGCGGCGCCCTCTGCGTGGTGCTGGCCGCCCTCATCGCCTGGCTGCTGTCCCATAATCTGCTGCGTTCGGTGCGCCGGCTGACCGATACCGTGGCGCGCATTTCCGCGGGCGACAGCAGCGCGCGCGTGGCGGTCCAGGGCCGTGACGAACTCGCCCAGGTCGGTCTGGCCTTCAATCAGATGGCGCAGCAGATCCAGGACGACCACGTCCGCGAACAGGCGCTGATGCAGCGCCTGCGCGCCGATGTCGACGACCTGCTCGGGCTGGTCAACAAGGCCGCCGCCGGTGACCTCACCGGACGGACCGCGGTCAGCGGCGACGACGCCATCGGCCAACTGGCCCGCGGCCTGAGCAAGATGATCGAGGACCTGCGCGGCATGCTCGCCAAGGTGCAGCGCGCCGGCATCCAGGTGACCTCCTCCACCACCGAGATCGCCGCCTCCTCGCGCCAGCAGGAGGCCACCAGCATCGAGCAGGCGCAGACCAGCGTCGAGGTGCTGAGCACCACGCGCGAGATCGCCGCCAACGCCAATGCCCTGGTACGCACCATGGAAGAAGCCGTGCAGGTGGCGGACGAGACCACCGAGGGCGCGGAGCAGGCGCGCAGCAGCCTGGCGAGCATGGACGGCACCATGCAGCGCATGGTGGCGGCGACCGATTCGATCAACGCCAAGCTCGCCGCCCTGTCGGAGAAGTCCAGCCACATCAACAAGGTGCTGACCACCATCACCAAGGTGGCCGACCAGACCAATCTGCTGTCGCTCAACGCCGCCATCGAGGCGGAAAAGGCCGGTGAAGCGGGCCGCGGCTTCTCGGTGGTGGCCACCGAGATCCGTCGCCTGTCCGACCAGACCACCGCGGCCACCGACGACATCGAGCAGATGCTCAAGGACATGAACTCCGCGGTTTCCGCCAGCGTCATGGGCATGGACAAGTTTTCCGAGGAGATCCGCCGCAGCGTGCAGGAGGTGGCCAGCGTCAGCGATCAGCTGGCCGGGGTGATCGAGGACGTGCAGAAGTTGCCGGCGCGGTTCGATATCGTCCTGGAGGGCATGCAGTCCCAGGCGGTGGGTGCCGGCCAGATCGCCGAGACCATCACCCAGCTCAACGACAGCACCCAGCAGACCACCGAGGCGCTCAAGGCCACCAGCGAGGCGGTCCAGTATCTGCAACAGGCGGCCCAGGACCTGCAGAGCAGCGTCGCCACCTTCTCGGTCACCCGTTGACCATGCAGATCCTGATCTTCCAGCTGGCCGATGCCGCGGCGGCCCTGCCGACGACGGCGATCCGCCAGGTGCTGCCCCTGTTGCAGCTCACCCGCTTCCCTGCTGCGCCGGCGGGCGTCGCCGGCCTGATGAACCTGCACGGCGCGGCGATCCCGGTGGTCGATGTCACCGCTATGAGCGGCGGCCTGGGTGCCCGGGCGCGCCAGGACACCCGCATCCTGCTGGTGGACTTCACCCTGCCCGATGGCCGCAGCCGGCCGCTCGGACTGGTAGTGGAAGGCGTCGCCGGCGTGCGTCGGATCTCCGCCAGCGTGCCGCGACCGGCAGGTGTCCGACTACCCGACTATCCCTGGCTCGGCGAGGTGCTGGAGACGCCCGAGGGCCTCTGGATGTGGCTGGAACCGGATCGCCTGCTCTCACCGGCCCTGGCCGCCCTGCTGTTCCAGGAGGCCGCGTGAAGCTCGATCCCCGGCTGGCGCCCCTGGTACGGGCGCGCACCGGCCTGGCCATCGCCGACGACATGCTCGGTCGCGCCATCCGCCAGCGCCTGCGCGAGCGCCAGGAGGGCGATGCGGAGGACTACATGGCGCGCGTCCTCGACGACGAAGCGGAATTCGCCGATCTGCTGGACCTGCTGGTCATTCCCGAGACCTGGTTCTTTCGCGATCCCCAGGCCATCGCCCATGCCGCCCGCTTCGCCCAGGAACGCCATGCCCGCAGCGGCGCACCGGTGCGGCTGCTCAGCCTGCCCTGCTCCACCGGGGAAGAGCCCTATACCCTGGCCATGGCGCTGTTCGACACCGGCCTGCCGGCCCAGGCCTTCGAGGTGACCGCGGTGGATATCAACGAGCCGTCCCTGGAGCGCGCCCGCCGCGGCCTCTATGGGCGCAATTCCTTTCGCGCCCGCGACCTGAGCTTTCGCGATCGCTATTTCGCACCCGAGGGCGATCGCCATCGCCTGGCCGAACGGGTGCGCAACCAAGTGCGTTTTCGCCAGGGCAACATCCTGCAGCTGGGCAGCCTGCGCGACGGCACCGCCTTCGACGTGGTGCTCTGCCGCAACCTGCTGATCTATTTCGACGACCAGACCCAGGGCCGCGCCCTCAGTCACCTGGCCGCGCTCATGCACGACGATGGCCTGCTCTGCGTCGGCAGTTCGGAGATGGTCAGCGCCATGCGCCACGGCTTCGCCAGCCTGGGCGTGGCCCACGCCTCCGCCCTGGTCAAACGTCAGGCCGTCGCCCCCGAACAACCGCGCCCGCCCACACCGGCTGCGCCGCCACGGCGCAAGGCCGCGCCGCGCCCACCCGCGGCGGCGAACCTGCCTGCGCGCCTGCGCGCCAGAAGCACGCCTTCACCTGCCCCGGCTACCCCCGTCTCCGCCGCCCCTGCGCCGCTCGAAGAAGCCCGGCGCCTGGCCGATGCCGGGCGCGGCACCGAAGCCGAGGCGCTGTTGCGCAACCTGCTCGAGACGGATCGCAGCCAGGCCGGTGCCCACTTCCTGCTGGCGCTGATCCTGCCCGACGCCCGCGCCGCCGAAGCCGAGCGGGCGCTGCGCCAGGCACTTTATCTGGAGCCAGGCCACTACCCCGCCCTCTGTCGCCTGGCGCTGATCTGTGAAAGAGCCGGCCGACTCGACGAAGCCGGACGCCTGCGCGAACGTGCCGCGCGCATCCAGACCCGCGCCGGTGACGAGGCATGAGCCTGAACCGTGAACTCAGCGCCCTGGAGCGCGCCGCCTGGGCCGAGCACTATGCCGAGCCGCTGGACGATCGCCAGGCGCGCTCGGCCAGTGCGCTGGTCTTTCGCCTCGGCGCGGAATGGCTGGGGCTGCCGGGCAGTTGCCTGGTGACCGCCACCGAACCCACCGCCGTGCACCGCGTCCCGCACCGGCGCTCGCCACTGCTGCGCGGCATCGTCCCGGTGCGCGGTCAGCTGCAGCCCTGCATCGCCCTGGAGCTGCTGCTGGCGGTGGCGCCGGCTGAACAGACCCGCGGCTTTCCGCGCCTGTTGCTGCTGCATGTCGGGCGCCGCGACTGGGCGGTGCAGGTAGACGAGGTGCTGGGCCTGCAGCGCTATGCCCCGGGCGAGGTGCAGCCGCCGCCAGCCACCCTGGGCGGCGAGTTGCTCAGCTACCTGGGCGGCGTCTATCGCGAAGGCGCGCACCAGGTCGGCCTGCTCGAGCTGACGCGCCTGGAGCGGGCCCTGGAAGAGGCGCTGCGATGAGTCAGCCGCCGCGCGATGTGCGCGAGATGTCGCTCTACGATCTCTTCGCCAGCGAGGTGCAGAGTCATCTGCAGGCGCTGGATGCCGGTCTGTTGCGCCTGGAGCGCGACCCCAGCGACACCGGGGTGATCGAGCCGATGATGCGCGCGGCCCATTCCATCAAGGGCGCGGCGCGCATCGTCGACCTCGACGGCCTGGTGGAGCTGGCCCACGCCATGGAGGACTGCCTGGTCGCGGTCCAGGCCGGACGTCGCCAGCTCGGCCCGGCGGACCTCGATCGGCTGTTTCGCTGCGTCGACGTCCTCGGCGAGGTCAGTCGCCTGGACGAGGCCGCCAGCCAGCGCTGGCAGCGCGAACAGCGCGATAGCCAGCGGGCGCTGGCGCAGGCGCTGAGCGCTGGCGCGGGCGATCCGCCGCCAGCGGCCGCAGGCGCCCCCCGTGAGTCGGCGCCGGCGCCCGTCGTACCCGAAGAACCAGCCCCCGACGTCGAGCGCGGCCGGGACCCGCTGCGGGTGGACAGCGGTCGCTTCAACCAGATTCTCGCCCTCACCAGCGAAGCCCGGGTCATGGGCCTCGGCCTGCATGGCCTGGTCCAGGGTTTCCAGGGCTATCGCGCGGAATTGCAGGGCCTGTTCGGCCAGGCCCAGGCGGTCAGCAGCGAAGTGCGTCAGCGCCAGGAAGGGTTGCTCGATCGCTATCAGCAGCAGCTGCAGGCGCTGGAAGCCTACGAGCGGCGCCTGCTCGGGGTCTGCCAGGGTCTGCTGGACGAGGTGCTGGGGGTGCGCATGCGCCCGCTGCGCGATGCCGTCCAGGGCTTTCCGCGGCTGGTGCGCGACCTGGCCCGGGGCCTGGACAAGGACGCCATGCTGCAGGTGGACGGCGCCGACACCCTGATCGATCGGGAGGTGCTGGCGCGACTGGAAAGCCCGCTCAATCACCTCTTGCGCAACGCCGTCGACCATGGCCTGGAAACCCCGGCCGAACGCCGCGCCCTGGGCAAGCCCGAGTGCGGCCAGATCCGCCTGGAGGCACGCCATGTCGCCGGCCGCCTGCAGGTCAGCCTGCACGACGACGGCCGCGGCCTGGACCTGGAGCGCATCCGCGCCGCGGTCATCGCCCGGCGCCTTAGTCCGGCGCCGGTGGCCGCCGAGCTGAGCCCGGCGGAGTTGCTGGAGTTTCTGCTGCTGCCCGGCTTCAGTCTCAAGGAGACGGTGACCGAGCTGTCCGGTCGCGGGGTGGGCCTGGACGTGGTGGCCGACGCCATTCGCGCCCTGGATGGCGAGGTGCGCCTGGAAACCCGGCCGGGGCTGGGCTTCAGTACCCACCTGCTGGTACCGGTCAGTCGCTCCATCGTCCGGGCGCTGATCGTCGACATCGCCGGCGAGGCCTATGCCCTGCCGGTCAATCGCATCGAACGGGTGCTGCGCCTGGATCCGGCCGAGGTGCACTCGCTGGAGGGCAAGGCCTTCTTCCTGCTCGGCGAGGGTCGCCTGGGGCTGGTCGCGGCGCATCAGCTGCTGGAGCTGGATGGCGCGCCGCCCAGCGGCGATCTCGCCGTGCTGGTGATCGGTGGTGGTGACCGGCGCTACGGGCTGGTGGTGGATCGCCTGCGCGGCGAACAGGGCCTGGCGCTCAAGCCGCTGGACGAGATCTTCGGCAAGTTGCGCTCGGTCATCGCCGGGGCGCTGCTCGACGACGGCAGCCCGGTGCTCCTGCTGGACGTGGCCGACCTGCTCACCGGCATCGAGCGACTGCTCGGCGAGGGCCGCCTGCGGCAGGTGCAGAGCGGCGCGGCCACGGACAACCGCAGGGTCAAGCGAGTCCTGGTGGTGGACGACTCCCTCACCGTGCGCGAGATGGAGCGCAAGCTCCTGGAAGGCCAGGGTTATCAGGTGGAGGTGGCGGTGGACGGCATGGACGGCTGGAACGCCGTGCGCGCCGGTGAATTCGACATGCTGCTGTCGGATATCGACATGCCGCGCATGAACGGTATCGAGCTGGTGGAACTGGTGCGCCGCGATCCGCGTCTGCATGCCCTGCCGGTGATGATCGTCTCCTACAAGGATCGCCCGGAGGATCGGCTCAAGGGCATGCAGGCCGGTGCCGACTACTATCTGACCAAGGGCAGCTTCCACGACGACGCCCTGATCACCGCCGTGCAGGACCTCATCGGAGCCCCATGAGAATCGCCATCGTCAACGATCTGTTGCTCGCCACCGAGGCCTTGCGTCGCCTGCTGATCGGCGACGGGCGCCATACGGTCGCCTGGATCGCCCATGACGGCGAGGAAGCCGTGGCGCGCTGCGCCGAGGACCGCCCGGATCTGATCCTCATGGACCTGCAGATGCCCCGCCTGGACGGCATCGAGGCAACGCGCCGGATCATGGCGCAGTCGCCCTGCGCCATCCTCATGGTCACCGCCACCCCCGATGACTGCGAGGGGGTGTTTCGCGCCATGGGCGCCGGCGCCCTCGACGTGACCGCTACCCCGGCCTTGAGCGGCGGTGCCGATGGTGGCGCCCTGCTGCGCAAGATCGCCCGTATCGAACCCCTGGTGCGGCTGCCCGAACGACCCGCGCGCCCGCCCCAGGCCACCGCTGCCACGCCGAGCACCGCGGCCGACGCCACCCGCGATAGCCTGGTGGCCATCGGTGCCTCCACGGGTGGACCGGCGGCCCTGGTCAGCCTGTTCGAGACCTGGGCGCCCACCAAGGAGGCCAGCGTGGTGCTGGTGCAGCATATCGACCGCCGCTTCGCCCCCAGTTTCATCGGTTGGCTCGGCACCCAGATCGCCTGGCCGGTCACCGCCGCCATGCCCGGCGCCCTGCCGGAGCCCGGCCACGTCGCCGTGGCCCTGGGTGACGATCACCTGCTGCTGGATGAGCGCGGCCGCTTCGCCTATACCGCCGAGCCGGTGGACTACCCCTATCGTCCCTCGGTGGATGTGTTCTTTACCCAGCTCGCCAGCCACCCGCTGCGAGCCAGCAAGGCCCTGGGCATCCTGCTGACCGGCATGGGCCGCGATGGCGCCAGCGGCCTCTATGCCCTGCGCCAGAGCGGCTGCCCGACCCTGGCCCAGGACGAGGCCAGTTGCGCCGTATACGGCATGCCCGCGGCTGCGGTTAGAATGGGCGCCGCGGAGCGCATTCTCAGCCCCGCGCAGATCGGCGCCTGGCTGCAAAGACGCTTCGGCAACGGCTCGCGTAACATGACATGAAAGGTCGCCAACAGGAGCGTTGGACGGCGCAGTGGCAGGGATTGGCCAAGAAGAGACGCGGGACGCCCGACCCCGCCCGCACAAGGACTCGCAGTAATGGCCACGCATGAGGGTAACGCCCAGGATAGCCTGACCGCACCCAAGGTGCGCCTGCTGCTGGTGGACGATCAGCTGATCATCATCGAAGCCTTGCGGCGGATGATCGCCGATCAGCCCGACATCGAGCTGCATTACTGCCTGGACGCTCACCAGGCGGTCAACATGGCCCTGCAACTCAAACCCACGGTGGTCCTGCAGGACCTGATCATGCCCGAGATCGACGGTCTGGAAACGGTCAGGCGCTTCCGCGCCGAACCGGCCCTGCGCGACGTGCCCATCGTGGTGCTCTCCTCCAAGGAGGATCCCCAGGTCAAGGCGCAGAGCTTCGCGACCGGTGCCAACGACTATCTGGTCAAGCTGCCCGACAAGCTGGAACTGCTGGCGCGGGTGCGCTACCACTCCGAGGCCCACGTCCTGCGCGCCCAGCGCGACGAGGCCTTTCGCTTCCTGCGCGAGAGCCAGCGCCAGCTCGCCGAAGCCAATATCCAGTTGCAGAAGCTGGTGGCCATCGACAGCCTCACCGGCATCAACAACCGCCGTCATTTCGACCAGACCTACGAGGGCGAATGGCTGCGCGCCCGGCGCAATCGCCAGCCGCTGGCGCTGCTGCTGTGCGATGTCGACCACTTCAAGCGCTACAACGACACCTATGGCCATCTCAGCGGCGATCTCTGCCTGAAGAAGGTGGCGGCGGTGCTCACCGAGCAACTCAAGCGCCCGGCCGATCTGGTGGCCCGCTACGGCGGCGAGGAATTCGCCATGGTGCTGCCGGAGACCGACGCCGAGGGTGCGCTCAAGGTCGCCGAAGCCTGCCGTGCCGGGGTGGAACGGCTGCAGGTGGCGCATTCCGGCAGCGACCTCGGTTTCGTCACCATCTCCATCGGCGTCGGCAGCATCCAGCCGCAGAGCGGCGACGATCACGAAGCCTTCATCGAATGCACCGACCAGGCCCTGTACCAGGCCAAGGCCGAAGGCCGCAACCGGGTGCATCTGGTCAAGGGCGGCAAGGAGCTGGCGTCCCAGGGCGTTTCGCCAACCGGCTAGAAGCTGCGACTGACCAGGCGATTACGCCCTTCGGCCTTGGCTTGGTAAAGCAGGTTGTCGGCGGCCTTGAGCAGCCCGTCGGGAGTCTGTTCGGGGGTCGGATTGCAGCAGGCCAGGCCCATGCTCATGGTTAGCCAGAGGCGGTCCTCCGCCAGCGGATGAGCGATGCGCAACTCGGCGATGCCCTGCCGGCAGCGCTCCAGCACCGCTTCCGCCGCCGTGCGCGTGGCGCCCGGTAGCAGGAGCACGAATTCCTCCCCGCCATAGCGCGCCAGGCAGTCCCGCTCGCGGATGCGCTGCTCCAGCACCTGGGCGACCCGCGCCAGCGCCTGATCCCCGGCGCCGTGGCCGTGGGTATCGTTGTACTGCTTGAAGTAATCGATATCGAGCATGGCGATGGCCAGCGAACCCCGCCGGCTGACCGCCAGCTGCCACTCGATCGTCAGCTGCTCGTCGAAGCGACGGCGATTGCCCACCGCAGTCAGCGGATCCATGTGCGCCAATTCCTCCAGCAGCCGCCGCTGACGGGCCAGTTGCAGGTGCAGCCGCACCCGCGCCAGCACGGCCAGTGGATTGAAGGGCTTCTGGATGAAGTCGCTGGCGCCCAGCTCGAAGCACTCCACCTCGCGGTGCAGGTCGTTGGCCGCGGTGATGAAGATCACCGGGATGGCGCTGGTCTCGGCGCGGCGCTTGAACAGCTGGATCAGCTGCAGGCCGTCGATGCCGGGCATCACCACGTCCAGCAGGATCAGATCCGGGTGTTCGCGGGCGGCCTTGGTCAGTGCCTGGACCCCGCTCTTGGCCAGCATGATGCGCGCCTCGTTGCGCAACAGATCGCCGAGGACGCGCAGATTGCTCTTCTGATCGTCGACGATAAGGATCAACGGCAGCTCGGGACGACGCCCCTCCATCGGCAACTATCCCGACCGTTGTCCGGCCTGCCGCACTCGCCGCAGCAGATCCGCGGTGGCATCGGCGGCATGTTCGAACTCGACGTCGTTCACCCACTCGCGGATCCGTACCACGTCGGCGCTGTGCGGGGTGCTCACGCAGGCGCGCAACAGGGTGTCGAGCACCTCCTCGGCAGCGAAATCCGACGTCTGCAGGAGTCCGACCAGGCGTTCGAGCAGGGCTTCCAGTTCCTCGACGGCGGCCTCCTCGCCGCCGGCGACCTCGACCAGGATCTCGTCGAGCGACGCCAGGCACCGCTCGGCCTCGGCCTGCAGGCGGCGCACCTCCTCACCAATGGGCTGGGCCAGCCGGATCCGGGTGGTCAGGCGTTGCGCCGCTTCCTGCAAGTCCAAGGCGCCGACATAGGCGGCGGTGGCCTGCAGGCCGTGGGCGCATTCGAACAGCGCGGTGACATCGTCGGCCGCGCGCCAAGCGGCGATCCGCCCAGGCAATTCGGCCTGCTGCACGCGGAAATCCCGCATCAGCTGCTCATAGAGCTCGGCGCTGCCGCGCAGCAGGCGCAGCGCCGACTCGGGTTCGAGCACCGCACTGGCCCGCGCGCGTGCCAGCACGCCGACCTCCTTCACATCCCCCCCCTCTTCCACTGCCTTGCGCTCGGCGCGCTGCAGCTGCTCGAGATTGGCCCAGGCGGCGATGATACGGAACAGCTCGGCGGGATCGAGCGGCTTAACCAGGTGATCGTTCATGCCCGCATCCAGGCACCGCTCGCGATCGCCGGGCAGGCCGTTGGCGGTCATGGCGATGACCGGCAGCGCGGCCAGCGCCGGGCGGGTGCGCAATTCGCGGGTGGCCGACAGGCCGTCCAGGCGCGGCATATGGACGTCCATCAGCACCAGGTCGTAGCGCTGCCGCTCCAGCTGGTCCAGCGCCGCCTGGCCATCTTCGGCCACGTCGATCAGGATGCCGCTGCCCTGCAGGAAGCCGATGACCACCTGGCGGTTGATGGCGTTGTCGTCCACCAGCAGCAGGCGAATGCCCTGCAGATCCACCACGCTTTGGCCCACCGTCGGCGCGGTCACCGGTGTCAGGCCCAGCCCGGACAGCAGTCGCTGCACGGCGGGACCGGTAACCGGTTTGTCGAGGAGTTCCAGACCTGGCAGATCCTCGCCCAGGCTGCGCACCTCTTCCGCCTCGTAGGGCGAGGCCAGCAGGGTCAGCGCCAGCTCCGGCTGACGGAAGCGCAACTGGCGCGCCAGCGCCAGGCCGTCCTCGGCGCCCAGGCGCCAATCGACGATGGCCAGTTCGAAGACCGCCGTGGCCATGGCCGCCAGGGCCTGCTCGGTGGATTCCGCTTCCACCACCTGCATGCCCAGTTCGCGCAGGCGTTGCCCCAGGGTGCGCCGGGCCAGGCCGTGGTCGTCCACCAGCAGGACCTGCCGCGGCGTCTGGCTGGGCAGCCGCTCCGGCTCGCCCACCACCGGCAGGGTCAGACGCAGGGTAAAGCAGGAGCCGCGCCCGGCTTCGCTATGGACCTCGAGGGTGCCGCCCATGAGTTCGGTGAGCTGGCGGGAGATCGCCAGGCCCAGGCCGGTACCGCCATAGCGACGGCTGATGGAGCCATCCGCCTGGGTGAAGGGCTGGAAGAGTTGCGCCTGCTGCGCCTCGGTCAGGCCGATGCCGGTGTCTTCCACCGCCAGGCTGAAATGGGCACGACCCGCTTCGCAGACGGCACCGACGCGGATCAGCACATGGCCCCGCTCGGTGAACTTGACCGCATTGCTCAGCAGATTGACCAGCACCTGCTGCAGGCGCAGCGGATCGCCTTCCAGCGCCAGGGGAATGTCCGGACCGCAATCCAGCACCAGTTCGACGCCCTTCTCGTGGGCCTTGATGGCGCAGAGATTAAGCGTGCGTTCGAGCACCTTGGCCAGGTTGAAGCCCAGTTGTTCGAGCTGGGTACCACCGGCTTCGTTGCGCGAATAGTCGAGCACGTCGTTGATCACCCCCAGCAGGGTCTCGCCAGAGTCGAGGATCTTGCCGACGTGGCCGCGCTGTTCGCCGGACAGCCGGGTGCCCAGGGTCAGGCGGCTGAGGCCGATCACCGCATTGAGCGGGGTGCGGATCTCGTGGCTCATGGTCGCCAGGAACAGCGACTTGGCGGCCGCCGCTTCCTCGGCCCGGATGCGCGCCTGGTCCAGTTCGAGGGTCCGTTCGCCGACGCGCTGCTCCAGGGTTTCGTAGATCTGCGCGTGCTCCAGGGAGATCGCCGCCTGGGTGGCCAGGATGCCCAGCACCTGCAGCCGACCCGGGGTGAAGGCCTGGGCCAGCAGGTTGTTTTCCAGATAGAGGATGCCGATCAGGCGGCCCTGGCGCAGCACCGGCAGGCAGCAGACCGAGCGCGGACGCCGCGCGCGGATGTAGACGTCGCGCACGAAGCGGCCGGCGCGGGCGGCGTCATCGAGGATCACCGGTTCGCGGTGACGGATCACGTGGGACACCAGGGTCAGGGGCACCAGGCCCTCGCCGGAGTCCTGTTCGTTCAGCGCCAGTGGCAGCCCCTGCAGCACCTTGGGCTCGGCCGAGCTGCTGCAGATCGAGGCCTGCACCAGCCAGCGACCGCCCTCGGGCAACAGCAGCAGGCCATGCTGGGCGCCGCCCTCCTCCAGGATGATGCGCATCATCCGCGCCAGCAACTGATCCAGCGCCAGCTCGTTGGAGATGGTCTGTAGCGACTTGAGCACCGACAGCCAGTCCAGCCGCATCATCTCGCTGGTGGCCTGGCCCTGGGTGCGCTGCACCGTCAGGGCGGTGGCCTCGGCCGCGCGCAACCAGTGGGGGAATTCGTTCTCCAGCGCCTGGGCCTTGGCCGCGGCGCCCCAGTGCAGATAGCTGCGCTGGGCATCCTGCAGATAGGTCCGGGCGATCCGCGGACGCTGCTGTTCCAGCCAGAAGCGCCCATAGAGTTCCTCGGCCAGCGCCGCGCCCTGGCGAAAGCCGTGCAACCGCGCGGATTCCAGTGCCTGTTCGTAGAGATCCATGGCCGCTTCGACCCGGCCCTCGCGGCGCGCCCGCTCGGCCGCCACCAGGTCACGCTTGTGGGCGAAGTTTTCCGGGCAGTGCGCGGCCCAGCCGTTCAGCCGTTCCTGGGCGATCTCGACCTTGGCCAGCGCCTCACCCGCCAGTTCGCTCTCGGCCAGCAGGATCAGCGCCTGATAGAAGGCGTGCTCGGCGATGCTGAACCAGCCGAAGCTCGCCGCCAGCGAGGCTTCCATGGCTTCGGCGTGCTGCCGCGCCTGGGGCAGCCGGCGGAACAGCAGCGCCGCCTGCATCTTGTTGAAGTCGTAGTAGTTCAGACAGAGCACATGGCCGCTGTCCTGCATCTGCCGCACCAGCGCCGCTTCGTCCTGACCCTCTTCGTCCCAGCTCTCCTGACCCGGGGTGAGCCCCTGCAGCAGCCGCAGCGACTGGCGCAGGATGGTGAAGATCTCCAGGGTGTTGGGATCGCCGATGCCCAGCAGGATCCGCTCGATCTCCGCGGTTTCGCCGAGGATGTCGTCCAGCGGGGCCCCGGCGTGCTGCAGGTGCTTGAGGATGTGGAAGGCGCTGTAGGCGGTGAAGATGATCTCGCCGGTGCGCTGACCGGCGGCCAGGGCCTCGCGCAGCAGGGCGACGTTGTCCGCGATGGGGCTCGACCAGGGACTGTTGGTCACCGCGAACATGGTGTAGACCTTGCACTTGAGCGGCAGATTGCCGGTGCGGTCGACCAGGTCGACGGCCAGGCGCCCGACCTGGCAACCCAGTTCGTAGCGACCGTGGAAGGCCGACAGCAGCGAGCCGTAGTTGGCATAGCCGAAGGGCGAGAGATCGCCATTGCCGTACTGGATCGACAGCTTGACGATGCGCATGACCGCCAGCAGGCTCATCGGCAGGTCGACGTTGATCGCCGGCCCCCAGAGCAGGCCCAGCAGGCGGATCAGCAACTGGGCACGCGGATCTTCCATGCGTGGCAGGTCGAGCAGCGCCGCCGGACTGCGCTCGGCGAGCCAGGCCTCGACCTCGGCGCTGTCGGCGCCGATGGCCTGGTTGATGGCGTCCGGCGCTTCCGGCCAGGGTTCGTCCAGCACCTGGAGGCCGGCCTTGGCCACCACCAGGGCTTCGGTGAAGCGCCCGAGGCCACTGTAGAGGTCGATCTGCAGGGCCCGCACCCCGGCTTCCTCGAAGATGGTGAGCGCCCGCGGCAGCAGCACTTCGCAGATGCGTAGGGCCTCGTTGGCATCGCCACAGAGGTGCGCGACCTCGGCCCATTCCCGATGCAGCTGGAACAGCAGCTCATGGCGGCTCTCCCAGGCCGCATCGTCGATCAGCGCGACCGCCGTGCGCAGAAACTCCTGGGCGGCGGGATAGGCGTTGGCCTGGCGCGCCTTGCGCGCGGCGTCCAGATTGAGTTCCAGCAGCTGCAGCCGCTCGGCGGGCGTCTCGATCAGCGCCAGCGCCAGGTTGAGGTGATTGACCGCGTCCAGCCGCGTGGCGCTGCCTTCGGCGAGATAGAGCTGACCGGCGCGCAGGTGGACCCGCTCGCGCTCGGCAGGCGCCAGCAGCGAGTGAGCGGCATGGCGTACCTGATCGTGCAGGAAACTGTAGTGCGTGGGCGTCTGTTCCCCCGCCGGGCCGCCTTCGGGCTCGGTGAGCAGGCCTTCCTGCACCAGCGACTGGCAGAGGCGGCGGATGTCCGCGGGCGATTCCGCCATCAGCGCGGCGAGGCGATCGCTGGAGAAATGGGTGCCCAGACAGGCTGCCCACTGCAGCAGTTGCGAGGTGCTCGCCGGCAGCTCCTTGAGCTTGCCGACCATGAAGTCGACGACATTGTCGTAGACGTCCAGGGCCTGCAGCCGCGCCAACTCCCAGTGCCACTGACCCTGCTCGCCGTCGAACTCCAGCAGGCCTTCCTGCTGCAGACTGCGCAGCAACTGCTCGATGAAGAAGGGATTGCCGAGGGTCTTGTCCAGGCAGAGCCCGGCCAGGGCCGCCTGCTCCGCCGCCGGTGCCGGCAGCAGTTCGGCGATCAGGCGCTCGATCTCCACCCGCGACAGCGGACCCAGCGACAGGGTACGTATCAGCGCCGCGCCGAGCAGGCGCTCCAGGGCGCTGCCGGCGAGCTGTTCTTCACGATGGGTCGCCACCAGCAGCAACGGCCCCTGGTCGGTCCGCGCCAGCAGGCGCTCGATCAGGCGCAGCGACGCGCTGTCGGCCCACTGCAGATCGTCCAGCCACAGCAGCAGCGGACGGGTGTCCACGGCGAAGGCCAGCAGCAGCGCGATCACGGCTTCGTCGAAGCGTTGTTCGGCCTGTAGTGGCGGCAGTTCGGCCACCGGTGCCTGGGGCCCGAGCCAGGTGGCCAGCTCGGGCGAGACCTCGGTCAGCACCCCGGCGTTGCCACCCAGAGCCTCGACCAGGCGGTCGGCAAAGGCTTCGCCCAGACTCTGCCCGACCTCGACCAGCTCGCGCACGGCCTGGCGCAGGGCGCCATAGGGCACGCCGCTGCCAAGGGTCTCGAACTTGCCGTGGGCGAGCAGCACCCGCTCGCCCTGGCGACGGACGAAGGACTGCACCAGCGCCGATTTGCCCACCCCGGAACTGCCACTGACGAAGACGGCTTCGATCCGGCCCAGGGTCGCCCGCGCCAGCGCCTCTTCGAGCAAACGCAGGGGCGCGCCGCGCCCCTGCAGGGTGCGTACCGGCATCAGGCGTGCCGGCGGATCCTGCTCGCCCAGGGCGAAGCCCCCCCGCTCGCCGGCCTGATGGGCCGCCTGGCAGCGCTGCAGATCGCGCAGGATGCCGTAGCAGCCCTGGTAGCGTTCCTCGGCGGCCTTGGCCATGAGCTTGTCCACCAGCGCCGCCAGCATCGGCGGTACCGTCGGCACCCGCTCGACCAGCGAGGGCGCACGCATCGCCAGGTGCGCATGCACCAGTTCGAGCGGGTCCTGGGCGCGAAACGGTGGCTCGCCCGCGAGCATCTCGTAGAAGGTCACGCCCAGCGCATAGAAGTCGCTGCGATAGTCCTGATGGCGCCCGGTCCGCCCGCTCTGCTCCGGGGCCAGATAGGTGAGCGAGCCCTCCAGGCGGGCATCGCTGCCCTGGACGGTGCCAAAGGCCGTGGCGATGCCCAGATCGGTCAGCCGCAGGCTGCCCGTGGTGCAGTTGCAGACGATGTTGCGCGGATTGAGGTCGTTGTGGGCGATGCGCAACCGGTGCAGCCGCGCCAGGGCACGGACGATGGCCAGCGCCCAGTCGAAGAAGTCATCCAGCGCCAGCGGCCCGGCGGCGAGCAACCCGGCGAGGTCGGTGCCGCCGATGTCTTCGAGCACCAGCACCTGCCGACCCTGGTATTCCAGCAGTTCCAGGGCGGCGCTCACCGCCCCGCTGGCACTGGCCCGGCGGGTCAGTTCGAATTCATGGCGCAGCCCGGCCTGGGCCTGGGGCGTGGGATAGTCGGCGGCCAGCTGCTTGAGGATCACCGGCTGGCCATCGGCCAGGCGCGTGCCGCGGTAGATCAGGGCATGGCGGCTTTCGCTCACCCGCGCCTTGCAGCTGTAGCCTGGAATCCTCAACACCGCGTTCGCCTCGATCCTCGGCCGACCGGGCGATACCGGGCCAGCGCCTCAACTATTTCCGTTGCCTTGCTAAAGTCTCAAGGGAACTTTTCGATAAAGTGATATTACCCTAGCCATCATTTGGCTTACGTCCACTGGTGCAACAATTTGCACACTTCGGAGCAATACGCATGGACGCCGTACCTTCTGTCCGCAAAATCGCCATCTTGGGCGGCGGCGTGTCCGCCGTCACCACCGCCTTTCGTCTTACGAGTGAGCCCAACTGGCAGGACCGTTACCAGATCACCCTGTACCAGCAGGGCTGGCGTCTCGGCGGCAAGGGGGCCAGCGGACGCAAGGCGACCGACCACCAGCGCATCGAGGAACATGGCATCCATGTCTGGTTCGGCTTCTACTACAACGCCTTCCACAGCCTGAGGCAGTGCTACGAGGAACTGGACCGGCCTGCCGGCGCGCCGCTGGCGACCCTCGAAGAGGCCTTCTTCCCGCATTCCCATACCGCCTTCGCCGATGCCTTCCAGGGACAGTGGACCACCTGGCCCATCGATACCCTGGCCCTGCCCGGCAAGCCCGGCGAGGGCTGGAATCCCAAGCCCTTCATGGCGGCCCTCGGCGATCTGCTGGAGTGGTTGCTGCGGCTGGGCGAGGTGGACGACACCCCGGCGGCGGCCGCGCCAGGCGGCCTGTTCGCCCGGCTGCGCGCGCACTGCCGCGAGGAATTGCAGGAGCTGGCACTCAAAGAGGCGGAGCACCAACTACGGCAGGCCCGCACGGCGCTGCCCGACGGCGTCGACCATCCCGTGCTGCTGGCGTTGCTGCGCAGGCTCCGCGGCCTGCTCGGCGACATCCTGCACGACCGCAGCCAGACCCACGTCAAGGCCCACCGGCTGTGGCTGCTGATGGATTTCGGCCTGACCGTGCTGATCGGCATGCTCGCCGACGAGGTCTATGCCAAGGGCTTCGCAGCGCTCAACGAAGAAACCTTCCAGACCTGGCTGAGCCGGCACGGCGCCAGCGCCGCGACCCTGGACGGCGCGGTGCTCAAGTCCCTGCACGGCGGCATCTTCGCCTATCGCGACGGCGACCTCGCCCAGCCCGACGTCGAGGCCGGCACCGTGCTGCGTGCCGCCCTGCTGGCCCTGACCACGGCCAAGGGCTCCTTCATCTGGCGCATGCAGGCCGGCATGGGTGATGTGGTCTTCGCGCCCTACTACGAGGTGCTCGCCCGCCGTGGCGTGGACTTCCGCTTCTTCCACCAGGTCACCGCCATCGAAGCCGCCGACGACGGTCAGGGACCACGGGTGACGCGCCTGCAGATCCAGCGCCAGGTCACCCTCAAGGGCGACGCCTACCAACCGCTGGTGGACGTCAAGGGGCTGCCCTGCTGGCCTTCGGCGCCGCTGTACGAGCAGCTCGACGAGCAGATCGCCCGGGAGCTGCAGGACGGCCAGATCAATCTGGAATCCAACTGGAGCGGCTGGCAGGGCGTCGAGCAGCTGGAGCTGCAGGTCGACCGCGACTTCGACGAGGTGGTGCTGGGGATCTCCGTGGCCGGCCTGGCCGACCTCGCCCCCAGCCTGTGCGCCCTGGACCCGGCATTCGCGCGCATGAGCCGGCAGGTGGCCACCGTCGCCACCCAGGCGGTACAGCTCTGGCAGAACCGCGACGCCTGGCAACTGGGCTGGAGTGGCTCGCCTCAGGGTGGGCAGGCGCCCGAGCTGCTGGGCTTCGCCGCCCAGGCGATGGACTCCTGGGCGGATGTCAGCTACCTGGTGGACCGCGAAGACTGGTCGAGCGGCACGCTGCCGGCGGACATCAGCTATTTCTGCGGGGTTTTCGCTGCCAAGGCTGCCCCGCCCATCGGCAAAAAGGATGACTATCCGCAGCAGGAGGCTGCCAAGGTGAAGCAGGCCTTCCTCGACCTCATGAACGGCAACCTGGGCGCCTACTGGCCGGCAGCCGTGACCCCCGCGGGCTATCGCTGGGACTTCCTGCTGGCGCCCGCCGAGGTCCAGGGGCCGGCGCGCTTCGACTATCAATACTGGCGGGCCAACGTCGATCCCAGCGAGCGCTATGTGCAGAGCGTGGCCGGCAGCAGCCGCTATCGCCTGGCCACCGACGGCAGCGTCTGCCGCAACCTCTATCTGACCGGCGACTGGATCGACAACGGCTTCAACATGGGCTGCGTGGAATCGGCGACCCTATCCGGCCTGCAGACCGCTCGCGCCCTGCTCGGCCACCGCGAGGTCCTGCCCGGCGAGGACGCCTTCCAGTAGCGCCACCGCCTGGATCGCTGCGCGCTCGGCGCAGCGCTCCACGGCAGGCGGATAGCACGGCGCGGTGCCATCCAGATAGTCCAGCAGCTCGGGCGCCTGGTTCCAGACCGCGGCCTCGCTGTAGAGGCGAGGCAATTCCAGCCGAATCCAGCCATCCATGAGGCGTACGCCCAGCTCCTCGATACCCAGCCCGTGGCCCTCGATCACCTCGCGATCCGCATCGGTGAGGGGATAGTGCGGCGGATAGAACTCGGCCAGGCTGACCAGCAACTTGACCGAAAAGCCGCGCGGATCGGCCAACAAGGCCCCCAGCTCGGCGAACAGCGTCGCCTCTTCCACCAGCGCCTGGGCGAACATCAGTCGGTAGAGGGTGATGTTGAGAAACAGCTGACCGACCTCATTCTCCGCGCGCGCGTCCGCCTGATGCAGGGCGAAGCCGGCCAGGATGGAGGCGTTGTGCGCCCGGTACCAGTGCCGCGGGGTGGGATCGGCGATGAAGGTCAGCCAGCAGCGCGTGGGATAGGGCGCCTGGTCGCCGGGCAGCCCATGCTGCGCCAGGCAGCCGGCCAGCTCGGCCAGGTAGATGAAGTGCAGATTGACGTTGCGCCACCAGGCGCTGCCGGTTATGGGATCCAGGACACCGGCCTGGATTTCCCAGTCGAGAAAGGCCAGTTCCGAGTCGCCATAGCTCAGGCCGTCGTTGTCGGTATCGCCAAAACGCTGATAGAAGTCTTCGCGCACCGCTCGCCGCCAGGACGGGACGTTCTCGATCTGGCGACAGAGCTCGCTGGTCGCCGCGACGGCGTCTTCATAGGTGTACATGCCTTCCCTGCCCCGCATATCAAGATTCCGCCCGATCATGGCGCGATGGCATCAGCGGCTTCCACGCGCAATAGGCTGAACGCACTAGAAGAGAGCTCCAGTGGCGTTCCCTCATGCCGCCAGTCCCCCTTGAGCGGATCGCCGCCCCGGGCGATCACCACGACCGGTCGGATCTGTCGATGGTCGGACAGCTTGCGCTGGGGAAGCATGGCGTCGCGGTCATCCAGCCGCACCCGGCGGGGCAGATCGGCAACACTCAGCCGCCGCACCGCCAGCGGTGGGCCGGGTTGATCCACCGCCAGCGCCAGCACGAAGACACTGTCCTCGGGCCGCACCCGTTGCGCCACCGCGGGCGCCAGACTGACCTCCACGTCCAGCCCGGGCGTGGTCAGCGCCTGACCGGCGGCCCGCGCCGCCGTCTCCGCCCGGGCGACGCCTTGGGCGAGGGTGTCGCGCAGGGGATCCCCTGGTGGCAGCACGGCGACCAGGCGCTGCCAGTAGCCGGCCGCCTTGGCGTAGGCTCCTCGTTCGTAGGCGGCCATGCCCAGCAGACCCAGGGTGGTGGGCTCGCCAGGATTGGCGGCCAGGGCTTCGTCGGCCAGGGCCTGGGTGCGCGCATCCAGCTGACGCCCTGCGGCGAAGAAACGGGCCTGGGCCAGTTGCCCGAGGACTTCCGCGCGCCGGCCATCGCGCTGGATGACCTGCTCGAAGGCGGCCACGGCATCCTGGTAGCGACCCAGGCCGGCATAGGCCCGTGCCAGCAGATACCAGTTGTCGGTCGCCTGGGGTTGCAGTCGCGTCGCCGCTTGCAGGTCGGCCAGCAGCGCCTGGGGCGAAGCCGGCGCCGCGGCGAGGCGCTGGCTCAGCTGCAGCGCCGGCCAGGCGCCGAGCAGCAGATAGAGCCCCAGGGCCAGGGCCGGGCCGCCCAGGGCGACCGCGATACCCAGGCGCCGGCCGTAGCGCGGCGGCGAAGAGCCCTCAACCGGACTGTCGGCGAGCAGGCTGCGGCCCGCCTCGGCTTCGGCCAGCGCCAGCGCCTGGGTGTCCAGTTCCCCCCGTGCGGCCCGCGCCCGGGCATCGGCCAGGCGTTCCTGATAGAGCGAGCGATTGAGCACCGCCCGCTGGTCCGCCAGGACGCGTCCACCGCGCAGCAGCGGCACGAGCAGGATCAGCACCGCCAGGATCAGCAGCAGTCCCGCCAGCCCCCAGAAGGTCAGCATCCTGGCTCCTCCTCCTCGGCCTGCAGCGCGGCCAGTCGCTGGCGTTCGGCGTCGCTCAGCGTCTGCTCCGGGCGGCGGCGGCGCGTCAGGACCAGCAGCAGCCCGGCGCCACCCAGCAGACCCAGGCCTGGCAGCAGCCAGAGCAGCAGGGTGCGACCCTCGAAGGGCGGCCGATAGCGGATGAATTCGCCATAGCGCTGCTCCAGGTGGGCGACGATCTCGTCATCGTTCTGCCCGGCCGCCATCAGGCGCTGGATCTCGCGGCGCAGATCGCCGGCGATGGGCGCATTGGAATCGGCCAGGTCCTGGTTCTGGCACTTGGGACAGCGCAATTCGCGGGTCAGCGCCTGGAAGCGCGCGCGTTCGGCGTCGTCGCGAAAGCCATAGGGGTCGATGGCCGCGTGGCTCAGGGTCGACCAGACCAGCAACAGCAGCAGCCAGCCGACCCTCATGGCGTCGCCACCAGGGCCCGGTAGCGCGGCCCGAGGTCGGTGTCCCAGACACGCTGATCGATTACCCCGACATGGCGATAGCGCACCACGCCGCGGGCATCGATGAGAAAGGTCTCCGGCGCGCCATAGACACCCAGGTCCAGCCCCAGCCGCCCTTCGTCGTCACGGATATCGAGCTGGTAGGGATCGTGGAATTCCGCCAGCCAGCGGCGGGCGCTGGCCTGGTCGTCTTTGTAGTTGACGCCATGGATCACCACGCCCTCGGCCTTGAGGCGAGTGAGCACCGGATGCTCTTCCCGGCAGGCTACGCACCAGGTGCCCCAGACATTGACCAGCGCCGGGCGGCCGAGCAGATCCTCCCGGGTGAACAGTCGTTGGTCCTGTACGCCCGGCAGCGAGAACGCCGGAAACGGCTGGCCGACCAGCGCCGACGGCAGGGCCTGGGGATCGCGATAGAGTCCGCGAAAGAGCAAGCCGGCCAGCACCAGGAAGGCCAGCAGTGGCAGGCAGAGCAACAGGCGACGACGCATCAGGCGGACTCCGCGGCAGCGGCAGGGGAAGAGGATCGCCGGCGGCGATAGCGCGGATCGGCCAGGGCCAGCAGGCCACCCAGGGCGGTGAGCAGGCCACCGAGCCAGATCAGTCGGACGAAGGGTTTGATCTGCAGGCGCACGGCCCAGGCGCCCTGCCCCAGTGGCTCGCCGAGGGCCACATAGAGATCGCGGCTCAGGCCGGCGTCGATGGCGGCTTCGGTCATCACCGCGCCGCTGGCCAGATAGCGGCGTTTTTCCGGGGTCAGCAGGGCGACCACCCGCCCCTCGCGCTCGACCTGCAGCAGGGCGCGTTCGGCGGTGAAGTTAGGCCCCTCGTAATGCTGGGTGCCGGCGAAGCCGAAGCGATAGCCCTGGAGTTCGACGTGCTCGCCCGGCGCCAGGCGCAGATCGCGTTGCACATCCAACTGACTGGCCAGCACCACCCCCAGGGCCAGCACCGCCAGCCCCAGGTGGGCCAGGTGCATGCCCCAGTAGCTGCGTGGCTGACCGCGCAGGCCGCGGCGCCAGCCCAGCGCCACCACCTTGCCCAGCACGTCGCGCAGCGTGGTCAGCAGGATCCAGGCCGCCAGCGCCAGCACCGCCAGGATCGCCGCCCTGGGCCGGTCCAGCCACCAGCCGGCCAGCCCCGCCAGGACGGCGCAAGCCAGCAGGACGGGCGCCAGCAGGCGCACCAGCCAGCGCCCCGGGCTGCTTTTCCAGCGCACCAGCACCCCGACGCCCAGGGCCAGCATCAGCAGCGCCATCAGCGGCACGAACAGCAGGTTGAAATAGGGCGGCCCCACCGACAGCTTGGCCCCGGTCAGGCTGTCGATGATCAAGGGATAGAGAGTACCGAGCAGGACCGTGGCGGCGGCGGTCACCAGGATCAGATTGTTGACCACCAGCAGCGCCTCGCGGGAGGCCAGGCTGAAGGCCGCCGAGCCGCCGAGCGCCGGCGCGCGCCAGGCGAACAGCGCCAGGGAGCCGCCGACCACCAGCAGCAGGAAGGCCAGGATGAAGACGCCGCGGGTGGGATCGCTGGCGAAGGCATGCACCGAGGTCAGCACCCCCGAGCGCACCAGAAAGGTCCCCAGCAGGCTGAGCGAAAAGGCGGCGATGGCCAGCAGCACCGTCCAGCCCTTGAACAGACCGCGCTTCTCGGTCACCGCCAGGGAGTGCAGGAGCGCCGTGCCCACCAGCCAGGGCATGAAGGAGGCGTTTTCCACCGGATCCCAGAACCACCAGCCGCCCCAGCCCAGCTCGTAGTAGGCCCACCAGGAGCCCAGTACGATGCCGCAGCCGAGCAAGGCCCAGGCCAGCAGCGTCCAGGGCCGGGCCCAGCGCGCCCAGGCGGCGTCCAAGCGTCCTTCCAGCAAAGCCGCCAGGGCGAAGGCGAAGGCCACCGAGAAACCGACATAGCCCATGTAGAGCATGGGCGGATGCAGGATGAGCCCCGGGTCCTGCAGCAGCGGATTGAGGTCGTTGCCCTCCCGCGGAAATTGCGGCAGCAGGCGCGCGAAGGGATTGGAAGTGGCCACCAGGAAGGTCAGGAATCCCGTGGCCACCAGCCCGAGGATGCCCAGCACCCGCGCCAGCAGGGCCTGGGGCAAGGACCGCGAACAGCACGCCACCGCCAGACTCCAGCCCGCCAGGATCAGCGCCCACAGCAGCAGGGACCCCTCGTGGGCACCCCAGGTGGCGCTGACCTTGTAGTACCAGGGCAGGCGACTGTTGGAGTTGGCCGCCACATAGGCCACCGAGAAGTCGTCCTGCAGAAAGGCCCAGGTCAGGGCGGCGAAGGCCAGTGCCAGGAACAGCCACTGGCCGAGGGCGGCCGGGCGCGCCAGGCGCATCCAGTCGGCCTGGCCGCGCCAGGCGCCCAGCAGTGGCAGGGTGCCCTGCACCAGGGCCATGATGAGCGCCAGCAGCAGGCAGAGTTGCCCGAGTTCCGGGATCATGGCGTCGGCCTCGCGCCGTCCAGCGGTCGCCCGGCCTGGCGCAACGCCTGGCTCACCTCGGGCGGCATGTATTTCTCGTCGTGCTTGGCGAGGATCTGATCGGCGACCAGACGCCCCTGGTCGTCGAGGCGGCCCAGGGCCACCACGCCCTGCCCTTCGCGGAACAGATCCGGCAGGATGCCGGCATAGTTCACCCGCACCTCCTGCTGGAAGTCGGTGATGACGAAGGTCACCGCCAGGGAATCCGCGGCGCGCACCAGGCTGCCCTTCTCCACCATGCCGCCGGCGCGGATGCGGGTAGCGGGCGGCGCCTCGCCTCGGGCGATCTGGCTCGGGGTATAGAAGAGGTTGATGTTCTGCTGCAGGGCGCTGAGGGCCAGCGCCGCCGCGCCCCCTACGCCCAGCAACAGCAGCAGGATCCACAGCAGCCGTCGACGGCGGACCGGATTCATGGCCGCCGCTCCCGCCGCCAGCGCTGGCGCAAGGCCCGCTGCAGTCGGCGACGCGCCTGCCAGCCGTGCAGCAGCAGACCGCCGAGGATGACCAGGGTCAGGCCGAAGGCCGGCCAGACATAGAGGCCGTGGCGGCCCATGCCCAGGACCTGCACCCATTCCACTCCGCTCACGCGCCCTCCTCGCCCAGTTCCAGGCGTACCCAGCGACTGCGCCACTCGCGCCTGAGCACCTCCAGGCGCATCCGCTGCAGCAAGACGCCAGCGAAGAACAGATAGAACGCCAGCACCATCACCAGCAGTGGCAGCCACATGGCGGCGGGCATCGGTGGCCGCGCCACCAGGCTGAAGGTGGCCGGCTGGTGCAGGGTGCTCCACCACTCCACCGAATACTTGATGATCGGCAGATTGACCGAGCCCACCAGGGCCAGGATGGCGCAGGCACGGGCGGCGCTCTCGCGATGCTCGATGGCCTGCCCCAGGGCGATCACGCCCAGATAGAGAAACAGCAGCACCAGCATCGCGGTGAGCCGGGCGTCCCAGATCCACCAGGTGCCCCAGGTGGGAATGCCCCACAGCGACCCCGTGGCCAGGGCGATCACCGTCATCCAGGCGCCGATCGGCGCGGCCGCGCGCAGGGCCACGTCAGCCAGCTTGAGACGCCAGACCAGGCCGATGGCTCCGGCGACCGCCAGCAGCAGATAGCAGGACTGCGCCAGAAAGGCGGCCGGCACATGCACATAGATGATGCGAAAGCTGTCGCCCTGCTGGTAGTCCGGCGGGGCCAGGAACAACCCCCACACCAGACCCACGGCCAGCAGCACCCCGGCCAGCGCCAGGCAGGGTCCCTGCAGGCGGCCGGCCAGGCGATAGAAGATGGCGGGAGAGCCCAGGCGGTGCAGCCAGGTCCAGTTCATGTCGTCCTCGTCATTGGGCCGCGCCGATGCGCAGGCCGGCGGCGACCGCCAGGGGCGCCAGGGTCAGGGCCAGCAGAGTCAGGCAACCCAGCCAGAGCAGCAGCCCCGTCACCGGCAGGCCAAGACGCGCCGCGTCCAGGGTGCTGGCGCCCAGGATCAGCACCGGGATCTGCAGCGGCAGGTTGAGCAGCGCCAGCAGCAGCCCGCCACGGGCCAGGCCCACGGTGAGGGCCGCGCCTATGGCACCGATCAGGGTCAGGGCCAGACTGCCCAGGGTCAGGGCCGCCAGGGTCGCCGGCAGGGCCGCGGCGGGCAACCCCAGCATCAGCGCCAGCAGCGGCGTCAGGGCCACCAGGCCGAGGCCGGCGAAGCACCAGTGCACCAGCAGCTTGAGCAGTACCAGCAGCGGCAGGGGCTGAGGTGCCAGCAGCCAGAGCTCCAGCGAGCCATCCTGCCAGTCGCTGCGAAACAGGGCTTCCTGGCCGAGCAGCAAGGCCAGCAGCAGTGCTATCCACAGGAGGCCTGGTGCCAGGGCGGCCAGCTGCTGGCTATCGGGGCCCAGCGCCAGGGGAAAGAGGGTCACCACCAGGGCATGGAAGGCCAGGGGCGTGAGCCACAGCGCCGGACGGCGACAGGCCAGGCGCCCTTCGCGCCTGAGGAAGGCCAACCAGGCGCCGCTCATCGGCCACCGTCCAGCCAGAGCAGCCGATGCCCTTCGGGGACGACCTCCAGTTCGCGGTGACTGGTCAGTACCAGGGCGCCGCCTGCTGCGCAATGGGCGCGCAGGCGCGCTTCCAGCTGCGTGCAGGTGCTGGCGTCGAGGGCGGTGAAGGGTTCGTCCAGCAGCCAGAGCCGCGGCGGTTCGGGCAACTGGAGCCGGGCCAGGGCAACGCGGCGACGCTGGCCGGCCGACAACTGCCCACAGGGCTCGTCCGCCCAGTCGGCCAGGCCTACCGTTGCCAGGGCGACCCGGCAGGCCTCACTCGTGGTCGGGCGCCACAGATTGGCCAGACTGTGGAGATTTTCCACCGCCGTCAGCCCCTCGGCGATGCCGGGCGCATGGCCCAGCCAAAGCAGTTCGGCCGTGGCGGGCCGGCGCACCTTACCCGCGTCCGCCGGCAGCAGTCCCGCCAGGATGCGCAGCAGGCTGGTCTTGCCACTGCCGTTGACGCCCCCGATCTGCAGCGACTCGCCCGCCGCCACGCTCAGACTCAGGTCGTCGAACAGCAGGCGACCGCCCCGTTCGCAACGGAGCGCGACGGCGTCGAGCAGGGGCTGATTCAAGACAGGGGATCTCACGGCACTAAAGTCGGTCGGGCGCTGGCCGTTAACCCGGCACACGCCCTTGAAGGCGCGCCATTATACACAGGCGATTCCACCGGACCTGCCCGATGACTTCCATCTCCGCGATCCAACCCAGCGTCGGCGTCACGCCCGCCCTGCCCGTCCGGGCCGCGGCGGCGCAGGCATCGGACGCGGGGGCGCAGATCCTGCAGGCCCTGCAATCCCTCGACGACCTGATTCCGCCCGGCAGTACCGCGACCGCCGAGGTACTCGCCACCCGTCCGGCCGGCCAGAGCTTCCAGTTCCTGCTGCAACTGCAGCTGGCCGAGGGTGGCAGCGTCCTGCTCACCACCCAGAGTCCGACCAACAACTTGCCGGTGGGCAGCCAATTGCTGGTGAGCACCCTCGGCTCCACCCAGCTGGCGGTGCTGCTGCAGAGCCTGGAGGGCGACGCACCACCGCCGCCGCTGCAGCAGCTGGATCTGCGCCAGCTGCCGGTGGGCACGACCCTGCAATTGCGGGTGCTGAGCAGCCTGCTGCAACAGCCACCTGGCGCGACGCCCACCTACGAGGTGATCGCCAAGGCCCTGAGTTCCAGTCTCGAAGGTCGCCAGCTCAAGCTGGAATCACCCCGCCCGGTACCGGTGGGCAGTCTGCTGACCGTGGTGATCAAGGACAGCCAGGAGGTCACGGTGCTGCCCATGGCGCAGCGCCTCGACCAGCTCGACATCGATCGCCAACTGCAGGGCCAGGGGCAGCGCCAGCTGTCGATGAATGCCCTGCTGCAATGGCTGGAAGACGTCCCCGAGGCAGAGCTGCCACCGTCGGTGGGCGCGGCGCTCAAGTCCCTGCTGGCCAATCTGGAAACCACCGAGGCCCTGGGCACGCCCCAGGGCTGGGCCCGCGCCCTGGCGCGCAGTGGCCTGCAACTGGAGCAGCAATTGCTGGATCGCGGCGGTCCCGATCTCCAGGAGGACTTCAAGGCCAACCTGCTGCGCCTGGTGGATCGCCTGCTGGCCAGCGTGCCGGGCGAGGCCCTGCGCAATCCCCAGGTCGCGATCCAGACCGCCCAGCAGAATCTGCCCGATGCCTTGCGCCGGGCGCTGGGGGACGCCGCCACCGCCAGTCGCCAGCCCACCGCCCTGGACTTTCCCCTGGGCGAACGCGATGGTCGCGGCCTCAGTGCCGCCAACGCCGAGCTCGACGAATTACTGCAACTGGCCACGGGCGTCATCGCCCGCCTGCAGACCCACCAGCTGGCCAGCCTGGCCCAGACCCAGGTCCTGCCCGATGGCTACTACCTGTCCACCTGGCAGACCGAGATTCCCTGGCGCGATGGCGAGCGCCTCGGCGCGGTGCAGGTGCGCTTCCAGGAAGAACGACCGCCGCCGGATAACCGTGGTGAAGCCCGCGACAGCCTGTGGAAGGTGGAACTGGCCTTCGACCTGGCGCCGCTGGGCCCGCTGCAGGTGCGGGCGCAATTGGCCAGCGGCCGGCTGTCGAGCGAATTCTGGGCGGAAAAAGGCGCCACCGCGACGCTGATCGATACCGAATTGCCCCATCTGCGCGAACGCCTGCTGGCGGCCGGCTTCGTGGTCGGCGACCTCAGCAGCCGCCAGGGCCGTCCCGCACGCCATCCGCGCACCACCCTCGAACAACGCTGGATCGACGACACCGCATGAGTACAACCGCCGCCCGCCAGGCCATCGCGCTGTCCTATGACGGCAGCAGCGCCCCCATCCTCTCCGCCAAGGGCGATGCCGAACTGGCCGAACTCATCCTGGCCACGGCCCGGGAGCACGAGGTGCCTATCTACGAGAACGCCGACCTGGTGCGCATCCTGGCGCGCCTGGAACTGGGCGCCGAGATCCCCGAGGCGCTCTATCGCACCCTGGCCGAGATCATCGCCTTCGCCTGGCACCTCAAGGGCAAGTGCCCGGCGCACCTGGCCGACCAGCCGGATCTGTCGCCGGGTTGGGAAAGGATGCCGTAGGAATCGGTCCTCACGGCCATGGCGGCCCGCCGATGCGGCCGGGGCCAGTAGGAACGGCCCATGGCCGCGATCTGCCGTGTAGCCTGGATAACGGCGCAGCCTTATCCACCCTTCGAGGCGGCCTGCCCGTGGAAAACGCCATGCGGTTTTCCACGCTACGGCTGATCGCGATCTTGCCGCGGCTGATGGAGATGAACGCCCACTCGGACAGCCCCCTCTCCCTCCCGGAGAGCGTTGGGGTGAGGGTGCCCCCGGCAGTCACTCCCAGCGAAAAACGCTGCGCGTTTTTCCACGCGACGACACTACGAATCGTTTTATCGTGGCCATAGGCCGCTCCTACGGGGAATGATGCGCTTGCAAGAGCGCCCACATCAGTGGACCGCCATGACCGCGATCAAGCAATCCAGCCAGCGGAATCGACCTACCCCCGCCGCAACGAATGCCCGACGGCACCCTTCTCGGCCACCTTGGCGGCGTCCCAGAGTGCATCCATCTCTTCCAGGCTGGCCTCCTGGGGCGTTCTGCCCTGAGCGTTCAGGCCTTCCTCGATATAGCGAAAGCGCCGCTCGAACTTGGCGTTGGCCTGGCGCAGGGCGTCCTCGGCGTCAACCTGCAGGTGCCTCGCCAGATTGACCATCACGAACAGCAGATCGCCGACCTCTTCCGCCACCTGGGCAGCCTGGCCGTTGGCCATGGCCTCGCGCACCTCGTCCAGTTCCTCCTGGATCTTGGCCACCACCGGCATGGCGTCGGCCCAGTCGAAGCCGACATTGGCCGCACGCTTCTGCAGCTTGGCCGCCCGACTCAGGGCCGGCAGCGCGGCCGGCACGTCATCCAGCAGCGAGAGCTGCTCCGGCGCCGCGGCCTTTTCCGCGCGCTCCTCGGCCTTGATTTCTTCCCAGCGGCGCTTGATGGTCGCCTCGTCCAGTCGCGGCAGGTCGAGCGGGCCATGCAGGTCGCCGTCGGGAAAGACATGGGGATGGCGCCGTACCAGCTTGCGGGTGATGCCATCGACCACCTGGGCGAAGTCGAAATGGCCATCCTCGCGACCCAGCTGGCTGTAGTAGATGACCTGGAACAGCAGATCGCCCAGCTCGTCGCGCACCTGCGGGAAATCCCGCCGGGCGATGGCGTCGGCGACCTCGTAGGCCTCTTCCAGGGTGTGGGGCACGATGCTGGCGTAGTCCTGGCGCAGATCCCAGGGGCAGCCGTGTTGCGGATCGCGCAACCGGGCCATGAGGTGCAGCAGATCGTCGAGCTGGTACATGGATGAATCCTGTTACTGGAAAAGAACGAGGCGCCAGGAGGCGCCTCGTGGGGTCGTCGTCACATCTCTCAGGCAGCGCGATTGCGCCGGGCTTCGATGATGTTGGGCAGCTGGGAGATGCGCCCGAGCAGGCGGCCGAGGGCGTCCAGGCCGGGGATCTCGATGGTCAGCAGCATATTGGCGGTGTTTTCCTCGCGATTGGAGCGGGTATTCACCGCCAGCACGTTGATCCGCTCGTTGAGCAGGATCTGCGAGACATCGCGCAGCAGACCGGAGCGGTCGAAGGCCTTGATCACGATGTCGACCGGATAGGTCTGCACCGGCACCGGGCCCCAGCTCACCTGGATGGTCCGCTCCGGCTCGCGACTGGCCAGCTGCAGGGCGTTGGCGCAATCCTGCCGGTGGATGGTCACGCCACGGCCGAGGGTGATGTAGCCGACGATGGCATCGCCCGGCACCGGCTGGCAGCAGCCGGCAATCTGGGTGAGCAGGTTGCCTACCCCCTGGATCTGCACATCGCCACGCTTGCCCGGCTTGTTGGTGGGCTTGCGCGGCAAATGATCGAGGGTGTCGAGGCCCTTGTCCGGCTCCACCAGCTGCTGGGCGGCGTGCATCACCTGGGCAAGGCGCAGATCGCCGGCGCCCAGGGCCGCGAGCATGTCCTCGGCACCTTTGTAGTTGACCTTCTCAGCCAGGGTGTTGAAGTCCACCGGCGGCAGTGCCAGGCGCGACAGCTCGCGCTCGACCATGGCCTTGCCGGCGGCCACGTTCTGATCGCGCGCCTGGAACTTGAACCAGTGGACGATCTTGGCCCGGGCCCGCGAGGTGTTGACGTAGCCAAGGTTGGGGTTGAGCCAGTCGCGGCTGGGCGAGCCCTGCTTGCCGGTGATGATCTCCACCTGCTCGCCGGTCTGCAGCTGGTAGTTCAGCGGCACGATGCGGCCGTTGATCTTGGCCCCGCGGCAGTTGTGGCCGATCTCGGTGTGCACCCGATAGGCGAAGTCCAGCGGCGTCGCGCCCTTGGGCAGGTCGATGGCGTGGCCGTCGGGGGTGAAGACGTAGACCCGGTCCGGCTCGATGTCGACCCGCAGCTGATCGGCCAAGCCGCCGATGTCGCCCAGCTCCTCGTGCCATTCCAGCACCTGGCGCAGCCAGGAGATCTTTTCTTCGTAGTGGTTGGAGGCCGACTTGACGTCGGTTCCCTTGTAGCGCCAGTGGGCGCAGACGCCCAGTTCGGCCTCTTCGTGCATGGCATGGGTGCGGATCTGCACCTCCAGCACCTTGCCCTCCGGACCGATCACCGCAGTATGCAGGGAACGGTAGCCGTTCTCCTTGGGATTGGCGATATAGTCGTCGAACTCGCGGGCAATATGCCGCCACAGGGTATGCACGATGCCCAGCGCGGTATAGCAGTCACGCACCTCGGGCACCAGCACCCGCACGGCGCGCACGTCGTAGATCTGGCTGAACTCCAGGCCCTTGCGCTGCATCTTCCGCCAGATGGAATAGATGTGCTTGGCGCGCCCGCTGAGGTCGGACTTGATGCCGGTGGCGGTGAGTTCGTCACGCAGCTGCTGCATGACGTCGGCGATGTATTGCTCGCGATCCAGCCGCCGTTCATGCAGCAGGGTCGCGATCTGCTTGTACTGCTGGGGCTCCAGGTAGCGGAAGGACAGGTCCTCCAGCTCCCACTTGATATGGCCGATGCCCAGCCGGTGGGCCAGGGGCGCGTAGATGTCGGCGACCTCACGGGCCACCCGGTTGCGGCGCTCTTCGGTGGCGTTCTTGACCGCGCGGATGGCGCAGGTGCGCTCGGCCAGCTTGATCAGGGCCACGCGCACGTCGTCGACCATGGCCACCAGCATGCGGCGCAGGTTGTCGACCTGGGTCTGGCTGCCCAGCACCATGGACTTGCGCGGATTGAGACTCTCGCTGATCGCCGCCATGCGCAGCACGCCTTCGATCAGCTTGGCCACCACCGGCCCGAAATGCTCGGCCGCCGACTCCAGGGTCGCCTTGCCCTCGCGCACCGCCCGGTAGACGATGGCGGCGATCAGGCTGTCCTGATCCAGCTTGAGGTCGGCCAGGATCTCCGCCATCTGCAGGCCGGTATGGAAACTGGAGGTCCCCTCCGCCCAGGTGTGCTCCACCTGGCCGGAATTCTCTTCCGCCGTGCGGGCGAAGCCGCAGGCGTCCAGCAAGGCCTCGCGATCGAGATTCGGATCCACGCTCTGGATATGATCCAGCCAGGCGTGGAGGTTGATGCTGCCATCGACGTTGACTGGCTGATGCGCTCTGACCTGTACCATCTACCCCTTCCTCACGGCGTAGCCTTCTCGCCGGATTGGCTCGCATCGGTTGGCGAGCCGTCGTTACCCGGGCATCCTGCCCGCTTCGAACAGCACCATGGCTTCCACATGGGCGGTCTGCGGGAACATGTCGAGAATGCCCGCTCTTGTCATGCGATAGCCCTGTCGGACCAGCTCCCCGGCATCCCGTGCCAGGGTGGCCGGATTGCAGGAGACGTAGACCAGCCGCCCGATACCCAGGCCGCTGAGCTGCCGAACCACTTCCAGCGCACCGTCGCGCGGCGGATCCAGCAGGGCCAGCGAATGGCTGCCCAGATCGGCGGGTAGCGGGTTCGACAGATCCACCTGTAGAAAGTGCGCGTTGCCGATGCCGTTGTCACGTGCATTTTGTATTGCCCGGGATGTCATCGCCGCGACCCCTTCGATACCGGTAACCGCCGCTGCCTGCCGCGCCAGCGGCAGGGCGAAGTTGCCCAGCCCGGAGAACAGATCGAGCACCCGGTCATCCGCCGTCGGCGCCAGCCAGTCCAGCGCCTGGGCGACCATGGCCTCGTTGATGGCGGCATTGACCTGGACGAAGTCGCCCGGCTGATAGGCCAGGGTCAGGTCCCAGGACGCCAGCCGGAAGCCCAGCCTGGCGTCGGCCTGATCCGGCTGCGGCTCGCCCTTGCCCTGCCACCAGAGCTGGACGCCAGCCGCCGCGCAGAAGTCGCGCAGGCGCGCCTGGTCGCCCGGCAGCAGCGCCCGGGTATGGCGCACCATCATGGCCGTTGCCGTGCCCTGGAAGAGCTCCACATGACCGATCGCCTGGGGCTGTTCCAGCCCGCTCAGCAGGTCAGGCAGCGCGCGCAGCAATGGCTGCAGCTCCGGCACCAGTACCAGGCAGTCGTCGGGGGTGACGATGTCCTGGCTGGCCTCGGCGCGAAAGCCCACTTCCAGGCGGCTCTGGCGTTCGTCCCAGCGCACCGCGATGCGGGCGCGGCGGCGATAGCCGAATTCGGGACCGACCATGGGCGCGGCCCAGGCCAGCGGCTGCACCCCGGCCAGACGGCGGAATTGCTCGGCCAGGGCTTCCTGCTTTAGGGTCAGCTGATCGGCATGGGGCAGGTGCTGCAGGGTGCAACCGCCGCAGCGGTCGGCCACGCTGCAGGGCGGTGTACGCCGCAACGGACTGGCCTCCAGTACCCGAAGGGTACGGGCCTCGACCACCTGACTGCGGGCGCCGAGCACCCGCGCCTCGACCCGCTCGCCCGGTAGGGCACCGGCGACGAACCAGGTCCGCCCGCCTTCGCGCGCGATGCCACGCCCGTCATGGGACAGCCGCTCGATGCCCAGCAGCTGCCGCTTGCCGGTCGGTACCCCGGTCGCCCGGGCGCCACCGGCTGGTTGAAAGCGCAGCCCGCCGCCGCCTCGCTTAGCGCGCGTCATAGACGCCGGTCGACAGGTAGCGATCGCCTCGGTCACAGATGATCGCGACGATCACCGCATTGTCCACTTCCCCGGCGATGCGCAGGGCGCCCGCCACCGAACCGCCGGACGACACGCCGCAGAAGATGCCTTCTTCCCGCGCCAGGCGACGCATGGTGTCTTCGGCCTCCTGCTGCCCCATGTCGATGATGCGATCCACGCGGCTGGCCTCGTAGATCTTCGGCAGATAGGCCTCCGGCCAGCGGCGGATGCCGGGGATGGCCGCGCCCTCCTCCGGCTGCAGACCGACGATCTGCACCTTGGGATTCTGCTCCTTGAGGTAGCGCGAGGTGCCCATGATGGTCCCGGTGGTGCCCATGGAGCTGACGAAATGGGTGATGCTGCCATGTGTCTGGCGCCAGATCTCCGGCCCGGTGCCCAGGTAGTGGGCCACCGGATTGTCGCCATTGCCGAATTGGTCGAGCACCTTGCCGCGGCCTTCGGCCTGCATGCGCGTGGCCAGATCCCGCGCGCCTTCCATGCCGTCTTCCCGACTGACCAGGATCAGCTCGGCGCCATAGGCGGTCATGGCCGCCTTGCGCTCGGCGCTGGAGTTGTCAGGCATGATCAGGATCATGCGGTAGCCCATGATGGCGGCGGCCATCGCCAGGGCGATCCCGGTATTGCCGGAGGTGGCCTCGATGAGGGTATCGCCGGGCTGGATGTCGCCACGGGCCTCGGCCTGGCGGATCATCGACAGCGCCGGGCGGTCCTTGACCGAACCCGCCGGGTTGTTGCCTTCCAGCTTGAGCAGCACGGTACTGCGGGTGTCGCCGGCCAGGCGCTGCAGGCGCACCAGCGGCGTGTTACCGATGCAATCGGCGATGGTGGGATAGTGCAGACTCATGAATCAGCTCGTTCCGCCAGGGGTGAAAGCCTTCCATGATACTCCCAAAGCCTCGCCGACCCTACCCATCCGGCGCTTGGCTAGGGCCGGCGGGTGGCGGCGCCGTCGCTGGCCACCTCCAGGGCGGCGGGCAGGCTCAGCGACAGAATGCCCTCCGGCCCCAGGTTGGGCTGCACCTGGGGGGTCACCTGCATCCCCGGCAGTCCACCCAGGCGCTCGGCCAGTCGCCTGGCGGCATCGGGGGCGACCTTGCGGGTCAGGTCCTCGGTACCGGAATACAGCCAGAGCTGTACCGGCCGGGCGCCGCCCACGCCCTGGAATTCCTCTGCCCGCTTGAGGATGTAGCCCTGCTGCCAGCCATAGGCGACATCGCTCGCCACGTAGCGCTGGAAGGCCTGCGGCTGCCGATAGAGGGTGTCGAGCACGAACAGTCCGCCGTAGCCATGGCCCCAGAGGGTCTGGCGATTGGGGTCCACCGGCACGCTCTGGGTCAGCAGCGGCTTGATGCGCTGCTCGATCAGGTCGAGAAAGGCCCGCGAGCCTCCCGCCGGCCAGTCCTTGCGCACGTCGTCGCGCGTGCGGCCATTGCCCACCGCCGGGGTGTAGTCGTAGGTGCGTTCCTGCATGGCGTCCGCGGCATCGGCGTAACCGATGGCCACCAGCACCGGCGCACTCTTCAGTTTATGGGGGGACAACCAGACGTCCTGGAGTTGCGCCAGGGCGGCATCGCCGTCCAGCAGGAACAGCGCGGGATACCCCATCATCGGCGCCGGCTGCTTGGGAATGCCGATATAGACCCGATAGCGACGCTTGCCGTCCGCCGAGTCGAGCAGGTGCGTCTCGAAGCTGTAGTACATCGACCCCCGCTCCACCAGGGTGGTCTTCTTCGGCTCCTGGGCCTGGCTCGACGCCATCCAGCCGGTTCCCAGCAACAGGGCGCCCGCCAGCATCAGACTGCAACTCTTCTTCAAAGGATCTCCTCGAACACGACCGCACCGGAACGACCGGCAGTCCCTACCAGACCGCCGATGGGGTCAATGGTTGTGCACCCCAGCCAGGGACCGTGGCAGCCTTCGCGGATTTTCGCGAATCGGCGCGCCAGGGGGTGCGACCCCTTTCGCAAAGACTCTCTTTACATTTGGTAAAGGGGTTAGACTCGCCAAATTTCCTCGGGGGACGCGCAGTGCTGGACGAATTGGGACTCAAGGGGCGCATCCTGCTGTTGAGCGTCCTCCCGACCTGCTGCATGGCGGCCCTGCTGGGGGTCTACTTCAGCTGGGTGCAGCTGTCCGACATGCGCAGCCAGCTCATCGAGCATGGCCAGCTGGTGGCCCAGCAGATGGCCCCACTCATCGCCCCGGCCATGCGCACCGGCGACAACGACCAGCTCAACCGTATCGCCCAGCGCGCCCTCGACCAGGCCGATGTCCGGGCGATCAGTTTTCTGGATGCCGACGGCAACCTCCTCGCCCACGCCGGCCCCTCAATGACCGTGGAGCTCACCGGGCGCGACTACCAGACCATTAGCATGAGATCCGGGCTGGACATCACCCACTTCAACCTGCCGGTGCAGACCCATGATCTGCGCCTGACCCGCAGCGACGGCAGTCCGGCCACGCCCCAGACCCTGGGCTGGATTCAGCTCGAACTCTCCCATCACGCCACCCTGCTGCGCGGCTATCGCAACCTGGTGGCTGGCCTTCTGCTGATCCTGCTCGGCCTGGCCTTCACCGCCTTCATCGCGGTGCGCATGGGCCGCCGGATCAACCGGCCCCTGCAGGTGATCGCCCACGGCGTCAGCCAGTTGCAGGAAGGTCGCCTGGAGACGCGCCTGCCGACCCAGCTCGGCAGCCCCGAATTCGACGAACTGGCGACCGGCATCAACCGCATGGCCGAAGCCATGGAGAACGCCCAGTTCGAGATGCAGAACAACATCGACCAGGCCACCGAGGACGTCCGCCAGAATCTGGAAACCATCGAGATCCAGAACATCGAACTGGACCTGGCGCGCAAGGCGGCGCTGGAAGCCAGCCGCATCAAGTCGGAATTCCTGGCCAACATGAGCCACGAGATTCGCACCCCGCTCAACGGCATCATCGGCTTCACCAACCTGATGCAGAAAAGCGAGCTGACCCCGCGCCAGCAGGATTACCTGAGCACCATCCAGAATTCCGCCGAGAGCCTCCTGGGCATCATCAACGAGATCCTCGACTTCTCGAAGATCGAGGCCGGCAAGCTGGTGCTGGAGAATCTGCCGTTCAACCTGCGTGACATGATCCAGGACACCCTGACCATCCTGGCGCCCTCGGCCCATGAAAAGCACCTGGAGCTGGTCTGCCTGGTCTACCGCGACACACCGACCCACCTGGTCGGCGATCCGCAGCGTCTGCGCCAGGTGCTCACCAACCTGGTGAGCAATGCCATCAAGTTCACCCATTCCGGCACCATCGCCGTGCGCGCCATGGTCGAGGAAGAGACCGACGACCATGCCCAGCTGCGCATCAGCGTCCAGGACACCGGGGTCGGCCTCACCGACGAAGACCGGCAGATGCTGTTCCAGGCCTTCTCCCAGGCCGACAACTCCCTGACCCGGCAGGCCGGCGGCACCGGACTCGGCCTGGTCATCTCCAAGCGCCTGATCGAGCAGATGGGGGGCGAGATCGGCCTGGAGAGCATTCCCGGCGAGGGCTCGGAATTCTGGATCACCCTCAACCTGCCCAAGGCCCACGGCAGCGTCGAGAGCCACAAGCGCATCGCCCTGGCCGGTCGCCGCGTCGGCCTGGTGGAGCCCCACCCCCTCACCCGCCAGGCACTGCAGCACCAGCTGGAAGAATGCGGTCTGAGCGTGGAGCCGTTCGAGACCCTGGAGCAGCTCAGCGAAGCGGTCGCCCACCCGGCCTCCGGCAAGCTGCCGGTCAGCCTGGCGGTGCTCGGTGTCAGTGCCCGCAGCATTCCGCCGGATCTGCTCACCGAGCGCATCTGGGAACTGGGTCGCCAGGACTGCAATACCCTGGTCTATTGCCCCACCACCGACCAGGCGGTGTTCCACGCCTCCCTGCCCGATGTCCATTGCCAGCTGCACGCCAAGCCGGCCTGCAGCCGTAAGCTCGAGCAGGCGGTGGCCGAGCTGCTCAACCAGCGCCCGCAACGCAACGAGAGCGGCGGCCTGGGCATCACCGACCGCCCGCCGCGGCTGCTCTGCGTGGACGACAACCCGGCCAACCTGCTGCTGGTGGAAACCCTGCTGACCGATCTCGGCGCCCAGGTCACCGCGGTGGAGAGCGGCTACGCGGCGGTGGAAGCCGTCCAGCAGGAGCGCTTCGATCTGGTGTTCATGGACGTGCAGATGCCCGGCATGGACGGCCGCCAGGCCACCGAGGCGATCCGCGACTGGGAAGCCAGCGAAGGCGGCACCCCGGTGCCCATCGTCGCCCTTACCGCCCACGCCATGGCCAACGAGAAGCGCGCCCTGCTGCAGAGCGGCATGGACGACTACCTCACCAAGCCCATCAGCGATCGGCAGCTGGCCCAGGTCATCCTCAAGTGGACCGGCCTGCGCCTGCTGCACAGCTCGGCGCCCGAGGTCACCAGCCTCAACAGTGGTGGCCAGGACATTTCCACGCTGGCGGTGATGGATGCGGACGAAGGCCTGCGCCTGGCGGCCAACAAGCCGGATCTGGCCAAGGATCTCCTGAGCATGCTGCTCGCCTCCCTGGCGGCGGACCGTCAGGCCATTCGCCAGGCCCGCGAAGACGGTGACCGCATCGCCCTCATCGAGCGCGTCCACCGCCTGCATGGCGCCACCCGCTATTGCGGCGTGCCCCAGCTCCGCGCCGCCTGCCAGCACAGCGAAACCCTGCTCAAGCAGGGCGCGCCGACCTCCAGTCCGGCGCTGGAAGAACTGGACGCGGCCATCGTCAATCTGTCCGCCCAGGCCAAGAGCCCGCTCTAGCGGACTAGTCCTCGAACAGCCTCATCTGCAGCGCCGCCTCGCGCAGATCCGTCAGGCGCACGCCCACCCCGAGCAGCCGTACCGGCCGATTGCCCCGCCGGTAGGCCTGCTCCAGCAGGCGCCGATAGCTGTCGAGATCACGACCGGCGCCCTGCTGTTCCAGGGTGGTCTGGGTGAAGTCGTGGAACTTGACCTTGATGAAGGGTCGCTCCGGGCGATAACGATCGGCCAGGCGCGTCAGCCGCTCTTCGAGCTTGGCCAGCAACTCGGGCAACTCCTGCGCACAGGCGGCGGCATCGGGCAGATCGCGGTCATAGGTGCGCTCCACGCTGGCCGATTGCCGCTGGCTGTCCACCTTGACCTGGCGCTCGTCGATGCCATGGGCCAGCGACCAGAGGCGCTCGCCGAAGCTGCCGAACTCGCGCAGCAGATCGAAGCGCGACCAGGTCTGCAGGTCGCTGCAGAGGACGATGCCGCGGCGCTTGAGCTTGTCGGCGGTGACCTTGCCCACGCCATGCAGCTTGGCCACCGGCAAGGCGGCGACGAAGTCGTCCACCTCGTGCGGGGCGATGACGAACAACCCGTTGGGCTTCTTCCAGTCGCTGGCGATCTTGGCGAGAAACTTGTTGGGCGCCACCCCGGCGGACACCGTGATGTTCAACTCCTGCCACACCCGCCTGCGGATATCACGGGCGATCAGGGTGGCGCTGCCGTTGAACAGCTCGCACTGGGTGACATCCAGATAGGCTTCGTCGAGTGACAGCGGCTCGATCAGCTCGGTGTAGTCCTGGAAGATGCCGTGGATCTGCCGTGATACCTCCCTGTAGACCTCGAAGCGCGGCTTGACGAACACCAGGTCTGGACAGAGCTTCTGCGCCTGGTGGGACGACATGGCGGAGCGCACGCCGAAGGCCCGGGCCTCGTAGTTGCAGGTGGCGACGACCCCACGACGATCAGGGGTCCCGCCTACCGCCAGCGGCTTGCCGCCCAGGCGCGGATCGTCGCGCATCTCGATGGACGCATAGAAGCAGTCACAGTCGACATGGATGATCTTGCGCTGGCGCTTGGGTGGGAGCTGGGCGGGAGGACTGTCCGGAGCCATGGAGAGAGATGCCGGGCCGGGCTTGGCGGCTGATTATCCGTACAGTAAGCCAAGACCGCCCGGATTTGTCCATGGCGGACGACGAATCGCCCGTTAACCGACGTCTTGCAGCAGGCGTTGCCGATGGACGACCTCTTCGCGCAGCTCATCGACCACCGCCTTGAGGTCATGGGCATGGTGCAGCTGATCGTAATAGAGGTGGCGCTCGGCGATCACGCCGTCGGGCGTGGTGATCATCAACCGCGCGAAATGCTCGCTGCGCTCGAAGAACTCGATGCGACCCAGGCCCTGGAGATGTTGGAGCAAGGTTTCCAGCAGCAGATTCATGGCGGCCCCTTGGACTTTCCTGGTCAAACGGTTCGGTCGCGCTGCCCATCGTCGAAAGGTGCACCCTCGTCGCCGGCGATGACGGTCCGATCTTCTATATGGCCGGAGCGAACATGACGGGACGTGGTGTCCAGCAATTCCTGCGCCGCAGCGCGGAGCGTCTGCATGTCGTAGACGAGCAATTCGACTTTCTCCACGACCTGAAGTGCCATCTCCGACGCACCTTTGGCACTGCTGCCGGTAAGCGCCAGGGAAAGATTGCACAACTGGGCGACCAGTGTCGCTATATCGTGATCCATCACGCGCATGATGCGCTGATCCAGACGACTCGAATCCTGGGTAGGGTGCATGAGGTTCTCCATAACACCCATCGAGGATAGCACATGGCCACCACCTGCCCTGGCCCTTAGCGGCGTTTTGCTATCACCTTCTCACTTGATCGCGCAGGGGCCCTCATCGGGTTTCCGGACCCTTTGCCGGCTAGATGGGTCGACTGAGGACGTACCTCTAGGAGAACCCCCATGAAGCGCCCTCTACTCGTGTCCTCTGCCCTGCTCCTCAGCCTCATGCTGGGTGGCTGCTTCGATCGCGACCAATCTGATCAGCAGAACCGCTCCAGCGGCGAAAAGGCGTCGGTGCAGATGCAGAAAAGCGATGGCGACAAGTAGGCCCGTCCCTGCTTGGTAAATAAGCCTTTGATGAATATTAAATTTTTCCTTGACGAATTTTTTCTTAGCCCTATACTGAGCCACATCGGACGCGGGATGGAGCAGTCTGGTAGCTCGTCGGGCTCATAACCCGAAGGTCGTTGGTTCAAATCCAGCTCCCGCAACCAAATTCGAAAAAACCACTCTCTTGAGTGGTTTTTTTTTGCCCTGAATTTGACCCGGTTCAGATCCAGGCGGTGCGAACTCTGTGGCTACAAGAGCTACAAAGGTTGGTATAGAGCTTTTTTATCTGTACAAGGCTTGGCAAACCGCGCGCGACCAGTAATCTGACGCGCGTTCCTGTCTAGAGGAGTTTGCATGACTGCACCTGATCCAGCCAAAGAGGTCTCCTCGAAGCCGGCATCCCCTGCGGACCACCCTGTTTCGCCCCCTCAGGCGCTGCCCTGGCGCCTCCTGGAGCGCCTGACGGCCTACCGGCAACCCATCGAACTGGGTCTGACGCTGGTGTTGTTCGCCGCCGCCCTGGTGGTCTGCTGGCATCTGCTGAGCAGCATCGATGGCGAAGCTCTCCATGATGCCCTTCACGATATTCCACACTCCTCCCTGATCGGCGCGCTGATCGCCGCAGCCGCCGGCTTCACCATCCTGCTCGGCTACGAGTGGTCGGCCATGCGCTTCGCCGACGTCAAGCTGCCGGCACGCGCCTGGACCATGGGCGGCCTTACCGCCTTCGCCATCGGCAATGCGGTTGGCCTGTCCATGCTGTCCGGCGGGTCGGTGCGCTATCGCCTCTATGCCCGCCAGGGCCTCAGCGCTCTGGAAGTGGCGCAGATGACGGTGTTTTCCAGCCTGGCGCTGGGCACCGCGCTGCCGCCCCTGGCCGCCATCGCCGCCCTGACCAATCTGCCGGCGTCCACCCAGGCCCTGCGCGTTCCCGAAGCGGTGATCATCACCGTGTCCGCCCTGATCCTGCTCGGCTATGCCGTCGGCATCCTGGCCCTGCGCCGCTGGCGGGTGCCCGAGCAGCCCTGCGCCCACGCCCTGCACTTCCGCATCGGCAAGCGTGCCCTGCGCCTGCCGACCCTGCGGCTGTCCGTGCTGCAGCTGGTGATCACCATCCTCGACGTGACCGCCGCCTCGATGGTGCTCTATCTGCTGCTGCCCACAGCGCCGCCCTTCGGTGCCTTCCTGCTGGTCTACCTGCTGGCGCTGGCCGCCGGGGTGCTCAGTCACGTTCCGGGCGGTGTCGGCGTGTTCGAGGCTGTCCTGCTGGCGGCCTTCGCCAACGAGCTGGGCGCCGCCCAGTTGGCGGCGGCGCTGGTGGTCTACCGCCTGTTCTATGTGCTGCTGCCCTTCGTGATCGCCTGCCTGGTGCTGCTGTTCAGCGAAGGCCGCCGCCTGCTGTCGAACAGTCCGGCCGTACGGGTCGCCTCCGGCCTGGCGGCACCCATCCTCGCCATCCTGGTTTTTTTTTCTGGGGTGGTACTGCTTTTTTCTGGGGTCACCCCTGAAATAGACACCCGCCTGGAAGGCATGGATTTCCTGCTGCCCCAGCGGTTGATCGATGCCTCCCACCTGGGCGCGAGCCTGATCGGCGTCGTCTGTCTATTGCTGGCGCAGGGATTGCGCCGGCGCCTCTCCGCGGCTTGGGCGGTGACCTTGGTCTTGCTGTTGCTGGGCTGCCTGCTGTCCCTGTTGAAAGGTTTCGACTGGGAGGAAGCCTCCATTCTGGCGATCACGGCCGCGCTGCTCGCCATCTTCCGCAAATCCTTCTATCGCCGCAGCCGGCTGATGGAACAGCCCTTCTCGCCGCTGTACGTGACCGCCAGCATCTGCGTGGTCGCCGCCTCGGTGTGGCTGCTGCTGTTCGCCTATCAGGACGTGCCCTACGACACCCGCCTCTGGTGGCAATTCGCGCTGGATGCCGATGCCCCACGCGGCCTGCGTGCCGCCCTGGGCAGTTCGGTCCTGCTGCTGATCATCGCCCTGGGCTGGCTGCTGCGCGCCGCGCCGCCGCCGATCGAAGCCCCCACCAGCGCCGAGCTCGAGCGGGCCTTCGGCATCGTGCGCAAATCCAGTCAGCCGGATGGCGGCCTGGTGATGACCGGTGACAAGGCCCTGCTCTTCCACGACAGCGACGATGCCTTCCTGATGTACGGACGACGGGGTCGCAGTCTGATCGCCCTCTTCGATCCCATCGGCCGCTCCCAGCCTCGCGCCGAGCTGATCTGGAAATTTCGCGATCTCTGCGACCTGCACCATGCCCGGCCGGTGTTCTATCAGGTACGGGCGGAGAACCTGCCGTTCTACATGGACATCGGTCTCACGGCGCTCAAGCTTGGCGAAGAGGCCCGGGTGGACCTGCATGCCTTCGATCTCGACAGCAAGGGCAAGAAGGACCTGAGATACACCTGGAATCGCGGCCAGCGCGACGGCCTGGCAATCGAATTCCACGCCCCGGGCGAAGCGCCGCTGGACGAGCTCAAGGCCATCTCCGACGTCTGGCTGGAGAGCAAGCAGGTGCGCGAGAAGGGCTTTTCCCTGGGTCGTTTCGATCCGACCTACCTCAAGCACTTTCGTATCGCCGTGGTGCGTTTCCAGGACAAGGCGGTGGCCTTCGCCAACCTGCTGGAAACCGAACGCCCCGACCTGGCCAGCATCGACCTGATGCGGGTCACCGCGGATGCGCCCAAGCAGACCATGGAATTCCTCATGCTGGGGCTGATCCTGCACTTCAAGGCTGCCGGCTTCGCCCGCTTCTCCTTGGGCATGGTCCCGCTGGCCGGTCTGCACCCCCGCCGTGGCGCTCCCATCACCCAGCGCCTGGGGGCCATGGTGTTCAGACGTGGCGAACAGTTCTATAACTTCCAGGGGCTGCGTCGCTTCAAGGACAAGTTCGATCCGGAATGGGAACCGCGCTACATGGCGGTGCCCGCCGGCCTGGATCCCCTGGTCGCCTTCGCCGATACCGCCGCCCTAATCGCCGGGGGTTATACCGGCCTGGTCAAACGTTGAGACTCCTATGCTGAAACGTGCACTCGCAGTACTGCTCGTCATCCTGCTGATCGCTGGAGGTCTGGGCTGGTGGTGGCTTCATCGCTGGCCGTCGGCGCCCCAGGTCAAGGTCCTGGAGCAGCCGGATGGCCGCCTGCTGACCATGGCCGCACCCAAGGGCGAGCCGCATGCCCACGTGGTCCTGGCCACGCCCTCGGACCTGCAACTGGCGGATGCCGATCTGCTGGGCCTGGCGACCAACACCGGCGCCGAGATCGTCCAGTACGAGGTCAGGGTCGCCAACAGCTGCCAGGCGCAGAACGACGACTTCACCCAGGCGGCCAAGCAGCTGAGTGGCGCCCCGACCTTCGTCGGCGGCATCGGCCCGGGCGCCGCCCGCGCCTGGCGCTGGCTGACGACCCAGGACAACCCGAAGGCGGCGGCCCTGAGCGTGGGCTTCAATCTGGAAACCCTGGATTGCCCCGACGCCCTGCCGGCCAAGGCGGCCGCTGGCCAATGGCACATCGCCTGGAATGATCATCCGATACCGACGATTCGGCCATCTTCGTGCGTCAGCAGAGCAATGCCGACCTGACCATCGCCGACTATGGCACTGCCCTGCCGGTGGTGCTGCGCACCCAGCTGAAGAATCGCCTGCTGGGCCAGCACAACGACATCCCGACCATCGAGATGCCGGCCGATCCGGACGTCAAGCCCGGCCATCCCGACGTCGTGACCATTTTCTACTCCGGTGACGGCGGCTGGCGCGATATCGACCGGCTCTCGGCCCAGGCCATGAACGAGGCCGGTTATCCGGTCGTTGGCGTGGACTCCCTACGCTACTTCTGGCAGCACAAGAGTCCCGAGCAGGTCGCCGCCGACCTCGCCAACCTGATGCAGGAATACCGCGAGAAGTGGAACGCCAAGCACTTCGTCCTGGCTGGCTACTCCTTCGGCGCCGACATCCTGCCAGCGGTCTACAACCGCCTGCCCAAGGCGGATCAGGACCAGGTGAGCTCGCTGCTGCTGCTGGCCTTCAGCCGCAAGAGCAACTTCGAGATCGCCGTGGAAGGCTGGCTGGGCAAGCCGGGTGACGAAGCCGATACCCTGCCGGAAACCAGCAAGATTCCCGCCGCCAAGCTGTTCTGCGTCTATGGCGAGGAAGAGAAGGACGACAGCGGCTGCACCCAGGCGGGTCAGCCGGGTGAGAAGCTGGGTCGCCCGGGCGGTCACCATTTCGACGAGAACTACGACAAGCTGGCCGACTTCATGGTCAAGGCCATCGAGGCCCGTACGCCGCAATAGCGTATTTCGTCCGGGCCTGCGGGCCCGGACGAACGGCTGGAACAAGGGGCCGGTCTCCCGCGGTCTATGGCTGCAACAGCTACGGAGACTCCCGACATGAGCACACCGCTTTCCGCCGATGCCGCCAGCAAGATCCTGGTGGATGCCTTTCAGCCCCTTGGCTGCGTGGTGTCTTCCGGCACGGATGGCCACGACCTGGCCCTGGGCGTGGTCGATGCCCAGGGCAAGACGCTCTACACCGAAGAACGGCTCAGCGAGGGCGACTACAGCGATCCCCTGCGCCTGGCCGGCTACATAGGCACGGTGCGCAGCGAGCTGGAAGGCCGTGGTCAGACCCTCGACAGCTGGCAGATGCCCTTCATCACCGATCCCGACGCCCTGCCGCCGCCGGTGTTCAACTAGGCAAAGAAAAGGCCCCTGCTGGGGCCTTTTTTCTTGCTGCGCCGGACTAGATCTCGACCTGGGTGCCCAGTTCAATCACCCGGTTCACCGGCAGTTTGAAGAATCTCAGGTTGCCGTTGGCGTTCTTCATCAGGAAGACGAAGAGATTCTCCCGCCAGGGCGCCATGCCCAGCCGCTTGGAAGCGATCACCGTCTCCCGACTGAGGAAGTAGGTGGTACGCATCGGAGTGAAATCCAGCCCTGGATAGGGGCAGTGGCTGAGCGCCAGGGGGATGTCCGGTTCGTCCATGAAGCCATAGTGCAACACCACCCGATAGAAGCCGTCACCGAAGTCCTCGACCTCGATGCGCTCGCCGCGCGATACCCGCGGACGGTCCTCGTAGCGCACCGTGAGCAGCACCACCTGCTCGTGCAGCACCTGGTTGTGCAGCAGGTTGTGCAGCATGGCGTGGGGAACCACATCGGTACGGGCGGTGAGGAACACCGCGGTGCCCTTGGCGCGGAACGGTGGCTGGGCGCGAATGCTGCTGATAAAGATCGGCAGCGGCAGCGCACCATCGTCCAGGCGTTCCACCACCAGTTGCCGGCCCCGCTTCCAGGTGGTCAGCAGGATGAAGATGATGACACCGGCGATCACCGGGAAGGATCCGCCGGAGAGGATCTTCGGCGCATTGGCGGAGAAGTACAGCACGTCGACCAGCAGAAAGCCGATCAGCAGCGGCACCATGATCCAGCGCGGCCATTTCCACAGCAGCAGGATCACCGCCGACACCAGGCAGCTGGTGATCAGCATGGTCCCCGTCACGGCCACGCCGTAGGCTTCGGCCAGGTTGGCCGACGACTGGAAGGTCAGGATCAGGAAGATCACCCCCAACATCAACGCCCAGTTCATCAGCGGGATGTAGATCTGCCCCTGCTCCTGGCTGGAGGTGTGCTGGACCTGCATGCGCGGGATGTAGCCCAGCTGGATGGCCTGTCGGGTCATGGAAAAGGCGCCGGTGATCACCGCCTGGGAGGCGATGACGGTAGCCAGGGTCGCCAGGCCGATCATCGGCAGCAGCAGCCACTCAGGCGCCAGCAGATAGAAGGGATTGCGCACCGCCGCGGGATCGGCCAGCAGCAGCGCGCCCTGCCCGAAGTAGTTCAGCACCAGCCCTGGCAGCACCAGCAGCAGCCAGGCCCGGGCGATGGGCTTGCGCCCGAAGTGGCCCATGTCGGCATAGAGCGCTTCGGCGCCGGTCAGCGCCAGCACCGCCGCACCCAGCACGATGAAGCCCTTCACCGGGTTGTCGACGAAGAATTGCACCGCCCAGTAGGGATTGAAGGCCTTGAGCACCTCGGGTTGCTGGACGATGCCATAGACACCCAGGGCACCCAGGGTAGTGAACCAGAGTACCATCACCGGCCCGAAGAACTTGCCGATGGTGGCGGTACCGCGCTTCTGGATGGCGAAGATGCCGACCAGGATCACCAGGGCAATGGGTACGACCCAGGCGTCCAGGCCATCGAAGGCCAGCTCCAGGCCCTCCACCGCCGACAGCACCGAGACCGCCGGGGTGATCATGCTGTCGCCGTAGAAGAGCGCGGCGCCGAACAGCCCCAGCAGGACCAGGGTGGTGGCCAGGCGTGGCGAGCCCTGGGCGGCGCGGCGAGCCAGGGCCGTGAGGGCCATGATGCCGCCCTCGCCCTGGTTGTCGGCGCGCATGACGAAGGTGATGTACTTGAGGGTGACGACCCAGATGAGCGACCAGAAGATCAGCGACAGGATGCCGAGCACGCTGTCGTGATTCAGCGGCAGGCCGTAGTGCGGCGAAAAGACTTCCTTGAGGGTATAGAGAGGACTGGTGCCGATGTCGCCGTATACCACGCCGGTGGCGAGCACGATCATTCCCAAGGCCGAAGGGGCTTTACCACCGTGCTCGTGTTCCGGACGGCTCATGCAGGGCTCCTAGAGTCTAAAATCGGCGCATCCTGCGCCGAAGCGGCGTCAGGATCAAGTTGAAAAGGCCGGTAGCGTGGCGCGCGCAACCTCTCGGCGCAGCGCTTCCAGCACCATAGACTCCTTGGTCGGCAAAAAGCTCTGCGCGGTCGCCGGGACCCGCCTGCCCCTTCCAAGCGGCGGCAGAGATGGCTAGAATCGCGCGTTTTTTGATCAAGGCGCCTCCTGAGCGCCCGCCGAGGTTAGCCCATGTCCATCCAAACGTCCGCCCCCAAGGTCGGTTTCGTCAGCCTCGGCTGTCCCAAGGCCACCGTCGATTCCGAACGCATCCTCACCCAGCTGCGCATGGAAGGCTACGAGATCGTGCCGACCTATGAAGACGCCGACGTGGTGGTGGTCAACACCTGCGGCTTCATCGACAGCGCCAAGGCCGAGTCCCTGGACGCCATCGGCGAGGCCATCGCCGAGAACGGCAAGGTGATCGTCACCGGGTGCATGGGCGTGGACGAGGGCAACATCCGCGGCGTGCATCCCAGCGTGCTGGCGGTGACCGGGCCGCAGCAGTACGAGCAGGTGGTCAACGCCGTGCACGAGGTGGTGCCGCCGCAGCTGGAGCACAATCCGCTGATCGACCTGGTGCCGCCCCAGGGCATCAAGCTGACCCCGCGCCACTATGCCTATCTGAAGATTTCCGAAGGCTGCAACCACAGCTGCAGCTTCTGCATCATCCCCTCCATGCGCGGCAAGCTGGTCAGCCGCCCGGTGGGTGACGTGCTGTCCGAGGCCGAGCGCCTGGTCAAGGCGGGCGTCAAGGAGCTGCTGGTGATCTCCCAGGACACCAGCGCCTACGGTGTCGACCTCAAGTACCGGCTGGACTTCTGGAACGGCCAGCCGGTCAAGACGCGCATGCTGGAACTGTGCGAGGCGCTGTCGGGCATGGGCGTCTGGGTGCGCCTGCACTATGTCTACCCCTACCCCAATGTCGACGACGTCATTCCGCTGATGGCCGCCGGCAAGCTGCTGCCCTACCTGGACATCCCCTTCCAGCACGCCAGCCCCAAGGTGCTCAAGTCGATGAAGCGCCCGGCGTTCGAGGACAAGACCCTGGCGCGCATCAAGCGCTGGCGCGAGATCTGCCCGGAGCTGACCATCCGCTCCACCTTCATCGTCGGCTTCCCCGGCGAGACCGAGGAAGACTTCCAGTACCTGCTGGACTGGCTCACCGAAGCCCAGCTGGATCGCGTCGGCTGCTTCCAGTATTCACCGGTCGAAGGCGCACCTGCCAACGAACTGGGCCTGGAGCCGGTGGCGGACGAGGTCAAGCAGGCGCGCTGGGAGCGCTTCATGGCGCACCAGCAGGCCATTTCCGCGGCGCGCCTGCAGCTCAAGATCGGTCGCGAGATCGAGGTCCTGATCGACGAGGTGGACGAGCAAGGCGCCATCGGCCGCTCCTACGCCGATGCCCCGGAAATCGACGGCAACGTCTATGTCGACAGCGCCAATCCCCTCAAGCCGGGCGACAAGGTCTGGGTCCGGGTCACCGACGCCGACGAGTACGACCTCTGGGCAGAGACGCTCTGAGTCCTGGCTAGTCGTGCAGACGGTGGGTGCCGGGCACATGGGCGTGTCCGGCCGCACTGCAACTGGCGGTAGTCGCTGACGGCGCCGCCGGTTGACCGAGTTCGCGCAGGATGCCGCAACGGTCACCCTCGCCCTCTCCCTGGCAGTGACGCCTCAGGGTCACCAGTTGCTCGCGAAGCTGATTCAATTCGCGAATGCGCACCTCGACATGATGCAGATGGGCGCCGATCAGGGCATCCACCTGGGCACAGCCGGGTTCGCTGGTGTCGCGCAGGGCCAGCAAGGCCCGAATCTCCTCCAGCGTCATGTCCAGCGAACGGCAATGGCGGACGAATACCAGACGCTCGACCTGAGTGTCGTCATAGCTGCGATAGTTGCTGCTGCTACGCGCTGCCGGGCTCAGCAGCCCCTCCCGCTCGTAGTAGCGGATGGTCTCGACCGCGCAATCGGTGCGTCTGGCCAATTCGCCGATCTTCATCACTCTGTCTCGTTCTGCTGACGGACGCCCAGCCTGCGCCGCCGACCGCTTCGGAGCAAGAGGCCACGGCCGTCAGGAAGGTGCTGAACTGCGGCTTTTCTCGGAGGGGCGGCAGGTGAAGCGAATCACGCGGGGAAGTGGCCGAGACCTGCCTTGGCGGCTGGCCAGACAGCACGACGCCCCGGCGATGAGTGGGTCGCCGGGGCGTCGAGACAGCCGCCAGACTAGTTGGCGTTGTTCTGGTAGAGCGCGGAGACCCGGTTCGGATGCTCCGACTGGAACTGCGTTTGCGCATTGGCACGGATCGATTTGTTCGATACGTCGCGGCTGGCAGCGGACGCCGTACCCGACAGCAGGCCCAGGAACAGGACGGCGACGATAGCTTGGACACCCAGGACTTTCATAGCGAATACCTCTTGGTTGTGCTGTTTCGATAGACACAGCGTACTCCAGGTACTAATTCGCCAAAAAGAGCGCTTTGAGAGAGTGATCTTTACCTATAAGGAAAATATCGCCTGGGAACTTCCAGACCTTTCCTGAGCGTCCGTCTTTCGGCCAAGGGCTCTGGTTCGGCTATCGCAGCTCCTTCAGGTGCTTTTCCAGCCCCATGGCACGGCCGGCGCCGACACTGGTCAGCTGAAAGAAGCCGTAGTCTTCCAGATAGGTCCAGCGACTCCGCGGCCCGCTCCCCGTCTCGCCATGCTGGCACTCCAGGGTCTTGGCCCGCCCGCTGAGGCTGGCCAGTACCTTGCGTGCCTCGCCTTCGCTCACCACCTTGCAGGACAGCCTGATTTCGCGCTGCTCGGTGCCTTTGAGATTGCCGGTCAGGGATTGCCGCCCCTGATAGCCGACCTGGCTACCCACGGCAAGGGCGCGCCAGTCGCCGCTGAAGCTCAGTTGGTCCAGGCTGGCCACCTCTTCCACCGGCAGATTGCCGTTGTCGATACGGGTACGACGTACCAGATCGATCAGCCCGCGCCAGTTGAGCGAATCGACCCGGGCAGCCTTGCCCTGGGCACTGAAGCGCAGCAGTCCGGGCTGCGGGCCGGGGCTGACCTGCACCTCTTCGCGATAGGCATGGGTCTGGCCTTCGTAGCGACTTTCGCCTTCCTCCACGAAGCGCTGGACGGCCAGACGCGGCGCGGGTAACGCCTGCGCCTTCAACGCCTGCAGGGGCTGAGCCTGCGGCGCGGGCAATTCGCCGAGGGGCGGTGGTGCGGCCGGTGCGGTGTCGGCAGCCTTGACCCCATCCAGGCGTGGCGTGGCCAGTAAGGCGTCCCGACGATCACAGGCGGCTTCCAGCAGCGTACGCCGCTCGACCGGCGCCGCCGTGAAGGCCTCCTGGCCCTGAGCGCCCAGCTGGCTGTCGGTCACCCGCCCGCGGTCGTCCAGGCCGTAGCGCGCCAGCAGCAGGTAACGACGCGCCGTGCAATCGGCGGCCAGGGATTCGCGCCACTGACGGACCGGAGCGCCATAGCTAGGCGTCTGCACCGCGACGGCCAGTTGCTGACCTCCCCAGAAGCGGCGTATTCCGTTGGCATCCACCAGGCTGTTACGGTCGATCACCAGGGTGTCACCCTCAGGGCCACTGGCGAGGGCGCGCCAGTCGGTGTTGGCCGGCTGGGCGCAGAACGCCGCCACATCGGGACGCTGCCTGAGCGTCGCGACCTTGGTAGCGCTCAGCGGCAGGGGCACGGCATAGGCATTCACCCGTCCGGGATAGACCCGCTGAGCACCATCAAGGTAGAGCAGCTCGGCCTGGTCGGCCGTGCAATCCAGAGAAACCAAGGCGGAACCGCCCTCTGCCAGGGCAAGTGCCAGCTGCAGGCGTGAACCTTCGCGCAGAACGCTTTCGGCGATGATCGGACGGGTGAAGAGGTCATCGGCACTGGTCGGGGGCTCGACCGGCGGCTGCTGGGTGCTGCAGCCAGCCAGTAGCGACAGCAGGCAAAGGACGGAAAGACGGCTGGAGATCATGAATCCTCTCGACAGGGAACCGCGAAAGATGTCGCGAACAGCAAATTGACCTGAACGAAATGCGTCTGGCGCGGATCAATAAAGGAAGCATGCCGTTTGGCATGACCTCCCCCGTTTCCCCACACGAGGTGCATTTATGAATACCGATCAGATCATAGGCAATGCCAAGGACGCTACCGGCAAGGTCCAGGACAGTTTCGGCGCAGCGACCGGCAATGCCGACTGGCAAGCCGAGGGCAAGGCCCGTCAACTGGAAGGCAAGCTGCAGGAGCAATATGGCCAGGCCATCGACTGCGCGCGCAATGTGACCGCCGACAAGCCCTTCACTGCTCTGGCCATCGCCGGCGGTGTCGGTTTCGTGCTGGGCGTACTGCTTTCGCGCTCCTGATCGGAGACGCCGGGCTGGCCACTGCGCCAGCTCCACAGCAAAAAGGCCTGTCTAGACAGGCCTTTTTGCTGTGGAGCTCATTAACGTTCCAGCGTTACCAGGTGCTTGTGTACCGCGTCCACGATTTCGCCAATGTTGAACGGCTTCTGGAACACGGCATCGAACAGCTCCGAACTCTCCTGGGCCAGGTGTGCCTGGGCCCCGCTCATGAGGATGATGGGCAGGTGTTGCAGGCCCTGGCGTTCACGTAACGCTTCCGCCAGCTCACGGCCATTCATCACCGGCATCATGAAATCGGTGATGACCAGCGACGGTAGTTCTCGATCGAAGACATCAAGCGCTCGGCGGCCGTTGCTCGCCTTGACCACCATGTAGCCTTCGTCTTCAAGAGCGAAGGCCAGGATGTCCGCTATCAGAAATTCGTCATCGACTACCAGTATCGTCGTCATGTGGAGACTCTCCCAGCCGACGCGATCATGGTTGTATTGAGGGCATGGCTGAACCGGAAAGCACCTTCACCATGTCTTTGAACGCCTTTTTCAGTTCGATTCCCGAGTTGTCTATCACCATCTCGCGTAGCGAGGGGTCATAAAGGCTATCCCGCACCTTGAGGATGGACAGAACTCTTTTGATCTCCGCCTCGGCCTCGACGAATCGCAGCAAAATCAGATTGTCCACCATGCTGGAAAGTTCGGGGGCCGGCGCTGCTATGTCCGCGCCAAACATGTCCCGTAATTCCCAGGTAGCTAGAACTGTGACGCCCTGGGTACGCAGCTCGTTCAGTAATGCGCTGAAGTATTCGATGAGCCGCCCCTGTGGCAGGGCGAAGCGGGCAATGGCGCCCAGGCTGTCGATAACCAGCCGTCTGATGCCGTGCTGCTGGACCAGCGCGAGCAGCTTCAGACCCACTTCATCAAGGCGCAACTCGGTCGTGGGCTGCCAGTGCATGTGCAGTGCGCCCTGATCGATACGCCCGGCCAGATCGAGCCCCAGGGCGTCGGCCTTGAGTTGCAGCCGCTCCGGCGGTTCATAGAAGCTGAACATCAGACCGGGGGCCTCGGGCGTGCAGGCGGCCAGGAAATTCAGCGAAATGGACGTCTTGCCGGCACCCGAAGGCCCCATGAGCAAGGTGGTCGAGCTTTCCGGTAGCCCGTTCTCGATCATCGCATCCAGCGAAGCCACGCCACTGGTTACCCGCTGGTGCCCAAGGCGATAGGTCGCGCCCACCGAGGGATCGCGATAGAGAGTTTCCAACCTTGGAAACACGGTGATGCCGGCATCGGAGATGGTGAATTCGTGGAAGCCCGGCAACGCGCCGCTACCGCGGGTCTTGCGCAGCGCCAGGCGGCGGATGGTGCGACTGCCGATCTCTTCCTCGTGCAGGTCCAGCACGCCATCGACCATGGTGTGTTCCGGGCTGCCATCTTCGAGACGCGCGCTGGTGAGAAAGATCACCGTGCAACCGGCAAAGGCCGCATGCCCCTGCAACTCGGCGATGAACTTCTTGGTGTCGATGGGCGTTTCCGCACGCGAGCGCGCATTGAGCAGGCCATCCACCACCAGCAGACTGGCCTTCTGCCGGCTGATCTCGCGCCGCAGCAGGCGCACGACCTCATCCAGCCCCTCGCCTTCCATGGTGTCGAAGGCACTCAGGTACTGGACCTGATCCCCGATGCACGAGCGGTCGAAGAAATCCAGCGTGGAAAAGAACTGGAACATCCGCTCGTGGGTTTCCGACAGCATGGTCGCAAACAGCACCCGGCCACCGCCGCGCACATGGTTGAAGGCGATCTGATTGGCCATGATCGATTTGCCGGAGCCCGGACGGCCCTGGATGACATAGGACGCGCCTGCGACCAGGCCTCCCTTCAAGATCTCATCCAGCCCCTGGATACCGGTTACGACGCGCTCGAGTCGATTCAAGAACGATGCCTCAAACTAATGATGTGTCTGGGACGCCTGGACAGGCGCCCGGTGCTTCGCAGGCAAGAGCCTATAAGGGTGCTACCGAAATAGCCAGCCAGGGGGCCTGGTCTTAGCCGCGTTTGCGAATCAGTCCTTCCTGGGCTACCGAGGCCACCAGCTGGCCCGCGCGGTTGTAGATGCTGCCGCGGCACAGGCCACGCGCGCCACCGGCCCAGGGACTGTCGATGGCGTAGAGCAGCCAGTCGTCCAGACGGAAATCGCGGTGGAACCAGACCGCATGGTCGAGGCTGGCGATCTGCAGCGAGCGATCCCAGAAACTGGTGCCATGAGGCAGCAGCGAACTTGGCAGCAGGTTGAAGTCCGAGGCATAGGCCAGCAGGTAGCGGTGCAGCGCCGGCTGGTCCGGCAAATCGCCCGTGGCGCGGAACCAGACGTGGCGGACCGGCTCGGTCGGCTCCGGCTTGAAGGGATCGGTAAAGACCACCGGGCGCATCTCGATCGGCCGTGGTCCCAGCAGCTTGTCGCGCAGCGGCGCGGGGATCAGCTCGGCATAGCGCTGGGCATGGGCGATCTCCGACTGCAGGGTCTCGGGTGCGGGCACCTCCGGCATGGTCGTCTGGTGTTCGAAGCCAGGCTCCTCGACATGGAAGGAGGCGCTGCAGAAGAAGATCGGCTGCTCGCCCTGGAAGGCGGTGACCCGGCGGGTGGAAAAGCTGCCGCCATCGCGGATGCGATCCACCTGGTAGGTCACCGACTCCACCGCCGAACCGGCGCGCAGGAAGTAACCATGCAGCGAGTGCACGCGGCGCTCCACCGGCACGGTCTGGCTGGCCGCCGACAGCGCCTGACCCAGCACCTGTCCACCAAAGAGCTGGGGAAAGCCGAGATCCTGGCTGCCGCCGCGATACAGATCGGGGGCCAGGGATTCGAGGGTCAGCAGATCGACCAGGTTGTCCAGCACCTTGCTCATGGGGAGGGTTCCTTGACAGAGAGCGATCATCATACGCAAAACCGGTCAAATCCTGTGCGTTCGCCGTGCTTCCAGACACATTGCTCATCGTATGACGATAACTGGTGGAGCTTGTGGCCGTATAAGCGGTCACAATGAAGGTATCGCTGTCCGCTCGCAGGCTTCCTTTCCATGACCGAAACCGCCAACGCTTCGTCTCCCCACCCTTCCGCAGCGCAGATCGCAGAGCTGGGCAAGGGCCTCGGACACGACGACATCTTCTTCGCCGCCGTGAAGAAGACCCGGATGCCGATGATCGTGACGGATCCACATCAGCCGGATAATCCGATCATCTTCGCCAACGAGTCCTTCCTGCGTACCACCGGCTATGCCCTGGACGAGGTGATGGGGCGCAATTGCCGCTTCCTGCAAGGGCCTGACACCCGTCCGGAGCACATCGCCGAAATCCGCAATGCCGTACGCGAGCAACGCGATTGCGACATTGAGCTGCTCAACTACCGCAAGGACGGCTCGACCTTTTGGAACGCGCTGTTCATTTCGCCGGTGTTCGATCACGAGGGGCACCTGCGCTACTACTTCGCCTCGCAGCTGGATGTCTCCCGTCGGCGCGATGCCGAGGACGCCCTGCGCCAGGCGCAGAAGATGGAAGCCCTGGGCCAACTCACCGGTGGAATCGCCCATGACTTCAACAACCTGCTGCAGGTGATGGTCGGCTACCTGGATATCCTGAGGATCAACCTGGACCGTCCGGAACTGGACAAGGACAAGGCCAAGCGCCATGTCGACAACACCCGCGACGCAGTGAATCGAGCGGCGACCCTGACCCAGCAGCTGCTGGCCTTTGCTCGCAAGCAACGCCTGACCGGGCGCGCGGTGGACCTGAACAAGCTCATCAATGCCCGCCAGGGGCGCCTGACCCAGGCGCTGGGTGAGCCCTTCCGCTTCATCTTCCGACCAGCACCGGCGCTGTGGAATTGCCGCCTCGATCCGATCCAGCTGGAAACGGCGCTGCTCAATATCGTCGACAACGCCCGCCTGGCCATGCAGGAGCGAGGCGCCGGCACCCTGACCCTGGAAACCCTCAACGTCGAGGTCAATGGCCAGGACCTGGCCCACGGCGGTCTGGCCCAGGGGCATTATGTCTGCATCGCCCTGACCGACACCGGCAGCGGCATGTCCACCGACGTGCTCGGGCGCGCCCTGGACCCCTTCTTCACCACCCGCGACGAAGGCCAGGGCAGCGGCCTGGGCCTGTCCATGGTCTATGGCTTTCTCAAGCAGTCGGGCGGCCTGGTCAGGCTCTATTCCGAAGTCGGCATAGGCACCTCGGTGCGTCTCTACTTCCCGGTTTCCGAAGAGGAGGCGCGTGAGCATCCGGCACCCCTGCCGACCCCGCACGAAGACGGCGGTGGCTCCGAGACCATCCTGGTGGTGGATGACCGACCGGACGTGGCGGCGCTGGCCCAGGCCATCCTGGAGGAGACCGGCTACCAGGTGCTGGTCGCCCACAATGGCCAGCAGGCGCTGGACATCCTCGCTCGCGAGCCCGCCGTCGATCTGTTGTTCAGCGATCTCATCATGCCGGGCGGCATGAATGGCGTGATGCTGGCCAAGGAGGCCCAGCGGCGGCAGCCCGAGTTGCGCATCCTGCTGACCACGGGTTACGCCAACAACGCGCTGGAACTCGAGGAAGGCAACGGCGAACGCTTTCCGATTCTCAACAAGCCCTATGGCCGCCAGGACCTGACCCGCTGGATCCGTCGCATGCTGGACAGCGGCCAGCCATGAAGGACGAGGCCCTGGAGCACGAGCCCGCCAGCTGCGATGCCGGGCAGGATGGCCCGGTAGACCTCCAGAGCTTTCTGGCCTGCCTAGAGCGGGTGGGTAACAGCCCGAACCAGGTCTCGGTGCGGCACCTGATCGATGCCATCGGCAGCCGCTCCTTCGGCCCCATGATTCTCCTGCCGGGGGTACTGGCGATCTCGCCGCTGACCGGCATTCCCGGTATCGCTACCGCCATTGCCGTCTTCGTGATGCTGGTGAGTGGCCAGCTGCTGCTTGGCCGGGATCATTTCTGGCTGCCGCGCTGGGTGCTGCAGCGCTCGGTTTCGCGCGGCAAGCTGCGCAAGTCGCTGCGGCTGCTGCAGCGGCCGGCGCGCTGGGTGGACAAGGTGGTCAAGTCGCGACTGCGGGTGCTCACCTCGCGCCCGGCGCACTTCGTCACTGCCCTGCTCTGCATCCTGATCGCCGCGACCATGCCGGTGCTGGATCTGGTGCCCTTCGCCAACACCACGGCGGGACTGGCATTGACCTCCTTCGCCCTGTCGCTGATCGCCCGCGATGGTCTGCTGTTCCTTCTGGCACTGGGTTTCTGCACCGGCATCCTCTGGTTCATCCTGGAGCTCCTGGTGTTTTGAGCACGCGCCTGCCACTGGTCTACCACGAGGACTACAGTCCGCCCTTCCCCGCGGGCCATCGCTTTCCGATGGAGAAATTCCGCCTGCTGCACGAGCACCTGAGCGCCAGCGGCATTCTCGGCACGGACAACTGGCAGCGGCCCGAGCTCTGCCCGGACGAGGTGCTGGCGCTGGCCCATGCGCCCGCCTACATCCGCGCCTTCCAGGCTGGCGAGCTGGCGCCGCCGCTGCAGCGCCAGCTGGGCCTGCCCTGGAGCGAAGCCCTGGTGCGCCGCACCATCCGCGCCGTGGGCGGCTCCCTGCTCACCCTGGAGCTGGCGCTGCGCCATGGCCTGGCCTGTCACCTCGCCGGGGGTACCCATCATGCGCACCACGACTATCCAGCCGGCTTCTGCATCTTCAACGACCTGGCGATCTTGGCGCTGTCGCTGCTGGAAAGTGGGCGCGCCGGGCGGGTGCTGATCCTGGACTGCGACGTCCACCAGGGTGATGGCACCGCACGCATCCTCGCCGAGGTGCCGGACGCCGTCACCGTCTCGCTGCACTGCGCCACCAACTATCCGGCGCGCAAGGCGCAAAGCGACTGGGATATCCCCCTGCCCCGCGGCCTGGACGACGCCGGCTATCTTCAGGTTCTCGACGAGGCCCTGGGCTACCTGCTGCCCCTTCATCAACCCGACGTGGTGCTCTACGACGCCGGCGTCGACGTCCACCGCGATGACGCCCTAGGCTATCTGGATCTCACCGATGCCGGTCTCGCCGCCCGGGACGGTTTCGTCTTGCGGCGCTGCCTGGCGGCGGATATACCGGTCGTGGGAGTCATCGGTGGCGGCTATTCCGCCGATCGCCAGGCCCTGGCCCGCCGGCACGGCATTCTCCATCACACCGCGACCCAGGTCTGGCAGGAACTGGGCCTGACCTGAACAGGAGTTTTCATGAGCAAGACAGTCAAGACCTCTGAATCCAGCCAGGCGCGCCTGGCTGTACTGATCGATGCCGACAACGCACCAGCTGCCATCGTCGACGGTCTCATGGCCGAGATCGCCCGCTTCGGTGTGGCCAGCGTCAAGCGCATCTATGGCGACTGGACCCAGCCGCAACTCAACAGCTGGAAAAAGGTGCTGCTCGACCACTCCATCCAGCCGGTGCAGCAATTCGGTTATACGAAGGGCAAGAACGCCACCGACAGCGCCCTGATCATCGACGCCATGGATCTGCTCTACACCCGCCGCTTCGACGGTTTCTGTCTGGTTTCCAGCGACAGCGACTTCACCCGCCTGGCGGCGCGGCTGCGCGAGGAAGGGCTGACGGTCTATGGCTTCGGCGAAGAAAAGACCCCGGACCCCTTCGTCTCGGCCTGCGACAGATTCATCTACACCGAGATCCTCAGATCCAAGCCGCGCGAAGAGCCGCGGGAAGCCAGCAGTACCACCGACAAGCCGGCCACCACCAATCGCGGCAAGCCCAAGCTGAGCACCATCCTCAAGCTCATTGAACAGGCGGTGGAAGATGCCTCCGACGAAGGCGGCTGGGCCAATCTGGGCCTGGTCGGCACCAACCTGGGCAAGGTGCGTCCGGATTTCGATGCCCGCCTCTATGGGCATCGCAAGTTCAGCGGTCTGGTCAAGGCCCATGGCGATCGTTTCGAGGTCCAGGAACGCGACCCTGCCGATCGCAGCGCGGGCAAGGCCGTCTATATCCGCAACCGCTGACGCCGCTGCGCCTGCCCGGCTCTAGACTGGGCACTGGCGGCGAAAAGCCGCGATCGGTCGCTATCAAGGTGCCATACCACCGGTCCGAGGCCGCGGAACCGCTCGGCTGGCGGTGGCCTCAATCCTAGGTGCTTACCGCCCTACGGAGACCGCCATGCGAGCCTTGACCTACCACGGTGCCCACGATGTCCGCGTCGATACCGTGCCTGATCCGACCATCCAGGATGCCGACGACATCGTCCTGCGGGTGACCGCCACAGCCATCTGCGGCTCGGACCTGCACCTCTATCGCGGCAAGATTCCCACCGTTGAGCACGGTGATATCTTCGGCCACGAATTCATGGGTGTCGTCGAGGAAACCGGTCCGGCAGTGACCGCCGTGCAGAAAGGCGACCGGGTGGTGATTCCCTTCGTCATCGCCTGCGGCAGCTGCTTCTTCTGCAACCAGGATCTCTACGCCGCCTGCGAAACCACCAATACCGGCCGCGGCGCCATTCTCAACAAGAAGCAGATCCCACCGGGCGCGGCCCTGTTCGGCTTCAGCCATCTCTACGGTGGCGTACCGGGCGGCCAGGCGGAGTACGTGCGCGTACCCAAGGCCAACACCGGGCCCTTCAAGGTGCCCGGTACCCTGGCCGACGAGAAGGTGCTGTTCCTTTCCGACATCCTGCCCACCGCCTGGCAGGCGGTGCTCAACACCGGCATCGGTCAGGGCTCCAGCATCGCCATCTACGGCGCCGGGCCGGTCGGCCTGCTGTCCGCGGCCTGCGCGCGGATGCTGGGTGCCGAGCGCATCTTCATGGTCGATCACCACCCCTATCGCCTGGCCTATGCCCAGCAGACCTATGGCGTCATCCCGATCAACTTCGACGAAGACGATGACCCGGCCGCGACCATCATCGAGCAGACGCCCGGCAAGCGCGGCGTCGACGGTGTGGTCGATGCGGTAGGCTTCGAGGCCAAGGGCAGCACCACCGAGACCATTCTTGCCAACCTCAAACTGGAAGGCAGCAGTGGCAAGGCCCTGCGTCAGTGCATCGCCGCGGTACGCCGTGGTGGCACCGTGAGTGTCCCGGGCGTCTATGCCGGCTTCATCCATGGCTTCCTGTTCGGCGACGCCTTCGACAAGGGCCTGACCTTCAAGATGGGCCAGACCCACGTACAGCGCTATCTGCCGGAACTGCTGGAACACATCGAGCGCGGCGACCTGGCGCCGGAGGCCATCATCACCCACCGGATGTCCCTGGAGCAGGCGGTCGAGGGCTACAAGATCTTCGACAAGAAGCAGGAGGACTGCCGCAAGGTGATCCTGACGCCGGGACGCACGGAGCCCCTGATTCCGGAGCGACTGGAAGAACCCCTGGCGACGCCCCTGGGTCAGGCTGGCGTGGTCTAAGAGCCCAGCACCTCGCGTACAATGGCGGCTTTCCGTAGCTCCTGGATGCCGCCATGTCTCTCTCCCCCGCCACCCCTGCCGTCGCTGTCATCGGGGGTGGCCCCGCCGGGCTGATGGCGGCCGAGACCTTGGCCGCTGCCGGCATCCCCGTAGACCTCTTCGACGCCATGCCCTCCGTGGGCCGCAAGTTCCTGCTGGCCGGTGTGGGCGGCATGAATATCACCCATGCCGAGGAACAGGCCGCCTTTCGCCGGCGCTATCGCGAACGCGAAAGCGGCGTCGGTCTCTGGCTCGATAGCTTCGACAGAGATGCCCTACGTGCCTGGATCCATGACCTCGGCATCGAGACCTTCGTCGGCACCTCGGGGCGAGTGTTTCCCGCCGACATGAGGGCCGCGCCGCTGCTGCGCGCCTGGCTGCATCGCCTGCGCGATCAGGGCGTACGCATCCACACCCGCAGCCGCTGGCTGGGCTGGGACGCCGAGGGTCGGCTGCGCCTGGCGACCCCGGAAGGCGAGCGCCTCTTGCGGCCCCAGGCCTGTGTGCTGGCATTGGGCGGCGGCAGTTGGCCGCGCCTGGGCTCGGACGGTGCCTGGCAGACCTTGCTGGCCGAACGTGGCGTCACACTGCGACCGCTGGAACCGGCCAACTGTGGCTTCGAGGTGGCCGGCTGGAGTGACTTCCTCAGGACCCGCCATGCCGGCGCGCCAGTCAAGCCGGCCGCCCTGGCGCTGTCCGGCCAACCGCCGCGCCAGGGCGAATTCGTCCTTACCGAGACCGGCATCGAAGGCAGTCTGGTCTATGCGCTGTCCGCCGAGATCCGCTCGGCCATCGAAGGCGACGGCCAGGCAACCCTGACCCTGGATCTGGCCCCCCAGCGCGACCTCGCCGAACTCGGCCGGGCACTCGCCAAGCCGCGCGGCAGCCAGTCCCTCGCCAATCATCTGCGGCGTCACGCCGGGATCGACGGTGCCCGCGCCGCCCTGCTTCGCGAGCTGGCCCCGGCGGAAACGTTCCAGGACATGGCTCGGCTGGCTCAGGCCTGCAAGGCCCTGCCGCTCACCGTGGTCAGACCGCGCCCCCTGGCGGAAGCCATCAGCAGCGCAGGCGGCGTGCCCCTGGAAGCATTGGACGAGGGCCTGATGCTGCGGCAATTGCCTGGCGTCTTCTGTGCCGGCGAGATGCTCGACTGGGAAGCACCCACCGGCGGCTATCTGCTCACGGCCTGCTTTGCCAGCGGCCGGGCGGCGGGACAGGGTGTGCTGCGCTGGCTGGCCGCTGGTGGCAGATCGGCCTGAGCAGTCCCGGCGCGATGCCGCTCTACCGCTCGCGGCCGGCCCCGGTGATGCCAGACGGCGACCGGGCGCGGTAGCATAGGCAGCGACCACGGCGATCATCATGGATCCATGCCACCTTCCCAGGCGTTGTCGGAATTCAGGCAGTTGTTGCGCGATCTGGCGGGAGATCTCCGCCAGTTCGGCCGCGACCGTGGCCGCCTGGTCGACGAACTGGAAACCCTGACCTCGGTCTTGCTGGCGATCCTGCTCGGCCATTTGGCCGGGGTTCAGCATGTCGGTTGGGCGGCTTTCAGCGGCTATATCGTGATGAGGTCAGATGTCCGCGACAGCTGCGCACGCGGCTGCCTGCGAGTGCTGGGTACCTGTATCGGCGCCGCAGGTGCCCTGCTCGTCCTGCGCCACCTGCAGCTGAACCCCTACGAGCAGGCTGGACTGCTGGGCACCGTGGGCAGCATCACCCTCTATCTGACCCTGGTGGGCCGCTATGGCTACGCCTGGTTGCTGGGCGGCCTCACCTACGCCATGGTGGTCCTGGCAAGCCTCCAGGCACCCGCTCAGCTCGAGCAATACGCCCTGTCCCGTCTGTTGGAAGTGGCGCTCGGCACCTCGGCCTGCGTACTGGTGAGCGCGCTTTCCACCTACGGCGTCCGTGCCCGCCTTTGGCCCAGGGTACCGACCACGGTAGCCTCAGCGCCGCGAACCCTGGGTGTCTGGCAACCCTTGGCATTGCGCCATGCGCTGCAGGGCGGTCTGGCCCTGGCCCTGCTGGCGCTGGGCGCGACGGGGAAGATCGCGGTGGACATCAGCCAGGCCGCCATCACCATCCTGGCGGTCATGGTCGTTCCCTTCGACGGCCTGAGCAGCGCCGGCAAGGCAGTCTCCAGAAGGCTGCTGCATCGAATGCTCGGTTGCCTGCTCGGCGGCGGCCTGGCGGCCATTCTGCTGCTGGTTAGCCAGGAAAGTCTCTGGCTGACGCTGGCGGGCGTCGCGCTCGGCGTACTGATCGGCAGACACCTCGAGAACGGCCCGCTCGGTATCGGCTATCTCGGCATGCAGTTCGCGCTGGCGTTTCTGGTGGTGATGGTGCCTGACCACCATGACTATATCGACCCGGTGGCAGGCATGGCGCGGCTGGGCGGTATCCTGCTGGGTTTTCTGGTGCTGGAGCCGGTGTACTGGATCTCGACCTGGCTGATCAGGCGCCTGTCCCCCTCGAGAACCTAGCAAGCGGCCGCGCTGACCTCAGGCCGGGCGTTCGACGAACTCGGTGGCCGGCGAGCCATCGGCATTGTGCTGGCGGATCACCGCCGGCCGCCCTTCCTCGTCCAGCAGCACCTGGCCGATACCGGCGCCGTTCCACAGCCGCTCGCCGGCCTCGCGGCGATCGGGCAGGCGTGGCTGCAGCGCCCAGCGGCGACGCTTGGTGAAGCCGTTGAGCGGCGACCAGGGCGCATAGAGCCAGCGATTGAGCCGGTCCAGGGTCGCCAGCAGGCGCGGCGGAAATTCGTTCTTGATGCCGCTGCTGGTGATCTGCCAGAGCCGCGGCTCGCCCCGTCGGTCACGGATGCGGATGTCGTAGACGAAGGAATAGTGCACGTCGCCGGAGAGCACCACGTAGTTGCCCGGGGTACGCCGGTGGCGAAAGATGTTGAGCATGGTCTTGGCCGCACCGGGATGGGCCATCCAGTTCTCGGCATCCACCATCAGCGGCTGGCCGAACCAGGTGAAGATACGCTGCACCGCCTCGATCAGCTTGACGCCGAACATGGGCGCGGCCGAGACGATCACCGCCGAGGGATGGTCCAGCAGATCCTGCTGCAATTCGCAGAGGGCTTCCCAGTCCATCAGGCCCGACGGATGCTCCAGGCGTCTTTCGCTGCGCCAGCGGCGGGTGCGGGTGTCCAGCACGATCAGCGGCGGATCGGTCTTGAGCACATAATGCCAACCCTGGAAGCGCAGCAGATCATCGATGCAGGTGTTCTGCACCGGGCAATTCAGCGTGCCATCGTCTCCCGCCGTTTCCAGCAGACGGGCCGTAGCTGCCAGCGGCTCGGCCACCGACTCAGGCGCATTGCCCCAGGCCTGGCAGAGCAGATAGGCGAGCAGCGCATTGCCGAGGATACGCCGGGAAAAGGGGTGGCCGTAGGCGGTCTCCTCCCAACGGGCGGACAGATTCCAGTCATCGGTGACGTCGTGGTCGTCGAAGATCATCAGCGTCGGTACCCAGGCCAGGGCCCGTGCCGCCTGGGGCAGGGTCGCGACGAAGCCGTCGATGCAGCGCGATTCGGCGGCGTAACGCTCACTGTCCTTGGCGTCCAGTGCCGGCGGCGGCACCTCGATCAGGCTCCAGGGTGTCGGCGACCAGCAGAGCAGATAGAGCGCCAGCACCTCGCTCAGCGTCACCAGGTGATTGTGCGCATTGGTGGAGGTGAAGATCGGCTTTTCCACTCCGCCGAAGAATTTCTCGCGTAGCGCCCGGTTGGCCTTGAAGGCCGGCAGCAGGTCTTCGCGGTGATAGAGGTTGGCCGGATGGGCCATCAGCGCGTCGCTGTCCGCCACCACCGCGCCTTCGAGACCCTCGCCATGGAGGCCGAGGCGGCGGATCAGTGCCTGCACCGCCAGCAGCATCGGACCCGCGACATCGTCGGCATAGACCTGATCGCCGGTGAGCAGCAGGGCCGCGGGCCGCTCCGCGGGGGCCGTGCAGGCCTGCAGCAGGCGATCCACCGCGATCAGGCCATCGGCCGAGGCATGATGAGGCTTGCGGCAGGAGCCATGGAGCAGGTGATCGAAACGCGCGCGCAGCACGAAGCGTGGCAGCTCGCCCTCGGCGGAGAGCAGGTGTGGCGCCCAGTCGCGGATCCCGCCGCCGGCCAGCCGGACGTCGTACTGGATGAAGGCGTCGACCGGCAACACGACGGCGGGCCGGACGTCGATCAGTTGCAGATAGGCGTACTCGCCCAGGCGCAGGCACCGCACCTCGGCCTGAGCCCCGAGTTCGACCGCGCCCTGCCATAGCCGTGGGACAGGCACCTCGGCCGTGGTGGTCACCAGCCAGAGCAGCAACCGTGAGGCCTCGGTGCGCCGCAGCAGCGGGCCGGCCAGGACCGGGGGCAAGGTAGGGGTAGCGCTCATGGGGTCTCCTGTAGCCACGGAACTGACCACTATGCCGTGCCGGGATTCCGCCTGCAGCCGCCGCTTGGCTACAAAGTTTGAGCACGCGTCACAGTCGGCCTAGAATTCGCTCCCTTTTCGTCGCCTTGCGGGCCCGTCATGACCTTTGCCGACCTCGGCCTCATAGATCCGCTGCTGCAGGCGCTCAGCGCCCTGGAGCACAGCTCCCCTACCCCGATCCAGCGCCAGGCCATCCCGGCGGTGCTGGCCGGTCGCGACCTGCTGGCCGCCGCCCAGACCGGCACCGGCAAGACCGGCGCCTTCGGCCTGCCGCTCCTGCAGCGACTGGTGCAGGAAGGCCCGGCGGTGGCGCCCAACCATATCCGTGCGCTGATCCTCACCCCCACCCGCGAGCTGGCCGAACAGGTCCATGCCAGTCTGCGCGACTACGCCCAGCACCTGCCGCTGCGCACCGCGGTGGCCTATGGCGGCGTCAGCATCAATCCGCAGATGATGAAGCTGCGCAAGGGCGTGGACGTGCTGGTGGCGACCCCCGGGCGCCTGCTCGACCTGTTCAGCCAGAACGCCGTACGCTTCGACCAGGTGCAGCTGCTGGTGCTGGACGAAGCCGATCGCATGCTCGACCTGAGCTTTTCGCGGCAGCTGGGCGAGTTGTTCGTCATGCTGCCGCGCAAGCGCCAGACCCTGCTGTTCTCGGCGACCTTCTCCGACGCCGTGCGCCAGCTGGCCGCGCCCGTGCTGCGCGATCCCCAGACGATCGACGTGAGTCCGCGCAACACCGCTGCCGTCACGGTCAAGCAGTGGGTGGTGCCGGTCGACAAGAAGCGCAAGACCGAACTCTTCCTGCACCTCCATCGCAGCGGTCGCCACGGCCAGGTGCTGGTGTTCGCCAAGACCCGCAAGGGTGTGGAGCAACTGGTGGAGGCGCTGCAGGCCGAAGGTCTGACCGCGGAATCCATCCATGGCGACAAGCCCCAGCCCGCGCGGCTGCGCGCCCTCGCGCGCTTCAAGGCCGGCGAGGCCGACATCCTGGTGGCCACCGACGTGGCTGCGCGTGGCCTGGACATCCAGGACCTGCCGCTGGTGGTCAACCTGGACCTGCCCATCGTCGCCGAGGACTATGTCCACCGCATCGGCCGGACCGGGCGTGCCGGCAACCAGGGCCAGGCCGTGTCGCTGGTCTGCGCGGATGAAGTGGAGCAGTTAGCCGCGATCGAGACGCTGATCGGCCAGGTCCTGCAGCGCCGCGACGAACCGGACTTCATCCCCGATCACCGGGTCCCGGAAACCCGACCCAACGGCCTGGTCGTGAAGAAACCCAAGAAGCCGAAGAAGCCCAAGGTGGGCGCGCCGGTGTCGGACAAACCCCTGGGTCGCTGGGTGGAAGACGGCAAGCCGAAGGTCAAGTCGGTACGTAAGTCGCCCGGTTTGGGCAAGCCGCGCAAAAAGCCCTGAGGTTTGGAGCGATGGACAAGGCTTCGCCGTTGTCCATCCTACGACGCACTCCGTAGTCCGGAAAACCGCGCAGCGTTTTCCGGGGATGGGACGGTGGACCAGGCCAGATCAGCTGGATGACGCAGAACCGTCATCCAGCTGATCGCAGACCTATTCCACCAGGCGCCAGGTGGTGCCGCCCTTGCCGTCTTCCAGCACCACACCGAGAGCGGTGAGCTGATCGCGGATGCGGTCGGATTCCGCCCAGTTCTTTTCCGCGCGCGCGCTCAGGCGCGCCTGGATCAGGGCCTCGACCTCGGCCGCATCCACCCGCCCCGCCGCGTCGGCGCGCAGGAAGGCTTCCGGCTCCAGTTGCAGCACGCCGAGTACATCACCCAGTTCGCGCAGCCGCCCGGCCAGGCCAGCAGCCGCGGCAGGATCGCTCTCGCGCAGGCGGTTGATCTCGCGGGCCAGCTCGAACAGCACGCCGCAGGCACCGGCGGTGTTGAAGTCGTCGTCCATGCACTGGGCGAAGCGCTCGGCATAGCTTTCGCCGCCCTGCGCCGGCGCCTGGGGCAGGCCCTTGAGCGAGTGGTAGAAGCGCTCCAGAGCACCCTTGGCCTCGCGCAGGTTGTCTTCCGAGTAGTTGATCGGACTGCGGTAGTGACTGGCGATCAGCAGGTAGCGCACCACCTCGGGGTGGTACTTTTCCAGCACCTCGCGCAGGGTGAAGAAGTTGCCCAGCGACTTGGACATCTTCTCGCCATTGATGGTGATCATCCCGCAATGCAGCCAGGCGTTGGCGTAGGTCTTGCCGGTGGCCGCCTCGCTCTGGGCGATCTCGTTCTCGTGGTGCGGGAATTCCAGGTCGTTGCCGCCGCCGTGGATGTCGAAGGTCTCGCCCAGGCAGCAGGTGGACATTACCGAGCACTCGATATGCCAGCCCGGCCGCCCGGCGCCCCAGGGCGACGGCCAGCTCGGCTCGCCCGGCTTGGCGGCCTTCCACAGCACGAAGTCCAGCGGATCTTCCTTGGCTTCGCCCGGCTCGATGCGGGCACCGATGCGCAGGTCCTCGATGCGCCGCCGCGACAGCTTGCCGTAGCCGGCGAAGCGATTGACCCGGTAGTAGACGTCGCCATTGCCCGCGGCATAGGCGTAGCCCTTGTCGATCAGTGTCTGGATCATGGCGTGCATGCCGTCGATGTGCTCGGTGGCGCGCGGCTCCTGATCGGGCTTGCGGATATTCAGCCGCGCCTCGTCCTCGTGCATCGCCTCGATCATCCGCGCCACCAGGTCGGTGAACGGCTCACCGTTGGCGTTGGCGCGATTGATGATCTTGTCGTCGATGTCGGTGATGTTGCGCACGTAGGTCAGGTCGTAGCCGCTATGACGCAACCAGCGGGTGATGACGTCGAAGGCCACCATGCTGCGACCATGGCCCAGGTGGCAATAGTCGTAGACGGTCATGCCGCAGACGTACATCCGCACCTGCCCCGGCACCAGCGGCGTAAAGGCTTCCTTGGTCTTGGTCAGGGTGTTGTAGAGGTGCAGCGCCATCATTGCCCCCAGGAATCGCGCAGGGTCACGGTGCGGTTGAACACCGGCTTGCCGGGCGCCGAATCCCTGGGATCGACGCAGAAGTAGCCCTCGCGCTCGAACTGGAAGCGGTCTTCCGGCCGGGCCTGAGCCAGCGACGGCTCGGCGCGGCAGCCCTGGAGCACCACCAGGGAGTCGGGGTTGATGTTGTCGAGGAAGCTGCCGCCCTCTTCGCTCTTCTCCGGCTGCGCCGAACGGAACAGACGATCGTAGAGGCGCACCTCGCACTCCACGCTGCCCTCGGCCGGCACCCAGTGGATCACGCCCTTGACCTTGCGGCCCTCGGGATTCTTGCCGAGGGTGTCCGGGTCGTAACTGCAGCGCAGTTCGACGACGGTGCCGTCGGCGTCCTTGATGGCTTCGTCGGCGCGGATTACGTAGCTGCCGCGCAGGCGCACCTCGCCACCCGGCTCAAGGCGCTTGTAGCCCTTGGGCGGATTCTCTTCGTAGTCACCCTGGTCGATGTACAGCTCGCGGGTAAAGGGCAGCTGGCGCACACCCAGATCCTGCTTGGGATGGCGCGCCAGTTCCAGATTCTCGACCTGGCCCTCGAGGTAGTTGGTGATCACCACCTTGAGCGGCTTGAGCACGCACATGGCGCGCGGGGCGTTCTGGTCCAGGTCCTCGCGGATGGCGAATTCCAGCATGGCCACGTCGACCACGCCGTTGGAGCGGGTCACACCGATCATCTCGCAGAAGTTGCGGATGGCGGCCGGGGTGTAGCCGCGACGGCGATAGCCCGACAGGGTCGACATGCGCGGATCGTCCCAGCCGTGTACGTGGCCTTCGTCCACCAGCTGCTTGAGCTTGCGCTTGCTGGTGACGGTGTAGTTCAGGTTGAGGCGGGCGAATTCGTACTGGCGTGGCTGGGCCGGCACCGGCAGCTTGGCCAGGAACCATTCGTACAGCGGGCGATGGTCCTCGAACTCCAGGGTGCAGATGGAGTGGGTCACGCCTTCCAGGGCATCGGACTGGCCATGGGTGAAGTCATAGCTCGGATAGATGCACCAGGCATCGCCTGTCTGGTGGTGATGGGCGTGGCGGATGCGATAGAGGATGGGATCGCGCAGGTTCATGTTGGGCGAGGCCATGTCGATCTTGGCGCGCAGCACCTTTTCGCCGTCCTTGAATTCGCCGGCCTTCATGCGGGCGAAGAGGTCCAGGTTCTCGGCCACCGAACGGTCGCGGAAAGGACTGTTGCGACCCGGCTCGGTGAGGCTGCCACGGTATTCGCGGGCCTGCTCGGGGGTGAGGTCGCAGACATAGGCCAGACCCTGCTCGATCAGGTTGACGGCCCAGGCGTAGAGCTGGTCGAAGTAGGCGGAGGCGTAGCGCACCTCGCCGGCCCAGTCGAAGCCCAGCCAGTGCACGTCGCTCTTGATGGCGTCGATGTATTCCTGGTCTTCCTTGGCCGGGTTGGTGTCGTCGAAGCGCAGATGACAGTCGCCGCCGAATTCCTTGGCCAGGCCGAAGTTCACGCAGATCGACTTGGCATGACCGATGTGCAGGTAGCCGTTGGGCTCGGGCGGGAAACGGGTGACGATCTTGGCCTGCTTGCCGGCGTCCAGGTCAGCCTGGACGATCTGCCGCAGGAAATGCGCGGGGGCGGCTTTGGCGGCGGTGGACGAGTCGGAAGTCGGCTTGCTCATGGGATCCTTAACTGGGCAGACGCACGGCCAGGGTAGGCCGGGCAAAGGTAAACCCGTATCATAGCCCAACCCGTCAAGTCCCGGCGAAACCCTTGAGGCCCTCGCCGGGTCTGGATGCTGTCCCCCTTAGCTACGGATTCGCTGCCATGATCAAGCTGCACACCAACCACGGCGTCATCACCCTGGAACTCTTCGAGGACAAGGCGCCCGAAACCGCGGCCAACTTCAAGGAATACGTCAGGAGCGGTCACTACGACGGCACCATCTTCCACCGTGTGATCAGCAACTTCATGGTCCAGGGCGGTGGTTTCGAGCCGGGCATGAAGCAGAAGCCGACCCGCGCCCCGATCAAGAACGAGGCCAACAACGGCGTCTCCAACGCGATCGGCACCGTCGCCATGGCCCGCACCATGGACCCGCACTCCGCCTCGGCGCAGTTCTTCATCAACGTGTCCGACAACACCTTCCTCAACCATACCGCGCCCACCAGCCAGGGCTGGGGCTATGCGGTGTTCGGCAAGGTCGTCGAGGGCATGGACGTGGTCAACGCCATCAAGGGCGTCGCCACCACCAGCAAGGCCGGTCACCAGGACGTGCCGAGCGAAGACGTGATCATCGAGAAGGCCGAGATCGTCGAGTGATTTTACTGGTCTCCGACCTGCATCTCGAACTGCAACGCCCGGACCTGGTCCGGGCGTTTTTGCATCTCCTCGAAACCCGTGCCCGCGGTGCCGAGGCCCTGTACATCCTTGGCGACCTGTTCGAAGCCTGGATCGGCGACGACGCCATGGGTGCCTTCGAGCAGGAAATCGCCACCGCCCTGCGCCAACTGGCCGACAGCGGCACGGCCGTCTACCTGATGCATGGCAATCGCGACTTCCTCATTGGCAAGGCCTTCTGCCGCCAGGCCGGCTGCCGCCTGCTGCCGGATCGCCATATCGCCGACTTCCACGGCCGCCGGGTGCTGCTGATGCATGGCGACACCCTCTGCACCCGTGACGAGGGCTACCAGAAGCTGCGCCGCATCCTGCGCAACCCCCTCACCCTCTTCGTCCTGCGCAACCTGCCACTGGCCAGCCGCCAGAAGCTGGCACGCAAGCTGCGCAGCGAGAGTCGCCAGCAGACCCGGGCCAAGGCCATGGACATCACCGATGTCACCGAGGCCGAGGTCGAGCGGGAAATGCGCGCCGCCCGGGTGACGACGTTGATCCACGGCCATACCCACAGGCCCGCCCGCCATGAACTCCTGCTCGATGGCCAGCCGGCCGAACGTATCGTGCTGGGCGATTGGGACCGTCGCGGCTGGGTGCTGGAAGCCAGCGAAGCGGGCCTGACCCAGGTCGATTTCGCCCTCGACGAACGGTAAGGGCGTAGCCAGGCAGGCCTGGCTCGCTGGCGGCAGGTCCCTGACCAGCAAAGCAATTTTTCCCGGCTAGCCGGTATTGGCCGCCCGGGCTGCGACCGATCGTCACATGACAGCTACAGAAATCCGCGCAGGCGACCGATGACGAGGGTGTAAGGAGATGTAACCCTTTTCCGCGGAGACGCCCATGCAACTCGACACCCTCTTTGCCCAGCTGCACAACCTGCCCAACGTTCCCGAGGTGGCGCAGGTTCTGATCCGGCAGTTCGACGACCCCAACACCAGCATCGAAACCCTGTCGCGCACCGTGGCGCGCGATCCGGTCATCGCCGCCAAGGTACTGCGCCTGGCCAATTCGGCGCGCTTCCGCGGCGCCCGTGAATCCACCAGCATCGAAGACGCCGCCCTGCGTCTGGGCTTCAACACCCTGCGCACCCTGGTGCTGGCCTCGGCCTTCGCCAGCGGCTTCAAATCCGCGCCCGGCTTCGATCTGCAGGCCTTCTGGTACAACAGCTTCCTGGTCGCCAGCCTGTGCAAGCCGCTGGCCAAGCAGGCCGGCCTGGATCAGGAAACCGCCTTTACCTGCGGCATGCTGCATGACATTGGCGAGTTGCTGATCCAGAGCGGCGCGCCGGAGCTGGCGCCGAGCCTGGCCGGTCGCGCCACTGCCAGCAGCCATCGCGCCGCGGACGAAACCCTGCAATTGGGATTTGGCTATCCGGAGGTAGGCGCCGAGCTGGCGCGCCGCTGGCAGCTGCCCCAGGTGCTGCGCGACGCCATCGGCTACCAGGCGCGCCCGTTGCAGGCACCGGAAAGCAATGGCTATGCGCTGATCGTGGCCCAGGCGGTCGCCGTGGCCGAGGTGCTCCACGAGAACGCCGGCGACAGCAAGGTGCAGGACCTGAGCGGCCCGCTGTTCGCCAGCATCGACCTGGCGCAGCTGAGCGCAGTCCTGCCCAACGCGCGGGATACCGCCGCGACCTTCGCCCAGGCCGCCTGATTTCTGGATGGCCTGGCCAAATCGCAGGCAAGAAAAAACCCCTGGAGCTGGGCTCTCAGGGGTTCTCTCAGATCTGGCGGTGAGGGAGGGATTCGAACCCTCGATAAGATTTCTCCTATACACACTTTCCAGGCGTGCTCCTTCAACCGCTCGGACACCTCACCAGATTTGCTCGGCGGCTGCATCTGCATCACCGAGGCGCGCAACTATAGGCAAAGGCGATTTCGATGGCAAGCTTTTTCTTCAATCTATTCATGCATTTGCATTCACGACCTGGAAGGTGCTCCGCCCTGCCCCGTTCACGGGATGACCGGTTGGTCGCTTTCCCCGCCCTCAAGGTCATTGATACCTCCGACCAACGGTAGCGTCGCAAGCATTTTTCTAATCGGCTGAAAGCAAAGGAAAAATTGCCTGGTACGACATTTCTGATAACCGCCTGGCCGGTTACCGACACAAAACTGAAATTTATGTTCTATAGCTACTGGATAGTGCTCAAGCCTGCGGGTATCAGTAATTGCATGCCGCTGTTGCGCAAGCGCTTCCCGCTGAAGACGTAAAGGCTCTAAACAGCTAACAATAAAGGCCCCGAGTCATGTTCAAGAATCCCGTCCCCAAGTGGCGTCAGGCGAGTTTCGTGCTCATCGTCACCACCGTAGTGCTGGTCATCCCCAACCTCTCGCGGTTCGTTGGCTGATCCCTAGCGCCAATAGTCCGCAGGGGCTGCCGGCAAGGCTGCCAGCAGATCCCGCAATCCCTCCCCCCAGCCCTTGCGCAAGGCCTGGAAGTAGGGATCGTGTTCGTCGATCCGATGACTGCTCACCTGCGCCAGTCGATCACGCGGATAGACCACCAGATCCAGCGGTAGCCCAACCGACAGATTGCTGCGAATGGTGGCGTCGTAGGACAGCAGCGCGCAGCGCAGGGCTTCCTCCAGCGGCGTCGCGAAGGTCAGCGCCCGATCCAGGATGGGCTTGCCGTATTTGCTCTCGCCGATCTGGAAGTAAGGCGTGTCCTCGGTGGCACTGATGAAGTTGCCGTGGGGATAGAGATTGAACAGCTCCGGCTCCGCGCCGCGGATCTGCCCACCCAGCAGAAAGGAACAGCTCAGGTCCAGGCCGTGCCCCTGGGGCGCATCCTCGGCGTCACGTTGCAGGACCTCGCGCAGGGTCTGGCCCAGCAGTCGGGCGGCGTCGTACAGGGTGGGCACCCCGTGGAGGTTGTCCCGCTCGCTGTCCAGCCGTTGTCGGAGGAGACTTACGACCGCCTGGGAGGTGGCCAGATTGCCCGCTGACTGGATGGCGATCAGGCGCTCGCCGGGGATCCGGAACAGATGCAGCTTGCGGAAGGTAGCGATGTTGTCGACCCCGGCATTGGTGCGGGAGTCGGCGACGAATACCAGGCCATCTTGCAGTTTCATGGCGACGCAATAGGTCATGCGAACCTCGGGTGATGGAACGGTCAACGCAACAGGCCCGACCCCAAAAGAAAAGACGGCCCGTGGCCGCCTTCTCGTCTGCTGTGGGCAGCGCTGATTATTGCTGTTGCTGCACCTGCTGCAAGGGCTCGACCAGTACCTTGGCCTCCATGTGCTCCACCCCGCCACCGCGGCGCATGCCGCGCACCGGACAGGCATCCAGGTAGTCCAGGCCGATGGCCAGGCGCAGGTGCCGCTCCGGTCGGATCAGGCGATTGGTGACGTCATAGCTGTACCAGGCGCCGTCGTGCCAGGCTTCCGCCCAGGCGTGGCTGGAAAGGTGCGCGCTGTCATCGGTGCACAGATAGCCAGACACATAGCGTGCCGGGATGCCCAGGCTGCGGGCGCAGGCCAGGAAGGCATGGGCATGGTCCTGACAGACCCCGGCCCCCTTGGCGAAGGCCTGGGCGGCATTGCCGTCCACCTCGGTGGAGCCGGGCACATAGGTCATGCGCTCGTGCAAATGCTCCATCAGCTGGATCAGGGTGGCGCGATCCCGGCGACCGTCGCAGACCTCGCGGGCGAAGGCGGTAAGCGCCTCGTCGGCCTCGGTCAGCCGGGTCTGACGCAGAAAGGGAAAGGCCGAGGCCTGGCACGGTTCCGCCTCGAAGGTCTCGTCGATCTCCACCTGGCCGCTGGCGGTGATGGTGATGGCGTCGTGCGGGGTGTCCAGGGTCAGCACATGGAGAATGTTGCCGAAGGGATCGCGCTGCGCGAGCGCCGGGCGTGGCAGTGCCAGCTCCCAGCTGAGAATCTTCTGTCGCGCGTCGTCCTGTGGCGTGAGACGCAGGTACTGGATGCTGGCGCGGACCAGGTCGGCGTAGCGATACAGGGTTTCGTGATGGATCGCGAGTCTCATACGATCTCCAGGTAAGCGGTGTTGATGCCACTGCCGAGTTGGCGGACGTGGACAATGAAATCGCCGATCCAGGCATGCAGGCCTTCTTCGAGCACCTCGTCGATGCTGGTGTAGCGCAGGCGTGCCTCCAGGCCTGCCGCCAGGCGCTTGGCCTCGCGACCGTTCTCGCCGGGCAGACTGACCAGCACCCGGTGCAGCTCGATCACGCAGGCCAGCAGCGAGCGCGGCAGGTCTTCCTGCAACAGCAGCAGCTCGGCGCCGTTGCGCACGTTGAGGGCATCGCGATAGAGCTCGGTATAAGCCTCGAAGGCGCTCAGGGCGCGTAGCAGGGCGCTCCACTGATAGAAGCCGCGGGCGGAGGCATCGCTGATGGCTTCCGCTTCCTCTTCGCCGAGCACCTGGTAGCGAGCGTCGAGCATGCGCAGGGTGTTATCGGCGCGTTCGACGAAGGTACCCAGGCGGATGAAGCGATAGGCGTCGTTTCTCATGATGGTGCCGACGGTGGCGCCACGGAACAGGTGGGAACGCTCCTTCACCCACTCGCAGAAACGGCTGATGCCGAAGCGGATCAGGCCGGTGACGGCGATCTCGCGCATCTCCAGCCAGGTGGAGTTGACGTTCTCCCACATGTCGGCGGTGATGCGCCCACGCACCGCGTGGGCATTGCTGCGCGCAGCCTGCAGACAGCAATAGATGCTGCCAGGGTTGCGCTCGTCCAGGGCGAAGAAGTGCAGCAGGCGCTCGGGGTGCAGGGCCCCGTGCTTTTCCCGGTAGTCATCCAGGGTGCCGGTGATGAGCAGTGGCATGGCCAGTTCATCCAGGCCTCCGCCCTGCCCGCTCTGCGGCATCATCGACAGCGAATAGCTGACGTCCAGCATCCGCGCGAGATTCTCGGCGCGCTCCAGGTTGCGGGACATCCAGTACAGATCGGCAGCGGTACGACTCAACATGGTGGGGTCGCCTTTCAAAGGTCCTTGCGGGGCCGCCGGAGCGGCCACTGTTCTGTGGCGATCTAGTCCTGGACCACCCAGGTGTCCTTGGTGCCGCCGCCCTGGGAGGAATTCACCACCAGCGAGCCTTCGCGCAGGGCGACCCGGGTCAGGCCACCAGGCACCAGACGCGTCTTGCGCCCGGACAGCACGAAGGGCCGCAGGTCGATGTGGCGCGGCGCGATGCCGTTCTCGACAAAGGTCGGGCAGGTGGACAGCGACAGAGTCGGCTGGGCGATGTAGGCACTGGGGTTGGCCTTGAGCCGCGCGCGGAAGGCTTCGATCTCCAGGCTGCTGGCGGTGGGGCCGACCAGCATGCCGTAGCCGCCGGAACCATGGACTTCCTTGACCACCAGCTCGGGCAGGTTGGCCAGCACATGGGACAGTTCGTCCGGCTTGCGGCACTGCCAGGTGGGCACGTTATAGAGGATGGGTTCTTCGCTGAGATAGAAGCGGATCATCTCCGGCACATAGGGATAGATCGACTTGTCGTCGGCCACCCCAGTACCTATGGCATTGGCCAGGATGACATTGCCGGCGCGATAGGCGGCGAGCAGACCGGGCACGCCGAGCATGGAATCGGGATTAAAGGCCAGCGGGTCGAGGAAGGCGTCGTCGAGACGCCGATAGATGACATCGACCTTGCGGAAGCCAGAGGTGGTACGCATGAACACCTGCTCGTCACGCACCAGCAGATCGGCACCCTCCACCAGCTCCACGCCCATCTCGCGCGCGAGGAAGGCGTGTTCGAAATAGGCGCTGTTGAAACGACCCGGGGTAAGGACAACCACCGTGGGGTTGTTGACCGGGGTGGAGCTGCGCAGGGTATCGAGCAGGATGTTCGGATAGTGGTCGATGGGCGCGATGCGCTCCAGGGTGAACAGCTCGGGAAACAGCCGCATCATCATCTTGCGGTTTTCGAGCATGTAGGAGACACCGCTGGGGGTGCGCAGGTTGTCTTCCAGCACGTAGTAGGCGCCATCGCCATCTCGTACCAGATCGACCCCGGCGATATGGGCGTAGATGCCATTGGGCAGGTCCAGCCCCTGCATGGCCAGCTGATACTGGTCGTTGGCCAGCACCTGCTCGGCGGGAATGACCCCGGCCTTGATGATGCGCTGGTCATGATAGAGGTCGTGCAGAAAGAGATTCAGCGCCTGGACACGCTGGATGCAGCCGCGTTCGATGATCTGCCATTCGCTGGCGGGAATGGCGCGCGGCAAGGCGTCGAAGGGAATCAGGCGTTCCGTGCCCTGTTCGTCGCCATAGAGGGTGAAGGTGATCCCGGCGCGATGGAACAGCAGATCGGCTTCACGCCGACGCTGGGCCAGGAGTTCCGGGGGTGTCTCGCTCAGCCACTGGGCATAGCGACCATAATGCGGTCGACACTGTGCCTGGACGTCATACATCTCGTTATACAGTTGGCGGCTCATGCCGATCTCCTTGTCACCCACGGTGCAGCTTCGCAAGCCGCGTGCCAGCGCCAGAGCCTTCAAGATCAAGCCCTTGCGCGGCTGCGAGTCGCACGATGCACCAAACCCAGGCACGTCAGCGTGCGCATGCACCGCAACGTCTCCGTCATGAGCCTAAGACGGTGCGCCACGCGGAAAGTGCGATGATTGAGGGGCCGAGCGGTAACCGGAGATGAGACAGGCACCCCGTCTGGGATGCCGCCTCGGGACGTGCAGGATCAGGCGGAGCTGCGGCTGACTTCCTGGGTGACGCCCCAGCCATCGAGCTGACCGCCAAGAGGCGCCACCACCGCCTCGAGATCGCTTTCGAAATCATCGATGGTGGCGTGGGTGGCGAACATCACCTTGCTGACCTGCAGATGCCAGCCGCCCTCTTCATGGGGGAGCACCTGGGCGTTGAGGGATTCGCCGTGAAACTGGTCCGCAGCGATGCGGGCCTTGCCTTCATCGGCGAAAATGGCAAAGAAGTCGATGGGATGGAAGCGGGCGAAATCGAAGCCGCCCTCCTTCATCCGCTGCAGCAGGTTCAAGCTCACATCATCGGCAAACGACAAGGACATAGGACTTCCCTCCTCTGGTTCGGATGATCGTCTCGCTGGACGTCGCTACCGACGCCTGGCGAGTCGCGGCTGAGAACTCGAACGGTGCAGCGACCGCCAGGGCTTACGCCTTGCCGATGGCCTCCAGCACGTATCGAGGTAGAGCAAAGGCTGCGGCATGCAGCTCCGGAGTGTAATAACGGGTCTGGATGCCTGTATCACTGTAGCGCTGCGCCAGGGTTTCGGCATTCTGCCGACGCAAGGTCGAGTCCTTGCTACCCCAGGCCAGGGTCATGACGCCCCCTATGTAAGTAGGCACCGCCGACAGATAAAAGTGCCAATCGGCGAACAGCCCGGACATGCGGCTGGCAGTGGTCTTGACCTCGTCCAGTTGCAGGAACGGAGTACCGTTCTGGGCCACCATCACGCCGCCGTCGTTCAGACAACGATGGCAGGCCTGATAGAAGTTCTCCGAAAAGAGAACCTCGGCCGGTCCGATGGGATCGGTGGAGTCAGAGATGATGACGTCGTAGCGTTCGGTGGTGTTGGCGACGAAATTCATGCCGTCGTCGATCACCAGCTTCAGCCGCGGGTCGTCGAAGGCGCCTGCCGAGTGACCGGGAAAGTGCTCCTTGCACATCGCCACCACCGAGCCGTCGATCTCGACCATGGTGATGTGCTCGACACCCCGGTGCTTGGCCACTTCGCGCAGGATGCCACCGTCGCCACCGCCGATGATGAGCACCCGCCTGGGCGCCGGATGGGCCAGCAGGGGGACGTGGGTGAGCATCTCGTGATAGATGAATTCGTCGGCCTCGGTGGTCTGGATGACGCCATCCAGGGCCATGACCTTGCCCAGCACGGCGTTCTGGAAGATCACCAGGTGCTGATGCTCGGTGCGCACCTCGTGCAGCATGCGCTCGACGGTGAATCGCTGACCGTAGCCGTCGTAGAGGGTTTCCAGGTAGTCGCTCATGTCGATCTCCGCAGGTGGCTGGCCGAGACAGACAATGCCCGGCCAAAAGCCGGGCATTGTAAGAGCTGGATGTGACAGGCTCCAGCGTTGTGCTAGCTAGCCCTTGTGCGTGGGTGCCGTGGCCGAGCGATTGCCGCGTGGTCCGGCGGCAGCCCAGGCGATCAGGCCGATCACCGGCAGCACGATGATGAGCACCGTCCAGCCGATCTTGGCATTGCTGGTGCTGTCACTGCGGATGACGTTGACGATGGCCCAGATGTCGAGCAGGAAGACGATGAAGCCCAGTACACCGCCGATGGTGGAATTGATCATGTCGCGACTCCCGTTGCGAGGACACAGGTCTCGTCAATTGGGACTGGCGATGAGGGCGTCGAGTTCGGCCGGCTCGCTTGGCAGCGAGGCCGGCCGTGGGCTTCAGCTGAGTCCGGCGAGATCGATGTCGGCAAAGGACGCCACGCACGGATGATCGCCCAGTTGGCCACCGGCACGTACCAGCCCGCAGGTCGGCAGGCCCGCCTGGCGCGCGGCATCCAGCTCTTCCACCACATCGGAGAGAAACAGCAGTTCCGCCGGCGCGTGGGTGGTGGCCGAGGCGATGCGCGCATAGGACTCGGCGTCGCGCTTGCCGCCGGTCAGGGTATCGAAATACCCGGAAAACAAAGGCGTGAGATCGCCATGCTCGGAGCAGCCGAAGATCAGCTTCTGCGCCTGGATCGATCCGGAGGAATAGACGTACAGCGGCAGCCCCGCCGCGTGCCACTGGCGCAGGGTCTGGACGGCGTCGGGATAGACGTGGCCCTTGAGGGTGCCGGCACGATAGCCCTGCTCCCATACCTGACCCTGCAGCGCCTTGAGCGGTGCGGCCTTGCGGTCGGTGGCGATCCATTCCAGCAGGATGGCGATCACCCGCTCCACGTCGGCGTCCAGCTCGCCGGCTTCGGCGCGCACGGCATCGAGTTGCTCGGCCACCGCCGGCTCTCCGGCATGGGCGCGCACAAGGGCCGGCAGGTGCTCACGGGCATAGGGAAAGAGCACGTCGAAGACGAAGCTGACGGCGCTGGTGGTACCTTCGATATCGGTGAGGATGGCCTTGATCGTCACGCCTCGACCTCCAGGCGCGGGAAGCGCTGGGCGATGTCGACGCCGGTGAAGTGGGCGACCCAGCCATCGGGATTGTCGAACAGGCGGATGGCGACGAAGGACGGCGACTCGCTCATGTCGAACCAGTGCGGCGTACCGGCCGGCACCGAGATGAGGTCGTCCTTCTCGCAGAGCACGGCATAGACCTGGTCGTCGATGTGCAGGGTGAAGAGGCCCTGACCGGCGACGAAGAAGCGCACCTCGTCTTCATTGTGGCGATGTTCTTCGAGGAACTTGGCGCGCAGCGCCTCCTTCTGCGGATGCTCGGGATGCATGCTGATGACGTCGACGGTCTGGTAGCCGCGCTCCTGGATGAGACGATCAATCTCCGGCCGGTAGGCGGCGATCACCTCCTCCTGGCTGGCGCCCGGCGCCACCGGGGCGGTGGCCTGCCAGCGCTCGAAACGCACCCCGACCTCGGCCAGGGTGGCGGCGATGTGCTCGCCATCGCTGATCACCTTCAGCGGCTGGCGCGGTTCGGCATCGTGGTAGACGGTCAGTCGGCTCATGGACGCAGGCTCCGGGTCTTGAGTTCGCATTCGAAGAGGAATTCGAAGGCTTCCACGTGGCGCAGGGCGTCGGCCATGCGCGGGCCCCAAGTATAGAGGCCGTGTCCGCGGATCAGGTACCCCACGCAGTCGGGATGCACGTCCAGCCAGGTCTGCACCTGGTCGGCCAGACGCGGGATGTCCTGGTCGTTGTCGAACACCGGGATCTCCACTCGCACGTCGTGGGTGGTGACGCCATGCAGGGCCTTCTGCAGCTCGTAGCCGTCCAGCAGCAGGCGATCGCCTTCGAGCTGGCGCGAGAGCACCGTCGAATTCACCGAATGGGTGTGCAGCACGGCGCCGATCTCCGGCTGCCAGCGATAGAGCTGGGTGTGCAGCGCGGTCTCGGCCGAAGGCTTCTTGTCCTCCAGCGGCGTGCCGTCGAGATCGGTGGCGAGCACGTCGTCCAGCTCCAGCTGACCCTTGTGCTTGCCGGAGACGGTCAGCAGCAGGCGACTGTCGGACAGCCGTACCGAATAGTTGCTGCTGGTGGCCGGCGACCAGCCGCGGCCATAGAGGAAGCGACCGGCGTCGATGATTTCCCGGGCCAGTTGCTCACGCTGCTGGATCATGGAGGGTTCTCCTAGGTTCTGTACGAAAAGTCGCCGAGCGATGGTCAGGCGAGGCGAAAAACGATGAGGAAGCGGAGTTTACGAGAGGTAAATGAGCATTGCGACCGGGCTGGCGATCCAGGTGTTTTTCAACGAAGCATCACCGAGCGCAGGCACTTTTCGTACTGGACCTAACGGACAAGAGGATGAGGAAGGCGCCTGCCAGCGCCGCCAGGGAGGCGCCGGCAAAGGCGGCAAGGGCGCCGGACACCTGCCAGGCATAGCCAGCATACAGCGCGCCCAGCGCCCCGCCAGCCCCGGAAAGTGCCGCGTAGAGCGATTGGGCCTGGCCCTGGCGGCGGCGGTCGAAATGGGATTGCACGAACTGGATGGCGGCGGCGTGGAAGCAGGCGAAGGTGGCCGCATGCAGGAGCTGGGCGAACAACAGCACTGGCAACTGGTCGGCCAGGGTGCCCAGCAGCAGCCAGCGCCCGGCGGCGATCAGAAAGGCGCCGACCAGCAGGGTGTTGAGCGCCAGCCGCGCCAGTAGTTGCGGCATCACCAGGAAGATCAGCACCTCGGCGACCACGCCCAGCGACCAGAGCTGACCAATGACGCCGCGGCCATAACCGAGTTCTTCCAGATGCAGGGTGAAGACCGTGTAGTAAGGGCCGTGGGACAGCTGCATCAGCGCCGCGGCAGCGAAGAAGGCCAGCACCCGCGGCTGGCGCAGGGTCGTCAGGAAGGGCTCGGCCGGCGCCTCGGGCCGCTGGCCTGGATCGACCTTGACCCCTGGCACCGCCAGCGAGGCCAGCAGGATGATCGCCATCACCAGCAGCAGATAGGCCGGATAGAGATCCAGGCTGACGTATTCGAAGGCCCAGCCGAGCCCCGCCACCGCGGCGATGAAGCCGATCGAGCCCCAGAGGCGGATGCGCGCATAGCGCTGTGGCTGGTCGCGCAAATGGGCCAGGGTGATGGCTTCGAACTGGGGCAGCACCGCGTGCCAGAAAAAGGCATGGCCGGCCATGATCAGCGCCAGCCAGGCGAAGCCCTGGCCGAAGTAGATACCGGAAAAGCACAGCAGGGTGCAGGCGGCGCCGAGGCGGACGATGCTCAGCCGGCGGCCGGTGCGATCGGCCAGCCAGCCCCAGAGGTTGGGCGCCAGTACCCGCATCAGCATGGGGATGGCCACCAGCTGGCCGATGGCGGTGCCGGAAAAGCCCAGGTGGTGGAAGTACAGCCCCAGGTAGGGCGCCGTGGCCCCCAGCAGCGCGAAGTAGGCGAAGTAGAAGCCCGACAGCCGCCAATAGGGAACCGGCATCGTCCGTCCGCGGATCAGAGTTGCGGCAGGGTGGGCGTGTGCACTTTCACCTCGGCGTTCTGCGCACGGTGACGCAACAGGTGATCCATCAGCACCAGGGCCATCATCGCCTCGGCAATGGGCGTGGCGCGGATGCCCACGCAGGGATCGTGGCGACCCTTGGTGATGATATCCACCGGATTGCCATGGACGTCGATGGAGCGCCCCGGGGTGGTGATGCTGGACGTGGCCTTCAGCGCCAGGTGGGCGACGAGGGGCTGACCAGAGGAGATACCGCCCAGCACGCCACCGGCGTTGTTGGACAGGAAGCCCTCCGGGGTCAGCTCGTCACGGTGCTCGGTGCCGCGCTGGGCGACGCTGGCGAAGCCGGCGCCGATCTCGACGCCCTTCACCGCATTGATGCTCATCAGCGCATAGGCCAGTTCGGCGTCGAGGCGGTCGAAGATCGGCTCGCCCAGGCCCGGCGGCACGCCGTCGGCGACCACGGTGATGCGCGCGCCCACCGAGTCCTGATCGCGGCGCAGCTGATCCATGTAGGCCTCCAACTCCGGTACCCGGTCCGGATCGGGGCTGAAGAAGGCGTTTTCTTCCACGCTGTCCCAGGTCTTGAAGGGGATCTCGATGGGGCCCAGCTGACTCATGTAGCCACGCACCCGGATGCCCTGGGTGGCCAGGTACTTCTTGGCGATGGCGCCGGCCGCCACGCGCATGGCGGTTTCCCGCGCCGAGCTGCGACCGCCGCCGCGGTAGTCGCGCAGGCCATACTTGTGGTGGTAGGCGTAGTCGGCATGGGCCGGGCGGAACAGGTCCTTGATCGCCGAGTAGTCCTTGGACTTCTGGTCGGTGTTGCGGATCAGCAGGCCGATGGGGGTACCGGTGGTGACGCCCTCGAAGACCCCGGACAGGATCTCCACCTCGTCCGCTTCCTGGCGCTGGGTGGTGTGGCGGCTGGTGCCGGGCTTGCGCCGATCCAGGTCACGCTGCAGGTCGGCGATGTCCAGGGGCAGTCCGGGTGGGCAACCGTCGACGATGGCGACCAGCGCCGGGCCATGGCTTTCGCCGGCGGTGGTGACGGTAAACAGCGTGCCGAGGGTATTGCCGGACATGCGAGGGCTCCGCGCTACGGGTGAAAGGTATGGATTCAAATTGGCAATAGGCGATTTTACACGCGCCGTGGTCTTTTACACGGATTGTGTGCGGGATAGGCCCCCACACCCCAGCTCTCCGGTGCCCTTCCTGCCATGCGTCTGCTGTTCTCCCTGCTGCTGTGCCTCGCCCTGCCCGCCCTCGCCACGGCGGCCGATCCCGTGCTCTACCGCCCCCTCCAGCTCGACACCGGCAGCGGCGTGCTCAAGGGCAGTCTGATCCTGCCCCGCAGCGAGCGTCCGCAACCGGTGGTGCTCTTCGTTTCCGGCTCGGGCCCCATCGACCGCAATGGCAACGCCCCCGGCGCCCGCAATGCCGCCCTGCAGCGTCTGGCCGAGGCCCTGGGCCGGCAGCGGATCGCCAGCGTGCGCTTCGACAAGCGCGGGGTGGCCGAGAGTCGCGGCGCCGAGCCGGACGAGAGTCGTCTCAGCGTGGAGCGCTATGTCGACGACCTGGTCGGCTGGATCCGGCTGCTGCGCGCCGATCCGCGCTTTTCCAAGGTGGTCCTGCTCGGTCACAGCGAAGGCGCCCTGATCGCCAGCCTGACCGCCGACCGGGTGCCGGTCGCCGGCGTGGTCACCCTGGCCGGCAGCGGCCGGCCCATCGACGTGGTGCTGCGCGAGCAGCTGGCCGGCAAGCTGTCGCCCGCCGGCCTGGCCAGCGCCCAGTGGATCATCGACCAGTTGCTGCGCGGCACGCCGGTGCCCGAGGTGCCGAAGGAATTGCTGGTGCTGTTCCGTCCCAGCGTCCAGCCCTATCTGATCTCGCTGTTCCGCCAGAATCCGGCCAGGGCCTTTGCCGGCATCCACGCCCCGGCACTGATCGTCCAGGGTACCCATGACGTGCAGGTGGAGGTGGACGATGCCCGCGCCCTGCAGCGGGCCAAGCCGGATGCCGAACTGGCGATCATTCCCGGCATGAACCACGTGCTGCGCATCGCCCCGGCGGACATCCAGGCGCAACTGCCCACCTACGACAACCCCAACCTGCCGCTGGCCCGCGCGCTGGTCGAGCGCGTGAGCGCCTTCGTCGCGCGCTCAGGTTCCCCGCACCCTGGCCGATAAGCCGGCACAGGCGCCCAGGAGGCGCGCCAGCTGGAGTCCGCCCGTGGAAACCCCCGATCAAGCATCGCCGGCCGTCGAAGCCGTTCCCAATGAGCCCCATCCCTGGGCCAGCCTGCCGCCGGAGCGCTTCCAGCTGCTGCGGCTGATGCCGCAGCCGGCGGATCGTCGGGTGGGCGTGCGCCCCCTGCGCTTCGTGCAACTCGGCCTGGTCGAGCGCCATGGCGACGAAGAAAGCCTGCTGCGGCTGACGGTGCAGATTCCCGGCCAGCTGCTGCACCGCGAGGTGAACGTGCTGGAGGTCTGGGTCGACCATCGCCTCGGCGAAATCCGCCTGGGCCCCGAACGCGGCCTGCAGATCGAGCCCGAGGAGCGCGGCCTGGGCCGCTTCCTGCTGGCCCGGGCGGCCGCCTGGGCGCGCTTGCGCTGGAACCACTACCGGGTGCAGGACCTGCCCCTGGCGCGCCGCGACGCCCTCGACGAAGACAGCCGCAAGCGTCGCGACCACGTGCTCGGCGCCCAGGGCTTCACCGTCGAGACGGCGGCAGACGACGAGCGCCAGCAGCTCTGCCGGGCGGCCCGGGTCAGCCAGCTGCGCGAGGACTGGAATACCGACAAGGTGCAACTGCTGTCGCTGCTGGACGGCGCCACCCTGCTGGAGCAATGCGACCGGGTGATCGACGAGCGCGATGCCAGCCTGCGTCAGCTGGAAGACCGCATCGCCCTCTATCGTCGTGATGACATCTCTTTGAGATTCGCCATCGGCTGCCTGGCGGTGTTCTGCCTGTTCCAGGCCGCACTGCTGATCTGGATGGCGCTGCGCTGAGCGGTCTGGTGCCGCGCCAGGCGCCTTTCCCGATGACCTGTCGGCAGCGCCCAGACGCCACCCCTCGCCCGAGGCTTGCTCCCCCGGTGGACCCTGCTAACGTAGCCACCCGTTCGCATCCATCCGCTCGGAGTGTCCGCTGTTCATGGTCTCGCCTCTCCCGTTTCGCTCGCGCGCGCCGCTGCGCCTCGCCACTCTCGGCCTGCTGACCGCCCTCGCCGGCTGCCAGTATTTCGCCGAGGAGCCGTCGCCCCGCGGCCAGCCGCAACTCAAGGGCAGCCTGCCGCTGCGCGGTCTGGCGCAGACCGCCTCGGTGCGCCGCAATGCCGACGGCCAGCCGCTGATCGAGACCACCACCTTTCACGATGCCCTCTTCGCCCTCGGCTACGTCCACGCCAGCGAACGCCTGGCGCAGATGGTCGAGCTGCGCCTGCTGGCCCAGGGGCGGCTGGCCGAGGCCTACGGTGAAAGCCGCCTGGACAGCGACAGATTCATGCGTGCCGTGGACCTGCGCAAGGCCGCCCAGGTGGCCTACGGCAACGCCTCGCCGCGGATGAAGACCTTCTTCGAGGTCTATGCCCGGGGTGTCAACGCCTACCTCTATCGCGCCGGCGAGCGGGTCGCGCTGGATGGCCACGACTACCGCGCCGAATACTGGAAAGCCGAAGACAGCGCCCTGCTCTTCGAACTGCTCAACTTCGCCCAGGCGGTGGACCTGCGCAAGGAAACCGCGGCGCTGGCCCTGGCCGCCCAGGTCGGTCCCGAACGCCTGGCCTGGCTCTTGCCCACCTACCCCGACGAACCTCTACCGGAAGAAGAGACCGCCAAGTTGCGCGGCCTGAATCTGCGCGGCCAGCTGCCCGGACTCGACGCCCTGCTGCAGGTCCAGCGGCAATTGGCGGCGCTCGCCCCCTTCGGCGGCCCCACCGGTACCGCCTGGGCCGCCACCCCGGGCCATACCCGCAGCGGTCGCAGCCTGCTCGGCGTCGACAAGGTCAGCGCCTTTGCCGGCCAGTCGCCCTTCACCCTGGTGACCCTGAGGGCGCCGCGCTTCGAGGCCGTGGGCACCACCCTGCCCGGCCTGCCGCTGCTGCTCGACGGCTACAACGGCAAGCTGGCCTGGGGCGCCGCGACCCTGATGGGCGACAGTCAGGACCTCTACCTCGAACGCCTGCAGCGCCAGGGCGGTCGCCTGCAGGTGCAGAGCGGCGGCCAGTGGCAGCCGGCCGGCGAGCGGGTGGAGACCTTTTTCGTCCGCGGTGAAAAGCCGCGGCGCGAGACCCTCTACACCAGTCCGCGCGGTCCGCTGCTGAATCTGGCCCTGGCGCCGGACGCCAACGGCTACGGCCTGGCCCTGCGCAGCAGTCGCCTGGAAGCCGACAAGAGCCTGGACGCCCTCTTCGACCTCACCCGCGCCAAGGACGTGGAGCGCGCCTTCGAACTGGCTCGCGAGCTGCGCGCCAGTGACTGGAATCTGGTATTCGCCGATGCCGAGCATGTCGGCTGGCAGGTGACCGGCCGTTATCCCAATCGCCGCAGCGGCCTGGGGCTGCTGCCCTCGCCCGGCTGGGACGAGCGCTATGCCTGGGATGGCTACGCCGACCCCATGCTGCACCCCTACGATCAGGACCCGGCCCAGGGCTGGCTGGGCGCCGCCAACCAGCGCGTGGTGCCGCGTGGCTACGGCATGCAGCTGTCCAGCAACTGGTCGGGCCCCGAGCGCCAGGAGCGCCTGGCACAACTGGCCGGGCGCTCGGCGCGCCTCGATACCCGCGACGCCATGGCCCTGCAGCAGGACCAGACCACCACCCTGGCCGCCAAGCTCAAGACCCAGCTCGACGCCCCCGGCTTCGCCGCGCCACTGCGCCAGGCCATCGCCGCCCTGCCGGCCACCCAGCGCCAGCAGGCGGAAGAAGCCCTGCGCCGTCTGCAGGGCTTCGACGGTCGCCTGGCCGCCGGTTCCGCGGATGCGGCGCTCTACGAGGCCTTCTTGCAGGCCCTGGCCGAAAAGACCTTCGCCGATGAATTGGGGGGCACCAGGAGCCCGGCCTGGCAGGCCTTCACCACCCTCAGCGACACCGGCTACAACGCCATCGTCGATCATCTCCTGGCCCGTGACGACAGCCCCTATTGGGATGACGTCAGCACGCCGGCCCGTGAAGACAAGCCGGCGATCTTCGCCCGCGCGCTGGCCGGGGCCGTCGAAACCTGCGAGGCCAAGCTGGGCAGTGATCGCGCCGCCTGGCAGTGGGGCCGCTTGCACCGCCTGGATGGCAATGCCAGTGGCGGCGACGGCTCGACCCTGGACCTGACCGCCAGCCACTGGGGCGGCGATGACCAGGCCTGGCTGGCGCCGGCGCTGCGTCTGGTGGTGGACTTCGGCCTGGCCGAGCCCCTGCAGGCGAGCCAGGCCGGCACCCCGGGCAAGGGCTGGACCCGCGGCCAATACCAGAGCCTGCCGTTGCAACCGCAGAATCTGGAGCGCGTCTATGGCCGTGATCGCCTGCTGCTGATCCCGCAGAAGTAATCTTCCCCTGGCAACCCGTGACTTGGCGCAGGTTTTGCCCTTTCTCTGTCAGACCTCAGCCGGCGCCCCTCCTCCCGCCGCGCCGCGGACCGCCGCAGAGGCGCTGTCCGGCAGGCGCCGTGGCCGTGAGAGCGCCCGGTGATGGTGCCGTGCCTGTCACCAAAATGGTGCAGGCTCAAGCCGAGACGTCCACAGCGGTGCACAAAGCGGTGCCTGGACGTCCGTCAGCCGCCGGAGACACCATGCCTGCCCAGCCTTCCCCCCACGCCGCGCATCTCTGGGTCGCGGGTTCGGATGCCCCGGAAAAGCCCGAGCTCAATCTGGGCTTCCTGCCCCTGAGCGATGCCGCCTCGCTGATCGTGGCGGCGACCCAGGGCTTTGGCGAACCCCATGGCCTGACACTCAATCTGCACCGCCAGCCCTCCTGGTCGGCGCTGCGCGACAACCTGCTCAATGGCCAGCTCGATGCCGCGCATTGCCTCTATGGCCTGGTCTATGGCGCCCAGCTCGGACTGGGCGGTGCCGCCGCCACGCCGATGGCGGTGCTCATGAGCCTGGCGCAGAACGGTCAGAGCCTCAACCTGGCCCGCAGCCTGACCCGGGAAGGCGTCCGGGATACGGCCTCCCTGGTCGAGCGGATTCGCCAGCCGGATGCCCGGCCGCTGACCCTGGCGCACACCTTTCCCACCGGCACCCATATCTTCTGGCTCTACTACTGGCTCGCCGCCCAGGGCATTCATCCCCTCAAGGACGTGCGTACCGCACTGGTGCCACCGCCGCAGATGCCCGAGCACCTGGCTGCCGGCCGAGTCGACGGCTTCTGCGTCGGCGAACCCTGGGGCGCTGCCGCCGTGGCGCGCGGCCAGGGCTTCACCCTGACCACCACCCAGGCCATCTGGCCGGACCACCCGGAAAAGGTGCTGGCCTGCACCGGCAGCTTCGCCGAGCGCTATCCCAACACCGCCCGGGCGCTGATCCGCACCCTGCTTGATGCCAGCCGCTTCATCGAGGAAAGTCGTGAGAATCGCCTGGGCACCGCCCAGCTGATCAGCGGCGCCGACTATGTGGATACCGATCCGGCGTTGCTCGCCCAGCGCTTTCTCGGTCACTACGAAGACGGCCTCGATGGCCACTGGGAGGACGAGCATCCCCTGGCCTTCCATCGCCAGGGCACGGTCAATCCGCCATACCTGTCCGACGGCCTCTGGTTCCTTACCCAGTTCCGCCGCTGGGGTTTGCTACGCGAGGAGCCGGATTACCTGACCATCGCCGAGGCCGTGCAATGCACCGAACTGTACCGGCAGGCTGCCACCGACCTCGGTCTGGCGGTGCCGCCGACCCGGCGCCGCAGCACCCTGTTCGACGGTCGCATCTGGGACGGCAGCGATCCGGCCGGTTACGCCCGCAGCTTCGCCATCCACGCGCTCAGCGATCACTAGGGAGAACGACCTTGCGCATCTTGCTCATCGACGACACCCCCAAGCAGGTCGGCCGTCTCAAGGCCGCGCTGATCGAAGCCGGTTTCGAGGTCATCGAGGAATCCGGCCTGACCATCGACCTGCCCGCGCGCATCGAGGCCCTGCGGCCGGACGTCATCCTGTTCGACACCCAATCACCCGGTCGCGACGTCATGGAACAGGTCTGCCTGGTCACCCGCGACCGGCCACGCCCCATCGTCATGTTCACCGACGAGCACGACCCGGCGGTGATGCGCCGGGCCATCCAGTCCGGGGTCAGCGCCTACATCGTCGAGGGCATCCAGACCAGCCGCCTGCAGGCCATCATCGATGTGGCCCGCGCCCGTTTCGAGACCGACCAGGCCCTGCGCGCCGAACTCCAGGCCCGCGAGCAGCAGTTGCTGGAGCGCAAGAAGGTCGACCAGGCCAAGGGCCTGCTGATGAAGATGCGCGGTTGCAGCGAGGACGAGGCCTATACCCTGATGCGCCGCCAGGCCATGAGCAAGCAGCAGAAGCTGATCCAGGTGGCCGACCAGATCATCGCCATGAGCGAATTGCTCGGCTGAGACAGGCCGCGCGGACCAGTCAGATTTTTTCCTCGACAAGCGCAGCGACCTGCGGCTAATGTCCGCGGCAGGTCACCTCCTGTGACCCACGTCGCTCGGACGGTTCCGGGCGCTTACGTACTTCGAGGAACGCATGACTGATTCCAGTCCCGTGCGCCGCTTTGCGCGCATCGATCGCCTGCCCCCCTATGTCTTCAACATCACCGCCGAACTCAAGATGGCCGCGCGCCGTCGCGGTGAGGACATCATCGACCTGTCCATGGGCAATCCCGACGGTCCGACCCCGCCGCACATCGTCGAGAAGCTCTGCCAGGTCGCCCAGCGCGAGGACACCCACGGCTATTCCAGCTCCAAGGGCATTCCGCGTCTGCGTCGCGCCATCTCCCACTGGTATCGCGACCGTTATCAGGTGGAAATCGATGCCGACAGCGAAGCCATCGTCACCATAGGTTCCAAGGAAGGCCTGGCGCATCTGATGCTGGCCACCCTGGATGCCGGCGACACCGTGCTCGTGCCCAACCCAAGCTATCCGATCCACATCTACGGCGCGGTGATTGCCGGCGCCCAGGTGCGTTCGGTGCCCCTGGTGCAGGGCATGGACTTCTTCGCCGAACTGGAGCGGGCCATCCGCGAGAGCATTCCCAAGCCGAAGATGATGATCCTCGGCTTCCCCTCCAACCCCACCGCCCAGTGCGTGGAGCTGGATTTCTTCGAGCGCGTGGTGGAACTGGCCAAGCGCTACAACGTGCTGGTGGTGCACGACCTGGCCTATGCCGACATCGTCTTCGACGGCTGGCAGGCGCCCTCCATCATGCAGGTGCCCGGCGCTAAGGACATCGCGGTGGAATTCTTCACCCTGTCCAAGAGCTACAACATGGCCGGCTGGCGGATCGGCTTCATGGTCGGCAATCCCGAGCTGGTCGCCGCCCTGGCGCGGATCAAGAGCTATCACGACTACGGCACCTTCACCCCGCTGCAGGTGGCCGCCATCGCCGCCCTGGAGGGCGACCAGCAGTGCGTGCGCGACATCGCCCAGCAGTACCAGCAGCGCCGCGATGTGCTGGTGCGCGGCCTGCATGAAGCCGGCTGGATGGTCGAGAATCCCAAGGCGTCGATGTACGTCTGGGCCAGGATTCCCGAGCCCTATGCCCACCTGGGGTCGCTGGAATTCGCCAAGAAGCTGCTGGCCGAGGCCAAGGTCTGCGTCTCGCCGGGGTTGGGCTTCGGTGACTATGGCGACGACCATGTGCGCTTCGCCCTGATCGAGAACCAGGACCGCATCCGCCAGGCGGTGCGCGGCATCAAGCAGATGTTCCGCGCCGACGGCCTGCTGCCCAAGGCGGCCCCGCGCAAATCCGGCGTCGAGCCGGCCTGAGTCTTCGCCGCGCCGTCGACTGGCGGCGCGGCGAATTCTTGTCAGTCCGGGTGTTCCAAGCTATAAGCGCCTAGTGCATCCCCAGGATATCGTCATGCTGAAACGCCTGTTCAACCTGCTCAAATCGCCCTCCGCGGACGATCTCAAGCTGGCCGCGAGCATCAACAACTCCTACAAGTCCATGCGCGTGGTCGGCCGCGGCACCCTGCGCATCGATCCGGCGGAGGTCTTTGACTCCCCCGAATTCAAGGAAGACCTGGACCGCGCCCGGCGGCTCATCAACCGCTGATGTTCCTGCTGCTGCTCCTGCCGATCCTGGTCAGTGGCTTTCTCGTCTGCCACAAGCATCCGCTCTATTTCTATCGCCTGCATCGCTACGAGGGCCAGTACCTCTATCTGCAGAGCGCCCGTTTCGGGCTGTTCTGCACCCTGCTCGCCGTGATCCTGCACCTGGGCATCGCCCAAGTCCTGCAGGGCCGCCACTGGTCATGGGGCGCGCGAACCTTCTCTCTCGACTACTTCGCCGGTCTCGCCGAGCTGCTGCGCCGCACTGGCACCCTGGATGACCCGCTGCAGGCCGCCTGGATCCTGGTGGTGACGGTGACCGCCCTGCTGATCCCCGGCGCCTGGGCCGCGCTGGCGCGCTGGACCATCAAGCGCAAGTACGGCCTGAGCGAGGACAACTACCGTACCTTCATCCTCGCCGGGATCCTCAAGGACAGTCCGCTGGACGATCTGCTGATGACCGCCTCCATCAACAGGGAGACGCTGATGCTGACCCTGGAAGAGCGCAAGGTGTATGTCGGCCGTATCACTACCCTCGGCGAGCCTAGCGAAACGGAAGGGGCCGACCAGGACGTCTGCATCAAGCCGATCATGAGTGGCTACCGCGACAAGGACAAACTCTGGGTGACCTTCACCACCCACTATGCGGACAAGGGCAAGGACATCTACCTGACCCTGAAACAGAGCCAGATCGTCTCGGCGACGCGCTTCGATTTCGACGCCTACGAAGCGTTTCGCTCAAGCGTAAGCCGCACCTGATCTGGCTTCGCACGCTTTCTTCAGGGAACGTATGACTTTTTAGGCAGGTCCCATTTTGCAGGCGCGTTCACTGCCAGCCGGTGACGCCCTTCCCTTACTGCCAAGAAAATCAGGAGCACGTCCATGACGCCCATGCTGAAGAAAGCCTCCAGCCTGTCCCTCGCCATCCTGCTGGCTGCCGGTGCCGGTCTGGCCCAGGCCGCCGACAAGCTGTCTCCGGCCGAATTCGTCGACGACGCCTCGGCCAAGGGCATCGCTGAGATCGAGGCAGGCAAGCTGGCCCTGGAAAAGAGCCAGTCCCAGGACATCAAGACCTTCGCCCAGAGCATGATCGACGATCACACCAAGGCCAACGAGCAGCTCAAGAGCCTGGCCCAGGAGAAGAAGCTGAAAGTCTCCACCGACGCCGAGCTGATGGACAAGGCCAAGGCCATGATCCTGCAGGTGCGTGACGATTCCTTCGATCGCTCCTATGCCAACAACCAAGTCGTGGCCCATGAGCAGACCATCGAGATCTTCCGCAACGAAGCCAAGACCGGCGATGACGCCGCGCTCAAGGCCTTCGCCGAGAAGACCCTGCCGAAGCTGGAGCACCACCTCCAGGAAGCCAAGGCGCTGCAGACCAAGTACGCGAAGTAACCACCCGGAGCCGCCTTGTCGGCGTACTGCCCTGTCCATCAGTGCGTGGCGGTGCAGGCAATACACCGAATGGAGGTAAGGCATTGAGCGTGTTATCGCGGCCACGGGCCGCTCCTACAGACGCTGCTGTACCCGTAGGAGCGGCCCATGGCCGCGATCCAACCTAGCCCACACTACTTCTTCACAAGCGCCAACAAGGGGCAACCCGCCGTGACGGCGCTCAATCCTTGTGCAGCGCCTTGACCGATTCAGACGCTGCCAATATCGCGATCACCTGTTAACACTGGGCTTGCGCAACTTGGCTTCGCTCTTGCAAAGACCTGGGTAGCGGTGGCCAACGGCGGTCACCCCAATCGACAAAGGCGTCAGTTCACCTCCCGGCAACGGGCAAGGGTGACTGGCGCCTTTTTCATGCCCGTGACGTGCCCGAGGTGCCTCCATGAGTCCCAGTTTCTGGAAAGCCGGCCATGCGCCGACCCTGTTCGCCGCCTTCCTCTACTTCGACCTGAGTTTCATGGTCTGGTACGTGCTCGGCCCCATGGCCGTGCAGATCGCCACCGACCTGCAGCTGACCACCCAGCAGCGCAGCATGATGGTGGCGACGCCCATCCTCGCCGGCGCTGTCCTGCGCCTGATTCTGGGCTTCGTCGCCGATCGACTGTCACCCAAGACCGCCGGCATCATCGGCCAGGTGGTGGTGATCCTGGCGCTGCTGGTGGCCTGGCAGCATGGCGTGCACAGCTATGAGCAGACCCTGGTGCTGGGCCTGTTCCTCGGCTTCGCCGGCGCCTCCTTTGCCGTGGCCCTGCCGCTGGCCTCCCAGTGGTATCCGCCGCAGCACCAGGGCAAGGCCCTGGGCATCGCTGGCGCGGGCAACTCGGGTACGGTGTTCGCCGCCCTCTTCGCCCCGGCACTGGCCAAGGCCTTTGGCTGGACCAACGTGTTCGGCTTCGCGCTGATCCCGCTGATCCTGACCCTGGTGGTCTTCGCGCTCTGCGCCCGCAACGCCCCGGAACGCCCGGCGCCGAAGAAGCTGGCGGACTATGGCCGCGCCCTGGGCGACCAGGACAGCTGGTGGTTCATGTTCTTCTACAGCGTGACCTTCGGCGGCTTCCTCGGCCTCGCCAGCACCCTGCCCGGCTACTTCCATGACCAGTACGCCCTGGAGCCGGTGGTTGCCGGCTACTACACCGCGGCCTGTGTCTTCGGTGGCAGCCTGATGCGGCCCCTGGGTGGCGCCCTGGCCGACCGCATCGGCGGCATCCGCGCGCTGCTCGGCATGTACACCGTCGCGGCCATCTGCATCGCCGCTGTGGGTTTCCACCTGCCCAGCGCCATGGCCGCCCTTGCGCTGTTCGTGGTCGCCATGCTCAGCCTGGGTGCTGGCAATGGCGCGGTGTTCCAGCTGGTCCCCCAGCGCTTCCGCAAGGAAATCGGCGTCATGACCGGACTGATTGGCATGGCGGGCGGCATCGGCGGCTTCGCCCTCACCGCCGGCCTGGGCGCGGTCAAGCAGGCCACCGGCGACTATCAGCTGGGCCTCTGGCTGTTCGCTGCCCTCGGCGTGCTCGCCTGGTTCGGCCTGCTCAGCGTCAAGCGCCGCTGGCGCACCACCTGGGGCTCGGCGGCCGTCACCGCGGCGCGGGTCTGAGGGAAGTCCGGCGGCCAGGTGCCGCCGGTTTTCATTCAGGGGGCGGGACGCACATAGCTGGTCAGCACGTGATCCCGCCAGACCCCGTCGATCTCCAGATAGCGCCGCGCCAGGCCCTCGCGCTCGAAGCCGAGACGGGTCAGCAGATGAGCGCTGCGGGTGTTCTCCGGCAGATGGTTGGCCATGATCCGATTCAGGCCCAGCTCGGCGATGACGAAGTCCCGCCCCAGGCGCACCGCCTGGCGCATCAGCCCCCGTCCCTGCCAGGCTGCATCCAGGCCATAGCCTAGGTAGCAGGCCTGGAAACCGCCGCGAACCATCTGGCTGAAATTCACCGTACCTATCACCAGCGGCCCCGCCCGCAGCACCAGGCGCAATTCGCTCAGGCCTGGGCCGCCGGCGCGGTACGCCGCTACCTGCCCCTGCCATTGCGCCAGGGTATAGAAGGCATCCGAGCGCCGTGGCATCGACAGCGCCAGGTGCTGACGATTGCGCCGATAGTAGTCGGCTACCGCGCCAGGATCGGCCAGGGTCAGGTCGATCAGTTCCACCGCCTCGGTCACGGCGAAGCGGGGCGGATACTGCAGCGGAACGCTCAGGGCGGTCATGGCTTCACCTGCGGTGGCAATTCATAGACCCAGATGGCGCAGCGCTGCCCGTCCGGACCTTGCCGATCGTTTTCCAGCACCCGCACGCGCCGGAAACCCACCCGCTCGGCGAGCCGTTGGCTGGAGTCGTTGGCGGCCGAGGTGGTGAGATAGAGCCCCACTTCGCCGCGCTGCTCGACGAAGTAGCGCAGCGCGGCGGTCATCAGGCCCTGGCCGGTATGCAGGCTGTGCAGCCAGTAGCCGATCTCGTAGCGCCGCCCGCCGTCCAGTGGCGTGAGCCCCAGGCAGCCGAGCAACGCGTCACCGCGCACCAGGAAGTAGCGTTTCTCGCCCTGGGCCAGGGTGAAGGCACCGCGCGCGGCGAGCAGACTGTCGCGGGCCTGGGCGACCGTGGTGTGTTCCCGGGCCCAGCCGAGGAAGCGGCGATGCTCGGCATAGCTCCAGTTCAGCGCCTCGGCGAAGGCCTCGGCCAGGCGCGGTTGCGGCCAGACCAGCGCGAAGTCGGCCAGGGCGATGCGCGGTGGAAAATTCATGACGGGGTCCCGAAATCCAGGCGCGGCACGGCGGCCAGCAGGCGCTGGGTCATGGCGTGAGCGGGCGCACGCAGCACCCGTTCGGCGCTGCCCTGTTCGACGATGCGACCGCCGTCCATCACCGCGATGCGATCGGCCAGGTACTCGACCACGCCGAAATTGTGGGTAATGAACAGATAGGCGAGGCCCCGCTCCGCCTGGAGCTCGCGCAGGAGATCGAGGATCTGCGCCTGCACCGAGACGTCGAGCGCCGAGGTGGGTTCGTCGCATACCAGCACCTGCGGCTCGACGATCAGCGCCCGGGCGATGGCGATACGCTGCCGCTGGCCGCCGGAAAATTCGTGGGCGAAGCGCTGCAGGGTGTCGCCGGGCAGCCCGACCCGCTCCACCAGGGCCGCGGCGCGGCGCTGGCGCTCGGCGGCATCCAGCTCCGGCCGCAGCGCCAGCAAGCCCTGCTCCAGGGTAGCGCCGATGCGCATGCGCGGATCCAGCGAGGCGAAGGGATCCTGGAAGACGATCTGGATCTGCCGCCGTAGCCGCTGCAGGGTACGCCGATCGGTCGTGAGCAGGTCCTCGCCGCCCAGCTGGGCGCTGCCGCTGATGCGCGGTCCATCGAGCAGGCGCAGCAGCGCCTTGCCGGTGGTGGTCTTGCCGCACCCGGACTCGCCCAGCAGCGCCAGGGTCTCGCCCGCGTGCAGGTCGAAGCTCACCCCGTCCACCGCCCTGACCCAGTCCCGCGTTCGACCCCAGGCCCCGCGGCGGAGCGGATAGTGCACGGCCAGCTCACGCACCTCCAGCAGCCGCGCGCCCGGCTGGCGCTGCGGCAGGGCACGCGGGGTGCCGGCCAGGGTCTGGCCGCGCTTGGCGAAGGTGGGAATGGCGGCGAACAGCTCGCGGGCATAGGGATGCCGGGGCGCCTCGAAGAACTCCGCGGCAGGGGCGCTCTCGACGATCTCGCCATGGCGCATCAGGGCCACGTGATCGGCCACCTGGCGCACCACCGCCAGATCGTGGGTGATGAGCAGGATGGCCATGCCCAGTTCGCGCTGGATGTCGGCCAGCAGCGTGAGGATCTGCGCCTGGACGGTGACGTCCAGCGCCGTGGTGGGTTCGTCGGCGATCAGCAGGTCCGGTTCGGCGGCCAGTGCCAGGGCGAGCATGATGCGCTGCTTCTGGCCACCGGAGAACTGGAAGGGATAGTCGTCGATCCGCCGCTCCGGCTCGGGAATGCCGACCCGGCGCAGCCATTCCACCACCCGGGCACGGGCGGCAGCACCGCGCAGCGCGGTATGGGCGCGCAGGGTTTCCTCGATCTGCTCGCCGATGCGCATGACCGGATTCAGGCTGGTGGCGGGCTCCTGGAAGATGGTGCCGACGCGCCCGCCGCGCAGTTCGCGCAGGCGTCCTTCCGGCAATCGATGCAGGTCGGTCCCGGCCAGCAGCGCCGCGCCGCGGGCGATACCCAGCGACGGTGGCAGCAGCCGCAGCAGCGAGAGCGCCGTGACGCTCTTGCCACTGCCCGATTCCCCGACCAGGGCGAAGGTCTCGCCACGGGCGATGGCCAGGCTCAGGCCGCGGACCGCCTGCCGTGTGCCCTCCTCGCCCTCGACCAGGATCTGCAGATCGCGAATCTCCAGCACCGGGGTCATGGCTGCACCTCACCCTGGCCGGGACGGCGCCCGAGCCAGGCGGATCTCAGCCGGCGACTGCGCGGATCGAAGGCGTCGCGCACGGCATCGGCGAACAGATTGGCCGCCAGCACCAGGGTCAGCATGAAGGCGAAGGCGCTGAGCAGATTCCACCAGATCATCGGGGTACGGGACATCTCGGTCCGGGCATCGTTGATCATGGAGCCAAAGGAATTCATGGTCGGGTCGACGCCGATGCCCAGGTAGGACAGCACCGCCTCGTAGAGCACCAGGCTGGAGAACTCCAGGGTCAGGGTGATGAGCACCAGGTAGAAGACGTTGGGCAGCAGGTGCCGGCGCAGGATGGTGAAGTGGGAGACGCCAAAGGCTCGTGCGGCCTGGACGTATTCCAGCTCGCGCAACTTGAGCGCCTCGGCGCGCAGCAGACGGCACAGCCCGGCCCAGCCGGTGAGGCCGAGGATCAGGCAGAGCATGAAGAGGCGCAGGTCGGCCCGCGCCGCACCGGTGTCGAACAGCTCGGGATGGCGGTCGATGAACACCTGCATCATCAACACGCAGGCCGCCACCAGCAGCACCCCGGGGATGGAGGTCAGGGTGGTGTAGAGGTAGGTGATGACGTCGTCCACCCGGCCCTTGAAATAGCCGGCGGCCAGGCCGAAGCCGATCGCCGGCGGCAGCATGGCCAGGGTGGTCAGGCTGCCGATGACGAAGGCGGTGCGGATGCTCTTGAGCGACTGGTAGAGGACGTCGTTGCCGGTGCTGTCGGTGCCCAGCACGTGATAGTTGCTGGCCAGGGCGATCACGCTGCCGGTTACCAGGCAGACGCCCAGCCAGGTCAGCAGGATGGCGCGCCAGGGGGTGGCGGTGTGGCCACGGAGGATGAGTCCGCAACGTACCGCGAAACCACCCGTCTCGCGCAACCGTGCCGTCGCCAGGGCCGCGGTCGCCAGGGCCAGCGCCAGACCGCCGAGCAGGCCCAACGTCAGTCGCTTGAGAAGATCGCCCCGCCACTCGGTAGCGGGATCGCTCAAGGTGGTGCCGGCATGCCTGAGGCGTGGGAAATCGCGCAGCGGCAGGCCCTCGGCGCTGGTACCCAGGGTTTCCTTGGTGAACTGGTGGGTGGCGAGTGGCGCGGAATAGGTCTTTTCGCGCTGGGTCAGGCTGGTGTCGGCCAGCAGGCCATCGAGGGCCGAGAGCACCGTGGGGGAATAGATCGGCGCCGTGGCGACGGGCGTGGCGGGCAACTGGGGCCGGTAGTGCACCGAATCCAGCAGGGCGATGGCGACGAAGCTGGCCAGTACCACGGCCGCGCTCATCGCCGGCGCATCCTGCAGCACCCGCCGCCAACTGGCGCGCAGGGCCGGCTGGCGACGCGCGCGCCAGGCGTAGACCAGGGTACCGGCCACCAGCAGGTAGAGGGCGAGGTCGGTCCAGAGCAAGACGAATTTCGGCATGGCGGCTACCTGAAGCGAACGCGAGGATCGGCGAGGGTGTAGGACAGGTCCGCCAGGATCAGGCCGACGATGTAGAGCACCGAGCCGAGGAACACCATGGTGCGCACCACGGCGAAGTCCTGGCCGTTGATGGCGTCGATGGTGTAGCTGCCCAGGCCGGGAATGCCAAAGAAGGACTCGGCGATCAGGCTGCCCATGATCAGCAGCGGAATGGCCGAAACCACGCCGGTAAGGATCGGCAGTGCCGCATTGCGCAAGACATGGCGCAAGAGCACCTGGCGCTCGGCCAGGCCCTTGGCACGGGCGGTGCGCACATAGTCCTTGCCGATCTCTTCGAGAAACAGCGCGCGATAGAAGCGCGCCTGGCTGCCCAACCCGGAAATCACCGCGACCAGCACCGGCAGCGCCAGGAAGCGCAGCAGATTCCAGCCTTCCTCATAACCCGAATAGGGCACCAGCCGCAGGATCTTCGCGAACAGCCACTGGCCGGCGATGATGTAGAACAGCGAGGAGATCGACAGCAGCAGCACGCAGAGCACCACGCCCCAGAAGTCCAGGCGGGTGGCGCGAAAGAACACCAGCAGGAGGGCGAAACCGACGCTGGCGACCAGGCCTAGGACAAAGGTCGGCAGCGCCAGCGCCAGGCTCGGTCCGGCGCGCTCGGCGATCTCCCGGCCGATGTCGCGACCGCTGTCGGAGGTGCCGAAGTCGAACACCAGCAGACTGACCGACCGGTCGAAGAAGAGGGTATCGGTAAACTGCTCCATTCCTTCACGGGTGGTATTGATGAGCAGTGGCTTGTCGTAGCCGTGCTCTGCCTTCCAGTCCTCGATGGCTTCGGCGGTGACGTACTTGCCACCGATGGCCAGGCGCGCCATGTCGTCCGGGGTGTTGACGGTAAAGAACAGCAGGAAGGTCAGCAGATTCACCCCGATCAGGATGAGCACGCCATAGGCCAGGCGTCGCAGCAGATAGCCGATCATGACCGCCCCTCCCCGGTGTCGTCGCCAAAGGCGGTCTGGCGGTCACGGCGCCGGAGGCTGCGCCAGGCCGGCCAGGCCAGCAGCAATGCCAGGCCCAAGAGCAGCCACAGCGGCCAGAGCACCGGCTGGTTCCACTCCAGCACCTTGCGCTCGCGCAGCGCCGGGTCCAGGCGCAGGTAGCGCAGCTGATCGCGCACCATCTGGGTCGGCTTGGCGTTGTACACCCACTGTTGATAGGCCCCGGCCGACAGGGGATTCCAGCCGAACAGCCAGGGTGCGTCCTGCTGCACGAGGGCGACCATGCGCCGGATCAGGGCGACCTTTTCCGGACCATCGTCGAGACTCTTCATCTGCTCGAACAGCCGGTCGTACTCGGCATTGCTGTAGTTGCCGGCATTCTCGCCACCATGCTTGGCCTTGCCCTGGGGGCCGTAGAAGAGGAAGAGGAAGTTCTCGGCATCGGGATAGTCGGCGTTCCAGCCCCAGAAGAAGATCTGCGCCGCGCCCTTGCGCATCTTGTCCTGGAATCTGTTGTAGTCCGAGCCGCGCAATTCCAGCTGGATACCCAGCTTGGCGGTCTGCTGGCGCATCCAGTCGAACATGGCGCTGTCGCCACTGCTCTGGGCGTCGTATTGCAGGATCAGCGGCCGCCCGCTCCTGGCGTCGCGGCCATCGGGATAGCCGGCGTCCGGCCAGCAGCTGCCTGGCCTCTTCGATGGGCCGCCGCTCGGGCTTGCCATCCACCAACCGATAGACCACCGGGTTGCTGCCGGCCGGAGGCGCTTCGTAGCCCAGCACCCCCGGCGGCAGCGGGCCATTGGCGACCAGGCCGTTGCCGTTGAGGAAGACGGTGATGTAGCTCTCCCAGTCGAAGGCGATGGACAACGCCTGGCGCAGCTTGCGATTGCGTGCCTGTTGCTCGGGTGTGGCGCCCTGCCCCACCACCGGATCCAGCCAGTTGAAGCCTAGGTACCAGTTGGACGCCTCCACCGCGGTGGGCAACTTGAGGCCGCGCTCGCGATAGAGTTCGGCGGAATCGGCCGAATCACCGGCCTTGGTGCGCAGCGCCACGCCATATTCGCCGCGCTCGACCTGGGGGGTGTCGTAGTAGCCCTGGATGAACTTGCCCATCAGCGGCACCCCTTCCTTTTCCAGGCTGAACACCGCGCGGTCGATCAGCGGCATAGGCTTGCCGCAATCGTCCAGCCGGCCCTGTTCGCGATCCTCGGGCTCTCCCTCGCAGGGATAGGGATCGGCGTGATAATTGGGATTGCGCGCCAGCACATGGCGGCGATTGGGGATGGATTCGGCCAGGCGATAGGGGCCGGTGCCCACCGGCCAACTGTTGAAGCCGAGGTTGTGCTCGGTCATGCCCGGCTGGCTGTAGAAGCGATCCGCCTCCCAGGGCATCGGCGCGGCGAAGGTCATGGCCAGCCAGTAGTTGAACTGGGGGTACTTGCCGATCACCCGCAGGCGAAGGGTGTGCTCATCCAGCACCTCGACCCCGGGCAACTCGCCCCGGCGCAGGTCCAGCCAGGGCAGCGGCGCGCCCTTGGGCAGGCTGGCGCGCAGGGCCTTGTCGGCGGCGCGCAGGCCATCGCCAAACGTCTGCATGCCCACCAGGTGCTCGGCGAAGATGGCATAGCTGGGCGAGACCAGCCGCGGACTGGCCAGGCGGCGCAGACCGTAGGCGTAGTCGGCGGCGGTCAGGGCGCGGCTGCCGGTCTCGGGGAAGTCAGGGATCTGGTAGCGATCGGCCAGATCGTCCGGCTTGATCGGGAAGTAACGGTAATTGCCCTGGGCATCGCGGGCAAAGGCCGGGTGGGGCGCGTAGCGGGCGTCGCGGCGGATGGGGATGTCGTAGACGCTCTGAGCGATCTGCGCCGGCGGTGCATCATCCGGCAGGCGCCGGCCCTGGGTGTCCAGGTAATAGGGCGCGATCACCCGCTCCGCGCCGCGGGGGATCAGCTCGTAGGGCCGCTTGAAGTAGTGGTAGCCGTAGAGCGGCTCATAGATGTTGTAGGTGAAGTTGGTCTCGTCGCCTGAATAGGAACTGGCCGGATCCAGGTACTTCGGCGAACGGGTGGTGAAGGCGGTATAGAGGGTATTCTGGCCTTCGGCTCCAGCGCGGTAGGGGCTGTTGATCGGCGTATCGGGTGAACAGCCACCGAGCAGCGCCAGGGTCAGGAGTGCGAGGAGTTGTCTGGACAGTCTGGGCATCGCGTTCCTGCACCGAAAGAGACCTGAGGCGGCAGCATCCGCCTAAACCACTAAGCTTGAGCTATTTTCCCGCGAGGCGCAGCACCCCATGCAATCCCGGAAAGATTTCGACAAGATCGTGCACTGGACCCAGCTGCAGGCCCCGGATGGCCCCGGCTATCCTGACAGTGACGAGCGCTTTTCCCTGGGCGCCGCCTTCGGCCGCCACTTCGGCTTCGCCCGCTTAGGCATCCACCATGAATGGCTGCCACCCGGGCGCCGCACCTCAAGGCCCCATGCCGAGGCCACCGAAGACGAATTCGTCTATGTGATCGCCGGTCATCCCACCGCCTGGATCGACGGCCACGCCCACCGACTCAAGCCGGGCGACGGCGTTGGCTTCAAGGCCGGCGACGGTGTCGCCCATACCTTCATCAACGAGACCACGGAGCCGGTGGAACTGCTGGTGGTGGGCGATACAAGCCGGGCGGACAATCGGCTGCACTATCCGCTGCATCCGGAATACACCGCAGGCCTGGGGGATAGGCAGTGGCGGGAGTGTCCGCATCGGGAGTTGGGGCCGCATGCGGGTGAGGCCCGGAAATCCGGCGGGTAGGCGCGGTTATCGAGGATAGGCTGTGGCTGTTGGACTTCGGCGATGGAGCTGCCTCAAACCAACCTACGTCGAGATGCTTTCGTAGGTTGGGGTTGAGCGCAGCGAAGCCCAACAGGGCCTCAGCAACCACTCTTGGCGCGTGGAAAACGCTGCGCGGTTTTCCACCCTACGCGGGGCTCCCCGTTACCTCCCCCTCTCCCTCTGGGAGAGGGCCGGGGTGAGGGTCGCCTCGACGAAAAAGCCTCGGCACGGCCAGGGCTCTCTGGCAGCAGAACTGCAAGCCCCCGTTACCGCCTGGCCTGGGCCGCGCTCACTGCCGCGCGTAGCGCCAGCAAATAGCTGTCCACGCCGAAGCCGGCGATCTGGCCCAGGACGATCTCGGCGAATACCGAATGATGGCGGAAACCCTCGCGCGCGTGGATGTTGGACATGTGCAGCTCCACCACCGGCACGGCAAGGATCGCCAGGGCGTCGCGGATGCCGTAGCTGTAGTGGGTCCAGGCGCCGGCGTTGATCAGCACCGCGTCGACGCCCTCCTCGTAGCCCCGATGGATGCACTCCACCATCGCCCCCTCGTGGTTGCTCTGGAAGCTTTCCACCTCGACGCCCAGTTCCGCGCCCAGGGCCGTTAGCCTGGCGTCGATCTCGGTCAGGGTCACGGTGCCGTACTGCGCCGGGTCGCGCTTGCCGAACATGTTGTGGTTGATACCGTGCAGCATCAGGATCTTCATGGGTTCGCTCAGGTCAGGGGAAGGGTCAGCTGGTCGATGACCGGCCGGGTCTCGGGGCGTACGCCGCGCCACCAGGCGAAGGCTTCCGCCGCCTGCTCCACCAGCATGCCCACGCCATCGGCCAGCTGCGCCACGCCCTGCTCCTGGGCCAGGCGCAGGAAGGGCGTCAGCCCCTTGCCATAGGCCAGTTCATAGGCCAGCGCCGCCTGGGTGAAGACGCCCACCGGCACCGGCGGCAGTTCGCCAACCAGGCTGGCAGAGGTGGCGTTGACCACCAGATCGAAGGTCTCTCCTTCCAGCGATGCGTAGCCCTTTACGCTCAGCAGCGGATGGTTGATCTCCTGGGCTAGCTCAGCCGCCTTCCGCTCATCGCGATTGGCCATCACCAATTCGGTCGGTCCGGCGGCGAGAAAGGGCAACAGGGCGCCACGCACCGCACCACCGGCGCCCAGCAAAAGCACCCGCTTGCCGGCCAGGGGTTGACCGAGATTGACCTCGATGTCGCGCAGCAGGCCGATGCCATCGAAGTTCTCCGCCAGCACCCGCTCGCCCTCGAACTTCAGCGCATTGGCCGCCCGGGCCAGCCGTGCCCTTTCGCTGGACTCGGTGGCCAGCTGGAAGGCCTGCAGCTTGAACGGCGCGGTCACGTTCAGGCCTTGCCCGCCCTGGGCGCGAAAGCGCTGCACGTCGCCAGCGAAGTCTTCCGGCGAGCCCTCGATGGCGCCGTATTCCAGGTCTTGCCCGGTGGTGGCGGCGAACAGGCCATGGATCAGCGGCGACTTGGTGTGGTTGATCGGGCGGCCGATCACCGCGTAGTGGTCGGTCATGCGCAGGGCTCCTGGCTGAACAGCACGCCGTCGGCCTGCAGCCGAGCGATGTCTTCCGCGCTGTAGCCCAGGCTCTGAGCGACAGCAGCGTTGTGCTCGCCCAGGTCCGGCGCCACCTGCTGGATGGTGGTGTCGCACTCGGAAAAGCGGAACGGCAGATTGGGCATGCGCAGGGTGCCGAAGCGCGGGTGCTGCTGTTCCTGGATCATGCCGCGCGCCTTGATCTGGGGATCCTCGATCACCTCGTCGATGCGCTGCACCTTGGCACAGGGCACGTCGATCTCGTCGAGCAGGGCCAGCAGCCGTGCGACCGGATTGGCCGCCACCCAGGCCTTGACGATGGGCAGGATGGCTTCGCGATGGGCGTTGCGGCCGGTGGAGGTATGGAAGCGCAGGTCGCTGCCAAAGCCCGGCTGGTCCGCGTCCTGTTCGACCAGGGCGGCGAAGCGCTTCCAGGAGTCGTCCACCTGGGCGGCGATCACCAGGTCGCCGTCCTGGGCGCGAAACACGCCATAGAGGGTCGAGGTGGGCATGTCGTGGCCGGTCTGCTGCGGCAGGATCTCGCCGCCGGACAGGGTATAGCACTGCACGGCGTACTCGTGCATCGATACCAGGGTGTCATACAGCGCCATGTCGATGTGCTGGCCACGGCCGCTGGTGACCCGCCCCAACAGCGCCGCGTTGATGGCAGCCACCGCATGGGCACCGGTGTACATGTCGCCCAGGGAAATCCGCAGCAATGGCGGGGCCTCGCCGGGCGTGCCGACCATCTGCATGATGCCGCTCTTGGCCTCGGCGATCAGCCCGAAGCCGGCGCGATGGGCGTCGGGGCCGGTGTGGCCGTAGGCGGAAATCGAGCAGTACACCAGTCGCGGATTGCGCGCCGACAGTTCCGCATAGCCCAGGCCGAGCCTGTCCAGGGCGCCGGGTCGGTAGTTCTCGATAAAGACGTCGGCGCTGTCGCAGAGCTGCTGCATGAAGGCCTTGCCGCGCGGGTCCTTCATGTTGACGCTGACGCCCTGCTTGCCCATGTTGAGTTGCAGGAAATAGCCGCTCTGCTGGTCATCGAGGACGAAGGCGTGCTGGCGACCGGCATCGCCACTGCCCGGGCGCTCCACCTTGATCACCTCGGCGCCCAAGGCCGCCAGGCAGCGCCCCACATAGGGGCCGGCGAGGAAGTGGCTGTAGTCGATGACCCTCAGGCCGTGCAGCGGCAGTGGCTGGCTCATACCACGCCCTCCCGCCGCGGCACCATCAGCCGGTGTTCGCCGCGCTGGACCACCTCGCCCTTCTGGTTGATCAGCTCCGAGGGCAGCACCCACGATGCCCCAGCCCGGCCTGCTCTTGCTCGGGCGCATGGCGCCGACGCGCACCCTGACGTGTAATTCGTCGCCGACGCGGATCGGCAGGAGGAAATCCCAGGTCCAGCCCAGTGACATGCCTGGCAGGAAGCGGTAGTCGCACTGGGTCTTGAGGCCGTCGGCGATGGACAGCCCCATCAGGCCATGGGCGACCAGACCGCCGAAGTGGCTGGCATTGGCATAGGCCTCGTCGACATGGACCGGGGTATGGTCACCGGTGAGGTCGGCGTAGGCCAGGATGCGCTCCCTGGTGACCTGGTAACTCGGCGTGAGCGCCTCGTCGCCCTCGCGGGCATCCTCGAAATATTTTTCCTGTACGGTCATGGTCGCTGTCACTCGGCTTGACGGGCGTTGACGGCCAGGGCGTCGTGCACGGCGCGGGCCGGCACGGCCTGGATGAATTCCAGCGCCAGGCCATCGGGCAGGCGCAGCCAGTTGTGGCCCTGGGGCAGTTGCTCCACCCCCTCGAAGCGCCGGGCCGCGGCCAGGGCGGCATCGAGGTCCTCGCACATAAGCCCCAGATGACCCAGGCGCCCCTCGGGGCCTTCGAAGTCAGGCTTGCTCATGAATTGCATCCCGCCCAGCGTCCAGTACTGACTGGGCTGTTCGACCGTACCCTGCACCTCGCGCAGGGTCATGCCGAACACCTCGTGGAAGAAGCGGATATGCCAGTGGATGTCCTTCACCCAGATGGCCACGTGTTCCAGATAGGCCTTGGGAATGCTCATGGTTTGGCGTCCTCTTGTTGTCGGTCGGCCAGGGCGCGCTCGATACCCTTGATGCAGGCGACCAGGGTGGCGTTGACCGGCGTGGGCACGCGGTACTGCTGGCCGAGCCGCACCACCGCGCCGTTGATGAAGTCGATTTCGGTGATGGAGCCCTTCTGCAGGCTCTGCAGCAGGGAGGTCTTGAAGGACGTCGGCAACCCTTCCCGTGCCAGCTCCCAGGCCGCCTGGGGCTCGCGCAGGCCCAGCTCGACCCCGGCGGCGCGGGCCACCGCGATGGCCTCGGCGACCGCCTGCAAGGCGGTGTCGCGCAGCTGCGGCTCGCTGTAGAGCTGGCCATAGGTGAGTTGGGTGATGCCGGTCAGGGCACCGGTGGCGACGTTGACCAGCAACTTGTCCCAGAGGGTGCCGCGGATGTTGCTGCTGACCGTGGTGGCCAGCCCGGCGTCCTCGAAGACGGCGGCAACGGCCTGGACGCGTGCCGAGAGCTGACCGTCGAGTTCGCCGATGAGCGTGCGCTTGCCCGCCACCCCGCTACGGATCCGCCCGGGGCCGAGCAGCACGCCGCCGACATAGGTCTTGCCGGCGATCACCCGCTCCTGGCCGACGATCTCGGCCAGCAGCTCTTCGTGACCGAGGCCGTTCTGCAACGACAGCACCAGGGTATGCGGACCGACCAGCGCCCGGGCATGGCTCATGGCCGCGCGGGTGGCGAAGGACTTGACCAGCACCACCACCAGATCCACTACCCCGACCGCCTCGGCGCTGACCGCCGCCCGCACCTGGACCCGGCGACGGCCATCGGCGGTCTCGATGTCCAGGCCGTCACGCGCCACCGCCTCGATATGGGCATTGGGGCGGTTGAGCAGCCAGGTCTCGTGTCCCGCCTCGCTCAACCAGGCGCCAAAGGTGCTGCCCAGGGCACCGGCCCCGAGGATGCAGATCTTCATGGATCGGGCTCCTTGTTTTCGCCCTACCCTAGGCCCGCGCCTGCTATTGAGCTATACAAAGAGCTCAATTCGCCCATCAGGAATTCTGATAATGCTACCCACGGATGGCCTGCCCGAGCCCAAGCTGCTGATGCTGTTCGAGGTGCTCTACCGCACCGGCAGCGTGACCCGGGCCGCCGAACAGCTGGGCCAGAGCCAGCCCACCATCAGCCTCTGGCTGGGCAAGTTGCGCCAGCAGCTGCGCGATCCGCTGTTCGTACGCACGCCTGGCGGCATGAAGCCCACGCCGCAAGCCGAGGCCCTGATCACCCCATGTCGCGAAGTGCTCGAATCCCTGCGCCGGCTGGTGGCCTGGGAAGTCGCCTTCGAGCCCGCCACTGCCCAGCGGCTGTTTCGCCTCTGCCTGAGCGATGCCAGTCACATCACCCTGCTGCCACGGATCCTGGCGCAGCTGCGCGAGGTGGCGCCCGGGGTGCGGCTGGAAGTCGCACGGATCGACGGCAACACCGAACAGGCGCTGGAAATCGGCGAAGCGGACCTGGCGGTCGGCTTCATTCCCTGGCTGGGCGGCAGCCTCTATCAGCAACTGCTGTTTCCCCAGGACTGGGTGTGTCTGGTCAGCGCCCGCCATCCGCGCCTCGGCGAGCAACTGACGGCCACGGCCTATGCCGAGGAGGGCCATGTGCTGGTCAGCGCCGGCACCGGGCAGAAGCTGCTGGAAGCGGGCCTGCTGCGCGCCGGGGTGCAGCGCCGCATCGTGCTGGAGCTACCCGGCTTTCTGGGCGTCGGCGCGGTGGTCGGCAACTCCGACCTCATCGTCACCCTGCCGCGGCACATCGGCACCACCCTGGCGCAGACTTACGGCCTCAGGGTCCACGAATGCCCGCTGCCAGTCGAGGGCTTCGCGGTCAGGCAGCACTGGCACGCGCGCTATCACCAGGATGCCGGCAATCGCTGGTTGCGCGGGGTGCTGCTGGAGCTCTTCAGCCACCATCGCTAGCGCAGTCGCCACAAACGAAAGAGCCCCAGCGCGGGGCTGGGGCTCTTGGGCAGGACGCCTGGACGATCAGTTGTCCAGGGCCGGGCGCTGGCCGGAGATGGCGATGCGCTTGGGCTTGGCTTCTTCCGGGATCACGCGCACCAGTTCGATGCTCAGCAGGCCATGCTTGAGATCGGCACCCTTCACCTCGATATGGTCGGCGAGGCGGAAGGACAGCTTGAAGGCGCGCTGGGCGATGCCCTGATGCAGAAAGGTCACGCTCGCGGCGCTGTTCTCGCGCCGGCCACCCTTGACGGTGAGCACGCCACGCTCGACTTCGATGTCCAGGTCATCTTCCTGGAGACCGGCGGCGGCGATCACGATGCGATACTGATCGTCACCGTGCTTCTCGACGTTGTAGGGCGGATAGGAGCTGCCAGCGTCGTTGCGCAGCGCGGATTCGAACAGGTCGTTGAACCGGTCGAAGCCGACGGAATGACGGAACAGCGGGGCCAGGGACAGTACATTGCTCATGGTGAATCTCCTGATAGGTTCAGCAAGTTTCGTTGTTGCCTGCGGGACCCGACTTCGGCATCCCGCACGAACCTAGATAGGAATTCTCCAAAAAATTTCAAGGGCGAAGCCCGACGAACGGTAGTGCCCGCTACTTCTTCTTCGGCTTGCGCTTTTTCTTCTTGGCCGCGGTCAGCGGCAGCGCCTGCTCGAAGGCCGAGCGCACCTCCTGCAGGCGGCGCTCCTTGAGGTCGTGGATGCGCTTGCCGCGCTCGGTGGTGAAGTCGATGAGATTGCTGTCGTCGCTCATGTCGCTATCCGGCGAAAGGTGAGATTCAGCCGCAACCCGCTGGCTTTGCGGGTCTTGGCGATCTGGTGCTGCCAATGATGCTGGGTCGCGCCGGCCATGACCAGCAGGCTGCCGTGACCCAGTTCCAGGGAATGGCCGATGCGGGTGGTGCCCTTGCGGCGAAAGTCGAAGCGCCGCGCGGCCCCGAGATTGAGCGAGGCGATCAGCGGATTGGCGCCGAGACTGGCCTCGTCGTCGCTGTGCCAGCCCATGGAGTCCTGGCCATCGCGATAGCGATTGAGCAGCACGCCGTTGAAGCCCCGGCCGCAGGCCGCCTCAACGGCTTCGCGAATCCGCTGCAGCAGGGGTGTCCAGGGCAAGGCGGCGTGGTCCAGGCCGGCGTAGCCGTAGACCACGCCCGGGTCGGCGTACCAGGCCACCTGCCGCGGCACCGGGTGCCAGCGCCCGTACACCCGCACCTGCGGCTGGTTCCAGGGCGTTTCGGCGTCGAGTTGCCGCAGCCAGGCGTCGGCGGTTTCCGCCGCCAGCCAGTGCGGCTGGAAGATCAGCTCGGCATCGTCCAGCTCCAGGCGCTCGACCATGGCTAGACCCGCAGATCCACCTGGGCGCCCACCTGCTCCGGCTCTTCCAGGGCCTGGGCACGCTCGGCGCCGAAGCCCTGGCGCAGGGCTTCGCGCTGCCGGCGACGACGACGCGCCTCGCGGTCCAGGGTGGCTTCGTCCTCCAGGGGTGCGTGGGCGGTCTCGGCCGCCGGCTGCACGGGCGCTATGGGGGCGCTGGCGGGCCGCACCGGGGCGGGATCCAGCTGATTTGGCGGGGTCACGCCGGGCGGCGGAATGGCAGGGATCATGACGGGGACCTCGAATTCGCGGACTGCGGCAAAGAGCGCGTTAGGCTTCTGACTCCGCTTTCGCTAAAATAGCCGGCTTTTTGATAGCTGGGGAGAAGCTTCCACATGGCGTCGCATCAACCGGGACAACGCTGGATCAGTGACAGTGAGGCCGAACTGGGCCTGGGAACCATCCTGGCCCTGGACGGCCGCCTGCTCACGGTGCTCTATCCAGCCACCGGTGAGACGCGCCAGTATGCCCAGCGCAACGCCCCGCTGACCCGGGTGCGCTTCGCCCCGGGCGACGAGGTGACTCACTTCGAGGGCTGGAAGCTCACCGTGCGCGAGGTCTCCGAAGCGGACGGCCTGCTGACCTACCACGGCTTTACCGCCGAGCGCGAGGCACGCAGCGTGCCCGAGGCCCAGCTGTCGAACTTCATCCAGTTCCGCCTGGCCAGCGACCGCCTGTTCGCCGGGCAGATCGATCCCCTGCCCTGGTTCGGCCTGCGCTATCACACCCACGAGCATCGCAACCGCCTGTTGCAGTCCAGCCTCTGGGGCCTCGGCGGCACCCGCGCCCAGCCGATCCCGCACCAGCTGCACATCGCCCGCAGCGTGGCCGACCGGGTCGCCCCGCGCGTCCTGCTGGCCGACGAGGTGGGCCTGGGCAAGACCATCGAAGCCGGCCTGGTGATCCATCGCCAGCTGCTCAGCGGTCGCGCCAGTCGGGTGCTGATCCTGGTTCCGGAAAATCTCCAGCACCAGTGGCTGGTGGAGATGCGCCGCCGCTTCAACCTGGAAGTGGCGCTGTTCGACGCCGAGCGCTTCATGGCCAGCGAAGACGGCAATCCCTTCGAAGACGCCCAGCTCGCCCTGGTCTCCCTGGACTGGCTGGTGCGCGACGAAAAGGCCCAGGACGCCGCCTTCGCCGCCGGCTGGGACCTGCTGGTGGTCGACGAAGCCCACCACCTGGTCTGGCACCCCGAGGGCGCCAGTCGCGAATACAGCCTGGTCGAGCAACTCGGCGAGGTCATCCCCGGCGTGCTGCTGCTCACCGCGACCCCCGAGCAACTGGGCCAGGACAGCCACTTCGCCCGTCTGCGCCTGCTCGATCCCAGCCGCTTCCATGACTTCGCCGCCTTCCAGCAGGAGTCCCAGCACTACCGCCCGGTGGCCGAAGCCGTGCAGGAACTGCTCGACGCCGGCGCCCTGAGTCCGGCCGCCCAGGACGCCATCGGCGGCTTCCTCGGCCAGGAAGGCGAGACCCTGCTGGCGGCGGCCGCAGCCGGCGACGCCGACGCCCGCGCGCGCCTGGTGCGCGAGCTGCTGGATCGCCACGGCACCGGCCGGGTGCTGTTCCGCAACACCCGCGCCGCGGTCAAGGGCTTCCCCGAGCGCGAGCTGCACGCCCACGCCCTGCCCTTCCCGGATACCTACCTGGACGAGGGCGTCATGCCCGGCCAGTCGCTGCAGCCGGAGACCGAATTCGCCCCGGAAGACGACAACGATCGCTGGTGGCGTCACGACGGCCGCGTCGAATGGCTGATCGACACCCTCAAGGCGCTCAAGCCGCACAAGGTGCTGGTCATCTGCGCGCGCATGGAAACCGCCCTGGATCTGGAAGACGCCCTGCGCCTCAAGTCCGGCATCCCCGCCACGACCTTCCACGAAGGCATGAGCATCCTCGAACGCGACCGCGCCGCCGCCTACTTCGCCGACGAAGAATTCGGCGCCCAGGTGCTGATCTGCTCCGAGATCGGCAGTGAAGGCCGCAACTTCCAGTTCGCCCATCACCTGGTGCTATTCGACCTGCCGGCCCACCCGGACCTGCTGGAGCAGCGCATCGGCCGTCTCGACCGGATCGGCCAGCGCCACACCATCCAGCTGCACGTGCCCTATCTGGAAGGCAGCCGCCAGGAACGCCAGTTCCAGTGGTACCACCAGGCGCTGAACGCCTTTCTGGCCACCTCGCCGACCGGCAGCGCCCTCCAGGCACGCTTCGCCAGCGAGCTCGACGAGCAGCTGGCCGGTGGCGACGAAGCCACCTGGCAGGCACTGCTGGAACAGGGCGCCCAGGCGCGCGCCGCGCTGGAGACGGAACTGCACAACGGTCGCGACCGCCTGCTGGAACTCAATTCCTCGGGCGCCGGCGCCGGCGAGCAACTGGTCGAAGACATCCTCGACCAGGACGACCAGTTCGCCCTGCCGATGTACATGGAAGAGCTGTTCAACGCCTTCGGCATCGACAGCGAGGACCACTCCGACAACGCCCTGATCCTCAAGCCCAGCGAGAAGATGCTCGACGCCGGCTTCCCCCTCGGCGACGACGAAGGCGTGACCATCACCTACGATCGCAACGTGGCCCTGGTCCGCGAAGACATGCAATTCCTGACCTGGGAGCACCCCATGGCCCAGGGTGGCATGGACCTGGTGATGTCCGGCTCCATGGGCAACACCGCCGTGGCGCTGATCAAGAACAAGGCGCTCAAACCGGGCACCGTGCTGCTGGAGCTGATCTACATCAGCGAGGCAGTGGCGCCGCGCGCCCTGCAACTGGGTCGCTACCTGCCGCCGCTGGCGATCCGCTGCCTGCTGGATGCCAACGGCAACGACCTGGCTGCCCGGGTGGCCTTCGAGACCCTCAACGATCAGCTGGAAAGCGTGCCGCGTACCAGCGCCAACAAGTTCGTCCAGGCCCAGCGTGACTCCCTGGCCAAGCTGATCGGTGGTGGCGAAGACAAGGCCCTGCCCCGCCACGAGGAACGCGTCGCCAAGGCCCGCCAGGCCTATGTGTCGGGTATGGACGAAGAAATCGCCCGCCTGGAAGCCCTGCGCGCGGTCAATTCCAGCGTCCGCCAGGACGAGATCGATCGCCTGCGCCAGCAGCGCGAAGAAGGCCTGACCTACCTGGACAAGGCCTCGCTGCGCCTGGAAGCCATTCGGGTGCTGGTGGCGGGCTAGGCCGGTCGCACTGTTGGGCTTCGCTAGCGCTCAACCCAACCTACGAGACTCGCGCTTGGGCGTGACTTTGTAGGTTGGGTTGAGACGGCTCCATCGTCGAAGCCCACGGACGGACGCGAACCCACTGCGCTGGCGCTCAACTCAACCTACGGAACTGCGGACGCCCGTAGCATGGAAAACGGCGCAGCCTTTTCCACTGGACTCCATAGCTGGGGGCGCCCTCACCCCAACCCTCTCCCGAGGGGAGAGGGGGTTATCCGAGCAGGCGTTCCGCCCCGGCAAACTCGTGATCGATCGCCGCGCCTGATCGAAGGCTGGGTTGAGACGGCTCAATCGTCGAAGCCCAACGGATGGACATGAACCCGCCGCGCTCGCGCTCAACCCAACCTACGGAACTGCTGACTCCGTAGCGTGGAAAACGGCGCAGCCTTTTCCACTGGACTCCGTAGCTGGGCGCGCCCTCACCCCAACCCTCTCCCGAGGGGAGAGGGGGTTATCCGAGCGAGCGCTCCGCTTCATCAGCTCCGGCAAGCTCGGGATCGCTCAGCGCGCCCGGCCGTAGGTTGGTTGAGACGGCTCCATCGTCGAAGCCCAACAAACGGAGTCGAACCCGTCGCCTTGGGCTTCGCTCGCGCTCAACCCAACCTGCGAAAATACCTCACGCCGCCAGCGTCGCGCCGCCGTCCACCACGATGTCCTGCATGGTGATATGGCTGGCCAGGTCCGATGCGAGGAACAGTACGGTATTGGCGATCTCGTCGGGCTGGGCGATCTTGCGCAGCGGGATGCCCAGCTTGAAGTCTTCCGGCAGGCCGTCCACCAGGCGCTGATAGCCCTCGGGCGAGCCGAGCATGCCGGCCAGCATGGGGGTCGCCGTGGAACCCGGCGAGACCACGTTGCAGCGCACGCCCGACCCGGCCAGTTCCAGGGCCACGCAGTGGCTCAGGGACACCAGCGCCGCCTTGGAGGTGCAGTAGCCGGCCATCTGCAGGCGCGGCACATGGGCGGCGTTGGAGGCGATGTTGACGATGGCGCCCTGGCCCTGGGCCTTGAACAGCGGCACCAGTTGGCGGAACAGGTAGAAGGGACCGGAGACGTTGACGTCCAAGAGCGCCTGCCAGTCATCCAGGCTCAGGCTGTCGCTGGTGCCCAGGCGCAGCACGCCGGCGCCGTTGACCAGCACGTCCAGACGGCGCTCTTCGGCCAGCAGCGCCTGGCAGACGTCCTCGACCTGGGCCGCATCGGCGACATCCAGCAGCTGGGTGCGGAACGGATAGCTGCTCTCGGCGAATTGGCGGTCGAGTCCGACCACCTCGGCGCCCGCCGCCTGGAAGCGGCGCGCCACCTGCAAGCCGATGCCCTGCCCTGCGCCGGTCACCCAGACGCGCTTGCCGGTGAAATCCAGTTGCGTCATCAGGACACTCCTCAGGCGCGCGCGCGCAGCAGATCCAGCCAGCCCTGCAGGGTCGGCTGGGCGGCCAGATCGGCGAAGGTCACGGGCAGGCCGCGCTTCTGCCACTCGCCCACCAGAGTCATGACCTGCACCGAATCCAGACCGAAATCGGTGAGGTTGTCGTCCAGCGCCGGCGCTTCGTCGTCAGCGTCCAGCAGCGGCTGGACCTGGGCACGCAGCCAGGCTTCGTCCAGGGTTACCGCGCCGCCGGTGACCTGGGCGGTGCTCAGGGTACTGCCGCAACGGGTCGCCACGTAGCGCAGCGCCATGCGGTGCTCTTCCTCGCTGAAGTCGGCCACGGCGTCGCCGATCAGGAAGGCCTGGATGTCCCGCATGAAGGCGTCGGTGCAGGTCGTCAGGCAACCGATATGGGCGTAGACGCCGCAGACGATCAGCTGGTCGCGCCGCCACTCGGTCATCAGGTCCTGCAGGTTGGAACGGTGGAAGGCGCTGTAACGCCACTTGGTCAGCACCACGTCACCGTCCTTGGGCGCCAGCGCGTCCACCACCTGCTGCAGCGCGGGATCGGCCTGGGTCAGGCCCGGACCCCACATGTCGTTGAGCAGGGCGCGATCGGCTGGCGGCTGGTCGGTGGGCTGAGCGGTGTAGACCACCGGCACGCCCCGGGCATCGGCCCAGGCGCGCAGCGCGGCGATGTTGGTCACCACCTGGTCGATCAGCGGGCTGCTGTCGCCATAGAACTCGACGAAATAGCGCTGCATGTCGTGGATCAGCAGCACGGCGCGGTCGGCCGCCGGTGTCCAGTCGACCTTGTTGGCGGGAAAGCCGTCGGGCTGAGGCAAGGGATAGGAAGCAAGACGGGGGATAGCCATGGGAAACCTTAGGAACGCTCGGTGGAAGGGGTCTGCAGCTGCTCGCGCAGGCGCCGCTTGTCGATCTTGCCGACGGCGGTGAGCGGCAACTGGTCAAGGAACTGGAAACGGTCGGGCAGCTTGTATTCGGCCACGCCCTGCTCGCGCAGGTAGCGACGCAGCGCCACCGGCTTGAGTGCCGGATCGCTCACCACCAGGCAGGCGCAGCTCTTCTCGCCCATCAACTCGTCGGCGATGGCGACCAGGGCCGCGTGGGTAATGCCGGGATGGCGCAGCAGCAGCCCCTCGATCTCGGCGGCGGCGATCTTCTCGCCGCCGCGGTTGATCTGGTCCTTCACCCGGCCGACCACCTTGAGATAGCCGGCGGCATCGCGCTGGACCACGTCGCCGGAAAAGTAGAAACCCTCGGCATCGAACACCTGGGCATTGTGCTCGGGGCTGCGGTAGTAACCGCGGAAGGTGTAGGGACCGCGGGTGGACAGCAGGCCCGGCTCGCCGTCGGGCACCGGATTGCCGTCCTCGTCGGTGATGCGCACCTCGTCGTCCGGACTCATGGGACGGCCCTGGGTGGTGAAGATGCGCTCGGGCTCGTCGTCCAGGCGGGTGTAGTTGACCAGGCCCTCGGCCATGCCGAACACCTGCTGCAGCTGGCAGCCCAGTTCCACGGGCACGCGGCGGGCCTGGGCCTCGGCGAAGCTGGCACCGCCCACCTGCACCACGCGGAGGCTGGCCAGCCGGGCGCGCTGCTCGGGGGCAGCCGCGGCCTGCAGCCAGAGCGCCACCGCCGGCGGTACCAGGGCCACCCAATCCACCTGATGGCGTTCGATCAGCGCCAAGCACCGCAGCGGCTCGGGATCGCGGGCCATGACCACGCAGCCACCGGCGATGAAGACGCCCAGGGCGCCGGGCGAGCTGAGGGTGTAATTGTGGCCCGCCGGCAGCGCGCAGAGAAAGCGCGTCGCCGGGGTCAGGCGGCAGATCTCGACGCTGCGTCTGAGGCTGTAGTAGTAGTCGTTGTGGGTGCGCGGAATCAGCTTGGGCGTGCCGGTGCTGCCACCGGAGAGCTGGAAGAAGGCCACCTCGCCACAGGCGGTAGGGGTCAGCTGAAAACCGTCCAGCGGGGTATCCAGACGCTGCTGCAGGCTGCGTGCGTCGTCGGCGCCATCCAGCAGCACCTCGCCGAGGCCCGGCGCCACGTCGCGCAATTCGGCGAGGAAGTTGTCGTCGCGGAACAGGTTGTGCTCGCGGGAGGCGATCAGCAGCCGGGGCTGGATCTGCTGCGCATAGGCGAGCAACTCCAGCTTCTGGTGGCTGAACAGGGCGTTGACCGGGGCGATGCCAGCCTTGAGCAGGGCGAAGAACACCACATAGAACTCGGCCACGTTGGGCAGCTGCACCAGGGCCGTGTCGTGGCGCCGCAGCCCGGCGGCCTGCAGGTGGGCGGCCAGCCGACTGGAGCGCTCGTCCAGCTCGGCATAGCTCAGCTGCCGCTCGCCGCAGAGGATCGCCGGCGCCTCGGGCAGGGTCGCGCGGCTGCGCGCCAGGATTTCGGTCATCGGCAGATCGGGCCAGTAACCCAGGGCGCGATAGCGCGCCGCCAGGTCGTCCGGCCAGGGGGTGAATTCCAGACTCACGTGGGGTTCTCCTCGTCGAGCAAACCACAGGCGGCACGCATGGTGCCCAGTTTGGCGGTGACCTCGGCCCACTCCGCCGCCGGATCCGAGGCTTCGACGATGCCGGCGCCGGCGAACAGCCGCAGCCAGTCGCCCTGCACCGTGCCGCAGCGGATGGTGACGACCCACTCGCCGTTGCCCTGGGCATCGCACCAGCCGACCATGCCGGTGAACAGGCCGCGGTCGAAGGGCTCGATACGCTGGATCAGCTGGCGCGCCGCCGCCGTGGGAAAGCCACAGACCGCCGGGGTCGGATGCAGGCGGCAGGCGAGCTGCAGCGCCGAGGTGCGACTGTCGGCCAGTTCGCCATCGATGGCGGTGGACAGGTGCCACATGGCGTTGGTGCTGAGCAGCGACGGCCCTTCGGGCACGTCCAGCCGGCTGCACAGTGGTGCCAGCTGCTGGCGGATGTCCTCGATCACCAGGCGGTGCTCATAGTGATCCTTGCTGGACTCCAGCAGATCGCGGGCGACACGCTGGTCTTCCTGCGGATCGGCGCGACGCTTGGCCGAACCCGCCAGCGGATTGGTGTGGACCCGGGCGCCCTGCTTGCGCACCAGCAACTCGGGGCTGACTCCGACCAGCTCGCCGCCCTCGGCGAGGGGGATGCGGAATTGATAGCCGGTGGGATTCTGCCGCGCCAGATTGGCGAGGATGGCGTCCACGTCGGCGGGTTCGGCCAGTTGGATCTCCTGGATCCTCGACAGCACCGCCTTGCTCAGCTCGCCGCGGCGGAAGGCCTCGATGGCCTCCTCCACCGCCAGGCAGAAACCATCCGCACTGGGCAGGTTGCGCACCTCGCGCACCTGCGCCGGGGCGACTGGCGCGCTGCTGACCGGCGCCGGGCGAGCCACCCAGGCATGCTCCCGGGGCACATAAAGGCATGAGGGCCGGGTGGTATCGAAGGGAATGGCGCCCATGATCACCGGCTCGGCGATGCCGGCCTGGCGGGCACGGGCGAAGGCCTCTTCCACGGCGTGGAGGAACAGGCTGTCCCGGTGCGCACCGCCGCTGGCCGGTGTCTCGACCCGGGCACAGACGCCCCGCCCCTGCAGGACGCGATCACCCGACTGGAACAGGAATACGGCCTGTTCCCGACGATCGGCGTCTACTTCTCCGACCCTCTCGGCCCTCTTGCTCGTCATTTCGATGAACCTCTACACGAATGATAATGCTTATCAATAAGCAGAAGCTAACTTACTGGATACCGGAAAGTCAATTCGTTAGGGACCGAACGATATTCCCGGCTATCCCGCAAATCCTTGAAATAAAAGACAAATACCCACCGGCCGGAAGGCGTCTGGCGATGAGCTCCTGCCCTTCCCCTGGCCGCATACCGGCGGCTTGACCGGAACGACTTGCTGCCAGGGAGCGCTTCTTTGAAAATGAGAGTGATTATCTTACAACCGGAAGGCGTTCATGTTCAGCTTGTCGTCAGTGTTTCGCATTCTCACCACCCTGATCCTCGCGACCCTGGCGCTGGGCGGTACCGCTCGGGCGGCGGACTGGCCCCGGCAGATCAGCACCGACGGCAGCCAGGTCACCCTGCCCGCCAAGCCGCAACGCATCGTCTCCACCAGCGTCACCCTCACCGGCTCCCTGCTCGCCATCGGCGCGCCGGTGGTGGCCAGCGGTGCCACCTCGCCCAACAACAGATTCGCCGATGACCAGGGCTTCCTGCGGCAGTGGGGCGCGGTCGCCAGGCAGCGTGACGTGAAACGGCTGTACATTGGCGAAGCCAATGCCGAAGCCGTGGCCGCCGAGGCACCGGACCTGATCCTGGTCAGCGCCGCCGGCAACGACTCGGCGCTGCGCCTGGTCGAGCAACTCAAGGCCATCGCCCCGGTGCTGGTGGTGGGTTACGACAATCGCAGCTGGCAACAGGTGGTGGAATTGCTCGGTCAGGCCACCGGCCGCGAGGACGCCGCCAGCCAGGTGGTCGCCGATTTCGACCGGCGCGTCGCCGAGCTCAAGGCGCGCCTGCAGCTGCCGCCGCAACCGGTATCGGCCTTCGTCTACAACCCGGCGACGCGCCAGGCCAATCTCTGGACCGCCGCCTCCTCCCAGGGCCAGTTGCTGGAAAGCCTGGGCTTCGAACTGGCGGCGCTGCCGACGGGGCTGGAGACCGGTCATAGCCAGGGGCAGCGCCACGATATCCTTCAGCTCGCCGGTGAAAACGTCGCCACCGGCCTCACGGGCCAGACCTTCCTGCTGTTCGCCGCGGACGCCAAGGAAGCCGAGGCAGTCCGCGGCAATCCGCTGCTGGCGCACCTGCCGGCGGTCAAGGACAACCGCGTGGAAGCCCTGGGCGCCGAGACCTTCCGTCTCGACCCCTATAGCGCCAACCTGCTGCTGGATCGCCTGGAACAGCGCTACGCCAAGCCTTGAATAGAGCAGTCGTGGCCAGGGCGGTCCGCCGATGCGGCCGCTCCTACAGGTACCGTCTAGCCTGTAGGAGCGGCCCATGGCCGCGATCTGTCTTGTCCATCGCTGATCGCCATGAGCCCCCAGTGGAAAACGCTGCGCGGTTTTCCACGCTACGCCAGACGCACCGGAGCGGATCAGGTGCCGAGGCTTTCAGCCCTACGCAGACCTCGGGCCAGCGTCCAGCAGAGGGCGGCCACCCCAGTGGCGACCAGGCCGAAGACGAACGCCGCCTGTGCCGGCAGCATCAGGCTGGCCAGGCCGCCGAACAGCGCCGCGCCAATGGCCTCGCCGCCGATGTTCTGCGCCGTCCATAGCGCATTGATACGCCCCAGCAGACGATCCGGCGTCAGGCGCTGGATCAGCGCGTACTGCACCAGGGCATTGAGCGCGCCCAGGTAGCCGAACAGCACCAGGCACAGCGCGGACAGCCAGAAACCGGGCAGCAGCGCGAACACCGCCACCGCCAGAAAGGTCGCCACCGCGGTCATCAGCAGGGTACGCCCCGGGCGTGGCGCCTGGTTCAGCCGGCCACTGGTGAGGGCGCCGATGGCCGCACCCAGGGGCGCGGCGGCATAGAGCCAGCCCAGGTGTGCGGTATCCAGCCCCCAACTCTCGCCCAGCGACGGATAGAGCACCCGCACCGCATTGGCCATGGTCACCAGGGCGCCGACCAGGGCAACCGCGCCCAGCAGGCGATTCTCGAACAGGAAGGCGATGCCGCCGCCCAGGGCCTCCCAGGGCGTCTCGCGCGGCTGCTCTGGCGGCGGCAACCGCGGCAGGCGCAGCAGCACCAGCAGGGTGATCAGGGTGCCGCAGGCGGTTAGGCCGTAGTTCCAGGCCACGCCGCTCTGGGCAATCAGCAGGGTGCCCAGCGGCGGGGCAACGATGGCCGCCACCCGCACGCTGAGCATGTTCAGGGCACCAGCCTGCACCATGGATTCGCGACCGACGAGGATCGGCGTGACCGCCAGCAGCGCGGTGACGCCGAGGGCGCCAAAGAAGCCGTCCCACAGCGCCAGCAGGTAGATGGCGTTCAGCGACGGCTCGGGCAGGCTGGCATTGACCGCCAGGCCGATGAAGCCCAGGCCGCAGATGGAGCGTGCCGCCAGGATCAGGCGGCGCCGCTCCAGGCGGTCGGCCAGTACCCCGCCGGTGAGCAGGCCGACGAACATGCCGATGCCGGCCATGCTCAGCGCCAGGCCCACCTTGAGCGGCGACTCGGTCAGGGCCTGGACCTGGATGGGGATCGCCACGGCCAGCAGGCCAAGGGACAGCACGGACACCAGGCGGGCGATGAACAGGGTGCGAAAGGCGGCGTGGGACCTGAGCAGGCCGAAGTCGAGCAGGAAGGACGTCTTGGACATGAATCACCGGAAAAACACAGGGGACGCTATCGAGCCGCCGGGGCAAGGCTGTTAGCATGTAATACAGACTATCATGTGTTAATACGCCTTGTTCTCATCCACTCCCCTTCCCGTCGGTCGCCGCGGATGACCGGGCGCCGCCTCTTCATCCTCGGCTGCGCCGCGTTCCTGCTGTTGCTGGTGATGGCTGCCAGCCTGGCGCTCGGCGCCACTGCCATCCCGCTGGCCGACGTCTGGCAGGCACTGGGCCAGGGCTGCAGCGCGCCGACCTGCCTGATCGTGCGCGAGGCGCGGCTGCCGCGGACCCTCGCCGGTCTGCTCGCCGGCGCGGCGCTGGGCGTGGCCGGCACCCTGATGCAGGCGCTGACGCGCAATCCCCTGGCCGACCCGGGCATCCTCGGCGTCAACGCCGGTGCCAGTTTCGCCGTGGTGCTGGGCATCGCCCTGTTCGGTGCCAGCGGTCCCGAGCAGTACCTGGGCTTCGCCTTTGGTGGCGCCCTGCTGGCCAGCCTGGTGGTACTGCTGGCCGGTATCGCCGGTGGCGGTGGCTTCAACCCGATGCGCCTGGTGCTGGTCGGGGTGGCCCTGGGCGCCATGCTCGAAGGTGTCAGCTCGGGCATCGCCCTGCTCGATCCCCAGGTCTACGATCAGCTGAGATTCTGGCAATTCGGCTCCCTGGACGTGCGGCAGCTCGACCTGCTGCGCAGCGCCAGCCTGCCGGTGCTGGGCGGCGTGGTCATCGCCCTGCTGCTGGCTCCGGCGCTCAATGCCCTGAGCCTGGGCAGCGATCTGGCCGTGGCCCTCGGCACCCGGGTCCGCCAGACCCAGTTGCTTGGCCTGCTGGCCATCACCCTGCTCTGCGGGGCCGCCGCAGCGGCGGTCGGACCCATCGCCTTCGTCGGCCTGATGGTGCCGCACCTGGGTCGCTGGGCCATCGGCGAAGACCATCGCTGGCTGCTGCCCTTCGTCCTGCTGTTCACTCCCAGTCTGCTGCTGACGGCCGATATCGTCGGCCGCCTGCTGGTGACCAACGAGCTGCGGGTCTCGGTGGTGACCGCTTTCCTCGGCGCGCCGCTGCTGATCTGGCTGGCGCGCCGTCAGCGCCAGGGAGGCCGGGCATGAACCGCCCCGGTCGCCTGCGCCTGCCCGGCGTGCTGTTCGCCCTGCTCGGCGGCGCGCTGTTGCTGGCGCTGTTCGCCCTGGGCAGCGGCAGCCTGGCCCTGAGCCCTTCCCAGGTGCTGGCCGCGCTGCTCGGCGAGGCGCCGCGCGGCATCGAACTGGTGGTCACCCAGTGGCGCCTGCCGCGGGTGGCCCTGGCGCTGCTGATCGGCGCCGCCCTGGGCCTCAGCGGCGCGCTGTTCCAATCGCTGCTGCGCAATCCCCTCGGCAGCCCGGACATCATGGGCTTCAACACCGGCGCCTACAGCGGGGTGCTGGTCGCCCTGGTGCTGTTCCAGGCCAGCATCCTCTGGAGTACCACCGCCGCCCTGATCGGCGGCCTGCTCAGCGCGGCGCTGGTCTATGCCCTCACCTGGCGGGGCAGCGGCGTGGATACCCTGAGACTCATCATCGTCGGCATCGGCGTGCGCGCCCTGCTGATGGCGCTCAACACCTGGCTGATCGTCCACGCCTCCCTGGAGGCCGCCTTCAGCGCCGGCCTGTGGAGCGCCGGTTCGCTCAACGGCCTGACCTGGGGCAAGGCCTGGCCGGCGGTGGTCTTCATCCTGCTGGCGGGTGCCGCCAGCCTGGCGCTGAGTCGCCGGCTGTTCCTGCTGGAAATGGGCGACGACACCGCCTGCGCCCTGGGCGTGCCGGTGGAGCGCACGCGGTTGTCGCTGCTGGGCCTGGGGGTGGTGCTCACCGCCGCCGGCACCGCGGTGGCCGGACCGATCTCCTTCATCGCCCTGGCCGCGCCGCAGATCGCCCGCCGCCTGACCGGCACCCAGCGCCTGGCGCTGCCCGCCGCCGCCCTCACCGGCGCGGTGCTGCTGCTGGGCGCGGATCTGCTCGCCCAGCGCCTGTTCCTGCCCTATGTCCTGCCGGTGGGCCTGGTCACGGTGAGCCTGGGTGGGCTCTACCTGATCGGCCTGCTCATCTGGGAGTCCCGCCGCTCATGAACGACGCCCCCGCTTCACGCCTGCACGCCGAGCGCCTGACCCTGGGCTACGGCCGCAAGCTGATCGCCGAAGACCTGTCGCTGACCATTCCCGACGGCGAGCTGACGGTCATCATCGGCCCCAACGGCTGCGGCAAGTCGACCCTGCTGCGCACCCTCAGTCGACTGCTGGCGCCCAGCCAGGGCCAGGTCTGGCTGGACGGCCAGGCGATCCAGAGCTATCGCACCAAGGAGGTGGCCCGCCGCCTGGGCCTGCTGCCGCAGAGCTCCCAGGCCCCGGGTGACATCTCGGTGCGCGACCTGGTGGCCCGCGGACGCTATCCGCACCAGACGCTGTTCGGTGGCGTGCGCGCCGACGATGAACGCGCGGTGACCCACGCCATGCAGGCCACTGGTGTCTTCGAACTGGCCGACCGGGCGGTGGACACCCTCTCCGGAGGCCAGCGCCAGCGGGTATGGATCGCCATGGCGCTGGCCCAGGAAACCCCGCTGCTGCTGCTCGACGAGCCCACCACCTGGCTAGACATCACTCACCAGATCGACCTGCTGGAATTGCTGGAAGACCTCAATCGCCAGCAGGGCCACACCCTGGTGATGGTGCTGCACGACCTCAACCACGCCTGTCGCTACGCCACCCACCTGGTGGCCATGCGCGACGGCAAGGTACTGGCCACCGGCCGCCCGCGCGAGGTGGTCACCCCGGCGCTGATCAAGGCGGTCTACGACCTGGACTGCCTGATCATCGACGACCCGGTGGCCGGCACCCCCATGGTGGTACCCCTGGCGCGGCGCTAGCGTCCGGCGAGCATCCAGTCCCGGAGCAACTGCCCGTAGAGCGCGGTGCCCTCCTCCAGTCGTTGTATCTCGCAGTATTCGTCCACCTTGTGCGCCATGCTCGGCTCGCCCGGCCCCAGGATCAGGGTGGGCGGGTCGTTCAGCGCGGGCAGCAGCACGGCGGCATCAGTGAAGTAAGGCACCACACTGGCGGGCAGCGCCTCGCCATGCAGGGCGGCGCAGCACTCGAAGACCTGCCGCACCCAGGCGTCGCTCCTATCAGCGCAGACGCCGGGCAGATCCACCAAGACTTCTAACTCCAGATCGCAGCCCAGATGCTCGGCCAGACGCCGCTGGATGTCGGCATGCTCCAGGTTCGGGGCGGTCCGCAGATCGAGGGTGAAGGCGGCGCGATCCGGCACCGAGTTGATGTTCAGCCCACCCGTGACGGTCCCCACGTTGAGCGTGGGTTGCCGCATGAGCGGATGCGGCGGGCCGACGGCGAAGGTACGCGCCCGGCCAATGGCCTCGGCCAGGCGGTAGATGGCGTTTTTCCCCCTCCTCGGGCATGGCACCGTGGGCCGTGCGGCCATGAGCGGTACAGCGGAGCCAGAAGGCGCCCTTGTGCCCCAGCACCGGCCGGTTGGCAGTGGGTTCGCCCACCAGCAGCGCGCCCAGCTCGCCAAGCAGGTGCGGCGCGTCCCGGCACAGCGCCCGGGCGCCGTCACAGCCGGTTTCCTCACCGCCGGTGAGCAGCAGCCGGACGCCAGGCCCCTGGGCGACGGCGTCGCGATTGCGCTGGCAGGCGACGATGAAGGCGGCGATTCCCGCCTTCATGTCGCTGGCGCCGCGGCCATAGAGGCGTCCTTCGGCCACCTCGCCGGCGAAGGGCCCGTGGCGCCAGGTGCCATTGCCCAAGGGCACCACGTCCAGGTGCCCGGTAAAGCCCAGCGGCTTGCCGGCCCCGCGCCCCGGCAGCCAGGCCACCAGGTTGCAACGTCGTTCGCCAAAATGTTGCAACTCGCAGTGGAAGCCCGCCTCGCGGAGCGTCGTGACCAGAAACTGCGCGCAGGCCTCTTCATCGCCCGGCGGATTGAGCGTTGGAAACCCCAGCAGCGCTCGGGTCAGGGCCAAGGGATCGTCGAGCATTGGTGATCTCCAGTCGGACTACGGGTGATCAGGCGCGCCGCGAGAGCCATTCCAGGCAGTTGAGCCAGAAGCGCCGATAGGCATCGCCGGCCAGGAAGTCGTCGGGCATCCAGTGCATCGACATGTCGCTGGTCCAGACCAGGGTACGCCCCTGTCCGACTTCCCGGGTCGCCAGCAGTGGATGACCGCTACCCGCGACGCTCGCCACGAGCTGGGCGTCCGGATGCAATTCCACCTCGTTGTAGCCCAGCAGATAGGACCAGTCCCGGGGCAGGCCACGCAGCAACTCATGCTCGCCGTGCACCTCTGGCGTGAAGCCCTCGGGCACCTCGATGCGGTCGTCATAGGGCAGGCAACGCACCGGCAGCACCTCTTCCACCGCCGTGCCGCGATAACGGGCACCCCCGTTGATGCCCTGGAAGCTGTAGTAGCCACCGACCATCATGAGGGCGCCACCCTGCAGCACGTACTCGCGCAGCGCCGTCAGGCGATTCGGTGTGCGGCGGCTGCGCAGCCAGGTGTCCGGATGCAGCAACAGGCTGTTGGCACCGATATCCGACAGGATGATCACTTGGTAGTCGCGCAGGGCGTCCAGCGTGGCGGGAAACTCGGTTTGCGCCTGGTCGGCGCACATCTGGGTGACGGCATAGTCGCTGTCGGCCAGTGCGGTCAGCAGGCGCTGAGCGCCATTGTGGGCGGTGACGGAGGCGAACTGGTCGAAGCCCTTGATATGGGTCGCGGTGCTTACCCAGGATTCGCCAGCGAGCAGAACGGACTGTTTCATAGGTTCTCCGGTTGCGGGACTTTAGGCCGATCGAATGCGCTGGAAGACGCGGCGCGGGTTGTCGATCAGCAGGGTTTCCAGTTGCGCCCCCGTGACGCCGTGGCGGCGCAGACGCGGGACGAAGTGCTTGAGCAGGTAGCCATAGCCGTGGCCGCCGTAGCGGGTGAGCATGGTCTTGAGAAAGACGTCCTGGGACAGCAGCAGGCGCTCGCCGTAGCCGGCCTCCAGCAGACCGACGAGGGCGCGGGCGTTGTCTTCGTCGGACGGCGACTGGGCGGCCTCGTCGGCGAAGTAGTAGCCCATGCCGATCATGTCGTATTCGAGGAAGGCGCCCCGCTCCGCGAGTCCGTGCTGGTAGTCGAGGTCGCGATGACTGGGATTCATGTGGCAGAGCACCACGTGGTGCAGGTCGGCGCCCTCGGCGGCGGCGATGTCCAGCACCCGATGGCCCAAACGTTCCCAGCCGGGCAGATGGACCGCCAGGGGCACCCCGGTGAGGCCGCTGGCCCGGGCGGCGGCGCGCAGGGACTTTTCCTCGCTGGCGGTAAAGGCGGCCGATACCCCGATCTCGCCGATCAGGCCGGCGATGACTTCCGGCTTTTCCGCCGCTCCGCCCACGTCGTGGACGATCTGGGCAGTGAGCTCCTCAACCGGGCGCTCCCTGACATAGGCCGGGTGCGAGGGCTCTAGGTAGAAACCGGCGCCCATGATGATGTTGAGACCCGTGAGCCGCGCGATGCGCTGCAGCGCCTGGGGATCGCGACCGATGCCGAGATTGGTGGGATCGACCACCGTCTCCCCGCCCAAGGCGCGATATTTCAGCAGCTCGGCGCAGGCCAGCTCCACGTCGAACAGCTGGCAGTTGTCGCGGCTGACCAGCGGATTCATATGCAGCTCGCCGAGCAGTTCGATGCTCACCGGCTGCTCGGCCAGGTGTCGCTCGCCGCAGCAACGGGGTGGCACCCATTTGCCGGAGGCGTCGAGCAGGATGTGCTCGTGCATCAGGGTCACGCCCAACCGGTCCACCGGCAGCGGGCCAAGCACCGTCATGGCATGGCCGCTGTCGACCCCGACCGGAAGCGGCTCAGGATGGCGAAACAGACTCATCCGCCTACCCTCCCCAGCGGGCGGCCGGTCTTGAGGATACGGGTGTTGAGCCAGATGGCCAGCAGCACGATGGCCCCCGTGGCGATCTGGGTATAGAAGGGCGACACATGGGCGAGGATAAGGCCGTTCTTGATCACCGCCATGGTCAGCACACCCAGCAGGGTGCCGAGGATGGTACCGAAGCCACCGAACAGACTGGTGCTGCCCAGCACCACCGCCGCGATGACCTCCAGTTCGAAGCCCTCCCCCTGGTTGGAGGAGCCACTGCCCAGTCGTGCCGTCACGATCATTCCGGCCAGCGCCGCCGCCATGCCGCTCAGGACGTAGACACGCAGCAGCACGCCGCGGGTATTCACCCCTGCCCGGCGGACGCTTTCGGCATTGGCGCCAATCCCCGTGAGATAGCGCCCGAAGCGCATCCTGCCCAGCAGCAGCATGCCGCCGAGCACCGCGAAGAGCGCGAGCCATACCGCCAGCGGCAGTCCCAGCACCCAGCCGCGACCGAGCGCGAGAAAGGCGCTGAGCTCACGGGGAACCGGAATGGAGTAGCCCTGGGTGATGAGCAGCGCCAGGCCGCGAATGATGGTCAGGGTCGCCAGGGTCACGATGAACGCCGGGATTCCCGCGTAGGCGATGAAGTAGCCGTTCAGCGCGCCGATCAGCGCCCCCACCAGCAGGCCGCCGGCCAGCACCACGGGCCAGGGCAGCTGCCAGGTGTTGAGGCCGAGGGCGGCCAGGGCGCCCACCAGGGCCAGGGTGGAACCGACCGACAGGTCGATGCCACCGGTGGTCACCACCAGGGTCATGGCGACGGCGACGATCAGCAGCGGCGCGTTCTGGCGAATGACGTTGAGCAGGTTGCCGCTGCTGAGGAAGTTGTCGGTCACCAGCGCGAACAGCAGGCAGCAGAGGGCGAAGAACAGCGCGATGCTGGCCACGCCGGGATAGTCGTGCAGCAGGCGGCGCAGCGGTGACTGCACCACCACGCGCTGTCGGGTCAGGTCGAGGGTATTCATGAAATCCTCCGATTCAGGCGCAGGCGGAACGGGCGGTGAACTTGTGGCCGACGATCAGCTCGACGATCTCGCCCAGACTGGTGTCGGCCACCCGGCGCTCGGCCAGGTTCTGGCCCTCGTACATCACCATGATGCGGTCGCAAACCAGGAAGAGATCCTGCAGCCGGTGGGTGATGAGGATGACGCTCACGCCCTGGCGGCTGATGGTGCGGATCAGCTCCAGCACGGCCTCGACCTCGGCCACCGCCAGGGCGGCGGTCGGCTCGTCCATGATCAGCACCCGGGGCTCGAAGGCCGCGGCACGGGCTATGGCCACGGCCTGGCGCTGGCCGCCGGAGAGGTGGCGCACCTGGGCGCGGGTATCGGGCAGACTGATGCCCAGCCCCTCGAGGATGCGGCGCGCATCGGCGTGCATCTTGCGCTCGTCCAGCAGCGGCAAGCCGAGCAGCCGGCGGCGGGGCTCCCGCCCCATGAAGAGGTTGCCGGCCACGTCCACGGTGTCGCACAGGGAGAGATCCTGATAGACCATCTGGATCCGACAGCGCTGGGCATCCGCCGGGCCCTGGAACACCTCTTCGCGGCCGTCGATGCGGATGCTGCCACTGGTGGGCAGCACCGCGCCGGAAAGAATCTTGGTCAGGGTCGATTTGCCGGCGCCGTTGTCGCCGACCAGCCCCAGGACCTCGCCAGGCTGCAGGGCGAGGTCGACGCCGCGCAGTGACTGAATGGAGCCATAGCTCTTGGTGATGCCGGTCATGCTGACCCGGGGAACCATCGTCGCAGTGTCCATGCTGGGTCTCCGCTACTTGAAGTCGGCGCGATAGGCATCCAGGTTTTCCCGGGTGACCAGGGTCACCGGGATATCCTGCTGCTTGGTGACCTGCTGGCCGGCGAGCAGCGCCAGCGCCGCCTCCACCGCCGCCTTGCCCATGCCGCGGGTGTTCTGCTGCACCACCACTGCCACGGAGCCGTCATCCAGGCCCTGGACGGCCTGGGGCGACAGATCCCAGCCAAAGATCCGGGTGCGCTCGCCGCTGCCCTGGGCGACGCTGGCCGCCACGGTGCCGATCAACGCCGGCTCGCCGGTGGCATAGACGATCTGCAGATCCGGATTGGCGGTGAGCAGATTTTCCGCGGCGCTCTGCGCGGTGTCCTGCACGTTGTTGCCATCTACGGTGCCCACGATCTTCGCCTTGGGCGCACTCTGTGCCAGCCCCTCGCGGAAGCCGTCCAGGCGCAGGTTCTGCACGTAGGAACCCAGGGCTCCCACCACCCCGACCTTGGCCTCGCCACCCAGCTCACGGATGATATAGCTGCCGGTGTACTCGCCCAGCTGGCGAGCCGCGGCGCGATTGTCGACGCCCACCTGCACCTGGTTGTCGCCATTGAGCACGGCATCGATGGCCACCACCGGGATACCGGCCTGGACGGCCGCCGAGACCGCCGGCTTGATGCCGTTGACGTCGATGGCACAGACCAGGATGGCATCCACCTTGTCCTGGATATAGGCCTCGATGGCGTCGTTCTGAGCGGAGGGGTTGTCGTTGGCATTGAACACCACCAGTTCCGCGCCCGCCGCCTTGGCGGCGGCCTGGGCACCCTGGGTGATCTGGGTGAAATAAAGCGCCTCCTGATTCACCTGGACCAGTGCCAGCCGCTTGGCCGGTGCCGCCTGGGCACTACCGGCCAGGCCCAGTCCGAACACCATCAGCATGGAAGCGAACGTCTTGCCGAATCGAAGCATCTCCATCCTCCTCTACCCTGCCGACGGATGTGGCAGCGGTTAGTAAACCGGTTTACTAAGTAGGCCAAAAAATAGAACCGGGAAGGTTCTGCTGGAAAGGAAACAGCACAAGGCGTGCCAGCAGCAACTGGAGGAACCTCTTTCACTGCCAATTCAAATGGTTACTCTAACCCCCAGCGCAGAGCCTTTGTCGGACAGCCACGGGGGGTGCTCCACGACTGGGCAGAATGGAAACGCCGGGTGCTACCTTGGGGCAGGCGCTGGGGCGACCGAACCGCGTTCTACCAGGGTCACGGCGACCCGTTGCTCCCCGACTACCGGCTGCCCGGCAAGCACCGTCAGCAGGGCTTCGATTCCCTGGCGACCCAGGTCCCGCGCCGATTGGCGCACGGTACTGAGTGGCGGCGTGAGCAATTCTGCGTAGGGCGCGTCGTCGAAACCCACTAGGGACAGGGCACCGGGAACCGCCAGGCCGCGTTCGCGCAGGGTATCGAGCACCCCCACCGCGATGAAGTCGCTGGCGGCGAAGATCGCCTGTGGCGGCTCCGGCAGATCCAGCAGGGTCGCGGCCGCCTTACGCCCGAAGTCGCGGCTGTATTCACCCAGCAGCAGATAATCGGGACGCAAGGGTATTCCGGCCGCGGCCAGGGCCAGCTCATAGCCCTCGCACCGCTCCCTCACGCTCATCACCGCTGCCGGTCCGGAGACATGGGCGATGCGCCGATGCCCCTGGCGGATCAGATGCTCAGTGGCCAGTCGGCCGCCGGCGACATTGTCGGCGAAGACCTTGGGCATCGAGGTACCCGGGACATCCTCGTCCAGCAACACGATCTCCCGGTAGGCGCCCAGTTGCGCCGCCAGCGTCCCGTCATCCGCGCGGTTGGTGATGAACAGCAGACCGTCGACGCGGCGCGATCCCTTCCAGTGGACGTACTGGATCTCCCGCGCCGGATCGTTGCGCGTCAGGCAGAGCACCAGGTTGTAGCCATGGGCGAAGGCAGTGGCCTCGGCGGCGTCGGCCAGCTCGGCGAAAAAGGGGTTGGCGATGTCCGGCAGGACCAGCCCGATGGTCTCGCTGCCGCCCTTGCTCAGGCGTTGGGCCAGGCTGTTGCGCCGAAAGCCCAGGGCCTCAATGGCCCCTTCGATACGCTGCGCCGTGGCGGGTGGCAGGCTCAGGCTGTGATTCAGGTAGCGCGAAACGGCAGACTTGGACAAGCCTGCCTGCCGGGCGACATCCTGAATGGTCACGCTTTTCGCCATGGGTCCACCTGCAACGAGAGAAGGAGCGGCCTGGCCGATCATCTCTCCTGCCCCGCCCAGGTTTCACACCTTGCCTGAGCGGGGAGTCGCCGTCGAGCCGAACCCGCGAGCCGTCATAGGGCCTTCAACGCCCGATTCAGCACCGGGCCGATCTGCGCCAGCTGGGCCGGGGCGATGATGTCGACGTGGGCGCAGTCCACCTCGTGGGCCTGCAGGCGGGTGATCCAGGGCGCCCAGGTGGCCTTGACGTCCATTCCCGCCGGCAGGGTGCGGCGGGCGACGAACATCAGCGCCTCGCCGTCGAAACGCGCGCTGCGCGCCGTGGCCAGCAGCCGCACCGAATCGGCGTAGTTGCCCTCGATGGTGGCGAACAGCTCCGCCCCCTCCCCCAGCGCCGGATCGGCCAGGCCCTGCTGGGCGGCGAGGAAGGCCTCGCGCTCGCGATTGACCTCGGCCAGCACTTCCGGGTCCAGTTCGCGCTGGCCTTTGCGCTCCTGCCAGTTCTGGGTTTCCGGCGGATAGGTGTCGAGCAGGCCGAGGAAGGCGACCTCTTCCCCTGCCGCCTGCAACCGCGCCGCCAGGCCCTGGGCCAGGGTGCCGCCCAGGGAATAGCCGAGCAGATGATAGGGGCCGTGCGGCTGTACCTCGCGCAGGGTGCGCAGATGGCGCTGGAGGACGGCTTCCAGATCGGCGCCCTGGGCCAGGGGACCGTCCGGACGCGGCGACTGAATACCGAGCAGCGACCAGCGCGGATCCAGGTGGCGCTGCAGCACGCTGAATTGCCAGGCGAAGCCCGAGGCCGGATGGAAGCAGAACAGCGTCGGGCCGTCGCCCGGGCGCAGCGGCAGCAGGGTCTCGAAGCCGGCCCGCGCTGCGCTGGCCGCGTCCTGCTCCAGCTGCCGCGCCAGGCGGGCAACACTGGAGGCCACCATGATCTGGCCGATGGATACCGGCCGCCCCAGGCGCCGGCGCAGGTTGGCCGCCAGGGTCATGGCCAGCAGCGAATGGCCACCCAGGGCAAAAAAGTCATCGTCCGCGCCGACAATGGCGCAGCCGAGCACCTCGGAAAAGGCTGCCGCCAGGTCGCTTTCCAGCCCCGGCGCCAGGGGACGGCTCGCGGCCCTGGCCACGCCCTGGGGCGCCGGCAGGGCCTTGCGATCCAGCTTGCCGGTGGCGCCCAGGGGCAAGGCCTCCAGCTCGACCAGCGCCACCGGCACCAGATGCGGCGGCAGGCTTTCGCCCAGCCGCGCCCGCAGGCGCTCCAGGTCCAGCGCGGCACCTGGCTGGGCGATCAGATAACCCACCAGCTGACGGGCATCGCCGCCGGTGGTAACGGCCGCCTCGCCCAGCACCCGGGCGTGGGTGACCGCCTGGGCCACGCCGGGCAGCGCCAACAGGGCATGATCGATTTCCGCCAGTTCGATGCGCTGCCCCCGGATCTTCACCTGATCGTCGCTGCGGCCCAGGTATTCGACGACGCCCTCCGGCAGCCAGCGCGCCACGTCGCCGGTGCGATACAGCCGCTCGCCCTGCCCGCCCGGTGCGGCGATGAAACGCGCCGCGGTCAGTTCGGGGCGACCCAGATAGCCATCGGCCAGCTGCACCCCGCTCAGATAGAGTTCTCCCGCCACACCCGGCGGGACCGGCCGCAGGCGTTCGTCGAGGACGTGCAGCCCGGTGTTCCACACCGGCTTGCCAATGGGCACGCTGCTGCCGGTGACGGCCGCCAGGGCGGCGCCGTGGGCCGGATGATAGGAGACGTCCACCGCGGCTTCGGTGGGGCCATAGAGGTTGTGCAGGGGCGCGCCGACGCGGCGCTCCCAGGTACGAGCCAGCTCGGTGGGCAGCGCCTCGCCGCTGCAGAACACCTGGCACAGGCTGGCGCAGCGGGCCACCGCGGCCGACTCGTCCAGGCTGGCGACGAAGGCCGCCAGCATCGAGGGCACGAAGTGCACCGTGGTCACCCGTTCGCGGGTGAACAATTCCTGCAGCGCCAGGGGATCGCGATGGGCCTCGGGCGGCGCCAGGTACAGCCGGGCGCCCACCAGCAGCGGCCAGAAGAATTCCCAGACCGACACATCGAAGCTGCTCGGCGTCTTCTGCAAGACCGTGTCGCCGGCGCCAATGGGATAGCTGTCCTGCATCCACAGCAGGCGATTGACGATGGCGGCATGGCCGACCATTACGCCCTTGGGGCGGCCGGTGGAGCCGGAGGTATAGAGCAGATAGGCCGGATCGCCTGGACGCGGTCCGGCGAACACCGGCTCGTGGTCCAGCTCCTCCAACGGCGCATCCAGAATCAGCACCCGATCCTCGCCCAGCCCCGGGAAGCGCTCGCGCTGGCTGGCATCGGTTACCAGCACCCGGGGTCGCGCGTCGTCGAGCATCAGCTGCAGGCGCTCGTCGGGATAGCCGCTGTCCAGCGGCAGGTAGGCGGCGCCCAGTTCGAGCGTCGCCAGCAGCGCCAGGGACAGGAACACCGAACGCGGCAGGGCCACCGCGACGATGTCGCCCCGCCCTACCCCGGCATGGCTCAGCCGCTGGGCCAGCGCCAGCACCTGCTGGCGCGTCTCCCGATAGCTGAAGGCAAGCTGCAGATCGGCCAGTGCCGGCGCAGCAGGGCTGCGCGCTGCCTGGTCGGCGAGCAGGGTCGCCAGGGTAGCCTCGGGCAGCGATTGTCTGGTGGCGTTGATCGCGGCCAGCCAATTCCGGTCCGCTGGCGCCAGCAGGTCCGCTGCGCCCAGGGCCAGACCGGGCTGCTCGGCGAACTGCCCGGCCAGCAGGCCGAACCGCTCCACGTGCCCCTGCAACAGATCGGCGGCGTAGCGCTCGGCGTTGCCCAGCAGCTTGATATCAAGGGCGCCGCTGGCCTCCAGGTAGAGGGCGATCTCCAGGTCGCGCACCGGCCCCGAGGCCAGTTCGTGGGTGACGCCCGGCACCCCGGCGAAATCCAGGGCGAAATCGAACAGCTTGAGGTTGATGACCGGTCCGGTCAGCGGCTCGGCATCGCCCGGACGGCCAAGATCGCGGGCGATCTGCTCGGCGTCGTAGCGCTGGTGACGGCGCACCTTCTTCAGCTCGGCGGCCAGCATGGCGGCGAGTTGCGGCAGCGTCTGGATCGAGTCGGTGCGCACGCCCAGGGGCAGAACGTTGAGCGTCGCGCCTCCGGATTTGAGCGCCACCGAACCCATGCGTCTCATGAAGATGAAGCCGGCGCTGAAGGCCGGCTGGCCACTGAGGCGCGCGAACCAGGTAGCGGCCAGGGCCACAGCCAGATCGGCCGGCGTCACGCCCTGGGCCCTGCCCTGCTCGGCCAGCCTGGTGAAGACCGCGGCAGGCACCCGGGCGCGGGCTTCCACCACGCGTGGGGTCGGCACCTGCCCTGCCAGACCACCCGGCGCCAGGGACGCCGCCGGCGGCAAGGCCGCGCCACGCTCGCGCCAGAAGGCTTTGTCGCGCTCGCGGACGGCCGACTGCTTATAGTCCTGATATTCGCGCACCACCTCGGCAAAGGACACGAACGGCGAGGCCTCGGTCGTCTCGCCCCGCACCATGGCGCTGTACAGGGCCGCTACCCGCTTGGCCAGGGCCGCGAAGCCATAGCCATCGATCAAGAGGTGGTGATAGCGCTGGTACCAGAACAGGTGATCGTCGCCCAGCTGGTAGATCCGGTTGAGCCACAGCGGACCGCCACTGGTGGCGCGCAGGTCACCGTCGAGATCGGCGCGGATGGCCGCGCGCGCTACGCCTTCCGGATCGGCTGCCCCACGCAGGTCCAGCCACTCGGGCGCAGGGATGGCCATGTCGCTGTCGATCCACTGCACCAGCTCGCCCTCGCGCTCGGCGAACCTCAGCCGCAGGCTGTCCAGTTCCCCCAGGCCCTGGACGATGGTCGCCACCAGCGCCTGGGCGTCGATCGGCCCGCGCAGCTCGACCAGGTGGGCCACGGCGAAGGCGTTGGCATGGGGCGACAGCTGATCGGCCAGCCAGATGCCGGGCTGGGCAGCGACCAGCGGCAGCTCGGGAAAGCGTGAACGGGGCATGGAAGACACAGGAACTCCAGTCAGGAAGGCAGGGAGGCGACCGGGCGGACATCGCGCCAGTGGCTGGCGAGCCAGTCGTCGCAGGCCAGGCGCGGCGCCGGCCCGAACACCGGTTCCCAACCGGTGGGCACGGCCATGGCCTCTGGCCAGAGGCTGCATTGGCCGCGGGCATTGCGCAGGATCAACAGCACCTGGGCGGGATCGTCGAAGGGATTGGGGGCGTCCATCGGAGCTCCTGGAAAAGGGGGATTAGCGAGGGGCGTCGGCGAGCAGGGTTTGCCAGAGGCGGACCAGACCGTCGAGCAGCCCGCCGCGCCACCAGAGGGCATCATGGCCCCCATCGATCTCGCGATAGTCGAGGTCGTGACCCTGCTCGCGCAGGCGTGGGACCAGGGCGCGGGAGGCTTCGAGGATGGCCGGCTCGCGCAACCCGGCCTCGATGAACAGCCGCAAGGAATGCGTGCTCCCCTGCCCGCTCGCCAGTGCCTCGAACAGCCGTCCCGGCGCACCGCGCTGCGGCCACCAGAAGGAACCGGACTGGCTCAGGGCGCAGCCGAAGCGCTCTGGCCAGTGCAGCGCGGCATAGAGCGCCGCCAGACCGCCGAAGCTCTGCCCGGCGACGACCGTCGAGGACGGTGACTGCGCATGAGGCGCCCAGTCGCGCACCTGCGGCAGCAGCTCTTCCTGCACCGCCAGCCAGAATTCGGGATTGCAGGGCAACTCGCTGCCACGCAGGGCGCGGTCGCTGTTGTCGATCAGCAGATAGACCGCCTCCGGCAGTTGCCCGGCAGCGGTTAGCTGCTGCAGCGGCGCGCCGATGGGCATCGTCTGCGCCCAGAACTGTCCATCCAGCAGGATGGCCAGCGGCCGCTCCAAAGGGTTGGTAGTACCGGTGGCAAAGACCCATACCGGGCGGCTGTTGCCGAGCCGTGCACTCTGCCACTCGTACTGTTGCAGACTCGGCCAGGCCGCTGGCGCCAGGCTGCGGTCGGCATCGAAGGCCGCCCAGGCCGGCTGCGCAGGCGCCTCCGGCAGGTGCACGCCCGACACCGCCAGCCCGCGCCCACCCTGCCAGGCACGCCGGGGGTTGAGCGGGTCGGCCTGGGCCAGGGGAAAGACGCTGCGCCACCAGAGGCGGATGCCCTGGAGATCGGGCTGGGCCTCGCCTTCGAAGGGCGCCGGCTCCGCGCTGGGGATCAGGCAATAGCTGCCGCGCCAGCCGCCCTCCAGCTCGGTCTCCCAGGCCCAGACATCGCTGCCTGGCAGGCGCCGCAGGCTCTGCGGCAGGCCCGGTTGATGATGGTCGGTGACCCCGGTGACATTGAGCCAGACCCGCTGAGTGCTGGAACGCTCGGCCAGCCCTTCGGGATCGCGCCAGACAAAGGTCAGGCGATAGCGCCCGGCCACAGTGGGTTCGATCAGCGGCGTGCCGCGGCAGGCCACGGCCTGCCACCAGGGCTCGCTGCCGACATCGTCCCGCTGGAAGAGTGAATCTTTCATCGCATCTCGGTACATCGTGGAAGAGATCGTCACGGCGTGCAGCGCCTTGGCCGACCTGAGCCCGACCCGGGTCGGCCTGAACCTCAGAAGTCGTAACGCGCGCCGACCATCACGCTGCGCGAGGGGCCCTGGAAGTTGAAGGTGGAAACCGAACCTACGCGCGACCAGTATTCCTTGTCGAGGAGGTTGTTCACGTCCAGGGTCGCGGTGAGCTGCTTGGTGACCGGATAGGAGAACTTGGCATCCACCGTGGCATAGCCGGGGGCGGACACGGTGACCCCGGAGGTCTGGTTGGTCTGGGAGAAATCGCTCATGGCGGTCACCCCGCCACCGATGCTCAGCCCGGTCAGCGGACCACCCGCCAGGGTGTATTTGGTCCACAGCGAGGCCATGTGCTTGGGCATGGCTTCGAACAGGGTGTTGCCATCACCGCTGAGGTTCTGGGTATCCATGTAGGTGTAGCCGGCGAGCATTTCCCACTGCTCGGTGAGCTTGCCGCTGACCTCGATCTCGGCCCCCTTCACCCGCGTCTTGCCGGACGCTTCGGAATAGGTGGTGATCGCAAGACCATTGGCATCGAAAGGCGTGGACGCGCGATTCTCGTCGGTCAGCTGGAAGATCGACAGGCGCGCATTCATGTCGCCATTGAAGTAGCTGCCCTTGATGCCGACTTCGTACTGGTCGCCCTCGCGAGGATCGATGGCCTTGCCCTGGGCATCCAGCTCGCTCTGCGGCTTGTACACCTTGGAATAACTGGCATAGAGGGAATGGTAGTCGTCCAGGTCGTAGACGGTACCCAGATAGGGGGTGACGAAACCGCTGTGCTTCTGGCTCTCCCCCGCCTCGGCACCGCTGGCCAGGGTGGTGGTGTAGGCATCGCCCCTGTACCAGGAAACACGGGCGCCACCGATCAGCGCCAGGCGTTCGATGGGTCGGAAGGTGACCTTGGAATAGAGGCCGAATTCGCGATCATCGCTGCTGAAGTCGGTCTGGTAGGCGCGCGCCGGCTTGGCAAAGCGGGTCGGCGAATAGCTGTTCACATTGACCGTACCCAGGACGCTGTTGCCGTTCTGGTAATCGGTGTCGTAGTGCTTGTAGTCGGTACCCACGACGAATTCGCTGACCTGACCCAGCGCCTCGAATGGCTGGCTGTAGCTGGCGTCGAGGGAATAGGCATCCTGCTCGAAGTCCCGGGTGCTGGCACGAATGCTGGTATTGCCGTTGGCCTGCACCGCCCCGCCGGTGAAGGCATAGAGGTAATCCGCCTCCCGGTGCGACGCCCGCGCGGCGATGCGCCCATAGCCGCCGTTATCGAACCTGTGGGTCAGCTCGAAGATGCCGTCGGTGGTCTTGCCGTCGAAGTAGTTCCAGTCCGCTCCCAGGAAGCGCGACTGGCTGAAGTCCAGCAGATTGCCCTGGGCGTCGGTGGGATAGCCGTTGTGCGGGGTGAGGTTCTTGACCTGATGGATCAGGCCGAAGGAGATCTGGGTGGCGTCGGACAGGTCGATGTCCAGGTCGCCGTAGTAGCTCTGGTCGGTGTTGGCGTTGTAGTCCACCTCGCCATTGGTGTCGGCGCGAGAGGCGACGAAGCGACCGCGGACATTCTTGCTTTCGGTGAGCGGACCGGCCAGGTCGATCTCCTGGTAATTGGTGTCCCAGGAGCCGTAGCGCCCGGTGATATGGCCCTGGAAGTCCTCGGTGCCGCGCTTGCGCACCATATTGACGATGCCGCCCAGCTCGCTGGTGCTGTTGAACAGCCCGGAGGGCCCGCGCATGATCTCGACCCGGTCGAAGGGCGAGAGGATGGGTACGGTGCCGAAGATGCTGGTCATGGGCGCCGGCAGGCCGTCGATGTTGTATTCGTCGTACTCGTAACCACGCGAATAGATGGAGGAACGCCCGCTGTCGTTGGTCAGCACCCGCAGGCCGGCGGTGGACTTGGCCAGCTCGTCCAGGGTGTTGAAGTTGCGGTCCTTGATGTAGTCGCTGGTGTAGGAGGTGATCGACTGGGGAATGTCACGCAGGGCGGCCGGCGTCTTGGTGCCCACGGTCGCCGAATCCACGGTATAGCCGCCGGTCTGTTCCGAGGGCGCCATGTCGTAGAGGCGGTTGCCTTCGATGGTCAGGGTGTCCAGTTCCGTGGCGTTCTGCTCGGCCACCGTGGCGGCCAGGGCCGTCAGCGGAAAGGGAATCAGCGCGCCGATCAGGAGCAGCTGACGGAGAGCCCCGCGGCGAAGGCGGACGGGCTGGCAGAGGGTTCCTTGGGTGTTCATGCTGATCCTTGTGACCGTGGCGTTGCAGCCGACGCCGTGCACTTGAAGGCTGCTCTTCGCGGGATCCCGCGAGGGCCAGCACTTTAAATGATAAAAACTCTCATTATCAAATGTTACGGTAAGCAATAGCTGTTCGCATCGCGAATGCCAGGCAGCCGTAATCCGCGCCCAGAGTTCAGGACGGCATCAGGAAGGAATGCAGAAAAGAGGCATCACCGGGCCGAAAAGGTCCGGTCACAGGATCGGGCTGATCCTGAACGGGCCGCGCAGTGCGAAGCCTGGCGGTGGTTTAGAGGCCGGAGACCGCCGGGGTCTTGGCTGCCACCTGGCCGATCACCGGACTGGGCAGCCGGCAGACGATTTCGCCGATGGCGTTCATTCGCGCCAGGCCACCGTCACCCTTGCAGGCATGAAAGTCGGCGAGGTGTTCCGAGGGCGAGTTGCGCAGGCCCTGATCGACAGCGATCACCAGCGCGATGACGCCCAGGCCCAGGGCGACGATTTCGAGCGTGCTGCGGGCACGATACCAGTGGATCGGTCGCGAAAGGCTCATGGCGGCTCCGGAGGCTGGACGAATGATGGCGAAGTGGCCCCTACTCTAATCGTCTTGGCCCGGATGTAAACAGCCGTTGCTCGCCTCGACGATGGCTGTCGTCGGCACGCCGAGGCCCGTTCCCCGCGCCGCCGATCAGAGCCTTGCCCTGGCCCTCGTCCTCCTGCTCTCCGGATGTTCCGCCAGCGAGAGCGTCACGCCCCGATTTCGCTGGACAGCAAAGAAGGCGCCAAGCCCTCTTGCGGCAGGCCTTGCCTCTCGCTTCGCCCCCTCGACGGCCGGTCCTGAACCGACCGCCGACCGGGGTCGAGACTCAGGGATTTTCCTTGCCGGGCGTCTTGATATAGCCGGGCACGGCGGAATCGGGAGGCGTGTTGCGCCCTTCGGTGGCCGCGGCTTCATTGGCCTGGGCCCGGTCTTCCTGCGCCTTGGCCTGCTCCTTGGAGGCGCGCTCGACCTTGCCTTCGGCCGCCTTCTCCTGGGCCTTCTGGCTATGGGTCTGAGCGTCCTGGGCGTGGTCTTCGGAGGTCTTGTCGCACGCCGTCAGGGTTGCGGCGGTAGCCAGTACGAGGGAGCACAGCAGAGCTTTGGACATCGGGTAATCCTGAGAAAAGAGACCTTTCAGGGACCTGGCGAAGCACGGATTGGTTTCTGGCCGAGCACTTCAGGATCGCAACCTGAGGTGTCCGTCGCACGGTGGCGCTATTCGAGTCCCCGACCCGTGCCTGGCCGTCAGGGGATGCAGCTGCCCGTCCAGCACGCGAAACGGCACGCCAGGCTCTGGCACGAGCGCTGGCGGGTGTCGACGACAGCTGATCGCCCGGCGCAGGCCGCACGTCTGCAGACCCTGCGGAAAGGTCAGGCGATAAGACTAGGCTGCGGGGATGTTGGCCATGGACAGGCATCGAGACGCACGCTGACACCTGCCGCCAATGGCCTCCTGCCTCTACACCGATAACAAAGCAGGGAACAACCATGACGCTTCTTCAACGGGTAGTCGGCGGCATCGCTCTTCTGGTGCTGCTGCTGGGTATCGTCGCCGTAAGCTTCACCAGTACCCAGTCCATCCATGAGCGGCTGGCGGTCATCACCGAGCAATCCGCGCCGCTCGGCCAGGCTGTCGGCGAAATCAACGTGCAGCTGCTGGGCGCCAACCAGACCCTGCTCAGCCTGCTGGCCGAGACCGATTCCGCGCCGATCGCCACGCACGAGCAGCAATTCCAGCAGCAGTTCGCCGACTACCTGCAGCTGCACCAGCGTTTGCCGGCGCTGTTGCGCGGCCACGACCCGCTGATCCAGGCGCTCGCTCAGGAGCAGAAGCTGGGCAACGCCTATGGCGACCAGGCAAAAATCCTCATCGACAGCTATCGCCAGCTGGTCGAGGTGCGCCGTGCCACCCGGACCCTGCAGGGCTATGCCACGCCGGAGGCCAATCGACTGTCCAGCTACCTGCAGGCCTACAGTGCGCAACAGAAGGCGGAAGGTGCCAGCGCGGCGGTTCGCGCCGCCCAGATGCTGCTGATCGAGACGGACAAGACCTATGCCGCCTTCGCCGCTCAGGCGGCCCGCCTGGATCTGCCAGGTCTGGCGGTGACGCTCAACCAGCAGCAGGATGTCATCACCGATCGGCTGCGCGCCCTGGCCGCCATCGACGAGCGCAGCGCGCGCATCGTGGGGGTGATGGTCACCCGTCTGCTGCACGAGATGACCGCGCCCGACGGCCTGCGCCAGGCCTATGAGCGACAGGCCGCGGCCGAGGCCCAGTTCGACGCCCAGCGCCAGCGCACCGGCACCGCCCTGCAGGCGACCCTGGATGCGCTGCGCACCCTCAGCGCCGGTGCCGTCGCCGTGGCGCAACAAGCCAAGAGCGATACCGATGCCAGCGTGGCCACCAGCCGCCAGGTCCTGGCCATCGTTGCCCTGCTGGCGATCTGCGCCGCCGTGATCATCGGCCTGTGGGTCGCCCGCGGCCTGCGGCGACCGCTGCAGGCGTTCCGCGACTCGCTGCGCCAGGTCACGGCCGGCGATCTGCGGGTCCAGTTCGATGTGCGTCGCAAGGACGAATTCAGCGAACTGGGCGGCTATCTCAACGAGTTGATCCGTTCGCTGCAGACCACGGTGCAGACCCTCACCCAGTCGGCCGACGACCTCCAGCATACCGCCCTGGCCAATGCCGACATCAGTGCCAGTACCACCCGCGCCGTGGAGGAGCAGACCGAGCGGCTCGGCTCCGCCGCCTCGGCGATGACCCAGATGGAAAGCACCGTGGCCGAGGTGGCTCAGCGCGCCATCGACACCAAGGATGCGGTCGACCACACCTTCGAACTGAGCACGGCGACCGGCACCACCGTCGCCGAGACCATCGACAGCATCCAGCGCCAGGCGCGGCAGATCCAGGTCGCTGCCCAGGCCACCGATGAATTGCAGGGCTATGGCCAGAGCATCGACGGCATCGTCGACGCCATCCGCAATATCGCCGAGCAGACCAATCTGCTCGCCCTCAACGCCGCCATCGAAGCCGCTCGCGCCGGTGAGCAGGGGCGCGGCTTCGCCGTGGTCGCCGACGAGGTACGTTCCCTCGCCAGTCGAACCCAGGCCTCCACCAGCGAGATCCAGCAACAGATCGAACAGATGCAGCAGAAGATCCATTCGGTGGTGGAAATCATGGGGGTGAGCCGTGCCCAGTCCGGGGAGTGCGTGCAACTCGCCTCCTCCGCCCGGGAAGCCCTGCAGAGCATGAGCCAGGCGGTCGGCACCATCCGCGAGATGAATACCCAGATCGCCGCCGCCACCGAAGAGCAGAGCGCCACCGTGCAGGAAACCAGCCGCATGATGGTGCAGATCAACGACGCCGCGCTCAGGGCTGCAGAAGGTGCCGACAGCGCCGCGCAGAGCAGCGAGGACCTCTCGCGCATGGCCAGCCGGCAGCGCGAGCTGCTGCAACGTTTCAGTGTCTGACCGGGGACCGACTCATGTTCAAGCCAAAGCTTCGCCTTCTCGCCGGTCTCTTGCTGGCCGCCACCTGCGCCAACCTGGCCCACGCCAGCGCCCAGCTGATCGGCGTCCTGACCTCCAAGCGCGACAATTTCCGCACCCTGCTGATCAACAATGTCGAGGAACGCGCCCATACCCTGGACGCCGACGTCTTCCTGGAAAACGCCAACAGTGACAGCGCCCTGCAGCTGCGCCAGTACCGCAACCTGATCGCGGCCCATGTCGATGCGGTCATCGTCAATCTGATCGACGACAGCCATACCCAGGAGATGCTGTCGCTGGCGATGAGCAGCAAGGTGCCGCTGGTGTTCATCAACTATCGCCCCAGCGTCTCTCCCCTGCCCGCCTATGCCGGCTTCGTCGGCTCGGACGAGGTGGAGGCCGCGACGATGCAGATGGAGGAGCTGGCTCGCCGTGCCGGCTACAAGGGCAAGGTGGCCATCCTGATGGGCGAACCGGCCCACCCGGCGACCAAGCTGCGCACCGAAAGCGTCGAGAAGGTCGTCGCCAAGTACCCCGACATGCAGGTGGTGGTGAAGGCCTCGGCCAACTGGCAGCGCAGTGAGGCGACCGAACGCGTTCTGCAGTGGGTCGACAAGGGCGTGGCCTTCGATATCGTCGCCGCCAACAACGACGAGATGGCCATCGGCGCGATCCGCGGTCTGGAAAAGGCCGGCAAGCCGCTTTCGAAATACCTGGTGGGCGGCATCGACGGCACCCCCGACGGGCTGCAGGAGATGCGCGAGGGCAAGCTGGCGGTCAGCGTGCTGCAGGACGCCAAGGGCCAGGGCCAGGGCGCGGTGGACATGGCCCTGCGGCTGGCCAACGGCTCCACCAGCAGCAATCTCACCCGGGTCCCCTTCCAGCTGATCACGCCGGACAATCTGGCGTCCTTCTAGCCCTCACGGCAGGAGGCTGTCCGTTTCCGGCAGCCTCCTGCGCGGGCCAGGCGCCCTGCCCTTTCGGACAGCCGGGACGCCTTTCCTCAGAAGCGCCAGCTGAGCCGGGCGTTGAGGTCCTGGTCCTTGGTATGGCTGCTCAGCTGACCCTCATAGCCCAATCCGAGCGACACCGTCTCGCTCAGCGCCAGGTCCAGGGCGCCACGCACCACCGCCGCGTCCCGCGCAATGGGTGCCCCCACCAGCTTGAAGTCCGGGCCACCGGCAAAGGCCGACTCGTGCTCGGGGGTGGTGTCGCCAAAGGCATGGCGCCAGCCCAGGGTTGCGCTCGGCACCACCTTCAGCCCACCGAGTGGCTTGGCCGCCAGGCGCAGGCCCAGGGTGCTGAAGGTCGCATCGGTGGTTTGCCGCCGACTGTCCAGCTCCAGCGCACCGCTGCGCTCGCGAAAGGCATCGGTCTGCAGATGCACCCGGGCCAGATTGGCGAAGGGCTCCAGACTCAGGCCGCCCTGCTCGATCCGATAGGCCAGTTCGCCGAATGCCTGGCTGGTACCGGCATCGTAGTCCGGCGCCAGGCGCTGGTCGTTACCGAGGATCGCCAGGTTGCGCCGCGCTTCCACCGAGTGCCAACTGTGGGCCAGGCCCAGCTTGAGGCTGAGGGCGTCCCACTGCTGGCCAGCATAGAGGCCCAGGTGGTAGTCGGTGCTGTCCGCCGAACCGGACTCGCCGCGCAGGTCGAGATCGGTGTGACCGAAGCCCACCAACCCGCCGACGCGCCAACCGCTGTCCAGGGGTACGTCGCTGCCGATCAGCAGGCCACGGCTGTGGCTGTCCAGGCTGCTGGCGTCGTGACTGCCGTCGTTGCGACCCCAGGCGCCAAGGGCCTGGGTCCAGACCAGACCGCGCTCGCGACTGCCGGCCAACCCCTGGATGCCGGAGCCGGACGGCAGCTCGTCCTGGGCGTCGCTCAGGCGATCGCTCATGGCATTGCGTACCAGCCGGCTGTTTTCCACCAGTACGGTCTTGGTCGAGGCGTGCAGCTCGTTGCCCAGGCTCTGGAAGGTGCTCCGGGCGCCGGCGGCGTTGGTCGCGGCCACCTGATTCCACAAGGCATTGCCGGCACCGGCGTTATCCAGGCCCATTGCGGCGGCGCGGGCGTTGCGGCCCTCGGCCAGCTCGGCGAAGGCCACGCCATTGCGCGCCAGGCTCAGGGTCGCCTGGTTGGCGCCATAGCTCAGGGTCGGGGTGAGGAAGGCGAAGTCGGACTGGATCTGGCCGAAGCGGCCGCTCAGGCCATTGCCCGCGCTCAGCAGCTGATAGCTGCCCAGCGGCTGCCAGGAGGGGCTGGAAACCAGCGCCAGGGTGGCGCCGTCGACGGTGATGCTGCCACTGGCCACCAGGCGATCGGCGCGGCCGCTGGCATCGGTCTCGACCTGATAGATCGAGCCCTGGTCGAGGACGGCGTTGCCGTTGACGTTGAGTTTCCCCACCGAGTTGCCGGGCGCGAGGATGCCGCCCTCGGCCACGCGCAGGCTGGCGAGACTGCCGGTGCCGCCAAGGATGGCGCCCGTGTTGACGGTGACCGCCGAATTACCGAGGTTGCCGTTGATGGCCAGGCGACCCCGGTTGACGCGGGTGGTACCGGAAAAGTCGCTGTTGCCGGTCAGGCTCAGGGAGCCGCCCCCGGTCTTCACCAGGCTGCCGCTGCCGTGCAGGTTGTTGACCAGGCTGCTGTTGACCGACTGATCCAGCACCAGGGTGGCATTGTCGGTGATGTCGCCGCTGCCGAAGGCCTGGGCATGGCCACGCAGGGTGCCGCCATTGATCACCGTCCCGCCGCTGTAGGTGTTGACGCCGCTGAGGGTGAGTTCGCCGCTGCCGTTCTTGGTCAGGCTGCCGCTGCCAGCGATGTTGTTGCGCCAGGCGTCGCGGGCGTTGAAGCCACCCTGGCTGGCCTCCATGTTGACGCTGACATTGCCGGTGAAGGCCGCGTAGCCGTCGGCCGCGGCCATCAGGTTGAGGCGACCGTAGCCGTTGGATTCGTCGATGACCACATAGCCGGAAGACAGCTCGGTGCTGGCCAGGATGTCGCGGCGCTGACTGGCGGTGAGATAGGGAAAGCGCGTCTCCAGCAGGACCTCGGCGTTGATCGGCACCACCGGCGCCAGGTTGGTCGGACCGACGGGAGCGAAGCCGTAGGTCATACGGGCGGTGTACAGCGCCTTGTCCTGGGCGTGCTGGGACTGCTGGTCCGTGGCCGGATCGATGCCGTCCACGCAGGTGTTGATGTCGCCGCCGCACTGCTGGGCGAAGTAGGCCTGGGCCTGGGCGAAGGCATCGCTGCGCAGCTGGACGTTGTTGCTCAGGTTGTCGATGGCGAAATAGGTGGCGGTGATGCGGCCACCGATCACGTCCAGCGGCGAGTGCATCCCGGCGACGATGCGGTTGTTGCCCAGCTCCGAGGCGCGGAAGAGTTCTTCACCCAGGCGCTGGGGTACGGCGTAGCCGAAGCCCATGGCTGCCAGGTAGGCCGCGTTGGTATGGCCGCTGGGAAAGCCGCCGTCGCTCTGCGGCGTGGTGCTGAGCGCCGGGCGCAACGACAGCGGCACGATGTCCACGCTGGCTTGCCGCCAGGGCCGCGGATACTGGTAGGCGTTCTTCGCCGGAGTGGTGGAGGCATCGTTGCGGATCGCCTGGACCAGTTGCACCACCTTGCCCAGTTGCGCGTTGGCGTCGCCGGCACCGTTGCCGTTGTCGTTGTACTTGGTGGTCTGGGTGGAGGCGTCGAACACCGGGATGGTGGTGAAGGCGCCGGAGCCGGCCAGGTAGCCATTGGCCAGGGAACCCAGGCCGCTGATCAGGCTGTAGCTCTGGTCACGGCGGTCGTCGTAGTAGGCCGCTATCTCCTGGGCCTGGGTGCGGGCTTTCGCGAGGTCGACCACGTATTGGATATTGCGCTGCAGGATGGGCGCCCCGAAGGCGGTGGGCGTGCCGGTGTTCCAGGTGGCGCCGGGGGTCCAGAGCCTGTTGTAGCCTGACAGCAGGTCGACGCCATTGATGGCGTTATTGCCCGAACGGCTGGCCGCCTGCACCGAAAGCGCCAACAGCGAGGCCGCGAACGCGACCGTCAACACCGCGGGTTTATTACCTGAACGTTTCACCAGCTCTTCTCCTTGGCCCTGTGGATACAACTTGTTACAAGCTGTCTTGGGGCGGCGAGCCTAGAGCGGTGATGTGACGGTGTGGCGGCGATTTGGAGGCAGTTTCACGACATCCCATGACCCTCGGGACCGCGATCCGGCGCCCGGCCGGGAAAGGATCGCGGTGTGGTGGATGGCAGGGACGCGCTAGCCGCGGTGCAACCTGTCCAGATCACACCAGAGGTGCAGCTTGGTAAGCAAGCCATCCCCCACGGCGATCGCCAGCGGCTCGCTGCCGAAGAGGTTAAAGCCCGCCTGCCGGTACAGCGCCAGCGCGGCATCATTACCCTCGGTCACCGTGAGCTGAACGACCCTGAGCCCGGGCAACCCCTGCGCATGGGTCAGGAGTTCGTCCAGCAGGCCCTTGGCGATTCCCAGACGCCGGTAACGATCAGGGACGTACAGCCCGAACAGGGTCGCCTTGTGCCGGACCTTTTCCCGCGTCTCGCGGCCAAGACCGACAACGCCCAGCAGCTCCGCGCCCCGGATTGCGCCCCAAACGCACTCTTGTGCCTGGTCATCCTCTTGCAGCCGACGCTCCCACCAGTCGAGCGGCAGCGCTGCCCGCTCCTCGGGGCTGGAGGTGAAGGCTTCCGGATGTCGGGCATAGGCGTCCAGCATCAGTTGCCGGTAGACGGGGGCCCAGGCAGGCCCCAGGCGCTGGATATTCATGGTCAACCTCCTTCCAGCGACAAGCCGCTTGCGAAGCCTGCGCTCTGTCATGACCGCTCAGAAATCGTCGTAGCTGACCTTCCAGAACAGGTCGATGCTGCCGTCATCGCGATGGGCCACGATCAGGCCTTCGGTCTCGCCAAAGGCTTCAAGCAACAATTCCCAGTCCTCGCTGCTCGCTTCCAGGCGCTCCACATGCGCGTGCTTGTCGATGACCCCGCGCGCGTTGTTCACCAGCCGCGACACCCGCATCGTCAGGCGATCATAGGAGGTCAGCTGGGATGGCTGGCTCTGGGCCATGGGCGCGGGCTCCATAACTGTTCTTTTATACAGTAGTTCTCGACCGAGGCGATTGGCAAGTCGCCCGGCTCCCTGATCCGCCGGCAGCCCCTGGAGGTCTACGCCGGAGGACCCTTTTTGCCCAGTGTCCGCCCGCGAGGAAACCCGGGTTCCCCATGATGGCGACACGCCGTCCATCCAGGAATAGCCACCAGCCATCTCTGGAAAAGGTGTGACATGGATCACTTTCTCTTGGCTAGGGTCAGACCCATCCACAACGCTCAGGGCGCTCTTGATGCGCGCCGCGCCCCCCGCGAGCAGCGACTGACGGCACCTCCATGGCGTCAGGTATTCAGAGCCCGTCCAAGGGCTTAAAGCTATCGCGATAACAAATCACCGTTAATCCGGCTGAGGTGCTTCCACCCGGCCCTCCTCTCCAGGTAGTCCACATGCAGCACAATGGCTGGAATTTCCTCAGCAACATCAGCGTCCGGGCCAAGCTGGCACTCGGCTTCTCCCTGCTCATCGGCATGATCCTGCTGGTGGCCTACACCGGATGGCAGGCTACCGACGCCCTGCGCGATCGGAGCGAAAGAATCGGCGACATCTCCGGATTCAGCACCCTGGCGCGCGATATGCGCATCGAGCGACTCGTCTACATCGTCAAGGCCGACGAGGCCCAGGCGGCCAAATGGCTGGCCGCGCTCGACAAGCTCGAAGCCCAACTGCAGAGCATCATTCCCAACTTCAACTCGAAGGCCAACGAGGCTTTGCTGAGCGAAGCCCAGGCCGCACTCAAGCGCTATCGGGACTTCTACACCCAGGTAGTGACGGCCACGCGGGAGCGTGCGACCGTCCAGCAGGCGGCGACCGCCACGGCGGAAGCGGCCAACACCTATCTGCTGGCCCTGGCCACGGCGGCCAATGCCCAGGAAGGGCGAGTCGAAGACCGTCAGCAGGTAGCGGCCCTCTTCATCGACCTGCAGCGGATGCGCATTGCCCTGCGTAGCTATGCCACCACGCCCACCAAGGACAACGAGGCCGCTGCCCATGGCGCCCTGGACGGTATCCAGGCAAAGGTCAAACAACTCGCTACGACCAGCACCTTGCCGACCGAGGCGTTGCAGAAGCTTGGCAGCGAACTCGACGGCTACCAGCAGCGCCTGCAACAGCTGATCACCACCCAGGCCCAGGTGGACCAGGGTCAGGCCGGTATCACTACCACCATCACCACGCTGCTGTCGGTCGCCGACAAGCTCACCGCGATCCAGAAGGAATTCCAGCTGACGGATGTGAGCGGTGCACGCCAGCTGCTGCTGGTGTGGCTGACCATCGCGATCGCTCTGGGCCTCCTGGGCGCCTGGCTGATCACCCGCTCCATCGTCCGCCCGCTGAAGGACACCGTTCTCCTGGCACAGACGGTCGCCAACGGCGACTTCACCCGTCAGCTGGAGGTGACCCGCAAGGATGAACTGGGCGCGCTGCAGATCAGCATGCAGCAGATGACCACCACCCTCCGCGGACTCATCGGCGAAGTGAAGGATGGCGTCGTCCAGGTCGCCAGTGCCGCCGAGCAGCTGTCGGCGGTGACCGAGCAGACCAGTGCCGGGGTGCAATCCCAGAAGGTCGAGACCGATCAGATCGCCACCGCGATGCAGGAAATGACGGCGACCACCCACGAAGTGGCGCGCAACGCCGGGGCCGCCGCGCGCTCGGCGCTGGAGGCCAGTCAGCAGGCCCAGCAGGGAGACCAGGCCGTCAACAAGGCCGTCGCCCAGATCGAACTGCTGGCCGGCGAAATGGCGTCGACCAAGATCGCCATGGCCGCACTGCGCGATCATGCCGACAGCATCGGTGGCGTGCTCGACGTGATCAAGGCGGTTTCCGAGCAGACCAATCTGCTAGCGCTCAATGCCGCCATTGAAGCCGCCCGCGCCGGCGAGGCGGGACGCGGCTTCGCCGTGGTCGCCGACGAGGTCCGCGGCCTGGCGCAGCGCACCCGCTCCTCGACGGACGAGATCGCCCAGCTCATCACCGGTCTGCACCAGAGCACCGAGCGCATGGCGGCGGTGCTCGACCATAACGTGCAGTTGACCGACAGCAGCGTCGGCCTGTCGCGCGAAGCGGGCGAGCTGCTCAAGCGCATCACCCGCTCGGTCAAGGACATCGAGTCGATGAACGAGCAGATCGCCTGCGCCGCGGAGCAGCAGGGCACGGCGGGTGAAGAAATCAGCCGCAGCGTGACCAACGTCCGCGACATCTCCGAGCAGACCGCCGCCGCCAGCGAGGAGACCGCCTCCTCGAGCACGGAGCTGGCGCGCATCGGTGTCCGGCTGCAGGAAATGACCCGCCGCTTCCAGGTCTGAGAACAGCCCGAGCCCCTGCCGCAGCAGCCTGCGGCAGGGGCTCGCACCGTCAGGTTCTCCAACTCAACCGCCGGTCATTTCGGCTGAATCCTTGCGCCAGCGGCCAGTCACTAGGTGCCACCATATTGATATTATCAATGTCACTTATCGCACATTGATATCTCTTCTGTCAGTCCAGGTCACACATGAAAACCTCACCAGAGCTGGGTCGGCTTGTCGATCAGACGCTTGCTGTGCCGGTCGGGCCCTTTGCCTTCGTCTCGGTGCTGGAGCGCCTGTTTCAGCTGGATATCCACAAGCAGCGCACGCGGCACCTCACTCGCTGCCTGCTGATCGGCACCCTGAGCTACGACAGCTTTCTGATCTGGTGGTGGCTCCTGCTGCAAGACGCCCTGCCCTGGGCGGCCGCCCAGATGCTGGGGATCGCCACCCCCTTCGCGCTGCTGGTCGTGGTGCTGCTGCAGGTGGTGCCGACACGTTGGCGCGAAACCCTGGCCTCGCTGCCGTTCTATGTCGGCCTGGTGGTGGTCTACAACATGGTGATCAACGGCCCACCGGGCAGGGAGATGAATCAGACACTGTTCATCTTCACCTGGCCGCTGATGCTGGCCTTCGTCAACACCTGCATGAAGAGTCCGCTGCTGCCGGCCCTGCTGTTCAACGGCTTCGCCCTGTCGGTGATCGCCCTTGCCGTCCATGAAGCGCCGGTGTCACCGATCGTCGGCGGGCTGATGATGACCAACGCCATCGTGATGGCGTTCTTTTCGCTATTGGCCAGTTACTGGCTCAACGTCGAAGGGCGCCGCTCCTACCTCTACAAGCTGCGCGAAGAAGTCCGCCTGGCGTCTCTCAATTCGGCCAATCAGGATCTGCAGATCCTTTCGGAAACCGACTCCCTCACCGGGCTGGCCAATCGTCGTCAGCTCCGCCCGCTCCTCGAAGACTTCTGGCAACGCCGCCTGGCCGGAGAGCAAGGCGCCGTGCTACTGATCGACGTGGATCACTTCAAGCGCTACAACGACTACTACGGCCACCTCGCCGGAGATGACTGCCTGCGCTCCGTGGCCAAGGCCCTGGCGGTCGGGCTGGGCCCGGGTGACAGGATCGGTCGCTATGGTGGCGAGGAGTTCGTCGTCCTCCTGGACCGGGTCGGCCCGGCCGAGGCGCTGGACGTGGCGGAGGCCATCCTGGAACGCGTTCGCGACCTGCAGATCCCGCACCAGGGGCGTCAGGACGACAAGACCCGGGTCACCGTCAGCATCGGCATCGCCCGCAGTGGCCTGGCCGGTCTGAGCAGCGCCGACGACCTGCTGGACTGTGCCGACCGCGCGCTCTATCGCGCCAAGCGCGAGGGCCGGGACCGGGTCTTCGAAGGGGGCGTCGATGCCATCCTGGGCGCACCGCTCGACCATGCCGCGCTGCTCACCCCGGAGGATGTCCGCAAGGGACTCGCGAGCAACGAATTCCTGCTGCACTATCAACCCATCTATCGCGTCGAGCCCCGGCAGGTGACGGGTTACGAAGCGCTGCTGCGCTGGCAGCATCCGACCCTGGGCATGGTCTCGCCGGAGGTTTTCATCCCGCTCGCGGAACAGGGCAATTTCATCATCGCCCTGGGCGAGTGGGTGGTGAAGGAGGCCTGTCTCGCGGCCAGTCAGTGGCCTCCACACCTGAGCATCTCCATCAACCTGTCGCCGCTGCAATTCGCCGATCCCATCCTGCATGAGCGGGTATCCGCGGCCCTCAGGCTCTCGCGCCTGGCGCCCAACCGCCTGGTCCTGGAGGTCACCGAAGGGGTGGAATTGGTCATAGATACCAAGACCCGCCAGTCCTTCGCCCTGCTCCAGCTGCTGGGCATCCGCATGGCCCTGGACGACTTCGGCAGCGGCTTTGCCGGCCTCGGCCCCATCCTCGAACTGCCCTTCCAGCTGATCAAGCTCGATCGCCGGATCCTGGCGATCGAGGACGAGGAACAGCGTGGCCAGGTCCTGACCTCCCTGTTGCTGCTGGGCAAGGCGATGAAACTCGAGGTGCTCTGCGAAGGCGTGGAAACCCCTGAACAACTGGCGCAGTTGCAGCAGCTGGGCGTCCGGCTCGCCCAGGGGTATCTGCTGGGCAGACCCGCGGCGGCTCCGAGCGGTCAGGAATTCCAGCTCACGGCGTCGCTGGAAGCCTGACGCCTAGCGCTAAACGACTTCCGGCGCCCTGCCGGGGGCCGGCAGCGATGCCCTGTCTACGGTTCGTCTAGAAGATCGCCAGGCTATCCAGCACCGCCGTGCAGAGCGCGCTTCCATAGGTGACCACGCCTAGCGGTACCCCTACCGCAGCGCCCAAGATCAGGGCGCAGACCAGCAGCGCCACCAGCGGTATCCCGAACACGGGCTGCACCAGGAAACGGCCGCCGCTGTTATCCCCTGCAACTTTTGCCTTGGACGTCTCTGCCGGGTTGGCGGCTTCGGACCGGGCGCGGGTGGGCTGCCCGGGCGGCTGACGTCCTGGCCTGGCCTTGCCTTCCATCTCGATCAGATCGGCGATATCGGCGAGGGTCCCGCTGTTGCGGGTGATCTGCTCATGAGCAGCGCGGAGGGAATCAGGCTTGGCCGTGCGGCCTGCACCGCGAGGAGGTCTTCGTGAGGCGGTCATAGTGCAAGAAACGGCGGAGAAGGTGCTTAGGATGACACAGTCTGAGGTTAAGGCTATTAACCTTAGCCCTATATATGGCTAATTGCCACTATTTCTCGAGTGCCTGCCTGAGCAGCGGAACGCTGACCTCCTCCCCCGCTTCGAGCGCCGCCAACGCCAGGCGGGTGGCTTCGCGGCGCTCTTCCAGGGAGTAGTCCTCCGCGCCCTCGTCCGGCAGCTCCAGTTGTTGTTCAAGTGCATTGAAGGAATGCCATTCGGCATCCTCCGCCACAGGGCGGGCCAGGCTGTCCTGCGCGGGGACAGACCCTGGTTCATCCGCTTCAACCGGCTGAACGGACTCGCTCGTGCCCGACCCGGGCAGGAAGTCATGTGCAGCGCCCTGCTGGATATACAGCGGGACCGCCGCTTCGGCGGCCTGCCCCGTAGCGGTCAGCGCAGCCGGGGTACGCGCGAGTTCGAGCCTGGGCACTACCCCGGCCTGGTACAGCGCCAACAGGCGGGCATCGACGTAGCCCAGCAAGAGATAGCCCGCCGAGGTTTCGCTGCCATCTTTATTCATCACAGTGCTTCCTGAATGGGTTGGAACGATCGCCTCCGGGATTCGCGGAGGCGAATGAAGGACCGCTCCCCTGACTATCCGATCCTGAGCGCTGCAGCCCTTCAGCTGTTTCCGCAACCCGGACGCTGAGCAAGCGTTCTGCACAGGCAGCGCCATCAGGCCGAACAGCCGGGGGCGGCAGGTCTATCGCTGCACGGCGATGCACTTGATTTCCGCGAGGAGTCCGGCACGGGCCAGTTCGGCGACGCCAATGCAGGTCCAGGCGCACATCGCTCTGGGAAAGACCGCATCCTTCACGCGCCTGAAGACCGGCATGTGCCTATGCAGGTCGACGTGGAAAGTCGTCAACTCCACCACGTCCTCGAACGTACAGCCACCCGCTGCCAAGACAGTGCGAAGATTGTCCCAGGCCGCCCGGAATTGCTGCTCGGGATCCTGGATAACCTCCAGCTCCGGCGTACGGCCCACCTGCCCTGCGCAATAGAGCGTTTTGCCGACCTTCACGGCCGGTACATAACCCGCACGTTCGACAAGCAGTCTCATGCTGTCGGGGATGATCAACTGGCGGTCTGTCATTGTCTTCGCGTCCACGGTCGTAGAAAAGGCAAACTAACAGCAGCAGTGCTCCGAGGCCTGGCCGCGCTTTTCCGGGGCTGCCCCGGACGCCTGACCTCGCGGGCTCCGCCCCGATCCTCCGGGGATGCCGAGGGCAGCCTTGATCCGGTCTCGGCCAGGACGACATCGCTCGCACCAACGCTCAGCAGACGGCCGTTACTCATGGCGGAAGTCCGTATCGATCGCATGAGCGTCTGCTTCAATTCAAGCGGTCACGACTTCGAAAAAAAGGCCGAAACCCGCGTCCTTGAAGGCATCCGCTCAAGTTATCGGGGCCATTGCCGTTATGTTCATCACACCCCCAACCGGTACATGGATATGACCCTTCGCGCGTTCAACATCGCCACCCGCAGCCTGTTGTGTTTCGGTCTACTCGCCGCGTTGGTAGCCGGCCTGGGTATTTTCGGCATCACCCAGATGGCGCAGATCAGGGGCCAGAGCCTGGTGATCGAAAACAACAGCGTTCCGAGCATCGTGGAGGCCGACAACCTCGCCCTGCAACTGGCCCGTACCCGCATCGAGGTGCTGCGCCTGCTGGCCATTCCTGACGCCTCGACCGTTGCCAATACCCGCAAGAAGATCGACAGCATCAGCGGCGAGGTCGCGGAGGCCTTCGGCCGCTATGCCAAGTTGGTCAGCTCCGATCGTGAACGCCAGGCCTTCGAGAGCCTGCGCCAGGTCCACCGGGACTACCTCAATAACGTCAACCAGCTGGCCGACCTGGTCGTCGCCGGCAAGGTGGAAGAAGGCCGGGCCCTGGTGCAGTCGGGCATGGCCCAGCTGGGCGCCAGGATGAGAGCACCGAGGCCTTGCGCAAGGTGAACCAGGAGGGCGTCAAGGCCGCCGCCGAAAATGCGGGTGTCACCTACAGCAACTCCAAGACGATCACCTGGCTGTCCATCGGCCTCGCGCTGGGACTGACCCTCCTGCTCGCCTGGCGCATGACGGTCATCTGCGCCGCCGCTACGCTCCCGCGTCGCCGTCACTGGCAGTACGGAAACGCGGCAGCGCCCGCCCGGTGATACCGGCCCTCCCTCTCTTACAACGGATCTGAGACCTCATATGCTTCGGCAGCTAGCAGTAGCCCTTGCGTTGACCCTCCCTACCCTCTCCTTTGCCGAAACGATCGACTGCCGCGTGGTGGGCGTGCACGACGGCGACACCCCGACGTGCCTCGCCACCGCCAAGCAGCAGATCAAGGTCCGGCTTGCGGAAATCGACACCCCGGAGAGCAAACGGCCCTACGGCAACCGCGCCCAGCAATCCTTGGCGGCCATGGTCTTTTCGAAGGCTGTCCGCCTGAACGTCCAGGACACTGACCGATACGGCCGTCGGGTGGCCCGTGTGTACCAGGGCGATACGGACGTGAATGCCGAACAGGTGCGCCAGGGCGCCGCGTGGGTCTATCGTCAATACCTGAAGGATCGATCGCTGCCGGACCTGGAAGCGCAGGCCAAGGTGCAGAAGCGTGGCCTGTGGACGCTACCGGAAGCGGAGCAGGTACCGCCGTGGGAGTGGCGCCGCGCCGCGCGTGATCAGCGTCAAGACGGGTAAGCTAAAGAGGGCGAGCCGCCGGCCGCAGTACTGCCGAAGCGACCAACGTCCTTTTCTCAATTTGGCGGATCGGAGGGCACCAGCGCCGCGGAATCCTTCAACTGCACACCGCTGAAGGCCTGTAGGCAGATGACGAGCTGTGCGGAGACTAAGTATCAGCTGCAGCACTGTGACAACAGCCGGATCGATGGCGACCACGACGGGGCGCCGTGAGAAGCCATCTGCCGGTAGTCAATGACTAGCGGGCCCGGATCGGGCCTTGCCGGATGCTTCGCGGTATGGGCGGCAATCAGCTGTTCGAGGAGGGCGACGCTGTCCGGACGGCTGAGCAGCTCACGCCCCACGATCGCTGCGGGCTTGAACACGGCCAGCCGTGCACGTATTCCAGTCGCTGATTGGCTGGCCGCCGGCGACTTCACCCAGCGCATCGACGCTGAAGGCCATGATCAGACCGTCGCCCTCCCGCGCGCCATGGACGGCCTGAACCAGCGTCTGTCGCAGCTCATCAGCGATGACCGCAGGGACTCCGGTACCAAGCTGGAGCCTGCATCACATCCTCAAGCTGAGCGCAGCCGAACCTGAGCATACTGTGTGTCTGTTTGCGGCCGTAGAAGCAGACACCAGCAGCGGCTGGTGCAGCGAGCTCGACGACTTGTAAACGGCTAGCCGGGCACTCTTAAAGCCTGCACCTCTGAGCGATTTCACAGCACTTCACACCTCTCGCCCACAGATCTGCCCGATGCTTATCCATGAAATTTGCCGGCAGAGAGGGCACGTAGCCACGTGCTCCTGCGTAGTTCCTGCTTTAGGCACTTACTACTAACCCAGAAGGAGCCTGAGCATGTCTTTAACGGTCAATAACGTGTCCACGGCTGATTCCACGGGTGGGTCCAATGCCTTGTGGGGCGATTCGGTAGAGCGGGCCAAGGCCAAGGATGCGGGCATCGAGTGGGAACGTTCCGAAGGCGACAACCGCTCCGCTCAAGACATCATCAATGACACGCCTCTGCTGAAGAACCTGGGCAACCAGAGCGGCGTTAAAGACAAGCTCAAGGAGCGAGTGGGCGACTTCGAACATGATGCGGACGCGGCCTACCGTGCCAAGCAGGTGCTCGAACATATTGAAGTGATGGACGAAAGTGGTGGCCGCCTCGCTGGCAAGGACGTAAACAACGGTCGCGTGGACGGCTTCACCAAGAGCGGCCAGGCCAAGCATGGTACGGAAGCGGGTCGCCTGCAAGACTTCGGCAAGTATGGTTTTGGCGATCTGAAGGGTGAGCTAAAGCATATCGAAGCCGTGGGCGACGACCCGGCCGCCAAAGAAGCAGGCGAAGCCGCAGGTATTGTGTGGCAGCGCCCCGAAGGCGATGAGCGCTCCGCCCAAGACATCATCGACAATAACCCCTTGTTGAAACACCTGGGCAACCAGAGCGGGGTCAAAGACCGTCTCAAAGAGCAGGTCGGCGGCTTCGAAAACGACCCGGACGCGGCCTTCCGCGCCGCTCAGGTGATGGACCGTATCGTCAGTTACGATGAGAACGGAACGCTGCTGACCGGGAATACGGTATCCAACAGCAGTGTCGACGGATTTACCAAGAGCGGGGAAGCCAAGCACGGGACCGAGGCCGGTCGTCTTCAGGACTTCGGCAAGTACGGGTTCTCGGCTCTTCCCAAGGCGCAGGCCGCTTCTGACATCGCCAGCTACAAGGACTTTCTCAAGGCCAACCCGAAGGCCGACGAAGGTTCGAAGAAGATTGCGCAGTATGCTGCCATCCTCGATCAGCAATACGACGTGATCCGCGCCAAGACCGGCAACGAGGGCACTCTCACCGAAGAGAACCTCAGGAACTACCTCAAGGATAACCCTCCTGCCAGCAAGGAGGGAAAAGAAGCACTGGCCTTCTGGTCGCAACCGGGCGCATTCAAGCTGCTGGACACCGCCAGCAATCCCCTGGCCAAGTCGGCCGACGGCAAAATCAACCGCGCCGACTTGCAGAGCTGGTTGAAGACTCAGGCCCCTTCCGACGCCACCGGGCTGGCGAGCCTGTTGTCCAGTGTGGTGTCGGGCAATCTCACCAGCAAAGTCGATACCAGCAAGCTCGACAAAGGCGTGTTCGAGCACCCGGAAAGATACACCGCAGAAGAAAAAGCGGCTGTGCTGCTGGACCTTCAGAACGCGCAGAAGCTGGTGGTGGACGGTGCGAATGCCGGCATGTGGGGCGACGACTACGGCAAGGTCTCGATTGCCAATCGTTCGGGTGCCTTCTGGGAGCCGGACAAGGTGTTGCAGGACATCAACAACCACATCAGCCTGTTGCAGAAAGACCCGAAAACGGCCGAGTTCCTCGAAAAGAGCAGCGCGGACGCAATGAAGTCGCTGTTCGACACCACTCCGGGCCTCAAGGATGCGGTCACCAAGACCTACGAAGACCAGATCAAGTCCGGAAAAGCCCTGGACGCGGCCTGGGACGCCGCCACGAAGGACGGCAAGACCGATCAGACAGCCGCGCTGACCAGCTTCTACGCTACAGCGCAGAGTCTGCAATCGATGCTGGGCATCAACAGCGCGGCGGATATCCAAGGCGCAGTGGGCAAGTCCTTTCATGGCGACGCGTTGAAGACCTACTACAAGGATTCCCTGGCGTCGGGTGACCGCCTGCGCGAACTGCTCAAGACCAATACCCCGGAAGCAGCCGCCAGCGCCTTCAGTATGGAAGTGGCGCTTTACAACGCCACGTTGGACCCGACGTTCACCGCCGAGCTGGACAAGCAGCTCAACGACAACTTCTCCACCATTGCCCAGGAAAACCTGTTTAAGGGTGCCACCTTCGACGACATGAAAGCCGCCTTCGGCAAGAATGGCGGCGACGAGCTGGACGAAGACAAGGTGCGCACGCTGATCGACCAGATACGCAAGGAATCCCCTGAGCTGCTGATGAACAAGGACGGCTCGGTCGCCACCACCGACCAGGTGCTGTCGGGCTTCCGAGGCAACTGGGACATGTTCCGCCAGGGTACCAAAGCACTGGACAAGATGGGCTCGCTGGCCGACTTCGACCTCAGCGGCAATGCCAAGGGTGCCTATGACAGCGGTACGTTGCACGGTGTGAGCGGCCTGTTCCTCGCCGGCATGACCATTGCCCGCGGCGCGCAGAGCGGCGGCAAGCTGACAGACCGCAACATCGTAGACATCTCCACCGGTTCGGTACAGGCGGCGACCGTGCTCACTGAGGGTGGCACTAAGGCCTACCAGCAATACCTTGATACCGCCATCAAGAACGGTGAGCAGTCCCTGACCGACATGAAAAACGGCAAGCTGCCCAGTGACCTGCTCGACCAGATCAAGGACAACGTCAAGGACGGCAAAAATTACAAGGTGGTGGCCAGGAAGTTCGAGGAAGGCGCCAAGGGCTTGGGTGGGTTGGCAGGCATTGCAGTGGGAGCCTATGGCATTTTCGACGGTGTGGCCGCCATCCGGCGCGGTGATCCGCTCACTGGTGGCTTTGGCGTTACCGCGGGCTCACTGGGTGTGCTTGCCGGTGCTGCATCGTCCGTGGAAGGGACCTTGGGCCTGATCGGCGCCAACCTGCCGCGCTTCCTGCCGGCCCTGGCCAGCGCTGCGGGAGTTCTGGGCTTCCTGGGAGCTGGCGTCGCCGTACTAGGCGCGATAATTCCAGGGTTGGTTAGAGAAGGCCAGCAGCAAGCTAAAGCTGATGACTTCGGGCAAGTACTGGGCGACAGCCTGGAGCGCTACGCTGTGGATGGCGTTAAGGACGGCACTATCGACGACATTCCTACGAGGGACTGGCCGGGGGGCGAGGACTCAACCGTGGCGTCTTGACACAGTCTTTAACGCTCAGCCTCTAATGCGATCAACCTGGCGATCAGGTTGATCGCGCTCTTCTATCAACTCGGCAGCGCGCTCGCTGTGCCCACACTCGCTTTCCCAGCAATCATTGGTAAGGGTGCGAGGTGTGACCTGCCAGATGCCACCTGCACTAACGTATCAAAGTTACCGCCCAGCGAGCGTGAGGCCAATGACATGGATCCCGCCCCGCTGCGCAGTGAAGCATGCTGGACTACGGGAAGATTATCGTCGGCGTTTCCTGATCGCGGCGAGCCGACGCGCTGGTCGCGGCTCGGCTCATCTAGCCCGAGCTGCAGCGACAGTCAGATGGGGTGGGTGGCTATCTCGTTCTCGGGGGACCGGCAGGCCGAGCACCGCGCGGCTCAGTTCATGGCCTACCGCTGGATCGCCTTGGGCGGAGCAGGCCCAGGTCAAAGCCGAGCGCACGGTATCGCTTTCAGCTCCATAAACGCGTTGCCACAGCTCGGGAGCAACCTGCTGCATATGACTCGCAGTAAGTCTCACTACGTCCATTGCAAAGGCGGCGCGACGACTTTGCAGCGTGGCCATCAAGCCTGTCTGTTCAAGGAGTTCGCGGGAAAAGATGCGCTGGCTATGCAGTAGGCGATAGAGCCGTTTGCTAGAGTCGGACTGGACGATGAGCATGGATTTCTCCACCAGGCTATCGATTAGCGGTAGAAGTTGCTGGGCGAAGCCAAATTCGTCGGCTATCACAGATCTTGCCGCGTCCAGGGTAAAGCTACCGTCGAACACCGACAGCAGCTGCAGCATTCGTTGCTCATCCTCGTCGAGAGCGGCATAGGCTAGGCTGAGCGCGGCTCTCAGAGAACGATGCCGTGGTGCTGCCGTGCGCAGGCCCTTCATCTCAAGGCGATAATCGGTTTTCACCAGGATCGCCACCTGCCGCATGCCAAAGGCGAGCATGCGATTGGCCGCTATCTCAATATCTAGCGGCACGCCATCCATCGAGCGGCATATGGCCACGGCCGCCCGCAAGTCCTCGGGCTTGATCTCATAGAGCAGGTCCTGGGCACGAACCCGCTCGATCAGCAATTGCAGAGAATGGTAACCCAGCGCCTCCTCGAGGCAGCCTACATCACGTGGCGGAACCGGTAGTGGCAAAAGACGTTCGACGCGCTCGCCCCGGGTGCGCAGTGGTTCCCGACTGGTAGCGATTACCGTGCAGCCAGGCGCCCAATGTGTCAGATGGTCGACAAAGATCGCAGCGGGCTCAAGCAGCGGATCGCAGTTGTCGAGCACAAGTAGCAGGTTGCGGTTGCTTAGGTGATGGACTAGGGAATCGAAATCTACCGTTGCCGGGAGATTTAGCACCTGCGCCAGAGCGTGCGCGAGGCCTTCTTCCGGCTCCACCCTGGCCAGGTCAAGATAGCAGACCCCATCACTAATGCGCCTCCCGACCTCGTTTGCGAGGGCGACAGCAAGGGTGCTCTTGCCGATCCCCACCGGGCCTACCAGGGAGAGCAGAGAGCCCGGAGCAAGCTGCTCGTCGAGCCGGTCCAGGATTTGTGTGCGTCCTAAGGGGGCGGTGACCAAACTGGGTAGGCGACCAGTTTGCAGGTCGTGGGAATCGGTCTGAACCTCCTCCTCCCCGCGGGTGGCGGAAGCCGTGAAACAGTAACCCCTCCCGGGAATGTTCACGATGTACTCGGCACCATCATCTTCGCGTAACGCCCGTCGCAATGCGGCGATCTGCGCCCGCAGATTGCATTCCTCCACCACTAGCTTCGGCCAGGCACAGGCGATCAGCTCCGCTTTCTCCAGCACTTCCCCTGGACGCTCGGCGAAAGCTATCAGCAGATCAAGAGCGCGGCTGCCAACCACGATGGGAACTTCGTTACGAAGGAGTAGGCGCTGTTTTCGATGGAGACTGAAGCAGCCAAAGCGGAAGGTATCAACAAGCGAAGACGGTCGGGCACTTGGCTGCTTAGCGTGAAAGATCGAATTCATGCCTAGGCTCCTGACATTGGAAATGACGGCATTGGGGGCCCGAGACCTCATCGCTCGCTTATCGATGACCGCCACTGTTGGACAGGCGTTATCGATACGGGCAGATCTGCAATCGGATGTGGAACAGAAAGGCCGGCTCAAGCGTTTTTGTTGTTAGCGCCATCAGAAACTCATTGGAGGAAGAGGACAGGCTTCAGACGGTGCTGGGTCGCGGGACAATAGGTGGTAACTCGGAGCTGGAGCCTTGCATTCCTCTATGACGCTTTTTTGAAATCAAGGAATGCGACGTCCGATATCTTCGTTAAAAGTCTTACTGATCACAGTTCTCTGCGTTGGGTGAGGAACGGTTGGCCTGTGGTGACCTGAACCTTGATGCCATGCAGGCGTTCGCCGGCGCTCTGGGTACGTTGCAGGTCCTCTTCGTAGTGTCGGGCGACGGTGATGATCTTTGCCGGGTTGCGGGCGATGTCCTTGGCCACCGAGGTTTGCTCCTCGGCCGCAGTAGCGATCTGGCGGTTAGTGTTGCGAATGGCTTCCATGGCCAGGGTGATGCTGCGCAGCCGCTCGTCCGAAGCCACCACCTGATCGCGTCCGGCACTGCTTTCGGCGGGGCCCGCACGTACCGCTTCGGCGGCTTCATGGACGGTGCCCTGCAGCGTCGCGATCAGCTGATGGATCTCGCTGATGGAACTGGCCGTGCGCAACGCCAGACTGCGCACCTCATCGGCCACCACGGCGAAGCCACGCCCGGCGTCCCCGGCCCGAGCGGCCTCAATGGTCGCGTTGAGCGCCAGCAGGTTGGTCTGGTCGGCGATGCCGCGAATGACCTCCAGCACACTGCCGATACGCTCGCTGTCGAGCTCCAGGCGGGCGATGACGACGGCGGTACGGGTGACTTCAGCATGCATCCGCTCGATCGTGGCGATGGTCTGGGTCATGCTCGTCTCGCCTTCCTGGGCCGCACGGTCCGCATCGTTGGCCGCCGTGTCTTGCTCCCTAGGGGAGGTACGCAAACGGACCGGGACTTCAGCGACGAAGGCGCTGCTCTAGGGTAATGGCCACAGCAGAGGGTTCAGTAGCGGACAGAATGGAGATGAACGGGCAAACCTCTTGGATTTGAGCGTGCTAACGCCTTGGGTCGTCGATCTTGCTGACCCACCGGCAACCTCAATTGATAGCAACGCGAAAGGGTCTACGGCCGCGCCCGAGTGGAGTGCTATAGCGCCCGAGGGTGAAGGTCGTATCGTAGCGAGCCGGCTATGTAAGGACGCAACAGCGCCACCCGTAGAGAAGGAGGCGATATCCACCGAAGGAATGAAGCGAAGCGATTGACCATCGAGACATTGTATGACCATATGGTCTAAATGATTCGTAAGCCGGTGTGTCTGCCGCTAGGCCCTCTCACTCGATGACTTCATGAAGACAATCTTGGTCGTGTTGTTCGACGATGTACTGTTGTTGGATGTCGTTGGGCCGATCGAGGTGTTCTCACTGGCCAATCGCTTCCTGGCGGAAGACCAGCGTTACCGCATCAGCACCGTCAGTGATAGTCAGGGCAGTATCACCGCCAGCAATGGTATGCGGATCCAGACCGACTGGTGCCTGGACGACGCCCCCACCAGCGGTCACTACCTGCTCATTCCCGGTGGGCCGGGCGCCTACCAGCAGGCCCCAACGGAACGCCTGCAGGCCTGGCTCCGGCAAACCGCTGCCGAGGTCGCGGTGCTGGGCTCCATCTGCACCGGCGCCTTCGTCCTGGCGCAGGCCGGACTGCTCGACGGCTATCACGTCACCACCCATTGGAATTACACCGAACGGCTGGCCCAGCGGTTCCCCTCCCTGTCGGTTGAAGCCGATCACATCGTGTTGCGCGACCGTGCCTTCATCAGCTCCGGCGGCATCACCGCCGGCATCGACCTGGCGTTGACCCTGGTCGCGGAGACTCACGGTCAGCGCATCGCCACCGAGGTGGCCAAGACCATGGTCGTCAGCCTGCCGCGGCAGACCAACCAGCGCCTGTTCAGCCCCCTGATCCAGCAGCATGGGGCGGTCTCGCCCGCGGTGAGCGCTGCTTACGACGCCATGGTCGAGCGGTTGCACGAACCCCTGACCATCGAACGTCTGGCCTCCGCCGCCGCCATGAGCGCCCGGCACTTCGCCCGCGTTTTCGTGCGGGAAACCGGGCTGACGCCCATGGAGTACCTGAAACGGGTGCGGATCGACCATGCCCGTACCCAGCTGGAGAGCACCACCCTGCCGCTGAAAGCCATTGCCCACGGCGCAGGCTTCGGCACGGTTCGCACCATGCGCCAAGCCTTCATCGAAAGGCTTGGTGTCTCGCCGAACCAGTACCGGAAGCAGTTCACTTAATCGGCGATATGACCGTCTGATGTACGTCTGTGGCCGGATCACTACCCATTTGTAAGTCACAGGACACATCTGGTGATAGATCATAGGGTTAGCCCCTTAGCCAAAGGTCGTAGCCGTCGCAAGACGCCATTGGCAGGGGTGATCCGTGCAGACGCGGGAACCACAGACAAGACGGCGAAGGCATCGCCGCTGCAGAACAAAGGTTCTCCGAAAAACCAGGTACGAGCCAGGGGCCTTGCCACTGCCTTTCGCTGTCGGGACCAGGGCTCAGTCAGGCAAAGGGGTGATTCATGCTAGACACGATAGGTGCTTACGGCCTCCGTCACGAGGAGGCCGAAGATTCAGTCGTCAATCTGTCAGCCGAAGCAACGGGATGGGCGTTCGGCCCCTTCCTGCTGCTACCGCAGCGCCAGCAACTGCTCAAGGACAACGTGCCGATTCCCTTGGGCGGACGGGCCATGGAACTGTTGGGTGCCATGGTCGCCCAGGCGGGGGTCCTGCTTTCGAAACAGGAACTCCTGACCCGCGCCTGGCCGAACGCCTTCGTCGAGGAGTGCAACCTGCGCGCCCAGATGGTCGCCATCCGCCGCCTGCTGGCGGAGCATGATCCCGGCACGGATTACATCGTCACCGTACCGGGTCGCGGCTATCGCTTCGTGATACCCGTCGCGGCCTGCACCCTCGAGTCCGACGCGCGCGAGGTCACGCCGGCGCTGGGCGGCGGCGCCGAGCTGTTCGGCATCGACAGCCTGCTTGCCCGGCTGCTCGGCACCCTGGCCAGGCAACGCCTGCTGACGCTAAGCGGACCGGCCGGCGCGGGCAAGACGGTGGTAGCACAGGCGCTCGGACGCGCGCTGAGCGATTCGCTCGGCGGCCGTGTCTACCTGGTCGACGTCGGCGAGGCCGCGGATGCCGAGGTGCCCACCCAGCTCGCCCTGCGTACCCCAGGCACCACTCCCGGCGCCACACTGCAGGAGCTGCTGGCCCGGGCCCAGGAGGAATTCCTGCTGATCCTGGATGGTTGCGACCAGGTGCTGGGTAGTCTGGCGTTGTTCGTCGAGCGCTTGCTGGAGCAGTGCCCGCTGGCAAAGGTCGTGGTGACCTCGCGTGAACCCCTCGGCGCCCTGGGTGAAGTCATCGAGCGGATTCCGCCCCTGGGGTTTCCCGAGCAGGCCACGCCGGAGCGGCTGTGCTGGGCCGACTACCCTGCCCTGGCACTGTTCGAGCGACGGGTGCGCGCCGTCGATGCCAGCTTCCAGCTGGACGAACACAACCTGGCGCTGGTACGCGACCTCTGTGCGCGTCTGCATGGCAACCCCCTGGCGCTGGAACTGGCCGCGGCCCGGGTACCCAGCTTCGGCCTGGAGCGGCTGCTCACCCTGCTGGAGACGGATTTCCGCCTCGACATGCGCGGACGGCGGACCGCCATCGGCCGCCATCGCTCCCTGCAGGCGGCGCTGGACTGGACCTATGATCGCTTGGGCGACCAGGAGCGGGCGATCCTGAACCAGCTGGCCCTGCATGGCCGTCCCCTGCCACTGGAGGCACTGACCACCAGCCTGCCCCACGTCGATAGCCACGGAGGCGACCTGCTGCTGTGCATCGAGAGCCTGATCGAAAAATCCTGGCTGATCGCCGACAACGTCGATGGCATCCATCGCTATCTGCTGGATAGCACCATCCGCGCCTTCGTCCTGCGCCAGGTCCGGCAACGGCTGGATGAGCCCTTGAGCGTGGCAGCGCCGGTCACCGGCATCGCGCTGCGCTCACGCATCCTGACCGGCTATGCCAACACCGGCCCGACTTCCTACCGGGTCGAGGCCTGGCCGCTATCCTGAGCAGCCCAACCCTGCGCTACCGGGCCCGCCTCGCGGGCCCGGTAGCGCATGTTGTCCTAGACCAGCCGTGCACCGGCGCCGCCACCCCCGCGGGTCGGACGCTCCGGCTGCCTATCCTGCTCCTCTTCGGCCTTGGCCTTGGCCGCCGCTTCTTCGGGAGATACGTAGTCCTTGTGCAGAGTGCCATCCAGGCGATTGCTTGAGCTGCCGCCCTTCTGCGGCGTGTCCTTGAAGTGCTCGAATTCACTGGACTGGTAACGGAACAGACTGTCGTCGTCCGGCGTATCGCGGCCACCGTAGTGGTGGATCTCGTAGCGGGCGTACTCCAGCTTCTCCGCCCAGTCCGCCTGCATCAGACCGTCCTTGGCCAGCTCCTTGTACCAGTCGCCCTCGCCGTCGGTGGCCTTCTGCTTCTTGTTGTGGTTGATGAAGATACCGGCGATAGCGGCGATACCGCCGAGGATCAGCGCTCCCAGGAACAGCGGGCCGGTGAGCGCCGACGCCGCGCCGACGCTGCCGAACAGCCCGGCGATGCCGATGCCGCCGGCAGCCATCCCCATTGTCCCGCTGACCACCTGCAAGGAGCCCATCGCGATGCCGGCCTTGTCGTTGCTCGCGACGCTGGACTTGAGCGAGAAGGCGCCTAGGACGATGTCCGCCACGCCTCCGACACCGTCGCTCAGCGCGCCCAGGGTCTTCAGGGCGGAACCGGCGATCCGGGTCCCGGTGGAACTCTTCACCGGTGGAATCTTCGAGCTGTTGGCGAGGTCATCCATCAGCCCCTGGATGCCTTTGGCATCGTTACCGCCGGCCGCACCACTGCCACTGCCGGTAGCCGGCACGGCGGGGGCCGCTGGCGGTGTCGCTTCGCTGAGCACACGATCGGCGATCGCATTGCCGTCCCGACGCAGTTCGTCCGCCACCCCGGTGGTCACCTCAGGCAGCTCCGGGACATAGAGCGGTACTGAGGAAATCTGGGGCGGCTTGTCCCAGGTCGGAATCCAGGAAGCGCCGAGGTTTTCCTTGAGCGTCTTGCTGACGCCCAGCGCATCGGCCACGCCATTCTTGCCCAGTACCGACAGCCCCTGGTCGAATAGCTTGGCGAACTGCGGCCCCATACTGAGGAAGTTGATGAAGTCGCGGGCGACTCCAAGACGCGCCAGCGGATCGCTGGCCAGCGCCTCACCGCCCTTGGTCAGGGTATAGATACCTGACACCAGGCTCAGGGCGCCGGAGAAGGAGCCCAGGATGCCCGCATTGTTGAGTGTCCCGAGGAAACCAGCGATCTTGCCGCGGTCTTCCAGGGGGACATAGGGCTTCTGTACCGCCTTGCTGATGTCGTCGGCGGTGACCATCTCGCCGCTCTTGAACTTGGTCTGCAGCTCCTCGATGGCCTTGGTCACCTCGGTGAGCTTGGCGTCACCGGCGAACTCCTTGATGAAGCCGTCGATGGAGTTGTAGGTCTGCCGGCTGATGCCGGCCGAGGAACTGAGGATGCTCTTGATCAGGGTGAAGAGATCGCCGGCGGCCTTGTTCTTCACCGACTGCTCGATCTTGCTGGGATCGTCCACCAGCTCGTTGAGATCGCTGGTCAGGGCATTGACCTGCAGCCGCTGGGCCGCCTTTTTGCCCTCCTCGGGGTCGAGCACGTTGAGCGCCGCCAGCATCCGGTTAACGTCCTGGCTGGCTTCGTTCTGCCGCCCCTGCCCCTTTAGGTCATCGAGGTAGCGGGTGTAGGCGTCGCTGTTGAGCGTATCGATCAGGTTCTGCTTGATCTTGTCCTTGTCGGGGATACGTTCGAGGGCGCCATTGAGTTTGTCGGCGTAGTCCTTCTGGATGGTCGGGTCGTCGAACAGCGCCGTGAGGCGCTCCTGCAGCTTGGGTCCGTCGATGAAATCGTGCATGTCCGCCGAGGTGAGCTGGGTCTGCTTGTCGTCGGACTCGCGCCAGGTGGTGTTGAAGGGGCGCGTCGCCTCCTCGTAGCCGGTCACCCCCCGGCCGTTCTGGTACGCCGCCTGGGCCTCCAGCGCGCGGACCAGCTGGGCGCGCGGATCGTCCTTGCCGATGCTGCCGTCCTCCACGCCCTTCTTGTAGCCATCGATCAGGTCCTTGGTGGCCAGCTCCTGGACATTGAGTTCAGGAGCATTGTCGCCGTCGCCGTGCTGGCCAGTCCCCATGGCGAGGATGTCCAGTTCGCTCTCCGGCTTGAGCTCGTACTTGGTCCGGGTATCGTCCACCGGCTTGGTGCTCATGGCGTCCCAGCGATCCAGGACTTCTTGGTAGAGCTGGGGACTCAGGTCCCGCGAGACGATCACCTTGCCCTGGTCGGGCGTCTCATAGCGGATCAGGCCGTCGGTGAGTTCGTCCGGGGGGCCGATAGTCCAGGAATCGCCCTTCATGAAGTCATTCGGGCCGGCCAGCTTGTAGCCCTCGTTCTCGCTGGCGTGGATCTTGTCCCAGCGCAGCTTGTCGGCCTTGACCTGTTCGAAGAGTTCCGGGGTGAGATCGCGGGAGACCACCACGTTCTGGCCATCGTGGGTCTGGTAGCTGAGGACGTTGCCCTCCTCGCCCACCTGCCAGTGGAATTCCTGGTAATCGTTGAGCTTGGGCGCCTTGGCGTCCAGGCCGGCGAGGCTGGCACCGCCGTCGAGGGCGCCCTGGACGGCGCTGGAGCGCCCAGGGTCCGCCTCGATGGTCCGCATGCCCTCGAGGTAGGCGTAGAGCGCGGGATTGGTGTGGGGGTCCACCACCACCTTGTCGTCGCCATGCCGGTAGCTGAGGGTGCCACCCTTGCCCGGGGCCTCGATGTCGGTACCGACGTAGGGCGGCGGCGCCTCGTTCGCCGCGGCGGCGCGATAGCCTTCCGCCTGGCGCTGGTTGACCTCGGCGAGTGCCTGGTAGGCCTTCTTCGCTGCGGCGTAGGCCTCCGGGTTCTCGCGCTCGGCGATCACCACCTTGTGCCCGTCCTGGGTTTCGTAGCGGATCACCCCGGGACCGGTTTCGTCCGGCGGCCCGATGTTCAGGTAATTGTCCGCGGCTTCCGGGGCCCGCTCGCTCCCCGCGCGCTCATAGCCCTGGGCCACGCTGCCGTCGAGCGCGGCGAGGGTCTCGAGATCGGCCTTGACCTGCTTGGCGAGTTCGGGGCTGCGCGAGACGTCCACCAGCACCTTGCCCTCAGGCGTGCTGTAGGCCAGCAGGCGATCGCTCAGGCGCTCGGGGACCCCGGCATAGCCGGCCAGCACAGCAGGTGCCTGCCCATCGGCACCGGCCAGGGTATAGCCCTCCGCCAGCCGTGCCTGCACGGTGGGCAGCACCTTGGCATCGGCCAGTACCTGCTCGTAGAGGGCGGGATTGGTGGAACGGGCTACCAGTACCCGCTCACCGTCGGCGGTGACATAGACGACCGTATCGGCGCCTTGAGCCCCGGGCTTGCCGATGCTCGCGTAATCGCTCAGCGCCGGCGCCTTGTCACCCGGTCCGGCCACCCGTGGCGGGGTGGTGCCGCTGTTCTTCAGGGCACGTAGGAACACCCCCTGCTTGGCACTGGGGGCGTCGGGGGTTGGCGCAGCGGGACGATCAGTCTTGCTGGAGACGGGTGAGGTCGACATTTCGGGAATCCTTCAAGGCGACGGTGGGGACAGGGTGGCCTCCTCCAGTCTAGGAACCGGCCGCGGCGCTCAGGGTTAAATGGCTGCGAAATGTTGTGAAATTGCCCATTTGTGACGGTATTCGTGGCGCTTTTAGATCAAGCCTGCCTGCACGAGCAGGTCGGCCACATCCTGGAAGGTCGCCTCGGGAATGGGCTCGCCCGGCACGCTGCGGCGGGTGATGCGCGCCGCCAGGTCGCCTACCGCGGCGATCGGCAGCGCCGCCGCCCGGGCCTGCTGGCGCAGTGCCTGAGCACCGTCGCCCTGCGCGGAGCAGACCACCACCGGCACCGGTGTCTCGCCCCGGCGATAGCGCAGGCCGACCACCTCACCACTGGCCCCTTCCAGCACCAATGTGGCCGCCGCCAGCCCGGTACGGCGGCTGGTGAGGGTCTGGGTCTCGCGCCGCAGGCGCTGGCGCTCCTGGCGGATAGCCGGATCCCCTTCGAGATCCTTGCGCTCGCGCTTCTGTTCGCTGCGGGTCATGCGCTGGTCACGGCGGAACAGCCAGCGTTGCAACAAGATGTCCGCCAAGCCCAGCGCGAGGTAAACGACGATCAGGGTGATGGCCAACGGCTTGAGGACGGCGATGAAGGTGGCGTCGACGCAGCCGAGGCCGCACCGCGACGACTCCAGCAGCGCCTGCAGGCCCAGCCGGCCGAGGACATAGAAGGCCAGCGACAGCACCCCGACCTTGACCAGGCCCTTAAGAAACTCCACGAGGTTGCGCAGGGCGAACAGGCGCTTTAGGCCTTCGACCGGATTGATGCGGGAAAACTGCGGCTTGAGCGGCTCCAGGGAGAATACCGGTCCACGGGTAATGAGCCAGTTGGTGAGGATCACGGTGACCACCACTAGGGCGAACAACGGCAGGCAACCCTGGAGGATCAGGCTCTGGGCATCACCTAGTAGGCGCGGCGCCACCTCGGCGAAGGGCTGCACATAGAGGTCGGCGACCTGCTCGAAGAAGGCCCGCAGCCGACCGACGAAGCGCGGGACCAGCACCAGCAGCGCGAGGCTGGCGCTGAGCAGCACCACGGCGGAGACCATGTCCTGGCTGCGCGCGGTCTGGCCCTTGCGGCGCCCTTCGCGCAGCTTGCGGTCCGAGGCGGGCTGGGACTTCTCTTCCGAGGTATCGGCCACCCCTCAGCCCTCCGCGCCGGCCAGGGTCTTGAGCAACTCCACGGTGCCGCGGAACTCCGCCAGCTGGTCCAGCATGAGCGGGACTAGGTAGACGCAGTACAGCACCATGATGACCGCGAAGATCAGGTTCTTGACCGCCAGCGACAGGTCGAAGATGTGCATGTTGGGCGCCATGCGGGCGAGAAAGGCCAGCATCAGGTCGGCGATCAGCAAGGCGATCACCAGCGGCGCCACCATCAGCAAGCCGGTCCGCATGACCTGGTCGAGCACCGCGAGCAAGCCTTGCAGGGCCGGCGCCACCACCACCGGGGTGAAGGCGGTGGCCGGCCAGAATCGGTAGCTGTCGTAGTAGCCACCGACCATGAGCATGAAGCCCCCGGACAGGAAGAACAGGGTGATCAAGGCTACCGACAGCAGCGTCGAGGAGATCCCGGTCTCCCCGGACTGCGCCGGGTCCACCAGCTGCGCCATGGTCGAACCCCGCTGCAGGTCGACCAGCTCGCCGGCCACCTCCGCCGCCCAGAACGGAATGCCGAACAGCAGGCCGACGGTGACGCCGATCAGCAGCTCCTTCACCAGCAGCCCCATGATCAGCCAGCCCGAGTAGTCGGCCAGCGCGGCGAGGCCCTGCTGCACCGGCAGCATCATGGGCACCGCGATCACCACGGCGACGCTGGTACGCAACAGTCCGGTCAGGCCGAGCCGGTTGAAGGCCGGCGTCACCAGGACCAGGCCGGTGGCACGACTCGCGGCCAGTGCCACGCCCTGCAGCAGCGGGACGATCTGCTCCAGCACATCGGGCGCCAGGGCGAAATCCATCTAGCGCGTCCAAGCCGGGAAGTTGTTCAGCACCTCGTCCGCCAGGCCCATGACCTGCCCCGCCAGCAGCGGACCAAGGAAGATGACCACCAGCAGCACGGCCACCAGCTTGACGCCTTGGGGCAGGGTCTGGTCCTGCACCTGGGTTAACGCCTGCAGCAACCCCACTCCGAGGCCGATGACGATGGCTACCAGCAGCGCCGGTGCCGACAACAGCAGGACCGTGAGCAAGGCGTGCTGCATGAGGCCCTGGAACAGCGCCTGGTTCATGGATCAGCTCCCATAACTGAGGATGAGGCCGTGCATCAGTCGCGACCAGCCACTCAGAGCCACGAACAGGAAGATCTTTAGCGGGATGGATATCAGCGTCGGCGACACCATCATCATCCCCATGGCCATCAGTACGTTGGCCACCAGCAGATCGATGACCAGGAACGGCAGGTAGAGAAGAAAGCCGATCTCGAAGGCGCGGGTCAGCTCGGAGCTGACGAAGGCCGGCACCAAGATCACCAGATCGTCTTCCTTGAGATCCTGGCGGGCGGCCTCAGGCCAGACCGCTTCGGTGGCCTGCAGGAAGAATTGCCGCTCGCCCGGATTGGCGAAGCGTGAGAGGTGCTCCTGCAGTGGAGTGCGCAGGGTGGCTCCCAGCTCCTTGAGCTGCTCCACCCGTTCCAGCTCCAGCGGCCGGTCGGCCACCGCGCCATAGAGTTGCGTCATCAGCGGGGTGGTGACATAGACCGAGAGGATTAGCGCCAGGCCATAGAGCACCAGGTTGGGGGGCGTCTGCTGAACGCCGAGGGCGTTCCGGATGAGGAACAACACCACGGAGATCTTGAGGAAGCCGGTCAGGGTCACCACCGCCAGGGGTATCAGCCCTATGGTGGCGACGACCAGGATGATCTCGACCAGATTGGGCTGGTAGCCGGTCATGCGCGCTCCACCCGCAGCAGCCGCACGCCCAGGCCGTCGCCGAGCCTGATCAGTTCGCCCAGGGCCACGCGCCGGCCATTGAGCAGCAGCTCCACCTGGCCGGGCGGATTGGCGTTCAGCGGCAGCACGCTGCCCTCGCCGAGGCCGCGCAGGTCAGCCAGCGTCAGCCGCAGCTGGCCGACCTGGCAGATCAGTTCCAGGGGCAGCTCATCCAGGGTCGCGTCGAGATCGGAGTCGAGCATGGGTGGTGTTCTCGCAAGGTCAAGGGATCCAAGGGGTTCGCTAAGCAGCCAGCCGTCGTCGCTCTGGCGTACCCGCGCGCCGAGCCGGTCACCGATCACCAGACGAGCGCTGTCGGGCGCTGGCGTCTCCAGCAGCACCACGTCACCGGGCTGCAAGGCGCGGCATTCGGCGACGGTCAGCCACTGGCGACCCGCCTCGACCCGGGCCTGGAACGGCACACCGGCGAATGCCGGCGTGCTGGACGCGGGCATTCGCTCCAGGTAGCGCCTCAGGCAAGCAGCGGCCTCGGGACCGAAGGCGCAGTCGGCGACGGTGACCTGCTCCTCGGCCACGATCCCCAGCGCCAGGCGATAGGCGGGTTGCTCTCCCGGCGCCGTCACCAGGGCGACCGGCCGTTCAAGGGCCGCGCCGAGGGCGTCCAGCCAGGGCGCCAGGCGCAGGTTCAGCAGAAGCGTCCGCGCCTGCGCGGGCGAGGCCAGGGTCGCCGCCAGGTCGACGGGGGCCAGCCGCGCTGCCACCCACGCTTCCGGCAGGCGGATCCGAGCGCCCTCTCCGGCAATAGCCATGTTCAGGCACAGCAGCTGGGCAGCAGCCGGTGGCTCGGCCCAAGGCCATTGCAACACGACGCCGCCCACCGCCAGGCGGCCGGGCCGGTGCAGCCGATTGTGCAGCCGCCAGTCGCACGCGGGTGGCCATTCAGGCAGGGCCAGCTCGGTCAGGGGCATCGCGACACCTCCACAGCCTCGTTCATCCGCTCCTCCCGGCGCTGCAGCTCCACCCGCTGCGCCGCCGCCAAGGGCTCGCCCAGGGCGTCCAGCCGGCGTTGCTGGCGGAGCAAGTTCCGCCGCAGGTGGTATTCCTGTTGGCGTTCCTGCGCCAGCTGGGCTTCCAGGGCTGCGCAGCGGGCGGCCAGGGTTTCGGCCGCTCGGCGATGCTCTGCCTGCCGATGGCGTTCACGAGCACCCTGGGCCTGCCCTGCGCCGTCCCGCGCCAGGGCGTCGAGAAAGGCCGCGCGCGCGCTGCCCGTCCAGCCTCGGCCTGGGCACCCTCGGCGATTCGCGCCTGGTGCAACGCCTGCTCGGCCAGGCGCACGCGCTCGACCTGGGCCGCCCTGGCCGCCAGGGCCCGACGATGCCGTAACTCACGCAGCCGGTGCAGATCCGCAAGGCCGGACTTCATGCCAGCACCTGCGCCAGGTGCCGCCAGGTAGCCGCCGGCGTGCTCGGCTCCTCGGCGCGCTGTTGCAGAAAGGCGTCGATCGCCGCACGCCGGGCGATGGCCTCATCGCTCAGGGCGTCGCTACCGGGGCTGTAGTCGCCGGTGGCGAGTACCAGCTCCAAGTCGGCATGGCGCGCCAGCAGCGCCCGGATCCGACTGGCTTGGGCGCTCTGCTGGGGCGTCACCACCCGTTCCATGAGGCGGCTACGACTGCGCAGGACGTCGATGGCGGGGAAGTGATTGCGTTGCGCGAGGGTGGCGCTGAGGACCAGGTGGCCATCGAGCAGGGACCGTACTTCCTCGGCGATCGGATCGAGATCGGCCTCGCCTTCGGTCAGCACGCTGTACAGCGCGGTCACGCTGCCGGACGCGGTGGCACCGGCGCGCTCCAGCAAGGCCGGCAGGCTGGCGAAACAGGACGGCGGATAGCCGCGCCGGGTGGGCGGCTCGCCGGCAGCCAGCCCCAGCTCGCGCTGTGCCCGGGCGAAGCGGGTCAGGCTGTCGATCAGCAGCAGGACGTGGCGGCCCTGGGCGCGATGGTATTCCGCCTGGGCGGTAGCCATCAGGGCGGCACGGACTCGTTCCGCGGCCGGCCGCTCGGCGGTGGCCACCACGGCGATCGTCCGCGCCCGACTGGTGGCATCCAGCTGGCCTTCGATGAAGTCCCGTACCTCGCGCCCGCGCTCACCGATCAGGCCGATCACCAGCACCTCGGCTTGGCAGTGCCGCATCACGCTGCCCAGCAGCGACGACTTGCCTACCCCGGGCTCGCCGAAGATCCCAAGCCGCTGGCCCTGGGCGACGCTCAACAGGCCATCTATCGCCCGCACGCCGAGGCTCAGGGGTCGCTCCAGCGGCTCCCGGGCGAAGGGCGCCGGCGGCGCGGCGCGCAACGGCCAGCGACTGAGCGCCGTGGCGGCAATGGCAGGGCCACCGTCGAGGGGCGCGCCGAAGGCATCCACCACCCGCCCGAGCAAGGCTTCGCCCACCGCGACCTCCTGGGCCCGACCGGTTCGGCGGACCGCCGTGTGCCGCGACAGCCCCTCGATACTGCCCGCGGGCGCCAGCAGCGCCTGGGCGCCGTCCAGCCCCACCACCTCGGCCGGCAACGGCGCTGCGCGGTGGGGATCGAGCAATTCGCATTGGTCGCCGACCCGGGCGCCGGGCAGGCTGGCCTGGATCACCAGGCCCCGCACCCCGAGCAGCCGTCCGAGCAGCGGCCGCGGCTGGGCCTGGTGCAGCCGCTGGGACAGCCGTGGCAGGATGGCCTGGAGTTCATCGGTCATCGCTGGCCTCCGCGGGTCGCAAGGCCTGGCGCAAGGCCGCCCACTGGACGTCCAGGGTGACCTCGACGCAGGCCGCCGGACTGCACAGGCGCGCACGACCCGCCGCCAGCTCGTCGTCGACCTGCAGCCGCAGCGGTAGATCGGCGAGCGCCTCGGCGATCGCGGGGGTGAAGCTCTCGCGGGCCAGGTAGAGCACCAGCTCCTGCTCGTCGTGAAAGGCGGTCAAGGCCCGCCGCGTCGCGCCACGCAGCCGGTCGGCGAAGGGCCAGTCCGCCACCACCTGCTGCGCGGTGCCCACGGCCAGCTCGGCCAGGGCTGGTTCGAGGCCAGCCAGGTACGCCTGCACGCGTAGCTTCAGCTCAGCCAGTTGCCCGACCGCCTCGCGCTCGGCAGCGCGGCGACCCTCCGCCAAGCCCTCCTCATAGGCCAGGGCGCGCGCGGCCTCGGTGATCGCCTGCTGCTCGGCCAGCATACGGCGTGCCGCCTCCAGCAGCGCGAAGCCATCGCGCCAGGCATTGGCTTCGGCAGCGCGAATCACCCGCGCCGTGGGTTGCCGGGGCAAGTCAGACATTACCGCCCTCCTCGGCCAATCGGCGGAACAGCTCGGCATCACCGTCCTGAGCGCCGGCCACGGGAAGTGCCAACCCGAGCCGCACCCAGGCCATGACCGGCGGTGGGAGGATGGCGAGCCAGGCGTCGAGACAGGCAGCCCCCTCCGTCCGCACCGCCTCGATCACTCGGGTGGCGGGCAGCGGTGGCCGCGCGTCCGGGGGTGCGGGATGGCGCCGCGCGAAGCCCAGGGCATCGGCGCCCAGCTCGGCCTCGAACACCCGGCGATACTCGCCGCGAATCTCGGCGTTGAGCGCGCTCGCCTGGCGTACCGCACCGCAGCGCAGTGCTACCCGCTGCAGTCCCGCGGCGCCGCTGCGGAGCAAGGCGATATCGCCACTCGCCAGCGCGCCGCCTGCCCAGGCCGGCAGGTCATGAACCTCGGCGATGACTGCTGCCGCCTCGGTGCACCAACGCGCCTGACGCAGCACGCCCGCCTCTGCCACGCCCAGCGCGCCAGGAAAACAGGCGGCGAGGAAGGCATCGTCGAACAGCTCCAGTGGATCAAAGGTCACTGCCGGTGCAGGGGTCATTCGCGGGACTCCAGGCTGTAGACGACCGGTGCTGCGGATCGCGACCGGCGCCGCCCCAGGCTCCATGCCAGGGCCGCCGCGAGACCGAGCACCAGTAGCAATACACCGCTGGCCAGGGTTCGCGCCCACGGCAGGCTGGACGCCGTCAATTGCAGCCCGAGGAACGGTTGGATGACCGGCGCCGTACTCGGCTGCGGCTCGACGGCCTCGATGGCCGTCACCGAGACGTTCTCGTAGGTCAGACCGGCGATCCCTCTCGCCACCAGCGTCTTGATCTGCGGCAACAGCAGTCCGATGTCAGTGCCCTTGCCATAGCGCACCAGTACCGAAGCCGACGACGGCGAGATCACTCGTTTGAGCAGGTCGTTGTCCGGCAGCACCACGTGGACCCGCGCCGAGCGGATGCCGTCGATTTCGGAGATGCTGTGAGCCAATTCCTGGCTCAAGGCATAGATCATCTGCGCCCGCTCCTGCATCGGCGAGGACACCAGCCCGTTGGTCTTGAACACCTGGCCGAGATTATCGAAGCGCGACTCGGGCAGTCCCGCCTCGTTCAGGATATGGACCGCCTCGGCCAAGCGGGCTTCGTCTACCTTCAGGGTGACCTTGCCGTCATCCTGGGCCAGCCGCTCGACGGCGATACCGGCGCGCAGCAGCGCAGCGGCCATCGTATTGGCTTCCCGCTCACTGAGATCGGTGTAAAGCGTGGTACCGCCGCAGCCATGCAGCGCCAGGCAGAGCAACAGCAGACTTCTACGCAACCAGGCGGTACTCATGCGTCATTGCCCTCGCATTAGGGTGTTGGCCGAACCCGATACCTGGGTCGCGCCGCGTACCACCATCTGGGTCTCGATGGCGTAGTCGAACAGGCGGCTGAGGTTGCCCACCAATTGACCGACGTCAGCCGACGGCTGCTGCCGTGGCGACGCCTGGGGCGCGGTCGCCGCCGGCACCTGCTCGCCCGCGTTGGCCTGGCTCGCGAAGGCATGGGAGCGGTCGAGAAAGCCATCCAGGCGTTGTAGTAGACGCTCGCCGAGCTGGGCATCGGGCGCGGGCGCGGCCGCCGCCCGTTGCGCCAGTTGCTCGAACAGGTTCTGGGCGTGCAGGGTTTCCGGCGCCATCGCGGGCGCCGGAGCGACCGCCGGAGCGGCCACCGCGGGCAGGCTCATGCTGACCTCCTACTCTTCATCGTCCGAGGACATGGCTTCCTGGAAGATCTCCTGCGCCCTCGGCATGATGATGAATTGCCCGCCAATGCTCACGGCATTGCTGATCAGCTCATCCTGCAATTGGACGTCGGAGGTCTGGCTTTTGGCCGAGTCGACGGCGGCCTCGAAACGCTGGGTGGTGTCGACCGGAACGTCGCTGGCACCTACGGGGGTCACGGACATGGGGAACTCCTGGTTCAGGGGGACGAAGAGGCACGGACCGGGACGGTTTCTTCCCGCGCCGCGCCACGGAACACCCGCACGCCACCCCGGGACGGCTCCCGGGTGGCGATGGCGGGCGGGGTCTCCAGCCGCTGCCGGAGCCATTCGACGAAGGCCGGCGAGCCGGAAGCGAGAATGCCGCCAGCCCCGGGCAATGCCTTCAAGGCCAGGGGATTACCGGAGACGCCATAGGCATCCAGGCGCTCCTGCACCTGCGCCACCGCCAGGCCGCCGGTGGCGATACGCTGTTGCTGATTACGCGCGGCCGGCGTCACGTGCAGCGTGTTGCCGTCATAGAACCAGGCGAGCCGCGCGCTCCGGGCCAGCGCTTCGAGGAATTCGCCGGCGGTCGCCGCCTCCAGCCGCGCCGGGGCCTGGCCCGCGACGGTCTCATCCACGTCCAGCGGTAGGCCGAGATTGCGGCCGAAGGCTTCCAGCACCTCCTGCAGCGGCTGGTCCACCACTACGTAGGGATAGGGTTGCGGCCACCAGGCCGGCTCGACCCGCGCCTGAGCCGGCAAGGCCAGGAGCAGGACGACGCAGGCTGGCAGCCAGGCGCCTGGCGCCGTAATTCGACGCCTGCGCCTGTCCCATGACGGGCGTGCTGCGGCTACACTGGCGCTCCTCGTCCACCGCCAAGAGGCTGTCCGGTGCCCAGTCGTCGCGCTTTCGCTCTCGCTCTGCCCTTGCTGCTCGCGGCTTGCAGCCATACCCCGCGGGATGATGAACAGACTCGTCTTACCCAGCTGGCCGATGACGTCGCCCAGCGCGGCGACAACGCCACGGCGGCGGCGCTCTATCAGCGGGCCAGTCAGTTGCCCGGGGCGAATGCCGATCTCTGGCGCCGCCTCGGCGACATCCGCCTGGCCAGCGATGACCTTTCGGGTGCCGCGGCGGCCTATCGTCAGGCCCTGAGCCTGGCGCCGGACGATGCGCGCAGCCAGCTCGGCCAGGGCACCCTGTATCTGCGCGAGGGCCAGGCAGCACTCGCCGTGCCCCTGCTGGAGCAGGCGGCGCAGGCCTTGGACGACGGTAGCAGCTGGAGCCGGCTGGGCCTCGCCCGGCTGTTCGCCGGCGACGCTACAGGAGGGCAGGCCGCCCTGGGCAAGGCTCTCGACCGCGAACCCGGCAATGTCGATATCCGCGGCAACCTGGCCCTGGCCTACGCCGTCGCCGATGCCCCCAGCAAGGCGCTGCAGACCCTCGGTGATCTCGGGCAACAGGCCGATGCCCTGCCCCGGCAGCAGCGCAATGCCCTGATGGTGCTGGTCCTGGCCGATCAGGAGGCCCGCGCCGAGCAGGTCCCCCTGGGCGCCCGGGATTCCGCGCAGCGAACGCAACTGCTGCACCAGGCACAACGCATCGCGCAGCTGCCCAGTCCCCAGGCGCGGATCAAGGCGCTGGGTCTGCTGCAACCCTGAGTTGCAGCTCATGGCTGCCCCCGGGTCGTGGCCTGGGCATCCTGGTCACGCTCGCGCTGCCGCTGCTGCAATTCGTCTCCCTGCAGATACCGATGGGCCGCACGCCCTACCGGCGCAGCGAAGGCCGGACCGGTGGCGCGACCGACCCGCAGATCGTCCTGGCGCTCCACCATCTCCAGCAGGTTCAGCGCCGAGGCGCAGCCCGGCGGCAAGGCCGCTGGCGATTCGCTGGTATCCCAGGCCGCGCAGCGTCGCGGTAGCAGCAAGGTCTCACCGTTGGGGGTGACCACCGGGCGGTAGCCGTGGGGCAGCGGTGGCGTCTCCAGCGACGTGGCACAGCCGGCCACCAGCGCCAGTCCCAGCGGCAGGACAATGCTAGCCAGACGCCGGCTCATCGGACGTAGAACCCGAAGGGTTGCCCTGCGGCCTGGCCGCTGGACAGACGCTGCGGCAGATCCAGCGGCGTGCGCAGACGCTCGGGATTGCGCACCGGCTCGACCAGGTAAGGGGTGATCAGGATCACCAGCTCGGTCTCGTTGCGTTGGAAGCGCTTGGAGCGAAAGAGGTTGCCCAATACCGGGAGGTCGCCCAGCCCCGGCACCTTCTCCAGATCCTGGGTGTTGTTGCGCTGGAACAGCCCGGCGATGGCGAAGGTCTGGCCACTGCCCACCTCGACCCGGGTATCCGCGCGGCGGACGCGGAACGACGGCACGCTGATACCGCCCACGCTGACCGCTGTCTCGCTCAACAGGTCGCTCACCTCAGGACGCACCTGCAGGGCAATGCGCTCATCCGGCAGCAGCGTCGGCTTGAACAGCAGCGACACCCCATAGGACTTGTATTCGATACCCACCAGGTCGCGGTTCACCGGCACCGGGACCGGGACCTCGCCACCGGCGAGGAAACTAGCGGTCTCGCCGCTGACGGCGGTGATGTTCGGTTCCGCCAGGATTTCCAGCACTCCCTTGCTCTGCAGGGCTTCAAGCAGCGAATCGATATTGACGTTGCCCGAGGCCAGGCCGGCGCTGATCAGGTTGGAGGCGCCACTGGCCGCCTGGGCGGGCAACGCGCCCCCGGTCAAGAAGCCGAAGGAAAAGGTGCCGTTGTTGAACAGCGCATTCCAACTCACGCCGTAGCGCAGCAGTTCACTGCGCGACACCTCGGCGAAGCGCACGCGGATGTTGACCTGGGGCGAGCCCGCGTAGCGCACCGTGTTGACGCTGCCCTTCCAGGCCTGATCCCGCTCGTCGAGCAGGGCATCTAGCTCCAGGGCTTCACCGACGTCCGCGGTGCGTCCCCGCGCCGCCAGGCGATTGCCCGCACCCCGGACCTGCACGTCGCTGCCAGGGTGAGCCTGGCGCAGGGCCTGGCCCACCCCGGCCGCATTGGCGGACACCTCCAGCGCGATGTCGGCCAGGGTGTCGCCCGCCGCGTTGACCGCGGCCAGGGTAGTATTACCGGGACGCTTGCCAAACACATAGATGACCCCGGCCGAGACTACCTGCAGGTCGGCGATCTCGGGGTCGGCCACCAGTACCGTATCCACCGGGGCCTTGAAATGCAGCAGGCGACCTTGGCCCGCCTCCAGCGCCAGTTGGCGCGGCAGGCCGGCCGCCACCGCGCCAGCGTGATACCCCAGCGTCAAACCCAGCAGCGCCATACCCAGCCAGAGTGCCATCGTCATCCGCTTCATAGGGGGCTCGCTCCCGCCAGGGCACGCGCCCGGCGCGGCTCCTGCAGCTCGCCACCCGCTACCACCCGCGCGGCATGCAGGCGATAGTCGTCGGCGATCTCGGCGAACGACAGCACCGCGCGCAAGCCGCGCAGTCGCTGACGGGCCAGCCGCCGCACGGCCGGGCGCAAGCCGGGATGCACCACCAGCAGGGGCGGTCGGTTCGCCTCGCGACAACAGGCCGCTAGCGCCTCCACCAGCACGTCCGCCAGTTCGCTAGGAACCTGCTCGCCCGGGCCACGGCGAACCGCCGCCAGGAGCCGCTCTTCCAGCGCCGGAGCCAGGACCAGAGCACTGATTAGGCGCTCGGGATCGGCATGCCGATGGCTGATCTGGCGGGCCTGGGTCCGCCGGAGTCGCTCCACCAGCAAGGGCGTCTCGGTACCGGCACCGCTCTTAACCACCCCTTCCAGCACGCCACGCAGATTGCGCAGCGAAACGCCCTCGGCGACCAGCAGCCGCAGCGTTTCGGCCAGGCGCGGCAAGGGTACGCAACGCAGCGCCTCGCGCACTAATTCGCCATAGTCCTGCTCCATGGCCGCCACCAGCGCCTGGGTCTCCTGCAGCCCGAGAAACTCGGCGGCCTGCTCCTGATAGAGTCGGCGCAGGCCCTCGGCGAGCCAGTCCGGCAGGGACCAATGGGCCAACTCGGCGGCGTCGAGCAAGGAGCCGTGCTCGGCAGCGACCCAAAAGGTTCCGGCCTCCCCCGCCGCCTCGGCGGGAATGTCGAACAGCGCCAGGCGTTCCTCGTCGCCCCGCACCAGCAGGGCGCCGCTCGGCCAGGCGCGGCCGTCCAGCGGTACTTCATCCAGCTCGAAGCCATAGGCGTCGACCGTCGCCGGATCCCGGACCAGACCACAGCGCGGCAAGGCCAGGCCCAGTTGCTCCTGAACACTCAACCGCGCCGCCTCCAGGCGCTGACGGAGCGCCGCGCGATCCACGGCCGCGTCGAGACCGCCGGCGAGGCGCAGCCGTAGCCGCCCCTGCAGGTCTTCGGCTGCCGCCGGCTCCTCCACCTCAACAGGGGCAGGATCCTCTACCTCCACAGCCGCGGCGGGCACGCTTGGTGCAGCGGCGCGCGCGCGCCGACCCGCGGCATAGCCGCAGGCGCCCAAGATCGCTGCCAGCACCAGGAACACCAGGCTGGGGAAGCCGGGTACCGCCGCCAGCGCGAGCGTGACGGCCGCCGTGAGCAGGAGCGCGGAGCGACTGGCGCCCAGCTGCTGGAAGATCTCACCGCCCAGGCTGGTAGTGGCTGCCTCGTTGCGTACCCGGGTCACCACGACCCCGGCAGCCACCGAGATCAACAAGGCTGGAAGCTGGGCGATCAGGCCATCGCCGACACTTAGCAGGGTATACAGGTGGGCCGCTTCCGCGAGGCTCAGGCCCCGCTCCAGCATCCCGATCAGCAGGCCGCCCAGCAGGTTGACGGCGAGGATGACCAGGCCGGCGATGGCATCGCCCTTGACGAACTTCATCGCCCCGTCCATGGCGCCGAACAGCTGGCTCTCACGCTGCAGGTCGGCCCGGCGGCGGCGCGCCTCCTGGGCATCGATGTCGCCGCTGCGCAGGTCATTGTCGATGCTCATCTGCTTGCCCGGCATCGCATCCAGGGAGAATCGCGCCGCGACCTCGGCGACCCGCTCCGAGCCCTTGGTGATCACCACGAACTGGGCCGTGGTGATGATCAGGAAGATGACCAGGCCGATCACCACTTCCCCGGCGATGACGAATTCACCGAAGGCCTTGACGATATGGCCGGCGTTGCCCTGGACCAGGATCAGGCGCGTGGTGCTGATGGCCAGGGCCAGGCGGAACAGCGTACTGAGCAGGATCAGCGGTGGCAGCGCCGAGAGCTCCACCGGATTGGTGAGGTAAAAGGCCACTACCAGGATCAGCAGGCTGAAGGCGATGTTGATGGCGATCAGCACGTCTACCAGCGCCGTGGGCAGGGGTACCACCAGCATGACCACCGCCATGATCATGAACAGGGCAATGATGATGTCGGTGCGCCGCGCGGCGACCTGGGCGAACCCGCTCAGCCGCTCAAGCATGGGTGGTCTCCTGGCGAACCCGGGCGAGCCAGGGCTGCAGGCGCTGGCGGGCTTCGTCACGCCGACCAAGCGCCCAGAGCGCCTGGCTGGAAAGACAAAGCGCCGCAGGCCGGTCGGCCGCCTGACCCGCCAGTTGGTCCAGCGCCGCCAGGGCGCGCGTCGCCTGGCCGCTGGCGAGAAAGGCCGCGGCCAGTGCCAGGCGTAGCTCGGTCTGCGCCGGGGCGAGCCGGTCGGCGAGTAGCAGCAAGGCCAGCGAACGCTCGGCGTCGCCCGCCTCGCGGTAGAGTTCCGCCAGCCGCTGGAGCAAGCGCGTCGTCAGGGCATCATCATTCATGTTCGCTCTCCAGGGGATGACGTTGGTCCGCCAGCCACTCCAGGGTCCGCAGCTCGTCCTGCAGCAGCTGTTGCGCCTGCTCCAGGGTGGTGGGATCAAGGCCGAGGGCGGGCAGGCGTCGCTCCAGCAGATCCCGCAGCAACCGCGGCGCCTCGGCGAACACGCTGGCCTGCGGTGAGGGGCCGCCCGGGCGGTCGAGGCTGGCCGCTGGCGGTGGGGTCGGTTGGGCTCGTGCCGGTTGGGCAGCCGGCGTCGCCAGGGGGTGGTGGGCAGCGGCGCGTGGCTCGACGAGCTTGGACAGTGGCTCGTTGCCGACTCTCATCGACGCGCCTCTAGGCGCGGGACATCCAGCAGCACTCGGCGATCACCCTGCGCCAGCACCAGTTGCCGGTCGGCGATTCGCGCCAGGGTCCAGCCATCGCCGAGGGCCGCACCCTCCACGAGGCGCTTGCCATGATCGACAACGACATAGGGCGCAGGACCGAACCAGACCGCCCGCACCGCCAAGGCGGGCGGCGCCGACAAAGCCTCCACGCGCACGGCGTCGTGCCAGGGGTAGCGGCCTCCGCTCACCTCGTCGAAGCGCCGCTGGACCGCGATCCAGGCCGCCTGTTGGGCGGGCGTGATGACCCCGCTGGCGATCAGGCGATCATCCTGCCACCCCAGGCGAATCGTGCCGAGCTGCCTGGCGTCCAGCAGGGGCTGCATGAGCGCCTGCGGGGTTGGCGTTGGCGTGGCCAGGGCCGGTAGCGCGGCGGTGGGCGCCGCCTGGGTCGTCGGTGCGTTCACTGCCGGCCACATGGCGTAGGTGGTCAGGCAGACGCCCATCAATACCGCGGCGACGCCCCACTGCCAGGGCAGGCTGACGGACGCGCGAGCCGGCGCGGCCTGGCCCCTGAGCACTAGGCGTGCGGCGCCAAGGGTCAGATCCACCGGCAGTGCCAGACGGCAGCCCTGCCCCGCCTGGAGCGTGAGACCGGCACCGCCCTGCAGCAGTTGCACGGCGCCGCGCCGGGCCCGTATCTCGACCTCGCGAGCGGTGAGGTCCAGTTCCAAATGGCCTTCGACCACCCCCTCGTCGAGCAGGACGACGTCGGCGCCTGGTTCCGCGCCGACCCGGTAGCGGGCACGGGACAGCGGCAACTGGACACCGCGGTGCCGACCTTCCAGCACAACAAGCTGGAGGGCATCGACGAGCGTGGTGGGCAATTCGATGGCGGCGGCGGTCATGATCGGAGGACTCCCACTACACCGGCGGCTGGCCAGGCAATCCGAAGATCAGGCGCTCGCGGACGGCAGTCGCGCGAACGCCGGGAATTGGAGGCGCGAGTGGCGCGCAGCGCCACTCGCGCAGACGGCTAGTTCTGCGGCCGCTGCTTGGTCGCGTCGAGCTCAGCCTTCTTGGCAGTAGTGAGTTCGGTGATCTTGGCGGATTTCTCGATGGCCATGTCGAACACCGCGGACATCTTGTCGATAGCGGCGTCGGTACCGCCGCTGCTTACCGGGGGCGTATTGCTCATGGTTTAGCTCCAGAAACGAGGTCATGGTGGGCGACGTAAAGTGTCGCTTGCGTAACCGAACGACTGCCTGATCCGAGCGAGGTCGGGATGGGCATCGGCGCAATCCATGCTAGGCAGGCCCCCGCCGTGCGGGTGTTAAAAGTTGTGAAGTGGCATGAAGCCCTGGCCAGGTGTGATGCAGTCGGCGTCCACGGTGGCCAAACACTGGCGGCCAGACGCCGCGGAGATTCGCGCCCCGCTGCAGCGGACGCGCCAGCCGTGCCTGGGCGCCTGGTGCTGATGGGCGCCGTCGCTACTTCCGCGGGGATATGAGGCCCGTGTTTGGACCGGGCGCCCGGCCGTGTCGCCGAGCAGCGACCGCAGGAGTCCACCTCAAACATTGCCTTCAGAAGCCAACCATATGCGGTCGCTTCGTCCAATATTACTCACCACCCGCGGCGACGAGCAGGCGGCCTGGCGTGCTCCTTGAAATGGCCAGGCAGGTGAGAACATCCAGATGAACTTGATTGACCAAACCGCGGATGCCCTGCGCGCCATTAAGGAGATCCTTACCGGCTGTGACTGGCAAATTGATCATTAGTCGCCGTCGGAGCAAGCAAAAGTAGAACGCTCCCTGGTAAGGCTGATTTAACAAGGTCAGACCTTATTACCGCGATCAATGCGTTCGGTGGACTGCGGCCGCATCGACCAGAGCGAATGCCTCGAGAGTGATGAGAGATCCGCTCCACGCTATCAAGCATTCGAAAAATGCAACTTGCAGCAGGGTGGCCTTCCCCTGGCCTGCTGCTACAGGCGGTCTCCACTCGCAGCCTAGGCCGCACTGCGCGCCAGATTCCTCAGGCTACGCCCGCCACATGGGCCCACTCTACGGCATCTTCCCCGGCCGGAAGCATAGACGGGCAGGTCGGGTCGGTTGCCGCGCGCCATACGCTTTCGGCTACATCCTCGGCATAGGTCACTGCCGAGGTATCCTCGCGCATGGCCTTGAAGATAGGCGCGGCGAAATCCCGGTACTCTGCCGGAAAGTCCCTGGGCATCCGCGCTTTGGCGTTATCTCCGAAGCGCGTCGACGGGCTACGGCCTGGCAGTACTACCCGTACCTGGACATTGAATGGCTCCAGCTCCAGAGCCAGCGAGGCGCTGAAGGCATTCACCGCCGCCTTGGACGCTGTGTATACCGCCAACAAGGGCAGTGCTTTAAGGGTGACTGTGGAGGTGACGTTCACCACCACGCCCGACTGACGCTGGCGAAACTGCGGCAGGAAGGCCTGCGTCAGCGCTATCAAACCGAAGGTGTTGGTCTCGAATATTTCCCGGATAGAAACCATCGACATGGCCTCGACCGCACCGGCGAAGCCGATCCCGGCGTTGTTGACCAGCACATCGATCGGCCCAGCGGCTTTCACCAGCGCCTCGATGCTTCGCTGCTTGGTGACATCCAGCGGAAGTACGTGCAGATGTTCGCTGCGGGGCAAGACCTTCTCGTTGGGTGTACGCATGGTAGCGATGACCTTCCAGCCGCGATCAAGAAAGTGCTTTGCGGTCTCCAGACCAAAGCCAGACGAACAACCGGTGATCAGAATGGTTTTCATGGGGATGACGCTCCATTTAATTGCGGAAGGGCTACGATAGGCGTCGACGACTGGACTTTATACAATAGGAAGTCGCTAAAACATTTGCCAGAGTCCGAAAAGCTGATGGATCCACTCGCTCAGGTCGTTACCTTGCTGCAGCCCGGCGGCGCCCATACCAAGCTGGTCACCGGTGCCGGGCAATGGACGGTTCGCCAGCCCGCCGGTGGGCATGCCTTCTTCTGCGCCGTACTCGATGGCGGCTGTTACGCCGAGTTCGATGGTCACGACCCCATGACGCTGAAGGCTGGCGATTTTGTGCTGATCCCGGCCAGCCGTGGCTTCACCATGTCTAGCGTAGAGCACACCTCGGGTATCACGATCCCCATGGCCCCGGGCGAAAAGCGCTTCGGCACTCCCACTGGCCCATCGGAACTGCGGATGATGGGCGGCTATTTCCTGTTCGGTTCGCCGGATGCTGAACTGCTGGTCTCGCTGCTACCGCGATCTATTCATGTCCAGGGCGAAGAGCGGTTGCGAACGTTGGTAGCCCTAGTTCGTGATGAGTCGCACCACGAACGGCCGGGGCGGGAGATGGTGATAACCCGTTTGCTGGAGGTGCTACTGATCGAGGCGCTGCGCTCGTCCCAAGGCACCGCCGCCTCACCGGGCCTGCTGCGCGGTCTGAGTGACCCACGCCTCTCCGGCGCCATACGCGAGCTACATGAGCACCCTGCAAAACCCTGGACAGTGGCGGACCTGGCGAAGATCGCCGCGCTATCACGCTCGACATTCTTCGAACGCTTCAGCCGGGTGATGGGCATATCGCCCATGGAGTACCTGCTGGCCTGGCGCATGTCGCTGGCCAAGGATCTGCTGCGACGAAAGGCAGCCAGTATAGGGGAGGTGGCGGAGCGCGTAGGATATGCCTCCGCCAGTACCTTCAGTACTGCCTTTTCCCGCTACGTGGGGCTGGCGCCGACGCAATATGCTGCCGAAGCATGACTGCGCTGCGCACGGGATATGCCGCAACCCTGGACGGGAAGAAAAAAGGCCTTTCGAACATGGCAATGAGTGCTGAACCCGATGATGCGCCTGACTGGCTCGTGCAGAAACCGGGTAGGACAAGACCGATTGCGTTGATCGTGAGCCTTGCCATCGGCAGCCTCGCGACATTCGCTGCCCTGGAGCTGGCCAGCCGAACACTGCCGGGTCCACCGACATCCGTAGGTACTGACCACCCCGCCCTTCGCACCGAGGCTGCAGCTCACCTTGCCCCAGAGGCGGCCGATACCGTCCGCGGCACGGTCCGCCACGCTACGCCTTCACCCGTGGAAGGAAATGCGGCAGCAGCGGCGACCCCACCCTCGAATGTCCAGCCGCCGGCAGCGTCGGTCGGCAAGCAGACCGTCTTCAACGACCGGAACTTCACGCCACGCGGCTCCGATAACGTGGTGAGCTTCAGCGAAGCCCCTCGAAGCCTGGCGCCAGAAGGGGCGCTCCCGCAGCTGACGAAGGTCACGGTGGTGCACCAGACACCGAGCATGAAGGACCGCGCCTGCTGGCCGTACAAGGCTGGCAGCCTGGAGCATCGCAACTGCCGATCCGCCGTGGGTCTTCAGTACCGAGACTAAATCCACCTACACCGAGTGGTCAGAACTTAAGCCCACGCCAAGAACATGGTCGAACCTACTCTTGCCTACGGCGCTGTCCTGATTAACCGACAGGTATAGTTATGTCTCTCATAAGTTACCGGTGAGCAGCGCTGTGCGATGCCCCTTGGTTTCCTTCCTCCAACTTGGTCAAGGCACGTGAGTCCAGTTGGATTCACCGCATCGCGGAGAAAAGCACCGCGACTTCCGCCTATTAGCGAGCCCTCCGATGGTTGACGCAGCCAGGTGTCAACCTTCCAAACCTAACCTCCTGAGACCTGGATAAGGTTTCCTACTGACCCCCTTCAGCGCTTCTGCGACCGTGCACGGCATCTTGTGCGAGGTCTCCTATGAAGCGCCCTTCCCTATCACAAACGCTCGTCGCTACTGGGTTTGCAGCCTTGTCTGGTGCCTGCCTGTATCTCTACGTTGAGCTGTCCCATGTCAATCGCGACCTGAACGCCACAGCTGACCAGAACACGGTCCACGCCATCACCCAGCGTCTGGATAAGATGCAGGACCAGATGGATGGCTTCGCCGGCGGCAAGCCAGTCCAAGATGCGGACTTCCGGGCGAGCCAGCAGGCGCTGTCACAGCGTATCGATACCGCCCAGGCCATGCTGGTGGAGATCCAGCGCGCCAATCAGACCGCGCTGCAAGGCATGGCCCAGTCCGGCGACCTGGTCGTGCTCGAGGCCAAGCTGGAAGGCCTGCAAAACGACCTCGGGGACCTGCGCAGAAAAGCAGTGGAGCCTGCCAAGGCACCGCCGCCGCTGATCGTTCCTAAGCAGCGCAGCGCGCCGGCAACCGCCCGCAAGTCCGAGCCGGCCAAGCCGATCGAGACGCCTCCTCCCTTCACCGTGGTCGGCATCGAGTACCGCGGCGGTGAGCGCTTCCTCTCCGTCGCTCCGCCCGGCAGCACTCAACTCAGCGAGCTCTACCTGGTGCGCCCGGGCGACAACGTCGGCGGTACCCGCTGGCGGCTGGCCAATCTCGACGACCGCCAGGCGCAGTTCAGCGTCGACGGCGCGACCCGCACCCTTTCCGTCAAGTAGTAGAGGCAACTCATGCGCCCCCAGTCCCCTCTCTTCCCGGCGAGCCTTGCGATCGCCCTCATCCTGCTCTCGCCATCCGCGCCGGCACTCACCGCAGACCTTGTCGCCCCCCAAATCTTCTCCGGCGAAACAGGTAGCGCTGAGCGTCAAAGCGCGGTCCAGCGTAACGACAGCGCCATCGCCCAGGAATGGGGCCTGAGCAGTCAGGAATTCCAGCGCTACCGGACCCTGATGCAGGGCAGCCGTGGCGTATACTCACCTGGCCTGGATCCGCTCACCGCGCTGGGCATCGAAGCCCAATCCGATGCCGAGCGACGCCGCTATGCCGAGCTGCAGGTTCGCGCCGAGGCGCAGCGGGTGCAGAAGGAGCTGGCCTATGACCAGGCCTACCGCGACGCCTGGAATCGCCTCTACCCGAACCTGCAGCCGGTGCAGGCCGGTGGCCAGGCATCGCCTCAGGCCAGCCCGGCCGTCCGCGGCAATGGGCGGCTCGCCGTGTTCGTGACCGATAGCTGCGCCGCCTGCACCGAGCGGGTTCAGGCGCTGCAGAGCGCAGGCCAGGCCTTCGACCTCTACCTGATCGGCAGTCAGAACGACGATGCCCGGATCCGCCGCTGGGCCGTGCTCGCTGGCGTCGATCCAGCCAAGGTGCGCGGACGGCAGATCACGCTCAACCACGACGCCGGCCGCTGGGTCCAGCTGGGCCTCGGCGGCGAGCTGCCAGCCGTTGTCCGCGAGGTGAATGGGCAATGGCTACGGCAATGATCAAGGCGCTTGGCGCCGGCGTGATACTGCAGGCGCTTACGATCGGCGCTCAGGCGTCTGAGACACCGCCGCCTGCCTATCAGCTGGCTGCCCATCAGGCGGGTATCCCCTCCGAGGTGCTGTACTCGGTCGCCCTGCAGGAGAGCGGCACCCGACTACGCGGGAGAGGCGCGCAGCTGGTCCCATGGCCCTGGACGCTCAATGTCGCCGGCGCCGGCTATCGCTTCGCCACCCGCGCTGATGCTTGCAATGCGCTGCTGGTCGCGCTGAGCACCGCCGGTGCCAAGCGCGTAGACGTCGGCATTGCCCAGGTCAACATGGGCTGGAACGGCCATCGCTTCGGCCGCGGCGTTTCGCCCTGTGAAGCGCTAAACCCCTACAAGAACCTGGAAGTCGCAGCGCAGATGCTTGCCGAGCTACGCGCCCAGGGCGGCGACTGGATCAATGTCGCCGGCCGCTATCACCGTCCCGCTGGCGGCGCCCCCGCTGCCAAGTACCGGGAGCTCTTCGCCAAACACCTGAGCCGCGTCACCGGCGTGACCTTGCTGGCCTCGAACCCATGAAGCAGATCCTCTCGCTCCTCATCCTAACTATGACCCTGCCGCAGGCCGCCCAGGCCGCCAGTCTTACCGTGGTCGAAGACCGCGGCGGCGTCTCTGCCCTGCCCTACTACCAGAGCCTGAACCCGGAGCCGGTACAGGCACAGCGGCAAGCACCGCTGCCTCAGCCTGCCCAAGCCCTGGGCTTCCCCGTGCGATCGCAACGGCTCACCCCCGGCAAAGTCCAGGGGCGCGCACTGAACGCACCGGGCCTGCAGCCCTTTTTCCTAATCGGCGATGACGACCTGTCTCGCCAGTGGCTGGCCAGCCGTGGCGAGACTCTGCAGCGCCTCGGCGCCGGCGGCCTGGCGGTCAATGTGGCCAGCGCCCAGCGCCTGGCCGCGATCCGCAGCTGGGCCCCCGGGCTGGCCATCAGCCCCGTGGTCGGCGATGACCTGGCCGCCCGCCTCGGGCTCAACCACTACCCCGTGCTCATCACCCCAACCGCTCTGGAGCAATAGGAGTCCCTCATGCCCAGCCCCCTATCCCCGTATTTGACGCTGGTGATCCGCATGCCCGCCGGAGCCGCCGCTCGTGAAGCGCTCGCAGGCGACCTCGGCGTCTTGATCGACCTCCATGGCGGGGAGATTGCGGGACGCTCGCTGGATGACGAGCTGACCCTCTGTGAGCGCTTCGAAGCAGCGCTGCCGCGTGGCGAAGCCGAGGCTATCCGCAAAGAGCACGCTGCGGCCCTGCCGCTGCCAAGCGCTGGCGAACTGGAGCGCTGACCATGGCCCGCAATCATGCCCTGGACACGCTGCTGCGGCCTGCGGTGGAGCTCTACACGGTGCAGGTGTGCTTGGCTATGGCCTTCCTATGCGTGTTCGCGCCCTGGGCCGTCGCCCTGACGCCGCTGTTCGGCCTGGTCACGGCCGTCGCCTTTCTTGGCTTCGGGATCTACCGCCTGCGCCAGGCGCTGCGCGTGCTTCGCTATCGGCGAAACATCCGGCGCCTGTCGTACTACAGCATGACCAGTAAGGAGATTCCGGTCAGCAATGAGCGGCTGTTCATCGGCAAAGGCTTTCGCTGGGAGCAGAAGCACACCCAGCGCCTGGTCGACACCTATCTGCCGCAGTACGCGCCCTATGTCGAGCCGTCGGAATGGACCAACAAGGCGCGGCGCCTCGAGGCGCGCCTGGAGTTCGCGCCCTTCCCGCTCAGCCTGCTGGCCAAGGCCACCGCATGGGATAACGCCGCGAACCCGTTCCGGCCGCTGCCTCCGGTGGGCGGTCTGCCGCGCCTGCACGGCATTGAACCTGAGGAGCACGATGCCACCCTGCCGTTGGGCGAGCGAGTGGGTCACTCCATCGTCATGGGCACCACTCGGGTGGGCAAGACGCGCCTGGCCGAGCTCTTCATCACCCAGGACATCCGTCGCAAGCGGCGCGGCCAGCATGAGGTGGTGATCGTCTTCGATCCCAAGGGCGATGCTGACCTCCTTAAGCGCATGTACGTCGAGTGCGAGCGCGCCGGCCGGACCAATGAGTTCTACGTCTTCCACCTGGGCTGGCCGGACCAGTCCGCACGCTACAACGCGGTGGGCCGCTTTGGCCGGATCTCGGAGGTGGCCACCCGCGTCGCAGGCCAGCTGTCCAGCGAGGGCAATTCGGCAGCGTTCAAGGAATTCGCCTGGCGCTTCGTCAACATCATCGCCCGGGCCTTGGTCGCCCTCGGCCGGCGCCCGGACTACCTACAGATCCAGCAGCACGTGATCAACATCGAAGGGCTGTTCCTGGAATACGCCCAGAAATACTTCGATGAGCACGACCCGAAGGCCTGGGACAAGATCATCTTCATCGAGAGCAAGCTCAACGATAAGAACGTCCCCTTCAACATGAAGGGCCGACCGCTGCGGGTCATCGCCATCGACCAGTACCTGAACCAGACCCGCGTGATGGATCCGGTCATGGATGGCCTGCGAAGTGCGGTGCGCTACGACAAGACCTACTTCGACAAGATCGTCGCCTCGCTGCTGCCGCTGCTGGAGAAACTCACCACCGGCCGCATGGCCGAGCTGATCGCCCCGGACTACCACGACGTCAACGACCCGCGGCCGATCTTCGATTGGATGCAGGTGGTGCGCAAACGCGCCGTGGTCTACGTCGGCCTGGACGCCCTCTCCGACACCGAGGTCGCCGCGGCAGTTGGTAACTCCATGTTCTCCGACCTAGTCTCGGTTGCCGGCCACATCTACAAGTACGGCATCGATGATGGCTTGCCCGGGGAGGCCAGCGGCAAGGTGGCCATCAACCTGCACGCGGACGAATTCAACGAGCTGATCGGCGATGAGTTCATCCCCATGATCAACAAGGGCGGCGGCGCCGGCCTGCAGGTGACGGCTTACACCCAGACCCTGTCCGACATCGAGGCCAAGATCGGCAACCGCGCCAAGGCCGGACAGATCATCGGCAATTTCAACAACCTTTTCATGCTGCGGGTGCGTGAGACAGCTACTGCCGAGCTGCTGACCAACCAGCTGCCCAAGGTCCAGGTCTTCACGGCTACGCCGGCGAGCAGCGCGAGCGACGCCGTCAACGGCAAGACCGCCTTCACCTCCAACACCCATGACCAGCTCAGCGCCACCAGCGTGCCCATGCTGGAACCTGCTCATGTGGTCGGGCTACCCAAGGGCCAGTGCTACGCGCTGATCGAGGGCGGCAACCTGTGGAAGGTGCGGATGCCGCTGCCGGCGGTGGATCCGGATGAAGCGATGCCCAAGGACCTGCAGGAGCTCGCGGAGAAGATGCGCAAGGCCTACCAGGTGGGTCAGGCCACCGGCAGCGAGTGGTGGGAGGCTCCTGGCCAGCGCCGGGTCGCAGACGAACTGCCGGCTGACCTGCAGGACGACTTCCGGCAGATGGCCCAAGGCGCCGCTGACGAAGGGGACGCGGCATGACCGCCACCCTTGATCATGACCACCCCAGAGGACGCCGCTAATGGCCGATGTCGCCCAGCGCGCCCAGCAGCAACAGGTCAAGGAGCAGACCTTCATCGGGTCGGTGCTCAGCTTCCCCTTCCACTTCATCGGCGTGATGTTCCTATCCTTGGGCGGCGCCATCCTGGTGGACTGGCTCTGCCTCTACTTCCTCTGGCCAGAAGCCGGCTGGCACCACGCCAAGGGCATGCTCGACCACGAGCTGGCTTGGCTGTCGCAGGGATTTCTATCGAGCGTTGTGGTGCAGGAGCCCGGGCACACCGCAACCTGGTTGGTGGGGCTGCTCTATGACTGGCTGTTCGTGAAGACGGGGCTGATCCATTGGCTGACCGGGATGCAGCAGCTAGCCGCTGCCGGCCCGCGGGGCGAGCTGGATCTGCGCTACATGGCCGCGCAGAGCATTACCACCGTGCAGACCTACGGGTTATCCGCCCTCTTCACCATTCTGGTGTTCTGTGTACGCCTGGTGATCTTGGTGCTCGCCCTACCGCTCTTCGCCATGGCCGCCCTGGTTGGCTTCATCGACGGCCTGGTGCGGCGGGATATCCGCAAGTTCAGCGCGGGCCGCGAGTCGAGCTACTTCTACCACAAGGCCCGCAGCACCATGCTGCCGCTGGCCCTGCTGCCCTGGTCGCTGTACCTCGCCTTGCCGTTCAGCGTGAGCCCGCTCCTGGTGCTGCTGCCGTGTGCCGCCCTGCTGGCCCTGTCAGTGAACCTCACGACTGCCTCGTTCAAGAAGTACCTGTAGTCGCCGGCGTGCTCCGTGGCCGCAACCTGGCCACAAGAAGCGCCCTCACGCCCATCGATATGCAGGGGTGGTATTGAATCCTTGTCCCAGCCGATCCGGAGTTGCCCCATGCAGTGGACCCCTGAGCAAGCCCCCGCCATCGCGTCAAACGCACGCAAGCTGCTGATCCAGGCCTTCGCCGGCACCGGCAAGACCACCACCCTGGTGGGCTATGCCAGCGCCCATGCCGAGACGAAAATGCTCTACCTCTGCTACAACAAGTCGGTGGAGATGGCAGCGAAGAATCGCTTCCCGCGCAACGTCACCTGCAAGACCGCCCACGGCCTGGCGTACGCGGTCTATGGCACCCAGTACCAGCACAAGCAGGCCGGCAACCTGCGCATCACTGAGGTCGCCCGAGTGCTGGGCACCCAGGACTGGGAGCTGGCCAGGGACGTGGTCAACACCCTCAACACCTTCATGGCCAGCGCCGACATGGCCCTGGATGGTCGCCACTTCGCCCGCTACGACGGTCGCGGCCTGACGCCGCTGCAGGAGCGGCGCATCACCCAGGTAGTGGGGCTGGCCATCAGCGTCTGGAAGCGCATGATCGACCTGCAGGACGCCGGCGTGCAGATCACCCACGACGGCTACCTCAAGCTCTACCAGATGAGCCGCCCGGACCTGTCCAACCGCTTCGGCGCCATCCTGCTCGATGAGGGCCAGGACGTGAATCCGGTGATCGCCGACCTGGTGCAGCGGCAGCGCACCATTCAGGTGATGGTGGGCGATCGCCACCAGCAGCTCTACCGCTTCCGCGGCGCCCAAGATGCCCTCAGCGCGGCGTGGATGGCGGATGCCGAGAAGCACTACCTGACCCAGTCATTTCGATTCGGCCCGGCCGTAGCCCACGTGGCCAACGTCGTCCTGTCGTTCAAGGGCGAGACGGTGAAGCTGCAGGGGCTTGGCCAGCGCACCCTGGTGAAGCGTTCGCTGCCGGAGGACCTCGCCCATCGGACCTGGCTGCATCGCACGGTCAGCGGCGTGATCGAGAACGCCCTGCGCCTGGAGAAGCAAGGTGGGCACCGCATGTTCTGGATTGGCGGGATCGACAGCTACTCGCTGCGCGAGCTCGAGGACCTGTTCCAGTTCAGCCGAGGTCGCAATGACCTGGTGCAGCAGAAGAAGCTCTTGCGCGACTACCGGGACTTCGAGCAGTACCAGGAGATTGCCAAAGCCACTCAGGATCCGGAGATGCAGCGCTCGGTGCGGATCATCGAGGCCTACTTCGACCTGCCTAAGCGCATAGAGCAGCTGCGGCGCTGCGCGGTGGCCAGCGAACTGGACGCCACGGTCACCTTGACGACCGCGCACAAGGCCAAGGGTCTGGAGTGGGACTTCGTAGGGCTGTACGACGATTTCAGCGCGGATCCGCTGGCACCCGAGATCGACCGGGCCAGCCGCGACGACGAGCTCAACCTGCTGTACGTCTCAGTGACCCGGGGCATGCAGATCCTGGCGGTGAACTCGCTAGTGATCGACATTATGCAGCGCTACAAGGAGCTGAATGGAAGCCTAGCGTCGTTCCGCTGAGTAGGTGCTGACCCGAGAAGTAGCGAAGTCGGATAGCTGCCTACGCTGTGTGGTCCGACGTAAGGAACAGGCATGGACATTATTCGTAGCAGCGTTGGGCTACGCTTCAACTTCCCCATCTCTATTCGCCGATGTCTTTGGCGACAAGGAAATTGATCTATGAGCACCATCACCCAGCTGGAGCAAACGCTGATCGACATCGCCACCAACTGTCTGGCCGATGTGCTGGGCTACAGTGCCAAACGGCAACAGGGAAGCGTCACCGCCGAAGATGCCGAGGCTTTTGAAGAAAACCACATAGCGCTGTCGACCTTAGTGCAACTTGCTCATCTGAAGCAGAGTGGGTTGACCGAAGATGCACGCACTGCGCTGCTGGATATCGAGGAAAGCGAGACGGCACTGCTGCGAGCACTGGTCAACTGATCCGCTCCATCCCTCACACCAACTCGCATCTTGAGTGCCTGAGCAATTTCACCCATTGCCATCACGTCGAGGGCCTGGGTCTCTGTTGTCTGACACCGAGCTACCTCCCCTGCTGGCGTTGCGATATCGATAGCCATGGCCTCGTTATTGTCGAGGGTGAGTGTCACTTCTACACGGAAGCTCTCTGGAAAGAAGCCGGAAATGTAGTGCAAGAAGCGAGAATGGTACTTCGGCAGCATGACTGATCCCTACCTCCCCTCGAATAGGGGGCGGTGCATAGGATGCCAGACAGGTCGTCGCTTCGATCAAGCGCAATTGGGCCTCGCACGTAATTCAGGAAGCACCGAAAGGGGATCAGGCACGCTGCTAGTTGTCAGGGAAAATCTCGCGTTCGCTGATTGGCGGATGACAGCCGATGGCTCTCAGCTCGTTGACGGCGTCGCGGATCACCTCATACAGCAGGGGCGTATTGTCGATAAGACACCGATTCAGTGTGCGCGTAACCTTTGCAGGCCTTGCCGGATCAATCAGGGTGATGACCAGATTATTCCCCTGAGACTCCAATTCATGCTTCAAGGGTGGATCTAGAGCGGATAGCTGGTTGCGCAGGGCGTCCATGGTCTTGCCTCAATGAATGATCGGAGTTCGAGCACTCGGGGCTTCCGGCGGTTCCCAGCCTAAAGCTTATAGGGCACTGGTGACCATTCAGTAGACGTGTTTTCACGAATTTCCAATCCCGTGCGACACTGTATGGATATACCGTACACGACCCTATCGGGAAGGAGCGAAACGCGGTGGCTCACTCCAAGAAATATCAAGCGCAGCTGCTGGCAAAAGTCTCTCGTGAGGCAGAACGACAGTACCTGCAGTCAAACGATCACAAGCCTGCATGGCCATGGAGCAGCCTGAACGATTTGGAACAGCAAGCGTGGTCGTGGAAGGCTTGCGCAGCGTTAGACATCTCTCCAGAACAATGGCGCTCAGCCGTCAACATCTGCCGAACCCCTGGCCAATCCGTGAAACTGCTACTGGGCGAGATGCGCATTCTCCACCCATAATCTCCAACCCAGAGAAACGCTAGCTAGTGCTGGCTCGAACGTTTCGCAAACCTTACTCAGGGCGTCAAACGACCAGGGCTTGGCCAAAAAACTCGTCTGGCTATGTGGATGCTCAGCCGAATGAACGTGACCCGAGGATATGACGACTGGTATCGCAGGCCAGAGTGCCGAGAATGCATCAGCCAGCTCAAGGCCATCCATCCTTCCAGGCATTTTGACGTCTGTGAACAGAAGGTCCGGTGGCAATTGCTGAGCCTTCAAGTGTCGCCAGGCCTCATCGGCAGTTCCGAAAGCAGTTACGACAAATCCTTCTTCGGCAAATAGCTCGGTGAGCATTTCGACCAAGAGCCTCTCGTCTTCAGCTATCACCACCCGGTTCATGTCGACAGATCTCTTAGATGACGTATTGCACATTCTCAATCATAGGCTATTGAGACATTGAAGCTGGGAGCTAAGCGGCAATCCTTGTTATTGACCGACACGCTCGTCTGCTGGTGCAAGAAGTCTCGCATTCAGTTGTCGCACTGGCTCTGCCTCATTTGAACAGCTACCGAGTGCGCAATGCGCCGCCGCGGCTTTTGCTTGTGCTTGAGATACTCTGAACGACATTGATCAAACAGATCGGCCGCCACCGTGAGGAGCTGCTTTCCCTGCGGGGCAGTGATTCGGCCGAAGTCGAGCATGGCCAAAATGTAGCCCTCGAGTTGACCATATAGCTTGGCCAGATGCCCTAAGCCCATGATGGCCATCGCATGAGTCAAGTCCCGCCAGCGTTCTTTGGCTTCTTCGGGGAGAAATCCGATCTCAGTCATACGACCTCCCGTGGTTTGTCTGATGACAGCATAGCCAAGCGGATCGTTCGACACCCTGATCGTAACCTCATGAGACCTAGATACGGTTTCGCCTGGTGAGGTTGCAATGGGCTACAGGACGATGGCCGCCCCATCGAACTGGTGCCGTCCATGTCCCCTGCCCGCTTCGAATACCACACTGAATTCTCCCCCCTCACCTACCGCGTCCAGGAGCGCGGCTGGCTGATGTTCAAGCACGAACAGCAGACCGGTACCCCTGACGTCGTTGCTTTCCTGGCAGATCCAGAACGGCAGGCTCGCCTGCAGGCCCTGGGCGCGGACGGCTGGGAATTGGTCAGCGTGCAGCCGGTGCTAGAAGGCCGCGCCCAAATTGGTCAGCAGACCGCCCAGGGCAACCAGGGGTGGGGCGTGGGCTACGCGGTGGCCACCGGCTTTCTGCTGTTTTTCAAGCGCCTCATCGTCCCTGCGTAAAGTCAGTAACCAAGCGGATTTGCAACCTATTTGGGTGCAGTAATGGTTTCCCGCTGACCTCCTTGGTGGCCCTCGGCATCCTGTGCGGCATCAACCCAGTGCCCAGGGCCCCGCTGTGAAACTGTCCTCTCCTCAACGCAAGCGTTCCGTCCACTTCGGACTCGTCAGCGGCCTGGTCGTCGCGCTCGGATTCATGGCGGGTCCCGCGCTCGCCGCCGGTACGGCCAGCGAGCAGGCCAACGTGGACGTGATGATCCGCCAGCTCAACGCCGTCGAGGCGGTCGCCAGGCGCAGCGCCGAGCTGCCCAGCGATGGCAGCTCCCGCTACCACCTGGATTACAACCGTCTCGCCGCCGACATCGCCCGGATCCGCCAGGGCCTGCAGGACTACCTGGCACCGAGCCGTGCCCAGCCGCGCGATGCAGCCGAGCTCTCCGGCCAGTATCAGCGCGAAGGCGCCCAGCCATGAGCATGACTGCCGCTCAGACCGCCGCCTTTCAGGCGGCAAGTGGCCTTACGCCGGCGACCAGCAACACCTTCTGGCTATCGGTGGCCATGGCCATCACCACGATCTGGTTCGCCTGGCTTTCCATCAGCCTCTACAAGGGCTGGGCGAACCAGAACCTCAAAGCCGCCGCTGCCAAGGGCGCCCTCATTCGTGGGCTGCTCCTCTACTGCGTGCTGTCCTGGCTCATTTTGCATTAACCCCTCGAGGAGAAATCCATGCTGTCCCTCAAACGTCTGTTCACCCTCGGCGCCCGCGCCAGAACACAAGCCATTCTGGCAAGCGCTGCCCTGCTGCCGGCAATCAGCCAAGCCGCCCTTCCCCAAGCCCAAGCCCCCTCGCGAGGCGAAGGCTCTACCTGGCTGGAGACACTGAAAAACTACGGATTCGACCTCATCTCGCTGTTTGCGCTGGCCTTGTGCGCCTTCTGCCTGATCGTCGTCGCGGCTCACGGCGTTACGGTTTTTCACGAGATCCACTTGGGTAAGAAAACCTGGAAGGACCTAGGCGTGACGATCACCGTCGGCTGCGTCCTCATCGGCCTGGTGATCTTCATCGTCACCAAAGCCACCGGCATCATGTAAGGCAGGGCCGCGCCGATGGACATTACCCAGGACTTGCATGAGGACGGCACCCTTCGCTTTTTGCCGAATCGCCTCAACACCCAACCCGTCGTCGTCGGCGGCCTGACCACGGACGAGATGTTCGCCACGGTCGGCATCTGTGCTGCATTTGGATTCGCAGTGGGCATCCCGTTTGCTTTCTTCGTTACACCGGCCATGCCGATCTTCGCCGCCCTGGCGTGTGGCGCCCTGGGCCTGGTATCCGCAGGACGGATCCTGCGCCGTTGGAAGCGCGGCCACCCGGAAACCTGGCTCTGGCGCCAAGTCGATTGGCGCCTCGCGCATTGGGGACTGGCGGGTCGCCGCCTGGTCATCCGCAGTGGTGCCTGGACCTGCAAGCGGATGGTGGGGCTATGAGCCGCGCGTGGAAGCTGTCCGATTCGCAGCGGGCGCATATCACCACCCTGCGCCTTGCCCTGGGCCTGGTCAGTGGCATCGCGATCTGGAACGGCTACGGCTGGTACAGCGCGCCCAAGGATCTGACCGTGCACGTGCCACCGGACCTGCGTTCCGGGAGCACACGCCCCTGGTGGGAGATCCCTCCCGAGTCGGTCTATTCCTACGCCTTCTACATCTTCCAGCAGATGAACAGCTGGCCAGCTGATGGCGAGAAGAACTACAGCGACAACATCGTCCGCTTGACCCCCTTCATCACCCCTTCTTGCAAGGCCTATCTGGAGGGGGACGAAGCGCTCAAACGCAACAGCGGCGAGCTGCGCAAGCGCGTGCGCAACGTCGCGGAGATCCCCGGATCAGGCTACGGCGACGACCCCACCCGCCGCGTCCAGGTGCTCGGCAACAGCGAGTGGACGGTCATGCTCGATGTCGTTGCGAACGAGTACCTGGGTGGCGAGAAGGTCAAGACGGCGCTCACGCGCTACCCGCTCCATATCGTCAGATCCGACGTCGATCCCGAGAAGAACCCCTGGGGCATGAAGTGGGACTGCTACAGCGGTCAGCCGCAGCGGATCGAGGCCGGCGTCGAAGTCAAAGCTCGAGGTACACCATGAGATACCGCCCCTCCCTCGCCCTGGTGCTGGGCGGCCTGCTGCTGAGCAGCCTTGCCCAGGCCATCGAGATCCGCAAGTGGGAGCGTGTTCCCCTGGCCATCCCGCTCGTGGTGGGCCAGGAGCGAATCCTATTCGTTGATGCCAACGTTCGGGTCGGCGTCCCTCCCGCCATCGCTGACAAACTCAGGGTGCAAAGCACCGGCGGGGCGATCTATCTCCGGGCCAAAGACCCGATCGAGCCCAGCCGCCTGCAGCTGCAGAATGCGGCCACCGGCGAGATCATGCTGGTCGACATCGCCGCAACGCCGGCCCAGGAAGGCCAGGCTGCGCTTGAGCCGATCAAGATCGTTCCAGGTGACACGACCCCGGCCCGCTATGGTCAGGCGGTAGCGGCCGCTCCCAAGTCGTCGGCCAAGGCAAGCCGGCAAATCGATGAGGATGAAGACGAGCCAGCCCCTCCCAAGCGGGAGACGCCAATTCCTGTCGTGCTCACCCGCTACGCCGCCCAAATGCTCTATGCGCCGCTGCGCACCGTGGAGCCGGTCGACGGCGTCGCCCAGGTCAGGATCGACAAGCGCCTGGACCTGTCGACGCTGCTGCCGTCGCTGCCGGTTGAGGCCAGTCAGCTGGGCGCCTGGCACCTGGATGATCACTGGGTAACTGCCGTGAAGCTGCGCAACCAGACCGGCCAGCGCCTGGCCCTGGATCCGCGTGAACTCATGGGCGACTTCGCCACCGCGACCTTCCAGCACCCCTACCTCGGCGCCCGGGGCGATGCCAGCGACACCACCGTGCTCTACCTGGTCACCCGGGATCATGGCCTTGGTCAGTCACTGCTGCCCAGCCTGGGCGCTGCAGATCCTCGCGTCACCACGGAGGCCCGCCATGCAGCTCAGAAGTAATCCACTCCTCAAGTATGCGCTGCTGGGGGTTCTGGCCCTGGTGGTCTATGTCGGCGTGACCCTACTCGGTAAGGGCAAGCCTCAAACGCCCGAACAGCCACAGTCCGCCCAGCTCACACCTGAGCAGGCCAAGGCGCTGGGGATCGAGGGCGACACGGCAAACGACACCTTGCGCACCATCGTCGTCGAGAGCCGGCAGCTCAAAGAGCAGATGAGCAAGGCCTTGAGGGACAACGAGGAGGCCAAGCGGGAGAACGACGCTCTCAAGGCTCAGCTGAACAATATCAACGCCACGGTCGATAGTCGCGTCCAGGCGGGCATCAACCAGAGCCTGGAGAACCAGCAGAAGCAGACGCAGGGTCTGTTCGATGGTCTGCAGAAGCAGCTCAACACCCTGTCGCAGATGGGTAACCAGACGGGCAGTGGTACCGGCTCCAGCGCCGACATGCCCATCGGACTTGGCATCGCTCCTGGGGAAGGCAATCAGTTCAAGAAAGGTGGCTCGGATCTCGTCTGGATCGAGCCGCAGGATGGCACCGCAGTCGACGCCAATGGCAAGCCCCTTGCTGCCGGCAGCGGCCAGGCCGCCAGCGGGTTCGCCTTCCCGACCGCCTTCGGCGCCGCTGGCCAGAAGACCTTGGACGCTGCCTCCGGTGGCGCTCAGCGCGCAGCCGATGGTATGGGGGGCGATGAGCCGTCCCGCAAGAAGGTCCGCAAGGTCTACACCCTGCCGCAGAACTCGACGCTGATGGGTTCGGTGTCCATGACCGCCCTGGTGGGCCGCGTACCGGTTGACGGCACGGTCAACGACCCCTACCCCTTCAAGATCCTGATCGGCCCCGACAACCTGACCGCCAACGGCATCGACCTGCCCGACGTCGCCGGCGCCGTCGTAAGCGGGACGGCCTCGGGTGACTGGACGCTGTCTTGCGTGCGCGGCCAGATCCGCAGCATGACCTTCGTCTTCACCGACGGCACCGTGCGTACCCTGCCGGCGCCCCAGGAAAACGCTGGTCAGCAGAGCAACGGACAGAACAACCAGAACGCCTCCACCAATGGCCAGCCTGCCGCGGTTCAGGGTGGCATGGGCTGGATCAGCGATCCCTACGGCATCCCGTGCATCGCCGGCGAGCGACGCAGCAACGCCGCCCAGTACATCGGCTCTCAGGCCCTCATCACCGCTGCCGGCGCCGGCGCCGCCTCGCTGATCAAGAACGACGGCACGACCTCAAGCTACGTCCAGACCCCGAACGGCACCATCGGCACGAGCGGCATGTCCGGCAACGAAGCCATGGGCAAGATCCTGAACCAGGGCGTCAGCGACATCTCCACCTGGGTGAACAAGCTCTACGGCCAGGCCTTTGCCGCCGTGTACGTGCAGCCCGGGGCGAAGGTGGCCATCCACCTCGACCAGGAGCTGGCCATCGACTACGAACTCAAGGGCCGCAAGGTCGACTATCGGACAGGAGCTCGCCATGCCTCGGCTGCCCTCGATTAATCGCACACGACTTCAGATAGCGGCTGTACTGGCCCTGGCCCTGCTGGCCAGCGGCTGCGCGGTCGACAAGGAGAAGATGCTCCCCCATGGCGACCAGACCATGATGGACGTCTGGAATGCCGGTACCACCGGTTCGGTCGGCAGCAGCCAGGGTCGCCAACTGGTCGATGCCCGGGCAGAGCTGCGCCGTCCGGTGGACACGAGCCAGGCTCGGCCGCTGGCGGACAACGCCGGCTATTCGCGCACCGCGCAGAACGAGATCTACAGCCAGTTCAAGCGCCTGCCCAATCCGGACCTGGTCATGTACGTCTTCCCGCACCTGGCCGGCTCCGACCCCGCTCCCATCCCCGGCTACACCACCGTTTTCCCGCTCTACCAGCGTGTGCAGTACGCCATGCCCGGTGAGCGGGTGGAGAACTACTGATGGGCATTTTCGAACGCCTGCGTGGCAAGAAGACCCCCAAGACTTCGACTGCTGAGCCAGCGCTGGTGGAAAGCCAGCAAGCGCTTGATGAGCCAGCTGATAACACTGAGCCAGTCATTCATCCTGAATCCATCCGGGCCACCCGCGCCCTCGAGGTCGACGAGGAAGCCGCCTACCAGCGCTACCTGGATCGTCTAAGAGCGCACGGTATCCCTGAGCCAGGTGCCTGGATGACCGGCAAGGAAAAACGCGGCGACCGTGGCAGATGTGGCCAGGCTCTACGACGTCAATCCCAGCTTCACCAACCTGCTGCCCTGGGTCGAATACCTGCCCGAACACCAGGCGATGCTTCTGGAAGACGGCAAGTCGCTGGCCGCCTTTTTCGACCTGGTGCCGATCGGCACCGAGGGCCGCGAAGCCAATTGGCTTCGCCAGGCCCGCGACGCCCTGGAGAACGCCCTGCAAGACGCCTTCGATGAGCTGGAGCAGAGTCCCTGGGTCATCCAGTTCTATACCTTCGACGAGATCCAGTTCGACGGCTATCTCACCGAGCTGGCCAACTACATCCAGCCACGGGCGCGCGGCTCCGAATTCACTCAGCTTTATCAGAGCCTGATGAAGCACCACCTGCATGCCATCGCCAAGCCTGGCGGTCTGTTCAAAGACACGGCCGTATCCCACCTGCCCTGGCGTGGTCAGCATCGGCGGGTGCGGATGGTCGTTTCCCGCCGCAGCATCGGCGACGGTCTGGTCAGGGGGCAGGCACCTGCCGCCTACCTTGCGAACATCTGCAGCCGGCTGACCGGCGCGCTACGCAACGCCGGCGTGACGGCTCACCGCATGGACGAGCGCGCCATTCGCCACTGGCTCCTGCAGTGGTTCAATCCGTGCCCGGATCACCTGGGCACCTCGGCCAAGGACCAGCAGCGGTTCTTCGAGGTGGTCAACAGCGCCTTCGACCAGGACGAGTTGCTGGCCGAAGGCACGATTCCCTTCCTGGCCAGCGGGACCGATTTCTCCCAGTGCCTGATGTACCGCGAGCCTCGCTCGAATGCGCAGAAGGGCCTGTGGTTCTTCGATGGCCAACCTCATCGTGTGGTGATGCTGGATCGGCTGCGTACTGCCCCGAGGACCGGCCACATGACCGGCGAGCGCACCTTTGGCGACGCCCTGCATGCCCTTTTCGATGAGATGCCCGAGGACACCGTGCTGGCCATCACGCTGGTAGCCACGCCCCAAGACACGCTCGAAGCCCACCTCAACAACTTGCACAAGAAAGCCGTCGGCGACAACCAGGCTTCCGCCCTGACCCGTGAGGCCATCAAGGACGCCCGTCAGCTGATCGGGCGTAAGCACAAGCTCTACCAAGGCAGCGTAGCTTTCTACGTCCGGGGTAAAGACGAGCAGGAGCTGGAGCAGCGCTGCAACCACCTGACCAACACCCTGACCAGTGCCGGTATCGAGCCTGTGCGGCCTGAGGATGAGGTGGCTGCACTCAACAGCTACCTGCGCTGGCTGCCCGGCAACTTCGATCCCAACCAACCGCGGGCGCTGCAGTGGTACACCCAGCTCATGCTGGTTCAGCATGTCGCCAACCTGGCGCCCATCTGGGGCCGCTCGACCGGAACGGGACATCCGGGTATCACTCAATTCAACCGCGGTGGCAGTCCGCTGACCTTCGATCCACTCAGTAAGCTCGATCGGCAGATGAATGCGCACGGCTTCGTTTTCGGTCCTACCGGTGCTGGCAAATCGGCGACGCTCAACAACCTCTTGATCCAGTGGCTGGCCATCTACCGGCCGCGCATCTTCGTGGCCGAAGCCGGTAACAGCTTTGGACTGCTAGCGGACTTTGCCCAGCGTCTCGGCCTGACCGTCCATAAGGTCCGCCTGGTTCCCGGCGCTGGCGTCAGCCTGGCGCCCTTCGCCGACGCGATCCGTCTGGCCGAGGATCCGGCTCACGTGGCCGTGCTCGATGCCGAGGACCTCGACGCCTCAGACAAGGTCAGCAGCCCGAAGCCCGACCTGGAGGACGATCAACGCGACGTGCTCGGCGAGATGGAGATCGTGGCTCGCCTGATGATCACCGGCGGCGAAGAAAAAGAAGACGCCCGCATGACACGAGCCGACCGCGCGGCCATCCGACACGCCATCATCAACGCCGCCAAGGCCTGCTCCAAGGCTGAGAAAACGGTGCTCACCCAGGACGTGCGCGACGCACTGAGCGAAGCCTCACGTGACGAACGCCTGCCTGCGCCGCGCCGGGAGCGTCTGCAGGAGATGGCCGAAGCCATGGAGATGTTCTGCATGGGCGCCGATGGCGAGATGTTCAACCGCCCCGGCACGCCCTGGCCAGAGGCTGACCTGACCGTGGTGGACTTTGCCACCTATGCCCGCGAGGGCTACCAGGCGCAGCTCGGCATCGCCTACATCTCCCTGCTGAACTCGATCAACAACATCGCTGAGCGCGACCAGTACAAGGGCCGGCCGCTGATCAAGCTGACCGACGAAGGCCACATCATCACCAAGCACCCGCTGCTGCTGCCCTATGCGATGAAGATCACCAAGATGTGGCGGAAGCTCGGCGCCTGGTTCTGGCTGGCGACCCAGAACATTGATGACATCCCGGTTTCCGGCGCGCCGATGCTCAACATGATCGAGTGGTGGATCTGCCTGAACATGCCGCCGGATGAAGTCGAGAAGATCTCCAAATTCCGCAATCTGAGTACCGCCCAGAAGGAACTGATGCTGTCGGCGCGCAAGCAGAGCGGCGCCTATACCGAAGGCGTGGTGCTCTCCAAGTCCATGGAGACGCTCTTCCGCGCGGTGCCGCCCAGTCTCTATCTGGCGCTGGCTATGACGGAGCCTGAGGAGAAGGCGGAGCGCGCCCAGCTGATGGAAGAGCTCGGCACCGACGAGCTGGGCGCCGCGCTGGCCGTCGCCGCCCGTTTGGACCGGCTACGGGGGATCGAACCCTACCCCTTAAAGCTGCCACCTGCACCGGCTCGAGGAGCCCGGAGATGAGAGTGATGGACCAATTCACTCAGGACCTCATCGACAGCCTGACCGGCTTGCTTCGGCAGCCGCACCTGCCGGAGACGCTCACCGCCCTGCAGATCTGCGCACCGGTCTTGATCAGCAACCTGCAGGCAGTGAAATCACGCGCGGTGGATCGCCGTGAGATCGAGGCCCAACTCGACACGGCGCTCAAGGACTGGCTGACCAAGCATCCGCAGCCGGATGACGCACAACAGGCGCTGCTGGAGGTGCTGCATCGCGACGTGCTGGGCCGGCAACTCGATCAGCCTTCTGCCCATGAGGCTTCGGCATGATTAGGGGAGCTATATCTCGGCAACCAGCGGCAATGGCTCTCATACTGCTGGCCGTGTTGTTCTATGTCCTATGGCACCTCTTTGGATGGCTCGCAGCAGTAGAGCCACGAGTTACTCCTGAGCCACCGACCTTCATCTATGGGGCTGCCAAAGCCCGCTTCACGCTGATCGAGTACGGCGACCTGGAATGCCCTTACTGCAAGGAAGCCTACCCGCAGGTCAAGCAGCTGATTGATCGGCACGAAGCGCTGAACTGGCAGTGGCATCACCTGCCGCTGCCCATGCACGGCGAAGCAGCGCAGCAGGAAGCACGCCTGGTCACCTGCGCCGGTTGGCTGGGCGGTAATTCGGTGTTCTGGCAGGCGGTCGAAGCCGTCTACCAGCACAGCCGCGGCAACGGCGCCGGCCTGGCAGTGCCGATTGATCAGCTCGGTCTGCAACCAGCCGTATCGCTGCAGCACCTGCAGGCGTGCATCCAGGACAACACGACCGTGCGCCGGATAGTCGCTGAGCAGACCGCAACCGCAGCGCAGAAGCGGATCGAGGCCACCCCAACCCTCGAGCTCCGGGACAATCGGTCTGGTCGTACGATTCGGCTCCCATCCCTGCTGGACGATGCCGGCATGCTATCGGCAATGGACTGGCTGGCGAGTCAGGGAGGTGCGGATGCGCAGCAGCGCCAATGACATCCCTCCGTGGCTTGCCAGTCTGTCCGATCGGACGCTACGGCGGCTCAACAGCCGCCTCATCCATCTTCTGCGGATGATCGATGCCGAGATGCAACGCCGCGATACCCCGCATCACCGCTCTCCAATGCCAGGCAACTCCGATGAGCAATCCCGCTGATACCCCTCTACACCGTGTGACCAGTGAGTTACCGAAGCCCAGGATCGTGTTTGAAGCCGGCAGCGCACTTTTGCCGATCCAAGCTGGCACGAGCCACCCAGGGATCGAGTAACCATTGGCTGTTCCGAGTGGGCGTCTATGAGCATCAAGAGTCATACGGCAGTGAACGCGAAGCGATGGAGTCGGCCGAGCGATTGCTCTTCACCCTTTTTCGTGACATCGCGGATGAACAGGTAATGGCTGCACTTCGCCGTGGGGATACAGCCCTCGCGATGCGATATGCCGAACGCCGAGCTACTGGCAGGGACGCCGAGAGGAAAAGAAGCTGCATCAGCTCGCCGTAGGCAATGCATTGGCAGCATTGAGACACCTCACCTGAAGCAGATGTCGGTTTACGACCCAAACAGCCGTTGGCGGAGGGCAGTTAACGGCTAGCAGCGCGAAGAAGCTCCACCTGGCCACTGGCAATGGCGACTTCTAAAAGGTCGTCCAACTGACAGGGCGCGCCGTACCTCACAAACCGCCATCAAGACCCAACGCTATGTGTGCCAGCAGACAGACGCCCCATATCCAGACTTCCACACTGAATGGGCATCCCCTCAAGCTGTCGTGCCCGCGGCAATAGTGCGAAAGGCATCTCCGCGTCGTTGTCTACGTTTCGCGCTGAATGCTAAGGAAAACATGGATAGGCAATGGCTTCGAGCAATCCAACGGCTGTGGCATCCCGCACCGCGCACCTTCCAGTATGAGCCGGCCTTGCGCGCGGAACTGTTCAGTCTTGAGCAGATGGCGGCCCACGGCGCTCATCTCGCCCGACAACATCAGCTGAGCACCCATACCACCTCGGACGCCCTGCTTCATCGCCTTGCCGAGAATGCCGCCGTACTGGCCAGCAGCGGCCAGGCGATGGCCGTGGCCGCACTGTCCAGTCAACGCGCCACGCCAGCGGCCGCCTGGCTACTCGACAATTTCTATCTGGTCGAGGAGCAGATACGCACCGCTCAGAAACACCTGCCCAAAGGTTACTGCCGTGAGCTGCCCGGTCTGGAAGACGGCCCCTCGCGCACCTTTCCGCGGGTGTATGACATCGCGCTGGAAACCATCTCCCATGGCGACGGCCGCGTCGACAGCGAGAGTCTGAGTCGTTTCGTCACCGCTTATCAAACGGTGACGCCCCTGACCCTGGGCGAGCTGTGGGCCATTCCCATCATGTTGCGCCTGGCGTTGATCGAAAATCTTCGACGTGTCGCGTCGCAGGTAATGGCCAGCTGGACCGATCGCAACCTCGCCGATGACTGGGCAGACCGTTTCATTTCGACGGCGGAGCACGACGCCAAGAGCGTCGTGCTGCTGGTAGCCGATCTTGCGCGCTCCGCACCGCCGATGACCAGCGCCTTCGTTGCGGAGCTCTCCCGACGCTTGCAGGGCCAGAGCACGTCACTGGTGCTACCCATGACCTGGATCGAACAGGCCCTGGCGGAGTCCGGCCAGGGTGTCGAACGCCTGATTCATCTCGATGGCCAACTGCAGGCTACGGAGCAGGTGTCGATCAGCAACAGCATCAACAGCTTGCGGCTGCTATCGGCGGTGGACTGGCGCGAGTTCGTCGAACGCCTGAGCGGGGTCGAACAGGTGCTGGCCAAGGACCCGGCCGACATTTACAGCCGCATGGATTTCGCCACTCGCGATCACTACCGCCACGCCATCGAGCGCCTGGCGCGCAGTTGCTCGTCTTCCGAGATTGACATCGCGCAGGCGGCCATCGGGCTCTGCGACGCCGCAGCCGAACAGGATCCAGTGCAGAAGCACGTCGGTTTCTACCTGGTGGGCGCGGGGCTGGCCACCCTGGAAATACAGCTGGGTGCCCGACGCTCCCTGGTGGAGCGCTGCCGCAGGATACTGCGTGGCGCGCCCATGGCGTTCTTTGTCGTGCCCGTTCTGGCGCTCAGCCTGCTGTTGGCCTGGCCTTTCTTCACCGGGTCGAAAGCGGACGGCTGGGGACTCTGGACGATACTGCTGCTTGGCGGGCCGATAATGGTAATGACCAGCCAGCTGGCCATCGCGCTGGTCAACCGCCTGGCGACCCTGACGCTGCGACCGGACATCCTGCCCCGCCTGGATTTCAGTGCCGGTATTCCCTCCGATGCACGCACCCTGGTCGTGGTGCCAACCCTGATCGGCAGCGTTCAGGATGTGGAAGAGCTGATCGATGGCATGGAGGTACGCTTTCTCGCCAACCGCGACGCCAACCTGCATTTCGCCCTGCTCACCGATTTCATGGATGCCCAGAGCGAAGTCCTCGAGAGTGACGCGGGGGTGCTGCACTACGCGAGCCAGGCTATCGAAGCCCTGAACCTGAAGTACCCGGAAACCGGCGCGGCGCGGTTCTTCCTGCTGCATCGCCCACGGCGCTGGAATCCTACCGAACAGCGCTGGATAGGCCATGAGCGCAAGCGCGGCAAGATAGCGGACCTCAATGCACTGCTACGTGGGCATGGCGCTGGATGCTTCTCGCTGGTGGTCGGCAACCTCTCCGCCTTGCCCAGGATCAGCTACGTCATCACGCTGGATACCGACACCCAGCTGCCGCGCGAGGTGGCGCGGCAGCTCCTGGGGGCGATCTGCCACCCGCTCAACCAGCCGCGCTTCGATGGGCGCCAGAAACGCATCACCAGCGGCTACGCGATCCTGCAACCCCGTGTCGGCATCAGCCTGCCAAGCATCGCCCGCTCCTCCTACGCTCAGTTGTTCGGCAGCGACGCGGGCGTGGACCCCTATACCCGTTCCGTCTCCGACGTCTATCAGGACATGTTCGGCAATGGCTCCTTCATCGGCAAAGGGATCTATGCCGTGGACGCCTTCGAACATGCCCTGCAGGACCGCTTTCCCGAAAACCGTATTCTTAGCCACGACCTCATCGAAGGCTGCTATGCCCACTCTGGTCTGATCAGCGATGTACAACTCTATGAAGAGCATCCGGCGCGCTACAGCGCCGATGCCAAACGCCGTCATCGCTGGATCCGCGGTGACTGGCAGTTACTGCCGTGGCTGATGCCCTGGACCCCGAAATCCGATGGTGGTCTGGAGCCGAATCGGCTGACGCACCTGGCCTATTGGAAGATCATCGACAACCTGCGTCGTAGCCTGGAGCCGGCCGCCTTTCTCGGGGTACTGCTATGGGGGTGGTTCGCCAGCCCTCATCCACTGGAATGGAGCCTGGGTGTACTGCTGCTGGTGATCACCCACCCCCTGATCAGCGCCTCGCTGGAGCTGCTACACAAAGCCCCGGACATCCAGCTCGGTCAGCACCTGAAGGTGGTCCTTCGCAGTGCGACCCAGCAGTTCACGCGGGCGCTGCTGAGCCTGGTGTGGCTTCCCTTCGAAGCCTTCAGCAGCCTGGATGCCATCGGTCGCACGCTGTGGCGCCTGACCATCAGTCGCCGCCATCTGCTGCAATGGAATTCGTCCCGCGAAGTGGAGCGCAGCAGCCGCAACGACCTGTCGGGCCTGTATCGGCTGATGTGGATCGCGCCATTGCTGGCGAGTGTCGTCGCCGCGCTGCTACTGGGTGATCTCTGGGCCTTGGCATGCGCAACGCCTTTCCTGCTGGCCTGGCTGCTGGCACCGGCCGTCGCCTATCGGTTGAGCCAGCCAAGTGACCCCTCGGTATTCACGCCGTCACCCGCAGACCAGCAATTTCTGCGCGCCCTGACGCGCAAGACCTGGGCCTTCTTCGACGATCATGTGGGCCCTGGCGATAACTGGTTGCCACCGGACAACATTCAGGAGCAACCAACGTCGGTGATCGCACACCGAACCTCACCAACCAACATGGGCATGGCGCTGCTGTCCCACCTGGCCGCCCATGACTTCGCCTACTTGAGCGGCGGTCGCCTGCTCACACGACTGGACAAGGCCCTGGCCAGCATGTCGCGGCTGGAGCGTCATCGCCGCCACTTCTACAACTGGTACGACACCCAGACGCTGCAACCGCTGCCACCGCGTTACGTGTCTACGGTGGACAGCGGCAATCTGGCTGGCCTGCTACTGACGCTGCGCTCCGGGCTTTATGAATTGCCGCACGCGCCACTGCTCAGCGCAGATTGGTGCAATGGCCTGGCGGACTGCCTTGCCGTACTGCGAGAGGCAGTACGGGCGAGCGAACTGGATGAGCACCTGCTCGACGGTGCGCTTAGCGAATTGGCGTCCGCCCACACGCTTGAAGGTCTGCACGAGATCAGTACCGTCCTGCAGCGCCTCATTGTTTGGGCCGAAGCTCTGAAACCCGCACTGGAAGTGGCTCCCGAAGCCGACTACTGGCGCCAGGCGCTGTTTGCGCAATGCCAGGATCTCCACGGCGAGGTGGCCAGCCTTACCCTCCCTGGATCCCCCCTGGCATCAGCCAGTTGGCATGAGCTGGCGCAGCTGGAGGTCACGCAGTGGCCCATCGACGAACAGCCTCGGGTACGGGCGGTGATCGCCCAGGCCAAGGAGCGCATCGGCACCGCGCTGCGCCTGGCGGATATCACTGCCGACCTGGCCGACATGGACTTCACCTTTCTCTACAACCCGCAACGCGAGCTGCTGACCATTGGCTACAACGTCGAGGAACAACGCCTGGACGGCGGCTACTACGATCTCCTGGCATCGGAAGCACGTCTGACCAGTTTCCTGGCCATCGCGCAGGGCCAACTGCCACAGGAAAGCTGGTTCACCCTCGGCCGGCTGCTGACGAGCAACGGCGGCAATCCCGTGTTGCTGTCCTGGACCGGCTCGATGTTCGAGTACCTGATGCCGATGCTGGTCATGCCCACCTATGCCGGCACCCTGCTCGACCAGACCTGCCGCGCGGCCGTGGCGAGACAGATCGAATACGGCCAGCAACTGGGCCTGCCATGGGGCGTATCCGAGTCCGGCTACAGCACCCTGGACGCGCAACTCAACTACCAGTACCGGGCCTTCGGCGTGCCCGGGCTCGGTCTCAAGCGCGGGCTGGGCGAAGACCTGGTGATGGCACCCTATGCCTCGGTTCTGGCGCTGATGGTGGCGCCAGAAGCCGCATGCAAGAATCTCCAACGCCTGGCCGGCATGGGCATGGCTGGCCGCTATGGCCTGTATGAAGCCATCGACTTCACCAGCGCCCGCCTCCCTCCAGGGCAGCACGCCGGACTCATCCAGTCGTTCATGGCGCACCACCAGGGCATGAGCCTGCTGTCACTGACCCATGTCTTGCGCCAGCGGCCCATGCAGCGTCGCTTCGAAGCCAATCCGCAGTTCCAGGCCACGTCCCTGCTGCTGCAGGAGCGGGCGCCTAGAAGTGCCGCGCAGTACCTGCACACCGCCAATGCCGCGCTGGAAGGCCAGGTCTCCCGCGCCAGTGAAAACAAGCTGCGGGTCTACACCGATCCTTGCCGGCGGCACCCGGCCGTGCAGTTGCTTTCCAACGGCCGCTACCATGTGATGATCAGTAATGCCGGCGGCGGCTACAGCCGCCGCGACAACCTGGCCGTCACGCGTTGGCAGGAAGACATCACCTGCGACGACACCGGCACCTTCTGTTACCTCCGCGATGTGGACAGCGGCGATTTCTGGTCCTCGGCGCACCAGCCCACCTTACGCAGGACGGAGGGCTTCGAGGCAATCTTCACCGATGCCAGGGCCGAGTTTCGGGTCCGCGAACGTGATTTCGATGTCCATACCGAAATTGTCGTTTCGCCGGAAGACGACATCGAGTTACGGCGCCTGCACATCAGCAATCGCAGTGGACGGCGCCGAACCCTGGAGCTTACCAGCTACGCGGAAGTGGTCCTGGCCCCCGCCTTGAGCGACGCCTTGCACCCGGCCTTCAGCAAGCTATTCGTGCAAAGCGAACTGCTCACCCCGCTGCAGGCCATCCTGTGTAGCCGGCGGCCACGCTCCAGTGATGAAAAGGTGCCGTGGTTGTGTCACCTGCTGGCGGTCCACAATGCGGACATCGCGGCGATCTCCTACGAAACCGATCGAGCCCGCTTCATCGGTCGTGGGCGCAATTTGACGCACCCTGCCGCCATGGATGCCGAGGCGCTTTCCGGTACCGCCGGCGCGGTGATCGATCCCATCGTGGCCATCCGCTGCCGGATCACCTTCGATCCAGGCCAGATCGCCACCATCGATCTGGTGACCGGCGTGAGCGACAACCGTGAGGGTTGCCTCCAGCTGATCAACAAATACCGCGACCGCCGCCTCGCTGATCGCGTCTTCGACCTGAGCTGGACCCACAGCCAGGTGCTGCTGCGCCAGCTCAACACCTCCCACGCCGAGGCGCGGTTGTTCGAGCAGATGGCTGCGTCCATCATCTATACCAATCCCTCACTGCGGGCCGCACCGAATATCCTCGCGGCCAATCAGCGCAATCAAAGCGGCCTCTGGGGCCAGGCGATCTCGGGCGACCGACCCATAGTGCTGCTGCAGATTTCCACGGCTATCCATATCGATCTGGTGCGCAAGCTGGTGCAGGCTCACGCCTACTGGCGACACAAAGGGCTCAGTGTCGACTTGGTGATCTGGAACGAAGACCAAGCGGGTTATCGTCAGGAACTGCAGGATTCGATCATGGAGCTGGTCACCTCGGGCAGCGAGGCGCACTTGATCGATCGGCCAGGTGGCATCTTCGTCCGGCCGGCGCAACAGCTCTCCCATGAGGATCGTGTGCTGATGCTGGCGGTCGCTCACCTGGTGCTCAGCGACGAGCGCGGCAGTCTCGCCGAACAGGTCCACCGGCGCCGCGCGGAACCGAGGCTACCGGCTTTCGATGCCAAGCTATTGCCCAGCGTCGTTCCGACGGCTGCGACTCCGCTGGACGGTGCGTCCCTGATCCTCGGCAACCCCCATGGCGGCTTCAGCGCCGATGGCAAGGAATACGTCATTCACTCGCATGCTGGACAGCGCACGCCAGCGCCCTGGGTGAACGTGCTGGCAAACCCCAACTTCGGCAGCGTGATATCGGAAAGTGGCAACGCCTACACCTGGTATGAAAATGCCCACGAATTCCGCCTGACCCCATGGCGCAATGATCCGGTCAGCGACCCAGGCGACGAGACCTTCTACCTACGCGACGAAGACAGCGGCCACTACTGGTCGCCCACGCCCTTGCCCCGCCCTGGCAAGGGTACCTACGTGACCCGGCACGGCTTTGGCTATAGCGTGTTCGAACACGAAGAAGACGGTATTCGCAGCGAACTGTGGGTCTACGTATCGTTACAGGATCCGGTCAAGTTCTCACACCTGAAAATCCATAACACTTCAGATCGACCCCGGCGACTGTCGATCACCGGCTACGTGGCCTGGGTCCTCGGAGACCTTCGCGAGAAATCCTGCATGCACGTGGTCAGCGAGGCCGACCCGAACAGCGGCGCGCTCCTGGCACGCAACAGCTACTCCATCGAGTTCCCAGGCCGGGTGGCCTTCTTCGATGTCGATATGCCGATCGCCAGCAGTACCGCCGGCCGCTGTGACTTCATCGGCCGCAACGGACATCTCGCGGCGCCGGCAGCGATGGCTCAGCCCCACCTGTCCGGGCGCAGCGGCCCAGGGCTCGATCCTTGCGCTGCCCTACGGGTGGATATGCAACTGGCTCCTGGCGAGAAGCGCAGCGTCACCTTCCGGCTCGGCGCGGCGCAGGATGCCACCTCGGCATCGCATCTGGTGCTACGCATGCGGGGCAACGTCACTGCAGAAGCGGAATTGCAATGCGTCCGCGAGCACTGGCACGACACGCTGGGCAAGCTGCAGATCACTACGCCGGAGCCGGCCGTGGACGTACTGGTCAATGGCTGGCTGATGTATCAGGTGATCGCCTGCCGCTTCTGGGCCCGCAGTGGCTATTACCAATCCGGCGGGGCGTTCGGTTTCCGCGATCAGTTGCAGGACAGCATGGCTATGCTGCACGCCGACCCGGCCGCGGTTCGCCAGCACCTGCTGCTGTGTGCTGCCCATCAATTTATCGAAGGCGACGTGCAGCATTGGTGGCACCCGCCCCTGGATCGGGGTGTGCGTACCCGCTGCTCCGACGACTATCTCTGGCTGGCCTGGGCGACCAGCCGCTACGTCAAGGTCACAGGTGATGCCAGTGTCCTCTTGGAAAGCGTGGGTTACCTGGAAGGACGCGCGCTGAACAATGGTGAACAGTCCTATTACGACCTGCCGACCCGCTCCCCTTTACGAGAGACGCTGTACCAGCATTGCGTGAGGGCTATCGAGCATAGCTTGGCGCGTGGCGCTCACGGCTTGCCGCTGATGGGTGACGGCGACTGGAACGATGGCATGAATCGCGTCGGCGAAGGGGGCAAGGGTGAAAGCGTCTGGCTCGGTTTCTTTGGCTACGACGTGCTCCGCCGCTTCGCCACAACCGCCCTGCTCCATGACGATGCCGCCTTTGCCAAGCGCTGCAAAGAAGAGGCCGAGACGTTGCGCCTCAGCCTCGATGCGCACGCGTGGGACGGAGACTGGTATCGCCGCGCCTACTTCGATGATGGCAGGCCTCTGGGCTCGGCCAGCAATGATGAATGCCGCATCGACTCCATCGCCCAGAGCTGGTCGGTGCTGTCAGGCGCGGCGTCGGAGCCGCGCCAACGCGCGGCCATGGCGTCTCTGGAGCAGCACCTCATGCGTCGTGATCTCGGCTTAGTGCAGCTGCTTGATCCGCCCTTCGACCAGGGTGTACTCGATCCTGGCTACATCAAGGGCTATGTACCCGGTGTTCGCGAGAACGGTGGGCAGTACACCCATGCGGCGGTGTGGGCGGGCATGGCGTTTGCCGAGTTGGGAGACAGTGGCCGGGCATGGGAGCTACTGCGGATGATCAATCCAGTCGGCCACGGGAAAGATGCCACCGCCATCTACAAGGTCGAGCCCTATGTCGTGGCTGCCGATGTCTATGGCATGCCGCCCCACGAAGGACGGGGCGGTTGGAGCTGGTACACCGGCTCGGCCGGCTGGATGTATCAGCTGATCGTCGAGTCGCTCCTCGGCGTGCAACGCAGCGGCAGCCAGTTGCGCATCCGCCCGGTGCTGCCGGCAGAGTGGGCGACCTTCAGCATGGAGTACCGGTTCGGCACCACCCTCTACCGCATTGCGCTTTCCCGCGGTGACCTGCCCCGGCCGACCATTCAAATGGACGGCACGATGGTGCAAGGCGACAGCATCGATTTGATCGACGATGGCCTGGAGCATCAGGTCGATGTGCGCTGGCCGGACAACTAGAGCTGCGCAATGCCAGAGCGCTCCGAGCCCTTCGCAGCAGCGCGCGAGACAGAGGGACAGGACTTGACGACGCAGGACCGGCGAAAAGCCGCATCATGCAAGGATATCCCTGATATTCACGACTGGGACAGGGCCATCTGAACGAGCGGCTGGTCTGGTCTACGAACAAAAGCACGGCGACCTGCCTCGCGAACTCCCAGAAGGGCACTACACAGCAACATCGCTCATACACCCATGAGGAAGCCGTTATGCTTGCTTACTTCGTCGTTTCAAAAAGTTCGGGAAACATCATTCGGGTCACCAGGCGCGACGTCAGGCCAGCGGACTCCGCAACCGTCACCTTCCTCGAGGCGTTGCCCAGCGAACTGGCTAGCTACGAGTCTGCACACGCACGCGGCCAGGACCTGATCAACATCGCCGATACGGCGAGCCATCCCAGCAGCACCTGACACCAAGGGAGCATTCGTGGGTGACGCCAGGTGTATAGAACCGCCACCATTCGATAGACCAGCAGCTGTGTCGTTGGCTGTTATTGTCGCTGGATCGTCTGCCTGGCGATCAGCTGAACATGACCCAGGAATTGATCGCTAACATGCTCGGCGTACGTCGAGAAGAGATCACCGAGACCGCGGGGAAACTGCAGCGCCAGGGCGTTATCGAATACAGCCGCGGGCACATCACGGTACTCGAGCGCAGCACTGAATACGAGCACCGATAGGAGTCGCGGCATTCAAAGTCACATCCGGTTGCGCGTCCTCATCCGGGGCAGCCCGGAAAGAAACACGCATTTGGCCAGCAGTTGCAGTCTCGGTCTTGAATTTTGATTCGAATAAGCTCAGCTCGCCTTCATCAGCATGGATCTGCCTAACGAAGACGCTTCCCTGATTACGTGCTCGAAGTCGGCACGGTGAGAACACTGAAGGCAGCGCCGATAGAATGATTGCCACCACCGCCAATCCAATTCTGCTCGCCACTACCGTAAGCAAGCGACTCAGGCAGCTCACTACGAGTTTTTCTCCGACTTTTACACTACACCTGCAGGTTAGTGGCCGCCGGCAGGGCTCGTAACACCGTCGGTGGTAACCTCTTTCCCCTCCAGATACGCAAAAGCCGCGCACATTCGCGCGGCTTTTGTTTTAGAGCAGGCATAAAAAAGCCCGACTCAGTGGCCGGGCTTCAAAGTCGTCAGCATCTTCTTTACGCACAAAATTGGCAAGATAGGGAAATAATTGCTCAAGCGCTCGCTACCGTCGAGCGGCAATATGACCCAGTAACCCTTCTTCTGTTACCACGGTGTTAGTACGACTAAGCGCCTGGGTCACTAGATCCTCGCAGCGCTTACCGATGCCACCGTACCACCGGCAGCACGTCTGCTCGGGGCGTGCATCCGGGTCCCAGATATTCGTGCAGTAGAATGCTTTGAGCAAGACGACTATGTCTGTGGATCGGCGTCATTCTACCCCGCGTAGCTCAGGGATCGCCCAGGCGGTGACCGCCTTCCATACAAACAGCCGTGGCGATGGTGACTAAGTGCGCGGGATCAGGAATCCATGACATCGACCTTGCGTGCCTTGCCCGTGCTGTACTTGGCCACCAGTCCAGTCCAGGGAAGATAGCTGGCGGTGCAGCGGAGCGTGCAGCAGGCAGTCCAAGTCGCGCTGCTCCTGCGGGCTAAGGCGGCTGCCAGATTGCACTTCCAGGTAGCCGGCGTCATAGAGCTTATGTCAGGCCTGCTTGTTGGTGTTGTCGATGATCTGGGCGGACAGGCAGCGGACGACTGCACTCAGGGTGTCACAGTAGTAGCTTATGGTGAGTCTCCGGTGCAATGCGTGCCATGCGGGCCGCGGCGGTTGCTCGATTCGTCGTGCTGAATCCACTGCAGGGTGGCCAGCAGCTGTTCCAAGTGCAGGAGGCGGTGGCTCAGGGTGAAGACCAGATCCTCTGCGGGCAGCACCTGGCCAGGGGTGTAGTCAACCCAGCCGGTACCAGCACAGGCGTTGCACGCCCGCTCGTAGATGACGCCTTTGGTGACGCCTCGCCTGTGACCTATCATGCAACGCGAAATCGGCTTTGCCTCCCGAGTGAGGTCAGCGCCGTGCTACTTGCGCATTGGCCCTTCGGTCGATCTCATCAGTGATCAGGGCCTTCTCGCTCTGGGCGCGTGACATGTCACGCTGGTTTTTTTCCTGCGCCGCTCTGTCGATGGTGCTGCTGTCTTTCCCAGACAGGAACCGATCACCCTGATCTCGACCAGAGCGCTGACCCTGGGCGGTAGATATACGGACGAAGCATTGGCTGCGCTGCTCCTCCAGTACGCGGTACCTTCGGAGCAGCTCATCGTCCGTAGCAGTACCCATGCGAAGCGCAGCAATAGCGTGTACTTCGTCGACAAGCTCCTGAGCGTTATCAGGAGCAGCTACGTGCGCCTTATCGAGGTGGCTTGGCAGAACGACTAGGGACCGCCCCAAAATCTGGGCGGCTATGTCGTGGATTGTGTGCTGAATAGTGATCACTGGATGACCTCGATTCTGGACAGGCGCAAATAAGCGGTGATGGCTAGGCGCATCCTCAAAGCCAACGCAGACCCGAGCCAAGAAACCTGCTTCGCTCAGATGGTGCAGCGTCTCATGCTGCGCCGGGGAAACAGGGCTCTTGTGCACACGGTTCAGCTTGAACTCAATCCGCGTACCGAAATAGCCGCAGCGCGCTAGATCGATGCAGATATCCGGAATGCCGACCGTTACGCCCTGCCCCTGCAACTTCTTTGCCGTAGTGGCGTATCGTTTGGAGCCCTTAGGGACGTGATATATCAGTTTCGACTCTTTCGGGTACTGCAGGTAGAGCGAGTCGAATAGTTGTTTTTGCTCAATGGCTTCCCTGTCGTTCCGGCGGGTCTTTGGGCACGACTAGCACGGCGGGGCTCAGGGCATGAGGGCGGCGGTCATGCAGCACCCGCTTTGGCCAGCAGCCCATAGCAGTGCTGCAGCAGCTTGTCTTGGGCACCGTAACGGTTCTCGAATCGGCGATTACAAGGGTGGATGGCAATCAAGCCGGGCATGCCGGTTCAATCATGATGGCGGCCAGCGCGCAGCGGTAGCAGGCGGATGCTCACGAGTAGGTTCAGGCGGCCATCCAGCCGACGTACGATGCAGCCCAGGCTGGACACAGCATTATGAAAGCGCTTCTCTGCGGCGCTAAGTGTCTTACCCTTCATCGCCATCGACCAAAAGGTCGCCGATCGAGCGGCGTGGTGCCGGTGCCGGTGCCGGTGCCGGCGCATTGCGCTCGCGCTTCACCGACTGGGCCAGCTCCTGCTCGCGGAAGTGGATATGAGCCTCGGTCTGCTGAATCTAGGGGTCCGTGACGGAGCCACGATTGAATCCCTGGTCATAGGTCAGGCGGCGGGCTTCGGTCATCTTTTGCTTGGTGAACATCATGCTACGTCGGCCTCCGGCCAGATGATGCGAGCCGAGGTCAGCGCATCGTCGAGGGTTACTTGGGCGCCGACCTTTGCGAACGGCGGTCGGCCAGAGAACAGAACGAACCAGTAGGCCTTCCTGCGGCACCTCGGCGAGCGCTTTCCCACTCGAACAGGACGAAGCCGCCACCCGCGCGGAGCCGGTCAGAAGCGCGTTCCCCTACGCTCGCCTCGAACTTGGCAACCGAGAGGGACAGTCGGCTTCATCTCCTCGTAGCGCTTGTTCACAACTTCAAAGATGCTCATACGCTCGAAGTCGTTTTCACGACTGGCGCCTAAGTCGTCGATAACTAGCAGGACGGCCTGGAGCGGCAGGACTTCCACACCGAGGGTCGTGTACTCCCGCTCTGGAACGCACATAAGGCATAGCCGGCGCGAAGACAGCGTCCATAGTTCTCGGTCTGCATCCACGGACGACTTTGCTGCTGACTAGCGTGACCTTCATCTCGGCGCTGATTGCTAAGGTAGGCGCGAGACCCACCGGTCGGCCATGGAAGGAAAAAGAGATAATGAGCAGTCTAAGGAAAAGCCAGGAGTGAAATCCGTGAAGTCGGGGAGTTGTGGCACGGAAAATCTTGAGATCGAGAAAAAACATCGCCTACGTTGGTGTCCTGCTGTTCATCGCAGTTGCAGGAACGCTCGTCATTGTATTTTCGCCGTTTTTCCTATTTGATCCTTGGTAGATTGCGTACCCGCGGAGGCGCTGCCCGGGCATGCTGAATCCTACAGCTATCGCTGCCGCTAGAGTAGTTTGTCGTGGGATACTCACTACCGTATTGGGAATAGACGCACAGGAGGTGATCATGGTCCTTACGGTACGGTTTCAGCTCAGGCTCACCAACTTGGAAGCGGATTTGGCCAATCGTTTTGCTGAAACACTTCAAATCGCTCACGCCGCTGACCTCAAGCTCTAGGTTCAAACCGATCTTGAGCAAGCTCTCGCTGACGCAGGCAAACTCAGCAAAGAACAAGAGTTTTGTCTTGCATGGACTCGTACCAACGGTCCAGACCTATATACCAAGGAGTGCATGAAGATGACGGACTCTCTCGTCGGGCGTGACCCCTATAAAGCGCTTCCTATCGTAGACGGCCCTGTTCGAGGCCAAACCCATGCTTGGCCGCACCGCTCATTCCAAGTGGACTCATCTCCAGGAAGCCTTGGATCACTTCCCTCTATCGTTACCTACCACCTAAATCAGCATCAACAGCTTGGCTGGGTTTGGTCGTTAGCGCAGCCATCCTGACACCACTTGAACAGGGGCGTACCGGTACAGATATAAACGGTGATTAGGCATCCTTTGAAAGAATCCTCCAGTGGGTCTAGGCCCGAAGAGTAGATTTCCTTGCAGCAGTGTTTAACGGGTCTTGCAAGATGCTGAGCGAAGGCATCGGACGTGTCTCACTTCGCCTTTTGCGAGCCACACAGCAAGATAGCTCATACAGCCACGAGGAAGCCGTTATGCTCGCCTATTTCGTCGTTCCAAAAATCCGGGCAATATTATCCGGGCCACCAGGCACAACGTAAGGCCGGCGGACTCTGTAACCGTCACCTTCCTCGAGGCGTCGCGCAGCGAGCTGGATCGCTACAAGTCTGCACACGCCCGCGGTCAAAACCTGATTAACATCGCCAATACGGCGAGCCGTCCCAGCAGCACCTGAGGCCAAGGGAGCATGCGTGGGTGACGCCAGGCGTATAGTGACGGCTCAATCCGACCGCACTGCCGAAGAGAAGCCATGCCCGAAGACTCCAAGCCGCAGCGCAATAGCTTGTTGGCTGCTCTACCTGAAGACGTCCAGCAACGGCTATCTTCGCAGCTGGAGCTCGTCCATCTGGCGCTGGGTCAGGTGCTCTATGAATCTGGGGAGTCCGTACGCTACGTCTACTTCCCCACCGACTCGATCGTTTCGCTGCTCAACGTGATGGAAAACGGCGCCTCGGCGGAAATTGCCGTGGTGGGTAATGAAGGCTTGGTGGGCATCTCGTTATTCATGGGCGGCGAGAGCACACCTAGCCGTGCCGTGGTACAGAGCGGCGGCTATGCGTATCGGCTGCAAGGGCAGCGCCTGACGGAAGAATTCGATCGACATGGTGACATGCTGGTGCTGATGCTGCGATATACCCAGGCACTGATCACCCAAATGTCGCAAACCGCGGTCTGCAACCGCCACCATTCGATAGACCAGCAGCTGTGTCGTTGGCTGTTATTGTCGCTGGATCGTCTGCCTGGCAATCAGCTGAACATGACCCAGGAATTGATCGCCAACATGCTCGGCGTACGTCGCGAAGGGGTCACCGAAGCCGCGGGCAAACTGCAGCGCCGAGGCGTTATCGAATACAGCCGCGGGCACATCACGGTACTCGACCGTAAGCAACTCGAACAGCTGAGTTGCGAATGCTATGACGTAGTGAAAAAGGAAACCGATCGCCTGCTGTCATATCTGCCGATACGCAGTTAAGACACGTACAGCCCTTGCAGCGTGATTGGATCGTCAACATGCCTTTAGGCAAAAAAGCCCATCGAACATCCAGTCTGACTTTCCGAGCGGTGCCACGACCCAGCGCATTAGGCACAGGGCATTTCTGGAGAGATTAAGCGCTAGACAAGCGATGCTGGCTAAGAAAGTAGGACATATCCATGGCCTCCAAGGGTTTACTGAAGAAAAACCCTTGGGCCTGATCGCACCCGCTATTCATAAAAAAATCTGCTTCGGCAGAGGTTTCTATGCCTTCAGCTATGACCGTCAGGCCTAGGCTTTTCGCCATTGAGAGCATGGCACCGACCACCGCCACTCTGCCGCTATCCAATCCGATATCATGAACAAATGACCTGTCTATTTTTAGAAAATCAAAGGGCATACGGGTCAAGTATGAAAAGCTCGAATAACCGGTACCAAAATCATCGAGCGCAAGCAGAACGCCTGCCTCTTTCAGCACCTCCAACCTTATCAAGCACTCGCTCAAATCCTTTATAAAAATCGTCTCCGTTACTTCGAGCTGCAGTAGACCCGGATCCAGCTTACAATCGCGCAACACCGTAGAAACGAAGTCTGCGTAGGAGTCGTCTTCCAACTCCAACGCCGACACATTGACGGCGATTTTGATCTCCCCTAAACCCACCGACTTCCACTGGCCTATTTGGGTACAAGCTTCCTTTATCGCCCACCGACCTAACGCCACCACCAGTCTCGTCGCCTCAGCGACGGGAATAAAACTATTCGGCGCAACTTCTCCCAAAACGTCATTGCGCCATCTCATCAACGCTTCAACACCCACCACCGCACCGTTCGAAAGATCGATCTTAGGCTGATAGACAAGCCTGATCTCGTCAAGATCGATACACTGACGTAGACCCTCCTCGATTTTCCGCCGCTCCTGGGCCTGAGCGCCTATCTCATCGCTAAAGAAGGTATACCCGTTTCGGCCGTTCTGTTTCGTCCGGTACATGGCAGTGTCAGCCTGGGCAATGAGCGAATCTATATCGACATGCTCTTGCGGAGAAAACCCTACACCCATGCTGATCGTAATATGAACTTCTTGGTCATCTATGAAATGAGGCTCATTGCAACTGGATATAATTTTTTTCGCGACTTTTTCGGCAGCTTCGCGACTCTTGAGTCCTGCGAGCAACACTAAAAACTCATCGCCGCCCTGCCTGCTTACCGTATCCTCTTCCCGCACACATCCCGACAATCGAGCAGCAACCGAAACCAAAAGCTTATCGCCTAACGAGTGCCCAAAGGAATCGTTTATCCCCTTGAAGTTGTCCAAATCCAGAAAAATTATTGCGACGTTTGAACGGTTCCTAACGGCGGATCGCAATGATTGTGCTGCCCTGTCGCGGAACAACAGGCGATTGGGCAGATGGGTCAATTGATCATGCTCCGCCAGATAAGTCATCTTGGCTTTCATGGCGCGCTCCATCGAGACATCATGGAACACGATGACCGCACCCGTTACTGCCCCATTTTCATCAATCATCGGTGCGGTGGAGTCCTCGATATCTATTGCTCCACCGTTACGCCTCAGGAGGACAGCACCTGCACTCAATCCTGTAGGTGCACGCTTACTCAGCGCCAGTTCTACCGGATGAGGTATATCGCCAAATGCCCCATCAAGCTTGACTTTCATGACATCGCTGACAGGTTTCCCTTTTGCCAGCTCTTTCGGCCATCCGGTCAGCTTCTCAGCGGCGGGATTGATATATTCAACCTTTCCTGCACCGTCAGTACCTATAACTCCGTCACTAATGGAATCCAGGGTGATCTTTGCTCTCGCCAGAGCGCTATTGCGTACGCGGTATCCTTCAGAACCTGTCCAGACGTCTTGTAACACCTGTATCAGGAGGCGAGGATCGGATAAGTCATCACCTATATAGACGTGCACGCCTTCTTGAAGGGCGAAATCTACACGTTCGCGGAATGACTCCGGCACTAAAAGCAGAACAGGAATAGGAGACCTTTTTTTGGCAGCGGCGCTTAAGAGCTCTAGGATTTTAACGGGCTTAAAGGTGCTCTTTGTCAATACCAAGACGATAACATCTGCCCCCTCTTCACGCTTGAGCGTCTCAAGCGCAGAACCAACACTATTAAAATGGGAAACACCAAAGACAGTAGACGTAGAACCAATTCTTTTTATGAATCCAGTGGCTCGTGTCTTCGTAGAAACAATCATCAGATTGACGTCCATCACCACCTCTGTCTGGCCAGCCTGTTTTAATATATCCACCACACAATGGTGCCATGAATCACGTAGCGCGCCCGACTGAATCCATCTATAAAATAACAATCATCAAATTTTATTGAACCATACAAAGACCTCATAATCTTCAATACATCCTATACCTCACGCACATCCTGGCACGGAGTCAAGAGTACCATTCGGTGGAGTACCCACTAAAACCCTGCAGTCTACTTGCTTAAAAATCAACTTTATCTATTAAAATCAAAGACACTGCCAACAGGAGACCGTCGCAAAAAATAATAACCTAAGCATCCCCTTCAAAATCTAAAGTCACTTAGAACCCTTAAGGGTCTTCGATTACTGCCAATATCAGGGAGAGCCACTCCCCTCGTCTCAGAGAGATACTCAGGTCACTCAAGACGGTCCTCTACCAAAAATCGAAAACAAGACTGGACAACAGTACCAGCAAGACCACGCCGATCAGCAAAAAATACAATATACCTTCTGTAGACGCTGAATCTTTTGGCATATCATCCCTATTAACCCATGCGCGTGCCACACGCGACGCGTGAAGTCACAGAACAACCAAATGCAACAAATACCGCAACCACTGGCATTCGCATTTAATTCATAGCGGCTTAAACACCCAGCCATGAATACGGACAGAAAATGGCCTCTACAGCAATGCTGTCGACCACTACCACCGGCAGGAACAGCTAAATCTTGCAGACAGGATCAGCCCTGCATCCAATCATACTATTACAAAAGCACACCAAGCATTCCAATTGAAGGACACTTGGCTGCCACACGTCTTCATGGGCCATTCTTAGTTATTTATCCGCCCTCTACATCAAGAGCGGGACGCCTATGAGCGCCCTATCCATTACGCCGCGCCGATAAAACCGGGCAATAAGAGGGAATCCCCTCCCCCCCCTGACAGCGCCACCTAATTCCAGCCAACGAAGCCATTCACCGACGCCTTGGACTTGTTATGCCCAAGCCTTCGTGCCAATTACAGACTCGCCATAATAAAATTCTGCAACTAAACGCTTGCGTTCAGTGCTCACGGTATATTTTTAGCCGTATTATAAGTAAGAAAAAAGGAGCTTCCGCTACTCATATTTCCCTGCTATCAGTGACGCAAGCGGCAAACTTGAATGAGGCATTCGGCGTCTGGCCTTGGATATCTGATCACCAGACTCTGGTCATTACGACAGCCATGACGATGATGCGCCTCACAGCAAGGCTGGTCGGTGAGTAGCTGAGAGCCAGGCGGCCGTAGCCCGTCCGACCACTATTCGTGGTAGGTGCTTGAGCTCAAGGAGTCAACGTCCTTTGAGGGGATTCAGGGAGATCAAAGCTTCGGAAAGAGCCATATGCCAGTACAGAATAGGTCAATCGCCTGGCTCGCCTACGAACGCCTATCGGTAAAACGCCCACTCCCCAGAAAATCAACCAGCGCATCGACAGGATGAGCATTGAAGAAAAGCAGCTCTTTATTACCAAAAAAAGTAACTGACTCAGTTCGCCACGCTAGGGAACCAACTTGTCGTTCCTGTCAGCTGTTATCGAACGGTCCGACAGTTCTCGTTGGCGCTGCTTCGCCATTTTCTCTAAACGTAATTCAGCATTCATGGCTTGCGTTTCTTCCAGGGTAGGTCGTAAGTCTTCCGGCCGCGTTCCGGCGTTTGTCCGTGTGTTAGATTCATCAGCCATCTATGTTCTCCTGTATGCGACACTCGCCTACATCAGAAGTGTTACGATGCTCGCCGTTCAGTGGCCACTATTACCAGCGGTCTAAAGCAAGCAGTGACTGGTGACCGGATGCCTCTCTGCACACGTTCTCGGGTCCGGATCCCGCGGGTCAGCGAGCCCTGGCAAGAGCCAGGCACTACCTAGGCGGCCGAGGGGTTGCAGCACTCATTCAGACCGACTGCCCACAACGACCTCTCCACTCCAGAGCCGCCTTAACGGTATCGATCACTTCAGCAGTTGGGCCAAGCACGCCATTAGGCCAGTCAGAGCAATGCCACCGATCACGGGTAAGAGGATCCAGAACGGGTTCTTCTGTTGCCTACGAAATTGCGTCGATTTGGCGAGTTCGGCATTCATCTTGGTCTGGGAGGCATCGATGCGACGGCGTGACTCAGCGCGGGCTTGGGTATGAGTATTCACGCTCGACTCCTTTAGCGGCAGCGGCCTCCGCAGTCTCTTTGAAGAACGGGAACCGGTTGATAGTACCACCCGCCAAAAATTGACTATTAGGCGGGAGATCCAACACTTACGCCGGTGTCGACTAGGCGATCTCTATCGGAAAATTGACCGCCTACTCGCGGTTTGCTAGCCAACAAACTGGCACTTGAGCACATGCTGTTCCGGTGCCATGCGACACAGTATCCAATCACGGATGGCGGCGCGCGGGCTATGCTCCATATAGACCCGCAAGTTTCACGACTTCAGCACTGAACGCTGTCGGATGGCGATTTACGATAGCTTCGAAGATACTCCGCATCACCGCATCGGACTCGAAATCGGTGCGACACTGAAGCAGACCGGAATGGGAGACGCTGCGCTGCACCGCGGCAATTAGCCCACCAGCGCAGAGGCTCTTGATGATGTTATGCGGTAAACGCCCCGAGCGTCGCAACGTCGTTACGGCCTCGGCGAGGACATCGAGAATCTCCTCCTCCGCGGCTGAGAACGGTCCCTTACCGAGCCTGCCTTTTTTCAGCAAATAGCGGCGGGCCAGATTAAGCGCATGATGATCCAACTCGGCCTGGACCCTTGTGTTCATAACGCCACGCGCTTTAAGGCTGCTTTCCAGTGCGATGAGATAGTCCCAGTTGAGAGACTGAGGAATCTGTGCGACGACACGATCCATAGTGAATGTCCATGCAAGAGCTAGCCTCAATGGCAGTCTGATAGCATCCGATAGGTATCGTTCCCGACCGCCCGTCTCAACACACGGAGGCCGTCATAACCCTGGAGCGTACTGACCTCTCGCTCCGCCTCCGAGACAAATCTTTCGATCTCTCCACTCCCAACACGCATCAGTTTAGCGGAGCACCGGGATTGAAGCGGGCGGACCTACGTCGTAGTAATGCTCATGAAACGCTGTCTCGGATTGCACAAGGACGAAGCTTAAAGATACGCTTATAGAAAATTATGGAATGAAGATGTGTCTAGCTCAAGCGCGGTTGCAAAAAACTATTTATTAGCAATTGGCTGAAATGCCAGAGTTTAAGGCGAGTACGCAAATCATTCCATGTAATGCCCATAGAAGATCGTATTAGCTTAGAGCACATTGATAGACGTTCGGACGTCGGGGTTCGACACGCTGATCAGGACAGCGATCCATCGCACCAAACTATACTTAATCTATCGCAGCCTACTGCTGATCAGCAACACCGCCATCTATTAAAACGCCAGAAAAATTATTTCATCTTTGCTCTAGCCATTTACAGATGAAAAAGCTATAAAAACAGCCACTGACTAAATTTGGAGGAGATCAAAATGTCCTTGATCCAAGAATACCGTCAAACCGAAACTGCTATTGGAGAACTGAAGCAGCGCTTGGAACAGCTAGGCACCGATGAGCGCCTGCAGAAAGAGCTTGACTTCGAAAAGCAACTGCGTGCTTTGCTAGGCGAACACAACAAGTCGCTCCGTGACGTTATTGCCATCCTCGACACCGATGCCGGTACCACCAATAGCGTTGGTCGCAAGAGCAAATCTACGCTGGCAGCGAAGCAGCGCCGGTTCCGCCAGTTGAAACGCTATAAGCACCCGGAAACTGGCGAAGTCATCGAAACTAAGGGTGGCAACCACAAGATTTTGAAAGCCTGGAAGGCTAAGCACGGCGCCGACGCGGTCGAAGGTTGGCTTCAGAGCAAGTAATCACGCCCGCTGCCGAATCATGCAGCGACTCATACTTGGTCGAGTCGCTGCACTATCAGTACTTTCTCGGTCCCAGCGAGGAAAAGATCCAACGCATCATTAGCCACTGCTTCGCCTTTACCGTTCGCCGGGGTGAAGTTTGCTGGGAACCCTTTCGCTGATTACTGTCCAGCCATACAGTATCCTGAAAGGAGGTCTATCCCGTATTCATTTTGCGCCCCATCCCTCGTCTCTGCCACGGTTGTCCCGGTCGTTCTGCTGAGTATCAGAAGGTCATGGCTTCAGGGATTGAGCAGGTGGGCCGCTATGGACATGCTTGGTGATGAGCAGGACAGCTTCGAATAGCAGCAGTGCCTGTTCCGCCCTGTGGAGCTGATGTACTGCCGCAACCTCGTTGCTCTGCTGACCGAAGAGTTCGACCAGGTGCGTCAGTGTCTGGGGCAAGCCTAACGCGCCAATCGTGTTCTGGTCGCTGAGCGGTATGTCCTAACGGCGGAAGTACAGCGTCACCGCTTGCGCTACGTCCAGTTCTTACATGAGGAGAACCAGCGCCACGGGCCCTGCGGTGGCCGACTCATCCCGGACGACCGCGACGCCCCCTCTCGCGTGCTCAGCGTCATATCCTGCGGCTCGAGTCTATGCACTCCATCCTGCATATACCGCCACTTCCCAGCCAGCGGGGTAGCTCAGGTCCGGCAGCTGTAGCGGCTGCTAAGCGCCGGCTTCAGCCTTTTGAAGATTCGTGGCTTTCCGGATTGCATGCGGCTGATCGAAGACGCCCAGGCCTCGCCCAGGTCTGCCCGGGGACCTCAGCCACGCAGCGCTAGCGCCTGGAGAGCCTTGGAGCGTCAGATTGGCAAATTGGAAAGCCGCCGCGCTCGCCTGCTGCAGATTGTTAGAGAGAGCGAAGAGCCTGCGCCATAGCCGCCACATAGGAAAGCCGGAGGTTCGGCAGAGATCAGATTTCGCCTGCCTTTGCTGCGGTACGGGGCAACGCCCTAGACCGTCGTAGCATTGGATGTTTCTACAGTTTGCAGCCTCGAATGGAGCAGATCGGTGATCCATACCTGGCGGGACGAGCGGGCCTAGGGTGGGGCTTTCCCTTTTTCGCGCGCCCAAGGAGGTCGTATACGCACGCCTTCCGGGTAAAACGCCTGACCGCGACGCGGTGTTTAGCCCATCTAGATGTGCATCATCACTGCCCTTTCGGTTGCATGGAAAAGTCCCAGCACAGGCCAAATTTTAGGAGCGATTTATTTGTATATAACAAAGCCACAATCCACCTTATTCTTTCTTTAGACGGATATAAAAGCGAAATTTGACCCATTTTCTAGATATACACGAAGCGGACCTGACCCGCTGTCGCGATGTTGTTTCGCTGCCATTCCACCGCTAAACATTGGGTTCCCCATAAGTGGATTACAGCCTAACCACCGGGCGTATTCCTCGTCGCTCAACTGGAGCGTTACCGACTTCCAGGAGGCTCTAGCCTTCACAGTTGATTTCTCTATTCGATCAAAGACGTTCACGTTGTACCCTCTGATGATTGTTATACCAACTAATGCCGGACCTCACATAAAAGCCGGATTAATCTAGCTTGTAGCGCCAAATCTGGCGGGCTTTTATTATTTCTAGTATTTCTTGAAATTTAGACTCACCTATCACTATACCCCTAATTTTTATTCTAAATTAACGCGGCGCTATGAGTGTATTAAATCGGACCTCGGGGTAGCCTAATCCATTAATATAGCTTTTGAGAACTTCTGTCTCTAGAAACGAAAATTTCAGCACTATGATTGGGCTAATTTTCATCCTTTTACGAATTACCAGTGGGTTGGCGCTTGTTGTCATTCTCACCTATGACTGGTTCATCGAAAGCGTCTGAAACAACATTATTCTCACCGGCTGGATCTATCTGACCGAGCCTCAAAGGCTCGGCTGCATGCGTGCTCAGGAATACGGACGACATCACATATGGTCCATGCAATGCTCTTGCGAGCAGGCTGAGGGGGTCGGCGAACTGAATCTTTGCTACCTACTGACTGGGACAATCATTTACCACCTCACAAGGAGATCGCCAATGGCCTCAATAGTTAGAAGTGGACAAAAAGCAGGCGTTCAGTGGCCACTACTATCGGCAGTCTTTATTGTCACGTTTCCACCTTTTTCTGCATATCAGCTACCGGAGGTAAGCCTGATAGGAAATGCGGACGAAGCTTCTCGGCCTTTTGTCTCCGTATCTCAGCTTTCCGGAGTTACCTTTATTCTAGTGTAGACGGCACATATCCGAGATGCATGCCGCTATCCTTTAGCATCCTAAAATTTCCGCTAATTACAACTCTCATCTGCAAGACTGCCTGACATGATAAGCGCCCTAGAGCTTTCTGTTCAGTGGCCACTATCACCGTCGATCGGAACTTCTGCCGATCACCCGACCATCACGCTCGCTCATATCGGCTCGGTAGTTATGCAGCTCGCATTTTTACCTTTTGCGCGTGTGATTCTTGCTGTGATGTGCAATTATCGATGCGCGGCATGGTAAGGCGGAGGGGGCAGGAATGAAACGCGACGAGCAGAAGTGGATTCCTATTTCGTACATTCGGGAATTCTTTCCCTGTAATTTCGAAATGAGCCTAAGACAATCTGATGTTTTTTACAAAGGCTGGCGCATAGAGGTGATCGATTCCATAACACATCGCGCTGCCGCTTCCGAGAGCAATTCGAGAACCATCTTGGATGTATCTTCTATGATAGAAATCGCTGCCGATTTGATGGGGCGCATCAAGGCCGGTCCTACTCAGCTGCCGGAAACTCCTGAGCCAGTACCTTGCGCTTCGCAACGGGAAACCTATGGGCTGGCGAATGTGATTCCATTACATAAGAAAAAGAAAGCGCAAAGATAAATTCTACAATCATTAATTCGGTAGTCGCCACAGCGCTTTAGGCTATGGATACCCCGAGGACTAGTAACGTTGTCGGGATTATTTGGTGGAACTACCTTTTATGTGCCTAAAGGTCATTTAGCATGGTGCTGATTCCTTCTGACCGCCCTGCCACGAAGTTCAATATCTATCCACGCTTAACGTGTTACAGCTGCATGAATAGATAGAAGCACGCGCTGGACAAACGGGCAAAGTCAGCTCTAATAAGTACTTGAGCTAGTGAAGGGCACTTCATAGGGACCTCGCACAGAATGCCTTACGGTCGCAGAGGCGTTTTGACGGATCAGCATGAAACCTTAACCAGGTCTCTGGAGGTCAGTTTTCGAGCATGAATGTGCCAGAGTTGGGCGATTAACGGCATTTCGCAGGGCGCTGGCTTTGATGTCGCTAAGATACGGCTTGCGCTTTGCTCTTGGCCCAGGCACTGACGCACGTGGTTGAGCTCGTCCGTCAGCAAATCCACAGGATCACAACTTTACATCAGTGCGTCGGGACAAACAGAGAATGCTGCTGCACTAAGCGAGCGGATCGCCAAGGCCGGCCTGCAGGCTGACCATTCGCTGCTCTTCCCGGCCGCCGCCGGCGGCAATAAAGCCTTAGAAATGAACGACGCGTGCAGTGTCTCAGATGAACCTGGATTTCATAGCGGCGTTTTCCGGTAAGGGCTACGAAACGCGCCTGATCCGAGCGGGTTAGATCGCCAAGGCGAAGACAGCTGTGGCCCACAAATCCTCTTCGAGGATTGAACGGCTGCACGCACGGGTCCGCGAGTATCCAGTTAAGGTGGATGTCCATATATACGTAGCCAGGTTACTGGAATGTTCCAGCAACACAGCAAATCGGTCCCGACTTCCTTAGACCCGCGCTAGCCCTGCGGCTCCTTCGCCGGGAAGCTATTGACATAGATGGGCTGCAGCGGTCGCAAGACAGGTGGTGACTCGCAAGAGCTTATTTAAGCATGCCGGGTAGCGTTTTCCGTCCTTGATCTTGGGTGTCTAGGTGCGCTTGACCTCTATCACGCGCAATTGCAGGAATAGAGCACGCTGCCTAACCTCACTAGATATGCTCACAATGGTGCGGCGCAGATCAGGCGCTAGAGCGACCAATATCGCGGTATGCCATTGTTATAGCGTGTCCACCAGTCTGCTCAATTCTCGTGGTCTGCATAGTCGCGCTTACGCCAGCCCTAGGGCCTTACCATCAAATCCCGCCTAGGTGCTAGCGCCTGCTTATGTGCAGTTAGCAGTCACTCACTGGGTTCTATAACGGTGTCTTCGGCACTGTGGACTGGGCGCTCCTCCCAGTTTTCGGACTTCTTGCCGAGCACGTAGACGGCCATGCCGTACCCTGCTGCCGCCTGAGGATTTGGCATCACGGCAAGCAAGTGCCAGCCGTCGGAGAGAGCTGCCTCCGCATCACTACGAGTATTAACTTCTTTGAGATGTCTCACTTCGTGCAGCTGCATCGAGGAGCTCCAAGCCAGCGAAGCCGGCGGGATGGACGGCGGGAAGGGCTCAGCATTCCAGGTCAAAGGTAACATTTCTTCCAGGTTACATGCCGAAGACCTCAAGGGCGAAGTCTTGCTGCACGTCTAGCAGACAGATGTCTGGGAAGACTGTGCACTCATCGGCGTCATAGCGCAGCGGCTTGTCGAACTGGTGTTCTTCATCCCGCAGCTTTTGCTCGATATTGCCTTTCAGGTCTGAATCGAGCGCGATCCACTGTTCGCTAGCCGGCATCAGCGCCACCTCGGGCACATCCGCTTGATGAGCTTTGCCAAGGCGCTGAACGATCTGAGCGGTAGCGGTCGCTTGTCGACGTCCGCTTCTGGCTGCTAGCTGCCCTACGGTAACGGCTGCTTTGGGTCGATTGCAGCCGGTGGCAACGGGCTGTAATCGGTCCGAGGCGGCCGATAGGAACGAAAAGCCTGACCCGTGACCATTAAGACCGCCGGTAGTAGTGGCCCCTGAACATGTTCGGGTTTGCTACTTCCAAACTGGTGAGGCCATTTTCGGCCTCACTGTGAGGTACAAATGATCAATCCAACCAGTAGGTGGCAAAGATCCAGCTCGCCAAGTGCGGCAGCGTTAATTGCACGGTCCCTGCTCGGACCAGAGACGATTTCAGCAAGATCTCTACGAGCGCATGCAACTGAGCCCGACTCAGTTGAGCCTTTACCTCCGGACGACATAGATCCGGTCGTTCAGCCAGATGCAGATCCGAACGCTCCTGAAGATCCGGTGACGGGCGAAGACGACGACCAAGATCCTGCTCCTCGCTAACTCTGGTCCAATGTAAATCGAGCCCAGCCATAGCGCTGGGCTTCTTTTTCCGATGGCTACAGGAGATCAGAGAACCCAGCTTTAACTGGCAGGCCTTAAAAGGCCACCCCATCTGAAGATAGAGCGCTCAGAACGACGGAGACGGCATGACGGTAGGCTGGCTGTCCTCGGCTCGAGTAAAGGCGCGATGGGTAGCAGACTCCGCCTAGGCGTCTATTAAAAACTCAACCTCCAGCGACCTGGATATGGTTTCCACTGACCCAGCTCGTCTGATCACGTTTCCTGTACCAGCCATCCCTATACCTGGTACTTCGCATGTCCGCCCTACCCTCCTGCTCCCCTGCTGAGCCAGCGCTCCGCTGGCTGATCTGTGCCCTTGCCGCCTGCAGCGCACCTTTCGCTGCAGCGGACGTGCTTGCAATCTCCGACGCCACTCATCCCCTCACCAACAACATCGGCACCCGTGTGGTGCTCTTGGATGCCCCGGAGCGCCTGGAGCAGAAGCTCTCTGAAGGCCTGCCGGCAGACCCGCGTCAAGCCGCGGCCATCATGCAGCAACGGATGCGCTCGACGTCCGCGCAGCAGCTGGGTCGGGAGCTCGTCAAAGCCCACCAGGACGTCGCTGACGTCTGGAGCCTGGGCATCACAAAGCTCCCTGCAGTGGTAGTGGATCGCCGGTACGTGGTCTACGGCCGGCCTGACGTGGCGGCTGCCTTGGCCAGCATTGAGCGCTATCGGAGTAGTGGACGATGAGTCGGTCTCAGCAACGTCTGCGGCGCCTAACGTTGGCCATCCCGCTCGCTACCAGCCTGCAGGCCACCGCGACGGTCACCACCGCAACCATCGTGTCATCCTCGCTCTCTCCCGAGTGTCTTAAATACAAGGTGGTTGGCGTCTGCTACTGGTTGTTCTGCACCCCCTACGGCTGCAAGGTTAAGACCTCAGCCAAGGTGCGGCACTTCGTGCCCGATGCCGTGGTGTCCAGCTACGCCAATACAGGCGAGAACCCCTGGACGGAGATAGCTTCTTTCAGCCCCGTCATCAGCGTAGCCGCCGGCGGCAATGACCCGGGCGACAGCGCGACCCAAGCCAACACCACCGTTAGCGCTCGCTTCAAAAACGCAGATGTCATCGGCCACCCGGCGGCTACGCCTTCAGCCAGTTCGCCAGCGGCTCCGGCTATACCTGCAAAGGCGCAGATACCGCCTACATGCCTTATCTGCTGAGCAACTACGACTACCTGGCCTGGCGGTACGGCATCCCCGAGGCCGTTTATCCGGAGGCCCTCATCCCAGGCAAACGCGAAGTCGGCGGCACCCTGTCTGGCGACCTGTGGGGCAACGTCTACCCGCGCAGCGGCTTCTTGCATCAGCCAGATGACTACAAGGCCGCGGCGGTCATGGCCCAGCGCGCCGGCGACGTGGTCACGCACTCTGGCCAGACCCACGTCTACCAATCGCTGCTGGCCCAGGCCGAGGACGGCTACTGGCCTGCAGGCGAGCAGGTTGAGGGCGACGCCACCACCGGCAAGTGGCAGGAGCTCACACCCACGCTGAGCCAGAGCTGCCCAGCCTTCCCTAACCCGGGCCCACACGTCCAGGACGCCGTGGACGCCTATGCCTGGGCGCTGTGGCGCCCCTACAGCTGCTGCAAGCGTGAAGGCCAGGTCTTCCTGGGCAGCACCGACTTTCAATGATCAGGGAGCCGTCGATCATGAGTACCACTCGCCTCACCCTGCTGGCCAGCACCTGCCTGGCTAGCCTTCTCCTCGGCAGTGCTGTCCAGGCGGCTGAGCCCTACCGTGTGCAGTCCCAAGGCAGCGTCATCGGTGACGACGTGCTCTACAGCATCGGCGGCGGCAACGCAGTGTCGATGGGCAGCGTCGGCAACATGGACAGCATCCAGATTGGCGGAGGCTGGAACACCAACCTGATCTGCGGAAACATGAGCATCACCAACACCCTGCAGAACCAGCTCAACGGGGCCACTCAGGGCTTCCAGACCATCATGAGTTCGGTGATACAGAACGCCACCGCCGCGGTAGGCTCCCTTCCCGGCCTGATCCTGCAGCGTGCCAACCCGGGGCTGTACAACCTCATCACCAACGGCATTGGCCAGGCACGCCTGGACTTCGATCGCTCGAAGGGCACCTGCCGCGCGATCGCCGACAAGATGCTCGATGTCGCCGGCGGCCAGGTCGGCTGGAACAAGCTCGCCGAGGGTGAAGCGATGAAGTCGGCCGCTGCCGGCACCAGTGATGCGGTGGCCGCAATCAACCAGGTCGAGCAGAAGAGCGGGAATGAGGGCGTCACCTGGGTCGGTGGGAGCAAAGCCGGGGGCAGCGGCCAGCAGCCTATCAAGGTGATCGGCGACGTCACCAAGGCCGGCTACAACATGCTCAGTGGCCGCTCACCCACCGCCACTGGCTCGATCCCGGCCAGCAGTTGCAACGGCGGTCTCGTCTGCAGCACCTGCTCGTCGCCGCAGGAGGCCGCGACCTTCGCCACCCGCGTCCTGGGCGAGCAACAGCAGCAGACCTGCAACAACTGCCAGAAGACCGTGACCCAAGCTGGGGTCGGCCTCACCCCGCTGATTCAGGAAACCTACGACACCAAGCTCAAGGCGGTGAATGCGCTGATCGCCGGCACCCAACCGATGACAGCCGAGAACCTGGCCGCGGCCGGTAGCAACTCCATCCCGATTACCCGCGGCATCATCGAATCGCTGCGCACCGAGCAGGACCAGGACGTGCTGGCCAAGCGGCTTGTGTCCGAGGTCTCTCTGGCGGATGTCATCGAGAAGGCGCTGTCGCTGGTTCGTACCCTGGCCGCTGGCCGCCAGGAGCCCAACGTCGCCGCCAACCAGGTCGCCCAGACGCAGGTCGACCAGAACGCCGCCAACCTGCAGGCCGAGATCCAGAACCTCAAGACCGAGCTGGACATGCGCCGGGAGCTGGCCGGCAACTCGCCCACCACCATCCTGCAGCGCGCTGCGCTGCGCAAGGATGCTTCCAAGACCATCTTCCAGGGCGACCCCATGCCGAACCGACTGGATCGCGTCGAAAAACCCGTCAAGAAGGGCGAATAATCATGAGCAATGTTTCTTCGGAGAGCCGTCCGCAGATCAGCCGCGAGCGGAAGCAGAACTCGGTGTTGCGACTCGCCAAGGGCGGCCTGAAGGGCTTCGCATGGGTAGCGGTGATCTTGCTCACCACGGTGCTGCTGGCGCTGGCCTGCAGTCTGCTGATCCAACAGCTGTTTGGCGACGTTGCGGGTTACCGGCAGTGGGCGGAGGCCCACCGTAGCGGTCTGCAGGTCTGGAGATTGGTCGTGTATGCAGCCTTGGCGGCCGGCTGGTGGCCAGTTCGCCAGAGGTTGCGAATGCTGCCAGAAGGTGCCGGGCGCCTGGCCCGCTGTGAGTGGTTGGCGATCGCCGTCATTACGCTCTACGAACTGCAACTCCACCTGTAGCGCCACGCAGAGAAAGACACCCATGGTTCTCTACACCAACGACTACCTCGAGTATTACCTGACCCTGGTGGGCGGCTGATCTATGGCGCCATCTGGGATCTAATCGGGAGCACCGGCCTGTTCGCAGCGCCTTTTGCTGCAATCGTCATCCAGGAGCGGTTGCGCGCCCGCGGCGAAGGCCAGGATGACGGCAACAAGGGAGCGCTGAGCCTGGGGCGGATCGAAAACCGATTCTATGTCGCCATCTTCGTCATCATGCTCGGGCTCATGCCCTTGCCGAACTCGGTGCTGAGTTTCTCCACCCTTGAGTACGATAAGACACGCTCCAAGCAGTGTCAGGTTGACGTGCTGAAGCCATCTGAGACTGGATGGGGCACGAGCTTCAGCACCCTCAATGGCAAGAGCGCCCGGATTCCCATCTGGTGGGCAGTGGTACATGCTCTTTCAAAGGGCTTTACCGCGGGCGCGGCCGCCGGCATTCCATGCGGACTGGATCTGCAACAGCTACGCATGGAGGTGAACGCTACCCGGATCGGCAATCCGCTGCTGGCCCAAGAGGTCGCGGACTTCACAAATGACTGCTACGCCCAGGCCCGAGCCAAGCTGTTCATGACGCAGCCGAACCTGTCCGCCTCGCAGTTCGAAGATGTCAGCTGGATTGGCTCGAAGTTCTTTCTGAGCACCAGCGGCTACTACAGCGATAGTGCTTCAGGGTTTCGCTCACACACACCGCGCAAGGCCTGGTCCTATGACCAAACGCGGGATGCGGGACTGGCCGAGACCACCGGGGGCGGCGGCTACCCAACGTGCTCGCAGTGGTGGTCTGACGGCACAATCGGATTGCGTGCGCGGCTGTTGGCGGCGGTGGAGCCCAGCCTGATCACTCAGCTCGCCCAGTGGGCGAAACTGATGAACCAGCAAGAGGTAGAGGACCAGGTGATACGCGATCTGGTATCGCCCCGTAAGCAGGTGCTGCCCCAAGGGCAGGTCTATGGAGACTACGGTGGCCAGGTAGGCGGAAGCATTGGCAGCAGCATCTCACGCGTCACAGCCACTGCAGGTCAGGCAGTGGGATCGCTAGCGATGTACCCGGCCATCGACAGTGTTCGCCAGGCTGCGCCGATGGTCCTGGCCTTCCTGAAGATGGCGTTCATCGTCTGCATCCCCATCGTGCTGGTGCTGGGCACCTATGATCTGAAGGTTGCCATGACGCTGACCTTCGCCCAGTTCGCACTGATCTTTGTCGACTTCTGGCTGCAGCTGGCCCGCTGGGTCGACAGCACGATCCTCGACGCCCTGTACGGCAACATCATGGGTGCCTCACCCCATCTGAACTTCAACATCATGATGGGCATGAACAACGCCCAGGGCGACTTGCTGCTGGACTTCGTGATGGGGACGATGTTCTTGGTGCTGCCGGCGTTTTGGATTGCGGCACTTAGCTGGGCTGGCTACCAGCTTGGCGGCGTAATCAGCGGATTCAGTACCGATGCCGCATCGGCAAAGGATACAAGCGGCCGCGTAGCAAATTCATTTGTGAAGCGCGGAACGGGTGTTTAGCCGGACAGCACAATGGCTTCAATCGTGAACTTTCAGATTGGAGTCATTGTAGCAACCGTACCCAGTATGTCCTTCCCGAAGCTCGAGAATCTCATTTGGGCTCTCGGACTTAGAAACGTCCTCACCTCGCGGAGAATGAGTAATCACCCAAAGCGCTGCGCATACGAGAACGACGGGGATAAATAAGTAAATGGAATAGACTGCGGCAGCTGCCAATACAGCACCGCGCATCGACCATTTCAACACCTTGATGATGCCGGCCGGAACACCCACCCCAGCCAAACCGGTCCAAATGGCGCCTTCAGCCCGTACGAGCAAACGGCTCGTATCCAGCTTTCCAAGGTGAGTCCAATCTTCGGAAGATCCCGGTTTGCGAGTGGTCATGGCTACTGCCTCATTCCATGGAGCGCGATGGCTCTACGACGGCACTTATACGCCGCAATCGGTGACGCCGCAACCGCCATGGCATAAAATGCCATGCGCTGTCCTTGCTCTAACCCGGAGTCGCCATGCCTACCCGAAACATCGTCATTCCCGAGCCGCTCTCCCATGAAATTGACCGGCTGGTTGAGAGCGGTCGCTACCAAAATGCCAGCGAGGTAGTTCGAAACGGACTCCGTCTGCTGATTCAGCAAGAGGCAATGGTCTCGGCCAAGGTTGAAGCCTTGCGCAACGCTACGGGCTCAGCCCTCGAGCAGCTGGAGCAGGGAAGGTTCGACGAGGTGAGCGGGGGGGACCTGGAGCAGTACCTGGAAGGCTTGGCGGTTGAAGACAGCCGCATAGGCCACTGAACCGATGAAGTACCGTATCTCCGCCAAGGCCCGACAGGACCTGGCCGACATCCTGGTGTATTCCGCTCAGCAATTCGGCCCATCTGCCCGGAAGCGCTACCAGAGCTTGCTAGTACGCAGCTTCAATCTGATTGCAACCGATCTCTGCGGGCCTGTGAGTCGTGCCCGCGATGAGCTGCACGAGGGCCTGCGCAGCATCCACCTGGCCCATGCCCAAAGGGGTATTCCGTCCGAGCAGCGCGTCGGCCAGCCACGTCATGTAGTGTTCTACCGGATCGCGGCTGACGACGTCATCGAGATAGTGCGCCTGCTGCACGACCTAATGGAGCCCAAGGAACATCTGGCCAGCCCCAGTAACCGAAAGGGCCAAATGGGCTGGAGCAAAGGAGCGAATGGAAGGGGGCTCTAAGGGTAAAAGCCCTACCAGAAAGGGCTCCGCCTTCGGTGAAATGACCCCCAAATGTTGGACAGGGTTGGTTTCAAGCAACGAGCACTGGTCTGAACGGGAACTAGAGAGGTGGCCTCTGCGAGATCGCCTCACGCAAGGTATCAAACGATGCTTCGCTAGGACTCACCAACGCAAAGTTGTAGCCCTGTCCTGACCAATAGTCAGCCGTAACATCGCTTTCCCTACGAGATCCGTGGCCAACGTCGCGCTGGCTGTTGGGATGCCGCACATAGAAGATCACTTGGCGCCCTTTCGTATCCCGGTAGAGCACCATCGCGGCGGCGCCGGTGTCCGTGGCCATGAGACGACCACCCACTGGGATCAAGCCGAAGCGCTCCAGGTTAGGGAGGGCGGGCGCCTGCACAAATGTCCTTTCAAGCCAATGCTGAATCGCACCGTCCTGGCCGGTTACATCGACTGGCGGCCGCCCCTCGGCGCTCGCAAATAGTCGATAAGCCTCCACGGCATCCGCCATTGGAACGTGCGCCCGCCGCAGCATCGATTCCCGTGCCTGCCACCCTAAGCCGCTACCCAGGCCTAACGTCAGCACTAGCGAAGCGAGATAAGTCATACGTCTTTTACGTCTGGCGACTATCCGGTGTCGCACGACTGCTGGCATAAGGTGTGTCGGTAAAGGCTCAAGCACGGGAGAAAAAATCAGCCGTAGCCGACGATTCTGCTCGCGGATATCAGCTACCCGTGCGGCATCTTCCGGATGGGTTGCAAGATAGCGCATCACCTCCTCGTGCCGCAGCGCATCCAACTGATTGTCGGCATAAGCCATCAACTCTTCAGGAGTAGGAGGTCGATACATCATTTCAATACTCGCAAAGCGGCGGTAGCCAAAGGACTTTCGTGGATCTGTCTCAAGGCCGCGCGTGCCCGCGCCAAACGAGACATGACGGTTCCCAGTGGAATGCCAAGCGCCTGTGATACATCGCGATAGCTCATGCCTTCCACCGCGACCAACAGCAGCAGGGCACGCTGTTCGTCATTGAGTCTCTCAAGATTCGTCAACGCTTCTTGATCCAGATAGATCGTCTCAGCCGAAGGCTCAACCGGGACCTCTTGGAATCCCAGCCACTCCAACAGACGACCATAGCGGCGCTCACGACGTCGGCCATCAACGAATTGGCGGTACAGAATGGTGAAGAGCCAGGCTCGCACATCACCGTCGGGACAGCGCGTGTTCCCATGCGTAAGCGCCCTTTCTAGACAACTCTGGACCAAATCATCGGCGCTGGCTTCGTGACGAGTAAGCGATCTTGCGAAGCGACGCAGAGACGGTAGCAGCTGAGAAAGCATGGCGTCATCAAGCATGGACGTTCCCCTGGTATCGCTGACAGACGCTTGAGCTGACCTTTTATTCCCCACAATTTTTATTTTTGTAGGTATGGAATAACCCAGACCATACAAACGTCTGCACTGGAAACTCACCAATTGCTGGAGCGCCACGTGTTTTCAGTCAAGCACCCTTTGTTGGCAATCCCCCTTCTGGTGCTCGCGCTTCCCATTGCTTGGGCCGAACCTGACAGCAGCGCCGCCACGGCGCAGGCTGACAACCGCCAGGCCATGAACCAGATGATGGCCGCGATGCACATGCCCAGCAGTGGCGACGTAGACCGCGACTTTGTGACCCAGATGATGGCACATCACCAGGGTGCGATCGACATGGCGCGGATCCAATTGCGGTATGGCCATAACGAACGCCTACGCCGTCTGGCCCAAGAGATCATTGTTACCCAGCAACAAGAAATCGCCGTTATGCAGCAGGCGCTTTCTGAATTGCCCGCCTCTCCCACTCGGTAATCCTTATGCCTCGATTGTCGCTCACCCCGCTCGCCGCTGCGTTGTTGGTAATCTCCTGCACCGCTTCAGCTGGTCAAGTTCCGCGTGCTGCCGCACAAACGGACATCGCGATTAGCGCCCAAGACCGTGTGTATACGGCGGAGCAGTTTTCCAACACGGTATCGGTGATTGATCCCAGCACGGAAAAATTGCTCGGCGTCATCACCCTGGGCGACAGCCAACCCAAGAACCTGAGCCCTCTGTATAAGGGGGAGCTACTGGTGCATGGCTTAGGGTTTTCGCCAGATGGGCGAACCTTGGCCGTCGTAGCGATAGGCTCGAACTCCGTATCTTTCATCGACACCGCCAACAACCAGGTGAAGGGTAAAATCTATCTGGGTCGCGCGCCTCATGAAGCCTTCTTCACCCCTGACGGTAAAGAGCTTTGGGTCACGGTACGGGGCGAGGACTATATCGCCGTGATCGACCCGGTGACTTTCAAAGAGAAGACGCGTATTGGTGTACCGCCAGGCCCTGGCATGCAGATTTTCTCCCCTGATGGCCGCTATGGCTACGTCTGCTCCTCGTTCACTCCGGAAACCGTAGTGGTTTCGGTTGCCGAGCATCGAATTGTTGGCCGCGTCGCTCAGGCGAGTCCTTTCTGCCCCAACATCGCTGCGTCTGCAGATGGCCAACAGGTTTGGTTCACCCTAAAAGATGTCGGTAAGACCCAGGTATTCGCAGCCAAACCGCCGTTCGGCTTGATTAAGACGCTTGATACGGGCGCGATCACTAATCACGTCAACTTGGTTCGCAATGCTCACGGAAGCTTCGCCTATGTAACGGTAGGTGGGGAAAATCGAGTCAAGGTCTTCCGAACCGATGACTTCAGCCAAGTCGCCAGCATTCCTGTTGGCGCTTTGCCCCACGGTCTCTGGCCGTCAGGAGATGGCACCCGGCTGTACGTGGGACTGGAGAATGCTGACAGTGTGGCCGTCATCAATACGCTGACCAATAGCGTTGAAACCACTGTACCCGTGGGGCAGGCGCCTCAGGCTTTGGTCTACGTTCCCAACGCCGCTACCCAGGGCGCTGGGCTGGCAAATCTCAAGCCTCTAGGAAGCGCCGCCAAGAGTATTCAGATCGCCCTGGCTCCGCCGGGTGAGCACCCGCGTCATACCACTCAGGTGACACTTTTCGACCAGGGTTTGACACAGGTCCTGCAGGCCTCGGTTACGGGCCTGGTGGCCAAGCAGCCCTACGTACTAGCGTTGGCTCGTCATGCAGACGGTAGCGGCGCTCTTGAGTCTCTCGCCGCTTTTCAAACCAATCCCGCCGGCGCAGCTATCGTGAATGCGGTAGGACCGATACGACAATTGGTTCAGCAATCCCAGGCGGATGAACAGCGCTACCTCGTCATCGCACCTGGTGCAGCCGATGCGCCAGGTGCTCCCGTGCAAGTGCAAGTGCCCCAATCGAAATACCAATAACCAATAACCATCGAGGTCCAGCATGCTCAGACAAGTGTTGATTGCCACTGCCATTTTCTCCATGACAGGGCTGGCCGTGGCGGCCACGCCCGCCAAGGTTGGCGACACCACCTTGGGTAAGGTGCTTGTGGATGAAAAGGGTATGACGCTTTACACCTTCACCAAGGACAGCGAGGGTAAGTCCGCCTGCAACGGCCCGTGCGCCAAGAACTGGCCGCCGCTGATGGCACCGGCAGGGGCCAAGAGCGGTGACGGCTATACCGTAGTACAGCGTGAGGATGGTAGCCAGCAATGGGCCTATAAGGGGCAGCCACTCTATACCTGGGTAAAGGACAGCAAGCCCGGTGAAACGACCGGTGAAGGTGTCAATCAAGTCTGGCACGTCGCGAAGCCTTGATCGTGGAGCAGTCCCTGCGGACAGCGGGGACTGCTTATCTATTTAGTAGATTACTTTTTTTATCATATTCAATTTTTCAGATAATCGAGCCGGGCTAGACTGTTTGCATTCCTCAGCGGAGCTCACCTCATGACATTAAAGGATGCTATAGCCCTGCGCACCGGCGGCAAGCCGCTCAGCCAGCTCAAGCAGCCGCTCGAAGTCGTTCGCCAGTTCACCCCCAACTGGTTTGCGGCAACGATGGGCACCGGTATTTTGGCAATCGCCTTAGCGAGTTTTCCCGCGTCGGTACCCGGCTTGCGTCTGATCGCCGAAGGACTGTGGCTGTTCAACATTTTGCTTTTCGTTCTATTCAGCGGCTTGTATGCCGCTCGCTGGATCTTGTTCTACAACGAAGCCAAGCAAATTTTTGCCCACTCCACCGTATCGATGTTCTTCGGCACCATTCCGATGGGGTTGGCAACAATCATCAACGGGATGCTGATCTTTGGGCTGCCACGATGGGGTGAGGTGGCTGTCACGATTGCCACCGGACTTTGGTGGGTCGATGCGGCCATGGCACTGGTTTGCGGAGTAGCGATTCCGTACCTGATGTTTACTCGTCAGCAGCACAGCATCGATCAAATGACGGCGGTATGGTTGCTACCTGTGGTAGCCGCCGAAGTGGCCGCTGCCAGTGGCGGGCTGTTGGCACCGCACCTAGCCGATGGCGGGCACCAATTCACCGTGCTGGTGACCAGCTATGTGCTTTGGGCCTATTCGGTACCTGTCGCCCTAAGTGTCCTCGTGATCCTGCTATTGCGGATGGCACTGCACAAGCTGCCTCACGAGAACATGGCTGCATCGAGCTGGTTATCGCTTGGCCCCATTGGTACAGGTGCGTTGGGTCTGCTCGTGATGGGCAGCGACGCGCCGGTCATCTTCGCTGCTCACGGTATGGCCGGAATTGGCGCCGTCGCGCAGGGGCTAGGCGTAATTGGCGGGATCCTACTATGGGGACTCGGCTTGTGGTGGATGAGCCTTGCCATACTGATCACGCTGAAGTACGCGCGCCACGGCATCCCTTTCAACCTGGGATGGTGGGGTTTTACTTTTCCACTGGGCGTCTATGCCGTCACGACGCTACGTTTGGGAAGCACGCTTGGGTCAGGTTTCCTTACCGTCTTCGGTGCCTTTTTGGTCGTCGCCTTGACTGCTCTGTGGGCGGTGGTCGCGGGACGCACCCTAGCCGGTGCCTACCGCGGGACGCTGTTCGTCTCGCCTTGCATTGCTCATCTGCAACCACGCAAATGAGGTCGATTAGGTGGCGCCTCGCTGAGCAACGCTACCAAGCTAGGACCATCAGCCCACTCTCTACGACGAGTGAGCTGATGAGTCCGCAAATGGGGCTCAGTGAAAGCCATCCCTTGATGCCGTTGGTTACCGCGGCCGCCTTAACCGATTCAAAGGTGCGTCAGCTCAGGACGAGGATGACTCTGTCTCTTGGGAAGGGCGGTGGCGTCCTACCGTGCCAATCTCGGCAGGCGTCTTGATGTAGAACAGTGCCAAGTCTTCCGATTCGAGGCGTTGAAACAGCATGTCGTGTTGAATTTGAGTCAGCGCCATCGTTACCTGGATGGGCTGATCGGCAAGCTCAAAAAAATGAGCGGAGTGGCGTTTTCCATCTTGGCCAAAGCCTTCAGCCGCCACTGACAACGTTGCGCCACTTAGGTGAAGCTCTTTAGCAAGATCCAGAAGCCAATCTCCAATCTGCTGATGTTCATGGCGACGATTTTGTTCGGTATAGAACGTAACGAGATAGTCGTTCATGCTATTGCCTTTAGCGTGGGTGCAGCAGGTTGATGGTCAAGATACCCAGGGCTGTCATGCACAGGGACCCCACGACATGAACGCTGATTGCAGTCAGCGCCATGAGCAGCCTTCCTTGCTGGATTAGCATCAGTGTCTCAGCAGAAAACGTCGAGAAGGTGGTTAAGCCGCCGCAAAATCCGGTGATCAGAAACAGCCGCCATTCAGGCGCAATCCCGGGCCAAGCAGCGAAGATGGCTACGGCCATTCCGATGATGTAGCCACCTACAAGATTCGCAACGACCGTCCCAGGCGGGAGCGACGGGAACCAGGCATTTAGCTTCAAGCCCAGTATCCAACGGAGCCAGGCACCCAAGGTCGCACCGAGTGCGATGGCTATGAGCGGCTTCAGCATGGAACGTCTCCCAAGGGGAATGGAAGACTAGGGGCCGGGGAGGGATATGGTCGGTGCATAGCGCTGTCCTCGAAAAAGACAGGGCGCACCTACGCACCCTGCCAAGGGGTTACGTAGGCATCATCAGCACGAGGCGGTTTGAGGAGGAATGCCATCTCCTTAGCGGATCATAGCAGCGCAGCAGATGACTTTGAAGATGGCTCGTTCTTGAAGCCGACATGCCTGCCACTGCTTATTGAGACCCGGAGCATGCCTGCACTCCTCAAACGCCGAGGGTCTAGAAACCGATCGACTCTGCGGTAGCTATGAGGCAAACGTCCTATTCGTCACAGGTATTCACAGCTTTCGCTATTGCCAGACGATATTCAGCTGGACTGCGCCCACCCAGTGCCAATTTGATTCGCTCCTTATTGTAGTAGTCGATATAGGCCCGAATTGCTACTGCCAGCTCCTCTACGCTTGAGAACCTGTTGCAGTGGAAAAGCTCAGATTTTAGTACTGCAAAAAAGCTTTCCATTGCCGCATTGTCGAGGCAATTGGCTCGCCTTGACATACTCTGAGTCAGTCCATGCTGACGGATCAGCTGTTGGTAGGCAGGGTATTGATAGTGCCAGCCTTGATCGGAATGGATGAGCGGTTTCTCATGAGGCCGAAGGGTCTTCAATCCGTCTTTCAACATACGTAAGACCATCTCGAACGATGGGCGCTCACTTATCTCGAAAGCCACAATTTCCTTATTGAAGAGGTCAAGAATCGGTGACAGGTATAGCCGGTTTTGATTGACACGAAACTCCGTTATGTCAGTCGCCCACCGCTGATTGGGCTGCGGTGCGGTAAAGCGGCGTTCCAGCAGGTTAGGCGCCACGCAGGACTCCGGCCCTGTGAATGGACGATAGCGACGGCGTCGCAGCGTGCACTTTAACGACATTTCGCCCATCAGCCGCTGTACTGCCTTGTGATTGATCTGCTGCCCCTGATTGCGTAGCGCCTGCGTGATGCGGCGATAGCCATAGCGACCCCGATGATGCGCGAACATCGTCCGGATGCTCTCTTTGCGGGCACCTTGTTTGTCTGGTTGGCGAGTGACCTTGAGGTGGTAGTAGAAGCTGCTTCGAGGAAGACATGCTCCCTGAAGAAGCGCATCAAGTGGATATCGTGACCGCAACTCCTGCACGATAAGTGCTTTCTGCTGATTGTCCAGGTCACTGTCCTTGAGACCCAAGCTCATGGCTTTGCGCAGAAAGGCGTTTTTGACCTGCAGATAGGCAACCTGCTTTTCCAGCTCTCGGACTGGGTTTGCGATGTGGGGCTTGAAAGCGGATGGATCTGGAACGGGAAGAAGGGGCAAGGAGTCACCTCTGCGTTTGCTGGCCAACCCCTCGATACCATACCTCTGCCACGCATCGACCCAGCGCTGCATTTGGGAGCGATTGAGACTAAATCGCTCACTAGCCCGTCGGATTGATAGGCCTTCGACGATCTGTCGCACCACCTCGATCTTGAAATCGATGCTGTGATAACGATAACGCTTTTGTAGAGCCGCTTTTCCGTGATTGGCATAGGCGCCAATCCATCCTTTTACCTGCACCACGCTGACGTCATGCACCCTAGCGAGGTGGCCGTAGCTGCAATCGCCCTTTTGGTACTGAGCGACGATCTTCAATTTGAACGCTAGAGAGTACTTGGGCATGGTACGCCTTCAAGGCAGCGTCCAACTTTCGGGGGTCATTTCACCGCTTCGAACAGCAAAGGGTGCCCAGGCTCCTGACCATAGTAGCCATCCGCCTTCCCAACCTTCCGAGCCGTGATAGCGGTTTACCATTGTTCGCTCACCGCTGCTGATCGACAACGCAGGCCCAAGAACTACCAAGGGCATGCCATGTTCGATCTCTTTTTCAGGAAGAAAGCCCCACCCTCCGCGCCTGCAGGGTCCAGCAAACAGGGCTTCACCCAGCCGTCTGCAGGCCAGGATATCCTGGTGCTCCCCCGCCGGCAGAAGCTCATCGAGAACATCTGGCAGCGGACGTCGCTGTCCCGCGAGCAGTTCGCCTCACTCTATCGAGATCCTCTCGGGCGCTACGCTGATCTGGTCCAGCAGCTTCCAGCTTCGGAAAACCACCACCATGCCTATCCCGAAGGCCTGCTCGACCACGGGTTGGAGATCGTCGCCTACGCACTGAAGATCAGGCAGAACTACCTCCTCCCCATTGGCGCACCGCCTGAGTCACAAGCAGCCCAGGCCGAAGCGTGGTCAGCAGCGGTAGCCTACGGCGCCCTCCTCCACGACTTGGGCAAGATTGCCGTCGACATCGAAGTCGTCCTCGAGGATGGCAAGCCATGGCACCCCTGGCACGGTCGCATTGAGCAGCCCTACCGCTTCAGATACGTCAAAGGTCGCGATTACCAGCTTCATGGCGCTGCCTCAGCACTCGTCTATTTCCAGGTGCTGCCTCCCCACGTGCTGGACTGGCTCAGTGAGTACCGTGAGCTATGGTCATCGCTGATCTTCGTGTTGGCCGGGCAATATCAGCACGCTGGCGTACTGGGCGAGATGATCGTCCAGGCCGACCAGGCGAGTGTCGCCCAGGAGCTCGGCGCCAACCCGCAACGTGCGATGGAGGCCCCCAAGAATACGATCCAGCGTCAACTGGCTAAAGGGTTGCGCACCTTGGTCATTGAGAAGTTCAAGCTGAACCAGCCAGATGGGTCCTCGGACGGGTGGCTGACCCAAGATGCGCTATGGCTCGTCAGCAAGCCTGCCTCAGACCAGCTGCGGGCACTGATGCTCTCCCAAGGCGTGGAAGGTATGCCCACCTCGAATGCACCGTTCTTCAACCTGATCCAAGACCAGGCCATCATCCAGGTCAACGCTCAGGACAAGGCTATCTGGAAGGCAACGATCGACACCGGCCACGGCTGGAAGAACACCTTCACCTTACTCAAGGTCTCCCCCACGTTGATTTGGCCAGATCCTGCGGATCGACCAGCTCCATTTACCGGCACTTTCACACTCGAGCCGCCGGAAGACACCGAGCTAGATCAGCAGCGGCCTGCATCCGCGAGTGATATCGCTACGCCATCACTCCCAATACCACAAAGCGTGACACATATCACATCTTCACAGGAGGTACCCTCATCCGAAACACTGCCGCCGCCCGCATTCCAGACCGGTTTGGACCCCATGGACGAGACCCTTGCACTAGCAGATGAGCTCTTTGGTGAAGCGGCTCCATCTTCAGAAATTCCAACTTCTCAGCTGCTCCCCGACGTCACGCGAAACAGCTTCACTGATTGCATCGCCGAGCACTCAGCTGAAGAGGCAATTTCGGCCAAGGACACAGCGATCTCGGCCAAGCTTTCATAGCTTGGGCGCGGCAGGGCGTGCTTTCACACACGCTTGTGATCACGACGCCAAAGCACTGATTCACACAGTGGATGGCACTGCGTTTCTCGTCAGCCTCAGATTATTCAAGCGCTATGCCTTGGAGCATCCTCACCTACAGAGGGAAGCCAAGGCGAGAGGGATTGAATCCTGACAGCTAGTTCAACGCGGATTTGAAAAACTCAAAACTAACCGCAAGACACCGGACAATCTAAATATATGGACATGCGAGGTCATCGGCCCGCGGAAATCCAAACTGCTCAAAGGCTATATTTTGAAGGACCCCGGTGCAATCCTCACGCATCCGCCATTCGATAATATTAGCCTGCGATTGCAGGATATGGGAGCTAGCGAAAATTGAATATCATCGATATCGCTAGCGAATACAATGATACTCACGATCTCAGGCCAGCAACTAGAGTTATCTACCTAGCAGCAGCCCGGGCATTAAGCAGAAGATTTGGCAATGACGTCGAACTCGAAAAACTCCATCATAGGGATGTTCTAATCTGGCGCAAGGAGGCCTTGGATTCTGGCCTAGCCAAGCGCAGCTGGAACACCTATGCAAGTCATCTCAAAACCCTTTTCGGCTACGCCATTTCTCAAGACTTATTGTCGCTTCGCAAAAATCCTTTCACTGACACCTCAGTAGTGCCACCCAGAAAGCAGAAAAAAACTGTGCCTCACGAGGCTATTATCCAGGGTCGCAACCAGCTTATCAGGCTACAAGAGATCGAACGGGTATCAGGCGAACGAAGCAGCATAACCCCAGCTTGGCTCTGGCTATCTGTCTACGAGACCTTTCACTACACCGGAATCCGTCTGAACTCTTTATTGAGTATACAGAAACGAGACATCTGCCTGAGACGTAGAACCATTAATATTCGAAGTGAAGGAGACAAGACTCATAAAGAGTTTCTTTTACCGATTCCTGGGCCTCTCTATGAGTCCATAGACCGCGTTGTAGCGCGGGCAGATTCTTTGCATTTCAAAGCCACGGATCAGCTATTTAACGTCAATAGGTTCTCCTCGCACTACAGACGAGAAACTATGGATATAAATCAGATTGAGGCAATGTACAGAAAGCTGACGGGGATAGTAGGAACCCGGATGACTCCGCATCAGTTCCGGCACACATTAGCGTCTGACCTAATGCGACAAGCTGATCGCAACATTCACGTAGCCAAAGCCCTGCTGAACCACTCGAGCATCGCTACCACGATGGAATACATCGAGAGGGATCCACACCAGATGCGTCATGTCCTCGAAGAGCGTGCTGAGAAGGTACCAAAGAGCCTGATCGCTCGAGTTGATTACAGCACCCGGCAACACCAGGAACAGCGACTGGATCCATCCATGCAATCCGCCTCGCTGCCCTTTCAGCAGCCGACGAGCATCTCCGGACCTTCGACGTCTGAGGCGTTTGATCAGCTTGCAGAATGGATCAGCAATGGCGCGCGTCCGCTTACAGCGGTAGTGAGGCGTGGATACCAGAGCAGAAGGGAAACAGATGTCCTGCCTAAACCAGACGGAATAGGCCTAGGAAGCGAGATGATTCAATTTGACATCATCAAACCGCGGGGCTAGATTCCGCCCCAGACGGCTGCTTGTTTTTAGCTGCGAGGACGCAAAAACCCTCCATTGCGGAGGGTTTCTGGTGAAGATGGTGGGTCGTGTGGGATTCGAACCTACGACCAATTGGTTAAAAGCCAACTGCTCTACCGACTGAGCTAACGACCCGTTAGTGGGCGCCATTCTAGCGATTTTCTCAGGAGAATCAACACCCTAGATGAAAAATTTTTACTGGTAGCGCGTAGGGTCCGAAATTCCCGCCGCCCTGAAGCCTTCGGCGCGCAGGCGGCAGCTGTCGCAGCGCCCGCAGGCCTTACCTTCGTCGTCGGCCTGGTAGCAGGAGACGGTCAGGCCATAGTCCACGCCCAGCTGGCTGCCGGCCTGGACAATCTGCGCCTTGGAGAGGAATTGCAGCGGGGCTTCGATCTTGAAGCTATCCCCTTCCACACCCGGCCTTGGTGGCGAGATTGGCCAGGCGCTCGAAGGCTTCGACGAATTCCGGCCGACAATCCGGATAACCGGAGTAGTCCACCGCGTTCACCCCGATGAAGAGATGACGGGCGCTAAGCACCTCGGCCCAACCCAGTGCCAGCGACAGGAACACGGTGTTGCGCGCCGGCACGTAGGTGACGGGGATGCCCTCGCCCGGGGTCTCCGGGACGGCGATATCCGGATCGGTAAGTGCCGAGCCGCCGATGCCGTTGAGATCCAGGCCGATCACCTTGTGCTCGACGACCCCCAGTTGACGCGCCACGCGCTCGGCGGCCTGCAGCTCGGCTCTATGGCGCTGGCCGTAGTCAAAACTCATGGTGTAGCAGGCGAAGCCCTGAGCCTTGGCCATGGCGACGATGGTGGCGGAATCCAGGCCGCCAGAGAGAAGGATGACCGCTTTAGGCTGATTCATGCTCAGTGTCCCGGCTCGTCGTTCCAGAGAATCTTGTGCAACTGCAGCTGGAAGCGCACCGGCAGATTGTCCGTCACGATCCACTCCGCCAACTCACGCGGCACCACCTGGCCATGGCTGGGCGAGAACAGTACCTCGCCCGCACGCTGTTCCAGGCGATACTCGATCAGCTTGGAAACCGCCCAGTCATAGTCCTCGCGGGAACAGATGACGAACTTGATCTGATCATTGGGCGTCAGGTGGTCAAGGTTGGCGTACAGGTTGCGCCCCACCTCCCCCGACCCTGGCGTCTTGAGGTCGACGACCTTGCTCACGCGCACATCCACGCCACTGACATCCAGGGCGCCACTGGTTTCCAGGGACACCCGGTAGCCGGCATCGCACAGTTGTTCGAGCAGCTTGAGGCAATTGGGCTGGGCCAGTGGCTCGCCACCGGTCACGCAGATGTGCCGCGGCCGGTAGCTCGCGACCTGCTCCAGGATGGCATCCAGGTGATGGATCTCGCCGCCGGTGAAGGCATAGGCCGTGTCGCAATAGTGGCAGCGCAGGGGACAGCCGGTGAGGCGGACAAAGACGGTGGGAAGACCGGCAGTGCGGGCTTCACCCTGGAGCGAATAGAAGATTTCGGTAAGACGTAGGGTATCTTTTTGCATGAAAGCCACGGGCGTGACAGCTACACAGGCCATCCGCCTCCGTTGCGGTAGATAGAAGAAAAAAGCCTGCGCTAGGGCAGGCTTTTCAGATCCCGCTGCGCCAGTTGCGCAGCGGAGGTTCCGGGATACTGGCTGATGACCTGCTGGTACATGCCCTTGGCCCGATCGGTGCGGCCGAGCTTCTGCTCGACCCCACCCAGTTTGTAGAGCGAATCCGGCACCTTGTTGCTGGTGGGATAGGCCTGACTGACCTTGGCGAAAGCCTGGCCTGCGGCCTGCAGATCGCCCTTGGCCAGATTCACTTCACCCAGCCAGTATTGGGCGTTGCCGGCGTACTGACTGTTGGGATATTTGCGCAGAAAGGCGTTGAACGCCTGACTGGCCTTGTCGAAATCCTTGGCTTTGATCAGATCGAAGGCAGCGTCGTAGTACAGCTTTTCCTTCGCTGGATCGCCCGGTTCGCTACTGGCGGCAGGTGCTCCTGCGGAAGCAGGTGGGGTCGGCGTATTGTTGGCCGCGATGGCACCCCCTTGGGCGGCACCCGCAGCGGCTCCGGCACCTGCATTGGCAGGAGCGGAAGAAAGCTGGGAAATACGGCCATCCAGATCCTGGTAACGATCCAATCCTTCCTGCTTGAGCTGGCGGATCTCGTTTTCCTGAACCTCGACCTGGCCACGCAGGCGCGCGATATCGTCCTGCATCTGCTGCAACTGCATGAACAGTTGACCCATGCCGGAAACGGGAGCCCCGTTTCCGGCACTGGCCGCGCCTGCGTTGCCATAGCCTTGCCCAGCGGACTGGGCAACGCCATAACTACCATCCTGTACGGGAACCTGAGCCCCGGCGACAACCGGTACACCAAGGGTCAGGGCGATCAAGAACTGCAGGCGCTTGGACATCGTTTATTACTTCTTCAGCTCGACGCGACGGTTCTGAGCCCAGGAAGCCTCGTCGTGACCGACGGCAACCGGACGCTCTTTACCGTAGGACACCAGCTCCAGCTGAGCCGGGGACACGCCCTGCAGCACCAGGTAGCGCTGAACGGCCTTGGCACGACGCTCGCCCAGCGCCAGGTTGTACTCGCGGGTACCGCGTTCGTCGGTGTTGCCTTCCAGAACGACGCGCTGGCCGCTGGCCTTCAGGTCACGGGCGTGAACGTCCAGAGCGCGCATGGCTTCCGGCTTCAGGTCGGAGCTGTCGTACTCGAAGTAGAAGGTGGTGATGGCGCGCAGAGCGGCTTCGTCACCCATGCTGCCGTCGACGGCACCCGAGTTGGCGCCGTAGCCAGCGTTCGGGTCGACAGCACCGGCGCCAGCGCCAGCACCAGCGCCTTCACCGGAGGCGTCGCCGCCCTTGGAGGAACAGCCTACGGCCACGGCCATGGCCAGAGCCAGCGCAGCGAACTTGCCGAATTTCAGCATTTCCATCATGTAACTCCTAAAAGAACCGCAATGTTGGTGTAACTAAGGACTTTTCTAATTAGCCGTCAGTTCAGGTAAGGAGACCAGGAAGGCTCGCGCACGTCACCCTGGGCGGTGGGAATAGGAATCCTGACGCGACCATTGATGGAGACAAGCATCAGTACGCCTCGGTCCTGCTGGCGGGTGGCGTAGATTAGCATGGTGCCATTGGGCGCAACAGTGGGCGAATCGTTGAGGCTGGTGTTGGAAAGTACCCGCACAGAGCCGCGCTGGAGGTCCTGCGCAGCGATCTGGAAGTTGGTGAAACCTTCCTGACGATGCACCATGACCAGGGTCTTTTCATCCGCCGAAAGTTTCGGGTTGGCATTGTAGTTACCGACGAAAGTCACGCGCTCAGCACCCCCGCCATTGGCGCTGGTCTTGTAGATCTGCGGCTTGCCGGAACGGTCGGAGGTGAAATAGATGGTCTGGCCATCCTTGCCCCAGAAGGGCTCGGTATCGATGGCGGAGTCATTCGTCACACGACGAATGGCACGCGAGCCGAGATCCATCACATAGATCTCGGGGTTGCCATCCTTGGACAGCACGAATGCCAGGCGATTGCCATCGGGCGAAAACGCTGGCGCGCCATTCAGGCCTTCGAAGTTGGTCAGCTGCTCGCGGCGACCGGTGTCGATGTACTGCATGAAGATGCGCGGGCGCTGCTGCTCGAAGGAAACGTAGGCGATGCGCTTGCCATCCGGCGCGAAACGCGGCGACAGGATCGGCTCACGCGACTGCAGCAGGGTAACGGCACGCGCACCGTCATAGTCGGCGCGCTGCAGGGTGTACCGGGTGTTGGTGGCGGAGAAGCGCTCGGCGGTCACATAGAGGATGCGCGTCGAGAAGGCACCTTTCACCCCGGTCAGCTTTTCATAGGCCTGGTCCGAAATGAAGTGCGCCATGTCGCGCAGCTGATCGGTGCTGCCGCCGACGTTGCCGGTCAGGACCTGCTGTTCGGTGGAGACGTTGAAGAGGGCGTAGCTGATCTGCAGGCGGCCACCGTTGGGCACGACATTGCCTACCAGCACGTAATTGGCGCCCAGCGCCTTCCAGTCACGGAAGATGACTTCGCTGGCCTGGCTCGGCTGACTCAGCATGTTCTGGCGTGGAATCGGCGAGAACACCCCGGAGTTGCGCAGGTCATCGCTGACGATATTGCCCAGGTCTTCCGGCAGCGGCTGACCACCCTGCCAGCCGAAGGGCACGACGGCGATCGGAATGGCACGATCACTACCGCTGGAGATCACCAGCGGATCGGCCGCCTGGGCGGAGCCCACCACCAGGACCAGGCCCAGCAGGATGTAACGGATCAGGGTGTTCACAGACTCAGGTCCTCCGGTTTGAAGATCATGCGGCGCTGACGGTACAGCTGATCGAAGGTCTTGCGATCCAGCTGCTGCAGCTCACGGATACGACCGACGTTACGCACGGCCGATACCGCTGAATTATCGAATTCCTTGTTGCCACTGGAGCGGGTAACCGTCGCGCTGGTAATGGTGCCGTCTGGCAGCATGTTGATCTGCACCTCGACGCTCATACCGTTGCGCGCCGACTGCGGTCGCGTCCACTGCTCGCTGACCAGACGCACGATCAGGTCATCGAAGCTCGATGCCACCTCGTCGCCCTGCTCTTCGGCCAGTGCCTGCTGCCGCTGGGTATCATCGGACAGCAATTCGGCCAACGCCTGTGCCTTCTTGTCTTCCGCCGCCTTGCGTGCAGCTGCCTGGGCAGCCTTCTTCTTGGCGTCGTCTGCCGCTTTCTTCTTGGCAGCCTCGGCTGCAGCCTCTTTCTTGGCCGCTTCTGCCGCCGCCTTCTGCTTGGCCTCTTCCGCCGATTTCTGCTTGGCTGCTTCGGCCGCCGCCTTCTTGGCCGCTTCGTCGGCTGCCTTCTGCTTGGCGGCTTCGTCGGCCTTCTTCTTGGCGATATCCGCCTGCTTCTTCTGCTCGACAGCCTGCTTGGCTTCCGCAGCCGCCTTGGCGGCCTCGGACTGTTTCTCGGCCTCAGCCTTGGCTTCGGCGGCTTTGGCCGCCGCTTCCGCTTGCTGCGCCTTTCGAGCGTCGTCGGCTTTCTTTTGTTCCGCGGCCTGTTGCTGGGCTTCCTTCTGTTGCTGAGCCGCCTTGGCCGCCGCCGCTTCGCGCTGGGCTTCCTGTTGCTCGCGGCGCTGCTCCAGCTGCTCCTGCTCGTACTGTTTGGCCGCGGTCTTCTTCGCCTCCCCCGCCAGTTTCTGCTCGGTCTGCACCTGCGCGGAACTCTTGGACTTGAGCTGGACCAGCGTGGCCTGGACGACCGGACGCGACTGGGGCAATTCAGGGGTGAAGGCGAAGCTGACAAACAGCAGGCCGAAAATCAGCACATGCAGGGCGACTGCCCAGATGACCGGCCAGAAATAACTTTCGGACGACGAACGCTCGCGGTGTCGCATCAAGGCGCCTCGGTAATCAACCCGACGTTGGGCACGCCGGCCTGTTGCAAGGCACCCATGGCGCCGGCCACGACACCGTAGTTGGCAGCCTTGTCACCCCGGATGAACACCTGGGTGTCCGCCCGCTGACGCATGATGGCACCGACCTGCTGACTCAGTTGGGGCAGCGACACCGCGGTCTCGGACTTGGCCTTCTGATCGGTATCCACCTCGGAACCGACGTTCCAGTAGTAGGTACCGTTGGCCTTCACCGAGACGGTGAGGATCTGCTTGTCGTTGTCTTGCGGCAGGGCCTGACTGTCGACCTTGGGCAGGTCGACCTTGACGCCCTGGTTGAGCATGGGCGCCGTCACCATGAAGATGACGAGGAGCACCAACATCACGTCGATGTAGGGCACCACGTTCATCTCGGCGACGGGCTTGCGTTTCTTGCGGCGAGGGACCATGGGATACCTCTTTATTCGTCGCTGGTGTGGACTTTGCGGTGCAGGATGGCCTGGAATTCGTCCGCAAAGGTGTAGTAGCGGTTGATCAGCATTTCCGAGCGGGCAGCGAAGCGGTTGTAGGCCACGACGGCGGGAATGGCGGCGAACAGACCGATGGCGGTGGCGATCAGGGCTTCGGCGATGCCGGGAGCCACGGTGGCCAGGGTCGCCTGCTGGGCAGTGGACAGGCCGCGGAAGGAGTTCATGATGCCCCAGACGGTACCGAACAGACCCACATAGGGGCTGGTGGAACCGACGGTGGCCAGGAACGGCAGGGCCTGATCGAGTTTTTCTTCCTCACGGGAGATGGCGACGCGCATGGCGCGCGAGACGCCTTCCATCACGGCATCGGGATCCACGCCGGGCTGCTGACGCAGGCGGGAGAATTCCTTGAAGCCGGCGCGGAAGATCTGCTCGACGCCGGAGTCCGGATCGGGGTTGCTGCCGGCCTGGCGATACAGCTTGGACAGATCGATGCCCGACCAGAATTTCTCTTCGAAGGCATCCAGGGAACGCTTGGCGGCGCGCATGGCATTGCCGCGCTGGATGATCATGATCCAGGACGTGACAGAGGCTGCGACCAGGATGAGCATCACCAGTTGCACCACCAAGCTGGCGTTGGCAATGAGGCTCCACATGGACGTATGGTCGACGTTGGGTTGCACGCTTAATCTCCTGATTGAATTGACGCCGGATTTCCGGCAAGAACCGTTCGCATGGCTGCAGGGATAGCCCTGGGCCTGAAGCTGTCAGCACGCACACAGGCGACCGTCACCCACCCTTCACAGAGCAGGACAGCGTCCCTGGCGCGCCGGACCTCTTGGTGAAACCTGAGGCTGACGCGCTTCGCCTCGACCACCTCGGCACCGATCAGCAGCTCGTCATCCAGTCGCGCGGGCGCATGGTAGCGCGCTTCGCTGCTATGGACGACGAACAGCAGACCATCCCGGGCGAGTTCGGACTGGGCATAGCCCAGCGCGCGCAGTCGCTCGGTGCGGGCGCGTTCCATGAACTTGAGGTAGTTGACGTAATAGACGATGCCGCCGGCATCGGTATCTTCGTAGTAGACACGACACCTGAGGACGGACGGCGACGGGCTCCGCGATTGCGCGTGCATACTCTAGAACCTAGCCTCGCCGTTGCCAATCAGAAATGTTCGCAACTGCATTTAATTACCATTGACCTCGAACAGATCGGGTGTACCACCCTGGGCCAGACGCGTCGGCAGATTGAGCCCGAAGTGCAGATAGGCATGGCGGGTCACCACCCGTCCGCGCGGCGTGCGCATGATATAGCCTTGCTGGATCAAATAGGGTTCCAGCACGTCTTCGATGGTGTGACGCTCTTCGCTGATGGCGGCAGCGAGACTGTCGACGCCCACCGGACCACCGTCGAACTTGTCGATCATGGTCAGCAGCAGACGGCGATCCTGGTGATCGAAACCCTGGGCGTCGACGTCCAGCAGATCGAGGGCACGACTGGCGATGTCGTGGCTGATGTGACCCTGCCCGCGCACCTCGGCGAAGTCCCGCACCCGCCGCAGCAGGCGATTGGCGATCCGCGGCGTGCCACGCGCCCGGCGGGCGATTTCCATGGCTCCCTCGGCCTCGATGGCGAGACCGAGAATGCCGGCCGAGCGGGTGACGATGGTGGCCAGATCCGCGGTGCCGTAGAACTCCAGACGCTGGACGATCCCGAAGCGGTCGCGCAGCGGATTGGTCAGCATGCCGGCGCGGGTGGTCGCGCCGACCAGGGTGAAGGGCGGCAGATCCAGCTTGATGGAGCGAGCCGCCGGACCCTCGCCGATCATGATGTCGAGCTGGTAGTCCTCCATCGCCGGATAGAGCACCTCCTCGACGATGGGTGAGAGTCGATGGATCTCGTCGATGAAGAGCACATCACCGGCTTCCAGGTTGGTCAACAGCGCGGCGAGATCGCCCGGGCGTTCCAGCACGGGGCCCGAGGTGCTCTTCAGGGAAACCTGCATTTCCTGGGCGATGATGTTGGCCAGAGTGGTCTTGCCCAGGCCGGGTGGGCCGAAGATCAGGGTGTGGTCGAGGGCCTCGCCCCTGCCCTTCGCGGCCTGGATGAACAGCCCCATCTGGTCGCGCACCACCGGCTGGCCGATGTAGTCGGCCAGACGCACCGGACGGATGGCGCGATCCTGGAATTCCTCACGGTCGCGGCCAGTGCCCGAGATGAGGCGATCGGTTTCTATCATGGGATCAGACCATGCCCTTCAGGGCGCGACGGATGAGTTCCTCGCTGGAAAGGTCTTCCCCCTCCACGGCGGCGACGGCGCGGCTGGCTTCCTGGGGCTTGAAGCCCAGGGCGACCAGGGCGCTGACCGCATCGGCCTCGGCGCTGGCCACGACGGCGGCCTGGTTCGGCAGGACCAGGGGAGCGATGCCGGGCAGGCTTTCCCAGGCCTTGAAGCGGTCCTTCAGCTCGACCAGCAGGCGCTCGGCAGTCTTCTTGCCCACCCCTGGTACCTTGACCAGGGCGGCCGTGTCCTGGGCTTGCACGCAGCGAACCAATTCATCCACCTCGAGACTGGACATCAACGCCAGGGCCAGCTTGGGGCCGACACCATTGAGCCGGATCAGCTCGCGAAACAGCTCACGCTCGCGCTTTTCCCCGAACCCATACAGCAGGTGCGCATCTTCCCGTACCACGAGGTGGGTATGCAATGTGACGATTTCACCCTGGGCCGGCAGCCGATAAAGGGTCGTCATGGGCACTTCGACCTCGTAGCCGACTCCGCCCACGTCGAGCAGGAGATGCGGCGGCTGCTTTTCCGCCAGGGTGCCACGTAGACGACCGATCACAGGGTTACCTTCCTAACGTTGGAGCGAGAGGGTTGAGCGAATAGGACTAGAGCCGCAGACGACCGCCGCGGCGGCGGGTGGCCAGCAGGCCATGAGGCACCAGGCTCTGCCGGGTATGGGCATGGCACAGGGCGATGGCCAGGGCATCGGAGGCGTCGATCTGCGGCTTTTCGGTCAGCCGCAGCAGGTGCATGACCATCAGCATTACCTGCTGCTTGTCCGCCCCGCCGTTGCCGACCACGGCCTGCTTGACCTGGCTCGCGGTGTACTCGGAGATCTCCAGGCCACCCTCGGCACCGGCGACGATGGCCGCCCCCCGGGCCTGACCCAACTTGAGCGCCGAATCGGCGTTGCGCGCCATGAACACCTGCTCGATGCCCATGGTGACCGGCCCGTACTGGGCGATGACGTCGCGCACCCCGCGATAGACGATCTGTAACCGCTCGGGCAACGGACCGTTTCCCGTACGGATGCAGCCGGAGGCCACGTATTCGCAGCCCCGCCCGGTGTCGCGCACCACGCCAAAGCCGGTCAGCCGCGAGCCCGGGTCGATGCCCAGCACCAGGGTGCCGGGCGCATCGGGCGGCAGGCGCTCGTAGAGGGACATCAGCCGAGCTGCTCCATGACATCCTCGGGGATGTCGGCGTTGGAATAGACGTTCTGCACGTCATCCAAGTCTTCGAGCATGTCGATCAGCTTGAGCACCTTCTGCGCGGTGTCCAGATCCAGGGTCGCGGAGGTCGAGGGGATCATGGTCACCTCGGCTTCGTCGGCCTTATAGCCGGCGGCGGTCAGGGCTTCGTTGACGGCGATGAAGTCGGCGAAGCTGGTGAAGACGTCGATGGAGCCATCGTCGTTGGCCACCACGTCGTCGGCACCGGCTTCCAGGGCCGCTTCCATCAGGGCGTCTTCGTCCAGGCCGGGGGCATAGCTGATCTGGCCCTTGCGCTCGAACAGATAGGCCACCGAACCGTCGGTACCCAGGTTGCCACCGCACTTGTTGAAGGCGTGGCGGACTTCGGCCGCGGTACGGTTGCGGTTGTCGGTCATGGCTTCGACGATGATGGCGACACCGCTCGGGGCGTAGCCTTCATAGGTCAGTTCCTCGACGTTCTCGCCTTCGCCGGCACCCACGCCACGGGCGATGGCCCGGTCGATGGTGTCGCGGGTCATGTTGGCGGTCAGCGCCTTGTCCACCGCCAGACGCAGGCGGGGATTGTCGGCAGGAGCGCCGCCGCCCTGGCGCGCGGCCACGGTCAGCTCACGGATGATCTTGGTGAAGATCTTGCCTTTCTTGGCATCCTGGCGTTCTTTGCGATGCTTGATGTTGGCCCACTTGGAATGACCGGCCATAAGCTACTCCAATCTCTTGACGAAGACGGCACCGGCGGCGAGGGCCGCGGCGCACTGAAAAGGGAAACGGAGGGCATCCACCTGGGCGCCCTCCTCCGATAGGACCTATTCCGCCTTGGGCTGCTCGCGCAGGCGGATGTGCAGCTCGCGCAGGGCCTTGGCATCCACGGCGCCGGGCGCCTGGGTCATGACGTCGGCCGCGCTCTGGGTCTTCGGGAAGGCGATGACTTCGCGAATCGAGGAGGCGCCGGTCATCAGCATCACCAGGCGATCCAGACCGAAGGCCAGGCCACCGTGGGGCGGTGCACCGAACTTGAGGGCGTCCAGCAGGAAGCCGAATTTCTCTTCCTGTTCCTCGGCGCTGATGCCGAGAACCTCGAAGACCGCCTGCTGCATCTTCTTGTCGTGGATACGGATGGAACCGCCACCCAGCTCGGTGCCGTTGAGCACCATGTCGTAGGCCCGCGACAGGGCTGCGCCCGGATTGGCCTTGAGCGCCTGCGGGTCGCACTTGGGCGAGGTGAAGGGGTGGTGCATGGCGGTCAGGCTGCCATCGTCGTTTTCCTCGAACATCGGGAAGTCGACCACCCACAGCGGCGCCCACTGGCAGGTCAGCAGGTTGAGGTCGTGGCCGAGCTTGATGCGCAGCGCGCCCAGGGCTTCGGAGACGACCTTGGTCTTGTCCGCGCCAAAGAACACGATGTCGCCATCCACCGCACCGACGCGGTCGAGGATGACGTTGATGTTGTCCAGCGGGATGTTCTTGACGATGGGCGACTGCAGGCCCTCGACGCCGGCGGCGCGCTCGTTGACCTTGATGTAGGCCAGGCCCTTGGCGCCATAGATGCCGACGAACTTGGTGTAGTCGTCGATCTGCTTGCGCGGCATGCTCGCCCCGCCCGGTACCCGCAGGGCGGCGACGCGGCACTTGGGATCGTTGGCCGGACCGGCGAAGACCTTGAAGTCGACGTCCTTGAGCTGGTCTTCCACGTCCACCAGCTCCAGCGGGATGCGCAGGTCCGGCTTGTCGGAACCGAAGCGACGCATGGCTTCGGCCAGGGTCATGTGCGGCAGCTCGCCGAATTCGACGTCCAGCACTTCCTTGAACAGGTTGCGCACCATGGTCTCGGTGATGTCCATGATGTCTTTTTCATCGAGGAAGCTGGTCTCGATGTCGATCTGGGTGAATTCCGGCTGGCGGTCGGCACGCAGGTCTTCGTCACGGAAGCACTTGGCGATCTGGTAGTAGCGATCGAAGCCGGCGACCATCAGCAGCTGCTTGAACAGCTGGGGCGACTGCGGCAGGGCGAAGAAGCTGCCGGGATGGGTCCGGCTGGGCACCAGGTAGTCGCGGGCACCCTCGGGGGTAGCGCGGGTCAGGATCGGGGTTTCCACGTCGAGGAAACCGTTTTCGTCCAGGTAGCGGCGGATGCTGGAGGTGATGCGCGAGCGCAGCTTGAGCTTCTCGGCCATCTCCGGACGGCGCAGGTCGATGAAGCGATAGCGCAGGCGGGTCTCTTCACCGACGTCGGTGTACTCGTTGAGCGGGAACGGCGGGGTCTCCGCTTCGTTGAGCACTTCCAGCTCGTAGCCCAGCACCTCGATGGCGCCGGAGGCCATGTTGGCATTGCGCGCGCCTTCGGGACGCAGGCGCACCTTGCCGGTGAGCCTGACGACATATTCGCTGCGCACGCGGTCGGCCTTGGCGAAGGTTTCGGCGCGATCCGGATCGAACACCACCTGGGCCAGGCCTTCGCGATCGCGGATGTCGAGGAAGATGACCCCGCCGTGGTCACGGCGGCGGTGGACCCAACCGCAGAGGGTGATTTCCTGGCCGTCCAGGCTCTCGTTCAACTGGCCGCAATAGTGGCTGCGCATCATGGTCGTGGTTTCGCTTCTCTAGAACAGGCTGAATGCGTGGAGGCACCGGGCCGCCAGGGCCGGGTGCTCGACTGAACGGGAGATTCTATATCATCCGTCACGATTTTACCGTAGCCGGGCGCGCAGCTCGACACGCGAACACTGGCTAAACGGCCAGCAGTTCTGTGATAGCCTCGGAGCCCTTCGCAACCGACGCACAGGAGCCGTCAGCATGGAAATCAACATCGGAATCGCCGAACAGGATCGTGCCCAGATCGCCGAGGGCCTGTCGCGCCTCCTGGCCGACACCTACACCCTGTATCTGAAGACCCACAACTTCCACTGGAACGTGACCGGGCCGATGTTCAACACCCTGCACCTGATGTTCGAGACCCAGTACACCGAGCTGGCGGTCGCCGTGGACGACATCGCCGAGCGCATTCGCGCCCTCGGCTTCCCGGCGCCGGGCACCTATGCCGCCTACGCCCGGCTGTCGAGCATCAAGGAAGAGGAAGGCGTACCGGACGCCCAGGAGATGATCCGGCTGCTGGTGCAGGGCCAGGAAGCCGTGGTGCGGACCGCCCGGGGCATCTTCCCGCTGCTGGACAAGGTCAGCGACGAGCCCACCGCCGATCTGCTGACCCAGCGCATGCAGACCCACGAAAAGACCGCCTGGATGCTGCGCAGCCTGCTGGCCGCCTGAGTCCGGCTACCGTCGCGGGCCACGGCCCGCGACGGTGCCATGATTGAGCGGCCCTCACCTTTTGGGTTTAATAAGGACGCGCTTTTCGCGCCGGGTCATTCCGCTGTCGGGCACCGCTCCGGCAGTTTCGGCAGACCCGTGCTATCTATCCCAAGGTGATTTCACATTGAACACGTTATCTACTGTCCATGTCGTGGTGGGCGCTGCTGCGCTCCTGTTATCGGCGATTCCCGGACTGCAGTCCGATACCTCGTCCTTCGATCAACCCGAGTCCATCCACCTGGCCCTGCTGGGTCTTGCCACCCTCCTCTTCACACCCTTCTCCCGTAGCCGCAGCAGCGGCGCCCAGAAACTCGCCAGTGTCCTGCTGGTGCTCGCCGTCGTGGCCCAGACCTTCATCCTGCTGGCGCCCCTCGAGCAGATCGGCGGCCTGCCGGCCGAGCTGCTGCCGCTGGCGCTGACCCTGGTCGCCGCCCTGGCCAGCCTGCCGGAGAAGTTTCGCGGCCAGGCCGGCAGCGCGCCGGTGGTCGATGCCGAGGCACGCCCGCGCCAGGCGGCGCGTCCGGCGCCCGTTGCGGCCGCCCCGGCACGCCCGCTGGCCGATGACCGCGAGCGCGGCACGGTGAAGTGGTTCAACACCTCCAAGGGCTTCGGCTTCATCTCCCGCGATACCGGCGACGATATCTTCGTGCACTTCCGCGCGATCCGTGGCGAAGGCCATCGGGTGCTGATGGAAGGCCAGCGCGTGGAGTTCTCGGTGATCCAGCGCGACAAGGGTCTGCAGGCCGAGGACGTGATCATCGCGGCCTGATCCGTACCAGCCAAAAGAAAGGCCGCCCATGGGCGGCCTTTTTCATGGGCGCGCGAGGCTACTGCCGCTGGGCGGCCGCTGCCTTGCTGTCGTTCATGCCAGTGGTGTTGCCGAGCAGGCTTGCCGTGGCGATCTGGATGAAGGCCTCCAGGCGCTTCTGCAGCTCGGGCGCGCTGGCGTCGCCCTTGAGCACCTCGCCACCGGCCTGGGTGCCCAGGTGATAGCGATAGAGCACGGCATCGCGATCACGCGGCTTGACCAGGATGCGATCGCCGGTGACCAGGGCCACGGTCTGGTCACTGCCCGAGGGCTTGATCACCGCCACACCCGGATCGCCCTGGGGCAGGCCCAGCAGGTCGCGGCCCCAGCACTGGTGCTGGGTCGGCTTGCCGAAGCGGGCCAGTACCGTGGGTACCACGTCGATCTGGCTGCCCACGGTGTCGCGACGGGCGCCAAAGGTTTCCTGCACGCCCGGACCGATCAGCAGCAGCGGCACGTTGAAGCGCGACAGGTCCATCTCGGTGATCTGCTCGTTGTTGCCGAAGCCATGGTCACCAACGATGACGAACAGGGTGTCCTGGTACCAGGGTTCCTGCTTGACCTTGGCGAAGAACTGCCCCAGCGACCAGTCGGCATAGCGCATGGCGGTGAGGTGCTCGTCGAGCGAGCCGTGGCCGGTGACCGGCGTGACCGGCAGGTCCTTGGGCAGTGCATAGGGGGTGTGGTTGGACAGGGTCTGCAGCAGCGCATAGAAGGGCTTGCCGTCCGGCGCCTTGGCCAGGGCGTCCAGTTCCTGCACGGAGCGGTCGAACATGTCCTGGTCGGAGACACCCCAGGTCGGGTCCATGAACACCGGATTGACGAAGTCTTCGCGACCGACGAAGCGGGTCATGCCCTGGTTGCTGAAGAAGCCGGACTGGTTGTCCCACTGGAAGTTGCCGTTGTAGACGTAGACATCGTCGAAACCGCGGGTGCTGAGCAGTTGCGGCAAACCGGAGAACTGGTGGGCGCCCTCGGGCATGCGCATCAGGTACTCGAAGGCCGGCAGATTGGGGAAGCAGGCCATGGTGGCGAACATGCCCTGGTGGGTATGGGTGCCGTTGGAAAAGAAGCGGGTGAACAGGGTGCCCTGCTTGGCCAGGGCGTCGAAGTTGGGGGTGATGCCGTCTTCGTTGCCCAGGGCGCCGATATAGCGACCGGCCATGCTTTCCATGAGGATCACCACCACGTTGCGCACCTTGGGCAGTTGGCCGTCGGTGGGCGGGGTGTAGATCCGGCGGACGGCAGCCTTGTCGGCGTCGATCAGTTCGTCACGCGGGGTCAGCAGCAGCTGCCGGGTGGTGGCCAGCGCCTCGGCGGCCGGCATGGTGGCCTTCCAGCTGTTGTCGCGATGATCGGAGAAGCTGTTCTCGGCGGCATTGATCAGCGTCAGGGTGCCGTTCAGACCCAGATGGTTGGCGAACATCGAATCGGTGGTATAGGCGTCGCCCCAGCGCAGCGGCGGCCCGGACCTCAGGGTGCCACGGGCGGCGATGACGGCTACCACCAGGCAGAGCATGAAGACCGCGCCCCGGCGATACCAGGCGGCCGGTCGCGCCGCGCCATGACGCCGTGTGGCCCGCTCGACGCCAAAGAACACCAGGCCCAGCAGCAGGGTCGCCACGGCCCAGGCCAGCAGCAGGCGCACCACCGGGAAGCCGTTCCAGATCATGCTGGTGACGGTGTGCAGGTCTTCCTGCATGTATTGGAACACCAGGCTGTTCAGGCGCTGGTGGAATTCGCGATAGAAATTCAGCTCGCCGACGCCCAGCAGCAGGCAGAGGCTGGCAGCCAGGGTGAACCAGCCGGCCTGCAACCGGCGCGCGGCCATGGCTCTGGCACTCAACAGGCAGAGCAGCGAGGGCACGCAGATATAGACCACCAGGCGCAGGTCGAAGCGGGCGCCGTTGAAGAAGGCCTCGGCGAAGGTGGCGAAGGGCGAATCACCGATCAGGTCGGTGTTGTAGGCCAGCAATGCCAGGCGCAGCAGGGTGAACATGACCAGCAGCGCCAGGCCGCAGCCCAGGACGAAGCTCAGGTGGCTGCCCAGCGTCGGCACCGGGCGGATGCCGGGGGTGCGCGGGGATTGGGGGACTTCCGTTTGCGACATGAAAACACCTTGTCAAAAGCAGCAGGGATTCGCGGCGCGTGGCCAGCGGCTCGGGATCGGCCACGCAGAGGCCTCGGGCGCGGTCGGCAGGCGTGGGAGTTTAACCCTCCGGCGCGATCGCGCCAGTCTTGGCCGCTCGGGCTTGGCCGAAGCGAGACCTCCACCGCGCCGTCAATCGCCCAGCCTGAGCAGGAGCTCGTCAAAATTTCGTCAAGGACTGCTCTGGTTGCGACGTCAGCACAGGCATGGGCGGCAGCCGCCGCTTGCAGTAAAATCCAGCACCCTTGACCGCTCCAGTGCCGTATTCAGGATGTCCCATGGCTCACCGTGACGCTCTGCAGATGCTTCGCACCTACCTGACCAGCCAGATCCTTGGCCAGGAAACCCTGGTGGAGCGCCTGCTCATCGCGGTGCTGGCGGATGGTCATCTGCTGGTGGAAGGTGCCCCGGGGCTGGCCAAGACCAAGGCCATCAAGGACCTGGCGGAAGGCCTGGAGGCCGATTTCCACCGCATCCAGTTCACGCCCGACCTGCTGCCGGCCGACATCACCGGCACCGAGATCTATCGCCCGGACACGGCGACCTTCTCCTTTCAGCAGGGGCCGATCTTTCACAATCTGGTGCTCGCCGACGAGATCAACCGGGCGCCGGCCAAGGTGCAGTCCGCGCTGCTGGAAGCCATGGCCGAACGCCAGGTGAGCATCGGCCGCACCTCCTATGCCCTGCCCGACCTCTTCCTGGTGATGGCCACCCAGAATCCCATCGAGCAGGAAGGCACCTATCCGCTGCCCGAGGCCCAGCTCGATCGCTTCCTGATGCACGTCAAGATCGGCTACCCCGACGCCTCCGTGGAGCGTCGCATCCTGGCCCAGGCCCGTGGCGAGGCCCTGGACGGCGAGACCCTGCCAACCGAGCGCGTCACCCAGGCGGAGATCAATGCGGCTCGTCGCGAGGTGCTCGGGCTGTACATGGCCGATGCCGTGGAGGAATACCTGGTCCAGCTGATCATGGCGACCCGCACCCCGGGGCGCTTCGACCAGGACCTGGCGCACTGGATCACCTATGGCGCCAGCCCGCGTGGTTCCATCGCCCTGGATCGCTGCGCCCGCGCCCATGCCTGGCTGGCCGGGCGGGACTTCGTCAGCCCGGAGGATATCCAGGCGGTGGTCTTCGACGTCCTGCGCCACCGCGTCATCCTGTCCTTCGAGGCGGAAGCCGCCGGCATTGATCACGACCGGGTGGTGCAGCGCATCCTCGATCTGGTGGCCGTGGCCTGAGATGGCCGAGCGCAACGGCGTGACCCTGAGCCTGGCCGAGCTCATCGAAATGCGCCACCGGGTGGTCGAGGTGCAGCTGTTTTCCGCCGCCGGACGCCGCAGCCCGCTGATCGGCCTGCACCATTCGCGCCTGCGCGGCCGCGGGGTGGATTTCGACCAGGTGCGCGCCTATCAGCCCGGCGACGATGTCCGGGCCATCGACTGGCGCGTCACCGCCCGCACCCGCGAACCCCATACCAAGCTGTTCCATGAAGAGCGCGAGCGCCCGGTCTATCTCCTGCTGGAGCAGAGTCCGCGCACCTTCTTCGGCACCCGCCAGCAATTCAAGTCGGTGCTGGCCGGGCGGCTGGCCGCGCTGATCGGCTGGGCGGTGCTGGAGCACAACGACCGTATCGGCGGCATGATCTTCGGCGGCGAACGCCTGCACGAGGTGCGCCCGCGACGCAGCAAGCAGAATCTGCTGCGCTTCTTCGATCACCTGATCAACGCCAATCGGGCGCTGCAGGACCCGGCCCTGGCCCAGGTGCCGCGCATCACCTTCAACCAGGTCCTGCGCCGTGCTCGCGAGGTGCTGCGTCCCGGCAGCCTGGCGCTGGTGATCTGCGACGAGCGCAGCCTGGACGTGGCCACCGAGCAGCACCTCACCCTGCTCTCGCGGCACAGCGACCTGGTCCTGCTGCCGCTTTCCGATCCGCTGGATCATGCATTGCCCCAGGCCGGCCTGCTGCGTTTCACCAGCGGCCAGGCCGCGGTCGAGCTGGATACCGATCGCGCCGACGTCCGCCAGGGCTATGCCGAGCAGGCCGCGCAGCGCCGCGAACGCTGGACCGAACTCAGCCTGCGCCTGGGCATTCCGCTGCTGCCGCTGTCCACGGCGGACGATCTGGTCGAACAGCTGCGGCACCTGTTGCGGCAACATCGCCCGGGGTACACCTCGTGACCCCCGGCCTGCCGACGCTGGAGCCGCTGCGGCTGCCAGCGGAACCGGCCTGGTGGCCACCGGCGCCGGGCTGGTGGTTGCTGCTGCTGGTCGTGGTGGCCCTGGGTTTCTTTCTGCGCCACCATCGCGGCCGGCGGCCGCTGGACAGCGCGCTCCCCGTCGAGGCGACCACCGAAGAGGATCTGCGTACCACCGCCCTGGCCGAACTGGCCCGCCTGCCGCGTCCCTATGGCGCGCCGGCCGGACCCTGGCTGCAGGCGCTGAATGCGCTGCTCAAGCGCCTCTGCCGCGCCAGCTATCCGGATCAGCTCAGCCAGACCCTGAGCGGCCGCGACTGGCTGGCCTTTCTCGATTCGCGCTGCCCGGCGGCCGGCCTGACGCGCTACATGATTCTGGTGGACGGCGGCTATCGCCCGGACTGCCGCCTGAATGACCGCGTCATCGACGGCCTGCAGGACGCCGTCGCCACCTGGATCCGCAAGCATGTTTGAATTCGCCTGGCCCTGGCTGTGGCTGCTGTTGCCGCTGCCCTGGGCGCTGCGCGTGCTGTTGCCCGCGGCCGACAGCGGCCAGGCGGCCCTGCGCGTGGAATTCCTCGGCGAACTCGAACACCTGGGCGGACGCATCCGTCACACCGGCGGCCTGAGCGGCACTCGCCGCCTGCTGCCCTTTCTGCTGGGCTGGCTACTGATCCTGGCCGCCGCGGCGCGCCCGCAATGGGTGGGACCACCCCAGCCGCTGGACGTAAGCGGGCGCGACTTCTTGCTGGCGGTGGACGTCTCCGGGTCCATGGACACCCCGGACATGCCGCTGGGCGACGAGAATGTCAGCCGCCTGACGCTGGTCAAGCAACTGCTCGGCCGCTTCATCGACAGTCGCCAGGGCGATCGAGTCGGCCTGATCCTGTTCGGCTCCCAGGCCTATCTGCAGGCGCCCCTGACCGCCGACCGACGCACCGTGCATGCCCTCCTCGAAGAAGCCCAGATCGGCCTGGCCGGGCGCAACACGGCGGTGGGCGACGCCGTGGGCCTGGCGGTCAAGCACCTGCGCAAGCGGCCGTACAACAGCCGCACCCTGATCCTGGTCACCGATGGCGCCAGCAACGGCGGCGTGGTGACGCCCGAGGTGGCGGCCAGCCTGGCGGCCAGCGAGCGGGTACGCGTCTATACCCTGGGCATCGGTGCCGATCCGGACACCCTGGGCGCCAGCGCGACACCCAGCGATCTCGACGAACCCATGCTGCGTCACCTCGCCGAGGTCACCAACGGCGCCTATTTCCGGGTGAGATCCAGCACCGAACTGGCCGCCGTGTCGCGCCAGCTCGATCGCCTCGAACCCATCCGCCAGCAGCCGGACCAGGCCCGTCCCACCCGTGAACTCTATCCCTGGCCGCTGGCCGGGGCGCTGCTGCTCGGCCTGGCCCTGGCGCTCGGCCGCCTGCCGTGGCCGCAGCGCTGGCAGCGTGGAGGCAAGGCCCGATGAACGACTGGCTGCCGCTGTTCCTGCGTCCCGGGTGGCTACTGGCCCTGGTGCCGGTCGCCCTGGTGATCGGCTCGCTGCGCCGACGCCGGCATCGCCACGGGCACTGGCAGGCGCTGCTGCCTCCGGCGCTGCAACCCTGGCTGCTCAGTGACAGCGATCGCCAGCGCTCGCCCCTTGGCCTGGTGCTGCTGGGCCTGGCCGGGGTGCTGGCCTGTCTGGCGCTGGCCGGCCCCAGCTGGCAGCAGGGCGAAGCGCAGAGCTTTCGCCGCAACGATCCGCTGGTGGTGGTGCTGGCGCTGACGCCCGACCTGCTCGCCACCGACGTCACCCCGAACCGCCTGCTGGCCGTGCAGCGCAAGCTGCAGGATCTGCTCAAGGCGCGCCAGGACGGCGAGACCGCCATCGTCGTCTATGCCGGCAGCGCCCACACCCTGGTGCCCCTGACCGACGACCTGCCGACCATGGACAACCTGCTCAAGGCGCTGCGGCCGTCGATCATGCCGGTGCCCGGGCAGCGCGCCGACCTGGGGATCGCCCAGGCCCTGGAGCTGCTCGGTCCGGCGCCCAGCGCCAGTGCCCGGTTGCTGCTCATCGCCAGCGACCTAGACGACCGCGAGCGCCTGGGTATCGAGCGCCAGCTGCAGGGTCGACTGCGCCAGCTGGCGATCCTCGGCCCGGGTACGCCCCAGGGCGCGCCGGTGGCCGCCGAGACCGGCAACTACCTGAGCGACGCCGCCGGCGGCATCCGCATCGCCCGACTGGACGAAGGCCACCTGCAGGGCGTCGCCCAGGCACTGGGCGGGCACTATCAGCGCTTGCAGCGTGACGACGGCGACCTGCGCCGTCTCGGCCTGCTGGAGCGTCCCGGCGCTGTGCGGGCCAGCGACGGCCGGGCCCCTGCGGACTGGCGCGACCAGGGTTACCTGTTGCTACTGCCTCTGCTGCTCCTGGTCGCCTGCGGCGCGCGCCGCGGCTGGCTGCTGAGCCTGCCCTTCTGTCTGCTGCTGACGCCCCCTCCGGCGCAGGCCGGCAGCTGGGACGACCTCTGGCTGCGGCGCGACCAGCAGGCCCTGCAGCTGCTGGCCGACGACCAGGCTGGCGCGGCCGCCGAGCTCTTCAGCGACGAGCGCTGGCGCGGCGTGGCGCTCTATCGCGCCGGCGACTTCAGCGGCGCCGCCGCGGCCTTCGCCCGGGATCCGTCGGCGGACGGCCACTACAATCGCGGCAACGCCCTGGCCATGGCCGGACGCCTGGAAGAGGCCCTGCGCGCCTACCGGGCGGCGCTGGTGTTGCGCCCGGATCTGACCCCCGCCCTGCGCAATCGCAATCGCCTCGAACGCCTGCTCGCCCAACGCGCCGCAGCCCAGGCCGAGGCCGCCGCCCGCAGTCGCAAGGCGCAGAACGCCAGCCAGAGCAGCGCCCAGGCGGACGAACCGGCCAATAGCGGTACCCCGCCGTCCGCTGCAGCCGCCGCGGCCAGCCCGCAGCAGCAGGCCCAGGCCGGCGCGGACTGGCTCGTCAGTCCCGCCTATGCCGAAGATCCCCTGGCGGAAGAACAGCGTCAGGCGGCCGAACAGTGGCTGCGGGAGATCCCCGACAACCCGGCCGAGCTGCTGCGCCGCAAGTTCTGGTACCAGCAACAACAACGCGAGGAGAACGCGCTGCAATGAAGTCCTATCCGTTGCTGCTGCCCCTCGCGCTGCTCGCGCCCCTGCTCCAGGCGGCGGATCTCAGCGCCCGTCTGGAGCGCAACCAGCTCAGTCAGAACGAGACGCTGGAGCTCATCCTCGAGACCACCGACCCCGCCCAGTTCGGCAAGCCCGATCTCGGCCCGCTCGAGCAGGACTTCCGCGTGCTCGGGGTGCGGCAGAACAGCCTGCCGCCCGGTGAGCGGGTGACCACGCGCTGGAACGTGACCCTGCAACCCAAGGCCAGCGGCGCCCTGACCATTCCCGCCCTGACCTTGGACGGCGCCCGCAGCCAGCCGCTGACGGTTACCGTGGAGGCCACCGCCGCCAGGCGCCAGACCCGCGAACCGGTCTATCTGGAAGCCGCGGTGGAGCGCACCCGGCTCTATGTACAGGCGGAAACCATCCTGACCATCCGCCTCTACCACGCCGTGGCGCTCTATGACGACCATGTGCTCACCCCGCCCAATCCCAGCGATGCGCGGGTGGATCTGCTCGGCACCCCCCAGGTCTACGAGCGCGACGTCGAGGGGGTACGGCATGGCGTGATCGAATGGCGCTACGCCATCCATCCCCTGCAGAGCGGTACCCTGGTGCTGCCACCCCAGACCTTCAGCGCCACCCTCGCCGGTGGCCTCGACGACAGCTCGCGCGCTGGCCAGCCGATCCAGCTGCGCACCCCGGCGCTGACCCTGGAGGTTCTGCCACAACCGGCCAGTTATCCGCCGCAGACGCCCTGGGTGCCGGCGCGCAGCCTGACCCTGACGCAACAATGGAATCCCGCGCCGGAAGACGCTCGCGAGGGCAGCGCCCTGACCCGCACGCTGCAGCTGCGTGCCGAAGGCCTGGCACCCGGTCAGCTCCCCCCGCTGGTGCTGCCCGAGATCGAGGGCGTGAAGCGCTATGCCGAGCAACCGCGGCTGTCGCTGCAGACCCAGGCGCGCGGGCTGGTCGGGCAACGCGAGGAACGGGTCGCCCTGATTCCCACATCCACGGGTGACAAGGTCCTGCCGCCGGTGGAGGTGGTCTGGTGGAACACCGAGACCGATACCCTCGAACGCACCACCCTGCCCGCCCAGCCCCTGGTGGTCGCCGAGGATCCGACGCTGCAACCGGTGGCATCAGCGGCGGCCAAGATCACCGGCAGTGACCGGGGACTCTGGCGCTGGCAGCTGGCGACGGCCTTCTTCGCCCTGACCACCCTGCTCGGCTTCGGCCTCTGGTGGCGCGCCCGCCGTCAGCCGGCGGTGTTGCCGACCGTGCCCGATCTCGACAGCCGCCTGCAGCGCGAAGAGCTGCGCCGCGCCTGCCAGAGCAACGATCCCCACGTCACCCGTCATGCCCTGGACGCCTGGGCCCGACAGCAACCGGAAACCCTGGCGGCCATGGGGGCACGTTTCGAGCCCCTGGCCGCCGCGCTCGACGACCTCAACGGGGCGCTCTACAGCGAAGCCGGTCAGCGCTGGCAGGGCGAGACGCTATGGCAGGCGATCAATGCCCTGCCGCCGCTGACGCCGGCAGCCGTGCACGACACCCTGCCACCGCTCTATCCGCGCTGAGCGGCTTCTTCCAGCTGCGCCAGGCGCTCTTCGAGGGCGGCGATGCGGGCTTCCAGCGCCTCCAGCCGGCCTTCGCGTCCGCCGGCAGGGGTAGCGCTCTCGGCGGCACTACCCAGCTGCGCGACCTGGGCATCGCGTTCTGCCGCGTTGCCGAACAGATGCAGATAACGCTCTTCGCGCTGGCCAGGCTGTCGCCCCAGGCCGGTGGCCAGGCCGCGGGCGATCAGCCGCTCCAGATGGTGGCGCACCTGCTCAATATCATCGAAGGCGTGCATCCGGCCGCTGCGGGCCAGCAATTCGCCCAGGGTCTGGGGCCCGCGCAGGAACAGCAGGGCGCAGAGCACCCACTGGGGTGGAGGGAGTTCCAGGGCCCTGTCCAGCCGCTGTTCCCAGCGATCCGCCCGGCTGCCCATGACCAGGCGGGCCAGGCCGCGTTCCTCCAGACGTCGCAGTCCCTGCCCCACTTCGCCCGGGGTGAGGTTGAGCACCGGCTCGCGGCTGGTCTTCTGGTTGCAGGCCAGCACCAGGGCATTGAGGGTCAGGGGATAGCTTTCCGGGGTGGTCAGCTGCTTCTCGATGAGACTGCCGAGGACGCGGATCTCGGTAGCCTCCAGCGGCTCTTCGGCAAAAGCTGGGGTGACTGCTTGGCTCATGGCGGACTCCGCTTGGATGACGCGCCAGCCTAGCCTGCTCTCAAAGCCGTCGCCACTGCGGCAGCCCGATCAGCACCACCGCGCCCACGATGACCAGCATGGCCAGCGCTTCGGCCGCACCGATCCGTTCGCCGGCGAACAGGGTACCCAGCAGCACCGCCACCACCGGATTGACGTAGGCGTAGCTGGTGGCGGCCGCCGGCCGTACCCGCCCCAGCAAATAAAGATAGGCACTGAAGGCGATCAGCGAGCCGAACACCACCAGATAGCCCAGCGCCAGCCAGCCACCCAGGGCCGGCCAGTGCTGCAGGCGCTCGCCGCTGAGGTAGCTGGCGCCGAGCAGCACCGCGCCCGCCACCAGCATCTCCACCGCGCTGGCCATGGCGCCACGCGGCAACGGCAGGTAGCGACTCCAGATCGAGCCGAAGGCCCAGGCCGCCGCGGCGAGCAGGATCACCGCGGCCCCGAGCGGCGTGGCGCTCATGGTATCGCCCAGATTGAGCAGGGCGATCCCCACCAGGCCCAGGGCGATGCCGGCCCATTCCAGCAGGGTATTGCGCTGCCCCCAGAGCAGACCGAACAGCAGGGTGAACAGGGGGACCGTGGCGATCGACAAGGCGGCGATACCGGAAGTCACGCCCCAATGCTCGGCCAGGGTCACCCCGCCGTTGCCGACGCCCAGGAGCAGGATGCCGATCACCGCGGCCGCGGCGGTCTCGCGCGCCGTTGGCCAGGGCGCCCCGCGCCAGCGCAACCAGCCCAGCAGGAGACTCCCGGCGATGAGAAACCTCAGCCCCGCCATCAACAGCGGTGGCCAATGGGCCACGCCGATGCGAATCACCAGATAGGTGGAACCCCAGACCACATAGAGCGCGAAGAAGGCTGCCAGCAGCGGCAGCCAGCTGGGCAGGCGTGGCGGCGCGAGGCAGGGCGAGGCGGAGGTGTCCATGCGCGAGAGCTTCCTGAGGGGTCAGGCTGCCATTGTAGAAGCGCGTGATGCGCCGGCTAAGATACAGTCAAGAGAGAAACGGCCGACCAGCCTTTGATTCAGCATACTTTAGGGATGGAGACCTTCGATTCGAAGGCAGGGAAACGGACATGGACCATATTGATCGTCGGCTCATCGACCTGCTGCTGGTGGACGGCCGCGCCAGCTACGCGGAGTTAGGTCGCCGGCTGGGCCTCTCCGCCCCGGCCATCGCCGAACGCATCGCCAAGCTGGAAGACGCCGGCATCATCACCGGCTATGGCGCCCGTATCGACCGCCGCGCCCTGGGCTACGGCACCGAATGCCTGATCTCGCTGCGCCTGCACAGCACCAGTCAGGGCCCGGTATTGAAGAAGCTTGAGGCCCTCCCCCAGCTGCTCGCCTGTCACCGGGTCACGGGCGAAGACTGCCTGATGCTGCGGGTCGCCGTACGCGACATGGGCGAACTGGAGAGCCTCATCGATCAGCTGACCCGATTCGGCATGAGCCGGACCGTGGTGGTGCTGTCGACGCCCTTCGAGCGCCCGCTGCCGCTCATGCCCAGCTGAAGACGCGCATAAAAAAGCCCCGGCGCCTCGCGGCACCAGGGCTGGCGGAGTACGACCACCTAGATGAAGGAATCGTCGTCGCCACTGTCGTCGAAGAAGCCGCCACCACCGCCGGTATCGCCATAGTCGGCGGCGTCCTGGAAGCCGGCGTTATCCTGGAAACCACCGGCATCCTGGAAACCCCCCGCCATTGTCGTAGCTGGCGTTGTCCGCCCAGCCTCCCTGGGAGCCGGCATCGGCCAGGCCCTGGTCGGCGGTCGGGGTCTCGTTGATGACGTTGACGATCTCCTCGGGTTGCGAGTGATGGAACAGGCCCGAGATAGCCTGGGCCGCCAGCACGCCACCGGCGACCCCGGCCGCGGTCTGCAGCGCACCGCCCATGAAGCCGCCCATGCGGGAAGGCGCGGCCTGGGGCGCGCCATAGCCGGGTGCGGGCTGGGCATAGCCGGGATTGGACTGGGCATAACCCGGATTGGCGGGACGCGGCGCTGCCGGACCCGGGTCATTCCAGCCGCGCGACGGCGCGGCGTTGGCCGGTGCCTGACCGCCCGTTGCCTGGCTGCTGCCACCGCCGAACAGGCTGGAGAGGAAGCCACCGCTGCTTGGACGATTCTGCTGGACCTGGGCCATCTGGCTTTCCAGTTCCTTGACGCGCTGATCCAGCCGCTTGATGGCGGCCTCCTGGATCAGCATCGCCTGGGCCATGTAATAGGGAGCCGCGGGCTGCTCGCGCAGGCGCTGCTGGATCAGCGCCTCGGCTTCCCGGTCACGGGGTGCGGTCTGGGCTTCCGTGGTCTTGAGACGGTCGAACAGACCTTCGATCAGCTGGCTTTCTTCGCGTTGCATGATGACCCTCCCGCAGACGGTCTACTGGCGGCCTTCCCCTGGGAACGGCCTGGATATCGAAAGGCGCAGCAGCCTGCGCTGCTATGCCAGATAGAGGCGTTGTAGCAGCTTTTCAAGCAGGACACGCGCTATGTTCAGCGCGGATTCAGCCAGCCCTCCCCGCCTTGGCATCACTCTTCTGAAGGGACAGCGGGGTGACGAGTTCCAGCGCCGCGCCGGTGACTGGACAACCGGCCTGTGCTGGGGGAGTCTGCCGCTTTCCCCGCGAGACTCGCCCATGCCGCCGCTGCTTATCCTCATCGACCAGCAACAGGGGATCCGCGCCCCCCATCTGGGCCCACGCAACCACCCGGACGCCGAGCTGCGCATGGGCGACCTGCTGGCGGCCTGGCGTCAGGCCGGAGCGCCCTTGCTACACGTCCGGCACCTGTCGCGCAGTCCGACTTCGGTGTTCTGGCCGGGACAGCCCGGCGTGCAATTCCAGCCGGCGCTGGCGCCGCTGCCCGGCGAGACGGTGTTCGACAAGCAGGTCCCCGACGCCTTCGCCAACAGTGGCCTGGAGCACTGGCTGCACCAGCGCGGAATAGGCTCACTGCTGATCTGCGGCGTGGCCAGCGAGAACTCGGTGGAGGCCACCGCGCGCAGCGCCGGCAATCTCGATTTCACCACCTGGGTCGCCGAAGACGCCTGCTACACCTTCGCCAAGACCGACTTCGCCGGTCGGCCGCGCAGCGCCGAGGAGGTCCATGCGATGGCCATGGCCAATCTGCACGGCGAATACGCCACCGTCACCTCCAGCGCGGCCATGCTCGAACGTCTGCGGACGAACGGGTCGCCCTGCTAGACTGCCCGCCTGCCCGTCTGGAAGAGCTGCATGAACCCTGTCGATATCCTGCGCGACTCGCTGTCTTTCTTTGCCCGCAATCTGCGGCCCCTGGCCGTCCTCACCCTGCCCTGGCTGCTGCTCGAAGCCCTGCTGCGCTATCAGGTGCTGGAACGCTTCGGCGCCAGTGGCGGCCTATGGGACATGCTGGTGAGCCTGCTCTGCTATCCGCTGTACACCGCCGCCCTGCTGATCTTTCTGGAGGCACGCACCCAGGGTAATACCCCGCGCCTGAGCGGCGTCTGGGGCGCCGCCCTGCTGCTCTGGCCACGCTTCGCCCTCCTCGCGGCCTTGACCTCGGGGCTGGTGATGCTGGGCTTCTCGCTGTTGATCGTGCCGGGCTTTCTGATCATGGCCAAGCTGGCCTTCGCCGAGAATCTGCTGGTGCTGGAAGGGCGGGCGCCGCTGGACGCCCTGCGTGGCAGCTTCCGGCTGAGCCGCGGGCACTTCTTCACCCTGCTGGCGTGCATCCTGGCCACGGTCCTGCCGGCCTGGCTGCTCGACGCCTGGATCACCCGGCATTTCGCCGAGGCCGCGGTAACGGAGATCGCACTGCAGACCCTCTCGGGCTTCCTGCAGCTGATCCCCAGCATCGCCGTCTACCGCATCTACATGCTGGTCAGGCAGAACGCCTGACCTTGCCGCTTACCACATAAGGTCATCCGGAACCTGATAGGCGGCATAGGGATCGTCCGGATCCGGCTCGCCGCTCTGCACGTTGAGCAGCACCACCCGCTTGGGATCGCGCTCCTGGATGCGCTCGGCGGTAGCCCGGGGCACCACCTCGTAGCGGCCTTCGTAGCGCACGATGGCCAGACTGCCCTTGCTGAGCTTGTCTCTCATCATGACGTTGACCGACAGGCGCTTGACCTTCTTGTCGTCGACGAAGTTGTAGTAGTCCTCGGTGCTCAGCTTGGGCAGGCGGCTGGTTTCGATCAACTGCTTGATCTGTGCCTGCTCGGCCTTGCGCTTCTTCTTGTCTTCCTGAGCGCGATTGAGCTCCTGGTCCTTGGCCAGCTTCTCCGCCTGGGCCTGCTGGACGGCCAGCTCCTGGGAGCGGTCCTTTTCCGTCTGCCCGCGATGCTCCATGCGGGTCTGCTTCTGCTTCTGCTTGACGGCCTGCTTGGCCTGCTTTTCATTGACCAATCCGGCTTTCAGCAGCTGGTCGCGTAGGGACATGCTCATCGATACGACTCGTCTAGATCATCCAAGGGGGCGCGACTCGAAAGCGGCCGCGCGCCAGGGTGTCCATCCTGCGCAGCCGACGAAGCGAGTGCAAGCCTTTCTCTGGGGTGAAATAATGCGGTCATTACCTATCCGCCCCTGGTTCGGGCGCTGCCGATCACAATTCGCCCATGATTACCTTCGCGATCGTCCTGCTCTTCGTCGCCAGCGTGCTCTTCGTCCACCTTCGCGGACGCGCTCGGCTGCCTTTCCTGCGCCAGCTGGTCAACCACTCGGCGGTGTTCGCCCCCTACAACGCCCTGATGTACCTGTTCTCCAGCGTGCCGTCCAAGCCCTATCTGGATCGCAGCCGCTTTCCCGAGCTGGACGTGCTCAAGGACAACTGGCAGGAGATTCGCGTCGAAGCCCTGCGGCTGTTCGACGAGGGCTATATCCGCGCCGCGGAAAAGGACAATGACGCCGGCTTCGGTTCCTTCTTCAAGAAGGGCTGGAAGCGTTTTTACCTGACCTGGTACGGCGAGCCGCTACCTTCCGCCCAGACGCTCTGCCCGCGGACCGTCGAACTGGTGCGGCAGATCCCCAACGTCAAGGGCGCCATGTTCGCCCTGCTGCCGGGTGGAAGCCATCTGAACCCCCATCGCGATCCCTTCGGCGGCTCGCTGCGCTACCACCTGGGCCTGGCCACGCCGAACTCGGACGCCTGTCGCATCTATGTCGACGGCCAGCCCTATGCCTGGCGCGACGGCGAAGACGTGATGTTCGACGAAACCTACGTGCACTGGGTCAAGAACGAGACCGATCAGACCCGGGTCATCCTCTTCTGCGACGTCGAGCGTCCGCTGCGCAACCGTCTGCTGACCCGCGTCAATCAGGCGGTCAGCCGTTTCCTCGGCAGCGCCACGGCGCCGCAGAACGTCGAAGGGGAGCGCGTCGGCGGCATCAACCAGGCCTATGCCTTCAGCAAGAGGTTCGGGGATCGCATCGGGGGTGGCGTGAAGAAGTTCAAGCGGCGCCATCCCAAGGCCTACCGCATCGCCAAGCCAGTGCTGGCGGTACTGGTGGTGATTGCGCTCTACCACTGGATCGTCAGCTGAGGCAGCGATCCTGCGCCACCGGCCTGATCAGCCGGAACGCTGCTGGCGTTGCCGATGCAGCCGCGCCACCAGCTCGGCTTCGGCCTGGGACAGACCACAGGCCTGAGTGAGATCGTCGGCGCTGGCGCCCAGCCCCACCAGGCGTGCCGCCTGGGAAAACGACAGACTGGTGGGATCGCTCTGCTCGATCTGGGTCAGGCGATCGGGCAAGGGTGCCACCACCTGGGCCAGCCCCTGCACCTGTTCACCCATGCGCACCTGCCCGGCCTGGTAGGTTTCCAGGCGTTTGAGCAGGATCTGCATGCGCTTGTCGACCAGGGCCTCCCGCTCGGCCAGCTTGGCCGCCTGTTGCTGCTGGCGCTGCCAGAGCAACCAGCAGCAACCGCCGAGGCCGGCACAGGCCAGCCCCAGGGCAACGCTGAGCAGGATCAGCCCGACGAGCATCAGATGCTTTCCAGCTCCGACCACTCTTCTTCGGTCATCAGCTTGTCGAGCTCGACCAGGATCAGCAGCTCGCCGTTCTTGTTGCACACGCCCTGGATGAACTTGGCGGACTCGTCATTGCCGACGTTCGGTGCGGTCTCGATCTCCGACTGCCGCAGATAGACCACCTCGGCCACGCTGTCGACCAGGATGCCGACGACCTGCTTGTCGGCCTCGATGATGACGATACGGGTGTTGTCGGTGACCTCGGTGGGCAGCAGACCGAAGCGTTGACGGGTGTCGATCACCGTCACCACGTTGCCGCGCAGGTTGATGATGCCCAGCACGTAGCTCGGCGCACCCGGGACCGGAGCGATTTCGGTGTAGCGCAGGACTTCCTGGACCTGCATCACGTTGATGCCGTAGGTCTCGTTATCCAGGCGGAAGGTGACCCATTGCAGGACCGGATCTTCGGAACCCTGTGCGGACGTTTTTTTCATGTTCCCTAGCCTCGTCAAATACCGCACGTGCGGCGAAGCGGGCGAACCCGCCGGTTAGTTGCAGCGGGCAGCCCTAGCGACGGCCACCCACCACCTGTTCAGCGAGCGCCGCCACATCCAGCAGCGCACACATCTGATCGATCACCGTACCGGCCAGCCACGGCCGGGTAGCGCGCTGATTCCGCCATTTGACCTCGGCGGGATCCAGCCGTACCGAATGGCTGACGCCATGCACGGCCAGGCCCCAGTCCAGGCCTTGCAGCGATATAACGAATTTCAGGCCTTCGCGATAGTCGTCGCGGTAGCGCTCGGGCATTACCCAACGCGCCGCGTCGAGCACGCGCAGGTTGCCTGCCTGGCAGGGTAGCAGGCCCAGGAACCAGTCTGGCTGACCAAACAGCGGCGTCAACTCTTCGTCGGTCAGCGGGTAGATGGAGCCCAGGCACACCAGGGGCGCGGCCAGGGTCAGGCCGGCCACGTCGAACAGCAGGCATTCGAAGGGTTCTTCGCCCCACTCAGGGCGACCTTCCAGGTGCACAGCGCCGGGCGGTACGCCAGCCGCGGCGGCGGGCTGCACCGCCGGGGTACCGAGGGCAATGCCCTCCACCACCGGACGCGCGGGCTCGGCAGCGGGGGCCAGGTCGGGGACGCGCCAGTCCAGCTCGATGTCGGTTTCCGGTGGCAACGGCACCTGGGTTGCAGGCTGCAGCACCTCGGGCAGGGCGACGCCGGCACGGCGGGCGGCCAGCGGCACAACCCGGGGTTGCCACGCGGCATCCCGTTCGAGCTCCTCGCGCACCGCGGCGGCGAATTCGTCTTCGCTCACGCTGGCGATCGGCGCCGCCGGTGCCACCACGGAAGCCACGACCGGCGTGGATTCGGCGGTCGGCAGTTCCAGGAACGCGTCCAGCAACAGGGCATCGAGATAGCCCTGGAGGACACGCTGAGGACGATTGTCGAGAGACGTCGGTTGGCTCATGGCGATCTACGTGGGTGAGTTGTCCAGCCTATCGGCCGGCGGGGTGGAAAACTTGAATCAGGCGACCTGGCTGCTGGGCGCCCCGTCGAGCAGATGCCGCAGCAACGCCCGGTAGGCGATGACGCCGCGACTGTTCACCTCGTGGCGCGACGGCACCTGCCCGGAACGACTGGCGTCGCGCAGCCGCGTATCGATGGGAATGAAGGCCTGCCACAGCTGCGCCGGATAGGTGCTGCGCAGCACCTTGAGCGTACCGATGGAGGCCTGGGTACGGCGGTCGAACAGGGTCGGCACTATGGTGTAGGGCAGCGCCTGCTTGCGCGAGCGGTTGATCATGGTCAGGGTGTTGACCATGCGCTCGAGTCCCTTGAGCGCGAGGAATTCGGTCTGGGTCGGAATCACCAGATGCTGACTGGCCGCCAGGGCATTGACCATCAGCACGCCGAGCAACGGCGGACTGTCGATTAGCACATGATCGAAGTCGTTCCACAGCTGTGCCAGGCTCTTGGAGATCACCAGGCCCAAGCCGCTCTGGCCGGGCGACTGACGTTCCAGGGTAGCCAGCGCCGTGCTGGACGGCAGCATCGACAGCTGCGGATGACTGGTGGGCAGCAGCAGCCGCTTCGGTAGGCCCTCCGGAACCTGACCACCGTGCTGGAACAGGTCGAACGCGCTGTGTTCGAGGCTGTCCGGATCCTGACCGAAATAGCTCGTCAGGGAGCCGTGGGGATCGAGATCCACCAGCAGGACGCGCTTGCCTTCATCGCCGAGCAACCCGGCGAGGGCAACGGTGGTGGTGGTCTTGCCCACCCCACCCTTCTGATTGGCGACAGCCCAGACTCTCATGTGCAGACTTCCTCCCGACGACACGACCAGCCGGGTCAAGGTGCCGGCTTGGTAGCCGGCGACGAAGATTTGACAGGCGCCACCCCGGGCGCCGGTTCTCCAGGCGATGCTGCAGATTGTGTGCCAGTCGACGAATTTTGCAAGGTGCTCTGTGGCCGGAACAGGTCGAGATTGCGCGAAATCAGCAGAACCACGCGCCGATTGCGGGCGCGATTGACGTCGCTGGTGTTGTCGACCACCGGTTGATAGGCGCCATAGCCCACTACAGCCAGGCGCTGCGGCGCGATGCCGTTACCGATCAGCAGCCGCACGATACTGGCCGCCCGCGCCGCGGACAGTTCCCAGTTGGTGGGATACAGCGCCGTGCTGATGGGGCGGTCGTCCGTATAGCCCTGTACCTGGATCGGATTCTTGAACGGCGCCAGAATCTTGGCCACCTTCTCCATGAGGCCGAAGGCGGGATTGCTCGGCAGGGAGTCGCCGCTGGCGAACAGCAAATTGGAGCTGAGTTCGATCTCCAGCCACATCTCACTGGCCTTGATGTTCAACTGGTCGCCGGCGATGAGATCGCCGAAGGTGGCGCGCACACTGTCGGCGATCTGCTGCAGCGGGTCGCTGGGGGTGCCCCTGGCCGGCTGAGCGGCACTGGCGTCCATCACCGTCGGTGTCACGCCCGCGGGACGCTGATCGCCGAGGGGAATGGGTTTGAGCGAGCGCTCCGGCTGACTGAAGATGCCCGACAGGCTGTCCGAAAGCACCTTGTACTTGCTTTCGTTCAAGGAAGAGATGGAATACATCACCACGAAAAAGGCGAACAGCAGGGTAATGAAGTCCGCGTAGGAGACCAGCCAGCGTTCGTGGTTCTCGTGTTCTTCGGGACGGCGGCGGCGACGAGGCATGCGGCGTCCTCCTAGTCCAGAAAACCTTGCAGCTTCATTTCAATGGAGCGGGGATTCTCACCCTCGCCGATGGACATCAGCCCTTCCAGCAGCATTTCCCGGTAGCGGGACTGTTGCTGGGCCAGCGCCTTGAGCTTGTTGCCGACCGGCAGCAACAGCAGGTTGGCGAAGCCGACACCATAGATGGTGGCGACGAAGGCCACGGCGATGCCGCTGCCCAGCTGGGAGGGATCGGCGAGATTCTGCATGACATGGATCAGACCCATCACCGCGCCGATGATCCCGACCGTGGGTGCATAGCCACCCATGGCTTCATAAACCTTGGCGGCAGCGATGTCGCGATCTTCCTGGCCGTAGAGATCCACCTCGAGGATGCTGCGCAGGGCCTCGGGCTCGGTGCCGTCCACCAGCAGCTGCAGGCCCTTGGCGGCATAGGGATCGGCTTCGCGAGCGACCAGGGGTTCGAGACCCAGCAAGCCTTCCTTGCGCGCAACGTTGCTCCAGTTGACCACCTTGCGGATGCCGCCAACGAGGTCCAGCCGTGGCGGTACGAACACCCAGGCCAGCATGGTGAGGGCCCGGCGCAGTACCGGCAGGCGGGTCTGCAACAGGACGGCACCGAGAGTGCCGCCGACCACGATCAGCGCCGCCGGAGCGTTGGCCAGGGCGGTAAAGGAACCGCCCTCCAGCAGGTTGCCACCCATGATGGCGGTAAAGGCCAGCAGGATGCCGATGAGACTGAGAACGTCCACGCTCAATGCCCTTCTGGCCAGCGAACGCCTGCCGTCACGAACAGGCCTCGGTCAGGTGTCTGCCGATGTCGTCCAGGCCATAGATGGCGTCGGCCAGATTGGCCTTGGCGATGGCCATGGGCATGCCGTAGATGACGCAGCTGGCTTCGTCCTGGGCCCACACCTGGCTGCCGACCTGCTTGAGCATCCGCGCGCCTTCGCGGCCGTCGGCGCCCATGCCGGTCAGGACCACCGCCAGCACCTTGTCGGCATAGGCCTTGGCCGCGGAGCCAAAGGTCACGTCGACGCAAGGTTTATAGTTGAGGCGCTCGTCGCCCGGCAGGATCTTCACCGTGCCGCGGCCGTCCACCATCATCTGCTTGCCACCGGGTGCCAGCAGAGCCAGTCCCGGACGCAACTGGTCGCCGTCCTCGGCTTCCTTGACGCTGATGCGACAGAGCTTGTCCAGGCGCTCGGCGAAGGCCTTGGTGAAGGCCGCCGGCATGTGCTGGATCAGCACCAGCGGTGCCGGGAAATTGGCTGGCAGCTGGGTAAGCACCCGCTGCAGAGCGACCGGGCCGCCGGTGGAGGTGCCGATGGCCACCAGGCGATAGTGCTTGCGCTTGGGCGGCGGCGAAGCCGGAGCCGTGGCTGCATGACTGGCAGGAGCGCTGCTGGGCGCCACCGGACGCGCCGCCGGGCGAGCGGTGGCCGGCGCGGTCGCGGTACTCGCGGGCGTAGCCGGCGCGACGCTGGGGGCCACGGCGAAGCGCCGGTTGGAACGGGCGATATGGTGGATCTTCTCGCACAGCAGCTTTTGCACACTGGCGGGATTGCGCGAGATGTCCTCGAAATTCTTCGGTAGGAAGTCGACCGCGCCAGCATCCAGGGCATCCAGGGTGACCCGGGCGCCTTCATGGGTGAGCGAGGAGAACATCAGCACCGGGGTCGGGCACTTCTGCATGATGTGGCGGACCGCGGTAATGCCGTCCATCATCGGCATCTCGTAGTCCATGGTGATGACATCGGGTCGCAGCGCCAGGGCCTGGTCGACCCCTTCGCGCCCGTTGCTGGCCGTGCCCACCACCGAGATGTTGGGATCGGCCGCCAGGATTTCCTTGAGCCGACGCCGGAAGAAGCCGGAATCGTCCACCACCAGTACTTTTACCGGCATACGTTGAAACTCCTAACTGGGGCGGCGCAGGCCGCCCGATGGCGCCAGGCCCAGGGCCCGACGCCGCTCGTATCGGGCCGACTCAGAGTCCGCGACGGGCGTAGCGCTTGAGCATGCTGGGCACATCGAGGATGAGCGCGATGCGCCCGTCGCCGGTGATGGTCGCTCCGGACATGCCGGGCGTTCCCTGCAGCATCTTGCCGAGTGGCTTGATGACCACCTCTTCCTGGCCCACCAGCTGATCGACCACGAAGCCGATGCGCTGGGTGCCCACCGAGAGGATCACCACATGCCCTTCCCCCTGCTCCACATGGGCCGCATTGGGCACCAGCCAGCGCTTGAGGTAGAACAGCGGCAGCGCCTTGTCGCGCACCACCACCACTTCCTGGCCGTCCACCACGTTGGTGCGGGACAGGTCGAGGTGGAAAATCTCGTTGACGTTGACCAGCGGGAAGGCGAAGGCCTGGTTGCCCAGCATCACCATCAGCGTCGGCATGATCGCCAGGGTCAGGGGCACCTTGATGACGATCTTGGAGCCCTGGCCCTTGGTCGAGTAGACGTTCAGGGTGCCGTTGAGCTGGCTGATCTTGGTCTTGACCACGTCCATGCCCACGCCACGACCGGAGATGTCGGAGATCTCGGCCTTGGTGGAGAAACCCGGGGCGAAGATCAGGTTGAAGCACTCGGTCTCGGTCAGGCGATCGGCCGCGTCGCGGTCGAGCAGGCCTTTTTCCACGGCCTTGTTGCGCAGCAGATCCGCGTCCATGCCCTTGCCGTCATCGGAGATCGACAGGAGGATATGGTCGCCTTCCTGCTCGGCGGAGAGCACTACACGCCCCGCGCGGGACTTGCCGTTCTCTTCACGTTCGGCCGGTCCTTCGATGCCGTGGTCGACCGCGTTGCGCACCAAGTGCACCAGCGGATCGGCCAGGGCCTCGACGAGGTTCTTGTCCAGGTCGGTTTCTTCGCCGACCAGCTCCAGATTGATCTCTTTCTTCAGGCTGCGCGCCAGATCGCGGACCAGGCGCGGGAAGCGGCCGAAGACCTTCTTGATCGGCTGCATCCGCGTCTTCATGACCGAGGTCTGCAGATCGGCGGTGACCACGTCGAGATTGGACACGGCCTTGGCCATGGCCTCGTCGCCGCTGTTCAGGCCCAGACGCACCAGGCGGTTACGCACCAGTACCAGCTCGCCGACCATGTTCATGATCTCGTCCAGCCGTGCGGTATCGACCCGCACGGTGGTCTCCGCCTCGCTGGTGGGACGTTCGGCGGGCGCTGCCGCTGCCGGCTTGGGCACCGCGGCCTCGGCAACCGGAGCCGGTTTCGGCGCGGGTGCAGGTGCAGGTGCAGGCTGAGGCGCAGCTACCGGTGCCGGCGCAGCAGCAGGTGCGGCTACAGTGTCGGCAGCTGCCGCGGGACCACTGAATCTGCCCTTGCCGTGCAATTCGTCGAGCAGGGATTCGAATTCGTCGTCGGTGATCTCGTCACCACCCGCCGCCGCCGCCGCCGGAGCCGCTGCAGCCGGTGCCGCAGCCTTGTTCGCGACGAACTTGCCCTTGCCGTGCAATTCGTCCAGCAGGGCCTCGAATTCATCGTCGGTGATGTCATCACCGCTTGCGGCAACGGCAGCAGGCGCTGCGGCAGCAACCGGCGCGTCATGGAACTTGCCCTTGCCGTGCAACTGATCAAGCAGGGCTTCGAATTCGTCATCGGTGATGTCGTCGCCACCGACGGTCGCAGGCGCTGCCGCTGCCGCACTCGGCTCACTACCCAGGGCATCGAGCAGATTCTGGAAATCGGCATCGCTCAATTCCGGCTCGGCAGCTGCAGCAGCAGCGGCGGGCGCCGGTGCCGCGACCACCGGAGTGGCAGCTACGGGCGCAGCCGCTACCGGCGCCGGTTCGCTGCCGGCCGGATCGGCCAGGCGGGCCAGCGCCGCCAGCAACTCGGGCGAGGCCGGGGTCGGCTCTTCGCGTTCCCGAACCTGACCAAACATCTCATTGACGGAATCCAGCGCCTGCAGCACCACATCCATCAGTTCGGCATCCACGCGGCGTTCGCCCTTGCGCAGGATGTCGAAAACGTTTTCCGCGATATGACAGCACTCGACCAGGGTATGGAGCTGCAGGAAACCGGCACCGCCCTTTACGGTATGGAAGCCACGAAAAATGGCGTTCAGCAGATCCATGTCATCCGGACGGCTTTCCAGCTCGACCAATTGTTCCGACAACTGTTCGAGAATCTCGCCGGCCTCTACCAGGAAATCCTGGAGGATCTCTTCATCGGCGTCGAAGCTCATTCCTGCACTCCCCAAGAGGGTCTGGGTCAGAAGCCCAGACTGGATAGAAGATCGTCGACGTCGACCTGAGCGGCCACGACGTCTTCACGCTTATCGGCATGAATCTGCGGACCTTCACCCTTCATCGTCTTTTCTTTTCGATTCTGTTCGATCAGCGCGCTGTGATCGTGACTGAAGCCGGTATAGCGATCGACCTGGCTGGCCATCATCACCAGCTTGACGAGGTCTTTCTCGATCTGCCCGACGAGATTGACCACGCGCTTGATCACCTGACCGGTAAGGTCCTGGTAGTCCTGCGCCAGGAGGATGTCGTTGAGCTTGGCCGACAGTTGTTCGGCGCTGCTCTCGCTGTGGCTGAGGAAGGCATCGACGCGCTTGGCCAGCTCGCGGAATTCGTCCGCGCCCATTTCCCGGCGCATGAACTTCTTCCAGTCGGCATGCACGGCACGGGCTTCGTCGCCGAAGTTGCCCACCAGGGGCGCGCTCTCCTCCACCAGATCCATGGTCCGATTGGCGGCGTTCTCGGTCATCTTCACCACGTAGGAGAGACGATCGGTGGCATCGCTGATCTGGGAGACCTCTTCGCCGGCCATGCCGCGCGGATCGATCTCGAAGTTGACGATGGCGTTGTGCAACTCGCGGGTCAGCTTGCCGACTTCCTGGTAGAGCCCCCGGTCACGCAACTGGTTGAGTTCATTGATGACATGCACCGCCTGGGTGAAGTCGCCACTTTCCAGGCATTTCACCAGCTCCTGGGCGTGCTGTTTTAGATTCGACTCGAAGTCGCTGAAGCTGTTGGTGCCAAGCTGATCCATAACGTCCCCGCGGCTTTCTTCAGCCGTTCACCCGCTCGAAGATCTTGTCGATCTTTTCTTTCAGCACCTGGGCGGTGAAAGGCTTGACCACATAGCCATTCACGCCGGCCTGAGCGGCTTCGATGATCTGCTCACGCTTGGCCTCGGCGGTCACCATCAGCACCGGTAGGGTCTTCAGGCGCGCGTCGGCGCGTACCTGGCGCAGCAGGTCGATGCCGGTCATGCCGGGCATGTTCCAGTCGGTGACGAGAAAATCGAAGTTGCCGCTCTGCAACATTGGCAGGGCGGTGTTGCCGTCGTCTGCTTCGGCGGTATTGGTGAATCCCAGATCGCGCAGCAAATTTTTGATGATGCGTCTCATCGTGGAAAAATCATCCACGATGAGGATTTTCATGTTCTTGTCCAAGTCGACCTCCGTCCTAATCCGCACACACGCCGCAAGGCGCGCCTAAGCAATCGTAGTAGCCTGAGTACCAGCCGGTTAACGCGAACGCCATTCCGCCAGCCGCGCCCGCAGGCGTGCCGCGCATTGACTGTGAAGTTGGCAGACGCGTGACTCGCTCACGCCCAGCACCTCGCCGATTTCCTTGAGGTTGAGTTCCTCGTCGTAATACAGCGAGAGCACCAGACGTTCACGCTCCGGAAGATTGGCGATGGCGTCGGCCAGGGCCTTGCGGAAGCGCTCGTCTTCCAGACCGCGACCGGGTTCGAGTTCATGCGAACCGCTCTCCTCGAGCCCATGCTCACCACCCTCCATGAGGTCGTCGAAACTGAACAGGCGACTCCCCATGGTGTCGCCAAGGATGCCGTAGTACTCATCCAGACTCAATTTAAGTTCGGCCGCGACTTCGGAATCTTTAGCGTCGCGACCCGTGCGCGCTTCCACGGCGCGAATGGCGTCGGTGACCATGCGCGTGTTGCGGTGCACCGAGCGCGGCGCCCAGTCGCCCTTGCGGACCTCGTCGAGCATGGCGCCGCGGATGCGGATGCCGGCGTAGGTCTCGAAGCTGGCGCCCTTGCCGGCGTCATATTTGCGCGAGGCCTCCAGCAGACCGATCATGCCGGCCTGCATCAGGTCCTCGACCTGCACGCTGGCCGGCAGACGCGCCAGGAGGTGGTAGGCGATGCGTTTCACCAACGGCGCGTAGCGGTTGATGAGTTGCTCCTGCTGGGTACGTTCCGAGGTTTTGCTGTACATGCGAAGCCCGCTGGATGCTGTCATGCGTGGGTACCGATGGCTGGTTGCACAAGGCGCTCGACAAAGAACTCGAGATGGCCGCGCGGATTGGCGGGCAACGGCCAGCCATCGACTCTCTGAGCTACCGCACGGAAGGCCAGCGAGGCCTTGGCACGCGGAAAGGCTTCGAACACGGGGCGCTGTTTCTGTACGGCTTTGCGCACCGCCTCGTCGAACGGAATGGCGCCCACATACTGCAGGGCGACATCCAGGAATCTGTCGGTCACCTTGGTCAGCTTAGCAAAGAGATTGCGACCTTCCTGGGGCGTCAGCGCCATGTTCGCCAGAACCCGGAAACGGGTGACGCCATGGTCGCGATTGAGCAGCTTGATCAGGGCGTAGGCATCGGTGATGGAGGTGGGCTCGTCGCACACCACCACCAGGACTTCCTGGGCGGCGCGAACGAAGCTGACCACCTGGTCGCCGATGCCGGCAGCGGTATCGACGATGAGCACATCGAGGTTCTCGCTGATGTCGCTGAAGGCCTGGATCAGACCGGCGTGCTGGGCCGGCGTCAGATTGACCATCGCCTGGGTGCCCGAGGCCGCCGGAACGATGCGGATGCCGCCCGGGCCGTGCAGCAGCACGTCGCGCAGCTCGCACTCGCCGGAGATGACGTCGGCCAGGGTGCGCTTGGGCGACAGGCCGAGCAGAACGTCGATGTTGGCGAGGCCCAGGTCGGCGTCGAGCAGCATGACGCGCCGCCCGATATCGGCCAGGGCCAAGGCCAGGTTGACCGACACATTGGTCTTGCCGACACCGCCTTTACCGCCCGTGACCGCTATGACTTGGACGGGATGCATGCTACCCATTGCCTGATACCTTTGATTGAAATCCGTCACACTTTAGACTAAGTGCATTTGGCGTGCCCAGGCATGCAATGCACCACTACCGTTCGTCTGCGCTAACCGGCGCGGCGGGCATTGCCTTGATACAGGCCGGCAAGCATGCCGGCCATGGTTTCTTCGCTCGGCTCCTCGGAGGCCTGCAGGCTCACCGCACGGCTCACCAGCTGATGGCTGCGGGCCGGATGCAGGTCGTCCGGGATACGCGGGCCGTCGGCGATATAGGCCACCGGCAGACGCTGGCTGATGGCCAGGCCCAGGGCTTCGCCGAGGCTGGCGGCTTCGTCCAGCTTGGTCAGCACGCAGCCACTCAGGCCGCAGCGCCGATAGCTGTGGTAGGCCGCCTTGAGCACCTGGCTCTGGCTGGTGACACCCAGTACCAGATAATTGCGAATCTTCAACTGGCGGTTGGCCAGGGCTTCGAGCTGCACCTTGAGCGCCGGATCATTGGCGGGCATGCCCGCGGTGTCGATCAGTACCAGGCGCTTGCGCGCCAGGGGTGCCAGCGCCTGGGCCAGGGACTGGCCGGGATCGACCAGGGTGACCGGCACGTCGAGAATGCGGCCGAGGGTCTTGATCTGCTCCTGGGCACCGATGCGGAAGCTGTCCATGCTGACCAGCGCCAGACTCTGGGGGCCGTACTTGAGCACGTAGTTGGCGGCGAGCTTGGCCAGGGTGGTGGTCTTGCCCATGCCGGCCGGACCGACGAAGGCGACGACACCGCCCTCCTCCAGGATCTTGGCGTCGGTGGTCTTGGCCAGCTGGGCGAAATTGGCCAGCAGCATGCGCCAGGCATGCCGCGGGTCCTGGATCTTGGCGACGCTGTCGAGCAGGTGGCGAGCCAGATCGGCGGGCAGGCCCATGCGCTGCAGACGGCGCCAGAGGCCGGCCTGTTGCGGACGGGTGGACTGCACCTGGGTCCAGGCCATGGAACCGAGCTGGACTTCCAGCAGTTCACGCAGGCCGCTGAGTTCGCTGCGCATGGCTTCCAGGGCGCGGCGGTCTTCCGGCGCGGCGCTGGCGGCAGGGGCGGCGGCGGCCGGCTGAGGGGCACGTGGCGGGGCGATTACCGGCTCGCGACGGCTGTCGGCGGCGCTGATGGCGCCGAGCAGCTGCTTGTCCTTGGGTGCGGCCGAGGGCACGCCCGGCGCGCGGATGCTGAGGTCGGCATGGGCCTGGGCGATCTTCGCATGGGTCTTGCGCAACTCCGCCTGCAGCTCCGCGTTGGGCGCGGCTGGTGCCGGAGCCTGGTAGTCCAGCGCCGCGGTCAGCTCGACCCCGCCGGCGACCCGGCGGTTGCTGAGGATGGCGGCATCCGGGCCCAGCTCGTCGCGTACCAGCTTCATGGCTTGACGCATATCGGCAGCGAAGAAACGTTTGACTTGCATGATCTAGACCTCAGCCATTCTGGCCAACGGTAGCGACGATGGTGACCTGCTTGTTGTCCGGAATTTCCTGGTAGGCCAGAACACTCATGTTCGGTGCCGCCATCCGGGCGAAGCGGGACATCATCCCGCGGATCGCACCGGCCACCAGCAGCACCACTGGCTTACCCATCATTTCCTGACGCTGCGCTGCCTCGATAAGGGAACGCTGCAGTTTTTCAGCCATGCCAGGCTCGAGGAACATGCCGTCCTCAGCGCCTTGACCGGCCTTCTGCATACTACTTAGCAACATCTGTTCCAACCTTGGCTCAAGGGTGATAACAGGCAGCTCAGGCTCCATTCCCACGATGTTCTGGACGATAGCGCGCGACAGGGCGACCCGCACGGCACCAGCGATGGCGGCGGGATCTTGACTCCGCGGCCCGACGTTGGCGATGGCTTCGGCGATGGTACGGATGTCACGGACCGGCACCTGCTCCTGCAGCAACTGCTGGAGGATCTTGAGCAGGGTCGACAGGGAGACGATGCCGGGCACTAGCTCCTCGGCCAGCTTGGGCGAACTCTTGGCCAGCACCTGCAGCAATTGCTGGACTTCCTCGTGACCGATCAGCTCGTGGGCGTGCTTGAAGAGCACCTGGTTGAGGTGCGTGGCGACCACCGTGCTGGCATCGACCACGGTGTAGCCGAGGGATTGGGCCTGGTCGCGCTGGGTGACGTCGATCCAGACGGCCTCCAGACCGAATGCCGGATCCTTGGCGGCGACGCCGTTGAGGGAGCCGTAGACCTGACCGGGGTTGATGGCCAGTTCGCGATCCGGATAGATCTCGGCCTCGGCCACACTGACGCCCATCAAAGTCAGACGATAGGCGTTGGGCAGCAGGTCAAGGTTGTCGCGGATGTGCACCGACGGCATGAGGAAGCCGAGGTCCTGGGACAGCTTCTTGCGCACGCCCTTGATCCGCGCCAGCAGCTGGCCACCCTGGTTGCGATCGACCATGGGGATCAGCCGGTAGCCGACTTCCAGACCGACCATGTCCACCGGGGTCACGTCATCCCAGCCCAGCTCCTTGGCCTCGGCCGGACGCTGTACGGGGGCCAGGTCCTGCTGCTTCTTGGCTTCCACCTCGGCGGTCTGCTTGGCCTGGCGCTGGCGCTTGTAGATCAGCCAGGCACCGGCTGCGGCGCCACCGCCCAGGCCGAGGAACGGCAGGTGCGGCATGCCCGGGACCAGGCCCATGGCGATGATGATGAAGGCCGAGACTGCCAGCGCCTTGGGCGAGGCGAACATCTGACGATTGACCTGCTGGCCCATGTCTTCGGCCGAGGACACCCGGGTCACCATGATGGCAGCGGCGACCGACAGCAGCAGCGAAGGGACCTGGGCGACCAGGCCGTCACCGATGGTCAGCAGGGCGTAGATGCGCGCCGCTTCGCCGAACGGCAGACCGTGCTGGGCCATGCCGATGGCCATGCCGCCGATGAGGTTGATGAAGAGGATCAGCAGACCGGCGACGGCGTCACCGCGGACGAACTTGCTGGCACCGTCCATCGAACCGTAGAAGTCGGCCTCCTGGCCCACTTCGGTCCGACGCTTCTTGGCTTCGACCTGATCGATGATGCCGGCATTGAGGTCGGCGTCGATGGCCATCTGTTTGCCGGGCATGGCGTCCAGAGTGAAACGCGCCGACACCTCGGAGATACGGCCGGCACCCTTGGTCACCACCACGAAGTTGATGATCATGAGGATGGCGAACACCACCGCACCGACCACGTAGTTGCCGCCGACCACCACCTCGCCGAAGGCCTGGATGACCTTGCCCGCGGCATCGTGGCCGTCCTGGCCGTGCAGCAGCACGACGCGGCTCGAGGCCACGTTCAGCGCCAGGCGCAGCAGGGTCGACACCAGCAGGATGGTCGGGAAGACCGCGAAGTCCAGCGGCCGCAGGGCGTAGACGCTGACCAGCAGGACCACGATCGACAGGGCGATGTTGAAGGTGAACAGCACGTCCAGCAGGAACGGCGGCATCGGCAGCGTCATCATGGCGAGCATCGCCAGGACGGCCAGCGGCACGCCCAGGTTGCCGCGAGCCAGACCGCGCATGTTGCCCATCATCATGGATTTGTCGACTTTCACACCCATTCCTCGCTTGCCGGTGCCGGCGTCACGGAAAGTTGACGCAGCGCACTGTTCGCAGGGGCTTGAGCAAGCTCCGGGCCAACTGCTCAAGACCTTGAATCAGCGAGGTTTTCCCGGGGGTGATACAGGACTGGTTACGGATCGCCGGAATCGTCGGCTGAACCGCGGGCGGCGGCCATGAGTCTGTCTAGGGACCCGCGCTAGCGCGCCTATCCGAGGAACATCATCATGAGAATCTGGACCGCGACGCTGTTGGCTACCTGCCTGGTCGGAACCGCCCAGGCGGCCGAATCCCTGACGATCCCGCTGAACAAGGTCACGACCGACGGTGTGGGCGAAAGCGTCGGTAGCGTACAGGTGACCCGTTCCAAGTACGGCCTGGTCTTCACGCCCGATCTCAAGGGCCTGGAGCCCGGCATCCATGGCTTCCATGTCCATACCAAGCCCAACTGCGGCGCGGCCGAGGTGAATGGCACCCTGACCGCGGGTGGCGCCGCGGGCGGCCATCTGGATCCGCGCAACACCGGCAAGCACAGCGCGCCCTGGTCGGACGACGGCCACCTGGGCGAATTGCCGGCGCTCTATGTGACCGCCGACGGCCAGGCCACCCAGCCGGTGCTGGCGCCGCGCCTGAAGCGCCTCGAAGAGCTCAAGGGCCATGCACTGATGGTGCATGCCGGTGGCGACAACTATGCCGACCAGCCCAAGCCGCTGGGCGGTGGCGGCGCGCGCGTCGCCTGCGGCGTCATCAAGTAGGCGCCTTCCCCTCCTCATCCCGCCGCAGATCCGGCGGGATGGGTAGATCGGACAGCTTGGGCTTGCGCCCGCGTCCGGCGCGGAATTGCCTGAGCTGATAGACATAGGCCAGGACCTGGGCCACGGCGACGTAGAGACCGGCCGGAATCTCCTGGTCCACTTCGGTGGAGAAGTACACCGCCCGCGCCAGCCCCGGCGACTCCAGCAGCGAGACCTGATGCTGCTGGGCGATCTCGCGGATCTTCAACGCGGTGAAATCGCTGCCCTTGGCCACCAGCACCGGTGCCCCACCCTTGGCCGCATCGTACTTGAGCGCCACGGCGAAGTGGGTCGGGTTGGTGATGACCACATCGGCGTTGGGCACCTCGGCCATCATCCGCCGCTGCGCCATCTGCCGCTGCATCTGGCGAATCTTGCCCTTGACCTCGGGCTTGCCCTCGCTGTCCTTGTACTCGTCCTTGATCTCCTGCTTGGTCATCATCAGCTTCTTGCGATTGCTGAGGATCTGGAAGGGCACGTCCACCGCGGCGATGATCAGCAGCCCCAGGGCCAGCAGCAGGGTGGCATGCCCCACCACCTGCATGCTGTGCAGCAGCGCCTGCTCGGTCGGCAGCTTGGCGATCTGCAGCAGCGCCGTGCGTTCGCTCATCAGCACCATCACCGACACGCCCAGGATGATGAAGAACTTGCCCAGCGCCTTGAGCAGTTCCACCAGGGAATGCTTGGAAAACATCCGGGCAATGCCGGACATGGGATTCATCCGGCTCGGCTTGGGCGCCAGCACCTTGCCGGAAAACAGGAAGCCACCCAGGGCGATATGACCAATGATGGCGGCGATCACCACCAGGGCGATCATCGGCAGCATGCCGATCATCGCCGCCTTGCCCGAGGCCAGCAGGAAGGTGCCCATGAAGCGCTCGTCCATGACCTCTTCCCGACGCAGGGAGAAGTTGCTGCGCATCACCTCCAGCAGCTTGCCGCCGAGAAAGGCGCCATACATCAGCAGGCCGCCGACCCCCGAGAGCATGACCGCCACCGTACCGAGTTCGCGTGATCGCGGGAGCTGCCCCTCCTCCCGGGAATCACGCTTGCGTTTCTCTGTGGGGTCTTCTGTGCGGTCTTCGCCATCGGATTCAGCCATGCGGCATATCTCCTAGCGGGCTCGGGCGAGTTCGCGCAGCCACTGCAGCGCCTCGCTGGCGAGACTTTCATAGTGGGAGAGGATGTCGGCGGTGCCGAGCCAGACGATGACCATGCCCAGCACCACGATCAGCGGCATGCCGACGGAAAAGATGTTCAGCTGCGGTGCTGCGCGGGTCATGATGCCGAAGGCGATGTTGACCACCAGCAGCGCGGTGATGGCCGGCAGCACCAGCAGGATACCGGCGCCCAATACCCAGCCCAGCCGCCCGGCGACCTGCCAGAAGTGCTCGACACTCAGGGTATCCCCCACCGGCAAGGTGACGAAGCTTTCGGCGAGGATCTCGAACACCACCAGGTGGCCGTTCATGGCCAGGAACAGCAGCGTCACCAGCATGGTGAAGAACTGGCCCATCACCGGCGCCGAGGCGCCGTTGACCGGGTCGATCATGGACGCGAAGCTCAGGCCCGCCTGGGTCGAGATGATCTGCCCCGCCACCACGAAGACGTGGAAGAACAGCTGCAGGCTGAAGCCCATCACCGCGCCGATGAGGATCTGCTCGACGATCAGCGGCAAAGCCTGGGGGCTGATGGCATCCACCTGCGGCATCGGCGGCAGGGTCGGTACCAGCACCAGACTCAAGGCCAGGGCCAGATACATGCGCACCCGCACCGGGACCAGCGTGGTACCGATGATCGGCATGGTCATCAGCAGCGCGGCGATGCGAAACAGCGGAAACAGGAAGCTGCCGACCCAGCCGCCGATCTGGGCGTCGCTGAGGGCGAGCATGGGCTAGCCGATCAGCCGCGGGATGTTGGCGACCGAGGTCTGGATGAACTCCATCAGCTGTCTGACCATCCAGGGTCCCAGCACGATCAGCGTCAACAGGGTGACGATCAGCCGCGGCAGAAAGCTTAGGGTCTGTTCGTTGATCTGGGTCGCCGCCTGGAACACCGCCACGATCAGGCCAACGATCAGGCTGGGTACCACGAGCACGGCCACCAGCAGCGCGGTTAGCCAGAGGCCCTGGCGAAACAGATCGACGGCGACTTCAGGGGTCATTTCGCTTCTCCACGCAAAGGGGGCACCGCTAGACGGTGCCGAAGCTGCTGGCCAGGGTACCCATGATCAGCGCCCAGCCATCCACCAGCACGAACAGCATCAGCTTGAACGGCAGCGAGATGATCATGGGTGACAGCATCATCATGCCCATGGCCATCAGCACGCTGGCGATCACCAGGTCGATGACCAGGAAGGGAATAAAGATCATGAAGCCGATCTGGAAGGCGGTCTTGAGTTCGGAGGTGACGAAGGCCGGCACCAGGATCGACAAGGGCGCCTGATCGGCACTGGGAATGTCGGTGCGCTTGGACAGCCGCATGAACAGGTCCAGGTCCGATTGCCGGGTCTGCCCCAGCATGAAGTCCTTCATCGGCACCTGGGCGCGGGCGATGGCATCCTGGGCACTGAGTTGTTCGTTCAGGTAGGGCTGTACGGCGGTGGTATTGATGCGGTCGAACACCGGCGCCATGATGAACAGCGAGAGAAACAGCGCCATGCCCACCAGTACCTGGTTGGACGGCGTGGTCTGCAGACCCAGCGCCTGACGCAGAATGGCGAAGACGATGACGATGCGGGTGAAGCTGGTCATCAACATGACGAACGCTGGAATGAAGCTCAGCGCCGTCATGATCAGCAGGATCTGCAGGCTGACCGAGTACTCCTGCTGACCCTGGCCGTTGGTACTCAGCGTAATGGCCGGAATCGACAGCGGATTGGCCTGCCCGGCCTGCTGCGCCAGTGCAAGGGGCGCGAACAGCAGCACGGCCAGGCCCAGCAGCCAGCCCAGGGTGCGCCCCAGACCGGCCGGTAGACGCGAAGGAATCATGGTTTCGCCTTGGGATCGCGGCTGATGAGTTCCAGCAGGCGCTGGGCGAATTCCGGCGCCGGCGCCTCGGTCTCGCCGAGTCGCACCGGCTCGCGCAGGCTGTGCAGCGGCGTGATTCGTCCGCCAGCGACGCCGATCAGCAGCTGCTCCTGGCCGACCTGCACCAGCACCAGCCGTTCGCGCGGCCCCAGGTGCTGGGTGGAGATCACCTTGATCACCTGCTGGCCGCGTGACCCCTGCTGCTGCACCCGACGCACCAGCCAGGCCAGACCGAGGATCAGCGCGATCACCAGCAGCAGGCCGAGCAGCAGCTGACCGACCTGCGCCCCCACATCCAGCCCCGGCGAGGTGGCTTCGGCGGCACGCGCGGTCAGGGGCAGGAGACCCAGCGGCAGGAGCAGACTCTTCATGGATCACCGCAGCTTCTTGATACGTTCCGTGGGGCTGATGACGTCGGTGAGGCGGATCCCGAACTTCTCGTTCACCACCACCACTTCACCGTGGGCGATCAGCGTACCATTCACCAGCACGTCCAGCGGCTCGCCAGCCAGACGGTCGAGCTCGATGACCGAGCCCTGGTTGAGTTGCAGCAGGTTGCGAATGGAGATGTCGGTATGGCCGACCTCCATGGAGATGGTCACCGGGATGTCCAGGATCACATCCAGATTGGGCCCTTCCATGCCAGTCACTGCCAAACCCCCACTGCTCTGACCAAATTCCTCCACCGGCGCCTTGGGCGGCTTGGGGGCTTCGACCTGGGTACCCTGAGCCATCAGGGCATCGATATCGTCCTGACTGGCATCGCCGGCTTCGGCCAGGGCTGCGGCCCACTCGTCCGCCAGGGCTTGTTCTTCGGGGTTGTCTGCCATCGTGTGGGTCTCGTGCTACGCCGGGCCGCGGCCCGGACGGAAAAAACGGTTTTCGCTCAGCGGCCGCGGCTGACCGGTTCGAGAATCTGCAGGGCCAGGTTGCCCTTGCGTGCGCCCATCTTGACCTTGAAGGTGGGCATGCCGTTGGCTCGCATGAGCATCTCCTCCGGCATTTCCACCGGAATCACGTCGCCTGGCTGCATGTTGAGGATATCGCGGAGTTTGAGTTGGCGCCGGACAACCGTCGCCTCCAGCGGCACGCGCACATCGAGCAGGTCCTCGCGCAGGGCCTTGACCCAGCGTTCATCCTGGTCATCCACGTCCGACTGGAAACCGGCATCGAGCATTTCGCGGATCGGCTCGATCATCGAATAGGGCATGGTCACGTGCAGTTCGCCGCCACCGCCATCCAGCTCGATGTTGAAGGTGCTCACCACCACCACTTCGCTGGGGCTGACAATGTTGGCCAGCGCCGGGTTGACCTCGGAGTTCATGTATTCGAACTGGCAGTCGAGCATGGCGCCCCAGGCTTCCTTGAGATCGACGAAGCACTGGTCGAGCACCATGCGCACCACGCGCAGTTCGGTGGGGGTGAATTCCCGGCCCTCGATCTTGGCGTGGCGGCCGTCACCGCCAAAGAAGTTGTCCACCAGCTTGAACACCAGCCGGGCATCGAGGATGAACAGCGCGGTACCACGCAGCGGCTTCATCTTGACCATGTTGAGGCTGGTGGGGACGTATAACGAATGGATGTATTCACCGAACTTGGTGACCTGCACCCCGCCCACGGAGACGTCGGCCGAACGCCGCAGCAGGTTGAACATGCTGACCCGGGTATAGCGGGCGAAGCGTTCGTTGATCATCTCCAGGGTCGGCATGCGTCCGCGGACGATGCGATCCTGGCTGGTGAGGTCATAGCCCTTGATGGTGCCCGGCTCGGCATCGGTCTCGGTCTCGACGATGCCATCGTCGACCCCGTGCAGCAGGGCATCGATTTCATCCTGAGAGAGCAGATCTTGCACGGCCATGGCGTTACCTATTGCAGGACGAGATTGGTGAACAATACCTGTTCGATGGCAGTCTGGCCGGTCAGTTTCTTCGCCAGCTCCTGAACCTTGCTGGTGGCCTGCTGGCGCAGCATCTCCTTGCCCACCGGGGTCAGGAGGCTGTTGAAGTCCTGGCCGGAAAACAGCATCACCAGCTGGTTGCGGACCTGCGGCAATTGCGCCTTGAGCGCATCCATCTGCGCCTGGTCGCGCCCCATCAGGGTCACCGTGACCTGCATGTAGCGCTGGCGACCGTCGGCGTTGTAATTGACCACAAAGGCTGGCACCAGCGCCTGGTAGACCGCCGCCAGGTGCACGGGTGCCGCCGGAGCGGCCGGCGCGGCGTGCTCGGGCTCCGCGCTCTTCTTGCCGAGCAGGAACCAGGTCGCGCCCACCGAGGCGCCAATGACCAGCAGCAGGGCCACGACGATGATGATGATAAGTTTGAGCTTGCCCTTGCCCTTGCCTTCCGCGGCTGCACCCTCTGCCGCAGGGGCCTGCTTCTTCGCCATAAGTGCTCGACCGAATCCTGTGCTGCGCGTCACCCCTGTTGGGTGACGCAGCTAACCTATTGATACGAAGGGGATATAGCAGGTGCGGCCGAGGCTGTCACCTGGCAGCCGGCGGCCCGTCATGCGTAGTAGTCGACCAGACTGCGCGCCGCGAGCGTCGCCGCGCCACGGGTTTCGGCGACATTCGCCACCGCTTCATCCTCGCCCCCGCCCGCGCCACGGCTGCCGCGACGCGAGTTATCGCTCTGGCCACCCTGCTGCGACTGCTGCCAGGCCTGACCGGACGACTGATCGGAAACGTTGACGTTGGCGAGGTTCATGCCCTGCTGGGCGAAGAGTTCGCGCAGGCGCTGGCTGCCGTTGTCCAGCGCTTCGCGCACGTCGGCGTGGGGACTGGCGAAGGTGACCTGGGTCTGGTCTTGGGTCATGTCGATGCGCACCTCCAGCTTGCCCAGTTGCGCCGGCTCCATCTGGATGTCGGCGGTCTTGAGATTCTGGCTGGACATCCACATGACCTTGTCGACCACCGCCTCGCTGAAGTTGCCTGCCTGCGGGCTGAGCGGCTGGCCGGGTACCGTGGCCGTGACCGGGCGAGCTGTCGCAGCGGGCGTGCTGAGGGCTTGGGACAGGACGGTGAGTTTGTCGGCGAAGGCATCGCTCTTGCTCGGTACCGCCGCGTCCTGCCCATCGCCCTTGTCCAGGGCCGCAGCCAGGGCCGCGCTGGCCGCCTGATCCGCCACCTGAGCGGGAGCGCCATCAGCCGGCAGCAAGCCTTGCAGCTGAGTGGCCGCCAGGTTGTTGGCGTTGGTGGCGGCCTTGGCGGCGTCACCCTGGGTCTGGGGTACCTGGCCCAGCAGTTGCGCCAGACCATCGTCCGCGGCCTGCTGCTCGCCGGGCTTGGCCGGAGTGGCCGTAGTGCCCGTGCCGACACCCGGGGTGGTCGTCTGGGCTACGGTTGCCACGGCAGCGCCCAGCAGCGCCGCCGGATCCAGGGCCTGGGCAGTGGCGGTGGCTGCGGCGTCCGCGGCCGTCCCGGTCGGAAGCTGAGGCGTTGCCACAGGTGTAGCTACCGGCTGCGGGAACTGACCGGTCATGCCGAACATGAACAGCGGATCCAGGACCGCGTCCAGCGGCGCCTTGGCGTCTTCGCCCTGGGCCACCGGCAAGGTCTTGCCGCTGTCGTCGGTAGCGGCTGCCGACGGCGCGTCGCTTTTGGCGGTGCTGTCGACCTCGGGCTTGGCGTCCGCCGTGCGGTCGTCATTGCTGGAGCGCTTCACCCGGTCATCGCCATCCCGGGCTCGCCCGGGTTCGTTCTTGCGCGCCAGGGTCGGGGCCTTGCTGTCGCTGGTGTCGCGCGGCTTTTCGCTGCGCACCGGCTCACGCGGCTGCTCCTGGGCGAAGACATCGGCGAACCGCTCCTGGGCTGCCGGGCGATCCTGGGAAGGGGTCTTGGCCGCCGCCCGGCCGGTACCGGCTGGAGAAGTGGCGGTATTCAAAAGGAAATCGGGCACGACGGCCATGGAGAGCTCCGAACGACGGGTTTCCGGGTATCTAGCAAGTTGCGCGCCAGCTGGAAACGCCAGCGCTTTGACGAGGTCAGCCCGCGTAGCGTTGCCGCTCGACCTTGAACAGGATGCGGACGATGGCGAATTCGCGCTCCATGGCGGAAACGCCCATGGCCAGTTCGGCGGTGGTCGCCCGGCGCCGCGCGCCCTCCTCCACGTCTCGACACAGCTGCGCCAGGGGCGCGGCGCCCATGTTGCCGGCGCTACCCTTGAAGCTGTGCGCCAGCTGGCGGACCTGCTCGGCATCGCCACCGATCACGCTGCGCTTGAGTTCGGCGATGCGCTCTTCGCAATCGAGCAGAAAGGTTTCGATGAGATCGACGTACTCCTCCTCCATGCAGTCGCGCAGGGCGGCGAGCGTTTCCGGATCGAGATGGGAGGAAAACATCGGCATTCTCACTGACAAGAAAAGGAACGAAGGCGGGGCCTGGCCTAGATATAGGTCGAGCGCGCCCGCTGGGCGTATTCGTCCATCTGTTTCTGTTCGCGCTTGTCCTCGACCTGGCGCTGCTCCTGGCGATAGCGCTCGACCAGTTTGCGCAGGCCTTCGAGGCGGGCATAGCGCTCCTGCCACTGGGTACGCGCCTTGGTCACCACGTCGCGGTGCCACTGGGCGTTGCGCTCCTGCTGGCCGATCGCCTCTTCCAGCTGGCTGAGAAAGCGCTGATAGCCGATCAGCCACTGCCCGGTGACACCACGGCTGCCATTGACCACCAGGCGCTGCTGGTAATCCTCGCGATAGCGCTGCAATTCACCCAGCTTGAACTCGGCCTGGGCCAGTTGCTGCTGGCATTGCCCCAGGCGCTGGGCGGCGTCGCGCTCGTCGCGCTCGCTCATCTCCACCACCGGACCCAGACGCTCGGCTCTGCCTTTCATGATCTATCAGCCTCCCAATACGACTTGGAGATTGGCGGAACTCTGCTCCAGCGATTCGCTTTCGCGCAGGCCCTGGCGCAGGAACTGCTGCATGGGCGCATAGCGGGCGATCGCCAGATCGGTTTCGGCATTCCCGCCGGGCACATAGGCACCGACGCTGAGCAGGTCCTTGGCCTGCTGATAGAGCGACCAGAGCTGCTTGACGCGCTGGGCGTTGCGCAGATGCTCCGGGCTGACCACCTGGGGCATGACCCGGCTGATGGACGCCTCGATGTCGATCGCCGGATAGTGCCCTTCCTCGGCCAGCCGCCGCGACAGCACGAAGTGACCATCCAGCACGCCACGCGCCGAGTCGGCGATGGGATCCTGCTGATCGTCGCCTTCCGAGAGCACAGTATAAAACGCCGTGATCGAACCCCCACCTTTTTCTGCGTTGCCGGCCCGTTCCACCAGGCGCGGCAGCTTGGCGAACACCGACGGCGGGTAGCCCTTGGTCGCCGGCGGCTCGCCGATGGCCAGGGCGATCTCCCGCTGCGCCTGGGCATAGCGGGTCAGGGAATCCATCAGCAGGAGCACGTTCTTGCCCTTGTCGCGAAAGTATTCGGCGATGCGGGTGCAGTACATGGCCGCGCGCAGGCGCAGCAGAGGCGCATCGTCCGCCGGCGAGGCCACGACCACCGCCCGCTTGATGCCCTCCTCGCCCAAGATGTGCTCGATGAATTCCTTCACCTCGCGGCCCCGCTCGCCGATCAGCCCGACCACAATGATCTCGGCCTTGGTCAGCCGGGTCATCATGCCGAGCAGCACGCTCTTGCCCACGCCGGTACCGGCGAACAGGCCGAGACGCTGGCCGCGACCTACCGTCAACAAACCGTTGATGCTGCGGATGCCAACGTCCAGGGGCTCGCTGATGGGTTCGCGCTTGAGCGGGTTGATGGTGGGGCCGTCCATCGGCACCCAGTCTTCAGCGCGCATGCGGCCCTTGCCGTCCAGGGCGTTGCCCAGGCCATCCAGTACGCGCCCCAGCATTGACATGCCCATCGGCAGGCGACCGGTATCCGGCACCGGCACCACCCGGGCGCCGGGCGCGATGCCGGCCAGGCTGCCCACCGGCATGAGAAAGGTCTTGTTGCCGTTGAAGCCCATCACCTCGGCCTCGACCTCCACCGGCTGATAGCCACCGCCATTGATCAGCCGGCAGCGACTGCCGACAGCGGCGCGCAGGCCTTCGGCCTCCAGGGTCAGACCGACCATGCGCAGCAGGCGGCCTTCGATCACCGGCTGCTGCTCCACCCGGATGGCTTCATCGTAGCCGCTGAGGCGGCGTTCGAAACTCAGACGCTCAAGACGCATGGGAGGCATCCTCGATGTCGATGTGCAGATCGGCTTCCTGGGGCTGGGTCGCCTGGTGGCGCTGCTGTTCGGCCAGCTGGGTCAGCGCCTGGGTCAGACGGGTCTCGATGCTGGCGTCGATGACGCTGCTCTCGGTCTCGATCCGGCAACCGCCAGGCATCAGGGTCTCGTCCTCGAGGATGCGCCATTTTTCTTCGTGGCGGTCACGCAAGGCCTTCATCAGCTCGAAGTCCTGGGGGCTGACCTGGATGCGGATGTTCTCGGCACCCATGGGCAGCAGCTTCAGCGCCGTGCGCACCACCTGAACCAACTGACTGGAGTCTAGCGTGAGTTCGCGCTGGATGACTTCGCGGGTGATATGCCGGACCAGCTGCACCATGCCGGCCTCCAGGGCTTGGTCCTGCTCGCCGATGGGATCGAGCAGATGGCTCATCAGAGTTTCCAGGCTGGCGAGCCGAACGGTCAGCGCCGCCTCGGCTTCCTGGCGCGCCTTGAGCTGGCCGGCGTGGTAGCCGTCGCGCTCGCCGGTGCCGAAGCCCTCGTTGTAGGCCTCCTGGCGGATCGCCTCCAGCTCTTCGAGGGTGATCGGCTGGACCTCTTCGACCGGGACCTCTTCGATCTGGGGCTCTGGCTGGGGCTCGGGCTCGGCTGCCGCGGGCACAGGGATTTCTGCAGGCGCGTCGAAGTTGTCGAAGGCTGGCAGTCGCCAGACGTCGAAGGCTTCCAGATCACGCGCCCTGATCAGTTCGCTCGCCGCTTCTTTGCTCATTACCTGTCCGTCAGAAAACCGCTACTGACCAGACCTTAGCAAAGCACAGGCCAATCCCGGCAAGCCGTCAGACCATTTCCTCGCCACCCTTGCCGCCGAGGACGATCTCACCGGCGTCGGCCATGCGGCGGGCCACGGCAAGCACCTCTTTCTGCGCCCCCTCCACCTCGGACAGTCGCACCGGCCCCTTGGCTTCCAAGTCGTCGCGCAGCAGCTCGGCCGCGCGCTTGGACATATTGCGGAAGAATTTCTCCTTGATGCCATCGTCGGCGCCCTTGAGCGCCAGCACCAGCACATCCGAGGACACCTCGCGCAGGAGCGCCTGGATGCCGCGATCGTCGACATCGGACAGGTTGTCGAAGACGAACATCAGGTCCTCGATCTGCCCCGACAGATCCTGATCCGCGTCGCGGATCGCGTCCATCAGCGGGCCTTCGACCGAACTGTCCAGGTAGTTCATGATGTCGGCGGCACGTTTGACGCCGCCCAGGGCGGTACGGGTGGTGCTGGCGCTGCCGGAGAACTGCTTCTCGAGGATCAGGTTCAGCTCCTTGAGCGCCGCCGGCTGCACGGTGTTCAGCGAGGAGACGCGCAGGACGATGTCCAGGCGCACCTTGTGATCGAAGTGGCCAAGGACTTCGGCCGCCTGGTCGGGATCCAGGTAGGCCACCACGATGGCCTGGATCTGCGGGTGCTCGTAGCGAATCACATCCGCCACCGCCCGCGGCTCCATCCACTTCAGGCTGTCCAGACCGCTGGTGTTGCCACCCAGCAGGATGCGGTCGATCAGGCCGCTGGCCTTGTCCTCGCCCAGGGCCTGGGTGAGCATCTTGCGGATGTAGCCGTCGGCGCCCACGCCCAGACTGGTCTGGTCGCCCACCACCTCGATGAAGTCGCCCAGCACCCGCTCGACCTGTTCGCGGTTGACGTTGCGCATCTGGGCCATGGCGGTACCGACCTTCTGCACCTCCTTGGGCCCCATGTGGCGCAGGATCTGCGCGGCGTCGGCTTCGCCCAGCGACAGGAGGAAGATCGCGGCCTTCTCTACCTTGGAAAGTTGCGCTTCATTCGTCGCCATTGATCCAATCCTTCACTACCTGGGCGACACGGCCCGGATCATCGTTGACCAGCTGCTTGATGGCGGTCAGTTGAGCGTCATAGCCCTCGCTCGGGCTCGGCAGCAACAGCGGCGCCGGACCGGCCAGGCTCACCTTGTCGTCGGCCAGATCGTCCGACAGGCCATCCAGACCACCGGCACCCAGGGCACCGGCACCACCGGCAGCGGCCAGGGCAGCGGCGTCCTTGGTGTTGCCACCGGACAGATTCTTCAGCACCGGACGCAGCACCCCAAAGACTAGCACCAGGATGAAGAGGACGCCGAGGGCCTGCTTGACCACGCCCCAGAACCAGGGCTGCTGGTAGAAGGGAATGCTCTCGATCTCTTCCTGCTGCACCGGGGCGAAGGGCGCGTTGATCACGCTCACGCTGTCACCACGGCTGGCGTCGAAGCCCACGGCATCCTGCACCAGACGGGTGAAGCGAGCCAGGTCTTCGGGGGTCCAGGGCTGGTGGCTGACCTTGCCGGCCGCATCGACCTTGACCTGATCGTCCAGCACCACCGCGACGGAAAGTCGACGCAGACGGCCCTGCTGCTGACGGGTGTAGCTGATGCTGCGGTCCAGCTCGTAGTTACGGGTGTTCTGCTCACGCTTGTCGGTCGGGTACGGCAGGGTTGCCGGCAGGCTGGTCTTGCTGTCGTAGATGTACTGGTCGTTGGCGTCACGCAGCGGCTGGCCGGGAGCGATGTAGTTGGCGCCGCCACCCTGGGCACCGGCCTTCTCCGGGGTCGAAGACGGACCGGGCGGCTGGTTGGACAGGGCACCGGGCACGCCCTGGGCGCCGCCGCCGGACGTCTGGCGCTGCTCGCTGTTCTGCTGCTCGCTGCGCAGGGCCGGCTGATCCGGATTGAACTGCTCGGAGGTCGACTCCACGGCATTGAAGTCCACATCCGCGGCCACTTCGGCCTTGAAGCGGCCGTTGCCCAGCACCGGCTGCATGATGTTCTGCACGCGCTGGGTCAGGGAGCCTTCCATCTTGCGGGTGTAGTCCAGTTGCTTGCCGGCGATCGACAGCTCGGAGAGATTCTGCTGGTCGGACAGCAGCTGGCCCTTCTGGTCGACGATGGTGACCTGGGACTTGTCCAGTTCCGGCACGCTGGTGGCGACCAGATTGATGATGGCCATGACCTGACCGGCATCCAGGGTACGGCCGGGATACATCTCGACCAGTACCGAGGCGCTCGGCTTGCGCTCGTCACGGACGAACACCGAACTCTTCGGGATCGCCAGGTGCACCCGGGCGCCCTTGATGTTGTTGAGGCTGGAGATGGTCCGGGCCAGTTCGCCTTCCAGGCTGCGCCGATAGTTGGCCGCCTCCATGAACTGGCTGGTGCCCAGCGGCTGCTCCTTGTCCAGCAGCTCGAAGCCGACATTGCCATCGGAGGCGGTGATGCCGGCCGCGGCCATCTTCATGCGCGCCCGGCCGAGGTCGTCGGACTTGACCAGCAGGGCGCCGGAATTCGGATCGACCTTGTAGCCGATGTCGGCCGCGCCCAGGGCCTGCAGCACCTGATTGGCGTCGAGACCATTCATGCTGGTGTACAGCGGCCGATAGTCCGGCTGCTGGGTCCAGAGCACCACGGCAAAGCCCAGGGCGACGCTGGCGGCCAGGCCGATCAGCAGACCCATCTGCCGCAGCAGCGGCATGTCGGACAGGTTGTCGAGAAAGCTGAGCCCCAGCAGCGACTTCTTAGGCTTGTCTTCAGCCTCGGGCTTGGTCGTCGGGACGGGTGCGTTGGTGAGAGCTTCAGCCATTTTCTAGACCGTCCTCAAATCGACATTTGCATGATGTCTTGGTACGCCTGAACAAACTTGTTGCGTACCTGGGTCAAGGCCTGCACGGAGACGCTGGCCTTCTGCGAAGCGATCATGACTTGAGTGAGGTCGACGCCGCCCTGCCCCAGCTCGAAGGCCTTGGCCATCTCGCCAGCGGTCTGCTGGGTCTCATTGACGGAGCCCACGGCCTTGCTGAGCATGTCGGCGAAGCTCGGACCCTGGACCTGTTCCGCGCCGGCAGCCGGAGCTACCACGGCTTTCGACCGGGCCATGGCTTCGGTCTGCATGGAGCGCATTTCCAGCATCAACCGATTGAACTCGACACCTTGAACCATTTGCTCTGCTCCTCTGGCACGGGAAATTGACGCCGTGCCCACTCGTGTCAGAGATAGAGCAATGCTTGTGCCAGATCCTAAAAATCCAGCTAAAACAATGGTTTGGGAAAAAGGTGCAAAGAGATGGTTAAAGTTTGCCGAAAATCAGTCGACGCTGAGCAGTTCGCGGTTGCGCTACAGCAGGGCCTTGCCGATGCCCTTCACCTCGAGCAGCTCGTCCACCGAGGCAAAGGCGCCATGGGCTTGGCGATGGTCGACGATCGCCTGTGCCTTGACGGCCCCTATTCCCCGCAGCCGTTGCAGCGCGGTGACGTCGGCGACATTGATGTTCAGGGGTGCCAGGCTGGCATTCGCGGCAGGTTTGGGTGCAGCACCCGTGCCAGGCTCACAGGCATTGGCCCACGGACCGAACAGGGCCAGCAACGTCACTATCCAGACGAATCTCATAGAGGAACCTCCCTGTTCCGCTGTTTGATCCGGAGAGCTTAACGCAAAGGGTCAGACGGTCAACTCACCAGAGACCCTGCTTGGGCACGCTCGGTCTGGAGGGCCAGTAGGGTCTGGCGAACGCCCTGGCGCCAGTCGCTCGGCGGGATGCCGAAGTGCTGCTCCAGCGCGCTGGAGTCCAGCATGGAATAGGCCGGGCGCTTGGCCAGGGTGGGAAATTCGGACGTGGCGATGCCGGTGATGAGCGGCGCCCGTTCCAGCATGCCCAGCTCCTCGCCGGCATCGATGATGTAGCGCGCGAAGTCGCACCAGCTCAGGCCGCTGTCGCCGCCGAAGTGATAGAGGCCATAGGCCGTCTGCTCAGGCTGAGCTTCGGCCTGGACGGCGATCTGCAACAGCGCATCGGCGATGTGGCCGGCGTAGGTCGGGCAACCCACCTGGTCGCTCACCACCCGCAGTTCGTCACGATCGGCAGCGAGCCGCAGCATGGTCTTGAGGAAGTTGTTGCAGTGTTCGCTGAACACCCAGGCGGTTCTCAGCACCACCGAGCGCGGGCAGGCGGAGAGCACGCGGTTCTCCCCTTCCAGTTTGGTCATGCCGTAGACCCCGGACGGACTGACCGGATCCTCGACCTGATAGGGTTCGGTGGCGGTACCGTCGAACACATAGTCGGTGGACAGGTGCAGCAGGGCGATGCCGGCGGCGCCGCAGGCCTGGGCAAGCACCGCAGGACCTTCGATATTGCCGCGGGCGGCGATCTCGGGTTCCTGCTCGGCCTTGTCGACCGCCGTGTAGGCGGCCGCATTGATCACGACGTCCGGAGCGAACCGCTCGAGATGGCTGGTTACCGAGCCTTCGTCAGCGATATCCAGAGTGGCACGTCCATGGGCCTCCCATGCCAGTTCTGAACGCTGAAGACGATCGGTCAGACAGCGTCCGACCTGACCGTTAGCTCCGGTAACCAGTATCTTCATCTATACAGCTCCGCCAATCGAAGGCCTTGTGCATCTTTGGCGGACAGGATGGGATCCGTTACCCGCCAGTCGATATTCAGATCCGGATCATTCCAGATCAAAGAACCTTCATCAGAGGGATCGTAATAATCTGTGCACTTGTATTCAAAATCAGCGGTTTCCGACAGCACCACGAAGCCGTGGGCCAGGCCCGGCGGTATCCAGAGCTGGCGCTTGTTGTCTTCCGAGAGGATCTCGGCGACCACGTTGCCGAAGGTGGGCGAACCGCGACGGATGTCGACGGCCACGTCCAGCACCTCGCCGCGCACCACGCGCACCAGCTTGCCTTGCGGCTTGCTGCGCTGGAAATGCAGGCCACGCAGCACGTTCCGGGCGGAGCGCGAATGGTTGTCCTGCACGAACGGCAGGGTGATCCCCGCCTGCTGGGCATAGCGCTCCGCCTGGAAGGACTCCAGGAAGAAGCCGCGGTCGTCACCGAAGACCTTGGGTTCGATCAGCTTGACGTCCGGGATCGCGGTGTCGAAGACCTGCATCAGTCCTGCTCCTTGCACAGCCGCGCCAGGTACTGGCCGTAACCGGTCTTGCTCAGCGCTTCGGCCTGCATGGCCATCTGCTCGCAGGTGATCCAGCCCTTCTGGAAGGCGATCTCTTCGAGGCAGGCGACCTTCAGACCCTGACGCTTCTCGATGGTCTGGACGAAGTGGCCGGCTTCCAGCAAGGCGTCGTGGGTACCGGTGTCCAGCCAGGCGAAACCGCGGCCCAGCAGGGAAACGTTCAGCGAGCCACGGCGCAGGTACTCGTTGTTGACGTCGGTGATTTCCAGCTCGCCCCGGGGCGACGGCTTGATGTTGGCGGCGATGTCCAGCACGTCGTTGTCGTAGAAATACAGACCGGTGACGGCATAGTTGGACTTCGGCTTCTTGGGCTTTTCTTCGATGCTCAGGGCCTTGCCCTGCTCGTCGAACTCGACCACACCGAAACGCTCGGGGTCGGCGACGTAGTAGCCGAAGACGGTGGCGCCCTTGTCCACGCTGGCAGCCTTGAGCAGCGTCTCGCTGAAGCGCTGGCCGTAGAAGATGTTGTCGCCGAGGACCAGGCAGACGTTGTCATCGCCGACGAATTCGCGACCGATGATGAAGGCCTGGGCCAGGCCGTCCGGGCTGGGCTGCTCGGCGTAGCTCAGCTGCATGCCGAAGTGGCTGCCGTCGCCGAGCATGCGCTGGAAGCCGGGCAGGTCGGCCGGCGTCGAGATGATCAGGACTTCCTGGATACCGGCCAGCATCAGCACGGACAGCGGATAGTAGATCATGGGCTTGTCGTAGATCGGCAGCGACTGCTTGGACACGCCCAGGGTAATGGGGTGCAAACGGGTACCGGAGCCACCGGCCAGCAGAATTCCCTTGTATTTGCTCATGGCAATCGTCCTCTGAAAATTGACTGTTGCTGTCGGTCGAACACGCCCGCGGGCGTGTCCGCGATAGGATCGTTAAACGGCTTCGCCGAGACGCTCGAGGCGGTAGGCGCCGGACAGTACCCGCTGCCACCACTCACGATTGTTCAGGTACCAGGTTACGGTCTTGCGCATGCCGGTCTCGAAGGTCTCTGCCGGCGTCCAGCCCAGCTCGCGGCCGATCTTGCTGGCGTCGATCGCGTATCTCATGTCGTGACCCGGACGATCCTTGACGAAGGTGATCAGGTCGCGATAGCGCTCGACACCCTCGGGCTTCTGCGGAGCCAGTTCTTCGAGCAGGTCACAGATGGTCTCGACGACCTGAAGGTTGCGTTTCTCGTTGTGACCACCGATGTTGTAGGTCTCGCCGACCTCGCCCTGGGTCACTACGGTATAGAGGGCGCGGGCATGATCTTCGACGAACAGCCAGTCACGCACTTGGGAGCCGTCGCCATAGATCGGCAGCGGCTTGCCATGGATGGCATTGAGAATGACGTGGGGGATCAGCTTCTCGGGGAAGTGATAGGGGCCATAGTTGTTCGAGCAGTTGGTCACCAGTACCGGCAGCCCGTAGGTCCGACCCCAGGCACGTACCAGATGGTCGCTGCCGGCCTTGCTAGCCGAATAGGGCGAGCTCGGGGAATAGGGCGTGGTCTCGGTGAAGAGGTCGTCGGTACCGTGCAGGTCGCCGTAGACCTCGTCGGTGGAGATGTGGTGGAAACGGAAGGCTGCCTTGGCCTCCGGCGCCAGGTCGTTCCAGTACGCACGGGTCACCTCGAGGATGACGCCGGTGCCGACCACATTGGTCTGTATGAAGGCGGCAGGGCCCTCGATGGAGCGGTCCACGTGGGACTCGGCAGCCAGGTGCATGACCACGTCGGGCTGGAAGGACGCGAAGACCTGCTGCAGGGCGGCGAAGTCGCAGATGTCCACCTGGTGGAATTCATAGCGGTCGGAGTCGGCGACTTCGGCCAGGGAATCCACGTTACCTGCGTACGTCAGCTTGTCGACGTTGGCAACCTTGCATTGGGGTCTCGTTGATAAGAAAACGTACCACGGCGGAACCAATGAAACCCGCGCCACCTGTTACCAGTACCTTCATCCTGAATCCTGCCTATATCGATTTGTACATCATCGCGCCCGGCGCTGCGGACGAGACATCGGAGGACGGCGCAGCCATCCCTGGCTTGGGTCACAGCCACGGCTATGTACCCAAAGACCTGAGTTAAACAGTGGCAGGAAAAGAAAGTTCAGCCTAGCGCTGGGCGGCTGCCGCTTCTGTGCTCGGCTTCAAATCCAGGCTGAAAGAAAGCGTGGACGGGATCACTCGATGGATCTCTTGCCGTGCAGCCAGTCGACGATGTCGCCCTCTGGCGAATAGCCCGCGACGGTGTCGCGCAACAGTTGCCGGACGCGGAGATAATCACCGGCATCGATCGCGCGACTCAGCTCGACGAGGGCTGCCCGGAAGGCATCCCAGGCCAGGAAGTCTTCGCTGGCACGCATGATCTTCGGATGGGAAGTCGGACTCACGTCGTCACCGATGAGCAACTCTTCATAGAGTTTTTCACCGGGTCGCAGCCCGGTGAACTCGATGGCGACATCGCCATGGGGATTGGCCGGCGAGCGGACGCTCAGGCCCGATAGCTTGATCATCTGCTCGGCCAGTTCGACGATGCGTACCGGCTCGCCCATGTCGAGCACGAAGACGTCTCCGCCCTCGCCCATGGCGCCCGCCTGGATGACCAGTTGGGCGGCCTCGGTGATGGTCATGAAGAAACGCGTGATCTTGGGATGGGTGACGGTGACCGGCCCACCCTTGCGGATCTGGGTCCTGAACAACGGGATGACCGAACCGGACGAGCCCAGCACGTTGCCGAATCTCACCATGGTGAAGCGGGTGCGATTGACCTGATGGATACCATCCGTTTGCCCGTGCAGCACGGGCGCCGCCTCGCGACTCAGGGCCTGCAGGATCATCTCGGCCAGGCGCTTGGTACTGCCCATGATGTTGGTGGGCCGTACCGCCTTGTCGGTGGAGATCAGCACGAAACTGGTCACGCCAGCCTGGATGGCCGCCTGGGCGGCATTGAGGGTGCCCAAAACGTTGTTGCCGAAACCCTCGGCAATGTTGTGCTCGACCATGGGCACGTGCTTGTAGGCTGCCGCATGGTAGAGGGTGGCCACCTTCCAGTGCCGCATCACCTGCAGGAGCAACGGCGCGTTGCGAATGGAGCCCAGCACCGGCACCAGGGTGACCGGCAGGGCTTCGCGCTGGATATAGGTCTCCAGCTCACGGTGGATGCTGTAGAGGTTGAATTCGGCGTGGTCGAGCAGGATCAGGGTGCGCGGTTTCTGGCCAATGATCTGCCGGCACAGCTCGGCGCCGATGGATCCCCCTGCCCCGGTCACCATCACCACCTGGGCGGTGATGCAACGGGCGAACAGCTCGGGCCGGGGCGTCACCGGATCCCGTCCCAGCAGATCGGCGATATCGACCTCCTGGAGGTCGTCCACCTGTACCTTGCCGCAGGCCAGGTCGCTGATCCGCGGCACGGTTCTGACGTGCAGCGGATAGGGTTCCAGCAGACCGAGAACCTCACGCCGCCGTGCACGAGTAGCGGACGGGATCGCCAGAAGGATCTCCTCGGCGCCCGTTTCATCGATCATCTGCTGGATGTGTTTGGGGGTGTAGACCTTGAGACCGGCAATGATGCGATTCGCGATGCTCTTGTCATCGTCGATGAAGGCCACCGGACGCATGGCCCGGCCCATGCGCAGCGCCGCGACCAGCTGATTGCCCGCCGAGCCGGCGCCGTAGATGGCGACCCGTGGCAGTTCGTCCGGCTGTTTGATGAAGGGCACGGTAATGGCGCGATACCAGTCGCCCAGGAAATACTGGCGCAGCGCGAGACGCAGGCCGCCGATCAGGATCAGGCTGACGATCCAGTAGTTGAAGATCATCGAACGCGGAACGATCTCCGGCAGGTCGCGATACCAGTAGATGACTACCGACAGCAGCAGCGTCGACAGCGTCACCGCCTTGGCGATGGCGATCAGGGCGTCGTTGCCCAGGTAGCGCATGACCGCGCGATACATCCCGAAGCGGATGAACAGGGGAATGGCGATGGCCGGCGCAGTGATGAACAGCCAGGCGTGCCCGCTGAAGGGCTCGATCATCTGCACGGAACCCAGGCGCAGATAGAAGGCCAACCATAGCGAGAGCCAGATCAGCAACAGGTCGACCGCGACCTGGATGACTCTCTTGGTACGCCGGTTCAGCTTGACCAGATGGTCACGCAACATGTCAGTGTCCCTAATCCCTGAATCCGGTGGACTGCGCAGCCATGGCTACCTCATCGGTCCCAGCATGGTATCGAAGGGCCAGGCAAAGCAAAGGCCCATAGGCAAGCAAGAGCCCCAGTATGGCACTTAAAAGACCCAGCCCCACCAGCAAAGCGATAGGCAGCAACCAGAACAGGTTGATGGCGAGTACCGACAGGGTCACCGGACGATGGGCGCCATGCTGACGGGAGGCCCACTGATAGGCGTGGGTGCGATGAGCCTCGTAGGGCTTCTTGCCCCGGCTCAGCCGCCGCAACAGGGTCCAGGTCGCATCGACCACGAAGACGCCGAGCAGGATCAGCCAGGCCCAGAACAGCGACAGCTCCACCAGTGCCGCCTGCAACGACAGCATGCCGAGAATCAGACCGAGAAAGCCACTGCCGACATCACCCATGAAGATGCGCGCTGGCGGAAAATTCCAGCATAGGAAGCCACCCACGGCCGCCGCCAGGAGCAGGGGTGCGCCCAGCAAGGCGCCATGCTCGGTCACGGCATAGATCAGCGCCATGCCCAGACAGACGACGAGCGCCTCGACGCCGGCGATACCATCGATGCCATCCATGAAATTGTAGAGATTCAGCAGCCAGACCAGATAGAGGACGCCAAGGGGCATCACCAGCCAGCCGGGCAGCCCCAGAACAGCGGACAGCTGCTCAGGAAGCGCGCCATAGCCGCCCAGCCACAGCAGGGCAGCGACCGCCGCCAGAAAGTGACCCAGCAGACGCCAGCCGGCGCCCACGTGCCGATGATCGTCGACGAAGCCGAGCACTGCCACCAGCAGCCCCGCTCCTATCAGGACGCCGCAGGAAGCCGGATCAAGCTGCCCCAGCAGCTCCAGCACCACACAGCCGAGCACGAACACCACGACGATCGCCAGGCCGCCGCCTCGAGGCGTCGCCACCTGGTGCGAACTGCGCGCGTTGGGTTCGTCGAGCAGTCCTCCGGACAGGGCATAGCGGCGCAGCGCCGCCGTGCCGAGCCAGCTGCAGCCGCCAGCCAGGAGCAACAGGAGCAGCATCATTTCCGACCCTCCGCACCGGCCCGTTGCGCGCCCAGCGCACGCAAGGCGGCCCGCGCCGACAGCGGGGGCTGCCAGCCCAGCAAGGTCTTGGTGGGCTGGATGTCGACCTGCAGCGACCCACAGAGACGTTGCGCCACCTCACCCCGCCCCAGCAATCTGGCGCCCCATTCGAGCCAGGCGGACGGAACGGCGATCAGCCGGGGTTTCTGACCCAGGCCTTCGGCCAGCGATTCGAGCAGCTCGGCGGTGGAAAGATCTTCATCGTCGCTGACCAGCAGGATGGCCCCGGCCGCCTTGGGCGCCGCGATGCACAGGATCAACAGATCGAGCAGATTCTCCAGCGCGAGCAGACTGCGCCTGTTGTGCCGAACGCCCCCCAGTGGCAGCGGTACGCCCCGCGCCAGGGTGTCCAGCAGACGGGCCACATTGGCCTTTACCCCAGGCCCGTAGATCAGTGGTGGACGCACGATGACCACTTCCAGCCCGGTCTCGGCCATCAGCGCCAGCAGCTGCTGTTCGGCAGCGGCCTTGGAACGCGCGTAGGCATCGGTGGGTGCGGGCAGATCGTCAGCGCGAAAGGGCTTGCCGGGAAGGGTCCAGTCACCATTGACCTTGATGCTGCTGACGAAGATGAAGCGACGGACGCCGGCAGCCTGGGCATCCCGGGCCAGCTTGAGGGTTGCCGCCCGATTCACCTCATCGTAGCGAGCCTCGCTGACCACGCCTGGCTGCTCGCCCAGCTGATGGACCCGGGCGGCGAGATGGATGACGGCATCCACCCCTGCCAGGGGCGCGGACCAGTCGGTATCGGCGGACAACTCACGGATCACCGGAATCACCTCGCCCGCGATCGAGGCAGCTGCCGGCTGGCGCTGCGCGGCGACCACCGGATACCCCTTGGCCTGTAGCTGCCGAACCAGGGCTGCGCCGACGAAGCCCCCCGCCCCAGTCACCAGAATCTTGCGTTCCATCAATGCGTTGCGCCGTGCCAGTCAGCCAGGAAAGGGCGCTTATGGTAAGACATTGCCCCGCGAGGGCCTAGCCACGCAGAACGCAGGCATAAAAAAGCCCGCCGAACCTGAGCTCGGCGGGCCGAAAAACTTGAGAACCTTAGAAGGTCTTGGCGGAAGCCTGGACTTCGACGGCCTGGAAGCGAGCGCTCGGCTGGCCAACGTAGTGGCGCGAGAAGCTCTCGACGCGCTGAACGGGCTGCAGGAACAGGGCAACCATCCAGCTACCGGCCAGAGCGGCTACAGCGAGGAAGGGATGACCGAGGTGCATGCTGGTGAAGCAGGCGGCGATACCGATCCAGATGAAAAGATAGTGGCGCATGACAACTTCCTCACTCGGCGTGGACTACGAGGTCACCCAAGACCTTATGTGAAGGAAGTCTCATACAAAAATCGGAACCCGTCTACAAAAATATCAAAACGGCTTGACTTTTTTTGTAAACGTCAAAATACCGATACCAGCCTTATGAATAACGCTTTTTTGACGGCTCCGAGCTAGCCAAAAAAACAAGGAAAATCAAACTCTTGTCGGGCAGACAGAGAAAAGACCGGCAGTGGGCGACGGCTTTATGGCTCCAGCTCGTTGACCCTGTCCCGCAGCTCCTTACCTGGCTTGAAGTGCGGAACGAACTTGCCGTCCAGCAGCACCGACTCGCCGGTCTTGGGATTGCGCCCCGTACGGGGTTCGCGATAGTGCAGCGAAAAGCTGCCGAAGCCGCGGATCTCGATACGGTCTCCAGTGGAAAGTGCCTGGGCCATCTGCTCCAGCATGGTCTTGATCGCCAGTTCGACATCCCTGGACGACAACTGCCCCTGATAGGAAACGATGCGCTCGATCAACTCCGACTTGGTCATGGATTTTTTCCTTCGTTATCAAGCGGCTAGATCACCTCCAAGGACTTTTAGCACGCCGACGGATTTTTGAAAAGTCAAGCGGACGACTTTGGTCCCGGCAACTTTTTACGGGTCATGACCACCCTGCCCACTTTTCGCCAGCCAAAAAAAAGCGACCCCGAAGGGTCGCCTTTTATTCAAGCTCGAACTTAGTTCTGGCTTTCCATCTGCGCCTTGATCAGGTCGCCGATGGTGGTGGGGCCAGCAGCAGGCTCTTGCTTGCTACGCAGGGAGCTCATGGCTTCCTTCTCGTCGTCGACGTCCTTGGACTTGACGGAGAGGCTGATCACGCGGCTCTTGCGATCGATGCTGATGATCTTGGCTTCGACTTCGTCGCCTTCCTTCAGCACGTTACGGGCGTCTTCGACGCGGTCACGGCTGATTTCGGACGCCTTCAGGACGCCTTCGATCTCGTTGGCCAGGGTGATGACAGCGCCCTTGGCATCGACTTCCTTGACAGTACCGCGCACGATAGTGCCTTTCTCGTTCAGGGAGGCGTAGTTGGAGAACGGATCGTCTTCCAGCTGCTTGATACCCAGGGAGATGCGCTCGCGCTCCGGGTCAACGGACAGGATCACGGTGTCCAGCTCGTCACCCTTCTTGAAGCGACGCACGGCTTCTTCGCCGGTTTCGTTCCAGGAGATGTCGGACAGGTGTACCAGGCCGTCGATGCCGCCTTCCAGACCAATGAAGATACCGAAATCGGTGATCGACTTGATGGTGCCGGAGATGCGGTCGCCCTTGTTGAACTGACCCGAGAACTCTTCCCACGGGTTGGCGCGGCACTGCTTGATGCCCAGGGAGATACGACGACGCTCTTCGTCGATATCCAGGACCATGACTTCCACTTCGTCGCCGACCTGAACGACCTTGGACGGGTGGATGTTCTTGTTGGTCCAATCCATTTCGGACACGTGCACCAGGCCTTCCACGCCCTCTTCCAGCTCGGCGAAGCAGCCGTAGTCGGTGAGGTTGGTGACGCGCGCCTGAACGCGGGTGCCTTCCGGGTAACGGGCCTTGATGGCGACCCACGGATCTTCGCCCAGCTGCTTCAGACCCAGGGAGACGCGGTTGCGCTCGCGGTCGAACTTCAGCACCTTGACGTCGATCTCGTCGCCGACGTTGACGATTTCCGACGGATGCTTGATGCGCTTCCAGGCCATGTCGGTGATGTGCAGCAGGCCGTCTACGCCGCCCAGGTCGACGAACGCACCGTAGTCGGTGAGGTTCTTGACGATACCCTTGACTTGCTGGCCTTCCTGCAGGGATTCCAGCAGAGCTTCACGCTCGGCGCTGTTCTCGGCTTCCAGGACGCTACGACGGGAAACGACAACGTTGTTGCGCTTCTGGTCCAGCTTGATGACCTTGAACTCGAGTTCCTTGCCTTCCAGGTGAGTGGTGTCACGCACCGGACGGACATCGACCAGGGAGCCCGGCAGGAACGCGCGGATGCCGCTGACGTCGACGGTGAAACCGCCCTTGACCTTGCCGTTGATGACACCCTTGACCACTTCGTCGGCGCTGAACGCGGCTTCCAGGACCAGCCAGGATTCGGCGCGCTTGGCCTTTTCGCGAGACACTTTGGTTTCGCCGAAACCGTCTTCGACGGCATCCAGGGCTACGTGGACTTCGTCACCCACGTTGATGGTCAGCTCGCCTTGTTCGTTGTAGAACTGCTCGAGCGGAACCAGGCCTTCGGATTTCAGGCCGGTATCGACCACAACCCAGTCGCCATCGATCGACACCACGGTGCCGACGATGATGGCGCCCGGCTGCATGTCGAGGGATTTCAGACTTTCTTCAAAGAGTTCTGCGAAGCTTTCGCTCATGTTCATACCTGTTGTATGGATACCCGATGTATCCGGCTACCGCATGACCAGCCCATGCGGGGTGAGTGGTTACCATCCGGCTGCCGGGATGCGACTGGTTCCCGGTAGCTTTCACCGACGACTCGGATGAGTCTCGGCCTTCATCCCGCCAGGTCGCGCTCGGCGGCCAGGGTCAGGATGCGTTCCAATACCTGTTGTATGGAGAGATGCGTGGAATCCAGCTCGACGGCATCGTCGGCCGGCTTGAGCGGAGCAACGCTACGCTGACTATCGCGGGCGTCCCGCTCACGGATCTCTTCCAGGAGGGCAGGCAAGCTAACATTTTCGCCCTTCTGCTTCAACTGAAGATAACGCCGCTGTGCTCTTTCCTCGGCACCGGCGGTCAGAAAGATCTTCAGCTCGGCGTCCGGAAACACCACGGTGCCCATGTCACGGCCATCGGCGACCAGACCGGGCGCCTCGCGGAACGCCTGCTGGCGCTGCAGCAGGGCATCGCGCACGGCGGGCAGGGTAGCGACCTGGGAGGCGCCGGCGCCGACTTCCTCGGTACGGATGACGTCGGTGACGTCCTCCCCTTCGAGGATGATGCGCTGGCCGTGCTCATGCCCGGCAAGAAACTGGACGTCCAGGTGGGCCGCCAGCAACTTGAGCGACTCTTCGTTGGTGTAGTCCACGCCATGGTTGCGGGCGGCGAAGGCCAGCAGGCGGTAGAGGGCGCCGGAATCCAGCAGATTCCAGCCCAGCTGACGGGCGACCAGCGCCGCGAGGGTGCCCTTCCCCGAACCGCCAGGGCCATCGAGGGTGATGACGGGTGCGGTACTGCTCATGAGTGCCCCTCCGTAAGAGATTGATGGACGGCGACCTGAGCGCCGGCCTGGGTACGACTGGCGAGGATGCGCCCGAAATATTCGCGCGCGCCGCGGGCATGGGTCAGCACCTCCATGAGGAACTGACCATCGCCGGCCTGGATGGCGCCGCGCAGCTCGTCGAGATCGGCGCGATAGGTGTCCAGGGCCTGCAGTACGGCTTCACGATTGGCGATGAAGATGTCGTGCCACATGGTCGGATCGCTGCCGGCGATGCGGGTGAAGTCGCGGAAACCGCCAGCAGCGTAATGGAAGATCTCGCGGTTCTCGCTGCGCTTGGCCAGGGAATCCACCAGATTGAAGGCCAGCAGGTGCGGCAGGTGACTGGTGGCAGCGAGGACCTGGTCATGATGCTCGACGGTCATGTGTTCGACATCGGCCCCTATGGCGCGCCAGAGCCGGTCGACCTTGTCCAGATCGGCTGGAAGGGTCTCTTCCAGTGGCGTGAGGATGACCTTGTGCCGGTTGAACAGCGCCGCGTTGGCTGCCGTGACGCCGCTGCGCTCGGAGCCGGCGATGGGATGACCCGGCACGAAGCGCAGCGGCTGGCCGGCGAAGGCCTGGCGAGCGGCGCGCACCACGTTGCCCTTGGCGCTGCCGACGTCGGTGAGGATGGCACCCTGCAACGGCAAGGCCGCGAGATCGGCCAGCACCCGCTCCATGGCCAGGATGGGCACGGCGAGCTGGATGACGTCGGCACCCGGGCAGGCATCGTCCAACTCGGCGACGCAGCGGTCGACCACACCCAGCTCGACCGCCAGCCGGCGGGTCTCGGGATCGCGATCGACCCCGACCACCTCACGACAGAGACCACTGGCGCGAGCGCCCTTGGCGAAGGAGCCGCCGATCAGGCCCAGGCCGACAACGACGAGACGGTCGATCAGAAGGGTGGCCACTTCAGCCACGACCCAGGACCTTGCTCAGCGCCGTCAGGAAACGGGCATTTTCCGCTTCGGTGCCGATGGACACGCGCAGGAAGGTCGGCATGCCATAGCCGGCGACGGGCCGCACGATGACGCCCTCCTGCAGCAGCCCCTGGTTGATCGGCGCGGCGTCGCGCCCCAGGTCCACGGCGATGAAATTGCCACGGGAAGGAATCCACGCCAGGCCGAGGTCGCGGAAACCGGCTTCCAGCTGGGCCATGCCCGCATCGTTGAGGGCCCGACTGCGGGCCAGGTAGTCGCTGTCGGCCAGGGCCGCACAGGCCGCGGCCTGGGCCAGGCTATTGACGTTGAACGGCTGGCGCACCCGATTGAGGACGTCGGCCACGGTCGGCGAGGAGAAGGCATAGCCGACGCGCAGGGCGGCCAGGCCATAGGCCTTGGAGAAGGTACGCGAGACGACGAGGTTGGGGTACCGGGCAAGGAATGCCAGGCCGTCCGGCAGCTCGTCGCCCTCGGCGTATTCGATATAGGCCTCGTCCAGTACCACCAGGACGTGCTCGGGTACGCGGGCGAGGAAGAGTGCCAGGGCCTCGCTGTCGAACCAGGTGCCGGTAGGGTTGTTGGGATTGGCGATGAAGACCACCCGGGTGTCGGCATCGATGGCGGCGAGCATGGCGTCGAGGTCATGCCCGTAGTCCTTGGCCGGGACGCTGCGGCCTTCGGCGCCGATGGCCAGGGTCACCAGCGGATAGACGGCGAAGGCATGCTCGCTGAACACGGCGTTGTAGCCGGGCGCCAGATAGGCCCGGGCGACCAGTTCGAGGATGTCGTTGGAGCCGTTGCCCAGGGTGATGCCAGGGGCGGCCACACCGAATCTCTGGCTGAGGGCCTGCTTGAGGTCGAAGCCGCCGCCATCCGGATAGCGGGTCAGCTCGGCCAGTTCGGCACGAATGGCTTCGAGGGCCTTGGCGCTGGGGCCGAGCGGGTTCTCGTTGCTGGCGAGCTTGACGATGCTGGCCGGCGCCATGCCCAGTTCACGGGCCAGTTCATCGACGGGCTTGCCAGGCACGTAGGGCGAGAGTTTCTGTACGCCGGGAAGGGCTTGTGCCAGGAAATCGCAGCTCATGGAGACCTCTTCAACTTGCAATGACGACGGTCGGGCCGCCGAAAATGGGCGCCATCTTAAAGCCAAGGCGGGTCGCGGACCAATCGAAGTTGCGCCTGCGCGACGGAAAGCCCCTAGCTGATGGCGCTGTAACGCCCGGGCCGATGGTTGATCGCCAGGGTCAGATTGAGGATCACGGCGCCCAGGATCGAGACGAGGATGGCAACGGGCTCGACGACCCACAGCGCCAGCAGGACGATCAGGCAATCGATGCCCATCTGCACCTTGCCCGCTCGCCAGCCATAGCGCTGCTGCAGATAGAGCACGGCAATGTTGATGCCGCCGAGGCTGGCCTGGTGACGGAAGAGGATCAGCAGCCCCACGCCCATCAGGACGCCGCCCATCACCGCGGCATAGAGGGGTTGCAGTGCGCTGAAAGCGATGAAGTGCGGGGTCAACTCGGTCAGCAGCGACACCAGGGTCACGGCCGCCAGGGTCCGCAGGGTAAAGGCCCAGCCCATGCGCCGCACGGCCAGCCAGTAGAACGGCAGGTTGATGAGAAAGAACGCCTGACCGAAGGAGAGGCGCGTGCCGTACTGGGCGAGAAAGGCCAGGCCTGCGGTACCGCCGGTGAGCAGGCCGGCCTGGCGATAGAGGTTGACCGCCAGGGCGATCATCAGGGTCGCGCTGAGCAAGGCCAGCACATCTTCGAGCAGATTGTGCCGTTGGGGAGTCACGGAGGTCATGGGGCCATCCTGGCGCAAGGGGGAAGCCGACCCCGACTCCGGAATCGGCCGGGAGACTGTCAGCCGAGCTCGGCCAGCAGCTTCTCCCACTCCTTGGTTTCCTTCTTGGAAGGCGCACCCAGCAGCTCGACCGCCTGGCGCAGGCGGAAGCGGGTGAGGTCCGGACCGAGGATCTCCATGGCATCCAGCACCGAGACCGAACTGGCCTGACCGGTGATGGCGGCGAACAGCAGCGGCATGACGTCGCGCAACTTCAGCTGCTGGTGCTCGGCGACCGCCTGGATCACCGCAGTAGTGCGTTCCTTGTCCCACTGGCGCAGGGCTTCGAGTCTTCCACAGCAGCAGTTGCATGACCAGGCGGACCTGGTCGGTGGACAGCTTCTTGTGCTGGAACAGCGCCGGATCCAGATTCAGGGCGCCGCTGAAGAAGAAGCCGGCCAGCGGAGCGATCTGGCTGAAGGTCTCGACCCGCTGTTGCACCAGCGGGGCGATCTTGAGCAGGTACGCGGGATTGAGCGCCCACTGCTGCACCTCGGCGGCGAAGCGCTCGGGGCTCAGCTCGCGCAGCCACTGGCCGTTGAGCCAGGAGAGCTTCTCGACGTCGAAGATCGGACCGCCCAGGGAGACGCGCTGGAGGTCGAAATGCTCGACCATCTCGTCCAGGGTGAATTTCTCGCGCTCGTCGGGCATGGACCAGCCCATGCGGCCGAGGTAGTTGAGCATGGCCTCGGGCAGATAGCCCATGCGCTGGTAGAAGGTCACCGAGGTGGGATTCTTGCGCTTGGAGAGCTTGCTCTTGTCGGGATTGCGCAGCAGCGGCATGTAGCAGAGCTGCGGCTGCTCCCAGCCGAAGTATTCGTAGAGCTTGATCAGCTTGGGCGCCGAGGGCAGCCACTCTTCACCGCGCAGGACGTGGGTGATACCCATCAGGTGGTCATCGACCACGTTGGCGAGGAAGTAGGTGGGCAGGCCGTCGGCCTTCATCAGCACCTGCATGTCCATGCGATCCCAGGGGATCTCGACCTCGCCACGCAGCAGGTCGGGGACGACGCAGACGCCCTCCTCCGGGACCTTCATGCGGATCACATAGGGCTGGCCGGCGTCCAGGCGCTGCTGCACCTCATCCGGGGTCAGCCGCAGGCCGCGACCATCGTAGCGCGGGGTCTCGCCCCGTGCCTGCTGTTCGGCGCGCATCTGGTCGAGTTCTTCCGGGGTGGCGAAGCAGAGGAAGGCATGCCCTTTCTCCACCAGCTCCCGGGCGTACTTCCAGTAGATCTCGCCGCGTTCGCTCTGCCGATAGGGGCCATGGGGGCCGCCGACGTCGGGGCCTTCGTCCCATTCGATGCCCAGCCAGCGCAGGGCGTCGTAGATCTGCTGTTCGGATTCGCGGGTCGAGCGGACCTGGTCGGTATCCTCGATGCGCAGGATGAACTGACCGCCGTGCTGACGGGCGAAGCAGAGGTTGAACAGGGCGATATAGGCGGTACCGACATGCGGGTCGCCGGTGGGCGACGGCGCGATGCGCGTGCGAACGGTGGTCATCGGCTTTCTCGAAAAACGCGAAGGGACAAAGGCGGAATGGTAGCAGCGCCAGCCCTGGCGCTGCCAGTTGGCGGAAAGCCCGAGCCTGTTCATGTTCTCGTGAGCTAGAGCCAAGCAAGGCGAAAATAGCTGAGGAAGCGGAGTTTACGAAGGGTAAATGAGCATTCCGAAGCTATTTTCAACGCGGCTTGGCCGACGCGCAGCAGAACAGGTACAGGCTCCTAGACCTGGACCAGGCGCTCGCGCAGTGCCTGGATCTCATCGCGCAGCTGGGCGGCGGATTCGAACTGCAGGTCGCGCGCCAGCTGCAACATCTTCTCTTCGAGCTGACGGATGCGCTTGCCGATCTCGCTCGGCGAGCGCAGTTCGGCGGCGTATTCGCCCTGGTCCTCGGCGGCCTTGGCCACTCGGCGCTTGCCCTTGGCACCCGGGGCCGCGGCGCCTTCCATGATGTCGCGGATGTCCTTCTTGATGCCCTGGGGCACGATGCCGTGTTCTTCGTTGAAGGCCAGCTGCCTGTTGCGCCGGCGTTCGGTCTCGTCGATGGCGCGCTGCATGGAGCCGGTCATGTTGTCGGCATAGAGGATGGCCTTGCCGTTGAGGTTGCGCGCCGCCCGGCCGATGGTCTGGATCAGCGAACGCTCGGAACGCAGGAAGCCTTCCTTGTCCGCGTCGAGCACCGCCACCAGGGAGACTTCCGGCATGTCCAGGCCTTCGCGCAGCAGGTTGATGCCTACCAGGACGTCGAAGGTACCCAGGCGCAGGTCGCGGATGATCTCCACTCGTTCCACGGTGTCGATGTCCGAGTGCAGGTAGCGCACCCGTACGTCGTGGTCGGCCAGGTAGTCGGTGAGGTCCTCGGCCATGCGCTTGGTCAGGGTGGTGCAGAGCACCCGCTCCTCCTGGGCCACCCGCAGGCGGATCTCGGAGAGCAGATCGTCCACCTGGGTGGTGGCCGGACGGATCTCGATGATGGGGTCGACCAGGCCGGTGGGGCGCACCACCTGCTCGACCACGCGGCCGGCGTGCTCTTCCTCATAGGGACCGGGGGTAGCCGAAACGAAGATGGTCTGGGGCGCACCGGCCTCCCACTCCTCGAATTTCAGGGGCCGGTTGTCCAGCGCCGAGGGCAGGCGGAAGCCGTATTCCACCAGGGTTTCCTTGCGCGAGCGGTCGCCCTTGAACATGGCGCCAATCTGCGGAACGGTGACGTGGGATTCGTCGATCACCAGCAGGGCATTGCTCGGCAGATAGTCATAGAGAGTGGGTGGCGGCTCGCCCGGACCCCGCCCGGACAGGTAGCGACTGTAGTTCTCGATACCGTTGCAATAGCCCAGTTCGAGGATCATTTCCAGGTCGAAGCGAGTGCGCTGCTCCAGCCGCTGGGCTTCGAGCAGGCGATTCTGGCTGCGCAGCCATTCCAGGCGTTCGGCGAGCTCCCGCTTGATGTTCTCGATGGCGCCCAGCAGGGTCTCGCGTGGCGTGGCGTAGTGGGTCTTGGGATAGAAGGTGAAGCGCGGCAGCTTGCGGATCACCTCGCCAGTCAACGGATCGAAGGCCGACAGGCTTTCCACCTCATCGTCGAACAGCTCGATGCGTACCGCTTCCAGGTCGGATTCCGCAGGGAAGATGTCGATGACGTCGCCGCGCACCCGAAAGGTCGCGCGGGCGAATTCCATGTCGTTGCGGCTGTACTGCAACTCGGCCAGGCGACGCAGGATGGTGCGCTGGTCGATGCGGTCGCCGCGATCCAGGTGCAGGACCATCTTCAGGTAGGCCTCGGGACTGCCCAGGCCGTAGATCGAGGACACCGAGGCGACGATGATGGCGTCCTTGCGCTCCAGCAGCGCCTTGGTGGCGGACAGACGCATCTGCTCGATATGGTCGTTGATGGACGAGTCCTTCTCGATGAAGGTGTCCGACGAGGGCACATAGGCTTCCGGCTGGTAGTAGTCGTAGTAGGAGACGAAGTACTCCACCGAGTTGTTCGGGAAGAAGGCCTTGAATTCACCATAGAGCTGGGCGGCCAGGGTCTTGTTCGGCGCCAGCACCATGGTCGGGCGCTGCACCTGGGCGATGACGTTGGCGATGCTGAAGGTCTTGCCCGAGCCGGTCACGCCGAGCAGGGTCTGGTGCGACAGGCCCGCCTCCAGGCCTTCCACCATCTGGCGAATGGCTTCGGGCTGGTCGCCGGCCGGGGTGTAGCGAGTGGAGAGCTGGAATGCGGACATGGCTGCCTCAAGAGCGCGGAAATGCACGGACACCACCGCGCCGACGCAAGGTCAGGGCGGTGTGGACGAGGAAAAAGCTGGAAGGCCCTAGATGAGGTCGCATGCACCCCTTTGCAATCCGCCTGCGGCGCCGCACGTCAGGAAATCTCCTACCGAGGTCGGGTCGCGATGGTGCCTGCAGGGGGCTATACTCCTGGTTCCTAAGCGTTCCGCCCTTCCCTTCACCCCTCATTCGAGCCCCTGCCCCATGAGTTTGTTCTCCGCCGTCGAAATGGCACCCCGCGACCCCATCCTTGGCCTGAACGAGGCCTATAACGCCGATGCCCGTCCGCACAAGGTCAATCTGGGCGTGGGGGTCTACTACGACGAGCAGGGCCGCATTCCGCTGTTGCGCGCCGTGGCCGAGGCCGAGCAGCAGCGCGTGGCCGCCCAGGCACCGCGTGGCTACCTGCCCATCGAGGGCATCGCCGCCTATGACCAGGCCGTCCAGCACCTGCTGTTCGGCGCCGAGTCGAGCCTGGTGCGCGAAGGCCGCGCCGTCACCGTGCAGGCCGTTGGCGGCACCGGTGCACTGAAGATCGGCGCCGACTTCCTCAAGCGGCTGCTGCCGGATGCCGTGGTCGCCATCAGTGACCCGAGCTGGGAAAACCACCGCGCGCTGTTCGAGGGCGCCGGCTTTCCCGTGCAGAACTATCGCTACTACGACGCCGCTAGCAATGGCCTGAACCGCGCAGGTTTCCTGGCCGATCTCCAGGCATTGCCGGAGCGCTCGGTGGTGGTGCTGCATGCCTGCTGCCACAACCCCACCGGCGTCGATCTGCAACCAGCCGACTGGCAGGCGGTGCTGGACGTGGTCAAGGCGCGCAACCTGGTGCCCTTCCTCGACATCGCCTACCAGGGCTTTGGCGACGGCATCGAGGAAGACGCCCAGGCGGTACGCCTGTTCGCCGACTCCGGCCTGACCTTCCTGGTCTCCAGTTCCTTCTCCAAATCCTTCTCGCTGTATGGCGAGCGGGTCGGCGCCCTGACCCTGGTCAGCGAGAGCCGCGAGGAAAGCGCCCGGGTGCTGTCCCAGGTCAAGCGGGTGATCCGCACCAACTACTCCAACCCGCCGACCCATGGCGCCACCATCGTCGCCAGCGTGCTGAGCAATCCCGAGCTGCGCGCCCTGTGGGAAGCCGAACTGGGCGAGATGCGCCAGCGCATCCGCACCATGCGCAACGCCCTGGTGGAAGGCCTGGCTGCGGCTGGCGCCACTCGCGACTTCGCCTTCGTCAACGCGCAGCGCGGCATGTTCTCCTACTCCGGCCTCACCGCCGAGCAGGTCGAGCGGCTGAAAAGCGAATTCGGCATCTATGCGGTCAGCACCGGACGCATCTGCGTGGCGGCGTTGAACGAGCGTAATCTGCCACCGACCGTCCAGGCCATCGCCGCCGTCCTGAAGGGCTAAGATGGCACTTCCGGCAGCGTCTTTTCAAGGCGCTGCCAAGGCTTGACTTCCCTTTATCTATCAGTAAGATACGCTCCGTTGTTCCGCGATAGCTCAGTCGGTAGAGCAAATGACTGTTAATCATTGGGTCCCTGGTTCGAGTCCAGGTCGCGGAGCCAAAATCTGAAAAGCCCGTAGCGGGCGACCGCTACGGGCTTTTTCATGGGCGCAACTTACCGCCCCTGCAAAGGGTCTAGGCATAGCGCCCCTGGCGCCCGGGCGGCGGGCAACTGCGGTGCAACGCCTCCAGATCCCAGGGCTTGGGCAGAAAGGTCGCTCGTGCCGCGCGAGCGGGATTGTCGTCGCAATAGCCCGAGGTGATGACGATGGGCAGATTGGCCTGCCGCCCACGGGCTTGCAGTGCCAAGTCGACGCCGCTCAGGATTCCCGGCATGCGCACATCGGTGAAGAGCAGATCCAGCTGCGGCTGCTCGTCCTGCAGAAAGGCACAGGCCGCATCGGCACTGCCGAAGGCATGCACCTGATAACCCCAGCCCTCGAACAGCTCCTGCAGCAGATCCAATAGGACGGGCTCATCTTCGGCGACCAATACGCGCTGGCAACTCATGAGCGAATCCTGTGATGGTTAAAGACGTAATCGTTTGACCATAACGTTTCGCTGCCGTCCTGACTTGTACGACCAAGGGCACTCTGTACAAGAAAAAACCCTCGTCCCGCCCAGAGCCAGCCATTTCGCTCGGGAAGGTGCAGGCCTTGTACAGGAAATCGCCGTCGAGCCGGACAGAGCCACCTTTGGTGCCACCATCCGCCCAAGCGAGACGGCTTTGCGTTAAGCTTGCGCCGCCGCCGTCTACCCCGCAGGTCAGAGCCTTGGATCCGTCGTCTCGTCGTCACTGGATCAGCGATCTCAGCAGCAGGATCCGCGCTCGTCCGGCACTGGCCTACAGCCTCGCCTTGCTGGCATTCGCCCTGGCCCTGGCGGCACGCTTCGCCCTGGTGGACGTCCTGATGCAGGGCTTTCCCTACCTGACCTTCTTTCCCGCCGTCATCCTGACCGCCTTCTTCTGCGGCAGCCGCGCCGGCACCCTCTGCGCCGTGCTGTCCGGACTGGCCGCCTGGTACTTCTTCATTCCGCCGGGCTGGACCTTCGACGTAGGGCCCCAGGGTGCCCTGGCCCTGGCCTTCTATGTGGTCATCGTCAGCGTCGACATCGTGCTGATCCATTACATGCACACGGCCAGCGCCCGGCTGCGCGCCGAACGGCAGGTGATCCACGACCTCTACAACGTCCAGACGACGATGTTCCAGGAGTTGCAGCACCGGGTCGCCAACAACATCCAGTTCATCGCCTCGCTGCTCATGCTGCAGCAACTCAAGTTGCCCGGCGACAGCCAGGCGTCCCAGGCCCTGGAAGAAGCCCGTTCGCGGCTGGAGAGCATCTCGCGCATCCACCGGCGCCTGCACGACCCCGCCGATGCCGATCAGCCGGTGGCCCATCACCTGCAGTTGCTGACCAGTGATCTGCTGGCCGCCGCGGGCCAGGCCAATGTCTCCTGCGCCATCACCGCCGAACCGCTCAATTTCGACCTGCCCCGTCTGACCACCCTGTCGATGCTGGTGGCGGAGGTGGTGACCAATTCCCTCAAGCACGCCTTCGACGCCGGCCAGCGTGGCCTGATCAGCATCAGCCTGCAGCGCGGCGACGATCAGCGACTGCTGTTGCGGATCGCCGACAACGGTCGGGGCATGCCGCCGCAATTCAATCCGCGTACCAGCCAGCGCCTGGGCTTCAAGATCATCAAGAGCCTGGCCGAACAGCTCGGTGGCGAGGCGCACTACCGCAACGACCACGGTACCGTGGTCGAGGTACAGCTGGCAGCCTAGGGCATGGCCCCCACCCGCGCCGGGCTAAAACCCTATACAATGCGCGGCTTTTCCAGCCAGGTGCCCCGCCATGACCGCTTTGCCACCCTGTCCCCTCTGCGCATCCGAATACACCTACGCCGATGGCGATCAGCTGATCTGCCCGGAATGCGCCCATGAATGGACGCCCGGGGACGTCGGTACCGCGGCTGAAGCCAAGGTGATCCGCGATGCGGTCGGCAATCCCCTGCAGGACGGCGATACCGTCAGCGTGATCAAGGACCTCAAGGTCAAGGGCTCGTCGCTGGTGGTCAAGGTCGGCACCAAGGTCAAGAACATCCGCCTGGTCGACGGCGATCACGACATCGACTGCAAGATCGATGGCATAGGTGCGATGAAGCTCAAATCCGAGTTCGTCAAAAAGGTCTGATCGTCGTGCCGGGGTGTTCCCTGGCGGAGCGATGCCCTACCCTTGAGGCTCTTTCCCTCCTGCCAAGGACTCTCCATGTCTCAGCGCTTCATCCGCTCGGCCCTGTTCCTCGCGCCCCTGCTGCTCGCCGGCCAGGCCTTCGCCCAGTCGGCGCCTGCCAACGCCCAGGAACCTCAGCCGTCCGTCACGGAGAAGTATGGCGACTGGCAGGTGATCTGCCGCATCGCCCGCAACGCGGACCGCTCCGCGCAGCTGTGCGCCATCACCCAGCAGAAGGACAGCGCCAAGGGCCAGCGCATGCTGGTCACCGAGTTGCGCCCCAATCGGGAAGGTGTGGACGGCATCCTGGTGCTGCCCTTTGGCGTGGCGGTGACCAAGCCGATCTCGCTGCAGATCGACAAGCGCAGCCTGGAGAATCGGCCCTTCCACACCTGCATCCCCCAGGGCTGCGTGGTGCCGGTGGAATTCGTCGGTGACGTCTTCAAGCAGCTGCAGCGCGGCGGTCGCCTGACCGTGACCACTCCGGTCGCCAATGGCGAGACCGCCAGCGAAAGCCTGTCGCTCAAGGGTTTTTCCAAGGCCTATGACCGCGCCAAGGAACTGACCAAGCCGCTGTAAGGACCGCTAGTCTGGCAAGGGCGCTGCCGGGTGCTGTGCCGTGCCGCTGGCGGCGGCACGCTCCACGGCGGCCACCAGCGCCAGGGTACGGGCGGCATCCTCGGTGCTGACCAGGGGAGCCTCCTCTCCCCGCGCGACCCGCACGAAGTGCTCCAGCTGCAGCCGCAAGGCCTCGTCCGGGACCGTTGCCCGCACCTCTGTCGCAAGCGGCTGGTGCCAGCCGGCGCCCGGCTCGGCATAGCGCCAGAGGCGCAGCTGCGGCACGCTCAGGGCGCCTTCGGTGCCGGCGAAGAGGTAGCAGGACTGGTCAGGCTGGTGGGGATAGACTGGATTCTCGCCACTGGTGAGCTCCCAGCTCCAGGGCGCGACGGCGCCGTCACTGGCGGTGAGACTGCCCAGGGCGCCGCTCTCGAATTGCAGATTGATCACGGCGCTGTCGGCATTGGCGTAGCCGCGCAGGGCGTTGTCGGCGAAGGCCTGGACCTGGCGCACCTCACCGCAGAGATGACGCAGCAGGTCGAGGTCGTGGATCAGATTGGTAAGCAGCATCCCGGCCCCCGCTTCGCGGCGCCAGGCACTCTCGAAATAGCTCTCAGGCTTCTGCAGTTGCCACAGCGCGGTGACGGTGACCAGGCGGCCAAGCGCGCCCTGGCGCAACAATTCATGAGCCCTGGCGATCAGCGGATTGTGGCGACGATGATGCCCGACCAGCAGTGGCACGCGCTGGTCGCGCTGGGCGTGCAGCAGCTGAGCCACCTCTGCTGACGTGGTCCCCACGGGCTTCTCCAGCAGCAGCGGGATGCCCAGATCCAGACAATCCAGGGCGGTGGCCACATGCAGCGCATTGGGATTGGCGACGATCACCGCTTCCGGGCGCACGCTTTCCAGCAGCTGCCGATGATCGCGGAAATGCGGCACGGCCCACTGCGCGGCGAGCTCGGCCGCCCTCGGATCGGGATCGGCCAGGGCGCACAGCCGGGCGCTCGGCACGGCTTGAAGATGATGCAGGTGCTGGCGGCCCATGTTGCCGGCGCCGATGAGGGCGATGCGCAAGGCAGCGACCATGAGAGAACCCCTTGTTGTGGTTGTCGAGGTCGCTCGACTCTAAGGGACGCCCGGTCGAAGGCGCTACTGCACCGGCAGGAAATTGATGAACAGCAGACTCTGGGCGTAGTTGACGCCGATGCGCCGATAGCGCTCGTCGAGCAACTGGGCGAGCAGGTCCAGGCGGGCGACGATCTTGCCGAACTCGGTGGCGAAGCTGAGGTTGCTGCCCTCCTCCGAGATCTCGTTGGCGAACAGCAGCGGTTCGCCCTCGGCGTTCTTGCGCTGGCCGAGCAGCCAGGTGGCCTTCTCGATGTTGCGGGCCGCGTTGTTGACGAAGCGCGCATTCACCACATCGGTGATGTAGAACTCGGTGCGATTGCCGTGGGCCGCGATGATCATGCTGCCGATGGCATAGATGAAGGCGCCGACGCGGTCGCCGCGGTAGTCGTCGCCGAGCACGTAGCTCAGGGCCGCCACGTCCTTGCGTCCGCCCAGCGCAGGCAGGCTGCGCTGCTGCTCGATGGCCATGCGGATCTCGCGCTCGGCGCTGGCGGCATCGGGCAGGCCGGTCTTCTTCCATTCGGCCGGATTGCGCAGGTAGAGCTTGTTCATCAGCCGGTAGAGACTTTGCAGATTGGCCTGCATGGCGAGGGTAGCCATGCGGTCGGAGCTGGTCTGCAGGAATTCGCTGGGGCGGGTCTTGCCGAATTGCCGGGCAATGTCCTGGGCGGACTGGCTGCTACAGCCGGCCAGGCTCGCGAGCAGGAGGCCAATCACACACCCGAGACGGGCGACGGCTGTGAAGGTAAGGGCAGGCATGGGGGCTTCGGCGGCTAAGGGCAGCCGAAGGGTAAGGCCTTCCCTGGCCGGCCTGCTGTGCGGCAGGCCAAGGAATGGGCCTTTTCGAGCCTATTCAAAGGCTCGCGAGCTAGCGACAAACACGGCCTAGGTGGCCCGCGAAAATGGCTGAGGAAGCGGATCGGACCTGCGCTCGGGTTTACAAGTAGTAAATGAGCATTCCGACCGGGCTGGCGACCCAGGGCATTTTCAACGCCGTTCGACCGACGCGTAGCAGCTATTGAACAGGCTCAGCCGTTGCTGGGGAAGGCAAACTGCGAAGCCTCCTGGGCCTCGCGTTGCGGCCAGCGCTGGGTGATGGTCTTGCGGCGGGTGTAGAAGCGCACACCGTCCGGGCCGTAGGCGTGAAGGTCGCCGAACAGCGATCTCTTCCAGCCGCCGAAGCTGTGGTAGGCCACCGGCACCGGCAGCGGCACGTTGATGCCGACCATGCCCACCTCGATCTGATCGGCGAACAGCCGCGCCGCTTCGCCGTCGCGGGTGAAGATGCAGGTGCCGTTGCCGTACTCGTGGGCATTGATCAGGGCGATGCCCTCTGCCAGGCTCTTGACCCGCACCACGCAGAGCACCGGACCAAAGATCTCTTCCTTGTAGATGCGCATCTCCGGGGTGACCTGATCGAACAGGCAGCCACCGAGGAAGAAGCCCTCTTCATGATCGGCCACCTTGAGACTGCGGCCGTCCACCACCAGCTTGGCGCCCGCCGCCACGCCATCGACGACATAGCCGGTGACCTTGTCCAGGTGCGCGCCGGTAACCAGCGGGCCCATGTCCAGGCCGCACTGGGTGCCCGGGCCGACCTTGAGCTTCTCGATCTCCGGCACCAGCCGGGCGATCAGGGCATCGGCGACCTGGTCACCGACGCAGACCGCCACCGAGATGGCCATGCAGCGCTCGCCGCAGGAGCCATAGGCAGCGCCCATCAGGGCATTGACGGTGTTGCCGAGGTCGGCATCGGGCATGACCACCGCATGGTTCTTGGCGCCGCCCAGGGCCTGGACGCGCTTGCCCTTGGCGGTGCCGCGGGCATAGATGTATTCGGCGATGGGGGTGGAGCCGACAAAGCTCAGCGCCTTGACCTCGGGGGCGTCGATCAGGCCGTCCACGGCTTCCTTGTCGCCATGCACCACGTTCAACACGCCCTTGGGCAGGCCGGCTTCCTCGAACAGCTGGGCGATGGCCAGGGTGGAACTGGGGTCACGCTCGCTGGGCTTGAGGATGAAGGTGTTGCCGCAGGCGATGGCCAGCGGATACATCCACAGCGGCACCATGGCCGGGAAGTTGAAGGGGGTGATGCCGGCCACCACGCCCAGGGGCTGGAAGTCGGACCAGGTGTCGATGCTCGGACCGGCGTTGCGGTTGTATTCGCCCTTGAGCAACTCGGGTGCCGCGGTGGCGTATTCCACGTTCTCGATGCCGCGACGCAATTCGCCGGCGGCGTCTTCCAGGGTCTTGCCGTGTTCTTCGCTGATCAGCTGCACCAGGCGCTCTTCGTTGCTCTCCAGCAGCTGCTTGAAGCGGAACAGCACCTGGGCGCGCTTGGCCGGCGGGGTATTGCGCCAGGCCGGAAAGGCGGCCTGGGCGGCGTCAACGGCCTGCTGCAGGGTGGCCGCATCGGCCAGGGGCACTTCGCGGATGACCGCGCCGGTGGAGGGGTTGTAGATCGGTGCGCGGCGGCTGCCACCGTCGACCAGCTGGCCGCCGATGAGATGCTTGGGACTCATGAAGGGACTCCTTGTACGAGGGATGGGCGCTTCCTCGGGGAAGCGCCGGAAAGAGGGTCAGTCGAGGCGATTGAGGACGTCACCGACCGCGGCGAAGACGCGATCCAGGTCTTCGATCCTGGCATTGAAGGTAGGTCCGAACTGCAGGGTGTCGCCGCCGAAGCGGACGTAGAAGCCGGCCTTCCACAGGGCGATGCCGGCCTCGAACGGGCGGATTACCGCATCGCCGTCACGCGGGGCGAGCTGCAGGGCACCGGCCAGGCCGCAATTGCGGATGTCCACCACATGCTTGGCGCCCTTGAGGCCATGCAGCGAGGCTTCGAACTTGGGTGCCAGCTCGGCGGCCTGCTGCACCAGATTCTCACGTTCCATGAGTTCCAGCGCCGCCAGACCCGCGGCACAGGCCACCGGATGGGCCGAATAGGTGTAGCCATGGGGAAACTCGACCATGTGCTCAGGCGTGGCCAGGTTCATGAAGGTGTCGTAGATGGCGCTGCTGGCGATCACCGCGCCCAGGGGCACGGCGCCGTTGGTGACCTGCTTGGCCACGTTCATGATGTCCGGCGTCACGCCGAAGAATTCGGCGCCGGTATGACGGCCCATGCGGCCAAAGGCGGTGATGACCTCGTCGAAGATCAGCAGGATGTCGTGCTGGGTGCAGATCTCGCGCAGGCGCTGCAGATAGCCCACCGGCGGCACGATCACCCCGGCCGAGCCGGACATGGGCTCGACGATGACGGCCGCGATATTGGACGCATCGTGCAGCTCGATCAGCTTGAGCAGCTCGTTGGCCAGCTCGACGCCGCCGGTCTCGGCCATGCCCTTGGTGAAGGCCATGCCCGGTTGCAGGGTATGGGGCAGATGGTCGACGTCCATGAAGGAGCCATACATCTTCCGGTTGCCGCCGATGCCGCCCAGGCTGGTGCCGGCAATGTTGACGCCGTGGTAGCCGCGGGCCCGGCCGATCAGCTTGGTCTTGGCCGGTTGACCCTTGATGCGCCAGTAGGCCCGCGCCAGCTTGACCGAGGTGTCGGCGCTCTCGGAACCCGAGCCGGTGAAGAAGACATGGTCCAGACCCGCCGGGGTTAGCTCGGCCATCTTTTCGGCCAGCTGGAAGGACAGCGGATGGCCGTACTGGAAGCCCGGCGAATAGTCGAGGGTGCCCAGCTGGCGCGCCACGGCCTCCTGGATCTCCTTGCGCGAGTGACCGGCGCCGCAGGTCCAGAGTCCGGAGAGGCTGTCATAGATGCGCCGCCCCTGGTCGTCGATCAGCCAGCTGCCTTCGGCGGCCACCACGATGCGCGGATCCTTCTGAAAGGCGCGATTGGCGGTAAAGGGCATCCAGTGGGCACGCAGGTTGAGCTGGGCGGCGACAGGTGGCGAAACGGTCAGCGGCTGGTTCATGACGGGGCCTCGGGCGGTGACATTGAGCCTGCAGAGTGCGCCCAGTCTTGCGTGAGTTAAATGGTTTTCTTCTCGCGCCTAAACATCTTATAACTCACCCAATCACCGGTTCTAACTCACTAAATCAAAAGAGGCTGACGGGGAGAACGACGCCGCTTCCTGCAGTCACGGATGGGCTTAATAGCCTTTCATAGACGCGATTATCCGTGCCAACTCGACACCAAAGAAACATCTTGAAACCAACAAATTTGATTAGTATTCAGTAAATTGCCTGAAACACTTTAAGCTGGCCGCCTGCCACCGTAGTCCCGTGGCGCCGAGGCACCCTCGCCTCACCTCTCTTCCCGGCGCGTAGTCCAGCCGGGCGCGGTAGCCTGTCCGCCGTCTCTGCCGCGTACCCAACTTTCCGCTTTTGCCAACCCGTGCCCCTCTTCCGAGGCAGAGCGCGCGGTTCAGCTATTCCTCAAGGAAACCTCCCCCATGCTGATTCAGCTCAACTGGATCCGCGGCCTGGCGGCCGTTCTCATCGTTTTCCACCACATGACCGTGGGCAGCTACCAGACCACCGAACATCAGCAGATCGCCCTGAATCTGCTGTCGCTGGAAACCACCTGCATCTTCGTCGCGCTCTCGGGCTTCTTCTTTCGCTACAACCTCGGCAAATACAGCTACCAGGTCTATCTGGGCAAGAAGCTGCAGAACGTCATCCTCCCCTATCTGCTGATCTCGATCCCCGCCGTGCTGCTCTATGTCTCCGGACTCAAGCAGGAACACGAGTGGATCGACATGAACGCCTTCCACGACTGGCCCCCCTTCGCCCAGACCGCGCTGCTGCTGGCTACTGGCGCGCACCTGGGTCCGCTGTGGTTCATTCCGGCGCTGACGCTGATCTTCCTGCTGGCGCCGGCCCTGGAGTGGATCGTCAAGCGTGGCCTGCTGCCGGCGGCGACCATGGTCGGCCTGCTGTATTTCCTGGTGTCCGATCGCCCGATCAATGACGCCGATCCGCTGCTGGCGGCCCTGCACTTCCTGCCGATCTACCTCTGCGGCATGCTGGCCTGCGAACAGCGCGAGCGGCTGCAACAGCCCCAGGCGCGTTACTGGCTGCTGGCGGCCCTGCTGCTGCTAAGTGGCGCAGCAGTGCTCGACAGCGCCTTCTACGGGCTACAGAAACTGGCACTGTGCCTGTTGCTGTTCGCCGTTTTCAGCCAGAAGGTCAAGGCGCCGGGATACGCCGAGAGCCGCCTGACCAAGGGCATGGCCCTGCTGGGCGCCTACAGCTTCGCCATCTACTTCCTGCACGGCTATCTCGCCGGCGCCTATCGCGTGCTGGGTCGCCTGCTGGGTGAGCAGAACTTCGCCCAGTACCTGGGCACCCGCCTGTGCCTGACGCTGATCACCCTGCTCTGCTGCATCGCCGCGGTCTGGGTGGTCAAGCAGGTCACCCGGCAGCGCAGCCGGGTCCTGATCGGCGCCTGAAACCGGTCGCTGGCGCCGCTCCCGACGGCGCCTTATGCTGTCCCGCATTTGCGGTGGCAGCCATGAAGACGACGCGCAAGGCCCTGCTCGCCCAGGTCGGCGATTTCGAGATCCGCCTGCTGCGACTGTTCAAGACGGTGGTGGAATGCGGCAGCTTCACCGCCGCCGAAGGCCGGCTGGGCATCACCCGCTCGGCCATCAGCCTGCACATGAACGACCTGGAAAAACGCCTGGGCATGCGCCTCTGCCAGCGCGGGCGCGCCGGTTTTTCCCTGACCGACGAAGGCCGCGAGGTGCTCAAGGCCAGCCAGTCGCTGTTCGCCGCCCTGGAAGGCTTTCGCAGCGAGGTCAACCAGTTGCACCAGCACCTGCGTGGCGAGCTGAACCTGGGCATCATCAACAACCTGGTGACCCAGCCGCGCATGCGCATCACCCATGCCCTGGCCGCGCTCAAGCGCGCCGCGCCGGGGGTGGTGGTCAACATCGGCATGACCCTGCCCGGCGAGATCGAGACCGGCGTGCTCGACGGCCACCTGCACCTGGGCGTGCTGCCGCTGATCAATGCCCTGGCCGGGCTCGACTACCTGCCGCTCTACGAAGAGCGCGCCCTGCTCTATTGCAGCCGCAGCCATCCGCTGTTCGCGGTGGCCGACGCGGCGCTGGACGACGCCCTCCTGGCCGCTCAGGACGCCGTCGGCCCCAATCACCTCCTCAACCAGGACGGCCACGAACGCCATGCCGCGCTGAACTGCACGGCACGCGCCTCGGATCGCGAAGGCGTGGCCTTTCTCATCCTCACCGGCTGCTACATCGGCTACCTGCCCGACCACGTCGCGCAGCCTTGGGTGGCCCAGGGCCAGTTGCGCGCCCTCGATCCCGAGCGCTTTCACTTCGACACCACCCTGGCCGCCGTCACCCGCAAGGGCCGGCGACCGAATCTGGTGCTGGAGCGCTTTCTCGAAGCCCTGGCCGAGACCGTCTAGTTGGCGCTGCGGGTCGGGCGCACGACGATCTCGTTGACGTCCACGTCGTCCGGCTGCTCGATGGCATAGCGCACCGCGCGGCCGATGGCGTCGGGTTGCAGGGCAATGGCGCGATAGTCGTCCATCATCGCCCGCGCTGCGGGATCGGTGATGGTGCCAGCCAGTTCGCTTTCCACCACACCCGGATGGATGCAGGTGACCCGCAGATCGTCGCGCTCCTGACGCAGTCCCTCGGAGATCGCCCGTACCGCGTGCTTGGTGGCGCAATAGACCGCCGCCGTGGGCACCACCGACAGCGCGCCGATGGAGCCCAGGTTGATGATGTGTCCGGCGCCACGGGCGGTGAATTCCGGCAGCACCGCGGCGATGCCGTTGAGCACGCCCTTGATGTTGACGTCGACCATCTGCATCCATTCTGCGGTCTTGAGGGAGGCCATGGGCGACAGCGGCATGATCCCGGCGTTGTTGACGATGACGTCCACCCGCCCCCAGCGCTCGCGAGCCGCCTGGGCGAAGGCGGTCACCTCGGCGCTGTCGGTGACGTCCAGCCGGCGGCAGGCGGCCTCGCCACCCGCGGCGTTGATCTCGGCCGCCAGGGCCTCCAGCCGCTCGCTGCGGCGCGCGCCGAGCAGCAGCTTGCAGCCGGCCGCGCCCAGTTCGCGCGCGATGCCCGCGCCTATGCCACTGGACGCGCCTGTGATGAGTACGACCTTGTCGATAGCCATGAAGTGTTCCTCTCGAAATGGGGTGGTTTGCCAGGACGGCCTGCTGGCCGGCTGCGTGCCCTTCCGGCACTGCGCCCTTCCAGGCTTGCCACCACCTTAGCGAAGGCTCATTGTCGTGATAATTCCCCCGCTCCTGACTGCCATGGTTAGCCAGACTCACCAATGCACACCGATCTGAATCTGCTCAAGGTCTTCGTCGTGGTGGCCACGGCGGAGAATTTCCGCGTGGCGGCGGATCGCCTGGGCGTCAGCCGCTCCGCGGTGAGCCAGGCCATCCGCCGTCTGGAAGACGAACTGGGCAGTTCGCTGGTGCAGCGCACCACCCGCAGCGTGCGCCTGACCGAGGCTGGCGAACGCCTGCAGCGGCAGATTGCCGGGCCCCTGGCCGGTCTGCTGGGCGCCCTGGAAGACGCCAGTCACGCCGGCCCGCCGCGCGGATTGTTACGGGTCGCGGTCACCTCCATCGCCGAGCGCTTTCTCGATGGGCCGCTGCTGGCCAGCTTCGTCGAGGCCTATCCGGAGGTGACCCTGGACGTCACCGTCACCGACGAGGAATTCGATATCGTCGCGCGTGGTTTCGATGCCGGCGTACGGCTGGGCGAGGTGATCGAGCAGGACATGATCGCCATTCCGGTGACCGGACCGCAGCGCGAAGTGGCCGTGGCGACCCCGGGCTATTTCGCCCGTCATGGGCGACCCCGGCACCCACGCGAACTGGCGGACCACCGCTGCATCGGCTGGCGCCCGGCCCCGGAGGTGGCGCCCTGGCGCTGGGAATTCAGCGAGAACGGTCGCGCCTTCGATGTGGCCGTCGCGCCGCTCATCACCACCAACGACATGTTGCTGATGGTACGCACCGCCCTGGCCGGAGGCGGCATCACCTTTGGCATGGAGGACACCTTCCGCCCCTATCTGGCGCGGGGTGAACTGGAGCGCGTGCTGGAAGACTATCTGCCGCCCTTTCCCGGCTTCTACCTCTACTATCCGAACCGCCACAACCTGGCGCCCAAGCTGCGGGCGCTGGTGGAGCATGTGCGGGGGTATCGGGAGGAGAAGGCGGGGTAGCGCGGGTTGGGGCGGCCCTCACCCCGGCCCTCTCCCGGAGGGAGAGGGAGCGCCCGCCTGACCCCGCGTAGGGTGGAAAACGGCGCAGCCTTTTCCACCTGGTGCGAAGGCAGGCCCTGTTGGGCTTGGGCGGTGGAACCGCCTCAAACCAACCTAGGCATCCTGTAGGTTGGGCTGAGGGCAAGCGAAGCCCAACATCGACCGACCGATATCAGCTTTCCAGAATCCACCGATCGATGGCCTGGGCCAGGCCATCTTCCTGGTTACTGGCCGTTACCCGGTCAGCCGCTTCCCGTACCCCTGCGCCGGCCTGGCCCATGGCGATGGCCAGGCCAGCCTGGCGGAACATGGGCACGTCATTGCTGCCATCGCCAATAGCCGCCGTGCGCGCCACCGGTACGCCCGCGGCCTGGGCAAGTTCGATCAGGGCATCGCCCTTGTTGGCCTTGGGATGGGTGATGTCGAGATAATAGAGCTGGGAGCGCAGCACCGTGGCGCCCTCCCCCAGCCGCTCGCCCAACTCGCCTTCCAGGGCTTCGAGGCCGGCATGATCGCTACCGGCGGCGACGATCTTGTCGACCCGATCCAGATAGGGTTCGAAGGATTTCACCACAGTCGGCCCATATCCCAGCGCCCGAGTTTCACGCGGAACGTAGGCACCCTGTCCATCGCGCGTCAGCCAGAGGTCATCGGCGAACAGCCAGACCTCGAAGGCTTCATTGTCCAGCCGCTCCAGCACCTGGCGCGTCACCGGCTCCGCCAGGCGATGGGCGCGGATCAGGGTACCGTCCGCCTCCACCAGATTGCCGCCGTTGAAACCGGCCACCGCCTGATGAATGCCCAGTTGCCGTACCAGCGGCAACAGCGCCCGCGGTGGGCGGCTGCTGACCAGGGTAATGGCCTTGCCGGCCGCCTGCAGCCGCTTGACGGCGGCGATCACCGCCTCGCTCAGGCTCTTGTCGTCGCGCACCAGGGTGCCGTCGATATCCGACACCAGCAGGTCGATGGGGATCAGGTCAGCGGATGCCATGAGCGGCCGTCCTTCTGCAGGAGTTCATCGGCACCGGCGGGACCGGCACTGCCCGCGGCGTAGCTTTCCACCGCGCCGCCCTGCTGCCAAGCGTCGAGGATGGGTTGCACGGCGCGCCAGCCGTTCTCGATGTTGTCGGCGCGCTGGAACAGGGTCTGGTCGCCGATCAGGGAATCGTAGATCAGGGTTTCATAGCCGGTGGACGGCTGCATCTCGAAGAAGTCGCTGTAGGCGAAGCCCATGCGGATGTTCTCCAGCTCCACCAGGGGCCCCGGGCGCTTGGCGTGGAAGTCGAACCACATGCCTTCGTCGGGCTGGATCTGGATGATCAGGTAATTGGGCCGCATCCGGTCGATCTTGGTATCGCGGAATTGTGCATAGGGCGCGTGCTTGAAGCAGATGGCGATCTCGGTATCGCGCGCGGTCAGGCGCTTGCCGGTGCGCAGGTAGAAGGGCACACCCGCCCAGCGCCAGTTGTCTACGAACAGCTTGAGTGCCACATAGGTCTCGGTCTGGCTTTGCGGATCGACCCGCTCTTCCTCGCGATAGCCTTTGACGGGCTTGTCGTTCATCGTCCCGGCGGCATACTGGCCACGGACCGAGTTGGCCAGGGCCTCTTCGGTGGTCTGGGGGCGGATGGCGCCGACCACCTTGGCCTTCTCGTCACGCACTGAGGTGGCATTGAAGGACGCCGGCGGCTCCATGGCGACCATGGCCAGCAGCTGGAACAGGTGGTTGGGCACCATGTCCCTCAGGGTGCCGGTCTTCTCGTAGAAATCGCCGCGCGACTCCACGCCGACGGTCTCGGCCGCCGTGATCTGCACATGGTCGATGTAGTGGTTGTTCCAGAACGACTCGAACAGCGCATTGGAGAACCGGCTGACCAGGATGTTCTGCACCGTCTCCTTGCCCAGGTAGTGGTCGATCCGATAGATCTGCTTTTCGTCCATGTTCGCCAGCAGGCGCTGGTTGAGCGCCTGGGCACTGGCCAGGTCGGCGCCGAAGGGCTTTTCCACCACCAGTCGGCGATAGGCGTCTTCGCGTTCTTCCAGCAGGCCTGTCTTGCCCAGGCGCTCGGCGACGTCGCCAAAGAAGCGGGCGGCGGTGGCCAGGTAGAAGACCGCGTTGTCGGTGTCGGCCTGGGCGATGCGCTCGCCCACCGCCTGATAGGTGGCATCTTCGAGGAAGTCACCCTGCAGATAGCGGATGCGCCCGCGCAACTGGCCCCAGAGATCGGCATCCAGCGCCTCGTCCCGGGACTTGCCCTTGGCTTCGGCCTGGTCGCGGATGAAGGCTTCCAGCCGGTCGGCGAAACCTTCGTCGGTGTTGGGATTGTGATCGACGCCGATGATCTGGGTGCGGTCGTCGAGCAGGCCGTCACGCAGCAGGTTGTACAGCGAGGGGATCAGCAGTCGCTTGACCAGATCGCCATTGGCGCCGAACAGAAAGAGCGTGGCGGGCGGCGCGGTGGGCGCCTTGGTACAGGAGCGGCGCTCCTGGGCGGCGGTGCTGGGGGTAACGGCAGGAGAATCGGTCATGACAGGGCCTTATCCACGAGGGCGGCTGATGCCGTCCCCCGGGACGCGGCCCGTGGCCGCTCCACAGGGGAACGGCCGGGGTTTTATTGCGGGATTTCGACGTGGCCGCCAAAGCCGAAGCGCATGGCCGACAGCAGCTTGTCGGCGTAGGTGGCTTGCTGGCGGGAACGGAAGCGCGCATAGAGGGCAGCGGACAGGACGTTGACCGGCACCGCCTCCTCGATGGCCGCCTCGATGGTCCAGCGGCCTTCGCCGCTGTCGGCCACCGAACCGGAGAACTTCTCCAGCTCGACGTCGCCGGCCAGGGCCTGGGCGGTCAGGTCCAGCAGCCAGGAGGACACCACGCTGCCACGGCGCCAGACTTCGGCGATGTCGGCCAGGTCCAGCTCGAAACGCTCGTCTTCCGGCAGCTTGTCGCTGTTCTTCATCTTGAGGATGTCGAAGCCCTCGGCGTAGGCCTGCATCAGGCCGTACTCGATGCCGTTGTGTACCATCTTGACGAAGTGACCCGAACCGGCCGGACCGGTGAAGATGAAGCCGCGCTCGGCACGCTCGTCCGGGGCGTTGCGGCCACGGGTCCGTTCGATGCTGCCGTAGCCGGGAGCCAGGGCCTCGAAGATGGGCTCCAGGCGCTCCACAGCCGCGGACTTGCCGCCGATCATCATGCAGTAGCCGCGCTCCAGGCCCCAGACGCCACCAGAGGTACCGACGTCGACATAGTCGATGCCCTTCTCGGCCAGGGTCTTGGCGCGACGGATGTCGTCCTTGTAGTAGGTGTTGCCGCCATCGATGATGACGTCACCGGGAGCCAGGCGGTCGGCCAGCTCGGCGATGGTCTGTTCGGTCGGCGCGCCCGCCGGCAGCATGACCCAGATGGCCCGCGGCTGTGCCAGGGCGGCGATGACGCCATCCAGGCTATCGGCGGTGATGGCGCCTTCCTTGCCGAGGCCGGCCACGGTTTCGGCACTGCGGTCATAGACCGCGACTTCATGCCCATGCTTCATCAAACGCCGTGCGATGTTGCCGCCCATGCGGCCCAGTCCGATGATTCCCAATTGCATGCTGATGACTCCTTGAGGTCAGGCGACCGCCGCCTCGACCAGTTCGACGATTTGTTGCAGGCCGGCGTCGATGTCGCCGCCCTTGATATGCACGCGCAGATAGCGCCGTCCCCGTTCGGCCAGCACCTCGAGGTCGCCTTTGGCCTGGGCGGCCTCGACGACACCAAAGCTCAGACTCCGCCCTGGAATCTGCAGGTCGTTCTGGGCATCGGCGGTAATCTGAATGAACACACCCGAGTTGGGACCGCCCTTGTAGGCCTGTCCGGTGGAGTGCAGGAAACGGGGGCCGAAGCCGCCGACGGTCGCTACGCGCTTGCTGTCGCGAATGCTATCACGCATGGCGCCCAAGGCCTCCTCGTGCACGGCATTGCGCTCGAGATAGGCCAGCACGGCGAGATAGTCGCCGGGCTGCAGGCGTGCCAGGTGCGCCTTGATCGCCGCGCGGGCGGTGTCCTGCCCCTGCAGGTCGGCATCGCCGAACAGTGTCAGCGTGCCCTCCTCCAGCAGCGGCTCATCACCGGCCAGACGACCCTCGCGCTCGTAGCCATCGGTAAGGGCACGGGTCTTGATCTTGCTGGCTTCCACATCCGGCTGGTCGAAGGGATTGATACCGATGACGGCACCTGCCACTTCGGTGGCCACCTCCCAGCGGAAGAATTCCTGGCCGATCAATTCGGCGCGCGCCAGACGGATGTCCACCACCGGATGCCCGGCGGCGGCCAGGGCCTGCAGGCGACTGTCGCGCTCGGCGTCTTCCTCGCCGGCCAGCACCAAGCTGACGAACACCCGGTCCCTGCCGTAGACGCCTGGCTCGCCGAGGGGCTCCAGGTCCACCGGGATGATGCCCTTGCCCTGCTTGCCGGTGCTCTCGGCGAGCAGCTGCTCCAGCCAGGCGCCCAGACTGGCGACACCCGGTGAAGCGATCAGAGTGACCTTGTCGCGTCCGGCACGCACCGCCTCGCCCAGGACCACGCCCAGGCGAATGCCGGGATTGATGGCAGGGGGCGCACTGGGGCTGCAGGCCAGTACCATGGGCTGGGTCACCTGGAAGAAGTCGGCTACCGAGTGGCCAAGCAGCGCCAGGGGCACCATGCCGAACACCGACAGCACCGAGTAGCGCCCGCCGATATGGGGATCGCCCTGGAAGATGGCGCGGTAGCCTTCGGCCGTGGCACTGGCTTCGAGTTTGGACCCCGGATCGGTGATGGCGACGAAGCGCCGCCGCACCTCTTCCGCCCCCAGCGCCTGCTCGACGGCCTTGTGGAAGTAGGCCCGCAGGATTTCCGGCTCCAGGGTCGAGCCGGATTTGCTCGATACCAGGAACAGCGTCTTGCGCAGGTCCAACTGTTCTTCCAACGCGGCGATTTGCGCCGGGTCGGTGGAATCCAGCACCTTGAGGGTGAGTCCGCCCGTGGCGGTACCCAGGGTATTGGCCAGCACTTCCGGGCCCAGGCTCGAACCACCCATGCCCAGTAGCACCACGGTATCCAGGCCTTCCTTGCGAACGGCCTCGGTCAAGACCCCGAGGGCAACCGGATCGGCCTGGCGCCCCTGGGCCGCGGCCAGCCAGCCGACCCACTGGTCTTCGTCACGACCGGTCCAGAGCGAGGCGTCGCCCTGCCAGAGCCGGCGCGACCAGCCTTCACGCCGCGCCTCATCCAGGCGGGCCTCGACGGCTTCATTCAGATCGTCTGGCAGACGATAGTCCGCGGCATTCAGGCGCTCGCCAAGAAACTCGAGGCGCTTCTGCCCGACCGCGCCCAACAGGGCATCGGCGGCATCTTCGAATTGCCGGGCGCCGTCCTTGACCAGCCGCTTGGCCACGCCATCGAGATCCAGCCCGAAACGGACGGTCGCATCCACCACCCGCTGCGCGGCGTCGATAGCGGTGCTCAGCATGGGGGCTGCCGTGCCATGGTCGCGGAAGGCGTCCATGGTCTTGGGCGGCATGGTGTTAACGGTGTCCGGGCCGATCAGTTGATCGACATACAGGGTATCGGGATAGGCGGGATCCTTGGACCCGGTGGAGGCCCACAGCAGACGCTGCGGATGAGCGCCCTTGGCTGCCAGCACCTTCCAGCGTGGCGACTGGATGAGACGCAGGTAATCCTGATAGGCCAGCTTGGCGTTGGCGATGGCGACCTTGCCGCGCAGCTCGGTCAGTTCGCCGTCGTTACCCTTGCGCTCGTCGATCAGCTTGTCCAGCACGCCGTCGACCCGGCTGATGAAGAAGCTGGCGACACTGGCGAGCCGACTGATGTCCTTGCCCTGATGCAGCCGGGCTTCCAGACCCGCGATATAGGCCTCCGCCACGGCCATGTAGGCATTGCGATCGAACAGCAGGGTCACGTTGACGTTGATCCCCTCCTCGATCAGTTTGCGGATGGCCACCGCCCCTTCGGGCGTGCCGGGCACCTTGACCATGAGGTTGGGCCGATCTACCGCCTGCCAGAGGCGGCGCGCCTCGTCCAGGGTGGCACGGGTATCCAGCGCCAGATAGGGCGAAACTTCCAGGCTCACATAACCATCGCGTCCTTCAAGCCGGTCATAGACCGGCCGCAGGATGTCGGCCGCCTGCTGGATGTCCTCGATGGCCAGATGCTCGTAGACATCCACCGGCTCGGCATCGGCCCGTTCCAGGAAGGCCTTGAGGCTGGCATCGTAGTCGCTGCCGTGGCCCATGGCCTTCTCGAAGATCGAGGGGTTGGAGGTGACGCCCGTCAGGCCGTCACGCTCGATCAGCTTTTGCAGCTCACCCTTGGCGAGGAACTCGCGGCTGACGAAGTCGAGCCAGACCGCCTGGCCCTGCTCCGTCAGCTGCTTGAGTGGATTGCTCATGTGGCGCTCCCTTTGCGTTGCGCCTGTTCCTTGGCCAGCTTGACCACGTTTTCCACGGTGTAGCCGTATTTCGCCTGCAGCTTGCCGATGGGCGCGGAGGCACCAAAGGTGCTCATGGTCACCGAGGCACCCTTGCGACCGATGTAGCGCTCCCAACCCAGGGGACCGGCCTGCTCGATGGCAACGCGGCCCAGGACCTCGTCCGGCAGCACCGACTGCTTGTAGGCCTCGTCCTGCTCCTCGAACAGCTCCCAGCAGGGCATGGAGACGACTCGTGCCTTCACCCCTTCGCCCTGGAGCTGCTCATAGGCCTGCATCGCCAGGCCCAGTTCGCTGCCGGTGGCCATGAGGATCACCTGGGGCTTGCCGCCTTCGGCATCGGCCACCACATAGGCACCCTGGGCGACGCCCTCGGCGCTGGCGTACTTGGCGCGATCCAGGGTCGGCAGCGGTTGCCGCGACAGCACCATGCAGGAGGGTCGATTGGTCTGCTGCAGCGCGATCTTCCAGGCTTGCACCGTTTCATTGGCATCGCCCGGACGCAGGGTCAGCAGACCCGGGGTGGCGCGCAGCTGCGCCAGGTGCTCGATGGGCTGGTGGGTCGGGCCATCTTCGCCGACGCCGATGGAGTCGTGGGTGAAGACGAATACCACCGGCAATTCCATGATGGACGCCAGGCGGATCGGCGGCTTCATGTAGTCGCTGAACACCAGGAAGGTGGCAGTGAAGCTGCGCAGGTAGCAGAGCGCCATGCCGTTGGCGATGGAGCCCATGGCGTGCTCGCGGATGCCGAAGTGCATGTTGCGCCCCGACGGCTCACGGGCGGAGAAGCTGCCCGCGCCATCGAACTTGAGATTGGTCTTGGTGGACGGCGCCAGATCCGCCGCCCCGCCCACCAACCAGGGAATGTTCTGGGCAAAGGCATTGAGCGCCTTGCCACCGGACTCGCGGGACGCCACACCCTTGGCATCGGTATCGAAGCTGGGCAGCTTGGCGTCCCACCCTTCCGGCATCTCACCGGCGCGCATGCGCTGGAGTTCATCGGCGCGGGTCGGATCGTCCTGACGCAGGCGATCGAAGGCACGGTTCCAGTCTTCGTAAAGACCGCTGGCACGTTCCAGCAGGGCGTCGCGCAGGTGGTGACGGGCGTCGTCGGGCACCAGGAAGTCGGCATCCTCGGGCCAGCCATAGGCCTTCTTCGCCAGCTTGATCTCGTCCGCACCCAGGGGCTCGCCGTGGGCTGCCGCGGTGTTCTGCTTGTTGGGTGCGCCGTAGCCGATGAGGCTGTCGACCACGATCAGGGTCGGTTTGCCGGTGTTGCCCTTGAAGCGATGCAGGGCGGCGGCCAGTGCTTCGGCGTCATTGGCATCCTTGACGTGCAGGGTATGCCAGCCATAGCCGCGGAAGCGCTCGGCCACGTCCTCGCTAAAGGCTAGCTCGGTGTGGCCTTCGATGCTGATGGTGTTGTTATCGTAAATCCAGCAGAGGTTGTCCAGCCCCAGGTGACCGGCCATGGAGGCCGCCTCGCCGGTGACGCCTTCCATCATGTCGCCATCGCCGCAGAGCACATAGACGTCATAGTCGAACAGGGTCACGCCCGGCTGGTTGAAACGGGCGGCCAGCCACTTCTGCGCCAGCGCCATGCCGACGCTGTTGCCGCAGCCCTGCCCCAGCGGACCGGTGGTGGTCTCGATGCCGGTGGTCATGCGGTACTCGGGATGACCCGGGGTCTTGGAATCCAGCTGGCGGAATTGCTTGATGTCGTCGAGGCTGACCGCTTCCTTGCCGGTGACGGTGCCGTGCTCGTCGATTTCCTTGACGCCCGCCAGGTGCAGCAGCGAATAGAGCAGCATGGAGGCATGGCCGACCGACAGCACGAAGCGGTCGCGGTTGGGCCAGTCCGGATGCTCGGGGTGATAGCGGAGGAAGCGGCTCCACAGCGTGTGGCCGACCGGGGCCAGGGCCATCGGCGTACCAGGGTGGCCGGAGTTGGCCTTCTGCACCGCGTCCATGGACAGGGTACGGATGGTATTGATGACGAGCTGGTCGGCGTTGGAGCTGGAAGGTGCGGTGGAACCCATGGCAAGCGTCCTCGTGCTGGCAGGCGCGCCACCCGCGGCGAAAACGGCAAACACCGTCCGTGAAACCGTTTTCAGCAAAGGCGGCGCCTAAGAGAAGAAAGCAAAGCGGCCGGACAGGGTCCGGGGCGGCGGGGGCATGCATCCTCTGCAACCCCACGCCGCAGTCGCGATCCTTTCTCTAGAACAGCACGCCAGAGGGTTGGTTCCGCACGGGTAGATAGCCGGCTATCGACTTGCGCGCTCAGTAGCCGGCGGCGAGGGCCAGCTCGACATCCAGGCCGGCGTCGCGCATCTGCGCCAGCTTGTACCTAAGGGTACGGGCGCTGATGCCGAGGCGCTCGGCGGTCTCCTTGCGGCGGCCGCGTTCGGCCTTCAGGGTATCGAGAATCACCTGGAATTCCCGATCGCGCAGATCGGCGTCCAGCGGACGTATGTCATCGCCAATGCCTGTCGCTGGCACAGGCGCGGCGGCAGGCGTCGGGGATACCCCGGTCGGCAACCAGTGCAGCCCGAAGTCCTCGGCCTGGATCTGCTGGCCCGGTTGCAGGATCAGCGCCCGCTGCACGGCGTTGTCCAGCTCGCGCACATTGCCCGGCCAGGGGTGCTCGGCCAGGGCCTGGCGCGCGGCAGGGCTCAGGACCGGTACCGAACGATTCATCCGCGCGGCCTGGACCGCCAGCAGTCGTTCGGCCAGGGGCACGATATCGGCCGGTCGCTGGCGCAGCGGCAGCCAGGCCAGCGGAAACACCGACAGGCGATAAAAGAGGTCTTCGCGGAAGCGCCCGGCGGCCACCTCCTCCGCCAGCTTGCGGTTGCTGGTGGCCACCACGCGGATGTCCAGCGCCAGCGGCTTGCGCGCGCCGACCCGCTCCACCTCGCGCTCCTGCAAGACGCGTAACAGCTTGGCCTGCAGGCCCAGCGGCATCTCGGAAATCTCGTCCAGCAGCAGGGTACCGCCCTGGGCCAGTTCGAACTTGCCCGGCTGGGCGGCGATGGCCCCGGTGAAGGCGCCCTTCTCGTGCCCGAAGAGGATGGCCTCGAGCAGGTGATCGGGAATGGCCGCGCAATTGACCGCCACGAAGGGACCATCCGCCCGCGCCGATTGATCGTGGATGAAGCGCGCCAGCACCTCCTTGCCGGCGCCCGACTCACCGGTGATGAGCACCGTGGCCTCGCTCCGGGCCACCCGGCTGGCCAGCTCCAGCAGTTGTCGACTCTGGGGATCGGCCGCCACCGGCTGGCGAGCATCGGACAGGCGCCGTCCCTGTGGGCAGCAGCGCGCCAGGGTCTCCAGCAACAGGCGCGGCTCGAAGGGCTTGACCAGATAATCCGCCGCCCCACCGCGCATGGCTTCGACGGCGCGTTCGATGCTGCCGAAGGCGGTCATCAGCAGCACCGGCAGCGCCGGATCGCGCAGTCGGATACTGGCCAGCAATTGATGCCCGTCGATACCTGGCATGTTGACGTCGCTGATCACCAGGCCGAAGGGTTCCTCGGCCAGCGCCAGCAGCGCCGCCTCGCCGCTGTCCACGGCGCGATAGCGATAGCCACCGAGCTCCAGGGTGTCCGCCAGGGCTTCGCGCAGGGCACGGTCGTCTTCCACCAGCAGAATGGGCAGGGTCATGCCGGGATCTCCTCGCTCGCCAGCAGCGGCAGGATGAAGGTCACCAGCGTGCCGCGCCCCACCCGGGAGCGCACGTTCAGCCGCCCGCCATGGGCCTTGGCCATCGCCAGGGCGACCGGCAGGCCGAGACCGGTGCCGGTGGTCTTGGTGCTGAGAAAGGGTTCGCCCAGCCGTTGCTGGACCGCCTGCGGAATGCCGGGACCGCTGTCGCTGATCGCCAGGCACAACTCCCCGTCACGACGATGGAGATGCACCTTGAGTCGTCCCGGGCGGCCACTGCCGGCCATGGCCTGCAAGGCGTTGTGAATGAGGTTCAAGGCGGCGCCTACCAGCATGTCGCGGTTGCAGGTGAGCAGCCCAGCCTGGACATCGAGTTGCCAGCGCACGGGGCAGTCGCCGAGATGCGGGTTCGCGGCCTCGCGCAGGGCAGTGAACAACGCGGCCGGCGTCAGCCGATCCGCCAGCGGCAATTCGCCCCGGGCGAACACCAGCATGTCGCGGACCTGGTTTTCCAGTTCGTGCAGCCGTTCCTTGAGGCGGCCGGCGAAACGCTGCTGTTGCGCCAGCGCCAGACCGCCCTCCTCCAGATGGCTGGCATAGAGCAGCGCCGCGGTCAGCGGGGTCCGGATCTGATGCGCCAGCGAGGCCATGGTCCGCCCCAGTGCCGAGAGTCGTTCATGTCGTGCCAATTCGCCCTGCAGATGACGGGTTTCGGTGAGGTCGTTGAGCAGCACCAGTTGCCCCGGTTCGCCATCCAGGGAGCGGATGGCGATGGACAGGCGTCGCCCGTCGCGCAGGGACACTTCGTGGCCATCGTCATGGCGCGGCGCAAAGGCCCGCGCGATCACCGTACGCCACAGCTCACCGGCCAAGGGTTCGCCGAGCAGGGCCTCCGCCACCGGGTTGGCGTCGCGCACGCGCCCGGCGCCATCCACCACCACGATACCGGCGGGCAGCACATCGAGCAGATTCTGCAGCCGGCTGGCCAGGCGCTCCTTTTCCGCCAGCTCCTGCAGACGCTGGGCGGACACCCACTCCAGTTCGCCCTGCAGCGAATTCATCCGGGCTTCGAGCAACTGGAAGGATTCGCTCAGCTGACGCGACATCTGCCCCAAGGCTTCGCGGGCCTGTGCCGAGGCGGAGGCCTCCACGGCAGCGTCGACGGAGACGGTGGAAGAAAGGGCTTGCGCAGGCATCGGCTGGGGCTCGCGACGGACAATTGACATTATCCGGGCTGGAGCAAGACCCATGCCGCCCTGGCGTCAAATCGCCGTAGCGTGGAAAACGGCGCTGCCTTTTCCACCCACTTGCAGCGCTATAAAGTAGAGGGTGGATGAGGCTACGCCGTCATCCACCCTACCCGATACGCTAAGTATCGCTGAAGGTGCACTAGATCTCTTCGTCGAACTCGTCGTCGCGGCGACCCATGCCGTACTTGCGCATCTTCTCGACCAGGGTGGTCCGGCGGATACGCAGTCGCTCGGCGGCACGCGCCACTACGCCACCGGCATCGTCCAGCGCCTGCTGGATGAAGCTCTTTTCCAGGTTGGCCAGGTAATCCTTGAGATCCAGGCCTTCACTGGGCAATAGCGCCGAGGAAGACACCTCGAGGGTCCCGATCCCGGCCATGGCCTCGCGCTCCTGCAATTCCTCGCGCAGGGATTCCACCATGGGATCGGCTTCGTCCTCCACATAGCGGAACTTGAGCGGCAACTCGGCCACGCCGATGACGCCATAGGGATGCATGATCGCCATGCGCTCCACCAGGTTGGCCAGTTCACGGACGTTGCCCGGCCATTCGTGGCGGCACAGCGACATGATCGCCGCGGAGTTGAAGCGGATGGAACCACGCTTCTCATGTTCCATCCGGGCGATCAGTTCGTTGATCAGCAGCGGAATGTCTTCGCCCCGCTCGCGCAGCGGCGCCATGTCGATGGGGAAGACATTGAGACGATAGTAGAGGTCTTCGCGGAAGGTGCCCGCGGCGATCATCTGCTCCAGATTCTTGTGGGTCGCCGCGATGATGCGCACGTCCACGCTTTGGGTCTTGTTGCTGCCCACCCGCTCGTAGGTCCGTTCCTGCAGCACGCGCAGCAGCTTGACCTGCATGGGCAGCGGCATGTCACCGATCTCGTCGAGGAACAGGGTGCCGGTGTTGGCCAATTCGAAGCGTCCGGCGCGGCTGGTGATGGCACCGGTGAAGGCGCCCTTCTCATGGCCGAACAGTTCGCTTTCAAGCAACTCGGCGGGAATGGCGCCGCAGTTGACCGGCACGAAGGGTGCCTCGCGGCGCTTGGAGTGGAAGTGCAGGTTGCGCGCCACCACCTCCTTGCCGGTACCCGATTCGCCGAGGATGAGCACCGTGGCCTCGGTATCGGCCACCTGCTGCATCATCTTGCGCACGCCCTGAATGGCGCGGCTGGTACCCACCAGGCTGCGGAACAACTCGGGCTCGCGCTGACGCCCGCGATCCCGGGCCTGGTCGTACATCTCTCGATAGACCTGGGCGCGGTGCAGGGAGTCCAGCAGCTTGTTGTAGGCCAGCGGATACTGGAGAGAGACCAGCACGCGGCGGCGAACGTCGTCCGGCCACTCCGGCTGCGCTGATTCGCCCAGCAGCAGCAGCGGGACCATCTCGTCCCAGGCGACGACCTGCTTGAGCAGCTCGACGCTGTTGCCGCGGCTGTCGACGCGGCCGACCAGCACACAGCTGACCTGGCGACTGCTGTCGAGCGCTTCGAGGGAGGCTTGCCAATCGGAACTGGTGCAGGCGAGGTGATCTTCGCCGAGAAAATCGAGAATGACCGATACCGCCTTGCGCCGCTCGGCTTCATCGTCGATCAGAAGGATCTTGGTTTCACGCCACATGTCCCTGCCCCAATTCGGCTTGTCGGTTCGCTACGCGCAGGTGTCGCCTGCATCCAAGTGCCAACTGGTCGGCATCTTGCGCAAGTTAAGACAAATTGTGATGCGGGGTCAATTTTATGGCGGCGAAATATTCAAACTTTGAATTACCGTCCAACAGATGACAGTCAACCGAACAGTTGATAGACCTTGGCGGCCTGATTCGACTTGTTGAGCTTGGTCAGCTCCTGGGCGGTGGCGTCCCGCTCTGCCTTGCAGCCTTGCAGCAGGGAGGCATAGAGGGCAAGGAGACGCTCGAGACTGGCACGTAGGGCTACGGCCTCGTCGCCCGTGGCATACATAGCTTCGTCGACGAACAGCCGGCAATCCAGATCCAGCTCGGCGATCCGCGTCCAGTCTCCGGCCTTGAGCGCAGCGGCCATCTGCTCATAGACGAGCTCGACGCGTTCCACCGGGGTCTTTTGCATGGCGACGTTCATCGGTCGACTCCAGATCAGGGGGCAATGGCATCCCAGCCGGATTTGATCTCGCGGATCAGGCCGGATACTTCTTCCAGGATAACAGGATCATTGTTGCGGTTGGCTTCGCTGAGCCGGCGGATCATATAGTCATACAGACGATCCAGGTTTGTGGCGAGCTCGCCACCCTGCTCGAAATCCAGAACGTCCTTCAAGCCAGCGATGATGGATACCGCCTTGCCGATCAGCTCGCCCTTCTCCGGCAGCCAACCGCGTTCCAGGGCACCTTGCGCCTTGGCCAGACGATCCAGGGCGCCCTGCATGAGCATCTGGATCAGCTGATGGGGACTGGCTTCAAACACCTGCGCCTGCAGGCCGACCTGCTGGTACTGGCGCATGGCTGTCATTGCGTTCATGTCACGACCTCTATGTGTTTCCGATACTTTGTTTATCGGTCATGACGCGAAGAACTTGACCCCTTTATCGACCGGATTGGCCGAATCCGCCCACTCAGCTCTTGTTGGCGAAGGGCATGGCCGCCAGCTGCTGGGACAGCGAGGACGCGGTGCTCGACAACGACGAGTACAGCTGGTCCATGGTGTTGTATTGCTTGTAAAGACGGTCGGAGAGCGCAGTCATCCGGGTATTTAGCGTCGCGGTCTGGGCGTCGACCTTTTTCAGGGTATCGCTCAGGGAATTCGAACGCTGCTCGAGAATGCCATTGGTCATGGTATAGGGATCGAGCTTACCCTTAAGGCGCGCCGCAATCCCCTGGTCGCCTGTGAAGAAACCAGACAGGTCACTGAAATTGGAGCTGACCATCTTGCTGAGCTTGGTATCGTCCACAGCCAGGGTGCCATCTTTCTGGGTGGTGATGCCCAGGTCAGCCAGCGCCTTGACGGCGCCCGTACCCTGCAGGGTGCCAAGTTCGTTGCGGATGGTGGTCGTAAGGCCGCGAGCAGTGGCATCCCCCACCAGCGCAGCCGCGATGGGCGAACTGTTGTCCCCGACCTTCGTCACCGAGGTCTGGGTCTTGATAACGCCCATGAGCTTGTTGTAGGAATCGACGAATTTCTGAATGTTGCCCTTGACCCCCGACTCGTCCTGGCTGACGCCGACGGTCATGGGACTGTCCGCCGGGGTGGTTGCCTTGAGGGTGAAGCTCAGGCCATCGACCGCATTGCTCACCGTGTTCGAGGCACTGGTGACCTTCAGCCCATCGATGGTCATCTGGGCGCTCTTGGCCTTCGTGAGCGAATGGGCGGCAGCAGGATCAGTGGAGTCAGTGTTGCTCGGCGTGTAGGCCAGCTTGGTCAGACTCTGCTTGCCCGAACCGTCGTCACCACTCACCGCTACCGAGATATCGTTACCGTCGCCGGCCTTGGTGCTGCTCAGTACCAGTCGCGAACCCGAGTCGTCATTGACTACACTGGCACTGAGGCCCTGGCTCTGTCCGGCCTTGTTGATGGCATCACGAATGCCACTCAGAGTGTTGTTGGTGGCATCGACCTTGATATCGGCCAAGGCGGTATTACCAACCTTGATGCTGAGCGTGCCCTGGCCGAAGGTGGTGGGAGACGTCGTAGAGGTCTTGTTGTCGCTGGCAGTGGTGGTGGAAGTGGCTGGCACGGATGCCAGGGCCACTTTGCTGCTGCCCGCCAGTTGAGTGACGGCGACCTGATAACTCCCAACGCTGGCGCTGGTACTGGCCGTTGCCGTGAGGTAGTCGCTCTTCGACAGGGTGACGGCGCGCGCCTGGAAGCTGGTGGGGCTGTTGAGCGTGGTCAGCGCGGTCTGGAATTCACTGATAGCGCCCTTCAGGGAACCGATCGCGGTCAGCTGTGCGGTCGCCTTGGTTTGCGTCGCGCTCAACTGATCCTGCTTGGGTGCCTTTTCGGCGGCCACCATCTTGGTGACGATGGAATCGATGTCCAGTCCCGAGCCGCCAATCCCGCTAATACCTGCCATGTGTCTATCCCCCTGCCAACGTTACGTCGTCGCCTCTGCGTTCAGGTAGCCTGATACAAGTTTCGCGCCAACTAGGCTTCGGCCTTGAACATCAGGCTGCGCATGTCATCCAGCTGCTTGGCCAACTTGAGCACTTCTTCGCTGGGCATCTGCCGGATGAGCTTGCCGGATTCGCCGTCCAGTACTTTGACCACCACCTCGCCGGTAGAGTCATCGATACTGAAATCGAGGTTGCGGTGGTCTTCCTGGAATTTCGACTTCAGCTTCGACAGGGCACCATCCACATTGCCGTCTTCCGGCTTCTCGGCCTTGTCACCGTCCGCCTTGCTGGCCTGGGAAACCGGCTTGATCGTGGAGTCCGCCGTGGGCTCCGAAGCACTGAAGGACGTCGCGGCCGCAGGGCTCGATTGAGCGCCATAAGGCCTTACCGCTGAAAAACCCGTTGTCTTGACGATGTCCATTGTAATGTCCTCACAACGCATGAAAGGGAGAAGGGGCGTCCCCCTTCTCCCTGCCTAGACCGATCTCCGCCCTTACTGGAGCAGGCTGAGAACCGACTGCGGCAGCTGCTTGGCCTGAGCCAGGATCGCGGTACCGGCCTGTTGCAGCACCTGGTTCTTCGACAGGTTCGCGGTTTCCGCGGCGTAGTCGGTGTCCTTGATGCGGCTACGGGCGGAGGTGGCGTTCTCCGAGATGTTGGTCAGGTTGCTGATGGTGTTGTCGAAGCGGTTCTGCACCGCACCGAGGTCGGCGCGCTGGGAGTCGATATTGGCCAGGGCCTGATCGATCACGGACAGGGCCTTCTGGGCGCCGTCGGCGGTGGAGATGTCGACGGTAGAAACCTGACTGAGCTGAGACTTGGTGGCCCCGAACAACTGGGCGGTGTCACCAGTCATCGCGAAGGTCGTTGGCGAGTCCAGCTTGATGTAGCCCATCGCTTGACCGCCATTGGCGCGGACATCCACCGGGCCGCTGAAACTGCCGTCGGACTTCTGCGAGGAGACACTGATGGCACCCGCAGCATTACCGGTATCCTTGCCAAAGGTTACGTTCTCACCAGTGGCTGAGGTAATCGTCAGCTTCTTAAGTTGGTCGTCGTAGTTGGCGGTGACGCCCAGCTTAGCGGCGTTCGCATTGATCTGGTCAGCCATGTCCTTGGTACTAGCCACACCGACCAGATTCAGCGAGTTGCTGCCAACGTTCATGGTCATGTTGGCTGCACCACTGGAGATGCTGTCAGTGACGGTCAGCACAGTACGCGCCGAGGCAGCCAGGCCGGGAATCTGGCCATTCATTTTGCCAGCGATGGTCTTAGCAGTGTCACCTGCAGCGTAGACTACGTCCTGGCTCTTGCCACCACCCACCAAGGTTACGGTGCCACCGGAAGCCAACGCATTGCCGCTACCAGCAACGGCACTACCTGCGGAGGTGCTGGCACCGGAGCCGACCTGGTTCGAACCCAGCGCAGTAGCCGAGGTGTCCTTCAGGGTGACGTCGATGGTTTCGTAGGCGTTGGCGCCGATCTGGAAGCTGGTGGTGCCGAAGGAACCGTCCAGCAGCTTGCGGCCACCGAAGGTGGTGGTCTGGGCGATACGGGTCAGTTCGTTCTGCTGCGCGGTCACTTCCTTCTGCAGGGCAGAACGGTCAGCGTCGCTGTTGGAGCCGTTGGCGGACTGCACGGCCAGGTCGCGGATACGCTGCAGGATGTTGGTGGACTGCTGCATGGCGCCTTCAGCGGTCTGCGACAGGGAAATACCGTCGTTAGCGTTGCGAGTCGCCTGGTTCAAGCCGTTGATCTGGTTGGTCAGACGGTTGGAGATCTGCAGACCGGCGGCATCGTCCTTGGCGCTGTTGATACGGCTACCGGTGGACAGGCGCTGCATCGAGGTGGCCAGCGAGCTGGACGCGTTCTGCAGGTTGCGCTGGGTGTTCAGGGAAGGGATGTTGGTATTGACGGTAAGTGCCATGGTGGCGTCTCCAGTTGAACCTTGTGTGCCTGAGCATGCGAATGGGACCTGCTTGCTCAGACGCCCCTGTATTTCGCATTCAAGATATTTATCGGTACCTGCTGTCAAACCTTTAGGATTTTTCCGCGATTTTCTTCAGCAGAAGCTTGACAGGTGGTGACATACCGATTCGTGCATACTGGTTATCGACCGAACCCGTAAATTATTTAGCCCCTTAGCGACGCTCACCCTGGCAGATCGGGTTACAAGGGACGCATCCGCCTACACACTCACGCCTCGCAGCTTCTTGGTAGCGGCAACGAGCTCGTATGAGGCCGTGCTCCAGTCAGTCAGGCAACCAGGCCGCTCGCCATGCCTCGAGATTTCTTCCCTCAAGCATCCAATCACGATGAATGTGCTGGCGAAGGCTGGCCCCCAATGCACGGGCCCCCTCGATATCGGCCAGATGATCGCGAATAGCAGCTAGCCAGTCTTTATATCTATTGCGTACCAGGGTAACGGGAAGACCGCACCTATAGGGCTCTATGTCAGTAGCTACAACGGGGAAACCACAGGCGCCGAGCTCCAACAGCCGCAAATTGCTCTTGCACTCATTGAAGGCGTTGATTTCGAGCGGGGCGATGGCTAGATCCAAATCGAGACTGGCGAGCTTCGCGGGAAATTCCTCGATTTCGACTCCATAATGGAATTCATGGGGTGGCGCACCCGGTGGGCTCATACCAAGAAACACCCACTCCACCTCGTCGGCCAAGGCCTTCATGACATCCACCACGATCTGCAGATCTCCTGTATGACTGGTGCCGCCTGCCCAACCGACCCTTGGGCGACCTTCGCGCCGCTTGCCTTGTAGTTCTCCCCACCAAGGGACAGGCAATCGATTGGGAACAACGCGAATGTCCGCATTAAATCCGCGCATCGCCTCAGCCAAGGGTTCCGTGGAGACCGTCATTCGATCCGCGATGGCTAATCCGTTACGCAGAGCTCTCGCGACCTGGGAAGGCTGGAAAGACTCACGATGTATGCTTTTGAGCGGGAGGTTACCCAGTAGATCGTCCAGGTCGTACACGAGAAAGGACGAGGTATAGCGCTTGATAGCCTGCATTTCCTCGATCTGCGGCACGGAGAGCTGGCGCTGTACGATGATGCTGTCTGCCTGAATGCGTCCCTGGTTGGCTGCGTGCAGGTAGCGGAACTGCACGTTGGAATCGATCTGCAGGGCGGCTTCCATCGCTCGCTGCGGCTGGATCAAGCGGTAGTGACCGCAGCCCCAGCGATCGCCGGGCATGACCTGGATTACCGGCAGCGGACGCCAGGACAGTGGTCGCCATAAGTTTTCGGGTTCGACTTCCACTGCGAAGTCCGCCTTGTCCAGAGCTAGACTTGGGTTATAGGCGGGATCATTGGCCAGGACGGGTAGCCACTGCTCGTAGAGTCTCGACTCGGCCCGCGTCCACGCCGACACCTCTGGGCTCTGCTCCGACTCCCAACCGAGACGGGCGTGGGGCGTCCAGACCACAAGATAGCCGGCCTGACCAACCTTGAGACAGAACTCGACATCGGCGAACGGCTGGGTGGCGAAGGAACCGCAATCAGGGATGGCATGAAATATCTCCGCCCGCACCAATAGACAACGACCGCTCACGGCACTGAAGTTTTGCACCACCTGCTGCCGGTAGAGATAGCCTGCGCGGTCATCGGGTTCACCCAGGAAGAGGCTGCTGGCAGGACCACGCAGTCCGAGTACCAGCCCGGCCATGGCTACTTTGCCCTCACGATCCAGAAGCTTGGCGCCTACCACCCCGACCTCCGGGCGTCGCGCCTGATTGACCAGCTCATCCAGCCAAGAGGCCTTGATGCTGAGACAACCTGCACTGAGCCAGAGCAGGTATTCGCCCTTGGCAGCCCGAGCCAGGGCCTGAGCTCCGTCAGCGGGGATGACCCGCAAATGCTCCAAGCCCAGCGTCACCAGCTCGTCTAGCCAGCAGCCGGTATCGACCGCGACGTTCGAAGGCCGCCCGACAAGGATCTCGTAACGTGGATAGGCGGTGCCTCCCAAGACAGACTCCAGGCAGCGACCCAGCTCTTCGAGCGAACCCCTGGCTTCAATCAAAATGGAAACCAGCGGTTGGTGATCGCTCTGGTAGTGAATACGGCTGACACATGGAAGAGCACCAGCGCTGATCTCCGCCTGCACACCCAGGCGCGCCAGGTGCGCGCGGACGATGCCATGGGTCGCCGCCGGTTCGCACTGTTGCAGCCAGTCGGGAAAGGTCTGTCGCGAGTGGTGGAATACTTCGGGTAGATGGGCGATGGCCGTGACACCCTGGCGCTCGACCACCTGCAGCAACACGTCTTGGACCAGTGCCACGCCAGGCGCGGTGACGCTGGATGAGGACGCCAGCAACGCCTCGCGACTCATGGCCAGCAGAGAGCCGGTGTAGGGATAGCTGCGTAGCAGATCGAGATTGAAGCCAGGTCTGAAGATCGGACACTCGAGACCACTATCGGCAAGATGATCTTCGTCGCAATAGCAAGCATGTATGCCACCGGAGACAAGGATACGCTCAGCCAAACGCAACAATGTTTCGGGCTCTAGGTGGCTACCCGCTGGAAGCTTCAGCGACCAGTGCGCCTCACTGCTCGCCAGCGCTTCCTGCCAGTCCGACAGCTCGTTGGCCGAAGCCACCACCAGTGCGGTACTGAAGTTGGGATAATGCTGCTCAGCCAGCGATGCCAGGGTAGAGCTGGCTTCCGTCGGACTGCCGACGATCACTACCAAGAAATGCAGCTGAGCATTTTGGATCAGTGCCTGGCGATAGATTTCAAGGCGCGTCGCGCTGGAGCGCCGATCAGCCAGCCACTGCGCATGGCTCCGATCAACCTCAGCCGCCGTAGGCACCTCACCCGAATCGGTATCGGCATTACAGAACACATTGGCGGGTGAGCCCGTCATCTTGAGACCTCTTGCTGGTTAGCTTCTGCTCCAGTCAAGAAATCGGCAGCAGAAGGTGGATGGCCGAGACAAGCAAGAAGCTAACCAAACTCGAACCCCAAGCTTCCGGGTCGGCACTGCGACACAATCGCAAGGAAACCCCCTGAAGGCCGGCCCTCGCCTTGGGGATCTAGGTTGTCAAAGGCCGGCAGCGCAGCCCCTGGTACTACAAAGATAGGCACGTCCGCCAAGGCTCGAGAGTAGAAGGAGGCTAAGCACCTGCCAGTGGCGGGCTAACATCTCCTAGCCTGGCAACCAGTCTCGTTTCCAACTTCTCAAATTGGCACCCTCCAATAGCCAGTCACGTTGCACGGCTTCTCGCAGCCGCTGCCCCTGGATGAAGGCCGCGTCCAAATCCACCAGATGAGCGCGGATCGCCTCCAGCCATTGCGTCGGCTCGTTGGCGACCCGTTGTACAGGGAGGTCTCCCCGGTATGGCGCGATATCCGATGCAATCACCGGATAGCCACAGGCTCCCATCTCCAATAGGGCGCAGGTTGCTCTTACACTCGTTGAAATCGTTCGCCAGCAAGGGCGCAAGCGCGATGTCGAGGTCGAGACCTGCGAGCTTCCCTGGATAATCCTCAATCGGCACGGGAGCGTGGAACTCGTCGATCTTGGCCACTGCGGGCCGGATTCCGAGGAATACCCATTCGACCTCCTGCCCGAGTGTCTGTATCACTTCCTCGATTATCGCCAAATCCAGCCTATGACCAGCGTTGCCGGCAAAACCGATCCGTGGCCGCCCTTGGCGTCGCCGATTACTGACAAGGGAGCCCCAATGGGCAGCGGGAAGTCGGGTAGGTACCACGCGTACGTCGTGATGCCGGCCCTCCAGCCGATTCGCCAGCGCAGGGGTAGAGACGACCACACGATCGACGTTGGCGAGTGCTCTTTCCAAGTCGGCAACGGCTGGTGCCCCAGTCGCCGCTCCCTTACCTGCAGCAGGCGAATCGGCGAGCCAATCGTCCATGTCGTAAATGACAAAGGCGTCCGTGGCCCGCCTTAGGGTCTGCAACGCATCCATTTGCAAGGGCTGGTGCTCACGCTGGACGACCACCACGTCAGCTGCGATACCGGCCAACAGTACAGGCGACTTCGGCCGCTCGGTGATGATGCCCTCGATTTCGAGCGCCTGTTCCAATGCTCGGAAGGGTTGCAGCACACGGTAATAAGCACATCCCGCCGACTGACCCGGCACGATCTGGACGACCGGTAGCGGCCGCCACGCCAGGGGTCGCCAAAGATGCTGCGACTGGGTCTCCAGTTCGAAATCCAGGCCCTCACGGCTGAAGTTACGATTGTAAGCAGCATCGTCGACCAGCTTCGGCAGCCATTGTTCGTAGAGCCCCGGAGAGACCTCGTCGAGCATGGCCCCACGATACTCCTGTTCCTGCCAGAGCAATTTCGCGTAGGGCGTCCAAACCAGCAGATAGCCGGCCTGCGTAAGTTTCAGGCTCAACTCGACATCAGCGCCTCGCTGCCCCCAGGCGAGGTCAGCCAGGCCATCGATTTCAGCGAACGCTGCCTTCTTGAGCAGCAGGCATCTTCCGTCTAGGGCGCTGAGATTCTGGGCAACCTGAAGACGATGCAGATAGCCGCCATTCTGATCGGACTCGCCCCTGAACAGGCAATCGGCAGCACCCCGTAGACCCAGTACCAGCCCGGCCGATACGATGCGGTCGTCGGGCCCGACGAGTTTTGCACCCACCGCCGCGACCTCATCGCGGCGCCCCTGCGCCAGCAGCTCCAGAAGCCAGTCAGGATCTGTGGCGAGACAGGCAGCGTCGAGCAGCACGAGGTACTCACCCTCCGCCGATTCAATCGCCTGGCTCAGCGGTGCGCGTACGACCCGGATCAACGGCTCACCCATCGCCTCGATTTCCATCAACCAGGCGCGCAACTCGGGCTCCGCTTGCGATGACTCCACCAGATGGATCTGGTAATTGACGCCGCGCGTCTGTAATAGACTTTCCAGGCAGCGAGTGACCTGGGACAGCGGCCCGCGGGCATCTACGAGCAAGGACACCAGGGGGTTGCCTGGCCATACCAGGCGGATGCGGTTGACGAACGGCAGACGACAAGACTCCACCTGAGCGGCCAGGCCCAGCCGTTGAAGATGGGCCTGCACGATGCCGCGTCCGACTGAAGGATCGACTTGCTCGGCCAGCCAGGCTGCATAGCTTTGGCGACTGTGATGGAGGATAGCGGAGAGATGACCAATGGCCGTCACCCCATCCCGTTCAACGCTCTGGAATAGAATATCGGTGAAGATGGCTTCGCCAGTACAGGGCACACTGGGGACCGTAACCAGCAGCGCGTCACGACTCACCAGCAACAGCGAGCCCGTATAGTTGTAGCTGCGGAGCAAGTCCAGATTGAAATCCGGCTTGAACACGGGATTGGCAGGCCCCTGGGCGGTCAGCTCGTCCTGGTCGACGTATAGCGCCTTAAGGCGCGGGTTCAGGGAAATGGCTTCGGCCGCCAGCAGTAATAGATCGGTCGCTACCTCATCGCCATTGGGTAGCAGCACGAACCATTGGCAACGACTGGCATGTGCCAGCGCCTGCCATGGCGTCAGGTAGTCCGTCGCTTCCGGCAGGAAGGACGCCTGGGTAAGTGGATAGTGCTGCCGCGCCAGACTGGCCAGGGTCCGTTCGTCCTCCCCTGCTCCACCGAACACCACTACCTCGAAGTGCAGCGGCCGCTCTCCCACCACCAGCGCCTGCTCGTACAGGCGCAGCCGGGTACCCTGCAGCGCACGTTCGCCCAGCCACCGCTGATACTGCTGGTTCAGACGATCAGCGCCCACGTGATGCTCGCTACGTGCCTGGGTGAGTTCGATGAAGCGATCGAGCTGCCGCCAGAAGCCATGTTCGAGCCTCGCATAACGCGCCATGGCATCGGCCAGCCCCCCTTGAGCAACCTCCAGTGCTTGAGGCGCGTCGAACATGGCGAAGCCACCGGAACCTATGTAGCTCTGGTCCAGAAAGGTCTCATCAATGCCTCCTTCCCGCATGAACAGCACCGGACAGCCGCATAGAATTGCTAGGACACAGGTCATGGACCATTCGTACGTGTAGAGAACCTCAGCGCCTCGGAGCAGCTGCGCCAGCCTGGGCAGGGGAAGCGGCTCGTGCATCGACAATTCCTGGACGTCCAGGGGGAATCGGCTGAAGTCCACCTGATCGAGCGGATAGCGATGGCGATAGAGATAGCGGCCCAGGCGCGTACCGCAACCATTGGCATTGAACAGCACGGTGTTGATGCAAGGGACGTCGAGAAAGCCATCCGCACGCTCGCCGGGATCTCGGACGAGGACCGGGCCGGCATATATCCTCAGGTCGTCGCTGCCTGCCTCCATACCTCGACCGGTCAGGGCACCCTCGAAATTGAGCAGGTAGCGCACCACGACATCTGCGCCAGCCGGGTTACCACTGACCACCTCTGGATAGATAACGATGGGAACCTTGCCCAGTTGTCGATGGCTATCCACCAGTTCCTGGCTCACCCGCGGAGTCTTCAGGTTGGGGTTGACCTGATTGCAGCTCATCACATAGGCATCTCGCCCGTGGATGTTAAGGGTGTGACAGAGGTAATGCAGGCAGGCTACCCCGGCCGAGGAATCGCGGAAATCTGGCGCATAGATGTAATAGGGATGCCCCAGCCCAAGGTGCATTTGGTGGAGCCTGCTGTCTGTCGGTACGCCCGCCATCGATGAGAAACTCATGCGCGGTCCTTCCTGGATTCCACATTGAACAAAGAAAGCGAAGTCGGCCTGTAGAAGCCTGTGACAGCCTCCGTGACTTGCCGTACCTGCTCGTGGGTCAAGTCCGAGAACAAGGGCAGCCTGAGGATGCGATCGGAGATGTCATGGGTGACCGGCAGCTCCCCGGACGCTCGGCCAAAACGTTGGCCGCCGGGAGAGTCGTGCAACGGGACGAAGTGGAACACCGCACTAATACCCAGCGCCTGTAGATGAGCGATCAGCGCCCGCCGCTCTTCGCTGTCCCGGGTGAGAACGAAGAAGATGTGGGCATTGGCCGAGGCATCGCCGCGATAGGTGGGCAGTGTCAGAAACGCATCGCGCTCCAGCGGCAGCAGGGCCTGGTAATAGTATTCGTAAAGCTCCCGACGATGAGCGTTGATCCGCTCGCCATGCTCGAGCTGGGCGAAGAGGAAGGCTGCCGTCAGTTCGCTTGGCAGAAACGATGAACCCATGTCGACCCAGGTGTATTTGTCTACCTCGCCGCGGAAGAACGCCTTACGATTGGTGCCCTTCTGCCAAATGATCTCGGCGCGCTCGATCAGGCTCTCGTCGTTGATCATCAACGCTCCACCCTCGCCAGCGATGATGTTCTTGGTCTCGTGAAAGCTCAGGCAGCCCATGTCGCCTATGGTACCCAGCGACTGGCCTTCGTTCTTGACGAGGATGGCCTGAGCCGCATCCTCGATCAGCCGTAAGCCATGGCGTACGCAGAGGGCCTTGAGCGTGTACATCGCGCAGGATTGACCAGCGTAATGCACCGCGACGACGGCCTTGGTACGCGGTGTGATGGCTGCCTCGACCAGGCGCTCATCGATGTTGAGGGTATCCGGGCGAATATCCACGAATACCGGTACTGCTCCGCGCAGGACGAAGGCATTGGCTGTAGAGACGAAGGTGAACGAAGGCATGATGACTTCGTCTCCGGGACCGATCCCAGCCAGAATCGCGGTCATCTCCAGAGCCGCCGTGCAGGAGTGAGTCAACAGGACCTTCCGGCAACCGAGCTGCTCTTCAAGCAAGGCCTGGCAGCGCTTGGTGAACTCGCCGTCACCAGCAATGGAACCATTCATTACCGCTTGGGCGATGTAGAACAGCTCCTTGCCCATGATGAATGGCTTCGCGAAGGGGATACGCGCTCGTGACATGAGGTCTCCCAGAATGGAGTAGATCGAATGCCACGAGCGGCGCTAGCGCTCTCGAGCTTCCGACATGGAATCTGCAATGCCTTCGTTGCAAGAACCAGACCCGCCAGTTTTTCGACGCATAGTGTTCAGCCCTGACCACTCCGGTAAAGGCGATGCTCCGTGGGCTGGTAGTAGTCATCCAGCGAAGCCACCACCCGAGTGTAGTAGCCCAATAGCTGACGACTGCGTTCTGGCAGGCCGTCTAGCAGAGTGGCGTCCAGGGCACGACAATAATCGATCTGCTGTTTTATCCAGGGACGGGTGAACTGGTGATTGATCGCCAGACGATCACGGCTACTGCGGTTGGTCCCCGCCGCGTGCCACAACGTCGAATCGAACACGATGGCATCGCCGGCGGCACAGATCACAGGCCGCGCCCAACGCCGGCAGAACTCTTCCAAAGGAGCTATCTCGCGCTGATGAGTTGCAGGAACCACTAGGGTCGCGCCATTTTCTGCGGTGAAGGCGTCGATGGCGATCATGACGTTCAGCGATGCCCGATAACCGTTGAGATAGCGCGGGAAGTCCTGATGGAAACGATACTGGAAGACATCCGCGTCAGGCTCGCTGGTAGGCGGCAGCAGCAAGCCATTCTGCAGGTGAAGAATGGCTGTGCTCCCCATGAGTTCATCTACAAGCGTGAGCAGGATGGGCAACTCCAACAGCTCGGTGAAGACCGGATCGAACCTCATCATCAGCCGTAGGACGCCCACTTCCCTGGCTCTTTCCAGGCGAAACCGCCCCACCTCTTCCTCGATTCGATCCCGCACCCTGTAGAGACCTTCGCTCATGCGCGCTAGCAACCGTGGGGGGACCACGGCAGGCACGACAGCGTACCCCTGGGTATCAAGTAGAATCTTGAGCTCGTCGATGTCGAGCGTGCTTGTTTTCATGGGCGATTACTCTTCCAGACGCGCCAGACCGAACCCGTGACGACCATAGCCGTTACCGTTGTACAGCATGTAGAGGACGCCTTCAGCCGCGAAAACGCAGGGATAGGTCTGGCTCTCACCCTCCCATGCGCCGACCGGTCCAAGCCAATGGAGTCGCTGGTCCAGCCGTTCCCAGTTCGTTCCATCAGCTGATTCGGCATACCCCAGCCGATACCCCTGGGACGACCGAATGGCATACCAGAGCCGGTACCGGCCCTGAGGGTCGATCAGGACGCAGGGTCGGGAAAGGCCCAGCTCGCCCTCACGCAACGGCAACACCACCGCGCCCGAGCGTTGCCAGGAAAGGCCATCCACCGACTCGGCATACTTGATGACGTGCTGCATGCTTTCTGGCTGGGCTCCCCAGGCGAGGTTCGAGCCGTACCACATACGCCAGCGGGAATGCTGGGCGTCCCACAGCACCCAGGGATAGGAAAGGGAAAAGGGATCAGCTTCGCTGCGGTCGAGAATGGGTACTCGTCCTACCCGCTCGAGGAGATACTCCCCCTGGCCACGGGCGAGCCCGATGAAGTTGCGCCAAGGGACGCTGACACTCAGGTTCCAGCCGACATAAAAGCACCACAGCTCCGCGTCACGGACGACGATATTGCCCAGCGAAACGCCATCCTCGTCAAAATGTCCTTCTTTGCCAGGGAGAAGCACCGGGTGTTCGCTTAACGAGATCACCTCATTTGTGGCAAGCCGCCAGTCCAGCCAGGCAATTCCGGAGCGCCTACGCTCATCACGGAAGTTGAAGTAAATCCGGTACAGGTCGGAATGGGGAAGTTTTATCGCTTGGGGATTGGCGGCATGGCTGAATAGCCAGGAACGCTGCCGATCCGGAACGAACACTGATCCGAGCCGACGCCAGCGCTGTTCACTCATGCTCGACCTTGAAGTAGCGCTTGGCTCCAGCAACATTGGTGGCGGCGACGCCCTTCGCGATCTGATCGGTGGCGACGCTGCGGGTGACCAGCGCACCGGCTCCCACCAGAACATCGTCGGCCAAAGCGACATCATTGACCAACGTTGCATTGACTCCGATGAACTGGTGATCGCCGATCCGGCAATTGCCGGAAATCACTGCCTGGGACGCGACGAACACGTGGTTGCCAATGACCGAATGGTGACCTATGTGGTTACCGCTCCACAGTACTACGTTGTCGCCCAAGGTCACGAACGGTTGCACCGTATTGTTCTCAAAGATGAAGCAATGCTCACCAACTACCACATTACGCCATACAAAAGCATTGGAACTGATATAACTCGCCGCTAGGAAGCCCATGGCCTTGGCTTCTCTATAGAAACGTTCGCGGGTGCGATTCAACTGGCCGTACGTGATGGCAGCGTAGAAGTGAGGCCGGGTAGCAGTATCGGAAAAATATTCGGTCAGCCTATCAAAGGGAATGACCGGCAAACCGAACTTCTCCGAGCTGCGCAAATAGTCCTGATCGACGCTGAACGCAACGACATGGTACGAAGAATCATGAGTAAAGTATTCATAGGCTATATCAGCGAACAGCCCGTCGCCGATGATGACCAACGGAATCTCCATGCGTCACACCCTTTTATCATTGGTCCGCATTGCCAGAGAGCATCAAATGGCCCCTTCTCACGACTTCCTTACGAGCACCGTAAATTCGTATAAATCATAATCATGAAGCAGCGCGACATTTTTCGCAAAATGCCTCTTGCAATGATCGAAGAAAAACAGCGGGTCACCGTAATAGAGATCGGCGCGCTGACGGTCAAGGTCGGAATAGATGCTGAGGCAATTGAAGGCGAATCCCCGACTACTGTTGCTGTCAAGCTCCTCCAACATGGACAGTACATAGGCATGCCAATCGGTTACGGATGCCGTCTGACGGACGTTGAACACTCCGCTGGCCACCGAGTAGTGGGCAGGCCCTGCACAGCTGCGCTTGACCTCGAACTGGGCATTACCGGCTCCGGGATGAGCGTTCCGCGCTGCTGCGATCATGCCCGCTGAGAGATCGGTACCCCGGTAGCTCAGCGGGATGCTCAATGTGTTCAAATAATCGTAGTAGGCTCCATAGCCGCAGCCCAGGTCATTTAGCGATATCGGCTCCTGCCCGGCTTCGCCAATGATCTTGGCCAACTGATGGAACCTGATCTGCTGCGACTCGTGACCATTCCAGTCCACCCCTCGGGGAGTGGCACCGAACTCACTGATCTTCCTCGAATAATATCTTTCCGTCGCCCCCTCGAGAGCCTGCAGAACCTCAGTCATGCGAGCTCCTTTTGCAAATAAGCGGCAGCGGTTTCTCCAGTATTGAGCAGCAGGTCCAAGATACTGACGGCCGATTCGAATCCACCGTGCAACTGTGCGTATGCTGGATAGCCAGCATAATCAAAATACTCGACGCCTATGTTTCGCCTTTCAAAGAGGTCGTGCTGCAAATAAACCTTGGCAGCGGGGCCCGAAATGTAGGTATTGGCTTTCAAGGCTACGCAGAGGTTGACGAGATTCTCGGTACGGCCGGACACGCTTGGAAAACTCGATGAAAAGATCAGTGGCGTAGGGATACCGAGCAAACGACATATGCCGCTGAGCAAAAGCTGGTTGACATCGGAGAGTCGCTCCAGAGGCTGGCACTGGGCATAGAGCTCTTCTAGGCGATTTGCCATAGCCGCAAAGCCCGCAGCTTTGCGATAGCTAGTGCTTATGGTCTGCCAGTGCTTTGCGGACCAGTCGCGGTCACTAACCTCTACATCTTGGATTCTCTGGGTAAAGCGACCACGGCTCTTCACTGGAATACTTAACCAATGCAGCCCCTGTGCAGTCCTGATCAGATTGCGGTTACGCCAATCCCGTCGAGTAAACTGGACATCATCATACAGCACAAATACATCAGCACTTCGGATCAGATCAAAATAGCCGCGCCAAGGAATGTAATTGGACTGGACGATGGCCACTTTCGTCATTAATCGAACCCCATAATAATAAAACAACCTTCTACAGCTATGATAGATAATTGAACAGACTCAACTGCGACACCTTCACGAAACTCTGCTGGGTCGCCTGCAGTACGGTGTTCTGCAGCGCGTAGCGTGACAAAGCCTCAGCATAGTCCAGATCCTGGAGGTCCGACTGCACCGACTTGTTGACCAGGCTGACGTCGGCGATGAAGTCGCTGGTGGAGTCGATGACGTTGAGACGTGCACCGACCTTGCCGCGGATGCCATCGACCTGGGTATAGGCCGTATCGAGGTTGCTCAGGGCTACTGCAGCGTTGTCGCGCATCTTGTACACACCCTCGGTGCTGCCATCGCCGCTCTCCAGGGCCTTGCGCAGATCGGATACCACGTTGAGCAGGCTGCGCTTCTCGTTGGAGGTATCGCGGGTGATCTTGAACTCATCGCCGGCAGCGGGAGCACCGTCCATCTGCACCTTCACCCCGCCGTAGTTGATGAACTTGCTGGCTTCCTGGGTGCTGTTGAGGCTATCTGCCTTGAGCTGGCCAGCCGGCGGATTGGCCGGGTCGTAGGCCGCCCATTCGGCAGCGGTAGGCGCTTTGGACAGGTCGTAGATGACGTACTTCTTGTCATCGAGGAAATGGATGCCGACGCCATCGGTAGCGGCCGGTGGGTTGCTGGCGGGAAAAGTGGAATCGTAGGCTTTCTTGTCATCCACCAAGCCGAGCGAGATCCGCCCGGTACCCGTGTTGCCAGCCACCGGCGTGGTATCCACCCGATTGGCGTTGAAGTTGTTCTCGAAGGCGTCCTTGCCGCTGTCGCTGATGGGCACGAAGGTCGAGCTGGCGATCTGTACGCTGCGCTGGCCTTCATCACCGTTGTAGCTGTAGGTGCCATCGGCGTTGCGCACATAGGGCTGGGTATCGCCCATGGAGCCGGAGAACAGGTACTTGCCGCTGGCATCCTTGCTGTTCATCAGGTTCATCAGCTCGTCTTCGCGCTGACCGACCTCCTTGGCCAGGGACGCGCGATCGGTTGGATCCAAGGCACCGTTGCCGGCCTGGACGGCGATCTCGCGGATGCGCGTCAGCACGGTTTCCACCGAGGTCAGCATGGACTCCTCGGTGTTGAGGCTGTTCTTGGCGGCGGTCATGCCGGTGTTGTACTGACCGTTGAGCGCCTCTTCCTGGCTGATCTGCAACAGCTTGACCGAGGCCACCGGATCGTCCGCCGGGGTCAGGATCTTCTTGCCCGTGCTGATCTCTTCCTGAGTACGGGTGACGCTGCCGTAGTTGTTCTGCAGGCCGCTGATGCCGTTGTTGAATGCCTGGACGGTTGAGATGCGCATGGGCGGTTTCCTTATCTGAAGGCGCCGAGCAGGGTATCGAACAGCGACTGGGCGATCTTGATGACCTGCGCCGAGGCACCGTAGTACTGCTGGAACTGGACGAGTTTGGCGGCTTCCTCGTCGAGGTTGACGGCCGACAGGGAGTCACGGTTGTCCTGGGACTGCTTGAGCACGGTTTCGCTGGCGGCCGAATCCACCCGCACCTGGGCGGTCAGGGTACCGACCCGCTCCACCAGGCCGCCGTAAGCGTTGTTGTAGGTGGTGCCGGTATTGCCATAGCCGCCCATGGTGGGCTTGGTCTGCAAGGCCACCAGGTTCAGCGCGTTACGGTTGTCCGAGACCGCGCCCTTGTTGGTTCCCAGGGTAAAGCTGTCACCGGCCTGGGGAACGCCACTGATATTGAAATCGTAGGTGTAGCTGTTGCTGGTGGTCGGGTCGGTATACGTGAGGCGAACAGCGTTGGTCTGGCCACTGGTAAGACCGGTCGTTGAAGGCGACACGTAGCTGAGCGTCGCGCCGCTCGGCAGGGTGCCATCCAACTGGCTGGTAGTGCTGTTGAAGCTCAGCTTCAGCCCATTGGCTCCGAACAGCCGCCCGAAGTCGGCGGTGTTGACCGGCGACACCGTGCTGGTCAGCGCCGGTTGGGTGATGGCCCCCGTACCGCGGTTGTTGGTCGTGGCCGCGGTCTTGGCGGTACCGGCGAAGCCCAGCTGATCGGCCTGGGCTAGATCCACCTTGAGCTGGGAAGCACCGCGACGCGTCGGCTGCAGGCTGAAGACATCGCCAGCCTGGGCCTTGGCGAGCTCGGCAGCACTGAATTGCACCTTGAAGCCCTGATCGTTGCCATTGGCATCCGTCAGGGTCAGGGTGACCGGATCGGTACCGCTCTGGTTGACCGTGAGCGCCGCGTTGTCACTCGCCCGCCGCGCCGTGAAGCCGGTGCCGTTGTAGTCGAGACGGTAGTCGCTGGGCGAGAGCTTGCTGGTATCGGTGATGCTCAGGGTCGCGCTGGCCGAGCCGGTATTGGTGGCCCGCCCCATCACCCGCAGGCCGATGCTCTGGGCGTCGTTGATGTCGCCGAACAGCGCCGAGCCGGCATTGCCGGACAGGTCCAGGCCCTGTCCCAGCTGCTTGTTGACGGTGTCCGCCAGGGTCAGCGACAACTGCCCCAGGCTGTTGTAGGCGTGGTCCAGAGCCGTGTCGCGATATGACAGCAGGCCGCCCATCTCGCCGCCGCTCAGCTGGCTGGTGACATTCTGCTCGGTCGAGCCGGAGGTCAGGACGATCTGGAAGCGCGAGGGATCGTCGGTGCCGGGCTTGGCCGTCATGCTGGACACGGTATTGCCCACCACCAGCGGCTGGCCGGTGCCAACGAAGAGGTTCAGCGCGCCGTCGTCCTGTTCCACTACCTGCAGCCCGACCATGCCGGACAGCTGCTTGATCGCCTGTTCACGGGAATCGATGAGATCGTTGGGCGAACCGCCGGCGGCCTTGGAGCGGGCGATGGCGTCGTTGAGACTGCCGACGCTCTTGGCCAGGGCGTTGACCTGATTGGTCAGCGCCGACAGCTGGTCGTTGATCTGGCCGTTCTGCTTGTCGACCTGGTCGTACAGGGTGTTGAACGACTTGGCCATGCCCTGGGCCTGAGCCAGCACGGCCTCCCGCGCCGGGATCGACGAAGGATCCTGGGCAGCGGTCTGCAGGGTGGCGAAGAACTTCTGCATGGCCGGGGTGATACCCGTCGTGCTGTCGGACAGCAGGCCGTCGAGCTGGGAGATCTGGCTCTTGAAGGTCTGCAGCTCGCTGTTCTGGCTGTTGGCCGAGCGCACCTGGCTGGTGAGGAAATCGCTGGCGAGACGGCGCACATCCACCGTCTGGGAGCCGGAACCGACATAACCCGAGCCATTGAACTGGGCGATGTTGGTCTGCTGGATGGTCTCCTGCCGCGAATAGCCGGGCGTGTTGACGTTGGCGATGTTGTGGCCGGTGGTGGTCAGGGCGTTCTGCGTGGTGCGCAGGCCCGACAGACCAATGGAAAGTAGATCAGCCATGGCTCACCTCAACCGCGGGACGGACTGGTGCCCAGGGAGGCGACCGTCTGATAGGTGTTCATGTTGCGGGCGATCTGGATCACCTTGCGTGCGTATTGCGGATCGGTGGCGTAGCCGGCCTGCTGCAGGCCCTGCATGAAGCGCTCGGAGTTGCCGTTGGTGGACAGCGCCTTGTCGTAGCGGTCGTTGCTCTGCAGGAAGTTCACATAGTCGTGGAAGCTGTCGGCGAAGGAATCGTAGGTGCGAAACTTGGCGGTCTCGGTCACCGCCTTGCCATTGACAAATTCCTGGGTCACCGCCGGGGCGCTGCCGCCGTCCCAGCCGTGGGACTTGATGCCGAACAGGTTGTTACTGTTGCTGCCATCGGCCTGCTTGACCATGTGCTTGCCCCAGCCGGTTTCCAGCGCCGCCTGGGCGACCAGGTACTTGGGGTCCACGCCCAGGCGCTTCGCCGCGGCTTCGGCCATGGGCATCATGGTGTCGACGAATTCCTGACGGGTACGGAAACGGGTCTTGCCGGTGGCAGCGGCGCCGTCCACGCTGGCGACGGCCTCGGTCGAGGCAGCCGGCTTGCTGCCGGGTTGCGTGGCCTGCTGGCGCCAGGCGCTCTGGGCGGCAGCCACTTCCTGGAAGCTCTGCTTGAGGGTGGCGCCCTGCTCCGCCGCGCCGGAAATATTGGCGGCGGTACGCTCGGCCAATCGCCCGGGCAGCGCCAGCCGACGCGAATTGAGCGCGCTGGAATCGTCACGCCCGGACGCCACCGCATTGGTCGGCTTGAGGCCGTGGCTCGCCACGTCGTTGAGCTTGGCGTTGCGGCCGGCGGCCAGTTGGCCGTCGGTGGGCGCAGCCTGGCCGACCTGGGCGAAGGGATTGGGGCGCGCCGACGGCTGGGCGGTCTTGCTCAGCTGGCGCTCGAGCACGTTGGCCAGGCCGATACCGCCGCCGTCCCGGGACAGGGAGACGGCCAGCTGCTGGTCGTACATGTCCTGGTACTGCTTGGTGGTTTCGCTGGAAAAGGGGCTGTCCTTGTCCGCCAGCGCCTGGTTGGCACTGCGCATGGACTTGAGCATCTGGCTCAGGAACAGCGACTCGAATTCGCCGGCGACCTTCTTGACGTTTTCCGAGCTGTCGCGATCTTTACCCTTCATCTGGGCCAACCGATTCAGGTCGGTAAAGGCCCCCGAATCCTTGACGTTGCCGTAGTTGCCACCCAGACGAGATTCCATCGCCCGTTCTCCTTAGATAACGATCAGATCGGCCTGCAAGGCGCCGGCCTGTTTCAACGCTTCGAGAATGGCGACCAGGTCGCTGGGCGCCGCGCCCACCTGATTCACCGCTCTCACAATCTCGTCCAACGTGGTACCCGGACCGAACTTGAACATCGGCTTGGCCTCCTGCTTGGCCTTGACGGTCGACTGGGGAGTCACCACCGTCTGCCCACCCGACAAGGGATTGGGCTGGCTCACCTGGGGGTCCTCGCTGATGGTCACGGTCAGGCTGCCCTGGGTCACCGCCGCCGGCGAGACCTTGACGTTCTGGCCGATGACAATGGTCCCGGTGCGGGAGTTGACGATGACCTTGGCCACCGCCTGCCCCGGATCCACTTCCATGTTCTCCAGGATCGAGATGTAGTCGACGCGCTGGCCAGGATCCACCGGCGCCGTGACACGAATCGATCCGGCATCAACAGCAGATGCAACACCCGCGCCAAGTGTCTCGTTGATCTTGTCGACGATGCGCTTGGCAGTGGTGAAGTCGCTGCGATTGAGGTCCAGCGTGATGCTGTTGCCCTGGTCGAAGCCGCTCGGCACCGGTCGCTCGACGGTGGCGCCATTGGGAATGCGGCCGGATGACGGAACGTTGACGGTAATCTTCGAGCCGTCACGGCCTTCGGCGTCAAAACCCCCGACCACCAGGTTGCCCTGGGCGATGGCGTAGATCTGGCCATCGATACCCTTGAGCGGCGAGAGCAGCAGACTGCCGCCTCTCAGGCTCTTGGAGTTGCCGATGGAGGACACCGTGATGTCGATGGTCTGGCCAGGCTTGGAAAAGGCCGGCAGATCGGCATGGATGGACACCGCCGCGACGTTCTTCAGCTGCGCCGTGGTACCCGGCGGCACCTTGATGCCGAACTGGGCCAGCATGTTGTTGAAGGTCTGCACGGTGAAGGGCGTCTGGGTGGTCTGGTCGCCGGTACCGGGCAGCCCCACCACCAGGCCGTAGCCGATCAGCTGGTTGGTCCGCACGCCCTGGATGCTGGCGATGTCCTTGAGCCGATCCGCCTGGGCCAGGGGCATGACCAGGGCCAGGGCGGCAGCGGCGATGAGGGTCTTGAACATGGCGCTCATCCTCAGAAGGGCATCAGCGGGCTGCCGAAGAACTGGCTCAGCCAGCCCGGCTGACTGGCATCGGCGAAGGCGCCGGTGCCCGAATAGGTGATACGGGCATCGGCCACGCGGGTGGACGACACGGTGTTGTCGGTGGCGATGTCGTCGGCGCGGACCATGCCTTGGATGCGCATGAGTTCGTTGCCGGTGTTGAGCGTCAGCCACTTCTCGCCGCGGACCACCAGGATGCCGTTGGGCAGCACCTCGGCGATGGTCACGGTCAGCGAGCCGGACAGGCTGTTGCCCTGGGCCGCCGTGGACTTGCCGGTGTTGGAGCGGTTGCCGGAGAAGCCGGCGTCCAGGCTCAGGTCGCCATCGGCCAGGGGATTGGGGATCTTCGGCTTGGCGCCGAACAGCGAGGTCATCCCCAGGGTCGCCTTGCTGTTCTTGGCGACGTCGGAACTGGCGTTCTTGCTGGCCTGGGTCTTCTCCTGCAGGGTGACGGTGATGATGTCGCCGATGCGGAAGGCCTTGCGGTCGGTATAGAGATTCTGCTCGAACCCCGACTGGAAGATGGCGCCGTTGTTCTGCGCCGCCGGCACCGGCGTGCGCGGCAGCACCGGGGCGTAGTAGGGATCGTCCGGCTTGGCGGCCGGGGCTACGCATCCTGCGAGTACGAGCGCTCCCAGGAGCGGGGCGACGGCGAACAGAGGTTTCATGGAGCGCTTCCTCACAGGGGATTAGAGCTGTTGACTGACGAAGCCGAGCATGTCGTCGGCCGCTTTGATGACCTTGGAATTCATCTCGTAGGCGCGCTGGGTGGTGATCATGTTCACCAACTCCTCCACGGTGCTCACGTTGGAGTTTTCCAGGGTGCTCTGCAGCACGGTGCCAAGACCGTTGAGGCCCGGGGTACCGACCTGGGGGGCGCCGCTGGACGCCGTCTCGCTGAACAGGTTCTGGCCCACGGCCTGGAGACCGCCCGGGTTGACGAACTGGGCGATCTGCAGATTGCCGATGACCTGGGGTGCGGCCTGGCCGGCGGTAGTGACCGACACGGTGCCGTCTTCGCCAACGGTGAAGGTCTTGGTATCGGCCGGCAGCACGATGGCGGGCTGCAGGGCGAAGCCGTTGGCGGTGACCAGCTGGCCATCGGCATTCAGATGGAAGGTACCGTCACGGGTGTAGTTGATGGTCCCGTCAGGCATGGTCACCTGGAAGAAGCCGTCGCCGTTGATGGCCATGTCCAGCGGCTGGTCGGTGGTCTGCAGCGAACCCTCGGTGAAGTTCTTCTGGGTGCCGACGATGCGCACACCAGTACCCAGTTGCAGGCCGGAGGGCAGCTGATTGTCCTGAGTAGACTGGGCACCCGGCTGGCGACGGATCTGGTACAGAAGGTCCTGGAATTCGGCGCGATCGCGCTTGAAGCCCGTGGTGGACACGTTGGCCAGGTTGTTGGAGATGGTGGTGAGGTTCATGTCCTGGGCGGACAGACCGGTCTTGGCGACCCACAGTGACGACATCATGATGGTATTCCTCGAAGTGCCGGTTTTACGTCGGCGCTAGCCTTGATCAGGAGAATTGCAAAACCTTTGCCAGCGCCGCGTCGTTGTCTTCGGCGCTGCGCATCATCTTCACCTGCAGCTCGAACTGGCGGGACAGCGACAGGATGGAGGTCATCTCCTCCGCCGCATTGACGTTGCTCGACTCGACGAAGCCGGATACCAGGGACACGTTGGCGTCCATGGGCGGCGCGGCCTGGCCCTGCTTCATGTGCAGCAGGCCGTCGAGCCCCTTTTCCATCTGCTTGGTGTCGGGATTGACCAGCTTGATGCGGTCGACCTGGGCCAGGGCGTTGGCCGCCTGACCGGAGCCGCGCACGGTGATGCTGCCGTCCTGACCGATTTCCACCTTGGAAGCGGGCGGCACGGCGATGGGTCCGCCATTGCCGAGCACCGGCAAGCCGCTGCCGGTCCGCAGCATGCCCAGGGGATCGATCTGCAGGCTGGAGGTGCGGACATAGGCCTCCTTGCCGGAGGGATCCTGGACCGCGACGAAGCCCGGCCCCTGGACGGCCACGTCCAGGTCACGCCCGGTTTCCTGCAGCGCACCGGGGGTGAAGTCGGTCGCCGGCCGCTCGCTCATGGAATAGACGCGCGACGGCATGGTTTCGCCGAACACCTGCATCGAGCGCGCCTGTTCGAGATCCTTGCGGAATCCCGAGGTCGAGACGTTGGCCAGGTTGTTGGCATGGGCGCGCTGGGCCATTTCGTTCTGGCTGGCGCCGGTCATGGCGACGTACAGCAGCTTGTCCATCTGATCCTCCGACGGCGGCAGATTGCCGCCAAGCTTGCGTTCAGAGGTTCTATAGCAAGGCCCGTTCCAGAAAACGGAAACCCCACTGAATCAAGAACTTGAGAATAGAAAAGCCTCCCAAGGGAGGCTTTTCCTGACGTCTGACCGGCAAGCCGTCAGAGAAACGACATCAACGCAGGTTGATGATGGTCTGGGTGATGGCGTTCTCGGTCTCGATGGTCTTGGCGTTCGCCTGGTAGTTGCGCTGCGCCACGATCATGTCGACCAGCTCGGTGGAGATGTCCACGTTGGAAGACTCCAGCGCCCCGGACTGCAGGGCTCCCAGGGTGCCGGAGCGCGGCGTGCCGACCACTGGTTGACCCGATTCCGAAGACTCGGTCCAGGAGGTCTTGCCCATGGGGGTCAGGCCCTGGACGTTGGCGAAGTTCGCCAGCACGACCTGGCCCTGCACCTTGGACTGACCGTTGGTGTAGCGCGCGAAGATCTGGCCGGTATCGTCGATCTCCAGGCCGGACAACTGGCCGGTGGTGTAGCCGTCCTGGTTGACGCTGGTCACGGCAAAGGCACTGCTGTACTGGGTCGAGCCACGCATGTCCAGGGTAATGCCGGCCGGGTTGGCCACGGCGCCGTTGGAGGCCCAGGTCGCCGGGGTACCACCGTTGGAAATGGCCGGGACCCAGTTGTCCAGCTTGAGCACGCCCTCGAAGGCATTGGTGCTGGCGTTGTTGACCTGCTTGAGATCGGTCGAGGCCACATTGGCACCGTCGAGCGCACCACTGCTGGTGAACGGCAGGGTCACGCTGTAGGGCGTGGCGACCTTGGTGGTCGCATCTTCCTTGGTGGGGTCGCCCGGATTGCGACCGTCGATCAGCACGTTCATGGTCCAGGAGTTGTTCGCGCCCTTGACGAAATACTGCGACAGGACGTGGGCGTTGCCCTGGCTGTCATAGATGTTCACCGAGGTCGAGGAGTTGTAGCTGGTCGGATCGGACGGGTTGAACGGCGTCGTGGTCGGCGTCGTCTGGGTCGAGTTCAGGTTCACCGTCTGCTTGATCGAGCTGGACGCCTTGGGCGCCTGGCTGGCGGTCTCGATGCGCAGGTCGCTGCGCACGCCCGGCTGCAGCAGACCCTGGTCGTTGGTGGTATAGCCCTGCAGCTTGTAGCCGTTGTTGTCGACGATGAAGCCTTGCTTGTCGGTCCCGAAGTAACCGGCACGGGTGTACTGGATAGCGCCATTGTTGCTGGTGACGAAGAAGCCGTTGCCGTTGATGCCCATGTCCAGCGCGTTCTGCGTGGAATCGATGGTGCCCTGGTTGAACAGCTGGCCGACATTGCCGAGCAGCACGCCGCTGCCCTGGGCATTCTTGCCGGTGCCCAGAACCGAGGCGGCATAGAGGTCCTGGAACTCCGCCCGCGACTGCTTGAAGCCGACGGTACTGGCGTTGGCGATGTTGTTGCCGGTGATGTTGAGGTCACTGGACGCGGCCTTGATGCCGCTCAAACCGATATTGAAAGACATGCTGGATTCCTCTCGTGTGCCGCGCCTTACTGGCCGACCGCCTGGACTTTGGAGATGCCGATGCTGCCGACGCCGCCAAGGTTGAGTGTCATTTCGCCGCCGTTCTGCCCGAGCGTCACACTGTCGACGTTGGCTGGCAGACTGGTCTTCATGGCCGTGGTGGTGTCGTTCACATTCGCCTGGGCCTCGAAGCGATAGGTGCCGGCATCCAGCTTCTTGCCGCTGGCGTCGGTGCCATCCCAGGTAAAATTCACCAGGCCACTGGATTGCTGCCCCAGGTTCAGACGATTCACCTGACTGCCCGCGTCGTTGTAGACGTTGACCCAGACGTTCGGACTGGACGCGGTCAGATTGAGCGCACCCTTGAAGTCCGCACTGGTATCCACCTTGACCTTGTCGGTATCGACGATCACCTTGCGGCCCACCAGGGTGGACGCCTGCAGCGCCTGGGAAGACTGGCTGCCGGAGAGGATTGAGCTGACGCTGGTATTGAGGTTGGTGATGCCCTCGACGGTACTGAACTGCGCCAGCTGTGCGATGAACTCGCCGTTGCCCTGGGGCTCCAGCGGATTCTGGTTGTTCATCTGGGCGACCATCAGCTTGAGGAACTCGTCCTTGCCGAGCTTGCCGCCTTTCTTGCCATCGCTGCTAGCGGTCTCGGAGGTAGCGTCTGTCTTGTTGACGGAGTACTTGTCGAGCACCGACTGAGCGGTTGAATTGGTCGTGCTTATGGACATGGCGCCGGTTCCTTACTGACCGAGGGTCAGTACCTTCTGCATCATCTGTTTGGCGGTATTCATCATTTCCGCATTGGTCTGGAAGGCGCGACTGGCCGAAATCATGTCGGCCATCTCCTCCACCACGTTCACGTTGGGGTAGTAGACGTAGCCTTCCTTGTCCGCCATGGGGTGGTTGGGCTCATAGCGCTTCTGCACCTCGCTCTGATCCTCGACGATGCCCTTCACCTCTACCCCGACCCCGGCCTGGCCCTGGTTGTCGAACAACGAGGCGCCGCCCTGGGCGTCATTGAGCTGGGCGGCGAATACCGGATGCCGCGCCTTGTAGGTCTGGTCGACGCTGGAAGACACGGAATCGGCGTTGGCCATGTTGCTGGCCACGGTGTTGAGGCGAACGTTCTGGGCGCTCATCCCGCTACCGGCGATGTTGAACAGCGAACTCAGGGACATGGCTACTCTCCGCGCAGGGCCGACATCAGCCCCTTGAACTTGCTATTGAGCAGGGTGAAGCTGGCCTGGAAATTCATCGCGTTTTCGGCGTAGTTGGCCTGCTCGACCTGCGCATCCACGGTGTTCTGGTCCACCGAGGGCTGAGTGGGGATGCGATACTTCAAGGCCGCATCGCCCATGCCCATGTCGAAGCCTTCAGCGGCGATATGGCGGCTGTTGGTGGTTTCCAGCTGATAGTGGCTGGCAGCTCCCGGAGCGCTCTTGGCCGTCTGCTCTGCCATCACGGCGCTGAAATCCAGATCCCGCGCCTTGTAGCCCGGGGTGTCGGCATTGGCAATGTTGTTGCCCAGCACCTCGGCGCGCTGCGAACGGAAGTTCAGCGCCTGCTCGTGCAACCCGAGTGCTTTGTCGAAACTGATGCTCATGTCGAGAGACCTTTGACGTGGCTTGCAAGCGATTTAGCAAGGCCCGTGCCAGTCTCTTGCATCCATTTAAATCAAGGGTTTAGCGCAACGCGGCAGTCAGAACGACGGCAAGCGGCAAGGTTTTTCCGCCGCCTTTGCCGGCCCCGGGATCGGGGGCGGCAAAACTTTGGCGCAGAAAAGGTAAACCGGGAGCCAGACCTACATGCTGTGGATTTTCCCCTATCGAACCGGACCAATGCCCCGTCAAATTGCGGCCTGCCACAAACGCCTAAAATCCTGCAGCGATCGGTATTCGACGCGTTGTACGGATAACCCTCGCAATGCCTGACAGCGATAGCCAGGTTGCTTAGGGTCTTTGCATAGTCGAGCTTAGACATGTGGCGGATATAACCGCCCTTCTTAGTCTTCACGAAGCTTTCCGCCATCCCGCTGCCTGGGGACTACACGCCGTTTTCATCAGAAGCAACAGGTCGACCTGCTGCGCAAAAGATGAGTCTGTTTGGCGGTATAGGTCTACTCATTACCAGCCAGATACTGCGCCGTTAACGAAAGTCGCCTAACTCCAAGCCATGTTCGATAGCGCCTAGCATCACGTCGCGAACCACGTCACCGCTACAGCGTCTTGCGCCAGCCGCCCAACTGACAGTAAGGCAATGGCAGGCTATCGCCCGCCATTGCCGGGAAAGGACCTAAACCGATGTCCAAAGCCAGTTGAACATTACGTCTGTCTCAAGAGTTGTTGTGGCGCGCATCGGATAGAGCACGACGATAAAGGGTAACCATCTCGCCCAGCAGCTCCTGAGCGATATTACAGGCAACCTTTAGCCGCAGCTCTTCAGGATGACCGGAGTCGCGCTCTGCCAGCTGAATTAGCAGGTCACCTAGCATTGAGGCACGAAGATCCGCATCGGCTTCGATAGATCGAGTGGAAAGATCCATTTGGTCGAGCGTGACTGGCTTGCTGGGGAACGGGACGATAGAGGGATTCTTCTCAGCCATAGCAAACCTCCGTTGTAGAGGTAGATGGCATACAGGTAGCGCCAAGGCGGAGCTCGGGCTTAAAAGGAGATACAGGCATTTTAACTGCTCCTCAGACGATTAAGGAGCCGCCACCCGCCGTTGTCACTCGGTGATGGGAGGCGGACCGTGAGGGGGTGACAAACCGGCGTCCGAGGGAACCGGCCAGGCAAAAGCCTGCCCCACACGGCCCGCCATAGAAAACCACAGATGTGGTCTAGCTACAGCGCTACCGCGCCTCGAACGAATCGGGTTGTCACACCCGGTCGTGGGATTGACCACGACAATGCAAATTTACCGTTTTGGAACGCGCCCTAGCAACCCGTGACGACGCTCGCTACCTATGACTCATCTAGGTTGGTCTACAGCAGACCATTTGGTACGCAACAGAAATACGGTAACGGGCCAAATCAGATTGTTCTGGGACAGACCAATCCAGCCCCACGAGACTCGCTGACAGCCGAACGGCCTTCGTAGGGGGAGAGCAAATGGGAAACTATTGCACGCACAAGCGCTACGCATCGACTAACTGGTTCACGACGCCAATCGCACTGCTGGTAGATCCGCGGCTGACGCCGCTGGAGCGCAACGGGTGGCAGGTCTTACGCATGCTCAGTGATGCAGACGGTGTGAGTTCGCTTACGAGTCTGAGCCAGCTTCGACGCTATCTCAGCACCACGCCGTTAGGACAACGGGCGGGCTATGAGACGGCACGACGTGTGCTGAAGGTGCTGCGCCTGACGGGTTGGATCACTCTGTTCGGTGTACAGCGTGACCCCATGACGGGCAAGGTGATGAGCGAGCGCTACAGGGTGCATGAGCGTGCCTTAGCGTTTGATCGAGCATGCACTGCCGACCAGACGCTTGCCGGCCTATTGCACGCGTGCCTTCACGAGACGGGCCATCCGATCCACCGGATTGCGCAGCATCTCAATCATGCGTTCGAGCAAAAGCAGCGCAGTGACGATGGGCAGGCTAGCCCTGATGACCTCGGGAGCTCTAGCTCCGAGGCGGTACAGATGGGGTCTGGCATAGGCCAAACTGGTCTGTCACAGACCAACGAAGTCCACGACGAACCCATTGGCCAATACAGTACGTACAGTAGTAAGACGTATAAAGTACGTACGTACCCTTCAGAGGTCGAAAGCACAGAGGGCAGCACTCCGCTTCCATCCTGTCTTGCGGGAGTTGATGAAAAGCAGTTGCAAGAGCTTCTAACTGGACTTGATGAGTTGGCGCTGGAGCAGCGTCAGCAGGTGTTGGCAGAACTGGAGGCCAGACACCGTAGCGGCGGCATACGCGACGTAGTGGCCTATGCCTTTGGCTTGATCAGACGAGCGCAGTCGGGAGGTTTCCGGCCTTATGCACGGCGAGACAGGCCGGCAATGCAGACCGTGGCGAACAGAGACCTCGGCATGGACCATCGTCCCCGCCCGGCACATCGAGTAGCCCCCGCAAAGCGCTCAACGCCCGAGATTGCCGAAAACCACATTGCGACGCTTCGCAAGATGCTCAACATGCCCGTGCGATGCAACGAATCAGGCTGAACGCGGAGAGGAACTTAAGACCTATCACCCCCGGCAGGTATAGGCGTGGCTGAGACTAGGCTGTGCTCAGGTTGTACAGCATGCCGGCAAGCTCCGTGGACGATAAAAGCCAACGCAGCACCGTGCATACCAACCGGAATGTTTAAAGCCGAGCAACAGCAGTCGCTTGGATGGGTACGGTTAGTACTAGGAACCAATTACAGCTAGATAGCACACAGAGCTGCAAAGTACCGCGAAGACCATGTGCTGAAATCCAGCTTTGCCACCCTCTATCGAATGCTTACTTGGCCTTGTAGATGATGCCCGGATTGCACTGCACCATCTGGTAGAGATCCGGCAGGCCGTTGAGGGCCTCGGAGGCGCCCAGGAACAGATAACCGCCCGGCTTGAGGGTACCGTGAATGCGCGTGAGGATGTCCTTCTTCACTTCAGCGGAGAAGTAGATCAGCACATTGCGGCAGAACACCATGTCGAATTTGCCGAGGCTGGCGTAGCTGTCCAGCAGATTTAGCGCGCGGAATTCGATACGGCTGCGAATCGCCGGCTTAACCGCCCAGCGATTCGGCTGGAGCACGTCAAAGTAGCGCTGCAAGCGCTCCTGGGATAGCCCTCGACCGATCGCCAGCGAATCGTACTCACCGGACTTGGCCGCGGTGAGAATGGCGCCGGAGAGGTCGGTCGCCACGATTTGCATGCCGCCACGCCCCTGCCCCGCCGCGCTGCGCTCGAATTCGTCCATGGTCATGGACAGTGAATAGGGTTCCTGACCCGAAGAGCAGGCCGCCGACCAGACCCGCAGGCGCTGGCCGAAGGTGTTCTTGGTCAACTCCGGCAAGAGGCGGTTCTTCAGCACCTCGAAGGGATAGGTGTCGCGAAACCAGAGGGTTTCATTGGTCGTCATCGCATCGATGACCTTTTCCCGCAGACCGCCACGGGGCTGCATCTGGATGCGCTGCACCAACTCCGACAACGTCTTGATCCCCTCGGTCTCCATCAGCTTGTTGAGCCGACTGGAGACGAGGTACTGCTTGTTGTCACCGAGCAGGATCCCGCTGGATTTCTCGAGGAAATCACGAAAAAGCACAAAATCCGCGTTGACTGCTGACACTGCCGCTCCGCCTTCTGGATACCGGGATAGAGACGCCTTCACCTAGTGACTGTCGACCGCATTGATGCGCTCGGCTACCCGGGAGGCAAGATCATCGGGACGGAACTTGGCCAGGAAGTCATCCGCACCGACCTTCTTGACCATCGCCTGGTTGAAGACGCCGGACAAGGAGGTATGCAGCAGTATATGCACTTTCTGCATCCGCGAATCATGACGGATTTCCGCCGTCAGGGTGTAGCCATCCATTTCCGGCATCTCGATGTCGGAAATGATCATCAGCAATTCCTCTTCCGGACGCTTGCCTTCAGCCACCATCGCCTGGAGGAAATTCAGGGCCTGGCGACCGTCGTTGAGGGAGATGACCTCTACCCCGACGGTTTCCAGGCAGCGGCTCACCTGCTTGCGGGCCACCGAGGAGTCGTCGACGATCAGAACGCGCTTGGTGACGGCCTTGGCCTGTACCACTTCGCTGATGACGCCGGCCGACACGGTTTCGACCGACGGTGCGACTTCGGAGAGGATCTTTTCCACGTCGATGATCTCGACGAGCTGGTTGTCGACCCGGGTGACGGCGGTCAGGTAGTGGTCACGACCGGTACCCTTGGGTGGCGGGTTGATGCCTTCCCAGTTCATGTTGACGATTCGCTCCACCGAGCGCACCAGGAAGCCCTGCACCTTGGTGTTGTACTCGGTGATGATCACGAAGCAGTTGTTGATGTCTTCCAGCCCACGACGACCGGTGGCCATCGCCAGGTCGATGATGGGAAAGGTGCCGCCACGAATGCTGGCCACGCCCCGTACCACCGGACTGGATTTCGGCATCACGGTGAGTTTGGGGCACTGCAGCACCTCCTTCACCTTGAAGACGTTGATGCCGTAGAGCTGCGAGCCGTCCAAGCGGAACAGCAGCAGTTCCAGACGGTTCTGGCCCACCAGTTGGGTACGTTGGTTGACTGCGTCCAATACACCAGCCATTTGGCGACTCCTCTCGTTGCCACGGACCGGTTGGAAAACTCGGCACAGGGCTTGCTTAGATGTGACTCATGAAGATCGAAGCGACGTGTTTCCGACCTATGAAGAACTCTTGCCGCTGGGCTGCGAATCTTGTGTTGATCCTGACATGCCTGGGCGGAAAGGCCTATGCAGAAGGCGACTACACCTCATCTGACGAACTTATCGGCGCTGTCGAAAGTTTTCTTGAGGAGCGCGTGCAGGAATATTTGCTGGAGACCCATTCCAACGCTCGCCATGAAACCCAGATCAACTCCCTGGATCCCCGATTGCGCCTTGCCGCCTGCGACAAACCCCTGACGCTGTCGCAGCAGGGCAGCCCGACGCCGGTGGGCCGGATCAACGTCAAGGTGCGTTGCGAAGGCGGCAGTCCCTGGACGGTATTCGTGCCCGCTCAGGTCAAGCTGTATCGCCCGGTGGTGGTTACTCAGCAGCCGCTGTTGCGTGGCGCGGTGCTCGATGACCAGAACGTGGCCCTGGTGGAGCGCGATGTCGGCACCCTGACCCAGGGTTACCTGACCAGCCTGGAGCAGGTGATAGGTACCCAGCTGAAGCGTCAGGTGGTCAGCGAGCAGGTGCTGGCGCCCTCCTTTATCGAGCAGGCCGAACTCATCCGCAAGGGCGAACAGGTGGTGATCAATGCCCGCAGCGCTTCCTTCAGTATCCGCATGCAGGGCGAAGCCCTCAGCGCAGGCGCCAAGGATGAGGAGATTCGTGTACGCAACCTGAGCTCCAACCGGGTGATCCGCGGTCGGGTCGTCGATCAGGGGCAGGTGGAGGTGGCGCTTTAGCGAAGAAGTCAAAAGGAGTACCTTGGCGTCTGCATCCTGAACCTCTGCGCGTCATCCTGTCGAAGGATGTGACAAGGCGCACAGGTCTACGGCTAAAGTTTCGGCATGGCACGCCGATAAGCCGGACATGCGAATGAGACGACACGAGGATCTTCACTCATGGCTCTAGATATCAATCGCCTGAATTCGTCCTCTACTGCGGGCATAGGCAACACCAAGGCGGCGTCCACCAAGGACGTGTCCACGGCTCAGACCAGCGACGTCAAGGCTACCAAGAGCACCGCTTCCGGCGAGTCGGTCAGCTTGAGTGCCGAGGCCAAGCAACTGAGCTCCCTGACGGCAGGGCTCAAGGATCTGCCGGTGGTCGACAGCGACAAGGTCAGCCGCCTGAAACAGGCCATCGCCGATGGCTCCTACAAGGTCGACAGCCAGAAGGTGGCCGACAAGCTGATGGCGTTCGAGTCCTGACGCCCGGCTCGGCATGGCCTTTCTGACGATCGCCACTAACGTTCGAACGGAAACCGCGCCATGCCCCATGCCAACTTGCTCGAGATCACCCGCCACGACATCGATCTGAGCGAGCAACTGCTGGCCCTGATCGAGCAGGAGTTCCAGGCCCTGAGCGAGCGCCAGCTCGATCGGCTGGAGGCCCTGCTGGGCACCAAGCAGATCCTGCTCAAGCAGCTCGACCAGCACGCCCAGCAGCGTACCCTGCTGCTCCAGACCCATGGTCTGCGAGCGGATCTGCAGGGTTTGCAGGCCTACGCCGCCCAGCAGCCCGACGGGGAAGAATTGTTGGCACGCTCCAGTCAGCTCGCGCAGCTCATGGAGCAATGCAAGGCTCACAACGTCCGTAATGGCCAGATCATCCAGGCCAACCGCTTCGTGGTCGGCAAACTGCTCAATGTACTGCAGGGCACTTCGGCGCCCACGCTGTACAACCGTCGCGGCAGTCAGACCGGTGGCGGCTATCAGCGTCCCCTGAGCTCGGCTTGATCACGGGCATTCTCATGCCAGCGTTTTTCACTGTACAGATGGCGTTAAGCCAGTATCCTTGCTGACCGCTGTTTACAGGAGTTTCCAGGTGCAAGGCTCTTCCGCTAGCGACCATGCCGCTCAGCCACCCCAGGTCTATCGCTCCAAGGGCGAGATCCTGGCCTGCCTGCGGCCGGCGCAACAGCAGCATATTCCGCTGCGGATCACCTTCAATCGTCAGGGGCAGCAATTCCAGAGCTTCGTCGTCGAGATCGACGAGGCCAAGGGCTTGATCGCGCTGGATGAGTTCATCCCACGCGAGGCCGAACGTCTGCTCGAACAGGGCCAGTCGTTCCGGGTGGACAGCTTCCACGAAGGCATCAAGGTCACCTGGCAGATCAATCATCCGGTCGAGTTCAGCGAGCTGGATGGCAATCGCTGCTACTGGATCGGCCTGCCCACCGAACTCACCTATCACCAGCGGCGCAATGCCTATCGGGTCAAGTTGCTGCTGACCCAGCCGGCGACGGCGGAGCTGAGCCAGGGCAACAGCCCGATCCAGCTGCGAGGCCAGTTGATCGATCTGTCGGCCACGGGCTGCAAGCTGCGCTTTCCCGGCAATGTGACCCATCTGCTGCAACCGGGGCAGCAGGTACAGAGCTTCAGCGCGGAGTTGCCCATCGGAACGATCAACACCCCGGTGACCATTCGCCACGTGGCCTGTCCGGAGCGTATGGAATACAGCGACGTCGGCGTCTGCTTCAATAGCCTGACCGGCGCAGCCCAGCGTCAGATCGAGCGCTTCATCTACCAGTTGCAGCGGGAAAACCGCCGGTTCGAGTGACCGACCGGGCGTCCACGACTGCTGGACGCCCTCCTCCACCGCTCAGGGCGCCCTGGATTCAGGCGGGTCCTGCAGGAACTCGATCTCTTCCTGCAGAGGTGCTCCCTCCTCGATAGGCTCCTCCTCTACGACCGGCTCAGTGTGCATCTGGTCATGCACCACCTGGCTATCGACCCGTGGATCCAGGGCCGCTGCCAGCGGCGAACTGGTCGACCCTTCGGGCATCTGTACGTGGCTCAGCGGCGCCTCGTCGACCAGGTGCTTGCCGGTGACCGCATCCGGGCGGATACGCCAGATCAGGATGGCACCGCAGAGCACGACAAAGGCATAGAGCATGTTGGGTCCGACCAGATTCATCAGCGCACCCACCACCAGCGGACCGATACAGGCACCGATGCCAAAGGTCACCAGTAGCATGGCGCTCAGGGATACCCGCCGCCCCCCTTCGATATGGTCATTGGACAGCGCCACCGCCAGGGGGTAGAGCACGAATTGCAACAGGCTGGCGATGAGGCCGAGCGGCAGCAGCACCACCGGCGGCACATGGGGCAGCACGGCCAGTGGCAGGGCAGCCAGCGTCAGGGCGATGGCGACCACCCGGATCAGCCAGCTGCGATCATGCCGATCCGACAGCCAGCCGATTGGCCACTGGGCGATCAGGCCGGCGAAGATGCAGCAGGCCATGAACAGGCCGATGCGCTCGGTGGGCAGGCCCTGGGCGCTGGCATAGAGGGGCGCCAGGCCGTAGAAGGAGCCGATCACCAGTCCGGCGACCAGGGTCGTGGTCAACGACTGCGGAATTCGCTGGATAAAAAACGTGGGTTCCAGCGGCGCCGGCTTGAGCGGTGCCGGGTGGATCTTGCCGGTGACCGCCACCGGCACCAGGCACAGGGCGTAACAGATGGCGACCAGCATCAGCTTGTCGACGCCGAGATCCGGCGAGAGCACCAGCACCACCTGCCCCAGCGCCAGGCCGAGGTAGGAAGCGGTCATGTAGCCGGAAAAGACCTTGCCGCGCTCGCCTGGGCCGGCCTGCTCGTTGAGCCAGCTCTCCAGCACCATGTACTGGCACATCATGCCCATGCCGATCAGCACCCTGAGTGCCAACCACATCGGCAGCCAGGGCAGCAGGCCGATCCCCAGCACCGCTGCGCCGACTACGCCGGCGCAGGTCACATAGGCACGGATATGGCCGACCTTGGCGATCAGTCGATGCCCCAACTTGCCGCCTATCACCAGGCCCGCGTAATAGGCAGCGGTCAGGGCGCCGACCCAGAGTCCCTGCACCTGATCGGCGGCCAGTCGCAGACCGAGATAGGTACTCAGCAGACCGGTCCCGATCAACATTAACAGCGTCGCGAAATAGAGCCCGCGAAACGCCGACAGCACACGCACCATTGCCTACTCCATCGTCTCTTGCACACCCGGCAAGCGCGACGGAATCAGCTTCGTCGTTGCGCCGCCAGCTGGGCGTCCTCGCCCAGGCGTGGGTTGTATTGGCCTGCACAGGCCTTCATCAGTACCTGCAGCACCGACAGATTACCTCTGACGCTGCTGATCTTGGTGGGTACCTCGCCCTTCGGATAGCGCCGCACGGTGGGGAGTTCCACGCAGCGATAGCCCAATTTCGGTACCCGATAGGAAAGATAGGCCAGCAACTCGTAGGTGGTGAACTCGTCGCGGAACGGTGCCACGCGCGGATCCAGCAGCATGGCCCGGCTGTAGGCGCGGAAACCCTGGGTGGTGTCGGTCCAGTGGAAACCCGAGGCCAGGCTCAGCATGGGCGCATGGATGAAGCGAATGGCGAAGTCGCGGGACTTGGGGGTGTTTTCCGCCACGCCGCCGGCCAGGAAGCGCGAGGCCTGGACGAAGTCGTAGCCCTGCTCGATGGCGTCGATGAAGCGCGGGATGGCGTCCGGATCGTCCTTGTCATTGCCGTCGATGGTCACGATGCCGGTGTAGCCCTCGTCGAGCACGAAGGCATAGGCGCAGCGCAGCTGGGAGCTGAGCTTGCCCGGTGCGGTCTTGACCAGCAGCCCACGCACGCCCAGCTCCTGTAGCCGCTGCGGCTCCAGCGAGCCGTCGGTACTGCCACCGTCGACGATGATGACATCGGCGATGTCGGCGATCCTGACCGCCGCCATGCGCCGCAAGAGGTTGAGAATCCGCTCGCCTTCGTTGATGACCGGGATCACCACGCAGTGCGGACGGCTGCGACCGTTCCAGAAGGTCGTCGAATAGCTGGGCACCTGCCAGAGGGCGCGCTCGGTGGCGGGAATTGCAGTAGTCATAGGTCCTCCAGGTTCAACCGACACGGGCCGTGATGAGGGCGACGCCGGCGATGATCAGGACGATGCCTGCCGCCGTGGTCCAGGGAAAGGCTTCGCGAAAGATCACCACCGACAACAAGGCGACGCTGGCGATGGCCCCGGCCGTCAGCACCGGATGCGCCACGTTCAGCGGCAGCTTGGCAAGGGCGGCGGCATACAGCAGAAAGGCCAGGCCATACATGAAGAGCCCCAGCCAGAATGGCCAGTTGGCAAGCGCGGCCATGGGATCGCTCAGACTGGGAAAACGCCGCGGCGGCAGCATGGCCAGCTTCACCAGCACGCTCGCCGAGGCGTTGGACGCAATGCCCAGGATCAGGATCAGCCACTTCATGCGGCAGCCTCCGGCAGGTCGCGATAGGCCTTGACCGCGACCTGGACGCCACGCTCCAGCGCGGCCAGGTTGGAGCCCTGCTTGGCCGGCAGCATCTCGATGCTGACCACCTGCTCCGGCAGCCGCCGGGTCAGGGCGAAGGCGATTCCCTCGTGGTTGGTACCGCCCTCCCCCAGGGTCACCAGATCCGGTTCGCTGGCATGGACGTGACCGATCAGTTCGGCATGCTCTTCGAGGACGCGGGCGGCATCCTCCTCGTTGATGGTCAGGGCGCCGGTATCGAGCTGCATGAGGATCGCCGGATGCTCCACGGCCCGTACCACGGCGGCGGTGGAATCGCTGTCGATCATGAAGTTGGCGCCATAGCGTGGCGGATTGGGCTCCAGGCAGATCTGCACCCGGTGCGCCGCGGCCACATCACCCAGGCGGCGGAAGAAGTCCCGTGCCTGCGCCAGGGCCTGGTCGTCACTCAGCCCCGAGCGATCGCGATTGCGCGGCGAGCCGAACACCAGGCGCGTCGCGCCCAGCCCCTCGGCGACCCGGCAGACGCCCTCCAGCTGCGCCAGCAGCGCGCGCTGCACGTCGTCGGCGCCGAAAACGTTGAGGCCGGTGGTGCCGAACAGTAACGCCTGCATGCCGGTGATCTCGATGCCGCGGGCCTGCCACTGCTGACGCACGACCTGGATTTCCTGAGCGGTGGCCGCCTTGGGATCGGCAAAATACTTGCCGGGGGCGATGTCGATGGCATCCACCCGGTATTGCTGCAGGATCTCGGCGACCATGGCGTCATCGGTCGGATCCCAGGCGATATTGGAGATGGCGATGCGCATCACTGACCCTCCGCCTTGATGACCGGGGGTTCCGACTGGGCATAGGCCCGGACCGCGAGCAGGGTGTCGCGCGCGCTGTACTGGTAGCCGTCACGCCCGCTGAAGACTTCGGCATGCACGCTGCGGAAATCGTAGCGCGCTGGCGTACCCTCCAGGGTATTGCCGAAGTCGCGTCCGAAACCCTGGCTGGCGATGTCAGCCACGCTGATGGGCTCGGCGGTCAGGTGCACCAGGTCCAGCCCGGCAGCCTGGGCGGTCTTGATGTCATAGCCGAGATTGACCATCGGATAGAACTGGAAGACGCCGCGACTTTCCACCGCGTGCAGGTTGTTGTCGTTGAGCAGGTCGTAGATCACGTTCTTGCGCAGCCCGGGCCCGACCAGGCCCGGCAGGCGGACGATCAGGGCCTTGGCGAAATGCTCACGGACGAACTGCTCCAGTCGATAGCGATTGGCGCCATAGGCGTGCAGTCCCTCTGCGTCCACCGCGGTGGTCTCATCGACGCCGAGCGGCTGCTTGAAGACATCCACGGTGCTGATCAGCACGAAGGAATCGCACTGGATCCGCGACAGATGACTGATCAGGCCATCGATCTTCTCGCGATCGGCCGCAGGATCGCGATTGGCGATCCACTTCTGCGCCGGCGCTCCGGCGCAGATGACCTGGCCATAGGGCTGATCGCCAATCTGGTCGATATTGGTGGAGCGAAACAGCGCGCCGAAGGCCTTCTGCTTGAGCAGCGTCGACCCCACGAAGCCGCTGTACCCTATCAATGCGTCGGTCTTCATGTAGCTCACCCCTTGGTCTTGAATCTCAGGCAATAGTCCGGTTGGCACTCCTCGACGGGATAACGCTCGTCCAGGTAGGCCTTGAGTCGTGGAAATTTGTCGTGCATGGAAATGTTGTTCAGCTTGAATGACCAGAAGGTCGTCGAATACACCACCGCCGGCGGATCGGCATGCTGTAGATCGCTGAGCAGATCGGCTTCGTAGGGTGGCGTGGCATAGACCGGATAGATGTACTTGGTACAGGCCGGCAGATCGGTCACGCCGTTGATGACCCCATTGTTGGCCAGATCGAACACACAGTGAGCGCCGCTTTCCAGCAGGCGCCGCGAGGCCCATTGCACCCCGGGCGTGGCCAAGGCGGCGTCATCCGGCAAGGCGGTCAGCGCCGGCACCCAGGCGAGCCCCTGGGCCCACACCCGCTCGACCGGCGACTTGTAGAGGTTGAAGGCGGCGAGCAGCACCAACAGCGCCGCCAGGGCCGGTACCAGCAGACGCCGGCTGAAGGCCAGCAGCGCACCCGCCAGCAGCACCGCAAAGAACGGCGAGGGATTAAGTCCGACCAGCCCCATCAGTACGGCAGCGGCAATGGCCGCGGCCGCCGCGCGCGGATGCGCCGAGATGTCCCAGCCACCGTTGCGGGCCAGCCGCTGCCGGCGGGCGGCATAGAGCAGGCTCAGCAGGGGTACCCAGAAGCCCATCTGGATATGCTGGAAGTCCGCGCGATTGACCCCGATCTTGAAGAAGATCGCGAGCAGCACTGCCAGGGCGCCAATCAGCGGCAGATCCTCGCTCCAGCGCCACGGCCAGGGCAGACAGCGGATCAGGGCGAAACCGGCCAGCGCCGTAGGCACTGCCAGCAGCAGGCTCAGCGCCAGCGGCCGGGCATTCAGGCCATAGCCCCACTGGGACGAGGTTTCCAGAAGGAAGGTCAGGTTCTTGACGTAATCGGTCAGGGCGAAGAAATCGGTACCAAAGCCAAGCCAGCCAACCGTTGCCACGAAGGTCAGCAGCGACAGGAAATGGCGCCGATGCAGAAGCAGCGTGAGCAGTACCGCCGAACCGATGGCCAGCACCCCGGCGATCCCGCGGTCATAGGACCAGAACAGATTGAAGCCGGCGGCCAGGCCGAGCAGCACCTCGCAGACCAATCGCCGCGGCGTGGTCTCCACCTTGCGATGCAGACAGAAGAGGAACAGTGACAGCAGCAGGAAGAGATCGCGATAGCCCACCACCTGAGTCGTCACGGCGCCCATGGCGACCAGCAGGATCAGGCGCGCGCGGCCCTTGGGCACGGGGCACAGCAAAACGGCCGTTCCCCACAGCAATAGGGCCGCGCTGGTGTTGCACAGTCCATAGAGGATCTGGGTCACCAGGAAGGTGTGCTGGGCGCCGAACCAGGTCTCCGCCAGCCACACCGGGATGAAATCCAGCCCGCCATGGATGGTGAAGGCATGAGCGCCCGGCTGACTGTGCAGCAGCGTCGGCAGCGTGGCGAAATATTCCCCCTGGTGGAAGGGGTCGAGGATGACGCCCTTGCCGAACAGAAAGAAATTGATGATGGAAAAGATCAGAACGCTGATGAAGCCGGCGACGCCGGACACCCCCCTGGGTGTCGCTTCAGTGGAAGGGTTCGGCATCGAGGCGCTCCAGGGCATCGAAAATGTTGTCGATCTTGCCGCCCAGCATCGAATAGCAGCCGGGCAGCTGGGAATGTTGTTCGAAGAGGATGGGACGGCCGTCGTCACCTTCGTTCTTCATCAGGATGGTCTTCACCTCGAACAGCGAATCCCGGTACTCCACCCGTGCCGCAGCCGACATGTAGCGGGCCACGTCGCGCACCATCCAGTCCGCTCGCGAAGCACGGTCGTAGTCGTCGAGCAGGGCATAGGGATCGGTGCCATTGGCGTCTTCCCAGTTCAGGTGCGGGGTGTAACGCACATGGGACAGGGTGTGCAGACCGCGCGCTGGGAACGGCATCATGGAAAAGAACGGACCGTCCATGACCGTCACGCCGAGGTTGCGCAGCTCCGGAGGCATCTCCACCAGGGCCATCTCGGTGATCTCATGGCGCAACCGGGTAGCGGTGCCGGGAAAATCGCCGCCGTACTGGTTGAGGCCGCTGTAGGTACAGTTGAAGAGGTAGCGGCAGTGCAGCTCCTCCTGTCGTCCGGCTTCATCCACGACCTCGGCACCCAGTCCCCCCGCTTCACCGCGGATCGCCATCACGCGACTCTTGAGGCGCACCTCGACGCCGACGGCATCGAGCTCGCGACTCACTTCGGCGGCAAGTACGGCGGAGTTGAAGGCATATTCCTCCGTCAGATACACCGCCTCGATCAATCGATCGTCGAACAATCGACTTAATTCTTCGGATGCCGGCTGCAGGGAAGCCTCGATCCCCTGACAGAAACGTTCGAACTGCTTGGCCGTTACCTTGGAGTTGTTGCGGGCAATGGCATACAACTTGGTGAAATCCCGCACTACCACATCGGGATAGTCGCGCAAGAAGCGCGGCAAGTTGACCCGGCTGCGAAAGGCCGTGACGAAACTGCGCGGATAGTGATAACCGTTATGAACACGTGCCTGATTGTTGTAAGAGGCACGCTTCAACAGCCCGTCTTCCCGCTCGATCAGGGTGACTTTCGCAAAGCCCCTCACGCGCATGAGATACAGGGCCGTCATGGCCCCGTAAAATCCACCACCGATGACGATCGCATCTTTCATGATCGTCAGGCCATGCCAAATTGAGTAGCCGGTCCTGCGGCATTACCGCCCTGCACTACTTCGACATTGAGCTTGTCACGGCGCGTCATGACGGCGCTCGTGAACTCCTGGGCGACATGATAGAGCGGCCCTTCGTTGACTCTGTGGGTCAACTGCAGGACATATTCGCCAAGGACGAGCAGGACCAGCGAAATGAGAAAGAACATGCCGGACTGCTGTAATGAAATCGTCACCCAACCCGGTGCGACGTCATCCTTGAACAGGCCGATGGCAATGACGTAGATGGAATAGAGCAGATTGGACAGGGCACCCACGATGGACAGGAAGCTGACCATGCGCATCGGCTTGCGGGTGGAGGACACCAGCAGGCGGGCACCGCGATCAAAGCTGCCGGACAGCCGCTTGGGCTTGCTACTGCGCGGCGGCATGCTGTATTCGAGATTGGTACGGGAGAAGCCCGCCGTCGCCGGCAGGTGCCGATAGGTCAAGGCCGGCGCGGGATGGCGCAGGATATAATTGATGACCTTCTTGCTGAGCATCCGGTACTGGGGCGCATCCTTGGCCAGATCGACCCCGTTGAATTGCCGGTAGAGGCTGTTGAAACCTCTGGAGCAAAGACTGTAGGACAGGGTCTGGCGAACTTTCTGCTGATTGTTGGCGAACACCACGTCGATGCCGCCGGCCGCCTGTTGCAACATGTCAGGCAAGAAGGCGATGTCATCGGTTTCCGGATCTATGACGACCGCGAAGTCACCCAGCGCATTTTCCAGACCCACCCAGGCAGCGGTATCGGAATCCACTTCCTTGGTCAGGGCATATACCTGCAGATTGGGCAGGCCGGTGATACTGGTGAGTTGTTTGAGTCGCGCTACGCTGTCATCAGCGGAGGCGTTATCGACAATGATAAGTTCGTAGTCACTTACCAAGGGACCGATAACAGTTGCCGCGCGTTCGAGGACGCTCTGCAACTCGGCAGCCTGATTACGAACGACGAACACGACTGAAAGTAGGACGGGATAAAAGGCCATGACGCGAACCTCCAGAGGCGCTCCAGATACAAGCAATGCAGACGGTTAGCCAACGGAGAGTACAGATAAATTCGGCAGGTTTTCGTCTGCTGCTCTATGCTGTGATCACAGCCACAAATCGCTACTGGAAGAGCCTGGAAGTCGGACAAGGTCGCCGTTTTTGCCCTATCCTCCAAACTGCTGTAACGGTTCGGCAAGGGCACCCGAAGGCGTCGGATCGCGAGGAGAGGTACTGGAAAGGAATCTGGTGTCCCAGAGTGGGGTCGAACCACCAACCTTCCCCTTAGGAGGGGGATGCTCTATCCAATTGAGCTACTGGGACAGGAAAGGGCGCTCATGGTAACGAGCAGCGGAAGGTTTGTCATGTTCCGGTTCGGCAGCGCCGCAGTGCGCGAGGACGGACAACGGCAGGAAGTTCTTCGGCAGCTTTGCAATTTGTTGCGTACGTCGGTAAATTGACGTCAATAAAAACAGATACCTAGGGACAGGTGGTTACAGAGTCCAAGGTGCCGTGAGTGCTAGCGGAACGAGACGAGGGCTAACGCCTTCACTGATTTTTGACTCCAGATGAAGTACCTCAATGACCCAGGCCATTAGATCCTACTCAAGCCGTACCGCTGACAAATTCGTCGTGCGTCTGCCCGAGGGCATGCGAGAGCGCATCGCGGATGTGGCCCGCAACCATCATCGCAGCATGAACTCCGAAATCATCGCGCGTCTCGAGCAGAGCTTGCAGCAAGAGGGCGCCCTTGGCGACGAACCCGGGCTTCGCCTGGACAGTCCGGAGATCACCGCCAGCGAGCGGGAGTTGCTGCAGCGCTTTCGGCAGCTGTCGGGTCGGCAGCAGAACGCCCTGATCTCGCTGATCGCCCACGACATCGACGCCGCATCCTGACGGCGTCCGGGCTGCCCTGCCCCTGGGTAGCCCTTTGCCCCCTACCCTGTCCTACATCAGGAAGAGGGTGGCGAGTCCCAAGAAGATGAAGAAGCCGCCGCTGTCGGTCACCGCGGTGATCAGCACGCTCGACCCCATGGCCGGATCACGGCCGAAGCGCTGCAGGGTCATGGGAATCAACACCCCCATGAATGCAGCCAGCAGCAGATTGAGGGTCATGGCGCCCATCATCACCAGGCCCAATGACCAGCTGCTATAGAGATAGAAGGCCACCAGCCCTATCACCCCACCCCAGATAACGCCATTGCACAGGGCGACGCCCATTTCCTTGCGCAGCAGCCGTGCGGTGCTGGTGACACTGATCTGCCCCAGCGCCATGGCGCGGACGATCATGGTGATGGCCTGGTTGCCCGAGTTGCCGCCGATACCGGCCACGATGGGCATGAGTGCGGCCAGAGCCACCAGCTTCTCGATCGAACCCTCGAACAGACCGATGACCCGCGAAGCGATGAAGGCCGTGATGAGGTTGGTGGCCAGCCAGGTCCAGCGGTTGCCCACCGATTTCCACACCGAGGCGAAGACGTCTTCGTCTTCGCGCAGACCGGCCATGTTGAGGACTTCGCTTTCGCTTTCCTCACGGATCAGGTCGACCATCTCATCGATGGTGAGACGACCGATCAGCTTGCCGTTCTTGTCCACCACCGGTGCCGAAACCAGGTCATAGCGCTCGAACGCCTGGGCCGCGTCATAGGCATCGCCGTCGGGATGGAAGGCCACCGCCTCCTTGGCCATGACCTCGACCACCAGCTTTTCCGGATCGTTGACCAGCAGGCGCTTGATCGGCAGCACACCCTTGAGGATGCTGTCGTTATCGACCACGAACAGCTTGTCGGTATGGTCGGGCAGCTCTTTCAGCCGCCGCAGGTAGCGCAATACCACTTCCAGGGCCACGTCATCACGGATGGTCACCATCTCGAAGTCCATCAGCGCGCCGACCTGATCCTCTTCGTAGGACAGCGCGGAGCGCACCCGCTCGCGCTGCTGGGCGTCGAGGGCGTCCATGAGCTCGTGAACGACATCGCGCGGCAGATCCGGCGCCAGGTCGGCGAGTTCGTCGGCGTCGAGCTGGCCGGCTACCGCGAGAATTTCCTGGTCGTCCATGTCGGCGATCAGGGTCTCGCGGACCGCGTCCGAGACTTCGAGCAGGATCTCGCCATCGCGCTCGGTCTTGACCAGACCCCAGACGGTCAGGCGGTCTTCCCGTGGCAAGGCTTCGAGGATGAAGGCGACGTCAGCCGGGTGCAGCTCGTCCAGGCGGGCACGCAGCTCTTCGAGGCCTTCTTCGGGAATATCGGCGGGGGATACGGGGGCGCGATCGTGGTCTTCACGCGCCTCGACAGCGAGGTCGTAGCGCTCCAGCAACTCCACGACCTGGGCGAGCCGCTCCTGCAGCGTCTCGTGGGGCTTTCTGATTTCTGCTTCGTTCACTACGGTCATAGCGCACTCCGGCCCGCCGGCGGAGCGCACCGACGAACCCTAACTCAACAACGGGACGAAAAAGGCGATTGAGTATTGACTGGGTAAGTCCATAAGGGGGGGATAACCACTGCCCCGGCGGGGCTGACGGCGGGGATGATACACCGGACCGCTGGCGGGTGCGAAGGCAAAAGGGTTTCAAAACAGCTATTTGCAAGGCTTCCGCAAGGCCCAGAGGGCACGCTTCCGGCCCTCGCCGAACCTCCCCGGCTTCGCTAAGCTTGAGCCCCTACGTCAAGGAGGACGTCCCATGAAGAAGCTGCTCGTGCTCGGCCTGCTGCTGGGTTGCACCAGCGCCCAGGCGGCCACGGTGTATCGCTGCGAAGATGCCAGCGGCCACCTCACCTTTTCCGCCAGCGGTTGCGCCTCGGACAGCGACAGCCGGCTGCAGCGCGCGGACAATCCCCGTCCGGGCGGCGCCAAACCCACGCTGATGGCGAAACCCAAGGCCGCTCCCCGCAAGGAAGTCGCGCGCACGCCCACGGTGGTGGCAGCCAAGACGGACGGCTGCGGCGATCTGCTCAGCGCCAGCGCAAGGCGCCAGGCGATCATCCGCGGACAGGTCAAGGTCGGCATGAGCCGGGCGGACGTGGAGAACGCCCTCGGGCAACCGCAGCGGATTTCCCAGCTGGATGCCCTGACCCGCTATCACTACGAGGCGCGCCGAGGCAAGGAACGCTCGCGGCTGGTGACCTTCGACGAGCACGGCTGCGTGCGTCGCCGCTGACGCCCGCAACCAACGCCTGCTCCGTCAGAGTACGGCGCGGGGATAGGAACCGAGGACCTTGAGCGCCACGGCGCCGGTGGACAGACGCTCCAGGACATCGCGGATCAGCGGATCGGCCTGGTGGCCGAGGAAGTCGATGAAGAAGACATAGGTCCACTTGCCGCTGCGCGAAGGCCGCGTCTCGATCCGACTGAGGTCGATGTTGTTGGTGTGGAATGGCAGCAGCAGCTCGTGCAGAGCGCCCGGCTTGTTCTGCATGGAGACGATGATGGAAGTCTTGTCGTCGCCACTGGGCGGAACGTCCTGGTTGCCGATGATGAGGAAGCGCGTGGAGTTGTCCGGGCGGTCCTCGATCTTCTGCTGAACCGGCGTCAGGCCGTAGAGCGAGGCCGCCATGTCGCCGGCGATGGCCGCGCTGTTCCATTCCCCCTTCACCCGCCGCGCCGCTTCGGCGTTGCTGGCCACCGCCACCCGCTCGACGCTCGGGTAATAAGAGTCCAGCCACTTGCGGCACTGAGCCAGCGACTGGGCGTGGGAATAGATGCGGGTGATGCTGTCGGCCTTGGTGTTTTCGCCGATCAGCAGATGATGGTGGATACGCAGTTCCACCTCGCCGCAGATCGACAGGTTGTGCTCGAGAAAGCTGTCCAGGGTGTGGTTGACCGCACCCTCGGTGGAATTCTCCACCGGCACCACGCCGAACTGGGAGGCACCGGCGGCGACCTCGCGAAAGACTTCGTCGATGGCCGCCATGGGCCGGGTCACCACGGCCTTGCCGAAGTGCTTGAGCGCCGCGGCCTGGGAGAAGGTACCTTCCGGGCCGAGATAGGCCACGTGCAGCGGCTCTTCCAGGGCCAGGCAGCAGGACATGATCTCGCGGAACAGTCGCGCCATGTCTTCGTCACGGACCGGACCGCCGTTGCGCTCCATCACCCGCTTGAGGACCTGGGCTTCGCGCTCGGGCCGGTAGAACACGGGCTTTTCGCCTTCCGCCAGCGTTCCCATCTTGACCCGCGCCACGTCCTGGGCGCAGCGAGCGCGTTCGCTGATCAGGTCCTGGATGCGTTCATCCAGACTGTCGATACGCAGGCGCAAGGCCTTGAGCTCGTGTTCCGACATGATCAGCCGTGCTCCTTCTCGAATTCGGCCAGATAATTCACCAGCACCTGGACGGCTTCCAGGGTGACGGCATTGTAGATGGAGGCGCGCATGCCACCCACCGAACGATGCCCCTGCAGATACAGGAGGCCGCGCGCTTCGGCGCCCTCGAGGAACGCCTTGTCGAGGCGCTCGTCCGCCAGGCGGAAGGGTACGTTCATCCAGGAGCGGTCGTTCTGGGCGATGGGGTTGCTGTAGAAGTCGCTGGCGTCGATGAAGCCGTACAGCAGCTCTTTCTTCTGGCGATTCAGGCGCTCCATGGCGGGCAGGCCGCCCTGCTCCTTCAGCCACTTGAACACCAGGCCCGAGAGGTACCAGGAGAAGGTCGCCGGCGTGTTGTACATGGAGCCGTTGTCGGCCTCGACCTTGTAGTCCAGCAGCGTCGGGCAGGCGGCGCGCGCGCGACCCAGCAGGTCTTCGCGGACAATCACCACCACCAGGCCGCTGGGCCCGATGTTCTTCTGCGCACCGGCGTAGATCAGCCCGAAGCGCGAGACGTCCAGCGGACGCGAGAGGATGTCGGAAGAAGCATCCGCCACCAGGGGCACATCGCCCACGTCCGGAATCCAGTCGAACTCCAGGCCGCCGATGGTTTCGTTGGGGGTGTAGTGAACGTAGGCGGCATCCTTGGACAGCTGCCACTCGTGCTGCCCCGGGATGGCGAAGTAGTCGTAGCCCTTGGCGCTGGCGGCGACATTGACGGTGCCATAGTGCTGCGCCTGCTCGATGGCCTTGCGCGACCAGATGCCCGTGTCGATGTAGTCGGCCTTGCCGCCCTCGGGCATCAGGTTCATCGCCAGCTGGGCGAATTGCAGACTGGCGCCGCCCTGCAGGAACAGCACCTTGTAGTTGCCGGGGACACCCAGCAACTCGCGCAGATCGGCCTCGGCCTGGCTCGAGATGGCGGTGAAATCTTCACCGCGATGGCTCATCTCCATTACCGACAGGCCACGGCCCTGCCAATCCAGCAGATCGGCCTGGGCCTGGCGCAGCACAGCTTCAGGCAGGGCCGCCGGGCCGGCGCAGAAGTTGTAGGCACGCTTGCTCATCACTCGTCATCCTCGTCGGGAAGGTCATCGCTCGGTACATCGCTGGCACCGGGCAGCACATCGTCCTGGTCCGGCTCGTGGCTGTCGACCGGCAACTCCTTGTCGAGCACCTCGTCGTCCAGTTCGGCTTCGTGATCCAGCAGCTCTTCGTCCACCGAAGGCTCCTGCACCCGCTCCAGCCCCACCAGCTTCTCGCCCTTGCCGAGCTTGATCAGGGTAACGCCCTGGGTATTCCGGCCGGTCCGGGAAATGCCCTCAACCGGGGTCCGTACCAGGGTGCCCTGGTCGGAGATCAGCATGATCTCTTCGCCGTCCAGCACCTGGATGGCGCCGATCAGGGGACCGTTGCGCTCGTTGATGACCATGGCGATCACGCCCTGGCCACCGCGGCCGCGCTGCGGGTATTCGGCCATGGCGGTGCGCTTGCCGAAGCCGTTGAGGCTGGCGGTGAGGATCTCGGCGCCCGGCTCGGGGATCAGCATGGAAATCAGGCGCTGGCTTTCGGCCAGGCGCATGCCGCGCACGCCGCGGGCGGTACGGCCCATGGTGCGCACATGGCGCTCCTTGAAGCGGATGACCTTGCCACCGTCGGAGAACAGCATGACTTCGCGGGCACCGTCGGTGATGGCGGCGGCGATCAGGCTGTCGCCCTCCTCCAGCTTCAGCGCGATCAGGCCATTGCTGCGCGGACGGCTGAACTGCACCAGCGGGGTCTTCTTCACGGTGCCGTTGCGGGTGGCCATGAAGATGTAGGCGCCGGTGGGCTCATCCTGGCCAGCATCGAGGAGCTCGCCCTCTTCGCCTTCACCTTCGCTCTCGACATCGTCTTCCACCAGCACGGCGTCTTCGATGTCCAGGTTGTCGTCCTGCTCGCCCAGGTCTTCTTCACCGATCGGCGCCTGCTGGCGCACGGCTTCCAGATCGACCGGCAGCATGGCGGTGATGCGCTCGCCTTCGGCCAGCGGCAGCAGGTTGACCAGCGGCCGGCCACGGGCGGCGCGGGAGGCCTCGGGGATCTCGTAGGTCCGCTTCCAGTACACCTTGCCCAGACTGGAGAACAGCAGCAGGGTGGTATGGCTGTTGGCGACCAGCAGGTGCTCGATGTAGTCCTCTTCCTTGACCGCCGAGGCCGAACGGCCGCGACCGCCCCGGCGCTGGGCCTGGTAGGCGTGCAGCGGCTGGGACTTGGCGTAGCCGCCATGGGAGATGGTGACGACGCGGTCTTCCTCGGTGATGAGGTCGGCGATGGTCAGGTCCACCTGGGAGGCGATGATCTCGGTACGACGCTTGTCACCGAACTCGGCCTTGACCTTTTCCAGCTCCTCGCGGATGACTTCCATCAGCCGCTCGGGGTTGGTCAGGATGCGGATCAGCTCGCCGATCTGCAGCAGGATTTCCTGGTACTCGGCGATGAGCTTCTCGTGCTCCAGGCCGGTCAGGCGGTGCAGGCGCAGGTCGAGGATCGCCTGGGCCTGTTCCGGCGAGAGGTGGTACCTGCCTTCGTGCAGACCGTACTGCTCCGGCAGTTCGTCCGGACGGCAGGAATCGGCGCCGGCGCGCTCGACCATCTCGCGTACCGCACTGGATTCCCAGGGCGTGGCGATCAGGCGTTCCTTGGCTTCGGCCGGGGTCGGCGAGCTCTTGATCAGCTCGATGACCGGATCGATGTTGGACAGGGCGACCGCCTGGCCTTCGAGGATGTGGCCACGCTCGCGCGCCTTGCGCAGTTCGTAGACGGTCCGCCGGGTCACCACTTCACGGCGGTGACGGATGAAGGCTTCCAGCAGTTCCTTGAGGTTCAGGGTAGCGCGGCTGGCCGTCGAGCAGGGCCACCACGTTGATGCCGAATACCGTCTGCAGCTGGGTCTGGGCGTAGAGGTTGTTGAGCACCACCTCGGGGGTTTCGCCGCGACGCAGCTCGATGACCACGCGCATGCCGTCCTTGTCGGACTCGTCGCGCAGCTCGGTGATGCCTTCGATCTTCTTCTCTTTCACCAGCTCGGCGATCTTCTCGATCAGCCGTGCCTTGTTGAGCTGGTAGGGCAGCTCGGTGATGACGATCTGCTGGCGATTGGCGCTCTTGTCGATGTCCTCGACCTCGGCGCGGGCCCGCACATAGATGCGCCCACGACCGGTGCGATAGGCCTCGATGATGCCGGCACGACCGTTGATGATGCCCGCGGTCGGGAAGTCCGGACCGGGGATGTACTGCATCAGGTCGTCAACGGTCAGCTCGCTGTTTTCGATCAGCGCCAGGCAGCCATCGATCACTTCGCCGAGGTTGTGCGGCGGGATGTTGGTGGCCATGCCGACCGCGATGCCGCTGGAACCATTGACCAGCAGGTTGGGGATGCGCGTGGGCATCACCGCCGGGATCTGCTCGGTGCCGTCGTAGTTGGGCACCCAGTCGACGGTTTCCTTGTCCAGGTCGGCCAGCAGTTCGTGGGCAAGCTTGGACATCCGCACTTCGGTGTAACGCATGGCCGCGGCGTTGTCGCCGTCCACCGAACCGAAGTTGCCCTGGCCGTCCACCAGCATGTAGCGCAGCGAGAAGGGCTGGGCCATCCGCACGATGGTGTCGTAGACGGCGGTGTCGCCGTGGGGGTGGTACTTACCGATGACGTCACCCACCACACGGGCGGATTTCTTGTACGGCTTGTTCCAGTCGTTGCCCAGCTCGCTCATGGCGTAGAGCACGCGCCGGTGCACCGGCTTGAGGCCGTCGCGCACATCCGGCAGGGCCCGGCCGACGATGACGCTCATCGCGTAGTCGAGATACGACTGCCGCAATTCGTCTTCGATATTGACCGGGAGGATTTCTTTGGCCAGTTCACCCATGAGAAGCCTGGTTCCTTCTGATCTGAAAAGCGCTAGGGCTCGTCCGCACGTCGGCCGAGCCTGATATAGGAGAGGCGAAAGCCCGTCTGGCGGCGCCTGCCACCGGCGGCGCAAGGGGCGCTCCAACCGGTTTTCGGCACTGCATCACCGCCTGCCGAGGGCTTTCGGACAAAGCCTGTGCAAAGAGCGAAATTCTAACACATTCAGGGATGTATCCGCCCCTGGCGATCACCTCAATGCAGGCGTCGACGATTCATCAGCTCGGCCATCTTCTTGGCGTCCGGACGCTCCACCACACCGCGCTCGGTGACGATGGCGTCGATGAGATCGGCCGGGGTGACGTCGAACACCGGATTGAAGGCCTCCACGCCGGCGGCGATGCGCTGCCCGCCCACTTCCAGCAACTCGTGACCGGCGCGTTCCTCGATGGGGATGTCGTCACCGGACGCGAGCTTCATGTCGATGGTGGAACTGGGCGCCACCACCATGAAGCGCACCCCGTGGTGCATGGCAATGACCGCCAGGTTGTAGGTGCCGATCTTGTTGGCCACGTCGCCATTGGCAGTGATGCGATCGGCGCCGACGATCACCCAGGCGACGTTGCGCGTCTTCATCAGGTGCGCCGCGGCGGCATCGGCGTTGAGGCTGACCGGAATGCCCTCCCCGGCCAGTTCCCAGGCGGTCAGGCGCGAGCCCTGCAGCCAGGGACGGGTCTCGTCGGCGTGGACGCATTCCACCAGACCATCCAGGTGCGCCGCGCGCAACACGCCCAGGGCAGTGCCGAAGCCGCCGGTGGCCAGGGCGCCGGTATTGCAGTGGGTCAGGAAGGTCTGCTTGCTGGCGTCGTGCTTGCGGATCAGCTCGACACCCAGCTGGGCCATGGTCAGGTTGGCTTCGCGATCGCTCAGGTGGATGGCTATCGCCTCGGCTTCCAGCGCCACCAGGGCACCCTCCCCCGCGGTGCGCGCCAAGCGCTCGCGCATCCGGTTGAGCGCCCAGAACAGGTTGACCGCGGTGGGCCGCGAGGCCGCCAGCAGTTCGAAGTCGGCGTTGATGGTCGCTTGCCAGTCCTCGCCCGCCGCGGCGCGCTGGCGGGCACCCAGCACCACGCCATAGGCGGCGCTGATGCCGATGGCCGGCGCGCCTCGCACCAGCATGTCGCGGATAGCCTGGGCCACCTCGGCGGCGCCGTGACAGGCGACCCAGTGTTCGCGCAGCGGCAACAGGCGCTGGTCGAGCAGGTGCAGGGCACCGTCCCGCCACTCGATCGCCTTGATCTTTTCCGCCGCCAGCAGACGCTCTCGCATGATCTTTCCTCGACCTGAATCTGTAGCCCGCCAGTATACCGGCATCGGCGTGCGGATTTAGCGGTAGCGCCGCAAGGACCGCTATACTGCCGGCTCGCCCCTCTTGGAACCGCCGCAGATGCCCACCCCCGCGCCCCTGGACCTCTTGTTGCTCCCCAGCTGGATCGTGCCGGTGGAGCCGGCCGGGGTGGTCCTGCGCGATTACGCGCTGGGTGTGCGCGACGGCTGCATCGCCCTGCTCGCCCCGCGCAGCGAGGCCTTGCGCCATCCGGCCACGGAGACCCTGGAGCTGCCGGGCAAGGTGCTGATCCCCGGACTGATCAATGCCCACGGCCACGCCGCCATGACGCTGTTTCGCGGCATGGCCGACGACCTGCCGCTGCAGACCTGGCTGCAGGATCACATCTGGCCCGCCGAAGGCCGCTGGGTCGACGAGGATTTCGTCCGTGATGGCACCACCCTGGCCATCGCCGAGCAGATCCGTGGCGGCATCACCTGCTTCTCGGACATGTACTTCTATCCCCAGGTGGCTTGCGAGGCGATCCATCGCACCGGGGTGCGCGCCCAGGTCTGCCTGCCGATCCTCGATTTCCCGATTCCCGGCGCCCGTACCGCCGACGACATGATCCGCCGCGGCCTGGAACTGTTCGACGACATGAAGCTGCACGAGCGCATCAGCGTGGCCTTCGGCCCCCATGCGCCCTACACCGTGGCCGACGCCAAGCTCGAAGAGATCCTGGTGCTGGCCGAGCAGTTGCAGGCACCGATCCAGATGCACGTCCACGAGACGGCCTTCGAGGTGGAGCAGGCGCTGGAGCAGACCGGCGAACGGCCGCTCAGCCGGCTGCGCCGTCTGGGTCTGCTCGGCCCGCGTTTCCAGGCCGTGCACATGACCCAGGTGGACGACGAGGACCTGGAAAACCTGGTCGAAACCAACAGCCACGTCATCCACAGTCCCGAGTCCAACCTCAAGCTGGCCAGCGGCTTCTGCCCAGTGGAGCGCCTCTGGCAGGCCGGCGTCAATGTCGCCATCGGCACCGACGGCGCGGCCAGCAACAACGACCTCGATCTGCTCGGCGAGACCCGTACCGCGGCCCTGCTGGCCAAGGCCGTCGCCGGCTCGGCTACCGCCCTGGATGCCCATCGCGCGTTGCGCATGGCCACCCTGAACGGCGCCCGCGCCCTGGGCCTGGAGCGCTGCCTGGGCTCGCTGGAGATCGGCAAGGCGGCCGACCTGACCGCCGTCGACCTCAGCGGCCTCGCCCAGCAGCCGCTCTATGATCCCGTCTCGCAACTCATCTACGCCACCGGCCGCGATCGCGTCAGCGACGTCTGGGTCGGCGGCGTGCCGCTGCTGCGCCAGAGCGAACTCGTGCGCCTGGACGAGGCCGAACTCATAGCCAATGCGCAGCAGTGGGCCACCCGTATCCAGCAGGGCGCCTGACGCGCCCCGCTCCCTTGCCTCTGGAGAACACCATGTCCAACGTCGATAACGCCGAGATCGCCAAGTTCGAGGCCCTCGCCTACCGCTGGTGGGACCGCGAGAGCGAATTCAAGCCGCTGCACGACATCAACCCGCTGCGCGTCAACTGGATCGACCAGCACGCCGGTCTGGCCGGCAAGAAGGTACTGGACGTCGGCTGTGGTGGCGGCATCCTCAGCGAAGCCATGGCTCAACGTGGTGCCCAGGTGACCGGCATCGACATGGCCGAGGCGCCCCTGGCGGTGGCCCGGCTGCACCAGCTGGAATCCGGCGTGCCGGTGGAATACATCCAGGAGACCACCGAGGACCACGCGCGCAAGCACGCCGGCACCTACGACGTGGTGACCTGTCTGGAGATGCTCGAACACGTGCCGGATCCCTCGTCGGTGATCAAGGCCTGCCACGACCTGGTCAAGCCGGGCGGTCAGGTGTTCTTTTCCACCATCAACCGCAATCCCAAGGCCTATCTGTTCGCCATCGTCGGCGCCGAATACGTGCTGCGCCTGCTGCCGCGCGGTACCCACGATTTTCGCAAGTTCATCCGCCCCTCGGAGTTGGGGGCCTGGGCTCGTGCGGCCGGCCTCAATCTGCGTGACGTCATCGGCCTCACCTACAACCCGCTGACCAAGAGATACAAGCTGGAAGGCGACGTGACGGTGAACTACATGGTGCGCACCCAGCGCGAGGACTAGGCCATGCGTCTGCAAGCGGTCCTTTTCGACATGGACGGCACCCTGCTGGACACGGCGCCGGATTTCATCGCCATCATCCAGGCCATGCGCCAGGACCAGGGCCTGGCAGCGGCCGACGAGGCCCGCCTGCGCGGCGTCATTTCCGGCGGTGCCAAGGCGATGATCCTGGCCGGCTTCGAGGTCGATCCGCTGGGCGCCGAACTCGAACCGCTGCGCCTGGAATTTCTCGAGCGCTACCAGACGCAGTGCGCGGTCCATACCCGGCTGTTCGACGGCATGGAGGAGATCCTGCGCGATCTCGACGCCGCCCGGCTGCGCTGGGGCGTGGTGACCAACAAGCCGGTGCGCTTCGCCGAGCCCATCATGCAGCGCCTGGGCCTGGCCGAGCGCTCGGCCTGCCTGGTCTGCCCGGATCACGTCACACACAGCAAGCCGGATCCGGAGATGGTGGTGCTGGCCTGTCGGCAACTGGCTGTCGATCCCCAGACCGCCCTGTTCATCGGCGACGACCTGCGCGACATCGAGTCGGGCCGCGCCGCCGGCAGCAAGACGGTGGCGGCACGCTACGGCTACATCCATCCGGACGACCACCCCGAGCATTGGGGTGCCGACGCCATCATCGACCATCCGCTGGAATTGCGTGCGCTGCTCGATCGCGCACTGTGCGGCTGCTAGGGGTTCAGATGTTCGACTACCAGGCTCCGGCCGAGCTGCTCAAAGACCGTATCATCCTTGTCACCGGCGCCAATCGCGGCATCGGCGCCGCCCTGGCCAAGGGCTGCGCCGCCCTGGGCGCGACCCTCATCCTCCAGGGCCGCGATGCCGCGGCGCTGGATCAGGTGCGCCAGGAGATCCAGGCCGGCGGCGGCCGGGCCGAGCCCCTGGTGCTGGATCTCGAACAGGCCGATGCGGCGGCCTATGCTGCCGTCGCTGAGCGCCTGCAGCGACGTCATGGTCGTCTGAATGGACTGGTGCACAACGCCGGCCTGCTGGGGCCGCGGGTACTGCTGGAGCAGACGCCCGCCACGGCCCTGGCGCAGGTGCTGCAGGTCAATGTCCAGGCCGGCTTCGCTCTGACCCAGGCCCTGCTGCCCCTGCTCAAGGCGGCCGGTGAGGCTTCGGTGATCTTCACCTCCAGCAGTGTCGGTCGCAAGGGCCGGGCTGGCTGGGGCGCCTATTCGGTATCCAAGTTCGCCACCGAGGGCCTGATGCAGGTCTGGGCCGAGGAGCTTGGAGAAGCCGGTATCCGGGTCAACAGCGTCAACCCGGGCGGTACCCGTACCGCCATGCGCGCGGCGGCCTATCCCGAGGAGGACCCGGCCCGGGTGCCTGCGGCGGACGCCATCCTGCCGGTCTATCTCTATCTGCTTGGCCCGGCCAGCCAGGGCACTACCGGCCAGGCGCTCAACGCTCAGTAACAGCGCCGGTCAGACGTGAAAGCGCTGCACCAGGCGCGAGAGTTCGTCACCCAGCTCGGCCAGCTCGCGGGCTGGCCGAGGCCGTCGCCGCCATCGCCTGACTGGATTGATCGGCGCCGTCGCGAATGCGCGTCACATTGACCGCGACCTCTTCGGCCACCCCACGCTGCTGGACCGCCGCCGCGGCGATCTGCTGATTCTTCTGCTGGATGCTGGCCACCGCCGTGGCGATACCGGCAAAGGCGCGCCGCGTGTCACCGGCACTGCCCAGGGTCCCAGCCAGCAGGGTCTCGCTCTGCTGCATCCGCGCGACCGCCTCGCCACTGCCCTTCTGCAGCACCACGATGAGTTGCTCGATCTCGACGCTCGACTGCTGGGTACGGCGCGCCAGGGCGCGGACCTCGTCGGCGACCACGGCGAAGCCGCGACCCTGTTCCCCGGCGCGCGCCGCCTCGATGGCCGCGTTGAGCGCCAGCAGATTGGTCTGCTCGGCCACCGCCTTGATCACGTCGAGCACGCTGCTGATCGCCTGGCTGTCGTGGGACACGCCCTGGAGCCGCTCGGCAGCGGCGCGAACGTCCACCCCCAAGGTCTCGATACCGGCCAGGCTGCGGCCGATCACCGCCTGGCCATCGCTGACCTGGCGTTCGGCCTGATCGCCGGCACCGGCAGCGGCCTCGGCGTCCGCGGCGACCCCCTGGGCCGTGGCGGCCAGTTCGGCCATGGCCGCGGCCACCTGATCGGTTTCCTCCCGCTGGCGGGTCACGCCCAGCTGCGCCTCGCGCGCCTGCTCGGCCAGGGCGGCCGCGGACTGGCCGAGTCGGCCGATACCGCTCTGCAACTGCAGGACCATGCCGCGCAGCGCCGCCACCATGCTGGCGCTGGATCTCTGCAACTGGCCGATCTCGTCGCCCCGATCCACCGTCAATTCGACGTCCAGCTGACCCTGGGCGATGCGTTCGGCAGCGGCGATCACCTTGCGCAGCGGCCGGACGATGGCCAGGGTGATGATCAGCGCGGCCAGGGTGCCGACGATCAGTGCCAGCAGGGCCACGCCACCGATGGTCAGCAGGCGCTTGGTCATCATCGCCTGCAGTTCGACTTCCTGTTGGCCGTAGAGGGCATCGACCCGCTGCACGGCGGTCTCGGCCAGGCTGGTCATGCGCGCGCCGGCGGCCTGCTCCTGGGCCAGGGCGGCGGCATAGTCGCCCAGGCGGCGGATGAATTCCTTGATGTTGGTGGAGACGTCCTGGATGACCGAGGAATAGGCCGGATCGCTCAGTTGCGGCTCTACCTTGGCCAACAGCTCCAATGCGGCACTGGCCGACGGCAGCGGCTGATCGTCCACCGTGCTCTTGCTCGCCCGCGCCTGGGCTTCGTCGAGGCTCTTGAGCATCAGGCGATAGAGTTCGCCGACCTGTTGCGACAGGGTCAGGAGTTCGGCGCCCTGCTTGCCACCGGAGTCCTTGAGGGCATAGGCGCCGTCATCCAGCAGGCCGGACTGGAGGATGTCCAGGCTGTTGGCCGCGCCCTCCACGAGGAAGGCCGCCCCTTCCATCGCTAGACGGCGTGAGGTGTTGAGGCGCTCATAGTCGGCGAAGGCGGCGCCATAGGCCTGCGTGGCCGCGCGGGCGGCGTCGATATCGGCCGCGTTGGCACTGCCCACCTCGGTCGCGAGCTGCCCCAGGTGATCGAGTACCGCCGGCAGCGCCTGCCGCAGGTGCTCGGCCTGGGTGGCCTCGCCGCTTAGGCGAAAACCCTGCTCCAGGGCGCGGACCTGCATCACCTGCCGGTTGATCGCTGCCATGTCGCGCAGGGAACCGAAGCGATGTTCCACATCCTTGAGCGCGAGCCCGCCCTGCAAGGCCACCACCAGGGTCAGCAGCAGCACCAGGCCAAAGCCCACGGCCAGTTTGGTCGCGGTTCGCCAATTGGCCAGGCGATAGCGGGCAATCCCTTTCATACGGCACCCCAACGGAATGAGTTCTACCGACGCTGTCGTCCGCAGAAGCCGATTCTTGAGGGGCTGGGGGCTAACGGACCGCTATCCGTCGCACGCGGTTATGCCGACGTCGCTTTGGATGGCGGCCGTTTGCCAGCCGCACGACCGATCAACGACCGGCGCGGGACTCGCGAATATAGAAGCTCGCCTTTTCGGCATTCTTCACGCAGCCGGTGTAGGCCTCGACCTGCTGTTGCGTCTTGGCGGTGGACAGCAGCGCCAGCGCCTTGGAATAGCTCACCGTACCGGAAAAGCCTTCGGCCTTGGCCAGGTCAAGCTCCTGCCAGGCGGAACGGGTCTGGGCGGCGCAGCTATCGCGATTGACCACCTTGCCCGAGCACCCTGCGAGTACCACGGCAGCCAGGGTGGCGGCCAGAACAGGAACCAGTTTCGCTTTCATCTCTTTGTCTCCTTGCGACCTGCAGCCGGCCGGAACGGCCGGATAACCGCAGCGTAGACCGCCAAGCGCGGAGGCTGTTCAGCGCCGGTCGCGCAGAAATTCGACCACGGCGGCCTGATCGCCACTGAAGATCACCCGGGAGGCCTTGCTCTCGCGCTGATAGGCGTACATGGGGTCGTAGTATTCCGCCAGCAGTCCCTCGATCCAGCTACGATGGACCGCGACGTCGCCCGAGCGCTCCTGCTCCGCCAGGGCCTCTTCAAGAATGGCCGACAGGCGCTGGAAGCGTTCCCCGCCCAGACGCTTGGCGATACCGGAAAGACTCTTGCGCAACTGCTCAGCGAACAGCGCGAAGCCCTGCTCGGGGCCGTGCAGGCCGATGAATTCCGCCGCCAGGTCGATGACATAGTCGCGCAGGATGCGCTCGATGCGGTTTTCCCGGCTGTCCTCCAGCCAGACCAAGGGGTACTGCTGCATGCTCTGGTGCAATTCCAGCGGCAGGGAGCAGCGACCGACCAGGCGCGACTCGTCTTCCAGCACGAATTGCGCCTGCCCTGCATGGCGACGCCGCAGCAGGTCGATGGCCAGGCTGTTCTCGAAATCGATCTGCCCCGGCTGCGGCGTGGCGCGCTTGCCGAAGCTGGAGCCCCGGTGGTTGGCGTGGCCTTCGAGATCGACGGCGTTGTCGAGCTGGGCCACCACTTCGGTCTTGCCAGTGCCGGTCATGCCGCCCACCACCACGAAGCCGCACTCGGCGAGCGCCTGCTGCAGCGTGTCGATGAGGAAGGTGCGCATGGCCTTGTAGCCCCCTACCACCCGTGGATAGGCGATACCGGCTTCGCTGCGCAGCCATTCCTGGCTGATCTGCGAGCGCAAGCCGCCACGGAAGCAATAGAGATAGCCCTCGGGATGCGCCCGGGCGAAGTCGGCCCAGGCCTGGATGCGCGCCTCCTTCACTGTCCCGGACACCAGCTGATGACCCAGTTGCAACGCCGCCTGCTGACCCTGCTGCTTGTACCGGGTACCGACGCGCTGGCGTTCCAGGTCATTCATCAGCGGCAGATTGGTCGCCTGGGGAAAGGCGCCCTTGCCGAACTCCACGGGGGCGCGGACATCGACCAGGGGGACATCGCTCAGGAACAGCGCCTGCAGGTCGCGGGCATCCTCACGCTGGCTCATCAGGCCACCTCGACCGCATGGGCGCGCCGGTCCACCAGTTGCCCTATGGGTTGCAAAGCCAGGCCCAGTTCCGCGGCGACGGCGAGAAATTCAGCCTCGCCTTCCGGCGCCACGGCCACCAGCAGGCCGCCACTGGTCTGGGGATCGCACAGCAGTTGGCGGCGGTCTTCGACCAGCGGGGCGATGCGGCTGCCGTAGCTGTCGAAATTGCGCTCGGTACCGCCGGGCACGCAGCCCTGCTGGAGGTAGAACTCCACCCCTTCGAGGCGGGGGATGGCAGCAAAGTCGAGTTCGGCGGTGAGGCCACTGCCGTCGGCCATCTCCACCAGGTGGCCGAGCAGGCCGAAGCCGGTGACGTCGGTCATCGCCGTGACCCCGGCCAGGCGGCCGAAGCGACTGCCCGGACGATTGAGCTGGCACATGGTGTCGCGCGCCAGATGGCGATCCTCGGGCCGCAGCAGGGCGCGCTTCTCGGCGGTGGTGAGGATGCCGATGCCCAGCGGCTTGGTCAGATAGAGGCGACTGCCCAGGGTCGCGGTGTCGTTGCGCTTGAGATGGCGCTTTTCCACGATCCCGGTGACGGCCAGGCCGAAGATCGGCTCGGGGGCGTCGATGGAATGACCGCCGGCCAGGGGAATGCCGGCCTCGTCGCAGACCCGCCGCCCTCCGGCGATGACCTCGCGCGCCACTTCCGGCGGCAGCACGTTGACCGGCCAGCCGAGAATGGCGATGGCCAGCAGCGGATCGCCACCCATGGCGTAGATGTCGCTGATGGCATTGGTGGCGGCGATGCGGCCGAAATCGAAGGGGTCATCGACGATGGGCATGAAGAAATCGGTGGTGGAGACCACCCCGCGCTCGTCGTCCAGGCCATAGACCGCCGCGTCGTCGCGCGAGGCATTGCCCACCCACAGCCGTGGATCCAGGTGCTGGGCGCCGCTGCCGGCCAGGATGGTCTCCAGGGTCTTGGGGGCGATCTTGCAGCCACAACCGGCACCGTGGCTGTATTGGGTGAGGCGAATGGGATCGGTCATCGTTACTCCGGTTCAGCGGTGGCGCTGGTTCGACAGGCAGCGCGAAGGGGCGTAATAGTAGCAAATGCCCGTCTGCTGGCGGGCACCGGCCGCGCTTAACAGATCGCCCGCCAAAGCAAAAGGGCTGTTTTCCGAGGGTAATCCACAGTTGCTGTGGATAACCTCGTGGAAAACCTCCAGCTGACCCCGGACAAGCGAGCGGCGGTGCGGCGATTAACGAACTGGCGATTTTTTAGCCGGTCCGCCAACTATTTTTTCCCGTTGCAGGGTAGCGAATGGAAGCGCCGTGCGTTATGGCCAGGGTGCGCTAGCATTGGCGGTTTCCCCGGTCATAGCAGTGCTCATGTCTTCCTCAGCGACTTCCCATCTCACGTCCTGGCAACGCGGCCTGCTGCTCGCCAGCCTCATGCTCATCGCCCTCAACCTGCGCCCGGCTCTCTCCAGCCTGGCGCCCCTGCTGCGGCAGATCGAGGCCAGCACAGGCCTGTCCAGCAGCGCCATCGGCCTGCTCACCACCCTGCCGGTGCTCTGCCTGGGGCTGTTCGCGCCCCTGGCACCGCGCCTGGCCCGCCGCTGGGGCAGCGAACGCACCCTGGGCGCCATCCTGGCACTGCTCGCCTGTGGCATCGTCCTGCGCAGCCTGCTGCCGCCCCTGGGGCTGTTTCTCGGCAGCCTGATCGCCGGTGCCTGCATCGGCATCCTTGGCGTGCTGCTGCCGGCCCTGGTCAAGCGCGACTTTCCTGCCCAGGCCGGCCAGCTGATGGGGCTCTACACCATGATGCTGTGCATTGGCGCCGCCGTGGCCGCCGGGGCCACCGCGCCCCTTGCCGAAGCCTTCGACGGCCGCTGGCAGCCCGCCCTCGCCGCCTGGGCATTGGTCGCCGTGATCGCGCTGCTGGTGTGGATGCCACAACTGCGCCAGGCGCCCACGACCGCACCGGCGCGGGGTGCTGGGGGTTCGCTGTGGCGCAATCGGCTGGCCTGGCAGATCACCCTCTACATGGGCTTGCAGTCGTCGCTGGCCTATATCGTCTTCGGCTGGCTGCCGACCCTGCTGATGGATCGCGGCCTGGGCATGGTGCAGGCCGGCCTGATGTTGTCGGGCTCGGTGATGACCCAGCTGGTCAGCGCCCTCACCGCCCCCTGGCTGGCGACCCGCGGCCAGGACCAGCGCCTGGCCATCGTGGTGGTGATGAGTCTGACCCTCGCCGGCTTGCTCGGCTGTCTGTACGCACCCGTCGGCAGCCTCTGGCTGTGGGCGGTGATCCTCGGCCTGGGTCAGGGCGGCACCTTCAGCCTGGCCCTCGCCCTGCTGGTGCTGCGCTCGCGGGACGCGGAAACCGCCGGGCGGCTGTCGGGCATGGCCCAGGGCGCGGGCTACAGCCTGGCTTCGCTCGGTCCGCTGCTGGTGGGCATCATCCACGACGCCACCCATGACTGGGCGCCCATGGGCGTGCTCTTTACCCTGATTGCCGTGCTGGCCACGCTGTTTGGCCTAGGGGCGGGGCGGACCCGCTACGTCAACGACGTCTAGCGGCGATAGAGCCCGGCGGCCCGACCGGCTTCGGTCTGCAGCCGCAGCGCGCGGATTCCCGCCTCGCGCAGGGCGCTCTGCCAGGCTACGGCCTGGTCGCCGCCGAGGGTCACCGCCACATCGCCATTGAGCGCCAGGGCCGCCGCGAGGCGGGCGATCCAGGGTTGCTCTGGCGCCCGCTCCAGGGCGGACAAGAGCAGTTGGCCGTCGCGCTGCAATTCCTTGAGCAGGGTGGCAGCGCTCGGCAACAGCTCAGGCAGGGGCTGGCCGGCCTGCAGCCGTTCGGCATGCAGGTAGCCGCGACGATTGCCACGGGTGATGCCATAGAGGGTCAGCACCGTCTGCGGCTCCGCCAGTTGCAGCACCAGCAGCCCCTGCTGATCATCCGGCCCATAGAGCATGGCCTCGCCCAACAGGCTGTTGGCGATGACACTGCTGGCGCCGCAATCACGCCCTTCGCACCAGTAGAGCAGCGTCGCGCCCTGCTGCTGCAGGCGCTGCCGTTCGCTGTCCAACCGTGCCAGCGGCGGATGACCGCTGGCCAGTTCGAAGGTCTGGGTCAGCAACTGGCCTTCCAGCTGCAGCGAGTCCTCCAGGCGCAGACGACCGCCAATGCGACTGACCGGTCCCAGTGGATAGAGGCGTTCGACACTGGCCGGTCCGCTTTCGCGCACGAGCTGGGCATGATCCATGGGCGCGATCTCCGGTAATACCTCCGCCTGCGCCATCCCGGCGGACAATAGCACGCCGATGAGCAGAGAGCGTCGAACGGAGGAAAAGCGCGGGCAAAACGGACGGCTAGGCATGCCGCATTATTCGTCGCGCCCGGTGCCGGCGGCAAAGAAGGCATTGAAACAATCTGCGACGGCCTGGGCGCCCACGGCATCGTCCAGATGCAGATGGTGCCCGCCCGGCAGTTCATGGAGACGGACATTCGGCTGCTGCCGTGCCAGGCACATGGCCTCGGCATGGGGCGCCACCAGGCCGCCCGTAGCCACCACCAGCGCCGTCGGGCAGCGGACGGCGCCCAGGCAGGCGGCGGCCTGTTCCGGCGTGAAGCGGATCCGGCTGGGCAGGCGCAAGCGCGGATCAGAGCGCCAGGTGTAGCCGCCGGGCACCGCCATCAGGCCGCGCTCGGCAAGCAACTCGGCAGCTTCGCGACTGACCGTCAGGGCGCCCTTCAACCGCGCCGCCACGGCGTCTTCCACTGTGGCGTAGACCGGCTTGCGCCGATTGGGCACTTCCAGTTCGGCGAGCAAGGCCCTGCCCAGCTTCTCGGCGACCTCCTCCGCCGGCGTGGTGTAGGGCAGCAGGCCATCGATCAGCGCCAGGCGCTCGATCTGCTCCGGCAGGGCGGCGGCGGCGATGACGCCAACGATGGCCCCCATGGAATGCCCGAGCAGGCCGAAGCGACTCCAGCCCAGTTGCCGGGCGGCGGCGAGCACGTCCAGCCCATAGTCCTGAATGGCATAGCCGACGCCCGCGGGGCGATGTGCCGACAGGCCATGTCCGGGCAGGTCCAGCGCGACGATGCGCAGACCGTGCAGCCGCGGGGCGAGCTGGGCGAAGGTCATGGCATTGTCGAGCCAGCCATGCAGCGCCAGCACCGGATAGCCGTCTTCCGGGCCGAACACCCGGGCGCTCAGTTCGATATGAGGCAACTCCAGACGCAATTCCTGCACCTGGGCGGTCATGCGCTGGCCTCCCCTGCCAGCCAGACGCTGGTCATGGCTAGGAGGCGTCCCGTTGCAGCGGCACCACGGCCACGGTCAGGCGCGAGACGCAGGTCAGGCGTCCCTCCTCATCGCTCAGACGGATATCCCAGACATGGCTGCTGCGCCCCAGATGCAGGGGCCGGGCCACCGCCATCACCCGCCCGGAGCGGACGCCGCGCAGGTGGTTGGCATTGATTTCCTGACCCACGCAATAGAAGCGCGAGCGATCCACGCAGAGCATGCTGGCGATCGAGCCCACGGTTTCCGCCAGGGCCACCGAGGCGCCGCCATGCAGCAGCCCCATGGGCTGATGGGTGCGGCGGTCGACCACCATGCTGGCGGTCAGGCTGCTGTCGTCCCAGGCCTCGATGCGCATGTCCAGGTGTTCGGCCAGGGTGTTCTCGAGCGCACGCTCGAGGTCCGCGGGATCCGGAAGGGTCTGCCAGATGCTCATGTACTTTCCTTGCAAGGGCGTCAGCCGTGGAAGCGACTGACCAGATCGAAACCGCCGGCCAGGGGCAGTGGCGCTTCCAGGCACAGCAGGGAGGCGGTGCCCATGGCCACCGGCGCCTGCCGATGACCGTGCAGCAACCAGCCGGCCAGTTCACCGACGAAGGGGTTGTGGGTGACCAGCAACAGCTCCTCCACCTCCAGCAGCGCCAGTTCCTGCAGGGCATGTTCCGGCTCGCCGTCGGGCGTGGCCCAGGAGACGCTGCGCACCTCGCCCGGCCAGCCCAGTTGCTGCCGGACCAGGGCCGTCGTCTGCTGCGCGCGCACATAGGGACTGGCCAGGATGAGCTGCAGCTTTGCTTCCTGCAGCTGCAGGGCGCTGCGCAGCACCTCGGCGCGACCGGCCGCAGTCAGCTCGCGCACCTCGTCGCTCGGCGCTCGCGCTTCGGCTTCACCATGGCGCAGCAGCCAGAGCCTCATGGCGCGGTGGCGGAGCGGTCGTCGGGTTGCGCGGTGGCCGGCCAGTCGGCGAAGGGCCAGGGCTTCACTTCGCTGGCGAAGGTGCCGAAGCGGACGATCTGCGCCAGATAGGTGCCCAGAGCGGCGCCGAAGGCGATCAGCCCGGGATTGGCCTCGCCCTTGATCAGGCGCACCACCAGTTGCACCAGTACCACCACCGCCAGCACGTATTGCGCACCCAGCCAGACGAACAGGAACAGCAGCATCCAGATCAGGCGCAGGCCCAGCAGCTCGCGGGAATGCTCGGGTTGAGACATGGGAATTCCTCTTTTCAGACAGTGTAGCGGCTCAAGTAAAAAGGGCGTCCGCCACATCAACATCGGTCTTGGGTTCGCCGCCCATCAGGGCCTCGATCACCTGGCCCAGACTGCGACCCTCGAACAGGATCGCATAGAGGCCGTTGACCAGGGGCATGTAGACGCCCAGCTCATCCGCTTTTTCCTTGAGCACGCGCAGGGTGTTGACGCCCTCGGCGGTCTCGCCGATCTGCGCCACCGCCTCGTCCAGGGTCTGTCCCCGACCGAGGGCATGGCCCACTCGGTAGTTGCGGCTCTTCTCCGACGAGCAGGTCACGATCAGGTCCCCCACCCCGGCCAGGCCTAGGTAGGTGATGGGATTGGCGCCACGCTGCACGGCGAAGCGGGTCATCTCGGCCAGGGCGCGGGTGATCAGCATGCTGCGGGTGTTTTCACCCATTGCCAGGGCCGCGGCCATGCCGGCGATGATGGCGTAGACGTTTTTCAGGGCACCGGCCAACTCCACGCCGAGGCGGTCGGCGCTGGCATAGACACGGAAGGTGCGACCGTGCAGCGCCGCCTGGACCCGCCGGCAGACCTCTTCGTCTTCGCTGGCCACCACCGTGGCGGTGAGCTGATGCTCGGCGATCTCGCGGGCGAGGTTGGGCCCGGAGATGATGCCGATGCGCGCCCGCGGCACGATTTCCGCGAGGATCTCACTCATCAGCATGAAGGAATGCGCCTCGATGCCCTTGGTGGTGCTGACCAGAAAACGCCCTTCCAGTTGCGGGGCAATGGGCGCCAGCGCCTGGCGCAGCGCGCTGGACGGCAGCGCCACCAGGATCAGCTCGCAGCCCTGGATGGCGCCCTGCAGGTCGCTGGTGGCCTCGACCGCGGCGTGCACCTTGATGCCCTTCAGATAGCGCGGATTCTCGCGCTCGCGACGGATGGTCTCGGCCTGTTGCGGATCACGCATCCACAGGCGCACCGGCAGCCCGTTCTCGGCGACCAGATTGGCCAGGGCGGTACCGAAACTGCCGCCGCCCAGGACGGCGATGGGGGATTGGACTGTCATCGAAACTCTCGGCTTCACCGCGATCGCGCGGCCTCGTCGCCAGTATACGGTAGCCGCTCGCGCGGCCCAGGATGGAGAATTGACTGCGGAAAGTGCACAATGGTCCGTTAACGAGCGGGGCGCTGGCCTGTGACTTTCCCCATGCCCCGGCAGTCTACTGCTACACGAAGCCATACCCAGAGCGACCATTGGAGTCGCCAGAGCCTGGACCTAGGCCAGCTACAGGAGCTTGCATGACCAAACAACACGCCTTTACCTACGAAGACTTGCTGCGCTGCAGCCGTGGCGAGCTCTTCGGTCCGGGCAATGCCCAATTGCCCGCACCGAACATGCTGATGATTGATCGGATCGTGCATATCAGTGAGGTAGGCGGGAAATACGGCAAGGGCGAACTGGTGGCGGAACTCGATATCCGTCCCGACCTCTGGTTCTTCGGCTGCCATTTCGAAGGCGATCCGGTAATGCCGGGCTGCCTGGGCCTGGATGCCATGTGGCAGCTGGTCGGTTTCTACCTTGGCTGGCAGGGCAATCCGGGTCGCGGTCGCGCCCTGGGCTCTGGTGAAGTGAAGTTCTTCGGCCAGGTACTGCCGACCGCCAAGAAGGTCACCTACAATATCCATATCAAACGCACCATCAACAGGTCGCTGATTCTCGCCATCGCCGATGGCACCGTAAGCGTGGACGGCCGCGAGATCTACTCCGCCGAAGGTCTGCGCGTCGGCCTGTTCACTTCCACCGATAGCTTCTAAGGGCTTTTCGCATGCGTCGCGTCGTCATTACCGGTCTGGGTATCGTTTCGTGCCTGGGCAATGATAAAGACACCGTTTCCGCCAACCTGCGCGCAGGCCGTGCCGGCATCCGTCACAATCCGGAATATGCCGAAATGGGTCTGCGCAGTCAGGTTTCCGGTTCCATCGACCTGAACCTCGAAGAATTGATCGACCGCAAGGTCAAGCGCTTCGTCGGCGATGCCGCTGCCTACGCCTATCTGGCGATGGAGCAGGCGATCAAGGACTCCGGCCTGGCCGAAGACCAGGTTTCCAACCCCCGTACCGGCCTGATCGCCGGTTCCGGTGGCGCTTCCACCTTCAACCAGATGGAAGCCCTGGACATCCTGCGCGAGAAGGGCGTCAAGCGCGTCGGTCCCTACCGCGTGACCCGGACCATGAGCAGCACGGTTTCCGCCTGTCTGGCCACCCCCTTCAAGATCAAGGGCCTGAACTACTCCGTAGCCTCGGCCTGCGCCACCAGCGCCCACTGCATCGGCCTGGCCATGGAGCAGATCCAGCTCGGCAAGCAGGACGTCGTCTTCGCCGGCGGCGGCGAGGAAGAGCACTGGACCCAGAGCATGCTGTTCGATGCCATGGGCGCGCTCTCCAGCGACTACAACGAGACGCCGGAAAAGGCCTCCCGTGCCTACGACAGCAAGCGTGACGGTTTCGTCATCGCCGGCGGCGGCGGCATGGTGGTGGTCGAGGAACTCGAACACGCCCTGGCCCGTGGCGCCAAGATCTACGCCGAGATCGTCGGCTACGGCGCGACCTCCGATGGCTACGACATGGTCGCCCCGAGCGGCGAAGGCGCCATTCGCTGCATGCAGCAGGCGCTGTCCACCGTCGATGGCGAGATCGACTACCTGAACACCCACGGCACCTCCACCCCGGTGGGCGACGTGGCCGAGATCAAGGGCGTGCGCGCCGTGTTCGGCGACAAGGCTCCGGCCATCAGCTCGACCAAGAGCCTGTCCGGCCACTCCCTGGGCGCGGCCGGTGTGCACGAGGCCATCTACTGCATGCTGATGATGGAAGGCAACTTCATCGCCGGCTCGGCCAACATCGACGAACTGGATCCGGAGGTCGCCGATCTGCCGATCCTGCGCGAGACCAAGGAAGACGCCAAGCTGGACCTCATCATGAGCAACAGCTTCGGCTTCGGCGGCACCAACGCCACCCTGGTCCTGAAGCGCTGGCAGGGCTGACAGCCCTCGCTTGTGTGACCCAAACGGCGCCTCTGGCGCCGTTTTTCATTTCCGCCCCCTGCCCGGCTGAACCGGTCACAGGCCCCGCGGTCGAAGGCGCCGGCACTTCGCCTGCGAACCTCCAGGAAGAATGGATTCAGCAGCGTGAATAGCTTAATCTCGCGCCGCTTCGCTGTGTCTGCGCAGCCGCCCTAGACAGCGCTGTCTGGCCATGCCGGGCAGAAACAAGAAACTGTAGTACCCATGGAGCCCCAATGCACAATCAAAACCAGAGCTACCGCGGACCCTTGATCGTCCTCACCATGCTGTTCTTCATGTGGGGTCTGATCACCTCGCTGAACGACATCCTCATTCCCCACCTCAAGGCGGTCTTCACCCTCAGCTATCTGCAGGCCTCGCTGATCCAGTTCTGCTTCTTCACCGCCTACTTCATCGTGTCCTTCCCGGCGGGTCGCCTGGTGGAAAGCCTGGGCTACAAGAAGGGCATCATCGTCGGCCTGCTCACCGCCGGCGTCGGTTGCGTGCTGTTCTACCCGGCAGCCGGAGCCCAGTCCTACGGCTTCTTCCTGACCGCCCTGTTCGTGCTGGCGGCCGGTATCACCGTGCTGCAGGTGGCAGCGAATCCCTATGTCACCATCCTCGGCAAGCCGGAAACCGCGGCCTCGCGCCTCAACCTGACCCAGGCCTTCAACTCCCTGGGTACCACCGTCGGCCCGCTGGTGGGCGCAGTGACCATCCTGGCACTGGTCGGCGAAGACTCCGCCGCCCACTCGGTGCAGCTGCCCTACCTGATCCTGGCCGGCATGCTGGTCGCCCTGGCGGTGATCATCGGTCTCTTCCGCCTGCCGCAGATCAAGGACACCGAACAGGACAACACCACTGATGAGAACGCCCTGACCGCCAGCAGCGTCTGGGCCTATCGCCACCTGCTGCTCGGCGTGGTCGGCATCTTCATGTACGTGGGTGCGGAAGTCTCCATCGGCAGCTACCTGGTGAGCCTGATGGAAAGCCCGGATGTGGCCGGCCTGAACGCCGCCACCGCCGCCAAGTACCTGTCGCTGTACTGGGGTGGCGCCATGATCGGTCGCTTCATCGGCGGCGTGATCATGACCAAGGTACGGCCGAATCTGGTGCTGACCTTCAACGCCATCGCCATTGGCGTACTGCTGGCCATCGCCGTGCTGCAGGGTGGCAAGGTCGCCATGTGGTCCCTGCTGGCCATCGGTTTCTTCAACTCCATCATGTTCCCGACGATCTTCTCCCTGGCCCTCAAGGGCCTGGGCAAGTTCACCTCAAAGGGTTCGGGCCTGCTGTGCATGGGTATCGTCGGTGGCGCGCTGGTGCCGGCCATCCAGGGCTACTTCGCCGACACCATCGGCCTGCTGCCCTCCTTCCTGATCCCGCTGGTCTGCTACCTCTACATCCTGTTCTACGGCGTGATGGGCTATCGCCCCACCCTGCGTCGCTGATCCTCCCCCGAAGCGCTGGCGGCCTGCCAGCGCTTCGCCGCTCCTGCCGCTACCCGTTCCTCCCCCCTATCCCTCTGCCTCGACAACCCGGCTGCGACCAGGCTGCCTGGCGGGTCGTACGCGTCTGTCCGACGCTCGCGGGTGATTCCCTCAGCCCCTACCAGCCCTTCGGCAAGAGGGCGTTCACAAGACCCGCCCAGGACGCACTGCCGCTCTTCGCCCTTCGCCCAGCCCGGCTGCCGCTCAGCTCGTGACGGAGCTGCCGCCCTGACACCCTGGCCGTCACCCTGAGCCCCGTCGACTGACCGCTCGGCACTCTCAGCCAGGCACGCCACCGCCGACCTCCCGCACCGTAGCCTGGGCAAAAGAAAACGCCCGTATCCTTCGATACGGGCGTTTGGTAGTGACCGCAGGACCGCTCCAGGAGCGGCCTTGCGTCAGGCTCAGGCAGTCTGGCGAGCTTCCTCGACTTCGACGGCGTTCGGGCCGCGAGCGAGTTCGGTCTTCAGGGTCTGCTCGTCCAGCTGACCACACCACTTGGCGACCACGATGGAGGCGACGCCGTTGCCGACCAGGTTGGTCAGGGCGCGGGCTTCGGACATGAAGCGGTCGATACCCAGGATCAGCGCCAGGCCGGCGACCGGTACGTGACCGACGGCGGACAGGGTGGCGGCCAGCACGATGAAGCCGCTACCGGTGACGCCCGCAGCGCCCTTGGAGGAGATCAGCAGCACCAGCAGCAGGGTGATCTGGTGGGTGATGTCCATCTGGGTATTGGTGGCCTGGGCGATGAACACCGCAGCCATGGTCAGGTAGATGGCGGTACCGTCGAGGTTGAAGGAGTAGCCAGTGGGGATCACCAGGCCAACCACCGACTTCTCGGCGCCCAGCTTCTGCATCTTGGTCAGCATGCGCGGCAGGGCAGACTCGGAGGACGAGGTACCCAGCACGATCAGCAGTTCTTCACGGATGTACTTGATGAACTTGAGGATGCTGAAGCCGTGCAGGCGCGTCACGGTGCCCAGCACCAGGAGCACGAACAGCAGGCAGGTGATGTAGAAGCAGGCCATCAGGTAGCCCAGCTGCACCAGGGTGCCAACACCGTATTTGCCGATGGTGAACGCCATGGCACCGAAGGCGCCGATGGGGGCGAGCTTCATGATGACGTTGATGATGTTGAAGAAGACATGGGAGATGCGGTCGATGAAGTTGAACACCAGTTGACCGGTCTCGCCCAGGCGATGCAGGGCGTAGCCGAACAGCACGGCGAAGAACAGGACCTGCAGGATCTCACCAGTAGCGAAGGCGTTGACGACCGTCGAGGGGATGATGTTCAGCAGGAAATCGATGGTGGTCTGCTTTTCCGCGGCAGCGGCATAGGCCGCGATGCCCTTGGTGTCCAGGGTGCTGACGTCGACGTTCATGCCGGCGCCCGGCTGGACGATGTTGACCACGATCAGACCGATCAGCAGCGCGATGGTGGAGAAGATCTCGAAGTACAGCAGCGCCATGCCGCCGGTCTTGCCCACGGCCTTCATGTTCTGCATGCCGGCGATACCGGTCACCACGGTGCAGAAGATGATGGGTGCGATGACCATCTTGATCAGCTTGATGAAACCGTCGCCCAGGGGCTTCATGGCAGCGCCGGTCTGGGGATAGAAGTGGCCGAGCAAGATGCCCAGGACGATCGCCAGGATCACCTGGAAGTAGAGACTCTTGTAGAGCGGCTGCTTGACGGGCACCTTGGGCGCGGGAGCTGTGGTAGTTGTTGTTGTATCGACGGTTGCTGTCATGGCTCGATCCCTTGTGGCCACTGCCTGACGTCCTGTCTGAGTGGGCACTGCTGAAAGTGGCTCTCTCATCCTGAGAGCTTTTTGTTGTGGATCCGGTGGCCGTGCGACGGTAACACCAGCATCTGGCGAGATATAAGCAATCGCCGTTCCACTTCTTGGTGCGCAATCAAAGGGCCAGCTTTCATGCACCTTTCAGTCGAAAGTCTAGTTGCCAGCGGCGGGCGGAACCCCGCCATCCGACGGAAACCGGCGGAAATCCCCCCAGGGCCGAGGCGGTTTTCCGCCAGCCAGAGTCGGTAGTCGGCTATTCTTTGCGCGCCTTTTCATCGGAGCCCGTCGTGATCCGTTGCTGCCCTCCCCGAGTGGTCGGCTGAGATGCCCGCCCTCCCCATCACCGACCTGCCCGGCTGCTGCACGCCACCCGAGCCGCTGCCGCCCCTGGCTGGGGACCTCGGCGCCCTGGCGCTGCGGCAATGCCGCTTCGATCCCGCCCAGGTGAGCTTCGAGCGTGACGCCCTGCGCCTCGGCGTCCTGCCGCCGGACAACATCCGTCGCGCCGTGGCCAAGCGCCAGGCCGAATACCTGGCCGGTCGTCTCTGCGCCCGCGAGGCCCTGCGCCAGTTGGGCGGTACCGCCGCCGTCCCCGGCCATCGCACTACGGACCGCGGCCCCGCCTGGCCTTCCGGCTGGGTCGGTGCTATCACCCATAGCCATGGCTGGGCAGCCGCCGTGGTGGGCAAGGCAGGGGACTACCTGGGCCTTGGCCTGGACGTGGAAACCCTGCTCGAACCGGAAAAGGCCCTGCGCCTGGCCGAGCAGATCCTTACCCCGGCCGAACGGGAACGCCTGCAGTCGCTGGATGAGAGGCAGCAGGCCTTTGCCATCACCCTGGCCTTTTCCGCCAAGGAGAGTCTGTTCAAGGCGCTGCATCCCCAGGTCGGGCAGATGTTCTTCTTCCAGGACGCCGAGATCCTCGCCATGGATCACGGCGGCAGCTTCGATCTCCGGCTGCTGATCGAGCTGTCACCGCGCTGGTCCGCCGGGACCGCGCTGCGCGGTCACTTCCGCCTGGACGAAGAAGATCGGCTGTTGACGCTGGTCGCGCCTCGTCACTGAGTGACGCTATATAGAGGAAGCCTGCGCTGGTCGATCAGGCGCACGGACGCCGGCCGGGGCAGAACGTCGCAGCGGGCATCGAACGTTTTCTTATGGTGGAGAAGGTGCTCATAGCGAACCGGTATATCCCTTGCCGCTTACGTCTCACCAGACCCGTCGTGTTGTACGTTATTTGACCACTGCGCTCTGAGCCCAGCCTTCACGCGCGCTGGCCAGGTACCACCCCCAGGATACCCCCCAGTCCCGAACAGCTTATCCACGTCTTATCCACAGCCGGAAACGTGACAAACGCGACATCTAGTGGCCCTTGCACCCCTGCACCACCATATATAGCAGTTCGTCGGTATGACCCGGGACGGCGAAACACCCCTCTGTCAAGACTGTCTTCCCTAGCGAGGAGGGCTTATCCTGTTGCCCGAATGATGAATTTCCAGGGTCCCTGACCCCGAACGTCGATTCCCTCGGGAATCGGCGGCAGTACGGCTTTTCGTTGGAATCTTCAGGGGTAAGGACGCGATCGGCAGTCGTCGCGCAGGCCCAGACCAACACTTTTCCGGATCGCCGGCTCGCCGACGATCCCCTCTTTCCGATCAAGGGAGTTCCGCATGCACACTGACCTGACCCGCGAGCAAGCCCAGCAGGGCCGCCCGGCGCAAGATGACAGCCAGGACCTGGGCGCCACCGCCCCCGGTCAACTGCGCGTCATCAAGCGCAACGGTACCGTCGTCCCCTATACCGACGACAAGATCACCGTGGCCATCAGCAAGGCTTTCCTCGCCGTGGAAGGCGGTAACGCCGCGGCCTCCTCGCGCATCCACACCACCGTCAAGCAGCTCACCGACCAGGTCAGCAGCACCTTCAAGCGCCGCATGCCCTCCGGTGGCACCATCCACATCGAAGAGATCCAGGACCAGGTCGAACTGGCCCTGATGCGCGCCGGCGAGCAGAAGGTCGCCCGCAGCTACGTGATCTACCGTGAAGCCCGCAGCCAGGAGCGCAAGCAGGGCGCCGTCAGCGACATCGCCGAGCCGCACCCGAGCATCCGCGTCACCAAGGCCGACGGCACCACCCAGCCGCTGGACATGGGCCGCCTGAACACCATCATCACCGAAGCCTGCGAAGGTCTCGAAGAGGTGAACGGCGAGCTGATCCAGAAGGAGACGCTGAAGAACCTGTACGACGGCGTGGCCGAGAAGGACGTCAACACCGCCCTGGTGATGACCTCCCGTACCCTGGTCGAGCGCGAGCCGAACTATTCCTACGTCACCGCCCGCCTGCTGCTGGACAGCCTGCGCGCCGAAGGCCTGAGCTTCCTCGGCGTCGCCGAATCCGCCACCCACCACGAGATGGCCGACCTCTACGCCAAGGCCCTGCCCGCCTACGTCGCCAAGGGCGTGGAGCTGGAGCTGCTGGACCCGAAACTGGCCAGCTTCGACCTGGAGCGCCTGGGCGCCGCCATCGATCACGAGCGCGACCAGCAGTTCACCTACCTGGGTCTGCAGACCCTGTACGACCGCTACTTCCTGCACAGCCACGGCACCCGCTTCGAGCTGCCGCAGCTGTTCTTCATGCGCGTGGCCATGGGCCTGGCGCACATGGAGAAGGATAAGGAAGCCCGCGCCATCGAGTTCTACAACCTGCTGGCCAGCTTCGACTACATGGCGTCCACCCCGACGCTGTTCAACGCCGGCACCCTGCGTCCGCAGCTGTCCAGCTGCTACCTGACCACCGTGCCCGACGACCTGTCCGGCATCTATGGCGCCATCCACGATAACGCCATGCTGTCGAAGTTCGCCGGCGGCCTGGGCAACGACTGGACCCCGGTGCGCGCCCTGGGCTCCTACATCAAGGGCACCAACGGCAAGAGCCAGGGCGTCGTGCCCTTCCTCAAGGTGGTCAACGACACCGCCGTGGCGGTCAACCAGGGCGGCAAGCGCAAGGGCGCGGTCTGCGCCTACCTGGAGACCTGGCACCTGGACATCGAGGAATTCCTCGAACTGCGCAAGAACACCGGTGACGACCGTCGTCGTACCCACGACATGAACACCGCCAACTGGATCCCCGACCTGTTCATGAAGCGCGTCTTCGAGGACGGCAACTGGACCCTGTTCTCCCCCGCCGACGTGCCCGACCTGCACGACCTCTACGGCAAGGCCTTCGAAGAGCGCTACGAGTACTACGAAGCCCTGACCGAGTACGGCAAGCTCAAGCTGCACAAGACCATCAAGGCCAAGGATCTCTGGCGCAAGATGCTGTCCATGCTGTTCGAGACCGGCCACCCGTGGCTGACCTTCAAGGACCCGTGCAACCTGCGCAGCCCGCAGCAGCACGTGGGCGTGGTGCACAGCTCCAACCTCTGCACCGAGATCACCCTGAACACCAACAAGGACGAGATCGCCGTGTGCAACCTGGGTTCGGTGAACCTGGTGAACCACATCGTCGACGGCAAGCTGGACGTGGCCAAGGTCGCCCGTACCGTCAAGACCGCCGTGCGCATGCTCGACAACGTCATCGACATCAACTACTACTCGGTGCCCCAGGCGGAGAATTCCAACCTCAAGCACCGTCCGGTCGGCATGGGCATCATGGGCTTCCAGGATGCGCTGTACCTGCAGCACATCGCCTACGGCTCGGATGCCGCCGTGCAGTTCGCCGACACCTCCATGGAAGTGATCAGCTACTACGCCATCCAGGCCTCCTGTGACCTGGCCGAAGAGCGTGGCAGCTACTCCAGCTTCCAGGGTTCGCTGTGGTCCCAGGGCATCCTGCCGATCGACTCCGAGAAGCGCCTGATCGAAGAGCGCGGCGCCAAGTACATCGAGGTCGACCTGTCCGAGACCCTGGACTGGGCCCCGCTGCGCGAGCGTGCCAAGAAAGGCATCCGCAACTCCAACATCATGGCCATCGCGCCGACCGCGACCATCGCCAACATCACCGGCGTGTCCCAATCGATCGAGCCGACCTACCAGAACCTCTATGTGAAGTCGAACCTCTCGGGCGAATTCACCGTCATCAACCCCTATCTGGTACGCGACCTCAAGGCGCGCGGCCTGTGGGATTCGGTGATGGTCAACGACCTCAAGTACTACGACGGCTCCGTGCAGCAGATCGAGCGCATCCCGCAGGATCTGAAGGACCTGTACGCCACCGCCTTCGAGGTGGAGACCAAGTGGATCGTCGAGGCCGCCAGCCGTCGCCAGAAGTGGATCGACCAGGCCCAGTCGCTGAACCTGTACATCGCCGGCGCCTCGGGCAAGAAGCTCGACGTGACCTACCGCATGGCCTGGTTCCGCGGCCTGAAGACCACCTACTACCTCCGTGCCCTGGCTGCCACCAGCACCGAGAAGTCCACCATCAACACCGGCAAGCTGAACGCCGTGAGCGCCGATCCTATCACCGGCGTCCAGGCCAGCGCGGCTCCCGCCCCGGCGCAGAAGTTCGAAGCGGCGCCCGCCGCGGCACCGGCTCCGGTGCCCAAGGCCTGCAGCCTCGACGATCCCGAGTGCGAAGCCTGCCAGTAAGTTGAGCGCCCGCCAGAATCTGGCGGGCATAAAAAAGCCCGGATCCAGCTGTAACTGGGTCCGGGCTCGATCTCCCACCGGGCGATTGCGTCGCTCAACGGGAGGCTGGATCCATTCAGATCCATAGGAGGGGCGCATGATCCCCATCTGGACGGACCGGTGTCAAGGGACGCTATGAGAGAATGCGCCATGGCTAGAAAGTCTGGTGGCCAAAAAATTGGCCGTAATGCAGGTAACGGCCGTTTCACAACCGTTGAGAAAGCTCGGAATAATCCGAAGACTCACGTAGTAGAAACGGTCAAGAAGCCACAGTAGAGAACAGCCCAAGAGCGATGAGCTCTTGGGCTTTCTGCAATGCCAGACAGCGCCCAAAGAATTCCTTTCTGCGTGCTACGACACGCGAATCAATAAATTGGCCTGCTAAGGCCAGCCAGGAGACACCCCATGCTGAACTGGGAAGAATTCGACAAAGACGACGATACCGCCACCGCCAAGCCCGCGCAGGCCGCCGGCCAGCAGGCGCCGGCCCAGACCGAGCGCCTGGACTCCGAGGGCGACGCCCTAGTCCACGACGCCCGTGCCCCATCCGCCGACGACTCCGATGCCGTGGCTCGCGCCAAGGCCGCGCTGAACGAGCTGGACATCCAGGAAGGCCTGGACGACCTGGAAGGCTCCTCCGCCCGCGTGCACGTCGGCGACAAGCAGATGATCAACGCCCGCGCCGACCTCAACCAGCTCGTACCCTTCAAGTACGACTGGGCCTGGCAGAAGTATCTGGATGGTTGCGCCAACCACTGGATGCCCCAGGAAGTGAACATGAACGCCGACATCGCGACCTGGAAGAGCGCGGACGGCCTCACCGAGGACGAACGCCGCATCGTCAAGCGCAACCTCGGCTTCTTCTCCACCGCCGACTCGCTGGTCGCCAACAACCTGGTGCTGGCCGTCTACCGCCTGATCACCAACCCCGAATGCCGCCAGTACATCCTGCGCCAGGCCTTCGAAGAGGCGATCCACACCCACGCCTACCAGTACTGCATCGAATCGCTGGGCATGGATGAAGGCGAGATCTTCAACATGTACCACGAGATCCCGAGCGTCGCGAAAAAGGCGAGCTGGGGCCTGAAGTACACCCGTTCCATCTCCGACCCCGAGTTCAAGACCGGCACCCCGGAGACCGATCGCCAGTTCCTCAAGAACCTGATCGCCTACTACTGCGTGCTGGAAGGCATCTTCTTCTATTGCGGCTTCACCCAGATCCTCTCCATGGGTCGCCGCAACAAGATGACCGGCACCGCCGAGCAGTTCCAGTACATCCTGCGTGACGAGTCCATGCACCTGAACTTCGGCATCGACATGATCAACCAGATCAAGATCGAGAACCCGAGTCTCTGGGATGCCCAGATGAAGGACGAAGCCACCCAGATGATCCTCCAGGGCACCCAGCTGGAGATCGAATACGCCCGCGACACCATGCCCCGCGGCGTACTGGGCATGAACGCAGCGATGATGGAGGACTACCTAAAGTTCATCGCCAACCGCCGCCTGACCCAGATCGGCCTCAAGGAAGAATACCCGGGCGCTACCAACCCCTTCCCCTGGATGAGCGAGATCATGGACCTCAAGAAGGAGAAGAACTTCTTCGAGACCCGCGTGATCGAGTATCAGACGGGTGGGGCGTTGAGCTGGGATTGATGTGACGCATACCCCAGAGTAGATTGCCTTAACCTGTTCAAGGATGCTGGGAATCGATCTTAAACCCCGCCAACAGCGGGTTTTTTTTTGGAGAGAAGAAATGTGGCCATTTAAAAAAACAACTACCTACACACCTCCAACCTTTGATGAGATAAAAAAAAGAGCCAAAATACTTGTAATAGACGATAGCGACTTTGCCTATGCTCCGCTATTCGCACGAGACGGCTACACCATTGAAAAGTGGGACGATATAGAAAACTTAGAAAGATTAGAGAACAACTACTACGACCTTATACTACTAGACATCCAAGGTGTAGGACAAAACGAATCCGAAGAAGAAGGATTCGGAATACTAAAGCATATTCGAGCGAAATCTCCAGCTCAAATTGTAATTGCGTTTTCCAATGCTGATTGGTCGCTAAAATATCAAGAATTTTTTGATTTGGCTGATAAGAAACTAGCTAAAAGTCAAGACTATGTTGAATTCAAAAGGATCGTTGACGACCTTTTATCTCAAAGATTCAATACTGACTTCTATATAAATAAAATTCAAAACATGAAAAATGTCAGTCAAATAGAAAAACAAAAGCTTATACAAGCCGCAAAATCTTCAATACTAAGCGGAAAACTAGACGATGCTAACAATGTGGCGAAAGGCTTGACAAAAGAAGATGCGCAACTATTTTTAGCAGTAATACAAACAGGTATAGCGGTGCTTGCCTCATGAATAACATTATCGTTCCGCATGTTTATCAAAAATCCCGCCATGATGGGAGTTTGGTACGGTGGCCTAACCGGTGCACAATTTGTAAAACAAAAGAGTGCGAAAAACTATTCAACGACGGGAACATGGGCCTCTGCTCTTATGGCTATAACTATATAACCGTCAATAAAATAGTTTTAGCTGGATTCATCTGCCCAGATCACAACTCCCAGTCAAAATCAAAAAGCAAGAATTTGCAGAGCGACAAAAACAATTAATTAATTTACATTTACTCGAAAGCCAGGCAGCCTTACTGAGACAATTGGAAATAAAAAAGAGCATGGTCCTACAGGAGCAAAAAAGTGCAGCCAGGGATGAGTTTTTAGGAAAAGAATCCTTCAAGGATGAATTTCTTATAGAGCTAAAAGAAGACATTTTAAAAGGGCTATCTTTTGTACACGATTACAAACAAATAAATGCAACGATATCCCAAAACATTAACGTTATAATCGAAACCAAATACTCCGAACTTGATTTCGAAAAAAAGCTAGAGAAAGCCAGCCAGCAAGAGAAAGCGATATATTGGGCTAGTAAGTTTTTGCAAGAAAAACTGAATGTAGCAAAATATTTATTAAATCCAGACTGGATTAATAGAGAGAGTGAAAAAGCGAGTTTCAGATTTCATGGCCTAGCATTAAAATACATAAAGCTCTATGAGGATCTATTTCGCAAAAAAAGTATCAACCTGTCTATTACTGGAACTAGCCACAAATCGGTCTTAGCTAACCCCGAAGCAGTATCGGTGATAATACAGACGCTAGTCGATAATGCTTACAAGTATTCAAAAAAATCTGGAAAAGCTGAAATACATATATCAGATCAAGAAGACCACATTTTGTTCTCGGTTTCTTCTTATGGACCAAGAATATTAGACACTGAAAAGGAGCTCATATTCCTCCCTTTCAAAAGAGCTAAGGATGCTATAAAAACTCAGGAAGAAGGCGCAGGCTACGGCCTCTATATATCGCAGCTAATAGCGAGAAGAATCAATACCATAATAGAGGTGGAGCAGGAAGCACAGCTAAAAGAAAAGCAAGGTCACTGGACAACCTTTTCTATAAATATCCCTTTCACTGATTGGAATTAGCTACTTAAGCTTTATCTGCAGCAAGGACGACCCATGCCCCGCTGGACCGACCAACCCGCCACCGACACGGATGCCGTCTTCGATTTCATCCTCAAGTTCTCCGGCACCTTCTTGCGGCGTCATGCTTCGCTGTTGGCCAAGGTACTGCCGCCGGCCCTCGGCTTCGGGATGTTCCTGGCCTATTTCGCCCGTAATCACTTCTATCCCAGCTTCGATCTCTTCCAGTTTTCGTCGCTATTGCTAGCGGCTGCCTGCCTCGGCTTTCTAACCATCGGGGCTTTCCTCGCTGCCCTGTTTCTGCCCGCACTCCTCCTACCAGGCGCTTGGATTTATTACGGATTCATCAATACGCAGACGATCAAGGAGGACATCACCTACGCCCTGCCCTATCGTACCCAGGGACGCTTTTGCAAGATCATGTTGCTAATGGCGTTGGTATTCTTCGTACCCTATCTGCTGGCGGGCTTCAGCAACGCCGTCATCCTGCAAATTGATCCTTCGCTATTTTTGGGTGTTTCGCTATTGGCGCCCCTACCTATCACCCTGCTGGCCGGTATCTTCGTCCAGCATCTGTTCGAGCTACGCCGGTTCAGTTTCTTAAGGTTCGTCTGGCAAGCGTATGTGCCGACTATGGTGGTGGGCTACTTTATCGTCTGGATGGTGGTACAGGCTCACCCATTGGTGAATGACTGGCAGCCGGTGCTTAAGTGGGCAGCGCTGGTAATCGCTCCCGTCATCATTGCCTTCGTCACGACGATGACCTCCATGCTGTTTATCGCCGGCTGGAAGGCGGCGATGATGTTTTCGCTGTTCTTCGCCCTCTTCCTGGCCGGCTATAGCGGTGTGCTCACCACCCTGCCCGAGACCATGGTCAAGACGCTGGGTCTGGGTAACTACCAAGCCAAGGCGATCGTGCTCGACACCTCCTATTGCGCCAAGGAACAGGCCAGGGTGCTGCCTACCGATGACCAGTGCGTGCTCAAGGACGTGCAGGTGGTCTGGTCGCTGGGCGAGGCCTTCGTGTTGCGCCTGGCGGACGGCAGCACGGCGCGGTTGCCGGCATCGGCGATTCGGACGTTGGTGAAACCCCAGTAACGGACGTTCCGCCTGCGCCAGCCACAGGTCAGGTTTGAATTAGCTTTCTCGGCTCGTCATCATGGCGGGCAATCCTCTGCCTCAAGCCCGCGCCTGCCGTGTCGATAAGACTGCGGTGCGGCTCCGCCTTGGCAGGTGCTCGCCCCAGGCAGGGAGCGCCCTTCTCGTATCCAGACAGGTCCGATTCGCCCATGGCACTCGATGCCCCCACCATGCTGACCCTTACCATCGCCCTGGCGGCTGCCGCGGCGGGCTATCTGGCCATCGAGTGGCGATCGGTGCGCGAGTCGGCGCTGCTGTACTGGAGCTCGGGCTTCGCCCTCATTTGCGTGGGTAGCACCCTGGCGCTGTTGCGTAGCCAGGGGCTGCTGCTGGTAGGCATCTGGTTCGCCAATGGGCTGCTGATCTTGGTGCATGGCCTCTTCTTGCTTGGCGTGGCGCGCTTCACCGGGCGGCGCCTGAGTCTGGGCTGGTGGACCTTCGCGGCGATCTGGCTAGGAATGTTGCTGCTGCCCAATGAGCCCTGGTGGTCCAAAGTGCTGCTGGTGGTGCAGTCGCTCATGATCGGCATCCTGGCGATACGGGCGAGCCTGCTGCTGCGGCGGCGCAATGCCGGAGAGCGGCAGCTGCGCGCGGTGCTGCTGATCCATGGACTCTTCTACCTGATCAAGATGATTCCGCCGCTCACCCCCGGCAGCCTGATCGATCTGGCGGTCTATCGCGGCGTCATCATCCAGGTCTCGCTGGTAGAGGGGGTGATCGCGGTGATGCTGATCGCCCTGTCGATGACCGGCACGGTGCGCTATCGCCGCGAGCAGCATATCGAGCGCCTGGCTGGCAGCGATCCCCTGACCGGTCTGCATAATCGCCGCGCCCTGGAAGCCGAGGCGCCGCGACTGTTTGGCCAGGCGACCCCGGTCCGCCCCGGCGCCCTGCTGCTGATTGATCTGGACAACTTCAAGCTGGTGAACGACCTGCATGGCCACGCCGCCGGCGACGGCCTGTTGATCGCCCTGAGCGACCTGCTGCGCACCTCCCTGCCCCGCCAGGCGCTGGCCGCCCGGCTGGGGGGCGATGAATTCGTGGTGCTGCTGGGTGAGGCGGCGGATGCGGATGTCGTGCGCCTGGCGGAGACTCTACGCCTGCGCTTCAACCAGCTGGCGGCGCAGCGCCTGCGGACGCCCGAGCCCGTCACCCTGAGCATCGGCGCCGTGCTGTTCGATCAACCGCCGGAAAGCCTGGCAGCCCTGCTGGAGCGCGGGGACAGTGCCCTCTACGAGGCCAAGCGCGGCGGGCGGGATGGCTTGCGGATGAGCCTGGGATGAAGGCGCGTTAATGGCTTAGGCTTGGGCGATTGCCTGACCGGAGCCACCATGCCCATCGCCCTCGAATCCCCCGACCAACCCGAGGTGATCGCCCTGATCGCCGAACTGGATGCCTACCAGGACGACCTCTATCCGCCCGAGAGTCGTCATGCTCTGGATCTCACATCGTTGATGCAGCCGAACGTGCTGTTCCTGGTCGCCCGGGATGACAGCGGCAGTGCCCTGGGTTGTGGCGCCATGGTGCTGCAGGACGACTATGGCGAGATCAAGCGGATGTATGTGAGCCCCAGGGCTCGCGGGCAAGGGCTGGGTGGTCGCCTGCTGGCGGAACTGGAGCGTGAAGCGGTAGGCCGTGGGTGTGAGTTGGCGCGACTGGAAACGGGGCCCTATCAGCCGGAGGCCTTGCGGCTCTATGAGACGGCGGGTTACCAGCGGCGTGGTCCTTTTGGAGCGTATCGGGACGATCCGTTGAGTGTGTTCATGGAGAAGCGGCTGGAGGCGTAGATACCGTCTTCGCCCCTCAGTGTGCAATCGCTAAAGCAGGATCGAAAGGCTTGCCCGATTTGAGCACGCCATAGGCGATGGTCAGCAGCTTGCGCATGGCGGCACAGACGGTTTGTTTACCTTTCTTCCCCCTGGTTTTCAGACGCTCGGCTTGCGCCTTGATAGCCGGGTTGTAGGTCAGCGCCACGACGGCGGGTAGGTATAGCGCACTTCGTAAGCGGACCGATCCCATGCGCGAGATGCCGGTATGGCCGCGGTAAAGACCTGATTCCTGTAGGCGTGGGTTCAAACCGGCAAAGGCGGTCACGGCGCGGGCATCGGCGAAGCGACCGATATCGCCGAGCTCCGCCAGGATCAGGGCGGCGGTCTTGTCGGCGATGCCGTCTATGCTCACCAGCAGATCACGTTTGCCGCGCAGGTCCGGGTCATCGTCGATATGCCGTTTGATCTGTTCGAGCGTCCAGGCGATCTGCTCATCGAGCCGCTGCACGACCGCCTGGATCGAGTTTTGGACTTTTTCCGGGCTGACCTCGAGCCGATTGAGCTCCATCTGCCGTAGCGATTGGAGATCCTCCAGGCGCCGGGTCAGCGCGCGAAGCGTGCGGATGGACACAGGCTCCGGGTGCCAGGCCCGCAGGCTGTCTTCATGCCGCTGGCCATAGGTGGCGATCAGCTTGGCGTCGAGTTTGTCCGTCTTGCTGCGCTGCAACTGGCTTTGCGCATAGCGAGCGATCTGTGCCGGATTGAGCACGGCGATTCGGTAGCCCAGCGCATGGAAATGCTCGGCGAGCGCTTCGTGATAGGTGCCCGTGGCCTCCATCACGATCCAAGCGCCTGGCTCGGCATGCTGTTGCAGCCAGTCGGCAAAGACCGCGAAGCCTGACGGATCGTTGCTCAGCCTGCCCTTGGTCCGGTGCTTGCCATTGGATTGCAGGACCGCCAGATCGAAGCTGCGCTTGGCGATATCAACACCGATTACGGCCATGATGTCTCCTCCTTCAGATGCGACACGATCACGTCATCCCGTCCAACCTTGTGCAATACGAGCTCTGGAGGCTCTAGATACCGTTCGGACTCGGGGATGGGTGTGGAGGAGGCGGCCTATCTACGTTGCAAGCTCAAAGGCTTAAGGGTGGACACGGCCTGCCATCCTCCCCCGATGATCAGTCGGGGACTATCCCCCCTAAGGAGGCTGTCGTCGAGATACAAGGGTGGACAACGGCGCAGCCTTGTCCACGCGGCTAAGGCACCGGGCCGTCAGTGGAAAACGCTGGCGCTGTTTTCCACGCTACGCCAGACGCACCGGAGCGGATCAGGTGCCGAGGCTTTCAGCCCTACGCAGACCTCGGGCCAGCGTCCAGCAGAGGGCGGCCACACCAGTGGCGACCAGGCCGAAGACGAACGCCGCCTGCGCCGGCAGCATCAGGCTGGCCAGGCCGCCGAACAGCGCCGCGCCAATGGCCTCGCCGCCGATGTTCTGCGCCGTCCACAGCGCATTGATGCGCCCCAGCAGGCGATGCGAATTTCGCCTTGCGCTGGAAGGTGATCAAGTTCGGTTTCTCCAAGCGGCTGCCGGTAGGCGAAGTGCGTACGGCGACGCAAAGGGCCCGGGGTGAACGTGGGATATGGCAGCGTCGATATTGGGAGCACCTGATAAGAGACGAGCAGGATTACCAGCGGCATGTGGAATACATCCACTTCAATCCGGTCAAGCATGGCCACGTTGGCGCAGTGAAGGACTGGCCTTATTCGAGTTTCCATCGAGCGGTGCGGGAGGGGCTCTATCCGCAGGATTGGGGTGGAGACTTCGCGGTAGAGACAGGAGGTTGGGGGGAATAGCGCCGTAGGGGGACGACGCGCAGCTTGTCCACGCGGGATCACGCCTTGGAGGCGCCAGTGGAAAAGGCTGGCGCCGTTTTCCACGCTACGGAGTGAACTCCGCTAACAGGAATTCCACGAAGCTCCTAACCGTCACCGAGCGCCATCTTGTCTGGGGATAGAGCGCGGTCAAGGGGCGGGTGAGTTCCTGGCCCTGGAAGAGGCGGACCAGATTGCCGGCGGCGACGTCGTCCTGCAGCAGGAACGCCGGCTGCAGGATGATGCCGAGGCCCTGCAGGGCGGCCAGGCGCAGGGCGGGGCCGTTGTTGAGGTGCAGGCGGCCGGGTGGCAGCGGGCCGAAGTTGGTGCCGGTCTGGGTGCGCCATTGGTGCAGGGCGCGAGGGTCCATGCCGAGGCAGTTGTGGATCTCCAGATCGGCCAGTCGCTCGGGCGTGCCGCGCTGGGCGAGATAGCCGGGCGCGGCGCAGCACCACATCACATAGGGCGCCAGGGATCGCGCCACCAGGGAGGAATCGGCCAGTTCACCGATGCGGATGGCGATGTCGATGCCCTCCTCCACCAGATCCTGGACCCGGTCGCTCAGCACCAGGTCGAGGGTGACCTGGGGCTGCCGCGCCAGATAGTCGCCCAGCCGAGGCGTGAGGCCGTAGGTGCCGAAGGACACCGGCGCCGAGACGCGCAGGATGCCGGCGGGTGCCAGGCGCTGGGTTTCGGCCTGGCGGTCGGTGTCGGCGACCAGGGCGAGGATCTCGCGGCAGCGGGCGTAGTAGCCCTCGCCAAAGGCGGTCAGACGCTGGCGCCGGGTGGTGCGTACCAGCAGTTGCAGGCCCAGGCGCCTTTCCAGGCCGCGCAGGTGATTGCCGGCCATGGTCGGCGAGATGCCTTGCGCCTGGGCCGCTGCGGCCAGGCTGCCGCGCTCAACCACGGCGACGAACACCTGCATGCTGTCGAGCAGATCCATTCCACACTCCTGCTAAGGAATCCTCGCACTGGGACGGCGTTTATCTCATTTGGGTGATGGGTGAGGCTAGTGGTGTGGATGAGGTGGCGGCGTGTTGGACTTCGCTGCGCTTGGCCAACCGCGTGGAAAAGGCTGCGCCGTTTTCCACCCTACGACCCTGAAGTGGAGAATCGATCATGGATCTGCAACTGCACGACCGTACCGCCCTGGTGACCGGCGCCAGCATGGGCATAGGCACTGGCATCGCCCGCATCCTGGCGGCCGAAGGCGTTCGGCTGGCGATCACCGCGCGGCGGCGGGACGCCCTGGAGGACCTGGCCGAGGAGATTGCCGCAGCCGGTCATGCCCGGCCGCTGGTGATCGTGGCGGATATCACCGACGCCGAAGACGTCCAGCGCCTGGCGCGGGAAGCGGAGGAAGGGCTGGGCCGGGTGGACATCCTGATTAACAATGCCGGCGGTACAAGACCGCTTTCAGTGACAGCGGACGATGCGGCCTGGGACGAAGCCTGGAATCTCAACTTCACCGCCACGCGCCGCCTGACCCAGGCGCTGCTGGGTGGAATGCGCGAAAGGCGTTGGGGACGCATCATCAATTTCAGCGGCAGCATGGAGCCGCGGGACGTGAACGGCGCCGGAACGGCCAAGGCGGCGATCCAGTTCTGGTCCAAGGGGCTGGCGAGTCAGCTGGCGGCCGAGGACATCACGGTCAACACCATCGCCCCGGGGCGGATCAATTCCGAGCAGATCCTGCAGCGGCTGCATCCGACGCCCGAGGCGCGCCAGGCCTTTATCGCCCGGCACATTCCCATCGGCTATTTCGGCGAGCCGGAAGACGTGGGCCAGGTGGTGGCCTTTCTCGCCTCACCGCTGGCGCGCTACCTCACCGGCGATGTGATCGCGGTGGATGGCGGGATGCATGCCCATGCCCACTAACACCCTCTAGCGCCTGACGCAGACAAACAGCGCATTGCCCGCCTCGCCGGCCCAGGGTTCGATGCGCTGGTAGTCGTGCTCCAGCATCTGCACCTCGAACTGTGGCTCCAGCAGGGCCAGCAGTTCGGGGAAGTCCACCGCCACCATGGGGTGCTCGTCCTGCCAGGTCTGCTGCTGGCCGGCGTAGCGGCGTTCGATGCGCAGGCGGAGTTGCTGGTGTTCGCCCTCGCCCGGGTAGTGCCAGGCGGAGGCGAAGCTGAAGTGGCCATCGGCCCGTTCGACGCTGTGGCCGACGCTGGAGGCATTGTCGATACGGCGCTTGTCGACGGCGTTGAAGCAGAACAGGCCGCCGGGGGTCAGGGCCGCCCGGACCTGCGTCAGGCACGCCTGGAGCCGGGCAAGGCTGCCGCTGTAGTGCAGGGAGTAGAGAAAGCAGGTGATCAGGTCGACCGGCTGGTCCAGCTCGAAAGCGCACATGTCCTGGCAGGAGAAGTCCGCCTCGGGGCAACGCAGCGCGGCCTGGGCCAGCATCGGCGGATTGAGGTCCAGCCCGCTGCTCTGGAAGCCGGCATCGAGGAAATGCCGCACATGGGGGCCGGTGCCGCAGGCGAGGTCGAGATGACGACTGCCACCGTTGCCGAACAGTCGCTGCAGGCGCAGCACCGCCTGGCTCTGGGCCCGGTAGTCGATGTCGGCGCAGAGCAGGTCGTAGTAGGCCGACAGGTCGGTGTAGAGTGCGGTGGCGGACATCGCAGGGGCTCGGGGCTGGAGACGCGGGCGCGCATCTTAGTCGGTTTCTGCAATCTTCGACGCCTTATACTGGCGGTTTTCCCGAGAGTCCCCTGACGTGAGCAACAAGAGATACGCCTGCATCGGCCTGAGCAACCCCAAGTCGCCGTCCAACGTCGGGTCCATCATGAGGGCGGCGGGTTGCTACGGGGTGGCCTCGGTGTTCTATACCGGCACCCGCTACGACCGCGCCAAGGACTTCGTCACCGACACCAAGAAGGTCCATCAGGACATCCCGCTGATCAACATCGACGACCTGCGCCGCATCCTGCCGCTGGGTTGCGTGCCGGTGGCGGTTGAGCTGGTGGAGGGCGCCCGGCCGCTGCCCGAGTACACCCATCCCGATCGCGCGCTCTATCTGTTCGGCTCGGAGGACGGTTCGCTGAGCCAGGAGCTGCGCGACTGGTGCGAGGACGTGGTGTACATCCCCACCCAGGGCTGCATGAATCTGGCGGCCACGGTCAATGTGGTGCTCTATGACCGCCTGGCGAAGGGCAATAACACCCGCTCCGGTCCGCTGTTTTAACCAAACCCCTGGGTCGGCCGGCGCAAGACCGGATCGAAGGGGTTGATGCGCGCGGCGATCACCCCGGCTTCGCGGCGGAGCAGTTCGATCACCGTGGGCAGGCGCTGGGGGTTGAGGCGTTCGCTCAGGGTGCCCACGCTCAGCGCCGCCACCGCCCGGCCATTGCGGTCGAGGATGGGCACGGCGAGGCCCGCCATGCCGGCCAGCACCCCGGTGTTGCGCGCGGCGTAGCCCTGCTGGCGGACGTTGTCGATTTCGGCGCGCAGCAGCACCTCATCGTAATGATGGGCATCGCGCAGCCGCGGTAGGTTGTAGCGGATCACCTCGTCGCGCTCTTCCTCGGGCAGGAAGGCCAGGATCGCCAGGGCGCCCTGGCCTCCGCCCAGCGGCACGCGACCGCCGATGTCGCCGGTGAAGGTACGGATCGGATAGGGCCCCTCGCTGCGATCCAGGCACATGGCGTCGAAGCCGCTGCGCGCCAGCAGGAACAGCGAATCACCTAGGGACGCCGACAGCCGCAGCAGACTCGGCCGCGCCAGGTCGCGCAGATTGCCGACCTGGCCGGCGCGGGCCGCCAGGGCGAAGAAGTCCAGGCTCAGGCGGTATCTCTTGCTGCGGGCGCACTGCTCGACCATGCCCTCTTCCACCAGGCCACGCAGCAGCCGGTGGGTGGTGGGTTGCGACAGGCCCACTCGCTCGGCGAGGCGGGTGACCTTTTCCCCCTCCGGATCACCCTCACCCAGGGCGCGCACCACGGCGAACACCCGGCTGATGGCGCCAACACCTACCTCACCTGCCGCTGTCTTTCTTTCACTGGAATCTTCCATCTAACACGCTCCAAAATATTCCACTGAGTGAATAAATCTGAAAAAAGAGTTCATTCAGTGAAAAACCTGCTTGTCCCGCATCCTAGGTCGCCCTTACCTTCAGGTCCATAGGGCGATACTCACAATCACCGGACGCCGCCAATCGAGCGAGCGCCAACGTCCCAGATCCAGGCTGTCTTTCGCCCTGCCAAAACCTTGCCCAGCCTCTCCCGTGGGCGCGACCGGAGGAGCATTGCGGCCATGGCTTTCCTGACTCTCGACAATCTCAGCAAGCGCTACGGCGACAGCTACGCGGTGGCCGGTTCGACCCTGGCCATCGAGCGCGGCGAATTTGTCTCCCTGCTCGGCCCCTCCGGCTGCGGCAAGACCACCACCCTGCAGATGATTGCCGGCTTCGTCGACGTCAGCAGCGGGCGCATCCTACTCGACGGCCAGGACATCACCCACGCCAAGCCGGCCAGTCGCGGCCTCGGGGTGGTCTTCCAGAGCTATGCGCTGTTCCCCCACATGACGGTGCGCGACAACGTCGCCTTCGGCCTGCGCATGCGCAAGGTGGCGGGCGCCGAGCTGGCGCGCCGCGTCGAGGAAGCCCTGGGCCTGGTGCACCTGGGCCAGCACGCCGAGCGCTATCCGCGCGAACTTTCCGGTGGCCAGCGCCAGCGGGTCGCCCTGGCCAGAGCGCTGGTGATAGCACCCCCGGTGCTGCTGCTGGACGAGCCGCTGTCCAACCTGGACGCCCATCTGCGCGAAGAGATGCAGTTCGAGATCCGCCGCATCCAGCGCGAGGTGGGCATCACCACCCTGATGGTCACCCACGACCAGTCCGAGGCGCTGTCCATCAGCGACCGGGTGGTGGTGATGGAGGCCGGGCGCATCACCCAGGTGGATGCGCCCTATCGGCTCTACGAACATCCGCGCAACAGATTCATCTCCGACTTCGTCGGCAAGGCCAATCTGCTGCCCGGCAGCCTGGATGCCCAGGGTCGGCCACAGGTCACCGCGGGCGGCGCCCTGGCGATCTCGCTGCGGCCGGAAAAGATCGAGTTGCGCACCGCTGGTGAGGGGCGTCTGCAAGGGCGAGTGCTGACCCGCTTCTTCCTCGGCAGCCAGTGGCTGTATCGCCTGGAGACGGCACTGGGCGAGGTGTCGGTGCTGCGCAGCAACGACGGGCTGCCGCCGCTGGACGAAGGCCAGCGCGTCGGGCTGCACTGGGACGACGGTCTGCTGCGCCGCCTGGAAGCCACGGAGGCCGCGGCATGAGCACCCTGCTGCGCGGCACCGGTCGCGCCTATCTGCTCAGCGCCCCGGCCCTGGTGCTGTTCGCCGGACTGCTGCTGGCGCCCCTGGCGCTGACCCTGGCGCTGTCGTTCAACGTCTTCGACTACGAAACCGGGATCAAGGAAGGCAGCTACACCCTGGCCCACTACCTGAGCCTGCTGGGCGATCCCTACTTCTACGAGATCTTCCTGCGCACCTTCTGGATCAGCGCCCTGGTCACCCTGCTCTGCGTGCTGATCGGGGTCCCGGAGGCCATCGTCCTCAGTCGCATGGGCGCGCCCTGGCGCTCGATCTTCCTGATCCTGGTACTGACGCCGCTGTTGATCTCGGTGGTGGTGCGCGCCTTTGGCTGGAGTCTGCTGCTGGGCGCCGACGGCCTGGTCAACCAGGCCATCGTGGCCCTGGGCGGGCGGCCGCTGAAGCTGCTCTACACCCCCTTCGCGGTGATCGTCGGCCTGGTCCACGTGATGCTGCCCTTCATGATCATCCCGGTCTGGACCTCGCTGCAAAAGCTCGATCCCGCCGCCGAGCAGGCCGCGCTGTCGCTGGGCGCCAGTCACCTGACGGTGCTGCGGCGCATCGTGCTGCCCCAGGTGATGCCCGGGGTGCTGTCGGGGACGCTGATCGTCTTCGGCCTGGCCGCCAGCTCCTTCGCCATTCCCGGCCTGCTCGGCGGACGCCGCTTGAAGATGGTCGCCACCCTGATCTACGACCAGTACCTGGCGGAACTCAACTGGCCGATGGGCGCCACCCTGGCGGTGGCCCTGCTGCTGCTCAACCTGCTGGTGATGCTGGGCTGGAATCGCCTGGTGGAACGCCGCTACAAACGTGCCCTGGGAGTCTGACCTCATGACCCGCAACGGCCCGCTCGGGCTCGCCTTCCATACCTTGGTGATGGTCTTCATGCTGGCGCCGCTGGTGGTGGTCTGCCTGGTGGCCTTCACCCCGGAAAACACCCTCAGCCTGCCCACCTCCGGCTTCTCGCTGCGCTGGTTCGCCGCCGTGTTCGAGCGGGCGGATTTCCTCACCGCCTTCTACAACAGCCTGCAGCTGGCGGCGCTGTCGGCCACCCTGGCGACACTGATCGCGGTGCCGGCGGGGCTGGCCATCACCCGCTACCGCTTTCCCGGCCAGGGCTTTCTCAATGGCCTGTTCCTCTCGCCGATCATCATCCCGCACCTGGTGCTGGGCGTGGCCATGCTGCGGCTGTTCGCCCTGCTGGGGGTGAATGGCAGCTTCAGCTGGCTGGTGCTGGCCCACGTGGTGGTGATCACCCCCTATGTGCTGCGCCTGGTGATCGCCGCCGCCATCGGCATCGACCGCAGCGCCGAGCAGGCCGCCGAGAGCCTGGGCGCCAGTCGCACCACGCTGTTCTGCCGCATCACCCTGCCGATGATCCTGCCCGGGGTGGCCGGCGGCTGGCTGCTGGCCTTCATCAACAGTTTCGACGAGGTCACCCTGTCGATCTTCGTCACCTCTCCGGCGACCCAGACCCTGCCGGTGCGGATGTACGTCTACGCCACCGAATCCATCGATCCGATGATGGCGGCGGTGTCGGCGCTGGTGATCGCCCTGACCGCGGCCACCATGATCCTGCTCGACCGCATCTATGGCCTGGATCGCGTGCTGGTGGGCAAACAATGAACAGCCGAGACCCGTCCATGGCACTGCTCAAGCGGGTGGCCGAACGCGACCGCCCGACCCTGGCCTTCACCCTCGACGGCCAGCCGGCCGAGGGCCTGCAGGGCGACACCCTGCTCACCGCCATCCTCACCCAGAGCGATCACCTGCGCGGCAGCGACTTCGGCGGCGAACCCCGCGCTGGCTTCTGCCTGATGGGCGCCTGCCAGGACTGCTGGGTGCGCCTGGCCGACGGCCGCCGGGTGCGTGCCTGCGCCACCTTTCTCGAAGCGGGCCAGCAGGTCAGCCGCGATCCAGGGCGGCCGCTGTGAGCGCCGTCGTGGTGGTGGGCGCCGGGCCGGCGGGCATTCGCGCGGCCCAGACCCTGGTCGCCCATGGCCTTGAGCCGGTGCTGCTGGACGAAAGCGCCCGCGGCGGTGGCCAGATCTATCGCCAGCAACCGGGCAATTTCCAGCGTCCGAGCAAGGCGCTGTACGGCTTCGAAGCTGGCAAGGCCCAGGCGCTGCACGGTGCTTTGACCGAGATGCAGACGACGCTGGACTATCGGCCTGACACCTTGGTGTGGAATGCCGAGCAAAGCGCCCTGGATACCCTCAGCCAGGGCCGCTATGTCGATCGCCTGGCCTTCGACCAGGTGATCGTCGCCACCGGTGCCACCGACCGCATCCTGCCGGTGCCGGGTTGGACCCTGCCGGGCGTCTACAGCCTGGGCGCCGCCCAGGTGGCGCTCAAGTTCCAGGGCTGCGCCATCGGCAGCCGCTCGGTGCTGGCCGGTACCGGTCCGCTGCTCTATCTCGTCGCCTATCAATACGCCAAGGCCGGGGCCAAGCCACTGGCGGTGCTGGACAGCGCGCCCTTCCGCGACCAGGCCGCAGCTACCCCGGCCCTGTTCGGTCAACCGGCCACCTTCGCCAAAGGGCTCTATTACCGCAGCTGGCTGGCGCTGCATGGCGTGCCCGTGCACCAGGGCGCTGAACTCCTTGCCGTCGAAGGCGAACGCCGGGTGGAGGCCGTGCGTTGGCGCGCTGCCGATGGTGAAGCGCACCGGCTGGAGTGCGATGCGCTGGGCTTCGGCCAGACGCTGCGCAGCGAGACGCAACTGGCCGACCTGCTGGGGTGCGACTTCGCCTGGAGTGCCCTCAATAGGGCCTGGTTGCCGGTGCGGGACAACGGCGGGCGCAGCAGTCAGACCGGGGTCTACCTGGCCGGCGACGGCGCCGGCATCCAGGGCGCCGATGCTGCCGAACTGGCGGGCGAACTGGCAGCCCTGAGTCTGCTGGAGGATCGTGGCGTGCCGGTGGACAGGGCGCGTATCCAGGCCCTGCAGGCACGCCTGGCGCGCTTCGAGGTCTTTCGCCAGGGCTTGGAGCGGGCCTTCCCCTTCCCCGCGGACTGGGCGGCCAAGGCGCCGGACGAACTCATGGTCTGTCGCTGCGAACAGGTCAGCGCCGGCGAGATCCGCGCTGCGGTGGATCAGGGGCACTGGGAGATCAACCGGGTCAAGGCCACCTGCCGGGTCGGCATGGGCCGCTGCCAGGGCCGCATCTGCGGCGCGGCGGCGGCCGAGTTGATCGCCTGCGCCAGTGGTCGGCCGCTGGACCAGATCGGTCGGTTGCGCGCCCAGGCGCCGATCAAGCCGCTGCCCTTTGGCGTGGAGCTGGCGCCATGAGCCGGCTGGACGTGGATGTCCTGATCATCGGCGGCGGCATCGTCGGCAGCAGCGCGGCGCTGTTCCTGGCCCAGGGCGGCCAGCGCATCGCGCTGCTGGAACGCAACTTCTGCGGCGCCCAGGCCAGTGGCGTCAACTACGGCGGGGTGCGCCGCCAGGGCCGCCCGCTGGTGCAGTTGCCGCTGTCCAGTCGCGCCCATCAGCTCTGGGGCGGTCTGCAGGACCTGCTGGGTACCGATGGCGAATACCTCAGATCCGGCCACCTCAAGCTGGCCCGCAGCGACACCGACTTCGCCTCCCTGCAGGCCTATGCCCAGGCCAGCCAGGGCTTCGACCTCGACCTGCAACTGCTCGACCGGAGCGAATTGCGCCGGCGCTTTCCCTGGGTCGGCGACATCGCCGTGGGCGCCTCCTTCTGCCCGGAGGACGGCCACGCCAATCCACGGCTGGTCTCCCCGGCCTTCGCCCGGGCAGCCGCGCGTGCCGGCGCGCAGATTTTCGAGCGTACCGCCGTGACCGCCGTCGAGCACGACGGCCAGCGCTTCCAGCTCCGCACCGACAGCGGCCTGACCTTGAGCGCACCCTGGCTGCTGAATTGCGCCGGCGCCTGGGCCGCGGAGCTGGCCGCCCGCTTCGGCGAGCCGGTCCCCCTCACCGCGGCCCATCCGGCCATGCTGGTGACCGAACCGCTGCCGCCCTTCATGAGCGCCAGCACCGGCGTGGAAGGCGGCGGCATCTATGCCCGCCAGGTGGCGCGCGGCAATTGCGTGCTGGGCGGCGGGCGCGGTTTCGCCCTCGACGCCGATCGCGCCCGCCCCGGCCAGCTGGCCATCCTCGACATCCTCAGAAACGCCGCCGAACTCTATCCGGCTCTCACCGGTGCCCAGGCCATCCGCACCTGGAGCGGCGTCGAGGGCTATCTACCGGATCACCAGCCGGTGCTCGGCCCCAGTCTTACCACCCCCGGCCTGCTGCACGGCTTCGGCTTTGCCGGCGCGGGCTTCCAGATCGGGCCGGCGGCTGGCGAAGCCCTGGCCGAGTGCATCCTGCAGGGCGCGCCCCGGCACAGCCTGCAGGCCTTTTCCATCGCCCGTTTCCCTTCCCAGCCCAGGAGTTCCCAATCATGCGCCTGACCCCCGCCCTGCTCGTGGCCCTCGCCGGCCTGCCCCTGGCCGCCGTGGCCGAACCGACGCTCTACCTCGGCATGAACGGCGGCACCATGGAGCGCCTCTATGCCGACAGCGTGCTGCCCGCCTTCGAGAAGGCGCACAACGTCAAGGTGGTGATCGTGCCCGGCACCTCGGCGGACATCCTCGCCAAGGTCCAGGCCAGTCCGCAGAAGCCGCCGATCCACGTGATGTTTCTCGACGACGGCATCATGTACCGCGCCATCGGCATGAATCTCTGCAGCCCGCTCAAGCCCAGCGCGAGCCTGGCGCAGATTCCCGAAAAGGCCAAGATCAAGGACCAGGCCGCCGCCGTCAGCCTGGGCGTGACCGGTCTGGCCTACAACAGCCGGCTGTTCAAGGACAAGGGCTGGGCGGCGCCGACCTCCTGGGCGGACCTCGCCGATCCCAAGTACAAGGGCAAGGTGGTGTTCCAGTCGCTGTCCTCGTCGACCTTCGGCCTGCACGGTTTCCTGATGTTCAACCGCCTCAAGGGCGGCACCGAGCAGGACGTCGACCCCGGCTTCAAGGCCTGGCCCACCACCGTCGGCCCCAATGTGCTGGAGTACATCCCCAGTTCGGCCAAGCTCTCGGAGATGGTGCAGACCGACGAGGCGGCACTGTTCCCGCTCACGCCCACCCAGGTCACCGCGCTCAAGCTCAAGGGCATCCCGGTGGAATACGCGCCGCCCAAGGAAGGCGCCGTGGTGCTCAACGTCGCCGAATGCGTGACCGCCAACAACGACCAGCCGGAGCTGGCCCAGCAGCTGGCGGAATACCTGCTGACGCCCGAAGCCCAGGCGCCGGCGCTGGAACTGGGCGACCAGATCCCGTCCAACCCCAACACCCCCACCACCGACAAGACCCGCGGCCAGGTGGACGCCATGCAGAACTACCTGAAGACCGCCGTGACCATCGACTGGGATGAGGTCAACAAGGTGCGGCCGCAGTGGAACGCCCGCTGGAACCGGCAGGTGGAGCGCTAGTCGCTCGAACAGCGCAAACGCACCGCTGGATGTCGACCCTGGACAACTCCGGTCCGGGGCGACCCCTCACCCTTGACGGCTTCCATCACCAGGAGAGCCGCCATGGCCAACCCGCCCATCACCGTTCTGCGCGACACCCAACCCCTGCCCGTGGTCGATGCCTGCAAATGGGAGCGCATCGAAGGTGAGCCCCATACCGTCAACCTCAATGCCTACACCTCCGATGACGGCAGCAAGATCATGGGCACCTGGATCTGCACCCCCGGCAAGTGGCGCGTCGACTACGTGAAGTGGGAGTACTGCCACTTCCAGGAGGGGTACTGCATCATCACCCCCGATGGCCAGCAACCCATTCACCTCAAGGCCGGCGACATCTTCGTCGTCGAACCCGGCATGAAGGGCACCTGGGAAGTGGTCGAGACGGTGCGCAAGTATTTCGTCTTCGCCTGATCCCGCCAGGCCCCGGCACCGCTGCCGGCGGCCCAGGCTTCAGCGACCGTCGAAGCCGCGGAAGAAGCGCTCGGCGTTGTCGCTCAGGGTGTCCAGGTCGTACCCCCCTTCCTGCACGATCACCGTGGGCAGTCCCAGGGCCTTGATCCTTTCGCCCAGCACGCCGAATCCCGCCTGACTCACCGCCACCTTGGACTGAGGATCGTTTTCGTAGATGTCGAAGCCGAGGGACAGCACCAGCACGTCCGGCGCCCACTGCCGTAGCGCCGCCTCGGCTTCCTCAAGCCGGGCGAAGAAGTCGGCCTCGGAAGCGCCATGGGGCATCGGCAGGTTGAGGTTGCAGCCTTCGCCCTGCCCACTGCCATGCTCGTCGGCGAAGCCGGCCACCACCGGATAGAAGTTGGTCGGATCGCCGTGGATCGACAGGTAAAAGACGTCGTCGCGCTCGTAGAAGATTTCCTGGATGCCCTGACCGTGGTGCATGTCGGTATCCAGGATGGCGACTCGGGCAAAGCGCGTCCGTAGCTCCTGGGCGGCGATGGCCGCTCCGTTCAGGTAGCAGAAACCACCAGCCGCCTCGGCCCGGGCATGGTGGCCTGGCGGGCGACACAGCGCATAGGCGGCCGGCTCGCCGTCACGTACGCAGCGCGCCGCCGCCACCGCGCTCTGGGCGGAGCCATAGACGGCGGCCCAGGTCTGGGCGCCGATCGGGCAACTGCCGTCCGCCAGGTAGCGGGCGGTCTGGCCAAGGATGCCACGCAATGGGTTGTTCTCGCGGACATAGATGTTCGACATCACCTCGTCACCCCAGTCTTCGGGCACCTGGTGCCAGTCGCGATAGGCATTCTCCAGGTAGGTCACATAGGCCTCGCCGTGCACGGCATGCAGCGGCGCGCGGCCGTGATCCGCCGGCTGTTCGAGGGGATAGCCCAGCCGCTCCACCGCGGCCAGCAGGGCGTCGAGGCGGGCCGGCACTTCCTGGGGGGTGCGCATCTGGCCACGGGACAGGTAGCTGGTGCGCGGATGATGCAGGCGCTGATCGGGATGGAAAAAGGTCTTCATGTCATCTCTCCTGACGGCCCGCGCGGGCCAGCACGGCATTGAACAGGACGTCGGCGCCGCGGCGGACGTCATCGAAACTGGCCGATTCGGCCTCGTTGTGGCTCAGGCCGCCGGCACAGGGGATGAAGATCATCGCCGTGGGGCAGTGCCTGGCCAGGTGGATGGCGTCGTGACCGGCGCCGCTGATGATGTCGCGGTGGGGATAGCCCAGCGCCTGGACCGCCTCGCGCACGGCGCCGACGCAGTCGGCGGCAAAGGGGGTGGCAGGGCTCAGCCAGTGCCGCTGGACGTCCAGCGACAAGCCGCGCTCGTCGGCCACGGCGGCCAGGCAATCGCGTGCGGCGGTTTCCAGCGCTGCCAGGGTCTGGTCCTGGGGGTGACGCAGGTCCAGGGTGAAGCGCACCTCGCCGGCGATGGTGTTGCGCGAGGAGCGCGCCACGTCCAGTTGCCCCACGGTGACCAGTCCGTCACCGAAGCGAAAAGCCAGATCCTCCAGCGCCGCCAGCATCCGGCCGACGCCGAACAGGGCATCCCGGCGCCTGGCCATGGGGGTGGTGCCGGCGTGGGCCGCGGTGCCGCGAACGCACACGTCGAGCCAGCAGATCGCCTGGCCCCCGGTGACCACGCCCACGGCCAGGCCTTCGTCTTCAAGCACCGGGCCCTGCTCGATATGGGCCTCGAAATAGCTATCGAAGGACCGCCCCAACGGCTGGTCGCCGGCATAGCCGGTGCGTTCCAGACTCGTGGCCACGGAGATGCCGTCACGGTCGCAGGTCGCCAGGGCCTCGGCCAGGGGCAACTGCCCGGTGAAGACCGCGGAACCCAGCATGGCCGGCGTGAAGCGCGCACCCTCCTCGTTGGTCCAGACGGCGAGTTCCAGGGGTCGATCGGTCTGGATGTCCGCGTCGTTCAGGCTGCGCATCACCTCCAGCCCGGCGAGCACGCCATAGACGCCATCGAAGCGACCGCCCTTGGGTTGGGTGTCCAGATGGCTGCCCATGACCACCGGCGCGGCCTGGTCATCAAGCCCCGGACGACGGGCGAACAGGTTGCCGATGGGGTCCACCGTCAGGCTGAGGCCGGCGGCCACGCACCACTGGCTGAACAGCGCCCGCCCCTGGCGATCTTCTTCGCTCAGGGCCAGGCGACTGCTGCCCCCGGCCTCGCCCGGGCCGACCTCGGCCATGGCCGCCAGACTCTGCCAGAGGCGCTCGCCATCAACTTTATACATGCGGGATTCCTTGTGCTCAGGCGTGAGAGACATGGGCGGTGGCCTCCCGGCGGCGCGCCAGAGCCGCCACGCACAGCAGCGACAGGCCGGCCAGCAGGGAATAGAAGACCGCCAGCGGCCACCACTCGCCCGTGAAGCGATGGGCCAGCAGGGTGCCGACCATGGGGGTCAGGCCACCGGCAATGGCGCCACAGACCTGGTAGGCCATGGAGATGGCGGTGTAGCGCACCCGGGTAGCGAAGACGCCACTGACGAAGCCGGCGATCACCGCATAGAAGGACGCCATGCAGGCGGCCGCCAGGGCGATTCCCAGCACGATCAGCGGCGCCGAGCCGGTCTTGACCAGCACGAACATCGGATAGGGCGAGGCCATGGCCAGGGCCGCGATCAACAGCAGGAAACGTGCGCTGCCCATACGCTCGGCGAGCAGCGCGGCCAGCGGCTGGACCAGGAACTGGATGAGGGCGACGAACAGCAGGCAATCAAGGATCAGCGAGCGCGACAACTCCAGCACCTGGGTGGTGTAGCTGAGCATGAAGGTGTTGGTGAAATAGACTCCGGCGATGCCCAGGGTATTGGCGCCGATGCACAGCAGCAGCGGACGCCAGGCGGTGCGCAGCACTTCGGCCGCCGGCGCCTTGGCCGTTTCCTGGCGCTCCTTCATCTCGGCGAATTCGGGGGACTCGTCCACGCCCAGGCGGATGGCCAGGCCGACCACCAGCAGCAGCGCGCTGGCCAGGAACGGCAGGCGCCAGCCCCAGTCGAGCAGATCCTCTTCCGGCAGGCTGGTGACGCTACGAAAGGCGATGATCGACAGGATCAGGCCGGCCGGGCTGCCCCACTGGGCGAAGGAGGCGAAAAAGGTCCGTCGACCGGCCGGTGCATGCTCGCCGGCCATCAGCACGGCGCCGCCCCATTCGCCACCCACGGCGATGCCCTGCACCACCCGCAGCAGGATCAGCAGGATCGGCGCCCAGACGCCGGCCTGGCTGTAGGTGGGTAGCACGCCGATGAGCACGGTGACCACGCCCATCATCAGCAGGGTGACGATCAGGGATTTCTTGCGGCCGATGCGGTCGCCGATATGGCCGAAGACCAGGCCACCCAATGGCCGGGCGAAGAACCCCACGGCGAAGGTGCCGAAGGCGGCCAGGGTGCTCAGCAAGCGGTCTTCGGAGGGAAAGAACAGCTGGCCGAAGACCAGCGCGGCGGCGGTGGCGAAGATGTAGTAGTCGTACCACTCGATGGTGGTGCCCACGAAGGCAGCGGCGGCGGCGCGCCTGGGTTGGCGACGCGGTGAGGTGGACGGCATGCAGGGTGCTCCTATCGACTGCCGGAAAAGGAAGCGGCGCGGCGGATCAAAGGCCGGACGCACGGAGAGCGATGGGCAGGGGCGGTCAGGGAGACATGGACGCAGCACTCCTGGGGATATCGTTCTTGTTGGGCAGGAGAGAGAGAAGAATGCAGGAGCGTTCTAGGGCGCCTTGACGTCGTTATCCCTTGGCAGGCTAAGATTAGTCAATTTTCTAATTCTTATACCTATCTATAAGCATGGCTAATAATCAGGATGAACCGCTCTCCCCCGCGCCCTTGCCAGACGGCCGGCGTTTTCTCAACGATCGGCTGGACTGGAATCTCCTGCGCACCTATCTGGTGATCGTTCAGGAGGGCAGCGTGAGTCGTGCGGCCGCGCGGCTGCACCTGACTCAGCCAGCCGTCAGCCAGGCTCTCAAACGGCTGGAGGAACAACTCGATCGCGGGCTGATCATTCGCCGGGGGCCGCGCTTCGCCCTCACCGAGGCCGGCGAAGAGGTGGCCCGCATCGCCAGCGACCTCTATGGCAACGTCTCCCGCCTCGGCGCTGCGCTGGAGCGCTCAACGGAAACCGTGGTGGGCAAGGTGCGGATGCTCACCATCAGCCGTATCCAGTCGCGCTGCTACGACGACTTCCTCGCCGACTTCCACCGCCGCTTTCCGCGGGTGGAACTGGTGATCGACGTGATGCGCAGCTCGGACATCATCAGCTCCCTGCTGCAGAAGACCGCGACCCTGGGCCTCGCCCTCTGCCGTATTCCTCAGCCAAAACTGGAGCAACGGGTGCTGTTGCAGCAGCGCTATGCCTTTTTCTGCGGACGTCGCCATCCCCTGTTCGGGCGCAGTGACCTGTCGCTGGCCGATCTGCAGGGCGAGAACTTCGTCAGTTTCACCAGCGACCAGATTGGCGGCAGCCTCTCGCCGCTCACCATCTTTCGCGATCAGCAGGGCTTCACCGGACGGATCGTCGCTTCCTCACCCAGCCTCGAAGAAATCCGCCGCCTGGTCGGCGCCGGTTACGGCATCGGCTGTCTGCCCCAGCATGTAGTGGCCGATGACGTGGCCGCCGGCCAACTCTGGCGACTGCCGCCCGGCGAAGGCGTGGCCGATGTCGACGTGCACCTGCTCTGGCACCGCGAGCAGCGCATGACCCAGGCGGAAACGGCGCTGCTGGAAGGCTTCCAGCATCTGCTGGCGACCACCGAGGTGGCCGCGCGGCTCTAGGGCGCTTTCACTCGGTCCACGGGAAGGGTCTTGCTATGCTGATCCGTTGGATATCCCTGCTAAGGAGCTCCCATGGATCCCTACCCTCGCCCAGGCACCTGGCGCGAGCGCCTGTACATCATCATCTTCCACACCTACACCCCGGCCGGAAGACTCTTCGACACCCTGCTGCTGGCGGTCATCATGGCCAGCCTGGGCGTGGTGATGCTGGACAGCATCCAGGCCATCCATCTGCGCTACGGCAGCTGGCTCTATGGACTGGAATGGATCTTTACCGGTCTCTTCGCGATCGAATACCTGCTGCGGGTGATCTGCGCGCCCCGACCGCGCCAGTACGTCACCAGTTTCTATGGCTTCATCGATTTGCTGGCCGTGCTGCCGGCCTTTATCGCCCTGCTGATGCCCGATGCCCAGTATTTCCTCGTCATCCGGGTGCTGCGGATGATGCGGGTGTTCCGCGTGCTCAAGCTGACGCCCTACCTGAGCCAGGCGGATTTCCTGATGGTGGCGCTGAGCAGCAGCCGGCAGAAGATCACCGTCTTCCTGCTGGCCATCTGCACCCTGGTGACCATGTTCGGCACCTTCATGTACGTCATCGAAGGACCGGCCAACGGCTTTACCAGCATCCCGCGCAGCATCTACTGGGCGGTGGTGACCCTGACCACCGTGGGCTTCGGCGACATGGTGCCCAAGACGGCGCTGGGCCAGACCCTGGCGGGCATGATCATGATCACCGGTTATTCGATCATCGCCGTGCCCACCGGCATCTTTACCGCGGAGCTGGCCAACGCCATGCGCAGCGCCACGCTACAGCGCGACTGTCCACGCTGCCAGAAGCCTACCCACGAGCCCGACTCCTCCTTTTGCAATCGCTGCGGCAATCCGCTGTTCCCTCCTACTGAGAAGAGCCAGCCGGAGGAGTCGGCCCACTAGGCCGGACGCTGCGTCTCAGGGCGTGGCGTCGCTGGCATAGCAGGCCCAGGCCGGGCGCGTGGCCAGACGTTCGAGATAGGCCGCGATTGCCGGCGTCGCGAAGCGCTCGATCGGAGTGCACCGCCAGCGGTGCAGCGACAGGCCGAGGGCGATGTCGGCCAGGCTGAAGTGTTCGCCGGCCACATAGGGGCCGTGCTGCGCCAGGTGCGCTTCCAGAATGGCGATGCGCCCGTTCCAGGCGGCGACACCTTGCGCCAGGCGCTGCGGATCGGGTTCCGCTGGTTGCTGCTTCACCAGGGCCAGATAGGCGTAGCTCCAGGCCGGATTGAGTTCGCAGGCCTGCCAGTCCAGCCACTGATCGACCCGCGCCCGGGCGCGCGGAGCGGTGGGATACAACGCTTCGCCACCATGGGCATTGGCCAGGTAGCGCAGGATGCTGTTGGATTCCCAGAGCACGAAGTCGCCATCCAGCAGGACCGGGATCTGGCCATTGGGATTCCACTGCAGGTACTCGGCGGATTGCGCCGAGCGAAAGCCGGCGCCCCAGTCCTCGCGCTCATAGCCCAGGCCCAGTTCGTCGAGGCACCAGAGCGCCTTGCGGACGTTGATCGAAGAGACGCGACCGAGAATTTTCAGCATGCCGAGGCGACCTCCCGGGATGGATGGCTGAGATAGGGCTCGATATTGCCGAGCGCGCGCTGCACATAGTCCTCCTTCTCGCCCACCGGTGCCACGTAATGCAGCGCCTCGGCCGCGGCCTCGCGGCCCAGCAGCCGGGCGATGGCCCAGGCCGCCAGGTAGCTGGAGGCCAGGCAGCCGCCGGCGGTGGCCAGGTTGCCGTGGGCGAAGAAGGGTTGCGCCAGCACCTCGATGCCGGCTTCCTGCACCCAGGGCCTGGTGGTGAGATCGGTGCAGCCGGGTACACCGTCGAGCAGGCCGAGGCGCGCCAGCAACAGGGTGCCGGAGCACTGGGCGCCGATCAGCTGGCGTTCGGGGTCGAGCACCGCCAACTGTTCCAGCAGGGCGGCGTCTCGCGCCAGTTCCCGGGTACGGCTGCCACTGCCCACCAGCACGGCGGTGCAGTCCGCCAGCTCGTCGAAGCCGGCCTGACGCTCCAGGCGAACACCGTTCATGGAGGTCACGCAGGGGGTCGGCGCCATCAGCGAAGCCCGCCAGTCCGGACGCTTGATGCGATTGAGGAGGCCCAGGGCGATCAGGGAGTCCAGTTCATTGAAGCCGTCGAAGGTGAGGATGGCAAGGTGCATGGGGCTACCAGGGGCGCGGGGTGAAGCGAGAGTCTCGGCTCCACGGGCGGGCGTCGGCCAGATACAGTGCCGTGCCAGGCTGGCCATACAGTCAGGCCGGCCATCGACAAACCGCTCTAAGGCGGGCAATAGCACCCCTGCCCTACTTGGAAGTACTAGCACTTAGACATTACAGTGACGCACCCTGGCCGAGCCATCGGCCGATTTGCCATCGTCCAGCGGCCCTATCCCTTTCCGAGATGTCGATGGACGACGATATTCGCTATGAACAGCATGTCCGCCGGGTGCTGCGCACGCCCCTGCTGGTGTTGCAGCCCCTGATGCTGGCGATGTGGCCGCTGAGCCTGTGGAGCAATCCGCTGATCGGCAGTCCCTACAAGACGCGCTATTTCGCGCTGATGCTGCTGTTGCTAGGGATCAGCGCCCTGCTCAGCGTGGCGCGCAGCGCGCGCATGATGAGTCTGACCTTCACGGGCAACATCTGGGCGCTCATCCTCGCCTTTCGCATCCAGATCCAGGATGGCGGCGCCGTGGGTCACTACTGGAATCTCCCCATCGCCATCGTCGTCGTGCTGGGCACCTGCGGCCTGACCTATCGCCTCTCCCACTACCTGACCACCCTCGCCGGCGCCGCCTTCATCCTCTTCGCCGGTCAGGCCCAGCTGATACCCGCCGCCATGCCGGTGCAACTGGTCGGTTTGCTGGTAGGCGCCACCCTGGCCATCGGCATCGCCTACAACCACGCCAACAGCCAGTGGATGCGGCGGACCTTCATTCTCAAGGAGCGCTATCGGATTCTCGCGGAGACCGATGAACTCACCGGAATCGCCAACCGCCGCAAGCTCCTCGAGCGGGTCGACGCGGCCCGCGGCGAGAGCGGGCAGGCGCCCAGGCATTTCGTCATGCTCGACATCGACAACTTCAAGGAGATCAACGACCGCCATGGCCATCAGGTCGGTGACCAGGTGCTGTTCGCCACGGCGCGGCAACTCGATCAGCTCGATCCGCGGTTGCAGGGCGGCCGGCTGGGCGGCGAGGAATTCGGGCTGCTGATCCGCGACCTCGACGAGGCACGAGTCAGTCAGCTGCTGGAAACCCTGCGCAGGCGCCTGGCTGAAGCCGAGCCCCTGGGTATCCGCTTCAGTGCCGGGGCGCTACGGCTCACGCCGGAGCTGTCGCTGAACGAATTGCTGCGCCAGGCGGACGAAGGGCTCTATCGGGCCAAGCGCCAGGGCAAGGACCAGACCGTCTGGATCCGTTGAGGGTCGCTACTCCAGCTTTTCCACCTTCACCGCGGTGGTGCCGTCGTCGACCATGTCCACCCGCCGGGCAGCGGCGCGCGAAAGATCGATGATGCGGCCGCGGATATAGGGGCCGCGGTCGTTGATGCGCACCACCACGGCGCGATCGTTTTCCAGGTTGGTCACCTTGACCCGGGTGCCAAGCGGCAGGGTCTTGTGAGCGGCGACCAGCTCGTTGTTGTTGAAGGTCTCGCCACTGGCGGTTTCCTTGCCATGGAATTTGCGCGCATAGAAGGAGGCCTTGCCGCGCTGTTCGAAGCTGGCTTCCTTCTTGACTGGCGCGGCGACGGTCTTGGCATCCTTTTCCTGGCAGGCGCTGCAGGCGAGCAACAGGAGCAATACGAGGGATCTGGGACGGATGAACACGTTTCACCTTCCTCTTTTTCTTCGTTTTCGGGAAAGCAACGCTCGGGGATCGGGTTCAGCTAGCTCTGAACCCGGGCGTCCCCCGGAGGTTCGCCAGGGATGGCCAGCGGCCATCCTATCTGTGACGAGCGCCTCAAGACCGCCCTAGGGCGCCGGCAGCACGTACCTGAGAATGGCGACGAAGTGCAGCGCGCTGCCGGCCATGACGAAGCCATGCCAGATGCCATGCCAGTGGCGGAAGCGATCGTCGAAGACGAAGAAGAGGATGCCCACGGTATAGAGCACGCCGCCGGCCGCCAGCCAGGCGAAGCCTTCACCGCCCAGGCGGTCCAGCAGCGGTCCCACCGCCACCAGCACGATCCAGCCCATGACGGCGTAGATCACCAGCGACAGGATGCGCGCCTCCGAGCGCGGCTTGAGCTCCTGCGCCATGCCGATCAGCGCCAGGCCCCAGACGATGCCGAACAGCGTCCAGCCCCAGGGCCCGCGCAGGGTGACCAGGCAAAACGGCGTGTAGCTGCCGGCGATCAGCAGATAGATCGACAGGTGATCGAGCTTCTGCAGCAGGCGTTTCGCGCGCCCCTTCACGCTGTGGTAGAGGGTCGAGACGCTGTAGAGGATCACCAGCGCGACTCCGTAGATGGCCACGCTGACGATGCGCCAGGGATCGCCCTGCAGGCTGGCCAGCACCACCAGGGTGATGGCGCCGGCCAGGGCCAGCAGGGCGCCGACCAGATGGGTCCAGGCATTGAGACGTTCGCCGTGATACATGCGTCCTCCGGTATGGGTCGCAAACGGGCTCAGGGTCTCGCCGAGCCCTCGCGACGGGCAGTGAGGCGCTCGTAGCGGTCGAGCAGCGGCTGGATGGAAATCCCGTGGACCGCGATGCTCAAGGCCACCACCGACAGGGTCAGGTCGACGATGGTCCCGGCCCAGTCGGCCGTGACGTGATGCGTGAGCGCGTAGCACAGATAATACAGGCTACCGATGCCACGGATGCCGAACCAGCCGATCAGCGCACCCTGGTGGCGATCGATGCGCGTGAAGGGCAGCATGGTGGCCACGCCCAGCGGGCGGATCACCACGAACAGCAAGGCGCCCAGCAGCAGCGCGCGGCTGTCCCAGTGGGTGATCAGCACCACTCCGAGCAGGGTCACCAGCAGCACCTCGAAGGAGCGCTCCACCAGGCTACCGAAGGCGAGCATGTCACCCATCATCACCCCGGCCGCCATCCGCGGCTCTTCGATGTCCTCGGCGCTGGCGACGGTGGCGCGCTCCGGCGCGCCGGTGAGATGACCGATCACCGGCTGCGCCAGGTGCTCGGAAGGCACTTCCGCATGGCCGGAGGTCTGCACCTCGGCCTGGCGCAGGCCCAGGCCGGCGGCGAACACCGCGAGAAAGCCGAAGGCGCCGATCTCGTCGGCCAGCACATAGGACAGGGCGATCAGCGCCAGGGCGAGAAAGTCATTGGGCGAGATGGTGCTGTCGCCATGCCGGGTGCGCAGGAAGATCATCAGCCGTCCGACCCCCTTGCCCATGAAATAGCCCAGCAGCAGGCCCGCCGGCACGCCCCAGACCACATTCTTGAGGAACCACTCCAGGGTCCAGCCCCACTGCAGTTCGCCATGCTGCAGGAGCAGCAGGCCGAGCAGCACGAAGGGAAAGGCGGTGCCGTCGTTGAGGCCCGCCTCGCCGGAGAGACCGAAGCGCACCCGGTCGAAATCCTGGGCATGGTTGACCTGCACCAGCCCGGCCAGCACCGGATCGGTGGGCGCGAGAATGGCGCCGATCAGCAGGGCCACGCCCCAGGGCAGGCCGAGCAGATAGTGGGCCACCAGGCAGACCCCGGCGATGCTGAGGATCATCACCGGACCGGCCAGCAGGTAGGCGCCGTGCCAGGACGAGCGATGAAAGGACAGGCGCAGCTTGAGGCCGCTGACGAACAGCGAAAAGAGCACGGCCACCTCGGTGAGGTGACCGATCCAGGTCGCCGACTCCTGGAAGTTGACCTCGGCGAGCCCCAGGCCGATGGGACTGATCAGCATGCCGAAGGCCAGACAGACCACCGAGGTGGTGACCGGCAGCCAGCGCAGATAGGCGGATGTCAGGGCCAGGATCATCAACAGCGATCCCAATACCCCGACCCAGACGAGAAATGTCATGTGGGTAGCGTGATCCAGAACAGAAGAAGGAGAGCGGGTGGCGAACGCCACCCTTGTGATGGAGACTGCGCAAACGCAGCCACGGTGCCCCCTATCTGCCGAATGGCGCGCGCAGCCGTGACCCCGTGCCCATCGCCGGGGTCCCATGCCCTATAGTCCCCAAGGAAAATCTCTCCTCGCATGAGCGATCACCGCCTCCGCAAGCAACGCCGCCTCGAACGCCTGCAGCGCTTCCTCGACTGGGCCGGCCGCACCCATCCCGACTTCGTCGCCAGGCAACAGCACCAGGAACTCTGGTTCAAGCCCTATTCGGGTTATCCCCTGCCGCACCTGGGGCGGATCGCCAAGGCCTTCTGGCTGGGTCTGGACGAAGCCGCCGCGGTGGCTGCAGGCAGCGCGCCCGATCCCGACAGCCTGCTGGGCCAGGCGCTGCTCAATGCCGGCAAGACCTTCGGCTATCCGGTGGATGTCTTCGGCAGTGAAAAGCTCTTTACCGGCGGCGCGGCAAGCGAACTGCTCGAACCCCACTGGGCGCTCAATCTGGCTGACAGCGCTTGCGCCGAAGCCTTCGCCGCCGCGGTCGGCGAGCGCCTGGGTGACGCTGTGCGCGAGCGTCTGGGCCTCCTGGCGGTGCCCTTCGCCGAGATGGCCGACGAGGATCGCCAGCGGGTGCTGGAGCGGGTGCCCCAGGCGCTGATCCGTCTGGACGACTTCCTGCCGCGGGCGGTGGAGGTGCTCAACGAGACGCGCCACGAACTGAGATTCAACGTGGTCCTGACCCACGACGACATTCGCCTGGAGATCCCCCGGCGGCTGGCGGCCAACCAGGGCCGCCTGCTCGGCGCTGCCGATGTCGCCGCGCTCAGGGCCGAAGCCGAGAGGGACCTGCGCGAGCGTTTCGCCGTGCTGGTGGGCGAAGCCGACGCCCTGGACTTCGACCTGCACCAGCTGGGCACGCCGCGTCTGCAGGAGCTGATGCGCCTGGAAGCCGACAAGCTGCGCCGCGCCCTGCGCCATGCGGTGGCCCAGCAGCGCGAGAAGATGGCCTTCGCCGTGCTGCTGGAAAACAACCCGCGCTTCGGCCAGTACCACCAGAACTATCCGGCCCGGCGGCTGACCCGCACCTGGACCGCCCTGCTCGGCCCCACCAACAGCGGCAAGACCCACAGATCCATCGAGGCCATGGCGGCGGTGACCCATGCCATCTACCTCTCGCCGCTGCGGCTGATGGCCCTGGAAAACCAGGAGCGCCTGGAATCCCTCGGCGTACCCTGCTCGCTGGTCACCGGCGAGGAGGAGATCATCCGTCCGGGCGCCACCCACTTCTGCTGCACCGTCGAGGAATTCGCCCGCTTCCGCCGCCAGCAGTGGGAGGTGGTGGTGGTCGACGAGGTGCAGATGCTGGCCGATCCGCAGCGCGGCTGGGCCTGGGTCGATGCCCTGGTCAGTGCCCACACCAAACGCCTGCTGATGACCGGTCCGGCGCTGATCGAACCCTCGCTGCGCACCCTCAGCGCCCTGTGCGAGGACCGTCTGGAGATCAAGCCTACCAAGCGCCTGTCACCGGTCACGGTGGCGCGCCACGCCACCACCCTGGAACGCCTGGAACCGGGTTCGCTGCTGGTGGCCTTCAGCCGGCGGGTAGTGCTGGAACTCAAGGGCCTGCTGGAGATGGCCGGCCGCCGGGTCTCGGTGGTCTACGGCGCCCTCTCGCCGGAAGTGCGCCGGGAGCAGGCACGCCGCTTCCGCGAAGGCGAGACCGAGATCATGGTCGCCACCGATGCGGTGGGCATGGGCCTCAACCTGCCGGCCCACACCCTGTGCTTCTACACCGACGAGAAATTTGACGGGGTGGAGAATCGTCCACTGCGGGTGCAGGAGGTCAAGCAGATCGGCGGGCGCGCCGGGCGCTTCGGTCACCATGCCGAAGGCGAGATCACCGCGCTGGAACCCCATGTGCTGCGCAACATCAAGCGGCTGTTCCACAGTCCGGACGATCCGGTTGACCTGCACCAGTTCCAGGTGCGGCCGAGTCTGGAGCACCTGCGCGCGCTGTCCGAGTTCATGGAAGAGCCCAGCCTGCTGCGCACCTGGCTGACCTTCAATCGCAACATCAACTATGGCGACGCCTTCGTCTCGGTACTGCCCGACGAGCTGGCCGAGTGGATCAAGCTGATCGACCTGCCCGGCATCGATTTCCAGCTGCGCTGGATCTTCGCCTGCACGCCGATCCGCGGCGGCCTGGAAGGCCCGGCCAGCGGCCAGGCCCAGCGCTGGCTGCGCAGCGTCGCCCGTGGCGAGCCGGTGGACCTGCCGCGCATCCCCATGGGCACCGATCTCGCCGGGCTGGAAAGCGCCCTGCACGTGGTGGAGACCTATCTGCACCTGTCGCGCAGCCTGCCCGAGCTGTTTCCGGCGCTGGAACGCGGCCAGGACCATCGCGACCTGCTCAACGACGCCATCACCCGGGAGTTGTCGCGCCGGCGGCGGCCACGCGGCCAGGAAAAGGGTCAGGGCAAAGGCAAGGGCGAGCGTCGCCAGGGACGGGGCGAGCGGCGCAGTGGGCGCTTCGGGCGTTAGGCGGCGCGGAAAGCCACAGGGGGTCACGCTACCAATCGCGGCCATGGCGGTCCGCCTGCCACAGGTACCATGGTAACCGTAGGAGCGGCCCATGGCCGCGATCAACCGCGTAGGGTGGATAACGGCGAAGCCTTATCCACCCCTCGAAGCATCCTGCCCGTGGATCACGCTGCCGATCGCGGCCATGGGCCGCTCCTACGTGAAACGGATATTCCTATAGGAGTGGCCGCGATAAAGACAGTCGCTCCTACCGGGACGTCCCTAGCGGCACCCGCGCCTTGAAGCTCCAGGTAAAGAAGAACTCCGACACCTGCTCACCGCTTTCGTCGGTGCCTACGCTTCGCAGCTCGACCTGCTGCGGCTCGCCGGTCTCCCGGGCGCGCACCAGCGCTGCGGCGATGGCCGCGCCCTGGTCGCAGCGAAAGACGAGGGTGCCCACGGCCTTCTTGCTGAAGGTCGCGCTCATGGCCACCACCAGCATGGCGTAGCGGCTGCCGGAACGGCGAATGTGCCGGTCGGCGAGGATGCCGGTGGAAAATTCCGCCGCCATGCCCTCCACCGCCCAGAACATGCTCTTGAAGGGATTCTGGTTCAGCCAGCCATGGGTGACCTGCATCTGGCAGCCGGCATCGTCCAGGTGCCGCAGGCGCAGGCCGGCGATCTTGGCGATGGGCACCTTGGTCCAGACGAAGAGATTGAACAGCAGTCGATTCATGGCGAGCGCATCCGGCAGCCTGGCCGGAGCGCCAGGTGTCCGCAGCTTAGCGCTTCGTCCCGGGCTGCTCCACGACTGGCGGACGCGGCGCGGCAGACAGTTCGCGACCCCCGGGTCGCGTGGCCGGGGCGCCTCGCCGAGGAGGCGCCCGCGGGCCTTACAGCGGGTTGGCGTTGAGCTGCTCGGTGTAGCGCCGCGTCATGAAGATCGCGAACAGCAGGCCGGCCACCGCCAGGCTGCCACCCACCAGGCCGATGTAGGGCATGCCGACATGGGTCCCCACCACGCTGCCCAGCAGGGCGCCGCCACCGATGCCGACGTTGTAGATGCCGGAGAACAGCGCCATGGCAACGTCGGTGGCGTCCTTGGCCAGGGCCAGCACCTTGGATTGCAGCGCCAGGCCGAAACTCATGATGGCGATGCCCCAGACCACGCTCAGCCCTTCCAGCATGAAGCTCTTCCAGGCGAAGGGCAGCAGCAACAGCAGCGACAGGGCGATGCCGGCGATGGCCGCAACCAGGAAGCCATTGGGGAATCTCAGGCTGTAGCGGCTGAACAGCAGCGAACCTATGACGCCGGAACCGCCGAACAGCAGCAGCAAGGCGGTGATCTGCATGCCGCCCATGCCCGCCACTTCCACGGCGAAGGGCTCGATGTAGCTGTAGCCGGTGAAGTGGGCGGTCACCACCAGGGTGGTGAGCAAGTAGATGCACAGCAGCGCGGGGCGCTTGAACAGCACCGGCAGGCTGGCCAGGGAACCGGAGTTCTCGCTGGGCAGCAGCGGCAGGTTGCGCGCCAGCCACAGGACCGTGCCCACCGCCAGCGCCGCGATGGCGACGAAGGTGTAGCGCCAGCCCAGCAACTCGCCCAGTACCCGACCCAGTGGAATGCCCAGCACCATGGCCAGGCAGGTGCCGGTGGCCAGCAGGCCGAGCGCCTGGGTCTGCTTGCCGGCCGGGGCGATGCGCACCGCCAGCGAGGCGGTGATCGACCAGAACACCGCATGGGCAAAGGCGATGCCGATGCGGCTGGCCACCAGCACCTCGAAGCTCCAGGCCACCCCGGAGAGGCCGTGGCAGGCGATGAAAACAATGAAGACGAACATCAGCAGGCGGCGCCGCTCGATGGAGCGGGTGGCGAGCATCATCGGCAGCGACATCAGGGCGACCACCCAGGCATAGATGGTCAGCATCAACCCGACCTGCGAGGGACGCATGTCGAAACTGCGGCCGATGTCGCTGAGCAGCGCCACCGGGACGAATTCCGTGGTGTTGAAGATGAAGGCGGCCAGGGCCAGGGCGATGACACCGGACCAGCTGGATTTCCGGGCTTCGGCGGTAGCATCCATGGGGGGTCTTCTACTCCAGAGCGAAAGGGTGGACAGCGACTTCCAGGCAGAAAGCCGACGACGAAAACCCACGAGCAAAGGCTTGGCCCGCCTGCGACGCCTGTTCGCGAGCGAGAAGTCTGCTGTAGGTAGGGATTGGAATTGGATGTGGTAAAAATTCTACGCTGTCGATTCGGACCCTCACAACCACCCGCAGTTGCGCCCGGCTGCCGCAATTGGCGGTCCAGAGTACCCAACTGCCTGATCGGCGGCGCTTTTTCGCCTAGTAACCGGCCTGGCAGCTGCCCGTCGCTGCGACAAAACATCGCGAAACCTTTTGCCCGGCTCAAGCTGTTGGCGAAAGGCAGCGGGTCATTGACCTTGCCCCAGGGGCAAGCTCTAGCCTCGCGTCATCAGCCCAGTCAGGAGCTCTGAACATGCGTATTACCCTTACCTCCACCCTGCTCGCCCTCACCTTGCTGGCGGGCGGCGTCGCCCAGGCCGCCGAGACCCAGCACCCGGCCCACCAGGACATGCAGAAGAGCATGGAGACCATGCACCAGGGCATGGAAGAAGGCCTCAAGGCCAAGGACCCGGACCTGGCCTTCGCCAAGGGCATGCTGGCCCACCACGAGGGCGCCGTCGACATGGCTCGCTACCAGCTCCAGCACGGCAAGGACCCGGAGATGCGCAAGCTGGCCGAAGACATCATCCAGGCCCAGCAGAAGGAAATCGACCAGCTCAACCGCTGGATCAAGGCCCACGACAAGTGATGGTGCGCCGCGTCCGGGACTGGCACAGTGAGCTGCCAGTCCCGACACGGAGACCACCATGCTGATCGACCATCTGGATCATCTGGTCCTGACCACCACGGACCTCGCCGCCTGCGAGGATTTCTACACCCGGGTGCTGGGTATGCGCCTGGAGACATTCGGCGCGGGGCGCAAGGCGCTGCGCTATGGCAACCAGAAGATCAATCTGCACGAGCGGGGGCACGAATTCGAACCCAAGGCCCACCTGCCGGTGCCGGGCGCCCTCGACCTCTGCTTCATCGCCCGTGAGCCGCTGGAGCGAGTGATCGCCCATCTGCAGCACGAAGGCTGGCCGATCATCGAGGGTCCGGTGGCGCGCACCGGCGCCACCGGACCGATTCGCTCGGTCTATGTGCGCGATCCCGACCTCAACCTGATCGAGATCGCCGAATACCCGACCTAGCGCGGCCGGCCAAACACCTGGGTCCAGTAGAGGCTGTGGGTGCTGCGCGGATTCAGGGCATAGGCCGCGCCCATTTCGGTGAATTCCGGATTCATCAGATTGGCGCAGTGGCCCGGACTCGCCAGCCAGCCCTGCATCGCCTGGGTGACCGAACCGGCGCCGGCGGCGATGTTCTCGCCGATGCGGGTCCAGCCGTAACCCTGCCTGGCTACCCGCTCGGCCACGGTGCCGCCACCGGGGGCGGTGTGGGAGAAGTAGTCGCGCCCGGCCATGTCCTGGCTGTGGGCCAGGGCGGCATTGGCCAGCGCCGGATTCCAGCGCAACGGCGTGGTGGCGGCAAAGCGGCGGGTGCCGCAGGTGCGCGCCTGGGCCCGGGCGCGATTGACCTCGGCGAGCACCGCCTTGCCGGCGGTCTGCCAGTCGCCCAGGCCGGCGCTCACCACCGGCCGCGCCAGCACCAGTTGCCAGCGCGGTCCCTGCTGACTCACCCCGATCTGCGCATAGTCACTGCTGGCCAGCGGTCGGCAATACTGCTGGCGCAGCCCGGCCATGGCCGCTTGGGCGGTCGGCGCGCCTGCCAGCATGATCACCTGCACCGCGGACGCCTGATAACCCGCGGCGCGCAGATCGCTCTGCAGCCGATCACGACCGGTCAGGCGCACCGCCGCCAGGCGACCGTCGGCGGCGAGGGGCGCCGCGGCGCGGGTGCCGGGGCAGCCCTGGGGCACGGCGCGATAGGCGTTGATCAGGCTGACCAGCCGCGCCTCCTCGGGCGTCGCGGCCAGGGCGGCCTGGGCCAGCAGGCCGGTAGTCAGCAACAGGGAAAAGACAGATAGACGAGGCATGCGCGAGCGGATCCGGAAAACAGGGAAGCGCTATGTACCCGGCCTGAACGCGAGGCGCAAGCCAGCCGCCTGGCCAACCGAGGAACGGATGGCAGTTTGCTTGCAGGGGTGATTGGGGTAGGCTCGCCGGCTCATTCAACAGGAGTCTCTCCCATGGCCAAAGCCTCTGCCCGCCACATCCTGGTTTCCGACGAAGCCAAGTGCAACGAACTCAAAGCCGCCATCGAAGGGGGCGCCGACTTCGCCCAGGTGGCCAAGGACAATTCCAGCTGCCCCTCCAGCCGCCAGGGCGGCGACCTGGGCACCTTCCGCCCGGGCCAGATGGTCAAGGAATTCGACACCGTGGTGTTCAGCGCGCCGCTGCACCAGGTCCAGGGTCCGGTAAAGACCCAGTTCGGCTATCACCTGGTGGAAGTCACCAGCCGCGAGGATTGATCGCGCCGGTGCTCCCGCTGAAGGCGGGAGCACCCTCCCCGCCCTGCCTCCAAACGACTATCCTGCAGACTTCCTGCCTCCCGAGGATAGCGCCATGCCCCTGCCCCTCGAACGTCACGGCCAGTGCCTGTGCGGCGCTGTTCAGCTGGATTGTCGCCTTGATACCCTCGCCGTTTCGGCCTGCCATTGCCGGACCTGTCGCCGCTGGAGCGGTGGCCCGCTGCTGGCGGTGGAATGCGCCCAGCCGCCGGTGATCGGTGGCGGCGACGCCCTGACCGTCCATGCCTCGTCCGCCTGGGCCGAGCGCGGCTTCTGTCGCAACTGCGGCACCCACCTGTTCTACCGCCTCAAGGCCGAACCGCACTACGCCATCCCGGTCGGCCTGCTCGAAGGCGCGGACTGGTTGCTGGACAGCGAAATCTTCATCGAGGAAAAGCCGGCCTGGTACTGCTTCACGCACTCGCGCCGCCAGTTGACCGGGACCGAAGCCTTGGCCGAGCACGACAACCGGGACTAGCTGCCCGGGTTCGCCCCCGGGCGCCAGCCATGACCGCTGGTCGGCTGACCCCGGGCGTCTCCAGGCAAGGCGCTTAGCGCGCCAAGGCTCGTGCCAGAGCCCCCTTCCCTTTCCCACCCCTGAGCCACCCTGCCCGCGTGCCTGCGGCCTGGGCGCACACCCCTATCAAGCCGCCGCCAAACGCGCCGATGCCTGGGTGAGCTCCCTTTCCCAGCCTGCCAGACAAGAGGAACAATCATGGGGTTTCTGCAACGCTTCGGCGCGCGTGCCCGCCAGGGCGGTAGCGGCGTGTTCAGCCTGACCTGCTCCGCTCGCGAATTGGGCGACCGCCTCGGCGGCGTCGCCCTCAAGCCCACCTACATCGCCGGCTTCGTCTCGCCGCACCTGGACCTGGACGCCATTGCCCGGCAACTGGCCGGACGCTTCCCCGCGGCGTCCATCAGCCTGTGCACCACCTCCGGCGAACTCTGTGGCAGCGAGCAGCGCCTGTATTGCGCCGCCGACGGCGCCTGGGACCGGCTGGTGCTGCAATTCTTCGACGCCTCGGTCATCGCCTCGGCCGAGGTGGTGCACGTCCCGCTGGACAGCGAAGACATCCGCCGCGGCGGACCGCGGCGCAGCATGAAGGAACGCCTTGCCCGCCTGACCGAGTCGCTCAAGCGCCTGCAGGTGCGCACGCCCATCGATCACCGCGATACCCTGGCCTTCGTGCTGTTCGACGGCCTGTCCGCCTCGGAATCCTTCTTCATGGAGGCACTGTACGAGTCCGGCCGCTTCCCCTGCCTGTTCGTCGGCGGCTCCGCCGGCGGCAAGGGCGACTTCCGCCAGACGCTGCTGCACGATGGCCGCCAGGCCTATGAAAACCATGCCCAGCTGGTCTTTCTGAAGATGGCCAGGAACACCCGCTTCGGGGTGTTCAAGAGCCAGAATTTCAGCGCCACGCCGCTCAGCCTCAGTGTCCTCACCGCCTCCCTGGAAGAGCGCTACATCAGCCAGGTGGTCGACAGCCGCGGCCAGATCAAGAGCATGGTGGCGGCCCTCTGCGAGGCCCTGAGCTGCCGCGCCGAACAGCTGGAGCAGCGCCTGGCGGATTATTCCTTCGCGATCCGCGTGGGCGAGGAGCTGTTCGTCCGCTCCATCGCCCGCATCGACTACGCGCGCGAGCGCATCCATCTGTTTTGCGACGTGGCGCCCGGCGAAGAGCTGGTGATGGTTAAGCGCACCTCGCTGGTGGACGCCACCCGCCAGGACTTCGCGCGCTTCCTGCAGGGCAAGAGCGGCACCCCGCTGGTGGGCGTGCTCAACGACTGCATCCTGCGCCGCGCCAACAATGGCGCCGAGCTGCCGCGCATGGGCGAGGTGTTCGGCCAGACGCCAGTGGTGGGCTTCTCCACCTTTGGCGAGATCCTTGGCCTGAATCTCAACCAGACGCTCACCGCGGTGTTCTTTTTCCGCACCCCCGAAGGCGCGCCCTTCCGCGACGACTACGTCGACAACTTCGCCGCCCACTACGGCGAGTTCAAGGCCTTCTTCCTGCGCCGGCAGATCAAGAAGCTGGCCGGCCTGAGCCAGGTGGTGGTCAATCAGATCAACGAATTCAAGCGGCAGAACTTCACCGGCGTGGTGGATGCCCAGGGCCTCGACGACTCCATCCAGGCGGTGTTCGGCGGCCTCGCCGATCTGGGTCAGGTCCTGCGCCAGGCCCACCAGAGTCGCCAGGAGATCGGCGAACAGCTGCGGCACTACTCCGGCGAACTGCACAGCAGCATGGACGATCTGGCGGGCAACATCCTGCAGCAGGGCGAGGTCACCCGCCAGGCCGACAGCACCGTGCAGCACCTCACCGAACAGGCCGAGGACGTGGTGCGCAGCGCCAACGAACTGAGCCAGTCGAGTCTGCGCATCCAGTCCATCGTCCAGGTGATCCAGCAGATCGCCGGCCAGACCAACCTGCTGGCGCTCAACGCGGCCATCGAGGCGGCGCGCGCCGGCGAGAGCGGTCGCGGCTTCGCGGTGGTGGCCGACGAGGTGCGCAACCTGGCGGCCATCACTCACAAGAACGCCGCCGAGATCGGCGGCGACATCGACCAGCTGTCCCGCGCCATCAGCGACGTCGGCGCCCATATCGCCGGCCAGGCCGAGGACGTGGGCTCGCTGCAGGAGTTGCTCGCCGTCCTGCGCGAATCCGGGCGGCTCACCGCCCAGACCTCTCATCGTACCAAGGACATCGCCGATACCCTCACCGGCCTCACCGCCGCCACGTCGTCCTAGGCCGCAGGGACTTACCGTTCGTCGGCACTGACCGGCAAGTCGCACCCGCCGCCCCCGTATCTGCCCCTCACCAGGGGCAGATACCGGTGGGCGCCGGATCACCTTCCGAGTGACCGCAGGGTCACGGCCAGCGCCGTGGCTTGCACCCCCATTTTGCCCCTGCCAGCGACCCATGAGTCAGCAATAGACGCCCCAAACCCGCTCCCAGTCGCGTCTACGACTTTTGTAGTGACTATACGAAAGCACTACAAAACTCGATTGACGACGGCCTGATCTCCTGTAAATCTCTAGCTGCACCGGACGCGAACCCCCTATTCATGCGGGTCGCGCCTGGGCTCCGGGTGACCCTCGGGCCGTCTTGCGTAGTGATGCTCAAGAGGCACTACAAAAGAAGACGACTGAAATGCCGCGCTGCTCGAGGCAGCGTCGCCAGAGGTGACGTCCGGATCCATGCAGGTACGTACGGCGACATGACTCGACAGCTGGGCTGACCTTTCGCCTTCGCGACCGGCATCCGGATGGCAACCGCCATCCCGCTGCCGGACGTTGGGAAAAGACTGGTACCCAAGCCAACCTCATCGAGAAGGATCGACTCATGTCCGCTTACGAGAACGACGTTCAGGCCATCGCCGCCCTCAAGAACAGCACCGGCAATCACTGGAGCGCCATCAATCCGGAATACGCAGCGAGGATGCGCCTGCAGAATCGCTTCAAGACCGGTCTCGACATCGCCCGCCACTGCGCGGCCATCATGCGCCGGGACATGGCCGCCTACGACGCCGACAGCAGCGCCTACACCCAGTCGCTGGGCTGCTGGCACGGTTTCATCGGGCAGCAGAAGCTGATCGCCATCAAGAAGCACCTGGGCAGCACGAAAGGCCGCTACCTCTATCTGTCGGGCTGGATGATCGCCGCGCTGCGTTCGGAATTCGGCCCGCTGCCGGATCAATCCATGCACGAGAAGACCAGCGTGCCGGCGCTGATCGAAGAGCTCTACACCTTCCTGCGCCAGGCCGACGCCCGCGAGCTGGCCATGCTGTTCCGCGACCTGGACGCCGCCCGCGCCGCCGACGAGAACGCCAAGGCCGCCGCCATCCAGGCGAAGATCGACAACTACGAGACCCACGTGGTGCCGATCATCGCCGACATCGACGCCGGCTTTGGCAACGCCGAGGCCACCTACCTGCTGGCCAAGAAGATGATCGAGGCCGGCGCCTGCTGCATCCAGCTGGAAAACCAGGTCTCCGACGAGAAGCAGTGCGGCCACCAGGACGGCAAGGTCACGGTGCCCCACGAGGACTTCCTGGCCAAGATCAACGCGGTGCGCTACGCCTTTCTGGAGCTGGGCGTGGACGAGGGCGTCATCGTCGCCCGTACCGATTCCCTGGGCGCCGGCCTGACCAAGCAGATCGCCGTGAGCAAGCAGCCGGGCGACCTGGGCGACCAGTACAACGGCTTCCTCGACTGCGATGAGGTGGATGCCAGCCAGCTCGGCAACGGCGAGGTGCTGATCAGCCGCGACGGCAAGCTGCTGCGGCCCAAGCGTCTGGCCAGCGGCCTGTTCCAGTTCCGTGCCGGCAGCGGCGTGGACCGGGTGGTGCTGGACTGCATCACCTCGCTGCAGAACGGCGCCGACCTGCTGTGGATCGAGACCGAGAAGCCCCACGTCGGCCAGATCAAGGCCATGGTCGACCGCATCCGCGAAGTCGTGCCCAACGCCAAGCTGGTCTACAACAACAGCCCCTCCTTCAACTGGACCCTGAGTTTCCGTCAGCAGGTATTCGACGCCCTGCAGGCCGAAGGCAAGGACGTGTCCGCCTACGACCGCGCCAAGCTGATGAGCGTGGACTACGACGATACCGAACTGGGGCGTCTAGCCGATGCGCGGATCCAGAGCTTCCAGCGCGATGCGGCGCGGGAAGCGGGCATCTTCCACCACCTGATCACCCTGCCCACCTACCACACCGCGGCCCTGTCCACCGACAACCTGGCCAAGGGCTACTTCGCCGAGGAAGGCATGCTGGCCTACGTCAAGGGCGTGCAGCGCCAGGAGATCCGCCAGGGCATCGCCTGCGTCAAGCACCAGAACATGGCCGGCTCGGACATGGGCGACGACCACAAGGAATACTTTGCCGGGGAGGCCGCGCTCAAGGCGGCGGGCAAGGACAACACCATGAACCAGTTCCATTGATCACGGCCACTGCGGAGGACACGCTCATGAACCTGAACGACAACCCCAGCCTGGACGATCTCAAGCAACTGTTCGGCCGGCTCAAGGACAAGAACCACACCCACATCCTCTGGGTCTGCGAGAGCGGCGCGGTGCACGTCGACCGCCTGCCCGGCGGCGAGACGCCCGAGCAGTTCGAGGAGCGCCATCCCAGCCTGCGCATCCGCTTCAAGACCTACAACAAGGGCGGCGGCTACGTCGGCAAGTCGGCCGCGGCGGACGACAACTTCATCAGGAGCGTCCACGCCGCCCTGCAGGAGCACTGGCGCCTGGCCGGTCGGCAGCAGCAGCCGGCCTATGTGGATCGCTACTGCTAGCCATGAAAAAAGGGCGCGCCGGGTGATTGACCACCCGGCGCGCCCTGCCCCACCTATGAGGTGACTCGCCTGATCCTGCATGGCCCTGCAGGGCCATGCGAGTCACCTCTTCTCTTCATAGAACGAACAGATCGACGAAGCGATGCACCGGAGTGGCTTCCAGTCCCGCCTGGTCCTTGCACAGCTCGAAGATCTGGGCGCAGCGAGCGGCCGGGAAGCGCGTCGCCAGGTTGCTCTGGAATTTGCGCTCCAGCAGCGGAATGCCCTCCTCGCGGCGACGGCGATGACCGATGGGATATTCCACGGCGATCTTCTCGGTGCTGCTGCCGTCGGTGAAGAACACCTGCAGGGCGTTGGCGATGGAACGCTTGTCGGCTTCCAGGTACTCGCGGCTGTAGCGCTCGTCCTCGACGATCTCCATCTTCTCGCGCAGCTGGTCGATGCGCGGATGGGCCTGGTGGAAGGCATCCTCGTAATGCTCGGCGACCAGGTCGCCGAACAGCAGCGGTACGGCGATCATGTACTGCAGGCAGTGGTCGCGGTCGGCGGCATTGGCCATGGGGCCCTGCTTGGAGATGATACGGATGGCCGATTCGTGGGTGGTCACCACGATCCTCTCGATCTGATCGACGCGATCGCGCACCTGGGGATGCAGGATCACCGCGGCCTCGGCGGCGGTCTGGGCATGGAATTCCGCCGGGAAGCTGATCTTGAACAGCACGTGTTCCATCACGTAGCTGCCAAAGGCCTGGGGAAAGCTGAACTGGCGCTGGTCGGCCGGCTTGGTGGCCAGGTCCTTGTTGGTGTGGCTGAAGAGCACGTCGTAGAAGCCCCACTGGGGTGCGCTGAGCACGCCGGGAATGCCCATCTCGCCGCGCAGGGCGATGTCGGCCAGGCGCACGCCGCGGCTGGAGGCGTCACCGGCGGCCCAGGACTTGCGGCTGCCGGCATTGGGCGCATGGCGATAGGTGCGCAGCGCCTGGCCATCGACGAAGGCGTGGGACAGCGCCGCCAGCAGTTGCTCGCGGTTGGCGCCCATCAGCTTGGCGCTGACCGCGGTGGAGGCCAGCTTGACCAGGAAGACGTGGTCGAGACCGACACGGTTGAAGGAGTTTTCCAGGGCGAAGACGCCCTGGATCTCGTGGGCCATGACCATGGCTTCCAGCACCTGGCGCATGGTCAGGGGGGCTTCGCCCTGGGCCACGCGGCGCTGGGAGAGGTGGTCGGCCACCGCCAGGATGGCACCGAGGTTGTCGGAAGGATGGCCCCACTCGGCGGCCAGCCAGGTGTCGTTGTAGTCCAGCCAGCGAATGATGCAGCCGATGTCCCAGGCCGCCTTAACCGGGTCCAGGCGATAGCTGGTGCCCGGCACTCGCGCGCCCTGGGGCACCACGGTGCCCTCCACCTGGGGGCCGAGCAGCTTGGTGCACTCGGGGAAGCGCAGGGACAGCAGGCCGCAGCCGAGGGTGTCCATCAGGCAGTTGCGGGCGGTGTCCAGGGCCTCGCGGGAGGTGACCTGGTAGGTCAGCACGTAATCGGCCAGGTCCTGGATGACCTGGTCGTAATCGGGTCGGTTGTTGAGATCGACGTTGGCGCTCATGAATTTTCCTTATATCGCGTCTATCGCGGCCATGGGCCGCTCGTACAGGGGATTGGCAGCCGTAGGCGCTCCCGCAGGAGCGGCCCATGGCCGCGGTCAGAGATATTCAGCGATTGGCGATGGGCGTGAAGGCCCGCTGCTCGACGCCGGTGTAATCCGCGCTGGGGCGGATGATGCGGTTGTCGGCGCGCTGCTCGAAGACGTGGGCGCACCAGCCGGCCGTGCGCGAGCAGACGAAGATCGGCGTGAACAGCGGCGTCGGGATACCGAGGAAGTGATAGGCCGAGGCATGGTAGAAGTCGGCGTTGGGGAACAGCCCCTTCTCTTCCTTCATGGTGCGGTCGATGGCTTCCGATACCGGGAACAGCACGCTGTCGCCCACCTCCGCCGCCAGTTGCCGGGCGTAGTCCTTGATCACCTCGTTGCGCGGATCGCTGTCGCGGTAGATGGCGTGGCCGAAGCCCATCACCTTTTCCTTGCGTTCGAGCATCTGCTTGAGGCCGGTGACCGCTTCCTCGGGCGAGGCGAAGCGCTCGATCAGCGCCATGGCCGCCTCGTTGGCGCCGCCATGCAGTGGGCCGCGCAGGGAGCCGATGGCGCCGGTGACGCAGGAATAGAGGTCGGACAGCGTCGAGGCGCAGACCCGGGCGGTAAAGGTGGAGGCGTTGAATTCGTGCTCGGCATAGAGGATCAGTGAGACGTTCATCACCCGGGCATGCAGGTCGCTGGGTGCCTTGCCGTGCAGCAGGGTGAGGAAGTGGCTGGCGATGTCCGGGGCGTCACTGCTGCAGTCGATACGGGTGCCGCGCTGGCTGAAGTGATGCCAATAGAGCAGGATCGCCGGAAAGGCGCCGAGCAGGCGATCGGCCACCTGCTGCTGGTCGGCGAAGCTGTGCTCCGGCTCCAGGGTGCCGAGCAAGGAGGCGCCGGTGCGCATCACGTCCATGGGGTGGGCACTGGCGGGAATGCGCTCCAGGCCTTCCTTGAGCGGCTGCGGCAGGTCGCGCAGCGCCGCCAGGCGCTGGCGATAGGCGTCCAGTTGCGCCTGGGTGGGCAATTCGCCATAGAGCAACAGGTGGGCGACTTCCTCGAAGTCGGCTCCTGCCGCCAGTTCACGGATGTCATAGCCCCGGTAGGTGAGGCCGGCGCCGGTCTTGCCGACGGTGCAAAGCGCGGTGCGGCCGGCGACCTGGCCACGCAGGCCGGCGCCGCCGAGGGTTTTGCTGTCTGCCATCGTCTCGCTCCTCTTGGAGTTGTTGTGCGAAAAAGCGGGCGTTCAAAGCTTTCTTTACGATCTCGCGAGCTAGCGACAAACAAGGCGGAAGTGGCTGAGGAAGCGGATCGGACTCGCGCTCGAGTTTACGAGTGGTAAATGAGCATTCCGACCGGGCTGGCGACCCAGGCCACTTCCAACGCAGTTTGGCCGACGCGCAGCAGATCGTTAGGATTTCTGCTGCTGGAACAGGCGATCCAACTGGTCCTCATACCTGTGATAGTCGATGCGGTCATAGAGCTCGGCGCGGGTCTGCATGGTGTCGACCACTGCCTGCTGGCTGCCGTCGCGGCGGATCGCCGTATAGACGTTCTCGGCGGCGCGATTGGCCGCGCGGAAGGCCGACAGCGGATAGAGCACCAGGCTCACGTCGGCGCCGGCCAGTTGCTCGGTGGTGAACAGCGGCGTGGCGCCGAATTCGGTGATGTTGGCCAGGATCGGCACCCCTACCGCCTGGGCGAACTGGCGGTACATGGGCAGCTCGGTGATGGCCTCGGGAAAGATCATGTCGGCGCCGGCCTCGACGCATGCGCAGGCGCGGTCGATGGCGGCCTGCAGGCCCTCCACTGCCAGGGCGTCGGTGCGCGCCATGATGACGAAGTCGGGATCGGTGCGGGCATCCACCGCCGCCTTGATGCGATCGACCATCTCCTGCTGGCTGACGATTTCCTTGCCCGGTCGATGGCCGCAGCGCTTGGCGCCCACCTGATCCTCGATGTGCATGGCCGCCGCGCCGGCCTTGATCAGGGCGCGGGTGGTACGGGCCACGTTGAAGGCCGAGGCACCGAAGCCGGTATCAACATCCACCAGCAATGGCAGGTCGCAGACATCGGTGATGCGGCGGACGTCGATCAGCACGTCTTCCAGGCCGCTGATGCCCAGGTCCGGCAGCCCCAGGGAGCCGGCCGCGACGCCGCCGCCGGACAGGTAGACGGCCTGGAAGCCGGCGCGCCTGGCCAGCAGCGCATGATTGGCGTTGAGGGTGCCGACCACCTGCAGCGGGCGTTCGGCGGCGACGGCGGCGCGGAATTTCTGGCCGGGACTGACGGCAGGCATGGCGTTACCTCGACTGATCTTGGACTAGGGGATGGTGCTGCAGATTGCGCTTGGAGGCGGCGATGTGGCGGCGCATCAGCAGCTCGGCCAGTTCGCCGTCGCCCTCGGCCAGGGCATCGAGGATGCGATGGTGCTCGGCGAAGGCTTGGCGCGGCCGATTGGGGGTGGCGGAGACCTTGAGCCGGTACATGCGCACCAGGTGATAGAGCTCGCCGCAGAGCAGCCGCACCAGCATGCCGTTGCCGCTGGCCTGGATGATGCGGTAGTGGAAGTCGTGGTCGCCTTCCTGCAGGTAGTAGCCGGTGCCGGCCTGGAACGCCGGATCGCGCTCGTGGGTGTCCAGCAACTGGCGCAATTCGTCGATGCCCTGGGGCGTGAGGCGTTCGGCCGCGAGGCGGCAGGCCATGCCTTCGAGGGATTCGCGGATTTCGTAGAGTTCGACCAGTTCGGCCAGGCTCAGGGCAGCGACCCGGGCGCCGGCATGGGGCACCCGCACCACCAGGCGCTGGCCTTCCAGCCGGTGGATGGCTTCGCGCAGCGGTCCGCGGCTGATGCCATAGGTGCGGGCCAGCTCCGGCTCGGAAATCTTGCTGCCCGGCGCCACGTCGCCACGGACGATGGCCTCGCGGATCCGCCGGAACACCTGCTCGGAGAGGGTCCCGCTGTCGGTCTCGGGCGCTTCGGCCGGGAGGGGGCTATCGATCATTGTCGACACCTTTTGTGTTTATGGGCTGAATAACTACGCCTGAACGCCTTATCAGTCAATATTTGTCGACAATCCGGCTGTGACAGCCTGTATCTCGCTCCGCCAGAGGCGGTTCGCTACACTAGCGCGCCGTCCCTCCCAGCCGATTTCGCCATGCCCCTCTGCCACCTGCATCCCCTGCCCTACCACGCCGATCCCACGGTGCGTTTCACCCTGCTGCAGGGCGAACCCGGCGCGGTGCTGCTGGATTCAGGGCGGCCGCTTGCCGAGCGGGGTCGCTACGACCTCATGGCGGCCTGGCCGCTGCAGGTGCTGCAGCCCGCTGCCGGTGAAACGGGCCAGGCCTTCTTCACGCGGACGCGCGCGGCCCTGGCCAGCCTGGGTCGCGCCGACCTGCCGGCTGGTGCGGACCTGCCCTTCGCCGGTGGCCTGCTGGGCTATCTCGGCTATGACTTCGGCCGGCGCCTGGAGCGCCTGCCCACGGGCGCCCGCGCCGACCTGGCACTACCCGATGCGCACCTGGGCCTCCATGCCTGGGCGCTGGTCAGTGATCACCAGGCCCGCACCAGCCAACTGGTCTGCCATCCGGCGCTGGACGCCGGGGAACGCCAGCGACTGATCGCCCTGTTCGACACCGGGGCGGCGCCCAGGGCCGAGGGCTTCCGGCTGACCGCCCCCTTCGCCGCCGAGATCGACCAGCCCACCTATCGCCAGCGCATCGAGGCCATCCAGGCCTATATCGCCGCCGGCGACTGCTATCAGGTCAACTTCGCCCAGCGCTTTCGCGCGCCCTTCCAGGGTTCGCCCTGGACCGCCTACCAGGCCCTGCGCGCGGCCTGCCCGACGCCCTTCTCCGGCTATCTGGCACTGGAGCGCGGCGCCCTGCTCAGCCATTCGCCGGAGCGTTTCCTGCGGGTGAGCCGTGGCCAGGTGGAAACCCGCCCGATCAAGGGTACTCGCCCGCGCCGCGCCGACCCGGCCGCCGATGCCGGCGAAGCCCGCGCGCTGCTGGCCAGCCCCAAGGATCGCGCCGAGAACCTGATGATCGTCGACCTGCTGCGCAACGACCTGGGGCGCAGTTGCCGCATCGGCTCGGTGCGGGTGCCCGAGTTGTTCGCCCTGGAGAGCTATCCCAACGTCCATCACCTGGTCAGCGCCGTCACCGGCGAATTGGCCACGGACCTGGACGCCCTCGACCTCCTGGCCGGCAGCTTTCCCGGTGGCTCCATCACCGGCGCGCCGAAGATCCGCGCCATGCAGATCATCGACGAGCTGGAGGAAACCCGCCGCGGCCCCTACTGCGGCTCGCTGCTCTATCTGGACGTGCGCGGCGAGAGCGACAGCTCCATCCTGATCCGCAGCCTGCTGGCCGAAGACGGCATGCTTAGCTGCTGGGGCGGCGGCGGCATCGTCATGGATTCCCACTGGGCCGACGAATACGCCGAATCCCTGGCCAAGGTGCGGGTGCTGCTGGAGACGCTGGAGACCCACAGCTGATCCGGCTTTGCTACCATGGCGGCATCCCTTCCCCGGCTGGAGCCCGCCATGTCTCTCGATCTCGCCCGCATCAACGCCGACCTCGGCCGCGATCCCGAAAAGCTCGTCGCCTGGGCCCTGGGCCTGGGTAAGAGCGCCATCGTCACCACCAACTTCCGCCCCTTCGAGGCGGTGATCCTGCACCTGGTCAGCCAGGTCAAGCCGGATATCCCGGTGGTCTGGATGGATAGCGGCTACAACACCCCCGCCACCTACCGCTGCGCCGACGAGATCGTGCGCAAGCTCGATCTCAACCTGGTGACCTACCTGCCCAGGCGCTCCCGCGCCCATCGCGAGGCCATCGACGGCCCGGTGCCGGGGCTGGACGATCCGCGCCACACCGCCTTCACCGAAGAGGTCAAGCTGGAACCCTTCGCCCGCGCCCTGCGCGAGACGGCGCCTGAAGTCTGGTTCACCGCCCTGCGCGCCACCGACACCGCGGTACGCGCCCAGATGGACCCGGTCAGCGTCAATCCGGACGGCCTGATCAAGGTCGCGCCGCTGCTGCACTGGACCTCCAAGGACCTCTACCAGTACCTCACCGCCCACGACCTGCCCAACGAATTCGACTACTTCGACCCCACCAAGGGTGACGAAAACCGCGAGTGCGGCCTGCACCTCGCCCACTGAGTCGATACCTCCCGCGCGCTCGGTTCCGGGCGCGCGCTCTGCTCCTGCTGAACCATCGCCCATGACTGCTTCCCGCCCTATCCACTCCCGCAAGGGCGTCTTTGCCGTGGTGCTCGGCAACGCCGTGGAGTTTTTCGACTTCGGCGTCTACGCCACCTTCGCCGTGCTGATCGGCCAGGTGTTCTTTCCTTCGCAGAATGCCTTCGCCAGCCTGATGGCCAGCGTCATCACCTTTGGCGTCGGCTTCGTCGTCCGGCCGCTGGGCGCCATTCTCATCGGCGCCTGGGCCGACCGCGTCGGGCGCAAGCCGGCGATGCTGCTGACCATGGTGCTGATGGCCCTGGGCACCGGTGGCATCGCCGTGCTGCCGGGCTACGAGCAGATCGGCATCGCCGCCCCCATCCTGCTGGTGCTGACGCGGCTGTTGCAGGGCCTGGCCTGGGGTGGCGAGGCCGGCCCGGCCACCACCTACATCCTGGAGGCGGCGCCGCTGCACAAGAGAGGCACCTACGCCTGCTGGCAGGTCGTGGCCCAGGGGCTGGCCGCGGTAGCGGCCGGGCTGATCGGCTATGGCCTGACCCTCTGGCTGACGCCGGAGCAACTGCTGGCCTGGGGCTGGCGCCTGCCCTTCCTGCTGGGCCTGGCGATCCTGCCCATCGGCCTCTATATCCGCCGGGGCCTGGTGGATACCCACGTCGGCGAAAGCCGGGGCGCCGGCGCGGTGCTGGGCGAGGTGCTGGCCACCCAGCGGCGGCCACTGCTGCTGGGGCTGCTGATCCTCTCCGGCAGCACCATCACCCAGTACTTCCTCAACTACATGACCACCTTCGCCCTGGTGGAACTGAAGCTGCCGACCGGGACCGCCATGCTCGCCACCCTGGTGATGGGCGCGGCCATGGCGGTCTGCTCGATCCTGGGCGGGGTGCTCAGCGATCGCTATGGCCGGCGCATCGTACTGATCCTGCCGCGACTGCTGTTGCTGGTGCTGCTCTATCCGGCGCTGCAGCTCATCACCCAGGCACCCGGGCCGGGCACCTTCCTGCTGACCCTGGCGGTGCTCTCCGGCCTGCACGGCATGAGTGGCGCCGCCCTGATCGTGCTGCTGGTGGAAAGCTTTCCGCAGCGGGTGCGGGCGACCGGCTTCTCGCTGGTCTATGCGCTGGGGGTGGCGGCCTTCGGCGGCACCGCCCAGATCGTGGTGACCTGGCTGATCGGCGCCACCGGCGACCGTATGGCGCCGGCCGCCTACCTGCTGGTGGCCAACCTGGTGTGTCTCGGCGCCGCCTGGTTCGCCGCCGAGACCTGTCCGGGGCGTCAGCCGGCGGAACGCTCCGCGGCATAACCCTCTTCCCGCCGATTCTTGCGCTCCAGGCGGACGTAGACGAGGCCGGTGAGCAAGAGGCCGAACAGCAGCACCGCGGCCAGCAGATAGAGCCCCGAGGCCAGGGTGCCGGTGGCCGCCTTGAGCGCGCCGATACCATAGGGGCCGAGATAACCGCCGAGATTGCCCACCGAGTTGATCAGGGCGATACCGGCGGCGGCGCTGGCCCCGGCGAAGAAGCGCCCCGGCAGGGTCCAGAACAGCGCGGTGAGGGAAAACAGACAGAAGGCCACCACCGACAGCGCCGCCAGTTGCAGCACGGCAGTGCCGAACCAGGCGCTGCCGGCCATGGCCAGGGCACCCACCCCATAGAGCACGGCCAGGTGGCCATAGCGATCGCCCAGGCGATCGGAACTGCGCGGCACGATGAGCAGGCCGAGAATGCCGAAGGCGTAGGGAATGGCGGAAATGAAGCCTGTGGTGAGATCGCTGCCGCCGAACTGGTGGATCAGCGTCGGCAGCCACAGCCCCAGGCCATAGATGCTCAGGGTCACCGGCAGATAATAGAGCGCCAAGAGCAGCACGCGGCGATCCTTGAGCGCATGCAGGGGATTGCCATGGCGGGTCTGGTCGAAGAGGTGCAGGTCCTTTTCCAGCTCCGTTGCCAGCCAGCGCTTTTCATCGGCGTCCAGCCAGGCGACCTGTTGCGGACCATCCGGCAACCGGGTCAGGGTCGGCCAGGCCAGCAGCACCGCCGGCGCGCCGATGCAGAGGAACAGCCACTGCCAGCCGTGCAGACCGAGTGCGCCATCCAGTTGCAGGAGCATGCCCGACAGCGGTCCCGTCACCAGCATGGCGATGGGCTGGGAGAGGATGAACAGCCCCATGATCTTGCCGCGATGGCGTACCGGGAACCACTGGGTGAGGTAGTAGAGCACGCCGGGAAAGAAGCCGGCCTCGGCCGCACCCAGCAGGAAGCGCATGACATAGAAGCTGTTCGGTCCCTGGACGAAGGCCATGCCCATGGTGATGGCACCCCAGGTCACCAGGATGCGGGCGAACCAGCGGCGCGCACCGAAGCGCTCCAGCAGCAGGTTGCTGGGCACCTCGCAGAGGAAATAGCCGATGAAGAACAGCCCGGCACCAAGGCCGTAGGCGGCATCGCCGATGCCGATGTCGGCGCCCATGTGCAGCTTGGCAAAGCCCACGGCAGAGCGGTCGATGTAGGCGACCAGATAGAGCAATACGAGAAAGGGGACCAGCTTGAGCGTGATCCGACGGATGAGGGCGGATTCAGGGTGCATGGCGTTCTCCGACTTGTTGTTGTTGTGCGGTTGAAGCGCAGATTGCTCAAAATTCTAACGTACTATCATTGAATCGTTAAATACCCTAATCAGGCCATTAATCGGCTCTTAAGGTTATTTTGATAATACTAAAATATTGTTACGAAGTGGGAGATCTTACCTCTTGATTTCCGCTGATCCCCGTTACAGAGCCGCTTGGCCCGCGATAACATCGGTTATCGCGCTGATGGTGTTATAGTGATGGCACGACGACTTCGGATGCCTTTCGATGAATTACAAGACACCGCTGCCGCGCAAAAGCAGACACGCTCGCATCGTTCATGAGCTCGGCACCCAGATCGTGTCCGGGCACTTCCTGCCAGAACAGCGCCTGCCCCCCGAGGCGCAGCTGTGCGAAGAGTACGAAGTGAGCCGCCCCGTCCTGCGTGAGGCCACCCGGGTGCTCGTGGCCAAGGGTCTGGTCAGGTCCAAGCCCAAGGTCGGAACCGTAGTCAAACCACGCAACGAGTGGCATCTGCTCGATCCGGACGTGCTCCATTGGCTGCTGGAGAGCGATTCGCGGCACAGCTTCTACGAGACCCTGGTCAAGGTGCGCAACATCATCGAGCCGGAGGTCGCCGCCATGGCGGCTGCCAACGCCCAGCCCGAAGACGTCAAGGCCATCGAGGACGCCTACCAGCGGATGGAGCAGGCGGCGGACATCGCCAACATGGCCGAGCCGGACATGGCCTTCCATCTGTCCATCGCCACGGCCACCCACAACGAATTGCTGACTCACCTCTACAGCATCATGCTGCTGCCGGTGCGGGACTATCTGGAACGCTCCTCGGCGCTGTTCGCCGCCGGAGACAGCCTCAACCTGCTGGTCTCCCGGCACAAGGCGATCCTCACCGCGATCCAGCACCGTGATCCGCTGACCGCCCGCCACGCCGCCATCGCCCAGTTGGCCGGTGTCGATGACATGGTCGCCGAAGCCTTCCGGCCGCAGCCCTTGTCTGAAGGTGAAATTTCGTATGATCATTGAGGGCAAGAACCCACTCGCGGTATGCCCTTATGTCCAGCAGCTACCATGCCTCTACCGTAGAACAACTCGGCCAGCGACTCGCGGCCGGGCAATTTCCACCCGGTAGCGCCCTTAAGGTAGAGGCGGACCTCTGCCAGGAACTGGGTGTCAGTCGTACCATCCTGCGCGAGGCGATCAAGACCCTGGCGGCCAAGGGCATGCTGGAAGTCGGCCCGAAGGTCGGTACCCGGGTCCTGCCGCTCAGTCGCTGGAATCTGTTCGATACCCAGGTGGTGGGCTGGCTGGCCACGGGCGGTCTGCCCGCTCATTTCGTCAAGGACCTGCTGGATCTGCGTCACGCCATCGAGCCGGCGGCGGTGCGCTGGGCCTGCGAAAGGGCCACTCCCGAGCAGGTCCAGGCGATCCAGGTCGCCTACCAGCACCTGGAAGCGTCGCTCGATGGCGGCGACTACAACACCGCCGACCAGCGCTTCCACGAATGCGTCCTGGCGGCCAGCCACAATCAGTTCATCGAGCAGATGGTGCCCGCCCTGGGCGCGCTGCTAGCAGCCTCCTTCACCCTGTCGTCGGCCGATCCCGACGAATTGCGGCGTACCCTCCCCCTGCACAAGACCCTGGCCGACGGCATCGCCTCGCGCGATGCGGCGCGCGCCGTCTGGGCCTGCATGATGCTGATCGACAGCGCGGCGGTGACCCTGGCGCGCTATACCGACTGACGTTTCGGTCGGCAACCTTGGCGTCTCTCCAGGTTCCCATGCCTGGATTTCCCGTCCTGCCACAACAAGAGAGGTGAACGATGGATTGGCAGCCGCTGCTTCCCCAGCGCTTCAAACTGGCCGAAGGTCCCTTCTGGGACCAGGAGACCCAGGCGCTCTACTGGGTAGATATCGCCGGCTTCAAGGCCTGCCGCCTGCGCGGCGAGCAGTATCAGGAATGGCAGCTGGATCGTCCCTGCTCCGCCTTCGTGCCCACGGTCCGCGGCGATGCCCTGGTGACCCTGCCGAACGGCGTCTTCCGCCTGGATCTCGATTCCCCGCCAGAGCGTCCCGCGCTGGAACTCTTCTGCGTCGCCGATCCCGATCCGGGCAATCGCGGCAACGAGGCCCGCTGTGACGCCCAGGGGCGTCTGTGGCTGGGCACCATGCAGAACAACCTCGATGCCCAGGGCGGCGACGTGGCCATCGACCGACACTCGGGCGCTCTGTTCCGCATCGATCCCGACGGCAGCGTCAGCCGGCACGCCAGCGACCTCGGTATCGCCAACACCCTGGTATGGAGCGCGGCGGACAACCACGTCATCAGCGCCGACACCCTCAAGGACACCCTCTATCGCTATCCGCTGGATGCCAGCGGCAACCTGGGTGCACCCACCGTCTGGGCCGGTCCCCACGAGCGCGGCTCGCCGGACGGCTCGGCCATCGACAGCGAAGGCTGCGTATGGAACGCACGCTGGGACGGCAACTGCCTGCTGCGTTTCTCGCCGGAGGGCGAGCTGCTGGAGATCGTCGAGCTGCCTGTGCAGCGGCCCACCAGCTGCGTCTTCGGCGGAGCGGATCTGCGCACCCTCTACGTCACCAGTGCCGCCGCCGACGGTACCCTCGACGGCGCCCTGCTCAAGGCGACCGCGCCGGTCGCCGGCATGCCCTGCCACAGGTTCGCCGGCTGATTCATCCTACCGACCCAGGCGCCCTTCCGCGGCGCCTTTCCGCTTCGGGCCCTATGTAACAGCTTGGTGACAGAGGTGACGAAAAATCTCGTCACCTTTTTCTTGCGCCCGCACCCATCCAATCATAATATCAATGCAGAGCGGCGTCGTCTGACCTCCTCGACGGCAGCCCGCCGCCTCGCATTGCCTGGCCACACCAATAAAAACAAGGAGTTCCAGCTATGTTCCGTGTTCCGGGAGTTCGTTCTCTGCTGCGTGCCGCCCTCGCCGCCGGCGCTGTCAGCCTGTCCCTTTCCGCTTTCGCTGCCGATCCGGTCAAGATCGGTTTCCTGGTCAAGCAACCCGAGGAACCCTGGTTCCAGACCGAGTGGGCCTTCGCCGAGAAAGCCGCCAAGGACAAGGGTTTTACCCTGCTCAAGATCGCCGTGCCGGATGGCGAGAAGACCCTCGCCGCCATCGACAGCCTGGCCGCCAACGGCGCCAAGGGCTTCGTGATCTGCCCGCCCGACGTCTCCCTCGGCCCGGCCATCGTGGCCAAGGCCAAGCTCAACGACCTCAAGGTCATGGCCGTGGACGACCGCTTCGTCGACGCCAAGGGCAAGTTCATGGAAGACGTGCCCTACCTGGGCATGGCCGCCTTCGAGGTCGGTCAGCAGCAGGGCGCCGCCATGGCCGCCGAAGCCGAGAAGCGTGGCTGGAAGTGGGATGACACCTATGCGGTGATCAACACCTACAACGAGCTGGATACCGGCAAGAAGCGCACCGACGGTTCGGTGGAAGCCCTGAAGAAGGCCGGCCTGCCCGCCGACCACATCATCTTCGCGCCGCAGAAGACCCTGGACGTGCCCGGCAGCATGGACTCCACCACCTCCGCGCTGGTCAAGCTGCCTTCGGCCGCCAAGCACCTGATCATCGGCGGCATGAACGACAACACCGTGCTGGGCGGCGTCCGCGCCACCGAAAGCGCCGGCTTCAAGGCCGAGCAGGTGATCGGCATCGGCATCAACGGCACCGATGCCATCGGCGAACTGAAGAAAGCCAACAGCGGCTTCTTCGGCTCCATGCTGCCCAGCCCCCACGAAGAGGGCTACCAGACCGCCAGCATGATGTACGAGTGGGTGACTACCGGTAAGGAACCGCCCAAGTACACCGCGATGGACAAGGTCACCCTCATCACCCGCGCCAATTTCCAGCAAGAGCTGGAAAAGATCGGCCTCTGGAAGTGATGACCCCGGCGGCGCCGGTCCTGGCGCCGCCCTCCTCTTTCGTCTGACAGGAGGGCTTCATGGCAGCCCTGGAACACACCACCGCCCAGAGCGCCGACAGCCTCGGTTTCGTCGGCATCGGCAAGACCTTTCCCGGCGTCAAGGCGCTCGCCGACATCTCCTTCAACGTGCGTCCCGGCTCGGTGCACGCCCTCATGGGCGAGAACGGCGCCGGCAAGTCGACCCTGCTGAAGATCCTCAGCGGCTACCACGCCCCCACCACCGGCCACCTCAACATCGACGGCCAGGAACTGGTGTTCAAGAGCACCGCCGAAGCCATCCGCGCCGGCGTTGCGGTGATCCAGCAGGAACTGCAGCTGGTGCCGGAGATGACCGTCGCCGAAAATCTCTTTCTCGGGCACCTGCCGGCGCGCTACGGCATCGTCAATCGCGGCCACCTGCGCCGCCAGGCCCTGGACCTGCTCAAGGGCCTGGCCGAAGAGATCGACCCCAACACCAAGGTCGGACGCCTGTCGCTCGGGCAGCGCCAGCTGGTCGAGATCGCCAAGGCGCTCTCCCGCGGCGCCCGCGTCATCGCCTTCGACGAGCCGACCAGCTCGCTGTCCGCCCGCGAGACCGATCGGCTGATGACCATCATCGCCCGGCTGCGCGACGAAGGCCGGGTGGTGCTCTATGTCTCCCACCGCATGGAAGAGGTGTTCCGCATCTGCGACGCGGTGACGGTGTTCAAGGACGGTCGCCACGTGCGCACCATCGAGCGCCTGGCCGACATCACCCCCGACCAGTTGATCACCCTGATGGTCGGCCGCGACCTCGCCGACATCTACGACTACCGCCCGCGCGAAATCGGCGGTGGCTGCCTCAAGGTCGAGGGCCTGCTCGGCCAGGGCCTGCAGCAGCCGGTGGGCTTCGAGGTCTGCCAGGGCGAAATCCTCGGCCTGTTCGGCCTGGTCGGTGCCGGTCGCACCGAGCTCCTGCGCCTGCTGGCGGGCCTGGAAAAGCACAAGGCTGGCAGCCTGAGCCTCAAAGGCGCCCCGATCAGCCTCAGGTCGCCGCGTGACGCCATCGCCGCCGGCATCCTGCTGTGCCCGGAAGATCGCAAGAAGGAAGGCATCGTGCCGCTGGCCAGCGTGGCCGAGAACATCAACATCAGCGCTCGTGCCCATCACGCCAGCCTCGGCTGCCTGATCCAGGGTCGCTGGGAAAAGGCCAACGCCGAAAAGCAGATTCGCGCGCTGAACGTGAAGACACCCCACGCCGGGCAGAAGATCAAGAACCTTTCCGGCGGCAACCAGCAGAAGGCCATCCTCGGTCGCTGGCTGTCGATGCCCATGCAGGTGCTCCTGCTCGACGAACCCACCCGCGGCATCGACGTGGGCGCCAAGTCGGAGATCTACGCCATCATCCATGACCTCGCCGCCCGCGGCATCGCCGTGGTGGTGGTGTCCAGCGACCTGATGGAAGTCATGGGCGTGGCCGATCGCATCCTGGTGATGAGCGAAGGCGCCATCACCGGCGAGGTGACCCGCGCCGAGTTCAACGACGAGCGCCTGCTGCAGCTCGCCCTGCCCCGTACCCGGGCCTGATGAAAACAAGAAAAGAGGTTCAGTCCATGTCCGCCCAACCCCACAGCCTGACCCCGCCGCGCCGCGGCTTCGACATGCGTCGCTTCCTCGACGACTGGGCCATGATGCTGGCCGCCGTCGTCATCTTCACCCTCTGCGCGCTGTTCGTGCAGAACTTCCTCTCGCCGCTGAACATGCGCGGTCTGGGGCTGGCGATCTCCACCGTGGGCATCGCCGCCTGCACCATGCTGTTCTGCCTGGCCTCCGGCCACTTCGACCTCTCCGTGGGTTCGGTCATCGCCTGTGCCGGGGTGGTCGCCGCGGTGGTGATGCGCGAATTCGACAGCGTCTTTCTCGGCGTCGCCGCCGCCCTGGCCATGGGCCTGGTGGTCGGCCTGATCAACGGCCTGGTGATCGCCAAGCTCAAGATCAACGCCCTGATCACCACGCTGGCGACGATGCAGATCGTGCGCGGCCTGGGCTACATCTTCTCCGACGGCAAGGCCGTGGGCGTCTCCCAGGAGCAGTTCTTCGTGTTCGGCAACGGCCAGCTGTTCGGCCTGCCGGTGCCCATCGTCATCACCCTGCTGTGCATCCTGTTCTTTGGCTGGCTGCTCAACTACACCACCTTCGGCCGCAACACCATGGCCATCGGCGGCAACGAGGAAGCCGCGCTGCTGGCCGGGGTCCACGTCGATCGCACCAAGATCATCATCTTCGCCATGCACGGGGTGATCGGCGCCCTGGCCGGCGTGGTGCTGGCCTCGCGGATGACCTCCGGCCAGCCGATGATCGGCCAGGGCTTCGAACTCACGGTGATCTCCGCCTGCGTGCTGGGCGGGGTTTCCCTGGCCGGCGGCATCGGCATGATCCGCCACGTGATCGCCGGCGTGCTGATCCTGGCGATCATCGAGAACGCCATGAACCTGAAGAACATCGACACCTTCTACCAGTACGTCATCCGCGGAACCATCCTGCTGCTGGCCGTGGTCATCGACCGCTTCAAGCAGCGCTAAACCCAGACTGTGCCCTCCCCCGCGGCGCCACGGGCGCCGTGCCGGGGACCGCTTTGCCCGTGAAATGCCCGAGGACAAGACAATGACCACGCCCAAACGCCCGCTCCGCTCCGCCCAGTGGTTTGGCAGCAACGACAAGAACGGCTTCATGTACCGCAGCTGGATGAAGAATCAGGGCATCCCGGATCACGAATTCCAGGGCAAACCCGTCATCGGCATCTGCAACACCTGGTCCGAGCTGACCCCCTGCAACGCCCACTTCCGCAAGATCGCCGAACACGTCAAGCGCGGCATCTACGAAGCCGGCGGCTTCCCGGTGGAATTCCCGGTGTTCTCCAACGGCGAATCCAACCTCAGACCCACCGCCATGCTGACCCGCAACCTGGCCAGCATGGACGTCGAAGAAGCCATTCGCGGCAACCCGGTGGACGCCGTGGTGCTGCTCACCGGCTGCGACAAGACCACGCCGGCGCTGCTGATGGGCGCCGCCAGCTGCGACGTGCCGGCCATCGTCGTCACCGGCGGCCCCATGCTCAACGGCAAGCACCACGGCCGCGACATCGGCGCCGGCACCATCGTCTGGCAGATGCACGAGGCCTACAAGGCCGGTGCCATCGACCTCAACGAATTCCTCTCCGCCGAAGCCGGGATGTCGCGTTCGGCCGGTACCTGCAACACCATGGGCACCGCCTCCACCATGGCCTGCATGGCCGAAGCCCTGGGCACCTCGCTGCCGCACAACGCCGCCATTCCGGCGGTGGATTCGCGGCGCTACGTGCTGGCGCACCTGTCCGGCATGCGCATCGTCGAGATGGTGGAAGAAGACCTGCGGCTATCGAAGATCCTCACCAAGGAAGCCTTCGAGAACGCCATTCGCGTCAACGCCGCCATCGGCGGTTCCACCAACGCGGTGATCCACCTCAAGGCCATCGCCGGCCGCATCGGCGTGGACCTGGAGCTGGACGACTGGACCCGGGTCGGCCGCGGCACCCCCACCATCGTCGACCTGCAGCCCTCCGGACGCTTCCTGATGGAAGAGTTCTACTATGCCGGCGGCCTGCCGGCGGTGATCCGCCGCATGGGCGAAGCCAAGCTGCTGCCCCACCCCGAGGCGCTGACCGCCAACGGCAAGAGCCTCTGGGCCAACTGCGCCGAGGCGCCCATCTACGGCGACGACGAGGTCATCCGCGCCCTGGACAACCCGCTGCGCGCCGACGGCGGCATCTGCGTGCTGCGCGGCAACCTGGCGCCCAAGGGCGCGGTGCTCAAGCCCTCGGCCGCGACCCCGGCACTCATGCAGCATCGCGGTCGCGCCGTGGTGTTCGAGAACCTGGAAGACTACAAGGCGCGCATCGTCGACCCGGACCTGGACATCGACGAGACCTGCGTGATGGTGCTGAAGAACTGCGGACCCAAGGGGTATCCGGGCATGGCCGAGGTGGGCAACATGGGCCTGCCGGCCAAGCTGCTGGCCAAGGGCATCACCGACATGGTGCGCATCTCCGACGCCCGCATGAGCGGCACCGCCTACGGCACCGTGGTCCTGCACGTGGCACCCGAGGCCTCGGCCGGTGGCCCCCTGGCAGTGGTCCGCGAAGGCGACATGATCGAACTGGACTGCGCTTCCGGGCGCCTGCACCTGGATATCCCCGACGAAGAACTGGCCGCGCGCCTGGCCGACTGGCAACCGCCGGCCGACCAGCTGCTGGCCGGCGGTTATCGCCGCCTCTACGTCAACCATGTGCTGCAGGCCGACGAAGGCTGCGACTTCGACTTCCTAGTCGGTTGCCGCGGCGCCGAGGTGCCTCGCCACTCCCATTGACCGGCTCTACCCCCTCTCCCACCGGGAGAGGGTCGGGGTGAGGGGCTGGCGCAGCCTCTCTTTCCGGAACTCGGGGCCCTCTGCCCCACTCTTGCACAACAACAAACCGAAAAGGTGGTCGAGATGAAAAGCACGTTAGCCCTCACCGGACTTGGACTGTCACTCATGATCAGCACCCTTACCGCCCAGGCGGCCGGCCTCAGCAGCCAGCAGTCGAGCTTTGGCAAGCTGCCCGATGGCACCCCCATCGAGAAGTTCGTCCTGACCAACAGCCACGGCATGCAGGCCACCGTCATCACCTACGGCGGCGTGCTGCAGGCGCTCAAGGTGCCCGACCGCAAGGGCCACAGCGAAGACGTGGTCCTGGGCTTCGATGACGTCCAGGGTTATCTCGACAACCCCACCGTATTCTTTGGCGCCACCATCGGCCGCTTCGGCAACCGCATCGCCGAGGGCCGCTTCAGCCTCGATGGCAAGAGCTACCAGATCCCCCAGAACGACAAGACCAACGCCCTGCACGGCGGTCCCCAGGGCTTCAACACCAAGGTGTGGAAGGCCGAGCCGGCCAAGGGCGACGGCTGGGTCGGCGTGACCCTGAGCTATGTCTCCCCCGATGGCGAGATGGGCTTTCCCGGCACCCTCACCACCCAGGTGACCTACCAGCTGGACGAGCACAACCAGCTGACCCTCAAGTACCGCGCCACCACCGACAAGCCGACGGTGCTCAACCTGACCAACCACAGCTACTTCAACCTGGCCGGCGCCGGCAGTGGCACCGTGCTCAAGCAGGTGGCGATGCTCAATGCCGACAAATACACGCCGGTGACCGCCAAGCTGATCCCCACCGGCGAATTGCCGCCCGTGGCCGGCACGCCGATGGACTTCCGCAAGCCGACCGCCATCGGCAAGCACATCGCCGACGAAAATCAGCAACTGAAGTACGCCGAACCCAAGCAGGGTGGCTATGACTTCAACTGGGTGCTCAACACCGCTGGCGATCTGCAGAAAGCCGCTGCCGTGGTGACCGACCCGGGCTCCGGCCGCACCCTGACCCTCTACACCACCGAACCGGGCGTGCAGTTCTATACCGGCAACTTCCTGGAGGGGAACATCAAGGGCAAGGCCGGCAAGACCTACGGCCACTGGGGCGCCTTCACCCTGGAAACCCAGCACTACCCGGATGCGCCCAACCAGCCGAACTTCCCCACCACCCGCCTGGATCCCGGCCAGACCTACACCCAGACGACCATCTTCAAGTTCGCCGGCAAGTAGGGCCTGCTCCGACTCAAGCAAAGGCCGCTCCCGGGAGCGGCCTTTGCTTTGGTGCTCCCCTCACCCCAACCCTCTCCCAGAGGGAGAGGGGGCAGGAGCGGAGCGCCTTTCGCCTCCGTGCTCCGTGTTCCGTAGCGTGGAAAACGGCGCACCCTCCTCCGCTCGTACCCTCCCCCCGTAGCGTGGAAAACGGCATAGCCTTTTCCACTTGCACCTCTCCCATGACACCCGGCCCTCCCCGTAGCGTGGCAAAGGGCGCAGCCTTTTCCACTGTCCTGCCACCGCCCCTTTCCATCACCCAATAAAAAACCCGGCGCCTTGCGACGCCGGGTTTCTTACCACCTCAAAGCACTAGGATCAGATCGCGGCCTTGGTGTTCTCGCCGTTCACCAGACGCTGGATACCCAGCGGATTGGCGTTCTGCAGGGCTTCCGGGAGGAAGGCATCCGGATAGTTCTGGTAGCACACCGGACGCAGGAAGCGATCGATGGCCAGGGTACCGACGGAGGTGCCGCGGGCATCGGAGGTCGCCGGATAGGGACCGCCATGGACCATGGCATCGCTGACTTCCACACCGGTGGGATAGCCGTTGAGCAACAGGCGACCAGCTTTCTGCTCCAGCAGGCCGATGATGGCCTCGAAGCGCTGCAGATCGGCCGGCTCGGCCAGCAGGGTGGCGGTCAGCTGACCATGCAGGCCTTGCAGCGCCTGGTGTAGCTGGGCTTCGTCAGCCACCTCGACCACCACCGTGGTGGGACCGAAGACTTCTTCCTGCAGCAGCTCGTCGTTTTCCAGCAGCAGGCTCACATCAGCCTTGAACAGCTGCGGACGCGCCTGATTGCCTTCCTGGCTGGCACCGGCCAGGTGCTGCACACCGGAATGGGCCAGCAGCGCCGCAACGCCCTTCTCGTAGCTCTTCAGGGTGCCCGGATTGAGCATGGTCTGGGGCGCCTGCTCGTTCATGGCACCGGCCAGGCGCTCGAGGAAGCTGCTGAACTCGGGCGAACGCACGCCGATGACCAGACCCGGATTGGTGCAGAACTGGCCGCAGCCCAGGACCACGGAGGCCGCGAGTTCACCGGTGATAGCCTCGCCACGGGCCTTGAGTGCCTCGGGCAGGACCACCACGGGGTTGATGCTGGACATCTCGGCGAACACCGGGATCGGCTGCGGACGGGCCGCGGCCATGTCGCACAGGGCGCGACCGCCGCGCAGCGAGCCGGTGAAGCCCACTGCCTGGATGGCCGGGTGCTTGACCAGCTGCTCGCCCACGCCACCGCCATAGATCATGTTGAACACGCCCTTGGGCATGCCGGTCTTCTCCGCGGCGCGCAGGATGGCATCGGCCACGTATTCGGCGGTGACCATGTGGCCGCTGTGGGCCTTGAACACCACCGGGCAACCGGCGGCCAGGGCCGCGGCGGTGTCGCCACCGGCAGTGGAGAAGGCCAGCGGGAAGTTGCTGGCACCGAACACGGCCACCGGACCCAGGCCGATGCGGTACTGACGCAGGTCAGGACGCGGCAGCGGCTTGCGCTCGGGCAGCGCGGTGTCGATGCGTGCACCGTGGAAGTCACCGCGGCGCAGCACCTTGGCGAACAGGCGCATCTGGCCGCTGGTACGGCCGCGCTCGCCCTGGATACGGCCAGCCGGCAGTGCGGTTTCCTGGCAGACCAGCTGGACGAAATCATCGCCCAGGCCGTCCAGTTCGTCGGCGATGGCATCGAGGAAGGCCGCGCGCTGCTCGGCGCTCAGCTTGCGGTACAGGGGCGCGGCCTGCTCGGCGGCACGGGCGGCGGCATCGACCTCGGCCGCGGACGCCTGGAAGAATTCGTAGGGCAGCTTTTCGCCAGTCGTGGCGTCGATGCTGTAGACCCGCACCTCGCCCTCGCCGCTGCGAGCGCCACCGATGTAGTTCTTGCCTTGGATCTGCATTGTTCTCGACTCCTTATACCTAGGGGTTCAGGGAAGACCACCCGACTGGGGTGGTCTTCGAAGGGGTGGCACGCTCAGTCTCAGAGCGGCCGGGCCAGCCTGTGCGATACCCACTCTAGCATTCGCATAGTCAGCAGTCATCATACAACTATCAGAGCTGCTGGACCTGCCCGGGCTGGAAGGCTGCCGTGCCGGCCTTGACGCCATTGCTCAGCGGCTCGCCGAATTCCGGCACCGCGATCTCGAATCTGTCGCCCGGCTCGACGCGCACACCGTCGGCGAAGGACAGGGTCGCCGTGCCGAAGAAATGCACATGGACATCGCCCGGTCGCAGGAACTGCGCATACTTGAAGTGGTGATACTCGAGGTTCTCCAGGCTGTGGCACATGTTGTCCTCGCCGGAGAGGAATTCCTTCTCCCAGACCACCTGCGCGCCGCGACGGATCCGGCTGGTGCCCGCCAGATGGCGCGGCAGCTCACCGGTGCGCAGCGCCGGACCGAAGCTGCAGTAGCGTAGTTTGGAATGGGCCAGATAGAGATAGTTCTTGCGTTCCATCACGTGGTCGGAGAATTCGTTGCCCACCGCGTAACCCAGGCGATAGGGCTTGCCGTCGTCGCCGATCACGTAGAGACCGGTCAGCTCGGGCTCTTCACCGGCGTCCTCGGCGAATTCCGGCAGCGGGATGTCGGCACCGGGACGCACCAGGATGCCGCCGTCGCCCTTGTAAAACCATTCCGGCTGGGCACCGGCGCTACCCGCTGCAGGCCGACCGCCCTCCACGCCCCATTTGAACATGCGCATGGAGTCGGTCAGCTTGGCCTCCTCCTGGCTGTTCTGCTGGTGCATCTTGTCGCGGGTGGCGGCGCTGCCCAGGTGGGTCAGACCGGTCCCGGTAACCAGGCAGTGTGCGGGGTCCTCGTGGTCCAGCGGCGGCAACAGGCGGCCGCCATCGAGCAGCTCGGCATAGGCCGGTCCGGGCTCCAGGCCCAGGGTCTGCACCTGAGACTCCAGCGACACGCCAGCGCGGATGGCCTGCAGCGCCAGGGTCCGGGTGCTGGTCGCACCCCGGACCTGCTGGACTTCGCCGCGCTCGACCACGCCGACGCGGCGCTGGCCCTGTTGGTCTTCGAACTGAATCAGGTGCATGGCATTCTCCTTGTTGGTTATCGCCTGAAGGAGACTTTACTCGGCGCTACGGGGCCTGCCTAATGAGAGCTCCCTATCCCGCGATAACCAACGGTTATTCCCATGCTGCCATCCCTGGGCTCCATCGCCTCCCGTCTGCGCCTGCGGCAACTGCGCCTGCTGATCGCCCTCGACGAGGAAGGCTCGCTGCACAAGGCCGCCGAACGCATCGCCATCTCCCAGCCCGGGGCCACCAAGGCGCTGCACGAAATCGAGAGCACCCTGGGCGCCACCCTCTTCCTGCGCACCCACCAGGGCCTGCAGCCCAACGACCTGGGCCGCTGCGTGATTCGCTATGCGCGGCTGATCGAGAGCGACCTGGCCCATCTGCGCGAAGAGATGCTCGGCATTCTCCAGGGCGAAGGGGGCCGGTTGGCGGTGGGGGTGATCATGGGCGCCGTGCCCCGCCTGATCGCCGCGGTGTCGCGCCTGGGTGCGGCGCAACCCCAGCTGGGGATCGAGATCATCGAGGACACCAGTGTGCGTCTGCTCGACCTGCTCGACGCCGGCCGCATCGAAGTGGCCATCTGCCGCAGCAGCGTCAGCCGCCGGCCGGATGCCTATGACTGTCTGGAGGTGCGCGAAGAGCGGCTGGAGATCGTCTGCCATCCCCGCCATCCGCTGGCGGAGTCGGAGACGCTGGGCCTGGCCGAGCTGGTCGACAGTCGCTGGATCGTCTATCCGGCCAACCTGCCCATGCGCCTGACCCTGGAACGGGAATTTCGCGCCGCGGAACTGGAGTTTCCCCGCTATCCGGTGGAAACCTCCTCCACCTTCACCCTGCTTGGCCTGCTGCAGGAAGATGCCAATCAGGTGGCCATGCTGCCCAGCGACATCGCCCAGTTCGGCGAAAGACACGGCCTGCTGCGCCGCCTGCCGGTCGTCCAGCGCACCCGCAACGAGCCCTATTCCATTCTGGTGCGCCAGGGCGCGGGATTGTCGGCGGCCGCGCAGCTGCTGCTGGAGCAGTGGCGGCTGGAAGCGTGAAACATCTATCGCGGCCATGGCGGTCCGCCGATGCTGCCGCTCCTATAGATGAAAGCACTACGGCTTGTTGCGATTTCGCCGAGTCTGACGCGACTAAACGCCTACTCGGATAGCCCCCTCTCCCCTCGGGAGAGGGTTGGGGTGAGGGTTGTCCCCTTCAGCGCAGTCTCCATTGGAAAGGCTACGCCGTTTTCCACGCTACGTACTGCTGCGGCCTGAAATGCATCGCGGCCATGGCGGTCCGCCGATGCTGCCGCTCCTACGAAAGCATCATGCCCTGTAGGAGCGGCCCATGGCCGCGATAAACCATCAAAAAAACCAACCTCAATACGTCGGCAACGTCACCCCGTGGAAGAGGGTCTCCAGCTCCTGTCGCGAGGGCGTTTGCATCGCTTCGGTGAGGACATCGCGGGTCAGGTGCGGCGCGAAGCGGCCGATGAAGTCGCACATGAAGCCGCGCAGGAAGGTGCCGCGGCGCAGGCCGATCTTGGTCACGCTGGCCTCGAAGAGGTGGCTGGCGTCCAGGCAGACCAGGTCGGCATCGGCTTTGTGATCCACCGCCATGTCGGCGACGATGCCCACGCCCAGGCCGAGGCGGACATAGGTCTTGATGACGTCGGCGTCCGCCGCGGTCAGCACCACGTTGGGCTCCAGGCCCTGGCGGGCAAAGGCCTCGTCGAGCTTGGAGCGCCCGGTGAAACCGAAGACGTAGGTCACCAGCGGCTGTTCCGCCAGGTGCTCCAGGGTGAGGTGCTCCACCTTCGCCAGGGGATGGCCCTGGGGCACGATGACGCAGCGGTTCCAGCGATAGCAGGGCATCATCACCAGGTCGTTGAAGCGCTCCAGCCCCTCGGTGGCGATGGCGAAGTCGACGGTGCCGTCGGCGGCCATCTCGGCGATCTGGGTCGGCGAACCCTGGTGCATGTGTAGGGCCACGTCCGGATACTGCTTGATGAATTCGCTGATCACGTCCGGCAGCGCATAGCGCGCCTGGGTGTGGGTGGTGGCGATGGACAGGGTGCCCTTGCGCTCGTTGGAGAATTCCTGGGCGATCTGCTTGATGCTCTCGCACTTGCGCAGGATCTCGCCCGCGGTCTGGATGATCCGCTCGCCGGCCGGGGTCACCCGGGTCAGGTGCTTGCCACTGCGGGCAAAGACCTCGACGCCCAACTCGTCCTCGAGCAGGCGGATCTGCTTGCTGATGCCGGGCTGCGAGGTATAGAGACTCTGGGCCGTGGCGGATACGTTCAGATCGTGGTGGGCGACTTCCCAGATATATCTCAACTGTTGCAGCTTCATGCCGGCTCCTCGCTGACCCCATGCGCAAGCATATAACAGTAATGCAGCCCTTAAGCTTTTTCTAGACCGAAATCGAATTAAGTCGCGAAGGGGCAAGGCTGACGCTTATGGATCAGCCCTGACGCAGCGGAACCAGGTACACCGGGATGCGCGCGGTCTGCAGCAGGCAGCTGGCGGTCCGCCCCAGAGGTGTCACCTGGGCGTCGCCCTGGCTGCGACTGCCGATTACCAGCAGATCCGCGGCGAACTCCTGGGCCTGCCTGAGGATGGCCGCTGGCGGATCGCCCTGCACCACCCGCACGGCACGCACCAGCCCCACGGTGGCGGGAGTTTCCAGCAGGTCCTCGCGCAGGGATTCGAACACCTGCTGCTCGATGGTCTCCAGCACCAGATCCAGACCGCCATTGCGCAGGCGGTCCAGGGATTCACCGTCCAGATGCTGTTGCAACAGGGTAGACGCCAGCAGGCCGAGCGGCTCCACCACATGGACGACATACAGCTGGGCCTGATGGATACGGGCGAGATTCAAGGCATGCTGAAAGACATAGGGCGAACACAGGCCCAGGTCCGTGGCGTAAAGCAGCGAGCGGATCACGATTCCTCCTGGCCAGATCAGCCGATCAGGCCGGTACGACGCGGGATAGCCTCACCAGCGTAGCAGGGGATCACCGATTGCGCTGCAACCCGCGCCTTAGAGCCTGCTCAGGACGCTCAGGGCAGTTCCTCGGACGCGCGCCCATCCGCCGCCTGGATCGCTGCCACCAGGGCCGGCTCGCGTAGCGGCGCCTGTACCGGGCCGAGCAGCTCGCCGTCCCGGACCAGAAACAGCGCCGGCAGATGAAAGACGCCATAGCGCTGCACCAGGCCGCCGCTGCGCTCGGCGTCCACCCAGTACAGTCGGTCGACCGGCAGCCTCGCCGCAGGTAGCACCTGGCGCGCCAACCGGCAGGTGGCGCAACCGACGCTGGTGAAGATCAGCAGCGAGCGCCCGGGCGCCGCCAGCAGGACGGCATCCGCCGTCCCATCGTCCAATTCCATTGCTTCCTCGCCACGCTCATCGCCAAGGCGCGCCCTCAGGCTCGCCAATAGCGTCGTAACCATTGTGACCGGGCGGGACACGCGTTAAGGTGCCCCACCCTCTCCACCGTATTTTGCCTGCACGGGCCCCGTCCTGTCGCAGCGCCGTGACCGACGAGTAGCACCATGGCCGCACAGCCCCGCCTTAACGACCTCAACATCGAAGCCAACGAGCCGCTCATCACGCCCGAGCAGCTCAAGCAGGAGATCCCGCTGAGCGATCTCGCCGCCGACACCGTCGCCCAGGGCCGCCAGGTCATCCGCGATATCCTCGACGGCAAGGACCATCGCCTGTTCGTGGTGATCGGCCCCTGCTCGATCCATGACATCAAGGCCGCCCACGAATACGCCGAGCGGCTCAAGGCACTGGCCGCCCAGGTCAGCGACAGCCTCTATCTGGTCATGCGCGTCTATTTCGAAAAGCCCCGCACTACCGTGGGCTGGAAGGGCCTGATCAACGATCCCTACCTGGATGACTCCTTCAAGATCCAGGACGGCCTGCACATCGGTCGCCAGCTGCTGCTGGACCTGGCGGAAATGGGCCTGCCCACCGCCACCGAGGCACTGGACCCCATCTCCCCGCAGTACCTGCAGGACCTGATCAGCTGGTCGGCGATCGGTGCCCGCACCACCGAATCCCAGACCCACCGGGAAATGGCTTCGGGCCTCTCTTCCGCGGTCGGCTTCAAGAACGGCACCGATGGCAGCCTGACGGTGGCCATCAATGCTCTGCAGTCGGTCTCCAGTCCGCACCGCTTCCTGGGTATCGACCAGCGCGGCCAGGTCTCGGTGGTGATGACCAAGGGCAATGCCTATGGTCATGTGGTCCTGCGCGGCGGCAACGGCAAACCCAACTACGACTCGGTCAGCGTCACCCTGTGCGAGCAGGCGCTGGTCAAGGCCAAGGTCAAGCCGAACATCATGGTCGACTGCAGCCACGCCAACTCCAACAAGGATGCCGCCCTGCAGCCGCTGGTGATGGACAACGTCGCCAACCAGATCGTCGAGGGCAACAACTCCATCGTCGGCCTGATGGTGGAAAGCCACCTGGGCTTCGGCAGCCAGCCGATTCCGGCGGATCTGTCGCAACTGGAGTACGGCGTCTCGGTGACCGACGCCTGCATCGACTGGGCGATGACCGAGAAGAGCATTCTCGACATGCACCGCAAGCTCAAGGATGTGCTGCCGCGCCGCGCGCGCAGCTGATCCGCCAGCGGATACGAAAACGCCGGGCTCAGCCCGGCGTTTTTCTTCCGCACCAGAGCCTGTTCAAAGTCTCGCGAGCTAGAGACAAACAAGGCGAAGCTGGCTGAGGAAGCGGATCGGACCCGCGCTCGGGTTTACGAATGGTAAATGAGCATTGCGACGGGGCCACCTTGGCCGGGCTGGCGACCCAGGCCAGTTTCAACGCCGTTTGGCCGACGCGCAGCAGACTTAGGACAGGCTCTCAGGCCAGCGGCGTCACCTGGCCACGCCGCTCCAGATAGTGCTCCACATAGGAACAGGACGGTATGACGCTGTAGCCGCGGCTCTCGGCGTAGTTCAAGGCGTGCTCGGCAAGCCTGGCGGCCAGGCCGCGCCCACGCAGGGCATCGGGGACGAAGGTGCGATAGAAATCCATCGTCTGCTTACCCAGATCCATGTAGGCGAGATAGGCGCGTTGACCGTCGACAGAAAGCTGGAATTGATGATTGGCCTCATCGTGTTCCACGTGCAGGGATTCGTTCATGACTACTCCTTGGCGGTTTGGCTCCGCCTTATCCATTGTTATCGATGATACCCGAAGACGAGAACGCACCCTTCCTGTGCGGGACTGAGCCACAGCGCGTCAGACCCCTCCGGAAGAAGCAGGTTCTGACCAGCCGTCGCACCGAGAAATCACACTATATCAGGGCTGTTCACGCGGGAGCAGGCGCGGCTTTGACCTTGACAACTTCCGGTCATCCTCTAACGTTTTGAAACGTTCGTGGCTTTCAGCCATCCAAGCAGTTGCTGGTACCGGGTGCGGGCATTCGGGGACGAACTCGGGGAGCGAAGCAGGATTTCCGCAAAAAATCTTTCTTCAACGGGTTTAGCTCAGTTTACTTACGACCGGTAATGAGTAGTATGTAGCCGCAATTTTCCACCTGGGAAATTGATCTTAAAACAGGATGTCTACCTCAAGGGGTTTACGATGAACAACGCTCTGAAATTCGCCGCCCTGGCTCTGGCCGCTGCTATGGCCACTGGTTGCAGCACCGCTAACAAGGAAAGCGAAGCTCGCCTGACCGCTACCGAAGACGCCGCTGCCCGCGCTCAGGCTCGTGCTGACGAAGCCTACCGTCACGCTGACGAGGCCCTGGCCGCCGCTCAGAAAGCTCAGCAGACCGCTGACGAAGCCAACGAGCGCGCCCTGCGTATGCTGGAAAAAGCCAGCCGCAAGTAAGCGCCTCGGCTGGAAAGGCGAGTGGCAACAGTCGCCTTTCCCGGAGCAAACAAAAAGCCCGCCATCTCAGATGGCGGGCTTTTTGTTTGTCTAACCGGCCGAGTGCGCTCGGCCGGTCGCGATCACAGGGTCTTGGCGGGCGCCTTGGCCACCGTACCGGTAACCATGCCGGCAGGCAGGTCGGCGATTTCCACCGGCAGGCCGTCCTGGCCCTGGACCACGTCCCGTACCGTGTTCCAGTTCACCGCGCTGTTGGCCTGCAGCAGGTCGTCACGCTTGATCAGCGCATTGACCACCGCGGCCTGACGGTCGATATCGGTCGGGTCGCCCTTGAGGTTGACCGGCTGATGAGCTTCCAGATAGAGCTTGCCCTGGCTCACGCCGAACTTGTAGGGCTCGTCGATGATGCGCACCGGCGTGCCGATTGGCAGCATGCCAACCAGTTCGGTGACGTTGAAGTTGTACATGCGGAAGCAGCCATGGCTGACCTGCATGCCGATACCGAACTTCTTGTCCGAGCCGTGGATGAGATAGCCCGGCAGGGTCAGACGGATCTTGTAGGGGCCAAGGGGATTATCCGGACCGGGCGGCACCACCTTGGGCAGCGGATCGCCTTCGGCGGCGTGCTCGGCACGGATGGATTCCGGCGGATACCAGGCCGGATCCTTGATCTTGTCCACCACCTTGGCCACGCCGACCGGCGAGCCCCAGCCATCACGACCGATGCCCAACGGGTAGGTGAACACCGAATGACCACCCTTGGGGTAGTAGTACATGCGGTATTCGGCGATGTTGATGACGATGCCTTCGCGCGGCCCGGGCGGCAGGATGAAGCGCGTCGGCAGCACGATCTCGGTGCCGGCGCCCGGCAGCCAGGCGTCCACGCCCGGATTGGCGGCCACCATCTCGGTGTAGCCCAGATCGTACTTCTGGCCGAGATCGGCGAAGGTGTCTTCGTAGGCGGCCTTGATGACCTGAACCTCGCCGACCACGTCTTCACCGGGTGGCGGCAGCGGCAACTCCAGTGCCTGCGCCGTACCCGCGCTCAACAGACCAAACAGCGAGAGGGAACCGACCAGGGTCGAAACGCGCGCGGGCATGGGATGAATCCTTGCAAGAAGCAAAAAGGTGACGGCGCGAATTGTACACGCCTCGATCGGCGTCCGGCAGGGCCTCAAAAGACCTGTAATGGATTCGGCAGGCCTCGTTTGGCACCCTGCAGCCGTTGCATGCAGGCCGGACAGAGGGTCTTGAGACCGAGCGCCCGGCGATTCAGCGGATGCAAGCGGGGCCGCGCCGGCAACAGGGTGCCGCACAGGGTCCGGTCGGTGGGCGAGCCCAGCTCCAGCTGCCGGGCGACGATATGCACCCGCCCCTCGCGGCAGGCGAACAGGTCGAGCTGGGCATCGGGCTGGATCAGCTGATAGCCGTGCATGGACCGGGAAAGGCGGGACATCGGGATACTCCAGGGGCGGATCCGCCGGGCGGTAGATTGGCCGGACCGGCGGGGCGCGCAACCTTAGCGGAAAGCCCCGCCGGGGAAAAGTCCGACGTTCAGTCGCGCAGCAGCGGCTGCAACTGGGGCCAGGCGTTGTCCAGCAGACGTTGCTGGGCATTGGCCTGAGGATGAATGCCATCCGGCTGCATGAAGGCGGGATCGCCGCCCACTCCTTCGAGCAGGAAGGGCACCAGGGCCACCTGCTGGGCCTTGGCCACGTCGGTATACACCTGGGCGAAGCCGTCGGTATAGCGCGGTCCGTAGTTGGGCGGCAGGCGCATGCCCAGCAGCAGGACACGGGCGCCCCTGGCCTTGGCCTGCTCCACCAGGGCGGTGAGGTTGCGCTCGAACTGGGCCAGCGGCTGGCCCCGCAGGCCGTCGTTGCCGCCCAACTCGATGGCCACCACCGTGGGCTGATGATCGGCCAGCAGCTTTGGCAGGCGCGCCAGGCCACCGGCGGTGGTATCGCCACTGATGGACGCATTCACCACCTGATAATCGAGCTTCTGCTCCTGCAGGCGCCGCTCCAGCAGCCGCACCCAGCCCTGGCCTTCGGCGAGGCCGTAGCCGGCGCTGATGCTGTCACCCACCACCAGCAGGGTGCGCGCCATGGCCAGGGGCGCCAGGGTCAGGCAAAGCACGGCCAGCAGCCAGGCAATGCCTTGGCGCAAAGGCGCACTGGACTTCGCCCGGCTTTTTGACTCTAACTCGCCACAGCCGCCCGCGTGCGGGCCCTTCGAATACGGCATCGGAATCCTCATGAGCGAAGTCATACTGCTGGCACGCGACCTTAGCAAGGTCGTCACGGGCGCGGAAGGCGCGCTGCCGATCCTCCAGGCGCTGGATCTGCAACTGGAGGCCGGCGACAGTTTGGCCATCGTCGGCAGCTCGGGTTCCGGCAAGTCCACCCTGCTCGGCCTGCTGGCCGGTCTCGACCTGCCCAGCGGCGGCGAGGTCCATCTCGCCGGTCAGCGGCTGGACACCCTCGATGAAGACGCCCGCGCCCGCCTGCGCGCGGAACGGGTGGGCTTCGTCTTCCAGTCCTTCCAGTTGCTGGACAGCCTCACGGCGCTGGAAAACGTCATGCTGCCGCTGGAACTGGAGGGCGTGCGCCAGGCCCGGGAACAGGCGGTAGCCCTGCTGGAACGGGTCGGCCTGGGCGAGCGACTGCGGCACTATCCGCGCCAGCTCTCCGGTGGCGAGCAGCAACGGGTGGCCCTGGCCCGCGCCTTCGCGCCGCGACCCAGCATCCTCTTCGCCGACGAACCCACCGGCAATCTCGACAGCCGCACCGGCGCCCATATCAGCGATCTGCTGTTCGAACTCAACCGTGAGCGGGGCACCACGCTGGTGCTGGTGACCCATGACGAACGCCTGGCCGCGCGCTGCGCCCGCCAACTGCGCCTGGAAGGCGGTCGGCAGGTCGCGGCATGAGGCGCACCGGTCTACCCTTCGCCCGGCTGTTCGGCCTGGCCTGGCGCCAGAGTCTGAGAGAACTCCGCGCCGGCGAGATCCGCATGCTCTGCCTGGCGCTGGTGATCGCCGTCGCGGCCAGCGTCGCCATCGGCTACTTCACCGCCCGCCTCGGCGCGGGCATGGCAAATCGCGCCAGCGAATTCCTCGCCGCCGACCTGGTGCTGCTGGGCAGCGAACCGCCCCGTCCGGAACAGGTGGACGCCGGCCTGCAGCTCGGCCTCGAACACAGCCGCTCGCTCAACTTCAGCACCATGGCGGCAGGTGCCGAGGCCCTGCAACTGGCCAGCGTCAAGGCGGTCCAGGCCAACTTCCCCCTGCGCGGCGAGGTGCGCAGCGCCGCGGTACCGGACGGTCCCGAACAGCCGGGCGGCGCTCCGGCGCCCGGGGAGGCCTGGGTCGAGCCGCGCCTGCTGCTGGCGCTGGATGCCAAGGTCGGCGATCGCCTGGACATCGGCCGCAAGGCCCTCACCATTACCCGGGTGCTCACCTATGAACCCGACCGTGCCGGTGACTTCTACAGCCTGACGCCACGAGTGCTGATCAATCTCGACGACGTGGCCGCCACCGGGGTCATCCAGCCCGGCAGTCGGGTGCGCTATCGCGAACTCTGGCGCGGCGAATCCCAGGCACTGGCCGCCTATCGCCAGGCCCTCACCCCGGCCCTGGCCGCCAACCAGCGCTTCGAGGGACCGGGCGACGGCAATCGGCAACTGGGCAACGCCCTGGAGCGCGCCCAGCGCTATCTCGGCCTGGCCAGTCTGGTGGCGGTGGTGCTGGCCGGTGTAGCGGTGGCGCTGTCGGCCAATCGCTTCGCCGCGCGGCGCTTCGACGCCAGCGCCCTGCTGCGCTGCCTGGGCCTGACCCGGCGCGACGCCCTGATGCTCTACGGCCTGCAACTGGGACTGCTGGGCCTGGCGGCGAGTCTGCTCGGCGCCCTGCTCGGCTGGCTGGCGCAGCTGGTGCTGTTCGAGCTGCTGCACGGACTCTTGCCGGCGCGCCTGCCGGCCGCCGGGATCGGTCCGGCGCTGGCCGGCATGGGCACCGGGATGGTCGCCCTGGTCGGCTTCGCCCTGCCACCACTGGCCGCCCTGGGGCGGGTCCCGCCACTGCGGGTCCTGCGCAGCGACCTGCAGCCGGTGCCCCTGCGCACCTGGCTGGTCTATGGCTGCGCCCTGTTGGCCCTGGGGCTGATCATGTGGCGACTGTCGCTGGACCTGCGCCTGACCCTGGCGCTGCTGGTGGGCGGCCTGCTCGCCGGGCTGCTGTTCGGCAGCCTGCTGTACCTGGCCCTGCGTGGCCTGCGCCGGGGGATGCAGGGTGCGCCACTGGCCTGGCGGCTGGGGCTGGGCCAACTGCTGCGCCATCCGCTGGCGGCGGTGGGCCAGACCCTGGCCTTCGGCCTGATCCTGCTGGCCATGAGTCTGGTGGTGCTGCTGCGGGGCGAGTTGCTGGAACGCTGGAAGGCGCAATTGCCGCCCGAGGCACCCAATCACTTCGCCCTCAATGTCCTGCCGGACGAGCGCCAGGCCTTCGCCACGGCAGTGGGCAATCTCTCGCCCCACGCCAGTCCGCTCTATCCCATCGTGCAGGGGCGGCTGGTCAGCGTGAAGGGGCATCCGGCCCAGGAAGGCCTGGAAGACGACTCCCGCGGTGGCCGTGCCACCCGGCGCGATCTCAATCTGACCTGGTCGGCTGGGTTGCCGGACGGCAATCGCCTGGAAGCCGGTCAGTGGTGGGATGCGCTGCCCGCCGGCGAGCTGCCCGGCGTCTCGCTGGAAAGCGAGCTGGCGCGCAGCCTCGGCGTCGGCCTGGGCGACACCCTGGGCTTCGTCATCGGTGACCGCCAGATCGAAGCGCGGATCACCAGCCTGCGGCAGGTCAGCTGGGACAACTTTCAGCCGAACTTCTTCGTCATCTTCGCCCCGGGCGCCCTGCAGGACGTGCCCTTCACCTACCTGGGCAGCTTCTACCTGCCGCCCGGCCACGACCGCGAATTGCTGAACCTGGCCCGGCAATTCCCGGCGGTGACCCTGCTGCCCATCGATGCCCTGCTCGACCAGCTGCGCAGCATCCTGCGCCAGGTCAGCGTGGCCGTGGAATTCGTGCTGCTGTTCGTGCTGGCCGCCGGTATCGCCGTGCTGCTGGCCGGCCTGCAGGCGACCCTCGACGAACGCATCCGCCAGGGCGCCCTGCTGCGCGCCCTGGGTGCCCGGCGCGAATTGCTGCAACGGGCGCGGCGCACCGAATTCATCCTGCTCGGCGGTGCCAGTGGCTTGCTCGCGGCGCTCGGTTGCGAGATCGTCAGCGCCCTGCTCTACCGGCTGGCCTTCGAGCTGGACTGGCAACCCCACCCCTGGCTGTTGCTCCTGCCGGTGCTGGGCGCCCTGCTGGTCGGCACGGCGGGCCTGCTGGGCACGCGGCGGGCCCTCACCGCCAGTCCGTTACTGATCCTGAGAGAAAGCTGATCCATGAGTCGCTACCGTCCGCCGCGCACCGCCGGCACGCCCCTGATCACCGCCGCCGGCGAAGCCCGGCTGCGCGCCGAACTCCACGAACTGTGGAACGTGCGCCGGCCCCAGGTCACCCAGGCGGTGAGCGAGGCGGCCGCCCTGGGCGATCGCTCGGAGAACGCCGAGTACATCTATGGCAAGAAGATGCTGCGCGAGATCGACAGCCGAGTGCGCTTCCTGCGCAAGCGGCTGGAGAATCTCAAGGTGATCCGCGAGCGCCCGGCGGATCCGGGCAAGGTCTATTTCGGCGCCTGGGTCACCCTGGAAGACGATGACGGCGCCGAGAAGCGCTATCGCATCGTCGGCCCGGACGAACTGGACCTCCGGCAGAACCTCATCAGCATCGACTCGCCCCTGGCGCGGGCGCTGGTCGGCAAGGCGCTGGACGCGGAAGTCCGCCTGCAGACGCCGGCTGGCGAACAGCGCTGGTACATCGTCGAGATCGCCTATCCGGAAGAAGCGGGCTAGCGCCTCCGGGTGATCACGCCCTGCCGCGCCACCCGCGTCAATTCCCGCACCAGGAGTGCAAGACCGGCCTGGCCGGGCGACTGCACCACGGCGAAGTCGAAGCTGCCGTCAGCAAAGCCACGCAGCTGTTCGGCGCGGTCGGCGAAGCGGATCTGCAGAGTACGACTGTGGGGCCAGCGCCTCGGCCAGCCTTCGAGATAGCGCAGCAGGGTGGGCTGATCGGGACCGCCGAGCAGGATGGCGGGATGACTGGCGAGCTTGCCCTGGGTCAGGGGGGTAAGGCGTAGCGGGAGCGGTAGCATGGACGAAATTCCGCCTCGTGGATCCAGCTGGGCGGTAGTACGAGGCCTGTTCCGTCCAGCGCTTTAGCGGTATTTGTAAGCGCCCCGCAAGTTGCTGTTTAAATCGGCGCAGGATCATCCTAGGGAGGGCCAGACTGCCCTGTCAAGCGGGCTTCAACCGTCTTCGCGGCGGATCGCCCTGGCGCTCGTCGCCGCCACGGCCGGTGCTTCCAGGCGCGCCCGTTCACGACTGAAGGCCACCCGGTACTTGTTGACGCTGGCCACGTAGTTGACCACCCCGATACCCACCTCCTCGGCGGCGATGCGTTCGACCTGGAAGAACCAGCGATCGCCGTCCAGGCCCTGTTCGCGCGCCTTGGCCCGCAGCGCCTGGACGCGCTCCGGGCCCAGGTTGTAGGCCGCCAGGGTAAAGGCGCGGCGCTCGCGCTCGGCCAGCCGCGGACTGGAGAAGAATTCTCGCCGCAGGCGCGCCAGATAGCGGGTGGCGGCCTTGACGTTGTCCTCGGCGGAATGCAGGTTGCGTACCCCGACGCTGCGCGCCGCCCGCGGGGTGATCTGCAGCAGCCCTGCGGCGCGGCCGGCACCGCGGGCATGGGGATCGAGGCCGGATTCCTTGTAGGCCATGGCGGCCAGGGTCAGCCAGTCGAAGTCGTAAGCCTTGGCGTAGCGCTGCAGCAGCGGTCGCACCTGGGCCAGGCGCTTGCGGTCATGGGCCTGTAGCGGATCGCGCACCTGATAGCGGCGCGCATAGGCCTGGCGAAAGGCCTTGTCGTCGTCACGCGCCTGGGGTTGCCGGGCGAAGGCCCGTATCCGCTCGGTGAGCTGGTGCGCCGAGGCACGCAGATACCAGAGCTGCGCCTGGTCATGGGCCACCACTACCCGATCGGCGACCCGCAGGCGCGACAGCACCCGTGTCCAGCGATGCGCCAGGCCGGACTCGACGACGCTGAGCGGATAGATGCCGGCCTGGGTCAGCTCCAGTACATCTTCCACCGCCAGGCTCGGATCGGCCCACTCGACCTGTACCGGCCGCAGCCTGCGCTTTTCCAGCTGGGCGTTGAGCCGTTCCAGGGCCGGGCCGGCGGCACTGCCCTGGGGCAGCACCACCCGGCGCCCGGCCAGTTGTTCCAGATGACGTGGCAGGCGCTGACCACGTCCGCCCACTACCACCAGGCTGGCAGGCGCCGCCACCGACGCGGCGATCAGGGCCGAATGCGGCGGTGGCAGCAGGGTTTCGCCCGGCGCCACCAGATCGCCCTCGCCTCTTTGCAGCGCCGCCAGGAGGTCGTCCTTGGCCTTGGGCACGAAGACCAGGCGCAGCGGCCGCCCGCCGGGCTGCTGCCGCAGGTAGCGGGCGAAGGCCTCCAGGCGCCGATACTCGATGCCCAGCGCCTGGCCGTTCCATTCGCCGGAGCTGTGCCGACTCTGGTTGACCAGGACGCGCAACTCGCCGGTACGCTCGATGGCAGTCAGGTCACGGGCCGCGACATGCCGCGGTGCTTCGGGTGGCAGCGCGCCGAGCCGTGCCTGGGCGGAACCGGCGAGCAGGCAGCCGAGGATGACAAGGGTGAATCGAAACGGCATCCAGGACTCCTGACCTGGCCGGGACAGCGCCGATAGCACCCGGACTACGGATAGAATGATGGAACAAAGTCTGTAGAAGGTCCGCACCATGCAATTGATCGACATCGGCGTCAACCTCACCCACCCCAGCCTGCTCAAGGAGGTGGATGCGGTGATCGAGCGGGCCCAGGCCGCCGGTGTGATGCAACTGGTGCTGACCGGTACCACCCTGGAAGACAGCGAGAACGCCCTCAATCTCTGCCTGCGCCTGGACGCCGGCGAAGCCCTGTTCAGCACCGCGGGCGTCCATCCCCACGAAGCCTCGACCTGGAACGCAGCCGCGGCCAGGACCCTGCGTGAACTGGCCGGCCAGCCCAAGGTGCGGGCCCTGGGCGAATGCGGCCTGGACTTCAATCGCGACTTCACCCCGCGACCGCAGCAGGAGCGCTGCTTCGAGGAACAGCTGGCCCTGGCCGCCGAATTGCGCCGCCCGGTGTTTCTCCACGAACGCGACGCCAGCGAGCGGATGCTGGCGATCCTGCGCGACTATCGCGACCATCTGCCGGCCGCCGTGGTGCACTGCTTCACCGGCGAGCGCAAGGCGCTCTACGGCTATCTGGATCTCGACCTGCACCTGGGCATCACCGGCTGGATCTGCGATGAGCGCCGTGGCCTGCACCTGCACGAGCTGGTCGGGCAGATCCCGGTCGGTCGGCTGATGCTGGAAACCGATGCCCCCTACCTGCTGCCGCGTACCCTCAGACCCAAGCCGCGCCATGGCCACAACGAACCGGCCTTCCTGCCGGAGATCCTGCGCACCGTGGCGCGCCTGCGCAACGAAACGCCGGAGCAGACCGCCCTGCACACCACCGCCACCGCTCGTGCCTTCTTCGATCTGCCGGAGATCGCCGAGCCAGAGCGGGTGGAGGACTACGACTAGGCGCAGGACGCCGCTGCGCTAAAGTCGCGCAGGCCGGAGCCGTTAACCTCAGGGCTTGTTCCGCGGCGTCACCCTCCTCCCTGCAGGACGTTGACGCCAGTCAAGATCCGGGGCGCGCCGGCCTGCCAGGCTGTGCGGCCCCGCCGACTGGATGCCCCCTATGTTTGCCTGGCTGCGCGATATTTCCCTCAAGTACAAATTCTGGGCGGTCAATGCCGTCGCCTTCGTCACCAGCCTCTTGCTGGTGCTGTTCGCCATGCAGCTGGAAGTCTCGGGTCGCGCCGAACAGCTCAAGGCGGTCAAGGCCGCCGTGGGCGACGCGGCGGCCAGGCTGAGCGCCCCGACCTTCGGCGACATCTTTATCGCCCGGGCGCCGGAATACGCCCTGGCCGTGGGTGTGTTGATGCTGGTGCTGCTGGTGGCCTCGCAGCTCCTGATCCGCTTCATCCTCGGCAATCTGCAGCGCCTCAAGGACACCATGCTGCGGGTGGAGCGCGACGGCGATCTCACCGCCCGGGTCGAGGTGCGCGGGCGTGACGAGGTCGGGCAAATGACCCAGGCCTTCAACGCCATGCAGGACAGCTACACCCGCGTCGTCGGTACCGTGGCCGCCAGCGCCTCGCGCCTGGACGAAGGCGCCGGGCGCCTGGCCAGCGGCATGCAGGGCGTCCGTGGCGGCATGCACGATCAACAACACGAGACCGACCAGGCCGCCACCGCGATCAACGAGATGAGCGCCACCGTGCAGCAGATCGCCGAGCACGCTGCCGGCACCCGCGACCAGTCCCAGGAGGCCGATCGCCTGGCCGGCGCCGGCCAGCAGGCGGTGGAGCGCGTCGGCCATTCCATCGCCGACCTGTCCCAGGGCGTGCAGCAGACCGCGGTGATGATCCAGGAGCTGGCCGAGAACAGCGAGCGCATCACCAGCGTGGTCAACGTCATCCACGGCATCGCCGAGCAGACCAACCTGCTGGCGCTCAACGCCGCCATCGAGGCGGCCCGCGCCGGCGAGGCCGGCCGTGGCTTCGCCGTGGTGGCCGACGAGGTACGCAACCTGGCCAAGCGTGTCCAGGGCTCCACCGACGAGATCACGCGCATGGTCGACAGCCTCCAGGCTGGCACCCGCGATGCCGTGGAATTCATGCGCGAGAGTTCGCTCAAGGCCGACGATTGCGTGGTCCAGGCCGGCGCCGCCGGGCAGGCCCTGGCCGACATCACCGCCGCCGTGACCCTGATGCGCGACAGCAACACCCAAATCGCCGTGGCCGCGGAGCAGCAGGCCCAGGTGGCGGAAGAGATGAGCAGGTCGGTTGTAGGCATCCGCGATGTCACGGAAAGGACCATGCTGCTGACGCAGGAGTCGGCCAGCACCAGCACCGAACTGGCCGCCCTCGCAGGAACCCTGAATCAGGCGATCCGCCAGTTGCGCCTATAGCCTCCATAGCGAGAGCGCATTCGCGCGGTTGCCCGACAGGCGGCAAGATGCCCGCACGTTTTTGGAGAACCGCCATGCGCTCGGTCACCACCCTCACTTCCGCCGTTCTGTTGTTACTGGGCCTGGGCTGCATCGCCCAGGCACTCGGCAATCCGCATCCGCAACCGCTGATCCTGGCGGCCGTCGTCTGCCTGGTGGCCTTCGCCCTGCAGGACCCCGACGCCCTCCCCGTGCCTCAGTCGTTGCGCGTCTGACGCTCACGCAGCTGGCGTTTCAAGGCTTTCAGCGCCCTCGATAGCGCCGCCGGATCCGCGGGTCGACCGGCATAGCGCTGTGCCTGGAACTCCGCGGAGAAAGCCATTATCGCCGCCCGTGCCGCCGGCAATTCGGCCATGGCGCGCCCGGCGAAGCTGCCGGCAGGCTCGCCGCCTTGCCGCTTTAGCCCCTGGCGCGCCAGCAGGCGCTCGAACTGGCCGAAGCGCGTCAGCAGGGGATCGCGGGTCCGCTGCCAGGGCTTGAGCACCAGCAGCGCCATCACCCCGAGAACGCCCAGCACCACCACTGCCAGCAGCAGTCCCAGCCGTTGCAGCGAGCCCTCGCCGAGCAGTCGCTTGAACAGTTCGCCCTGGGTGTCTTCCTGGTAGTTGAGCACCCAGCGCTGCCAGCCGTAGTTGATCCGGTCCCAGCCCAGACGCAGCTCATTGAGCCAGGCCAGGTTGCGATAGCGATTGGCGGCGAAGGGATTGTCGGCGAGGAATTCACTGGCCGCGCCCTGGGCCGCCAGGGCCTCCTGCAAGCCGCGCTCGATCCGCTCGGGCGCTACCTGGGCGGTGGGATCGACGCTGATCCAGCCGCGCCCTGGCAGCCAGTATTCCACCCAGGCATGGGCATCGAATTGCTGCACCAGCAGATAGCCACCCGCCGCGTTGAATTCGCCGCCCTGGTAGCCCGCCACCACCCGCGCGGGGATGCCCGCCACCCGCAGGGCAAAGGTCATGGCGCCGGCATAGTGGGCGCAGAAACCGCGACGGTTGTCGAAGAGAAAGGCGTCGATGGCATCGACGCTCGCCGTAGGCGGCTGCAGGGTGTAAACGAAGGGCTGCTGGCGGAAATAGGCCAGGATCGCCTGGGCCAGGGCCTCGGGCGTCGACGCCTGGGTCTTGAGCTGGGCTACCCAGGCACGGGTACGCGGTTCGCCGCCACTGGGCAGCTGCAGCGCGCGCCGCTGGCTGGAGGCGGACAGCCGCTCCGGCTCGCGGATGGCCTGCGGCCAGCTGGAAATCCGGTAGAGCAGCGCCTGGTCCACCGGGCGGCGGCGCTGCAGGTGGAAGTCGCTGGCCAGGCGCACGTCGCGCTGATCGCTGCGCGCCACGTCCAGGCCATAGAGCCAGGGCCGACCACTCGGCTCCATGACCACCTGATAATCCAGTCGGAGTCCGCGCGGCGCCCAGGCCGGTTCCGGACTCCAGGCCGTGTCGGGATCGACCGACCAGCGCGCGCCATCGAAGCGTTCGTAGGTGGTGGCCCGCCAGTAGAGGTCACGCTGCGCGGGCCGGTCGCCGGCGAAGCTGACCCGGAACACCCGCTCGGCGGATTGCGACAGCTGGGCGATCTCGCCGGGCGCCATGCTGTCGCCCAGTCCGGTGCGCGCCTGGTCGCCCGGTTGCGGCAGCGACCACAGCGGACCGATGCGCGGAAACACCAGGAACAGCAGCAGCATCAGGGGCACCGCCTGCAGCAGCAGGGTACCGGCGACCTTCAGCGTCGCCAGCGGCCGACTGGCCAGGGCGCTCTGCTGCAGACCGATCAGCGCCGCCACCAGGGCGGTCACCGGCAGCAGGCTGTAGAGCGCGGCGAGCAGGCCGTCCTCGAACAGGTAGGCGATCACCACCGCGAAGAAACCCAGGTAGATCACCACCAGGGCATCGCGGCGACTGTGCATCTCGATCAGCTTGAGGGCGAAGGTCACCAGCAGCAGCACGGCACCGGCGTCCAGGCCGATGAAGGAGCCGCGCGACAGCCAGATGCCGCCCATGGTCAAGAGCAGCAGGCCGCCCTTCTCGATCCGCGTCGGCGCCCGCACCCGCATGCGGAACAGCAGCACCCGCCAGCCGGCGCACAAGGCCCAGAGCAATCCGACCCAGGGCGGCAGATGGGTGAGGTGCGGCAGGATCACCAGGGCCTGGGCCACCAGCAGCCAGATCAGGGCGATGCGCGGAATGGGTTGCGGCACGGCGGTGCTCATGTCGGCCGTCCGAACAGGGCCAGGGCCTGCAGCGCCGCGTCACGCTGGCTCTCGCCGGTGGCCGGCGCCAGCTCCACCCCAGGCAGGCGCAGGCCGAAGCGCAGCTGGCGGGCGCTGCAGTCCAGCACCGCCTGGCACAGCCAGGACAGCCGGGTCTCGGTGTCGCCATCGAGCACGCTGAAATCCAGCCAGAGTTCGCTGCCGGCCAGGGCGGTGAAGTCCTTGACCAGCAGGCCCTGCCCGCGGGAAAAGGCCTTCCAGTCCAGCCGCCGGCGTGAATCGCCGGGCTGATAGGGCCGCAGACCCTGGAAGTCGTCGGCGCCCTGTCCGGCCTGGCGCTGGCCCTCCTCGCCGCCGGCATCCTGGCCGCTGCGCAATGGCGTCGTGGTCGCCAGGGGCTGCGGATAGACCAGGGCGCGCACGTCCAGGTCCAGCCAGCTCCAGGCAACGAACAGGCCGAGGGGAAAGCGGCTCTCCACCCGCAGCCGTCCGGGTCCCAGCCAGCCGCGGCTCGGCGCCGGGTGAAAGATCTGCAGGGCGACGCTCTCCTCCGCCGGTACGTCGCTGAGCACCAGCGGCTCGTTACGCCAGCCCAGGGCGATGCCCTGGTGCGCGCGGCCACTGCTCTCCAGGCGCAGGCGAAATCCGGCGACCTCCCCGGCGAACACCGGGCTGGCGCCGCCGCCGACCAGTTGCAGGCCGGCCAGGTTGCGATAGGTGTGCAACATGGCCACCAGCGCCAGGGAAAACAGCAGGAAGGTCAGGCCATAGGCCAGGCTGTTCTGGTAGTTGATACCGGCCAGCAGCATCAGCAGCAAGGCGATGGCGAAGGCGCCGCCCTGGCGCGGGTGGGCAGGATGAAGATGCGTCGCTGATCGAGGGTGATGCGATTGGCTGGCGGAATCCGCCGTGTCAGCCAGCCATCTCGATAGCGCTGCCAGGCGCCGCCGGTCACAGCGCCGGGACTTCGCGCAGCAGCCACTGCACCAGGGCGCCGCCACCGTGCCCGGCAGGATCGGCGATGTCGCGCAGGCGATGGCCGGCTACCGCCGGCAGCACCGTCTGGACGTCCTCGGGCAGCACGTGGTCGCGCCCCGCCAGCAGCGCCCAGGCCCGCGCCGCGGCCAGCAGCGCCAGGCTGCCGCGTGGCGACAGGCCGAGGGCGAAGGAGGTCTGGGTGCGGGTGGCCTCCACCAGGCGCAGCACATAGTCCACCACCGCCTCGCTGGCGTGGATGCGCGGCACCTCGGCCTGGATCAGCCGCAGCTGGGCGTGATCCAGCAGGGGCTCCAGCCGCGGCAGCTGCTCGCGTCCGGAACCGCCGAGCAGCAGCGCCCGCTCGGCGGCGCGGCCGGGATAGCCGAGCGACAGGCGCATCAGGAAGCGATCGAGCTGGGATTCCGGCAGGGCGAAGGTGCCGCCCTGGGAGATGGGATTCTGGGTGGCGATGACAAAGAAGGGGTCGGGCAAGGGCCGGGTGGCGCCCTCGATGGTCACCTGCCCCTCCTCCATGGCTTCCAGCAGCGCGCTCTGGCTCTTGGGCGTGGCGCGATTGATCTCGTCGGCCAGCAGCAACTCGGCGAACACCGGCCCGGGATGGAAGACGAACTGCCCGCTGTCGCGATCGAACACCGAGGTGCCGAGGATATCGCCGGGCAGCAGGTCCGAGGTGAACTGGATGCGCTGGAAGGACAGCCCCAGCACCTTGGCCAGGGCATGGCTGAGGGTGGTCTTGCCCATGCCGGGCAGGTCCTCGATCAGCAGGTGACCCCGCGCCAGCAGGCAGGCCAGCGCCAGCCTGACCTGGGTTTCCTTGCCCAACAAAACGCCGTCTACCGCCTTGAGACAGGCGTTCAACCTATCGTGCATGCCCTGAGGTCTCTTGCCTTGCGCCGACCCGAGAAGGGGTCGGCCTGCAGAACGAGAATAGCAGCACCTTTTGCCGGCGACCGCCGCCCCGGAGGTTTACCGCTTATTTCAGGGTGGCGAGGATCTCTTCCACGGCGCGGGCCGGATCGGCGGCGCGGGCGATGGGCCGACCGATCACCAGGTAGTCGGAGCCGGCATCCAGGGCTTCGCGCGGGGTGAGGATGCGGCGCTGGTCGTCCAGGGCACTGCCGGCCGGCCGGATGCCGGGGGTGACCAGTTGCAGCGCCGGCTGCGCGGCCTTGAGCGCCGAGGCCTCCTGGGCCGAGCAGACCAGCCCGTCCAGGCCGGCGCGAGCGGCCAGACCGGCCAGGCGCAGGACCTGCTCCTGGGGATCCACGTCCAGGCCGATGTCGGCCAGGTCCTCGCGCTCCATGCTGGTCAGCACGGTGACACCGATCAGCAGCGGCTTGGGACCGCTCATGGCCTCCAGGGTCTCGCGGCAGGCGGTCATCATGCGCAGGCCGCCCGAGCAGTGGACATTGACCATCCAGACGCCCATCTCCGCCGCGGCCTTGACCGCCATGGCGGTGGTGTTGGGGATGTCGTGGAATTTCAGGTCGAGGAAGACTTCGAAGCCGCGCGTGCGCAGGGCTTCCACCACCCCGGCGGCGCTGGCGGTGAACAGCTCCTTGCCGACCTTGACCCGGCAGGTGGCGGGGTCGAGGCGGTCGGCCAGCGCCAGGGCGGCGGACGATGAAGGGAAATCCAGGGCGACGATGATGGGAGACTGGCAGGCGGACATGGGAGCTCTCGGCAAAACGGCAAAGGCCGGCATTTTCGCAGAAAAGCGCCGCCCCGGCACTTGGCCGCTGTCGGCATGCGCTCCCCTCCTTCAACTCGGCTTGAGCAATCGCTCGCGCAGCCAGTTGCCCGCCGGACCCAGCGGCCGCCGGCGCGACCAGACCACATCCACCGCCACCCGCTGCGGCCAGCCAGGAACGGCCAGTTCCACCAGATGGTCCTGGCCAAAATTGGTCACCAACCAGAGCGGCAGCTCGGCCCAGCCGAACCCCTGCACCGCCATATCCAGCAGCAGCAGATAGTCGGGCGCCGACCAGCAGCGCCCGCGGGTGTCCGGCAGGCGACTGACCTGCTGGGAGGATTCAATCACGGTGCTCAGACGCAACAGGCGATAGGGCGCAAGGTCAGCCGTGGTGACCCGCGGCAGCGCCGCCAGCGGGTGATCGGCAGCCACGTACAGGCCAAAGGTCACCAGGCCATCCAGGGTCGCCGCCTCGATGTCCGCCGGATAAGGCGGCTGACCCGCCAGCAAGCCCAAGTCCGCCCGCCCCTGTACCAGGTTGAGCACATCGGCGTCTTCGGCGATCAGGCATTCGAATTCGAGATCCGGATAGCGCTGGTCCAGCTCGGCCAGGAGCGCCTCGTAGCGGGTGGGCTGGTAGGTATCGGAAATCACCAGGGTCAGGCGCGGCTCCACCCCGGCCGCCAGCTGGGTGGCGCGATTGGCCAGGCGGTCATGGGCCGAGAGTACGGCGCGGGCCTGGTCGAGCAGTTGCTCGCCGGCAGCCGTCAGCACCGGGTAGCGGCCCTGGCGATCGAACAGCGGCACCCCCAGTTCGTCCTCCAGCCGGGCGATGCTCTCGCTGATACTGGACTGCCGCTTGCCCAACACCCGGGCCGCCGCACTGAAGGAGCCTGTCGCGGCTGCCTCGACGAAGGCCTCGAGGGCTTCGGCATTAGGATACATATCGTCTCAGCCTATGGATTCCATTTTGATCTCCCCAGCTTAGCCGATGAGACTGAGGGCCTGTCCATTGTGGAGTCGTCTCATGTCCATTCCGCTCACCCAGCGTCCTGCGAGTGCTCGCGTGCTGCATGCCCTGCTCTTCGAAGGCCTCGCGGTGCTGCTCGCCACCCCGACCCTGGCCTGGCTGCTGGATCGCTCCCTGGGGCACATGGGCCTGCTCACCGCGGCCTTTTCCGCTATCGCCATGCTCTGGAATCTGGTCTTCAACCTGGGCTTTGATCGACTGCAGGAGCGCCTGGGCTTCACCCGTGGCCTGGGTGTGCGGCTGCTGCACGCCCTCGGCTTCGAAGGGGGATTGATCGTCGTGCTGGTGCCCCTGGCCGCCTGGTGGCTGTCCATCGGTCTCTGGCAGGCGCTGCTGCTGGACCTGGGACTGATCCTGTTCTTCCTGCCCTATACCCTGGCGTTCAACTGGCTCTACGACCTGGGTTACGCCGCCTGGATCAGACGCACGAATGCGAGCTGCCGGGCGCACTGACGGCCTCTCCCGTGGTCGAAGCGATATAGCCACTCAAGGAGAAGAAAGATGCCCTGGTATGCCTGGTTGATCCTGCTGGTCGCCATCGGCTCGGTGGTCGGCAGCCTGCTCATGCTCAAGGACACGGCGCGCAAGGTGCCCTTGACCGACGAACAGAAAACCAAGATCCGGCAGCGCAATGCCGAGATGGATGCCAAGGAGGCCCAGGACCGCTGATCGCGCTCCGGGTTGTCCAGACGAAGCCCTGCCGCGTCCCGTGCGGCAGGGCTTCGTGGTCTCAGGACTCCAGCGGGACCTTGGTGTTGACGTATTCCGGCACCTCCGCCAGTGGCAGGCTGCGCATCTGCTCGCGGGTCGGTCCCTGGCGCTTGGGTAGCGGCTCCAGGGACTGCGGCTGACCGCTCTGCAGGGCGCGCTCGATGGCCGCCAGCACGCGCACGTCGCGCCAGCCCTCCTCCCCGTCCATCTCCGGCTGGCGATCCTCGAGGATGCAATCGGAGAAATAGGCCGTCTCACCGCCGAAGTGATCCACCACCGGCGCCTTGAATTCCTCCGTCTCCCCGTCCACGGTCAGGCGATAGCCGATGGCGACGCCTTCGCCGAAACCGAAGCACGGCGAGGCCTCGATCTCGCCCTTGCGGCCCACCAGCTGGAAGCGCTCGGTATTGGGGCCGCTGAAGCTGACGGAGAACGTCGCCAGCCGCTCTTCGGGAAAGCGCAGGGTCACGGTCACGGCATCCCAGGTGGTGATGTCGCGCCCGGGTGTCTGCACCCCGACGGCACTGACCTCGATGGGCTCGTCACCAAAGAGCGCCCGCACGGCGTTGAGTGGATAGGGCCCCATGTCGGTGACGGGACCGGCCCAGAAGCCGCTCTGGGCACGGTGGTTGGCCGTGTCGACCGGCTGGGTGAAGGTCGAGGTAAACAGGCGCGGATCGCCGATCTCGCCGTTGCGCACCCGCTCGATCATCTCCACCGTGCCCGGCTCGCAGTGCAGTCGATAGGCGATCATCAGCTTGGCTCCGGAGCGCTCAGCCGCCGCGTTAATCGCCTGGCATTCTTCCTCGCTGATCGCCATGGGCTTTTCCAGCAGGACGTGAATGCCGGCGTCCAGCGCCGGTACGGCGAATTCCAGATGGCGAAAATTGGGCGTGGCCAGGTAGATCGCATCGATCTCGCCGGAAGACAACAGCGCCGGGAATTCTTCGTAGGTATAGCTCTTGAGACCGTACTTGGCGGCCAGATCCCGCGCCTTGACGGGATCGCCGGTGACCAGGGCGGTCATCTCGGAATTGCGGGTCTGGCCGACCCCGGGCATGAAGGCGCCCTGGGAAATCCAGCCACCGCCTACCACCGCATAACGAATCTTGCCTGTCGCACTGGGCATGGAACGCTCCCGAATCCGGGCAGACGTTGTGTCCGCCACCTGAACTGTCGGCAAGCGTTGCGGCGATGAAGTTCCGGGCCGATGTTCAGCACCGACCACCTGGCAGCCTCGGACTAGCGCCGAAAGCGCAATTCGACCTCCGCCCCTTCGAAGTCGTCGCTGCGATCCCGACTGATTACCCGACCGCCCAGTTCGAAACGACCGGGGTCGCCTTCCTTGCGAAACAGCTGCGGCAGCAGACCCGCCTCGGCGACGCTGTTGTCGGCCTTGCCCGAGCCCAGGCGACGAGCGCTCACCGACGGGGACGCCGCTTCACCGGGCACGCTGAGGTCGAGCGGATGGGCGACAGCCGGCGTCGGCTTGGGCACGGCAGGCTTCTTGAGCTGGCTGTTCCTGGCCAGGTCCTGTTTCTTGGGTGGCGGTGCAGGCAGCACGAAGGCCCTGGTCGGGAGCGGGTCCAGGCGGTAGGCGCGCAGATCGGCGGCGCTGCCCTGGGGCTCGGTTGCCACCGATGACTTCGGCGCCTCTGGCGCTGGCGCCGCTGCCGGAGGCGCCTTGGCCGTAGCGGGCGGTGACTTGTTATCGCAGCCCGCCAGCAGCAGGGTCACGGCCAGCACCGTCGTTGCCAGGTATCCACGCATAGGCTCACCACACTCAAGATATCGCCCCCGGAGCGAGGCACCAGGCGCGACAGGGCGAAGTCTCTACAACCGACTCTGCTGTCCCGTGGCGGGTTCCAGGCGTGCCGCTAGGCGGCCAGGCTTTCCTGGCAGAGCTGACGGGCGAGCAACCCGAGGATCATCAGCGCCCGTTGAGCGTCGCGCCCCCAGGGCAGACCGCAATTGAGACGGATGCAGTGATTGAACTGGTCAGTGTTGCTGAAGATCATGCCCGGCGCGATGCTCACCCCCTGATCCAGGGCACGCTGGTGCAGCAGGCGGGTGTCCACCCGCACCGGCAGGCTGACCCAGAGGATGAAGCCGCCATTGGGCCGACTCATCTGGGTGCCTTCGGGAAAGTGCTCCTGGATCGCCAGCTGGAAGGCGGTCATGTTGCGCCGGTATTCCTGGCGGATGGCTCGCAGGTGGCGGTCATAGCCGCCGTTCTCCAGATAGGCGGAGACCCCCATCTGGGTCACGCTGCAGGCGGAATGGGTGGTAAAGGTCTGCAGGCGGCAGATGTCTTCCTGGTAGGGCCCGGCCACCACCCAGCCGATGCGAACACCGGGCGAAAGGGTCTTGGAAAAGCTCGAGCAGTAGATGACCCGACTCTGCTTGTCGAGCGCCTTGAGCGCCTTGGAGCCGCTGTCGTAGGTCAGCTCGCCATAGATATCGTCCTCGACGATGGCGATGTTGCGCTCGGCCGCCAGCCTCAGCAGCTGCTTCTGCCGCGCCTCCGGCATGCTGCCCCCCAGGGGATTGCTCAGCCGCGCGGCCACCACCAGGGCCTTGACCGGCCACTGGCTCGCGGCCAGCTGCAGCGCCTCCACGCTGAGCCCGGTCTCGGGATCGCAGGGAATCTCAATCACCTTGAGGCCCAGCACCTCGGCCAGCTGCAGCAGCCCGTAGTAGGACGGCGATTCGGTGGCGATCAGGTCGCCCGGCTTGGTCAGCACCCGCAGCGACATCTGCAGCGCATCCACGCAGCCATGGGTGATCACCACCTCTTCCGGACCCACTACCACCCCCGCATCGCGCAGGCGGATGGCCACCTGGCGGCGCAGTGGCTCGTAGCCCGGACTGTGCAGATAGGAAAAGGCCGCGCGGGCCTGGAAACGGGTCACCTTGGACAGTTGCTGGTGCAGGGCCCGCAAGGGCAGGTAGTCGGGCTGGGGGACCGCCATGCCGAGGGGCACCACGCCTTCCCGCCGCGATTCCGCCAGCACCTGGTTGATGATGCCGGCGCGGGTCACCAGGCTGGGCCGTTCCACCGTGGCGATGTCCGGCGTCGGCGCGGTCAGCGCCGGGGTCTGGTGCACATAGAAGCCCGATTGCGGCCGGGCCCGGATCAGCCCCTGGTCTTCCAGGGTGGCATAGGCCTGCAGCACGCTGGCATGGCTGACGCCCAACTGCTGACTCAGCTTGCGCACCGAAGGCACCCGTTCGCCGGGCTTGTAGACCCCCGTGCGGATGTCGTTCGCCAGTTGCTGGGCGATACGCTGATAGAGCAACAGATTGGTCATGGCGTCTTCCTGGACGAAAGCGGAACAGTAGCAGGCTACCCTGAAGGTATACCGGTACAGCTAGGCCTGACCTTAACCCTTCCCTTCCCGGGGCGGCAATGTCCAAAAACGACAAGGAACCGGCGCACCCTACCTTGACGCCAGCGGCTCTGCCAGAGGCCTTGCCGCGCCCATGAAAAAGCCCGCCAAAGGGCGGGCTCTTGCACGGGCGTGGGCCTCAGATGGCCTTTTCCAGCTCGGGGATCAATTCGAACAGGTCACCCACCAGACCGTAGTCGGCCACCTGGAAGATCGGCGCCTCCTCGTCCTTGTTGATGGCGACGATAACCTTGGAATCCTTCATGCCCGCCAGGTGCTGGATGGCCCCGGAGATGCCGACGGCGATGTACAGCTGCGGCGCGACGATCTTGCCGGTCTGGCCGACCTGCATGTCGTTGGGCACGAAGCCGGCGTCCACCGCGGCGCGCGAGGCACCCACCGCCGCGCCCAGCTTGTCGGCCAGGGCGTAGAGGATCTTGAAGTTGTCACCGTTCTGCAGACCGCGACCACCGGAGACCACCACCTTGGCGGCGCCCAGCTCGGGACGGTCGGACTTGGCCAGCTCTTCGCCGACAAAGCTGGAGATGCCGGCATCCTTGACCAGGCTCACGGCTTCGATGGCGGCGGAACCGCCCTCGGCGGCGACCGGATCGAAACCGGTGGCGCGCACGGTGATCACCTTGACCGGCGCCGTGGAGCGCACGGTGGCGATGGCGTTGCCGGCATAGATCGGCCGCTTGAAGGTGTCGGCGGATTCGACGGCGATGATCTCGGAGATCTGGTCGACGTCCAGCAGCGCGGCGACGCGCGGCAGGAAGTTCTTGCCATTGGTGCTGGCAGCGGCCAGTACGTGGCTGTAGTTGGCGGCCAGCTCGACCACCAGCGGCGCGACGTTTTCCGGCAACTGGTGCGCGTAGGCGGCGTTGTCGGCCAGCAGCACCTTGCCGACGCCGGCGAGCTTGGCGGCGGCGTCGGCGACCGGCTGGGCGTTCTGCCCGGCGACCAGCACATGGATGTCGCCGCCGATGGCCTGGGCCGCGGCAACGGTGTTCAGGGTAGCGCCGAAGAGGTTGGCGTTGTCGTGGTCGGCAATGACGAGAATGGCCATCAGATCACCTTAGCTTCGTTCTTGAGTTTTTCGACCAGCTCGGCCACGGACTTGACCTTGATGCCCGCCTGACGACCCGCCGGGGCTTCCACCTTGACCACCTCGTAGGAGGCTTTCACCGCCACGCCCAGAGCGTCCGGGGTCAGGGTTTCCAGCGGCTTCTTCTTGGCCTTCATGATGTTGGGCAGCGAGGCGTAGCGCGGTTCGTTGAGGCGCAGGTCGGTGGTCACCACCGCCGGCAGCTTGAGCGCCACGGTCTGCAGACCGCCATCGATCTCGCGGGTCACGTTGAGGCCGTCAGCGGCCTGCTCCACCTTGGAGGCGAAGGTGCCCTGGGCGAAGCCGGTCAGAGCGGCCAGCATCTGGCCGGTCTGGTTGTTGTCGCTGTCGATGGCCTGCTTGCCGAGGATCACCAGCGGCGGCTGTTCCTTGTCCACCACGGCCTTGAGCAGCTTGGCGGTGGTCAGCGACGACAGCTCGGCGGTACCGGTGTCGATCAGCACGGCGCGATCGGCGCCCAGTGCCAGGGCGGTACGCAGTTGTTCCTGCGCCTGGGCGGGACCCGCGGTCACGACCACGATCTCGCTGGCGATACCCTTTTCCTTCAGGCGCACCGCTTCTTCCACGGCGATCTCGCAGAAGGGGTTCATGGACATCTTGACGTTGGCCAGGTCGACACCGGTCTGGTCGGCCTTGACGCGGACCTTGACGTTGTAGTCCACCACGCGTTTGACAGCTACGAGAACCTTCATGAATCCCTCGATTTATTCTGGTGAATAAACAGGACGCCAAGGCGACCTTGCGTTGGACACGACCCCTGCCGCTCCAAGCTTGTTGCAAATTCTTCTTATGTTGACCTCCACGGCAGCAGGGGTCAACGCGACAGTCCGTCAGGGGCTGGTAACTCCCGAGTCTAACAGGCTTGCAGAAAATTTAAACAAACGTTTGAATGGGTGCCAGGGAGCACGCCGGATATAATGAAGTCTTTTGTTGCACCCTTACATAAATAACCAGATCGTGAGTTTTGCCTGAGGAGAGTGAGCCGTGGAACGCGAATACATGGAATTCGACGTGGTGATCGTCGGGGCCGGCCCCGCGGGCCTGTCCGCGGCCTGTCGCCTCAAGCAGCAGGCGGCCGAAAACGGCCAGGAGATCAGTGTCTGCGTGGTCGAGAAAGGCTCCGAGGTCGGTGCCCACATTCTCTCCGGCGCGGTCTTCGAACCCCGCGCCCTGGACGAGCTCTTTCCCAACTGGAAGGAACTCGGCGCGCCCCTGAACACCCCGGTCAAGCGCGACGACATCTACCTGCTCAAGGATGATCGCCAGGCGACCAAGGTGCCGAATTTCTTCGTGCCCAAGCCCATGCACAACGAGGGCAACTACATCATCTCCCTGGGCAATCTCTGCCGCTGGCTCGGCCAGCAGGCCGAAGCCCTAGGCGTGGAGATCTATCCGGGCTTCGCCGCCCAGGAGCCGCTGATCGATGAGCAGGGCGTGGTGCGCGGCATCATCACCGGCGATCTGGGCGTGGATCGCGAAGGTCAGCCCAAGGAGGGGGTCTACACCCCCGGCATGGAGCTACGCGGCAAGTACACCCTGTTCGCCGAAGGCTGCCGTGGCCATCTGGGCAAGCAGCTGGGCCAGAGATTCAAGCTCGGCGAAGGCGCCGATCCGCAGCACTACGGCATCGGCATCAAGGAGCTGTGGGAGATCGATCCGGCCAAGCACGAGCAGGGTCTGGTGATCCACACTTCCGGCTGGCCGCTGGACAAGGAGAACCCGGGCGGTTCCTTTCTCTATCACCTGGAAGACAACCAGGTGGTGGTCGGCCTGATCGTCGACCTGGCCTACAGCAATCCGCACCTCTCGCCCTATGATGAATTCCAGCGCTACAAGCACCACCCGGTGGTGGCCCAGTACCTGGAAGGCGGCAAGCGCGTCTCCTACGGCGCCCGTGCCCTGGTCAAGGGCGGCCTGAATTCCCTGCCGAAGATGGTCTTCCCCGGTGGCGCCCTGATCGGCTGCGACCTGGGCACCCTCAATCCGGCCAAGATCAAGGGCAGCCACACCGCCATGAAGTCCGGCATGCTCGCCGCCGACGCCATCGTCGCCGCCCTGGCGGCCGGTCGCGAAGGCGACGAACTCCAGGGTTACGTCGACGGCTTCAAGGGCAGCTGGGTGCAGGAAGAGCTGCACGCCAGCCGCAACTTCGGTCCGGCCATGCACAAGTTCGGTCCGCTACTGGGCCCGGCTTTCGCCTTCGTCGAGCACAACCTGCTGGGTGGCGCCCTGCCCTTCACCCTGCACGATCGGCGCATGGACCACACCTGCCTGAAGAAGGCCGACGAGGCGCCGCGCATCAGCTATCCCAAGCCGGATGGCAAGCTGAGCTTCGACAAGCTGTCCTCGGTATTCCTCTCCAACACCAACCACGAGGAAGACCAGCCGGTTCATCTGAAGCTCAGGGATCCCTCGATTCCCATCGCGCAGAACCTGCCGCTGTACGACGAACCCGCCCAGCGCTACTGCCCGGCCGGGGTCTACGAGGTGGTCCGCGATGGCGGCGAGCCGCGCTTCCAGATCAATGCCCAGAACTGCGTCCACTGCAAGACCTGCGACATCAAGGACCCGGCGCAGAACATCACCTGGGTAGCGCCGGAAGGCAGCGGTGGTCCCAACTACCCCAACATGTAAGCGTAAAAAAGGGCCCTGCGGGGCCCTTTCGCTATTCAGCGGGCGCGACGGGAAAGAAGCTGCCGCGACTCCAGAGGCCGAGCCAGGAGCGGCCCTCATGGGTGCCTTCCTCGACCCTCTCCATCAGCCGATAGAACACCGCCCGATTGAGCCGCGCCTCCAGTCCGCCGCGCACCCGGACATAAGGTGCAGGCTGGTCATCCTGTTCTTCGAATCGCAGCGGGTACTCGGCGCCCGCGGCGACTCGATCCCCGACGTTAGTGAGGAAATCCAGGGCCTGCTCCCTGCCGCTGCCGCTCCATTCGACATCCACGGCCAGAAAGGGCACATCCTCGACCTGGATGCCCACGCATTCCACCGGTGTCACCAGTACATAGCGCTCGGGATCGCGCCTCAGGATGGTGGAGAACAGCCGGACCATGGCCGGGCGGGTGATGGGCGTGCCCTGGTGATACCAGGTACCGTCCCGGGCGATGCGCAGGTCGATGTCGCCGCAGAACGGCGGGTGCCAGAGCTCCACGGGCGGCAGCTTGCCGTCCTCGGCGGCTGGCAGCTGCGCCAGCAGATTCCGCGTCACGTCAACCTGGGTCACGCCCTTCTCCTCTATCGGGAGCCCAAACCGAGTAGGCGTTGGGCATATTCATTGAGCGCCGGCCCGAGCAGGTCTTCCGGGCGCTCGTCATAGAACGTCAGGAAACCGCCACGACTGCGAATCCGTGCCGTGTCCACCAGGCGGAAGGTAGCGGTCTCCACCAGCATCATCTGCACGACGCTGCGATCGCGCCCGACCCTCCCGATGTCGTCCTGATCTTCCCATTCCTCCCAGGTGCCGATGCGATCGTCCGCGCCGGCGAAGCGGGTATAGAGCACATAGTGGGCTCCGAGCTGCCGGGCCTTGGCCATGGCCTCGTCGAAACCCTCAGGTTTGTCTGCCCGCCTTACCCGCGGGAAGTATTCCACAAAGCCTTTGAAGGCCTCTTCCGCCACCACGTTCGGACGGGCATAGGGATGGCCCACCGGCACGAAGGCCCCCTGGGCTATGTAGATGTAGGAGTCGGCCTGTAGCCGAAAGTTGTTCAGCCGCTGGGTCTTGCTGTAGTCGAGCAGCCCCGCGTCGCGCAGGTGGTACTCGACACCGGACGCCATGTCGCTGACGTTCATGCAGCCACCCAGGCAGGCCAGCAGCACGGAAATGAAGAGAAAACGCAGTTTGACCATGAAGAGCAGACCCCTGTCCGGCGCCAAGTTGTCGCCGATACAGGGGCCTTAGCAGCTTTCGCGCCAGTTCGAGGCGCAGCTGCTAGATCAGCCGCCGATGATCTTCATGACGGTCACGCCCCCCGAGAAGGCCACCTCCTGCTTGTCGCCCAAGGCCTTGACCAGCAGCCGCTGCAGCGCTGGCAATGCCAGGTGACGCGGCTTGTCCAGCAGATCGCCGACATAGTGGCGGTTGCTCGACGACAGGCAGCCATGCAGCCAGCCGGTGGACGACAGGCGCAGTCGCGAGCAGGTCCGGCAGAAGGGCACGCTTTCGTTGGCGATGACACCGAAGTGGCCGCCCGACTCGACGCGATAGCGCAGCGCCGTGGAATCCACCGGGGCATCGGCCTGCACATAGGCATGGCGCGAACCTATGATCTCCAGCAATTCGGCCAGGGGTACCAGCTGGTTGTTGAAGGTCGCGGGATTCTTGGCCAGGTGCCCCATGCGCATCAGCTCGATGAATCTCAGCTCGAAACCCCGCTCCAGGCAATAGTCCAGCAGCGGCAGCACCTGGTCGAGATTCTGGCCGCGCAGGGGCACCATGTTGAGCTTGATCTTGAGACCGGCGGCCCGCGCCGCTTCCAGTCCGGCCAGCACCGTGGCCAGATCGCCCCCCCGCGCCAGACGCGGGAAGGCTTCGGCATCGAGGGTGTCGAGGGAAACGTTGAGGCGACGGATACCGTGGTCGATGAGGAAGTCCAGCTTGCGCGGCAGCAGCTGACCGTTGGTGGTCAGGCTGATGTCCTTGAGGCCGAGCTGGGAGACACGGGCGAGAAAGGGTTCCAGCCGCGGCGTGACCAGGGGTTCGCCCCCGGTGATGCGCAGCCGTTCGATACCGGCGGCATCGATGAGGTATTCCACACCCCGGGCCATGGTTTCGGCACTGAGTTCGTCCTGCGCCGCCACGAGCCGCTTGCCATCGGGCACGCAGTACGTACAGGCATAGTTGCAGGCCGCCGTGAGGCTGATCCGCAAGTTGCGAAACGCCCTACCCTGGCGGTCAACGATCATCTTGGGGGTACTCCAGTGGGACAAGAGAAAAGGGATGGCGCGGCATCCCTTGCCTCTATCGGACCCTAGGATCGGACAGGCGTTTCGACGTCTCGCTTGCGGCGGTTGCCCATGCGCACGCCGATCTCCATGAGGAACTGGAAGAAACCTTCCTGATCCTCCAGCACGTCGCGCCAGAAGGGCGAATGGTAAAGGGCCACGGCCCCGTGCACCAGCGCCCAGGCGGCGCAGTAATGGAAATAGGGCGGGACGTCCTCGAGCTTGCCTTCGTCGATCCGGCCTTCGATCAGGCTGGTCAGCCGCTGGAAGTTGGAAGTACGGATGCTGTGCAGCTGCTCGACCAGCTCGGGCACCTGACGCGTCTTGACCACCTTCTCCTCGAGTCGATCGAACAGGCGGTAGCGCTGCGGATCGCTCATGCGGAATTCGAAATAGGCGCGGGAGAGCGCTTCGCGGTCGCGGGCGACGTTGTCCGACTGGAACAGCTCGGCCAGGTCCCGCTCGTAATCCAGCATCAGGCGCAGATAGATCTCGGCCTTGGAATTGAAGTGCTTGTAGATGGTGCCTTTGCCGATACCGACCGCCTCGGCGATCATCTCGACGGTGACGCTGTCTTCTCCTTCGGAGAGAAACAGCTGCAGGGCGGTATCGAGGATTTCCTGTTCGCGGCGACGGAACTCGCGGACTTTGCGGGATTCTTTCTGCATGGCAGCCCACTTGTTGTTTTGAAAAGGGATAGGGCCTTCGAATCGCCAGTCACCCCTCGGCATACCGGCACTTCGTCACACCTTGGGCGAGCTGCACCGAAAGCATCGGTGAACCGCGCGGGCGCGCCCCTTATTATGCCCCATCACACCCAGATTGTACGGATCGAGTCAATGTCTTCCTGGAAGCACGAATTCCCTCAGGCCTACGCCATGAGATACCTCAACCACGCGGCCGTGGCCCCGTGGCCCAAGCGCGCTGCGCAGGCCGTCACCGAATTCGCCGCCGAAAACTGCCAATACGGTGCGCGCAACTATCCGACCTGGCTGGTCATGGAACAGCGCCTGCGCGATCGCCTGACCCGCCTGCTCAATGCGCCGTCCAGCAGCGACATCGCCCTGGTGAAGAACACCTCGGAAGCGCTCTCCTTCGTCGCCTTCGGCCTGGATTGGCAGAGCGGCGACCAGGTAGTGATCAGCGACGAGGAGTTCCCCTCCAACCGGGTGGTCTGGGAAGCCCTGGCCCGCTTTGGCGTCGAGGTGGTGGAAGTCAGCCTGGGTGACACCCCCGAGGCCAATCTGCTAGCGGCCTGCGGCCCGCGCACCCGACTCATGGCCATCAGCGCCGTGCAATACGCCAGTGGCCTGCGCCTGGACCTGCCCCAGCTGGGCCAGGGCTGCGACGCCAAGGGCGTGCTGCTGTGCGTCGACGCCATCCAGCAACTGGGCGCCCTGCCCTTTGATGCCCAGGCCTGCAACTGCGCCTTCGCCATGGCCGACGGCCACAAGTGGATGCTCGGCCCGGAAGGCCTGGGGGTGTTCTATTGCCGCGCCGATCTGCGTGAGCAGCTGGAGCTGCACGAGTACGGCTGGCACATGCTGGACAACGCCGGCGACTACAGCCAGCGCGAATGGCAACCGGCCAGGACGGCGATGCGCTTCGAGTGCGGCAGCCCCAACATGCTCGGTGCGGTGGCCCTGGAGGCGAGTCTGTCGCTGCTGGAGGATGCCGGCATGGAACAGGTGGGCAAGGACCTGCTGGCGCGGATCGAGCTGCTCGACAGTCATATCCGCCGCTTACCCGGTGCCGTCCTGCATTCGCCGGCCAACGTCGAGCGGCGCTCGGGCATCCTCACCTTCTCGCTCGAAGGCTGGGACAACCGCCAACTGTTCGAACGGCTCAAGACCGCCGACGTGGTCTGCGCCCAGCGGGGTCCGGGCATCCGCCTGTCGCCACACTTCTATACCAGCGAGCACGTCCTGGAACAGACGCTGGATCTGGTCGGGGCGCTGGCGCGCTTCTGATGGCCTGAAAGGCCCGGGATAGCCAGTGTCGGGGCAGCGCTATTCCAAAACTGTTTAAAAAACGTCCAATCCCGACTGGACCTTTCTCCGAGCTGACCAATACTCAAGTGACTGGCCGCGTCGACCCCCGCGGCGCGGGCCAGGGAGGCGGCTCTCCGTCCAGGCGAACCGCTGGTCCGGCCCGGGTATCCCTGGATACCCGGGCCATTTTTTTGCCTAGAGGGTGGCGCGGGGAAACAGCCGCCGGAAGTTGGCTGTGGTCTGCTCGGCCAGGGTCTCCAGACTGACGCTTCGCACGTCGGCCAGGCACTGGGCGACCTCGACCACGAATTGCGGCAGATTGGCCTTGCCGCGGTGGGGCACCGGAGCCAGATAGGGCGAATCGGTTTCCACCAGCAGGCGATCGGCCGGCACCTGGCGCGCGACGTCGCGCAGGTCGGCGGCATTGCGGAAGGTCAGGATACCGGAAAAGGAAATGTAGAAGCCCAGGTCCAGCGCCGCCTTGGCCGTCGCCCAATCCTCGGTGAAGCAGTGCAGCACTCCGGCGCCTGGCAGGTCGGCAGCGCCCAGCATGGCCAGGGTGTCGGCCCGCGCCTCGCGGGTATGGATCACCAGGGGCAGCGCCGTGCGGCGGGCCGCCTCCAGGTGCAGGGCGAAGGACCGCTGCTGGATCTCGGCGGTGTCCGGCTGATAGTGATAGTCCAGCCCGGTCTCGCCGATGGCGGCGACGCGGGGATGGGCCAGCCGCGCCAGCAGCCAGTCGAGATCGATGGCACTGCCCTGGGCCGCATCCAGCGGGTGGATACCCACGGCGCAGTGGACGTCGGCATAGCGTTCGGCCAGGGCCTGCACCGTGGGGGCGTTGCCGGCATCGACGCCGATGCAGAGGAACTGGCTGACGCCCCGGGCACGCGCGGCATCCAGCGCTGCGTCCAGGGAGCCGTCGTGAAGGGAAAGATCGAGTCGATCCAGGTGACAGTGGGAGTCGACGAAGTGCACGAGAAATAGCCTTGAATCAGCAGCGACACCCCGCCCCAGCGGGACGGCGCAGGCATCACATGGTATGGGTGGGACGGTCCGACTTCAGCGAGCCGGCCAGATAGGTTTCGATCTTGTTGCGCGCGGTATTGTCGCCTTCGTTGAACTGCACGCCGACCCCGGCGGCTCTATTGCCCTGGGCGCCCTTGGGGGTGATCCAGACCACCTTGCCGGCGACCGGGATCTTGTCCGGCTCGTCCATCAGGTTGAGCAGCATGAAGACCTCGTCGCCGAGCTTGTAGGTCTTGCCCGTCGGAATGAACAGGCCACCGTTGCGGATGAAGGGCATGTAGGCGGCATAGAGCACCGACTTGTCCTTGATGGTGAGGGACAGGATGCCATTACGGGGGCCCAGGTTCTGCGGCAAACTCATGAGATTCTCTCGAGACAGGCAAGACGAACGCGCGGATCGCTAGCGTCCGGGCACCAGGCCGGCCCAGCGGATCAACAGCGATTCCAGCAACAATACGCGGTTGAGGTTGGCTTTGCCCAGCACCTTCTGCCGCTCGGCATGCAGCCATTCCTGCAGGGTCAGCACCGCCTGCGGCGCGCTCTTCTCGGCCAGATAACCCAGCACCTTGACCATGTCCGGTGCGGCTTCGGCATCGGCTCCACCCCACTGCTGGCGCAGGACGCCATGGGTCCACTCGCAGAACCAGTCGAGCAGCAACGGCAGCGGCACGGCGTTCCAGCTCTCGGCCAGCTGACTGGGCGCCGCCTGGCGCTTGAGCAGGCGCTTCACCCCCTCCACCACCAGGGCCCGGCGGGCGAGCACGTCCTCGCCATGCAGGCGCAGGGCCGCCAGCGGCGAGCCGCCGGCCAGCACCAGCAACTGGATGCGGATCTCTTCCTCAAGCTCCGGCAGGCGCTCGCCCAGCCAGGCGAGACTCTCGGCGCGCGAGGGCACCGGAGAGGCCTGCTGCACGCAGCGGCTGCGCACGGTGGGCAGCAGGCGACTCGGCTGGTGACTCACCAGCAGCAGCACCGTTGCGCCCGAGGGCTCCTCCAGACTCTTGAGCAGGGCGTTGGCGGCATTGAGGTTCATCGCCTCGACCGGCTCCAGCAGGATCAGCTTGCGCCCGCCCAGCTGGGCGGTCTGGGTAACGAAGTCCACCAGCCCGCGGATCTGGTCGACGCGGATAGGCTTCTCGGCCTCTTCCGGCTGGATCACGCAGTAATCGGGATGGGTCCCGGCCCTGAGCAGGGAACAGGCCTTGCACTGGCCGCAGGCGGCATCCCCCTGGGGCGCCTGGCACAGCAGCAGGGCGGCCAGGCGTTCGGCCAGGTCACGCTTGCCGATGCCGCGCGGGCCATGCAGCAGATAGGCATGGGGATGCTGCCGCCGGGGCGAGATCCGCGCCCAGAGGTCCTGCTGCCAGGGATAGACGTCAGCCACCAAGCGTCGACTCCAGGGTGGCGACCAGGGCGCGCAGATCCGTCTGCACCTCGGCGAGGCTGCGCGAGGCGTCGATCAGGCGATAGCGGGCCGGCACGGCCCGGGCGCGATCCAGATAGGTCTGGCGCACCGCCTCGAAGAAGGCGCGCTGCTCCTGCTCGAATCTGTCCAGGGCGCCACGGCGGGCGGCACGGGCCAGGCCGATGTCCACCGGCAGGTCGAACACCAGGGTCAGATCGGGTTGCAGATCGCCCAGTACGAAGGCTTCCAGGGTGGCGATGCGCTCGACGGGTACGCCGCGGCCGCCGCCCTGGTAGGCATAGGTCGCATCGACGAAGCGATCGCAGAGCACCAGGGCTCCGCGCGCCAGGGCGGGCCGGATGACCTGGGCCAGGTGCTGGGCGCGGGCGGCGAACATCAGCAGCAATTCGGTATCCACGGCCATGGGCTCGGCCGCCGGCGCCAGCAGGATCTCGCGGATGCGCTCGGCCAGCGGCGTACCACCCGGCTCGCGAGTCAGCACCACCTCACGCCCGCTGGCGCCGAAGAGTTCGGCGAGATAGTCGCGGTTGGTGCTCTTGCCCGCGCCCTCGGGGCCTTCGAGGGTGATGAACAGGCCGTTTGCCGTCATGGGGTTTCCTTGGTTTCGGGCGTCTGCGGAGCGGGACTGGAGCGATAGTCGGAGCGCCGCTTGAGCTGGAAGTCGCGGACCGCCTGGTTGTGCGCCTCCAGGTCCTTGGAGAAGACATGGCTGCCATCACCACGGGCGACGAAATACAGGCTGTCGCCGTCCTTGGGATGCAGCGCCGCATGGATGGCCTCGCGACCGGGCATGGCGATCGGCGTGGGGGGCAGTCCCGCGTTGAGATAGGTGTTGTAGGGCGAAGGCTCGCGCAGATCGGCGCGGGTTATCCGGCCGTTATAGCGCTCGCCCATGCCGTAGATCACCGTGGGATCGGTCTGCAGCAGCATGCCGGCCGCCAGGCGCCGGACAAAGACCCCGGCGATTTCGTCGCGCTCCTCGGGGACGCCCGTTTCCTTTTCCACCAGCGAGGCCATGATCAGCGCCTGGTAGGCGTCCTTGTAGGGCACCGCGGGATCCCGCGCCTGCCATTCCTGATCGAGCACGGACTGCAGGCGCTGGTTGGCCTGGCGCAACAGGTCGGATTCGCGCTGGCCCTTCACATAGCGATAGGTATCGGGGAAGAAGCGCCCCTCGGGGTGCTGGCCGTCCAGCCCCAGGCGTTTCATCAGGGCCGCATCGTCCAGCTCGGCGGTATCGTGCTCGAGCTTGGGCTGGCGCGCCAGGGCAGCGCGGACCTGGTGGATATTCCAGCCTTCCACCAGGGTGAGGCCGTATTGCACCACCTCGCCCTTGCGCCAGAGGCTGAACAATTGCTCCACCGTCATGCCCGGGGTCAGGCGGTATTCGCCACTGTGCAGCGTCTGCCCGGCCAGATTGAAGCGCCAGTACAGGCGCAGCCAGAAGGCGCCATCGAGCACGCCCTGCTCTTCCAGGCGCAGCAGACTGCCGCCCGGGGTCCCGCCCTTGGGGATCTCGATCAGTTGCTCGCCATCGACTTTCAACGGCTGAATCAGTGCCTGGTGCTGGCGCCAACTGGCCAGGACCAGCAGCAGGCCACCGGCGGCCAAGACCGCCGTAAGCAGAGCTCTCGCCTTGCGCATCGGCTATTCCAGAATCTCGTTTATCGAACCTTGCAGTTTACGGGTCACCGGCCCCACGGACCAGTTCGCGGCTGCGTACCGGCGCACGGGCCAGATACCGTATTGGCTGTTGCAGAGGAAAACTTCGTCGGCACCGAGCAGTTCGTCCAGCGCCAGCGGCCGGATCTCGCTCGGGATGCCTGCCTGGGCGGCGAGGTCGAGCAACAGACCGCGCAATACCCCGGCCACGCCACAGCGATCGAGCGCGGGGGTCTGCAGCCGCCCCGCGCAGACCAGGAACAGGTTGCTGAACACCCCTTCGATCGGCCGGCCGTCCTGATCCAGCATCAGGCCTTCGGCATAGTCGGTGCTGGTCCATTCCCCGCGCGCCAGGACCTGCTCAAGTCGATTCAGGTGCTTGAGCCCGGCCAGCAACGGCTGGGTAGCCAGACGCGTCGTGCAGGGATAGAGGGCGATACCCTCGGTCGCGTGAGCCGGTGGATAGGCCGGCGTGGGCGATCCCAGCAGCAGGCGCCGCACCTCGGGTTCGGCCGGCGGGGCGTAACCGCGCAGGCCATCGCCGCGGGTGAGCAGCAGCTTGGCCACGCCCTCCCCCAGCAGCGCCGCATAGGCGCGAATCTCGGCGTCCAGCTGGGCGATGTCGCAGGGAATACGCAGCCGCTGGCAACCGGTGGCCAGCCGCTGCAGATGACGGTCGAGCAGACGCGGCTGGCCCCGGCGTACGGCGATGGTCTCGAACAGCCCATCGCCATAGGCCAGACCCCGATCGCGTTGCAGACCGGGGTCCAGCGGTTGGCCGTTGAGCCAGTCCTGGATCAAGCGTCGAAGCGCCGGAACACCAGACTGCCGTTGGTGCCACCGAAGCCGAACGAATTGGACAGGGCCACTTCGATGGGCCGCTGCCGTGCCTCGTGGGGCACGAAGTCCAGATCGCAGCCGTCGCTGGGATTGTCCAGATTGATGGTGGGCGGCGCCACCTGGTCGCGCAGGGCGAGCACCGTGAAGATGGCTTCCACCGCGCCTGCGGCGCCCAGCAGGTGACCGGTCATGGACTTGGTGGAGCTCACACTCAGACGCTTGGCCTGCTCGCCGAACACCTGCTTCAAGGCCGCCACTTCGGCCAGGTCGCCGGCTGGCGTGGAGGTGCCATGGGCGTTGACGTAGTCGACCGCTTCCGGCGCGATACCGGCATCCTTGAGCGTCGCTCTCATGCAGCGAGCAGCACCCGCGCCATCTTCCGGCGGGGCGGTCATGTGGAAGGCGTCCGCGCTCATGCCGAAGCCGATCAGCTCGGCATAGATGCGGGCGCCCCGCGCCTTGGCGTGCTCGTAGTCTTCCAGCACCAGGGCGCCGGCACCGTCGGACAGCACGAAGCCATCGCGATCGCGATCCCAGGGACGGCTGGCGCGGGTCGGATCGTCATTGCGGGTCGACAGGGCACGCGCCGCGCCGAAGCCACCCAGACCCAGACCCGAGGTCGCCATCTCCGAACCGCCGGCGACCATGACGTCGGCTTCGCCATAGGCGATGTTGCGCGCCGCCATGCCGATGCAGTGCGTTGCCGTGGTACAGGCAGTGGCGATGGCGTAATTGGGGCCCTGCAGACCCAAGTGGATCGACAGGAAGCCGGACACCATGTTGATGATGGAGCCCGGTACGAAAAAGGGGGAAATACGGCGGGGACCCTGGGCGAGCAGCGACTGGCAATTCGCCTCGATATTGGTCAGTCCACCGATGCCGGAACCCATGGCGACACCCATGCGCTCGCGATTGCCATCGTTGACCTCGAGACCGCTGTCACGCATGGCCTGGAAGCTGGCGGCGAGACCGTATTGGATGAACAGATCCAGCTTGCGGGCTTCCTTCGCGGACAGGTACTGCTCCACGTCGAATCCCTTGACCGATCCGCCGATCCGCGTGCTGAAGGCAGAGACGTCCATATGCTCGATCGGCGCGATACCGCTGCGACCGGCCAGGATGCCTTCCCAGCTGCTCGCCACATCGGCGCCAAGCGGCGATACCATGCCCATACCCGTGATCACGACACGTCTACGCGACACACCCAACTCCTCTTGTCCTTCCGGGGCGGCCACCCCTCTTAAAAACAGCCGATTGCATCGATCTTGACCCTGGACCTAAAGAAAAGCCGCACGCCCTACAGGACGTGCGGCTTCTTTTGTCCGAAACTGGCGACTACTTATTGCTGGTGAGCAACGATGTAGTCGATAGCTTCCTGGACGGTGGTGATCTTCTCAGCCTGCTCGTCCGGGATTTCGGTCTCGAATTCCTCTTCCAGAGCCATCACCAGTTCGACGGTGTCAAGGGAGTCGGCGCCCAGATCCTCGACGAAGGAAGCGCTGTTGGTAACTTCCTCTTCCTTCACGCCGAGCTGCTCAGCGACGATCTTCTTAACGCGTTCTTCGATGGTGCTCATACCGTGTTCTCACTCCTAAAGGAAAAATCCGCACAACGGATTGCGCGTAAGTGTATAGAAAGGGATTTCCGTATTTCAAGCTGACGCGACATCAAGACGTATGCGCGGCCATTGCTGGTCCGACAGTTTACCAGCTTAGCGCAATAGCCGCGCGGGGGGTAACGTCGGTCAGCTCATGTACATTCCGCCATTCACGGGGATCGTGGCGCCGGTCACATAGGCCGCGCCCTCGCCCGCCAGGAAGCCGACCACCTTGGCGATCTCGTCGGCCTGACCGAGGCGGCCGGCCGGGATCTGGGTCAGCAGCGCGGTGCGCTGGGCTTCGGGCAGCTCACGGGTCATGTCGGTATCGATGAACCCCGGGGCCACGGCATTGACGGTGATGTTGCGCGAACCCACCTCGCGGGCCAGCGCCCGGGTAAAGCCCTCGAGGCCGGCCTTGGCGGCGGCATAGTTAGCCTGACCGGCGTTGCCCATGGCGCCGACCACCGAGCCGATGCTGATGATACGACCCCAGCGACCCTTGGTCATGCCCTTGAGCACGGCCTTGGAGAGACGGAACAGGCTGTTGAGGTTGGTATCGATCACGTCGAACCACTCATCGTCCTTCATCCGCAGCATCAGGTTGTCGCGGGTGATACCGGCGTTGTTGACCAGGATCGACGGCGCGCCGAATTGCGTCTGGACCTGCTCGAGGGCAGCCGCGACGGAGGCGTTGTCGGACACGTTGAGCACCAGACCGGTACCTTCGATGCCATTGGCCTTGAGCGACTCGGCGATGCGCTGGGCACCCGCCTCGCTGGTCGCGGTGCCGATCACGGTGGCGCCGAGCCGACCCAGTTCCAGGGCGATGGCTTGACCGATACCACGCGTGGCGCCCGTGACCAGGGCGACCTTACCTTGCAGACTCATCTCGTTTTCCTCGATTCAAAAAGCCGCGCGCGCGGCGGCGAAGGCGTCGGGGGTGTCCAGGGCCAGTGTTTCCACGCCCTTGACGCATCTCTTGTTCAGACCGGCCAGTACCTTGCCGGGGCCGCACTCCATTAGGTGGGTGACGCCCTGGGCAGCCAGGTACTGCACGGACTCGACCCAGCGCACCGGACTGTACAGCTGGGCCAGCAGATCCTGCTGGAGGCTGGCCAGATCGGTGTTGACGCCGGCATTGACGTTCTGCACCACCGGAATTTCCGGCTGGCTCCAGGTGCAGCCACGCACGTCCTCGGCGAAGCGCTCGGCCGCCGGACGCATCAGGTCGCAGTGAGAGGGCACGCTGACCGGCAGCGCCACGGCGCGCTTGGCACCCAGGGCCTTGCAGGCCTCGATGGCGCGCTCCACCGCAGCGGCGGCACCGGCGATCACCACCTGGCCCGGAGCGTTGAAGTTGACCGCGCTCACCACTTCACCCTGGGCGGCTTCGGCACAGGCGGCCAGCACCTGGGCATCTTCCAGACCCAGGATGGCGGCCATACCGCCCTGCCCGGCGGGGACGGCTTCCTGCATCAGCTCACCGCGGCGCGCCACCAGGCGTACCGCCTCGGCGAACGGCAGGCTGCCCGCGGCGACCAGCGCCGAATATTCGCCCAGGCTGTGACCGGCGACATAGGCCGGCTTGGCGCCGCCTTCGGCCAGCCACAGACGCCACAATGCGATGGAGGCGGCCAGGATGGCGGGCTGGGTGCGGTCGGTCTGGTTGAGCGACTCCTGCGGGCCCTGCTGGGTCAGCGCCCAGAGGTCATAGCCGAGGACAGCGGACGCTTCGGCGAAGGTTTCGCCGATCAGCGCGTGGTGCGTGGCCAGCTCACCCAGCATGCCCAGGGCCTGGGAACCCTGACCGGGAAAGACGAAAGCGAGAGAGGCGGACATAGGCAGGTCTCTTGTAGGTCCATTGCCGGCGAAACCGCGGTTCCGCCACTGACAGACTGAGATGTCGGTGTCGACCGGTCGGTCACACCGCTTTCAGAACCGCCAAGTTTAACCGGATCCGCCCGGGGAGATCAGTCTCCACATCGCGCAGGGCACGCTCGATGGCCTGAACGAGACCAACTTCGCCTGCCGCGCCATGGCTTTTCACCACCACCGCATTCAGGCCGAGAAAGCTCGCGCCATTGCGCAACTCCGGATCCCAGTGGCGGAAACGCCGGGCCAGCCAGGGCTGCAGCAACTGACGCTCGAGCCAGGAAGCCGTGCCGCTGCGCTCGACCAGCAGGCGCAGCAGCGCCTCTCCGGACTTGAGCACGGCATTGCCGGTGAAGCCATCGCAGACCACCACATCCGCCACCGCCGCATAGAGATCGCTGCCCTCGACGAAGCCGATGAAGTCGAAGGCCTGACTCTCGGCGAGGCGCCGTGCGGCGTCCTGGATCACCGGCGTGCCCTTGCCCGGTTCGCGACCGACATTCAGCAGCGCGACCCTTGGCCGCGCCAGGCCCCGGGCCTGGGCCGCACCTGCCCCCAGATAGGCGAATTGCACCAGCTGTTCGGCGGTGGTGTCGAGATTGGCGCCAAGATCCAGCAGCAGCGTCTGATGCCCGCCCTGCCCGGGCAGTGCCGACATCATGGCCGGGCGATCGATGCCCGGCAGCGTCCCGAGCAGCAGGCGCGCAAGCGCCATCCAGGCCCCGGTATTGCCGGCGCTCAGGCAGCCCTGGGCGCGGCCTTGCTGCACCGCTTCGAGCGCAGCGTGCATGGACGTACGGGTGCGACTGCGCACCACACTGGCGGGTCGCTCATCGGGCCCGACGAGGCCATCGACGTATTCGAACTGCAGGCGAGCGGCAAGAGAGGCAGGCGGTGACCAGGCCGACAGGGCGTCGCGCTGACCACAGAGAAGGAGGTGTAAGGCGGGGAAACGCTCGAGAGCGTCGAATGAAGCAGGAACAATGCAGCGGGGACCGAAGTCCCCGCCCATTGCATCGATCGCGATGACGATTTCGATCGAGGATTACTCGTCGGAACCTTTGTCGATCACTTTGCGACCGCGGTAGAAACCGTCGGGCGACACGTGGTGGCGCAGGTGAACTTCACCGGTGCTCTTTTCCACGGATAGAGCGTTCGCTTCGAGGGCGTCGTGCGAACGACGCATGTCGCGAGCGGAACGGGATTTTTTGTTCTGCTGAACAGCCATGATTTAACTCCTAAACGTTTGGGTCACGCTTCAACTGCGCAAGTACACTGAACGGGTTGGGTCGCTTTTCCTCGTCCGCCGGCTCTTCGGGCGCCTCGAAACCTTCCGGATGCTGGCAAGCACCTTCTGGATGCACGGGAATGATCGGCAGCGCGAGCAGCAGCTCTTCTTCGATCAGACTATGCAGATCCAGGGGCTCTTCACCAACCTCCAGGGCATCGTAACCCTGTGGCAAGGCATCGGCCGACTTCCCTTCCCAGAGCACGGCGAAATCGAATTCGCTGCTAATGGGAAGCACTGCCGGCTCCAGACAACGCTGGCAAATCATCTCGACCTTGGTATCCAGGACACCATGGATGACGAATTGCTTTTGTTGATCACGCCCGAAGTCGAGGACGACGGCAACCGCGCCTTCGGACTTCACGAGCTGCTCGCCGACACGCCGCATGTTCGCGAGAGGCAGCTCACCCTTGAGGGTTACGCCGCGATCCGCCAATTTGCGAGGATCGACCTGAGGTGGAATTGGCCCATTCAACATAAGCGCGCCATTATAGGGACGGCCTTACGGCTGTCAAAGGAAATTAACCCCGAAGCGACTCCGACCGACCTTTGGTCGATCTCGCCCGAGAACAAACTGATGCCTCTCATTCTACTCGCTTCCAGCTCGCCTTACCGCCGCCAATTGCTGGAAAGGCTGCAGCTGCCCTTCGCCCACCAGTCGCCGGACATCGACGAGACGCCGCTACCCGGCGAGAGCCCGCGGGCGCTGGTAGAACGCCTGGCCCGCGCCAAGGCCGCCGCCCTGGCCGATCAGCGGGAGCCGACACTTATCATCGGCTCGGATCAGGCGACCGCCATCGACGGCGAGATTCTTGGCAAGCCCCTGACTCATGAACGGGCTCATCAGCAACTGGCCCGGGCCAGCGGTCGCGCCCTGGTGTTCCATACCGGCCTGGCCGTACTGGACAGTCGAACCGGCGAGTGCAGCAGCGAGGTGGTGGATTTCCAGGTGCGCTTTCGCCCGCTGGATGCTGCGACGATCGATCGCTATCTGCGGGCGGAGCAACCCTATGATTGCGCCGGCAGCTTCAAGGCCGAAGGCCTCGGCATCGCCCTGTTCGAAGCCATGCAGGGAGAGGATCCGACCAGTCTGATCGGCCTCCCGCTGATCCGCCTGGCCGCATTGCTGCGCCAGGCAGGAGTGCAGGTGCCCTAGGCCACCTGCAGCTGGCACCAATTAACGCAGCGCCGGACCCTGCCAGCCCATATAGAGCGCCAGACGCTCGGCAACGCTGGCACCCAGGCGCTTGGCGAAGCGATCAAAGGGCGAGTCCTCCTGGGTAAAGTCCACCAGGCGCTCCTCCTTGACCACATCCCGTGCCACGTAGCTGGCACTGCCGAGGCCATCGATCAACCCCAGGGAAAGCGCCTGCTCGCCGGACCACACCAGTCCGGAGAACAACTCGGGATGACCCTCGACCTTGAGTCGATCGCCGCGGCCTTTCTTGACGCTGTCGATGAACTGCTGATGGGTGGTATCCAGCACCTGCTGCCAGAAGCGGGTCTCTTCGGGCTTCTGCGGCTGGAAGGGATCCAGGAAGGCCTTGTGTTCGCCGGAGGTATAGACCCGCCGCTCCACGCCCAGCTTTTCCATGGTGCCGACGAAACCGAAGGAAGCCGCGGTGACGCCGATGGAGCCGACCAGGCTGGCCTTGTCGGCATAGATGGCATCGGCCGCACTGGCCACATAGTAGGCGCCCGAGGCACCCAGGTCGGTGATCACCGCGTACAGCTTGATGTCCGGGTGCAGACCGCGCAGACGCTTGATCTCGTCATAGATGTAGCCGGATTGCACCGGACTGCCGCCTGGGCTGTTTATACGCAGCACCACACCGCGGGTGTTGCTGTCGTCAAAGGCCTTGCGCAGCGCCGTCACGACATTGTCGGCACTGGCCTTCTCGTCGTCGGCGATCACGCCCTTGAGTTCGATGAGCGCGGTATGGGCGCCGGACTCGGTCACCCCGCCCTTCTTGCCCAGGGACAGCAGGGGCGTGAACAGCACCAGCATGACAATCAGATAGGCGAAGGTCAGCAACTTGAAAAAGATGCCCCAGCGCCGCGCTCGCCGTTGCTCGCGCACGCTGGCGAGCATGGTCTTCTCGATCAGGGCCCAGGTCTTGTCGTCCGCCGGACGCGTACGTCCGCTGTCTTCCTTCCACTCGTCAGCCATGCCCGCTATCACTCCTGCACACCACATTGTCACCCAGCCATAGCGCCAGGTCCGCGAAAGCTTCGATCACCAGGCGCGGTCCGAAATCCCTGAGGACCTCGGCCGGCTGGGCACCATAGGCGACCCCGACCGCCGCGACCCCGGCGCGCCGTGCCATTTCCAGGTCGAAGACCGCATCTCCTACCAGGAGGGCCCGCTCCGGCGCCACGCCACAGTGGGCAAGAATCTCCTGCACCATCTGCGGATCGGGCTTGCCGGCGGCCTCGTCGGCGCAGCGGGTGATGTCGAAGAAATCGCTCAGGCCATGCTGCTGCAGCGAACGCGCCAGCCCGCGCCGGCTCTTGCCCGTCGCTACGGCCAGCTGATAACCCTGGGCGCGAAAGCGCTGCAGCCCGCTCAGCACATCGGGAAACAGCGGCGAGGCCGCCTGCTCGCGACGGACGAATTCGGCGCTGTAGGCATCGCGAAAGCCCTCGATCTGCGCCGGGGTCACCAGCTGCGGATAGAGGGTCTGGATCGCCGCGACCAGCTCCAGGCCGATGATGCCCTTGATGGCCACGTCGCTGCGCGGCGGCAACCCCAACTGCTCGGCCGCCACGTGCATGACCTCGACGATCCGGCCGATGGAATCCGCCAGGGTGCCGTCCCAGTCGAAGATCAGCAGCTGGTAGTCAGGCATCCAGACGCTCCAGCGTCTGACTCCAGGTGCTGTCGACCGGCGCTTCCAGGCGCAGCTCACCGCCTTCGGGCAAGGGGATCACCAGACTCGCCGAGTGCAGGAACAGTCGCTTGCCGCCGAGTTCGCGGATCTCCTGGGAAAAGGCTTCGTCGCCGTACTTGGGATCGCCGGCGATGGCGTGCCCCGCATGGCGCGCATGGACTCGGATCTGATGGGTCCGCCCGGTCACCGGCCGCGCCTCGACCAGGGTGGCGAATTCGCCATAGCGCCGCAGCACCCGGAATTCGGTGAGCGCCTCCTTGCCCTCGTCGTTGACCTCGACCATGCGCTCGCCGGACCTGAGGGTGTTCTTCAGCAGCGGCGCGCTGATCTTCTTCTTGGCCGCCGGCCAATGGCCGCGCACCAGGGCGTGATAGCGCTTGTCCATACCGTCGCCGCGCAAGGCTTCGTGCAGGAAGCGCAGCATGCTGCGCTTCTTGGCGATCATCAGCAGGCCCGAGGTATCCCGATCGAGACGATGGACCAGCTCGATGTCGCGGGCGTCGGGACGCAGCTGGCGAAAGACCTCGATGACCCCGCCGGACAGGCCACTGCCGCCGTGCACGGCGATGCCGGCCGGCTTGTTGATGACGATGAGGGTCTTGTCCTCGTGGACGATGGAGTCTTCCAGGCGCTCAAGCAGTCCCTTGGCCAGGGGCGCTGGCTCGTCGGGTTCGGACAGGCGCAGTGGCGGTACGCGGATCTGGTCGCCGGCCTGCAGTCGGTAGTCGGGCTTGATGCGCCCCTTGTTCACCCGTACTTCGCCCTTGCGCAGGATGCGATAGATGAGGGTCTTGGGCGCGCCCTTGAGCTGGGTACGCAGGAAGTTGTCGATACGCTGGCCGGCATAGTCGGCGGGCACATCGAGCAGTTGAACGCCGGTGCTGGGAGAAGGAGGCTTAGTCATCGGCAGATGATAGCAATTTTCCCTTATTTGAAGCACTTAAAGCTTGCTGCTATAGTCCGGAGGCGGTTATCAGTCCTGTCTGGATGGCACCGCTCGCGAGGCCGTAGATTCCGCCCGCGAATAATAGGCTGCAAATGCAATAGTCACTGGACGTCTGGCCGTCCAGCAGACCGCCGACTCTGCCCAAGGGGGTGAGTGGCGAGCTGCGATCCGCCTGGTAACCAAGGCAGCGGCACCCAGGGTGTCAGCTGTAAAACGACAACCGCTCCGGACCTTGCGGGCGGCACCAGATTCCTGAAGATTGTGTGCAGGATGGAGATGCACAACCAGCGTATCGCGTAGCCTGACAGTACGCCTGCAGCCCGCTTCGCGCCCAGCTTCGGCCAAGGTGACGATCGCAGGTGGAAGCCTCAAGGCCAACGGCCGATGCTCCAACCGCGACACCTGACACGAATCCCGCGACGACCCGGCTGCCCGAGCCTTTCGGCTGTCACGCCCGCACCATGCCTGGTTGATTCCTCCTCTTGTGGAGCTGCAACGGCAGTCGCTCAAGCGCCTGCAGGAGACGTAGTCGCGGCACGCCCCCGGGCCTGCTGCTGGACACGAAGGCCGGCTTGGACCGGCTTCGATACGACCCCGTGCACCCTTCTCCTGAATCCTGTTGCCACCACGTGGGCCGAGAGCCTGGAACGTAGTGGTATTACATGAAAAGAATGCTCATCAACGCGACCCAGCCCGAGGAATTGCGGGTTGCCCTGGTCGACGGTCAACGTCTGTTCGATCTGGACATCGAGTCCGGAGCCCGCGAACAGAAAAAGGCCAACATCTACAAAGGCCGCATCACCCGCATCGAGCCCAGCCTGGAAGCCGCCTTCGTCGACTTCGGCGCCGACCGCCACGGCTTCCTCCCGCTGAAGGAAATCTCCCGGGAATACTTCAAGAAGAACCCGGAAGGCCGCGTCAACATCAAGGAAGTGCTCTCCGAAGGCCAGGAAGTAGTCGTCCAGGTCGAAAAGGAAGAGCGCGGCAACAAGGGCGCCGCCCTGACCACCTTCATCAGCCTCGCCGGTCGCTACCTGGTGCTGATGCCCAACAATCCCCGCGCGGGCGGCATCTCCCGTCGCATCGAGGGTGAAGAGCGCAACGAACTGCGCGAAGCCCTGAACGGCCTGAACGCCCCGGGCGACATGGGTCTGATCGTGCGCACCGCCGGTCTCGGTCGCAGCACCGAAGAACTGCAGTGGGACCTCGACTACCTGCTGCAACTCTGGTCCGCCATCAACGAAGCCTCGGGCGAGCGCAAGGGTCCCTTCCTGATCTATCAGGAAAGCAACGTCATCATTCGCGCCATCCGCGACTACCTGCGCCAGGACATCGGCGAGGTGCTGGTCGACAGCGTCGAAGCCCAGGAAGAAGCCCTGAGCTTCATCCGCCAGGTGATGCCGCAGTACGCCAGCAAGATCAAGCTGTACCAGGACAGCGTCCCGCTGTTCAATCGCTTCCAGATCGAAAGCCAGATCGAGACCGCCTTCCAGCGTGAAGTGAAGCTGCCCTCGGGCGGCTCCATCGTCATCGACCCCACCGAAGCCCTGGTGTCCATCGACATCAACTCGGCGCGCGCCACCAAGGGCGGCGACATCGAAGAAACCGCCCTGCAGACCAACCTGGAAGCGGCTGAGGAAATCGCCCGCCAGCTGCGCCTGCGCGACATCGGCGGCCTGATCGTCATCGACTTCATCGACATGACCCCGGTCAAGAACCAGCGCGCCGTGGAAGATCGTGTCCGCGAAGCCCTGGAAGCCGACCGCGCCCGCGTGCAGATCGGTCGCATCTCCCGCTTCGGCCTACTGGAAATGTCCCGCCAGCGCCTGCGCCCTTCCCTGCGCGAAACCAGCGGCATCGTCTGCCCCCGCTGCAACGGCCAGGGCATCATCCGCGACGTGGAATCCCTGTCGCTGGCCATCCTGCGCCTGATCGAGGAAGAAGCCCTCAAGGATCGCACCGCCGAGGTTCGTGCCCACGTACCCATCCAGGTCGCGTCCTTCCTGCTCAACGAGAAGCGCAACAGCATCACCAAGATCGAGCTGCGCACCCGCGTGCGCATCATCATCCTGCCGGACGATCACATCGAGACCCCGCACTTCGAAGTGCAGCGTCTGCGTGACGACAATCCCGAGCTGCTGAACAGCCAGTCCAGCTACGAGATGGCCAACACCGAAGCCGAAGAGGTGCAGCCGGTCAGCTCCACCCGCACCCTGGTGCGCCAGGAAGCGGCGGTGAAGGTTGCGCCCGAGCGCGCACCGGCCCCCACCCCGGTCACGGCCGAAGTCGTGGCGTCCGTCGCCCCTGCAGCCAAGGCCACCGCCGAGCCCAATCTGTTCAAGGGCCTGGTCAAGTCCCTGGTCAGCCTGTTCGCCGGCAAGACCGAAGAGCAGCCCATGGCCGACAAGGCCGTTGCCGCGCCGGTCGCCGCCAAGAGCAGCGACGAGCAGCGCAGCCAGGATGAGCGCCGCAACGGCCGTCAGCAGAATCGCCGCCGCGAAGGTCGTCGTGACGACGAGCGCAAGCCGCGCGAAGAGCGTCAGCCCCGCGCCGATCGTGGCGAGCGCAGCGAGCGCCCGGCCCGTGAAGAGCGCAAGCCGCGGGAAGAGCGTCAGCCCCGCGAGGAGCGTCAGGCCCGTGAAGACCGCCCGGCTCGCGAAGAGCGTCAGCCCCGCGAAGAGCGCGCCACTCGCGAAGAGCGTCAACCGCGTGAAGAACGCCAGCCGCGCGAAGACCGCCCGGCTCGCGAAGAGCGTCAGCCCCGTGAGGAGCGCGCCTCTCGCGAAGAGCGTCAGCCGCGTGAAGAGCGTCAACCCCGTGAAGAGCGCCAGCCGCGCGAAGAGCGCGTGAGTGCCGAAGAGCGTCCGGCTCGCGAAGAGCGCCAGCCGCGTGAGGAGCGTCAGCCTCGCGAGGAACGCAAGCCACGTGAAGAGCGTCAGCCCCGCGAGGAGCGCAAGGCTCGCGAAGAGCGTCAGGAAGCGGCCAGTGCCGAAGAGCTGAACGAAGAAGAAGTCCTGGAAGGCAATGACGAGCTGGAAGAAGGCGAAGAGCGTCCGCGTCGCCGTTCCCGCGGTCAGCGTCGCCGCAGCAACCGTCGTGAGCGTCAGCGCGATGCCAATGGCAACTTCATCGAAGACGAAGAGCCGGGTACCGATGCCCCTGTAGCGCCCGCCGCCATAGCTCTGGGCACCGCTGTCGTGGTGAGCGAGAGCGTGACTGCCGTCGCCACCCAGGAAGCGGCTCGTGAGGCTCATCAGCAGGAGCCAGTGGCTGCTGCCGACACCCCTGTCGCTGAAGTCACCCGGGAAACCGCGGTGGAGCAGCCTGCCGCCGAAGCGCCGGCCCAGCCGGAGATCCTCACGCCCGACGTGAGCCAGCTGCAGGACGAGCGTGCGCCGCACCAGGAAGTGGAAATTGCCGCACCTGCCGCCGAGCAGATCGCCCCGGTCGCGACCCCTGCCACCATTCCTACCGCACCGGTCGAAGCTGAAACCGCAGAGTCGGCCGCAGGCCGCGCCTCCAACGACCCGCGCGAGCGTCGTCGCCGTGAGCGCATGGCTCGTGAAGCTGAAGCCGCTCGCGCCAGCCAGCCCGAGCAGCAGGCCGAGGCACCCGCGCTGGGCGCCATAGCCGAAACCGAGGAAACCTTCGCTACCGCAGCGGTAGGCACCGTGGAGCCGCAGCAGGCGCCCGAGGTCCAGCCCGCCCAGGCGACCGAGGAGCTGCCCGCAGCCGAGGCCGAGTCGGCACCGATCGTGATGGAAGAGCCCGTCGAGGTCGTACCCAGCCCTGCCCAGGAAGAAGCGGCCAGTGTCGCCCTGACCGGTCAGGACAGTGTCACTGACGAAGCGCCCAAGGCCGATGCCGTGAAAGAGGACGAGGCCACTCAGGCCGAACTCGATCGCAAGCTCAAGGACTCCCGGGAAAATCATCCCGGCTGATCTCAGCCACCCATGAAAAGGGGCGCCTAGGCGCCTCTTTTTTTATGCCTGGAATCCGTACAGGCGCTGGTACGCGCTCGACGCCACCCTGGACATGCCATAGCAGCCTCGCGAAGGCGAGCACTGAGCCAGCAGCAGGGGAAGATGACCTTCGTGCCAAACCCCACGGTGGGGCTGCCTCAACCCGCCTACGGTGCCCTGCATACTGTGTAAGTTGGCACTGAGCGCGGCGAAGCCCAACGCTGGCGCGATAGCAGGACTGTTGGGCTTCGGCGATGGAGCCGCCTCAACCCAACCTACGGTGCCCCGGCATAGCCGGCAGGTTGGCGCTGAGTGCGGCGAAGCCCATCGCTGGGAGGAATGGCCGGACTGCTGGGCTTCGGCGGTGGAGCCGACTCAGCCCAACCTACCATGCCTCAGCATACCGGGTAGGCTGGCATTGAGCGCAGCGAAGCCCAACGCCGGGCGAAATAGCCTGTCTGCCGGAGGCTCCAGCGCCCATGCGGGAAAAATCCTGGGCATAAAAAAACCCAGCCATTGGCTGGGTTTTTCGAGCGTATCCCGAAGGATTAACGCTTGGAGTATTGCGGACGCTTACGCGCTTTGCGCAGACCGACTTTCTTACGCTCGACTTCACGGGCGTCACGAGTGACGTAACCGGCTTTGCGCAGGGAGCTGCGGTAGCCTTCGTCGTACTCGATCAGAGCGCGGGTAATGCCGTGACGGATAGCACCGGCCTGACCGCTCACACCACCGCCAGCGACGGTAACGTAGATGTCGAACTTCTCCAGGGTCTCGGTCAGCTCTAGGGGCTGACGCACGACCATGCGCGCGGTTTCGCGGCCGAAGAAGGTGTCCAGAGCGCGATCGTTGATGGAGATCTTGCCAGTGCCCGGACGGAGGAAGACACGAGCGGTGGCAGTCTTACGACGGCCGGTACCGTAATTTTGAGTTGCCGACATGTTGTACTATCCCGATTAAAACTTGAGTTCTTGGGGCTGCTGAGCGGTGTGCGGATGGTTCGCACCCTTGTACACCTTGAGCTTGCGATACATGTCGCGGCCCAGCGGGTTCTTCGGCAGCATACCCTTGACGGCGGTCTCGATGACGCGCTCGGGAGCACGGGCGATCAGCTTTTCGAAGTTGATCGACTTGATGCCACCCGGGAAACCGGAGTGATGGTAGTACATCTTGTCGGTAGTCTTGGCACCGGTCACACGAACCTGCTCGGCGTTGATGACGACGATGTAGTCGCCGGTGTCAACGTGAGGGGTGTATTCGGGCTTGTGCTTGCCACGCAGGCGAGTGGCAATTTCAGTAGCCAGACGACCCAGAGTCTGGCCAGCAGCGTCGACGACGTACCAGTCGCGCTTAACGGTTTCCGGTTTTGCGGTGAAAGTTTTCATTCTCTATGGCCTCAGAGGCCGCCCTGGTAAAAAGACGGCAAATTCTACACAACAGTGCAACCCCAGACAAGTCGGGGGCAGCCGGAAACAGACGCTCTTCGGGGGCTCGGGTCGGCGTCCGCTACGGCGATCTCGGCAGGCTTAGGCATCCCCCGCCAAGAAAGCTGCGGCATGATACCCGCTCAGGGTAAAAAAGCAAGCAGAGAATCAGAAGGAAAATAGCGCCTGGGTAGCCGCCGAACCCTGACGGCGTGAGGCCAGGTGGTCTGCCAGTCGCGTAGGTTCCGGCAGGCGGTGACGCCTTACGCAGGCCATGACCAGCGCGGGTGCAGTGGCCAGACCGACCCGGTGCCCGGGCGACACGACCAGCGGCCTGACCCGATCCTTGCTGCGCAGCACCGTACCTATCACCCCACCCTCGCGATCCAGCAAGTCGACCTGGCTGCCGCGTGTCTCGGCGAGTTCGCCGTGGTGGCCGGTAAGGATTTTCTTGGCCACACCGATCGTCGGCAGACCGGTGACCACACCCAGATGAGCGGCGATGCCCAGCCGGCGAGGATGGGCGATGCCGTGGCCATCGCAGAACACCAGATCGGGAGTCTCCGGCAATTCCGCCAGCGCCTGGAGCAGTGCAGGGAGTTCCCGAAAGGACAGCAGTCCCGGGACATAGGGCATCACCGTGGGGATGCGCGCGACGGCATGGGCCAGTGGCTGGAGAGTCTCGGCATCGAGCAGGACGGCCACCGCACGGGTGATCTCGCCGCCCTCTTCGAAACCTACATCGACACCGGCGTAACGCCGCGGCGAGCCGAAGTCGTCGTGCAGCAGGACCTGCCTGGCGAGTTGCCTTTGCAGGATGCGCGCCTGAGTGGGCGAGCCATCCCAATCGGCGAAGGGATCGGAATTCACGCGTACCTCCCGAAAACCTGGGTCAAGGGGTTGATCCCTCAACCCAGGCAGGGTTCACGGCTTGTGCGGACGCGCCAGGTATTCGTGGGACTGCATTTCCAGCAGGCGACTGAGGGTGCGCTGGAATTCGAACTCCAGGCGGCCACCGGAATAGAGGTCCTTGAGCTCGACCTCGGCGGACAGGATCAGCTTGACCTGGCGATCGTAGAATTCATCGACCAGGTTGATGAAGCGTCGTGCCATGTCGTCCTTGAGCGCATCCATCTGCTCGACATTGCTGACCAGTACCGTCTGGAAGATCTTGCCCAGCTCGATGTAGTCGTTCTGGCTGCGCGGACCGTCGCAAAGGGCGCGGAAATCGAACCAGGCGACATCTTCACAGGTGCGGCGGGCGCGGATCTCGCGATTCTCGATCATCAGCGGCACGTCTTCGCAGAGGTCGTTGCACTCGACGGTGAGCGAACGGAAGCTCTTGGCCATCGCCGCCTCGACGGCTTCGCTCAGCGGATAGTGAAACAGCTGGGCCTGCTCCAGGGCGCGCAGGCGATAGTCCACGCCGCTGTCGACGTTGACGATCTCGGTATGCTCCTTGAGCAGCGCGATGGCCGGCAGGAAGCGCGCGCGCTGCAGGCCGTCCTTGTAGAGGCCGTCGGGTACGATGTTCGAGGTGGCGACCAGACTTACGCCGTTCTTGAACAGCTCTTCGAGCAGGGTCGCCAGGATCATGGCGTCGGTGATGTCGGAAACGAAGAATTCGTCGAAGCAGATCACCCGCGCCTCGTCGGCGAAGCGCCGGGCGATGATGGTCAGGGGATTCTTCTCGCCCTTGAGGGTGCGCAGCTCTTCATGCACGCGCTTCATGAAGCGGTGGAAGTGGGTGCGCATCTTCTGCTTGAACGGCAGGGCGTCATAGAAGGTATCGACCAGGTAGGTCTTGCCACGCCCTACCCCACCCCAGAAATACAGCCCCTTGACCGGCGTGACCGTCTTGCGCCCGAGCAGCTTGCCGAACAGGCCACCCTTGGACGCGGGCTCGACGAGCAATTCGTCATAGAGGCGCTGCAGATGGCGGACGGCCTCTTCCTGGGCAGCATCGTAGAAAAACTCCGGGCGCTTGAGGTCGGCCTGGTAACGCTCGAGGGGGGTCATGGCGGCTTCTGGTCGGGTGGGAAAAAAGGGTGGTCACTGTAATGGCGGTCCCTGGCGTTGACAACGCCGGGGACCACGGGTGCCCTTTAGGACTCGGCCAGTTGTGCGAGCGCGGCCCTAGTGCGCTCGATCAGGGCATCGCGCGCGGCGGGGGAATCGCTGGCGACGCCCTCAGCCATCACCTGATCGTCCAGCAGCAGCTGGAAGCCGTTGCCCTCGCCTGCCACGACACTGGCCGGCGTCGCGACCAGCTGCTTGCTGGTGATGCCGGCGGTCTTGGCTTCGGCGAAGGGGATCGACAGCGCCAGTTCAGTGCCGTCGGCGTCGAGCAGGCGGAACCGGAAGCTATCGCCTTCACGGAAGCTGACGAAGCGAGCGGTCTTGCTGGCCTTCTTCTTGGTGCTGCCGGCAGCGACCTGGGTCTTGAGCGAGCGCAGGCCCACGGCTTCGCGCAGTTCGCCGAGGAAGGGCGTGGCATCGCGGCGGGCCTTGGCGGCGCCGGCCAGCAGGATGTCTTCCAGATCGTCGGGACGGGCGATCAGCGCCGCATAGCGCTCGCGGGCTTCGCCCAGCTCGGCATCCAGTACCTCGAACAGCTGACCCTTGGCTTCGCCCCAGGCCAGGCCATCCTGCAGGGCCGCGCGGAAGGCCGCGCTCTGCTCGGGGGTAGCGAAGGCCTGGTAGAGGGCGAAGAGATGGGCGCTGTCAGGATCCTTGGGCTCGCCGGGCAGGCGCGAGTCGGTGACGATCCGGGCGATGGCGTCCTTGAGCTGCTTGGCGCTGCCGAACAGCGGGATGGTGTTGTCGTAGCTCTTCGACATCTTGCGGCCATCGAGACCGGGCAAGGTGGAGACGCTTTCCTCGATGACCGCCTCGGGCAGGGCGAAATAGTCGCGCCCGTTGCCGAACAGGTGATTGAAGCGCTGACCGATGTCGCGGGCCATCTCCACGTGCTGGATCTGGTCACGCCCGACCGGCACGCGCAGGGCATTGAACATGAGGATGTCCGCGGCCATCAGCACCGGGTAGCTGTAGAGGCCCATGGTCACGCCCGCGTCGGGGTCTTCGCCCTGTTCCAGGTTGCGGTCGACCGCGGCCTTGTAGGCATGGGCGCGATTGAGCAGGCCCTTGCCCGCGACGCAGGTGAGCAGCCAGGTCAGTTCGGGGATCTCGGGGATGTCGGACTGGCGATAGAAGGTCACCCGCTCCGGATCCAGGCCGCTGGCCAGCCAGGTGGCGGCGATCTCCAGGCGCGAACGCTGGATGCGCGCGGGGTCGTCGCACTTGATCAGGGCATGGTAGTCGGCGAGGAAATAGAAGGAGTCGGCATCGGCGGCCAGACTGGCGCGGATGGCGGGACGGATGGCCCCGGCGTAGTTGCCCAGGTGCGGGGTGCCGGTGGTGGTGATGCCAGTGAGAATGCGAGTGGTCATGGAGGCGCTGGGAATCCGAGAGACTAACGAGGGTCAGGCCTGCAGGCGCGGCAGGACCAGATCTTTGAGTTCGACGAGTTTGCCATGGAAGAAATGACTGCACTCGGCGACGCGAAGCAATTCGTGCGGCTGTTCGAGCGCGGCGGACCAGACGTAGACCCGCTCGGGGGTCACCACCTCGTCGGCTTCGGGCTGGATCACCGTGAGGCGCGCCCGCTGTGGCAGGCGACCGTCGACCGCGAAACGCTCCACCGGCGGCGCCAGCATGAACAGCCGTTCCACCGCCACGCCTTCGCCTTCCAGGCGGCCGCCCAGGCAGGCGGCGACACAGGAACCGAAGGAGAAACCGCAGAGGGTCAGCGGCAGGTCGGGGTGGCGGTCGCGCAACCAGGCCACAGCGGCCGCGGCATCGTCGATCTCGCCTTCACCGCCGGCATGCACGCCGGTGCTGGCGCCGACGCCACGAAAGTTGAATCTGAGGGTCGCCTGGCCGGCGTCCCGGGCGATGCGCTGCAGGGTGGCGACCACCTTGTTCTGCATGGCGCCGCCATGGAGCGGATGGGGATGACAGAGCAGGACCGCGCCGGTGGCGGCATCCGGGCTCTGGTACAGCGCTTCCAGAGTGCCGGCGGGGCCCTCCAGCAGCAGGGTTTGTTCACGGGCTGACACGCTTGACTCCGTGATCCCGGACGAACAGTGCTCATCCAAGGAGTTGATTTTGATAGGGTCGATCCTGCGCGATGCCTGACTGCGGGGTATGATGACGCCCAGCGAATGGCAGATGACGCAACCCAGTGTACAGGCTCGCCGGTCTGCCGTTACCGTAAAGCAAAGCCGCTCATAGAGGAAGTTTCGTGGAACAGTCGCTCACTACCTGGTTGTTGCCCCTGATCGCGCTGCTGATCGGGGTCGGGATAGGTTTTCTGCTGGCGCGCCTGGTGCCGGGTGCCGCGCCGAGCCGCGTGCAGCGCCAGCTGGATGACCTGCAGAAGAAGTTCGACGACTACCAGCACGAGGTCACCAGCCACTTCAGCACCACCGCCGGCCTGGTGCGCAAGCTCACCCAGACCTACCAGGACATGCAGTCGCACCTGTCCGAAGGCGCCGAGCGTCTGGCCCAGGACGAGCTGACCCGTCAGCACCTGCTGGCCTCGCTGCACAGCGCCGAGCAGCGTTACCCCTCCAGTCGCGAGCGCATCGACGGTCCGACCGAAGCGCCGCGGGACTATGCGCCCAAGGGTGACGGCACCCCGGGCACCCTCGACGAAACCTACGGCGTGAAAAGCCGCGGTTGATCGCCAAGGCCGGGGACTCCCCGGCCTTCTGCTTTCCGGCGCCTGCCCTCGTCACTCGGGGCGCGACGCCCGGCCCTTTTCCGGCCCGTCATGGCATAATCTGCGGTTGCAGTCTTTCGCAGGAGAACGCCATGCCCGCAGCGGCCAGTGGCCTGAGCCTCTACGGCATCAAGGCCTGTGACACCATGAAGAAGGCCCGCCAATGGCTCGATGAGCATGGCCAGGCCTATCACTTCCATGACTACAAACAGAGCGGCATCGACCGCGAACGGCTGGCGGCCTGGTGCGCGGAACATGGCTGGGACAAGGTGCTCAATCGCGCCGGCACCACCTTCCGCAAGCTCGACGACGCCCAGAAGGCCGACCTCGATACCGCCAGGGCCATCGACCTGATGCTGGCGCAGCCTTCGATGATCAAGCGACCCGTGCTCGATCTCGGCGACCGTACCCTGCTGGGCTTCAAGCCCGAGCTCTATGCCGCGGCCCTGAACTGACTCCGCGGCCACCGCCCCCACTACCGCACATCTCGCACCGACCGGATCGGTGCCTTTGCAAAGGAACAGTCACATGTCGAATGCCCTCTTCAGTATCGCCTTCGGTGTCGGCACCCAGAATCGCCAGGACGCCTGGCTGGAAGTCTTCTATGCACAGCCTCTGCTGAATCCCCCGGCAGCGCTGGTCGAGGCGGTCGCGCCACTGCTGGAGTACCAGGGTGGCAACCAGGCCATCGCCTTCGCTCCGGCCCAGGCCCGCGGTCTGGCCGAAGCCCTCAAGGGCATCGATGCCGTGCAGTCGGCGCTGCTGACCCGCCTGGCGGAAAGCAACAAGCCGCTGGTGGCCACCCTGCTGGCCGAAGACGCCGCACCCGCTTCTACCCCCGAGGCCTACCTGAAGCTGCATCTGCTGTCCCATCGCCTGGTCAAGCCCCATGGGCTGAACCTGACCGGCATCTTCGCCCTGCTGCCCAACGTGGCCTGGACCAACCAGGGCGCCGTGGACCTGGCCGAGCTGCCGGCCGAGCAGCTGGAAGCCCGTCTGCGCGGCAAGCTGCTGGAAGTCTTCTCGGTGGATAAATTCCCCAAGATGACCGACTACGTGGTGCCGGCCGGCGTGCGTATCGCCGATACCGCCCGCGTGCGCCTGGGTGCCTATGTGGGTGAAGGCACCACGGTGATGCACGAAGGCTTCGTCAACTTCAACGCCGGTACCGCCGGCCCGGGCATGATCGAAGGCCGCGTCTCCGCGGGCGTCTTCGTCGGCAAGGGCTCGGACCTGGGCGGCGGCTGCTCGACCATGGGCACCCTGTCGGGCGGTGGCAACATCATCATCAGCGTCGGCGAAGGCTGCCTGATCGGGGCCAACGCCGGCATTGGCATCCCGCTGGGCGATCGCTGCACCGTGGAATCCGGCCTCTATGTGACCGCGGGTACCAAGGTCGCCGTACTGGATGACCAGAACCAGCTGGTACGGGTGGTCAAGGCGCGCGAACTGGCCGGTCAGAGCGACCTGCTGCTGCGCCGCAATTCGGAAACCGGCGCGGTCGAGTGCAAGACCAACAAGACCGCCATCGAACTCAACGAAGCGCTGCACGCGCACAACTGAGTCCACAACCGGGCAGCCCGCCTCACGCGGGCTACCCCGGAGCTGTCGCCATGTCGCTACCCTCTCCCTGGAGAGCCGAGTTTCCGGCTTTCACCGCCTTCGCCGCCGACGGCATCACCTACCTCGACAGCGCCGCCACGGCGCAGAAGCCCCAGGTGGTGCTGGATGCCCTGCTGGCCAGCTACAGCCTGGGTGCAGCCAATGTGCACCGCGCCCAGCACTGGGCCGCCGAGCGGACCACCGCTGCCTACGAAGGCGCCCGTGGACGGATCGCCGCCTGGCTGGGCGCGGCCGCGCCGCACGAGGTGGTGCTGACCCGCGGCGCGACCGAAGCCCTCAATCTGCTGGCCTATGGGCTGGAAGACGCCTGCGCGGCGGGTGACGAGATTCTCATCAGCGCCCTCGAGCACCATGCCAATCTGCTGCCCTGGCAGCAGCTGGCCCGGCGTCGGGGCCTTGAACTCAGGGTCATCCCGCTGACCCCGAGCGGTCATCTGGACCTGGAAGCCGCCGAGCGGCTGCTGGGCCCACGAACGCGCGTGGTCGCGGTCAGCCAGCTGTCCAATGTGCTCGGCACCTGGCAGCCACTGGCGGAACTCGCGGCCCTGGTACGGGCGCGCTCGCCGGCCTGGCTGGTGGTGGACGGCGCCCAGGGCGCGGTCCATGGCCGTCATCGCCCGGGCGACTTCGACGCCGACTTCTATGTCTTTTCCGGGCACAAGCTCTATGCCCCCGAGGCCATTGGCGTGCTCTGGGGCAAGGCCGCTGGCCTGGCGCGGCTCAAGCCCTGGCAGTTCGGCGGCGAGATGGTGCAGCACACCACCTTCACCGACGCCCGCTTCCATGCCGCGCCCATGGGCTTCGAAGCCGGGACGCCGCCCATAGGCGCGGCCATCGCCCTGGGCGCCGCGGTCGACTGGCTACAGGGTCAGGACGAGACGCTGATCCGCGGTCACGAGCAGGCGCTCAGTCTGAAGCTCCTGGCCGGGCTGGCCGCCCGCGACGGCGTCCAGGTGCTGGGTGAACCCCAGATCGCCCTGGCCAGCTTCCAGGTCGCGGGCATCGATGTCGGCGACCTCTCTCACCTGCTGGGTGAACAGGGCATAGCGGTGCGCGCCGGTCAGCACTGCGCCATGCCGCTGTTCCAGACCCTGCAGACCCCCGGTGCGCTGCGGGTCTCCCTTGGCCTGTACAACGATGCCGAGGACCTGCAGCGCTTTTTCACTGCCCTCGACAACGCCCTGGAGCTGCTGCGATGAATCTGCTTCCCGATGCGGCGGAAGCCCGCCGCGCCTTCATCATCGCCAAGGGCTGGGAAGCGCGCTCGCGACTGCTGCTGCAGTGGGCCGAGCGCCTGCCGGCGGTGCTCGCGGAACGCGACGAGGATCTGGTGCAAGGCTGCGAGAGTCGGGTGCGCCTGACCCATGAAGCCCAGGGTGATCGTCATTTCTTTCGCGCCAGCAGCGAATCCCGGGTGCTCAAGGGACTGCTCGCCGTGGTGCTGGTGCGCGCCAATGGCCTGACCCGCGAAGAGCTGGGCCGCCTCGACATCCACGGCTGGCTGAGCGAACTCGGGCTGGAACGGCAGCTGTCGCAATCGCGCAGCAACGGCCTGAACGCCGTGCTCACGCGGATGCGCGAACTGGCGGCCTAGCCTTCGCTGGCCGCGGGATTGCGCCGCGCGCGGAAGAATTCGGTCAGTACCTGGCCACAGGCCTCGGCCAGTACCCCGCCGTCCACCAGGACCCGGTGATTGAGAAAGTCCTGCTCGAAGAAGCGCCCGCGACTCTGGGCCATGCCGGCGCGTGGCTCGCTGGCGCCATAGACCAGCCGCTGGATGCGACTGTGGACGATGAGGCCGGCGCACATGCTGCAGGGCTCAAGCGTCACATAGAGCGTCGCGCCGGGCAGCCGGTAATTGGCCAGACGCGTGGCGGCATCGCGGATGGCCTCCATCTCGGCATGGGCGCTGGGATCGTGAGCACCGATGGGCCGATTGAAACCGCGGCCGATGACCTCTCCGTCGAGCACCACCACGGCTCCGACCGGCACCTCGCCCTGCCCGGCGCCCTGCTCTGCCAGGACCAGGGCCTCGCGCATGAACAGGTCATCCCGGCTGCGATCGATGATGGGCAAGGGGCGGAAGCGGGCCATGACTGAACTCTGCGCAAAGCGCCATGATACCGCCGTCAGCCCGGGAGGCCAGCCATGGGATCCGACACCAAGAATGAATCCTTCGGCAAAAAATGATCGCAATAATGGTTATCGGATACAGCCGATGCGAAACTGGTGCGAGGTCTGGGAGCCGTGCGTGATCGGCATCACATTCACAGCCATTCGGTGCTAAAGCTTTAACAGGACCGCCTTGGTGCGGTCCTATTCAAGAGTTCATCTGAGACAGTCGCATGATTGCTGCACCTTCCGGTCAGTCGCTGCAAAGCTGCGAAAGCGAGCCGATCCGCATTCCAGGCGCCATCCAGGCACACGGTTACCTCATCGCCTTCGATGAGGCGGAGTGGCTGACCAAGCATGTCAGCCGCAATCTGCCCGAGTTGCTGGGCAAGCCGCAGGTCGAGCTGCTGGGTCGGCCACTGCAGCAGGTGCTGCCGCTCGAGCTGTTCGAGCAGGTGCGGCAGGCGTTGACCCTGGAGCATCTGGAAGAAGCCAATCCGCTGAGCTGGACACGTCCGGTCCGCGACATGGACGTGATCCTGCATCGCAGCCGCGGCCTGGTGTTTCTGGAATTCGAGCCGGACGACCATGGCGGTGTCGAGCCCGCCGGGCTGGCGCGCGCCCTGGCCCGCCTGCAGCAGGCTCGCACCCTGCCTGAGCTGTGCGAAGGTGCGGTGCGCGAGGTGCGTGCCCTCACCGGCTTCGATCGGGTGGTGGTCTATCGCTTCGATGACGGCGGCGATGGCCAGGTGGTGACCGAGGACCGGGTCGACGACATCGACAGCTATCTGGGCATGCACTTTCCGGCGGCCGATATTCCTGCCCAGGCCCGCGCGCTCTATCACGAGAACTGGATTCGCAACATCCCCGACGCTCAGTACGAGGCGGTCCCGCTGGTACCGGCCTTTCTGCATGGCACCGGGCGGGATCCGATCGACCTCACCCACGCCGTGCTGCGCAGCGTATCGCCCATCCATTGTCAGTACGTGCGCAACCAGGGCCTGCGTGCGTCCATGAGCGTATCGCTGATCAGCGACGACAAGCTCTGGGGGCTGATCAGCTGTGGCCATCGCGAACCGCTCTATCTGCCCTTCCGTACCCGGATGGCCTGCCGCTCGGTCGGGGTGCTGGTGTCGCTGATGATTCGCGCGCTGGAAAACCGCCAGGTGCAACGCGAGATCGATGCGCGCGAGGCGCAACTGGCGGCGCTGATCCAGGGCATGTGCGACAGCCGTGGCGAGGTACTCAGTGGCCTCAGCGAAAGACCCACCGATCTCCTGGAGCTGGTGAATGCCGCCGGTGTCGCGGTGCTGGTGGAGGATGAGCTCAGCACCCTGGGCGAATGCCCGAGCGCGGAAGACATTCGCATCCTCGCCGCCTGGGTGACGGCCGAGATGGATGCCTCGGGCATCTATGCGACCCGCTGCCTGGCCGACGAACTGCCCGAGGCCCGTCGCTACAGCGATCGGGTCAGCGGCGTCCTGGCACTGGCGCTGCCCAAGCCGGTGCGCAATCTGGTGCTCTGGTTCCGCCCGGAGATCGTCACAACCGTGGTCTGGAGTGGTAATCCGGCCAAGCTTGAAGCCACGTCGCCCACGCCGGGCCCGGGACTCAACTATCCGCATCCGCGGCGTTCCTTCGATGCCTGGAAGGAACTGGTCCGCCTGCGCTCGGAGCGCTGGCGCCCGGCCGATCTGTTTGCCGCCAAGGACCTGCGTCGCTCGGCCATCGAGCTGGACCTGGCGCGCCAGGTCGAACGCGAACGCCAGGCGGTGCGCCTGCGCGACGAGATCGTCGCGGCGGTTTCCCATGACCTGCGCAGCCCCATCACCATCATCCTGATGAAGGTCGGGATACTGCAGCGCCAACTGGAAAAGCTGGCGCTGGGCGATGACCGCCTGCCCAGTTCGTTGCAGGTGATAGAGACCGCGGCCAACCGCATGAACGCCCTGATCAGCGACCTGCTGGACCTGTCGAAGATCGAGTCGGATCGCCTGGCACTGAACCTCAACCCGGCGCGCCTGGCGGACGTCTGCGCGCAACCCATCCTGCTGTCGCGGCCACTGGCGGAGATCAAGAACATCAGTCTGGAATACGCCGCCGATCCGGATCTCCAGGTGCTGGTGGAAGCCGAGCGCATCTTCCAGGTGCTGATGAACCTGCTGGGCAATGCCATCAAGTTCACCGCGCCAGGTGGTCTGGTGCAACTCAGCATGCGCCAGATCGGCAACCTGGCCGAGATCAGCGTGACCGACAACGGCCGCGGCATGAATCAGGCGCAACAGGCACGGGTATTCGAGCGCTTCTGGCACGTGCAGGAAGACAATCCCACCGGTCACGGCCTGGGACTGTACATCGCCAAGGGCATCGTCGAGGCCCACGGCGGTGAGTTGAGCGTCACCAGCGCCCTGGGTCAGGGCAGCACCTTCAGATTTACCCTGCCTATCGCACCCTAGCGCGCCAGGATCCGAGAAGAGAAAGCCCCGGTGGCCGACAGCGACGTTGAAACCACCGGGGGAGCGCTAAGCTCGCTGTAATGGACGTCAGCGAAACGCTGCGAATTCCCGCCTTTCGTCGGGTCGGAAGGGTCATTTTCTTCAATACCGCCAGGGGTCACCCTCGCTAGGTTCAGGTCTCCACAACTGTCGAGACCTTGCGATGACCCTGATCCTGTCCATGGCCGCCTTTGCCCTGGTGGCATCCCTTTCTCCTGGCCCGGTCAATCTGGTGGGCTTCAATACCGGCCTTGTCCATGGCTGGCGACCGGCCCTGTGGCATGTCGCCGGCGCCACCCTGGGCTTCGTCGTCCTGCTGCTGGCGGTCGGCCTCGGCCTGCACCAGATACTGGCCGCCTGGCCGGCGCTGCTCTGGATCCTGCGCGTGGCCGGCGCGCTCTTCCTGCTGTACCTGGCGTGGAAACTGGCACGGACCGCGGGAGACCTGGGCAGTGGCGCGGTGGCCGCCTGCCCGGGCTTTCGCGACGGCGCCCTGCTGCAGTGGCTCAATCCCAAGGCCTGGCTCGCCGCCGTGGCCGGGGTGGCGCTGTTCGTCGGCGAAGATCGCGGGCGCCTGATGCTGTTCGCCGGTCTTTACCTAGTGATCTGCTTCGCCTCCCTGGCCTGCTGGGCCGTGGCCGGCCAATGGCTGCGCGGCCATTCACCGTCGGCGGCCCGCCTGCGCCTGCTCAATCGCGCCCTCGCGGCGCTGCTGGTGCTGTGCGCCGCTTCGCTGCTATGGGAGGGCTGACGCGGCGCGGTACTGACCGGGGGTGGCCGCCACCAGGCGCTTGAAGGTGCGCTGCAGATGGGCCTGGTCAGCGAAGCCGGTGGCCAGGGCGACCTCGGCCAGGCCATCGCCCTGACGCAGGTGTTGCCGTGCCAGGCGAATGCGCCGGTCGATAAGGTAGGCATGGGGCGTCAGGCCATAGCGCCGGCGAAAGCTGCGAATCAACTGGGTGGGCGAGAGATCCGCCACCTGGCTGAGCTGGTCCAGGCTGACACCCTCGCTGCAGTGGGCATCGAGAAATTCGGCGGCGCGCCTCAGGCGGCGATCCTCGCGGGCCCGCGCTGCCGCGACCGGGGTACGCCCCAGGCGCGCCAGTACGGCCTCGAAATACAGCAGCGCCTGACTCTGGCGCTGCAGGGTAAAGCTATCCGGGTCGATCAGGCAGGCATGCAGGGCTTCCAGACCGGCGTACAGCTGGCCGTCACGGGACAGCTGTACGGCCAGCGGCTGGAAGTCGTCAGCCCCCGGGCGCTGCAGCTCGGCCAGCCAGCCGGCGTCCACGTGCAGCATGCGATAGCGCCAGGCGTCCTCGCCCTGCGGATTGCAGGCATGGACGTCACCGGGATTCATCAGCACCAGGGTGCCCGCCCCCACCAGTTCGCGGGTCGAGCCGTTGTGATAGCGACTGCGCCCACCCAGCACGGTACCTATGGAGAAGGTCTCGTGGGAATGCGGGGCATAGCAGAGCGCGCGGCCGTCCTGGATGGAACGGGCTTCGAGGAAGGGCAGCGCGGGATCGCGCCAGAAGCGTGAGGTGGTCGCTGTCATGCCGTCTCCTTGCACCGGGTATTTCCGCTGGACACCAGTATCCGGCCAGGCCAGCCAGCTTAGCGGACGCTCGCTTGCGCTGCACCCGGCTGGGCGGGTGGTCTTGCGCCGACTTCGGCGAAGACATGACGCGACCGCCTAGGGAATCCGACAAAGGTCTATATGCGACAAAATGTCGCACTAACAGATATAAACAAACGTTTCACTTTGCCCTCAGAGAAAGGGTAAACCCGCATTACAGAGCCCTTCAGGCGTAACGGCTGGTATCTCGAAGCTGGCGCTACCCGGAAAGAGGCCGCGATGAATCTATCAATCGAAGACCCGCATCTGGGCGGGCACAGGAGTTTCGGATGCCTTGCTGTTCATTCGATGATCCAACGCCATTCAGCCAGTCTTTCGCCGTGTCCCCGGCTCTCATGGGGCCTCGCTCATGATCGAGACCATTTCCGAGGCACTCGCCCCTATCATCTTCGTTACCTTACTGGGCTGGGGCGCCGGCCGCTGGAAGGTGCTGCCGCAGACGGCAAGCAAGCCCCTGGCAACCTTCGTGGTCACCTTCGCCCTGCCTATCGCTCTGTTCCTCGCCGCCGCCCACACCCGCCCCGAGCAGATCCTCAACCTGCCTTATGTCGCGACCCTGGCTACCGGACTCATCGGCGTCTGGCTGCTGGGCTTGCTACTGGGTCGCTACCGCGGTGGGCGGACGTGGCGTGAAGGAGCCATGCGAGGCATCACGGTGGCCTTTCCCAACATGGCCTATTGCGGGCCGCCGGTGCTGACCGCCGCCATCGGCCCCTCCGCCGTGCTGGCGGTGATCGTCGGCAACCTGATCTTCACCCTGGTGGTCATCCCGCTGTCGCTGCTGTTGTTGAGCGGCGGCGGGGCCCGCCAGGCGCTCGGCAAGGCGCTGCGCCAGCCGCTGGTGATCCTGCCGCTGCTGGGATTGCTCTGTGCGCTGCTGGGTATCCGCCTGCCCCAGTTGCTGGTGACGGCGACGGACGAGATAGGTCGGGCAGCCGGGGGCGTCGCGCTGTTCACCCTGGGCCTGATTCTGTCCGGCATCCAACCGCGTCTTGATCGCGACATCGGGCTCAATGTGGCCCTGAAGAACCTGCTGCAACCGCTGGTGATGCTGGGCGTCGGCCTGGCCGTGGGCCTGCAGGGCGGGCTGCTCCAGCAGGTATTCCTGCTCGGCGTACTGCCGGCGGCCACGGCGGCGCCCACGTTGGCGATGGCCCACGGCGTCTACACCGAGGACGCCGCGCGGAGCGTGCTGTTCAGCACCCTGGTCGCCATCCCGGGTATCGCCCTGGGTATCGCCTTGACCACCCTGCTCTAGCCCGTCGGGGGCTCGCGAGGCGCAAGCCGTGAGCCCCGGCAAATCAGAGCGGTTGCAGGAGCGCGCCATGACCTGTTGGCCGCTCGGCCGCCCAGTCGTATTGCGCCACCATCAAACCCCTGACCGCGAGGAACCTGGCATGTCGTTATCTTCCACGGATTCACCCGACGTCGTGTTGATCGGCGCCGGCATCATGAGCGCCACCCTGGGCACCCTGCTCAAGGAGCTCGACCCCAGCCTGAGCGTGACCCTGTTCGAGAGTCTGCACGATTGCGCCCAGGAGAGCTCTCAGGGCTGGAACAACGCCGGGACCGGCCATGCCGCCAACTGCGAGCTGAACTACACCCCACAGCGCGACGACGGCAGCGTCGACATCGCCAAGGCGCTCAAGGTGAACACCCAGTTCGATCTCTCGCGCCAGCTGTGGGCCCATCTGGTTCGCAAGGGTGCCATCCCCGATCCGCAGGCCTTCATCCACGCCTGCCCGCACCTGAGTTTCGTCTGGGGGGCGGAAAACGTCGCCTTCTTGCGTGAGCGCTATCGGACGATGAGCGCCCATCACTGCTATCACGGCATGGAATACAGCGAGGACGGAGCCCAGATCGCTCAGTGGGCACCGCTGATCATGGAAGGACGCGGTGCCGACGAGCCGGTTGCCGCCACGCGCATGGTGACCGGGACCGACGTCGACTATGGCGCCCTCACCCACCTGCTGGTGCGCCAGCTCAGTCAGCAATCCGGTTTCGCCGTGCACTATCACCAGCGGGTGGTGGACCTGGCGCGTACCGACAGCGGTCGCTGGCGGGTGACGGTGGAGGACGTCGAGCACGGTGGGCGGACGGAAGTCATCGCCCGGTTCGTCTTCATCGGCGCCGGTGGCGGCTCGCTGCCGCTGCTACAGAAGTCCGGCATTCCGGAAGGCCACGGCTTCGGCGGCTTTCCCATCTCCGGCATCTGGCTGCGCTGCGACGTCCCGGCACTGGCCGAACGGCACCAGGCCAAGGTCTATGGCAAGGCGCCCTCGGGCTCGCCACCCATGTCGGTGCCACACCTGGATACCCGTATCGTCGGCGGCCAGCGCTCGCTGCTGTTCGGGCCCTATGCGGGCTTTTCCTCGCGCTTTCTCAAGCACGGTGCCCTGACCGATCTCTTCACCTCGCTACGCCACGACAACATCCTGCCACTGCTGAACGTGGCCAAGGACAATGTGGACCTGACCGAATACCTGATTGGACAGATCTTCCAGAGCTCCAACCAGCAGTTCGCCATGCTGCAGCAATTCTTCCCCCTGGCGCTGAAGCGCGACTGGCAGGAAGCCGTGGCCGGGCAGCGGGTGCAGACCATCAAGCCCACCGGTCAGCACGGCCTGCTGAGCAAGAAGGGTGAACTGGAATTCGGCACCGAACTGGTGAGCGCCGCGGACAGATCCATCGCCGCACTGCTCGGCGCCTCGCCCGGTGCCTCGACGGCAGCGGCCATCGCCCTGGAAGTGCTGGAAACCTGCTTCCCGGAGCGTCTCACCGAAGACGCCTGGCTGCCGGCGCTGCGGCGCATTCTGCCGACCTATGGCATCGACCTGAAGTTCGATGCGGCAGCTTGCCGGCAGAGTCGCGCCGAAACCGCCAGGGTCCTGGGAATCGCTGACGTCTGAGGCGCCCTTGGCCGCACGCCTGGGCATGCGGCTAAGTCCGTCAGCGGGTGGCGGCGTCTTCGGCTTCTTCCAGCAGGATGTCGGCGGTGATCAGGTAATCGGCATCCGGATGCAGCTCGGCGCCCAGCGCCAGTTGCTGCGCCGCGGCGGCCAGGGTCGGCGCGCCCTGGAAGGTGGCGTTGAGTTCGGCCAGCAGGAGGCCCATGTCCTTGTGCATCAGCGCGGCCGGGAATTGCGGGGCGAAGTCGCCATCGCGCAGGGCCGCCAGCTTGCGCTGGTGATGGGGCGAGAGCACCGCCAGATCGCCGAACACCTCGAACAGCACCTCGGCATCCAGGCCGGCGCGGGTGGCATAGGCCAGCGCCTCGGCCAGGGCGGCGAGCCCGGCGCCCATCAGGCCGTTGATGGCCAGCTTGATGGCCGCGCCCTGCCCGGTCGGACCGACGTGGTGCACGGTCTTGCCCAGGACTTCGAGGATCGGCCGCGCCCGCTCCACCGCTTCGGGCTCGCCGGCGGCCAGGACCACCAGCTGCGCCTTTTCCGCTTCGGGCGTGCTACCGGACACCGGCGCCTCGACCACGGCGATACCGCGAGCCCGGCCGGCCGCTTCCAGACGCAGCGACAGCGCGGGCGAATTGGTGCTGGTGTTGATCAGCAGCCGACCGCTTTCCAGGCGGGCGAGGACGCCGTCGGGACCGAGTAGCACCTGTTCGAGAGTGGCGTCGTTGGGCAGGGAGACGATCACTGCCTCGGCCTGGGGCAGCAGGGTCGCCAGGGATTCCATCGGCGTGCCATGGCGCTCGCCGTCCTGCTGGTGTTCGGCATAGGCGCTGACCATATAACCGGCCTCGCGCAGGTTGGCGCCCATGCGCTGGGCCATGGCGCCGAAGCCGATGAAACCGATCGAGGGATGAGCGGACATGAGGGGAGCTCCCGGTAGAGGATGGTGGTATCTCGACTCCACCTCCAGGCCGGGGTTCCGCCACCAGAAGCTTGGGCAACGTCTCGCGAGCTAGAGCCAGACCAGGCGCAACGACCAACGGGAGTAACAGCCAAAGGCTGGCCCGAAGGGTGAGCGCCAGCGAATCAAAGACCTGAGGAAGCGGATCGGACCCGCGCTCGGGTTTACGAGTGGTAAATGAGCATTGCGACGGGGCCGCCTAGGCCGGGCTGGCGACCCAGGGTCTTTTCAACGCAGTTCGGCCGACGCGAAGCAGAGGTTGTCCCTAGATGCCGCTGAACCAGTTGTAGCCCTGGTCTTCCCAGTAGCCACCGGGATAGTCGTTGGTCACGAACAGCGCCTGGATGTGCTTGGGATTCTTGAAGCCGAGCTTGGTGGGTACCCGCAGCCGCAGCGGATAGCCGTAGTCCGGCGGCAGGGCCACGTCGCCGAAGTCCAGCGCCAGCAGGGTCTGGGGGTGCAGCGCCGAGGCCATGTCGATGCTGGAGTAATAGCGGTCGGCGCACTTGAAGCCGACGTACTTGGCGCTGGTGTCGGCGCCGATGCGTTCGAGGAAGGTGCGCAGGGGCACCCCGCCCCACTGGCCGATGGCGCTCCAGCCCTCAATGCAGATGAAGCGGGTGATGTCGGCGCGTTGCGGCAGGCGGCGCAGGTCTTCCAGGGTCCAGGCCTGCTTGTTGGCAACCAGGCCGGAGACCTCCAGGCGATAGTCGCTGAGGTCCACTTCCGGAACGTTGTATTCGGGGTAGAAGGCGTTGAAGGGGAAGGGATTGGTGATCTGGCTGGCGGCATAGGTCGGCGCCAGGCGCTCACGGCCGAACAGCCAGGCCTGCACCCGGTCGTTGAAGCGCGACATGGACCAGAGCACCTTGTCGACGCTGTCGCCGTCCTGCAGGTTGCAGCCGCTGAGCATGGCCAGGGCGCCCACCGTCAGACCCTGCTTGAGCAGCAGGCGTCGTTGCAGATTTTCCACCTGCCGCTGTTGCGCCGGCTCCAGGCGCAGGCGTTCACGCCGACTCATCGTTAACCTCCTCATGCGCCCGACCGGTGATCATCGGCGGCAGGGTGCGGGGTACCAGGATGACCAGGGCCAGGTGCACGACGACGAAGGCGCCGATGCCGGCCATGGCGAAGAAGTGCACGTAGCGGGCGGTGTCGAAACCGCCGAGCAGAGCGGCCAATCCCTGCAGCTGCACGGGTTTCCAGATGGCCAGGCCCGAGAGCACTACCAGCACCCCAAGGGCCAGCACGCCCCAGTAGAGCAGGCGTTGCACGGCGTTGTAGGTGCCCAGCCGATGACCCAGGCGCAGCCGTGCGGCGGCGACGAAATCGCGGCCGATGGCGCGTGGCGACAGCGGCAGGAAATCGCGCCGGAAGTGGCCGCTGAAAAGGCCATAGAGCAGATAGATCAGGCCATTCACCAGCAGCAGCCAAAAGACCGCCAGGTGCCAGGCGATGGCGCCGCCCAGCCAGCCGCCAAGGGTTGCCCAGGCGGGAAAGGTGAAGGGGAAAAGCGGCGAGGCGTTGTAGATCGCCCAGCCGCTCATGAACATGCAGGGCATCGCCAGGGCGTTGAGCCAATGGGTGAGGCGCACCGGCCAGCGGTGCACCAGACGCCGTCGCGAGGTGGTCATGACATTTCCCTCTTCACCGCGAGATGGAGGCGGTCGCCGTCAAACCAGGCGACCGCGTGGGGCTTACATGGGCGGGGTGAAACCGTCTTTACCGACAGCCACGCCCTTGGCGTGCTTGCCGTCTTCGGCGGGGAACAGCACCACCTTGGCGCCGGGCTTGAGCAGGCTGCGGTCGCCCTTCTCGACATAGGCGATGGGCACGTCTTCCGGCACCACCAGCTGCTTCTCGCCGCCCTTGTACTGCACGGTAAGGGTGCGGCCGTTGGCCTTCTTGAGTTCGCCCACGGTGCCGTTGGTCATGGTGCCGGTGCTGCCATCGGCGTTTTCCCAGCCGTAGTGGCCTTCGCCGGAGCCGCGCAGGCTGGCCTCGAACACCGTCACCTCCAGCGCCTTGAGGGTGCCGTCGGGCTGCGGCGTGGCGGCCGAGCCGATGAAGCTGTTGGCTTCGATGCGATCCAGGTTGGCCTTGGACACGGCGCGGTAGCTGGTCTTGTCATCCAGCATCAGGGTCTGGTGGGCACCGTTGCGGGTGGTGAAGGCCAGGGTGTCGCCCTGGACGCTGTCCACGGTGCCACGCATGGGCTTGACGGTGGGCATGGGCGCGGCCTGGGCCAGCAGGGCGCTGCTGGCGAGCAGCAGGGCAAGGGAACCGCGGAGCAGAGTCTGGGTACGCATGAAACCTCCTGGGATAGGGAATCGCCCCGCCACAGTGCGACGCGTGGGGGGTCAGCAAGATGACCGGCGAATGACAAAAATGTCACCCAGCGAAGCGACCGGAGGCCCTACCATGACGTCATGCATATTCTCCTCATCGAAGACGACCAGAAGACCGGCGAGTACCTGAAGAAGGGCCTCGGCGAATCCGGCTACGCGGTCGACTGGACCCAGCACGGCGCCGACGGCCTGCACCTGGCGCTGGACGGCCGTTACGACCTGGTCATCCTCGATGTGATGCTGCCCGGCATCGACGGTTGGCAGATCATGGAAGTCCTGCGCAAGAAGCTCGACGTGCCAGTGCTCTTTCTCACCGCCCGCGACGGTCTGCAGGATCGCATCCGCGGCCTGGAGCTGGGCGCGGACGACTACCTGGTCAAACCCTTCTCCTTCGTCGAGCTGCTGCTGCGCATCCGCACCCTGCTGCGCCGTGGCGTGGTGCGCGAGCCCGAGCACTTCCACCTGGCCGACCTGCAGCTGGACCTCCTGCGGCGACGGGTGACCCGCGGTGACGACCTCATCGTGCTGACCAACAAGGAATTCGCCCTGCTGCACCTGCTGCTGCGCCGTGAAGGCGAGGTGCTGTCGCGCACCCTGATCGCCGCCGAGGTCTGGGACATGAATTTCGACAGCGACACCAATGTGGTGGACGTGGCCATCAAGCGGCTGCGCGCCAAGGTCGACAACCCCTACCCGGTCAAGCTGATCCATACCGTGCGCGGCATCGGCTACGTCTGCGAGGTGCGGCCTTGAGCGCGCGGTCACCCTCGCTGATCCTGCGCGCCACCCTGGGTTTCGCCCTGGTGGCGCTGCTCGCCGTGGGCGGCGCGGGGGCCTTTCTCTACCACAGCCTGGAACGTACCGTGCTGGAGCGCGCCGACTACGCCCTGCTCGGCCGGCTCGCGCATTTTCGCAGCCTGCTCAGCGCCGACCTGTCGCTGGAAACCCTGGGCCGCAGTCCGCAGCTGTTCGCCAACATGCTGGGCAACGAGCAGGACGTCTTTCTCATCGGCACGCCGGGCGCCAAGCCGGTGATCGCCTCCAATCCGCTGCAGATCGCCCTCCCCGACCTGGCCGTGGTGCCACAGACACGACGACCGACACGGGCCGATCTGCGCGAAGGCCAGCTGGCCGACGGGACCCGCTGGCGCGCGGCGCGGGTCGCGGTCAACACCCCCGAAGGCCCGGTGGAACTGACCGCCGCCCATGTGCTGCGCAACGAGGACACCACCCTGGCCGATTTCCGGCTGGGGCTGCTCGGCGCCGTGACCCTGGCCTTCCTCGCCACCGCCGGGCTCGGCTATCTGCTGCTGCGGCGCGGCCTGGCGCCGCTGCGGCGCATCGCCCGCCATGCCGGCGGCATCACCCCGACCCGACTGGCCGCGCCCCTGGAGCTGGCCGATGCCCCGCGTGAACTGCAGCCGCTGGTGGAAAACTACAATGCCATGCTGGCGCGGCTGGCCGACGGCTATGGCCGGCTGGTGCAGTTTTCCGCCGACCTCGCCCACGAGATCCGCACCCCGATCAATGCCCTCATGGGCCATACCGAGGTCGCCCTGCGTCAGGTGCGCAGCAGCGAGGACTACCAGACGCTGCTGGCATCCAACCTGGAAGAGCTGGAGCGCATCTCGCGGCTGGTGGAGAGCATCCTCTTCCTCGCCCGCGCCGACGACGCCCAGGCGGTGCTGACCCCGCAGCCGCTGCAACTGGACGAAGAACTGGCGCGCATCGCCGACTATTTCGAAGGCCCGGCCGACGAGCGCGGCCTGCGCCTAGTGGTGGCCGGTGGCGGCCAGGTGGTCGCCGATCCGCTGATGCTGCGCCGCGCCCTGAGCAACCTGGTGGCCAACGCCATCCGCTACGCCGAACCGGATGGCGAGATCCGCCTGCAGGCGGAGGGCGAGCGTATTCGCGTCAGCAACACCGGCCCCGCCCTGGCGCCGGCGCATCTGCAACGGCTGTTCGACCGCTTCTATCGCGCCGATCCCTCCCGCCATCAACCCCATGATTCCAACGGCCTGGGCCTGGCCATCGTCGCGGCGATCATGCGTCTGCATGGCGGTCGTGCCGAGGTCGAGCAGAATGAACGGGGCATCCATTTCAGCCTGGTCTTCCCGACCCCGGCAGCCTGAACCGCGACCTATCGCTCAAACCACGCAACCGCCCGTCACCAAAGGACTTTTTCCGCTTGCCCAGGCGGGCTATGGGCTGCATCGACCCGCCCACTACTGTACATTCATCTACCTTAGGCAATAAGCAAGGGTGGTAGGCGATGAGCGTGGATGTCGAACTGGTGCTGGCCGGCAAGATCGGCTTCGCGGCGCACCAGAACGCGGTGCCCGTGCTGCGCGAATTGCGCCTCACCCACAGTGGCCAGGAAGCCCTCGCCGACCTCAGTCTGACGGTCACGGCCGAGCCGGCCTTCGTGGTCCCGCGCACCTGGCACCTGGAGCGCCTCGATCCCCAGGGCACCCTCTACCTCGATGATCGCGACCTCGAATTCGACGCCGCGCTGCTTGGCAGCCTGCAGGAGAGCCTGGTCGCCCAGCTGACCTTTACGGTGCGCCAGGGCGAGACGATCCTGCAGACGCGGCGCTATCCGGTCGAGTTGCTGGCACGCAACCAATGGGGTGGCGTGGACAGCATGCCGGAACTGGCGGCGGCCTTCGTCATGCCCAATGATCCGGCGGTGGATCGCCTGCTGGGCGCAGCCGCCGAGGTCTTGCGTCGCGCCGGCAAGTCCACGGCGCTGGACGGGTACGAGAGCGGCTCGCGGCGGCGCGTCTGGGAACTGGGCTCGGCGCTCTGGTCGGCGCTGTGCGGTCTGCAGCTGACCTATGCGGTGCCGCCCGCCAGCTTCGAGCGCCAGGGCCAGAAGATCCGCACGCCGGGCAGCATCCTCGACGGTGGCCTGGCCACCTGCCTGGATCTCGCCCTGCTCGCCTGCGCGGCGCTGGAACAGGCCGGCCTCAATCCACTGCTGGTCATCACCCGCGGCCATGCCTTCGCCGGGGTCTGGCTGCAACCCCAGGAATTCGCCCAGCTGCTCACTGACGACGCCGAGCCGGTGCGCAAGCGGGTGGCGCTCAAGGACCTGCTGGTCTTCGAGACCACCCAGGCCACCGCTTCGCCGCCGCCGTCCTTCAGTCAGGCCATGCAACTGGCCGAGCGGCAGCTGGACGACGAGACCTTCGTACTGGCCCTGGACGTCCGCCGTGCCCGCCTGCAACGCATCCGCCCGCTGGCGGTGCCCGGCCAGCCGGCCAGCAACGCGGACGGTCTGCTGCTGCCGGGCGAGGCCCTGGAAGAGGCCCCGCCGCTGCCGGCGTTCGACGTGGACGTCGAGGCGGCACCGACCACCCCGGTCGGGCGCCTGGCGCTGTGGCAGCGCAAGCTGCTCGACCTCACCACCCGCAATCGCCTGCTGCACGTGCCGGACAACGCCCGCAGCGTGCCCCTGCTCTGCCCCGAGCCGGCGGCGCTGGAAGATCGCCTGGCCGAGGGCCGGGCGCTGCGCCTGGTGCCGCTGCCAGACCTGGCGGTGAGCGGCCGCGACGCCGTGCTGCACGAGGCCCGCGAACACGAGAATCTCGACGACGAATACGCCCGCGGCGCCCTGGCCCGCGGCGAGGTGGTCGCCCCCCTGGATGCGACCAGGCTGGACGCGGCGCTGGTGGAACTCTATCGCCGCGCCCGCAGCGATCTCGACGAGGGCGGCGCCAACACCCTCTACCTGGCGCTGGGCTTCCTGCGCTGGAAAAAGGCCGCCGACGATCCCAAGCACTACCGCGCGCCGCTGATCCTGCTGCCGGTGCGCCTGGAACGGCAGAGCGCCGCCAGCGGCATTACCCTGCACCTGTTCGAGGACGAGCCGCGCTTCAACCTGACCCTGCTGGAGCTCCTGCGCCACGACTTCGACCTGGACATCCCCGGGCTCGACGGCCCGCTGCCCGGCGATGGCAACGGCATCGACGTGGACGGCATCTGGACCAGGGTGCGGCGTGCGGTGCGCGACCTGCCCGGCTTCGAGGTCAGCAGCGAATTGCTGCTGGGCCAGTTCTCCTTCGCCAAGTACCTGATGTGGAAGGACCTCACCGAACGCAGCGACCAGCTGCTGGAAAGCCCGCTGGTGCGCCACCTGCTGGAACGTACCGCGGAATCCGGCGCCTACCTGGGCGGCGGCAGCTTTCCCCGCGAGCGCGAGCTGGATCGCCAGGTCACCCCGGCCGAACTCTTCACCCCGCTGCCGGCGGATTCCTCGCAGCTGGCGGCGGTGCTGGCCTCGGCCGGTGGCCAGGATTTCGTGCTAGACGGCCCACCCGGCACCGGCAAGTCCCAGACCATCGCCAATATGATCGCCCACAACCTGGCGCTGGGTCGGCGGGTGCTGTTCGTCGCCGAGAAGCGCGCGGCGCTGGACGTGGTGTATCGCCGCCTGGAGGCCCAGGGGCTTGGCGAGTTCTGCCTGGAACTGCATTCGAGCAAGGCCTCCAAGGCCGAGGTGCTCAAGCAGCTGGAGCGCGCCTGGGATACCCGCGACGGCCTCGACGAAGAGGAATGGCTGGTCGAGGCCGCCGAGGTGGAACGCCTGCGCGATCGCCTCAATGCCGTGGTCGAGCGCCTGCACCGGCGCTGGCCCAACGGCCTGACCCTGCAACAGAGCATCGGTCGGGTACTGCGCGACGCCGCCCCCGATACCCCGCGCCTCGCCTGGTCCCAGGCCGACGCCCACGACGCCGAGGGCCTGGCCGAGTTGCGCAACGCCGTGCGGCGCCTGGCCCTGCACGCCGAGACCGGCCGCAGCCTGGCGGCGGATTTCGCGCTCTTGCCGGCCCATCCCTGGTCCAACGCCTGGCAGGATGCCCTGGTCAGCGCCGCCGAACGGCTGCGCGACACCCAACAGGCATTGCAGCAGGCGCGGCAACGCCTGCGCGATGTCCTCGGTCTGCCACTGGCGGACCAGGTGGCACCCCGTCGCCTGCTGGACTTCGCCGAGTTGCTGCAGAACGCCGCTGGCCAGGACCTGGCCTTCGCCTTCGGGCCTGGCGCTGCCGAGCGTCAGCGCCAGCTGGGGCGCGCCCTGGAGTTGCTGCGCGACTACCAGATGCTGGAGCGCGAGCTGTCGGTACCCTATGCCGCCGAAGCCTGTCGCCGTGTCGCCCTGACCCAGCTGGAAACCGCCTGGGACGCCGCCGGGCAGCGCTTCTGGATCTTCGCCAGCCGCGCCCAGCGACAGGTCACCCAGGATCTCGCCCGCCAGGGCGAAACCCAGGGTCAGCCCGATGTGGCTGCCGATCTGCCGCGGCTGCGGCGTCAGCGCACCCTGCTCACCGAACTGGACGAGTTGACGCCCACCCTGGCCGGCATCAGTGGCTGGCAGGGTGTCACCAGCGATCTCGACGCCCTGCTCGCGCGCCGCGTCCTGGCGGAAAGACTGAGCGCGGCGCTGCCGACCCTGGCGGAAACGCCCGAGCAGCTGCTGGCCCTGCGCCAGGCGGCAGCGCGCCGGTTGCAGCATCCCGAGGATCAGCCGGTGGACACCACCCTGGCCCCGGCCAGCGGCGCCTTCGCCGAGGCCCTCGACGCGGCCGAAGCCGCCCGCCAGGCATTCGCCACTCAGGCGGGATTGGCCGGTGACACCGCTGCCGCCGAGCTGGTGCGTACCGCTGCCGCGCTGCTGCGTCAGCCGGGTCGGCTCAAGGCCTGGTGCGACTGGCAGCGGGTCCGCGAAGAAGCCGATGCCCTCGGCCTGGCAACACTGATCGCGCGCGCCACGGCCGCTTCGGTCGAGGACCTGGCAGCCCTGTTCGAGACCGCCTATGCCCGCTGGTTCGCCGCCACCGCGCTGGACGCCGAGCCGCTGCTGCGCGATTTCGTCCCGGCCGAGCACGAGAGCGATATCCAGGCCTATCGCCGGCTGGACGATCGCCTGCAGACCCTGGCCGTGCGCCATATCCGCGCCCTGCTCTGCCACGGCCTGCCAGCGAAGAACGACGCGGCGCGTCAGGGCGGCGGCTTCGCCGTGCTCAAGCACGAACTGCAGAAGCAGCGCCGACACAAGCCGCTGCGCCAGCTGGCCCTGGAAATGGGCGACGCCCTGGCGCGACTGGCGCCCTGCATGCTGATGAGTCCGCTGTCCATCGCCCAGTACCTGCCGCCGGACGGCGGTCTGTTCGACCTGGTGATCTTCGACGAAGCCTCGCAGATCGCGCCCTGGGACGCGGTGGGTGCCATCGCCCGCGGCGTGCAGGTGGTGATCGCCGGCGACCCCCGGCAGATGCCGCCAACGCGCTTCTTCGACCGCGCCGCCGGCGAGGACGACACCGCCGAGGACCTGGAAAGCATCCTCGACGAATGCCTGGGCGCCGGCATCTACAGCCACAGTCTCAACTGGCACTACCGCAGTCGCCACGAGAGCCTGATCGCCTTTTCCAACCACCACTACTACGACGGCAAGCTCATCACCTTTCCTGCACCGGAGATCCGTCCGAGCGCGGTGGAATGGCGGCGGGTGGACGGCGTCTACGCCAAGGGCAAGGGCCGCCACAATGCCATCGAGGCCCAGGCCATGGTCGCCGAAGCGGTCAAGCGCCTGCTCGATCCGGCCTTTGCCGGCCTCAGCCTGGGCATCATCACCCTCAACAGCGAACAGCAGCGGCTGGTCACCGACCTGCTCGACCGCGCGCGCCAGCAGCACCCGGAGATCGAGGCGCACTTCGCCGAAGACCTGGCCGAGCCGGTGGTGGTGAAGAACCTGGAAACGGTCCAGGGCGACGAGCGCGACCTGATCATGCTCGGCATCGGCTTCGGCCCCACCGAGCCCGGCGCCAATACGATGTCGATGAACTTCGGTCCGCTGAACAAGGACGGTGGCTGGCGGCGCCTCAACGTCGCCGTGACCCGGGCGCGGCGGGAGATGCTGGTGTTCTCCTCCTTCGATCCGGGGCTGATCGACCTCAATCGCACCAATGCCCGCGCCGTGCGCGATCTCAAGCTGTTCCTGGAATTCGCCCAGCGCGGCCCCCAGGCCCTGGCGGCGGCGGTCAAGGGTTCACTGGGTGGGCACGACTCGCCCTTCGAGGAAGCCGTGGCCCAGGCGCTGCAGGCCAAGGGCTGGCAGGTGGTGCCGCAGATCGGCGTGTCGCGTTTCCGCATCGACCTGGGCATCGTCCATCCCGACCGCCCGGGCGACTACCTGGTCGGTATCGAATGCGACGGCGCCACCTACCACAGCGCCGCCACCGCCCGTGACCGCGACAAGACCCGCAGCGCCATCCTCCAGGGCCTCGGCTGGACGCTCCTGCGCGTCTGGTCCACCGAATGGTGGATCGACCGCGCGGGCGCGACCGAACGATTGCATGGGGAGATCGAGCGGCTGCTGGAGGCGTCGCGGACGAAGGGTTTAGGGTGAGGTCTGTTGGGCTTCGCTGCGCTCAACCCAACCTACCAGGCCCACACCCGTAGGTTGGGTTGAGGCGGCCTTATCGCCGAAGCCCAACGATCCGCGCTCGACCCTGGCGCCGTTGGTGGGGGCAACCCTCACCCCAGCCCTCTCCCGGAGGGAGAGGGGGCGATTGGGTCCGGCGCAGGTGGTGGCTTGCCCCCTGGTATCACGCTGCCAGGGCGTCCGTAGCGTGGAAAACCGCGCCGCGTTTTCCACTGATCAACGCACCTGAACGTGGATAAGGCTGCGCCGTTATCGACTCTACGCGACTACCCCCTCTCCCCTTGGGAGAGGGCTGGAGTGAGGGTATCCCGGACATGCCGATGGCCAAAGGACTGTTGGGCTTCGCTGCGCTCAACCAACCTACGAGATACCTGCTCACACCGAACTAACCCCCCTCTCCCCTTGGGAGAGGGCTGGAGTGAGGGTATCCCGGACATGCCGATGGCCAATGGACTGTTGGGCTTCGCTGCGCTCAACCCAACCTACCAGGCACCTGCTCACACCGAACTACCCCCTCTCCCCTTGGGAGAGGGCTGGGGTGAGGGCATTCCCGGGCATGCCGATGGCCAATGGACTGTTCGGCTTCGCGACGCTCAACCCAACCTAAAAGGCCCAACCTACGGAGCGCGATCAATTACAGGATATTCAGCGGGTACTCGGTGATCAGCCGGGTCTCGGCCACGGTGCCGCCGGTGCTCTGGCTGCCGGAATGCCAGGCCTGGCGCAGGCGGAAGCTCAAGTCCTTGGCCGGGCCGTTCTGCAGCACGTACTTGGCCTCCAGATCGGTCTCGTGTTCCTTGTCGCCGTCGCCATAGAGGCCGGCATAGGCCGAATCGGCGGCCACGTGGCTGCCGTCGATGCCGCTGCCGCGGGTATGCCGCACCATCAGGCTCAGGCCCGGCACGCCGTAGCTTTCCATGTCCAGGTCATAGCGGGCCTGCCAGCTGCGCTCGCCCGGACCGTTGAAGTCGGAGAACTGCATCGAGTTGCCGAGCAGGATGGAGTCACCGAAGGACCCCGGCACCGGCGCGCCGAAGACCGCGTAGTCGAAAGGCTGGTCGCCATGGATACGCTGGTGGATCAGGGTGAAGGTGTGGGCGCCGGTCTGGAAGGCGGCGGCCAGCGAGCCGGCGGTGTTGGCGATGCTGCCGGCCTTGGCGCTGCCGGCGTCCAGGGTGCGATAGAGGTTGGCGTCGAAGGTCAGGCTCTGCTCGGCCGCCAGCGGTACAACATAGTTGAGGTTGCCGTAGTACTGGTCCCAGACGTCTTCGAAGTGCCCGGCATAGAGCGAGGCGCTGAGGTGATCGCTGAACTTGTAGACGCCCCCGGCATAGCTGGCCGAGGCCGCTTCCACACCCGCGTAACCGGCGAAGATGCCGCCGTCCGAACCGGTGGTGCGCGGCGCCGTGGCGGCGGTGAAGTGTCCGCCTTCGAGCATCAGGTGATCGACTTCCTGACTCACCAGGCTCCAGCCACGGGCGGTCTGGGGAAACAGCCAGTTGCCGCCCGCCGCCAGCACCGGCGCCGTGGGTTGCTGGTCACCGTACTTGAGCACGGTGTTGGAGACGCGCAGCTTGACCGCCGCCCCGCCCTTGCTGAATTCGCTGCGCTGGCTGCCGTCGCCGTCCACCGGCATGTTCGGGGTATTGGCGTGGCCATCACCGCCATCCAGCTTGAGGCCCAGGTAGCCATAGGCATCCACGCCCACGCCCACGGTGCCCTGGGTGAAGCCCGAGGTGTAATTGAGCAGGAAGGCCTGGGTCCAGCTGCGCGGATCGCGACTGTTGCGCGCGGCGGCGCCATGACCGTCGCCTTCGTTCTGGCGCAGGTAGTAGTAGTTGCGCAGCAGCAGGGTCAGGTCACCGTCTTCGACGAAGCCCTTGGCATCGGACTGCTGACTGGCCAGGGCGGCGCCGCTGAGGAGCAGGCCGGGCACGCCGAGCAGCCAGGTACGCCGACGGGCAAGGGGGGAAAACAGCGATAGCTTCATGGGCGGTTCACTCGGGGATCTCGGTGGGAATCGTTAGGTCGCGAACGAGTTTGCCAGCTAGCGCCGGCGCATACCACTTCGCTGACCGTGGTCATCGTCCGGTCACCTTCCTGTGCTGCGCTGACGGTTCGCCCTCTGCGCCCGAGATAACTCATGCCCAGCCAGCCCTTTGCCGTCGATCTCGCCTATCGCCCGCGCCTCGCCGACCTGCGTCCCCTGTTGCCGGCGCAACCCGCCGGTTTGAGAAGCACCGAGCCGCGCATCACCCCCGCCGCCAGCCTGGCGGATCGCCAGGGTTACCAGGCCGACTTCCTGGGCGCCTTCCAGGTCCCCTGGCCCCGTCCGAGCGCGGCCCTGGCCGGCGACGTCTATCCGCTGCCCGCCTCCGGCGATCGCCTGGACTACACCCACTTCTCGGTCACGCTCTCGCGCAGCCGGCGAATGGCGCTCTGGGTCGGCGTCAATATCGACGGCGACCAGCACGTCGAGGTGCCCCGTAGCCGCGATGCCTGGGCCTACGACGGCCGGGTGCCGCTAGAGGCTCAGCTCGGCGAGGCGCTCTATGCCGACAACCTGCTCGACCGCGGCCACCTGGTGCGCCGCCAGGACCCCAACTGGGGCGCCGCCGCCACCCAGGCCAACCGCGACACCTTCCACTTCACCAACTGCGCACCACAGATGGCCGCCTTCAACCAGCGGACCTGGCTGGAGCTGGAGGACTATCTGCTCGACAACACCCAGCGCTGGCAGGCGTGCATCACCGTCTTCAGCGGCCCGGTCCTGCGCGCGGATGACCGCTCCTACCGCGAGGCCCGGATTCCCGAGGCCTTCTGGAAGGTGGTGGCCTTTCTCGGTGACGACGGCAAGCCCTCCGCCAGCGCCTATCTGATCGACCAGCGCCGCGAACTCGACGAGCTGTCCATCGCCTTCGGTCGTCTGCGCACCTATCAATGCAGCGTCCTGCGCATCGAGCAGCTGACCGGCATCGACTTCGGCCCGCTGCGCGACCATGACGGCTTTTCCAATGAGGAGCGGGCCACCGGCAGCCCCGTCGAGCGGGCCATTTTCGGTCCTACCGACATCCTGCTCTAAGGCTCGTCTGTAAAGTCGCCGAGCGAAGGTCAGGCAAGGCAAAAATCCGTGAGGAAGCGGAGTTTACAAATGGTAAATGAGCATTCCGAACGGATTTTTAACGCCGCATGACCAAGCACAGGCACTTTTCAGACAAAGCCTATCCCGGCTGCACGCAGGCGCGCGGCAGGCTGTTGCGCACGCCCAGCGCCGCCAGCAGGATCACCCCGCCCAGATAGAGTTCGGCGGCGCCGGCCAGGCCCAGCAGCGGCACCAGGGCGCTGACCGCCAGGGCGGGCAGGCAGAACGCCAGGTAACTGAGCACATAGAAGGCGGCCAGCAACCCGGCGCGCTGGGTCGGTTCGGCCAGCGGCAGCAGACTGCGGGTGGCGCCGAGAAAACCGCTGCCAAAGCCGACGCCGGTCACCAGGGTACCCAGGGCGAAGAAACCCAGCTGACCGCTGGCCACCGCCAACCAGAGCACGGCCGGACCGGCCACCAGGGTGACCGCGCCCAGGCGCAGCAGGCGCATGGGCGGCCAGCCACGCAGGCCGTGCAGACAGGCCGCACCGGTGAGCGTCAGACCGGCCACCACCACCCCGCCGACCAGGATCGACGTCGTACCGGTCGCCGCCTTGACCAGCCCCGGCATCAACGACAGATAAAAGCCGCCCACCGCCCAGACCGCCAGTTCCAGCGGCAATACCCGCCAGAGCATGACGCGAGCCTGGGGCGGCACCGCCAGCTGGGGACGCAAGGCGGCGAGCAGGCCCGGCCGGCACGGTACGCGATCGGGCAGGCGCAGCAGCGCCAGGCCCTGCAACACGAACAGCAGCAGGAACAGCCGATAGACCAGTTGCAGCGGCGCCGGCGCGAATTCCACCAGCAGACCGCAACCCAGCGCGCCGACCGCCATGCCGAGCAGGGGCGTCAGGCTGTTCAACCAGGGGCCGCGCTCGGCATCCACGTCCAGCAGCGCCGCACCCAGGGCACTGGTGGCGATCCCGGTCGCCAGGCCCTGCAGGGCGCGGGCAAGGACCAGATCAGCCAGACCGTGGGCCTGATGGAACAGCAGCATGGAGCCCGCTTCCAGCACCAGCGCCGCCAGGATCACCGGCCGGCGCCCCAGGTGATCGGACAGCCGCCCGCCCACCAGCAAGGCGGCCAGCAGGGCAAAGGCATAGACGGCGAACACCAGCGTCAGCCAGAAGGTGGAAAAGTCCCAGGCCTGCTGGTAGCTGGCATAGAGGGGGGTCGGCGCGCTGGACGCGGCGAGGAAGGTCAGCAGCACCGAGCCCAGCAGCGCCAGGCGTGCGGAGGAAGAGCCGTTCAGTGAAGACATGCCCACACCTTAAAGCTAATTAATTGCTTTAAAGCCTGAACCCTTCCTGCAGCAAAAGCAATGCGTTTGCGTTAAGAGCCGGGTATCCTGTCAGCATGACCAACAAGCAAGCCCGCCCCGGCGGCCGCAGTGCCCGCGTTCAACAAGCCATCCACGAGGCCGTCCTGGCGCTCCTGCAGGAGCAGCCCCGGGAAGCCCTCACCGTCCCCCTGATCGCCGCGCGCGCCGGGGTCACGCCTTCGACCCTCTATCGTCGCTGGGGCAACCTGCCCAGCCTGCTGGCCGACGTCGACCTGCAGCGCCTGCGCCCGGACCAGCCGCCGGAAGACACCGGTAGCCTCAGAGGCGATCTCGAACGCTGGCTGGAACACTATGTCGACGACCTTGCCTCCACCCCTGGCCAGGCCATGCTCAGGGACGCTTTGGCCGCCACCGATCCGGGATGCGCGGTGCGCTGCACCGAGCCGACCCGAGAGCGCCTGGAGCTGCTGCTCGAACGCGCCCACCGACGTGGCGAGCCGGCACCGCCCCTGGACGCCCTGCTCGACGGCCTGGTCGCTCCGCTGATCTATCGCACCCTGTTCGGCGCCGAACGCCCCGACCTGGCGCTGTGCCTGCAGCTGCTCGCCCGGGTACTGCGGCCAGACCGCTAGGAAAAGCACCGGCCCCTAAACGACGAGGCCCGGACTGTCGCCAGTCCGGGCCTCGTGCCTTGTCAGCGGGTCCCAGGGGATCCGCCAGAGGTTGCGCTTAGGCGGCGACCACCTTGTTGGCCGGCTGGGTACGACGACCCAGGGCACCACCGATGGCACCGACGATGCCACCGATCACCAGGCTGATCAGCAGGACCCAGCTGGCCTGGGAGACCTTGCGGGCAGCCACGTCAGCCGCTTCGCGGGCCTTCTGCTCGGCCTGGGCCTTGAGCTCCTGGTACTTGGCATAGGCCTGCTGGTAGGTCTGCTGGGCCTTGTCGACGATGGCATTGGCCTCGGCGTCGCTCTTGCCGGTGCGGGCCTTGATCAGGTTCACCAGAGCCTGACGGTCAGCGGCGTTCCAGGCCTGGTCGCCACGCTGCTTCAGACGATCCAGCAGGGCACCCAGCTGGTCATCGGTCTGCTGCGGATTGTTGGCGCTGTTCTGGGCAGTGTTCTTGGCATCCTGTTCGGCGCCCTGAGCCTGCTGCTGCAGATTCTCCGGCTGCAGCTCGGTCTTGCCGGTCTGGCGCAGCGCGGTTTCCAGTTCGTTCTGCAGATCACCCAGGTCGAGCTGGATGCCCTGCTGACGCAGTTGGTCCTGAACCTGGTTGGTCAGGGCCGGTGCCGCCTGGGACAGGCCGCTGCCGACCATCGACAGGCCACTGCCCGCCACGTTCAGACCGGTACGCACCACGCCGCTCACGGCACTGGACACCAGATAGACGCTGACCAGGGTCACGCTGGCCCAGACCAGGATGCCGTGCAGGGCGCCTTCGCGCTGCGCCAGGCGACCGGCGATCCAGGCGCCGACGAAGACCGAGACCACGGCGCTGACGCCGACCCAGATACCGGTGCCCTTGCCCAGGCCGGACAGCGGATTGGCTTCCTGTTGCGGATCGATGGAAGCCGAGCCGATGGCGGTGCCGAGCAGGCTCAGCAGCAGCGAAACGGTCAGGGCGATGACCACGCCGGCGATGATCGAACTCCAGGAAATGCGCTTCAGCAGAGGCGCGGTGGCGGTGGCCGTGGTGGCTGCATAGGCTGGGGTGTGACGGGCGTCATAGGACATGGCAAGTGCTCCGGGTGGTTATGGGAAGAACTTATTGTGGTAACGGATTGATACCGTCACGCTTTCGGAAGTTCCAAGACCCTTGTTCCAGAGCCCTCAGAGGTCGTAGGACCTCAGTTGTCCGCTATCCGAGCAGGATGTCGGCCAGCAGCTTCACATTGAGCACCACGATCAGCCCGGCGATCGCCCAGGCCAGCACCTGCGTGACCCGACCGATCACGAAGCTGCCCATCAGCTGGCGGTCCGAGACGAAGCGTACCAGCGGGATCACCGCGAAGGGCAGTTGCATGGACAGCACCACTTGGCTCAGCACCAGCAGCTTGGCCGTACCGCTCTCGCCATAGAGGCCGGTCACCACCACCACCGGGATCACGGCGATGCCCCGGGTGATCAGCCGCCGCGCCCAGTCGGGAATGCGCAGCGACAGGAAGCCCTCCATGACGATCTGGCCGGCCAGGGTCGCGGTGACGGTGGAGTTGATGCCCGACGCCAGCAGCGCCACCGCGAACAGCAGCGAGGCGATGCCGACGCCCAGCATCGGCGACAGCAGGTGGTAGGCGTCCTGGATCTCGGCCACGTCGGTGCGCCCGGCGCTGTGGAACACCGCCGCGGCGGTGATCAGGATGGCGGCGTTGACGAACAGCGCCAGCATCAGCGCCAGGGTACTGTCGGCCACCGCCCAGCGCAGGCCCATTCGCCGCCCGGCCTCGGTGCGCGGATAGGCGCGGGTCTGCACGATGGACGAATGCAGATAGAGGTTATGGGGCATCACGGTGGCACCGATGATGCCGATGGCCAGGTACAGCGCGGCCGGATTGGTGACGATCTCCGCCTTGGGCAGGAAGCCGTCGGCAATCGCCGCCAGTGACGGCTGGGCCAGCACCATCTGCACGCCGAAGCAGACGAAGATCAGCGTCAGCAGGGCGATGACGAAGGCTTCCAGCCAGCGAAAGCCGCGATTCATCAGCAACAGGATGAGAAAGACGTCCAGCGCCGTGAGGATGGCGCCCCACATCAGCGGGATGCCGAACAGCAGATTCAGCGCGATGGCGGTGCCGATCACCTCGGCCAGGTCGCAGGCGATGATGGCGATCTCGCAGGCGATCCACAACAGCAGGCTCACCGGCCGCGAATAGCGCGCGCGGCAGGCCTGGGCCAGGTCCAGCCCGGTGGCGATGCCCAGGCGTGCGGCCAGGGCCTGCAGCAGGATGGCCATGAGATTGGAGAGCAGGATCACCGACAGCAGCAGGTAGCCGAATTGCGAGCCACCGGCCAGGTCCGTGGCCCAGTTGCCCGGATCCATGTAGCCCACCGAGACCATGTAGCCGGGGCCGATAAAGGCCAGCAGCCGGCGCAGCCAGCTGCCGCCTTCGGGCACCGGCACGCTGGCATTCATCCGCCCCAGGCTGGGCCGGGCGGACGGCGCAGGCTCCTGCCAGGCAGGCTCGACGTAGCTGGCGGACTCTTTCATGGCGGACTCGTGCGGCAAGGTAGGACTACCCTTTGGAGAATTTAGCCTAGGCTAAAATTCACACATCCAGCAATAAAAAATCTCTATCTCATCCGTCGATAACGCCCATTGGCGAAGGAATCTTTGGTATTCGCTCGCAACTCGGTCAAAATGGCGCCCGCACGCGTCCTCTCGACGCGCCTCAGGTCTTTGCGTAGAAGGTCATTCAGGTGGGCAACATGACAAAGGACGACGAACTGCTGAATCGGTTGGTCGATCCATCCATTCATATGGAAGGTTTTCAACAGGTCCGCGAAGCCCATCGTCAGGAGCTGATCGAAGACTATGTCGAGCTCATTTCCGACCTCATCCGGGACGGCGGTGAAGCCCGTCAGGTGGATATCGCCGCGCGCATCGGCGTCGCCCAGCCGACCGTGGCCAAGATGCTCAAGCGCCTGGCCGCCGCCGGCCTGATCGTGCAGCGTCCCTATCGCGGCGTCTTCCTCACCCCCGAAGGCGAAGCCCTGGCCGAAGCCAGTCGCGCGCGCCACCACGTGGTGGAGACCTTCCTACTGACCCTGGGCGTGGACGCCGATACCGCACGGCGCGATGCCGAGGGCATGGAGCACCATGTCAGCGAGGCCACCCTGGCCGTCTTCCGCCGTTTCATCGCCAGCCGTCAGGCCTGACGCCTGCGGCTTTAGTCGAAAGTCGCTCAGCTTCCCTTAAGAAAATCCCGGCACCGTCGAAGTAGTGGAAGTCATACTTTCACTCCTCTCGGTGCCCTGCCATGTTCAATCGCCCCCTCAAGACCGAACTCGCCCAACTGCGTGCCGAAGTCGCCGAATTGCGTCAGTTGCACGCGGGCTTCGAAAGCCAGGCGCTCAGTCTTACCGTGGATGACCGTGGCAACATCGAGAAGGTCAACGAGCGCTTCTGCCGCGAGATGGGCTATCGCGCCGAGAACGTGGTGAGGCGTCCGCTGGATGCCTTCATTCCCGAATACGTCAAACAACTGCCCTGCTATCGCGATCTCAAGAGCGCGCTCAGCCAGGGCCAGCAGACCAGCGGCATGTATCGCCTGCTGCGGGCCAACGGCCAGGAAGCCTGGCTCTATGCCACCTGGCAGCCGCTGCGTGACGCCGATGGCTGCATCCACAAGACCATCTGCTACGGCAACGACCGTACCGAACAGGTGGAGACCTCCACCGAGCACTCCGGCCTGATCAACGCCCTGCTGAGATCCACCGCGGTCATCGAATTCAACCTGGCCGGCGAGGTGCTCACCGCCAACGACCGCTTCCTGCAGGGCATGGGCTATTCGCTCAAGCAGATCCAGGGCAAGCACCACCGCATGTTCTGCACCAGCGAAGAGAGTCACTCCGCCGACTACCAGGCATTCTGGGCACGGCTGAATCGCGGCGAATTCATCGCCAGCCGCTTCAAGCGCATCGACAGCCACGGTCGCACCGTCTGGCTGGAAGCCTCCTACAACCCGGTGCTCAACACCCGTGGCGAGCTGTACAAGGTGGTGAAATTCGCCACCGTCATCACCGCCCAGGTGGAACAGGAACAGGCGGTGGCTGAAGCCGCCAAGGTCGCCTTCGACATCTCCCAGCAGACCGATGAAAGCGCCCGTGAAGGCGCCGAGGTGGTGCAGGACACCGTCGCGGTGATGCGCAAGATCGCCGAGGAATTGCAGGTCGCGTCCAACGGCATCGAGGCCCTGGGCGAGCAGTCGCTGGTGATCAGCACCATCGTCAAGACCATCAGCGGGATCGCCGAACAGACCAACCTGCTGGCACTCAACGCCGCCATCGAGGCGGCACGGGCCGGCGAACAGGGCCGCGGTTTCGCCGTGGTGGCCGACGAGGTACGCCAACTGGCCGGCCGCACCAGCAAGGCCACCGAGGAGATCGTCGGGGTGGTGCAGCAGAACCAGCAACTGGCGCAGACCGCCGTGGCCAACATGGCGGCGAGCAAGCACCAGGCGGAACAGGGCCTGCAACTGGCCAACGCCGCGGGCACCCGCATCACCGAGATCCAGGACGGGGCCCAGCGTGTGGTCGGGGCGGTGGGGCAGTTCGCCCGCCGCCTGAACTAGCCCACGGACCGGCGCCCGCCTCAGGCCGGCGCCGGACGCCGCCACCCGAGCAGCCCCAGCGCCGCCAGGGTTACCCCCAGGCTGACCAGCAGGCACAGCCCGAGCAGGCCACGGTCACCCCAGCTCTCCCGTGCCAGGGCATAGCACCAGGGCGCGGCCGCCGAGAGCAGGAAGCTCGGCGCCAGCAGCTTGCCGGTCAGGCGCGCATAGAGCGCCCGATCGAACAACTCCAGCGGCAGGCTGGCCCGCAGCACCGCCACCAGGCCGTTGAGGGCGCCATAGAGAAAGACGAAGCCGGCGGTGAGACCGAGATGGCCTTCGCTCGCCAGCGCCAGGGCGAAACTCAGCGGCAGGCCGAGGCCCAGCACCAGATTGAGCTGACGCGCCGAAAGCCGCTGGCCGGAAGCCAGTTCCGCCAGCCGCGCGCAGACCTGGCCGATCCCCCACAGCGCCGCTACCCCCACCGGCACCCCGCGTTCGGCCAGCAGCGCCGGTAGATGGGCCGACAGCCCCGCCGACAGAAAGCCGATCAACGCCATCCCGGTGGCGAACAGCACGCCGGCCAGGCGCGGCGAGCCGCCCCCTGCCGCGGGCGGCAATTCGGCACCGGGCAAGCGCCCACGCACATTGGGCAGCGGCAAGAGCAGCAGCACGCCGGCCAGGGCGATGCTGGCATAGACCACCAGCCCCAGGCGCCAGCCCAGCACCTCCAGCAGCCAGTGCCCCAGCGGCCAGAACACCGCCGAGGCCAGCCCGCCGAGCAGGGTGATGCGCACCATCACCGCCCGCGAGCGCTCGCCGGCCAGGCGCGCCAGGGTGGCGAAGGCGGCGTCGTACAGCGACAGGCGCATGCCCACGCCCAGGGTCACCCAGGCCAGGTAGAACAGCGGCGCCGACTGGGCCGCCGCCAGGCCCAGGCAACCCAGGGCATCGAGCACCAGGCCGAGTTGCAGGGTGCGACAGCCGCCCAGGCGTTCGATCACCGCGCCGCTGAAGGGCGAGACCAGCCCCATGGTCAGCATCGCCAGGGAAAAGCCGCCATAGACCCAGCGCGCGTCCCAGCCCAGTCCCGCGGCCATCGCCGGGCCGTAGACACCCGGCAGATAGAAGGCCAGCCCCCAGGCCAGCAACTGCATCAGCCCCAGCTGCCAGATGGCGCGATCGCTCGGCATCGGCGTCATCAGCGCGTACCCGGGGTCCGCTCGCCCTCAGCCAGGCTACGTTGCATGAGGACCGTATCCACCCAGCGCCCATGCTTGAAACCCACCGCCTCGAAGGTGCCAACGGTGCGAAACCCCAGGCGCTGGTGCAGGGCGATGGAGCCCTGGTTGGCGCTGTCACCGATCACCGCCACCAACTGGCGAAAGCCCGCCGCCGTGCAGGCCGCGACGATCTCTTCCAACAGCCGCCGGCCGATACCCTGGCCACCCAGGCCGTCGCGCACATACACCGAGTCTTCCGCGGTATGGCGATAGGCCGGTCGCGGGCGATAGAGCACCGCATAGGCATAGCCCACCACCGCGCCGTCCCGTTCGGCCACCCGGTAAGGCAGCCCGGCCTGGCGCACCGCTGCCAGCCGGCGCTCCAGCTCGGCCAGGTCCGGCGGCTCCAGCTCGAAACTGGCGCAGCTGCGCAGCACGTGTTCAGCATAGATGGCCTGGATGGCCGGCAGATCGGCGGGGGTGGCATCGCGCAACTGCAGAGCGGTGTTCACGGGAGAGGTCCATTCGCGAGGTCGATGAAGCGATCATGCCGGGACGGCCAGCCAAAGATAAAGCTATGCTTGGTTATCACCGGTATAAGCGAAACCTTGGCATGGCCGACCTTAATCTCACCCAGCTGCAGACCTTCGTCCAGGTCGTCGCCACCGGCAGCTTTTCCGCTGCGGCCGATCGCCTGGGGCTGAGCCAGCCGGCGGTCAGCCTGCAGATCCGCCAGCTGGAACGGCGCCTGGGTCTCAAGCTGCTGGAGCGCCTGGGACGGGGACTCAAGCCCACCGCCGCGGGCAGTCTGCTGCTTGACCACGCCGAACAGATCCAGACGGCGGTGGACCAGGCCCTGCAGGCCCTGGCCAGCCATGGCGAGACGGTCAGCGGTCGGGTCGCCATCGGCACCGGCGCCACCGCCTGCATCCATCTCCTGCCGCCGCTGCTGGGCCAGTTGCGCCAGCGCTTTCCCCAGCTGGATGTGCGGGTCAGCACCGGCAACACCCTGGACGTCTTGCGGGCAGTGGAAGACAACCGCCTCGACCTGGGCCTGGTCACCCTGCCCGCCAGTGGCCGCAACCTGCAGGTGGAGCCGCTGCTGGAGGATGCCTTCGTCGCCCTGCTGCCGCCTGCCAGTCCGTTACCGACAGGTGCGCTAGCCCCGGCGGAACTGGCCGAGGCGCCGCTGCTGGCCTTCGAGACCGGCAGCAGCACCCGGTTGCTGATCGACGACTGGTTCCGCCGCGCCGGCCAGGCCAGCCGGCCAGTGATGGAGCTGGGCAGCATCGAGGCGCTCAAGGAACTGGTGGCCGCCGGCCTCGGCTACAGCCTGGTGCCCGGCATCGCCGTGGCCACCGAGCACCATCGCCACGGTCTGAGGGTCCAGCCGCTGGCGCCGCCCCTGACCCGCACCCTGGCCCTGGTGCTGCGCCGCGACAAACCCCTGAGCCGCCCGCTGCAGCAGGTGCTGGAAGCGCTCCGGCGGTTGCGTCGCTGAGCAGGGCTCGACCAGGCGGCCGCCACGGCTTATGATTCGATAATTCAACGATCATTGAATTATCGAATCATGCAGGAAGAACTCGCCGTATCCGCCCTCGCCGCCCTGGCCCATGCCCAGCGCCTGAGGGTCTTCCGCGCCCTGGTGGTCGCCGGCACGGCCGGCCTCATGCCCAGCCAGTTGGCCGACCAGCTCGAGGTGGCTCGCAGCAACCTCTCCTTCCACCTCAAGGAACTGGCCAATGCCGGTCTAGTCACGGTGGAGTCCCAGGGACGCAACCTGATCTATCGGGCGGCCTACGCGCACATGAATGCGCTGCTCGGCTATCTGACCGAGCACTGTTGCGCCGGCGGCGACTGCGTGGTCAGCGAATCGCCGCGCTGTGCCTGCTGATCCGCTGACCCGCACCCATCCACCGATCATCCGACCAGGCCCGCCATGCACAGTCCCCACGCCTGCCCACCGGCAGCACCCGCCATGAACACCTTCGAGCGTTACCTCAGCCTCTGGGTGGCGCTCTGCATCGTCGCCGGCATCGCCCTCGGCCAGCTGGCACCGGGCCTGTTCCGCTTCATCGGCCGGATCGAGCTGGCCCAGGTCAATCTTCCGGTCGGCCTGCTGATCTGGATCATGATCGTGCCGATGCTGCTCAAGGTGGATTTCAGCGCCCTCGGTCAGGTCCGCCAGCACTGGCGCGGGATCGGCGTCACCCTGTTCGTCAACTGGGCGGTCAAGCCCTTCTCCATGGCGCTGCTCGCCTGGCTGTTCATTCGGGAGCTCTTCGCGCCCTGGCTGCCGACCGAGCAGCTGGATAGCTACATCGCCGGACTCATCCTGCTGGCGGCGGCGCCCTGCACGGCCATGGTCTTCGTCTGGAGTCGACTCACCCAGGGCGATCCGCTGTTCACCCTGTCCCAGGTCGCACTGAACGACACCCTCATGGTGTTCGCCTTCGCGCCTATCGTCGGTCTGTTGCTGGGCCTGTCATCGATCGCGGTGCCCTGGGCCACCCTGCTGCTTTCGGTGATCCTCTACCTGGTGCTGCCGGTGATCCTCGCCCAGCTCTGGCGGCGCACGCTGCTGCGCCAGGGCCAGGCCGCCTTCGACAGCACCCTGGCCCGCCTGGGGCCCTTCTCGATGGGTGCCCTGCTGGCCACCCTGGTGCTGCTGTTCGCCTTCCAGGGCGAGGCGATCCTGGCGCAGCCGCTGGTGATCGCCCTGCTGGCCGTGCCCATCCTGATCCAGGTGCTGTTCAATTCGGCCCTGGCCTACTGGCTCAATCGCCTGGTGGGCGAGAGCCACAGCGTCGCCTGTCCGTCGGCGCTGATCGGCGCCAGCAACTTCTTCGAACTGGCGGTGGCCGCCGCCATCAGCCTGTTCGGCTTCCACTCGGGCGCCGCCCTGGCTACCGTGGTGGGGGTCCTTATCGAGGTACCGCTGATGCTGCTGGTCGTGCGCCTGGTGAACGGCTCGCGCGGCTGGTACGAACGCGGCGCCCTTTCCTCCCGTCGAGATCGCCCATGAACGACGCCGTCACGATCTACCACAACCCCGCCTGCGGCACCTCGCGCAACGTGCTGGGCCTGATTCGCAACAGCGGCGTCGAGCCGACGGTCATCCACTACCTGGAGACACCGCCCAACCAGGCGCAGCTGGAGCGGCTGATCGCCGACCTGGGCATGCCGGTACGGGAGCTGCTGCGCCAGCAGGGTACGCCCTACGCCGAGTTGGGCCTGGACGATCCGCGGCTGGATGACGCGGCCCTGATCGCCGCCATGCTCCAGCACCCTATCCTGATCAATCGGCCCATCGTGGTGACCGCCTTGGGTACGCGGCTCTGCCGCCCCTCGGAACGGGTGCTGGAGATCCTGCCCGAGCCGCAGCGCGGACCCTTCGTCAAGGAAGACGGCGAGGTGGTGGCTCCTTCTGCGACGCCGCGCGGCTGATCGGGCCGCCATGCGCGACATCGCCCGCGATAAGGACAGCGCCTGGCAGGTCTTCATGATCTTTCTGCGCCTGGGCTGCACCAGCTTTGGCGGGCCCATCGCCCACCTGGGCTATTTCCGCCAGGCCTTCGTCACCCGCCGCCAATGGCTGGATGAAGCCGCCTATGCCGAGCTGGTCGCGCTCTGCCAGCTGCTGCCCGGTCCGACCAGCAGCCAGGTCGGCATGGCCCTAGGACTGGGGCGCGCCGGCGGCTGGGGTCTGCTGGCAGCCTGGCTCGGCTTCACCCTGCCCTCCGCCCTGCTGCTGATCCTGTTCGCCCTGGGCCTTGGCCACTTTCCGGGATTGGCCGACTCGGGCGCGGTGCATGGCCTCAAGGTCTTCGCCGTGGCCGTGGTGGCCCAGGCGGTCTGGAGTATGGGCCGCAGCCTGTGCCCGGATACGCCGCGTCGCGTCCTGGCGCTGGTCGCCGCCGGCCTGGCGCTCTGGCTGCCCGGTTCGGCGGGGCAACTGCTGGGGCTGGGCCTGGCCGCCCTGGTCGGTCGCCTGGCACTGGCGCCGACCGCCACGCCGCCGGCCCTGGTCCTGCGAACCGGACTCTCCCGGCACCTTGGGGTCGTCGCCCTGCTGCTGTTCCTGCTGCCGCTGCTGCTATTGCCCGCCTGGAGCCACCTGGCCGAGGGTGTCTATCGAGCGGGGGCCCTGGTCTTCGGCGGCGGCCATGTGGTGCTGCCGCTGCTGCAGGCGGTGGTGGTGCCCGTCGGCCTGGTCAGCGATGGTCAGGTCATGGCCGGCTACGGCCTGGCCCAGGCGGTGCCCGGACCGCTGTTCACCTTTGCCGCCTACCTGGGTGCCCTGGTGCCCGCCACCCTGCCCGCCTGGCTCAATGGCCTGCTCTGGACCCTGCTGATCTTTCTGCCCGGCGCGCTCATCCTGCTCGCCGCCCTGCCCTTCTGGCAGACCCTGCGCCAGCACCCCGGCTGGCAACGCGCCCTGACCGGACTCAACGCGGGGGTGGTCGGCCTGCTGCTGGCGGCCCTCTACGATCCGGTCTGGACGGGAGGCATCCGCGGCCCGCTGGACGTCGCGCTGGCCGCGCTGGCCCTGGTGCTGCTCCTGAGCACCCGCTGGTCGCCCGTGCTGATCGCGCTATTGGTCGTTCTGGCCGCCTGGTTGTTGAACTTTTAGCGCACTACCGTTTAGCGGCGTGCCACTAGTGGCCCGATGAAATTGCGGCGTGGTTCGCTGTAGCTCCGTGGAAAGCTAGGCACTGTCGGCGTGACGTTCAGCTGTATGAAACGTCTTGCCCTGCGCGAGAACGTGTCCAGCGAGCGCTCGGCCTGACCTGCATTAAGGATGACCGCCATGACCTACAAGAATCCCCTGGACACCACCGCCCCCCTGTTCACCGCTGCCCTTGCCAAGGCGCCCCTGGCCGCCGCGCCCGCCAAGCCGGCCGGCACCTTTGATGGCGTTACCTACTACGCCTTCCAGAGCCAGCCGCGCCTTACCCTGGATATCAATGCCGCGCCCGAATACGTCGGCTTCGCCAAGACCTTCGACGCCAAGGGCCCGCACTATGCGGCCGGCTCGACCCTGAACGAACTGACCCTGACCGGTCATTGGGAAGACCAGATCACCCGCCTCGAAGGCCATACTCGCGGCGCCACCACCAGCGACAGCACCCTGGATTCGAGCATCGCCAAGCTGACCGTCAGCCTCACCGACGTGCCGACCAATCAGTTCAATGAAGGCGACATCATCACCCTGGACAACTTCGATGGCCTGCAGACCTTCGACGGCTCTACTTCCACTGCCGGCCTGTCGATTGACTTCCTGCATGGCTACACCGAAGGCGATGACTACACCTATGCCAGCCAGAGCGCCTTCCTGAAGAGCGTGATCACCGGCAGCGGCAAGGACTCGGTGAGTGTCAGCACCATCGCCGCCGCGGAACTGGATAGCGTCGCCTCCCTCGCCCACTCGCGGGTCAAGGCCATCACCGTCGATACCGGCGCCGGTAGCGATCAGATCAGCGCCCATATCCAGCAGGCTGATGTCACCATCAACGCCGGCGCTGGCAACGATTACGTGGACCTGCTGTTCACCAAAGGCGTGGCCGCCCACAACGCCAACCTGAGCGGCAGCTACGGTCACGGGGCCACCATTACCCTGGGCGAAGGGCCCGATTACCTGAGCCTCGAACCCAGTCTGGTCAACTTCGATGGCAGTAGCAGCGCCGCCGCCAACCGTTCCCTGGCCGCCAACCATGTGACGGTCACCGACTACAACGCGAACGATGACCACATCATCTTCGGCTTCGCGGTGTACGACGAGAAAGCCGTGGTCACCATCCAGGACGCCGCCCTGGCGAAGGCGACCAGCCTGTTCGCCGCGCTCAACACCGTGACCCAGTCCACCACCGGCCTGGTTAATGCCGCCGTCTTCCACTACGGCCAGGACACCTATGTCTTCCGGGACGCAGGCTACGAAGGCCAGGTCGACAACCTGGACTCGCTGATCAAACTGGTAGGCGTTCATAACCTCGATGACGTCGCCAGCACCGTCTCCGCTCGTGAGCGCTATGAGCCGGGCGGCACGCTTGGCTGGGGCTGATCGCCCCTGAATGCCACGGCCGCCCCAACCGGGCGGCTCGCCGGCCGCTTCTGTGAGGTACTCGTGTCTTACCACAAGAGCCGGGCACTCACGGCAGGAACCCAGGGTCTGTCTAGCGATACCCTTCCGAACACGAGGAACGCGCGATGAAGATCCTGATGGTCCTGACCTCCCACGACCAGCTCGGCGACACCGGCAAGAAAACCGGTTTCTGGCTGGAAGAATTCGCTGCCCCCTACTACGTCTTCAAGGATGCCGGTGCCGAGATCACCCTGGCCTCCCCCGCCGGTGGTCAACCGCCGCTGGACCCCAAAAGCGACGCCCCCGACGCCCAGACCGAGTCCACCGAGCGCTTCAAGAACGATCCCGAGGCGCAGCAGGCCCTGGCCAATACCGTCAAGCTCGCCAAGGTAGAGGCCGAGGACTACGACAGCCTCTTCTATCCCGGCGGCCACGGCCCGCTCTGGGACCTCGCCGAATCCCGCGACTCCATTGCCCTGCTCGAAGCCTTCGCCCAGGCCAACAAGCCCTTCGGCCTGGTCTGCCACGCCCCTGGCGTGCTGCGCCACGTCAAGGCCGCCGATGGCACGCCGCTGGTCAAGGGCCGCACCGTCACCGGTTTCACCAACAGCGAAGAAGCCGGCGTGCAACTCACCGACGTGGTGCCCTTCCTGGTGGAGGACGAGCTGAAGAAGCTTGGCGCCCGCTACGAAAAAGGCCCGGACTGGGGCGAGTTCGTAGTGGAGGACGGCAACCTGGTCACCGGCCAGAATCCGGCCAGTTCGGAAGCGGCGGCGGATGCCCTGCTGACCAAGCTGGGCTGAGCAACCCGAACCTGAAAAAGCCCGCCTAATGGCGGGCTTTTCGTTGAGGTCCATCACCACCAACCTGGCCGCTCCTGCGCGGGAGAGCTGAGCACAAGGCTGCGTCCCGTTCCCGACTACTCAGGCGGACCGGCCAGGTGCCCCTGTCTTCATCGCTGAACGACAACTGGAGGTCTACGCCAAGCGTTTGATCGCCGGCAACCGTCGAGGCTGTTCACCAGCGCTCGCCTCGCCTATAACTATGACGATTGGCAATTCGAACAAGATCAAAGTGCCATTAGTCGCCAAGGTTGCAGAAATCCAAGCGCCAGCCGACACCCTCCCATGAGCGCAGCCTTCAACCCTGCTCCGCCCAGGCTGGAAAGGATATCCGTGCAGTTGGTTACCTGGTCGTATTTTCAGAGCATTGCCCGATGAAGAGAATCCTGCTCGGCGTGCGCGTCCTGATGTCCGTGCCCAAGGACAATCCCGGCCTGGTCAAGGCGCAATACCTCGCGCTGTCGCGCCAGCTGCCGATGATGTACTTCATCCTGCTGACCAACACCCTGATGCTGGCCGGCACCCACTACGCCGTCGCGCCACGCTGGCTGGTGCTCTACTGCCCGTTGATCATGACCCTCTTCGGCGTGATCCGGGCGGCCGAATGGTTCCGCACGCGCAATCAGCCACGCAGTCCGGCGCAGATGCTGACGGCCTTGAAGCGCACCAACAGGCTCGCGCCCATCGTGGCCTCGGCCTTCACCGCCTGGGCGCTGGCACTGTTTCCCTATGGCGACAGCTATACCCAGGCGCATGTGGGCTTCTACATGGCGATCACCGTGATCGGCTGCATCTTCTGCATGATGCACCTGCTGCCTGCGGCCCTGGCCACCACCGCCGTGGTCAACACCGCCTTCGTGGTGTTCTTCGCCTCCACCACCATCAGCACCTTCGTGGCCACGGCGATCGACGTCCTGCTGGTGTCCATCGCCATGCTGGTCATCCTCAAGGCGCAATACGGTGACTTCACCCGCCTGGTGAACATGCAGGCGCAAACAGCCAAGCTCAGCGAGGAAAATCTCAAGCTCGCCAATCAGGACAGCCTGACCGGCCTCGCCAACCGCCGGCAGTTCTTTGCCCGCCTCGATAGCCTGCTGGCCGATGCGCGCGCGCAGGGGACCCGCCTGGCCGTGGGCCTGATCGATCTGGACGGCTTCAAGCCGGTCAACGATATCTATGGCCATAGCGTGGGCGACCGGCTGCTCTATCAGGTCGGCCAGCGCCTGAGCGGACGGCTCGACGAGGACGTCCACCTGGCCCGCCTGGGCGGCGACGAATTCAGCCTCATCATCACCCGGGTCTTGAACGACGAGCAGCTGCGGACCTTTGGCGAAAAGGTCTGCGCCAGCCTGCGCGAGCCCTTCCTGCTGGTGGACATGCCCATCCAGATCAGTGGCTCGCTGGGCATCGCGACCTTTCCCGACCAAGCCTTTACCGCCACGGACGTCTATGAACACGCCGACTACGCCCTGTACCAGAGCAAGCGCCACCGCCCCGGCACGGCCTGCCTGTTCAGCACCGCCCATCGCCAGCAACTCAATCGTGAAGGCCTGACCGAACAGGCCCTGCGCCGAGCCGACCTGGAGCGCGAGTTCTACATGGTCTTCCAGCCCATCGTGGACATCCACAGCAAGCAGACGGTGGCCTTCGAGGCCCTGGCGCGCTGGGAAAGCCCGGAGCTGGGCAACGTGCCACCGGGTGATTTCATCGCCACCGCCGAGCGCGTCGGCATGGTCAATCGCCTCACCCTGCCCCTGCTGAGCAAGGCCCTGAACGCGGCCGTGCGCTGGCCCACGGGCATCCGCCTGGCCTTCAACCTCTCCGCCCACGACTGCGGCTCGGAAGAGGCGGCCCAGCAGATCGTCGAACTGATCAAGCACAGCGGCTTCGACCCGGCCTGCCTCGACCTGGAAATCACCGAAACCGCCGCTATCCAGGACCTGCCCCAGACCCAGCGCGCCATCAGCCGCTTTCGCGAACTGGGCTGCGGCATCTCCCTCGACGACTTCGGCACCGGCTATTCCAGCCTCAGCCAGATCCACGCCCTGCCGCTGACCAAACTGAAGGTGGACCGCACCTTCGTCACCGACCTTCACCTCGACCCGGCCAGCTTTAAGATCGTCAAATCCCTGATCGCCCTGTGCCAGGACATGCAGCTGGAATGCATCGTGGAAGGGGTGGAGACCGCTGCGGAACTGGGGGCGCTGAAGAATCTAGGCTGTACTTGGGCCCAGGGCTATCTGTTCGCCAAGCCTATGCGCGCGAGTGATATCAGGGGTTGGTTGGAAGGGGAGCATTTGGCTGAGGTGTTGGCGGTTTGATTCGCAAAGGTATCAGGTGCGACGCGAGCTCTTGTCCAGGCAGCGACCTCTGGTTCAGCCACGCCCGTTCACAACCGTACCCCTCAACACCTTGCTCTGCTTGGGTTACTTAGGCACTCATGCCACTTCATTCAGAATCTTCAAGAAGTTTAGGTTAGGCCGTTGAGCATGGGCTTAACCCTGCAATCCTGAAGCCCCCGGAAAGCCGATAGAGACATACTCGCTTACGCGACACACTTGGCCCGCCGGGCCTAGAACATGAATACCGTGATGTGATCAGCCCATGGCTGCTGGCGACAAGAAGCGGACGTCGACAAGCGACCGCTATCGACCCAAAGCAGCCGTTAGCGTAGGGCGGCTAGCGGCTAGAAGCTGTCATGCCCGAAGTTTACCAAGATGATGACGAGGGCTCGCCCCTTCATTCCCTCAACATCTTCCAAGCTTTCAGCCTTGGTTGAAACGACGAACCTTTGATGTACGTTACTGGATAGCCGCGACCCCAAGGCATGAGCAGTTTCTATCAGATAGCCAATTGCAGCTTATTAGGCCAAAGGATAGGATGTGGGAATCATAAGGGAGGTGATATGAACGTACATGATGTATTTGGAATACAGCCCGCAGTGCAAGAGCATTCGTACATTGATCGAGGCAAACTCGACCAAGCACTACGTAAATTGCTAGATAGAAAACAGACCCATGTTGCTATTCGCGGCGCATCTAAATCCGGCAAATCATGGTTGCGACAGCGCGTTCTTGAAAATCCGATAGTAGTCCAATGTCGATTCAATTACACGACAGTCGACATATACAAAGATGCCCTTTCACGACTTGATATACAACTTGAGACTGAACGTACGAGCTCCAGTGCATTTGGAGGAAAAATCACGGCTTCGGGTGAAGCTGGCATGAAACTCTTAGCAAAGGTCCAAGGTGGCGGCGAAGCAAACTACTCCGAAGTCAACACCACGAAAAACCAAAGTGTTGGCAAGGACGCGACCGACTTAGAGTTTGTGGCTGCCCTGATCAGGGGGTCAGGCAGGACGCTCGTAATCGAAGATTTTCACTATCTTCCCGAGCTTGAGCAGAAAAAGTTCTCTTTCGATCTCAAAACGCTATGGGACTATCGAACGTTTGTGGTGGTGGTTGGAGTATGGATAAGTTCAAACATGCTTATCACCCTCAACACTGATCTTTCAGACCGAATAGAAGAACTATCAGTTACTTGGTCAGACGAAGAGTTGGGTAACGTGCTAGACAAAGGCTGCCTTGCCTTGAATTTGAGGATGAAGAGAGAGATCAAATCTCAGTTGGCGGAGATTTCCTACGGCAGCGTTGGCTTACTTCAGAAGCTCGCACTGCGATATATCGATGATGAGCTGGGTATCACCCAAGCAGCGCCCGAGGGCACTGAGATTGTTCTTGATGATGCCTCAAAGGTTCAGGACTCTGCTATGCACGTAGCAGACCAACTCAACCAGCTTTATCAAAATTTTGCTAGACGAGTTAGTGAAGGTATTAGAACACGCAGTAATGCGACGGGGATCTATGCCCATGCAATGGCGGCCATCATGGCCGCAGATGATAAATCTCTCACCGAAGGCTACAGCGCCAAGAGCATTCATGCTGTAGCTCATACCCGGCAGAGCCGTATTCAATTACCCAACCTGAAAACCGTGTTATTGAAGTTTCCTCAGCTCCAAGTAGACCAGGACGGCCGAGGACTGGTACTAGCGTATGACTCTCATAACGAGCTAATCAGCGTTGTAGACCGACAGTTGCTACTGTATCGAAGATTTGCCACCATCCGCTGGCCATGGGAAGAGATCATTGCAGAAGTGGGTGAAGCTGAAGGGGTGTACGAGGCAGAGTAAGGACCATGTCCCTTACTTTGCTGATGGGGCTTGTAGCTCAGCATACCCCTGATTGAATCGGTCTTACTTGCGTTGACGGTTTCGAAGAACCGCTTTTAGTCGATTTCAGCGGGTAACAACAGTCAGCCCTTGGCCGATTGATGTCTGTCGTGGAGGACAGAAATTGACGATTGATGTCTACGTATCAGATGGTTGCCGTGGGCGTATAGCCGCCAATTGTGACTAGAATAAAATAACCGAGAATGGCATATAGACACTCGTCTAATGAACGCAAAAATCGACTGCAATGTCGCCTTCAAGCTACTGAAATTAGCTTGAGATGCATTCAATCAAGAGGTCAGTAACTTTATGCAGCAAAATGCTTAAATCAAGATCTTGATTATATTGCCTGATTGAAAAACACATACAATTAAGGATTTCTATGTCAAATGCAAGTGAGACCAGAACAAAATTCAACAATGTTTGGCCTGCAAGTTTTTTGTTTCCTACGGAAGAATCCGTAACTCAACGTCTTGCGAAGCATAATTTGGCATCTGTCTTTCTTCCGATTCAGGTAAAACACTCCGACAATCACAACTTCCAGACATTTCTTTCGCACTGTATCGATTCGCTGGATTATCTGCCTCTCCGTCCTGATTTTTCGTTTGATCAAGTATGGAAAGCGCTTGATGCGGAATTTTTCCGAGTGAAGGCCATCCCTGGAACTCCTGCTAATCAATCTAGATTTTCCGCATTCTCACTACATGTATCAAATAGCAGCTTCACTTCAAGGTCGCATCATAACTTAGCCGCATATATCCCTTTGCAAACTTGCGAGTTCTTTGCGAAAAGGATTCTCGACAGCACCTCCAACCCAAACGAGCATTCCGAAGCCTTTACCAAAAGAGTGAAAAGCACGTTGGGCGCGGGACTGCTTAGTGATATCCACAATAAATACGACAGTGGATGGCTTACTCCGAGCAAAAGAGCTGAAACCCAAAGGAAACTTGGAGGGCTGCTCAAGATTATAATATCCGAAAGAGAAGTCACAGTGGGTGCGAACACATACCAGCTCTCTGCCGATGAAGTTTCTCATCTAATGATAAGTACAATTCTCCCGCAATTTAGAAATGAGCGCTTTCATGGAAGTGTACGCCCTCCATTTAGGTCAAGTAAAGCGACACTTAAGACATATGCCCACGCTTACTTTTTATTTATGTATGCATATTCTTTGATGTGCGAAGTGTTTCTATATCGTCAGTTTGATGTAGTGCAAGCAGCAGATGTGCTCGCATCTACGAAAAATAATCTCGATAGATTTCTCAAGGTTTTTGGCGACCAGTTGCAGGCTTGAAAATTACAAATTTAAATGAGTAGTTTCCGAAGAATGATGAGCTCAATTGGATGGGAGCTCAACGGGGTAATAAACGTCGCTAGCGTGCGCTTCATCTAAATCAGGTTTGAATCGACGCTACTTTTGTAGACACATTGAATGACCGTTTAGGGCCGCTAGCGGCCCTATGGCACCGGCGGCTTTTGGCCGAAAACAGACATTGATCTGTCGCAATGCTACCCTCGGTCGGATGCACTCAAGGCAGGCCCATGGACATACCGTCAAACTTCATCATTTATCAATCCAAGCACTGGATTCTCAACCACCGGATGGATAGTGCGTTGGCGGGCTACCTGATGCTCAGCGCAAAACAGTTGACCAATTCCCTGTCAGCGCTGCCGATCGAAGCGCAAGCAGAGCTGGGTGTGTTGCAGGCGCGAATCCAAAATGCCATCGAAGCTCATCTTCAGCCCAAACACCTGTATTTTGGTCGCTTTGGGCATGATGCGGGTTACTCCATTCACTTCCACTTCATCCCGGTGTATGACTGGGTGGAGGCCTTATTCTGGCTGGACGAAAGGTACAGGCTACTTCAAACCTTCGGCTCCATCGATAGCGCGCTACTGCAAACAGACGGGGCAGAACTGATGCTGTTTGTCTGGCGGGAATTTTGTGAACGCGCTGTGCCGCCACCGATACAAGGCCCCTGTGTTGATGAAGTTATCGCCGCCTTGCGCAGTGCTTTTGATTAAATGCGGTCGCGGACCCAGAAGGTCAGGAGACTGCTAAGCTATTACTCAATATTAGGCGCCCAGATGTGATCTTCAGTTAGCCATGTACCGATGACTATTGACGAGGTAAATTTGGAAGTTCGGCAAATCACCCTAAGTGACATTAAAGGATTTCACTCGCTTTTTTGTGAAGTGAACGCCGAAGGCAGTTACTCGGCTCGATCAAATCCGCCCCCGCTAGAGGTAATAGAGCGAGCAATAATGCAAGCGGTAAAAAAATGCTGGCCTGTATACGTTATAGAACATCATGGTCAAATAGTGGGTTCGGCGGAGGCCTACCCGGAAAGCTGCTGCCGACCTGGCGGTAGCGATAGCATCGGTGTTCTGGGGATGCAAGTGAAACGGGAATATCGCCGCAATGGCCACGGCTCAGCTCTCCTTTCGGCAGTAATTGAGCATTGTCGAGGTGCGGGCTTCACTTCGGTGGACCTCAGTGTCTTTGAGTCAAACAAGCCAGCCAGATCACTTTACGAAAAGCTTGGTTTTACCCGCCTGGAAGACCTTCCGCCGTGCACTCTGGCGTGCGGCAAGATTGAGCAGCCCATTAAAATGCGATTAGCGCTCTGACCAATATTCAGATCGCTCGGCTCAGGGCTGACAATGTCAATGTGTGATGCCTAGACGATTATGAATATACGTAATTCCGAAGCAATTGATGATTGTGAATTGCCCCTAATTTCATAGACACTGCTATGCCCCTGTGCTCGACGAGACGTTAGAGCAAACGCTGATAGCAGCCTGTTTGGCCGGTATCTGCCCCCCGCCAACGGCAGCTTTGGTTCGTTTTCGGACACTCCAGATGAAGCTCATCGATCGGCGGCTGGTATCGTCCACTCTTATGTGTACCGGTTTTTCCGGCTGCTGAAAAAACATGCTTAGGCGTGTCCCCAAGCTTTCGATATCCTATCCCTGCTGCGCGAAGCGTCGCCACTGCGCTCGTGAATGCCAAAAATTTTTATCTTCGATACCTATCCCAAAACGAGACGCTGATGATCGAACCACAAGGACGTATCGAGCTTTCCGGCCTTGAATGCCGACCTCTTGGGCCAGATGACGCCGAGATGATTGACTTGCACCGTCAAACAATGTTCCTTGAAGCTGGAGGAGATCCGGACAAATTACTAGTTATGGCTGGACATTTTCTCCCATGGCTGGAGGAGCGGCTGGATGACGGTCGGTACTACGGATTTGCACTCTGCGATGCCGATCAGGTTGTAGGAGCTATCGGTCTCATGACCATCGACTGGCCACCCCATCCATCGCACCCAACCATGGATCAGCGTGGCTACGTGCTCAATGTATTTGTCGAGCCGACCTACCGTCGTCGGGGCCTGGCTTCTGCTTTGATGCAAATCGCTGAGGCTGAGTTTGCTAGAAGAGGAATCACCTACGCCGTGCTACACGCAACTCAGGTTGGAAAGCCCGTGTACGAGCAAATAGGCTGGGTGGGAACCTCGGAAATGGCCAAATCCATAACTTAATAATGGCCGCTTTTGGCCGTCCTATGCCAACCCATGGGCGCTAATACTGACCCCTGGCTCATAGCCCTCAAAGACGGCTACCTGCGATACATCGCAGTCTGGATAGATCCACTTGGCCCAGTTTGTTATCACCCATTCCTTGCTCAGCCCACACGTACCATGGTTGCTCTCGACAGGTAGACGAACCAGGGTCAAGCCAGCTTTATAGCCGGTGGTAACCATCAATCCAAGACGGCGGTCTTCTTCCAGTGTTTCGAAAACCATGAAATCCACCGTTGCTTCGTACGGGTATTTCCCAGGGGCCCTAAACACGCTTCCACGCTGAAAAGCATCGCTGGCGCAATCGATAAGCTTTGTCACTGGCTTCCACTCCATCCTGCGGACGATAGATTGTGCCCTATAGGACGCGCCCCAACCTATTTGGCCCGGGTAGCCGAAAAGCTGCGTTAGCAGGGGGCACTGTGCTCCACGCTCCTAGTTAGCGTTCAGACCGGCCAGCACGAACCTGAGGAGCGCCGCTACTACCACAGCCTGGGCCTCCAGATGGCGGACCCGACAGGCTTTGCCGAATCTCGGTGCAGGCCGTGCTTGGCTGCTAGCCGCCCTTCGCGAATGGCTGCTATGGGTCGATTCCTGCCGGTCAAGACCTACCCGTGGGGTTAGTCACATCCGATGCAAATGGCTGGTCAAGTCAGATGCAACTTTCCACCTAAGAGTCTAGACACTCCTGTGGCGCGCTCGACGTATGATCGCTGGCCGTGCGGCGCAATTCGTAGAGCCTGCCAGGATTCACCCTCATCAAAAAGCCAAAAGCCAAAAACCAAAAACCAAAAACCAAAAACCAAAAGCCCGCAATTACGCGGGCTTTTGGTTTCTTCTGCTAGACGTACCGGTCTATGCCGGACGCGGGATCACTCCCACTCAATCGTCGCCGGCGGCTTGCTCGAGACGTCGTAGGTGACGCGGGAGATGCCGTCGATTTCGTTGATGATGCGGTTGGAGACCTTTTCCAGCAGCTCGTAGGGCAGATGGGCCCAGCGGGCGGTCATGAAGTCGATGGTTTCCACCGCGCGCAGGGCGACGACCCAGGCGTAGCGGCGGCCGTCGCCGACCACGCCGACGGATTTCACCGGCTGGAAGACGACGAAAGCCTGGCTGACCTTGTGGTACCAGTCGGCCTTGCGCAGTTCACTGATGAAGATATCGTCGGCGCGACGCAGCAGGTCGGCGTATTCCTTCTTCACTTCGCCGAGGATGCGCACGCCCAGGCCCGGACCCGGGAAGGGGTGGCGGTAGACCATGTCGTAGGGCAGCCCCAGTTCCAGGCCGATCTTGCGCACCTCGTCCTTGAACAGTTCGCGCAGCGGCTCGACCAGCTTGAGGTTCATCTCCTCGGGCAGGCCGCCGACATTGTGGTGGGACTTGATGACGTGGGCCTTGCCGGTCTTGGCGCCGGCCGACTCGATGACGTCGGGGTAGATGGTGCCCTGGGCCAGGAACTTGATGTTGTCGAGCTTGCTGGCTTCGGCGTCGAAGACGTCGATGAAGGTGCGGCCGATGATCTTGCGCTTCTTCTCCGGGTCGGCTTCGCCTTCCAGGTTGGTCAGGAAGCGCTGCTCGGAGTTGGAGCGGATCACCTTGACGCCCATGTTCTCGGCGAACATGGCCATCACCTGGTCACCCTCGTGCAGGCGCAGCAGGCCGTTGTCGACGAAGACGCAGGTCAGCTGCTCGCCGATGGCCTTGTGCAGCAGGGCCGCGACCACAGAGGAGTCGACGCCGCCGGAGAGGCCCAGCAGCACGTTGGCGCTGCCGACCTGGGCGCGCACCTGGGCGATGGCGTCCTCGACGATGTTGGCCGGGGTCCAGAGGGCTTCGCAGCCGCAGATGTCCTTCAGGAAGCGCGAGAGGATGCGCCCGCCCTGCTTGGTGTGGGTCACCTCGGGGTGGAACTGCACGCCGTACCAGCCGCGCTCGTCGTCGCCCATGGCGGCGATGGCGCAGCTCGGGGTGCTGGCGACGATGTGGAAGCCTTCCGGCAGCTTGCCGACCTTGTCGCCATGGCTCATCCAGACGTCCAGGCCGAGCACGCCGTCGTCGTCGAGGTGGTCCTGGATGCCTTCGAGCAGGCGGCTCTTGCCGACCACGTCGACCTTGGCATAGCCGAATTCACGGATGTTGGAGCCTTCGACCTTGCCGCCGAGCTGCTCGGCCATGGTCTGCATGCCGTAGCAGATGCCGAACAGCGGTACGCCCAGGTCGAACACCGCCTTGGGTGCGCGCGGGCTGCCGGCCTCATGGACCGACTCGGGCCCGCCGGCGAGGATGATGCCGCGCGGAGCGAAGGCGCGGATGTCGGCGTCGTCCATGTCGAAGGGGTGCAGCTCGCAATAGACGCCCAGTTCGCGCACGCGGCGGGCGATGAGCTGGGTGTACTGGGAGCCGAAGTCGAGGATGAGGATGCGGTGGGCGTGGATGTCTTGGGACATGGCCAGGTCTCGATAGCGCTAGGTTCAGACGATTCGGGGCTGTAAGACAGCCCCGAATCGCAACGTAAGAACTAAGAGCCTGTTAGAAGTCCGCTGCGCGTCGGCCAAACCGCGTTGAAAATGGCTTCGGAATGCTCATTTACCCTTTGTAAACTTCGCTTCCTCAGCCATTTTCGCCTTGTTTGTCACTAGCTCGCGGCGCTTTTAACAGGCTCTTGAATCAGGAATCAGCTAACGCGGTAGTTAGGCGCTTCCTTAGTGATCTGCACGTCGTGGACGTGGGATTCGGCCATGCCGGCGCCGGTGATGCGCACGAACTGCGGTTTGGTACGCATCTGCTCGACGGTGGCGCAACCGGTGTAGCCCATGGAGGCACGCAGGCCGCCCATCAGCTGGTGGATGATCGCCGCCAGCGGGCCCTTGTAGGGGACGCGGCCTTCGATGCCTTCCGGGACAAGCTTCTCGGCGCCGGAGGCGGAGTCCTGGAAGTAGCGGTCGCTGGAGCCCTGGGTCTGGGACATGGCGCCCAGGGAGCCCATGCCGCGATAGGACTTGTAGGAGCGGCCCTGGAACAGCTCGACCTCGCCCGGGGCCTCTTCGGTACCGGCGAACATGGAGCCCATCATCACGCAGTAGCCACCGGCGACGATGGCCTTGGACAGGTCACCGGAGAAGCGGATGCCGCCGTCTGCGATCAGCGGCACGCCGGTGCCTTCGAGGGCGGCGGCGACGTTGGCGATGGCGGAGATCTGCGGCACGCCGACACCGGCAACGATGCGGGTGGTGCAGATGGAGCCCGGGCCGATGCCGACCTTGACCGCGTCGGCGCCGGCGTCAGCCAGGGCCTTGGCGGCTTCGGCGGTGGCGATGTTGCCGCCGATCACCTGCACCTGCGGATAGGTTTCCTTGACCCAGCGCACGCGCTCGATCACGCCCTTGGAGTGGCCGTGGGCGGTGTCGACGACGATGACGTCGACGCCAGCGGCGACCAGGGCGGCCACGCGCTCGGGGGTCTCGGAACCGGTACCGACGGCGGCACCGACGCGCAGGCTACCGGCGTCGTCCTTGCTGGCGTTGGGGTAGGCCTTGGCCTTCTCGATGTCCTTGACGGTCATCATGCCCTTGAGGGCGAAGGCTTCGTCGACGATCAGCACCTTCTCGATGCGGTGCTTGTGCAGCAGCTCGCGGACTTCCTGCTTGTCGGCGCCTTCGCGCACGGTGACCAGGCGATCCTTGGGGGTCATGACTTCGCGCACCGGCACGTCGAGACGGGTCTCGAAGCGCACGTCGCGGGAGGTGACGATACCCACCAGGTCACGGCCGGAGATCACCGGGACACCGGAGATGTTGTGCAGGCGGGTCAGGTCGAACAGATCGCGCACGCTGGCGTCGGCGTCGATGGTGATGGGGTCCTTCACCACGCCGGCCTCGAAGCGCTTGACCTTGCGGACTTCCGCGGCCTGCTGCTCGACGGTCATGTTCTTGTGGATGATGCCGATGCCGCCTTCCTGGGCCATGGCGATGGCCAGACGGGACTCGGTCACGGTGTCCATGGCGGCGGACACCAGGGGAATGTTCAGCTCGATGCCACGGGTCAGGCGGGTCTTGAGACTGACGTCTTTCGGCAGGACATCCGAATAGCCGGGGATGAGGAGAACATCGTCGAACGTCAGGGCTTCTTGGCTGATGCGCAGCATGGCGGGCGCTCCCGGGCGGGAAAATTTAGGAGCGCGACATTATACCTGCGCTTGGGGATGGGCGGCAACGCACTCGGACACCAACGGTAAGAGGATTCGATTTACGTGAGAATGACTATCAACATAGAATCGCCGCCACTTTACCCGCCCCTGCCGAGAACGCCCTTGAACACGCCGCCCAGAGCCCTTCGCCGTTTCGCGCCCTTCGCCTTCAGCACCCTGGCCCTGGCAACCAGTTCGGGCCTGCTGGCCGCGGAAAACGCCAGTCTCGCCCCCATGGACATTTCCGCCACGGCCAGCGAGGCGGACGACAGCTATCGGGCGGCTACCGCTTCCACGGCGAGCAAGAGCGATGTGCCGATCAGGGAAGAGGCGCAATCGGTGCAGACCGTGACCCCGCAGCTGATCCAGGACTACGAGGTGCGGACCCTGGACGACGCCTCGAAATTCGTGAGCGGCGTGACCCAGGGCAACACCCTGGCCGGGACCAAGGATGCCTTCGTCAAACGCGGCTTCGGCAGCAACGCCGATGGCTCCATCTTTCGCGATGGGGTGCGCTCGAATCTGTCGCACAACTTCGACGCCACCGCCGAGCGCGTGGAAGTCCTGAAGGGCCCCGCCTCGCTGCTCTATGGCGCCCTGGAGCCCGGCGGTCTGATCAACGTGGTCAGCAAGCAGCCGCAGTACCAGCAACGCACCACCCTGAGCGGCTCGGCCTATAGCGAAGGCGGCGGCAATCTCGGCATCGACACCACCGGCCCCCTGGGTGACAGCGGCTTCGCCTATCGGCTGATCGCCGAGCGCCAGAGCGAAGACTATTGGCGCAACTATGGCGTGGATCAGCACAGCCTGGTGGCGCCGTCGCTGTCCTGGACCGGCGAGCGCGCCAGCCTGACCCTGGCCTATTCCTATAACGATTACACCGGCCCGGTGGATCGCGGGACGGTGTTCGTCAATGGGCATCCCAGCAGCGCCAGCTACGACAAGCGCCTCGACGAGAAATGGTCCGAGAGCAAAGGCATCACCGAGACGGCTAGCGCTCGCTACGAGTACCAGCTCAGTGATGACTGGAAGACGCGGCTGATCTACGCCTGGAACAACGACAGGTACAGCCTGGACTTCGCCCAGCCGGTCTCGTTGGCCGCGAATGGCAATCTGCTGCGGACGGCCAATGGCGCCCATTACGATTACGAGACGACGTACGCCAGTTGGGACTTCATCGGCCGGCAGGATCTGCTGGGCCAACGCCATGATCTGCTAGTGGGCCTCGATCACGAGGATAACGACCAGTACCGTGGCAACACCTACCGCAACAACAATGCGTCGCGCCGCAACATCAATATCAACGCGCCGGTGTACGGCAGCCTGGCAGCACCCAGCCTCCTGAGCACGACCCAGAGCGATCAGGACAGCAGCCTGGAATCCACTTCGCTGTACTTCAAGGACAACTGGCACCTGAACGATCGCTGGATCCTGGTGCTGGGCGGCCGCTACCAAAGTTTCAAGCAGTACAGCGATCAAGGCCTAGGCCGGGATTATGTCGTCAATCTGGACAAGCGCGATCACGCGGCCCTGCCGCTGGCCGGCGTGGTGTTCCAGGCCACCGATACCCTGTCGCTATACGGTAACTACAGTCGATCCTTCGTACCGAACACCACCGTCGACGACCGCGGCAACACCTTCGATCCCGAAGAAGGCCGCAGCTTCGAGGTGGGTGCCAAGTACGACCTGACGCCTGGTCTGAATCTGAACGTGGCGCTGTACGACATCCAGAAGAAGAATGTGGTGACCACCAGCAACGTGGCGGGTGTGAGCGTGAGCGAAGCCGCCGGCAAGGTCGGCTCGCGGGGCCTCGAAGTGGACCTCACCGGCCATCTGGCCGAGCGCTGGGACATGATTGCCACCTACGCCTACGATCATACCGAGGTGCTCGACGATCCCAGCAACGAGGGCAAGCGCCTGCCCCAGGCACCCAAGCACAGCGGCAGTCTCTACCTGACCCACCACCTGCTGGTCCCCTCCAACCTCGGTGGCTGGCACCTCGGCGGCGGCGCGCGCTACGTCGGAGAGCGGGCCGGCGATGCGGCCAACAGCTTCTACATGAGCAGCTACACCGTGGCCGACGCCTTCCTGCGCTGGGACCTGCCGGTGACCGGCTACCAGACCCGCCTGCAGCTCAACGTCGACAACCTGTTCGACAAGCAGTACTACCCGTCGAGCGCCAACAGTCCGCTGCAGGTGGCGGTGGGCGAGCCGCGGACGGCGCGGCTGAGTGCCACGGTGAGCTTCTAAGCCAGCGGCCTGCCCTCACCCCAGCCCTGTCCCAAGGGGAGAGGGGGCGGATCGAAACGTGCAACACAGTGGAAAACGCTTCGCGGTTTTCCACGCTACGCCCAAGTTTGCATCACCTGTAGGAGCGGCCCATGGCCGCGATCCGATAGCAGCCTGCGCTCACACCAAAGGGAGAGGGACCGGCCCGGCGTCCTTAGCGGATGCCAGGCCCGTAGCGATGCTCTATCCTAGCCGCCCCGCTCGGGGCCTCGGCCCGCCTGACGGGGCTCTTTCAGTCTTCAGCCAGTCGCCTTCATGCTCGATCGTCGCGCCTTTCTCCAGCTCGCCACCGGTACCGTCCTGCTCGCCGGCCTGTCCGGTCGGGTGTCCGCGCGTGCAGCGGTCGTCGATGGCGAGTTCCCGCGGCAGGTGGAGCATGTGGTGGGCAGCACCCTTATCCCCCGCCAGCCCCTGCGGGTGGCCGTGATCTCCACCGGCCAGCTGGACGCCGCCCTGAGCCTGGGCGTGATCCCGGCGGGCACCACCCGGGTGGACAATCGCGAACTGGCCCCCGGCTATCTGCGCAGCGCCCTTGCCGGCCGCGCCGGCGAGCTGGACGCCATGGTCGATCTGGGCAGTCGCCAGGCGCCGGATCTGGAAGCCCTGGCGCGCCTGGCGCCGGATCTGATCGTGCTCAACCGCACCGTGCTCAAGGCCGGCGGCCTGGAGCTGTTTTCGCGCATCGCCCCCACGGTGGTGGCGCGCGGCACCGGTGGCAACTGGCGGCCGGACTTCCTCGTGCTGGCTGATGCCCTGGGGCGGCGCCAACAGGCCGAGCGCCTGTTGGCGGACCTGGATCGGGATCTCGCCGGCATCACGCAGCGCCTGGGAACTCAGCCGCCCTCCGCCTCGCTGCTGTTTTCCAGCGGCGCCCGGCTGCGTCTGATGGGCGCGGATTCCTTTGCCGGCGGCTTGCTGCAGGCCATGGGCGTGACCCGCCCGGCGGCGCAGCGCTTCAAGGGCACCTCGCGGGATGTCAGCGCCGAGTTGCTGGATCTGGCCGACGCCGACTGGCTGTTCTACGCCGAGCAGGGCACCGCCCTGGCCAGCCTGGAGCGGCAACCGCTGTGGCCGCGGCTGACTGCGGTGAGTCAGTCCCGGGCCGTTCGCGTGGATACCGACGCCTTCTATCTCAACGCCGGGCCCCTCGCTGCCCGCCAGGTGATCGGCACGGTCGCCGGCGCCCTGGGGATGACATGACCCCGCCGGCCCGCCCCGCGCCTCTTGCGCAACGGGCATCCGCCGCCCGCGGTGGCCTGGTGCTGGTCCTGCTGCTGAGCGTCCTGGCGCTGGCGGTGGTGGCGAGTCTGGGCATAGGCGCACGGTCGCTGTCGGCGGCGCAGATCCTGCACCTGCTGGTTGCGCCCGATGACTCCACCGAGGCCGTGGTGCTCTGGGAGCTGCGTCTGCCGCGTACCCTGCTCGGGCTGCTGGTGGGCGCCGCCCTAGGCCTGGCCGGCGCCCTGATGCAGGCGTTGACGCGCAATCCCCTGGCCGACCCCGGACTGCTGGGCATCAATGCCGGAGCGGCCTTCGCCGTGGTGGCCGGGTTGTCGCTGGCAGGGCTTGACGACGCCCCGACGCGCCTGGCCTGCGCCCTGCTGGGGGCAGGCCTGGCCGCCGGCCTGGTCTATCTGCTCGGTGGCAGCGCTCCGGCCCGTGGCCAGCCGCTGCGACTGATCCTGGCCGGCATCGCCCTCAGCGCCAGCCTCAACGCCTGCACCGGCATCATCACCCTGTTCGACAGCGCGGTGTTCGACAGCTACCGCTTCTGGGCGGTGGGCGCCCTGAGCGGCCAGACGCCGGGTGGCGCCCTCGGCATCCTGCCGCTGCTGCTGATCGGCCTGCTGCTGGGCCTGCCCCTGGGGAGCCGTCTCAATGCCCTGGCCCTGGGCGACGACCTCGGTCGCGCCCTCGGCGCCCGCCCCGGACAACTGCGGCTGCTCGCCTTCGTCGCCATCGTGCTGCTGTGCGGCGCCGCCACTGCGGTGGCCGGACCCATCGGCTTTCTCGGCCTGGTAGTGCCCCACGCCCTGCGCCTGCTGGTGGGCGCCGACTGGCGCTGGATCCTGGCACTGGCCCCGCTGGCCGGGGCCAATCTGCTGTTGCTGGCCGACACCCTGGGCCGCCGCGTGGCCCTGCCGGGCGAGCTGGAGGCGGGAATCGTCTGCGCCCTGCTCGGCACCCCGGTGCTGCTCGCGCTGATCATCCGTTCCACCCGGCGGGTGCGCCCTTGAGTCGTCATCGCTTCGCCCCCCGCCGCTCGGCGCGCTTCAAGGCCTGCCTGTTGCTGCTCCTGCTGGCGGCCATCGGCATCTGCGCCCTGACCCTCAGCGGCGGTGCCTTCGCCCCGGCGCCGCACCGGGTGGCGGCCACCTTGCTCGGTCGGGGCGACGCCCTGGCCAGTCTGATCCTGCTGGAGCTGCGCCTGCCGCGACTGCTGGCGGCCTTTGGCGTCGGCGCGGCCCTGGGTGCCAGTGGCGCCATCTTCCAGCGGCTGGCGCGCAATCCCCTGGCCAGTCCGGATCTGGTGGGCTTCACCGTCGGCTCGGCCAGCGGTGCGCTGATCACCCTGCTCTGGCTGCAACTGGGCGGCGCGGCGCTGATGCTGGGCGCCCTCAGCGGCGGGCTGCTGGCCGCGGTACTGGTCGCTGGCCTGGCGGCTCTGGCGGGTATCCGTGGCGAGCGGATGATCCTGCTGGGCATCGCCGTCAGCGCCCTGCTCGCTTCGCTCAACGAATACCTGCTGACCCGCGCCGAGCTGGATGAAGCCCAGGAGGCCCGGCTCTGGCTGTTCGGCAGCCTCGACATGCTGACCTGGAGTCGCACCCTGACCCTGCTCGCCGGTTGCCTGCTGCTCCTACCGCTGGCCGCCTGGCTGGCGCGGCGGCTGCGCCTGCTGGAGCTGGGCGACGACCTGGCCCGCGCCCTGGGCCTGGCCGTGCTGCCCAGCCAGAATCTGCTGCTGGCGGTCGCCGTGGCCCTCGCCGCCCTGGCCATCGCCACCGCCGGCCCCATCGGCTTCGTCGCCCTGGCGGCGCCCCAGCTGGCCCGCCGCCTGACCCGCAGCGCCGATCTCGGCATCCTCGCCCCCGCCCTGCTCGGCGCCTGCCTCACCGCCCTGGCCGACCTGCTGGCCCAGCGGCTGCTGGCGCCCTTCCAGATTCCGGTCGGGCTGCTGACCGGCGCCCTGGGCGGCCTCTATCTGATCTTCCTGCTGAGCCGCGAATGGCGGCGGACCCCATGAGCCAAGACGCCCCCTCCAGTCGCCTCGCCGCCCACCGCCTCACCGTGGGCTACGGCGGCCAGCCGATCTGCGCCGACCTCGATGTGCGCCTGCCCGATGGCCGCTTCACCGTCATCATCGGCCCCAACGGCTGCGGCAAGTCGACCCTGCTGCGCAGCCTGGCGCGGCTGATCCGCCCCAGCGCCGGCGAGGTGCGCCTGGACGGCCGGCTGATCCAGGACCTGCCGACCCGCGAGGTGGCCCGCCGTATCGGCCTGCTGCCGCAGAGCGCGGTGGCGCCGGACGACATCCTGGTCAGCGACCTGGTGGCCCGCGGGCGCCATCCCCATCGCCAGGCCTTCGCCGGCTGGACGGAGGCCGACGAGCGCGCGGTGCAGCACGCCCTGGAAGCTACCAATACCCTGGCACTGGCCGAGCGCGCGGTGGACAGCCTTTCCGGCGGCCAGCGCCAGCGGGTGTGGATCGCCCTGGCGCTGGCCCAGGAGACCCCGCTGCTGCTGCTCGACGAGCCCACCACCTTTCTCGACATCGCCCACCAGGTGGAGCTTATGGAGCTGCTCTGCCGGCTCAATCGGGAGGGTGGCCGCACCCTGGTGGCGGTACTGCACGACCTCAACCAGGCCTGTCGCTACGCCGACCACATCATCGCCCTGCGCGCCGGCCGCATCCTCGCCGAAGGGCCACCCGCGGAGATCATCACCCCCGAGCTGATCGAGGCGCTGTACGGCCTCAGGTGCGCGGTGATCGAGAATCCCCTGGCGGGCACGCCGCTGGTGATTCCCTATTAGCCGCAGGCCCCGGAAAACGCTGCGCGGTTTTCCAGGCTACCGCTAGGGTGGACAAGGGCGCCGCCTCGTCCACCGTTGCACCCCATCTTGTCGGACGACCCCGCAGGTGCTCCACTGGCGATCCAGAACAACAACGGAGCCCGCCATGCATATCGTCATCCCGGACGACTACCAGCACGTCGTCGAAACCCTGGATTGCTACCCCCTGCTCCAGCGCGCCGGGCATCAGGTGACGCTCTATCACGACGCCGAGCGTGATCCCAAGGTGCTGGTGGAGCGCTTCCGCGATGCCGATGCCCTGGTGCTGACCCGCGAGCGCACCCGTATCGACGCCGAGCTGCTGGCGCATCTGCCACGCCTCAAATTGATCAGCCAGACCGGCAAGGCCACCGCCCACCTCGATGTGGCCGCCTGCACCCACCGGGGAATAGCCGTCTGCGAAGGCAGTGGTTCGCCGGTCTCCACCGCCGAGCTGACCTGGACGCTGATCCTCATGGCCCGGCGCAAGCTCAAGCCGGCCATCGACGCCCTCTATGCCGGACGCTGGCAGGTCAACCTGGGCGAACGGCTGGATGGGCAGCTCCTCGGCATCTGGGGCTACGGCAAGATCGGCCAGCGCCTGGCGCGCTACGGGCAGGCCTTCGGCATGCCGGTGCTGGTCTGGGGCAGCGAGGCCTCGCGCGCCCGCGCCGAAGCCGACGGCCATCGCGCGGCGCCCAGTCAGGCGGCCTTCTTCGCCGAGGCCGATGTCATCAGTCTGCACCTCAGGTACAGCGAGCGCAGCCGCGGCTGCGTACGCGCCGAGGACCTGGCGCGGATGAAGAAGAGCGCCCTGCTGGTCAACACCGCCCGCGCCGGCCTGATCGAACCCGGCGCCCTGCTCACGGCGCTGGAACGGGGGCATCCCGGCCAGGCGGCGCTGGATGTCTTCGAGCAGGAGCCGGTGGCGCCGGACGATCCCCTGCTCGCCCATCCCCAGGTGCTCTGCACCCCGCACCTGGGGTACGTGGAAAAGCACAGCTACGAACTCTATTTCGGCGAGGCCTTCGCCAACCTGGTGGGCTTCTTCGCCGGCGAACCGACGGGGCTGGCCAATCCGGAGGTGTTGGGGCGGTAGGCTTGGGGGCGCGTGGATAAGGCTGCGCCGTTATCCACTCTACGCAGCGCTCTGTTGGGCGCAGCGAGGCCTGACAACTGCACCCTCACCCCAGCCCTCTCCCAGAAAGAGAGGGGGAAAAGCGGTGTACACCTCGCAGGTTGGGTTGAGCGCAGCGAAGCCCACCATTGTCCAGGCTTGAGCGCTGTTGGGTTTCGACGATGAAGCCGTCTCAACCCAACCTACGACAACCGCTCCCTTATCGCAGCGGCGAAGGCGGCGGGGGCTTCCTGGGGGATGTTGTGGCCGCAGCCGGGTAGCACCTCGTAGCGGAAGGGTCCGCTGAAGTGCTGCGCCACCCTGGCCTCCCCCTGCACCGTGGTGACGCCATCGTCGGCACCGGCCAATACCGTGGTGGGCACGGGGATGGGTGGCTGCGCCGCCAGCCGGCGCTCGGTCTCGGCATAGGCCGGAGCGTCCGGGGCCAGGCCGTAGCGGTGGCGATAGGAGTGGATCACGGTGTCGACGAAGTCGGGATTGTCGAAGGCCGCAGCGGTAAGCGCATAGGTGGCATCGCTGAAGCGCCAGCTGGGTGACCACAGCGACCAGAGCAGTCGACAGAAGTCGCGGCGATGTTCCGCCAGGCCGGCGCGCCCTCGTTCACCGTGGAAATAGTACTGGTACCAATAGCGCAGCTCCGCCGCCGGCTCGGCCGGCTGGGTCGCCGCGGCGGCGATGTCCTGGATCGGATAGCCGTCGCCCAGCACCAGCCCCGCGACCCGTTCGGGCCAGAGGGCGGCGACGATGCCGGCGGCGCGGCCACCCCAGTCGTAACCGGCCAGGGTCGCCCGCTCCAGGCCCAGGGCATCGAGCAGCGCCAGGACGTCATGGGCCAGGGCCGCCTGCTGGCCGGAGCGCGGGGTATCGGCGCTCAGGTAGCGGGTGGCGCCGTAGCCACGCAGAAAGGGGACATAGACCCGGCAGCCAGCGGCGGCCAGTTCATCGGCCACCTCGGCGTAGGCGTGGATGTCGTAGGGAAAGCCATGCAGCAGCAGGACCGGCGCGCCGCCGTCCGGTCCCTGGACCTGATAGGCCACGTCCAAGACGCCGGCCTGGATGGAGGTGAGCATCAGAGTTCTCCGCAAAGGGTGTTGTAGAGCGGAGAGGTGGGTGGGCCTGGGAGTTCCCAAGGTGGCCACTTCGCGTGGAAAACGCTGCGCGGTTTTCCACCCTACCGGGCTACGGCGTCTGAGAGCATCGCGGCCATGGGGCGCTCCTACAGCGAAGGGTGACTCCGTAGGAGCGGCCCATGGCCGCGATCGACATGACCATGACAGGTCCGCTACCCCGCCAGATACCGCCCGATCAGGGTCACGCCCGAGACCAGCACCAGCCAGGTCACCAGGCGGGTGAAGCGTTCGCGGGACAGGCGGCGTTGCAGGTGGCGGCCGATCCAGCCGCCGAGCAGCATGGCGGGCAGCAGGCAGACCGCGAGGAGCAGCAGGCGGCCGTCGCTGTAGGCGCCGGCGATCAGCAGCAGGACGATGCGGATGGAGGCGCTGCAGCCGATGAGAAAACTCTGGGTGCCGCGGATGGCGTTCTTGTCTTCCAAGCGACCGTTGAGATAGAGCGCATAGAGAAAGCCGCCGCTGCCGAACAGGGCGCCACAGAGGCCCCCAACCCCGCCCGCCGGGATCGACCAGGCTGGCGCCAGCTGGCGAAAGCCCTTGGGGGTGAGCAGGCTGTAGGTGGAATAGACGACCACGAAGAGGCCCAGCCAGAGCATCAGCAGCCGGGCATCGGTGCGCATCAGCAGGTAGGTGCCCAGGGCCGCGCCGAGCAGCAGCATCGGCAGCAGCCGTCCGAGTTCGCGGCCGGCGATGGCGCGGCGATCCGGCAGCCAGTTGTGGAAGGAGGCGAGGAAATCCAGCATCACAAGCAAGGGCACGATGCGCGACAGGGGCATCCAGCTGGTGAGCAAGGGACCGGCGACCAGGGCGCTGCCAAAGCCGGCGACGCCAAAGATCAGATAGGCCAGGACCACGATGGCTTCGATGAACAGCCAGTCGATGGGGCTGAAGGCGGGAATCAGGGCAGCGAGGGTTTCGAGCATGGGGCGCATCCTGCGACAGAAAGCTCATTCTGCGCCCCGGAAACAGCCGGTGAAAACCGCCGGCTGCCCGCGTTCACGGCAACCGGCGATCCAGAGCGCCTCAGGGAATCAGGCGCTGGGCCCGCAGCCGGGTGAAGAGGTCGAGAAAGCTCGCCCGGGTGTCGCGATAGCCGAAGAAGCCCAGGTCACGACTCTTGGTCATGTCGTTGAGGCACTCGATCTCGCGGCCCAGGTCGGCGTCGCTGTGCCACCAGGAGGCCAGCTTGTCGACGTCGGCTTCCACCAGGTCGTGCTCCTCGGCGAGCTTGCGCCACTGCGCCGGCGCCACGTCCTTCAGCCGCGCTTCCAGCGGCATGGGCTGCTCGGGATAGGGTGCCGGCTCCAGGTCGAAGCAGGCGGCGATCTCGCCCCACAGCCAGCGCCAGCGAAAGACGTCGCCGTTGACGGTGTTGAACGCCTGGTTGCGCGCGGCCGGCGCCAGGGCGGCCCATTCCAGCTGCTCGGCGAGCAGACCGGCGTCGGTGACGTCGGTGATGCCGTCCCACTGGGTACGGGAACCGGGGAAGACGAAGGGCTGGCCAGTGGCCTTGCACAGGGAGGCATAGACCGCCAGGGTCAGGCCCATGTTCATGGCGTTGGTGCCCTTGGCCTGGCCGATCATGCTGTGGGAGCGGTGCACGCTCCAGCCGAAGCCGTGCCGCTCGGCGGCGGCGAAGAGGATGTCTTCCAGGGTGTAGTAGAAGTTGGCGCCGGCCTGGCGCGGCTCGCTTTCACGGAAAGGCGTCTCGGCCTTGCCACTGCCGTATTCCTCGAAGGAACCCAGGTAGTGCTTGGTACCGGTGACCAGCGCCAGGTGCTGCAGCGGCGCGCCGTCCAGGGCCTGGCAGAGGTTGTCCATCATGGCGCCATTGGCCTCGACGTTTTCCTTCTCGGTGGCACGCCGGGTCCAGGTGCAGAAGAACACATGGCTGATCGGCAGACCGGCCAGGGCCTGGCGGGTGGACGCGGCGTCGAGCAGGTCGGCGGCGACCGGGATGACGCCTTCCTGCGCCACCGGCTTGCGTGCCAGACCGTAGACGGTCCAGCCTGAGGCGACCAGGGTGTTGGCCAGGTTGTAGCCGGAAATGCCGGTCACGCCGACGATGAGAGCGGTGCCCTTGCGCATGAAACCTCCAGATAGGGGTGAGAGACGGCCTGCGACGGTCGCAGGCGCTGTAGATAAGGGAGTGCCTTGTCTCAGGGTTGATTCCAGCCTATTGGAGAATTAACGGCGTATCCTGGGTATAAATTCCTGTTTAACAGGAATCAGATTCCGCAATCGGGAGCCAGCCTTGTATTCCTCCGAACGCCTCAAGGGCCTCGACGTCTTCGTCACCGTGGCCGACCTCGGCAGCTTCACCGCGGCCGGCGAGCGCCTCAATCTCACCGGCTCGGCCATCGGCAAGAGCGTGGCCCGCCTGGAAAGCCGCCTGGGCGTGCGGCTGTTCCAGCGCACCACCCGCCGCCTGACCCTGACCGAGGCCGGCGCCAGTTTCTATCGCACCTGCACCGGGGTGCTGGCCGAGCTGGAACAGGCCGAGCTGGGGCTGACCGCTCAGGAGGGCGAGCCCCATGGCCGGGTGCGCATCGACCTGCCCGCCTCCTATGGCCGCCTGCATGTGCTGCCACTGATCCTGGAGCTGCTGCATCGCTATCCGCTGTTGCAACCGGATCTGTCGCTGTCGGATCGCTTCGTCGATCCGGTCCACGAGGGCATCGACATCCTGGTGCGCATCGGCGGCTCCGACGCCTGGCCGGCCAGCCTGGGGCATCGGTTCCTCGGCACCCAGCGCCAGGTCTTCTGCGCCGCTCCGGCCTATCTCGCCCAGCATGGCCGACCCCGGACCCCGGCGGAGCTGGTCGATCACCAGTGCATCGGCTTTCGCCAGGCCGACGGCCTGATCAGCCCCTGGCAGTTGCGCGGCGAGCAGCCGGGCGACAGCGAACGCTGGGTGTTCCAGCCGCGCCTGGTGGTGGGTGATGGCGAAGGCGAGGTGCTGGCCGCCCTGGCCGGGCATGGCATCGCCCAGCTGCCGACCTGGCTGATCGCCGAGCACCTGGCCACTGGCGCCCTGGTCGATGTGCTGCCCGAGCATGCCGTCGACGGCTCGCCGATCAACCTGGTATGGCCGCGCAGTCGCGAGACCCTGCCCCGGGTCCGGCTGCTGCTCGACCACCTGGCCACGCGCCTGTTGCCTACCGTGGCGCCGCGGATGTCCCGCTAGGCACGACCGGTCGACGGCTGCGGCGCACCAGCCCGTGCGCTACGGGAACATCGTCCCAGACACCCCGGTCGTAAAACCTCGTACCCCTGCCTGACCCGAGTTCCATCGATGGGCGGCATGACGAATATCGAGACGATCGATTGGCGCCGCCGTGCCTGGCTGCGCAGGATCGATGGTTTGCTAGCTGGCCAGGCCCGCCTGGCCGCCCCTGTTCCACCACCTAGATGAGGTATCTCATGAGCCAAGCCCAAGGCTACGCTGCCCAGTCCGCCGACCAGCCCCTGGCGCCCTACTCCTTCGAGCGGCGCGAACCCGGCGCCCACGACGTGCAGATCGACATCCTCTTCTGCGGCGTCTGCCATTCGGACCTGCACACCGCACGCAACGAGTGGAACAACACCCTCTTCCCCTCCGTGCCCGGCCACGAGATCGTCGGCAAGGTGACGGCGGTCGGTGCCCACGTGAAGAACTTCAAGGTCGGCGACAGCGTCGGCGTCGGCTGCATGGTCGACAGCTGCCAGCACTGCGCCCCCTGTGATGCCGGCGAAGAATCCTATTGCGAGAACGGCTTCACCGGCACCTACAACGGCAACCTCTACGGCGGCAGCGAGAACACCCAGGGCGGCTACTCCGACCACATCGTGGTCAACGAGAAGTTCGTGCTCAAGGTGAGCCACACCGAGAACCTGGCCGCCGTGGCGCCGCTGCTGTGCGCCGGCATCACCACCTATTCGCCGCTGGCCCACTGGAAGGTCGGTCCGGGCAAGAAGGTCGGCATCGTCGGCCTGGGTGGCCTGGGCCACATGGGCGTGAAGATCGCCCATGCCATGGGTGCCCACGTGGTGCTCTTCACCACCAGCGCCAACAAGAAGGACGACGCCCTGCGCCTGGGCGCCGACGAGGTGGTGGTGTCGAAGAACGAAGACGAGATGGCCGCCCACGCGAACAGCTTCGACTTCATCCTCAACACCGTGGCCGCGCCGCACAACCTGGACGCCTTCCTCACCCTGCTCAAGTGGGACGGCACCATGACCCTGGTCGGCGTACCCGCCGAGCCGCACCCGGCGCCCAGCGTGTTCAACCTGGTGATGAAGCGCCGCCAGCTGGCCGGTTCGCTCATCGGTGGCATCCGCGAGACCCAGGAGATGCTGGACTTCTGCGCCAAGCACGGCATCGTCTCGGATATCGAGCAGATCGCCATCCAGGACATCAACGAAGCCTATGAGCGCATGCTCAAGAGCGATGTGAAGTACCGCTTCGTGATCGACATGCAAAGCCTCAAGCAGGGCCAGACCGCGGCCTGATCCCGCGCTCCGCTCCGCCGTCAACGCCCGCGCCCGTCGCGGGCGTTGTCATTTCCGGTAACGCATTTTTGGCGTGCCCTGCGGTCCTAGCGATGACGACAATCACGAGGCGGCCGCCATGCAGTGGGACAAGGGACAACGTAGCGACAACGTGCAACAGGCCAGCGGTGGACGCGGCATGAAGATCGGCGGCGGCCTCGGGCTGGGTGGCGTGGCCCTGGTGGTGGTGTTCGGCCTGCTCAGCGGCCAGAGTCCGACGCAGATCCTCGGCAACCTGATCAGCCTCAGCGGCCAGAGCGCGCCGAGCCAGCAGGAGACCACCGCGCCGGCCGACAATCGCCAGGTGGACTTCGTCCGCGTGGTGCTGGGCGAGACCGAAAACACCTGGACGCGCATCTTCCAGGCCCATGGCGAGCAGTATCAGCCGCCCAAGCTGGTGCTGTTCAACGGCCAGGTGCAGTCCGGTTGCGGTGGCGCCACCGCGGCCAGCGGTCCCTTCTATTGCCCGGTCGACAGCAAGGTCTACCTGGACCTCACCTTCTTCCAGGAACTGCAGCAGCGCTTCGGCGCCGATGGCGATTTCGCCCGTGCCTACGTGATCGCCCACGAGGTCGGCCACCATGTGCAGAACCTCACCGGCACCACCAGCAAGATGGAAGCGGCGCGCCGTCGCGGCATTCCCACCGAGGGTGCCACCGGATTGTCGGTGCGCCTGGAATTGCAAGCCGACTGCTATGCCGGGGTCTGGGCCAACGATGCCCAGAAGCGGCTGAACTGGCTGGAGCCGGGTGACCTGGAGAAGGCGCTGAACGCCGCCAACGCCATTGGCGACGACCGCCTGCAACGCCAGTCCCAGGGCCGCGTGGTACCGGATTCCTTCACCCATGGCAGCTCCGCGCAACGGGTCAAGTGGTTCCGCGCGGGCTTCGACAGTGGCAAGGTGGAGAGCTGCGACACCTTCGCCGCCAAGACGCTCTGACCTCTACCGGGAGCCCTCGATGCGTCGCCTGCTCGCGCTGTGCCTGGCCCTGGCCTGGGGCTCCGCCCTGGCGGCGCCTCGTGAGGGGGTCGCCCGCATCGTCAGCGACCGGCTACCGATCGGCCAGGCGCAGGCTACCCTGCAGCTGTCGGCGGACTGGAGCCAGCCCCATCCGGAAATCCGCCGCGCCCTGGTGATCGTGCATGGCCGTCTGCGCAATGCCGCGACCTATTTCCGTTCCGGCGAGACGGCCACGGCGGCGGCCGGCGCCGCGGCGGACACCCTGGTGATCGCCCCACAGTTCCTCAACGAAACGGATGTCCAGCGGCATCAGCTGCCGGACACCCTGCTGCGCTGGCAGGGCAATGCCTGGATGGGTGGCGAACCCGCCCTGGGTCCGCAGCCGCTGAGCAGCTTCGCCGTGTTCGACGCCCTGCTCGCACGGCTGGCGGAGCGCCGGTTGCTGCCCAATCTGCAGGAGGTGGTGATCGCCGGGCATTCCGGCGGTGGCCAGGTGGTGCAGCGCTATGCCGTGCTCGGTCAGGGCGAGCGCGCCCTCGCCGCCCGCGGCATCCGCCTGAAATACGTGGTGGCCAATCCGTCGTCCTATGCCTATTTCGATGCCCGCCGTCCGGATGCCCAGGGCCAGCCCGGGCCCTTCGCCGACGCCGCCAGCTGCCCGGATTTCGACACCTGGAAATACGGCATGCAGGGCCTGCCGGCCTATGCCGAAGGACGCCCGGCGGCGAGCCTGGAGCAGCACTATGCGGGACTCGACCTCACCTATCTGCTGGGCGCCGAGGACACCAATCCCAACCATCCGGCGCTGGACAAGGGCTGCGCCGCCGAGGCCCAGGGTCCCTATCGCCTGGCCCGCGGGCTGAATTACTACCGTTACCTGCAAGGCCGTCATCCGGGGCTGCGCCAGCGGCTAGTCGAGGTCCCCGGCGTCGGCCACAACGGCGACGCCATCTTCACCTCGCCCGCCGGACGCCGGGCGCTGTTCGGCGCCGACGACTAGCCTCAGCGCTCCAGGGCCGCAGGCGCGTCCAGCAGCTCCTGCACCTGGGCGACCAGGGCCTCCAGGGTGAAGGGTTTGCCCAGCAGCGCCATGCGCTCGCCGACCAGGGGCACGGGCGGTTCGTTGCCCGCCGCATAACCGGTGATGAAGAGAATCGGCAGGTGGGGTCTGAGGGTACGGCCCGCCCCGGCCAGCAAGCGGCCGTTCAACCCCGGCAATCCGACATCGGTGATCAGCAGGTCGAAGCCCTCGCCTTCGCGCAGCGCCGCCAGCGCCGCTTCGGCATCGACGGCGTCGCGATAGCGCCAGCCGAGGTCGACGCACAGCTGCGCCAGCAACTGGCGAATGACCGCATCGTCTTCCACCAGCAGCACCCGCACATCGGGCAGCGCACGGGCGGTCGGGGCGCTGGCCATGGCAAGGGACGCCTGGACGGCCAGGGCCGGATGGCGCGGCAGCAGCAGCCTCACCTGGCAGCCCTGCCCCGGCGCGCTGGTCACGCTGACCTGGCCACGGGACTGGCGGACGAAGCCATAGATCATGGACAGCCCCAGGCCCGAGCCCTGGCCCACCGGCTTGGTGGTGAAGAAGGGCTCGAAGACCCGTTCCAGCACCGCTGGCGTCATGCCCACGCCATCGTCGCCCACCTCGATCAGCAGGTAGTCGCCCGCCGGCAGCGCCGGATCGGCGTCGGACTGCACCCAGTTGCGTGCGCGGATGGTCAGGTTACCCCCCGCCGGCATGGCATCGCGGCTGTTGATGGCCAGGTTGAGCAGGGCATTTTCCAGCTGGTGCGGATCGGCATCGACCAGCCAGAGTTCGGCGTCCAGTTCGAGCTGGCAGCGGATCTGCGGCCCCAGGCTGTGCCGCAGCAACTCCTGGAAATCGCCGATCAGCCGGGTGACATCCACCGCCTGGGGATTGAGCGTCTGGCGGCGGGAAAAGGCCAGCAACCGATGGGTCAGACTGGCGCCTCGGCCCACCGACTGGGTGGCGGTATCGAGCAGACTGCAGACCCCGTTCAGCGCCTCCGGCGCCAGGCGGCGGCGCATGAGATCCAGGCTGGCCTGGATGCCGGCCAGCAGGTTGTTGAAGTCATGGGCGATGCCGCCAGTGAGCTGACCCACGGCTTCCATCTTCTGCGCCTGGCGCAGCAGCTCCTCGGCCTGGGCGCGATTCTGCATCTCTTCGCGCAGCTGGCGATTACGCTCCTCCAGTTCGGCGGTTCGTGCCCGCACCTGGAGCTCCAGGGTGGCGCGTTCGCGGCGCAGGGCTTCCTCGGCCTCGCGGCGGTCATCGATGTCTTCGCTGGTGCCATACCAGCGGATCACGGCGCCCGCTTCATCGCGCCGCGGATAGGCACGGGTGCGCAGCCAGCAGTGGCTGCCATCCGCCACCCGTACCCGGTGCTCCCGGTCGTAGGCCTGACCGGCGCTGCGCGCGGCGTCCCAGGCCTGCCGGGTCGTCCGGCGGTCGTCCGGATGCAGCAGCGCCCAGAAGCTCTCGGCTTCCAGTACCGGCTGGCCGGTCAGCTGCTGCCAGCGCGGCGAGAAAACCATGCGCCGACCACCGGGATCGCAGGTCCAGGTGTATTGGGGATTGAGTTCCACCAGGTGCCGATAGTGGTCTTCACTCTCGCGCAGCAGCAGATCCGCCTGATGGCGCTCGATGGCCAGGGCGGCGGTCTCGGTGACCAGGCGGAAGGCGTCGCGCTCGGCGGCCAGGGGGCGTCGCGGCTCGAGGAAATAGTTGGCGAAGGTGCCCAGCAACCGACCATCCAGGGCCAGCAGCGGCATCGACCAGCAGGCGCGCAGGCCATAGCGCAGCGCCAGGTCGCGAGCGCCAGCCCATAGCGGATCGCAGGCGATATCCTCGACATAGACGGCTTCGCGGCGGTAGGCGGCGGTGCCACAGGAGCCCGCCAGCGGGCCGATCTCCAGGCGACCGAGATCGCGGCTGTAGGCGTCCGGCAGACTCGGCGCGATGCCGTCCTGCAGATAGCGACCATCCTCGCTGAGCAACAAAATGCAGGCATGCAGGCGGACCTGGGCCAGGGCCTCCACCCGCTGCAGCAGCGCGTGCAGCACCTGGGTCAGGGGCAGCCCGGTGGCAAGGCTTTCCAGCGTCTGCCGCTCGTACTGGCGCAGATCGCCGGAGAACGGCTGATCGCTCGAAAGCGTGTGGAGGCTCATACGGCTGGCACGACCTGGACCCGAAGTCGGCATCTTAGCCAGCGACCCGGTAAACAACAGACTATTTACGCCTAACGGGCAGATTTCCAGCGTCAGAGCGCCGCCAGGATCTCCGCGCAGGTGTCGAAGCGCTGGTCACGCGCCGCCGGCCAGGGATCGCCCGGCTGATTGACCTGCAGGGTGTGGCAGCCCACGGCCCGTCCGCACTCCAGGTCGTAGCGGTGATCGCCGACCATCACCAGCCGGGCCGGCGCCACCTGCCAGAGGTCGGCCAGCCGCAGCAGGCCACCCGGATCGGGCTTGGGCGCCGCCTCGTCGCGCCCCAGCACGGCTGGCGGATCGAAGCAGTCCTCCAGGCCGATGGCGGCAAGGGTCAGCAGCGCCAGATCCCGGGCATTGCGGGTGAGGATGCCCAGCGGGCGACCCTCTTCGTGCAGGCGACGGATCAGGGCCACCGCACCCGGTGCCGGGCGGGCGGCGACGGCCAGTTCGCGTTCGTGCTCGAACAGCCAGGCGTGCTTGGCCTCGCGCTCGGTGGCCGGCAGCTCGGCCAGGTGGTGGAGGATGTCGGCCTGCTCGGGAATGCCCAGGTGCCGGCGAATGGCGGCGAAGTCGTGTACCGCCAGGGTCAGGGTGCCGTCCAGGTCGAACACCCAGTGGCTGAGGTGACGCAGTGTCATGCAGGGATCCTTTGGCGAGAGGTGACCTTCGGGCACTCCGGGGGAACCCCGGTCATGCGTGCTCCGTCTGGTGGAGACAACCTTCCGCAGGAGTCTACCCATGACGACGACCGTTCGGGCGCTACTTTTCGATGTCTTCGGCACCGTGGTGGACTGGCGCGGCAGCCTGGTCGAGGGCCTGCAGGGGCTGTCGGCCAAGCATGGCGTCCGGGGCGACTGGGAGCGGCTGGCCGATGCCTGGCGCGCCGAAGCCTACGAGGCCATCCTGCCGCAGATCGCCGCGCGCAGCCTGCCCTGGCTGCCCCTCGACGAGGTCCATCGCCTGGCGCTGGACGAATTGCTGCCACGCCATGGGCTGGTCGGCCTGACCACCGCCGAGGTGGCCTGGATCAATCGCCTCTGGCACCAGCTGACCCCCTGGCCCGATGCCGTGCCGGGTCTCGCGCGGCTGCGCCAGGGCTATCCGGTCTGCGCCCTCTCCAATGGCAACGTCAGCCTGCTGCTGGACATGGCCCGTCATGCCGGACTGCCCTGGGACATGCTGTTTGGCGCCGACCTCTTCCAGCGCTACAAACCGGCCGCTGAGGTCTACCTGGGTGCCTGCGCCCTGCTCGACCTGCAACCGGAACAGGTGATGCTCTGCGCCGCCCACAACGGCGACCTGCAGGCGGCCAAGGAGCTTGGGCTGGCCACCGCCTTCATCCAGCGCCCCCGGGAAAAGGGCCCGGCCGGTGGCGAGGTGTCCAGCGGCGGCTGGGATCTGGAAGCCAGTGATCTCCAGGATCTCGCCGACCAGCTGGGCCTACCGGTGCTCGCGGGCGATCAACCTGACCCCGACGATTGAGCGCGGCCCGGGCGCTTCGGTATCCTGCCGGATACTTTTCGCCAGGGCATCGCCATGAGTTTTCTCGACAAGCTGCGCAAGAAACGTGAACGCCAGGCCCTGGCCGCCCTGCCCCGCCTGCATCAGCGCACGGCGCGCCTGCGCCGCGAGTTGCCCGACTACGAGATCGGCGCCGGCACCTATGGTGCGCCAAAGGTGTTCGATCTCAAGGAAGGCGCCACCCTGCGCCTGGGTCGCTACACCTCCATCGCCGAGGGCGTGCGCATCCTCCTCGGCGGCCTGCACCGGCTGGACTGGGTGACCACCTATCCCTTCCCCGCCTTCGTCGACGATCTGGCCCATATCAGGGACTACGGCGGCACCCGCGGCGACGTGGTGATCGGCAGTGACTGCTGGATCTGCACCGATGCGCTGATCCTCTCCGGCGTCACCATCGGCCATGGCGCCGTGGTGGCCGCCGGTGCCGTGGTCACCCGCGACGTACCGCCCTATGCGGTGGTGGGCGGCAATCCGGCGCGCTTCATCAAGGGGCGCTTTGCCGAGGCCACCTGCCAGGCGCTGCTCGACATCGCCTGGTGGGACTGGCCCGAAGCCGAGATCCTGGCTGCCGGCGAACACCTGTGCAGCGCCGATATCGACGGCTTCATCGCCTACGCCCGAGCGCGCCACCCGGCGCCCTGAATCCGGCGCCCGGAACTCGGGACGCCTTCCAGGGCTCACCTTCATTAGTCAATCTTTTGAAGGTTTTCCATGGAAGCACTCGATCTGCTGCAATGGCCGGCGATGGCCATCACCCTGCTCGCCGCCTGGCTGGTGGCCTCCCAGCGCCAGGGCCGGCGCAACCTCGGCTTCTGGGTGTTCCTGCTGAGCAACGGCCTGTGGATCGCCTGGGGCCTGCAGGCCGATGCCTATGCCCTGATCGTGCTGCAGCTGGGCCTGGCGGCGATGAATCTGCGCGGGGTGCGCCGCAACGCCGGCGAGGCGTCGGCCGCGGCGGTCGCGGAGGCTTCGGGCAGGGCATAATGACCGGCCCTGCGTCAGACGGCCCCGCCCCATGCAGTACAGCGTCACCCCCATCGGCCACGTCCGCTCCTGCTTCAAGGAGAAATTCGCCATTCCCCGGCAACCCGCGCTAGCCCCGGCCGCCCGTGGCGTGCTGGAACTGCTGCCGCCCTTCGACCGGCCCGAGGCGGTGGAGGGCCTGGCAGGCGTCAGCCATGTCTGGCTGCTGTTCCTCTTCCACCAGGCGCTGGAAAGCCAGCCGCGCCTGCGGGTGCGGCCACCGCGCCTGGGGGGCAATCGCTACCTGGGCGTCTTCGCCACCCGCGCCACCCACAGGCCCAACGGCATCGGCCAGTCGGTAGTCCGCCTCGACGGCCTGGAACCGGGGCGGCTGCTGCTCTCGGGGATCGATCTGCTCGACGGCACCCCGGTGCTGGACATCAAGCCCTATGTCCCCTACGCCGACAGCCCGCCGGGCGCCCACAACGCCATCGCCGAGGCGCCGCCGCCAGCCCTGGCGGTGGGCTGGGCGGATGCGGCGCGGGTGCAGGCCGAGGCCCATGGCCAGCGCCTGGGCGAGCCCCTGGCCGAGCTGATCGAGCAGTGCCTGGCCCAGGACCCCCGGCCGGCCTACCAGGTGCCAGCGCCCGAGCGCCGCTACGGGGTGCGCCTCTGGGATGTGGAGGTGCACTGGCACTATCCGACCGCGCACCAGATCCGGGTGCTGGACGTGACCGCGGCGTCCTGACGCCGCCCGGTTTGCATTCCGGCGGCCAAGGCCCCAACAATGACATTGCCGGATCGCATGAGGCGATCCGCACCCGGCTACGGCCGCCGTTCGGCCGTATCACCGATAGGGAAGCATCTATGGCTCCAAGCAGACAGGTCATCAACGCTCAGGTCAGCCCCAAGGGCAGCCTGGAGACCCTTTCCCAGCGCGAGGTCCAGCAGCTCAGCGCCGCCGGCTCGGGCAACCTCTACCAGCTCTTTCGCCAGTGCGCCCTGGCCATCCTCAACACCGGCGCCCACAGCGACAACGCCAAGACCATCCTCGAGGCCTACCAGGACTTCGAGATCCGCATCCATCAGCAGGACCGCGGCGTACGCCTGGAACTGATCAACGCCCCGGCCGACGCCTTCGTCGACGGCGAGATGATCGCCAGCACCCGCGAGATGCTGTTCAGCGCCCTGCGCGACATCGTCTACACCGAGAGCGAACAGAGCAGCCTGCGCATCGATCTGGAAAGCTCCGAAGGCATCACCGACTACGTCTTCCACCTGCTGCGCAACGCCCGCACCCTGCGCGCGGGCGTCGAGCCGAAGATGGTGGTGTGCTGGGGTGGTCACTCCATCAGCACCGAGGAATACAAGTACACCAAGAAGGTCGGTCACGAACTCGGCCTGCGCAGCCTGGACATCTGCACCGGCTGCGGCCCGGGCGTGATGAAGGGGCCGATGAAGGGCGCCACCATCGCCCACGCCAAGCAGCGCCTGCAGGGCGGTCGCTACCTGGGCCTTACCGAGCCGGGCATCATCGCCGCCGAGGCGCCCAATCCCATCGTCAACGAACTGGTGATCCTGCCCGACATCGAGAAGCGCCTGGAGGCCTTCGTCCGCGCGGGTCACGGCATCATCATCTTCCCGGGCGGCGCCGGCACGGCGGAGGAGTTCCTCTACCTGCTGGGCATCCTCATGCACCCGGACAACCAGGACATCCCCTTCCCGGTGGTGCTCACCGGGCCGCAGAGCGCCGCGCCCTACCTGGAGCAGCTGCACGCCTTTATCGGCGCCACCCTGGGCGAAGCCGCCCAGCGCCACTACCAGATCGTGGTCAACGATCCGGTCGAGGTGGCCCGGCAGATGGCCCAGGGCCTCAAGGCGGTCAAGCAATTCCGTCGCGAGCGCCACGACGCCTTCCACTTCAACTGGCTGCTCCGTATCGAGGAAAGCTTCCAGCGCCCCTTCGATCCCACCCACGCGAACATGGCCGCGCTGCAGCTGACCCATGCCGTGCCGCCCCATGAGCTGGCCGCCAACCTGCGCCGCGCCTTTTCCGGCATTGTTGCCGGCAACGTCAAGGCCAAGGGCATCCAGCTGATCGAGGAGCGCGGGCCCTACGAGATCCATGGCGATCCCGACATCATGCGTCCGCTGGATCGGCTGTTGCAGGCCTTCGTCGAGCAGCACCGCATGAAGCTGCCGGGTGGCGCGGCCTACGAGCCCTGCTACCGCGTGGTCAGCTGAATCCTTTCACGTCGACTCTTTCTGGCCGGTTTCCCGCTTCCATGACCGTTCGTCAGCACCCTGTTCGACGAACGGTCATTATGCTAGCCAGGTGATATCAAAAAGTCCCTAGCTAGCTATCCAGAGCGCTTCGCTGACCTGCGTCTTCTGGGTGGCGAAGTGACTTTTCCGCTCCAAAAACACCTCGCGCGCTAACTGCATGACGCTGGCCTCAAGCCCCTCTTCACCACGCCGATAGGGCAAGGCAAGCTAACCTCAGAGCGCAGGTTGCCGTGGTGAAACCTACCCGGACGGAGATCCCGCCGGGCCGTCTTCCTCCAGCCGCGCCAGACTTCCTGCCGAGGCCACGGAATGAACAATTGGCTGGGACTCGACTTCCTTGTCGCCCCTCTTGCCCAGGAGCAGGTGCACCTGCACGGCCAGCATGATGGCTGGCTGGTGACGCTCGCCTATCTCGTCGCGGTCAGTGCCTGCTACGTCACCCTGGTGTTCGCCGAGCGCATCGGCCAGACCCGTACCCTGGCGCGGCGCCGTGCCTGGAGTCTGATGGGCGCCCTGAGCTTTGGCTTTGGCGTCTGGGGCATGCACTTCATCGCCATGCTGGCCTTCACCGTGCCCACCCGGGTGCACTACGACCTCTTCATCACCGTGGCCTCGCTACTGATCGTGGTGCTGGCCGGACTCATGGCCATGCCCGCCCTCAGTCAGCCCGACCTCACCCTGGGTCAGCGGCTCAAGGCCGGCACGGTGCTGAGCCTGGGCATCGTGCTCATGCACTACACCGGCATGGCCGCGGTACACACCGAGGCGGTGGTGCTCTATCGCCCGCTACCCTTCCTGTTGTCGATCGGCATCGCCGTAGGGGCCAGCTTCGCCGCCCTGCAACTGATCCAGATCTTTCGCCGCCACTACACCGGCATCTATCGCTGGCTGCGCATTGCCACCGCCCTGGTGATGGGCCTGGCCATCGCCGCCATGCATTTCACCGGCATGTGGTCCATGGTGCTGATCGCCCCCGCCGAGACCGAAAGCACCCTGCAGGGCGCCAGCAATTCCTGGCAGCTCGGCGTCGGCATCGCCATCATCGCCCTGCTCCTGGGGATCGGCGGCCTGGGCGCGGCCTGGGCGGATCGCCAGCTGCAGCGCAAGGAAAACGACCTGGAGCGGGTCAATTCCCTGGTCGGCCAGCTCGACGAAGCCCGCGCCTCGCTGCAACAGGCGGCGCACTACGATCCCCTCACCGACCTGCACAATCGCCGCGCCTTCAACCAGGCCTTCGCCGAGATCCTCGAACGCCACGCCCAGCAGGGGCGCAGCCTGGGGGTGATGTTTCTCGACATCGATCACTTCAAGCGCATCAACGACAGCCTCGGCCACGACGCTGGCGACCAGTTGCTGGTGGCCATGGCCAGGATCATTCGCGACGCGGTGCGCGAAGGCGATCTGGTGGCCCGCTTCGGCGGCGACGAATTCTGCATCCTCGCCAGCCTCGCCGGCCCCGACGAGGCCCGGCACCTGGCCCAGCGCATCCTGGAGCGGCTGCGCAATCCGGTCACCATCGGCAACCGCACCCTGGTGATGACCACCAGCATCGGCATCAGCCTCTATCCCCGCGACGGCGGCTGCTGCGAAGAACTGCTCAAGAGCGCGGATCTCGCGCTCTATCTGTCCAAGGGCAATGGCCGCAACACCTACAGCTTCTTCGACGAGACCCTGCGCGAGAAGATCTCGCTGCAACTGGAGCTGGAAGCCGAATTGCGCGAGGCGCTGGTCGAGGAACGTGGTCTGCAGCTCTACTACCAACCGATCCTCGACGTCGCCAGCGGCCAGCTGGACAAGGCCGAAGCCCTGATCCGCTGGGATCATCCGCGCCTGGGCATGCTGGCGCCCAACTGCTTTCTCGGCGTGGCCGAGGCCAACGGCTTCATCGAGGAGCTGGACGCCTGGGTGCTCAAGCGCGCCTGCCAGGACCTGGCCGAGCTGAGCGCCGCCGGCCTGGCGGACCTGCGCATCGCGGTGAATTGCTCGGCGCTCAGCCTGAGCAACGACGCCCTGCCCGGGCAGATCGCCTGGCGCCTGGACGACCACCGACTATCGCCGCGACGGCTGGAGCTGGAGGTCACCGAGAACGCCCTGGTCAAGAACGTCCAGCCCACCGCCGAATTGCTGCAGCGCATCCGCGACCTGGGCGTGACGGTGTCCATCGACGACTTCGGCACCGGTTACTCCTCGCTGGCCTATCTCAAGCGCCTGCCGATCGACACCGTGAAGATCGATCGCTCCTTCGTCACCGGGCTGGCCGAGGGCAATGCCGATCACCAGATCGTCCAGGCCATCATCGGCATGGCCCGACCGCTCAAGCTCAAGGTCACCGCCGAGGGCGTCGAACACCTGGAGCAGCTACGGCTGCTGTGCGCCCTGGGCTGCGACTTCATCCAGGGCTACCACATCAGCCGCCCGGTGCCCCTGGCCCAGGTGCCCGAGGTGATCGCCCGCTATGCCAGCGGGGTCTGTCCGTTGCAGGCCCAGGCAGAAGCCCAGGCGGAAGCGGATGCCGACGCCCTGGCCCTGGCCAAGGCGCTCGGCTAGCCGCGGCGATAACGCAGCCAGACGCTGCCGTCGTCCTGGGCTTCGGCCGCGTCCAGCTTGAGGTAGAGCGGCTGTTGCCAGGCCTGCTCGGCGATCTCGAAGGAGGCCGGATGGGCACCGCGGCCATCCACCAGCGGGATGATCAGCACGCTGATCTCGTCCACCAGGCCGGCGGCGACAAAGGAGCCGCTGACGTGGGGGCCGCCCTCCACCACCAGTCGCTCGATGCCCAGTTCGGCGTTCAGCAGCTCCAGCACGGCGCTCAGATCCAGTTCGTCCTTGCCGCCGAAGACATAGGAGGCGTCGATGTTCTGCAGGTGCGTCAGGTAGTCGTCGCTGACCCCTTCGGTGAGCACTGCCACCACATGGGAATCCAGGGCCTCATTCTTCTTCCAGGCCACCTTGCCCTGGGGATCGATGGCGATGGCGTACTTCGCGGCGTCGCGCCGGGCGAAATGGTGGGTACGCGGGATGGGCGCCTGGGCGACGCCGGTGGGATAGCCCTCGCCGTGGGCGATCTCTTCCATGGTCACCCGGCCACAGGCCCAGGCGTCGAATTCGAAGCGCTCGGCCAGGCGCTCGTAGGTGGCATCGGCCTGTTTCTTGACAGCGCGGTCCCAGCCGTCGGTGAGGGCGTGACCGTCGACCGACGACATCATATGGCAGATCACATAGGGCTTCATGGGGGCTCCCGGCAATGGCGTGTCGCCATGACACGCCTTGCAGCAACCGACCGGTCCGGCGCCGGGGGAGTTCAGCCCACCGGGCCGCGGAAACGAAAAACCCGCCGGAGGGCGGGTTTTCGGGGAGCCGGGTCGCGTTACTTCTCGACGAAGGCGCGCTCGATCAGGTAGTCGCCCGGATCGCCCATGCGCGGCGAGATGGTCAGGCCGAATTCGTTCAGCACGGCGCTGGTCTCGTCCAGCATGCTCGGGCTGCCGCAGATCATGGCGCGGTCGTCCTGCGGATTGATCGGCGGCAGGCCGATGTCCGCGAACAGCTTGCCGCTGCGCATCAGGTCGGTCTGACGACCCTGGTTGCGGAATTCCTCGCGGGTGACCAGGGGGTAGTAGATTAGCTTCTCGCGGACCAGGTCGCCGATGAATTCGTGCTCCGGCAGGGTCTTGGTGATGAAGTCGGCGTAGGCCAGCTCGTTCACGTAACGCACGCCGTGGACCAGGATCACCTTCTCGAAGCGCTCGTAGGTCTCCGGATCCTGGATGGTGCTCAGGAAGGGCGCCATGCCGGTGCCGGTGCTCAGCAGATAGAGGTGCTTGGCGGGCTTCAAGTCACTGAGGATCAGGGTGCCGGTGGGCTTGCGGCTGACCATCAGGTTGTCGCCTTCCTTGAGGTGCTGCAGGCGCGAGGTCAGGGGGCCGTCCGGCACCTTGATGCTGAAGAACTCCAGGTGCTCTTCATAGTTGGGGCTGGCGATGCTGTAGGCACGCATCAGCGGACGACCGCCTTCGGTCTCCAGGCCGATCATCACGAACTGACCGTTCTCGAAACGCAGGCCCGCATTGCGGGTGGTCTTGAAGCTGAACAGGGTGTCGTTCCAGTGATGAACGCTCAGGACGCGCTCGGTGTACAGGTTGCTCATCGATGACTCCAGGAAAAATCGGTACAGCCCGGGGCTGGATAGAAATTGCGCGACAGTTTATAGAGGGGGAAAATATCCGTGAAATGAATAATTCGAATATAGGTTATCCAAAAGGCAGATATGAGATTCACGTTGCGTCAACTCGAGGTCTTCGTCGCCGTGGCCCGCCAGGAAAGCGTTTCCCGGGCGGCCGAGGCGCTCAGTCTGTCGCAGTCGGCCACCAGTACCGCCCTCGGCGAACTGGAACGGCAATTCGACTGCCGGGTGTTCGACCGCGCCGGCAAGCGTTTGACACTCAACGCCCTGGGCCGCCAGTTGCTGCCCAAGGCGGTGGCCCTGCTCGATCGCAGCGCCGAGGTGGAAAACCTGCTGCGCGGCAAGACCGGCTTCGGCTCCCTGGAGGTCGGCGCTACCCTTACCATCGGCAACTACCTGGCCACCCTGCTGCTGGGCGACTTCATGCAGCGCCATCCCGACTGCCGGGTGCGGCTGCACGTGCACAACACCGCCAGCGTGGTGCAGCGCATCGCCAACCATGACATCGACCTCGGCCTGATCGAGGGCGACTGCCAGCATCCCGATCTGGAGGTGCAACCCTGGATCGAGGACGAACTGGTGGCGTTCTGCGCGCCCGGACACGCCCTGGCAGGCAGACAGGCCGCTCAGGCCGAGCTGGAAGCCCAGGCCTGGATCCTGCGCGAACAGGGCTCCGGCACCCGCCTGACCTTCGACCAGGCCATGCGGCACCATGCCCAGCCACTGGACGTGCGCCTGGAACTGGAACACACCGAGGCCATCCTGCGCGCGGTGGAGTCGGGGCTGGGCATCGGCTGCCTGTCGCGGCTGGCGCTGCGCGATGCCTTCGCCCGCGGCACCCTGGTGCCCATCGCGACGCCGACCCTGGATCTGCGTCGCCAGTTCTGCTTCATCTGGCACAAGCAGAAGTACCAGACCGGGGCCATGGTCGAATTCCTCGACCTCTGTCGCCAACTGACCCTGGGCCTGAGCCGCAGCGATCAGATCGACACCGCGCGGCCCCGTCCCGGACGCTAGCGGCTGGCGCCGGTCCGCTTACTGGCCCTGGTAGAGGCGGCGATTCTCCAGCTCCCGCTGCTCGTGGCGGCGGTGGGCGCGCAGCGCCAGCAGCGCCAGGATGCCGATCACCAGGCGATAGCCCTGGGAATAGAGATCCAGCTCGGCGGTGGCCGACTCGCCCAGTACGCCGCTGATCAGCCGCACCACGAACAGCGTCAGCTGCACGAAGGCCACCAGCAGCAGGCCGGCCGACAGCCATTCCGCTCGGCGAAAGGCCAGCACGGCGAACAGCGCCAGGGCGAATTGCATGCCGCCGTACCAGACCCGCGCCTCGGCCACCGACGCAGAATCCATCAGTACCATGCCGCGGGCATTGGCCATCTCGTAGGGATAGAACCAATGCGCCAGGGCGAGGCCAAACCAGACCAGGGCCTGCAGACCCAACACCAGACGTGCGAAGCGAAGCTCGGACATTCCCCGTTTCTCCTTGGGGCTAGAGACGAATGACAGCCGCTCCAGTGTAGCCAGCGCCGGGAGCGATCTGCACTGCCGATGCAGACCGCCACAGGCGGGTTAGGGTTCGCCGGAAGGGCTGGGGTAAGCTGCAGGCCTCCACCCTTCCGGCTCCTGCCCCGAGCCCGCCGCCCGAGAGATCGCCATGCCCGCCGCCCTGCCCGCCCAGCCGCCGCTGGTGCTGTCCATCCAGTCCCATGTCGCCTACGGCCACGTCGGCAATGCCGCCGCCACCCTGCCGCTGCAACTGCTCGGCCTGCAGCCGGTGGTGGTCAACACGGTGCAATTCTCCAATCACACCGGCTACGGCGAATTCAAGGGCCAGGTCTTTCCGCCCGAACACATCCACGACGTGCTCGACGGCCTGCGCGCCCGCGGCGTGCTGGAACGCTGCGTGGCCGTGCTCTCCGGCTACCTGGGCGACGCCGCCATCGGCGAGGTGATCCTCGGCGTGGTGCAGGAGATCCGCCGTCAGCGCGGCGACCTGCAGTATCTCTGCGATCCGGTGATGGGCGACGTCGGCCGCGGCATCTTCGTGCGCCCCGGCATCCCCGACTTCCTGCGCCGCCGCGCCATCGAACAGGCCAGCCTGATCACTCCCAACCAGTACGAATTCGAGCTGCTGCACGGCCAGCCACTGGCCGACACCGCCGACGCCGTGAACGCCGCCCGGCTGCTGCTCGGTCGCCGCGGCCAACCGGGCCCCACGACCATCGTCATCACCAGCCTGCGCACCCCGGACCTGCCCACCGACGTCCTCAGCACCCTGGTGGTGGAGGCGGCGGATGCCTGGCTGGTGCAGACGCCCTACCTGGACCTGCAGCCGCTGCCCAATGGCATGGGCGACGTCTTCTCCGCGGTGCTGCTGGGCCAGCTGCTCAACGGCCAGTCCACACCCGCCGCGGCGTCCCATGCGGTCAGCGCCCTCTACGCCCTGGTCGCCCGCACCGGCCCCGGCAGCCGCGACCTGCCGCTGATCGCCGCCCGCGAGCAGATCGTGCGGCCAGGCGAATTGTTCGAAGCGCAGCGGCTTTCGTAGGTCGGGTCGAGCGCCAGCGAAGCCCAAGGGTGCCGGGCGCTGTTGGGCTTCGACGATGGGGCTGTTTCAACCCAACCTACGGGTTCGCTTTGCCTCTTCTCCCCCTGGGAGAGGGCTGGGGTGAGGGTAACCCCTGAACGCGTGGAAAACGCTGCGCGGTTTTCCACCCTACCCGCCTGTTGGGCTTCGACGGTGGAGCTGTCTCAACCCAACCTACGGGTGCGCTTTGCCCCCTCTCCCCCTGGGAGAGGGCTGGGGTGAGGGTAACCCCTGAACGCGTGGCAAACGCTGCGCGGTTTTCCACCCTACCCGCCTGTTGGGCTTTGACGATGGAGCTGTCTCAACCCAACCTACGGGTGTACTTTGCCCCCTCTTCCCCTGGGAGAGGGTTGGGTGAGGGTAACTCCTGAGCGCGTGGCAAACGCTGCGCGGTTTTCCACCCTACCCGCTCTGTTGGGCTTCGACGATGGGGCTGTCTCAACCCAACCTGCGGGTCCGCTTTGCCCCCCTCTCCCCCTGGGAGAGGGTTGGGGTGAGGGAAAGCCCGGCTACCGCTGCTCACGACGACTGCAGATGCCGCTCGCGCTGCTCCTGGCGCTCCTTGGCTTCTACGCTGAGGGTCGCAGTAGGCCGCAACAGCAGGCGGGCAAGGCCTATGGGTTCGCCGGTCTCCTCGCACCAGCCGTAGTCGTCGCGGGCCAGGCGCTCCATGGCTTCGTCGATCTTGTCCAGCAGCTTCTTTTCCCGTTCCAGCTGGCGCAGTTGCCACTGGCGTTCCCGCTCGGCATTGCCGACATCGGCCGGATCGCCGTGGGTGTCCAGGCCGCGCAGGTCCTCCACCTGCTCGTCGATCAGGCGTTGCAGGTCGCCACGCTGGGTCAGCAGCAGTCGACGAAAGAATTCCCGCTGGACCTCGTTCATGTAGTCCGCGGCAGGTTGTGCCAGGAGTTCTTCAGAAGTCATGAGGCAGCCCTCAACCGGTAAATGTTATATTATAACACTTATCAGTGGCTCTAGCTTGCATCTGCCAGTCGTAGAACCCATCACAAAAATTCCGTAGTGCCTCCGCCAAAACCACTACACAACGGCAAAAGCCTGTGCGAAAGTAGCGTCACAACCTGTATGACAACCTTACAACCACATAAGCAGGTCTCCATGTTCGCCAAGGTTCCCGCCAATGTGCTGAGCGACAGCGTCGCTCAGCAGCTGCTGGACAAGATCGAAGCCGGCGTCTTCGCCCCCGGCAGCAAGATTCCCAGCGAAGCCCTGCTCTCCGAAGCCTTCGGTGTCAGCCGCACCGTGGTGCGCGAGGCCATCTCGCGGCTGAAGAACGAAGGCGTGCTGCAGCCCCAGCAGGGGCGCGGCATCTTCGTCACGGCCCACGCCAGCATCCGCCCGCTGCGCATCGACGCCGACGAAGCCAGCCTGCCCGGCAGCGTCTTCCACCTGCTGGACCTGCGCCGCGCCATCGAGGCCGAGATCGCCTCCGAAGCCGCCATCAATCGCAGCGAGACCGATCTGGTGGCCATCGACGAGGCCCTGGCCGCCATCGACGAAGAGGTCGCCGACGGCCATGACGGGGTACGGGCCGACGTGGCCTTCCATCGCACCATCGCCCAGGCCACCGGCAATCCCTACTTCATCAGGACCCTGGAATTCGTCAGCCAGTACCTGGAGACGGCCACGCGCATCACCCGCACCAACGAGGCGCGGCGCGAGGACTTCTCCCGCCAGGTGCATGAAGAACACCAGGCCATCGTCGCCGCCATCCGCCTCGGCGATCCCCTGGCCGCCGCCAACGCCGCCCGCCAGCACATCTACAACGCCGCCCGCCGCCTGCGGCAGGCCGGCTTCGCCTGACCTTTTTACGGAGAACAACAAGATGCAAGACAACGTCGGTGTCATCGGTCTCGGGGCCATGGGTCTGGGCGTCGCCCGTTCGCTGCTGCGTGCGGGTTTCGCCGTGCATGCCTGTGACGTGCGCGCCAGCGTGCTGGAAAGCTTCGCCAGCGAAGGCGGCGTAGCCTGCACCTCGCCTGCGGCCCTGGCCGACAGCTGCGACATCCTCATCACCGTGGTGGTCAATGCCGAGCAGACCGAAGCCGTGCTGTTCGGTGAAGGCGGCGCCGCCTCTGCCCTGCGTCCGGGCAGCCTGGTGATCGCCTGCGCCACCGTGGCCCCGGCCTACGCCGTCGAGCTGGGCGAGCGCCTGGCCGAGCGCGGCATCCTGCTGCTGGACGCCCCGCTCTCCGGGGGCGCCGCCAAGGCCGCCAGTGGCGAGATGACCATGATGACCTCCGGCACTGCGGAAGCCTATGCCAAGGGCGAGGCGGTACTGGCCGCCATGGCCGGCAAGGTCTATCGCCTGGGCGATGCACCCGGCCAGGGTTCCAAGGTCAAGATCATCAACCAGCTGCTGGCCGGGGTACATATCGCCGCCTCCGCCGAGGCCATGGCCCTCGGCCTGCGCGAAGGCGTCGATCCGGACGCCCTCTACGAGGTCATCACCCACAGCGCCGGCAATTCCTGGATGTTCGAGAATCGCGTACCGCACATCCTCAAGGCCGACTACACCCCGCTGTCCGCCGTGGATATCTTCGTCAAGGACCTGGGCCTGGTGCTGGATACCGCGCGCACCTCGAAATTCCCGCTGCCGCTGTCGGCCACCGCCCACCAGATGTTCATGCAGGCCTCCACCGCAGGCTTCGGTCGTGAAGACGACTCGGCAGTGATCAAGATCTTCCCGGGCATCGAGTTGCCCAAGGCCGCGGAGTGAAACCCATGAGCCAGACCGAGACCCGCCCGCTGCTGGGCTGCATCGCCGACGACTTCACCGGCGCCACCGATCTCGCCAACATGCTGGTACGTGGCGGCATGCGCACCGTGCAGGTGATCGGCGTGCCCGCGGCCGACGCCGAACTCGAAGCGGCCGACGCCGTGGTAGTGGCGTTGAAATCCCGCACCACGCCGGCCGCCGAGGCGGTGAGCGAATCCCTGGCCGCCCTCGCCTGGCTGCGCCAGCGCGGCTGCCGGCAATTCTTCTTCAAGTACTGCTCGACCTTCGATTCCACCGCCGCAGGCAACATCGGCCCGGTAGCCGAGGCCCTGCAGGAGGCACTGGACTGCGATTTCACCCTGGCCTGCCCGGCCTTCCCGGAAACCGGGCGTACCCTGTTCCGCGGCCACCTGTTCGTGCAGGACCAGCTGCTCAGCGAGTCCGGCATGCAGCACCACCCGCTGACGCCCATGGGCGACGCCAACCTGGTGCGGGTGCTGCAGGCGCAGAGCCGTGGCAAGGTAGGGCTGCTGCGCTACGATCAGGTCGCCAAGGGCCCCGAGGCCGTGCGCGCGGCCATCGCCGAACTGCGTACTTCGGGTCATCGCCTGGCCATCGCCGATGCCCTGTCCGACGCCGATCTGCATACCCTGGGCGCGGCCTGTGCCGAGCTGCCCCTGGTCACCGGTGGTTCGGGCATCGCCCAGGGCCTGCCGGAGAATTTCCGCCGCGCCGGCCTGCTCCAGGCCCATGACGCTGCCGCCCTGGCGCTGCCCGCCGGTGGCGAAGCCGTGCTGGCCGGCAGCGCGTCCCAGGCCACCAATGGCCAGGTCGCCGCCTGGCTGGAAGCCGGTCGCCCGGCCCTGCGCCTGGACCCGCTGGCCCTGGCCCGGGGTGACGACAGTATCGACGCCGCCCTCGCCTGGGCGCGTGAGCAGGGCCAGGCCGTGCTCATCTATGCCACCAGTCCCGCCGACGAGGTCAAGGCCATCCAGCGCGAGCTGGGCGTGGCGCGCGCCGGTGAACTGGTGGAACGCGCCCTCGGCCTGATCGCCCGCGGCCTGTTCGACCAAGGCGTACGCCGCCTGGTGGTGGCCGGCGGCGAAACCTCCGGCGCCGTGGTCCAGGCCCTGGGCGTACAGGCCCTGCGTATCGGCGCCCAGATCGATCCGGGCGTGCCGGCCACCCTCGGCCAGGTGCAGGGCGACCCCCTGGCCCTGGCGCTCAAGTCCGGCAACTTCGGCAGCCGCGACTTCTTCGCCAAGGCGTTGCGCCAGCTGGCAGGAGAGCAGGCATGAGCGTCGAAGCCCGTCTGCGCGAAGAGATCTGCACCGTCGGCGCCAGCCTCTATGCCCGCGGCTACACCGTGGGCAGCGCCGGCAACATCAGCGCCCGCCTGGAAGACGGCTGGCTGATCACCCCCACCGACGCCTGCCTGGGTCGCCTGGATCCGGCGGCCATCGCCAAGGTCGGCCTGGAAGGCGACTGGGTCTCCGGGGACAAGCCATCCAAGACCCTGGCCCTGCATCGCCAGGTCTACGACCGCAATCCCGGCGTGGGCGGCGTGGTGCACACCCACTCCACTCACCTGGTGGCCCTGACCCTGGCCGGCGTCTGGTGCCCGGACGACATCCTGCCACCCATCACCCCCTACCAGGTGATGAAGGTCGGCCATATCCCGCTGATCCCCTATGCCCGCCCCGGCGCCGCCAGCGTCGCCGAGCAGGTGGCGCAACTGGCCAACCGGGTAAGGGGCGTGATGCTCGAACGCCTCGGTCCGGTGGTCTGGGAAAGCAGCGTGAGCAAGGCCAGCTTCGCCCTGGAGGAGCTGGAAGAAACCGCGCGGCTGTGGCTGCTCAGCGAACCGCGCCCGGCGCCGCTCGATGCCGCCGCGCTGGCCGAACTGGCGGAGACCTTCGGCGCCGTCTGGTGACCTGAAGCCCGCGCTACCGCAACACCCCCACGATGGCCCTCGCCGGCCGTCGCGGGATCGGCTTGCCCTGGAAAAACAACAATAGCGAGGAAAGTGCCATGTCCCACGTCGTCAGCCCTACCCGCCCGGAGTTCCGCTCATGAGTCCGTTGCTGCTGGTCCTCATCGCCGCGGCGGGCATCGCCCTGCTGCTGTTCCTGGTTCTCAAGTACAAATTCCAGCCCTTCGTGGCGCTGATGCTGGTGAGCATCCTGGTGGCCCTGGCCGCTGGCGTGGAACCGTCCAAGCTGGTCGCCACCATCGAAGGCGGTATGGGCAAGATCCTCGGCCACATCGCCATCATCATCGCCCTGGGCGCCATGATCGGCCGCATCATCGAACTCTCCGGCGGTGCCGAGGCCCTGGCCAAGACGCTGATCGAGCGCTTCGGCAACAGACGCACGCCGCTGGCCCTGACCCTGGCCGGCTTCCTGGTCGGCATCCCGGTGTTCTTCGAAGTCGGCGTGATCGTGCTGATGCCGCTGGCCTATGGCATCGCCCGCACCGCGCGCAAGCCGCTGATCGTCTTCGCCCTGCCGATGTGCGCCACCATGCTCACGGTGCACGCCATGCTGCCGCCCCACCCGGGCGCCGTGGCCGCCGCCGGCCAGCTGGGCGCCGATCTGGGTCGGGTGCTGCTGTTCGGCCTGCCGATCACCGCCGTACTGGCCCTGATCGGCTGGTGGGTGGCCGGGCGCATGACCCGTCGTCACTACCCCATGACCGACGACATCCGTAGCGACGTCTATGGTCCGCAGATCACCGACACCCACCTGCAGCAGTGGGGCCGCGGCCAGGACATGGCCCCCGGCCTGCCCAGCCTCGGCGCCGCCGCGGTCAAGGTCGACGAGACCCCGGCCGGCCTCGCCGCCGGCCTTCCGCCCGCCCCGGCCCCCGGCTTCGGCCTGGTGGTGACCCTGATCCTGCTGCCCATCGTGCTGATCCTGCTGGGCACCCTGGCCACCAGCTGGCTTCCGGCCGGCAACCTGCTGCGCGACATCTTCACCGTGATTGGCGCGCCCCTGGTGGCGCTGCTGATCGACACCCTGCTGTGCGCCTATGTGCTGGGCTTCCGCCGCGGCTGGTCGCGCGAGCAGGTCTCGGACGTCATCGGCTCGGCGCTGCCCGGCGTGGCCATGGTCATCCTCATCGCCGGGGCCGGCGGCGTCTTCGGCAAGGTGCTGGTGGACACCGGCATCGGCGCGGTGGTCTCGGAGCTGCTGCGCGCCACCGGCCTGCCGGTGCTGGCGCTGGGCTTCGTGCTGACCCTGCTGCTGCGCGCGGTCCAGGGTTCCACCACCGTGGCCCTGGTCACCACCGCCGGCATCCTCGGCCCGCTGATCGCCACCCTGGACCTCTCGGCCAACCACATGGCCCTGCTCTGCCTGGCCATGGGCGCCGGTGGCCTGGCCGTGTCGCACATCAACGACGCCGGCTACTGGATCTTCACCAAGCTGGTCGGCCTGAGCGTCGCCGACGGCTTGCGTACCTGGACCGTCCTGACCACCCTGCTGGGGTGCCTGGGCTTCGCCATCACCCTGCTGCTCTGGCCCTTCGTCTGATCTGGGAGACAAGCCATGCCCCGTTTCGCCGCCAACCTCAGCATGCTCTACCCCGAGCATGCCTTCCTCGATCGCTTCGCCGCCGCCGCGGCGGATGGCTTCCAGGCCGTGGAATACCTCTTTCCCTATGAGCACAGTGCCGCCGAGATCAAGACACGCCTGGACGCCGCGGGCCTGACCCAGGTGCTGTTCAACGCCCCGCCCGGTGACTGGGCCGCGGGCGAACGTGGCCTGGCCGCCCTGCCCGGTCGCGAAGCCGAATGCCGCGCCGGCATCGACCGCGCCCTGGACTACGCCGCCGTGCTGGGCAATCGCCTGGTGCATGTGATGGCCGGCCTGCTGCCCGCCGGAGTCGACCGGGCCCGCGCCCGCGACACCTACCTGGGCAACCTGGCCCATGCTGCCGAACAGGCGGCCAAGGCCGGGGTGACGATTCTCATCGAGCCGATCAACCCGCGCGACATGCCCGGCTATTTCCTCAATCGCCAGGATGACGCCCAGGCCATCCGCCAGGCCATAGGCGCTGACAATCTGAAGGTGCAGTTCGACTGCTACCACTGCCAGATCGTCGAGGGCGACGTCAGCAAGACCTTCGAGCGCGACTTCGCCGGCATCGGCCACGTGCAGATCGCCGGGGTACCCGATCGCCACGAACCGGATCTGGGCGAGCTGCACTATCCCTATCTGTTCGAGCGCTTCGACGCCCTCGGCTACGACGGCTGGATCGGCTGCGAATACCGTCCGCGGGGCGATACCTCGGCGGGGTTGGAGTGGTTGCGCAAGCTCAGGGCCTGAGTCCCTGTTGGGCTTCGACGATAGAGCCGTCTCAGCCCAACCTACGATCAGGTTTGTAGGGTGGACAACGGCGCAGCCTTGTCCACCGTCAGGCACCTAGGCCCGGTGGAAAACGCTGTGCGGTTTTCCACCCTTGTATCTCGACGACAGCCTCCTCAGGGGGCATAGTCCCCGACTGATCATCGGGGGAGGATGGCAGGCCGTGTCCACCCTTAAGCCTTTGAGCTTGCAACGTAGATAGGCTGCCTCCTCCACACCCATCCCCGAGTCCGAACGGTATCTAGAGCCTCCAGAGCTCGTATTGCACAAGGTTGGACGGGATGACGTGATCGTGTCGCATCTGAAGGAGGAGACATCATGGCCGTAATCGGTGTTGATATCGCCAAGCGCAGCTTCGATCTGGCGGTCCTGCAATCCAATGGCAAGCACCGGACCAAGGGCAGGCTGAGCAACGATCCGTCAGGCTTCGCGGTCTTTGCCGACTGGCTGCAGCAGCATGCCGAGCCAGGCGCTTGGATCGTGATGGAGGCCACGGGCACCTATCACGAAGCGCTCGCCGAGCATTTCCATGCGCTGGGCTACCGAATCGCCGTGCTCAATCCGGCACAGATCGCTCGCTATGCGCAAAGCCAGTTGCAGCGCAGCAAGACGGACAAACTCGACGCCAAGCTGATCGCCACCTATGGCCAGCGGCATGAAGACAGCCTGCGGGCCTGGCACCCGGAGCCTGTGTCCATCCGCACGCTTCGCGCGCTGACCCGGCGCCTGGAGGATCTCCAATCGCTACGGCAGATGGAGCTCAATCGGCTCGAGGTCAGCCCGGAAAAGGTCCAGGACTCGATTCGAGCGGTCGTGCAGCGGCTCGATGAGCAGATCGCCTGGACGCTCGAACAGATCAAACGGCATATCGACGATGACCCGGACCTGAGCGGCAAACGTGATCTGCTGGTGAGCATAGACGGCATCGCCGACAAGACCGCCGCCCTGATCCTGGCGGAGCTCGGCGATATCGGTCGCTTCGCCGATGCCCGCGCCGTGACCGCCTTTGCCGGTTTGAACCCACGCCTACAGGAATCAGGTCTTTACCGCGGCCATACCGGCATCTCGCGCATGGGATCGGTCCGCTTACGAAGTGCGCTATACCTACCCGCCGTCGTGGCGCTGACCTACAACCCGGCTATCAAGGCGCAAGCCGAGCGTCTGAAAACCAGAGGGAAGAAAGGTAAACAAACCGTCTGCGCCGCCATGCGCAAGCTGCTGACCATCGCCTATGGCGTGCTCAAATCGGGCAAGCCTTTCGACCTTGCTTTAGCGATTGCACACTGAGGGGCGAAGACGGTATCTACGGGGCTATCGCGGACCGCCATGGCCGCGCTAAAAACGCTCGCCTCTACACCTCCACCACCGCCAACGGCTGCCCCAGGCGTCTGCGGAATTCCTCCAGGAAGGCCGGGGCGAAGGCCCGCGCCGGCCAGTGGTTGAAGATGAAGCCCAGGTCGGAAAAGGCGCAGGGCTGGGGGAAATCGAAGCCGTTGATGTCGTCTTCGTGAGCGCATTCCGGGCAGGCGAAGTTGTCGCTTTCCGCCGGCATCCAGACTTCCAGGTGCTCGAACAGCGCCTCGCCAATCTCCCGGCGGCAGGCGGGGCAGCGGGCGCGGCCTTGGAAGCCGGCCAGCGGGGTGAAGATGCAGCGTTCGGTGACGATCTCCAGGCCGCCGTCGGCGAAGTCGCGCGGATCGTCCATGCCTGGCGCCAGGCGCAGCACCTCGGTCAGTCGCGGCCCCGGCGCATGGCCACGCCGGCCGCGACTGGGCAGGCAGGGCGAGGCCTCGGCCCTGACCACGCCGCTGGCGGCGAGCCAGCCAAGAATCTCCACGGCGGTGCGCTCCACCCGCGGATGGCTGGAAATGCGGGGAGCGAGGATGGTCTGGCGCAGGGTCATGGAACACGCGTCTCGAAGGAAGGGGCGCGCAGCTTAATGGGCTGCTCGCCGCGCGCCCAGAGCTGCTGCTAAGGTGAGGCCGACGAAAGCCACAGAAAGCGCCCCATGTTCAAGGACCCCTTCGCCCGCCTCGGTCTCGATCGCGAGGTGCTCAGCGTCAGCCAGCTCAACAGCCGCGCCCGGGTGCTGCTGGAAGATGTCTTCGCCCAGGTCTGGGTCGAAGGCGAGATCTCCAACCTGGCCAAGCCCGCCTCGGGCCACCTCTATTTCACCTTGAAGGACGGCCAGGCCCAGGTGCGTTGCGCGCTGTTCCGCCAGCACGCCAGCCGGGTGCGCCAGGCGCTACGCGACGGCCTGGCGGTCAAGGTGCGCGGCAAGGTCTCGCTGTTCGAAGGCCGCGGTGACTACCAGCTGATTCTCGACAGCGTCGAGCCGGCCGGCGACGGCGCCCTGCGCCTGGCCTTCGAGGCGCTCAAGGAGCGCCTCGCCGCCGAAGGACTGTTCGCCGCCGAACGCAAGCGCGCACTGCCCGCCCATCCGCAGCGCATCGGCATCGTCTCCTCGCCCACCGGCGCGGTGATCCGCGACATCGTCAGCGTGTTCAAGCGACGGGCGCCCCAGGTCGAACTGACGCTGATCCCCACCGCGGTGCAGGGCCGCGAGGCCACCGCCCAGATCGTCCGCGCCCTGCAACTGGCCGATCGCCAGGGCTTCGATGCGCTGATCCTGGCGCGCGGCGGCGGCTCCCTGGAAGACCTCTGGTGCTTCAACGAAGAACCCGTGGCCCGCGCCCTGGCCGCCTGCCAGACCCCGGTGGTGAGCGCCGTGGGGCACGAGACTGATGTCTCCATCGCCGACTTCGTCGCCGATGTCCGCGCGCCCACTCCGTCGGCGGCGGCGGAATTGCTCGCGCCTCATAGCGCCGACCTGCGCCAGCGCCTGGACGGCCTGCATCGCCAACTGCTCTTGCGCATGCGCGAACGGCTGGCCCGCGAACGGCTGCGCCTGGACGCCTGCAGCCGGCGCCTGCGGCATCCAGGCGAGCGCCTGCGCCAGCAGGCCCAACGGCTGGACGATCTGGATCTGCGCCTGCGCCGCGCCTATGTCATCGCCCAGAATCGCCGCCGGGATCGCCTGGCGCACCTGGACACCCGGCTGGCCGGCCAGCATCCCGGGCGCCAGCTGGCCCTGCTGCGCCAACGGCTGGAGCAACTGGCCGAACGCCTGCCGCGGGTCATGCAGCGGCAGCTGAAGGAGCGTCAGCAGCGCCTGGCCGGTACCGTCCAGACCCTGCAGATCGTCAGCCCCCTGGCCACCCTGGGTCGCGGCTACAGCATCCTGCTCGACGAACGCGGTCACGCCGTGCGTGCCGCCGCCGAGGTCGCCAATGGGCAGAAGCTCACTGCCCGGCTCGCCGAGGGCGAATTGGCGGTGCGGGTACTGGACAATCACCAAGAACCCACCACTCTGTCTCTGTTGGACTAATCGGTCCAACCCGGACCGATGGTGGCATGCATCTTGAACCCTCGGTCAGGATTTCCCCCTACCGAGGCCCTCCATGCACTCCCTCCTACGCGCGTCCCTGCTCCCCCTCACCACCGCCCTGCTGGCCGGCGCGGCCCAGGCCGCGACCCCGCCCGCCGCGCCGCTGCAACCCAAGGTCATGCTCGTGGCGATGTTCGCCCCCGAGGCCCAGACCTGGATCGATCGCCTCAAGCTCAGCCACAAGGTCGCCGTCGACGGTCTCTCCGCCGACTATCCCGATGTGCTCTGCAATGAGGCACGGGTGTGCCTGATGACCACCGGAATGGGGCATGCCAATGCCGCCGCCTCGACCCTGGCGCTGACCCTGTCGCCCAAATTCGACCTCAAACACACCTACTTCCTGGTCGCCGGCATCGCCGGTATCAGTCCCAAGGAAGGCACCCTGGGCACCACCGCCTGGGCGCGCTATCTGGTGGACTTCGGCATCCAGTGGGAGCTCGATCCCCGTGACGTACCCAAGGACTGGCCCACCGGTTACCTGGGCATCAATACCCGCGGGCCTGGCGAGAAACCTCCGCTGGATTACAAGACCGAGGTGTTCGAACTCAATGTGCAGCTGAGAGACAAGGCCTATGCCCTGTCTCGCCAGGCCGAGCTGACCGAGAGCGCGGAGTCCAAGGCCTGGCGCCAGACCTACGACTACGCCCCGGCCAACCAGCCGCCGGTCGTGACCCGTTGCGACACCCTGGCCGGCGATACCTGGTATTCCGGCACCCGCCTCGCCGAGCGTGCCGAGGAATGGACCCGCCTGGTCACCGACCGCCAGGGCCGCTACTGCACCACTCAGCAGGAAGACAACGCCACCTACGAAGCGCTGCTGCGCGCCAGCCGCCTGGGCAAGGTCGACCTGCAACGGCTGGCGGTGGTCCGCGCCGGCTCCGACTTCGACCGTCCGGCCAAGGGCGCCTCCGAGGTGGCCAATCTGCTCGACTACGCCAAGCAGGGCGGTTTCGCCCCGGCTTTGGAAAATCTCTATCGCACCGGCAATCCGCTGGTGCAGGAGATCGTCGAGCACTGGGACGTCTGGGAAAAGGGCGTGCCGGCGAGCTGAGACTCCGAGCCCTACCGGCGGGGCTGCTCCACGGTCCGCTCGGGTGACTGGGCGGCCGGATCGCTACCCGGCGCGCTTTTCTGTACCACCTCGCTGCGCTGGGTTGAAGGCGTTTCCGGTGACTTGTCGCAACCGGCGAGCAGGGCACCGAGGGTCAGCAGCGCCAAGCTGCTGGCAAGAGTACGAGGCATGGTCTTCTCCCTGGGGTTTGAAGAAGGACCCCGGGATTTCCCCGGGCGTTCCCGCCCAGGTCACCGCCAAGCCGGCGGTCGGCCCTGGCGATCTTCCAGGTGGATGGCGCAGTCTTACCTGCAGGACCGGCTTCTCCGGTCACCTATCAGGAATCCGCCATGCCCAGACCTGCCCTTTCCCGCCTCGCCCTGGCCACCCTGCTGAGTGCCCTACCCCTGGCACCCGTCGCCCTGGCCGCCGAATCCGGCGCCAAACTGGAAAAGGTCGCCAGCTTCGATCACCAGGTCACCGGCGTGACCGTCAGCGAGAGCGGACGGATCTTCGTCAACTTCCCGCGCTGGACCGAAGACAGCGAGGTCTCGGTGGCCGAACTCAGGCCCGACGGCAGCCTGGTGCCCTATCCGGACCCGGCCTGGAACGGCTGGCGCAATGCCAAGCGCGACGAGCTGACCCCGGGCAATCACTGGGTCTGCGTGCAATCCGTGGTGGCCGACGGTCGTGGCAGTCTCTGGGTGATCGACCCGGGCGCTCCCGCCCAGGCGCTGGTGGTGCCCGGCGCACCCAAGCTGGTCAAGATCGACCTGGCCAGCAATCAGGTGAGCAAGGTCTATGCACTGGACGAGAGCGTGGCACCCCAGGGCAGCTACCTCAATGACGTCAGATTCAGCCCGGATGGCCGCCACGCCTATATCACCGACTCCGGTGCCCGCGGCGCCCTGGTGGTGCTGGATCTGGAGAGCGGCAAGGCCCGCCGCGCCCTAGATGGCGATCCGAGCACCCAGGCCGAGAAGGGCGTCAAGGTCAAGGCCGATGGCGAGCCGCTCGTGCGTCCGGATGGCCGTGGCGTGGAATTCTCCGCCGACGGTATCGCCCTCTCCCCGGCCGGCGACTACCTCTACTGGCAGGCGGTCAAGGGCAATACCCTCTACCGCATTCCTACCGCGGCGTTGCAGGGCGACGAACTCGGCAGCCTGCCGGCCAAGGTGGAAAAGGTCGGCGAGAACGGTCCGGCCGATGGCCTGCTGATGGACCCGCAAGGGCGCCTCTATGTCAGCGCGGTGGAAGAGCATGCGGTGAAGATCCGCGAGAACGGCCAGCTCACCACCCTGGTGCAGGACAAGAAACTGGTCTGGCCGGACACCTTCGGCCGTGGTCCGGATGGCACCGTCTATGTCACGGATTCGCGTATCCCCGAGATGAGCTTCTTCGATCCCAAGCAGAAGCCGGCGCTGGAAACCGTGCTCTACAAGATCGTCCCCAACTGACCAAGGGGGCCTGGGGCACCTTGCCCCGGGGCCCTCGCCTGCTCCAGCATGGGCGTTTTCGCCACCGGATGCGCCCATGCCCCGCCTGTTCGCCCTGCTCTGCTGCCTGCTGCTGACCCTGCCCGCCCATGCGGGCACCTACCTGCAACGCCTGCTGGACAAGCCCGTGCCGGGCGGCGTCGCCGTGGTCCCCATTCCGGGTGACGCCGCGCCGCGGGTGCGCTACCAGGGCAAGCCGGTGCTGGTGGTCAAGGATGGCAACGGCTGGGTGGCCATCGTCGGCATCCCCCTGGGCACCGCCGCGGGTCGCCAGCCGCTGGAGGTCGCCGGCGCCGCGCCCCAGGCCTTCACGGTCGGCAGCCGGCACTACGCCGAGCAGCGCATCACCCTGAAGAACCAGCGCCAGGTCACGCCCAACCCGGAGGACCTCAAGCGCTTCGAGCGCGAACTGGCCGAACAGCAGGCCGCCTACCGGCTGTTCTCGCCGAACCAGCCCAGCAACCTGCTGCTGGACAAGCCGGTGGAGGGTCCGCTCTCCAGCCCCTTCGGCCTGCGCCGCTTCTTCAACGGCCAGGAACGCAACCCGCATTCAGGGCTGGACTTCGCCGTGCCCGCCGGCACGCCGGTCAAGGCCCCGGCCGCTGGCAAGGTGGTACTGGTGGGTGACTACTTCTTCAATGGCAAGACGGTGTTCGTCGATCACGGCCAGGGCCTGATCAGCATGTTCTGCCACCTCTCGCGCATCGATGTCCAGGTCGGCCAGGAGGTCCCGCGCGGCGGCGTGGTCGGCCGCGTCGGCAGCACCGGCCGCGCCACGGGTCCGCATCTGCACTGGAACGTCAGTCTCAATGACGTGCGGGTCGACCCGAGCATCTTCATCGGCGCCTTCAAGCCCTGACCGGCAGCAAACAATTGGTTGCAGTCGGGGGCATTGCCAGGCGTCCGGCGCTGGCTTAAAAGGGACGCCCTCCTCTGGCCCGACCTGGAACCGCCGCCATGACCCCAAGACCTCGCTTCGGCAGCGCCCTCGGCAGCATCCTGCTGGTCACCGCGGCCTGCTACCTGCTGGTAGGCTTCTCCCAGGGCTTCGTGCTGTCGGCCTGGTCCTGGCGCACCTGGGTGGTGTTCGCCGTCATGGTGACGATCTATCCGGTCGGCCTGTTCGGCGGCTGGTGGAAGAAGCGCGAGCCGGTGGAGCGCTAGGCCGCTCGCAGGCAATACGGATCGCCGGCCACAACCGGATTCCGGGCTGTGCGAGCTGGTCAGCCCTGCGCCACTCAGCGCACGGGATCGAGGCGATACAGGCCGCCGATGGGGCACTCCATCCGGCTGCCCCGGGCATCGGTGGACACCAGGAAGTCGCCCGGACGCAGGCCGGCGGCGCGCGAGCGATAGCCGAGGCGATTGCCCGGCGGCCAGGTTGCGACAGGGCACGGCGAAGTCCACCAGATAGGCGCGGCCCAATCCCGTCCCCAGCGCCAGGTGCCGGGTATCCAGGTAGTGCCAGCCGGAGAGGTCGAAGCCCAGAATGGTGTCCATGGCCGCACCCTGCCGATAGCCGAGTTCGGCCAGGCGATCGTCCAGGGTCGGCGGTCCGAAGGGACGCCCGGCGCAACCGGCGAGCAGCAGCACGGCGACGAGGGTAAAAAAGGCAGGGAGGACGCGCATGGAAATTTTCCTGGAAGGGCTGAACCTTGGACCGACCCCGGGCGCCGAATACGGCAAGCGGGGCGCAGCTTTGCTAACGTGGCGTCCGTAGTATCCCGTCAAGAGACCCCCTATGCCCACGGCCCTGACCAACCTGATCGACGACCTCGAAAAACACCCGCAACTGCTTACCCTGGTCGCCTGCCTCGGCCTGCTGCTGGCAGCCTGGGTGCTCAACTGGATCGTCAAGCGCATCCTGGTGCGCGGCTTCTATCGCCTGCTGCGCAGCACCTCCTTCGGCCAGGATCACGAACTCAATCACCACCGCGTCATCGGTCGGCTGGCCAACATCGTCCCGGCCCTGGTGCTGTCGATCGGCATCGAACTGGTGCCCGGGCGTCCCGAGGCCCTGGTCACCGTGGTGCAGAACGTCTGCAGCGCCTTCATCGTGCTGACCATCGCCCTGGCCCTGGGCAGCGCCCTGAACGTGGTCAACGTGCTCTATTCGCGCCGGCCCTCGGCGCGGCTCAAGCCGATCAAGGGCTATGTCCAGGTCAGCAAGATCGTCATCTACGCCATCGCGGTCATCCTGATGATCGCCACCCTGATCGATCGCTCGCCGCTGATCCTGCTCTCCGGCCTCGGCGCCATGGCCGCGGTGCTGCTGCTGATCTTCCAGGACACCCTGCTCTCCCTGGTGGCCAGCGTGCAGATCTCCAGCAACGACATCATCCGCGTCGGCGACTGGATCGAGATGCCCCAGCTCAACGCCGATGGCGACGTCATCGACATCGCCCTGCACACGGTCAAGGTGCAGAACTTCGACAAGACCATCACCACCATCCCCACCAAGAGATTCATCACCGACTCCTTCCGCAACTACCGCGGCATGCAGGAAGCCGGTGGCCGACGGATCAAGCGCGCGCTCAACATCGACCAGAACAGCGTGCACTTCCTCAGCGACGCCGAGCGCGAGCACCTGCACCGCTTCAACCTGCTGGACGACTACCTCACCGCCAAGGAGCAGGAACTGGCGGACTGGAATCGCAAGCTGGAAAAGCGCGGCCAGGAGCCGGTCAACACCCGCCGGGTCACCAACCTGGGGACCTTTCGCGCCTATGTCGAACGCTACCTGCGCGCCCATCCCGGGGTGCATCAAGGCATGACCCTGCTGGTCCGCCAGATGCCGCTCTCCGGCGAGGGTCTGCCGGTGGAGATCTACTGCTTCACCAACACCACGGTGTGGGCGCAATATGAGGGCATCCAGGGGGACATCTTCGATCACCTGCTCTCCATCCTCCCGGAATTCGGCCTTCATGTGTTCCAGCACCCGAGCGGACGCGACTTCCGCGGGCGGCTGGAACCGCGCGAGGCCATGACCTCCCTCGGCGAACCGGGCACCCCGGCGCCCTGATCGCCCGCCCCGGCCTAAGGAAAGACCATGATCGTCGTCCACCACCTGAACAACTCCCGCTCCCAGCGGGTGCTCTGGCTGCTCGAAGAGCTCGGCATCGAGTATCGGGTGCAACGCTACGAGCGAGCGGCGGGTGGCCTGTTCGCCCCGCCGGAGTTGCGCAAGGTGCATCCGCTGGGCAAGTCGCCGGTGATCGTCGACGGTGAGCTGACCCTGGCCGAATCCGGCGCCATCGTCGACTACCTGGCACGGCGCTACGGGCCGCAACTGCTGCCCGCCCAGGACAGTCCGGAGTTCGTGCGCTACACCTACTGGCTGCACTACGCCGAAGGCTCGGCCATGACGCCGCTGCTGCTCAAGCTGGTGTTCGACCGCATCGCCACCTCGCCCATGCCCTTCTTCGCCAGGCCCATCGCCAAGGGCATCGCCGCCAAGGCCACCGCGAGCTTCATCCAGCCGCAACTGGACCTGCACCTGGGCTACCTGGAAAGCCAGCTGGGCGCCAGCGGCTGGTTCGTCGGCGACCGCTTCACCGCGGCCGACATCCAGCTCAGCTTCCCGCTGGAAGCCGCCGCCAGCCGCGCCGGCCTGGACAACGGCAAGCGCCCCAAGCTGGTGGACTTCCTCAAGCGCATCCATGCCCGTCCGGCCTACCAGCGCGCGCTGGAACAGGGCGGGCCCTACGTCTACGCCTGAAGCTGGGTCTGTTGGGCCGCGCTAAACGCTCAACCCAACCTAGGGTCCTGCGCCTCCTCTCCCTCGGGGAAAGGCTGGGGTGAGGGGAAACTCCAGCCCCGTAGCGTGGAAAACCGCGCCAGCGTTTTCCACTGACGGCCCGGTGCCTTAGCCGCGTGGACAAGGCTGCGCCGTTGTCCACCCTTGTATCTCGACGACAGCCTCCTCAGGGGGCATAGTCCCCGACTGATCATCGGGGGAGGATGGCAGGCCGTGTCCACCCTTAAGCCTTTGAGCTTGCAACGTAGATAGGCTGCCTCCTCCACACCCATCCCCGAGTCCGAACGGTATCTAGAGCCTCCAGAGCTCGTATTGCACAAGGTTGGACGGGATGACGTGATTGTGTCGCATCTGAAGGAGGAGACATCATGGCCGTAATCGGTGTTGATATCGCCAAGCGCAGCTTCGATCTGGCGGTCCTGCAATCCAATGGCAAGCACCGGACCAAGGGCAGGCTGAGCAACGATCCGTCAGGCTTCGCGGTCTTTGCCGACTGGCTGCAACAGCATGCCGAGCCAGGCGCTTGGATCGTGATGGAGGCCACGGGCACCTATCACGAAGCGCTCGCCGAGCATTTCCATGCGCTGGGCTACCGAATCGCCGTGCTCAATCCGGCACAGATCGCTCGCTATGCGCAAAGCCAGTTGCAGCGCAGCAAGACGGACAAACTCGACGCCAAGCTGATCGCCACCTATGGCCAGCGGCATGAAGACAGCCTGCGGGCCTGGCACCCCGAGCCTGTGTCCATCCGCACGCTTCGCGCGCTGACCCGGCGCCTGGAGGATCTCCAATCGCTACGGCAGATGGAACTCAATCGGCTCGAGGTCAGCCCGGAAAAAGTCCAAAACTCGATTCGAGCGGTCGTGCAGCGGCTCGATGAGCAGATCGCCTGGACGCTCGAACAGATCAAACGGCATATCGACGATGACCCGGACCTGAGCGGCAAACGTGATCTGCTGGTGAGCATAGACGGCATCGCCGACAAGACCGCCGCCCTGATCCTGGCGGAGCTCGGCGATATCGGTCGCTTCGCTGATGCCCGCGCCGTGACCGCCTTTGCCGGTTTGAACCCACGCCTACAGGAATCAGGTCTTTACCGCGGCCATACCGGCATCTCGCGCATGGGATCGGTCCGCTTACGAAGTGCGCTATACCTACCCGCCGTCGTGGCGCTGACCTACAACCCGGCTATCAAGGCGCAAGCCGAGCGTCTGAAAACCAGAGGGAAGAAAGGTAAACAAACCGTCTGCGCCGCCATGCGCAAGCTGCTGACCATCGCCTATGGCGTGCTCAAATCGGGCAAGCCTTTCGACCCTGCTTTAGCGATTGCACACTGAGGGGCGAAGACGGTATCTACACGGCGTCCGGCTGGTCTCGGAAAACCCCCTCTCCCCCCGGGAGAGGGCTGGGGTGAGGGTCCTGCCCTACCGCCGCATCGGCATCCGGTCGACCGTGCCGAACAGCGCCTTGAGCGACCACCCCTGCTGCTCTCGCACCTTGACCCCGCCGTCCTTGCCGACCAGATAGAGCGTCGCCGGCTGGCCGGTACGGGCGTCCAGCGCCTTGAGCAGCGCCCGGGTCTGCTCCGGCCGCAGCGGCTCGTCGTTGCGACTACCAGCGTCGCCCACCACCGTATAGAGCACCATCTCGCGCTCGACGAAGGCTTCGCGGTTGGCCGGCTGCGCCAGTTCCTCGCGGAGCTTCGCGACCTGGGGATCATTGGCCGTCGGCGCGACCAGGATCAGTGGTCGCGTCTTCCAGCGTTCCGCCTCCAGAGGGTTGTCAGCCGCCTGGGCCGTCGAGGCCAGACCGGCGACCAGGGTGGTCGCCAGGCCTACCAGTGCGAGAGTCTTCATGGACGCCTTCCTTTCGTTCGGTTGCCGGGAATCGTCCAGCATTGACCCCGGCCCGGCGCCAGGGGTCGCTTCGGCGATCTCGGGTTACACAAAAAACACCTCTCCTCCCATTTATAAATCACCAATACACAGCCACAACCGGCAATAAATCTCCACCAAAACCCCTTATGCGAACATTCCTGCCAATTTTAAAAAGAACATTGCGAGACCTGCCCTCGGCGGACTAACGTTAGCGCCATGCACAACGCCCATACCCTCATCCTCCTCCGGCAGCACCGCTGCCTGCGACTGGTCAGTCCACGACTGCGAAGCTCGACCGCGTTCGCTTCGTAAGTCCCGACCCCGCCCAAGGAAAGAATCCCCATGACCATGCTCAAAGATCCCTCGCAGAAGTACCGTCCCTTCACGCCCGTCGCCCTGCCCGACCGTACCTGGCCGGACAAGGTCATCGACAAGGCGCCGATCTGGCTGTCCACCGACCTGCGCGACGGCAACCAGTCGCTGATCGAGCCGATGGATGCCGAGAAGAAGATGGCCTTCTTCAAGTGCCTGGTCGCCGTGGGCCTGAAGGAGATCGAGGTGGGCTTTCCCTCCGCCTCCCAGACCGACTTCGACTTCGTCCGCGAGCTGATCGAGGGCGGTCATATCCCCGACGACGTCACCATCCAGGTGCTGACCCAGGCCCGTGACGACCTCATCGAGCGCACCTTCGAATCGCTCAAGGGCGCCAAGCGCGCCATCGTCCACTACTACAACGCCTGCGCGCCGAGCTTCCGCCGCATCGTCTTCGGCCAGGACAAGGCCGGTGTCAAGGCCATCGCCGTGGCCGCCGGCCAGACCATCGTGCGCCTGGCCGCCGAGCGGCCGGAGACCCAGTGGGGCTTCGAGTATTCCCCCGAGGTGTTCAGCTCCACCGAGACCGACTTCGCCGTCGAGGTGTGCAACGCGGTGATCGCGGTGTTCGCACCGACCCCAGCCAACAAGCTGATCCTCAACCTCCCGGCCACCATCGAGTGCGCCACGCCCAACAACTACGCCGACCAGATCGAGTGGTTCGGTCGCCACATCGACCGCCGCGACAGCGTGCTGATCAGCGTCCACACCCATAACGATCGCGGCACCGGCGTGGCCGCCTCGGAACTGGCGGTGATGGCCGGCGCCGATCGCGTCGAAGGCTGCCTGTTCGGCAACGGCGAGCGCACCGGCAACGTCTGCCTGGTGACCCTGGCGCTCAATCTCTACACCCAGGGCGTCGATCCCGAGCTGGACTTCTCCGACATCGACGCCGTGCGCAAGACCGTCGAGGAGTGCAACCAGCTGCCGGTGCACCCGCGTCACCCCTATGTCGGCGACCTGGTCCATACCGCCTTCTCCGGCTCCCACCAGGACGCCATCCGCAAGGGCTTCGCCCAGCAGAAGCCGGACGCCCTCTGGGAGGTCCCCTACCTGCCCATCGACCCGGCCGACATCGGCCGCGACTACGAGGCGGTCATCCGCGTCAACAGCCAGTCGGGCAAGGGCGGCATCGCCTTCCTGCTGGAGCAGGAATACGGCATCAGCCTGCCGCGTCGCATGCAGATCGAATTCAGCCAGGTGGTGCAGCGCGAGACCGATCGCCTGGGCCTGGAGATGAGCGCGGCGCAGATCCATGCCCTGCTCGAACAGGAATACCTGCAGGCCAAGAGCCCCTACGCTCTGGTCAGCCACAAGCTGCGCGAGGAAGATGGTACCTCCACCGTCGACATCAAAGTCGCCGTCGAGGGTCGTACCGAGCATTGGCACGGCACCGCCAAAGGCCCGCTGGAAGCCCTGGTCGCCAGCCTGCCCCAGGCGGTGGAGATCATGGACTACCACGAGCACTCCATCGGCGCCGGCGCCAACGCCAAGGCCGCCTCCTACATCGAGGTCCGCCTGGAAGGCCAGCGTCCGCTGCATGGCATCGGCATCGACGAGAACATCACCACCGCCAGCTTCCGCGCCCTGCTCAGCGCCCTGAACCGCGCGGTCACCCAGGCCCAGGCCAAGGCCGCCTGACGCTGACGTTGGTCAAGCCCAAGGGAATACCGACCGGTATTCCCTTTTTTTATGGCCAACCAGCGGAGATACTCCCCACTTCCTCGGGATCGTCTCGTCTGCCCGGCACCTGCCGGCCGAGCAGTGTGTCTGGATAGGCAATGACTTCCACTCTGTCGCGAAATACCTCTCCGCTGCGTGACGCCACCGCGCTGGCACTGCTGTTCCTGCTCAGCTCGGTCCTGTGCATCCTCTTCACCCGCCAGGCGTCCACCACCGTGGCCACCCTCTGGCTGCCCAATGGCCTGGCGATCGCCTGGCTGCTGCGCTCGGCGCCCCGCCGCTGGCCGCTGCAACTGCTGGCGATCTGGCTGGCCGGCACCCTGGCCGAGCTGCCCTTCAGTGGCCAGCCGGCCATCGGCGCGCTCTATTCCCTACCCAATCTGGCCGAGATCCTGTTCGGCACATGGCTGCTGCACGATCGCATCCTCCATCCCGAACGCAATGTCGCGGCCATGGGCCGCCTGCTGTTCTACGGGGTACTGGTGACACCCCTGGCCGGCACCGCTCTGGGAACGCTGATCGCCGCCCAGCAGGGCAATCCTGAGCTGCTGCGGGTCGCCTTGCACTGGTACCTCGGCGACGCCCTCGGCCTGCTGGTGGTGATGCCCCTGGCCTTTCTCCGCCGTCCGCTGCAGTGGCAGCAGTTCAGCCGCCAGGGCGCCCGCGAATTCGTCGTCCTGCTGCTGATCAGCCCCGGGCTGGTGCTCGCCCTGCTGGCCTACGTGCCCTATCCCTTCGTCTACGTCTCCACCCTGCTGCTGCTGATGACCCTGAGGCTCAGCGCCGCGGGTACCGCAGTGGTGGGCGGCCTGAACATCCTGATCTTCACCTACCTGGTGGCCCACGGTTATCTGCTCGGTGTCCGCGGCGCCTCCCTGGTACAGGAAGCCCTGACCTACATTCCCGTGGCCCTGATGCAGATTCCACCGCTGCTGCTGGCCGCTGCAGTGCAGCAGAGCAGTCATCACAACCAGCGCCTGGCGCGCAACGAGGCGCGCTTTCGCCATGCCCTGAGCGCCGCGCCCTATGGCATGGCGCTGCTGTCGGTAGAGGGCCGCCTGAGCCAGGTGAACCTGGCCCTGGAGGCCATGCTCGGCTATCCGCGCCACAGTCTCGACGGCCGCTTGCTCAAGGAGTTGATCGCCGACGCCGAAGAGTCCCTGACGATCGAGGAAGGCGAACAGACCCGCCGTCTGCTGCACCGCGACGGCCAGGGGCTGTGGATGCAACTGGCACTGTCGCCCGACCATGACGACGGCGACCTGCTCACCGGCTATCTGCTGCAGGCCCGCGACATCGACGCCCAGCGCCGCGCAGAGGCGACCAACGCCAGGCTGCGCGAGCGGCTGCAACTGGCCATCCGTGCCAGCAACGTGGGGATATGGGAATGGGACACCCGCAGTCCGGGCTTCAATGCCGACGCCCGGCTGCGCGATCTCTATGGCATCGCCCCCGACAATCTCAGCCGGGACATGGACTTCTGGCTCACCTTCATCCACCCGGACGACAAGGCGCGCTCGCTGGAGGTGTTCGAGAAGGCCGTCAGCGAGTCGATGTTCTACACCTTCAACTTCCGCATCAACCGTGGCGGTCCCGGCGGCGAGGTCCGCCATATCCGTTCCGAGTTGATCTCGGTGGTCGAGGCCGACGGTCATGTACGCCTGGTCGGCAGCAACCGCGACGTCACCGAGCACCACCAGCTGACCACGGCGCTCTACGAGGAAAAGGAACGGCTGCAGGTCACCCTGGCCTCCATCGCCGACGCCGTGCTGACCACCGACATGGACGGCCGCATCCTCTTTCTCAATCCGGTCGCCGAACAGCTGACCGGCTGGTCGCTGGCGGATGCCCAGGGTCGACCCCACGAAGAGGTCTTCCGTATCCACGACAGCCAGAGCGACGAGGTGCTGCCCAGTCCGGTGACCCGCTGCCTGCGCGAGCAGACCATCACCTCCCTGGACGAAGGCGCGGTGCTGCTCAGCCGCCAGGGCGAAAGACACGAGGTGCAGGACTCCGCCGCACCGGTACGCACGGTGGATGGCCACATCATCGGCGCGGTGCTGGTGTTCCAGAACGTCACCCATGCCCGCAACCTGCAGCGCGAGCTGAGCTACAACGCCTCCCACGACGCCCTTACCGGTCTCTACAACCGCCTGAAGTTCGAGCAGGAGCTGGACGCCGCCTGGCAGCAGGCCCAGGCCGGCACCACCCAGCATGCCCTGTGCTTCATCGACCTGGACCGCTTCAAGGTGGTCAATGACTCCGCCGGCCATGCCGCCGGCGACCTGCTGCTGCGCGAACTGGGCACCCTGCTGCGCGATTCCCTGCGTGGCTCGGACGCGGTGGCGCGCATCGGTGGCGACGAATTCGCGCTGCTGCTGCGCGACTGCGACCTGGTACAGGCCGAGGCCGTCGCCGAAAAACTCATCGCCAGCATAGGTGCCGTGCGCTTCAACTGGCAGAACCGGATCTACGACGTCGGCGCCAGTGCCGGCATCGTCGCCATCACCGCCGAGACCCGCAGCCCGGCCGAATTGATGAGCCAGGCCGACGTGGCCTGCTACACCGCCAAGCACGCCGGGCGCAATCGCGCGGCGCTCTATCGCGCCGGCAGCGAGGACGTGGAGCGCCAGCACCGCGAGATCCTCATGGCCAGCGGCCTGCGCGAGGCCCTGGAGCAGCACCGCTTCGAGCTCCACGCCCAGACCATCGTCCCCACTCGCGCCACCGGCAGCACCGCGCAGCACGTCGAGCTGCTGCTGCGCCTGCGCGATATCCAGGGTCAGCTGATCTCGCCGGCCACCTTCATCCCGGCCGCCGAGCGCTTCGGCCTGATGAGCAGCATCGACCGCTGGGTGGTGCGTCAGGTGCTGGTCGAGCTGGTGCCCTGGCTGCAGGAACGACCCGAGCTGCACGTGGGCATCAACCTTTCGGGCAACAGCCTGAGCGATCCCGACTTTCTGCCCGAATTGCTGGAGCTGATCGCCGCCTCGCCGCTGGATCCGCAGCGCCTGCTCTTCGAGCTGACCGAGACCGCGGTGATCAACAAGCTCTCGGTGGCCTCCGCGCTCATCAGCCAGGTCCGCGAACGCGGCTGCCGCATCGCCCTGGACGACTTCGGCGCCGGCCTCAGCTCCTTCGCCTACCTCAAGCACTTCCGCGTCGACTACGTGAAGATCGACGGCAGCTTCATCCGCACCCTCGATCAGGATCCGCTGGATCGCGCCATCGTCGAGTCCATCAACCAGGTCGCCCATCACCTGGGCGCCGAGACCATCGCCGAATTCGTCGAATCCCAGGCCACCTTCGAATTGCTCGGCACCATCGGCGTCGACTACGCCCAGGGCTACGCCCTCGGCAAACCCCTCCCCCTGCGGGAGTGGCCGGGGTCATCACGCCTCGAACCTTGAGCCGCGGCCATCGGTCGTAACCTGCATGACGCCCCCAACCGGATGAGGATTCCATGCACACACGTACCCTTGGCCACTCAGACCTCCAGGTGCCGCCACTCTGCTTCGGTGGCAACGTCTTCGGCTGGACGCTGGACGAAGCCCAGTCCTTTCGCATGCTGGACGCCCTGCTCGAGGCAGGCCTGACCTTCATCGACACCGCCGACGTCTATTCGCGCTGGGCACCGGGCAACAGCGGTGGCGAATCCGAGACCCTGCTGGGCAAATGGTTCGCCCGCAGCGGCAAGCGCGACCAGGTGATCCTGGCCACCAAGTTGGGCATGGACATGGGCGAAGGCCGCAAGGGCCTCAAGGCCAGCTATGTGCAGCAGGCGGTGGAGGCTTCGCTCAAGCGCCTGCAGACCGATCGCATCGATCTCTATCAGGCGCATTGCGATGACGAGGATACCCCGCTGGAGGAAACCCTGGGCGCCTTCGCCCGGCTGGTGGAGCAAGGCAAGGTACGGGTGATCGGCGCCTCCAACTACAGCGGCCAGCGCCTGCGCGAAGCGACCAGGATCGCCGAACGCCTGGGCGTGCCGTCGTACCAGAGCCTGCAGCCCCACTACAACCTGCATGCGCGCCAGGATTACGAGACCGACCTGGAACCGGTAGTCGAGGAACTCGGTCTGGGCGTGATCAGCTACTTCTCCCTGGCCAGCGGCTTCCTGACCGGCAAGTACCGCACCAAGGACGATCTGCAGGGTTCACGCGCGGAGATGGTCAAGCGCTACCTGGACGAACGCGGCATGGCCATCCTGGCCGGCCTCGACGAAATCGCCGAAAAGCACGACGCCACCCCGGCCCAGGTCGCCCTGGCCTGGCTGATCGCCCGCCCCAGCATCACCGCGCCCATCGCCAGCGCCACCTCCCAGGCCCAACTCGACGACCTGGTGGCCGCCACCCGGCTGCAGCTACCGGCCGATGACATCACCCTGCTGAATCAGGTCAGCGCCTATCGCTGAGGTGTCGCGACCACGGACGTGCACCGAGCAGCCCCCTCTCCCTTTGGGAGAGGGTTGGGGTGAGGGAGATCCCACGCAACCGATATCGAGCGCCCGCTCGGACAACCCCCTCTCCCTTCGGGAAAGGGCTGGGGTGAGGGTGGCTCCAGCAGCCGATATCAAGAGCGGAAAAGGCTGCGCCGTTTTCCACGCTACGCATCAGTCACCTCTGCAGCCGCTGATGATCTACCTGGCCGCCAAAGCCCAGCGCCCGCTCACACACCCCCACCCTCTCCCTCCGGGAGAGGGCTGGGATGAGGGTGATCCCACGCAGCCGATATCAAGAGTGGAAAAGGCTGGGCCGTTTTCCACGCTACGCATCAGCCACCTCTGCAGCTGCTTGATTATCTACCTGGCCGCCAAAACCCAGTGCCCGCTCGGACAACCCCCTCTCTCTCCGGGAGAGGGCTGGGATGAGGGTGATCCCACGCAGCCGATATCAAGAGTGGAAAAGGCTGCGCCGTTTTCCACGCTACGCATCAGTCACCTCTGCAGCCGCTGATGATCTACCTGGCCGCCAAAGCCCAGCGCCCGCTCGGACAGCCCTCTCCCTCCGGGAGAGGGCTGGGGTGAGGGTGATCCCACGCAGCCGATATCAAGAGTGGAAAAGGCTGGGCCATTTTCCACGCTACGCATCAGTCACTTCTGCAGCTGCTTGATCATCTACCTGCCCGCCAAAACCCAGCGCCCGCTCGGACAACCCCCTCTCCCTCCGGGAGAGGGCTGGGGTGAGGGTGATCCCACGCAGCCAATGTCCCTGTGGAAAAGGCTGCGCGGTTTTCCACGCTACGGCCCTGCCCTACCGCACATAATCCAGCGGCAAGGCCGTGCTGTATTTGATCTGCTCCATGGCGAAGCTGGAGCTGACGTCCAGCAATCCGGGCACCTGGATCAGGCGCTTGTAGACGCCATCGTAGGCGGCGATGTCCGGGACCACGATACGCATCAGGTAGTCGGTGTCGCCGGCCATGCGATAGAGCTCGACCACCTCCGGAATGGCCGCCACCGCCTCGTGGAAGCGCTGCAGCCAGTCCATGGCGTGCTGGTTGGTGCGCACCGAAACGAACACCGTCACCCCCACGTTGAGCTGCCGGGGATCGAGCAGCGCCACCCGGGCGCGGATGACCCCCTGCTCCTCCAGCTTCTGGATCCGCCGCCAACAGGCGGTGGTGCCCAGGCCGATGCGCTCGGCGATATCGGCCACCGGTCGGGTGCTGTCCTGCTGCAAGATCTCGAGGATGGCGCGATCGAAGCGATCCATGAAATGGCTTTCTCCAGAAAAGCTATTTAAGAGAATTCTATTCTCCTGAAAACGCCAATAAGAGATAAAAAAGCAAATTTCTTCACGAGCGTGAGCGTTAGCCTAGTTTCACTCAAACGCGCGAGGCCGCCATGGACGCTTATCCCCTGTATTTCGATTACGCCGCCACCACCCCTGTCGACGATGTCGTCATCGAAGCCATGCTGGGTTGCCTGGGTCGGCAGGGCGTCTTCGGCAATCCCGCCTCTCGCGGCCATGCCTTCGGCAACGACGCCCAGCGCGCCGTTGACACCGCTCGCCAGCAGGTCGCCGATCTGGTCGGCGCCCGGCCCGAGCAGCTGGTCTGGACCTCCGGTGCCACCGAGTCCAACAACCTCGCGCTGCTCGGCGTGGCTCGCCGTCGCGGGCGCGGCCATCTGATCACCAGTTGCCTGGAACACCGGGCGGTGCTCGATACCGCGGCCCAACTGGAAGCCGAGGCCTTCACCGTCACCTACCTGACGCCTGATGCGGCAGGTCTGATCACCCCCGCCGCCGTCGAGCAGGCCTGGCGGGCGGACACCTGCCTGGTCTCGCTGATGGTGGTGAACAACGAACTGGGCACCCTGACCGACATCGACGCCATCGGCCGGCTGGTCCGCGCCCGTGGCGCCCTCTTCCACGTGGACGCCGCCCAGGCCACCGGCAAGGTCGCCCTCGACCTGACCGGCCTGGAAGTCGATCTGATGTCCTTTTCCGCGCACAAGACCTATGGGCCCAAGGGCATCGGCGCCCTCTATGTGGGTCCGCGTGCCGAGGGTGCCCTGCAGGCGCAGATCCATGGCGGCGGCCACGAGCGCGGGCTGCGTTCCGGCACCCTGGCCACCCATCAGATCGTCGGCATGGGTACCGCCTTCGCCCTCGCCGGCCAGGCCATGGCGCGGGAGAACGAGCGACTCGGCCAGCTGCGCGAGCGGTTCCTGACCGGGGTGCAGACGCTGCCCGGCATGCAGCTCAATGGCTGTGCCCGTCAGCGCATTCCCCATACCCTGAATCTGACCTTCGCCACGCCGCTGGACACCGCGTCATTGCAGCGCCAGCTGGCCTTCTCGACCACCTCGGCCTGCAGTTCGGCCAAGGCGGCGCCCTCCCATGTACTGCTGGGTCTGGGGCTCACCCCTGAACAGGCCGCACGCAGTTACAGATTCAGCCTGGGCCGCTACACCACCGCGGCGGACGTGGACCGGGCCGTCACCCTGATCCACCAGCACGCCGCCCAGCCAGCGCCCTTCTGGGCCTGATCAGTCCAGGCGGAAGGCATCGGCATCGCGCTGCGCCGGAAAGCGCTCGCGATAGGCTGTGAGGGCGGCAGCCGAGAGCGTCGTGTGGAAGATGCCGGCTTCCGCGCCGGCCTCGATCAGGGGTTCACCCTGGAAGTCCAGCACCTGGCTGTCGCCCGCATAGGGATGGCCATTGCCGTCGCTGCCGAGGCGATTCACCGCGGCGACATAGCAGAGGTTCTCGATGGCCCGCGCCGGCAGCAGGCGATTCCAGTGCCCGCGCCGCGGCGCCGGCCAGTTGGCGACATAGAGCAGCAGGTCGGTATCGTCCTGGGCGCGACTCCACACCGGGAATCTCAGGTCGTAGCAGATCAGCGGGCGGATTCGCCAACCCTTGAGGGTCACCCGCAGCCGCTGCTCGCCCGGGGCATAGTGCTCGTGCTCGCCGGCCATGCGAAACAGATGGCGCTTGTCATAGTGCTGCAACTCGCCATCCGGCGTCGCCCACAGCAGGCGATTGCGGTGCTGCCCATCCGCGTCCCGCACGATCAGGCTGCCGGTGACCACCGCGCCGAGACGCTGCGCCTGTTCTCGCATCCAGACCGCTGTCGGCCCATCCGCGGGCTCGGCAAGGGCTGCCGATCCCATGGAAAAGCCGGTGGTGAACATCTCCGGCAGGATGATCAGATCGGTCTCGCCGACTTCCGTCAGCAGCGCCTCGAAATGGGCACGGTTGGCGGCCGGGTCGTGCCAGGCCAGTTCGCTCTGCACCAGCGCCAGGCGCAGGTCCCGGGTGGGTGTCAGATCGCGCATAGCCGCTCCGCTGCCTGCCGCAGGGTGTCTTCGCGCTTGGCGAAGCAGAAGCGCACCAGACGCAGGTCCGCAGGCGCCGTCTGATAGAACACCGACAGCGGAATGGCGGCGACGCCATGCTCGCGGGTCAACCACTCGGCCATGGCCACGTCGTCCAGATCCGGGCGAATGGCGGAATAGTCGACCACCTGGAAATAGGTGCCGGCGGCGCGCTGGAAGCTGAAGCGCGAGTTACCCAGCAGATCGCAGAAGAGATCGCGCTTGGCCTGATAGAAGGCCGGCAGCTCGCTGAGGTGTTCGGGATGGGCGGCCATGAAATCGGCCAGGGCGCCCTGGATCGGCGTCACCCCGCAAAAGCTCACGTACTGGTGCACCTTGCGCAACTCGGCCGACAGCGCCGGCGGCGCCACCACATAGCCGGTCTTCCAGCCGGTGACGTGATAGGTCTTGCCGAAGGAGCTGACCACGAAGGCGCGAGCATAGAGTTCGTCGTGGGCGATGACGCTGGCATGGCGCTCGCCGTCATAGACCAGGTGCTCGTAGACCTCATCACTGACCAGGTAGAGATCGCGCCCGCGGATCAGCGCGGCCAGGCGGTCCAGGTCGGCGGCGCTGACCAGGGCCCCGCTGGGATTGTGCGGAGTATTGAGCACGATGGCGCGGGTGCGCGGACTCAGGGCGGCTTCCAGTGCCGTCCAGTCGATACCGAAGCCCGGCAGCGCCAGGGGCACGTGCACGCAGCGCCCGCCCGCCAGTTGCACCGAGGGTTCGTAGCTGTCGTAGCAGGGATCGAAGACGATCACCTCGTCGCCTGGTCGCACCAGGGTCTGGAGAGCGCAGAACAGGCCCTGGGTAGCCCCGGGCACGATGGTGACCTCGGCCTCGGCATCCACCTCTCGACCATAGAAGCGGGCGACCTTCGCCGCCACCTGCTGGCGCAGCGCCGGCAGTCCGGTCATGGGTGCGTACTGGTTGTGACCAGCCGCGACATGGCGACCGACCGCCGCGAGCAGCTCGGCCGGGCCGTCGAAATCGGGAAAGCCCTGGGACAGATTCAGCGCACCGGTCTGGGCGGCGAGCTGGGACATGCGGGTAAAGATGGTGACGGCGAGGTCGGGAAGCTTGCTCTGGATCATCGCGCGGGCATGGGTCTGGCTGGAAGGAGATCGGCAGACTGCGATTTTTTGCGCGAGAGGGCAAGTCTTGCCGGGCCAACGCCTGGGCGCAGCGGTCAATTCAGGCATCCCCTCGCCCTTGGGGAGAGCGCCAGGGTGAGGGCAAGCGCGTGGCCTTTTCCTTGAAGCGCCGGCGCGGGGCAGGCCCTCACCCCAACCCTCTCCCAGAGGGAGAGGGGGTCGGCCAGTGCCCAAGGAGGCCGCCGCGCCAAGCCGGGAGGCTACCCCGTAGCGTGGAAAACGGCGCAGCCTTTTCCACTGATGAATCCGCGGGGACGCCCTCACCCCAACCCTCTCCCAGAGGGAGAGGGGGCAGTTCGGTGCGCGAGGGGCACCTTCACCCCAACCCTCTACCAAAGAAAAAAGGGGGCTCCCCTGAGCCCCCTTTCCCTGCGCAACGTCCTGCCGGTCTACCGGCGCTTGTCCTTGCGCTTCTTCTCGGCCTTCTTGTGGTGGCTCATCAACCGGCGCTTCTTGTTGACCTGGCGCTCGGTCAGGGTGTTCTTCTTGCCCTCGAAGGGGTTCTCGCCACCGCGGTACTCGATACGGATCGGCGTACCCACCAGCTTGAGCACCCGGCGATAGGTCTTTTCCAGATAGCGGGTATAGGACTTGGGCACCGCATCGGTCTGGTTGCCGTGGATGACGATCAGCGGCGGGTTGGCACCGCCCAGGTGGGCATAGCGCAACTTGATGCGCCGGCCACTGACCATTGGCGGCTGGTGCTCCTGCACCGCGTCCTCGAGGATCTGGGTCAGGCGGCTGGTCGGCCAGCGGGTGGTGGCCGAGGCGAAGGACTGCTGCACCGACTTGTACAGATGGCCCACGCCGGTGCCATGCAGCGCCGAGATGAAGTGGATGTCGGCGAAGTCGACGAACAGCAGCCGGCGTTCCAGTTCGGTCTTGACGTAGTCGCGCTCGCCGGACTCCATGCCGTCCCATTTGTTGAGGGCGATCACCAGGGCACGCCCGGTCTCCAGCACGAAGCCGAGCAGGTTGAGGTCGTGCTCGACCACGCCTTCGCGGGCGTCCATGACGAAGATCACCACATTGGCGTCCTGGATCGCCTGCAGCGTCTTGACCACCGAGAACTTCTCGACCGCTTCGAAGACCTTGCCGCGGCGGCGCACGCCGGCGGTGTCGATCAGGGTGTAGCGTTCTTCGTTGCGCTCGAAGGGGATATAGATGCTGTCGCGCGTGGTGCCGGCCTGGTCATAGACGATCACCCGCTCTTCGCCGAGCATGCGGTTGACCAGCGTCGACTTGCCGACGTTGGGCCGGCCGATCACGGCGATCTTGATGCCGGTGGTCTCGTCGATGCCCTGCACGCGACGGAAGACGTCACCGCCCTCCTCCGCGGCCGCGCGCACCTGCTCCTCGGTGAGCTCCTCGACCTCGACCTCATCCTTGGGAAAGACGCCCAGGGCGTCTTCCAGCAGGTTGTTCACGCCGCGCCCGTGGGCCGCCGCGATGGGATAGGCGTCGCCGATGGCCAGCGGGCTGAATTCCGCCCGGGCGATATCCGGGTCGACGGTATCGACCTTGTTGGCCACCAGGAAGGTGCGCTTGTTTCGCTTGCGCAGGTGCTCGGCGATCATCTGATCGGCGACGGTCATGCCTTCGCGGGAGTCCACCAGGAACAGCACCGCATCGGATTCTTCGATGGCCTGCAGCGACTGCTCGGCCATCTTCAGGTCGATACCTTCCTCGTCACCGGAGATACCGCCGGTGTCGACCACGATGTAGGTGCGTCCCTGCCACTTGGCTTCGCCGTACTTGCGATCGCGGGTCAGGCCGGCAAAGTCGGCGACGATGGCGTCCCGGGTCTTGGTCAGGCGGTTGAAAAGCGTGGATTTGCCGACGTTCGGCCGCCCCACCAGGGCAATTACGGGAACCATGCGGCTCTCCCAGAGCAGAAAACACGATGGCCGCTACCGAACTTCACGGTAGCGGCCATCGGTTGAGGATAATAGTTTCTAGCGCAGACGATAGGCGACGAGTTTACCGCCATTGCCGTAAACATAGAGCATGTCGCCGACGACCAGTGGCCGTACCCGGACGCCGTCACCGTCGACCTTGGTGCGACCGACGAAACGCCCATCGACCTGGCTCAGCAGGTGGATGTAGCCGGCGTAGTCGCCCACCACCACGTTGCTCGACCAGACCACCGGGCCGGTGAGCTGGCGACGGGCCAGATCGGCATTGGTCCAGAGCGAAGAAGTCGAGGATTCCTCGACGGCTTCCACGGTGCCGTTGTCCAGGCTCAGGTAGACGTTGCCGAAGCCTTCGGCCACGCCGTCGTAGCTGGAGGCGTCCCGCTGCCAGAGGATCTGGCCGTTGGCCGGATTGAGCGCGGCCACGCGGCCGTTGTAGCTGACCACATAGAGGGTGTCGCCCGACAGCGACAGACCACCGTCCACGTCAACGATCCGCTCCAGTTCGGAACGGCCCTTGGGCACGGCGATCTGCTGTTCCCACAGCGGCAGGCCGCGCTGCACGTCCAGGGCGACCACCTTGCCGCTGGCGAAACCGGCCATGACCACCTGGTTGGTGACCAGGGGCGCACCGGTACCGCGCAGACTCAGCACCGGCTGGGTGTCTTCGTAGATCCAGCGACGGGTACCACTGCCCAGCTCGAAGGCCTGCAGCTTGTCATCCTGGGACTGCACCACCACCACGTCGTTGTTGACCACCGGGGCGGACAGCACTTCGCTGGACGCCTGGGCGCGCCACTTCTCGTCGCCACTGGCACTGTCGAGGGCGATCACCTGGCCACGCAGGGTGCCGACCAGCACCAGGCCGGAGCCGACCCCCACCCCACCGGACACCGGCAGGTCCAGGTCCTTCTTCCACAGCACCTGGCCGGTCTCGCGATTCATCGCCATGACCCGGCCATCGGCATCGGCGGCGAAGATCGTCTGGCCGTCCACAGCCGGTACCAGGCGGTTGTATTCCTTGCCCTGGCCGTCGCCCACCGAGCGACTCCAGACTTCATCCAGCCGGACTTCGGCCTTGATGTCCTTCAGCTCGGCCGGCGGCAATTCCTTCTTGCCGGTGCTGCTGCACCCGACGACCGCAAGGGCGAGACCCAGTACCGCGATAGGCTTCCAGCGCAACATCAGGCGTCTCCTTTGGCGAGATCATCGAGTTTCATCTGCAGCACGCCTTCGGCTGCATCGTTGGGCAGCGCGGCGCGGGCTTTTTCATAGGCGGCGCGGGCCTCGGTCGGCTTCTTCAGCGCCACCAGCAGGTCGCCACGCAATTCTTCACGATTGGCGACATAGGCCTTGGGTGCCTCGCCATCCAGCAGCTTGAGGCCTTCTTCGGCCTTGCCCTGGGCCGCCAGCACCCGGGCCAGACGCTGACGCGCCAGCTCGCCGAGTTCGGCGTCGTGGGGCTTGTCCACCACGGCCTTGAGCTCGGCGGCGGCGTCGTCCAGGCGATTGTTCTCCACCGCCACCTTGGCGACGAAGAGACTGCCGTACTGGGCGTAGGCGGTACCGGAATAATCCTGCTTGAGCTTGCCGTAGGTATCGGTCACCCGTGCGGTGTCGACCTTGCCGCCGGGCGCCAGAGCGGCTTCCACCAGCTGCTGATAGAGCACCGAGGCGCCTTGCGCCTGGTTGTTCTGATAGCGCTGCCAGCCCTGCCAGCCCAGTACCGCCACCAGGGCGATGACGCCACCGGCCAGCAGCGGCTTGCCATTACGCTGCCACCAGGCCTTGGCGACCACCAGATTGTCGTCGTCGATGGAACTCAAATCCGTTCTCCTCAATTCCCGCGACCGGAACCGGCCGGGGGCAAAATCTCGTCCAGACGGGCGGCCAGGGCCGCGAAGTCGACCTTTTCCTGGGGCGCGTCGCCACGCAGCGGCTTGAGTGCCACCTGTTGCGTAGCCAATTCGTCGTCGCCCAGGATCATCGCCCAGAGCGCGCCGCTCTTGTCGGCCTTCTTGAACTGGCTCTTGAAACTGCCGGCGCCGGCGTTGACCAGCAGCCGCAGGTCGGGACGGGCGTCGCGCAGCTGCTCGGCCAGCTTGAGGCCGGCCAGTTCGGCCGCCTCGCCAAAGGCGCAGAGATAGAGATCGGCGGGGCGCTGCAGATCACCGGGCAGCCGCTCCAGGGTTTCCAGCAGCAGCACCAGGCGCTCGACGCCCATGGCGAAGCCGACACCTGGGGTGGGCTTGCCGCCGAACTGGGTGATCAGGCCGTCGTAACGGCCACCGGCGCAGACGGTGCCCTGGGCACCCAGCTTGTCGGTGACCCACTCGAAGACGGTACGGCCGTAGTAGTCCAGGCCACGTACCAGCTTGGGATTGATCTGGTAGCGGATGCCGGCGACGTCCAGGCGGCCTTTCAGGCCGTCGAAGTGGGCGCGGGATTCGTCGTCCAGATAATCCGCCAGGGTCGGGGCGTCCTGCAGCAGCGCCTGGGTCTGGGCGTTCTTGCTGTCGAGGATGCGCAGCGGATTGGTGGTCAGGCGGCGCTGGCTGTCTTCGTCGAGCTGCTCGAAGCGGTCCTGCAGATAGGCCACCAGGGCTTCGCGATAGCGCACGCGATCGGCACTGGAACCCAGGCTGTTGAGCTGCAGGGTGACGGCGTCGGTCAGACCCAGGCGCTGCCAGAGGCGCGCAGTGAGCACGATCAGCTCGGCGTCGATGTCCGGACCGGGCAGGTTGAAGACCTCGACGCCGATCTGGTGGAACTGGCGATAGCGGCCCTTCTGCGGCTTCTCGTAGCGGAACATCGGCCCGGCGTACCAGAGCTTCTGCACCTGGCCACCGCCGGTCATGCCGTGTTCGAGCACGGCCCGCACGCAACCCGCGGTGCCTTCCGGCCTCAGGGTCAGCGACTCCTCGTTGCGGTCGAGGAAGGTGTACATCTCCTTGTCGACCACGTCGGTGCCCTCGCCAATGCCGCGGGCGAAGAGTTCGGTGAACTCCATGATGGGCAGACGAATCTCGTGGTAGCCATAGCCGTCGAGCAGCGTCGCGAAGGTACGTTCCAGGTAGCGCCAGGCCGGAGTCTGCTCCGGCAGGATATCGTTCATGCCACGGATGGCTTGCAGGGACTTGCTCACGAAAGGGCCTTATTCCTTGATCTTTCAGCTGCGCGCGATGAGTGCGGCATCCGCTTCGGCCTTTTCGGCCGCCTTGCGGCGGATGAGCCCTTCCAGCTCGTCCACCAGATTGTCGTTGTTCAGCTTGGAGGCCGGCTTGCCGTCGATGTACACCAGGTTGTTCGGCGACCCCCCGGTCAGGCCGACGTGGGCCTCCTTGGCTTCGCCGGGGCCGTTGACCACGCAGCCGATCACCGCGACGTCCAGGGGGACCAGCAGGTCCTCCAGGCGCCCTTCCAGCTCGTTCATGGTCTTGACCACATCGAAGTTCTGCCGCGAGCAGCTCGGGCAGGCGATGAAGTTGATGCCCCGCGAACGCAGGCGGAGGGATTTCAGGATGTCGAAACCGACCTTGATCTCCTCGACCGGATCGGCCGCGAGCGAGATGCGGATGGTGTCGCCGATGCCTTCGGCCAAGAGCATGCCCAGACCCACGGCGGATTTCACCGTACCCGAGCGCAGGCCACCGGCTTCGGTGATGCCCAGGTGCAGCGGCTGCTCGATGCGGGTGGCCAGCTGGCGATAGGCGGCCACGGCCATGAAGACGTCACTGGCCTTCACGCTCACCTTGAAGTCCGGATAGTCCAGCTTCTCCAGGTGGTCGACGTGGCGCATGGCCGACTCCACCAGGGCTTCCGGGGTGGGCTCGCCGTACTTCTTCTGCAGGTCCTTTTCCAGCGAACCGGCGTTGACGCCGATGCGGATCGGGATGCCGCGCTCGCGGGCCGCGTCGACCACCGCCCTGACCCGGTCTTCGCGACCGATGTTGCCCGGGTTGATGCGCAGGCAGTCCACACCCAGCTCGGCGACGCGCAGGGCGATCTTGTAGTCGAAGTGGATGTCGGCCACCAGCGGCAGGCTGACCCGCTGCTTGATGCGACCGAAGGCTTCGGCGGCGTCCATGTCGGGCACCGAGATGCGCACGATGTCGGCACCGGCGTCCTGCAGGCGCTGGACCTGGGCCACGGTGGCATCGACGTCGCAGGTTTCGGTGTTGGTCATGCTCTGCACGGCGATGGGGGCATCGCCGCCGACCGGCACCGAGCCGACCCAGATCTTGCGGGACAACCGACGTTTGATGGGCGATTCGCTATGCATGCTGGTTTCCCATGGGGTCGCCGGACGTCATTGTCCGGCCTGACCGAGTTTGATGCGGGCGGTCTCGCCCTTGGTGTAGGGCGCGAGGTCGACGACCTGGCCGTTGTAGGAGATCTGGGCACCGCGGGCGAAACCGAGACGGATGTTCACCGGTGCCTTGATCGAGGCGTAATCCAGGCTCTCGCCGCCCTTCTTCACGCCACTGAAGAGGATCTTGCCGGTACCGTCGCTGACCTGCGTCCAGCAACTGGCGGTGAACCGGATGTTCAGGCTGTCGCTGCCGGCGACGGGCGCCGCGGCAGGCGCGCTGGCCGGCGCGGCAGGGGCGGCAGCGGTGGGCGCCGTGGGAGCAGGCGTGGTCGAACCCGTTACCGGGGCCGGGGTGGGCGCTGCGGTAGGTGCCGTCATGGCGGCGACGGCATTGGCATCCGGCATCGGCGTGCCCACCGGGGAAGGCACGGTGGTCGCCGGCTGCTGGGCGGCGACCGGGGGCTGTTCTTCCGGCTCGTCGATGGGATGGATCTCGGTCTTGCCGTCGGCACCCTCGACCTCGACATGCTCCATGCTCACGGCACTGGCGCTGGAGGCCTGGCGACTGCGCTCCTGCCACCAGAACAGGCCCATGGCGATGATCAGCACCACCAGGATGAAACTGACGAACCTCAGGACATTGCGCGACAGCCGCACCGGCTCGTCGAGACGCCCCAGGCTGTGCACGGTGCTGCCCTTGGCATCGGTGCCGGTATAGCCGTCGAAGGTACGCACCAGCTCGATCTGGTCCAGGCCGAGCAGCTTGCCATAGGCCTTGGTGTAGCCGCGGGCAAAGGTGTGCCCCGGCATCTGCTGATAGTTGCCGGACTCGAGCTGCTCGATGATGCGCTCGCTGAGATTGAGATTCTGAGCGACCTGGGCCTGGCTCCAGCCAAGCTCCAGCCGCTTCTGACGCAAGATCTCACCGGGATTGCCCCGTCCGGCGTGTACCGCTTCGGATTGCACTGCGGTCATTTCTGCTCCGACTGAAGTTGACGATATTCAGGTGAGTTCGGGTAGAGGCGCTTCAGCTGCAGAGCGTAACTCGCGGCGGTGTTGCGATCATTGAACACCTCGGCAAGACGGATCCCGAGCAGCAGGCTGCGGGCATCCTGGGGGCTTAGCTGGCTGAAGGCCTGGTAATAGCTCCGGGACGGCACGTAATCGCGCGTCTGGTAGGCCAATTGAGCCAATTCGAACAGGGCCCTGGGCTGATTGCGATCCAGCCGCAGGGATTTTTCCAGATTTTCCTTGCCCAAGTCGACCTGATTGAGTCGCAGGGCGGTCAGGCCGAGATTCTCGAACACCCGGGCGCGCTCCGGATAGAGGCTGTCCTCGGCGGCCTGGGTAAAGCGTTCGTAGGCATCCTTGTAGCGCCCCTGCTCATAGAGGAAGCTGCCGTAGTTGTTGAGGATGCGGGCATCGTGGGGCCGCTCGCGCAGGGCCAGGCGGTATTCCTGATCGGCCAGGTCGGTTTCGCCCTGGGCCTGGAACACCAGTCCGAGCGCGGCATGGGCGTCGGCGCTGGACGAATCCAGCTCCAGGGCCTTCTTCAGCGGCACCTTGGCCTGTTCGGTATTGCCCTGCTGGACATAGCCGAGGCCGAGCTGGATATAGGCATCACGGGCCTGCATCCGTCCCTGGCGGGTATCCATGGGGTTGCGATCACCCTCGGTCACGCAGCCGGCGAGGCCACCGACCAGCAGGGCGAGCGCGACAGCCGCAAAGCGCGTGATCGCCATGGTCGCGCCCTCAGCCCTGGAGCGGCGTTACGGTTTCGGCACCGTCGAGCTGGCGAACGGCGATATAGCGCTGGCTGCGGCGGGTGCGGTCCATGACCTGCCCCACCAGCTGGCCACAGGCGGCATCGATGTCGTCACCGCGGGTGGTCCGTACCGTGACGTTGAAACCGGCCTGCACCAGCAGCTCTTGGAACCGGCGGGTGGCGTTCTTGCTCGGCCGCTCGTACCCGGAGTGCGGGAAGGGATTGAAGGGAATCAGGTTGATCTTGCAGGGTACGTTGCGCAGCAGCTCGATCATCTGCAGCGCGTGCTCGGGCAGGTCGTTGACGTCCTTGAGCAGGGTGTACTCGATGGTCAGGACGCGCTTCTCGCCCAGTTGCCGGATGTATCTCTGGCAGGCGTCGAGCAGCATGGCCAGCGGATACTTGCGGTTGATCGGCACCAGCTCGTTGCGCAACTCGTCGTTGGGCGCGTGCAGCGACAGTGCCAGGGAGACGTCGATGTGCTTGGCCAGCTCTTCGATCATCGGCACCACGCCCGAGGTCGACAGGGTGACCTTGCGCTTGGAGATGCCGTAGCCGAGGTCGTCCATCATGATGCGCATGGCGGCGACGACGTTGTCGAAGTTCAGCAGCGGCTCGCCCATGCCCATCATCACCACGTTGGTGATGGCGCGGTCGATCTTGGCCGGTACGCTGCCAAAGGACTTGTTGGCGATCCACACCTGACCGATCACCTCGGCGGCGGTGAGGTTGCTGTTGAAGCCCTGCTTGCCGGTGGAGCAGAAGCTGCAGTCCAGCGCGCAACCGGCCTGGGACGACACGCACAGGGTGCCGCGGCCATTCTGCGGGATGTAGACGGTCTCGACGCAGCTGCCGGAGGCGACGCGGATCACCCACTTGCGGGTGCCGTCGCGGGAGATGTCTTCGCTGACGATCTCGGGGCCACGGATTTCCGCGGCGGCCTTGAGCTTTTCCTTGAGCGCCTTGCCCAGGTTGCTCATGGCGTCGAAATCGTCGATGCCGAAGTGATGGATCCACTTCATGACCTGGCCGGCGCGAAAGCGCTTCTCCCCGATGGACTCGAAGAACGACTCGAGTTGCGGCTGGGTCAGGCCCAGCAGATTGACCTTATCGGTGGCTGTGGTCATGGGATCACCTCGACGAAATCTGTTTGAAACCCGCGCAAGGCGCGGGCGGTGCCAGGAAGGCGGGCTGGCCGCTTCCCTGGCCGGCGCTCATCCTTAGCGGACGCGCTCGCAGACTTCGGTGGCTGCGAAGAAGTAGGAGATCTCGCGAGCGGCGGACGCTTCCGAGTCCGAACCGTGGACGGCGTTCTCGTCGATGGAGACGGCGAAGTCGGCGCGGATGGTACCGGCGTCGGCCTTCTTGGGATCGGTGGCGCCCATCAGCTCACGGTTCTTGGCGATGGCGTTGTCGCCTTCCAGCACCTGGACCACGACCGGACCGGAGGTCATGAAGGAGACCAGATCCTTGAAGAAGGGACGCTCTTTGTGTTCGGCGTAGAAGCCACCGGCTTCGCGCTCGGACAGCTGGACCATCTTGGCAGCGACGACGCGCAGGCCAGCCTTCTCGAAGCGGGTGACGATCTCACCGACGACATTCTTGGATACGGCATCGGGCTTGATGATCGACAGGGTACGTTGAACAGACATGTGAACTCCGAATGTGGGAATAGAGCAAAAACGAAACCCGCGGATTATACGCGGGTCCCGGTGAAAAGCGTAGCGCGGTACGGGCGATGCGTCAGGCGGACTCTTCGATCCAGGCGGCCTGGATGGCCTCCAGCACCTTCTCGCCACCCCGCTGGGGATCGTCGTCGAACTCCGGCAGCTCCACGACCCAGTTGCGCAACTTGACGAAATTCACGTAGCGCGGATCCACGTCGGGATGGGTGTCGTTGAGTTCGATGGCGATATCCAGCACATCGGTCCATTTCAGTGCCATGACAGCTGTCCTCAGTGACCTTCGGAAACCTGGTTGATGGTGTAGCGCGGAATCTCCACCACCAGGTCTTCGCTGCCTACTACCGCCTGGCAGGACAGGCGCGAACGCATCTCCAGACCCCAGGCCTTGTCCAGCATGTCGTCTTCGAGCTCATCCGAGGGCGCGAGGGAATCGAAGCCTTCCTGGACGACCACGTGGCAGGTGGTGCAGGCACAGGACATCTCGCAGGCGTGCTCGATGTCGATGCCGTTGCGCATGGCCGCGGCGATGATGGTTTCGCCTTCGCTGGCTTCGAAGACCGCCCCCTCGGGGCAGTGCTCGGCGTGGGGCAGCAGGGTGATCTGCGGCATGATGGAACTACTCCTCGATATCGTTGAGACGACGACCCGCCAGGGCCGCCTTGACCGAGGCGTTCATCCGCCGGGCGGCGAAGGCATCGGTTACGTGAGAAAGACGCTTGGTCTGGTCTTCGAGCGCCTGGAGGTCGGTGGCGTCCAGCAGCTCGGCCAACTGACCGATTTCCAGCTCGATCACCTGACGCTCCTCGGCGTCCAGCAGACGCTCGCCGTCGGCGGCCAGCGCGGCGGTGACCGCCTCGATCAGCCGCCGGGCCTCGACCTGCTGCTCGCGCAGCGCGCGGGCCTGCATGTCGTCACCGGCATGACGGAAGGAGTCCTGCAGCATGTTGGCGATCTCGCCATCGGTCAGGCCGTAGGACGGCTTGACCTGGACGCTGGCTTCCACGCCACTGGACAGCTCGCGGGCGCTGACGCCGAGCAGGCCGTCGGCATCGACCTGGAAGGTGACGCGGATCTTGGCGGCACCGGCGACCATGGGCGGGAAACCGCGCAATTCGAAACGGGCCAGGGAGCGGGCGTCCTTGACCAGTTCGCGCTCGCCCTGCAGCACATGCACCAGCATGGCGGTCTGGCCGTCGCGATAGGTGGTGAAGTCCTGGCCCCGCGCCACCGGAATGGTGGTGTTGCGCGGAATGATCTTCTCCATCAGGCCGCCCATGGTCTCGAGTCCCAGGGACAGCGGGATGACGTCCAGCAGCAGCAATTCTTCGCCAGCGCGGTTGCCGGCCAGGGAATCGGCCTGCAGGGCGGCCCCGATGGCGACCACGCGATCCGGATCGATGTCGGTGAGCGGGGTGCAGTCGAACAGCTCGCCCACGGCTTCACGGACATAGGGCACGCGGGTGGAACCGCCGACCATGACCACGGCGGCGATGTCCGCCGGTTCCACTTCCGCATCGCGCAGGGCGCGGCGACAGGCCTTGAGGCTGCGCGCGACCAGCGGCGCGATGAGTTCCTGGAAGGTGCTGCGTTCCAGCACGCCCGACCAGTCGCCATGACCGACCTCGACGCGCTCGGCAGCGGACAGGGCTTCCTTGGCGGCGCAGGCACTCTGCAGCAGGCGCCGCTGGGTGCCCGGATCCAGATCGCTGGACAGCCCGGCCTGCTGGACGATCCAGCTGGCGATGGCGTGATCGAAGTCGTCACCGCCCAGGGCGCTGTCGCCACCGGTGGCCATGACCTCGAAGACACCGCGGGTCAGGCGCAGGATGGAGATATCGAAGGTACCGCCGCCCAGGTCGTAGATGGCGACCACGCCCTCCTCGCCCCGGTCCAGACCATAGGCCACGGCGGCCGCGGTAGGCTCGTTGAGCAGGCGCAGGACATTCAGGCCGGCAAAGCGGGCGGCGTCCTTGGTGGCCTGGCGCTGGGCATCGTCGAAATAGGCCGGCACGGTGATGACCGCACCGACCAGTTCGCCACCCAGGGTCGCCTCGGCCCGCTCGCGCAGCACCCGCAGGATGTCGGCGGAGACCTCCACCGGACTCTTGCGCCCGGCAGCGGTATCGATGAAGGGCATTTCCGATTCACCGGCGACGAAGCGATAGGGCAACTGCTCGCCCAGTTGCTTGACGTCGGCGATGCCACGCCCCATGAGGCGCTTGACGGAAAGGATAGTGTTGAAGGGATCCTGGGCGGCAGCGGCCTTGGCGCCCGCCCCCACTTCCACGCCAGCGGCGGTGTAGCGCACGGCGGACGGCAGGATCACCTCGCCCTGCAGATCGGGCAGGGTCTCGGCCACGCCACTGCGGACGGCGGCCACGAGGGAATTGGTGGTGCCCAGATCGATACCCACCGCCAGCTTGCGCTGGTGCGGCTTGGGCGCCATTCCGGGTTCGGCTATCTGCAATAGAGCCATTGGCTAGTCGGCTTATGGTTGTCGGTGCCTGAGCGACACCTGTGATTAATCGTCCAGACGCTCTTCGAGCTGGCGGATTTCGCTGGCCAGCTTGTCGAGAAACTGCATGCGACGGACCAGGCGCTCGGCAGGCTCACGCTGGGCGGGGTCCTGCCAGATCGCGGCGAAGGCCTGTTCGATGTCGCGCTGCGCATCCTTGAGCCGCTGGCGAAAGGCGGGGATGCCCGCGTTGTCGCCCGCGTCCTGCAGGTCCTCCAGTTCCTCGCGCCACTGCAATTGCTGCATGAGGAAGTCGGTGTCCTGGATGGTCGCTTCGAGCGGCATCTCGTGCCCTTCGAGCTCCAGCAGATAGCGCGCGCGGCGCGACGGGGCGCGCAGCACGTGATAGGCCTCGTTGAGCTCGGCCGAGCGCTCCAGCGCCTGGCGACGCTCACGCTCCGGCGCATCGGCGAACCGATCCGGATGGACCGTGCGCGCCAGATCGCGGTAACGCGAGGCCAGGCCCGCCTGGTCGATCTCGAAGGCGGGCCTGATCTCGAACAGCGCGAAGTGACAGGGCTTACCCATGGCCGGCCTCAGATGTTGAAGCTTTCGCCGCAGCCACACTCGCCACGCACGTTGGGATTGTTGAACTTGAAGCCCTCGTTGAGGCCTTCACGCACGAAATCCAGCTCGGTGCCGTCCAGGTAGACCAGGCTCTTGGGGTCGATGATGACCTTGACGCCATGGCTCTCGAACACCTGGTCCTCGTGCGCGAATTCATCGACGAATTCGAGCACGTAGGCCAGTCCCGAGCAGCCCGTGGTACGAACGCCCAGGCGGATGCCCTCCCCCTTGCCGCGCCCCTCGAGGGAACGCTGCACGTGGCGGGCGGCGGACTCGGTCATGCTGATCGCCATGGTTCCTCCTTAGAGCAGGCCTTTCTTCTGCTTGTAGTCGCTGACCGCCGCCTTGATGGCGTCTTCGGCGAGTACCGAGCAGTGGATCTTCACCGGCGGCAGAGCCAGTTCTTCGGCGATCATGCTGTTCTTGATCGACGCCGCTTCCTCGATGCTCTTGCCCTTCATCCACTCGGTGGCCAGGGAGCTGGACGCGATGGCGGAGCCACAGCCATAGGTCTTGAACTTGGCGTCTTCGATGATGCCCTGCTCGTTGACCTTGATCTGCAAGCGCATCACGTCGCCGCAGGCCGGGGCGCCGACCATGCCGGTGCCGACATCGGGATCGGCCGCGTCGAACTTGCCGACGTTGCGCGGATTTTCGTAGTGGTCGATGACCTTTTCACTGTATGCCATGGTTCAATCCTCGCTTATCAGGGTGGGTCAGTGGGCTTGCCACTCGACCTGACTCAGGTCTACGCCTTCTTTGAACATGTCCCACAGCGGAGACAATTCGCGCAACTTGTTGACGGCTTCGGTGACCTTGCTCGCGGCGTAGTCAACGTCTTCTTCGGTGGTGAAGCGACCGAAGGTGAAGCGAATGGAGCTGTGCGCCAGCTCGTCGTTGCGGCCCAGGGCGCGCAGGACGTAGGACGGCTCCAGGGACGCCGAGGTACAGGCCGAACCGGACGAGACCGCCAGATCCTTGAGCGCCATGATCAGCGACTCGCCTTCGACGTAGTTGAAGCTCAGGTTCAGGTTGTGCGGCACACGATGGATCAGGCTGCCGTTCAGGTAGACCTCTTCCAGGCCTTCGAACTGCCGGTAGAAGCGATCGCTCAGTGCCTTGATGCGGGTATTTTCCTGGACCATCTCTTCCTTGGCGATGCGGAAGGCTTCGCCCATGCCGACGATCTGGTGGGTCGCCAGGGTACCCGAACGCATGCCACGCTCATGGCCCCCACCGTGGGTCTGGGCCTCGATACGCACACGCGGCTTGCGACGGACGTAGAGGGCGCCAATGCCCTTGGGACCGTAGGTCTTGTGCGCCGAGAAGGACATCATATCGACCTTGAGCTTTTCCAGATCGATCTCGACCTTGCCGGTGGACTGGGCCGCGTCGACGTGGAAGAGCACGCCACGGGAGCGAGTCAGCTCGCCGATGGCGGCGATGTCGTTGACGGTACCGATCTCGTTGTTGACGTGCATGATGGACACCAGGGTGGTGTCGTCACGCAGGGCCGCCTCGACCATGTCGGGGGTGATCAGGCCATCTTCGCCCGGCTCGAGATAGGTGACCTCGAAGCCTTCGCGCTCGAGCTGGCGGGTGGTGTCCAACACCGCCTTGTGCTCGATCTTGGAGGTGATCAGGTGCTTGCCCTTGTTCTGGTAGAAGTGCGCGGCGCCCTTGATGGCGAGGTTGTCGGACTCGGTGGCACCGGAGGTCCAGACGATCTCGCGCGGGTCGGCGTTGACCAGTTCGGCCACCTGACGACGGGCGTTTTCCACGGCTTCCTCGGCCTTCCAGCCGAACAGGTGGGAGCGCGATGCGGGGTTGCCAAAGTTGCCGTCCACCAGCAGGCACTCGCTCATCTTCTGAGCGACGCGCGGATCGACGGGCGTGGTGGCGGAATAGTCTAGGTAGATCGGCAATTTCATCGGTTACTCCTAATCAGACGGGCGTCTCTGCTCAGTCGATGGTGGACGCTTCGATTTTTTCGACCGCTAAGGGCGATTGCTTGCTGGCACAGGCCTTGGTGTCCTGACGCTTGGCCACCTGCTGGATCTCGTTGCGGGCGACCAGGTCGGCCAGGGTGATGCCACTCAAAAAGGTGTGGATCTGATCGCTCAGGTCGCACCAGAGGTGGTGGGTCAGGCAGGTATCACCCTGGTGACAGCCCCCACCGCCCTGACAGCGGGTGGCATCCACGGATTCGTTGACGGCATCGATCACCTGGGCCACATGGATACCGCCCATGTCGCGCGCCAGCTGATAGCCGCCGCCGGGGCCGCGTACGCTGTTGACCAGCGCACCGCGGCGCAGCCGGGCAAACAGCTGCTCCAGATAGGACAGCGAAATGCCCTGCCGCTCGGAAATGTCGGCCAGCGACACCGGGCCCCGCTGGGCGTGCAGCGCCAGGTCGAGCATGGCGGTTACGGCATAGCGGCCTTTTGGTGGTCAGTCTCATGACGAACTCGAGCGGGTTGCATCGGATGACTTCGATTATCGGATTCCCGACAAAAAAGGTCAACTATAAAACCAACCAAATCACTCAGGCATTATCTATCGGCGGGATAGTCCGCGGGTGGGATTCACCGCGGGCGGCCTTCTGGGTTTCGGTCAGGATGCCACGCAGGATATTCATCTCCAGCTTGCTGATGCCGGCCCGGCCATAGAGGCGCCGCAAGCGACTCATCAGGTGGCGCGGCTTGGCCGGATCGAGGAAGCCGATCTCCACCAGGGTCTGCTCCAGGTGCTCGTAATAGAGCTCCAGCTCTTCCACCGTCACCGGCTGGGTGTTAAGCATGGCGGTGGCCTCGACCTTGTTCATCTTGGTCGGCTGGTTCTGCGCCGCCAGCCAGGCCATGCGCACCTCGTACACCAGCACCTGGACCGCCGCAGCGAGATTGAGGGAGCCGAACGCCGGATCGGAGGGGATGTGCACGTGGTAGTGGCAGCGCTGCAACTCTTCGTTGGTCAGGCCGGCATACTCGCGCCCGAATACCAGGGCCACCTCGCCGCCCTGCTCCACCTGGGCCAGGGAGGTGGTCGCGCATTCCCGCGGATCGAGCAGCGGCCAGGGGATGCGGCGGTCGCGGGCACTGGTGCCCAGCACCAGGCTGCAGCCGGTCAGGGCTTCTTCCAGGGTGTCGACCACAATGGCGGCGTCGAGCACGTCATTGGCCCCGGAGGCGCGGGCATTGGCCTCGCCACTGGGAAAGTCCTCGGGATCGACCAGATAGAGGCGCGACAGGCCCATGTTCTTCATTGCCCGGGCGGCACCGCCGATGTTGCCGGGATGGCTGGTATTGACCAGAACGACGCGGATGTTATTCAGCACGTGGCTATCCTCGAGCGGACGCGGGAAATCGGCGCCGTATACTACGCCCACACGCGCCCGCTGGCCACGAATACCCCTTCCAGCGCCGCGAAGTCTGCTATCATTGCCGGCTTTCCTTATACAACCCAGGTGATTTATCCATGCAGCCCATGCTGAACATCGCACTGCGCGCGGCCCGCAGCGCCGGTGAACTGATTTTCCGTTCGATTGAGCGCCTGGACGTGATCGCCGTCGATGAAAAAGGCGCCAACGACTTCGTCTCCGAAGTCGACCGAGCCGCCGAGCAGACCATCCTCGCCACCCTGCGCAAGGCCTACCCCACCCATGGTTTCTACGGTGAGGAATCCGGCTACCTGGCGGGCGAAGGCGAAGGCGCCGACTACGTCTGGGTCGTCGATCCGCTGGATGGCACCACCAACTTCCTCCGTGGCGTCCCGCACTTCTCGGTAAGCATCGCCTGCAAGTACAAGGGCCGCCTGGAACACGCCGTGGTGCTGGATCCAGTGCGCCAGGAAGAATTCACCGCCAGCCGTGGCCGCGGCGCCGCCCTGAACGGCCGGCGCATCCGCGTCACCAATCGGCGCAGCCTGGAAGGCGCCCTGCTGGGTACCGGCTTCCCCTTCCGCGCCAATGACGTCGACCACCTGGACAACTACCTGGGCATGTTCCGCAGCCTGATCGGCCAGACCGCCGGCATCCGCCGCGCCGGTTCCGCCGCGCTGGACTTGGCCTATGTCGCCGCCGGTCGTTTCGACGCCTTCTGGGAAATGGGACTGTCGGAATGGGACATGGCCGCAGGCGCTCTGCTGGTCCAGGAAGCCGGTGGCCTGATCGGTGACTTCAATGGCGGCCACGACTTCCTCGAGAAGGGCCACATCGTCGCCGGCAACCCCAAGTGCTTCCGTGGCCTGCTGACGCAGATCCAGCCGCACCTGCCGGCCTCGCTCAAGCGCTGAGTTCACCTGGCTTACGAAAAAGCCCCTGCCGGCAGCGCCGACAGGGGCTTTTTCCTGCCTGCCGCAGCGAGACTCCGCGGCAGGCCGTCAGGGCTCACTTGACCACTTTCAGACTCGGCCGCGCCGGTGCCGGCTTGGGTGCCTCGGGCTTGCTGCCGCCGCTGTCGGGACCCTGGTCATCCGGCGGGGTGGGCTCGCTGTCGAAGACCATGCCCTGGCCGTTCTCGCGGGCATAGATGGCCAGGATGGCGCCGATCGGGACATAGAGGTTGTAGGCCACGCCGCCGAAGCGACCGTTGAAGCTCACGGCTTCGTTGTCCATGTGCAGGTCACGCACGGCACTGGGCGAGGCGTTCAGCACGATCTGGCCGTCGTTGGCATAGCCCGGCGGCACGCGCACCTCGGCGTAGTCGGCATTGACCAGCAGATGGGGCGTGCAGTCGTTGTCCACGATCCACTCGTAGAGCGCGCGGACCAGGTAGGGGCGACTGGAATTCATGGGGTTCTCCTCTAGCGCATCTCACGCTCGGTGACCGAAAGACTGGATCGGAAACTGTCGCGCGCGAACATGCGATCCATGTAGTCCTGCAGCGGCTTGGCGGCCCGGGGCAATTCGATGCCCAGGCGCGGCAGTCGCCACAGGAGGGGGAGCAGGCAACAGTCCACCAGGGAAAAGTCGTCGCTCAGGAAAAAGGGTTTTTCCGCGAAGATCGGCGCCACGCCGGTCAGGCTCTCGCGCAATTCCTTGCGCGCGGCTGCGAGGTCGGCGCCCGGCGCCGCCTGCAGGATGGCGTCCACCAGGGTGCACCAGTCGCGCCCGATGCGGTGCATCAGCAGCCGCGACTGACCGCGGGTGACCGGATAGGCCGGCAACAGCGGCGGGTGCGGATAGCGCTCCTCGAGATACTCCATGAGCACCTCGGTGCCATAGAGCACCAGGTCGCGATCCATCAGCGTCGGCACGGTGCCATAGGGATTGTGCTCGGCCAGCTGCCGCGGGCATTCGCCACGGCGTACGGCGATCAGCTCGCACTCGACGTTCTTTTCCGCCAGGATCAGGCGGATCCGGTGGCTGTAGTGATCCTCGGGATCATGGAAACAGGTCAGGCGGGTTATGGCGCCCATGGGTCCCTCCCCCGTTGGGGGCGAAGCTGCAAAGGCGGGATTATCTCGCACCTTGCCGCCCGAGACCTAGGCTTTGTCTAAAAACTGCCTGCACATCGGTGATGCTGCGTTAAAAATCAGCTCGGAATGCTCATTTACCCTTTGCAAACTCGAGCGCGAGCCCGGTCCGCTTCCTCGCTGATTTTTGCCCTGCCTCACCTTCGCTCGGCGACTTTTCAGACAAGCCTCCGTCTCATCGCTCACTGTCGGGCAATCGCCGCCAGAATTCGCGCTTAAGCCAGAAGGCCAGGACGGCGAACAGCAGCAGATAGCCCAGCACCCAGGGCGCGAGGCGCCAGGCCAGACTACGTTCCGGCGCCGCCGAATAGCCAAGGTAGGCAACCAGATCCTCGACGGTGCGGGCGAATTGTTCGGGCGTCTGGGCGCCACTGTCCGGCTCCAGACGCAGCACGCAACGTCCCGCGCTGCAGTCGCGCACCTGGCGGCCGCGCAAGGCGGCCAGAACATCGGGCATGCGGGTGCCGGGCGCCCTGAGGTTGTCGACCCCGAGTGGCCGCCCGGGCGCCACGTAGAACTCCTGCAGGAAGGCGCGCAGCCAGGCCTCGCCGCGCACCGCGGCGATCAGGGTGAGATCCGGCGGCACGCTGCCGAAGGCACGCCGGGCATCCTCGGGCTTGAGCAGGCCGAGCATGGGCGCGCTGGCGGTGCGTCCGGGCGCCCAGCTGGCGAGGTCCAGGTGGAGATCGGCGGCGACCCGGTCGAAGCGCTGGTATTCCTGGCCATGACAGGCCAGGCAATAGCGGCCGAAGCTGATGGCCCCAGCCCGGGGATCACCGTCGGCACCGATGGCCAGACCGCTGCACAGCAGAAGCAGGCCCAGCAGCAGCCCGCGACTCATGACCGGGACTCCACTGGCGCACGCGGACGACCCAGCCGGCTGTACCAGGGCATGCCCAGCAGGCCGATGAAATAGACACCCGCGGCCAGGCGCGCCAGCCACAGGCGCCCATCGGTCAGCGCGACCACGCCCAGTATTCCCAGGGCGACAAAGGCCAGGCAGACCAGGTACAGCCCCAGCCGCCCCGGCCAGGCCTTGTGGCGGATCGAGCGGGCCGCACTGCGATCCAGCCAGGGCAGCACGAACAGCAGGGCGATGGCCAGAGCCGCCAGGCCGAGGCCGCCGGCCTTGCTCGGCACCGCCCGCAGCAGCGCATAGAAGGGCGCCAGGTACCAGGGCGGGGCGATGTGCGCGGGGGTCACCAGCGGATCGGCCGGCTGCTGGTTGGCCGGCTCCAGCACCAGCCCGCCCAGGTCCGGCGCCAGCAGTACCACGGCGAGAAACACCAGCAGGAAGACTGCCAGACCACAGAGGTCCTTGAGCGTCAGATAGGGATGGAAAGGCACCCCGGCTGCACCTCGGACATCGCGCTCGTCACCCTCGGGGTTGTTCGAGCCGGTCTGGCGCAGGGCGACGACGTGCAGGCTCACCAGCGCAAGGATCAGCAGCGGCAGCCCGACCACATGCAGGGCCTGGAAGCGCCTCAGGGTGGCGTCGGACAGCACCACCCCGCCGCGCAGCAGATCGGCCAGGCTCGGGCCTACCAGGGGCAGCGCCTCGACCGCGCTCAGAGACACCTGGGCGCCCCAGTAGGAGAGTTGCCCCCAGGGCAGCAGATAGCCAAAGAAGGCCTGGGCCAGCAGGAGCAGGTAGAGCAGCACGCCAAAGCTCCAGACCAGCTCGCGCGGCGCCCGATAGGAGCCATAGAGCAGGCCGCGCAGCATGTGCAGGTAGAGGCAGACGAACAGCGCCGAGGCGCCCACCGCGTGCAGGTAGCGGATCAGCCAGCCGAAGGGCACCTCGCGCATGAACAGCTGGACCGAGGCGAAGGCGCCCTTCACCGTCGGCTCATAGCCGAACAGCAGCCAGAGTCCGGTCAGCACCTGCAGCGCCAGGATGAAGAGCAGCAGCGAGCCGAACAGGTAGAAGACGTTGAGATTGCGCGGCACCCGGTAGTCACTGAAGTGCCGGCGCCAGAAGGCGCCCAGGGGCAGCCGTCGCTCCAGCCAGCCGGGCTCGTCGTTGCTCATGTCGCGCCCTCCCCGTCGCTGCCGATCACCAGCAGATTGTCGCCGCGAAAATGATGGGGCGGCACGGCCAGATTCAGCGGTGCCGGCTGGTCGCGATAGACCCGCCCGGCGAGATCGAAGTGGGAGCCATGGCAGGGACAGAGATAGCCCCCGTCCCGGTCCGCCGCGCCTGGTGCCAGGGAGGGAATGCAGCCCAGATGGGTGCAGATCGCGGTGACGACGAAGATGTCCGGCCGCCGCGATCTCAGGCGCGGATCGACATAGGGTGGCTGGCTGGATTCCCGGGAATCCGGGTCGGCCAGCCCTGCCTCGTCGGCCAGCAGGCGGGCCTGGTCCGCCGCGCTGCGGCGCAGGACGCAGACCGGCTGGCCGCGCCATTGCACCGTGAGTTGCTCGCCTTCGCGCAAGGCCTGGAGATCCACCTCGACCGGCGCCGCCGCCACCTCCGCCGACCGACTGGGCCGCAGGGCGCAGACGAAGGGCACGCTGCCCGCCACCAGGCCCAGACCGCCGACGGCGGAGGTGGTGGCGATCAGCAGGCGACGGCGTTGGGCATCGGGGGCGTCAGCGGTCACGTCAGGCTTCCCGGCTCCATCTCCAGCGTCACGCCGAAGCGCTCGCGCACCGAGGCGCGGATGCGCTCGGCCAGGGCCAGGACGTCGCGACTGCGGGCGCCACCGAAGTTGACCAGCACCAGCGCCTGGGCGGCATGCACCCCCACGGCGCCGTCGCGATGGCCGCGCCAGCCGGCCTGATCGATCAGCCAGCCAGCGGCCAGCTTGACGCTGCCATCGGCCTGCGGATAGGTCGGCAGGCTCGGATAGCGCTCATGCAGAGCTGCGGCCTCGCCAGCGGTCACCACTGGATTCTTGAAGAAGCTGCCGGCATTGCCCAGCACCGCCGGGTCGGGCAGCTTGCTCTGGCGAATGCTGCAGATGGCCGCGCTGACGGCTTCGGGCGTTGGCTGCGTGACGCCCGCCGCGGTGAGCGCCTGGCGTACCGGACCATAGTCCAGCACCAGCTGCGGCTTGCGACTGAGCCGGAAGCGTACCCGCAGCACGATCCAGCGCCCGGCCTCGGCCTTGAAGCGACTCTCGCGATAGGCGAAGGCGCAATCGGCCGGGCCGAGGTCATGGAGCTCGCCGCTGTGGCGATCGAGTGCCGTGACCCCGGCGCATCTGTCCTTCAATTCGACGCCATAGGCGCCGATGTTCTGGATCGGTGAGGCGCCCACGGTGCCTGGGATCAGGCTGAGATTTTCCAGCCCGTACCAGCCATTGGCCAGGGTGGCCATGACGAAGGGATGCCAGGGCTCGCCGGCTTCGGCTTCCACCAGCAGGGCATCGCCCTCCTCCGCCAGCAGACGGATGCCGCGGGACGTCAACCGCAGCACCAGACCCTCGACCCGTTCGGGCAGGACCAGGTTGCTGCCACCGCCCAGCACCCGCAGGGGCACGTCCAGTTGCCGGGCCAACGCCAGGGCCGCGCGGGCCTCGGCGTCGCTGGCGGCTTCCAGATAGCGATCGGCTTGCGCCACCAGGCCGAAGGTGTTGAGGCCTTGCAGGGGGACCTGCTGTTGCAGCTCAGCGACCATGACGGGCAGCCACCTCGGCGACCAGGCCATCGCAGGCGCTTTCCAGCAGGTCGAGGACCCGCTCGAAGCCGGCTGCACCGCCGTAATAGGGATCCGGCACCTCGTCCACCGCCAGGCCCTGGCGCGCCAGGAAGAGTTCGGGCACGGCGCCCTCATCCGGGCGCAGCTGTTCCAGCCAGGCGAGGTTGTCCTGGTCCATGGCCAGGATCAGGTCGAAACGCTGGAAATCATCCTCGGCGACCTGACGCGCGCGCAGGTCACCGATGGCATAGCCGCGACCCGCCGCGGCCTGGATGGCACGGGGATCCGGGGCCTTGCCGACATGCCAGTCGCCGGTGCCGGCCGAATCCAGCTCCACCACCTCGGTCAGGCCGGCGGCGTCCAGCTTGGCCCTGAGGATGCCTTCGGCGGTGGGCGAACGGCAGATGTTGCCCATGCAGACGAACAGGATGCGCAGGGTCATCTAGGCTCCCAGCAGGCGTCTGACGCGCTCGAGATCTTCTCGGGTATCCACGCCGGCCTGGGGCGCTTCCAGGGCATCGGCGACATGGATACGCACGCCGTGCCAGAGGGCGCGCAATTGCTCCAGGGCTTCGGTCTCTTCCAGGGCGCAGGGACCCCAGCTGACGAAGTCGGCGAGGAAGCCGGCGCGATAGGCGTAGATGCCGATGTGGCGGCGATAGGGAAAGCCCTGGGGCAGCTGCGCGCGATCGCCGGCGAAGGCATTGCGCGCCCAGGGCAGCGGCGCCCGGCTGAAGGTCAGCGCCAGGCCGTTCAGGTCGGTGCTCACCTTGACCACATTGGGATTGAACAGGCTGTCGACGTCCGCGATCGGCTCGGCCAGGGTGGCCACGCCGGCTTCGGGATGGGCAGCGAGATTATTGGCCACCTGGTCGATCACCGCCGGTGGTATCAGCGGCTCGTCGCCCTGGACGTTGACCACCAGGGCGTCAGCGGCCAGGCCGAGCAGCTCGGCCACCTCGGCCAGGCGATCGGTGCCCGAAGCATGATCGGCACGGGTCAGCAGGACACGCGCGCCAAAGCCTTCGCAGGCACGCAGGATGTCGTCGTGGTCGGTCGCCACCACCACCTGCTCGGCGCCACTGCGCCGGGCCTGCTCCCAGACGTGCTGGATCATCGGCTTGCCGGCGATGTCGAGCAGCGGCTTGTTGGGCAGTCGGGTGCTGGCGAGCCGCGCCGGGATGACGACGGTGAACGCGGTGCTCATTTGTCCAGACGCTCATCCGTGGTGATGATGCGCGCCTCGCTTTCCAGCATCACCGGGATGCCGTCGCGAATCGGGAAGGCCAGGCCGGCGGCCTTGCTGATGAGCTCGGTCTTGTCGTCGCTCAAGATCAGCGGGCTCTTGGTCAGGGGGCAGGCGAGGATGTCCAGCAGCTTGAGATCCATGGGCGAAGATTCCGTCAGTGAGAGTGTTCGGGCAGGAGCCGGTCGAGACGCCCATCCAGCCAGGCGACGAAAGCGGCCGAGGGCTGGGCGTCCACCGCCAGGTACCACCAGTCGGCGGCGGCGAAGGACCGGCACTTGACCGCGTCCTTCTCGGTCATCACCAGCGGCAGCGCCGGGGTGAAGGCCAGCTCTGCCGCGCTGTAGGTGGCGTGATCGGCGAAGGCATGGGGCAACGGCTGCCAGTGTAGTCCTTCGAGGGTGGCGAAGAAACGGCCGGGGTTGCCGATGCCGGCCAGGGCGTGCAGGCGCTGCCCCGGGGGAAAGAAATCCAGCGATCGCGTCTCGCCGCTGCGCAGATTGACCAGGGCGCTGGGCTGCAGGGTCAGGCCGTAGCCGTCGGCAGGATCGACAGTGGCGCCGTTGTGGATCACGGCGTCCACCTCGGCCAGCCGCTCCAGGGGTTCGCGCAGCGGCCCGGCAGGCAGGCAGCGGCCATTGCCGAAGCCGCGCGCCGCATCGACCATCACCAGTTCCAGGTCGCGGGCCAGGCGATAGTGCTGCAGGCCGTCGTCGCTGAGAATGACATCGAGCCGCTCCTCGGCGAGCAGGCGTTCGACGGCGCGCCCACGATCGGGATCCGTGACCAGGACCACCCCGGTGCGCTGCACGATCAGCAGCGGCTCGTCGCCGGCGACGGCGGCGGTGTCGGTGGCCCGCACCCGCCAGGGTAGACTCGGCGGCGTGGCGCCATAGCCCCGGCTGACCACCCCGACCCTCAGCCCACGCGCGCGCAGGTGGCCGATCAGCCAGAGGATCATGGGCGTCTTGCCGGTACCGCCGACAGTGAGATTGCCCACCACGATGACCGGCACCGGCGCGCGATGGATGCTGCCCTGCCCCGCCAGGAAACGCTGGCGCTTGCGCCGAGCGATCTGGCGATAGAGGGCTTCGAGCGGCGTCAGCAGGCCCAGGGCCGGATGCCCCTGGTACCAGGCGCGAACCAGGCGCTCGCCCAGGCTCACGGACGCTTCGCCTGGGCCTCGAGGGTGGTGATGCGCAACTGGCTGAAACCCAGCTTGCCGGCAGCGTCCATGGCCATGACCACCGACTGGTGGGTCGCGCGGCCATCGGCGGTGATCACCAGCGGCAGGCTGTTGTCGCCGCCGGATTCACGCTGCAGCGCGGTGGTCAGGCCGGTCAGGTCGTTGCGCGCCAGGGTCTGGCCGTTGAGCGCCATCTGGCCTTCGGCGGTGATGCTGATTTCCAGGGTCTTGGCCTGGTTGGCGGCCGCCGCGGCGCTGTCGGCCTCGGGCAGTTCGATCTTCAGCTGGCTGGGCTTGCTGAAGGTCGCGGTCACCACGAAGAACAGCAGCAGGACGAAGATGACGTCGATGAAGGAGGCCAGGTTGATATAGACCTCTTCGCGGGCGGCGCCCCCGGCGCGGCGACGGAATTTCACGCCGGAGCCCCTTCGCGGACGTCCACCTCGCGATCGCCGTGGAGGATGTCCACCAGCTTGACCGCTTCCTGCTCCATTCCGACCACCAGCTCATCGACCCGGCGCAGCAGGTAGCGATGGAAGAACACCGCGGGAATCGCCACCAGCAGGCCGGTGGCGGTGGTGACCAGCGCCTTGGAGATGCCGCCGGCGAGGATGGGCGCATTGGCCATGCCGTCGTTCATGAAGGCGCTGAAGATGTCGATCATGCCGAACACCGTGCCGAGCAGGCCCATCAGGGGTGCCAGGGCGGCGATGCTGCCGAGGGTGTTGAGATAGCGTTCGAGGTCGTGCACCACGCGGCTGCCGGCTTCCTCGATGGCTTCCTTCATGATGTCGCGGCCATGACGGGAGTTGGTCAGGCCCGCGGCGAGGATGTCGCCCAGGGGCGATCCGGCGCGCAATTCGCGCAGCCGCTCGGCATTGAGCTGCTTGTCCTGGATCCAGCGCCAGACCTGGGCGAGCAGCGTCGGCGGTGCCACCCGGCTGCGTCTCAGGGTCCACAGCCGCTCGGCGATGATGGCCGTGGCCAGGATGGAACTGAGGATGATCGGCAGCATCATCCAGCCGCCAGCTTTGACCATTTCGAACACGAGAGCGTTACCCCTGCCGCAAAATGCGGCCACTCTAGCACGAACGCCTCAGGGTGTCGGCGGGCCTATCCGCCACCAATGCCGCACCTGGCGCTGCCCGTGCGGTACCTCCCAGCGACCCAGGGTCCAGCTCAGGGCGCCCAGCGCGGCGGTGTCGTAGGGCAGCACGCCGCGCTCGCGATAGCGCGCCAGCACCTGGGGATGGGGATGGCCATAGCGATTGTTCAGCCCCCGGGAGATCAGTACGCCGCGCGGCTGGACGGCGTCGATGAAGGCGGCGCTGGAACCGCTGCGACTGCCATGGTGCGGAGCTACCAGCCACTCGGCTGCCAGCGGCACCCCGCTGGCCACCAGCTCGGCTTCACGGCGGGCATCGATGTCGCCGGTCAGCAGCAGGCGCTCGCCCCTCGCGGCGACGCTGAGCACGCAGGAGGAGGCGTTGGAATCCGCCGCGGGGTGCCACCAGGTGGTGAAGACGACCTCGTTCCAGCGCCACTCGGCCCCATCCGTGCAATCCCGCGCGTGCAATTCCGGCTGGAGCCGACCCGCCTCGCCGCTGAGTACCTGTCCTGGCGGCAGTCCTCTGGCCACGGCCGGCGCACCGCCGGCGTGGTCGGCATCGGCATGACTGAGCAGCATGACGTCCAGGGTGTCGATGCCAAGGGCCTGCAGGTTGGGCAGGACGACCCGGGCGCCGCTGTCATAGCTGCCCTGGCGCGGCCCGGCGTCGTAGAGCAGCGCATGGTCGCGGGTGCGCACCAGCACCGCCAGGCCCTGCCCCACGTCCAGCACGGTGATCCGCGCCAGCCCCGCCGCGGGTACCGGCGACGGGGGAAACAGCCCCGGCAGCATCAGCAGCACGCCGAAGCCTCGTAGCGGCACACCCGCGGGCAGTAGCGCCAGCAGCGCCCCCAGCCCCGCCAGCCACAGCGCCCAGGCGGGCGCGAGGACCGGCTGCCAGGCTGCAGCCAGGTGCGCCAAGCCGCTCAGCAGCCAGAGCAGCCCCTGCAGCAGGCCACCCGCCAGCAGCAAGGCCGGCGTCCCCAGCGGCGACCAGAGCAGGGACAGCAGGGTCCCCGCCAGCGCCAGGGGCACGATGGCCAGGTCCATCAGCGGCACGGCCAGGGCATTGGCCAGCGGGCCGCTCGGACTCAGGGGCAGGCCCAGCGCCAGGAGCAGCGGCGCCAGGCCCACGGCCATGCACCACTGAGCGCGCCCGAGGGTGAGCCACCAGGGCAGTCGGCCCAGGCGGCCGGCAAAGCTCCACAGCAGCAACAGCACGGCGCCAAAGGACAGCCAGAATCCGGGCAGCAGACTGACCAGCGGATTGGCGGCCAGCACCAGTGCCAGGGCCAGCAGGACCGCGTCCGCCAGCCGCACCTGCTGGCGCCCGAGTTGCCAGAGCAGGCCCAGGGTGACCATGACGCAGGCCCGCTGCACCGGCACCTCGAAGCCGGCCAGCAGTCCGTAGCCCAGTGCGGTGGCGATCGTCAGCACCGCCGCGGACAGACGCCAGGGCAGTTGACGCGGCCAGAGGCCACGGCGTGCCAGAAGGACCACCCCGGCATAAACGCCTAGGGCGATCAGGCCGATGTGCTGCCCGGAGATCACCATCAGGTGCACGGTGCCGGTGTCCTGGAACAGCTGCCACTGGGCAGTGGTGATACCCGAGCCGTCGCCCACCACCAGGGCGGCGAGCAGCCCACCCTGCCCCGCCGGATCCCGCGTCTGCAGGTATTGCCGGATGCCGTCGCGCCAGGTCGCCAGGCCACTGGCGGCGGCCAGGCGCTGGCCATCCTTGACGCTGCCGGTGGCGCCTATGCCCTGGGCCAGCAGCCAGGCTTCGCGATCCTGCCCGAGGGGGTTGACCAGACCCGCGGGGCCGCGCAGCTCCGCGGCCAGGCGCCAGCGTTCGCCGGCCAGTGGGCGCGGCCCGCCGTGCCAGCTCAGGCGGATCCGCGCCGGCAGCTTCAGCGCGCGGCGGCTGGTTGCCCCGGCGAGCACGAAACCCACCGAGTCGGCCTCCACCGTGGGCAGGCCGCTGATCTCGCCGTCGATCCACAGCACCCGCTGCTCCAGCGTCGGATCCAGGCGATCGTCCAGCGCCCAGTGACCATTGAGCAGCGCCCAGGCCAGGCCCAGCCCGAAGGCACCGAGCGCCAGGAAGCGGGTGAACAGGAGCACCAGGGCCACCGCCGCGAGGGCCGCCAGCAGGGATAGCGACGGCAGTGTGGCGAAGGCGCGCAGGAGCAGCACGCCCAGGGCGAAGGACAGCAGGGCGGCGCGCATCAGGACTCCATCCTTGGAGAGCCAAAAGAGCTTCGGAAGCGCGGATTAGAGCAGCTTGGACGCCGTAGGGCCAGGGGCGTAGCGCCGCCTGGCCCGGCAGGAGATCAGTCGTAGCGCAGGGCTTCGGCCGGTGAGGTGCGCGAGGCGCGCCAGGCGGGATAGAGGGTCGCCAGGAAACTCATGCTCAGGGCGGCCACGGCGATCAGCACCACGTCTTCCAGCTCCAGCCGCGACGGCAGGTTGCTGATGAAGTACATGTCACCACCAAACAGCTTGTGGCCGACCAGACGCTCCAGGGCGGCGATCCAGCTGCTGACGTTGAGTGCCGCGATGACGCCCAGCACGCCGCCGATCAGGGTACCGACCAGGCCGATCACCGTGCCCTGCACCATGAACACCGCCATGATCTGCCCGGGCGTGGCGCCCAGGGTGCGCAGGATGGCGATATCGGCCTTCTTGTCGGCCACCACCATGATGAGGGTGGCGATGATGTTGAAGGCGGCCACGGCGACGATCAGCAGGAGCAGCAGGCCGATCATGGTCTTTTCCATCTGCATGGCCTGGAACAGACTGCCCTGGGAGATCGTCCAGTCACGCGCCTGGTAGCCGTCGCCGAGGGCCTTGGCCACGTCGCGGGAGATGCGCGGCGCCTGGAACAGATCGTCCAGCGCCAGGCGGATGCTTTCCACCTGGCCCGGCTGCCAGCCCTTGAGCGGGGCGGCATCGGCGACGTTGATCAGGGCCAGGGAGGCATCCAGCTCGGCGCCGACCTTGAAGGTACCGACCACGGTGAAGCGCCGCAGCCGCGGGGTGATGCTGCCGGCGGCGCCGACCTCGGGGATGATCACCGTGACCTGGCTGCCCAGCTCCAGCTGGAAGCGTCGCGCGGCGATCTCGCCCAGCACGATGCCGAATTCACCGGGCTTGAGGGCGTCGAGACTGCCCTGGGTCATGCGTTCGCCGACGATGGACACGCGCTTTTCCTGGGCCGGATCGATGCCGTCCACCAGCAGCGGCTGCATGCGACCCCGTACCGAAAGCATGCCCTGCAACTGGGTATAGGGCACCGCCGCCAGCACATGGGGCTGCTGCTCGGCCTTGGCCGCCAGCGGGCGCCAGTCGTCCAGCGGCTGGGCACCACTGATGAAGGCATGGGGCACCATGCCGAGGATGCGGCCGCGCATTTCTTCCTGGAAGCCGTTCATCACCGACAGCACCAGGATCATGGCCAGCACGCCCAGCGCCAGGCCGAACATGGAAACCAGCGAGAAGAAGGAGATGAACGACTTGCGCCGCTTGGCGCGGGTGTATCTCAGGCCGATGAACAGCGAAAGCGGTCTGAACATGGCGACCTCAGACCTGCCGGGCCGGCGTGGCGTCGACCAGATGGCCTTCGTCCAGGCGCAGCATCCGATCCATCTGGCCAGCCAGCACCTGATCGTGGGTCACCACCAGGAAGGCGGTGCGCAGCGAGGTGGACAGTTCCAGCATCAGGTCCTGGATGCCATGGGCGGTGTGCTGATCGAGGTTGCCGGTGGGTTCGTCGAGCAGTACCAGCTTGGGCTGGTTGACCAGCGCCCGGGCGATGGCCACGCGCTGGCGCTCGCCACCGGACAGCTCGGCCGGCTTGTGGCCCAGGCGATGACCGAGACCGACCCGCTCCAGCAACTTGGCGGCGCGCTCGCGGGCTTCGCCGATGGAGGCCTTGCCGATCAGCAGCGGCATGCAGACGTTTTCCAGGGCGCTGAATTCGGGCAGCAGGTGGTGGAACTGGTAGACGAAGCCCATGGCGCGATTGCGCAAGAGGCCACGGGCCTTCTCGTTCAGCGCCGACAGCTCTTCGCCATCGAGCCAGACACTACCGCTGCTGGGGGTGTCGAGGCCGCCGAGCAGATTCAGCAGGGTGGTCTTGCCCGACCCCGAACTGCCGACGATGGACACCCGCTCGCCCGGTTGCAGGGTCAGCTGGACATTGCTCAGCACCTCGACGGTCTGGGGGCCTTCCTCGTAGCGCTTGCCCAGGTCCTGGCAACGCAAAACGGCTCGATCATTCATAACGCAGGGCCTCGGCGGGTTGGGTACGGGCGGCGCTCCAGGAGGGATAGAGCGTGGCCAGGAAGCTCAGGGCGAAGGACGCGCCGCAGACCAGCAGGACGTCGTGCAGCTGCAGCTGCGCCGGCAGGTAGTCGATGAAATACACCTCGGCGTTGAGGAACTGGTGCCCGGTGATCCGTTGCACCCAGGCCAGGGCGGCACTGACGTTGAGCGCGGCGAGCACGCCCAGCAGGCAGCCGATGGCGGTGCCGATGACGCCGATGAAGGTCCCCTGGACCATGAACACCGCCATGATCTGCCGGGGCGTGGCGCCCAGGGTGCGCAGGATGGCGATGTCGGATTTCTTGTCGGTCACCACCATCACCAGGGTGGAGACGATGTTGAAGGCGGCCACGGCGACGATCAGCAGCAGCAGCAGGCCGATCATGGTCTTTTCCATGCCGATGGCCTGATAGAGATTGCCGTGGGTACGGGTCCAGTCGCGGGCGTACCAGTCCTTGCCCGGCAGCTGGCGAGCGATGTTCCAGGACACGTCCGGCGCCTGGAACAGGTCGTGCAGCTTGAGGCGTACGCCCTGCACCGCGTTCGCCGGCCAGCGCTGCAGCCGCGCGGCGTCTTCGATGTCGATCAGGCCCACCGAGCCGTCCAGCTCGCCGGCGCCGACGCTGAAGATGCCCACCACGGTGAATCTCTTCATGCGCGGAAACATGCCGGCGGGGGTCACGGCCACTTCCGGGGCGATGTAGGTGAGCTTGTCGCCAACCTTCACGCCCAGTTTCTCGGCGGCCAGGGAACCGATGATGATGCCGAATTCACCCGGCTTGAGGTCGTCGAGCCGGCCCTCGCGCATGAAGCTGGGGATGATCGAGACCTTGGGTTCCTCGGCCGGATCGATGGCGTTGAGCAACACCGTCTGCACCGCCTTGTCGTGGGCCAGCATGCCCTGCAACTGGGTGAAGGGCGCCACCGCGGCCACCTGGCTGTTCTGCAGCGCCAGCTCGCGCACGCTGCGCCAGTCAGGCACCGGCTGGTAGGACTCCACCGTGGCATGGGGAATCATGCCGAGGACGCGATCGCGCATCTCGCGATCGAAGCCGTTCATGACCGACAGCACCACGATCATGACGACCACGCCGAGGGCCAGGCCGATCATGGAGGTGAGCGAGATGAAGGAGACGAAATGGTTGCGGCGCTTGGCGCGGACGTAACGCAGGCCAAGGTAGATCGGCAGGGGTCTGAACATAGGCTCGCTTGCACGGCGGAAAGACGTAGGCGCCCTGCGGGTTGGACGGCGACACCGTGCCGGCTCGCCGGCTACACTCGGGGCCATCACCCACGGAGCGGCCCGACATGACCACCCCAGACGCGCGTGAACGGCGGGAATACTATCGCATCACCGACCGTATCGCACTGCAAATCAGCCCTGCCGACGGGGTCCCCGGCGAGACCGCGCCCTTGTTCGCACTCCTGAGCGAACTGCATCAGCTGGAATTCGAATCCCGTCACCTGCTGCGCAATCTGGACGAGCGCGACCGCGCCGTTACCGCCTGCCTGCGCCTGGTGAACAAGCGCCTGGACCTGCTCGGCCAGGCCTTTACCTGGAATCTGCTGCACGACAGCGGCGCCACCCGCGACGTGGTGCTGTCCGAGGGCGGCCTGGCCTTCGTCGATGCCGAGCCCTACACCCTGGGCACCCGACTCGACCTGCGCATGGCATTGCCGCCCCAGGGCCTGGGCCTGCAGGTGCTGGCGGAGGTGACCGGTTGCCAGGCCGTGGCCGGCGGGTACGAGATCGGCACCAGCTTCATCGACCTGGAAGACGCCCAGCGCCAGTTGCTGGCGCGCCATGTCCTGCGTCAGCAGGCCCGGGTACGCCGCGCCGACCGTGGAGACGAGGCGTGAAACGCCCCTGGCTGGCGGCCCTGCTGCTCGGTACCGCCCTGCCCGGCTGGGCCGAGACCCTGCAGATCCCGCTGGGCCAGCAGGGCGATGGCAGTACCCCGCTGCCCCTGCGCGGCGACAGTCGCAGCCAGGTTCTGGAGCGCTTCGGCCTGCCCGACCAGGAGCATCCTCCGGTCGGACGCCCGGCGATTCGCCGCTGGGACTACAGAGATTTCAGCGTCTATTTCGAAAACGATCGGGTGCTGGACGCGGTCCGTGAACCGCGGCGCCCGGTCCCGTCACCCTAGGAGCCCCCATGACCCTCATTTACGGACACCGCGGTGCCCGCGGCGAAGCCCCGGAAAATACCCTGGCCGGTTTCGAGCTGTGCCTGGAGCTGGGCGTCCGGCGCTGCGAACTGGATCTGCACCTCTCCCGGGACGGCGAGCTGGTGGTGATTCATGACCCGACCCTGAAACGTACCACCGGGCGAGGCGGCAAGGTCAGCGAAAAGGCCGTCGCCGATCTGGTCGCCCTGGATGCCCGCCAGGGCGGCCCGGTCTGGCCACGCCCCTGCCCAATTCCGACCCTGCGCGAATTGTTCGAGAAGTGCGCCTTCGACCACTGGCAGCTGGAGGTGAAGAGCGCCTCGCGGGTGCGGGCGGCGCAGACCGTCAGGGCCATCGCCCAGCTGGTCGAGGAATTCGGCCTGCAGGACAGGATCACCGTGACCAGCGCCTCGCGCGAGGTCCTGCGCGCCCTGCAGCGCGATACGCCGCATCTGGCGCGTGGGCTGGTGGCAGAGTACGCCTGGCTGGATCCGCTCAAGGTGGCCGCTCACTACGACTGCCACCTGCTGGCGCTGAACTGGACGCTGTGCACCCCGGAGCGGCTGCTCAAGGCCCAGCGCCAGGGCTTGCATGTCTCGGTCTGGACGGTGAACGACGCCAGCCTGATGCGCCGCCTGGCCGACTTCGGCGCGGACAGCCTGATCACCGACTTCCCGAGCCTGGCGCGACGGACGTTGGGGTAGGCGCTGGCGCAGGTCGAAGCCCGGGACGTGTTGGGCTTCGCTGCGCTCAACCCAACCTACGAAAGCCAAATCTGGCCATCGCGGCCATGGGCCGCTCCTACAGGCACGAACGTTACCGTAGGAGCGGCCGCATCGGCAGACCGCCGTGGCCGCGATATAAGCCGACGCAGAACCGTAGCGTGGAAAACGGCGCAGCCTTTTCCACTGGAGGCTGCTACGGGGGTACCCTCACCCCAGCCCTCTCCCGAGGGGAGAGGGGGCTAGCCGAGCGGACATTTGCCTCCGTCCGCCCAACCTAGGCCGACTCAGAACAGCCGATTCAACCCATCGAAGGCCGCCACCCGGTAGGCCTCGGCCATGGTCGGGTAGTTGAAGGTGGTGTTGACGAAATAGCGGATGCTGTTCGCCGCACCTTCCTGGTTCATGATCGCCTGGCCGATGTGCAGGATCTCCGACGCCTGGTCGCCGAAGCAGTGCACGCCCAGCACCTGCAGGGTCTCGCGGTGGAAAAGGATCTTCAGCATGCCCACCGGTTCGCCGGAGATCTGCGCCCGCGCCATGCTCTTGAAGAAGGCCTTGCCAACCTCGTAGGGCACCTTTTCCTGGGTCAGCTCGCGCTCGGTCTTGCCCAGCGAACTGATCTCGGGAATGGTGTAGATGCCGGTGGGGATGTCGTTGACCACCCGCCCGTTGTTGTCGTGCAGGATGTTGTCCGACGCCGAACGCCCCTGGTCGTAGGCGGCACTGGCCAGACTCGGCCAGCCGATGACGTCGCCCGCCGCATAGATGTTGGCGACCGAGGTCCGGTAGTTCTCATCGACGGTGACCTGGCCCCGGCTGTTGACCGAGATGCCCACGTTCTGCAGGCCCAGCTGGTCGGTGTTGCCGGTCCGGCCGTTACACCACAGCAGGGCATCGGCGCGTAGCTTCTTGCCGGACTTCAGATGCAGGACGACGCCGTTTTCCTGGCCTTCGATGCGCTCGTACTCCTCGTTGTGGCGAATGAGCACATTGTTGTTCTGCAGGTGATAACTCAGGGCGTCGGAGATTTCGTCGTCGAGGAAGCTGAGCAGCTGGTCGCGGTTGTCGATCAGGTCCACCAGCACGCCGAGGCCGCTGAAGATGGAGGCGTATTCGCTGCCGATCACCCCGGCGCCGTAGATGATCAGCCGGCGCGGGGTATGGGTCAGCGACAGGATAGTGTCGCTGTCGTAGATGCGCGGATGGCTGAAGTCCACGTCCACCGGGCGATAGGGACGCGAACCGGTGGCGATGACGACCTGCTTGGCCACCAGGCGCTCCAGGTCACCGCGCAGGTTGACGATCTCGATGGTGTTGTCGTCGGCGAAGCTGGCGGTGCCGAAGAACAGGTCGACCCGGTTGCGCGCGTAGTAGCCGGTACGAGACGACACCTGCCGGGCGATCACCCGCTCAGCGCTGCGCAGCACGTCGGGAAAGGAGAACCAGCGCGGCTCGCCGATGGAGCGGAACATCTCGTTGGTGTTGAACTGGATGATCTGCTTGACCGAATGGCGCAGGGCCTTGGAGGGAATGGTGCCCAGGTGGGTGCAGTTGCCGCCGACCACCTGGCGATTGTCCACCACCGCCACGCGGCGGCCATTCTTGGCGGCGTTCATCGCCGCGCCCTCACCGGCCGGTCCCGAACCCAATACCACCACGTCGTAGCTATAGACCGCCATGCTTTCTCCTCAGAAGGTTAGCCGTCCGCAGGCGACGGCTGGAGCCGGACCGCCTCATGCGAGGCCGGATCCGACGCGAGATCGCCCCCAGGGGGCTGCGACCTCTTGTCACGGGCCGCTATTGTGGCGCAAAACCCGGTCAAAACGAAAACGGGAGCCGCCTGGGCTCCCGTTTTTTCTTGCAAGTCAGCCTCGCCTAGCGCGCAAGACTCAGGCCGGGAAGGCCGGCGGATTAACCCCCGCCATCTCTTCCAGCACCCGCACGACCTGGCAGCTGTAACCGAACTCGTTGTCGTACCAGACATAGAGGACGACACGGTTGTCGCTGACGATGGTGGCACCGGCATCGACCACGCCCGCATGACGGGAGCCGACGAAGTCGCTGGAGACCACTTCCGGCGAGTTCACGAAATCGATCTGCTTGTGCAGCGGCGAGTGCAGCGCCATTTCGCGCAGGTACTCGTTGATCTCGTCCTTGCTGGTGCCGTTTTCCAGGTTCAGGTTGAGGATCGCCATGGAAACGTTGGGCGTCGGCACGCGGATGGCGTTGCCGGTCAGCTTGCCAGCCAGTTCCGGCAGGGCCTTGGCCACGGCCTTGGCGGCGCCGGTCTCGGTAATCACCATGTTCAGCGCGGCGCTGCGGCCACGGCGATCGCCCTTGTGGAAGTTGTCGATCAGGTTCTGGTCGTTGGTGTACGAGTGCACGGTCTCGACGTGACCGTTGACGATGCCGTACTTGTCGTTGACCGCCTTCAGGATCGGCACGATGGCGTTGGTGGTGCAGGAGGCCGCGGTGACGATGGTGTCTTCGGCGGTGATGGTGTCATGGTTGATGCCATGCACGATGTTCTTCAAGCTGCCCTTGCCGGGTGCGGTCAGCACCACGCGGGAGACGCCCTTGCACTTGAGGTGCTGGCCCAGGCCTTCGGCATCGCGCCATCTGCCGGTGTTGTCGACCACGATGGCATCCTGGATGCCGTACGCGGTGTAGTCGACGGTGGTGGGATCGTTGGAGTAGATCACCTTGATCAGGGTGCCGTTGGCGCACAGGGTGCTGTTGGCTTCGTCGACGGTGATGGTGCCGTCGAAGGAACCGTGCACGGAATCGCGACGCAGCAGGCTGGCACGCTTGACCAGGTCGTTGTCGGCGCCCTTGCGCACGACGATGGCGCGCAGGCGCAGGCCGTCGCCGCTACCCTGGTGCTCGATGAGGATGCGCGCCAGCAGCCGGCCGATACGACCGAAGCCGTAGAGCACGACGTCCTTGCCCTTGCGCTGCTCGACGCCCTGCTTGCCGACCACGGCGGACAGCTCGCTGCGCAGGAAGTCCTTGAGGTCGCGACCGGCGGCTTCGGCCTTGAACTTCAGGCTCAGGCGGGCCAGGTCGATGGAGGCGGCGCCCAGTTCCAGCTCGCTCAGGGCCTTCACCAGCGGGTAGGTGTCCTGCACGGACAGCTCGACGTTGTCGATCTGGCGGGCGAACCGGTGGGCCTTGAGAATGGAGATCACCGAACGGTTGACCAAACCGCGACCGTAAATCGAGGTCACAACATTGTTGTTACGGTACAGCTGACCAATCAGGGGAATCATGGCCTCGGCGAGCGCTTCGCGATCGATCCATTCTTCAAGGCACTGCTCAGGCTTCTGACTCACGACAAATCCTTCCCTATGTAGGAGCTGAAAAAAGGAACTACATTATGACCGCGCTGCCTCTCCCAGGCAATCTACGCGCGTCGCTGCACTGACAGCGCGAAAGCCCGGTCGTTACAATCCCAACCCTCCCGAAATCCACCGGAGTTCCGCCCGCGTGTCAGTTTTGCGTACCCCGTCAATTCCTGAAACCGCCGGCCGCCAGCAGTGGGGCAATCTGCCCGGCGCCGCGCTAGCCCTCGCCATCGCTGAAGCCGCCAAGGCCGCGACTCGCCGCTTCACCCTGCTGATCACCCAGGACAGCCAGACCGCTGATCGCCTGGAGCAGGAACTGCGCTTCTTCGCCCCCGGGTTGCCGGTGCTGAATTTTCCCGATTGGGAGACGCTGCCCTACGATGTCTTCTCGCCGCATCAGGACATCATCTCCCAGCGCGTCGCGACTCTTTATAGGCTGCCGGAGCTCTCCCACGGTATTTTGGTAGTCCCTCTGGCGACCGCCCTACACCGCCTGGCACCCACCCGTTTCCTGCTCGGCAGCAGCCTGGTGCTGGACGTCGGCCAGCGGCTGGACGTGGAAGCCACCCGCGGACGGCTGGAAGCAGCCGGCTATAGATATGTGGATACGGTGTACGAACATGGCGAGTTCGCCGTGCGAGGCGCCCTGATCGATCTCTTCCCCATGGGCAGCAACCTGCCCTACCGCATCGACCTGTTCGACGACGAGATCGAGACGCTGCGCACCTTCGATCCGGAAACGCAGCGATCCATCGACAAGGTCGACAGCATCCGCCTGCTGCCGGCGCGGGAATTTCCGCTGCATAAAGAAGCCGTGACCGGCTTTCGCGCGCGATTCCGCGAGCGCTTCGACGTGGACTATCGCCGCTGTCCCATCTACCAGGACCTGGCCAGCGGCATCACGCCGGCGGGCATCGAGTACTACCTGCCGCTGTTCTTCGATGAAACCTCGACCCTCTTCGACTATCTGCCGGCCAACACCCAGGTGTTTTCCCTGCCCGGCATCGAGCAGGCCGCCGAGCAATTCTGGACCGATGTCCGCAATCGCTACGAAGACCGCCGGGTCGATCCGGAGCGGCCGCTGCTGCCGCCGGCCGATGTCTTCCTGCCGGTTGAAGACTGCTTCGCCCGCCTGAAGAACTGGCCGCGGGTGGTCATTGGCGCGGACGACCTGGAATCCGGCGTGGGCCGTGAGCGCTTCGCCGCCCGCGCCCTGCCGGACCTGGCCATCGACGCCAAGGCCAGCCAGCCGCTGGCGGCCCTGGAGCACTTCATCACCGACTTCCCCGGCCGGGTGCTGTTCACCGCGGAAAGCGCCGGTCGCCGCGAAGTGCTGCTGGAGTTGCTGGCCCGCCTGAATCTGCGCCCCGGCCAGGTCGAGGGCTGGGCGGCCTTCCAGGCCAGCGCCGAGCGCATCGCCATCGCCCTGGCGCCACTGGACGAGGGCCTGGTGCTGGATGACGCCGGCGTCGCCCTGATTCCGGAAAATCCGCTGTTCGGCCAGCGCATCATGCAGCGCCGCCGCCGCGAGAAGGGTCGCGATGCCGGCGAGAACGTCATCAAGAATCTCACCGAGTTGCGCGAAGGCGCGCCGGTAGTGCACATCGACCATGGCGTTGGCCGCTACATGGGCCTGATCACCCTGGAGCTGGACGACCAGCCCCAGGAATTCCTCCTGCTCGAATACGCCGACGACGCCAAGCTCTATGTGCCGGTGGCCAGCCTGCACCTGATCGCCCGCTATTCAGGCACCGACGATGCCCTCGCGCCGCTGCACAAGCTGGGTTCCGAGACCTGGCAGAAGGCCAAGCGCAAGGCCGCCGAACAGGTGCGCGACGTGGCCGCCGAACTGCTCGACATCTATGCCCGCCGCGCCGCGCGCAAGGGCTATGCCTTCAGGGACCCGGCCGTCGACTACGCCACCTTCTCCGCCGGCTTCCCCTTCGAGGAGACGCCGGACCAGCAGGCCGCCATCGAGGCGGTGCACAAGGACATGCTGGCGGGCACGCCCATGGACCGCCTGGTCTGCGGCGACGTGGGCTTCGGCAAGACCGAGGTGGCCATGCGCGCAGCCTTCATCGCCGTGCACGGCGGTCGCCAGGTGGCGGTGCTGGTCCCCACCACCCTCCTCGCCCAGCAGCACTACAACAGCTTCCGCGACCGCTTCGCCGACTGGCCGGTACGGGTCGAGGTGATGAGCCGCTTCAAGTCGGCCCAGGAAGTCGCCGCCGCCGCGCGGGAGCTGGCCGATGGCAAGATCGACATCATCATCGGCACCCACAAGCTGTTGCAGGGCGATGTGAAGTTCAAGGACCTGGGCCTGGCCATCATCGACGAGGAGCACCGCTTCGGGGTGCGTCAGAAGGAACAGCTGAAGTCGCTGCGCAGCGAGGTGGACATCCTCACCCTCACCGCCACGCCGATTCCGCGCACCCTGAACATGGCGGTGGCCGGCATGCGTGATCTGTCCATCATCGCCACGCCCCCGGCCCGCCGACTTTCGGTGCGCACCTTCGTCATGGAGGAACAGAACGCGGTGATCAAGGAAGCCCTGTTGCGCGAGCTCCTGCGCGGCGGCCAGGTGTACTTCCTGCACAACGAGGTCAAGACCATCGAGAAGCGCGCCCGCGAACTGGCCGAGCTGGTGCCCGAGGCCCGCGTCGGCATCGGCCACGGGCAGATGCGCGAACGCGATCTCGAACAGGTGATGAGCGACTTCTACCACAAGAGATTCAACGTGCTGGTGGCCTCGACCATCATCGAGACCGGCATCGACGTGCCCAATGCCAACACCATCATCATCGAGCGCGCCGACAAGTTCGGCCTGGCCCAGCTGCACCAGCTGCGCGGCCGGGTCGGGCGCAGTCACCACCAGGCCTACGCCTACCTGCTCACGCCGCCACGCAAGGGCATGACGCCGGATGCCGAAAAGCGCCTGGAAGCCATCGCCGGCGCCCAGGACCTGGGGGCCGGCTTCATCCTGGCGACCCACGACCTGGAGATCCGTGGCGCCGGAGAGTTGCTCGGCGAAGGCCAGAGCGGCCAGATCCAGGCGGTCGGCTTCACCCTCTACATGGAAATGCTGGAGCGCGCGGTCAAGGCCATCCGCAAGGGCGAGCAGCCCAACCTAGAAAAGCCCCTGGGGGGCGGTCCGGACATCAACATGCGCGTCCCCGCGCTGATCCCGGAAGACTACCTGCCCGATGTGCATGCGCGGCTGATCCTCTACAAGCGCATCGCCTCGGCAGCGGACGAAGAGGCCCTCAAGGAACTACAGGTGGAGATGATCGACCGCTTCGGCCTCCTGCCGGAACCGACCAAGAATCTGGTGCGCCTGACGCTGCTCAAGCTGCGCGCGGAAGGCCTGGGCATCGTCAAGGTGGATGCGGGCCCCCAGGGCGGGCGGCTGGAATTCGCCGCCGATACCCAGGTGGATCCACTGGTGCTGGTGAAGATGATCCAGGCGCAGCCGAAGAAGTATCGGCTGGAGGGCGCGACCCTGTTCAAGTTCCAGGTACCGATGGAGCGGGCGGAAGAGCGCTTCAACGTCCTGGAAGCCCTGTTCGATCGCCTGACGCCCGCCGCCAGCTGATCGAAGAGCCGCTCGCCGGGTATCCCCGGGAGCGGCTCGGTCGCCATCAGCCCGTCAGCACCTCGGCCAGCACCTGCCGCACCTCGTCGATGCCGCTGGCCAGGACCGCTTCGATCTCGGCCATGGTGATTTCCCGCTGCACCTTGCCGGCCGCCGGATTCACTACCAGCGCCAGGCAGGCATAGGGCAGGCCCAGTTCGCGCGCCAGGGCCGCTTCCGGCATCCCGGTCATGCCGACGATGTCGCAGCCGTCGCGTTCCAGCCGGACGATCTCTCCTGCCGTTTCCAGACGTGGCCCCTGGGTGGCGGCATAGACGCCATGGTCGCTGTGCGGCAGCTGCAGCTTGCGCAGCGCATTCAGCAGCTGCTGGCGCAGGGGCTCGTCGTAGGGAAAGCTGAAGTCGATGTGGGTGACATGCGCAAGGTCCGCGCCCTCGAAGAAGGTATGGCCGCGCCCCCAGGTGTAGTCCACCAGCTGGTGGGGCACGCACAGATGGCCACTGCCCATGGCGGCATGGATGCCACCCACGGCATTCACCGCGACGATGGCCTCGGCGCCGGCTTCCCTGAGCGCCCAGAGATTGGCGCGGTAGTTGACCTGGTGCGGCGGAATGCGGTGCGGATGGCCATGGCGGGCCAGGAACAGCACCGGTAGGCCGGCATAGTGGCCGCGCTGCACGGGCGCCGAGGGCGCACCCCAGGGCGTCTCGAAGGTCTGGGCCTGGTCCAGCTCCAGGCCGGCGAGCGCGGTGAGACCGGTGCCGCCGATGATGGCGTAGGTAGTCATGGAAACGTCCTTTAGATGAGTTCAGCCTGGCGCAACCGCCGCAGGGCAAGACTCCACTGCGGTTGCTGGCGGTAATCGAGATCGACGAGGCGGCGGGCTCTCATGCTGGCCAGTCGTGGCGCGGGCGAGACGCCCAGCTGCTGCACCCGGGTCAGGGCCAACTCGGCCGCTGCGCGGTCATTGCACACCAGCCCCATGTCGCAGCCGGCGGTGAGCGCCGCCTCGACGCGCTGGCCGGCATCGCCCGCGACGTGGGCACCCGCCATCGACAGGTCGTCGCTGAAGATCACGCCCCGGTAATCCAGCTCGCCGCGCAGGATGTCCTGCAGCCAACGGCGGGAAAAGCCGGCCGGCTGGGGATCCACCGCTGGATAGATGACGTGAGCGGGCATCACCGCTCCCAAGGTCGGCAAGAGAGCCTGGAACGGGCGCAGATCGGTGCGCAACAGGGTGTCCAGATCGCGCTCGTCGGTGGGAATGGCATAGTGGGAGTCGGCTTCGGCCCAGCCGTGGCCGGGGAAGTGCTTGCCGGTGGCGGCCATACCGGCGTCGCCCATGCCCGCGATGAAGGCACTGCCCAGCTCGATCACCTGGTCGGCACTGCCAAAGGAACGGGCGCCGATGACCTGGCTGCGCCCATGGTCGACGTCCAGCACCGGGGCGAAACTGAAGTCCAGCCCCACCGCCAGGATCTCGGTCGCCATCAGCCAGCCGCAGAGGCGGGCGAGTTCCGCGCTGTCCGCGCGCCCGCCCAGCTGCCCCATGGCCGGCAACCGCACCACGTCGCGGCGCAGGCGCTGCACGCGACCGCCTTCCTGGTCCACGGCCAGCAACAGCTCCGGCCGCACCGCGCGAATGGCACGGCACAGTTCCCGTACCTGCCCCGGGGTTTCGATGTTGCGGGCGAACAGGATCAGTCCGCCCACCTCCGGCTGGCGCAGCAGCTGGCGATCCTCGGCGGTGAGCCAGGTGCCAGCGATATCGACCATCAGAGAGCCTTGCATGGGTACCTCGTCCGAATGCTCCGGCGCACGGCGCCGTGAAAGGGACGCAAGCTTACCCCAGGCACCGCCGGCCTCGCAGCCTAGTAGCTCTCGGCCGTCTCCGCGACCACCGGCCGCCGTGGCCGATACTGCGCCTGAGCCAGCTCCGGCGCGTGCATCGCCGTGGGGGCGCGCATTCCGCTGGCGAGGAAGGGCACCATGAGTCGCAGTACCTGATCGGTATGGGTATCGACGCCGAAATCGTTTTCGCCGATCGCCCGCAGCGCCTTGATGCCGGACATGCTGAACACCGCCGCGCCCAGCATGAAGTGGGCGCGCCAGAACAGCTCCAGCGGCGGGATCTCGGGCACGGCTCGATTCACCAGCAGCAGGAAGCGGCGGAAGGCGCGGCCGTAGGTCTGTTCCAGGTACTTGCGCAGGTGGCCCTGGCTCTGGCTGAAGGCCAGGCCCAGCAGACGCATGAATACCGAGAGGTCATTGCCATGCCGCGGCTTGATGGCCAGGGAGTGATCCACCAGCAGATTCAACAGCGCCTCCAGGCTCACGTCCTCGCCATGCTTCGGCTGCCACTGATCGAGGTCCCGCTCCAGGTTGAAACAGAAGGGATCGAGAAATCGCGAGAACACCGCCTGGATCAGGGCCTTCTTCGAGCCGAAGTGATAGTTGACCGCGGCCAGGTTGACCCCAGCTCGCGTGGTGATGAGTCGCAACGAGGTTTCGGCAAAGCCGCGCTCGGCGAACAGCTGCTCGGCCGCATCCAGAATGCGTTCAACGGTATCCGACTGCGCCATGACCTTCCCCGATAGATGAATTTCCGTTTGAAACATATGTTTCAAACGCTACCGAAGTCAATCGCGGGCTCGTCTGCGAACAGCCATGCGAAGCCCTGGAAGGCACGTCATTCCGTCATTTGAACGCTATCTACAGTGAATTCGGCCTGTCGTCCGAAGCCAGGGGCAGCGGCCTTGCCTAGCACCCGGAGTTACTGTATATAATCACAGCATCATTAGACGACGCGACGTGCATCATGCTGAAACTGACACCGCGACAAGCCGAGATCCTGGCCTTCATCAAGCGTTGCCTCGAAGCCAATGGCTTTCCGCCTACCCGCGCGGAGATCGCGCAGGAGCTTGGTTTCAAATCGCCGAACGCGGCCGAGGAGCACCTCAAGGCCCTGGCACGCAAGGGCGCCATCGAGATGACGCCGGGCGCCTCTCGGGGTATCCGCATTCCGGGTCTGGATGCCACGCGCAAAGCCGACGAGAGCCTGCCGGTTATCGGTCGGGTTGCTGCGGGCGCGCCCATCCTGGCCGAACAGAACGTCGAAGAGAACTGCGCCATCAATCCGGCTTTCTTCCAGCCACGTGCCGACTACCTGCTCAAGGTCAAGGGCATGAGCATGAGAGACGTCGGCATCCTTGATGGCGACCTCCTGGCCGTCCACGTGACCCGTGAGGTGCACAACGGCCAGATTGTCGTGGCCCGGGTGGGCGACGAGGTTACCGTGAAGAGATTCAAACGCTCGGGCAATCAGGTCACTCTGCTGGCAGAGAATCCCGAGTTCGCCCCTATCGAAGTCGATCTTTCCACCCAGGAATTCGCCATCGAAGGGTTAAGCGTTGGCGTCATCCGCCGCTAACGTCTAAGGCTGGCCCTCGGGCCAGCTTTAATCACGCCTTTTGCCTTACGCCGAAGTCTTGATCGGGGATATCTGTTCGCGCTCCGGAAAGCGTTCAAGACCAGGCTGAGCACAGTGACGTCATGTATCCGTGGTACATGACCTCAAGTGGATTTGATCGAGTAGCCTCCAGGAGGTCGCCATGCAATTTCCCCTGATGTTCGATGCACCGCGCTCGTCCGTTCAAGAGCTGGATCTGGCACCCGAGCTCCTGCTGCAGGAGCTGACTGCCTTTCTGCCCAAGCCTGGCAGGCCGGCACGAGAGCTGCCGGCCGCCCCACTGCCGGACACTTTCAGCGAGATGTCCCTGCACGGTAGCCAGGAGCAATGCTTGCAATTGCTGGCTCCCATCCTGCGCCAGCTGAGCGACAAGGACGATGCCCGCTGGCTGACCCTGGTCACGCCACCGTCGCTGCTCAGCAACGCATGGCTGCGCAGTACCCATCTGAATCCGGAGCGCGTGCTGCTGCTGCAGACGCCGAGCGCGGCCAAGACCCTGCAACTGGCCTGCGAGGTGTTGCGCAAGGGACAGAGTCATACGGTGATCAGTTGGCTGCACGACCTGAGCGATGCGGGCAAGCAGCAACTGGCACGCGCCGCGGCCCAGGGCAACAGCCAGAGTCTGAACGTCAGATTCGCGTAGGCAGCAGGCAGAAAGGGATGTAGCGGCGGCATTCCCGCGAGGAATGCCGGATCGGGCGGAGAGTCAGTGCAGGACGCGGGGTTGATCGTCACGCTGAAGACTGTCGCCTTCCGCCAGGCGACCCGCCATCTGCACGCCCAGGTTGAACATGGCCTTGGCCACCTCTATCTGCTGTCCATGCAGGAAATCCTTGGCATCGCTGGAAAACTCAAGGGTAACGAGGGCTTCCTCGTCGTCCGCACGGCGCAACACGATGCGACCATCGGAGAGTTCAACGATTTCCAGGTAGGCAGTAGTCATTCAGTATCTCCACAGCTAAGCGGATAGTGTAACAGCGTGGGGTCTGAGAGGCCGACTTGCCTGAGCCTTTTTCGACGGTCTGCAAGGCCAGCATCCTGACGGCCTTGGATGAGTTGCCAATGGAACGGGTCTACCACTCGGTCATGGCACCGCGGAATCTGAGCGCCGTCTGCTTGAGGCTTTCGCGCCAGGCTTCCACTTCTTCAAGACCCAGCTCCGGCTCGGCCGGTTCCAGGCTGACCGCCTCGATCAGGGCCAGCGTCGGGTCCTGCTTGGGCCGTCGTGGCGCCTGGGGCGGCTGCAGCAGCCGCTGGTATTCGGCGATCAGCCGTGCCAGCCAGGTCTCCGAATTGCCAGCCAGCTCCACCAGCTCACCCATTTCCGGGCTGGGCGCTTCGTTCAAGGCTTCGGGTGAGAGCAGGATGGCGAGCGATGTGGCCTCCATGGTGGGATGACGGTAGAAACCCGCCACTTCCTGACAGAGCGCCAGCAGGGCGCCATGCAGATGAAACAGGCAGGCCTCACGCTCGGCCATGATGCGGCCCTGGCTTTGCGCGGAAGGTGCCGCCTGAGCCGAGCGCCAGCTGTCCAGCGCCAGACCGGCGAAATAGAGCTTCTGGTTGGTGCGGGTGTAACGCTCGTTGGCCATGCCCTTCTCCTCGGGCCGGCTCACGCCGACCGCCTGTCTCACGCCGAAGCCAGAGGCCCTAGCGCTTCTCTTCGACCTGCCACTTCTTGCCGTCGTAGAAGGCCTTCCAGCCGGTGGGCTTGCCCTCGACCTCGGTCTGCACGTACTGCTCCTTGGTCTTGCGGCTGAAGCGGATCACCGCCGGGCGACCCTCGCCATCCTTCACCGGAGCACTGAGCAGATAATGGTACTTGGGATCGATCTCGTCGCGATGGGGCAGCAATTCGCTGACCAACGGCGCACGGGTTTCGCGATTCTTCGGGAAGCCGCTGGCCGCCAGGAACAGACCCGAAGCGCCATCACGCAACACATAGGTGTCGTCGACCTTTTCGCAACGCAGCTCCGGCATGGGTACGGCGTCCATCTTCGGCGGCGCCGGCTCACCGTTCTTGAGCAGCTTGCGGGTGTTCTTGCAGGCCGGGTTGGTACAGCCGAAGAACTTGCCGAAGCGGCCGGTCTTGAGCTGCATCTCGCTGCCGCACTTGTCGCATTCCAGCGACGGGCCTTCGTAGCCCTTGATGCGATAGCTGCCTTCCTCGATCCCGTAGCCCGGGCAATCCGGGTTGTTGCCGCAGACGTGCAGCTTGCGATGCTCGTCGATCAGATAGGCATCCATCGCGGTGCTGCAGATGGGGCAGCGATGCTTGCCACGCAGGACCAGAGATTCAGATTCGCCCTCGTCGTCTTCGGCTATCTCGTCGCCGGGCACCAGGTTGATGGTGGCCTTGCAGCGTTCCTTGGGCGGCAGGGCGTAACCGGAGCAGCCCAGGAAGACGCCAGTGGAGGCGGTACGGATCATCATTGGCCGGCCGCAGAGCTGGCAGGGAATGTCCGTCAGGGTCGGCTGATTGGCGCGCATGCCCTTCTCGCCCGCTTCGGCGTATTCCAGCTTCTGCTTGAAATCCCCATAGAATTCGTCGAGCAGATTCTTCCAGTCCCGTTCGCCCTGGGCGACGTTGTCCAGATTGCCTTCCATGTTGGCGGTGAAGCTGAAATCCATCAGGTTGGCGAAGCTTTCGTTCAACCGGTCGGTAACGATGTCGCCCATCTTCTCGGCATAGAAACGGCGATTGTGCACCGTCACGTAGCCGCGATCCTGGATGGTGGAAATGATGGCGGCATAGGTCGAGGGCCGGCCGATGCCGCGCTTCTCCAGCTCCTTGACCAGGCTGGCTTCGGAGAAGCGGGCCGGCGGCTTGGTGAAGTGCTGGCTCGGATCGAGCTTGACCAGGCCGAGGTCCTCGCCCTGCTTCATCTCGGGCAGGACGTCATCGTCGCCCGGCTTGCTCTGCTGCGGCAGGACCCGGGTATAGCCGTCGAACTTGAGGATGCGGCCACGGGCACGCAGCTCGAAGTCACCCGCCGCGGCAGTCACGGTGGTGGACAGGTATTCGGCTGGGGGCATCTGGCAGGCCAGGAACTGGCGCCAGATCAGTTCGTACAGACGCTCGGCATCACGCTCCATGCCCGACAGGCTGTTGGGCTTGACGTTAATGTCGGATGGGCGGATGGCCTCGTGCGCTTCCTGGGCGCCTTCGCGGCTGCCGTAGACATTGGCTTTTTCCGGCAGGTACTGCTTTCCGAATTCGCTCTCGATGTAACCGCGGGCCATGGCGATGGCATCGCCCGACAGGTTGGTCGAGTCGGTACGCATGTAGGTGATGTAGCCGGCCTCATAGAGACGCTGGGCCATCATCATGGTCTTCTTCACCCCGAAGCCCAGGCGATTGCTCGCGGCCTGCTGCAGGGTGGAGGTGATGAAGGGTGCCGAGGGCCGGCTGCTGGTCGGCTTGTCTTCGCGCTTGGCGATGCGATAGGCAGCCTTCTCCAGCTTGGTCAGGGCGGCCCTGGCCTGGGCTTCGTTCAGCGGCTTGAAGGCTTCACCCTTCTCGCGCACCACTTCGAAGCGCACCTGGGCCTTTTTCGGCGTGGCCAGGTCGGCGTGGATTTCCCAGTATTCCTCGGGGACGAAGGCGCGGATCTCGCGCTCACGCTCCACCACCAGCTTGACCGCGACGGACTGCACCCGACCGGCGGACAGGCCGCGGGCGATCTTCGACCACAACAGCGGCGAGACCATGTAGCCGACCACGCGGTCAAGGAAGCGGCGCGCCTGCTGGGCGTTGACGCGATTGATGTCCAGTTCGCCGGGCCGGGAGAAGGCCTCCTGGATGGCCTTCTTGGTAATTTCGTTGAAGACCACGCGCTTGTAGCGCGAGTCGTCGCCGCCGATGGCTTCCCGCAGGTGCCAGGCGATGGCCTCCCCTTCGCGGTCCAAGTCGGTCGCGAGATAGACGGTGTCGGCGTCCTTGGCCAGGCGGCGCAGTTCCTCGATCACCTTTTCCTTGCCGGGCAGGATCTCGTAGTGCGCCTTCCAGCCGTGTTCGGGGTCGACGCCCATGCGGGTGAAGAGCTGGCGCCGGGCCTTTTCCTTGGGTGACAGCGCGGGCGCCTCGGCGGCGGTCTTGCGCGTCTTGGCGGCGGGCTCCTTGGCGGTGCCGGCGCCGCTGGTGGGAAGGTCGCGGATATGGCCGATGCTCGACTTCACCACGTACTGGTTACCCAGGTACTTGTTGATGGTCTTGGCCTTGGCCGGGGATTCCACGATGACCAGCGATTTACCCATGGGAGAGTCAGATTCCTGCTTGAAGGCGGTAAGCGAGCGAAAGGCGAGCGCCGGAACGGCGGATGGAGGACCAGACCGATTTCAGTCTGGTGCGCCGGGGGCGGTCGGCCAACGCGGCACCGCTATATATAGTGGCGATGTCGGCAAGGTCAAGGCTGCGGCGTGGCATCCAGACCCAAGGGAGCGGCTTCGACGCTGATCAGCGCGAAGCGCGGCACCTGCTCGCCATCCACCTGGACGCTCTGGCGAAACATGCTCAGGGGACGCGCCCAGAGACCATATTCACCATACAACGCCTGATAGATGACCAGCTCTTCTTCGGTCTCGGAATGCCGGGCCAGACCCAGCACCCGATACTGCTGACCCTTGTAGTGCCGGTAGAGTCCCGTCTGCAATGCCATGTTCCACCTCGAAAAAAGAAAACCGGGGCAGCCCTGGGGCGCCCCGGTCGGATGACGCACGCTGCGGCGGATCAGCGCAGGCGTTCGAACACCGTGGTGATGCCCTGGCCGAGACCCACACACATGGTGGCCAGGCCGAAGGTGCCGTCATTCTGTTTCATGACATTTAACAGCGTGCCTGAAATTCTGGCGCCAGAGCAACCGAAGGGATGACCCAGGGCGATGGCGCCCCCGTGCAGATTGACCTTTTCCTCCATCTTGTCGAGCACCTTGAGGTCCTTCAGTACTGGCAGGGCCTGGGCGGCGAAGGCTTCGTTGAGCTCGATGAAATCGATGTCGGCGATGGTCAGGCCGGCGCGTTTGAGAGCCTTCTGGGAAGCCGGGACCGGACCGTAGCCCATGATCGCCGGATCCACGCCGGCGACGGCCATGGAGCGGATCCTGGCCAGCGGCTGCAGGCCCAGGTCCTGGGCGCGTTGGGCCGACATGACCAGCATGCAGGAAGCGCCGTCGGTGATCTGCGAGGAAGTGCCTGCGGTCACGGTACCACCCTTGGGGTTGAACGCCGGCTTCAGGGCCGCCAGGCCTTCGAGGGTGGTTTCCGGACGGATGGTCTCGTCCTGGCTGAAGACCTTGAGGAAGCCGTTCTCATCATGACCTTCCAGGGGAATGATCTCGTCCTTGAACTTGCCTTCCTGGGTGGCCTTCCAGGCCAGCTGGTGCGAGCGGTAGCCGAACTGGTCCTGGGCCTCGCGGGTGATGCCGTGCATCTTGCCCAGCATTTCGGCGGTCAGGCCCATCATGCCGGAGGCCTTGGCGGCGTGCAGCGACAGCTGGGGGTTCGGGTCGACGCCGTGCATCATGCCGACATGGCCCATGTGCTCCACGCCGCCGACGACGAAGACGTCGCCGTTGCCGGTCTGGATCGCCTGGGCGGCGGTGTGCAGGGCGCTCATGGAAGAGCCGCACAGGCGGCTTACCGTCTGGGCGCCGCTGGTGTGGGGAATGCGGGTCAGCAACGACGCCATGCGGGCGATGTTCCAGCCCTGCTCCAGGGTCTGGTTGACGCAGCCCCAGATCACGTCTTCCACCTCGGCCGGATTGACCTGGGGATTGCGGTCGAGGACCGCGTCGATCAGCCGCGCGGACAGGGTCTCGGCGCGGGTGTTGCGGTGCATGCCGCCCTTGGAACGGCCCATGGGCGTGCGGGCGAAGTCGACGATGACGACGTCTCTCGGATTCAGACTCATTTCTTTACTCCAGGCTCAACCGAAGAAGCGTTGGCCAGCGGCGGCCATTTCGCGGAGTTTGGGGGTCGGGTGGTACAGCGGCCCGAGGTCGGCGTACTGGTCGGCCATGGCGACGAATTCGGCCACGCCCAGGCTGTCGATGTAGCGCAGCGCACCGCCCCGGAAGGGCGGGAAGCCGATGCCGTAGATCAGCCCCATGTCGGCTTCGGCGGCGCTGTCGACGATACCGTCTTCCAGGCAGCGCACGGCTTCCAGGCACAGCGGCACCATCATCCGCTCGACGATCTGCTCGTCGGTGAATTCACGCTGTTCGTAGGTGACCGGTGCCAGTACCTCGGCCACGGCCGGATCGGCGACCTTCTTCGGCTTGCCCTTCTTGTCGGTCTCGTAGACATAGAAGCCCTTGCCGTTCTTCTGGCCGAAGCGCTGGGCTTCGTAGAGGGCGTCCACCGCGGTCTTGCGGCTTTCCTTCATGCGCTCGGGGAAGCCCTCGGCCATGACGTCGCGGGCGTGGTGGGCGGTGTCCATGCCGACCACGTCCATCAGGTAGGCCGGACCCATGGGCCAGCCGAATTTTTCCATCAGCCGATCGACGCGCTGGAAGTCGGCGCCCTGGGCCAGCAGCGCGGCGAAGCCGCCGAAGTACGGAAAGAGGATGCGGTTGACCAGGAAGCCGGGGCAATCGTTGACCACGATGGGGTTCTTGCCCATCTGGCGGGCGTAGGCCACAGTGGTGGCGATGGCCCTTTCACTGGTTTTCTCGCCGCGGATCACCTCGACCAGGGGCATCATGTGCACCGGGTTGAAGAAGTGCATGCCGCAGAAGTTTTCCGGACGCTTGAGCGCCTGGGCCAGCAGGCTGATGGAGATGGTAGAGGTATTGGAGGTGAGGATGGCGTCTTCGCGCACCTGGCCCTCCACTTCCGCCAGCACGGCCTGCTTGACCTTGGGATTCTCGACCACGGCCTCGACCACCAGGTCGACACTCTTGAAATCCCCATAGGACAGGGTCGGCCGGATGCGATTGAGCGCCTCGGCCATCTTCGCCGGCTCCAGTCGGCCCTTCTCGACGCGCTTGTTGAACAGCTTGCTGGCTTCGCTCAGCCCCAGCTCCAGGGCTTCGTCGCGAATATCCTTCATCAGGATCGGGGTGCCCTTGAGCGCGGACTGGTAGGCGATGCCGCCACCCATGATGCCGGCGCCCAGCACGCTGGTCAGCCTGACCGGCGCAGCCTGTTTCTCCAGCACCTTGGCCTTGCGCTTGAGCGCCTGGTCATTGAGGAACAGGCCGACCAGGCTGGCGGAGACCGAGGTCTGGGCCATCTTGGCAAAACCGGCGCCTTCCACTTCCAGAGCCTTGTCGCGGCCGTAGTTGGCGGACTTCTGGATGGCCTTGATGGCTTCCAGCGGCGCCGGATAGTGCGGACCGGCCTGGCTCGCGACGAAGCCCTTGGCCGATTCGAAGGCCATCATGGCCTCGATGGCATTGAGCTGCAGCTTTTCCAGCTTGGGCTTGCGCTTGGCACGGTAGTCCAGCTCGCCGGCGGCGGCGCGGCGAACCAGGTCCAGGGCGGCATCGAACAGGTGCTCGGGGGCGACCACGGCATCGGCCACGCCGACCTTGAGAGCGGTGGCGGCGTCGTTTTCCTTGCCGGAAGCGATCCACTCGATGGCGTTGTCGCTGCCGATCAGGCGTGGCAGGCGGACGGTGCCGCCCCAGCCCGGATAGATGCCCAGCTTGACTTCCGGCAGGCCGATGCGCGCCGCGGTGCTCAGCACCCGGTAGTCGGCGGCCAGGGTCATCTCGCAACCGCCACCCAGGGCGATGCCGCCCACGGCGGCCACGGTGGGCACCGGCAGGTCTTCGAAGTCGTTGAAGATGCGGTTGATCTCGGCGATGCCGGCCTGCAACTCTTCGGTCGGCCGGCCGAACATCTCGACGAATTCGGTGATGTCGGCGCCGACGATGAAGACGTCCTTGCCGCTGGTGACGATGACGCCGCGCAGGCCGGCGTGGGCTTTCAGGGCATCCACGGCCTGGCGAAATTCACGCAGGGTGATGGCGCTGAACTTGTTGACCGATTCGCCTTGGAGGTCGAAGCGAAGTTCGGCGATGCCGTCCTCCACGTCGCGCACCGAAAGGGCTTTGCCTTCGAAAATCATCAGCGGGTCTCCCTTGAGTCCTGGTCGCAAGGCGGGCGGCAGCTTCGGGTGGAAGCCGAAAATCGCCAGCCCCGATATTGTTCTGTGGAGGGCACCGGCCGGGCCGGGGCGAAAATTCATACAACCGTTTGAACGGTTCGCACAACCTTCTGGCAAAAGCGGGCGCTTGTCAATTGGGACGCACGGGGAAAGCGTGGTCGGGGGTTCGAGTGGTGAGAGCTTGAGCTTGGCGCGCTTCTGTGCAAGATAGCCGTGGAGCTATCCCCGACTCCTGGAGTCGAAACTACAAGTGGGCAAGCGTCTGCCTGAACAGTTGCCGAGCGACAGCCGGTTCTGTCCGGGCAGCACCTGAAGCCTGCGAATCGAGCGCCAGCCACGGTACGGTCTGGCGCCCCATCATGAAGGAGAGATGTGTATGGCCTACCAACACATATTGGTTGCCGTCGACCTGACCGAAGATTGCCAACCGGTGATCCGTCGCGCCGTGGCCCTGGGTCAGTGCTGTGGCAGCAAGGTGTCGCTGGTGCACGTGGTCGAACCCATGGCCATGGCCTTTGGCGGTGACGTGCCCATGGATCTGTCGTCGCTGCAGCAGCAGCAGATCGAGCAGGCGCGCGAGCGGCTGGATGGCTTCACCACCCAGTACGCCGAGTTGGCTGGCAATTGCGTGCTGGCCTATGGGCAGCCGCGCCAGGAGATCCACCGCATGGCCAAGGAGCAGGGCTGCGACCTGATCGTGGTCGGCAGCCATGGTCGTCACGGCCTGGCGCTGCTGCTGGGCTCGACGTCCAACGACCTGCTGCACGGCGCGCCCTGCGATACCCTGGCGGTGGCTTTGAAGAAAGACAAGGCCTGATCCCGCGGCCGGGCTGGATTACTCCAGTTCGGCCCAGCGCTCGATGAGCCGATCCAGCTCGGCCTGCAGCGCGTCCATGCGGGCGAGCTTGGCCTGGGTGACTTCGCCCGGCAGCTGGTAGAAGCCGGGATCGGCGATGGCGGTCTGCAGGGCTTCCAGCTCGATTTCCGCGGTTTCTATGGCGCCTGGCAGGGCGTCCAGCTCGCGCTGCTCCTTGTAGCTGAGCTTGCGCTTGGCCGGTGCGGCTGCAGCAGCGACCGGGGCCGCCGCGGGTGCGGGCTCGGTCTTGGCAGCCGCTGGCGCTGCTTTGCCGTCCTCGCGGGTCTGCACGCCGAGCAGGCGCGGCGAGCCGCCCTGGCGTAACCAGTCCTGGTAGCCACCGACGTATTCCCGTACCCGCCCTTCTCCTTCGAACACCAGGGTGCTGGTCACCACGTTGTCGAGGAAGGCCCGGTCGTGGCTGACCATCAGCACGGTGCCCTCGAAACTCAGCAGCACTTCTTCGAGCAGTTCCAGGGTCTCGACGTCGAGGTCGTTGGTCGGTTCGTCCAGCACCAGCAGGTTGGCTGGCTTGCTGAACAACTTCGCCAGCAGCAGGCGCGCGCGCTCGCCACCGGACAGTGCCTTGACCGGTGTACGGGCCCGTTGGGGGCTGAACAGGAAGTCGCCCAGGTAGCTCAGCACATGGCGATCCTGGCCGTTGATGGTGATGAATTCGCGACCCTCGGCGAGGTTGTCGATCACCGTCTTTTCCGGCTCCAGTTGCAGGCGCAGCTGGTCGAAGTAGGCGATCTCCAGCTTGGTGCCGTACTGGATCTTGCCGGTGGTCGGCTGCAGGTCGCCCAGCAGCAGCTTGAGCAGGGTGGTCTTGCCGGAGCCGTTGGGACCGAGCAGACCGATGCGATCGCCGCGCTGGATCAGCAGGGTCAGGTCACGGATCAGGGGTTCGCCACCGGGATGGGCATAGCTCATGTGCTCGGCGAGGATGACCTGCTTGCCGGACTTGTCGGCCGTCTCCAGCAGGAGGTTGGCCTTGCCCTGGCGCTCACGGCGCTCGCTGCGCTCGTTGCGCATGGCCTTGAGGGCGCGGACACGGCCTTCGTTGCGGGTACGACGGGCCTTAATGCCCTGGCGGATCCACACCTCTTCCTGGGCCAGGCGCTTGTCGAACAGGGCATTGGCGGTCTCTTCCGCCGCCAGTTGCTGCTCCTTGTGCACCAGAAAGCTGGCGTAGTCGCCCTGCCAGTCGATCAGGTTGCCGCGATCCAGTTCGAGGATGCGGGTGGCCAGGGCCTGGAGGAAGGCGCGGTCGTGGGTGATGAACAGCACGGCGCCGGGATAGCCGCGCAAGGCGTCTTCCAGCCAGGCGATGGCGCCGATGTCCAAGTGGTTGGTGGGTTCGTCGAGCAGCAGCAGATCCGGCTCGGCCACCAGTGCCTGGGCCAGCAGCACGCGCCGCCGCCAGCCGCCGGAGAGTTCGGCGAGGGTCTTTTCCGCCGGCAGCTGCAGCCGGCTCAGGGTGCTGTCCACCAGTTGCTGCAGGCGCCAGCCATCGCGGGCCTCGATCTCCTGTTGGACGTGCATGAGCCGCTCCATGTCCAGTTCGCCGCTGGTGTCCTGGGTCAGGTGGTGGTACTCGGCGAGCAATTCGCCGACACCGGCCAGACCGGCGGCCACCACGTCGAACACCGAGCGGTCGTCGGCGCGGGGCAATTCCTGCGGCAGTTCGCCGATCTTGATCGCCGGGGCGCGCCAGACCTCGCCGTCGTCCGCCTGTTGCTCGCCCTTGACGATGCGCAGCAGGCTGGATTTGCCGGTGCCGTTGCGGCCGATGATGCATACCCGCTCGCCCCGTTCGATCTGCCAGGACACCCCGTCCAGCAAGGGGGTGACGCCAAAGGCCAGGGATACGTTGGTGAACTTGAGCAGCGCCATGGGTTTCTCCGCGAAAAAGGCCAGCCAGTCTAGCAGAGACGCCTACCCCGGCGCCGGTCGGTGCGAGCCGGCGAAACGCCCGGACCGCCCGACGGCAGGCCATGGCCGACGCTTTCGCCACCTGCCGCCGGCACGTAAGCTAGACTGCCCCGTGACGGTCGGCCGCCTGCCCTGAGCCTGGCGCGCCGCCCCCTCCGCATCCAGCTTTTACGGAATTCCCATGCGCGGTCGCCTGTTCGTCATCCTGCCCCTGCTCCTCGCTCCCCTGATCGGCTCCACCACCTCGCAAGCCGCTCCCCTGGAGCAGCAGCGGCAACTCTACGACCAGGCCAAGGCGGCGCTGGACCGCGGTGATGCCAGCGTCTACCTGGCCAATCGCGGCGAATTGCGGACCTATCCGCTGGAGCCCTATCTGGCCTACGACGAGCTGATCAAGCGCGTCCCCGGTGCCAGCGATGCCGAGATCGAGGGCTTTCTCGCCGAGCATGGCGATCTGCCGCAGTCCAACTGGCTGCGCCTGCGCTGGCTGCGCAGCCTCGCCGATCGCGGCGACTGGAATCGCTTCGAGAAATACTATTCGCCGGACTTCAACTTCACCGAACTGGACTGTCTGCACGGCCAGTACCTGATCGCCCAGGGCAATGCCAGCGAGGGCTTCAAGCTGGCGGAGAAATACTGGCTGGTGGGCAAGGCCCAGCCGACCACCTGCGACGGCCTGTTCCAGGCCTGGGCAGCGCGCGGCCAGCTCACCGAGGAGCGGGTCTGGGAGCGCGCCAAGCTGGCCGCCGACAAGGGTGAATACGGCCTGGTGCGCACCCTGTCCGCCCAGTTGCCGACGCTGTCCGGCCAGGCCCAGCGGCTGATCGACGTGGCCCAGAAGCCGCAGCAGATCGCCAATGTCCAGGCCTTCGCCCCGGCCAGCGAGAGCCTTGCCGACGTGGTCGGCCTGGGCCTGCGCAAGCTGGCGCGCCAGGACCCGGAACAGGCCATGGGCCTGCTCGACGTCTACAGCCAGCGCATGCCCTTCACCCGCGATGAAAAGGTCGCCATCGCCCGCCAGATCGGCCTGACCCTGGCGAAGAATTTCGATCCGCGCGCGCTGGCGCTGATGGAGCGCTATGACCCCGAACTGCGGGACGACGACGTCAGCGAATGGCGTGCCCGGCTGCTCCTGCGCCTGGGTCGCTGGAGCGATGCCCACGCCCTGATCGAACGCTTTCCGCCGAGTCTGGCCAAGGCCAATCGCTGGGAATACTGGCGGGCCCGCACCCTGGAGCTGATGCAGCCGCAGAGTCCGGCGGTGCTGCGTGAATACGCCGAGGTCAGTCGCGAGCGCGACTACTACGGCTTCCTTGCCGCCGACCGCAGCAAGGCGCCCTATCAGCTCAACAACAAGCCGCTGATGCTCAGCGACGCCCTCAAGCGCAAGGTGCGCAATACCCCTGGCGTGCAGCGCGCCCTGGAATTCATCGCCCGCGGCGAACCGATCAACGCCCGCCGCGAGTGGTTCTATGTCAGCCGCCACTTCAACCGCGACGAACTCGTGGCCCAGGCGCGCATGGCCTATGACATGCAATGGTATTTCCCGGCAATCCGCACCATCAGCCTGGCCAAGTACTGGGACGACCTGGACATCCGTTTCCCCATCGCCTATCGCGAGAGCTTCGTGCGCGAGGCCCAGACCCGCGGTCTGCACAGCAGCTGGGTGTTCGCCATCACCCGCCAGGAAAGCGGCTTCATGGCCGATGCGCGCTCCGGGGTGGGCGCCATGGGCCTGATGCAGCTGATGCCGGCCACCGCCAGTCATACCGCCAGCAAGTTCGCCATTCCCCTGGCCTCGCCACAGCAGGCGCTGACCCCGGAAAAGAACATCCAGCTGGGCACCGCCTATCTGTCGATGGTCCATGCCCAGTTCAACGGCAACCGGGTATTGGCCTCGGCGGCCTACAACGCCGGCCCGGGGCGGGTGAAGCGCTGGCTGACGGGCGCACGCCACCTGGCCTTCGACGTCTGGGTGGAAACCATTCCCTTCGATGAGACGCGGCAATACGTGCAGAACGTGCTGGCCTACGCAGTGATCTACGGCCAGAAGCTCAATGCGCCGCAACCCCTGGTCGACTGGAACGAGCGCTTCTTCGACGAGACCTGAGCGCTCGCCGGCCCGCCCTGATACCACCGCAGCGGACTCGGACGCCTGTTCGTGTCCGCTGCACAGTGACCGCCTAGAGCCCCTGCGTCACCCGACGGCAGCATCCTGCCAGGCCTTAGGCCCCGTGACAGCTGCGCAAAACAGCGCCACCCCCTATACTGCAGCCCCTTTTTTTCCGCTATTGAACCGGAGAAACCCATGCTCAAGCGTTCGCTGGCCCTGGCAGCAGGCCTGGCCCTGTCCCTGACGTCCCTGCTCTCCCACGCCGCCGCCGAATTGCGCGTCTCGGCCATTCCCGACGAGGCGCCCACCGAGCTGATCCGCAAGTTCAAGCCGCTGGGTGAATACCTGGAGCAGCGCCTGGGCATGCCGGTGAAATTCGTCCCGGTGTCCGACTATGCCGGCGTGGTGGAAGCCATGGCCTCGGATCGCCTGGACCTGGCCTGGTTCGGCGGCTTCACCTTCGTCCAGGCGCAGCGCAAGGCGCCGATGACCCCCCTGGTGCAGCGCGAAGAAGATCAGAAGTTCACCAGCAAATTCATCACCGCCGACCCGGCTGTGAAGACCCTGCAGGACCTCAAGGGCAAGACCTTCGCCTTCGGTTCGGTCTCTTCCACCTCGGGCAGCCTGATGCCACGCTACTTCATGCAGCAGGAAGGCATCGTCCCCGAGCAGTTCTTCTCGCGGGTGGCCTATTCCGGCGCCCATGACGCCACCGTCGCCTGGGTCGCCGCGGGCAAGGCCGATGCCGGTGTGCTCAACGCCTCGGTGTGGAAGAAGCTGGTCGACGCCGGCAAGGTCGATACCAGCAAGGTCCGAGTGATATCCACCACCCCGCCCTACTACGACTACAACTGGACGGTGCGCGGCAGTCTGGATCCGCAACTGGCGGCCAAGATCAAGCAGGCCTTCCTCGACCTGGATCCGGCCAAGCCGGCAGACAAGGCGATCCTCAACCTGCAGGCGGCCAGCCGCTTCGTGCCGACCTCGCCGGACAACTACAAGAGCATCGAGGCTTCCGCCCTGGCAGCCGGCCTGCTCAAGTGAGTCTCGCCCTCAGGGGCGTGACGCTGGTACACGCCGACGGCTCGCCCGCCCTGGCCGATCTCGACCTCAGCCTGCAACAGGGTGAGCAGGTCGCGCTGATCGGCCCGTCCGGGGCGGGCAAGACCAGCCTGTTGCGCCTGCTGGCCACCGGGCTGCGACCGGTCGCAGGTGAGCTGGAGCTGCTCGGCCAGGAGCCCTGGAGCCTGGGCAACCGGGAGCGGCGCCAGTTGCGTGCCCGCATCGGCCTCATCCATCAGGCGCCGCCCTTGCCGGCGCGCCAGCGCGTGATCACCGCGGTACTGGCCGGACGCCTCGGCCAGTGGTCGCTGGCGCGCAGCCTGGTCAGCCTGGTGCATCCCCTGGATCGTGACGGCGCCGCCGCCGCCCTGGCGCCGCTGGATCTCGCCGATCGCCTCTATTCCTCCTGCGATCAGCTGTCCGGTGGCCAGCTGCAGCGCGTCGGCATCGCCCGGGCGCTCTATCAGCAGCCGCAGCTGCTGCTCGCCGACGAACCCGTGTCGGCCATGGACCCGGTGCTGGCCGGCCATACCCTGGAGGTGCTGAGCGACGCTGCGGCGCGCCAGGGCACCACCCTGGTAACCAGCCTGCACAATGTGGAGCTGGCGTTGCAGCGCTTTCCACGCATTCTCGGCCTGCGGGCCGGCCGCTTGCTGTGGGACAAACCCGCGAGCGCCGTCACCCCGGCCGATCTCGCCGCGCTCTATGCCAACGAGGGGCTGAGCGCCACACTGGCGCCCGCCGCACCGGCCCCGGCCGAGACGCCGCTCGACCTGCCGCGATGCTGACCTCGCCCCGCCAGGACCCGGCCGCCCGGCCCCGTCTGCTGCTCACCCTGCTGGCCCTGCTGCTGGCCTGGCCGACGCTGCGCCTGGCGGAATTCGATCTCTTCGGACTCTTCACCGGCGACAACGCCCGCACCATGGGCAACTTTCTCGCCGGCTTCTGGCCACCCGCCCATGACGCCGACTTTCTCGCCGTGCTCGGGCGCGCCACCCTGGAAACCCTGGCCATCGCCACCCTGGGCATGGCCCTGGCGGCGCTGATCGCCCTGCCCGCCGCTCTGCTCGCCACTCGCGTGCTGTCGATCTCCGCCCTGCCCCGCGGCGGACGTCCAGGCCGCTTGCCGCGCCTGCTCCGCGGACTGGTCCGCGGGGTGCTGATCGTCCTGCGCAGCGTGCCGGAGATCGTCTGGGCGCTGCTGTTCGTCCGCGCCGTGGGCCTGGGTCCCACCGCCGGGGTGCTGGCCATCGCCATCACCTACGGCGGCATGCTGGGCAAGGTCTATGCGGAGATCTTCGAATCGGTCGATCCCCGCCCGGCGCGGGCTCTGCTGCTGCAGGGCGCCGGTCGCCTGCAGGCCTTCGTCTATGGCGTGCTGCCCAATGCCGCGGGCGAGATGATTTCCTACAGCGTCTACCGCTGGGAATGCGCCATCCGCGCCTCGGTGGTGATGGGCTTCGTCGGTGCCGGCGGTCTCGGTCAGCAGGTGGACCTGTCGCTGCGCATGTTCGCCGGTGGCGAGGTGGCCAGCCTGCTGCTGACCTTCCTGGTGCTGGTGCTGCTGGCCGATGTGCTCAGTCGCCTGCTGCGCCAGGTGGAGCGCAGTCAGGGCGGCGGCCGCGGCGCTCTGACGGTGCTGGCCATGGGCGCCGCCCTGGTGGCGTCCGCCAGCTACCTGGGTACAGCCTTCGGCGAATTGCTGAGCGTTCGCGCCCTGGCGCAGATGGGCAGCTTCCTGGCCGATTTTCTCAAGCCGGACTTCTCGGTTACCCAGCTATTGGCCGTGGCCCACGGCGCGGTGGAGACCCTGGCCATGTCGGCCCTGGGCACCCTGCTCGCCGGGCTGCTCGGCATCCTGCTGGCGCTGCCGGCGGCCGGTCGCCTGGGCCTGGGCGCCCTGGCGCTGGCGCGGCTGCTGCTCAATGCCCTGCGCGCCGTGCCGGAACTGGTCTGGGCGGCGCTGATGGTGCTGGCCGCCGGCCTGGGACCCAACGCCGGGACCCTGGCCCTGGCCCTGCACACCGCTGGGGTACTCGGCCGGCTGTTCGCCGACGCCCTGGAAAACACCCCCAAGGCGCCCGCCGAGGCCATTCGCCTGGCCGGCGGTGGCGCGCTGGCGGCCTTTCTCTACGGCACCCTGCCGGCGGTCTGGCCACAGTTGCTGGCCTACCTGCTCTATCGCTGGGAAAACAACATCCGCATGGCCAGCATCCTCGGCTTCGTCGGCGCCGGCGGCCTGGGGCAGCAGCTGTACTTCAGCCTGAGCCTGTTCCAGCAGGCCCAGGCCGCCACCGTGATCCTCGGCATGCTGGTGCTGGTGCTGGGCGTGGATCTGCTGAGTAACTGGGCCCGGCAGCGCTGGGTCGTTCGTTAGAGCCTATTCAAAGGCTGCTGCGCGTCGGCCAAACGGCATTGAAAAGACCCTGGGTCGCCAGCCCGGCCGGAATGCTCATTTACTACTCGTAAACTCGTTCGCGAGCCCGGTCCGCTTCCTCAGGTCTTTTCGCGGGGCCGCCGAGGCCTTGTTTGGCTCTAGCTCGCGAGCCTTTGAACAGGCTCTTAGCGAATCTCCGGCAGCAGCAGCGCTGGCAACTGCGCCAGAAAGGCGGCTTCGTCGTCGAGCTGGCGCAAATCCAGCCAGAGCGCATCGGCGTCGATGCGCCCCACCACCGGAATGGGTAGCTGGCGCAGGCCCTCTTCCAACTGCCGCAGGGCGCGCCCACGCAGGCGCTTGCTGACCTGGGGACGACAGCACAGCGCCGCCCCGGGCAGCCGTGCCACCGGCTGGGCGCCACTGCCGATCATGCCCAGCGCCGGCTCCACGCTGACCGCATAGGTCGCGCCCAGCACGGCGGCGAAGGCCGGCAGCAGCCGCTCGGCCTGGGTGGTGATGGCCTCGGCCGGGCGGGATAGCAGGCGCAGGCTGGGCAACCGTTCGGCCAGTCGATCCGGATCGCGATAGAGCGCCAGGGTCGCTTCCAGGGCGGCCAGGGTCAGCTTGTCGACCCGCAACGCCCGCTTGAGCGGATTCTTCTTGATCCGCTCGATGAGGTCACGGCGACCGACGATGAGGCCGCACTGCGGGCCGCCGAGCAGCTTGTCGCCACTGAAGGTCACCAGGTCCGCGCCATCGCGCAGCGCCTGTTGCACCGTGGGCTCGGCGGGCAGCCCCCAACGGGTCAGGTCAACCAGGGTGCCGCTGCCGAGGTCTTCCAGCAGGGGGACGTTATGGGCGCGGGCAATGGCGGCCAGCTCCGTCGTGGCCACGCTGGCGGTAAAGCCCTGGACGCTGTAGTTGCTGGTGTGCACCCGCATCAGCAGCGCGGTACGCGGGCCGATGGCGGCTTCGTAGTCGCGGGCATGGGTGCGGTTGGTGGTGCCCACCTCCACCAGCTTGACCCCGGCGCGGGCCATGATGTCGGGGATGCGAAAGGCACCGCCGATCTCGATCAGCTCGCCGCGGGACAGCACCCCTTCCTTGCGTGCGCCTATGGCATGCAGGGCCAGCAGAACGGCCGCGGCGTTGTTGTTGACCACGGTCACCGCCTCGGCGCCGGTGAGTTCGCGCACCAGGTCGGCGACCAGGTCGTCGCGATCGCCGCGCTTGCCGGTGGTTAGATCGAATTCCAGATTCATCGGCTGACGCGCGGCCTCGGTCACCGCGGCGATCGCCTCTTCCGCCAACAGCGCCCGTCCCAGGTTGGTGTGCAGCACCGTGCCGGTGAGATTGAACACCCGCCGCACCCGCGGCTGGCTATGCAACGCCAGGCGCTCGCCCAGGCGACCGGCCAGCACGCCCTCCTCCACCTCCACGGCGGTCAGGGTGCCGGCTCTCAGGGCGTCGCGCAGATCGTCCAGCAGCGAACGATAGCCGCCAAGGACCAGCTCGCGACCGTGGCGCTCCTCCAGCGGACGCGAAGCGGGATGGCGCAGCAGGCGGTCGATGGACGGCAGGCGAATGGCGGTCATGGGAGCCTCTTGATCGATTCGACCCCCAGTGTAGCCCGAACTCGCGGCGGGTCGACCAGGGCGCGCCGCGCTGCCGCAGGCCTGGCCCGTCCCGGCGTGGGGTGGCCGAACCCGGACCCGGGGCGTCCGGAAATGACCCCCGGGTTCCCGGTTTGCCGCGTGCCAGAGCCCGTCCTAGGATGGTTTTCGCGGGCTTTTCCCAGGCGCCTAGCGTGGTCCTGGCGTGGAAGGCCCTGGCCACCGCGTCCACCTCACGACAATAACAAAGGTGCCGTCATGTCCAAGAAAACCTCCCCCTGGGCCAGCGATGGCCTGCTCGACAACAGCGACATCGTCAGCCTCGGCAACTTCACCTACCTGCACACGCTGAAGAGCGCCGCGGTCACGCCGCTGGCGCAGACCAGTTCGGCCAGCACCCCAACCGTCAGCGAATTCCTCAACGGCGCCATCAGCGAGTACGTGCTGGGTGGCACGCCCGACGGCATGCGGCCCTTCCTGGTCGATGGCCAGCAGCTGACGCTGCACAACTCGCTCAATGGCGCGACGGCCCACACCTGGATCACCGCCGAGAACCAGGTGCTCATCAGCTATGCCGGCACTACTAGAGGCGAGAATCTGCTGATCGATCCCCTGTCCACCGCCGGTGGTCTGCTGAGCGATCTGCAGATCCTCGGCCAGCAGGTCTCCAGCGCCCAGCACCAGTCGCTGGACTTCGCCCACCAGGTGATCGAGGCGGCGGCCAAGCAGGGCTATGGCACCCAGGACATCTTCGTCACCGGCCACTCCCTGGGCGGCATCTCGGCGGCCTACGTCGCCCAGCAGACCGGTCTCGGCGGCATCAGCTTCGAGGCCTCGGGCATTCCCCGCGATGCGCACGCGGCGGGTCACGGAGGCAACTTCGTCAATGTGGTCACCCTCGGCGATCCGGTGGCCAACTACAGCTCCGACATCCGCGGCGAGCAGCCCTTCGCGCCCAGCTTCGTCAGCCAGGCCGAGGGCGGCGGCAGCCTGCCGCACTATGGTTCGCTGTTCCTGATCGGCGCCCAGGCCGACCAGCACGACCTGACCCAGGCGGCAGCCAAGGTCGGCCACCTGTTCAGCGGCGACAACGGTGGCCAAGTCAATCCGCTAGGGGCCGCCCTGCATCCAGTCAGCGTGGCCGCCGGCATCGCCGAAGCGGCGCGCCTGATCGCCGAATTCCATCTGCCGGCCGCCGAATACACCAACCTCGGAGTGACCCCTACCGGTGGTTTTCTCGACACCCTGCCCGCGCAGATCGGTACGGCCCATGGCCCGGTGCTGATGGTCGGCAACTACAGCGTGGCGGAGTTGCAGGCCTTCGCCGAGACCCACGCGACCTTCGGCTGAGAGCCGCTTATAAAACTACTGCGCGTCCGCCATACAGGCACGTGCGGTGCTCGGAATCCTCATGTACTACTCTCGTACACTCCTGTTCCTGCGCGCCGCACACACCTGTCTGACAACCGCTCGCGACGTTTTATAACCGACTCACGCTTTTGCGGCGGCCTTGTTTCGCCGCCGCGAGAGAACTCCCCCCTGCCGTTCGGGTCTGCCCTCCTATCGTCCGGGATCCCGAGGGTCCCGCCCGCCTTAGTCCAGGAGAGCACCATGACCGCAGACGGTCCCCAGCGCATGACCGATGAAGAAGCCCAGGAATTCGCCACCGAGGTGTTCAACCTCGCGCGCACCGGCAATGCCGAGGTGCTGGCCCTGGTGCTGGAGAAGGGGCTGACGCCCAATCTGCGCAATCACAAGGGCGACAGCCTGCTGATGCTGGCCAGCTACCACGGCCACCTGGAGGCCAGTCGCGTCCTGCTGGAGCACCGGGCCGATTCGAATCTGGCCAACGACATGGGCCAATCGCCCCTGGCCGGCGCGGCCTTCAAGAACAACCTGCCGATGGCCGAACTGCTGCTGGAGCACGGCGCCGCCGTGGAGGGCGCCATGCCCGACGGCAAGACCGCACTGATGATGGCGGCCATGTTCAATCACGTGCAGATGGTGGAACTGCTGGTCGCCCGGGGCGCCGATCCCAAGGCCCGGGACGCCGCCGGCAACACCGCGCTGAGCGTGGCCCGCGCCATGGGCGCCAAGGATACCCCTGCCGTGCTGGAGCGGCTGGGCGGCGTCTGATCAGAGCCTATTCAAAGGCTCGCGAACTAGAGACAAACAAGGCGAAAAAGCCTGAGGAAGCGGAGTTTACGAGTGGTAAATGAGCATTCCGAAGGCATTTTCAACGCGGTTTGGCCGACGCGCAGCAGACTTTGAACAGGCTCTTAGCGCTTCTGGTAGCGATAGAACAGGTTAGGCTCGCTGACCACATAGAGGTTGCCGGCGGTATCCAGGGTGACGCCTTCGGGCTGGCGGATCCGCCGTGACAGGCCACCAAAGGGCGCCACCAGGGAACGGGTATCCAGGGTATGGCCCTGGTCGTCGAGTTCGATCAGCACCCGCGATTCGTCGCTGAGCAGCAGCAGGTGGCCGGTGCGGCGATCGACATGGACCGCGGACAGGTCACCGGTGCTGGGCGCCTGGTTCAGCCAGGCCTGGCGATCAATGATGCGCAGGGCGAAGTCGCCGTCGAAGCTCCTGAGCAGGCCACGGATTTCATAGAGCTTGCGCGGCGAGTGCTCCTTGACCACGAACAGGCGATCGCGGGCGGCATCGTAGTCCAGCCCCTCGAAGCCCTGGTTGGCGCGGGGGAAGAGATCCAGGGTCAGGCTGCGATAGTCCTTGCGGCGGAGCACGTCGTCGCCCTCGGGGATGCCTACCAGGGTCAGGGCGTTGGCGCCCTCTTCCGCCAGCAGCAGGCGGTCGTCTCCCAGATAGGTCACGCCTTCGACGTCGTCGAAGCCCTCCAGGCGATGGCGTTGCAGCAGCTCGCCGTCCCGGCTCAGGGCCAGCAACTCCGGCGGATTGTTGACCACCGCCCAGAGGCGATCCCGCTCCGGGTCATAGCTGAGGTCGGACAGATTCTCGCTGACGCCGGCCACCGGCTTGGCTTCCACCGCCACCCGGTAGCGACCGAGCTCCAGGGAGGTTCGGGGTTCGCTCTGCCACTGCTGGCCGAGCCAGAACAGCAATTGACTATCCAGATGGCTGCTGCGCAGGCCCTGGGTCACCCCCAGTGCCAGCAGCAGCGCCAGGGCCAGCAGCCAGCCGGTCCGTCCAATCCTGATCCGTCGTACCCACGCCGTCATCGCCTTGCCCCGTCATTGTTGTACGGGGCGGAGTATCCGGGCCTGTCTTTATGGTTGTGTGACAGTCCTAGCGCCGGGGCTGAACGGGGTTGCCCTCCCAGCGCGAGCGACCCGGCAGGGTTTCGCCCTTCATCACCAGCGACAGCGGACCCAGTTCCACGTCGTCGCCGACGCGGGCGCCATAGAGCACCACGCTGCGCGGCCCCAGGTTGACCCCGGCTCCCAGCTCGACTTCGCCCACCTTCATCACCCGGTCTTCGAACAGGTGGGTCTGGGGCCCGGCCAATGCATTGAGTTCGCCATGGTCACCGAGGCGCACGCAGTCGAATTCGGTGAGGTCGGTGGTATCCAGGTAGGTGCCGCGCCCCAGGCGGGCGCCGAGCAGGCGCAGCGCCAGCGGCAGCCAGGGCGTACCGCGCAGGGTGCCGAGCAGATTGGGCACCGCCAGGGTTTCGTAGAGGCTGGTGATGGCTTCGCTGCGCCAGACGAAGAAGGTCCACATGGGCGCCGAGCGCGGGCGATAACGACCGACCACCAGCCACTTGAGCCCCAGCACCACCAGGAAGCTGGCCAGGGCGAAGGCGCTGCCGGCCAGCAGGGTCTCGCCGAGCAGTTGCAGCCAGGCGCCGGCCTGCCACAGCGGCACCAGGGCTTCGGCGATGGCGCAGCCGGCGGCGACGGTGAAGCCGGTGGGCAGCACGATGCGCAGGGCCTCGATCAGGCCACGCGCCACCCGGCGCCAGGGTGCCGGGCGGAAGGTCAGGCTTTCCGGGTAGCCGGTCAGGGTCTCCCGCGCCGGCAGCCGGACCGCCGGCGAGCCGAGCCAGGTTTCGCCCTGGCGCAGGGGCACGCCTTCGTCGAGCCGCCCCAGGACACCGATCAGGGCGTCTTCGGGGAGGTGGCAGCCGTCGGCGACATAGGCGCCGTTGCCGACGAAACTGCGGCGGGCGATGGAGGTGCGTCTGAGGGTCATCCAGCCCTGGGCCACCTGTTCGTCACCGAGCATCACGGCATCGGCGATAAAGGTCTCGGCGCCCAGTTCCAGCAGCGAGGAGACCGGGCCCTGGGCGGTGGAGATCTCGGCATCACGGCCGACCCGGGCACCCAGCAGGCGATACCAGAGCGCCGAATAAACGGTGGCATAGAGGCCCTGCAGACTCTGCAGCGCCGACTCCTGGATCAGGTTGGCCAGCCACTTGCGCCAGTAGAAGAGGCTGTCGATCGACCACTGGCCTTCTTCCAGCCGCGGCAGGATCAACCGCCGTGCCAGGGCGCAGCCAAGCAGGGTCAGGGCGACGCTGACCATGCCCAGCGGCAGGGCCAGTACGCCGTATTGCAGGGCATCGAGCAGCAGCGAAGAGGTGTGCCACCAGGGCAGTCCACCAAAGCTTTCCAGTTCGTCGATCAGCAGCGCCAGGGGAAACAGCGGCATGAAGAACAGCACCGAGACCACCAGGCCACTGAGGGCATAGAGCCCTTTCAGCACGGCACGCTGGGCGCGGGATACCGGAGCCGGCGGCAGGACGCGGGCACCGGCGGCGCCCTGGTCATGGGCCGGCGCGCCGCCCCAGTTGCGTCCGGCCGGGATGCGCTGGCCGCTGCGCAGGGCGGATTGGGCCTGCAGGCGCGCACCGTCACCGAGGGCGGTGTCGCCTTCGAGGATGGCATAGGAGCCGACCTGGGCTTCGCGACCCAGGGTCACGGCGCCGAGCAGCAGTTCGCCGCGCAGCACCCGGGCGTTTTCGAAGTTGACGCCGTTGCCCAGGCTGGCGCCCTGCCCCAGGGTCAGCAACTCGGGGACGCGCAGGGTCAGGGTGCCGACGAAGGCCTCGGCGCCGACCTGGGCGCCCAGCAGCCGTAGCCAGCCACGGGCCAGGGGCGAACCGCTGAGCAGGTAGGCCGGCGCCAGGGCGAGGAAGCGCTCACCCAGCCACCAGCGATAATAGGTCAGGCCCCACAGCGGATAGCGACCGGGCTGCAGGCGACCGGTCAGACGCTTGCCCAGCAGGGCCACGGCGAATTCCAGGCCGATGGCCAGAACGAACAGACTCAGGGCGGTCAGCATGGCCAAGGGCAGCGCGGTACCGGAATGGATCAGCAGCGGGAAGGCCAGGAAGGGTGCCAGCCAGCGGCCCAGGCGCAGGGTCAGGAGCGGCGGCAGGGCCACCGCCTGGGCCAGGCCACAGCGCCAGCGTCGCCAGCGGCTGGGCGGCGCCCAGGCCTCGGTGGCCGTCGCCGTGCCCGCCTCGGCGGCATCCGCCTCCAGGGCGTCGGCAATGGCGCCCAGGGTGCGGCCGGCATAGACCGCCTTGACCGTGGCGCTGGCATAGCGCGGGTCCTGGCGCAGGCGCGAGACCAGGCGGGCGGCGAACAGCGAGTGCCCGCCCAGGTCGTCGAAGAAATCCATCTCGGCGTGCAGGGGCTGACCGGGAAACAGCTCGGCGGTGGCCGCCAGCAGCGCACCCAGGGCGCCACTGGCCGGAGTGACCGGCGCCACTACGGCAATGGCCAGGGGCCGGGCTCGCAGTTGCTTGCGGTCGATCTTGCCGGAGTTCAGCCGCGGCATCTCGCCGAGCCACTCGAAGCGACTGGGCACCATGTACAGCGGCAGGCAGCCGGCCAGCTCGGTCCGCAGCAGGTCGCTGCGCGGCAGCGGACCGCCATCGCCGACCAGGAAGGCCACCAGCTGCTCCACGCCGCCTTCTTCGCGCAGCACCACGGCCACGGTCCCGACGCCGGGTTGCCGCGCCAGGGTGGCTTCGATCTCGCCCAGCTCGACGCGATAGCCGCGGATCTTCACCTGGTCGTCGACCCGGCCCAGGCAATGCACCTGGCCGTGTTTGTCGACCCGTGCCAGGTCACCGGTGCGATAGAGCTTGCGGTCGTGGCTGCCGGTGCTCCAGGGATTGGGCAGGAATTTCTCGGCGGTCAGTTCGGGACGCCCCAGGTAGCCATCGGCCACGCCGGGACCGGTGATGCAGAGTTCACCCACCTGATCGCGTGGCAGCAGCGCCAGCGGCAGGCTGGCATCGGCGTGCACCACCAGCAGGCTGTAGTTGGGCAGCGGCCGGCCAATGGTCACCGGCTCGCCCGGTTGCAGTTGCGCCAGACTCGCCGAGACAGTGGCCTCACTCGGGCCATAGGTGTTGAACAGCCGCCGCTGCGGCCGACTCCAGCGCGCCACCAGGGGCTCGGGGCACATCTCGCCGCCGAGGTTGATCAGGCGCAGGCTGGGGACGTCTTCCGGCAACAGCGCCAGCAGGGTCGGCACCACGTGCAGCACGCTGATGCGATTGGCGGTCAGGGCGCGGGCCAGGGCCTCGGGGTCGGCGGTGATCTCCCGCGGCGCCAGCCAGAGGGTGGCGCCCACCAGGTAGCTGATCCAGATCTCTTCGAAGGACATGTCGAAGGCCACCGAGAAACCCTGGTAGACCCGATCGCCGGCCTCGATGCCGAGCAGCGAATTCTCGCTGCGCAGGAAGTGACAGATGCTGTCCTGGCGGATGCCGATGCCCTTGGGCTTGCCGGTGGAGCCGGAGGTGTAGATCAGGTAGGCCAGGTGGTCCGGAGAGACCTGGCCACGCCGGCGCAGGGTCTCGCCCTGGGCCAGGCCGACGCTCAGCTCGTCGGGGGTCCAGCAGCCGAGCCCGGGCCGCGCCAGCAGATCGGCGAAGGGCGCCCCGGTGATCACGCCCACCGCCTGGGCATCTTCCAGGCAGAGGGCCACGCGATCGGCCGGGGTTTCGGCGTCGCAGGGCAGCCAGGCGGCGCCGGTCTTGGCGATGGCCAGCTGCATCACCAGCAGCTCGATACCGCGCGGCAGCCAGAGGCCGACCACGCGGCCAGGCCCGGCACCAGCCGCCAGCAGTCGCGAAGCGGCGCGGTCGGCCCAGGCGTTCAATTCGCCGTAGCTCAGGCTGCGCTCGCCTTCGAGCAGGGCGGGCCGCTCCGGCGCCCGCGCCGCGGTGGCCTCGAACAGATCGGCGAGGACTTCATCGCGGCACAGATCGGGGCGGATGGGGCCTTCGACCAGACTGAGGGAGAGTTCGGCAAGCGCTTCCATGGGGACAGCCTCTGGGTGTTTGGCGCAGTGTGTATCTCCCGGGTTACGCGCTCCTTAAGGGGCGCTTAGGGTTTGCTTAAGGGTTGGAAGACTGCAGCGTCCGGACGCCGGAACCGCTCTAAAATGCGCCTTTCCAGCGATCCGCCATTGATCGGCGATGGACGGCGGTGCGCTGGCGAGGCCAAAAAAAAACGCCTCCCGAAGGAGGCGTTTTCAGTTACCGCTCAGTGATCAGCGCAGATCGAAACGATCCAGCTCCATCACCTTGGTCCAGACCTTGACGAAGTCCTTGACGAACTTCTCCTGGGCGTCGGCACTGCCATAGACCTCGCTCAGCGCCCGCAGCTGGGCATGGGAGCCGAACACCAGGTCGACCCGGGTGCCGGTCCACTTCACCGCACCGGTCTTGCGATCACGACCTTCGAAGGTGGCCTTGTCCGGACCGGTGGCCTTCCATTCGGTAGCCATGTCCAGCAGGTTGACGAAGAAGTCGTTGGTCAGGGTCTGCGGCCGCTGGGTGAAGACGCCGTGCTTGGCGCCGCCCACGTTGATGTCCAGCACGCGCAGGCCGCCCAGCAATACCGTCAGTTCCGGCGCGCTCAGGTTCAGCAGGTGCGCCTTGTCCACCAGCAGGAATTCCGGCTTGACCTTGAATTCCCCGCCCACGTAGTTGCGGAAGCCATCGGCCCAGGGCTCCAGGTGCCCGAAGGAATGGACATCGGTCTGCTCCTGGGAGGCATCCACGCGACCCGGGGTGAAGGGCACGCTGACCGAATGGCCCGCCGCCTGGGCGGCCTTTTCCACCCCGACACTGCCGGCCAGCACGATCAGGTCGGCGATGGAGACCTGCTTGCCCTGGCTATTGAAGTCACGCTGGATGCCTTCCAGCACGCCCAGCACCTTGGCCAGTTGCGCCGGCTGGTTGACCTCCCAGTCCTTTTGCGGCGCCAGGCGCAGACGGCCGCCATTGGCCCCGCCGCGCTTGTCGGAACCGCGGAAGGTGGAGGCAGCCGCCCAGGCGGTGCCGACCAGTTCGGACACGCTCAGGCCGGACGCGGCCAGCTTGTCCTTGAGCGCCTTGACCTCGGTCTCGCCCTGGGGCGCGCCTGCGGCCTTGGGCAGCGGGTCCTGCCACAGCAGTTCTTCGGTGGGGGTTTCCGGGCCCAGGTAGCGGGCCAGCGGCCCCATGTCCCTGTGGGTCAGCTTGAACCAGGCACGGGCGAAGGCGTCGGCCAGCTGGTCCGGATTTTCCAGGAAGCGGCGGGAGATCTTCTCGTAGGCCGGATCGAAGCGCAGTGCCAGGTCGGAGGTCAGCATGGTCGGCTGATGACGCTTGCTGGGATCGTGGGCATCGGGCACGGCATTGGCGCCAGCGCCGTCTTTCGGCCGCCACTGGTGGGCACCGGCCGGACTCTTGAACAGCTCCCACTCGAACTTGAACATGTTCTCGAAGTATTCGTTGCTCCAGCGGGTGGGCGTGGAGGTCCAGGTCACTTCGAGGCCGCTGGTGATGGTGTCGGCGCCCTTGCCGGTGCCGTAGCTGTTGTGCCAGCCGAAGCCCTGCTGTTCCAGGTCGGCCGCTTCCGGCTCAGCGCCGACGTTGGTCGCCGGGCCTGCGCCGTGGGTCTTGCCGAAGGCGTGGCCGCCGGCAATCAGGGCGACGGTTTCCTCGTCGTTCATGGCCATGCGGCCAAAGGTTTCGCGGATGTCATGGGCCGAGGCCACCGGATCGGGATTGCCGTCCGGACCTTCGGGGTTCACGTAGATCAGGCCCATCTGCACCGCGCCCAGGGGATTTTCCAGGGTGCGCTGCGGATTGTCGTTGCGACTGTGCTCCACCGGATGCTGCTCGGGCTGGGCGGTCAGCACACCGTCACCGGGCTGCTCCATCTGCTTGTGCGCGCCATAGCGCACGTCGCCACCCAGCCAGACGGTTTCCGAACCCCAGAACACCGCATCGTCCGGTTCCCAAACGTCCTGGCGACCGCCGGAGAAGCCGAAGGTCTTGAAGCCCATGGATTCCAGGGCGACGTTGCCGGTGAGGACGATGAGGTCGGCCCAGGATATCTTGCGGCCGTACTTCTGCTTGACCGGCCAGATCAGCCGGCGCGCCTTGTCCAGGCTGACGTTGTCCGGCCAGCTGTTGAGCGGCGCGAAGCGCTGCTGACCCTGACCGGCGCCGCCACGGCCGTCACCGACGCGATAGGTACCGGCGCTGTGCCAGGCCATGCGCACGAACAGCGGGCCGTAGTGGCCGAAGTCGGCCGGCCACCAGTCCTGGGAATCGGTCATCACGGCGCGCAGGTCGGCCTTTACCGCTTCCAGGTCGAGGCTCTTGAATTCGGTGGCGTAGTCGAACTCTTCGCCCATGGGATCGGAGAGTGAGGAATGCTGGTGCAGGAAGTTGAGATTGAGCTGGTTCGGCCACCAATCCTTGTTGGTGGTACCACCGCCGGCGGCGTGATTGAACGGGCACTTGGATTCGGTCGACATCTTCTTGGCTACCTCAGGGTCTTGTTCATCCGGTTGTCAGCCGCGACAGCAGCACGGCCTGCAGAAGGCGTGGTTCCGGTCGCGTCGGCCTAGGGGCTCGACAGGCGTTGAGGCCGGCGTCGAGCCGGCTCCGGGTAGAGCCCCACCATGGGCGAAGCGGACGTTGCGGTCATTGTTATCCCCTCATCAGATGGGCACACCGACGAAGCGGCGCAGTCTCCATACTAGACGGCTTCGCCACCCGGTGTGATAGAAGGTTTTGTGCGCCTCGATAGACTGACTCTGCAAGATGACCCCGGGGTGACAGGCTGCTGCAAGCCGATTCCTGGCGCGATAAGCAACGTTGGCGACCGCTTTGCAGAGGTTCGCGCGGCCTGGCTTAGTGAAGCGGAATCGAGGGCGCGCGTCGGCACTGGCCAGGGCGAGGCAGTCCGCCATATGCGGAAACAGAAGGAGCGGCGACTACCCTGCCCCGGGCGGTCGCCGTGCCCGGTCTAGCCCGGGGCGAACAGCAGATTGGGCGCGTGGCGCTCGTAGCCTTCTTCCGCCAGGCGCACGTCCAGCGCCAGGCTGGCGAGATCGGCGGACAGGGGTTCGCTGCGGGCGTCGTGGTCGCGATAGAGGTGCTTGAGATAGGTCTTGCAGTGGGCGCAGGTCTCGGCGCGTAGCGGAGCCTTCTGGGCGTTGGCGTCGTCGGTGCTCAGGGAGTAGTAGCCCAGGCCCTTGCCCGTCTCGCAGTGGCTGCACTTGACCCGCACGAAGTGCCACTCGCAGGCGCACAGCGAGCAGGTGAGGTATCTCAGGCCATTGGCCTTGCCCAGGTGATGGATGATGCCGGCCATGGGCGGCGCACCGCAGCAGGGGCAGGACGTCTGACTACCCTGTTCGCGCAGGGCGCTGAAGTCACTGCGCTGCAGCCAGTGGGTCCAGGCCACCTGCAGGGCAGCGCCAAGAAAGGGCACCACGCCAGCGGGCACCAGCTCGTAGCTGCCGGCCAGCAGGGCGATGGCCCAGGCCTTGCGCTGGCCGGCATCGGCCTGGCGCAGTTCGTCCAGGGCGGCCTGTACCGGCGCCTGCGCAAGCTTGAGGGTCTCCAGCAGGGCATCCAGCGCGGGCAACCAGTCCCCCTCGCGAACCAGGGTGTCGTAACCCAGGGGTGGCAGACCATGCTGCAGACTCTGGGCGCTGCGCGCCTCGTCCAGCGGCAGGGGGGCGAGACGGTCGAAGACCCCTTGCTGGGCTTCGCACAGGTCGGCCATCAGCAGCAGGTAGTCACTCAGCGCATTGCCGGCGGCCAGCAGGCGCAGGCGGTCGGCGCGATAGCCGAACAGCTCGCCACCGGGCAGCAGGATGAAATCGGGATTGACGGCCGCGGCTTCGATTTCGCCGGGCTCGAGGATCTGGCCCGCCATGGCAGGGCTCCTTAGCAAAACGGTGGAAGATGGAGGATTCAGGATAGCGGGCGGGTTGGGATGATGGGCACCCTGCCCCTCACCCCAACCCTCTCCCGGAGGGAGAGGGGGTCAGATCGGTGCGCGGGGGAAATCATGCGCACCTATCCGTAGGTTGGGTTGAGCGTAGCGAAGCCCAACGATAGAGACCGCTCACTTCTTCTCGCGGGTGACCTTCTCGTACCACAGCGAGTGGTGCTTCTTGGCCCAGGCCCGGCTCACCCAGCCGGTCATCATCGCGGTCACCGAGCCCTTGATCCAGATCCCGGCATAGATGTGCACGATGATCGACAGCACCAGCACGAAGGCGGCCACGGCATGGGCCAGGGCGCCCAGGCGGATCACCGGGATGGGGAACAGGTGGGCGAAGTACTGCCGCCAGATGACCACGCCGCTGACCAGCAGGACCAGCATGCAGGCCAGCAGTACCCAGAACAGGATCTTCTGCCCAGGGTTGTACTTGTCGATCGGCGGCAGCTTTTCCTCGCGGTTGTTCAGCACATCGTTGATCTGCTTGAGCCACTGGGCGTCTTCACGACCGATCTTGTTGTGCCGCCAGAAGCGGATCACCAGGAAGGCGAAGAACAGGAACATCGCCACACCCATGAAGGGATGCAGGATGCGCGTCCAGGTGCCGCCACCGAACAGGTTCGACAGCGGGAACAGCGCGGGGTGGAACAGCGCCAGTCCCGATAGCCCGGCCATGAAGAACAGGATCGCCACGATCCAGTGGTTGGTCCGCTCGTTGGCGTTGTAACGCTGGATTTCAGGTTTCATCTCGATCTCCCAGGACGCCCCCGGCCAAACCGGGGGCGTACCCCTGCTAGGGCTGCTTGTCGTGCGGATCGAAGATCTGCACGGACGGACTCAGCTGCTTGACCTCGCCCCTGGACGCATCGCCCTCGGGACGAGGCGGCGCCTCGACCACCTCGTCGTCGTCATCGGTCCGGTTCGGGCCGACGCGCACGTAGTGGAAGAAACCGGCCAGCACCGCCGCGCCCATGGCAAACAGCGCCAGGGGTTTGGTGAAGCCCTTCCACAGGCCCACGGTGGGGCTGATGGTCGGGTCCTTGGGCAGGTGGTTGTACAGCTGCGGCTGGTCGGCATGGTGCAGCACGTACATGACGTGGGTGCCCCCTACCCCAACCGGGTCGTACAGCCCGGCGTTCTCGTAGCCGCGGCTCTTGAGATCGACGATGCGCTCGGCGGCGTGCTCCTTCATGGCGTCCTTGGTACCGAAGACGATGGCGCCGGTCGGGCAGGTCTTCACGCAGGCCGGCTCCAGGCCGACCCCGACCCGGTCCGAACACAGCGAGCACTTGTAGGCCTTGTTGTCCTTCTTCGAGATCCGCGGGATATCGAAGGGGCAACCGGCGATGCAGTAGCCGCAACCGATGCAGTGGTCCTGGTTGAAGTCGACGATGCCGTTGGCGTACTTGACGATGGCCCCCGGACTCGGACAGGCCTTGAGGCAACCCGGCTCGGCGCAGTGCATGCAGCCGTCCTTGCGGATCAGCCACTCCAGCTTGCCGGCCTCGTCCTCGTGCTCGGTGAAACGCATCAGCGTCCAGGAGTCCGCGGTGAGGTCCGCCGGGTTGTCGTAGGTACCGTGGGTGTGGCCCACCTCGTCGCGCAACTCGTTCCATTCCGAACAGGCGACCTGGCAGGCCTTGCAGCCGATGCACTTGGACACATCAATCAGCTTGGCCACTTCCGCCTGGGTGCGCACCGACGTATAGGCCGTGGTGGTCGCGGAGCGGGCGTAGATATCCTGGCTTGCCATCACGCTTTCTCCACGTTGACGAGGAACGACTTGAACTCGGGCGTCTGGGTGTTCCCGTCACCCACGAAGGGGGTCAGGGTGTTGGCCAGGTAACCCATCCGCGCCACGCCGGAGAAACCCCAGTGGATGGGGATGCCGACGTGGTGCACCGTCTCGCCGTTGACCTGCAGCGGACGGATCCGCTTGGTCACCACCGCCTTGCAGACGATGTGGCCGCGCTTGGAGGTGACGCGCACGAGATCACCCGCGGCGATGCCCTTCTGCTTGGCCAGCACCTCGCCGATCTCGACGAACTGCTCCGGCTGGATGATGGCGTTGAGACGGCAGTGCTTGCTCCAGTAGTGGAAGTGCTCGGTCAGGCGGTAGGTGGTGGCCGCATAGGGGAAGTCCTTGCGATCGCCGAAGTCCGCCCAGTCGTCCTTGAGCACCCGCGCCGCCGGGCTGTTGAGCGCCTTGCGGTTGTTGGGGTGCAGCGGGTTGACACCGATGGGCGTCTCGAACGGCTCGTAGTGTTCCGGGAAGGGCCCCTCGGCCATCTTGTCCAGGGCGAAGAAACGCGCCACCCCTTCCGGGTTCATGATGAAGGGACTCATGCCGTCGGCCGGCTTGGCGTCGATCTTGTAGTCGGGCACATCGGTGCCGCCCCACTTCTGCGCCTTGTCGTTCCACCACACCAGCTTCTTGCTCGGGTCCCAGGGCTTACCGTTGAGGTCCGAGGAGGCGCGGTTGTAGAGGATGCGTCTGTTGTTCGGCCACGACCACGCCCAGCCCAGGGTCTGCCCCATATGGAACGGATCGCTGTTGTCGCGCCGCGCCATCTGGTTGCCCTGCTCGGTCCAGGCGCCGCAGAAGATCCAACAACCCGAGGCGGTGCTGCCGTCGTCCATCAACTGGCCGAAGCCGGCGAGTTGCTGACCGGCCTTGGCCGAGACCGCGCCCTTGGCATCCAGCACATCGGTGACGGCGTAGCCGTTGAACTCCTTGGCGAGTTCTTCCGGCGCCGGCTCCTCGGGCTTGGCGTAGGGCCAGGACAGCCCCAGGATCGGATCGGGGAAGGCCCCGCCATCCTTCGCATAGGCCTCGCGCAGCTTGAGGAACAGCTCGGACATGATGGCGATGTCGCTGCGCCCTTCGCCGGGTGCCTCGGCGCCCTTGAAGTGCCACTGCAGCCAGCGGCTGGAGTTGACCAGGGAGCCGTCTTCCTCGGCGAAGCAGGTGGTGGGCAGGCGGAACACCTCGGTCTGGATCTCGGCGGTGTTCACATCGTTGTGCTCGCCGTGGTTGCGCCAGAACTCGGAGGTCTCGGTGGCCAGCGGGTCCATGATCACCAGCCACTTGAGCTTGGACAGCCCGCGCATCACCTTGGCCTTGTTGGGGAAGGCGGCGATGGGGTTGAAGCCCTGGCAGACATAGCCGTTGACCTGGCCCTTGCCCATCATGTCGAAGTAGCGCAGGACGTCGTAGCCGGCACCGGTGACATCGACCTTGGGCAACCAGTGGTAGCACCAGTCGTTGTCCTTGGTGGCCTTGTCGCCGTACCAGGCCTTCATCAGGCTGACGTGGAACTTGCCGTAGTTCTGCCAGTAGCTCATCTGCCCCGGACGCAGCGGTTTGCTGGCGCGGCGGGCGATGAAGGCGTTGTAGTCCTGCTCGCCGTCGCCGCCGATGGTCAGGTAGCCGGGCAGCTGGATCGACAGCAGGCCCAGGTCGGTGAGGCCCTGGATGTTGGAGTGACCGCGCAGGGCGTTCATGCCGCCACCCGGCAGGCCGATGTTGCCCAGCAGCAGCTGAACCATGGCGCCGCAGCGGATGATCTGTGCCCCGATGGAGTGCTGGGTCCAGCCCAGGGCATAGAGGATGGTCATGACGCGACCGGGCGCCGAGGTCTCGGCGATTTCGGCCCAGACCTTCTGGATCGCGTCGGTCGGCGTGCCACAGGTCTGGCTGGCCACTTCCAGGGTGTAGCGACTGTAGTGCTGCTTCATCAGCTGGAAGACGCAGCGCGGATCCTGCAGGGTCGGATCGATCTTGACGAAGCCGTCGTCGCCGATCTGGTAGCCCCAGTTCACCTTGTCGGTGTAGGTGCGCTTCTCGGCGTCATAGCCGTTGTACAGGCCGTCCTCGAAGGTGAAGCCTTCCTTCACCAGGAAGCCGGCGTCGGTGTAGTTGCGGACGTACTCCTGCTGAATCTTGTCGTGGGTGATCAGGTAATTGATCAGCCCGCCGAGGAAGGCGATGTCGCTGCCGGTGCGGATCGGCGCGTAGTAATCCGCCACCGAGGCGGAACGGGTGAAACGCGGATCGACCACGATCAGCCGGGCGTTGTTGTGCGCCTTGGCCTCGGTGACCCATTTGAAGCCGCACGGATGGGCTTCAGCGGCATTGCCGCCCATGATGAGGACGAGATTGGCGTTCTTGATGTCGCTCCAATGATTCGTCATCGCTCCACGGCCAAACGTCGGGGCAAGACCTGCCACCGTCGGGCCGTGTCAAACGCGCGCCTGGTTGTCGAAGGCCAGCAGGCCCAGACTCCGTGCGATCTTGTGCGTCAGATAACCGGTTTCATTGGAGGACGCCGAGGCGGCCAGGAAGCCTGTGGTCAACCAGCGATTGACCGTCTGGCCCTTGTCGTTGGTGGCGATGAAGTTGGCATCGCGGTCTTCCTTCATCAGGGTAGCGATGCGCCCGAGCGCCTCGTCCCAGCTGATGCGGGTCCACTCGTTGCTGCCGGGCTTGCGGACTTCCGGGTACTTGAGGCGATTGGGGCTGTGGATGAAATCCAGCAGGCCGGCGCCCTTCGGGCAGAGGGTGCCGCGATTGACCGGATGGTCGGCGTCGCCCTCGATGTGAATGATGTTCTGGGCCACGTTCTTGGCCCGGTCGCCCATGCTGTACATGATCAGGCCGCAGCCGACCGAGCAATAGGGACAGGTGTTGCGGGTTTCCACGGTGTGCGCCAGTTTGAAATGGCGCACCTGGTCGGCAAAGGCGGCTGTGGGAGCCATGCCTAACGCCGCCAGGCTGGATCCCGCAAGGCCGACTCCAGCGACCTTGAAGAATTGCCGACGGTTCATATCCACGATTCTTATCCTCGTTCAGGCTGGGTCCGGTGCGTAGCCGAACCCTGCACAGAGAGTAACCCAACAGCCTGGCTTATCGAGCGCTCAGCTGTTGTCGCCGATCAATGGAAGTCGGCCTTCCGTCCCCTGATCCGCCGCGGCCTGACGAATGGCCTGGGATCCCGCACGGCCGGGTACCCTCCGTTGGCAGCGGATCATCGTCGGCCAGCCGCCGCTCACCGAGCGGGTGCGCAAGTCCAGGGCCTGGCGAAAGGTAGCCAGTAGAGCGGTCCGGCGATCCTGGCGACTCGGCAGCTCCGGAAAGTCATGCTAAGCTGGCTAACTTTCCTCGCGATGCCTGCGGACCCCTTCACCATGTCCAAGCACCTGCCGACGCCGCCATAGCGCCACCCCTCCCCTGGTGACGGCCCCTGCGGTCTGTACCCGAGTCCTGCTGCCCTGTCGTCTCTCCGCGATCGCGCCCCGCCGTGCTGTCGCCCGTTCTGGATACGTCATGAAAAGTGTCTCTCCCCGCGCCGACATCCTGGCCGGTCTCACCACGTCCTTCGCGCTGGTGCCCGAGTGCATCGCCTTCGCCCTGGTTGCCCATCTCAATCCGCTGATGGGGCTCTATGGGGCCTTCTTCATCTGTACTCTCACCGCCCTCTTCGGTGGCCGCCCCGGCATGGTCTCCGGCGCCGCCGGCTCCATGGCGGTGGTCATCATCGCCCTGGTGGTGCAGCACGGCGTGCAGTACCTGCTGGCCACGGTGGTGCTCGGCGGCCTGCTGATGATCGCCTTCGGCCTCTTGCGCCTGGGCAAGCTGATCCGCATGGTGCCGCACCCGGTCATGCTGGGGTTCGTCAACGGCCTGGCCATCGTCATCGCCCTGGCCCAGCTAGAGCACTTCAAGCAGGGCGAGACCTGGCTCAGCGGCACGCCGCTGTACCTGATGATCGGTCTGACCGCCGTGACCATGGCCATCATCTGGCTGCTGCCGCGGCTGACCCGCGCCGTGCCGCCGGCCCTGGCCGCCATCCTCGGCGTGGGGCTGGCGGTGCATTTCCTCGACCTGCCCACCCGTACCCTGGGTGACATGGCCCATATCGCCGGCGGCCTGCCGCGCCTGGCGCTGCCCGACATCCCCTGGAGCCTGGAAACGCTGCAGATCATCCTGCCCTATGCGGTGCTGATGGCCCTGGTCGGCCTGCTGGAGACCCTGCTGACCCTGAATCTCACCGACGAGATCACCGAGAGCCGCGGCCTGCCCAATCGCGAGTGCGTGGCCCTGGGCGCGGCCAACATGGCTTCGGGGCTGTTCGGCGGCATGGGCGGTTGCGCCATGATCGGCCAGACCATGATCAACCTGAGCTCGGGCGGCCGCGGCCGGCTGTCGGGGGTGGTCGCCGGCGTGCTGATGCTGCTGTTCGTGCTGTTTCTCTCGCCGCTGATCGAACGCATTCCGCTGGCAGCGCTGGTGGGCACCATGTTCGTGGTCGCCCAGCAGACCTTCGCCTGGGCCTCGCTGCGGGTGCTGCACCGGGTACCGCGCAGCGACATGCTGATGATCATTGCCGTCACCGTGATCACCGTCTTCGCCGACCTCGCCACCGCGGTACTCTGCGGCATCGTCCTGGCCGCGCTCAACTTCGCCTGGCAGCACGCCCGCCGGCTCTATGCCGACAGCCATCTGGAGGCCGACGGCAGCAAGAGGTACCAGGTGCACGGCACCCTGTTCTTCGCCTCCACCGCCACCTTTTTGAACCAGTTCGATCCGGCCGGCGACCCCGCCAGGGTCGTGGTGGACTGCCGCCACCTGAGTTTCGTCGACTACTCCGCCGTGGCCGCGCTGCGCACCCTGCACGAACGCTATGCCAAGGCCGGCAAGCGGGTGCGGGTGCTGCACCTGTCCCAACGCTGCAAGCAGCTGCTGCGCCGCGGCGGCATGACGGACGACCTCGCCCTCGGCGATTGAACCCGCAACGGCGCGCCCGGGTCTCTCCCAGCAATGTCCTGCTCCTGGAGACCCGCGGCCATGCCCAAGATCCTCGCCTGCCTCGACGGCTCGGCCGTCAGCGCCGCCGTCTGCGACTTCGCCGCCTGGGCCGGCACCACCCTGGATGCCCCGCTCACCCTGCTGCACGTGCTGGATCAGCGCCGCTATCCGCGGCCGGGCCAGGCCACGCCGCCCCTGCTGGTCAACCGCGAACACCTGCTGACCGAGCTGGCGGCGCTGGATGCCCAGCGCGGCACCCTGGCGGAAGACCAGGGTCGGCTGCTGCTCGATGCGGCCCAGCTGCGGGTGGAGGAGCAACAGGCGCGCTGCGCCGGGGCCGTGCTCCAGCATGGTGACCTGATAGGTTCGCTGGAAAGTCTGCAGGAGGATTTCGACCTCATCGTGCTGGGCCGTCAGGGCGAGGACAGTCCACCCAAGCGGCTGATCGGCCGCCACCTGGAAAGCGCCATCCGCCTCCTGCATCGCCCGCTGCTGGTGGCCGGCCACCTGTTCGTCAAGCCCAGCGGCGTGCTGCTGGCCTACGACGACAGCAACAGCGCGCGCAAGGCGGTGACCTGGGTGGCCAACTGCCAGCTGTTCGACGACCTGGCCTGCCACCTGGTGACCGTCGGCCGCGACCGCGAAGAACGCCGCGCCGCCCTCGCCCGCGCCGCCGACGAACTCAGGGCCCGGGGCCGCACGGTCACCACCGCCATCACCGACGGCGACGTGGAACTGGGCCTGGAGCGCTATCGCAAGCAGCACGGCCTGGAGCTGGTGGTGATGGGCGCCTTCGGCCACTCCCGCCTGCGCCACTTCTTCATGGGCAGCAACACCCGCAACATGCTGGAAGCCGCCGGCAGTGCGCTGATCGTGGTGCGCTAGCGCATGACGGCACGGCTCCGCCCTCGTTGCATCAGGGTGATCCCCAGCAGGATCACCCCGGCAGCGGACAGCTCGCGCAGGCCCACCGCCTCCCCATGAGCCCAGCCGATGACCAGGGCTACCGCCGGGGTGAGATAGGTCGCCGACGCCGAGGCGACGGCACCCAGGCGCTCGAGCAGGGCGTAATAGAGCAGAAAGGCCATTCCGGTACCCAATACCCCCAGCCCGAGTGTCACTCCGGCCAGTGCCCGCGGGTGCAACAGCAGCTCGCCCATACCCGAGGTATCGGTCACCAGCAGCAGCAAGGCCAGGGCAAGCCCCATTTGCCAGGTCACCAACGCCAGAGCCGGGAGGCCATGGGGTGCAAGGAATCGACAGACATAGACATAGGAGCCGCCGAATAGCGCTGCTGCCCCCAGCATCCAGAACACCCCCCGCTTATCCAACGGGGCCGCTCCGCCCTGCCAAGGCGCGATCAGCACCACCACGCCAACAAAGCCCAGCAACACGCCCCAGAGCATCGCTGCGCTGGTGCGCTGCGAGCGTAGGAACACCAGACTGGTCAGGGTGGTAAACAAGGCGATGGTGCCGCCCAGCACTCCAGCGACGGCAGAAGGCAGCCGTTCGGTACCCTTGGCGATGGCGAAGTAATAGAACGCGGTGGCGAACAGTGCCATCACCAAGAAGTGCGGCAACAAACGCAGCTGCTCTCTTTTGAGTGCGCCTCGCCGCCAGGCCACCAGCACCAGCGGTACGAAGCCACAACAAACCCGCAGCAGCGTCATCTGTGCCGGTGAGATGAAGCTGGCAGCCAGCTTCATGTAGATGAAGTTGGAGCCCTAGAATAGGCCAAGCGCCGCGAACATCATGACGTTAAGACCCATTATTTCCTCCTGGCAACCGGCGCCGAGTCGTGGAATAAAGGTCTCTATCTACCGAATTTCCGCTGATTCCTGGCACGCTATCCTCTGCGCACAGCCAATAGAAAAAACAGGGTCAGGAAGATCATGACGGTCAGCCACCGCCTCCCCCCGTTGAAAGCGCTGCAGGCCTTCGAAGCTGCTGGGCGGCGAGGCAGCTTCCAGGCAGCCGCCCTGGAGCTATCCGTCACTCAGGCAGCAGTCGCCCAGCAGGTACGCCAGCTAGAGGAGCGCTTGGGTTTCCCGCTGTTCCTGCGTCAGCGCCGAGGCGTTCAACTGAGTGAACGCGGTCGCGCCTACTTCCAGGATGTGCAACGCGCCTTTGCCCTGCTCCGTGAAGCCACCGATACACTGCTGTCGCGCAGGCGGGTGATCACCGTAAGCGTGACGCCTACGTTTGCTGCCAAATGCCTGATTCCACGATTGCCGGCTTTTGCCCAAGCCCACCCCGACCTCGATTTACGGGTGCAGGCCAGTGACGTCCTGGTGGACTTCGCCCAGGATGGCGTGGATCTGGCAATACGCCTTACTCGCCGCCCCGTACAGCGAGGCATGACGGCAGACTTCCTCTTTGCCGAGCTGATCGTGGTGGCCAGCCCTACGCTGATCGGCGCAGGTAAACTGCCGCTGGATGCGGCGGAGCTGGCCCGTTATCCCCTGCTCGACGACGGTCAGGCTAACTGGTTGGCTGTACTGGATGGGCAGCCCGTACTCCAGGCCTTGCATATGAACCAGGCCGCCCTGGCCATAGACGCGGCCCTGGCCGGTCAAGGGGTGGCCATGGTCAATCGGCGCTTCGTGCGCGAGGCCCTCGACAGCGGTCAACTGCTCCAGGTACTGGCCGAGTCCGTCCAGAGCGACTGGAGCTATTACCTGGTCATGCCGACGCGAAGCCGCACGGACGCTGCTCTACTGACGGTTGGCGAGTGGCTGAAGACGCTGGCAAGCGACACCTTGGCGTCGGTCTGATGCGCCTAGAAATCCACCCGCCCGCGACTGGCCTTGAGGCCGCTGCGGCGCGACTTGCCTTCCAGGCGGCGCTGCTTGGAGCCGTAGGTGGGCTTGGTCGGACGCCGCGGCTTTTCCTGGACATTGGCCGTGGCGATCAGCGTGGCCAGGCGTTCCAGGGCGTCGGCGCGATTCTGCTCCTGGGTACGGTATTGCTGGGCCTTGATCACCACCACGCCGTCGCGGCTGATGCGCCCGTCGCGCAGCGCCAGCAGGCGCTCCTTGAGCGCTTCCGGCAGCGAAGACGCCTGGATGTCGAATCTCAGGTGGACGGCGCTGGAAACCTTGTTGACGTTCTGCCCACCCGCACCCTGGGCGCGAACCGCGGTGAGCTGGATTTCCTGCTCGGGCAGCGTCAGACGCTCGTCGATGACCAGACTCACGCCAGGTGCGCGCCGCGGCTGAGCCAGGCGTCCAGCAGCGGTTCCAGTTCGTCCAGCGGCTGGTAGCCGTTGGTGACCAGCGCCAGCTGACCATCACGCTCGGCCAGCAGCGTGGGGAAGCCGGCGATACCCAGATTCAGCGCCCAGTCGAAGTCGGCCTGGGTCGCCTGGTGTGCCGGCTCGCCGTCGAACAGCGGCGCGAATTCGATGCGCGGCAGGCCACAGGCTTCGGCCAGTTCCACCAGCAGCGCCGGCTGGGTGACGTCGCGGGCTTCGACATAGAAGGCCCGCTGGATACGCTTGGCCAGTGGCCAGACCGCCTCTTCGTCGAGCTGGCGAGCGGCGACCAGGGCGCGGCAGGCCGGCTCGGTGTCGTACACCAGGCCTTCCGGCGGCCCTTGGTCCAGGGCGAAGGGCTGGCCGGTGGTCTCCTGCACCGCCTGCCAGTAGGCCAGGGTGCGCACCCGGCTGGCGGTACCCTGGGCCACCCGCTCGCGACGCAGGCCGCCCACCACCAGGTGCAGCGGAATGCCCTGGGCGGCCGCCCGCTCGGCCAGGCGCTCGACCACCGGCGCGAAGCCCCAGCACCAGGAGCACATGGGGTCCATCACATAGAGCAGGCGATCGGGCATCCTAGACCTCCTCGGGGCTGGGCATGGCGTTCAGCCGCGGATCGCGGCCGATGGGATGGGGTTCGTTGCGCAGGCGCGCCAGCTCGATCTGCTTCTGCCGCTCGCGGGCGCCGGCGCGGGTCTTTTCCGACAGCGAATCCCAGCAGTGCGGGCAGCTGATGCCGGGGCTGTAATGCGCTGACTGCATGTCTTCCGGCGAGACCGGCGTGCGGCAGGCATGGCACTGGTCGTAGACCCCTTCGGCGAGGTCATGGGTCACGGTCACCCGGTTGTCGAAGACAAAGCACTCGCCTTCCCAGCGCGACTCCGCTGCCGGCACCTCTTCGAGGTACTTGAGGATGCCGCCCTTGAGGTGGAAAACCTCGGGAAAGCCTTCCTGCAGCATGAAGCTCGACGCCTTCTCGCAGCGGATGCCGCCGGTGCAGAACATGGCGACCTTCCTGTGCCGGGCCGGATCGAAGTGCTCGCGGATATAGGCCGGGAAATCGCGAAAGCTCTTGGTCTGGGGATCGATGGCACCCTTGAAGCTGCCGATGCCCACCTCGTAGTCGTTGCGGGTGTCGATCACCAGCACCTCGGGATCGTCCACCAGGGCGTTCCAGTCCCGGGGTTCGACATAGGTACCCACGCGGCGGTTGGGATCGACGCCGGGTACGCCCAGGGTGACGATCTCCTTCTTCAGCTTGACCTTGGTGCGATAGAAGGGCTGCTCGGTGCAGTAGGATTCCTTGTGGTCGATGTCCACCAGGCGCGCATCTGCGCGCAGCCAGGCGAGCACGGCGTCGATACCTTCGCGGCTGCCGGAGACGGTGCCGTTGATGCCTTCCTCGGCCAGCAGCAGGGTGCCCCTGACGTCATGCGCCAGCAGGGTTTGCAGGAGGGGTTCACGCAATTGGACGTAGTCGTCCAGGGTGACGAACTTGTATAAGGCCGCCACGACAATCTTGTCGGTCATCTTCGGGTTCCCAGGGGTCGCCCTCGCAAAGGGCGGACCGGTTAGACGAAAACGCCGGCAAGTAAGCCGGCGCCGATCAAATTTTAACCAATACGGACTGCCGCTGAACAGGGCTCGCCGGGCTCAACCCGCCAGGTCGTGCGTGCTGCCGCCGCGGCAGGTGGGCGAATCCGGTGCCTGGCCCTGCGCCGCCCACTCTTCGGGGGTATAGGTGTGCAGCGCCAGGGCATGGAACTGGCCCATGAGTTCGCCCAGGGTGCCGTAGACCTTCTGGTGGCGCTTCACCGCGTTGAGGCCGGCGAAGTGTTCGCTGACCACCACCGCCTTGTAGTGGGTCTCCTGGCCGCGGCTGTGCATGTGGCTTTCGTCCAGCACCTCCAGGTGCTCGGGTTGCAACAGGCCCAGGCTGGACTGGATACGTTCGCGCATGCTCATGGGGATACCTCGACTGTGAGAAGCGTCATTCTAGCGAGCCTGGGCGCCGCCCGGAAACGACAAAGCCCGGAACGGGTCCGGGCCTTGTGGTAAGGCTGAATCAGCGCTTGGCGGGCGGGGGTGCGTTCTCGGCACCGGCCGGCGGCTTCACGCCCAGCTCCTTGTCCATCTCGGCGAGGATGCCGTTGACCTTGGGCACCGCCTGCTCCAGCTTGGCCTGGGTCAGCTGGGCGGACTGCGCCGACAGGCGCGGCAGGGTGGCGATCATCTTCTTGCCCAGATCGGACTGGTAGAACTTGATCAGGCCCTCCAGCTCGTCTTCGGTGAAGTTGTCGGTGTACAGCTTGACCATCTCGGGCTTGATCTTTTCCCAGCCGATGGTGCTGTCCAGCGCCTGGTTGGCGCGGGCGGTGTAGCTTTCCAGCACGGCTTTCTTGGCCGGCGACTTGGCCTGCTCGAAGTGCTGGGCGAAGAGCTGCTGGACCTGGGCGTAGACCGGCGTGGTCAGCTTGTCGGCGTTGGCCAGCTTGAGAAAGCGCTCCGCGTCGGCCGCGTGGCTCTTGGCGTCGGCCAGGGCGAAGCTGCTGGCGCTGGCGAGCACAACGACGGCGCCAAGCGTACGGAGGGTCTTCTTCATGGGCATCCTTCAGGAGGCTGAAAATGGACCGCGAGTGTGCCACAGAGCGGCTGAACCTGGCCTGAACTTATCGACGACGGTCGCGCATTTGAGAACACTTCCCATTTGGGAACCCTGGCGCTAACCTGCTGCCCAAGTTAGCTGGACCCACACCTTATAAGCGGAGACCGCCATGAGCCGTACCGAAACCGATAGCATCGGCCCCATCGAAGTAGCCGACGACGTCTACTGGGGCGCCCAGACCCAGAGGTCGCTGGAAAACTTCGCCATTGGCAATCAGCAGATGCCGCTGGCGGTGGTGCATGCCCTGGCGACGGTGAAGAAGGCGGCCGCGCGGGTCAACCTGCGTCTTGGCGAATTGCCGGAAGACGTCGCCACCTTGATCGAGAAGGCCAGCAGCGAGATCCTCGACGGCTTCCACGATGACCAGTTTCCGCTGGTGGTCTGGCAGACCGGCAGCGGCACCCAGAGCAACATGAACGTCAACGAGGTCATCGCCGGACGCAGCAACGAACTGGCCGGCAATGGCATGGGTGGCAAGCAGCCGGTCCATCCCAATGACCACGTCAATCGCGGCCAGAGCTCCAACGACTGCTTCCCCACCGCCATGCACATCGCCACCGCTCTGGCGGTGCAGAACGACCTGCTGCCGGCTATCGCCGAGCTGTCCGGCGGCCTAGCGCTGCAATCGGCGCGCTACCAGAACCTGGTCAAGACCGGCCGCACCCACATGATGGACGCCACCCCGGTGACCTTCGGCCAGGAGCTGTCGGCCTTCGTCGCCCAGCTGGACCTGGCCGAGCGCGCCATCCGCAACGCCCTGCCGGCGGTCCTGGAACTGGCCCAGGGCGGCACCGCAGTGGGCACCGGCCTGAACGCGCCCAAGGGCTTCGACGAAGCCATCGCCAAGGAAATCGCCGAACTCACCGGCCTGCCCTTCGTCACCGCGCCGAACAAGTTCGCCGCCCTCGCCGGCCATGAGCCGCTGGTGGCCCTGCACGGTGGTCTCAAGACCCTGGCCGTGGCGCTGATGAAGATAGCCAACGACCTGCGTCTGCTGGGTTCCGGTCCGCGCGCGGGCTTCGCCGAGGTAAAGCTGCCGGCCAACGAGCCGGGCAGTTCCATCATGCCGGGCAAGGTCAACCCGACCCAGTGCGAGGCGCTGTCGATGCTGGCCTGCCAGGTGATCGGCAATGACGTCACCGTCGGTTTCGCCGCCAGCCAAGGCCATCTGCAGCTCAATGTCTACAAGCCGGTGATTGCCCACAACGTGCTGGAATCCATCCGCCTGCTGGCCGATGGCAGTCGCAACTTCAACACCCATTGCGTCACCGGCATGGAGCCGGACGAGCACAAGATGGCCGAACACCTGGAACAGGGGCTGATGCTGGTGACGGCGCTCAATCCGCACATCGGCTACGACAAGGCCGCCGAGATCGCCAAGAAGGCCTACGGCGAGAACAAGACCCTGCGCGCCGCCGCGCTGGAGCTCGGCTATCTGACCAATGCGCAGTTCGACGAGTGGGTCCGTCCGGAAACCATGTTGGAAGCCGGTGGCCGTGGCTGAGGCTCGCGGCGCCACGCCGCTGGAGGGCGATGGCCGGCGCCTGCTGGTCATCCAGGGCAATCCCAAGCGCACCAGTTTCTGCCAGTCGCTGGCCGACGCCTATGTCCTAGGCGCCCAGGCCAGCGGTCAGGTGGTGCGTCAGCTGAAGCTGGCCGACGCCCAGTTCGATCCGGTGCTGCGCGAAGGCTATGACCTCTCCCAGACCCTGGAGCCGGATCTGCTGGAAGCCCAGCGGCAGATCCACTGGGCCGAGCACCTGGTATTCATCTACCCGGTGTGGTGGAACGGCCTGCCGGCGGTACTGGCGGGTTTTCTGGAGCGAGTGCTGCAACCGGGCTTCGCCTTCGCCCAGCGCGACCAGACTTGGGGCGGCGAGCCCCTGCTGACCGGCCGCAGCGCCGAGTTGCTGGTCACCTCCGACACCCCGCCCTCCCCCTGGCAGCGCCTGCGCAACCAGGCGCCCCATCGCCAGGGCATCCAGGAAGGCCTGGAAGCCTGCGGCATCCAGGTGCTGCAGGTCCACGAGTACTCGCCGGTGCGAGCGGCGGACGAGGAACAGCGGCTGCGCTGGTTGCAGGAAGTGGAGCGGTTGGGACGGAACGAATAGTCCACCTAAGGGCCTTGGTAGGTTGGGTTGAGCGCCAGCGAAGCCCAACAGCACTTCGACATTGGCCCTGTTGGGCTTCGACGATGGCGCCGTCTGAGCCCAACCTACGGGTCTACCGCGGCCAACCCCGACTCAAGCTCCGAGCATAACCAAAGCGCCTTTTATTCTTTCTCCTGCGGATCATCCATCGGCACTATCGGCTCTCCCTTTCGTCCGCGGAGCTCCGCCATGACCCGCTATCTCATCCTTCCTGGCTGGCAAGGTTCCGGCCCTGATCATTGGCAGACTCACTGGCAGCGCCTGCTGCCTGACGCCCATCGCGTCGAGCAGGACGACTGGCAGCGTCCCGATCCGCAGCTCTGGGTCGCCGCGCTCGACAGAGCCATCGCCCAAGCCAATGCGCCGGTGGTGCTGATCGCCCATAGCCTGGGCTGCGTGACCGTCGCGCGTTGGGCGGCCAGTGCCCCGGTGGCCCGTCGGCAGCGGGTGCTGGCGGCCTTGCTGGTGGCGCCGGCCGACGTCGAGCGCCCGGGTTGCCCGGCGGAGCTGGTGGGTTTCGCGCCCTTGCCACAGGAGCCGCTGCCCTTTCGTTCGCGGATAGTGACTTCGGACAACGATCACGCCATCAGTCTCGCCCGGGCCGAAGCCCTGGCACGCGACTGGGATAGCGACCTGGACATCCTCCCGGGTGCCGGCCATATCAACACCCGCTCCGGGCATCGGCAGTGGGAAGAAGGCCTGATCCACCTGGCGAAGCTGGGGTCGAGCCAGGGCCTGCACGTCGCCTGATCCCCGCTCTTCCGAATCTTTCATAACGCCCCGGTCCCAGGCGCTTCCCTGGCTCAGCCGGGGCGCTGGTGTGTCTGCCACGGGCAGCGGCTTGCCTTCTCGAGCCCAACATCTCAAGGCCAAAACAAAAAACCCGCCACCAGGGCGGGTTTCCTCACCACCAGGGCTGCATCACAGCTTGGCGATGGACACCTCGGTGGATTTGACGAAGGCGATCACCTCGCTGCCCACCACCAGTTCCAGCTCCTTGACCGAGCGGGTGGTGATGACGGAGGTGACGATGCCGGCGGCGGTCTGGACGTCGATCTCGGAAAGAACCGAGCCTTCGATGATTTCCTTGATGGTGCCCTTGAACTGGTTGCGAACGTTGATGGCCTTGATGGTCATGGCAGAACTCCTCGGATGAGCGATCAGTAGGCCCAACGCAGTTGCGTGGGCAGGGGTTGCACGATTTCGGGTAGATCGGGATTGAGCGGTTGCTGCAGCACCCGGGCCAGTACCTCGGCTTCCAGGCGCGCCAGTTGGGCATCGCCGGCGGCCCGGGGGCGCGCCAGGTTGACGTCGAGATCCAGACCGACATGGCCGTCTTCGATGAGCACCACGCGGTCGGCCAGGGCTACCGCCTCGCCTACGTCATGGGTCACCAGCAGCACGGTGAAGCCGTGGCGCTGCCAGAGGCCTTCGATGAGCTGCTGCATCTCGATCCGGGTCAGGGCATCCAGGGCGCCCAGCGGTTCGTCCAGCAGCAGCAGGCGCGGCTGGTGGATCAGGGCGCGGGCCAGGGCCACGCGCTGCTTCTGGCCGCCGGATAGTGCCGAGGGCCACTCCTGGGCGCGATCGGCCAGGCCGACCGCCGCCAGGGCTTCCAGGGCGCGCGGTTTCCAGTCGCCCCTGAGGCCCAGGCCGACGTTGTCGATGATGCGTTTCCAGGGCAGCAGGCGCGCATCCTGGAACATCAGCCGGGTGTCCTCGCGGTGCTCCGCCAGGGGTTCGTCCTGCCCCAGCAGGGTGCCGCCACTGGCGCGGTCAAGACCGGCCACCAGGCGCAGCAGGGTGCTCTTGCCGCAGCCACTGCGGCCCACCACGGCAACGAACTGGCTAGCCGGGATCTGCAGATCGATCCCGTGGAGCACGGTGCGCTCGCCAAAGGTCTTCACCACCTGTTGCAGCTTCAGGGCGATGCCCCGCGAGAGCGGCGGAACGGCTTGCAGACTGGTCATGCGTGGGCTCCCTTCTGATAGGCCGGGTGCCAGCGCAGCCAGGCACGTTCCAGGCCGCGGGCGGCGAGATCCGCCAGCTTGCCGAGGATGGCGTAGAGCAGGATGGCCAGCACCACGATGTCGGTTTGCAGGAATTCCCGGGCGTTCATCGCCAGGTAGCCGATGCCGGAGCTGGCGGAAATGGTCTCGGCGACGATCAGCGTCAGCCACATCAGGCCGAGGGCGAAGCGCACCCCCACCAGGATGGCCGGCAAGGCGCCCGGCAGCACCACGTGCCAGAACAGCCGCGCCCCGGAGAGGCCGTAGCTGCGGGCCATCTCCACCAGCGCCGGATCGACGTTGCGGATGCCGTGGTAGGTGTTGAGGTAGATGGGAAAGAACACCCCGAGGGCCACCAGGAACAACTTGGCCGACTCGTCGATGCCGAACCAGAGGATCACCAGCGGGATCAGCGCCAGGTGCGGCACGTTGCGCACCATCTGCAGGGTGCTGTCGAGCAGGCGCTCGCCCCATTTCGACAGCCCGGTGATGAAGCCCAGCGCCAGGCCGATGCTGCCGCCGATGGCGAAGCCGATGCCGGCGCGCCAGCCGCTGATGGCCAGGTGTTGCCAGAGCTCGCCGCTCTTGACCAGACTCCAGCCCGCTGCCAGCACCGCCGCCGGCGACGGCAGGATGCGACTGGACAGCAGGCCGCTGCTGACCGCCAGCTGCCAGGCGACGATCAGGGCCACCGGCACCACCCAGGGCGCCAGGCGCTGCAGTTGACGTTCGATCGTGCTGTTCATGCCTGCCTCCCTCAGCTCTGCGCCGCTTTCTGCGGCAGGATGTCGTTGGCCACCATCTCGCCGAAGGGACTCACGTAATTGGCGCCTTCGACCTGGGTCGGCCGCTTGACCGGCAGGTGCGGGAACAGCAGTTCGGCCACCCGATAGGATTCTTCGAGGTGCGGATAGCCGGAGAAGATGAAGGTGTCGATGCCGAGGGCGGCATATTCCTTGACCCGCGCGGCCACGGTGGGACCGTCGCCGACCAGCGCGGTCCCGGCACCGCCACGCACCAGGCCGACACCGGCCCAGAGGTTGGGCGCGATCTCCAGCTTGTCGCGACGGCCCCCGTGCAGGGCCGCCATGCGCTGCTGGCCGACGGAATCGAAGCGGGCGAAGGCGGCCTGGGCCTTTTCGATGGTGGCGTCGTCCAGATTGGCGATCAGCCGGTCGGCGGCCCGCCAGGCCTCTTCATTGGTCTCGCGGACGATCACGTGCAGGCGGATGCCGAAGCGCACCGTGCGGCCCTGGGCCGCGGCCTTGGCCCTGACCGCCTCGATCTTCTCGCGCACCGCGTCCAGGGGCTCGCCCCAGGTCAGGTAGAGCTCCACCTGCTCGGCGGCGAGGTCCTGGGCGGCATCGGAGGAGCCGCCGAAGTACAGCGGCGGGCGCGGTTGCTGCAGCGGCGGATAGAGCAGCTTGGCGCCCTTCACCTGGATGTGCTTGCCGTCGTAGTCCACCGTCTCGCCTTCCAGCACGCGACGCCAGATGCGGGTGAATTCCACCGAGGCTTCGTATCTTTCGCTGTGGGACAGGTGCAGGCCGTCACCGGCCAGTTCGTCCGGATCGCCGCCGGTGACCAGGTTGAACAGCGCCCGGCCGCCGGAGAGGCGATCCAGGGTGGCCGCCTGCCGCGCTGCCACGGTGGGCGAGATGATCCCGGGGCGCAGGGCTACCAGGAACTTGAGTTTCTGGGTGACCGGGATCAGCGAGGCGGCCACCAGCCAGGAATCCTCGCAACTGCGGCCGGTGGGGATCAGCACCCCGCCGAAGCCCAGGCGGTCGGCAGCCTGGGCGACCTGGCTCAGGTAGCCGTGGTCGACGGCGCGGGCGCCTTCGGCGGTACCCAGGTAGCGGCCATCGCCGTGGGTCGGCAGGAACCAGAAGATATCGAGACTCATGGGGCTTTCTCCAGCAGGCGAAATCAGGGTTTGGCGGCAGCGGTCTGCAGACTGGCGGGCGGGGTCCACACCACGTCACGGATGACCAGCGGCTTGGGAATCAACTTGAGGGCGGTGAAGGCGTCGGCGATCTTCTGCTGCTGCGCGGCGACCTCGGGACTGATGAAGCGGGCGCCATAGCCCTGGCGCCTGACCACCCGCTCGGCGGTGTCCAGCGGCAGGTTCAGCAGCGGCGCCACCTGGGCGGCGACCTGGTCCGGGTGGGCCTTGGCCCACTCGCCCACCGAGCGCACCTCGTCGACGATGGCGCCGACCTGCTCGGGATGAGCCTTGGCGAAGCTGCGGGTAGCCAGATAGAACTGGTGGTTGTCGGCCAGGCCGGTGGCATCGGTCAGGGTGCGCGCCTGCAGTTGCGTCTCGGCAGCGGCCTGGTAGGGATCCCAGATCACCCAGGCGTCCACCGCGCCGCGCTCGAAGGCGGCCCGGGCATCGGCGGGCGGCAGATAGACCGGCTGGATGTCGCGGTAGGGAATGCCGGCCTTGGCCAGCGCCTGAACCAGCAGGTAATGGACGTTGGAGCCCTTGTTCAGGGCGATCTTCTTGCCCTTGAGATCGGCCAGCGACCGGATCGGCGAATCCTTGGGCACCAGGATGGCTTCGCTGGTGGGCGCCGGCGGCTCGTGGGCCACATAGACCAGATCGGCGCCGGCGGCCTGGGCGAACACCGGTGGCGTCTCCCCCGTCACGCCAAAGTCGATGCTGCCGACGTTGAGGCCTTCCAGCAGCTGCGGGCCACCGGGGAATTCGGTCCATTGCACCTTGACGCCGTCCTTGGCCAGGCGCTGCTCCAGGGTGCCGCGGGCCTTGAGGGTGATCAGGGTGCCGTACTTCTGGTAGCCGATGCGCACCGTCTCTTCCGCCTGGGCCAGGCCGGCGGCCAGGGTCAGCAGGGAAACGGCGAGCAGCGAGCGCGAGAAGGAGAACTGCATGACTAAGGCTCCTGGTCAGATGCCCCAGCGCGCCTGGCCGATGCGATCGGCCAGCAGCTCGGGGGTCAGGGGTTGGGGACGCCGCACCAAGGCCGCGTGAAATTGTTCGAGGGATTCGTGCAGGCGCTGCTCCAGCGCCGGGGTCAGGGCGACCCCGGTCTCGGTGTAGCTGACCTGGCTGTCGTCGGCGAAGACGCCGTTGAGGATTTCCTGGGCCTTGAGCGCCGAGAGCACCGGCTTCAGCGCGTAGTCGATGGCCAGGAGATGACCGCTGGAGCCGGCGGTGGCCAGGGGCAGCACCACCTTGAGTGCCAAGGCGCGTTCGGGCAGCAGGTCCAGCAGCGTCTTGAGGGCGCCGGCCAGGGAGGCCTTGTAGACCGGGGTGGCGATCACCAGGCCATCGGCGGCCTGCAGCTGGGCGATCAGTTCCACCACTGGCGGGCTGTCGAAACGGGCGCCGATGAGGTCGGCGGCGGGAAAGTCCTGGATGCGCCAGCGGGACAGTTCCACGCCGCGCCCCTGCAGCCAGTTCGCTGCCAGATCCAGCACGCCGCTGGAGCGCGAGCGCGCTGCCGGACTGCCTGCCAAAGTCACCACCTGCATCGCCGTCTCCTGGAGAAAAAAGAGCGGTATCGCGCCGCTCGAAAAAGGAATGAGCGGACCTTAGCAGCGGGTGTTTATTCCCTAAAAATACCCTTTCGGCACTTGGTTATAACCAGAAAAACAAAACCCCGGCTTGAGCCGGGGTCGGGTTGTCGCAGGAAATTTCAGCGATTGGGCTGGGGCGTCAGGCGCAGATAGGGTTTCACCGCGGTGTAGCCCTTGGGGAAACGCCGCTTGAGTTCTTCCTCGTCCTTGAGCGACGGCACGATGACCACGTCGTCGCCATCCTTCCAGTTGCCCGGGGTCGCCACCTTGTGGTTGTCGGTGAGCTGCAGGGAATCGATCACCCGCAGGATCTCGTCGAAGTTGCGCCCGGTGCTGGCCGGATAGGTGATCGACAGCCGCACCTTCTTCTGCGGATCGATGATGAACAGTGAACGCACGGTGAGGGTGTCGTTGGCGTTGGGGTGAATCATGTCGTAGAGGGTCGAGACGCTGCGATCGGCGTCGGCCAGGATCGGAAAGCCCACGGCGGTGGCCTGGGTTTCCTCGATGTCCTTGATCCAGCCCTGGTGCGATTCCAGACCGTCCACCGAGAGGGCGATCACCTTGACGTCGCGCTTGGCGAATTCGTCCTTGAGCTTGGCGGTGAGGCCCAGTTCGGTGGTGCAGACCGGGGTGAAGTCGGCCGGATGGGAGAACAGTACGCCCCAGCTGTCGCCCAGCCACTCGTGGAAGCGGATGCGACCCAGGCTGGAATCCTGTTCGAAATCGGGGGCGATGTCGCCCAGACGGATGGTCATTGGCAGTTCTCCTGATGCAGGTAGGGATAGCGGCACTATGCCGCCCACCAGAGCGGGCGGGAAAGATCGGATCACGCTGTGGTTATAACGCGAAAGCCGACCCCTCTTGGGCCATCCCCCGGTCGCGACGCCACGTGCCGCGTGATCATCCTCACAATTCCGTCGCGCTTTTTCCACCCGGGCGCAGCGCCCGCTAGGGTGCTACACCTAAGGAAGATCGACGGACCGCAATTCGGCCGAGCGGGGCAACCCGCAGCGCTCGCCATGGTCTGTTGGCAAGACGAGGAGGAGATTCTCATGTTCGGCAAACGCAATGACGACCCTGGTGCCACCACCCATTTCCGTAGCGAGCGCGTCAGCGTGGTCAACGGCCAGTTCTTCTTCACCACCCGCGAAGGCACCCTGGAAGGCCCCTTCTTCAGCCGCGAGGAAGCCCTCAACCAGATCGATCGCTATGTCGAACGGCTGCAAACCTCTCAGGGCCTGATGCGCCAATCCGTCAGCAACGTCTGACCGCCTGCGCTCGATCCTTTAGACTGCGCGCCCTGAATGCCAGGCCGCGCCGCTCATGACCGACTTCCAGCACGCCCAGCTCGACTGGGACGCCTCCGGGCAACCGCTCTCCCGCACCTATGGCGATGTCTACTTTTCCCGTGCCAGCGGCCTGGAAGAGACGCGCTACGTCTTCCTGCAGCAGAATCGCCTGTCCGAACGCTTCACCGCGCTGGCCGCGGGAGAGGTCTTCACCATAGGCGAGACGGGCTTCGGCACCGGCCTCAACTTCCTCTGTGCCTGGCAACTCTTCGCCGCCTTGGCTCCAAAGGAAGCACGCCTGCATTTCGTCAGCGTCGAGCGCTTTCCACTGACCGCCGCCGATCTCGCCCAGGCACTGACCCTCTGGCCGGAACTCGCCCCCTACAGCGCGGCGCTGCAGCGGCAGTACCAGGCCATCCATCCGGGCTTCCAGCGCCTGATCCTGGACGACGGGCGCGTCACCCTGACCCTGCTGGTCGGCGATGTGCTGGAGCGCCTGCCCGAACTGGATGCCCGGTGCGACGCCTGGTTCCTGGACGGCTTCGCCCCGGCCAAGAATCCCGAGATGTGGACGCCCGCGCTGTTCGCCGAACTGGCGCGGCTGTCCCACGCCGGCACCACCCTGGCGACCTTCACCTGTGCCGGCTTCGTCCGCCGTGGCCTCAACGAGGCCGGTTTCGCCATGGCCAAGGTGCCCGGCTTCGGCCACAAGCGGGAAATGCTGGCCGGCGCGCTGGAACGCCCGGTCACTCCTGCCGCCGTACCCTGGTATGCCCGCCCACCGCGCCCCCGGGGCCCGCGCACGGCGCTGGTCATAGGCACCGGCCTGGCCGGTTGCGCCACCGCCGCCAGTCTCGCGCGCCGCGGCTGGCAGGTCCGGGTCGTCGAGCGCCACGGGGCGCCCGCCCAGGAAGCCTCCGGCAATCCCCAGGGGGTGCTCTATCTCAAGCTGTCGGCCCATGACACCCCGCTCAGTCGGCTGATCCTCGACGGCTTCGGCCTGACCCTGCGCGAGCTCCAGGCACTGCCTCCGGGTGCCGCCTGGTCACCCTGTGGAGTGCTGCAACTGGCGCTGACGGACAAGGACGCCCAGCGGCAGGCGCAATTGGCGGCGCACTTCCCCGCCGATCTGCTGCAACCGCTGGATAGGGAAGCCGCCAGCAACAGGGCCGGCATCGCTCTGACAGCGGGTGGCCTGTTTTTTCCGGAAGGGGGCTGGGTGCATCCGCCCGCCCTGTGCGCGCACTGGCTGACCCATCCGAACATCGAGCTGGTCACCCATACCGAGGTGACCGCTCTGCAACAAACCGAGCATGGCTGGCAGGCCCGCACCCAGGGTGAGTCACTGGTGGCGACGGTGGTCGTGGTGGCCAGCGCCGCCCAGGCCAGGACGCTGCTGCCTGAGCTGCCGCTCAAGGCGATTCGTGGACAGTTGTCCGCGCTGCCGGAAACCCCGGACAGCCAGGCGCTGGCGACCGTGGTCTGCGGCGAAGGCTATCTTGCTCCGGCGCGGGAGAGTCGGCATTGCCTGGGCGCCAGCTTCGTCTTCGACCGGGACGACACCGAACCCAGCCAGGCGGAACACCAGAGCAATCTGCAGCTGCTCGCCGAGCTGTCGCCCGAGCTGGCCGCCAGCTACCAGGCCGAGGCACTGGACGGTCGGGTGGCCTTTCGCTGCACCTCGCCGGACTATCTGCCCCTGGTCGGGCCGGTCGCGGATGAAGTCGCCTTCGCCCAGCAGTATCAGGCGCTAGCCTACGACGCCCGCCAGGTACCCGAGCAGGCGGCGCCCTGGCGTACGGGACTCTATGTGAATCTGGCGCACGGCTCGCGTGGCCTGGTCACCACCCCGCTGGCCGCCGAACTGCTGGCGGCCTGGCTGGAAGACGAACCCCTGCCGGTGGCCCGACGGGTGGCCGAAGCCTGCCACCCCACTCGCTTTCCCCTGCGCCGGCTGATCCGCGGCGGCTAGATGATCGCCAGCGGCGTCTTGCTTTGCGGCGGCGGAAAGGCACCGTCGAGCAGCGCGAAGTCTTCTTCGCTCAGGCGCAGATCCAAGGCCCGCGCATTCTCTTCGAGATGTCCGGCATCGCCCGCCTTGGGAATGGCGATCACGCCCGGCTGACGCAGCACCCAGGCCAGGGCGATCTGCGCCGGGGTGGCCTGATGCCGCTCGGCCAGGGTTGCCAAGGTGGGGTGCCGCAAGAGATCGCCGCCCTGCCCCAGCGGACAATAGGCCATCACCGGCATCTGCTGACGCTGGCTCCAGGGCAGCAGGTCATGCTCGATGCCGCGCTGTTCCAGGTTGTAGAGCACCTGGTTGGCGCTGCAGCGATTATCGTTCAATTCGAGCATGTCGCTGGTGTCGAGATTGGACACGCCCCAGTGGCGGATCTTGCCTTCGTCGCGCAGCTTCTCCAGCGCCATGACCGTCTCGATCAGCGGCACCTGGCCGCGCCAGTGCAGCAGATAGAGGTCGATGACATCGGTGCCCAGGCGCTTCAGGCTGCGTTCGCAGGCCAGAGGCACCCCGGCTTCGGTGGCATTCTTCGGATAGAACTTGCTCACCAGGAACACCTCGTCCCGCCGACCGGCGATGGCTTCGCCAACCAGTTCCTCGGCGCGGCCTTCGCCATACATCTCGGCGGTGTCGATCAGGGTGAGCCCCAGGTCCAGGCCCTGACGCAGGGCGCTGACCTCCTGGCGATGCAGGTCGGCGTTCTCGCCCATGCGCCAGGTTCCCTGGCCCAGCGCCGGAACGGTAGTGCCATCGGGCAAACGAACGGTTTGAGCGGTATTCATGGACGCATCCTTCTCTTGGGGTGTGGACGTTGGAACGCCAGCGCGACGCCGATTCTCCCGGTCATCCGCCAAACGGCAGCCAACGCCTCCCCACAGGCCCTGCGACCTGACGTCGCACTGGTAAAGTACGCCTATAAGGATTCCAAGAATAACCACCAGGACCTGCCATGAAACCGTCGATCCTGGGCCTTTGCGCCCTGCTCTCTGCTGCCCTGCCCATGACCTCCAGCTACGCTGATGTCATTACTCTGAGGTTTTCCCATGTGGTGGCACCGGAGACCCCCAAGGGCAAGGGTGCTCAGCTGTTCCAGCAACTGGTGGCGCAGCGCCTCGCCGGGCAGGTCCAGCTGGAGGTGATGCCCAGCGGCACGGCCTTCACCGACGCCAACGAACTCCAGGCGCTGCAGGACGGCAAGGTCGACATCCTGGCGCCGGCGATCAGCAAGCTCACCGAACTCAGTCCCAAGCTCAAGCTGTTCGACCTGCCCTTCCTGTTCGAGAGTCGCGCGGCCCTCGATCACTTCCAGGCCCGCCCCAGTGGTCGCCAGCTGCTGCACAGTCTGGAGCCGGCCGGCATCATCGGCCTGGCCTACTGGCCCAACGGCCTCAAGCAGCTGGCGGCGCGCAAACCCTTGCGCGAACCCGGCGATGCCAGGGGGCTGGTATTCCGCATCCAGAATTCCGACGTCCTGCAGAGCCAATTCGAGGCCCTCGGCGCCACGGCGGTCAGGCTGCCCTTCAACCAGACCCTGCAGGCGCTCACCACGGGCACCGTCAATGCCACCGAGAACACCTGGTCCAACTACTGGAGTCAGCGCCTCGATCAGCAGCAGCGCTATTTCACCGAAAGCAATCACGGCGCCCTGGACTACATGCTGATCGTCAAGGCGGATCGCTGGCGCACCCTGCCCTTCGCCGTACGCAGCACCCTGGAGGAAATCATCGACCAGGTGACCTTCGAGGTGAAGAAGCAATCCGAGGCGGAAAATCAGCGCGATCGCGCGCGCATCGCCGCCGCGGGCGGCAGCGAGATCATCACCCTCACCCCCGAGCAGCGGACCCGCTGGCGCGAGGCCATGCGCCCGGTGTGGCAACGCTACGAAGGCGAGCTCGGCGCCTCCCTGCTCAAGGCTGCCGAGACCTCGAACTAGAAGCGCTGTTGCGGCGGTACGGCCCAGCGGCGCAATGGCAGATTGCCCGGCTCGCGACACTGCAGATCGCGAAAGGGCCCCGCGACCCTGACCCAGCCCGCGCCCGGCGGCGTCTGGGTACAGAACTCCTGGCCATCCGTGTTGCTGCGCCAGCGCCAGTAGGCCGCCGGCTCGGCGAAGGCGTGGGTACCCACCAGTCCCAGCAGGAAGATCACCAGGGTCCTGCCGGCGGTTCGCTGGAACCTCTCGCGCGATAAGCATGTCGGTTTAAGGGTAGTCCCCTCGAATTCGCACAGGATCTTCGCCATGCCGCTGTCCGTCTTGCGTAGCAAACCCACCCTCCTCGCCCTGGCCCTGGTTGGCGCCGGCCTCGCCCTGACCGGCTGCGCCCGCGATCCGGAAAAACGTTCGCTGGGTGCCGAAGCGGTCAGCAATGCCAAGAGCATGGCGCGTACCGATGCCGACATGCAGAAGGTGCTCGACAGGTACGCCAGCTTCGATCCCAAGGCCGTGGAAAAACTCACCGCCCAGCAGGCCCGCAAGCAGCCTACCATCGCCGATGCGGTCAAGGGCGTCCTGCAGGACGAAGGTCGTCCCACCCAGCCCGAAGCCCTGGTGCCCGGCGTGACCAGCGTCGACCGCGCCGTCGACGGCGCCGCCGGTGTGCTGCCGGCCCGTATCTACACCCCCGAAGGCCAGGGTCCCTTCCCGGTCATCCTGTATTTCCATGGCGGCGGCTGGGTGTTCGCCGATCGCAACGTCTACGACGCTGGCGCCCGCGGTCTGGCCAAGCAGGCCAATGCCATCGTGGTGTCGGTGGACTATCGCCAGGCGCCCGAATACAAGTTTCCCGCCGCCCATGACGACGCCCTGGCGGCCTATCGCTGGGTGACTACCCATGCCGCCTCGCTGAATGGCGATCCGCAGCGCCTGGCCCTGGCCGGCGAAAGCGCCGGGGGCAACCTGGCGGTGGCGACCGCCGTGGCGGCGCGCAAGGCTGGTCTCACCGCGCCCAAGCACGTGCTGTCGGTCTATCCGGTGGCCCAGACCAACACCCATACCCAGTCCTATGAACAGTATGACGACGCCAAGCCGCTCAACCGGCCGATGATGCTGTGGTTTGTCGAGCAGGTGACCCGTACGCCCGCCGACCTCAAGGATCCACGCCTGGATCTGACCCGGGCCGACCTCGCCGGCCTGCCGCCGGTAACCATCGTCAATGCCGAGATCGATCCCCTGCGGGATGACGGTGGCTTCCTGGAAACCGCCCTGCGCCAGGCCGGCGTGCAGGTGGAGCGCAAGGTCTATCCGGGCGTTACCCACGAGTTCTTTGGCACCGCTGCCGTGGTGCAGAAGGCCAAGGACGCCCAGGCCTACGCCGGCAGCCGGCTCAAGGCCGACCTGGGCAAGTAACGGCGGCTCGCTCGTCCTGACCATCGCCGGCCCCGTGCCGGCGGTGTGCATTCAGTCAGGAAATAATAGCGGCCCTGCTTCGCGCATGAAGATCTCACAGGTCTTGGGCCCGACCCCTTTCAGCCGCTGTAGACGCGCCTCGAAATCCGCACGGTCCGAACTGGCGTCGCGCAATCTCACGAAGCTGCCGCCATACTCCTCCTGTAGATGGAGACAGACGTCCAGCAGACGCGTGGCCGTGCTCTCGTCATAACGCCGGTAATGCCCTTCGCCGAGATAGCCGACCAATTGCCGCCAGCTCAGATTGAGCAGCTTGCGCGGCGTGTCGCGACCATAGGTGCGATAGAGCACCGTCCAGGCCTGGGCGGCGATACCCTGGGAGATGCGTTTGCCGAACAGGTAGCTCGCCAGGAACCAGCCAAACAGCGCCGATTCGTCGTCCACCTCCAGCGTCAGGCCGAGATCGGCCGCCGAAGTCGTCTTGCTCAAGCCGTATCCCTCGCGTAGGCGTCTTGCCTAGGAAGGCTCTCCACCGCCTGGGGTTCGACATCGGCGACGGCCGGCAGACTACTGGCGTATCACCTGGCCGCGCTGTGGGGCCAGGCGTGCCAGCAGGGCATTCTGCGCCCGCTCCGGAACGTCCTCACGCTGCATGGCCAGTTGCAGGTCTTCCACCAGGGCATTGAAGTCGGCGGGTTGCAGATTCAGACCGCGATGACTTTCGGCCATGCTCGCCCCTTCATAGCGGCAGGGACCGCCCGCATCGACGCAGAATTTCTGGATGAGCAGACTGCGCAGTCGCGCGATATCGACGTTGGCGAAGTAGTGCCGGATCCGCCCGTCACGCGCCACATTGAGCAGCATCCCCTCGACGATCCGGGTGATGCCGGGCTGGCCACCCAGCTCCTGATAGAGCCGATCACCCGTCGGCGGCTGAGGCGTGCACCCCAGCATCAGCAGCAGCGCCGCCAGTACCAGCGTTTTCCCCTGCATCAGTAGCTCCCCTGCAGCGACAGATAGAGACCCTGCTGATCGTCCAGGGTGGCGATCTCGCCCAGCCAGGCATAGGCCAGCACCAGCGACAGGTGCTTGTTGGGGAAGTAACCGACGAAGGTATCCACCCAGTCGCTCTCCCGGGTGAAGGACAGATTCTGCGGCTTCTCGCGATACTCCATGCCTACCGCCCAGCGCGGATTGAAGAACACCGCGGCCGAGCCTTCCTTGAGCCACTGACGGCTGTCGTTGCGGTCACCACCGAAGCCCAGCAGCCCCATCTCGTTGGCGCGGCTGTACCTGAGACCGACGTTGAGCAAGAGGTTGTAGCCGAAGGCACCGCCCAGCAACAGCCGACTGGCGCCCAGGTAGCCCTCGACATCGCTGTCGCGCCGCGCGCCCACGGCAGCGGGAATGCCGAAATCCCGTTGATGCTTGTATTGCACCCCCACGGCTAGCTGCGGCAGCCGGTCGTAAATCAGATCGCCCGCCAGGCGCACCTTGGCGCCGACGATGTCCTGGCTGAGGCTGTCTTCCTCAAGCTTCATCAAGCGGCGCAGGGTCGGCATGTCCAGGCGCTGGCGGGCATAGGACACTTCCACCCGATTGTCGTAGGCCACCGCCACGCCGGCCGCATCGAGCCGGTAGTCACCGGTCCACACCCGGGTGGCAAAGGCCGTGGCGCCGGGCTGGCCGCTTTCGCCATAGCCACCGATCACCGCCCAGGGCGTGATACCGCCGCCCGCCGCGCCTTCCAGACTGCTGGCGCCGCCGGTGGCCAGCAGCTTGCCGCCGTCGGCCTGGGCAGCGGTTGCCAGCAGCAGGCCAGCCAGCAGCCAGCCGTGCTTCATGACAACGCCTCCAGCACCGGCTGGCTCTGCCGCTCCATCCAGGCCTCGAATTCCGCGGCCGGCACCGGGCGGCTGATGTAGTAACCCTGGATCACATCGCAGCCCCAACTGCGCAACAGCGCCAGGGCCCGGGCTTCCTCGACCCCCTCGGCGACCACTTCCAGGCCCAGGTTGTGGCCCATCTCGATGGTCGAGCGGACGATGACGGCGTCATCGTTGCCCGGCGCCAGTTCCTTCACGAAGGACTGGTCGATCTTCAATTCGTCCACCGGCAGCCGCTTCAGGTGCGCCAGGGAGGCATGCCCGGTACCGTAGTCGTCCACCGACAGCCGGATGCCCAGCACGGACAGCTGCGTCAGCAGCGCGATGGCCGCCTCGGGATCGTCCATGATGGCGCTCTCGGTAATCTCGAAGGTCAGCTGCCGCGCCGAGACGCCGGCGTCATCGAGCCAGCCCATGACGCGCTCGGGCAAGCGGGCATCGGCCAGGTCGACCGCCGAAACGTTCACCGATACCTTTACCTCGCGATCCTGGGTCTGCCAGAGCGCCAGCTGCCGGATAGTCGCCTGGATTACCCAGCGGGTGAGTCCGGCCATGCTGCCACTGTGCTCGGCCAGGGGAATGAATTCACCCGGCGAGACCATGCCCAGCTCGGCATGGCGCCAGCGCAGCAGCACCTCGGCCTGGTGCGGCCCATTGCCCTGCAGGGCCACCTTGGGTTGGAACACCAGCATCAATTCACCCCGTTCGCCCGCCAGCGGCAGGTCGTGGACCAGTTGCAGACGCCGCTGCTGGGCCGCATCCCGACCTTCATCATAGACCCGGAGGCGATCCGGCACCTGGCCGGCATCGAGCATGGCACTGCGCGCGCGCTCGATCAGCAGGGTCGGATCATCGCCATGGCGGGGATACTCGACGACGCCGATCCGGCAACTCAGCCGAAACAGCTGGCCTTCCCATTCGATGGGTTCGGCCAGTGACAGGCGCAGTTGCTCGGCCAGACCCACCGCGCCTTCCAGGCCGACGCGACAGAACTGCACGAGAAATTCGTCGCCTACCGGGCGCGACACGCAGCCGCGCCCGGCCAGCAGCACCTGGGCCCGCTCGGCCACCATCCGGAGGATGCGATCACCCCCGGCGACCCCGGCGCTTTCGTTGATCGCCTGGAAGCCATCCAGCCCCAGGTACAGCAGCGACACCTGGGACTGGGTGGCGATAAAGACCCGCAGTCGCTCCTCGGCCAGGATGCGATTGGGCAGACCGGTCAGGGCGTCATGCAGGGCATTGTGGTTGAGCCGCTGCTCGCGCTCGGCGATCCCCTGGCGCATCTCTTCGAGCACCTGTGCCAGCCGGCCGAATTCGTCACGGCGCTGGACCTCCACCTTGACCCCATAATCTCCCTGACCGATGCGCCATGACATCACCGACAGCTGCCGCAGCGGCTGGGCCAGGTTGCGCGCAAGCCAGAGCGCACCTAGCAAGGCCGCCAGCAGGGCACCGCCGGCGATCAGCGCCAGTTGCCTGAGCAGGGGTTCGAACTCGGCCATGGCCACGTCGAGCGAACGCAGCAGATAGACCTGTACCGGATGATCGGCGGTCCCGAGGGTCAGCCGCTTGACCTGATAGAGCCGGCCGCCCAGGGTCAGCTGCCAGATGTCGCTGCCCTGGGGTGAAGTCGCCAGCTCATGCAGCAGCAGCCGTCCCTCCTGCTCCGGCAGGGTACTGGCCATCAGCGCGGCTTCGCCGAGAAACACCACGTCCAGATTGATCAGCGAGCGAAACTCCTCGGCCATGGTCTGATCCATGGCGAAACTCATCACCACCTGGGCGATGGGCACAGGGGCACGGACCGGCACCGTGACCCGCAACTGCGGCAGGCCGGTACCGGCCAGCACGCAACTGCCGTCATTGCCCGACGCCATGGCAACGGGCAGACGCTCGCCTTCGCTATGCGCCGCCACGGTGCTGGCGATCAGCCGGCCGTCCAGATCCAGCAGGTAGGTATCGCCCGCGCCCACCCGGGCGCCGTGGTTGGCCAGCACCGACCTCAGCGTCGGCACATCGCCACTGGCCACGGCGTCGCGAAAGCCGAAATCGGCGGCGAGCACTCGCACGGCATCGTTCAGCCGGCGGCAGCGGCCGTCCAGCACCTGGCGGAATACCCGCGCCCCGGTGTCGAGCTGGTCATAGGACTGGCGCACGGCACTGGCCTCGGTGGCAGCCTTGACCGTCAGATAGACCAGGGTGATGACCACCAGCATCAGCAGGAAGAGGCTACCGGCGATGCGGGTCTGGAAACTATGGATGAGCTTCATCGTGCGTGGCCTTGTGGAAGGCATCCTCGAAAGCCGAGCTCGCCGGTTCCGCAGGCTGCGGCTTCGGCTGGACCGCCAGCTGGAGTTTCAGGGTCACCGGCTTGCCCGCCACGTCCAGCGCAGGCTGGGCAACCTCCTGCTTGTCGCTGAGGTCGGGATGCCAGAGCGCCAGCTGATAATGACCGTCCGGCGCCTCCAGTCGGGCGCGACCCTGACTGTCGGTCACCGCGGAGCGCCCGGCGGTGGTCACGTAGACGTAACCCACCATCCAGTCATGGATGTTGCAGCCCACCACCACCACGCCGGGCTGGTCGAACACCACCGGTGTGCTGGGAAGCCCGTGGTAGAGCGGCAGTTCGAAGCGCTTGGGACTGGAAAAGGAATACACCTGATGGCGAATGTCATCGGTATTGGGAAAGCTCACCGCCGTCCCGGTGGCCACCGCCAGGACATGGGGGACGAATCGCCGATTCTGCTGATCAATGGCCGCGGGCTGCCGCTCGGGCACCAGGCCCTGGCCCGACAGCATCACCACGGCATCGGCCAGGGGCGCCCCCTGACCATCGACCACCTGCACCGCGACCTCGGCCGCTTGCGCAGCTCCCAGGCCCAAAGCCAACCATCCCGCTACCAACCAATGCTTATTCACCCGCTGCTCTCCACCACGCGCCCTGGGAAACTCTCGCCGGCTTCGCGGCGTGACTTCAGCTTTAGCGGCAGTGCCGGAGGAATCTTTATCGTCGCGGTGGCCAGGCTCGGTCCCGGTCGTCGCACTTCGAGCGGTACCCGGCGGTCAAGAAGGACAGGTCTTTGCCTGCGTTGAAAAAGCGCCACCCTCGCCCCATGTTGGCCTCACATCCAAGCCCAAGGTACGCCAATGAGCGATCAGGACAATCAAGCGGATATTCTCAGCGAAGAAGCCGGTCAGACCGGCCTGGTCCTGCCTGGCCAGAATCTTCCCGACAAGCTCTACGTCATTCCCATCCACAACCGGCCCTTCTTCCCGGCCCAGGTCCTGCCCGTCATCGTCAATGAAGAGCCCTGGGCGGAAACCCTGGAACTGGTGGCCAAGACCGACCACCACTGCCTGGCGCTGTTCTACATGGAGCAGCAGCCCGGCGATGCCGAGGGTTTCGATCCCGACCAGCTGCCGCAGCATGGCACCCTGGTGCGCATTCACCATGCCACCCGTCAGGACGGCAAGCTGCAGTTCGTCGCCCAGGGCCTGTCGCGGGTGCGCATCCGCGGCTGGCTGCGCCGGCAGCGCCCGCCCTACCTGGTGGAGGTCGAGCACCTGCGCCCCAACCCCGATCCCAGCGACGAGGTGAAGGCCTACGGCATGGCGCTGATCAACGCCATCAAGGAGCTGCTGCCGCTCAATCCGCTCTACAGCGAAGAGCTGAAGAACTATCTCAATCGCTTCAGCCCCAATGACCCCTCGCCGCTGACCGACTTCGCCGCCGCCCTCACCACCGCGCCGGGCGACGAACTGCAGCAGGTGCTCGATACCGTGCCCATGCTGCAGCGCATGGAAAAGGTCCTGCCGCTGCTGCGCAAGGAGGTCGAGGTCGCCCGCCTGCAGAAGGAGCTGTCCGCCGAGGTCAATCGCAAGATCAACGAGCGCCAGCGCGAATTCTTCCTCAAGGAGCAGCTCAAGCTGATCCAGCAGGAGCTGGGCATCACCAAGGACGATCGCAGCAGCGACATCGAAAGCTTCCGCCAGCGTCTGGAAGGCAAGAGCCTGCCCGAAGCCGCGCAGAAGCGTATCGAGGACGAGCTGAACAAGCTGTCCATCCTCGAGACCGGCTCGCCGGAATACGGTGTCACCCGCAACTACCTGGATTGGGCCACCGATCTGCCCTGGGGCGTCCACGGCCAGGACAAGCTCGACCTCAAGCACGCGCGCAAGGTACTCGACCGCCACCACGCCGGGCTCGATGACATCAAGAATCGCATCCTCGAATTCCTCGCCGTGGGCGCCTTCAAGGGTGAGGTGACCGGCTCCATCGTGCTGCTGGTGGGTCCGCCCGGGGTGGGCAAGACCAGCATCGGCAAATCCATCGCCGAATCCCTCGGCCGCCCCTTCTATCGCTTCAGCGTGGGTGGCATGAGGGACGAAGCCGAGATCAAGGGGCACCGGCGCACCTATATCGGTGCCATGCCCGGCAAGCTCGTCCAGGCGCTGCGCGACGTCAAGGTGATGAATCCGGTCATCATGCTCGACGAGATCGACAAGATGGGCCAGAGCTACCAGGGCGATCCGGCCTCGGCGCTGCTGGAGACCCTGGATCCGGAGCAGAACGTCGACTTCCTCGACCACTACCTGGATCTGCGCCTGGACCTGTCCAAGGTGCTGTTCGTCTGTACCGCCAACACCCTGGATTCCATCCCCGGCCCCCTGCTGGACCGCATGGAGGTCATCCGCCTTTCCGGCTACATCGCCGAGGAGAAGCAGGCCATCGCCAAGCGCCACCTCTGGCCCAAGCAGCTGGACAAGGCCGGGGTGCCCAAGGATCGCCTGACGCTTACCGACAGTGCCCTCAAGGCCCTGGTGGAGGGCTATGCCCGCGAAGCCGGCGTGCGCCAGCTGGAGAAGCAGCTGGGCAAGCTGGTGCGCAAGGCGGTGGTCAGGCTCATCGAGGATCCCAAGCTCAAGGTCAAGATCGGTGCCTCGGATCTCGAGGACTACCTCGGCATACCGCCTTTCCGCAAGGAGCAGGTGCTGTCCGGAGTCGGCATCATCACCGGCCTGGCCTGGACCAGCATGGGCGGCGCCACCCTGCCGATCGAGGCGACGCGCATCCATACCCTGAATCGCGGCTTCAAGCTCACCGGCAAGCTGGGTGACGTCATGAAGGAATCCGCCGAGATCGCCTACAGCTACGTCACCGCGCACCTCAAGGACTTCAAGGGCGATCCGAATTTCTTCGACCAGGCCTTCGTCCACCTGCACGTCCCCGAAGGCGCCACGCCCAAGGACGGCCCCAGCGCCGGCGTCACCATGGCCTCCGCCCTGCTGTCGCTGGCCCGCAACCAGGCGCCGAAGAAGAACGTGGCCATGACCGGCGAGCTGACCCTCACCGGTCAGGTACTGCCCATCGGCGGGGTACGCGAAAAGGTCATCGCCGCGCGACGGCAGAAGATCAGCGAACTGATCCTGCCGGAGCCCAATCGTGGTGACTTCGAAGAGCTGCCCGCCTATCTCAGGGAAGGGCTGACCGTCCACTTCGCCAAGCGCTTCGCCGACGTGGCCAAGGTGCTCTTCTAGTCTGACCGGCCAATCTCTTGGGGTATGCTCTGCGTTTTGCCGTCATACCCCGGAGGTTTTCATGTCCAACCGTCTTCTGTTCTGCGGCTGTCTGCTCCTGGCCGGCTGCAGTACCCAGCCGAGTGGCAACCTCATCCTGGGCGACGACAGCGACTGCACCCCGCTGGCCATGCACACGGGCCAGGAACTGACCCTGACCCTGCCCAGCGATCCCACCAGCGGCTATCGCTGGAGCATCCTCCAGCGTAGCGACAACCTCAGGCAACTCGGCCCGGAAGTCTTTCGCGAACAGCGCCAGGATCAGGGCGGCATCGGCAGCGCCGGTCAGTCCCTCTGGCGCTTCCGCGCCCAGAGCGCCGGCAGCGCCCATCTCGAACTCCAGGCCCGCCAGCCCTGGGATGCCGAAGCCGAGCCCCAGGCACGCTTCGACTGCCGTATCGAAATCCGCTGAAGCCACGTCCTGCAGTGCCTGCCGGGGGTACAATGCCCCCTTTCGATTTTCCAGGTACCGCCCATGAGCGAAGCCGACCGCCTGTTCGCGTCGCCGCAGCCTCCTGCCGACTTCACCTTCAACGAAGACGTGGTGCGCGTCTTTCCCGACATGATCAAGAGATCCGTGCCGGGCTATCCCACCATCGTCGAGAATCTTGGCGTCATCGCGGCGCGTTTCGCCCAGCCCAACAGCCGCCTCTATGATCTCGGCTGCTCCCTGGGCGCCGTGACCCAGGCCCTGCGCCGTCATGTCCGCGCCGAGGGTACCCGGGTGGTGGCCATCGACAATTCCACCGCCATGGTCACCCGCTGCCGCGAATACCTCAGCGCCCAGGATTCGATGCACGAGGAGTTGCTGCCGGTCGAAGTGGTGGAAGGTGACATCCTCGAGGTTCCGCTCGCAGCGGCCTCGGTGATCGCGCTCAACTTCACCCTGCAGTTCATCGCGCCGGAGCAGCGCCTGGGCCTGCTCAGCCGTCTGCGCAACAGCCTGCTGCCAGGAGGAGCCCTGCTGCTGTCGGAAAAGATCCGGTTCCCGGACGCTCAAACCCAGGCATTGCTCAACGGCCTGCACCTGGACTTCAAGAGAGCCAATGGCTACAGCGAACTGGAAATCGCCCAGAAACGCACCGCGCTGGAAAACGTCATGCTCACCGACACCCTGGCCGAACACCGGGCACGCCTGCAGGCCGCCGGTTTCACCACCGTCGAACCCTGGTTCCAGTGCCTCAACTTCACCTCCCTGATCGCCCTGCCATGACCCAGCCCCCTTACCTCGCAGACCTGCAACAGGCGCTAGCGGATACCCCGCTGGCCATCTGGTCCCAGTCCCTCGAAGCCGTCCTGGCCGCCAAGTACGCCCGTGGCCATGGCGATCTGCAGCGCTGGCAAGCGGGTATCGATGCGCTCCCCGAAATCGCTGTAGCAGCTGTCGACCTGCATGAGGCCGTGCGCCTCGCCGGCGCTCCTACCGCTGAGCAGCACCAGGTCCTGCGCGAGGCACTGCTGCAACTGCGGCCCTGGCGCAAGGGGCCCTTCCAGTTGTTCGATCTCCATCTGGACACCGAGTGGCGCTCCGACTGGAAGTGGGACCGGGTCGCCCCCCACCTGGATCTGCAGGGCAAACGCGTCCTGGATGTCGGCAGCGGCAACGGCTACTACCAGTGGCGCATGCTCGGTGCTGGAGCCAGCCTGGTCCTGGGCGTCGATCCCAACTGGCTGTTCCACTGCCAGTTCCAGGCCCTGCGGCGCTATCTGCCCGACCTGCCGACCTGGCACCTGCCACTGACCCTGGAAGAACTGCCCGCACTGGACGGCGGCTTCGATACCGTCTTCTCCATGGGCGTGCTCTACCATCGGCGCTCGCCCATCGACCACCTGCTGGACCTGAAGAACTGCCTCGACAGCGGCGGTGAGCTGGTCCTGGAAACCCTGGTCGTTGAGGGCGATGCCACCACCGTCCTGGTTCCCGAAGACCGCTATGCCCAGATGCGTAATGTCTGGTTCCTGCCCTCCGCGGCCGCGCTGCAACTCTGGCTGCAACGCGCAGGCTATCGTGACATCCGCCTGGTGGACCTTACCCCCACGACCGTAGACGAACAGCGCTCCACCGAATGGATGGGCTTCCAGTCGCTACCGGACTTCCTGAACCCGGAAGATCCCAGCCTGACCGTCGAAGGCCTCCCCGCCCCCCTGCGCGCGACCCTGATCGCCCGCAAACCCTGAACGCAAAAAGCCCGGCACATGCCGGGCTTTTTCTTGCTCGCGTAACGTTGTAGGGGGATTGGGCTGAGCCTGGCGAAGCCCAACCTCCGGAAGCCCCCCTCACCGCCTTGCCGCCGTTCGCTTGATCCCTGCAGCAGATCTCATCGTTGGGCTTCGCTGCGCTCAGCGCCAACCTACGATGATTCTGTGCCGTGCTTCCAACACAACAGCCCGGCGCAGCCGGGCTGTTGGGGCTCTTGGGCTCTTGCGGACGTAAAGCGGCACCTGCCTAGCAGGCACTACTCCAATGCCGCCGCCGCGCCCTTTTGGTCCCCTCTCCCCCCGGGAGAGGGCTAGGGTGAGGGCAACCTCAGCCACGCGGCTTCAGGCGTCCGCTAGCCAATTAGCTGCTCCCAGTCCTCAAGCCCCTGACGCCCGGCCAAACTTTTCCCGCCGCAAAGACAACACCCCCGCCAGAGTGAACTGAGCGGGGGTGCTGGGTGTTAGGCGCTTGACGATGACCTACTCTCACATGGGGAAACCCCACACTACCATCGGCGATGCATCGTTTCACTTCTGAGTTCGGGAAGGGATCAGGTGGTTCCAATGCTCTATGTTCGTCAAGCAATTCGGTTGGCTGACCAGGCGATAGAGCTGCCTGGCTGGCCCAATTGGGTCTGTGATCGAAGTAGACAACTCGTCTTGGGTCTTGCGAACCCACGCGCCCGTTTTCGGCGTCGTCTTCCTCACGCTCTGACACGCGGTCAGATTGTTTGGGTGTTATATGGTCAAGCCTCACGGGCAATTAGTATCGGTTAGCTCAACGCCTCACAGCGCTTACACACCCGACCTATCAACGTCGTAGTCTTCGACGGCCCTTCAGGAAGCTCAAGGCTCCAGTGAGATCTCATCTTGAGGCAAGTTTCCCGCTTAGATGCTTTCAGCGGTTATCTCTTCCGAACGTAGCTACCCGGCAATGCCACTGGCGTGACAACCGGAACACCAGAGGTTCGTCCACTCCGGTCCTCTCGTACTAGGAGCAGCCCCTCTCAAATCTCAAACGTCCACGGCAGATAGGGACCGAACTGTCTCACGACGTTCTAAACCCAGCTCGCGTACCACTTTAAATGGCGAACAGCCATACCCTTGGGACCGGCTTCAGCCCCAGGATGTGATGAGCCGACATCGAGGTGCCAAACACCGCCGTCGATATGAACTCTTGGGCGGTATCAGCCTGTTATCCCCGGAGTACCTTTTATCCGTTGAGCGATGGCCCTTCCATACAGAACCACCGGATCACTAAGACCTACTTTCGTACCTGCTCGACGTGTCTGTCTCGCAGTCAAGCGCGCTTTTGCCTTTATACTCTACGACCGATTTCCGACCGGTCTGAGCGCACCTTCGTACTCCTCCGTTACTCTTTAGGAGGAGACCGCCCCAGTCAAACTGCCCACCATACACTGTCCTCGATCCGGATAACGGACCAGAGTTAGAACCTCAAGATTGCCAGGGTGGTATTTCAAGGATGGCTCCACGCAGACTGGCGTCCACGCTTCAAAGCCTCCCACCTATCCTACACAAGCAAGCTCAAAGTCCAGTGCAAAGCTACAGTAAAGGTTCACGGGGTCTTTCCGTCTAGCCGCGGATACACTGCATCTTCACAGCGATTTCAATTTCACTGAGTCTCGGGTGGAGACAGCGCCGCCATCGTTACGCCATTCGTGCAGGTCGGAACTTACCCGACAAGGAATTTCGCTACCTTAGGACCGTTATAGTTACGGCCGCCGTTTACCGGGGCTTCGATCAAGAGCTTCGCTTGCGCTAACCCCATCAATTAACCTTCCGGCACCGGGCAGGCGTCACACCCTATACGTCCACTTTCGTGTTTGCAGAGTGCTGTGTTTTTAATAAACAGTCGCAGCGGCCTGGTATCTTCGACCGGCATGAGCTTACGGGGTAAACCCTTCACCCTCACCGGCGCACCTTCTCCCGAAGTTACGGTGCCATTTTGCCTAGTTCCTTCACCCGAGTTCTCTCAAGCGCCTTGGTATTCTCTACCCGACCACCTGTGTCGGTTTGGGGTACGGTTCCTAGTTACCTGAAGCTTAGAGGCTTTTCCTGGAAGCATGGCATCAACCACTTCTCCTTCTAAAAGAAGGATCGTCATCAGCTCTCGGCCTTAACTGTCCGGATTTACCTAAACAGTCAGCCTACCACCTTAAACTTGGACAACCAACGCCAAGCTGGCCTAGCCTTCTCCGTCCCCCCATCGCAGTAACTAGAAGTACGGGAATATTAACCCGTTTCCCATCGACTACGCCTTTCAGCCTCGCCTTAGGGACCGACTCACCCTGCGTCGATTAACGTTGCGCAGGAACCCTTGGTCTTTCGGCGTGCGAGTTTTTCACTCGCATTGTCGTTACTCATGTCAGCATTCGCACTTCTGATACCTCCAGCAAGCTTCTCAACTCACCTTCACAGGCTTACAGAACGCTCCTCTACCGCATCACCAAAGGTGATACCCGTAGCTTCGGTGCCTGGTTTGAGCCCCGTTACATCTTCCGCGCAGGCCGACTCGACTAGTGAGCTATTACGCTTTCTTTAAAGGGTGGCTGCTTCTAAGCCAACCTCCTAGCTGTCTAAGCCTTCCCACATCGTTTACCACTTAACCAGGACTTTGGGACCTTAGCTGACGGTCTGGGTTGTTTCCCTTTTCACGACGGACGTTAGCACCCGCCGTGTGTCTCCCATGCTCGGCACTTCTGGGTATTCGGAGTTTGCATCGGTTTGGTAAGTCGGGATGACCCCCTAGCCGAAACAGTGCTCTACCCCCCAGAGTGATACATGAGGCGCTACCTAAATAGCTTTCGAGGAGAACCAGCTATCTCCGAGCTTGATTAGCCTTTCACTCCGATCCACAAGTCATCCCCTGCCTTTTCAACGGAAGTGGGTTCGGTCCTCCAGTCAGTGTTACCTAACCTTCAACCTGCTCATGGATAGATCGCCCGGTTTCGGGTCTATTCCCAGCGACTAAACGCCCTATTAAGACTCGCTTTCGCTACGCCTCCCCTATTCGGTTAAGCTCGCCACTGAAAATAAGTCGCTGACCCATT
>NZ_JAVJAE010000001.1:4422500-5020881 GCF_031453735.1 Pseudomonas sp. SORGH_AS_0199
AACGCGGCGGGACACCGGAGGACATCCTGGCGATGATCTTTGGCGTCTGCTTCTTTGGCGCCTTCGTCCAGATCGGCCTGAGTCGCTGCCTGGGCCTGTTGCGCCGAGTGATCACACCATTGGTGACCGGCATCGTCATCACCCTGATCGGCATCAGCCTGATCAGGGTGGGCGTCACCGACCTCGGCGGCGGCGCCAAGGCCGCCAACTTCGGTGCACCGCTCAACCTGGCCCTCGGTGGCCTGGTCCTGGTGATCATCATCGGCCTGAATCTGTCACGGCGACCCTGGTTGCGGCTGTCGGCGGTGATGATCGGCCTGCTGGTGGGCTCCCTGGCCGCCTGGAGCTGTGGCCTGCTGAAACCCCAGGCGCTGCCGGATCTGCCCCTGATCAGTGTCCCCCTCCCCTTTCGTTTCGGCTTCGCCTTCGACTGGTCGGCCTTTTTGCCGGTCGCGCTGATCTATCTGATCAGCACCCTGGAAACCACCGGCGACCTGACCGCCAATTGCCTGATCTCGCGGCAACCCATCGAAGGCCCCGGCTATCTGCGACGGTTGCGGGGCGGGGTCCTGGGTGACGGCGTCGCCTGCCTGCTCGCGGCCACCTTCAATACCTTTCCCAGCACCACCTTCGCGCAGAACAACGGGGTGATCCAGCTGACCGGCGTGGCCAGCCGCCATGTCGGCTACTGGATAGGCGCCATCCTGCTGGTGCTGGGCCTGTTTCCCATCCTGGGCGCCGTTCTGCAGCAGATTCCCAAGCCGGTGCTGGGCGGTGCGACCCTGGTGCTGTTCGGCAGTGTCGCCGCGGCTGGAATACGGCTGCTGGCGCAGTGCACGCTGGATCGCCGCAGCCTGCTGATCATCGCCACTTCCCTTGGCGTGGGTCTCGGCGTCGCCAGCCAGCCGACACTGCTGGATCAGTTGCCGCCACTGGTGAAGAGTCTGTTCGATACTGCGATCACCAGCGGCGGCATCACCGCCATCCTGCTCAACCTGCTGCTGCCCGAAGAGCGCAGCGCAGCGCTGACGGAATGCCGCTCGCCGGCGCCACACCCATAAAAGAGCCCTTGTGTCCGGGACCGGGGGTACGCTATTGATGCCTGCCGCGCCTTTGGATCCTATCGTTGTCATGACCCTTCTCGTACCCGCCCATCACGCCGGCCAGGACAAGCCGGCCGGACGCATCCGGCAGAAGAATGAGGAGTCGATCCTGAGCGCGGCGGAGGAAGAATTCGCGCGCCATGGCTTCAAAGGTACCAGCATGAACACCATCGCCCAGCGCGTCGGGTTGCCCAAGGCCAATCTCCACTACTACTTCAACAACAAGCTCGGCCTCTATATGGCGGTGCTGGGCAACATCCTCGAACTCTGGGACAGCACCTTCAACCACCTGACCGTGGAAGACGACCCCGCCGAGGCCCTCAGCCGCTACATCCGCGCCAAGCTGGAATTCTCGCGGCGCCAGCCGCTGGCCTCGCGGATCTTCGCCATGGAGATCATCGGTGGTGGTCACTGCCTGTATGAATACTTCGATCAGGACTACCAGACCTGGTTTCGCAGCCGGGCGGCGGTGTTCGAGGCCTGGATCGCGGCCGGCAAGATGGATCCGGTGGATCCGGTCCACCTGATCTTTCTGCTGTGGAGCAGTACCCAGCACTATGCCGACTTCGCCAGCCAGATCTGCCAGGTGACGGGACGCAGCCGCCTGACGCGGCAGGATTTCGACGAAGCGGCGCGGACCCTGACCCATGTCATCCTCAAGGGACTGGGCCTCCAGGCGCCATGACCTTCACCCTGATCCGGGATGCCGCCTTTGAAGAAGAGGTGCGCAAAAGTCGTTTTCTGGCCCTCGCCGCGCCCGTTTCCACGGTGGAAGCGGCCATGACCTTTATCGAGCGCGTGAGCGTACCGACCGCGACCCACAACTGCTGGGCGTGGAAGCTTGGCAACCAATACCGCTTCAATGACGACGGCGAGCCCGGCGGCACCGCGGGCCGGCCCATCCTCGCTGCCATCGAGGGGCAGGATTGCGACCAGGTGGTGGTGGTGGTCATCCGCTGGTACGGCGGCATCAAGCTGGGTACCGGCGGACTGGTGCGTGCCTATGGCGGTTGCGCTGCGCGCTGCCTGCAGCAGGCGGACAGGCAGCCGCTGGTGGTGCGGCAGGACTACGGCTTCGCCTGTACCTATGCGGAGTGGCCGCTGATCAAGGCGCGCCTGGCCGCCTTGGCGGTGGTGCTGCTCGAAGAGGACTACCAGGCGCTGGAGATCGCCCTGCGGATCGCCGTAGAACCGCAGCGTCGCGACGAGGTGGCGACCTTGCTGACCAATCTGAGCAGTGGTCGGATCGTTCTACGCTCGCTTTAGCGGCACGACCTTTGCTGTCTAGTGGTGCATGCCTTTCCGACTTGCACCGCCCTGGCGCATTCCTGTGCTCTACCCGGGTTGTGTCTTGTCTGGCGGCAAGACTGAACCTGCCAAGAGCTGCAGCCCGCCCCAAAAGCGCGCATCAAGCAGCCGTCAGGCATGTTTTTGGTGCAACCCTTTCAGATGACTGCCCTGATGAACGAATTGCCTTCTGCCGTGGCGACCCTGGTCCACAGTGCCAATACCCTCTTTCTCCTGCTCGGCGCCGTGATGGTGCTGGCCATGCACGCCGGCTTCGCCTTTCTCGAAGCCGGCACCGTGCGGCACAAGAACCAGGTGAATGCCCTGTCCAAGATCCTCGCCGACTTCGCCATTTCCACCCTGGTGTACTTCTTCGTCGGCTACTGGATCGCCTATGGCGTGACCTTTTTCGCGCCGGCCCAGGTGCTGACCGCCGACAGCGGCTACGGACTGGTGAAGTTCTTTTTCCTGGCGACCTTCGCCGCGGCCATTCCGGCGATCATCTCCGGCGGTATCGCCGAGCGGGCGCGCTTCGTGCCGCAGCTGTGCGCTACGGCGCTGATCGTGGCCTTCGTCTATCCCTGTTTCGAAGGCCTGATGTGGAACAACAACCTGGGGCTGCAGGACAGCTTCGAAGCGCTGTTCGGGGCGCGCTTTCACGACTTCGCCGGCTCGGTGGTGGTGCACGCGGTGGGTGGCTGGCTGGCCCTGGCGGCGGTGATGCTGCTGGGGCCGCGTCAGGGTCGCTATCGCGAAGGCCGGTTGGTGGCCTTTCCGCCGTCGAACATTCCCTTCCTGGCGCTGGGCTCCTGGATCCTGATCGTCGGCTGGTTCGGCTTCAACGTCATGAGCGCCCAGAGCCTGGCGGGTGTCAGCGGACTGGTGGCGCTGAATTCGCTGATGGCCATGGTCGGCGGGACGGCGGCTGCCCTGCTGCTCGGGCGCAACGATCCCGGCTTCCTGCACAACGGTCCCCTGGCGGGACTGGTCGCCGTCTGCGCCGGCTCCGACCTGATGCATCCCATCGCCGCGCTGACTACAGGCCTGGTGGCGGGCGCCCTGTTCGTCTGGGCCTTTACCGCGGTGCAGACGCGCTGGAAGCTGGACGATGTGCTGGGCGTCTGGCCATTGCACGGCCTCTGCGGCGCCTGGGGTGGCATCGCCTGCGGTCTGTTCGGCCAGACGGTGCTGGGTGGCCTGGGCGGGGTAAGCCTGCTGGCGCAGCTGGCCGGCACGGCCCTGGGTATCGCGATCGCCCTGCTCGGTGGACTGGCCGTCTACGGGCTGCTCAAGGCCGTGCTGGGCTTGCGGCTGAGTCAGGAAGAGGAATACCAGGGCGCCGATCTGTCGATCCATCGCATCGCCGCCAACAGCCACGATGGCTAGTGGCCCAGGTTACCCACAGCCAGCGTGTACAGTAATGTGGATAACCCGTGCATGAAGTCACGAGAACGCCACGGAGACCGGTCTGGCGGCGACTGGTGAAGAAATGAGCACATGCGGTGTCGTGGCGGCAACCGTGGATGGCGGGCAGCCGGTAGCCGGCCAGTAACAGTAATCGGTAGAGTGGGCGATCCTTTTTCCAGGAGTGCCCCATGCCCGCCCTCTCGACCCTGCTGCCCTGGCTCCGCGAGGTGGACCGCACCACCCTGAAGGCGGACCTGGGTGCGGGTCTGCTGGGCGCGGTCCTGGCGCTGCCCCAGGGCGTGGCCTTCGCCACCCTGGCCGGACTGCCTCCGCAATATGGCGTCTATGGCGCCGTGGTGCCCTGCATCGTCGCCGCCCTGGCGGGTTCCAGTCGCCATGTGGTGACCGGTCCGACCAATGCCAACTCCCTGGCCCTGCTGGCAGCGCTGTCGCCGCTAGCGCTGGCGGGCTCCGGCCCCTACATCGACCTGGCCCTGGCGGTGACCCTGCTGGTCGGTCTGTTGCAACTGACGGTGGGCGCCCTGCGCCTGGGCGCCGTGGCCAACTTCATCTCGCCTTCGGTGCTGCTCGGCTTCATGAGTGGTGCGGCCGTGCTGATCGGGCTCTATTCGCTCAAGGACCTGTTCGGGTTGTCGCCGCCACTGGGCACCTCGGCCTTCGGCGTCCTCGGCTATGTGCTCGCCCATCCGCTGGCGATCCACTGGCCGTCGCTGGTCATCGGTGTGGTGACCCTGGTCGCCACCCTGCTGCTGCGCCGGCTGCGCCCGCGCTGGCCGACCATGCTGCTGGGCCTGCTGGCCGGTTGCCTGAGCGCCTGGATCCTGGAGCGCAGCGTGCCGGGCGCGGCCCAGGGGATCGCCACGGTCGGACGGATCCCCTCGGCGCTGCCGCCCTTCCATCTGCCCGACGTCACCCTGCAGGACCTGGGCAATCTCTCCGGGATCGCCGTGGCCCTGACGCTGGTGGCCCTGGGGCAGTCGCTGTCGATCGCCAAGGCGGTGGCCCAGCGCTCCGGGCAGCGGCTGGACGTCAATCGCGAATTCCGCGGCCAGGGCCTGGCCAATCTGGTCGGCGGCTGCTTCTCGGCCTATGTCTCCTGCGGCTCGCTGAATCGCTCCATGCCCAATTTCGAAGCCGGGGCCCGTACGCCGCTGGCGGCAGTGTTCGCCGCCCTGCTGGTGGTGGCGCTGGTAGCCTTCGGGGGTGCCCTGATCGCCGCCATTCCACTGGCGGCCATCGCCGCCACCCTGCTGCTGGTGGCGCGCGGCCTGCTGGACCTGGGGCGCTGGCGCGAGGTGCTGAGGGTCAGCCGCACCGAGGCCCTGGTGGCCGGGGTGACCTTCCTGGCGACCCTGACCATTCCCCTGGACCGCGCCGTGCTGCTAGGCACGCTGGTGTCCCTGGTGGCCTATCTCTATCGCACCTCGCACCCCGCCATCCGCCCGCTGGTGCCGGATCCCCGTACCCCCGAGCGTCGCTTCACCCCATTGGACGAACTGGGCCAGCCGGCGCAGGAGTGTCCGCAACTCAAGCTGGTGCGGGTGGAAGGCTCGGTGTTCTTTGGCGCCGTACCCCATGTCGGCGATCAGCTGGATGGCTTTCGCCGTGCCCAGCCTGGCCAGAAGCACGCCCTGTTCATGACCAAGAGCATGAATTTCATCGACCTGGCGGGTAACGACCTGTGGCGGCGGGAGTGGCGCGAGCGCCGGGCCCAGGGCGGTGATCTCTATTTCCATCGTCCCCGCACGCCGGTCCTGCAGCTGTTCGCCAAGACCGGGTTTCTCAAGGAGCTGGGCGATGGCCACGTCTTCTCGTCCAAGGATCAGGCCCTGCGCAGCATCTATCCGCGGCTGGACCCGGAGGTCTGCCGCACCTGCACCGCGCGCATCTTCGTCGAATGCTCGGCGCGCGCGGCGGAGCAGGCGCCAGGCGCGGACGCCACCCGGACGGACTGCTAAGCTGGCGGTTTCCTTCTGCCGCCGGAGATTTCCATGACCGCTGCCCTGCGTCTCGCTCGCCGCCTCGCCCTGACCGCCCTGCTGTTGCCCGGCCTGGCACTGGCCCATGGTCATCTCAAAAGCGCCGAGCCCGCCCCCGACAGCACCAGCGCGGCACCGAAGCAATTGAGTCTGAGCTTTTCCGAAGGGATCGAGGCGTCTCTCAGTCAGGTGCTGTTGCAACGTCAGGATGGCCAGGCCAGCACGGCGATCACTACCGGCAAGGTCATTTCCGGGCGCGACGAGCGCACCCTGGACGTGCCGCTGGATGCGCCGCTGGAACCGGGTCGCTACCAGGTGAAGTGGCGCGTACTGGCCAAGGACGGGCACAAGACCCAGGGCGATTACCGCTTCACCGTCCAGTAAGGATGGACGGCGGACTGGCGACGCCCGATGCCTGGCGCCCCGTCGCCCGTACCCTGCTGCTGCTGCCGCTGCTGCTGACCTGGGGCTATCTGGCCCTGGCGCTCTGCTTGGGTCGCCCCGGCTTGCGGCTCTGGCTACTGGCACGCGCCCGCCTCTCGGCCCGCCTGCTGGGCGCGCTGCTGCTGCTCGGGATATCGAGCCAGTTGCCGCTGCAGGCCGCGCTGGTGGGCGAGGGCTGGACGGATGCCTTCAACCTGCCGCTGTGGCAGCTGTATCTGGCCACCGAGGCCGGCCATGGCTGGCGCTGGCAATTGCCACTGGGTCTGCTGCTGGCGTTGTGGCTGCTGGTGGGGACCCGGGATTCACGGCAGTCGGTGGCTATGGGGATTCAGCGGCCTGCTGCTGGCCAGTCTGGCCCTGGGTGGCCATGCCGCCGCGACGGCGGCCGGGTTAGGCCTGGCGCACCAGCTGAACCAGGCCCTGCATCTGCTCACCACGGGGCTCTGGCTGGGCAGTCTGCCCGGGGTGCTGCTGTGCCTGGGGCAGCCGCCCCCGGACCTGAGGGATGACGTCCAGCACTTGCTGCGCGGCTACTCGCTGCCCGGGCAGATCTGCGTGGCGCTGGCCTTGCTCAGCGGCGCGCTCAACAGCCTGCTGATCCTGGGGCCGGACGGCCTGCTGCGGCTGACGCCCTACTCCGCTCTGCTGCTGGCCAAGGTACTGGTGGTGGCGACGATGGTCGTCCTGGCCCTGGCCAATCGTTATCTGCTGGTGCCGCGATTGGGACAGGGGCCGCAGGCATGGCAGCTGCTGCGCCGGGCCACGGCCATGGAGATCGCCCTGGGGGTGGTCGCCGTCGCGCTGGTGGCGGTCTTCGCGGGGCTGGATCCCTTCAGCTGAAAGTCGGGGCGCCCGCTGGCGCCCCGGCACGCCTCAGAAATAGACGTTCATGCCCAGGTAGATTTCCTTGCTGCTGTCGAGCTGGCTCGAGCCGAGCTTGGCGCCGTCCTGGTCGATATCGGGCTTGGCATTGCTGCGCAGGTAGCGATAGCCGGCTTCCAGGGAGGTGCGCTCGTTGACCTGCTGCAGGATGCCGGCCTGGACCCCGGCCACATAGCCGAGGTCGCTGTCGTGGCCGAAACTGGAACCATCCTGGGTGACCCGGGCGACGCCCAGGGTCCCGCCACCGAACAGCTTGGTATTGCTGCCCAGGGGATAGAAGGCATCGTAGCTGCCGGTCAGGTCCTGCTGCTTGAGCCCGAGGCCAGCGCTGCTGCCGCTGGCCTGGTCGAGGGTGGCATAGTAGCGACCGGTGTCGTTCTGCTGACCGAGGCGCAGCCCCCAGGTGTTGCTGCCATCGATGGCACCATCGGTATCGGGGCTGTTCAGGTTGCGGTCGAGGGCGTGGCTGTTGCTGAAGTTGTCGTAGCTCTTGCCATAGGTGAGGCCGGCGAAGTTCTGGGTATCGGCGGCAAAGACCTGATGACTGGCCAGGGCCAGCAGGCCGAAGAGGACGACACGGGATTTCAGGGCGTTCATGGTGAAAAGCTCCTCACACGATGCGAATACAGCCCGACCGGCTGCGCGGCCATCTTCGGCGGCGGCGGATTAGCGGCGGATTAAGGGGACTGAATCGGAGCTGAACGCTGAGGCACGACGCGAGGAGTGAACCGGACCGCCCGTTGCAGGCGGTCCGGCTTGAAGGCGATCAACGCTGACGGTGGTACTCGGTCACGCGTTGCACTTCTTCCTTGGAGCCCAGGAACACCGCTACCCGCTGGTGCAGGCCATCGGGCTGGACGTCGAGGATGCGCTGGTGACCGTTGGTGGCAGCGCCACCGGCCTGCTCCACCCAGCAGGGCCATGGGATTGGCCTCGTACATCAGGCGCAGCTTGCCGGGCTTTTCCGGTTCGCGGGCGTCGCGCGGGTACATGAAGAGGCCGCCACGGGTAAGGATGCGATGGACGTCGGCCACCATGGAGGCGATCCAGCGCATGTTGTAGTTCTTGCCCAGGGGACCTTCCTTGCCGGCCAGCAGTTCGTCCACGTAGCGCTTGACCGGGGCTTCCCAGTGGCGCTGGTTGGACATGTTGATGGCGAATTCGGCGGTGGTCTCGGGGATGGTGATGTCTTCGTGGGTCAGCACGAAGCTGCCCAGCTCGCGATCCAGGGTGAAGCCCTTGACGCCGTCGCCCAGGGTCAGCACCAGCATGGTCTGGGGACCGTAGATGGCGTAGCCGGCAGCGACCTGCTCGGTACCCTTTTGCATGAAGGCTTCTTCGGTCACATCACCGGTGGTGCTGCTGACGAAGTCCTTGCGCAGGATGGAGAAGATGGTGCCGACGGAAACGTTGACGTCGATGTTGGACGAGCCGTCCAGCGGGTCGAACATCAGCAGGTAGGCGCCCTTGGGGTAGTGACCGGGGATCTGGTGAACCTGGTCCATTTCCTCGGAGGCCATGCCGGCCAGGGTGCCGCCCCACTCGTTGGCTTCCAGCAGGATCTCGTTGGACAGCACGTCCAGCTTCTTCTGCACCTCGCCCTGGACGTTCTCGGTGCCCATGCTGCCGAGCACGCCACCCAGCGCCCCCTTGGACACCTCGTAGCTGATGCGCTTGCACGCCCGGGCCACGACTTCGATGAGGAAGCGCAGGTCGGCCGGGGTCTTGTGGCTGCGGGTCTGCTCGATGAGGTAACGACTGAGGGATATCCGGGACATCGCGGTGCTCCTTGTAATGATGGGCGCGAGTGTAGCGCCAAAGCTCAAGCTCCGTCTCAAGCAGAGCGGACCGACAGGCCGGGTCTGCCAGCCAGTGCCGATTTGCTGCTTCCTCGACCAGGTGAGAAAGCGATCAGCGCTGACGGCCGACCGGGAACGGGCGCCTAGGGCGCGTCCGGGGTCTCCACGGCCAGCAGTACGCCTCGGCCAACACGGAGGTTTTCGGCGCTGGGATAGACTGCCGAGCCGGGTTCCAGTTCAGGCCGGCGACTGTCCAGCTGTATCACCCAGTGATGTCCGTCACGTGACTGGGGCAGACGCAGCTCGATCTCCTCCCGACGTGGCTGGAAGGCCAGCCAGATTCGCGCCGCCTCGGGTTGATCCTCGCCATCGAGGGATTCCAGGGTGAGCGCAAGCGGCAAGCGGCCCCCGGCTTGCCAGCGACCGTCATCCATCGACACGCCATCGGCATCGAGCCATTCGATCCTCACCCAACCACGGGAATCGGGGCGGCCCAGCAGCCGCTGTGCCTGCAAGGCCGGCAATTCCTGGCGTAGCGCCATGAGGCGACCGACGAAGGCGCTCTGCCGTTGCCCGGCGGGGCTGCCGGCCTGCTGCCAGTCCAGCCAGGACAGTTCGTTGTCCTGCACATAGGCGTTGTTGTTGCCCTGCTGGGTGCGACCGAATTCGTCGCCGGCGGTCAGCATGGGTTCGCCACCGGCGAGGATCAGGGTCGCCAGCAGGGCGCGCTGGTCGGCGGCGCGGGCCTCCTGGATGGCCGGATCGGCGCTCGGGCCTTCGACGCCGTTGTTCCAGCTCTTGTTGTCGGTGGTGCCGTCGCGATTGCCCTCGCCGTTGGCTTCATTGTGCTTCTTGGCGTAGCTGACCAGGTCGGCGAGGGTGAAGCCGTCGTGGGCGGTGATGAAGTTGACGCTGGTGCGCAGCAGGCGATCGCCCGCGCCGAAGAGATCGGCGCTACCGGCCAGGCGGGTGGCCAGGGCGCCACGCAGCCCCTCGTCACCGCGCCAGAAGCGGCGGACGTCGTCGCGGAAGGCGTCGTTCCATTCCTGCCAGGGCGCGCGAAAGGCGCCGACCTGATGACCGCCGGGACCGATGTCCCAGGGCTCGGCCACCAGTCGCACCTGGCGCAGGACCGGATCCTGGGCCAGCGCCTGGAGCAGTGGTGCGTCACGATCGAAACCGCTTTCCAGGCGACCCAGCGCCGGTGCCAGGTCGAAGCGGAAGCCGTCGACGCCGGCGGTGGTGACCCAGTGCCGGAGGCTGTCCAGGGTCAGGCGCAGCGCTGGCGGGCTGTACAGGGCCAGGCAGTTGCCGCAGCCCATGTCGTTGATATAACGCGCCGGATCGTCCGGCTGCAGGCGGTAGTAGCCGGCATTGTCCAGGCCGCGCAGATTGAAGGTGGGGCCGAGTTCATCGCCTTCGCCGGTATGGTTGAAGACCACGTCGAGCAGCACCTCGAAGCCGACGGCCTGCAGGGTGGCTACCGTCTCGCGCAATTCGTCCAGGGCCTCGTGCCCGGCCAGGCGCGGATCGACGGCGGCCATGAGCACCGGGTTGTAGCCCCAGTAGTTGGCCAGGCCCAGGGCCGGCAGATGGCGGTCGTCGGCCCAGGCGGCGATGGGCAGCAGTTCCAGGGTGGTGACGCCGAGGCGGTGCCAGTGCTCGATCAGCGCGGGATGCCGCAGCGCTGCCAGGGTGCCGCGCTGGCGGGCCGGGACCTTCGGATGCAACTGGGTCTGGCCGCGGACGTGCAATTCGTAGATCAGCCCGGCATCGCGTCGCTTGGGCGCGGGCGTCAGGGCGTCGAGCGAAGGCAGGACGATGGCCTTCGGGACATGGGCGCCGCTGTCGCGCTCGTCCGGGCGGCTGGGGTCTTCGGGGTGGAAGCCATAGGTGCTGGGGTGCAGCTGGAACGGCCGGTCCACCGCCAGGGCCCAGGGATCCACCAGCAATTTTTGGGCATTGAATCTGAGCCCGTCCTGGGGCCGATAGGCGCCCTGGGCACGCAACCCATATCTTAGGCCTGGCTTGGCGCCAGGTAGAAAACCATGCCAGACGCCGCCCTCATGTTCGCGAAAGGCCAGGCGCTGGGTCTCGGCCTCACCCTTGGCATCGTAGAGGCAGAGTTCGACGGCTTCGGCGGCAGGGGACCAGACGGCGAAGTTGATCCCGCCGTCGACGACGGTGGCACCGTAATGGGCGGGATTGCCCGCTTCGAGGCGGGTGAAGGTACGGGGCATGGGGACTCCGGTGACGGGCTTGCGGGGCGGATACTGCAAGGATGTAGACGTCGTGGAAGGCAGGGGTTCTCAGTCGGGGAGTGGCTGATCGTGGCCATGGCCAGCCGCCGTAGGCTGGGTTGAGCGTAGCGAAGCCCAGCACATCCTGCCTGGGCGCCGGCTCTGTCGTGGCCCTTATCGCGGCCATGGGCCGCTCCTACGGATGGCCTGTAGGAGCGGCCGCAGCGGCGGACCGCCATGGCCGCGATAGACCCTATAACGACTACAGCGCCTTCCAGATCTCCGTGGCGTATTCGCGGATGGTGCGGTCGGAGGAGAACCAGCCCATGCTGGAGGTGTTGATCACCGCCGATTGCCACCATTTGTCCGGCTGCTGCCAGCGCATTTCAACCTGGCGCTGGGCGTCCCAGTAGGCATCGAAGTCGGCGCAGACCAGGAAGCGGTCGTGCCAGGTAAGCACGTCGAGCAGGCTGTTGTAGCGAGCCGGATCCTCGGGGGAGAACTGGCCACCGCGCAGACCCGCCAGGACCTGGGCCAGGCGTGGCGAATTCTCGATGATGTCCGAGGAGATGCCGCCGCTGCGCTGGCGCTCCTCCACCTCGGCCGCCTTGAGGCCGAAGATGAACATGTGCTCCTCACCGATCAGCTCGCACATCTCCACATTGGCGCCGTCCAGGGTGCCGATGGTGAGGGCGCCATTGAGGCCGAACTTCATGTTGCTGGTGCCCGAGGCTTCCATGCCGGCGGTGGAGATCTGCTCGGACAGGTCCGCCGCCGGAATGATGACCTCGGCCAGGCTGACGTTGTAGTTGGGCAGGAAGACAACCTTGAGCAGGTCGCGGGTCAGGGGATCGTTGTTGACCACCTTGGCCACATCATTGGCCAGCTTGATGATCAGCTTGGCCTGGTGATAGCTGGCGGCGGCCTTGCCGGCGAAGATCTTGACCCGCGGCGTCCAGTCGCCGTTGGGGTTGTCGCGGATGGCCTGATACAGCGCGATGGTCTGCAGCAGGTTCATCAGCTGCCGCTTGTACTCGTGGATGCGCTTGATCTGGACGTCGAACAGCGCGGCGGGGTCGAGATCGATCTCCATCCGCTGTTTCACCAGGCTGGTGAAGGTGTCCTTGTTGCGTTGACGCTGCAGGGCGAAGCGCTCGCGGAAGTTGCTGTCGTTGGCATAGGGCTTGAGCTGCGGCAGGGTCTTTTCCGGATCGTGCAGCACGCCCTGGCCCAGGGTATCCACCAGCAGGTCGGTGAGCGCCGGATTGGCCTGGTGCAACCAGCGGCGGAAGGTGATGCCGTTGGTCTTGTTGTTGATGCGATCCGGATAGAGTCGGTGCAGCGAGCGGAAGACCGTCTTGCGCATCAGGTCGGTGTGCAGTCCCGACACGCCATTGGTGCTGTGCGAGCCGAGGAAGGCCAGGTTGCCCATGCGCACCCGGCGACCCTGGCTTTCGTCGATCAGGGAGACATAGGAGATCATGGCGCCATCGGTCTCGCCGCGGGCGCGCAGGGAGTCGAGGAACTGCGCATTGATCAGGTAGATGATCTGCATGTGCCGCGGCAGCAGGCGCTCCATCAGCTGCACCGGCCAGGTCTCCAGCGCCTCGGGCAGCAGGGTGTGGTTGGTGTAGCTGAGGGTGCCGACGGTGGTGCTCCAGGCGGCGTCCCAGGGAATGCCGTGGACGTCCACCAGCAGCCGCATCAGCTCGGCCACGGCAATGGCCGGGTGGGTGTCGTTGAGCTGGATGGACACGTGCTCGGGCAGGCTGAGCAAGTCGTTGTGCTGCTTGAGATGACGGCGGGTCAGGTCGGCCAGCGAGGCGGCGACGAAGAAGTACTCCTGGCGCAGGCGCAGTTCCTGGCCGGCTTCGCTGCTGTCGGCCGGATAGAGCACCCGCGAGATGCTCTCGGCGCGCGCCTCGTTGGCCACGGCGCCGACATGGTCGCCGGCGTTGAAGGTTTCCAGGTGGAGGATCTCCAGCGGTCGGGCGCGCCAGAGTCTCAGGGTGTTGGCGCCCTCCCCGCCCCAGCCGATCACCGGGGTGTCATAGGCCACCGCACGGATGCGTTCGCCGGGCGTCCACACCTGGCGGCGCGGATCGCCTTCGCCGTAGGGCGCGACGTGACCGCCGAAACCGATCTCGTACACCACCTCGGCCCGTTCGAACTCCCAGGGGTTGCCGAAATCCAGCCAGTTCTCCGGCTGCTCCAGCTGGAAGCCATCGGCGATCACCTGGCGGAACAAACCATGCTCGTAACGGATGCCATAGCCATGGCTGGCGATGCCCAGGGTGGCCATGCTTTCCATGAAGCAGGCGGCCAGCCGGCCGAGACCGCCGTTACCCAGGGCGGCGTCCGGCTCCAGCCCGCGGATGCGCTCCAGGTCGACGCCGAGGTCGGCCAGGGCACGGCGGGTCTCTTCGAGGATGCCGAGGTTGGACAGGCTGTCGATCAGCAAGCGACCGATGAGGAATTCCAGTGAAAGGTAGTAGACCCGCTTCTGGCCGGTGCGATAGGCGTCGCGGGTGCGACTCATCCAGCGGTCGACGATGTAGTCACGGGCGGCCAGGGCGGTGGCCTGGAACCAGTCGTGGTCGAGGGCGTTGTCGGGGTCCTTGCCGACGGCGTAGGTGAGCTTGGAGAGGATGTTGGTACGGAGCGCGGAAACTTCGTTGGGCGAGATGAAGCGGGGTCTTGTCATCAGGATTGACCTCTACAAGCGCTTGAGCTTTGTCTGAAAAGTACCTGCGCATCGGTGATGCTGCGTTGAAAATCAACTCAGAATGCTCATTTACCGCTCGTAAACTGCGCTTCCTCGCTGATTTTTGCCTTGTCTCACCTTCACTCGGTGACCTTTCAGACAAGCCTGGGAATCAGATCGCGAAGTGGCCGCGGATAATGCGGCGCGTGCCGTTCACCCTACTTTTAGGCGAAACGTCGGGCACGTCCAAGCTTTTTTCGACACATCAGACGGTTAGCCGTCTCCCCTCTCCGCTCTCTAGCCCGAGGTTTTCATCATGCGCAAGACCCTGCTCATCACCGGTGCAAGTCGCGGTATCGGCCGCGCCACGGCCCTTGGCGCCGCTCGCCGCGGCTGGAATGTCGCCTTCAACTATCGCCAGGACGAGGCCGCGGCCCGGGCCACCCTGGCCGAGATCGAGGGTCTGGGCGTGGAAGGCCTGGCACTGCGCGGCGACGTGGCCGACGAAGCCCAGGTGCTGGCGCTGTTCGAGCGCACGGTGGCGCGCTTCGGCGGGCTGGACGGCTTCGTCAACAATGCCGGGATCGTCGACCATTCCCAGCCATTGGTGGACATGAGCGCAGAGCGCCTGCGACGGATGTTCGAGGTCAACGTCTATGGCGCCTTTCTCTGCGCGCGCGAAGCGGCCCGTCACCTGTCGCGGGAACGCGGCGGCCGCGGGGGGGCCATCGTCAATGTCTCCTCCATCGCCGCCCGCCTGGGCTCCCCCAACGAATACGTCGACTACGCCGCCAGCAAGGCGGCGCTGGACACCCTGACCCTCGGCCTGGCCAAGGAACTCGGTCCGCACGGGGTAAGGGTCAACGCGGTGCGACCGGGCGTGACCCTCACCGACATCCATGCCAGCGGTGGCCAGCCGGGGCGTGCCGAGCGCCTGGGCGTGACCACACCATTGGGGCGTGCGGGTGACGCCGAGGAAATCGCCGCCGGCATTCTCTGGCTGCTGTCGGACGAAGCCTCCTACACCACCGGCGCCCTGCTGGATATCGGCGGTGGACGCTAGGGCCGGGCTCTGTACGAACAATCGCCGAGCGACGGTCAGGCGAGGCGAAAAACGCTGAGGAAGCGGAGTTTACGAGTGGTAAATGAGCATTCCGAAGTGTTTTTTCAACGAAGCATCACCAAGCGCAGGCATTTTTCGTACAGAGTCTAGTCGCGTCGGGGCGTGAGGGCGTTCAATACCTGTTGCGACAGCGCATGGTAGAGCGGCACCGGCATCAGCCAACCGGAGACGGCGGCGGCCAGCAGACAGGCCGCCAGCACCGGCAGCGCCATGTCCGGGCTGTGGGCCAGCTCCAGGGTGATGACGGTGGCGGTCAGCGGGGTACGGGTGACGCCGGCAAGGTAGGCGGCCAGGCCCAACAGGGCGCATTGCGGCAGGCTGATGCCCGGCAGCCAGTCGACCAGCCAGGGGCCCAGCGCCGCCCCCACCGCCAGCGAGGGCGAGAACAGGCCACCTGGCACCCCGGCCAGGTAGGAGACGACATTGGCGAGGAATTTCCACAGCAGGAAGTCGCCCCCGGTCACCGGCTCGCCGGCCAGGATGGCATGGGTCTCGGCATAGCCGGTGCCGAACACATGCTGGCCGGAAAGCAACCCCAGCGCCGCCAGCACCAGTCCGCAGCCGGCGGCGAAAGCCACCGGACGCCGCCCGCGCAGGGCGTTCAGGCGCCCCAGCCAGCCCCGGTCGGTGGGCAGCACCAGGCGGCCGTAGCAACCGCCCAGCAGTCCGCCGACGACGCCGATCACTGCCACGCCGATCCAGCCCAGGCCCCAGGTCAGGTGCAGATCCAAGGCGCCGAGATAGCTGTAGGGGCCGACGATGCCCAGGGTGACGATGCCGCCGAGCAGCACGGCGGTCAGCACCAGGCCGCTGAAGCGCTGCTCGAAGGTGTGGGTCAGTTCCTCGATGGCGAAGACCACCCCGCCCAGGGGCGTGTTGAAGGCGGCGGCGATCCCGGCGGCACCGCCGGCGAGGATGAGTCCGGACAGGGTGCGGCGGCCATGCAGGCCGAGGCGCTTGCCGAAGCCATAGAGCAGCGCGGCGCCCACGTGTACCGTAGGTCCTTCGCGGCCCACCGAGCCGCCCACCAGCAGGGCGCCGGCGGTGAGCAGCAGCTTGGCCAGGGCGATGGGTGGCGCCAGCAGCCGGGCACGCAGATCCGCTTCGGGTCTTTCGAGGGTGGCGATGACCTGGGGAATGCCGCTGCCACGGGCATCGCGCAACACGCCTTGCGTCAACCAGACCAGTCCGGCGAAGCCGAGCGGCGTCACCAGCCAGGGCCAGATCGCACTGTGCCGTAGCATTTTCTGGAAGAGGCCGAAGGAGGCATCGGCCAGCCAGGCGAAGGCCAGACCGGCCAGCCCTACCAGCACCGCGCCGACCCAGAAGGCGATGCGCTGGCGCCACTCGCGCAGCCGACGGCGCCGGCGATGGCGCAGCAGATGCAGCCGACGCCGGGCGGCGACTTCGGGATCGGTATCGGGAAAGACGGGATCGGACATGGAGAAGAGGACACCAGGAAGCGAGAGCCTCCCAGTGTAACCTCTTGTTACAGCGGTATCGTCAGGGTCCGGATCAGGCCGCGGGGACCAGCTCGGTGGCGGCTTTCGTTGCGCTTGAGCACCGCGTAGATGACCCCGGTCACCAGACTGCCGGCGGCGATGGCGCCCAGGTACAGCCAGGCGTGGCTGATGGCGTTGGGGATCAGCAGCACGAAGAGGCCACCGTGGGGCGCCATCAGCTTGCAGTTGAACAGCATCACCAGGGCGCCGGTCAGGGCGCCGCCGATGACGCTGGCCGGGATCACCCGCAGCGGATCCTTGGCGGCGAAGGGAATCGCCCCCTCGGAGATGAAGCACAGCCCCAGCACCGAGGCCGCCTTGCCGGCCTCGCGCTCGCTCTGGGCGAACTTGTGCCGCGCCAGCAGGGTGGCGATGCCCATGCCGATGGGCGGCACCATGCCGGCCGCCATGGTGGCGGCCATGGGTCCGTAGGTCTTGGACGCCAGCAGGCCGACGGTGAAGGCGTAGGCGGCCTTGTTGATCGGGCCGCCAAAGTCGATGCACATCATGGCGCCGAGGATCAGGCCGAGCAGCACGGCATTGCTGGTGCCGAGATTGTTGAGGAAGTCGGTGAGTCGACTGAGGGCGCCGGCCACCGGAGTGCCGACCAGATAGATCATCACCAGGCCGACGATGAGGCTGGCGAACAGCGGGATGATCAGGATCGGCTTGAGCGCCTCGACGCTGGCCGGCAGCTTGACGTGCTGGGCGATGGCCTTGGCCACGTAGCCCGCCAGGAAGCCGGCGATGATGCCGCCGATGAAGCCGCTGCCCAGACTGGCGGCCAGCCAGCCACCGATCATGCCGGGCGCGAGACCCGGACGGTCGGCGATGGAATAGGCGATGTAGCCGGCCAGCACCGGGACCATCAGCTTGAACGCCGATTCGCCGCCGATCTGCATCAGGGCCGCGGCCAGGGTGCCCTGCTCCTTGAAGGCCTCGATGCCGAAGACGAAGGACAGGGCGATCAGCAGACCGCCCGCCACCACCATCGGCAGCATGTAGGACACCCCGGTGAGCAGGTGCTTGTAGACGCCCGCGCCTTCCTTCTTGGCGGGTTTGGCGCCCTCGCCCGCCGCTGGCACGGCGCTACCGGCCAAGGTTTCGCCCTCGGCCAGCGCCTTCTTGATCGTCGCCTCGGGTTGCTTGAGGGCGACGCCGGTGCCGCAGCGATAGACGCGCTTGCCGGCGAAGCGCTCAACATTGACCTCGATGTCGGTGGCCAGCAGCACCACGTCGGCATCGCGAATGGCCTCGGCCGGCAGCGGATTGCGCGCCCCTACCGAGCCCTGGGTTTCCAGGTGCAGGCGATAACCGAGCTTCTTGGCCGCGTTCTGCAGGGCCTCGGCCGCCATGAAGGTGTGAGCGACACCGGTCGGGCAGGCGGTGATGGCCACCAGCCGTGGCGTCTCGCTGGCACTGGCCGGTACGCTTGGCGCAGCGCCGCTGGCCGCCGGGGCCTGTTCCAGCACCTTGGCTTCGCTGGCGGCGCGCTGCAGGAAGGCATCGACGTCGCGCAGGGCTTCGGCCGGAGCGGCGCGGTAGACACGCTTGCCGACGAAGCGGGACAGGTCGACCGCTCCGGTATGGACCACCACCACCAGTTCGGCGCGCGCCACCTGGTCGTCGGTCAGCAGGGTGGCCTCGGGGCCGTCGTGGATCTCGACGCTGGTGGTCCAGCCACGGCGCTGGGCGGCGGCGTCCAGCAGGCGCGCGCTGAGCACGCTGGTGACCATGCCGGTCGGGCAGGTCGTGACGATGGCGATGTTCATGGGTTTACCCCTGATTCTTGTTCTAGCGGAAAGTCGGGAAGGACGCGTACCCGCACCTGGTCTTCGAAGGTGGCGAGTTGCGCGGAATCGTTGATGCCGAAGCCGATCTGGGTGACCGCCAGGGCCGCGATGGCGGTGGCCGTAGTCAGGGTGCGTTCCGGCGACTGGCCGGTGAGCAGACCGTGCAGCATGCCGGCCAGCAGGGAATCCCCCGCCCCGACGGTGCTCGCCACGGTGACCCTAGGCGGCTGCGCCTCCAGGGTCTGCTGACCGTACCAGCGCACGCCGTCGGCGCCCTGGGAGATCACCAGATGCTCGATGCCGAGGGCGCGCAGTTGCTCGACCAGCAGCGTCTGCTCGGTGGCGGTCTCGGCGGGTGCACCACAGGCTTCGGCCAATTCTTCGGTATTGGGCTTGATCAGCCAGGGACCGGCGGCCAGGGCGGCGCGCAGGGCGGCGCCACTGGTGTCCAGGGCCACCGGCAGGCCCAGCGACTTGAGCCGACCGACCAGCGCGGCCAGCCACTCGGGGGTCACCCCGCGCGGCAGGCTGCCGGCCACCACCACGGCGTCGTGGCCAGGGGCCAGGCGATCGAGGGTTTCGAGCAATTCCTGCTGGGCGGCGGCGGACACCTCCGGGCCGGGTCCGTTGATGTCGGTGATGCGCCCAGCGGCCTCGGCCAGCTTGAGATTGCTGCGGGTTTCGCCGGCGACCCGGACGAAGGCATCGGTGAAGCCGCGGCGGGCGAACAGGGCCTCGAAGGCGGTGGCGTTGTCAGCACCGAGAAAGCCGCTCACCGTCAGGTCGTGGCCGAGATCGGCCAGCACCTGGGCGACGTTGATGCCCTTGCCGGCGGCATGGACGATCACCGCCTCGCTGCGATTCACCGCGCCGGGCTTGAGCTCCGGCAACTGGACGGTGAGGTCCAGCGCCGGATTAAGGGTCAGGGTGAGGATACGGCTCATCGCAGGGCCTCCACGCTCTGCCGCACTTCCGCGGCAGTGGCCAGTTCCAGGGCGCGGGCGGCGCAGGACTGCACCAGGCGCAGCTCCAGTTCGCGCACCCGGGCCTTGACCAGCGGCACGCTGCGGGCCGAGACCGACAGCTCGTCCACGCCCAGGCCGACCAGGACCGGCACCGCCAGGGGATCGGCTGCCAGCTCGCCGCAGACGCCCACCCACTTGCCGTGGGCATGGGCGGCGCGCACCGTCATGTCGATCAGGCGCAGCACGCTGGGGTGCAGGCCATCGGCCTCGCCGGACAGCAGCGGGTGGCCGCGATCGATGGCCAGGGTGTATTGCGTCAGGTCATTGGTACCGACGCTGAAGAAGTCCACTTCCGGAGCCAGCACCGGCGCCAGCAGCGCGGCCGAGGGCACCTCGATCATGATGCCGACCTGCAGGTCGGTGGTGGGGATCTCCTGGCGCAGGCGGTCGAGGATGTCACGCGCCTGACGCCACTCCTCGACCAGGCCGATCATGGGGAACATGATCCGCAGCGGCCGGCCATCGGCGGCCTTGAGCAGGGCACGCAACTGGGTTTCCAGCAGTTCCGGACGGCGCAGGGTCAGGCGGATGCCGCGGATGCCGAGGAAGGGGTTCTCTTCCGGTGGCAGCGGCAGATAGGGCAGCGGCTTGTCGCCACCGACGTCCAGGGTACGCACCACCAGCGGCTTGCCGGCCAGGCCATCGAGGGCGCGGCGGTATTCCGCTTCCTGGGTGGCCTCGTCGGGCGCGCTGTCGTGGCTCATGAACACCAGTTCGGTCCGCAGCAGGCCGACGGCTTCGGCGCCCTGCTCCACCGCGGCGGCGGCCTGGGCGGTATCGCCCAGGTTCACGGCGATCTCGACGTGGTGGCCGTCACGGGTGGTGGCGCTTTCGAAACGGCGCGCTTCAGCGGCGCGGCGACGCTCGGCCTGGACCTCGCGCTCACGCTGCACGGCCTCGATGCGACGGGCATCCGGGGCGATTTCCAGGGTGCCCTTGTCGCCATCCAGCAGCAGCACGCTGCGCGGCGCCAGGTCCAGCACGCGGCGACCGGCGCCGACGATGGCCGGAATGCCCAGGGCGCGGGCGACGATGGCGCTGTGGGAGCTGGCGCCGCCACGGGCGGTGAGGATGCCGCAGACGCGCTCGCGGTCCAGCCGCGCCACATCGCCCGGGCCGACCTCGTCCATCACCAGCACATAGGGTTCTTCAGGCTCGCGGGCGGATTCGACGCCGCACAGCTGGGCCAGTACCCGCCGGCCGACATCGCGCAGGTCGGCGGCGCGCTCGGCGAGCAGTTTGTCCTGCAGGGCTTCCTGCTGGCTGGCGGCTTCCTCGATCTGGGCGTCCCAGGCGGCCGCAGCGCTGGCGTTGGCCTTGAGGCGGGCGGCGATGCCCTGCTGCAGATCCGGGTCTTCCAGCATCTCCAGGTGGGTCAGGAAGATCTCGCGTAGAGCGCTGGCCTCGCTGCGCGCAATCAGCGCCTCGATATCCGCGCGTACCGCGGCCAGGGCCGCATCCAGGCGCTGGCGTTCGGCGGCGGCGCCTGCGCCGGTAGCGGGATAGTCGAAGTGCTGGGGTGCCACCACATGGGCCGGGCCCACGGCCAGGCCGGGGGCGGCGGCCACGGCCTGGGCGCGATCGCCCGGGGCCAGCGGCAGTTGTTCGGACGGGTCCACCAGGCTGATGGCGGTGACCCGGGCGGCCCCGGCCGGGGCCGGTGCGCTGGCGGTGACCGGTTCCACTTCCTCACCGAGACCGGCCTGCACAGCGCCGATCAGATCGTTGAGCGCGGCCTCGGCCGGGGTGCCAGGCTCGACGAGGAATTCCAGGGTCTGGCCGCGACGGGCCCCCAGCGCCAGCAGCCGCGACAGGCTCTTGGCCGAGACCGGGGCGCCGTTGTCGACGCGCACGCGGATCTCGCCGTCATAGGCCTTGGCCAGCCGCGCCAGCTCCTTGGCCGGACGGGCATGCAGGCCATGGGCGTTGGCCAGCACCACCTGGGCACTGGGCCAGTCCGGGGCGACTTCGCCGCCCAGGGCTTCGAGCACGGCGCGGCGGGAGGTGGCCTGGGCCAGCTCCTGGCCACGGCCGGCGACGAGCAGATCGCAGAGGCGTTCGAGCAGGGCACGATGGCCCTCGCCCAGGCTGGCCAGGCAGAACAGGCCGCGCACCGGCTGCTCCTGCACCTGCAGGGTCTGCAGCGGAGTGACGAAGGCCAGGCCGGGGCGTTTCACCGCGGTCTCGCTATTCAGCCACCAGAGGCCGTCGCCCAGCGGCAGCGGCTGGCTGGCCTGCAGGGCACCGGCGAAGCCGGCCCCCACGCATTCCATGTGCTTGAGCATGCGCGCACCCTGCCAGGCCAGGTCTTCCAGGTCCTCGGCATCGATGGCCAGTTGCACCAGTTCTTCGTCCAGCGCCAGCGCCTGGGGCGCGCCCTGCAGCAGGTCGAGGATCTGCTGGGGTTCGCGGGCCTCGCGCAGGGCCTGTTGCAGGTCGCTTTCACCGAGGGCCCGGGTGAGCAGCTGCAGGATGCGCAGGTGTTCGTCGGATTTGGCGGCGATGGCGATGGCCAGGTAGGTCAGCTGACCATCACCCCAGTCCACCCCGTGCGGGAATTGCATCATCCGCACGCCGGTGACGAACACCTGGTCGCGGGTCTGAGGCGTACCATGGGGAATGGCGATACCCTGGCCGAGGTAGGTGGAGCCCTGGGCCTCGCGGGCCTTGAGCCCTTCGAGATAACCCGGGGCGACCAGACCGTCGGTCACCAGGGACTCGGCGAGCATGGCCAGGGCAGTCGCCTTGTCCGGCGCCTGCTGGGCCATGCGGATATGCTGGGCATTGAGTTCGAACATGGAAGGATACCTCCGGCGCCGCGCGCCTGATCCTGGCGCCGTGCCTTTCTTGTAATAGATGCTTGCCGGCTCGCTCAGCCCTGCAATCGCGTCGGGAGCGGCGTGGCAGGGCCCTTGGCAGATTCGTGCCAGCCCTCGGACAACAGAAAGCTGAAACGTTTCACCCAATGGGACTGGAACGTTACTCGATAATCGCCGATCCTTGAAGCACAACACACAATAAAGACCGTCTCGCCAGCGCCGTACAGCGCCAGGCCATTCAGGTCCCATGAGGAACAGGCGTGAAACTCAGCGACATCGCCCAATTGGCCGGCGTATCCCTCACCACCGCCAGCTACGTCATCAACGGCAAGGCGGCGCAAAGACGCATCAGCGCGGCGACCGTGGCGCGGGTCATGGCCGTGGTCGAAGCCCACGGCTACCAGCCCGACCAGCGCGCCGCCGGCCTGCGCCGTGGTGCCACCCACACCCTGGGCTTCCTGCTGCCCGACCTGGAGAACCCCAGCTACGCGCGCCTGGCCAAGCAGCTGGAACGCCGGGCACGGGCGCGCGGCTATCAGCTGCTGATCGCCTGCACCGACGACAATCCCGACAGCGAACGTCAGCTGATCGCGCTGTTTCGCGCGCGCCGCTGCGACGGCCTGTTCACCGCCAGCAGCCTCGCCGAGGACGACGCCCCGTACCGCCAGCTGCAGGAACACAACATCCCGATCATCGCCATCGATCGCCAGCTCGATCCGGCGCAATTCTGCTCGGTGGTCAGCGACGACCACACCGCCGGCCGGCAACTGGCGGCCACGCTGCTGACACCGAACACCCACAGCATCGCGCTGATCGGCGCCCGTCCCGACCTGGCCATCAGCCGCGCCCGCGCCGCCGGCTTCGCCGCGGCCCTCGCCGACCACCCGGCGCGCCACTGGGAGCGGCATGCACCCCACTACAGCCGGGAAGGCGGTCGCGCCCAGGCGCTGGCCATGATCGAAGAACTCGGCCACTGGCCCGAGGCGCTGCTAACCACCTCCTACGTCCTGCTGCAAGGCGTGCTGGATGTGCTGCGCGATCATCCACTGGCCGCAGGCGACACCCTGCGCCTGGCCACCTTCGGCGATACCCAGTTGCTGGACTACCTGCCGTTCAAGGTCAACGCCATCTCCCAGCAGCACGAGGTCATCACCGAGCGCGCCCTGGAGCTGATGCTGGACGCCCTGGAAAACGATCACTACCTGCCCGGTGTGCAGGCCATCCCGAGGGTGCTCAAACGCCGTCTGCCATGAGCCTGCTGATCGATACCCACAACCATCTGGACTATCCGGACTTCGACGCCGCGCGACCGGGCCTGCTGGCCGAATGCGCGCGACTCGGGGTGATTCGCCAGGTGCTGATCGGCGTCGAGCGCAGCCAGTGGCCGCAACTCTGGCGGGTTGCCACGGATAACGCCGGCCTCCATGCGGCGCCCGGCCTGCATCCGCTGTACCTGCAGCGCCATCAGGAGGCCGATATCGAGGCGCTCCGGACCTTTTGCCTGGAACGCCGGAGCGATCCCCGCCTCTGCGCCCTGGGCGAGATCGGTCTGGACTATTTCATCGAGGCGCCGGACAAGACGCGCCAGGCCTGGTTCTTCGAACAGCAGGTGCGCCTGGCCATGGAGCTGGACTTGCCGGTGCTGCTGCACGTGCGCCGCGCCCATGCCGATGTGGTCAGGATCCTGAAGCGTCTCAAGCCACCCCGAGCCGGCATCGCCCACGCCTTTTCCGGCAGCTATGAAGAAGCTCGCGAATACCTGCGCCTGGGCTTCAAGATCGGCCTGGGCGGCGCGCCCACCTGGCCGCAGGCGAAGAGACTGCAGCGGGTACTGCCACAGTTGCCGCTGGAGGGCATCGTGCTGGAGACCGATGCGCCCGACATGCCACCCGCCATGCATCCGGACGTGCGCAACAGCCCTACCCATCTGCCGGCCATCTGCGCCGCCCTGGCGCCGCTGTGGCAGGTTTCGGCCGAGACGCTCGCGGCGACCACTACGCGTAATGCCTGCGCGGTGCTCGGCTGGGACGCGGACCGGCTGGCCTAGACGTCGCCGTCCTGCAGCTCGGCGTGCAGACGCAGCCAGTCGAACGCCGGTCCCGGATCGGTCTTGCGCCCCGGGGCGATAGCGCTGTGGCCCTGGATGCGCTCGGCGCTGATCGCCGGATAGGCGCGCTGCAGCGCCCGCGTCAGCCGCCCCAGGGCAAGATACTGGGCGTCGGTGTAGGCCAGGTCGTCCGTGCCTTCCAGTTCGATGCCCAGGGAGAAGTCGTTGCAGTTTTCGCGCCCGTCGAAGCAGGAGATACCGGCATGCCAGGCGCGCTGCTCGCAGGAGACGAACTGGGTCACCGCCCCGTCGCGCTCGATGAGAAAGTGCGCCGCCACCTTCAGTTCGGCGATCTCCGCGAAGAAGGGATGGGCCGAATGATCCAGGCAATTCTGGAAGAACGCCTGGACGCAGCCGGTACCGAATTGCCCGGGCGGCAGGCTGATGTTGTGGATCACCAGCAGGGACACCACCGTCCCCACCGGGCGTTCGTTGTGGTTGGGCGAAGGACAGCGGCGCGCCTCGCGATACCAGCCCTCGACGAACGCCCGCTCCATCAGCGGGCCTTGGCCTTGAGCGCGTCGCGCAGCGCGGTGGCGTCGCTGAATTCGCGCTGGCTGACGAAGCGGCCATGATCGAGGGTCACCCAGAGCACCTTGTCGGCAGCGCCCGGAAAGCGCGGCACGATCCGCGATTCGCGATCGAGCAGGATTCGGTAGCCGTACTTGCGCATGGCCGGTACGGCGAACATCCGCGTGATGGCCGCCGGCATGCTGCTGATATCGGCGATGTAGGCCACCCGGCTGCCGTCGATATAGTTCGCCGGCTGCTCGCGCATGGCTTCCTTGACCAGGCCGGAGCCGCTCATGCTGCGCGCCACCAGCAGGACCTGCAGCTGGTCGTCGAAGGTATAGGGCTGGTCACGCTGATCGAGCAGGGTGAAGGGTGCCACCCGCTCGCCGGGTTCGAGCGCCAGGGCGGTCAGGGGCAGCAGCAGACACGACAGCAACAACGCCAGAACTCCAGCGCGCATGGCATCCTCTCTTGAAAGGTCTATCGAGGCCGCTATCCTGCCCTACCGCTCGAATTGGCACCACCATCGCGTCGAGGAGCTCCATGATCCCGCTCAAAGAACTGCTCGCCCAGGTCCCCCAGTCCGGCGAGGTGCGCTGGATCGGCGTGCGACCCGCCTCCCGTGCGCCCACGGTCGAGATCGAGGCCGTGGAAGCCCGGCGTGACGCGGGCCTGACCGGCGATCACGCCCGCCCTACCTCGCGCAACCAGCGCCAGGTCACCCTCATCCAGTGGGAACACCTGCCGGTGGTGGCCGCACTGATCGGCAAGACGGTCGCACCCGCCGATCTGCGCCGCAATCTGGCCATCGCCGGGATCAATCTGTTCAGCCTGAAGAACCGGCGCTTTCGCATCGGCCAGGCGATCCTGGAGACCACGGGCTGGTGCCAGCCCTGCGCGCGCCTGGAAGAACGCCTGGGCCCGGGGACCTTCCAGGTCATGCGCGGCCATGGCGGCCTCACGACCCGGGTGCTGGAAAGCGGCATCATCCGCCTGGGCGATCGGGTGGAGGTCCTGGATTGACCCCAGTATCTCCAGGGTCGAATGGCCGGGTCAGCCCGGTTAAACTAGCGCTACCTCTCGTCGCCGCAGACATCCTTGCCAGAGCAGATGCACGCCGCCTCCCTTGAAAGTCACGACTTTTCGCCCATCTTCTCTGCTAGATGGCGCGACTATCACGCGTTGCGACGACCCCCAGATTTCTACCGACCCGGGACTGCGCCCGCTTGCGGCGACGCGCCCGGTCCGGCCCCCGCTTTCCTTCTCCATGAGTGCTCTCCATGACCCATCGCATCGTTATCGTCGGCGGCGGCGCCGGCGGCCTGGAACTGGCTACCCGCCTGGGACGCAGCCTCGGCAAGCGCGACCAGGCGCAGATCGTGCTGATCGACGCCAACGCCACCCACCTGTGGAAACCGCTACTGCACGAGGTGGCCGCCGGCTCGCTCAATTCCACCGAGGACGAACTCAGCTATGTCGCCCAGGCCAAGTGGAACCACTTCGAATTCCAGCTCGGCCGCATGACCGGCCTGGATCGCGAGCGCCGCAAGGTGCAGCTGGCCGCGATCGAGGACGACGGCGCCGTCCTGGTCCCGGAACGGGAGATCGGCTACGACTCCCTGGTGCTGGCCATCGGCAGTACCACCAACGACTTCGGTACGCCAGGCGCTGCGGAAAATTGCATCTTCCTCGACACCCGTGCCCAGGCCGAACGCTTCCACCGCAAGCTGCTGACCCACTACCTGCGCGCCCACGTCAGCGAGCAGCCGGGTGAATACATCGAGGTGGCCATTGTCGGCGCCGGTGCTACCGGCGTGGAATTGGCGGCCGAATTGCGCAACGCCGCCGAAGAGTTGCAAGCCTACGGCATGGACCGCATCCGTCCCGAAGACCTGCGCATCACCCTCGTCGAGGCCGGTCCACGCATCCTGCCGGCGCTGCCCGAGCGAATCGCCGGCCAGGCGCACCGCACCCTGGAGAAACTCGGCGTACGGGTGCTGACCGGTTCGGCGGTCAAGGAAGTCCGCGCCGACGGCCTGCAGACCGCGGGCGAATTCGTTCCGGCCAGTCTCAAGGTCTGGGCCGCCGGTATCCGCGCCCCGGCCTTTCTCAAGGACCTGGCGGGCCTCGAGACCAATCGCATCAACCAGCTGGTGGTCAACTCGACGCTGCAGACCACCCGCGACCCGAACGTCTTCGCCCTCGGCGACTGCGCGGCCTGCCCCCTGACCCCCGGCGACACCCGTACCGTGCCACCGCGCGCCCAGTCCGCCCACCAGCAGGCCTCGCTGCTGGTCAAGACTTTCAAGGCGCGCCTGGAAGGCAAGCCGCTGCCCGACTATGTCTACAAGGACTACGGCTCGCTGATCTCGCTGTCGCGCTTCAGCGCGGTGGGCAATCTCATGGGCGGCGCCCTCGGCAGCCTGACCCTGGAAGGCTGGCTGGCGCGGACTTTCTATGTGTCGCTCTACCGGATGCACCAAGTCGCCCTCTATGGCCCGCTGCGTGCCCTGGCGCTGTTTGCCGGCGATCACCTGAGACGCAAGACCGAGCCGCGCCTGAAGCTGCACTAGGCCTCTGGTCTGGGCATGAAAAAAGCCGTCCTCAGGGACGGCTTTTTTTATGCCTTGCGCAAAGCACTCAGGACAGCGACTGACCGCGCAGATTGCCGATCACCGAAGTCATGGCCCGGTCGAACAGCAGGGCATCGTCCAGCAGCCGTACCCGACCCTCCTGGTAATCCAGCGCCAGTTCCTCGCGGGTCCGGTCCAGCACCTTCATGCCGGTCCGATTGACGAACACCAGGCGGCCCATGGGGCGGATGACCGCGGCCAGCTTGCAGCGCAGCTTCTGCTCGACATCCTGGATTTCCAACCAGGCGCCCACCGAGAGGACATCCACCCACTCCAGGGAGTCGCTGGTCAGTCCGGTGATCCGCTCAGCCGCGCGCGGCAGCTCGAAGGGCTCGTCGACAGGCACCGACGCCGGCACCACGACCGCCGTATCCGCCGCCGCATCCGCCAGTTCGGGACGGGTCTGCTGAAAGGTCTGGACGTGCAGGGACTCGAGCTCGGTGAAGAATTCGGAGGTGGAAAAGGGATCGAAGGCCGCGCTGGCCAGGCCTTCCCGCAGTGCCTTGAGCAGGCCGGGCACCATTTCCAGCAGGCGCTGGCGCGATGCGACGTCGTGGTGCGGCTGGATGCTCCAGATCAGATCATCCATGGTCTTGAGGGCTGCGCGCCATTCGCTGGAATCATAGCCCTGCTTCAGGCAGGTCAGCAGCAGCACCTGGCTCCAGGCCTCGCGCAGGACACGTTGCACGGCAGCGGGCAACGGGTGCTCCTGCAGGCGCTGGCTGAGCACGTGCTCGACCTGCAAGCGAGCGATCTCGGCGCGCGCCCGGCCTTCCTCGGCATCACGGGTGCGCTGTTCGAGCAGCTCACTGCGCCGCTGCTCGTCGCTGACATAGGCCATGAAGTCGGCCAGCAGCTCGGCGAAGATCTCCGGATCGTCGACGAAGTCGGACAGCAGGCGCTGCACGATCTGCTCGATCTTCTGGTACAGGCCGTCGCGCTGCAGGTCGCTCTGCTCGCCCCAGCCCAGGGAAGCGGCGGCGATCTCGTTGAGCAGTCGCCGGGCCGGATGGCTGCCACGGCTGAAAAAGGTCTTGTCGAGGACCGCGACCTTCAGCATGGGAATCTGCAGGCGAGCGATCAGTGCCTTGAGCGAATCCGGCAGGGTGAGGTCGTCGAGAATGAATTCGAACAGCATCGCCACCAGGTTGATAACGTCTTCGTCGACCTGCCCCACCACGCGCTTTCGACCCGAGCGCTCGCTGATGCGGCCCAGGGCAACACCCAGTTGCGCCTTGAGGTCGTAGCCATCCAGGGACTGACTGGATATCTGCTGCTGCAGGTGGGACAGCAGACGCATGAGGTCATAGCTGGTGATGACCTGGCCATCACCGGTCGCGGCGCCTTCATCTGCGGTCATGGCGCCACCCAAGGCCGCACTGGTCGGCGTCCGCAGCTGAGCCAGCAGGCCCTGCAGGGTGCCGAAGAGTTCCTGACCGTCGTCTTCGCTGTTGACGTGGGCCGGGGTGCGTCCGCTGTAGCCCTTGGCCGAGCGGCTCGGCACCTGCTGGGGAATGGCCTTGAGCTGGGGCAGTACGCCCGCCTCGACCAGTTGGCGATTGGATTCCGCATACAGCTGACCCAGCCCGTTGAGCACGAAGCGCTCGAACAGCTTGTAGATGATCAGCTTGACCTTAATGTCGGTGTCGAGATCACGACAGGCTTCGACGAAGGCCTCGCACAGGCGGCGCGGCCCCAGCGGATGAGTCGAATCGTCCAGCTTGCTCGACAGCTGGGTATTGAACCTGATGGTCAGGTGGCTGATGGCCATGGCGTTGTTGCTGAGGGCCTTGGCCACCATGGTGTCCACGGCGACGCTCTCTTCCAGCGCATCGTTCTGCACCAGACTAAGGTCTTCGTAGGAAACGCTGTCCAGGCGCATCTCCGGCTTGCTGCCAACCAGGTTGTTCAGCGCCGCGAAGCGCTCGAAATACTGCTGGAGAAAGCTGCGCTCGATGCTCTTGCGCCGGAGGCGCAGATCACGCATCGCTTCGAAGTAGAGACTCTGTTCCTGGTTGCTGCCGGCCCGATCGGCCATCTCAAACAGCGCATCGTCGGCGTTGTCGAACAGCTGCTGCAAGGACGCATTGAGTCGCTGAGCGGCGCGATCCCTGACCGGTAAAAGCACTGCGGGCAATCGGGAAGAAGATTCCCCGAGCGCCTTGAAATGAACTACGTTTACGTCGTTCTGCACCACCGCCTCCCACAACCGTTCTTGCGTTCGGCTGAATCGCGTTCCACTACAGGAGCATTGAACAACGTTGGCCGCCCTGGCCGCGAGGTGAAACGTTGTCGATGTGCCATTATTTGCTTTGCCAAGGCATCGACCAATCGACATCTGCACAGTACATGACAGGGTTCACAAGGCACCTGTCAGTCAGCGCCTGCCCTTCAAATAATTCGACGTTGTCTATCTCAGATCGTCAACCTCCCCTAAAGTTGCCCGCTCGCCTCCCGCAGCCCTTCTCGGAGTTTTTTCATGTCCAGCGCTACCCCTGCCGATCTCGCCCAGGTCATCACTGACAATGTCGCCGCCGCACTGCGCGAAGACGTCGGCAGTGGCGACCTCACGGCCGGTCTGATCCCCGCTCATCAGCACGCCCGGGCGCGGATCATCACCCGCGAAGCCGCGGTGGTGTCAGGCACGGCCTGGGTCGACGAGGTGTTCCGGGTGCTGGATCCCGCAGTGGAAGTCCGCTGGCAGGTGACCGATGGCGAGCGGGTCGCAGCGGACCAGGTGCTGTTCGAACTCGCGGGTCCCGCGCGCGCCCTGCTCACCGGCGAGCGCAGCGCGCTGAATTTCCTGCAACTGCTGTCCGGCACCGCCACCCGCTGCCGCCACTATGCCGACCTGGTGCAGGACACCGCCGTAAGGCTGCTGGATACCCGCAAGACCCTGCCCGGCCTGCGCCGTGCCCAGAAATACGCGGTCACCTGCGGCGGCTGCTACAACCATAGAATCGGACTGTTCGACGCCTTCCTGATCAAGGAAAACCACATCGCCGCCTGCGGCGGCATCGCCCAGGCCGTGGCCGCCGCCCGGCAACTGGCGCCGGGGCGTCCGGTGGAAGTCGAGGTGGAAGATCTGCGGGAGCTGGAGCAGGCCCTGAGCGCCGGCGCGGACATCGTCATGCTGGACGAGCTGAGTCTGGCCGACATGCGCACGGCGGTGGCCCTGACCGCGGGCCGGGCCAAGCTGGAAGCCTCGGGCGGCGTCAACCAGGACACCCTGCTCGGCATCGCCCAGACCGGTGTCGACTACATCTCCATCGGCACCCTGACCAAGGACGTCAAGGCCGTCGACCTGTCCATGCGCATCCTGAACTGAGCGGGATAGGCAAAGTGCCGCGCGGCGGCTAGACTCCGCAGCCGCGCCTCTTGCGCACCGGCTTCGAGCGGTCCTGACGACCGCTCGCCTCTCGCGACACTCGAACAAGATCGAACCCGTGACCAAAGATCAACTTCGCGCTGAACTGGAACGCCAGGCCCAGCGCTATCAGGATGTCTACGGTGGCGAAATCGTCACCTACGCCGCGCAACCCAAACCCGACCGCAAGCCCTGGAAGAAACGGCCGACCGTGCAGGACGAGGTGTTCGCCTCGGAAGTGCGCAAGATCGCCGATCTCAAGGCCAAAGCCAGCGACGAGTCCATCACTCAGGACACCTGAGGCGAGTCTTCAGCCCCGCTGTCCGGAGCACCCGCCACGCCGTCTTCGTCGCCTTGCCGTGCCTGCAGTTGCCGCCAGAGTGCCGCGGCGGCAGTGAAGTCGGCGCCGCCGTCGAGAGTCATCGCCTGCAGGTCGTAGCGGGCCAGGCAACCTTCGCCCAGACGGGGTGGCTGCTCCGCGGTACCGGGAGCAGCCGCCGGGGAGTCGCTGTCAGTCGAAGATGACGGTCTTGTTGCCATGGACCATGACCCGCTCTTGCAAGTGGTATCTCAGACCGCGGGACAGCACCATCTTCTCGACGTCCTTGCCCAGCCGCACCATGTCCTCGACATTGTCCCGGTGGCTGACGCGCTCCACGTCCTGCTCGATGATCGGACCGGCATCCAGCTCTTCGGTCACGTAGTGGCAGGTGGCGCCGATCAGCTTGACGCCGCGCAGCGACGCCTGGTGATAGGGCTTGGCGCCGACGAAGGACGGCAGGAAGCTGTGGTGGATGTTGATCACCTGGTGGGCATAGCGCGCGCAGAGATCCGGCGGCAGGATTTGCATGTAGCGCGCCAGGACCACGGTATCGGCCTGGTGCAGATCGATCAGCCGCGATACCTCGTCGAAAGCCGGCTGCTTGTTGGCGGGATCGACCGGCACGTGGAAAAAGGGAATGCCGTGCCACTCGACCATGCTGCGCAGGGTGTCGTGGTTGGAGATGACGCAGGGGATCTCGCAGTCCAGCTCGCCGCTGTGCCAGCGGTGCAGCAGGTCGGCCAGGCAGTGGGATTCGCGACTGGCCATGAGCACCACGCGCTTGCGCTGGGCCGAATCGGTGATCCGCCACTGCATGGAGAATTCCCGCGCGATGGGCGCGAAGGCCTGACTGAAGCCGGCCAGATCGAAGGGCAGTGAATCCGCGCGGATCTCATGGCGCATGAAGAACCAGCCACTCTCCGTATCCGAGTGATGACTCGCTTCGGTAATCCAGCCGTTATAGGTCGCCAGGAAGTTGCTGACCTTGGCCACGATACCTACCCCGTCCGGACAGGCGATCACCAGACGAAACGTTTGCATAGCACAACCTCGAACGAAAAGGGGCTGCATTCTAGGCGCAGTCGCCTGCAGCGTCGAGCGGCGCAAGGTGCCAAGGCGCGCGCCTGTACGGCGAGGGTAAAGACTTTGCAAAGGACAAGTAAGGACCGACAAGTTCCACTGCCGACCTGCTGAAAGTTGCGCGCCTTTTACCAACATCATTGTTGCGACGGACGCCGCCTTAATTATCGGGCTGTCATGCGGACAGTTTACTTATTCCAATAGCCAATCTATGATCGATGCAGAATTTCATCTCTGCATCACTCAGAACAAAGGCCGTTTATGTCGCTCATCAACGAATATCGCCAGACCGAAGAAGCCATCAAGGAATTGCAGGAGCGCCTGAAGTCGCTGCAAGAGGATGACAAACTGCAGCGTGAGCTGGAATTCGAAAAGAAACTCCGCGCGCTGATGGGTGAGTATCAGAAATCCCTGCGTGACATCATCGGCATTCTCGATACCGAAGCCAAGCCCGCTCGCCAGACCCGTACGCCCAAGGCCAGCAATGGCAGTACGCCCAAGCGCGCCCGTAAAGTTAAGCAATACAAGAATCCGCACAATGGCGAAGTGATTGAAACCAAGGGTGGCAATCACAAGACGCTGAAAGAGTGGAAAGCCAAGTGGGGTTCGGATGACGTCGAGTCCTGGGTAACCCTGCTGGATTGATCAGAAAAACGCCGGCCAGCCGGCGTTTTTTTTGCCTGCACGGCAAAGGGTTGCGCAACCAGCCAATCCCCAAACACCGACTGCCAGCTTCAATACTCCGCTGACACGACCGTTCACCGCGTCTTTCATATTGTCCAAGCAACATCTTTCTCAGCTGAAGCTGCGGTCCTTGGCCACGGCACCTTTGGCTGTGCACGTCTTTTCTGTTAGCAGACGTCTCTAACGACCTTTGTTGTTCGCGACTTCAGGCAACAGGATTATCCAACCGCTGCATCAACGCCCGAACATGGGCGGACCAGGCCTCGAGAATCGGTACCCGCTCGCTGGCCACCTCAGGCTGCAGTTGTTCGGCCAGGGTAATGAACTGGGTGCAGGTCATATGGCCTTGACCTTCTTCACCCAGCAGGCGCTGCCGGCAGAATTGTCGCCAGCGCGCCCCCTCTTCCGCGGTCAGCAACTCGGGAAAGTTGCGCGCACGATAGCGAAAGAACAGCTCCGGATGTCGCTCGTCCTGAAAAGGCCAGGACCGGCTGCCAAGTTGCTCTGCCGGACACTGCTGAACCTGTTCGCAGAGTTGCCGTTCTTCGGCGGCAATGAAACCGTCGTACAGTCTCTCTTCGGCATCCTGTTCCCGGGTGGCAAAACCGGAGGCCTCGGCATAGAGCGCCTGCACCTTGGGTTGCCAGGTCGCACGCTGGTCGAGCAATTGGCGGGCGCGGCGCCAGACGGCGGCCTGATCGAATTGCAGCCGCTCCGTGTCCGCAGGGCGCAAGACGCTGAAGGGCGCCAGAATCGGACACCTGTTGATCTGTACCAGCTTCAGCGGCACCGGGAGGTCACCCTCGGCCAGCGCCTCCCGCCGGGTATAGAGGCGTTCGCGCAGGGTCTCGACATCCAGTTCCAGCAGCGGCTCCGGCGCCAGGCCGAGATCGCAGACGATCAGCGCGTTGCGATTGACCGGATGCCAGGCCAGCGGCAGCACGGGTGCGAGGAAATGTCGCTCGGCGCTGAAGCGGCCGGAAACGTGCAACAGGGGTTCGAGCAGACGGATGCGCGCCAGCGCCGCCTTCTTCTGGCGCTGCGTCCAGAGATAGTCATAGAGCCTTGGTTGCCGCTGCTTGACCAGCCGCGCCAGGGCCAGGGTCGCGCGGACATCCGCCAGGGCGTCATGGGCCTGAGCGTGTTCGATGCCGTTGGCGACAGTCAGACGGTCCAGGCGTAGGGAAACGCGCTCAGCGTCCTGCGGCCAGCTCAGACTCTCCGGGCGGAAGGCATAGAGCGCCCGGATCAGGCCGAGCACATCCCAGCGACTGTTGCCCTGCTGCCATTCGCGGGCATAGGGATCGTGGAAGTTGCGGTACAGGCTGTGCCGTACCATTTCGTCGTCGAATCTCAGGTTGTTGTAGCCGACCGCGCAGGTGTTGGGACGCCGCAACTCCTCGTGGAGGCGCTGGACGAAGTCGCGCTCGCGCAGCCCCAGCCGCTGCAGGGTGGCCGGCAGGATACCGGTGACCAGGCAGGCCGCGGGATGGGGCAGGACATCCTCGCTCAGTTGGCAATGCAGGTTGAGCGGCGCCTCGATTTCGTTGAGCTCCAGATCGGTACGCACCCCGGCCACCTGCAGCGGTCGATCCCGCCGTGGATCGATCCCCGTGGTCTCGAAGTCGTACCAGAAGATACTTTGCGTCACACTGCCCTCCCCTAGAATCGGCGCAGTCTAGCATCGTCGTGCGCCTTGCTCCCGAACGCCCGCACCCGCTAGGCTCTGGCGCCTGTCTACCGCGTATTCTCTCTGCCCATGCGTTCAGTCGATCGGCTCTCCCTTCGCTTCAGGTGCCGAGGTATCGGCGTACGCCTGGGCGCCGCCGTCTGGGCGCTGACCCTGTCCCTGGCCTGCCTCGCGCAGCAGGAGCCGCTGTCCTGCCCCCTGCCGCCGCAGTCCGACAGTGGTCCGGCCAGCCTGCGCCTGACCCATCAGGGACTCGACAGCCGGACGGCGCGGCAGACCGCCAACCAACTCGGCGCGACCACCCGCAGCACCGATCCCCAGGCGCTGGCGGCGGCTTACCTGCAGCACTTTGGCAGTCGGGTGCGGCACGGCCAAGCCGAACAACTCGCCGAGCTGCCGGCCGGGGACGTCAGGTTCTGGCTGGCCGGCAATCCGCCCCTGGCGGAGACTCAGGCGCAGACGCTGCTGGACTGGGTCGAGGCGGGCGGCCATCTGGTGGCCGTCGCCGATGACAGCACTCTGGCGCTCAGCGCGACCCTGGGCGTTCGCCCCATGCCGACCCGCGAGCTGGGGGGTGCCGCCCCACCCATCATGGCGCTGCCGCTCTGGCCCAACCTGACCCAGCTCTATCTCGCCGAGGACGACGCCCCCGCCTACCTCGGCTTCGACGACAGCCGCCATCTGTTCGATGTCGGTGATCAGGCGGTGGCCTGGGCCAGCAGCGCCAGCGCCACCCATATGCTGATGCTGCCCTGGGGCGACGGCAGCGTGACGCTGCTGTCGGACACCGCGCTTTGGAGCAACGCCCACCTCGCCCAGTACGACAATGCCTGGCTGCTGTGGTACCTCACCCAGGGCGCGCCGGTGACCCTGATCGCCCCGGCGCCACCGCTCCCCCTGTGGCTGGACGCCTTGCAACGCTATGGCCTGGCCCTGCTCCTCCTGACGCTGGCGGCGGGTCTCTGGCTGAGACGCCGCCAGGACCATCCGGCGCCCCGGCGTGACGCCAGACGCTGGCCCGAACTGATCGCCACCCTGCAGCGCGATATCCAGCGCGAGGTGCGCCGCCGTCGCCCCGAACTCACCGATCAGACTGTGGCCGAGCGCTGGCAATATCTGGCGCGCCTGAGCGGCCTGAGCACCCGCATGGTGGGCGAGGCGATGCGGCCCAGCCCGGCACGCCTCTCCACCCGCGACTTCACCCGCCGCATCGTCCAGCTGCGCCTGTTGCGCCTGACCGTGCGCGCCCCCGTTTCCGAGGACTTCCGATGACCGACAGCTCTGCTTCTGACGCCACCCCGGCGGACCCCGGCGAAAGCGGCGTCAAGGCCCGCGCCCTGGCCCGACTGCAGGCCCTGCGACAGGCGCTGCTCAAGGTGCTGCCGCAGCAGGAGGCCGCCGTGGACGGTCTGCTCGCCACCCTGCTGGCCGGCGGTCACCTGCTGTTGGAAGGTCCGACCGGCTCCGGCAAGACGCTGCTGGTTCGCGCCCTGGCCGCCAGCCTGGACGCCGGCTTCGCCCGGCTGCAGTGCCATCCGGCCCTGACCCCTGCCGAGGTGGCCGGCGAAATCGTCACGGACGCCGGCAGCGACAGTGCCCGCCTGCGTCGGGGGCCCCTGTTCAACTCCCTGGTCCTGCTCGAAGAGCTGCAGCGGGCTCCGCCAGCGATCCTCACTCTGCTGGACGACGCCCTGCAGGGTCGCCAGCTGAGTCTGGGCGGCCGCCCGGTGCCCCTGCCAGCGCCCTTCATGGTGATCGCTACCCGCTCCTCGAACAGCGATCTGCCGCTGGCGCTACGGGATCGCTTCCTGGCGCACCTGCGACTGGAGTGGCCGGCAGAAGGCCAGGAGCTCGCCGCCCTGCGCCAGGCTGTCCAGCAGGGTCACGGCGATCCCCTGGAAGCTGCGACCCTGCGCCCGCTGCTGCAGGCGCGGGATCTGCCAGCCCTGCAGCGACTGGTGGCCGGCCTGCCGGTCGCGGAGCCGGTCCTCGAGCATGCCGTGCGCCTGATCCGCCTCACCCGGGAGTGGCCGGCCTTCGAGCAGGGCGCCGGGCCGCGCGCCGGACAGGCCTTGCTGCGTCTGGCCCAGGCACAGGCCTTTCTGCGGGGTGGCGACAGCGTGACGCCCGAGGATGTGCGCACCCTGCTGCCCGCCGTGCTGCGTCCACGCCTGCGGCTGACCCCAGAGCGCGAATTCGAGGGCGACAGCCTGGATGGCCAGATCCTCAAGCTGCTGGGACAGTGTCCGGCACCGCGCCCATGATCCAGCGCTGGCTGCCACTGGCGCTGGGCGCCCTGGCCCTGCTCAGCCTGATCCTGGGCTGGCTGGCGCCTCTGCGCTGGCAGGCCCTGCCGGCCGCAGGGGCATCGCTGCTCCTGGGGCTGGCCCTGCTGGAGCGCCGGCACTGGCGAAAGATCCGGGCGAATCCGCTCATCGCGCAGCCAGCCAGGGCACGCCTGCGGGCGAACACGCCTGTGCAACTGCTGATCGCTAGCCCGGGACTGGTAAAGACCGACGGACGCGGAAGCCACGAACAGGTGCAGGGCTTCTGGCAGGCGCTGGCGGCCAGTGGCAATGAGCTGCGGCTCTACGGCCTCGATCCCGAGCTGCGCCTGCTGGCGGCGGCCACGCCCGCTCGCCCCCTGAAGCCTGATGTCCTTCCTCGGTCGGTCCCAGGCGCGACGGCTGATTTCAAGGCGGCGCTGGCGCGGCTTTGCAGCCAGGCGCGACCCGGCAGTGTCCTGGTGGTTCTGGCGCCACTGGATGAAGCCAGGGTGGCCTGGCTCGGTCGTCTGGATCTGGGCCGACGCGGCCTGCAGCTCTGGCTGGTCGATACCGCGCTGGAGGAGCTGGCAGAGCCCGACGACATCCGTACCTGGCGCGACGCCTGCCGCTATGCCGAGGCCTGGCAGACCAGGCTTCAGGGCGAGCGTCTGGCCGCGCGCCTGGAGAGAAGGGGAATCCACTGGCTGCCTGCCAGCGCGACGGCGGATCTGCAGACCCGCCTGTTGCAGCTATGGAATGCCGGTGACCCGGATCAGATCGCCGACTGAGAAAGACGGCCGAAGGTGAAATAGTGCTGCAGCACCCCGATCAGCTCGGCGAATTCCGCTGGCGGTTCGGCGACGCTGAAGCCGGAATCGTAATTGCCCGGGGTCACGTCTTCGTGGCTCCACTGGCAACGGGCGTCGAAGTCGACGAAGTGCAACTGGCCGTCCTGCCCCGGAATCTTCAGCCGCAGTTCGAAACGCGCATTCACCAGCATGGGCAGCTGGCTGATCATCAGCAACCCCTCGCGGGAGATGTTGCCGATGTAGCCCATGGGCTTGTCGGTGAAGCGGTTGAACACCTTTAGATAGTAGGGCAGCTGGTGGCGCTCGATACGACGATTCTGAGTCATGGTGCGATTCATCCTGCACACGGTAAAGCCACTTTACCGACAACGTCCTGGAAAGCTCAGCGCTGCGGTAGTTTTCGCACCGGTTGGGGCGTCGCAACGGCCGTTCCGCCATCTAGCCCCAATTGGCGCAGGGTGTCCAGTCGGGCCTGGGCCCGAAAGGCGTATTCGCTGGCCGGAAACCGGACCTGGATGAAACGATAGGTCTGAGCGGCGTCGGCGTACAGCTGCTGCTGCTCGAGACACTGGCCACGCAGCATGGAGAATTCCGGCTGCAGCCAGGGGCGGGCGCGACCCTTGCGCTCGGCCTGGGAGATCTGCAGCAGGGCATTGGTGCAGTCGCCTTCAGCATAGGACTTGTAGGCGGCGTCGAGATAGGAATTCATCGAAACGCTGGTGCAGCCGGTCAGGCCGAACAGCAGGAACAGGCAGAGATAAGGGCGCATGGAAAGTCCTCCTGTTCGCTAGATCGGCGCCGGGGCGCGCTTCTTGAGGGCAAACGACCATTGGTGTGACGGAGCTGCGAAAAGCCGTCATGTGCTGGCCACGCGACAGCGCTACAATGAGGTGCGCTTCGTGTTCTACGTCGACTCGGCGCTGAGGCGCCGACTCATGGTTGCAATCCGCTAAAGGAAAGACTGCATGATTTATCGCCGTACCAAGATCGTCGCCACCCTCGGCCCGGCCAGCAATTCTCCGGAAGTCCTCGAGCAGCTCATCATCGCCGGCATCGACGTCGCCCGCCTGAACTTCTCGCATGGAACGCCCGACGAGCACCGGGCCCGTGGTCAGCTGGTACGGGATCTCGCCGCCAAGCACGGTCGCCATGTCGCCCTGCTCGGCGACCTCCAGGGTCCGAAGATCCGCATCGCCAAGTTCGTCAACAAGCGCATCGAACTCAAGGTCGGCGATCCCTTCCGCCTGTCCATCGCCCATCCCCGCACCGAAGGCACCGAAGAAGTGGTCGGCATCGACTACCCGGGCCTGGTCACCGACTGCCGCGTGGGTGACGAACTGCTGCTGGACGATGGCCGCGTGGTCCTGCGCGTGGAAGGCATGACCGCCACCGAATTGCATTGCACCACCCTGATCGGCGGCCCGCTGTCCGATCACAAAGGCATCAACCGGCGTGGCGGCGGTCTCACCGCCCCCGCGCTGACCGACAAGGACCGGGATGACATCAAGCTGGCCGCATCCATGGAGGTCGACTACCTGGCCGTGTCCTTCCCGCGTGATGCCGAAGACATGCACGAAGCCCGTCGCCTGATGGAAGCCGCCGGTGGCAAGTCCTGGCTGGTAGCCAAGATCGAGCGCGCCGAAGCCGTGGCCGACGACGAAGCCCTGGACGGCCTGATCCATGCCAGTGACGCCGTGATGGTGGCCCGGGGCGATCTGGGCGTGGAAATCGGCGACGCCGAACTGGTGGGCATCCAGAAGCGCATCATTTCCCACGCCCGGCGCCTCAACAAGGCGGTGATCACCGCGACCCAGATGATGGAGTCGATGATCAGCAGCCCGATGCCGACCCGTGCGGAAGTCTCCGACGTGGCCAACGCCGTGCTGGACAACACCGACGCGGTGATGCTCTCCGCCGAGAGCGCCGCCGGCCAGTACCCGGTGGAAGCGGTCAAGGCCATGGCGCGCGTCTGCGTCGGTGCCGAGAAGCAGCCCACCAGCAAGCTGTCCAGCCACCGCCTGGGCCATACCTTCACCCGGTGGGACGAGAGTATCGCCCTGGCCTCCATCTACGTGGCCAACCACTTCCCGGGCGTGAAGGCGATCATCAGCCTGACCGACACCGGCTACACCCCGCTGATCATGTCGCGCCTGCGCTCCTCGGTGCCGATCTTCTCCTTCGCCTCCAGCCGCGCCACCCAGGCCCGCACCGCGCTGTTCCGCAACGTGCACACCATTCCCTTCGACCCGACCACCATGCCGGCGAACAAGGTGAGCCAGGCGGCGGTGGACGAGCTGCTCAAGCGCGGCATCGTCGAGCACGGTGACTGGGTCATCCTCACCAAGGGCGACAGCTACACCAAGCGTGACGGCACCAACACCATGAAGATGTACCGCGTGGGCGACCTGCTGGTCTGATCCCTGCCGCCGGTCCTTGACCGGTGCTGACGAAAAGCCCCGAACAGGCGACTGCTCGGGGCTTTTTCTTGGGCGCGGGTGGCACCTACAGGGCAGCGCTAGAGACCCTTGAAGGCGAGGTAGGCCAGGTGCAAGGCCGCCGCACCCAGCACGCCCAGGCTACAGACGATGAGGATGCCACGCTGCAGCGAGCGCAAGCGCCCCTCACGGCGGGCCGCCAGGCGCGTGGCATCGAGCAGCGCAACGTTGGCCAACGGTGATTCACGCATCGTTTCGCTCCCCCGGTCTCTTAATGCACTATATTCTCATTCTCACATAGATCAAGGGAGTCCGACGAGCGTCTGCCGGACTGTGGCAGAATAGCCGGTTTGGTGCGAACAGCCTGGGTGAACGATGGCGTTACGTTTCGAACGGCTCAAGTGGCAGGACTGGAAAGGCGCCTTCACGGAGCGCAACTACGAGCGCGGTCGGCGCCTGGCACTCGACGGCCTGGTGCAGCTGCGCTCGGCGGCCAGGGGCCAGCTCTATGCCGAGTGCAGCAGCCCGGCCGGACCGGCCTATCGGCAGGCGATCAGCCTGCGCGCGGGCGAGACCGCCTGGCGGGTCGACGCCCGCTGCACCTGCCCGGTCGGCCGCAACTGCAAGCATGCCGCCGCCGCCCTCATCGAGCTCGAACGGCTGCAACGCAGCGAGGCCGACTTGCCGGCCACGCCGGTTGCCAATCCGGAGCTGCCGCAACCGGTCCTGACCCTCGGTAGCCATACCCAGATCGATTACGACCGGCACATCGGCAAGATGCGACCCACGGTGCGCCATCGCGCCGCCCTGGCCTTTGCCTATGGCCCGCGGCGACTGTTCGGCACCCCGCCGCGTACCCCGGACGCCGCCTATCCCGCACGCCAGTTGCCGGCCGAACAACGCTGGCGGCAGACGCTGCTCGATCACGGCCTGCGCCTGGCCACCCGGCGCAGCGCCGCGCTGCCCGACGACAGTGGCGAGATGTTCGAATTGCCGGACGACCCCGCCTGGCTCAGATTCGTGCAGCAGGTCATCCCCGGTCTGCGCGAAGCCGGCTGGCAGATCGAGGCCCATCCCGAATTCACCTTCGACCTGACACCGGTGGAAGGCTGGTACGGTCACCTCGAAGAGGTGCAGGATCCGACCGCCGCGAACGGCCAGTTCGATGTCGAGCTGGGTATCCGCCTGGGCCAGCGCCGCGTCAGCCTGATTCCGCTGCTGATCGACGCCCTGCGCCGCGAACCCTCCCAGTACGAGCCGGCGATGCTGGCCAAGCGCGCCGACGACGAACCCGTGTTGTTGCGCATCGATCCTCCGCGCCTCGCCGGCCCGCAGGGCCGGGTACAACGGGTCGCCGTGCCCCTGGGTCGGCTCAAGCCGATCCTGCAGATCCTCGGCGAGCTCTATGCGACCGACCGCCTCACCCAGGACCGTGCCCTGCGCCTGCCGCGCCTGGACGCCGCGCGCCTGGCCGAGCTGGACGAGCGCCTGCCGCTGGAATGGGAAGGCGGTGAACGCCTGCGCAGCTTCGCCGAGCGGCTGCGCAGCTACGCGGCCGAGCCCGTCGTCCTGCCGGACACCCTGCACGCCGAGCTGCGCCCCTATCAGCGCGACGGCGTGGCCTGGCTGCAGGCGCTGCGCGAACTGGAAGTGGGTGGCATCCTGGCCGACGACATGGGCCTGGGCAAGACGCTGCAGACCCTGGCGCACATCCTCGTCGAACAGGCCGCCGGGCGTCTGACCGCACCGGCGCTGATCGTCATGCCGACCAGCCTGATCCCCAACTGGCAGGACGAGATCGCCCGCTTCGCCCCCGGCCTGCGCGTGCTGACCCTGCAGGGCAGCGCCCGCAGCAGTCGCTTCGAGCGGATTCCGGAGCACGATGTGGTGCTCACCACCTATGCCCTGTTGCCCCGCGATGCCGAGCGCCTGGCCGACTACGATTTCCACCTGCAGGTGCTGGACGAGGCCCAGTCGATCAAGAATGCCGCCACCAAGGCCGCCCAGGCCGCACGCCACCTGCGAGCCCGCCATCGTCTCTGCCTGACCGGCACGCCACTGGAAAACCACCTGGGCGAACTCTGGTCGCAATTCCACTTTTTGATGCCCGGCTGGCTGGGCGACGAGAAAGGCTTCAAGCAGGCCTATCGCATTCCGGTGGAGCGCGAAGGCGATGTGCAGCGCCTGGCGGCCCTCAAGGCACGGGTGCGGCCCTTCATGCTGCGCCGCACCAAGCAGCGGGTCGCCAGCGAGTTGCCACCCAAGACCGAGATCGTCCAGCTGGTCGAGCTCAGCACGGCGCAGCGCGAGCGCTACGAAGACCTGCGGCTGCTGCTGGACGAACGCGTCCGCGCCGAGATCGCCCGTCAGGGCATCGGTCGCAGCCAGCTGCTGATCCTCGATGCCCTGCTGCGGCTGCGCCAGGTCTGCTGCGATCTGCGCCTGGTACCCCACGAAGACGCCAGCGTGGCCAAGCCCTCAGCGAAACTGGCGGCGCTGAACGAGCGCCTCGACGCCCTGCTCCCCGGCGGCAGTCGGGTCCTGGTGTTCTCCCAATTCACCAGCATGCTCGATCTCATCGCCGCCGACCTCGACCAGCGCGGCATCGAGTACGTCACCCTGACCGGCGAAACCCGTGATCGGCGCACCCCGGTGCAGCGCTTCCAGAGTGGCGAGGTGCCGGTGTTCCTGCTCAGTCTCAAGGCCGGCGGCAGCGGTCTCAACCTGACGGCGGCGGACACGGTGATCCACTTCGATCCCTGGTGGAATCCGGCTGCCGAGCAGCAGGCCAGCGACCGCGCCTACCGCATCGGTCAGGATCGTCCGGTGTTCGTCTACAAGCTGATCGCCCGCGGTACGCTGGAAGAACGTATCCAGCAGCTGCAGCAGGAAAAGGCCCGTCTGAGCGCCGGTATCCTCAGCGAGAACAGTGGCGACTGGCGCCTGACCGAAAGCGACCTGGCCCAGCTGCTGGCACCACTGGACCGCTAGTGAACCAGGCAGGTGGCCTAGCCTGACGCCGCGGGGCAACCGGCGGCGTCAGGAGCAGACCGGGAAGGCCCACGCGGCGCTACTTGTCGCCCACGCCTTCACCCACCGCATCGCCCGTCGCATCCAGCGCCTTGCTGGAAGGGAATCTGTTCGAGGCGACGCGGACCGCCAGCACCGACAGCGACAGCAGAAAGATGCCGCCGCAGAGATACAGCAGCCCGACATCCGGCGGCCGATGATGAGAGACATCACCGATCAGGTAGCGGGTCAGGGCAGTGATGGCGATGTAGAGCAGAAAGCGGATGGGCAGGTGGTTGGTCTTGAAGTAGATGCCGACCATGGCACCCAGCTCCAGATAGATGAAGAGCAGCAGGATGTCATCGATGCTCGCCTGGCCCTTGTTGAACATCTCCATGAAGGCCATCACCGAGGCCCAGGCCGTGGCCGCGCCAATGGCGAACAGGCCGAAGTAGTGGAAGCCTTCCACCAAAAGGTTGCCGAGGGAGTTCGCCCCGTCGTGCATGCGCTTGCGACCGCTGTCTGCCCATTTCATGGCCTGCCACCCCACTGCCGTGTCCGAATACACCCACCTGCAGACTCGTCCATGTTGAAATTCCCGTTCTCAAGGTTGCTCTGGCACCAGCCGCTCTTATAGCGAGAAGCCGGACCGCCGACCAGTGCGCAACTGTCGCAGACTGGACGGCCCGCCGCTGGCAGGCTAAAACCTGAGGAAAAGCCCGCAAGGGCTCTGGAGTCTACTGTGGAAGCGCGTCTATCCTGCCTCGCCTGCCTGGACCGGCCCGATCCCCGGCTGCTGGAAGCTGCCCTGTGGATCGCGGCCGAGCACCATGACCAGGTCGATCCGCCGGCTCTGCTGCACTCGCTGGACGATCTGGCGCTGCGCCTGGTCGCCACCCTGGATGGCGATGCCAGTCAATCCGAGCGTGCCCAGGCCTTGTTACGGCAATTGTGCGATGCCGGCTTTCGCGCCGCCGAGTGGCCCCTGAATCCCACCGCAGCCCTGCTCGACGAAGTCCTGGCGCGGCGGCGCGGCCAACCGTTGTCGATCGCGCTGGTGGCCCTGGAACTGGCGCGGCGCCTGGAGATCGACCTGCAGGGCATCGGCTTTCCCGGGCACTTCCTGCTGCGCGTCCCCGGCGCGGATCACCTGCTCGAACCCTTTGGCGGACGCCGCCTGTACATGAACGACTGCCGTCAGTTGCTGGTGGATCAGTTCGGTCCCGCCGCGCAACTGCAGGCGAGCTACCTGGCGCCCCTCGGTCCGCGCCAGATGATGCAGCGCCTCTCGCGCAATCTGCGTGAACTGCATCGCCAGGGCGACCAGCCACTGGCCGCGCTCAAGGATGCCCAGCGGGTCATCGAGCTGGGCGCGGTCGGGGTCATCGATCACCTGGCGCGCGCCGACCTGTACCGCCAACTCGATTGCCCCCAGGCCGAGCGCTATGACCTGCAGCACGCCCTGCTGATCAGCGAAGACGACGCCGAACGCGAGCAGGTGCGACGGCGGCTGGAGCAACTGGGCGCGCCTTCCGCCACCCTGCACTAGCCGCGCAGCAACCAGAGCACCAGCTGGGCGCCAAGCAGATTGCTCAGCCCGGCCAGCACCATGACCAGGCCGGCCACGGTGCCCTCCTCCAGACCGACCTCGTAGGCCTTGCTGGTCCCCACGCCATGGGCACCCATGCCGAACAGGGCGCCGCGGGCCAGGGCCGACTTGAGCGGCAGCAGCTTGATCAGCAGGCTGCCGAGGATGGCGCCACCCAGGCCGGTGATCATCACGAAGGCCGCGGTCAACTCGGGGACACCCCCCACGGTGGCGGACATCGGCATGGCGAAGGGGGTACTGATGGAGCGCGGCAGCATGGACAGCAGCACCCGGTCATCGAGCAGCAGCAGGCGGGCCAGCAGCCAGGAACTGCCGATGGCCACGCCACTGCCCACGCAGAGGCCGGCCAGCAGCGCCTGCCAGTAGCGCGCCAGCAGGCGGCGTTGCTGCCAGATCGGCACGGCGAAGGCCACCGTCGCCGGTCCCAGCAGGGTGATCAGCCAGTGACTGTAGTGGGCGTATTCGGCATAGCTCACCTGCTGCCAGAGCGTGGCGGCATAGAGCAGCACCGTGACGAAGATGATCGGACTGACCACATACCAGCGCAGGCGCGCATAGAGCACGCGGCTCACCACGTACCCGGCCACCGTCAGCAACAGCCAGAAGAGCCCGGGCAGATCAGGCATCGCGACGTCCCCGACGGCGGAACATCCAGTCCACGGTACAGGCGGTGGCGATCATGGTCAGCACGGTGCTGAGCAGGATGGCCAGCAGGATGCGCACGCCTTCCTGCCGTAGCAGCGGGCCGTAGTCGAGCAGGCTCAGCAGCGCGGGAATGAAGAACAGCAGCATTTCGCCGAGCAGCAGGCGCACGCCGCCCTGTAACCAATCGGGTTCGACGATGCGCGCGGCCAGCAGCACCAGCAGCATGGCCAGACCTACCACACCACCCGGTACCGGCAAGGCGAAAGAGGTCGCCAGCCAGGTACCCACGGCCCACAGCGCGCCCAATCCGCACAGCTCCAGAGCCAGGCGTAGATATCTATTCACCCAGGGCTCCATTTCAAGTCTTCATCAGGCGCTCAAGGATACCGAGGCTGAGGGGACGAGGACAGCAAACCGGGCCAGGCGGCGGGATCGGCACGGGTAAAGCAGCTTTGCGGCCTGGGCAAGATCAGCCCAGGGCGGCGATGACCTCGGCGACCCAGCGCTCGGCATCTTCGTCCGGCGTCACCGTTTCACTGGCATCGATGCGCAGCATGGGCAGCAGTTCGCGCAGCCCCAGCTCGGCGAACAACTCCTGCATCAGCTCGCCGCCACCACAATAGGTGTCACCATAGCTGGAATCACCCAGGGCCAGCACCGCGCCGGGTCGTCCGGACCAGGACGGCAACCGATCGCGCAGCTGGAAATACAGGGATTCCAGGTTGGCGGGCAATTCGCCCATGCCGGTGGTGGAGGTAATGGCCAGCAAGGCTTCGGGTGCGAAGGCCTCCAGGCTGCCGAGATCGGCATTGGGCTGGTGCCAGACCTCATGGCCTGCCGCGGTCAACCGCGACTTCACCTGTCGGGCGATATCTTCCGCGGTGCCATAGACCGAGCCATTCAACAGTGCGACTTTCATACGGACCTCTTGCGTGGAATCCCGTCCAGTATGCCTGGCGCGGCCCGCGCTTGGCGCTCCTTCAGCAAGATGGCTCCGCTGGCAACCCCGGCTGCAGCCAGGGGTCTCAAGGCTTGTTATGCTAGCGTCGCCTGCTACCCCAGGCGTTTTCGCCACCTGTCCGCCTACCCGGCGGCATGACGGCATCCGGCCTATCCGGCCCGATCGCCCGGAGTTGGAGCATGAATCAGCCTGTTACCCTCATGGTCGCGCGGCGCGTCGCGGCCGGCCAATACGATGCCTTTCTGATCTGGCTGCGCGAAGGCGAAGCCCTGGCCACCGGGTATCCCGGCTATCTCGGTTCGGGGGTCCTGACCCCGCCTCCAGGCGACAATCTGGTACAGATCATCTTTCGCTTCGCCTGTCCCCAGACCCTCGACGCCTGGGAACACTCGGAGACGCGGCGTCTCTGGCTGGAGCGTGGCCAGGGCCTGTTTGAAGCGCCCCTGGCACGGCGTGCCCAGGGCATGGACGACTGGTTCGGCGCGGGCATCCAGCCGCCGCCGCGCTGGAAACAGAGCATCGCCGTCTGGCTGGCGTTCTTTCCCATCTCGCTGCTGTTCAATGCCGCTTTCGGCGATTACCTGGCGCATCTGCCGTTACTGCCGCGCATCCTGCTGAGCACCCTGATCCTCACCCCGGTGATGGTCTGTGTCTTCATTCCGCTGATCACCCGCGCGCTGAAGGGCTGGCTGCACAGTGCCTCATCGCGGACCGGCGACTGGCGCGGTAGCGCCCGCTAGGCCAGCACGGATCGGCCTGCATCCTGACGCGTCGAATGCGTACAATGGCCACGGCCAGCCTCCTGGCCGCTTCGCTCATCAGGATCGGGTACCCTCATGTCCGCAACCCTTCCCCTTCTGGTCACCGGCGCCAATCGCCGCGTCGGTCTCGCCTTGACCCGCCGGCTGCTGGCGGAGGGCCAACCCGTCATCGCCGTCTATCGCGACGATCCGGGCCCCTTGCGTGACCTTGAGATCGAGGCCTATCAGGTCGATCTGGCGGAAGAGGCACAGCGCGACACCCTGCTGCAGCAACTGCATGAACGCCATCCGGCATTGCGCGGCATCGTGCACAACGCTTCGGTCTGGGCCGAAGACGGCCTGGAAAATCTGCGGCTGCTCTACCGTCTGCATCTGGAAGCGCCCTACCACCTCAATCTGGGCCTGCAGGACCTGCTGCTGGCCGCGCCGCGGGCCGACATCATCCATATCGGCGACGACAGCGCCACACGCGGCAGCCGCAATCACATCGGCTACGCCGCCACCAAGGCCGCCCTGCACAATCTGACCCTGTCCTTTGCCGAAGCCCTGGCACCCAGGGTGCGGGTCAACACCATCGCGCCGGGCCTGCTGATCTTCAAGGAAGGCGCCGACGAGGCCTATCGCCAGGCGACCCTGGACAAGGCGCTACTGGATTTCGAACCCGGCGCCGATCCCATCGTGGATACCGTGCTCTATCTGCTGTCGACCCAGTACGCCACCGGCAGTACCTTTACCGTCAACGGCGGGCGCCACCTGCGCCACGGCCGCCGCTAGCAAGAGGAATCAGTCATGACCGAACAAGACCGCCTGGAACTGGAAGCCGCTGCCTTCCGCACCCTGGTCGACCACCTGCGCAAGCGCACCGATGTGCAGAACATCGACCTGATGAATCTGTCCGGCTTCTGCCGCAACTGCCTGTCCAAGTGGTACAAGGCAGCGGCCGACGACAAGGGCCTGGAACTGGGCCTGGACGATGCCCGTGAGGTCGTCTACGGCATGCCCTATGCGGACTGGAAAGCTCGGTACCAGACCGAGGCCTCGCCAGCCCAGGCCGCGGCCTTCCAGGAGCAGCAGAGCAAATGAGCGATCTCGCCAGCTTCCGCGTCAGCCTGGGCCAGGGCAACCATGCCTTCGCCGACACCCTGGCCTTCGTCGCCGAGCACTACCACTACCAGCCCACGGCCTTTCGCAACGGCGAGGTGGACAATGCCGCAGGCCAGAACGAAGGCTCCTGCAAGACCCTGGGTCTGGCCAGACTCGAGGGCCTTAGCGATGAAGAGGCGCTGCTGGCCTTTGGCGAGCACTATCGCAGCGTGTTGCAGACGCCCGAGGGTAGCGATCACGCCAATATCCGCGCCCTTATCGCCCACGGCCTGGCCGGCGTGAGCTTCCAGGGCGAGCCCCTGACGCGTCGCTAGACCTTTTCAGCGAACAAAAAAAGCCCTGCGGATGCAGGGCTTTTTCTTGGACCGGGCTTAGACCGCAGCCGCGGGTCTCATGTAGGAAATCGGTGCCAGACCGGAGTCTTCGAAGGTCACCACTTCCCAGGCATCACGATCGGCCAGCAGCGCACGCAGCAGGCGATTGTTCATGGCATGGCCGGACTTGTAGCCGCGGAATTCGCCAATGAGGCTCTTGCCGAGCAGGTAGAGGTCGCCGATGGCGTCGAGGATCTTGTGCTTGACGAATTCGTCTTCGTAACGAAGGCCGTCTTCGTTGATCACACCCTTCTCGTCGACCACGATGGCGTTGTCGACGCTGCCACCCAGGGCCAGGTTGTGCGAACGCAGGAATTCCAGGTCACGCATGAAGCCGAAGGTACGGGCACGGCTGACTTCCTTGAGGAAGGAGGTGCTCGAGAAGTCCACCGAGGCTTTCTGGGTACGGTTGTTGACCACCGGGTGATCGAAATCTATTTCGAAGGTCACCTTGAAGCCGTCGAAGGGCACGAAGGTGGCGCGCTTGTCACCATCGACGACGCTCACTTCACGCTTGATGCGGATGAACTGCTTGGCCGCTTCCTGTTCCTGCAGACCGGCGGACTGGATCAGGAACACGAAGGGACCAGCGCTGCCGTCCATGATCGGTACTTCGACCGCGGACAGCTCGACGTAGGCGTTGTCGATCCCCAGACCGGCCATGGCCGACAGCAGGTGCTCAACGGTACCGACCTTGACGCCACTGTCACTGAACAGGTTGGTCGACATGGTGGTTTCACCCACGTTCTCGGCCCAGGCCGGGATTTCCACGACCGGATCGAGATCGGTGCGACGGAACACGATCCCCGTATCGACCGGAGCCGGCTTCAGGGTCAGGTAAACCTTTTCCCCGGAATGCAGGCCGACGCCAGTGGCGCGAATGGTGTTCTTGAGGGTGCGTTGTCTAATCATGCCAGGGCCGCTCGGTCGCAGGGTGCGAATGGTGTTCAACGAAGTCGCGATGATAGCAGATGCGAAAATCGATGCCCACTAATCACACCCTGGCTTGTGATATACCCGATCAATCAGCCTGACGACGCAGGAAGGCCGGAATGTCCAGGTAATCCAGGTCGTCGTTGGGATTGACTTTGGTCGCCGCTGCCGAGCCGCCATGATTCTGGCTGCCACGACCGGAGCGCATCGAGGTCGGGTACTTGAGGTCGTCGTAGTTGACCGGAGCGCTTTCCTGACGGGCCGCGGCCAGGGTCTGAGCGGTGTTGTCCACCACCTTGACCGGCTTCTCGATGCGCGCACCCAGGCCGGTGGCGACCACGGTGACGTGCAGCTCGTCGCGCATTTCCGGATCGATCACCGCCCCAACCTTGACGGTGGCGTGCTCTGACGCGAAGTCCTCGATGATCTCGCCGACGGCGGCGTATTCACCCAGGGACAGATCCAGGCCAGCGGTGATGTTGACCAGGATGCCGCGGGCGCCGTGCAGGTTGACGTCTTCCAGGAGCGGGTTGCGGATGGCGGCTTCGGTGGCTTCGCGCGCACGGTTCGGACCGCTGGCGTGGCCGGTACCCATCATGGCCATGCCCATCTCGCCCATCACGGTCTTGACGTCGGCAAAGTCGACGTTCATCAGGCCGGGACGCTGCATGATGTCGGAGATACCGCGAACGGCGCCGGCGAGGACGTCGTCAGCCTTGGCGAAGGCGGCCAGCAGGCTGGCGTCCTTGCCCAGGATGGTCAGCAGCTTCTCGTTGGGGATGGTGATCAGCGAGTCGACGCATTCGGACAGGGAGCGAATGCCTTCGTCGGCGACCTGCATGCGCTTGCGGCCTTCGAAGGGGAACGGACGGGTGACCACGGCAACGGTCAGGATACCCATCTCCTTGGCCACTTCAGCGATGATCGGCGCGGCACCGGTACCGGTGCCACCGCCCATGCCGGTGGTGATGAAGACCATGTCGGCGCCTTCGAGGACTTCGGCGATGCGCTCACGATCTTCCATGGCCGCCTGGCGGCCGATTTCCGGGTTGGTGCCCGCACCAAGACCCTTGGTGACGCCCGGGCCGAGTTGCAGCACGGTACGGGATGTGACGTTCTTCAGGGCTTGGGCGTCGGTATTTGCACAGATGAATTCGACGCCTTCAACACCGCTTTTGACCATGTGGTTGACGGCATTGCCACCGCCACCGCCCACGCCGATGACTTTGATCACGGCGCTTTGTGGAATGTTGTCTACGAGTTCGAACATGGTCCCCTCTCTTCCTTTCGGATCTTCGCCTACTGCCGCGGTTTAATTGTGAATTACAAGTTGCCCTGGACCCAACGCTTCATGCGTTCCAGGACTGTGGATTTGGTTTCGCTGCTATATCCGCCAGAAACAACCGGCAAGGGATCGGTCTGCTTTTGCAGACCATAGAGCAACAGGCCGACGCCTGTGGAATAGATCGGGTTGCTGATCACGTCAGTCAGCCCCTTGACCGTCTGGGGCACCCCCAGGCGTACCGGCATATGGAAAATCTCTTCCGCCAGTTCGACCGCGCCTTCCATCTTCGCGGTACCACCGGTGAGTACGATCCCTGCGGGGATCAGATCCTCGTAACCACTGCGGCGCAGTTCCGCTTGCACCAGTGTGAATAGCTCATCGTAACGGGGCTCGACCACTTCCGCGAGGGCCTGACGCGACAATTCTCGCGGCGGACGGTCACCCACGCTGGGCACCTTGATGGTTTCGCCCGGTCCAGCCAGTTTCGCCAAGGCACAAGCATACCGAATCTTGATTTCTTCGGCATATTGCGTTGGGGTTCTCAAGGCCATGGCAATGTCATTTGTGACTTGGTCGCCAGCAATGGGTATTACCGCCGTATGGCGGATGGCGCCTTCGGTAAAGATGGCTATGTCGGTAGTGCCGCCGCCAACATCCACCAGGCAGACGCCCAGTTCCTTTTCATCGTCGGTCAGCACCGAATAGGCCGACGCCAACTGCTCGAGAATGATGTCGTCGACTTCCAGACCGCAACGACGAACACATTTCTCGATGTTCTGCGCAGCGTTGACGGCACAGGTGACGACATGGACCTTGGCTTCCAGTCGCACGCCGGACATGCCGAGGGGCTCGCGCACCCCTTCCTGGTTATCGATCACATAGTCCTGGGCCAGGGTGTGCAGCACGCGCTGGTCGGCGGGAATGGCCACCGCCTGGGCGGCATCGAGCACCCGCTCGATATCCGCCGGGCTCACTTCACGATCGCGGATCGCCACGATGCCGTGGGAATTCAGGCTGCGAATGTGATTGCCGGCAATGCCGACGAAGGCCGAGTGGATCCGGCAACCGGCCATCAGCTGAGCTTCTTCGATGGCCCGCTGGATGGAGGCGACGGTGGATTCGATATTGACCACCACGCCCTTCTTGAGCCCGCGCGACGGATGGGTGCCGATCCCGACGATCTCGATCTGACCATCGGAAGACACCTCGCCGACCAGAGCCACGACCTTGGAAGTGCCGATGTCGAGGCCGACGATCATCTTGCCGCTTTGCACGCTTGCCATAGTAAAAAACTTCTCCTCAATGCTTGGCCGGTTCGGTCACGGGGGTGGCGGCGACAGCGGGATCACGCCAGGCCACGGCCAGACCGTTCGGATAACGCAGATCGATCCGCGCGATATTGTCCATCTGTGCCTTGAGCACCTGATCGTACAGGCGCATGAAGCGCCGCATCTTTTCCACCAGCTGGTCGCGGCCGAACACCAGTTCCAGGCCCTGACCGGTGGTGAGGTACCAGCTGCCGCGCTCGTGCATTTCCAGGCGCGACACGGTGTAACCGAGCGGCCGGAGCATCTGGCTGAACATCTGGTACTGCTGCATCACCTGCTGCTGGGCCCGTTTGGGACCGTACAGCCGCGGTAGATTGTCATAGTTGGCCAGATCCTGCGGGGCAAAAGCCTCACCCTGGTTGTTCAGCAGCGCCTCGTCGCCCCAACGGGCGATGGGCATCTGCTCTTCCAGGCGGATGCTGATCTCGTCCGGCCAGACCCGGCGCACCTCGGCGTGGGCGATCCACGGCATGGTTTCCAGTTCGTGGCGCATGTCGGCCAGGTCGACCTGGAAGAAGGTGGTGCCTACAAAGGGCGCGATCCGCTGCTGCACCGCGGCCTGGCTGATGTAGGAGAGATCGCCCTTGACGCTGACCTTGGCGATCGGCCGGTCGGCATAGGGCAGCAATTTCTGGGCGCCCTCGTAGGTGCCGAAGCCCAGGCCCAGCAGCAGGAACGGCCAGAGGATGCGCTTGAGCAGGCCCAGGCTGGGGCGTGGCAGGCGTGTCGACAGCGGCTCTTCGGCGACCAGGCGACTGGCGCCCCGTTGTTCGACGTTGCGCGACCGACCGAAGCCGGGCTGGTTGTGACGTAGGGTGGCGACCAAGGTTCAGCCCTCCACGTGCGCGCCGGCAACAGCGGTTGCCGGCAAGGGGTTGTACGGATGGCGGCTCATGCCGAACTCCCGGTGGTCGCGGCAGTGGCGAACAGCGGATGGCTGAGCAGTTGCGGCGCCAGTGCGCCGATGTCGCCCGCGCCCTGGCAGAGCAGGATGTCGCCCGGGCGCAGCAGTGGCTTGACCAGCGGCGCGATGTTGCTGCCGCGCTCGACGTAGATGGGATCGAGCTGACCGCGCTGGCGGATGCTGTGGCAGAGCTGGCGGCTGTCGGCGCCGGGAATGGGTTCTTCGCCAGCCGGATAGACTTCCATCAGCAACAGCACGTTGGCATCGGCCAGCACCTGGACGAAGTCTTCGTAGAGATCGCGGGTGCGACTGAAGCGGTGCGGCTGATAGACCATCACCAGCCGGCGCTCGGGCCAGCCGCCGCGCACGGCCTTGATCACCGCGGCGACTTCACGGGGATGGTGACCGTAGTCGTCCACCAGCATGACGCTGCCACCGGCGACCGGCAGCTCGCCATAGACCTGGAAGCGCCGCCCCACCCCCTGAAAGCCGGACAGGCCATTGAGGATGGCCTCGTCGCTGACGCCTTCGTCGGTGGCGATGGCGATGGTCGCCAGGGCGTTGAGCACGTTGTGCACGCCCGGCATGTTGACCGAGACCGCCAGCGGTGCGCGGCCCTCGCGTAGCACGGTGAAATAGGTGCGCATGCCTTCCTGGCGGATATCCACGGCACGGACGTCGGCATCCTCGGCGGTACCGTAGGTGACGGTGGGCCGGGCGACCTGGGGAATGATCTCGCGCACCACCGGATCGTCGACGCAGAGCACGGCCAGGCCATAGAACGGCAGGTTGTGCAGGAAATCGACGAAGGTGCGCTTGAGCCGATTGAAGTCACCTTCGTAGGTGCTCATGTGGTCGGCGTCGATATTGGTGACCACGGCAACCATGGGCTGCAGGTGCAGAAAGCTGGCGTCGCTCTCGTCGGCCTCGGCGATCAGGTAGCGGCTGGTGCCGAGCTGGGCATTGGTACCGGCGGCATTGAGGCGGCCACCGATGACGAAGGTCGGGTCCAGGCCTTCGGCTGCGAACACCGAAGCGATCAGACTGGTGGTGGTGGTCTTGCCATGGGTACCGGCCACGGCGATGCCATGACGATAGCGCATCAGCTCGGAGAGCATCTCGGCGCGGGGCACCACGGGAATGCGCTGCTCGAGGGCGGCGGAGACTTCCGGATTGGATCTGTTGATGGCACTGGACACCACCAGCACGTCGACCTGATCCAGGTTCTCGGCGCGGTGGCCGATGTAGATGCGCGCGCCGAATTGCTGCAGGCGCGCGGTCACCGCGGATTCCTTGAGGTCCGAACCCGAGACTTCGTAGCCCAGGTTCAGCAGCACCTCGGCGATGCCGCACATGCCGACGCCGCCGATACCGACGAAATGGATGCGCCGGATGCTGCGCATGCGCCGAACTTCGGCCTGGATGGCACTCTGCGACTTAACCACGGGCAACCTCCAGACAGGCGTCGACGACTGCCCGGGTGGCATCGGGTTTGGCCAGGGCACGGCTGCGAGCGGCCATGCCGGCAAGACGTTCGGGATGCATCAGGACCTCGGTAAGCTGCGCGGCGAGATCCGCCGGGCGGGTGGAATGTTGCGGCAGCACCACACCGGCACCGGCGCGCTCCAGAAAGCGCGCATTGCTGGTCTGGTGGTCGTCGATGGCGTGCGGCAGGGGGATCAGCAGCGCCGGCAGACCGGTGGCGGTCAGCTCGGCGACGGTCAGGGCACCGGCCCGGCAGATCACCAGATCGGCCCAGGCATAGGCGGCAGCCATGTCGGCGATGAAGGGCTGGACATCGACCTCCACGGCGACGTTGGCATAGCGCTCGGCGGTCACCTCGGCATGCTGGCGGCCGGCCTGGTGGCGCACATTGGGTCGCAGGCCCGCGGGCAGCTGGGCCAGGGCGTCGGGCAGCAGCTTGTTGAGCGGCTCGGCGCCCAGGCTGCCGCCCAGTACCAGCAGATTGGCGGCACGCTCTTCCAGCGGCGCGCGGGTCACCGGGGCGAAGAGTTCGGCGCGCACCGGATTGCCGGTGGACAGACGCTTGGCGGACGCCGGGAAGGTGTCGGCGAAGCCTTCGCAGACCCGCGCGGCCATGGGCACCAGCAGGCGGTTGGCGGTGCCGGCATGGGCATTCTGTTCGTGGATCACCAGCGGAATGTTGCACAGCCTGGCGGCCAGGCCACCGGGACCGGTAACGAAGCCGCCCAAGCCCAGCACGCAGACCGGCTTGAGCCGGCGCATGAGACCCATGGCCTGCATGAGCGCCCCGCTGAGTTGCAGCGGCGCCTTCACCAGGGAGCGCACGCCCTTGCCTCTCAGGCCGGTGACCGGGATGTGGTGCAGGGTGATGCCGGCCTTGGGCACCACATCGTTCTCGATGCCGCGCGGGGTACCCAGCCAGTGCACGGTATAGCCGCGGGCTTCGAATTCACGAGCGCAGGCCAGGGCCGGAAAGACGTGCCCGCCGGTACCGCCGGCCATGATGAGGACGTTAGCGGACATCGGCGAAATCCTCTTCGGTGAATTCCACATCCTCGGTATCCACTAGGGTGCGTCTCTCCCACTCGATGCGCAGCAGCAGGCCCATGCTCACGCAGCAGATCACCAGGGAGCTGCCGCCGTAGCTGAGGAACGGAAGGGTCAGGCCCTTGGTCGGCAGCAGGCCGACGTTCACGCCGATGTTGATCAGGAACTGGCCGATCCAGAGCATCGACAGGCCGTAGGCCACATAGGCCGAAAAGAACTGCTTGGACTGCTCGGCCCAGTGACCGATGAACAGCCCGCGCACGCAGACGAAGAGGAACAGGCCGACGGTGGCCATGGCCCCGATCAGGCCGAGTTCTTCGGCCAGCACGGCGAAGAGGAAGTCGGTATGGGCCTCGGGCAGATAGAACTGCTTCTGGATGCTGTTGCCCAGGCCGAGACCGGTCCAGCCGCCGCGACCGAAGGCGATCAGCGCCTGGGTCAGTTGATAGCCGGAGCCGAACTGGTCGGCCCAGGGATCGGTGAAGGTGATCAGCCGCTGCATCCGGTAGGACTGGGTCTGCACCAGCACGAACACCGCCAGCACGGCCAGGGCGACCATCATCAGGAAGCGGAACAGGCCGACGCCGCCAAGGAACAGCATGGCACCGGCGGCGCCCATCATCACTACGGTGGCACCGAAGTCGGGTTCGCGCAGCAGCAGCATGGCCATCGGCAGGAGCACGATGAAGGGCTTGAAGAAGCCGGCCCAGGTGTGGCGCACCTCATGCTGACGACGAACCAGGTAACCGGCCAGATAGAGCACCACGAAGACCTTGGCAATCTCCGAGGGCTGCACGTTGAAGATGCCGAAGCCGATCCAGCGCAGGGAACCGTTCACCTCGCGGCCGATGCCGGGCACCAGCACCGCCACCAGCAGGAGGAAGGCGATGATCAGCAACGGAAAGCCGAAGCGCTGCCAGGTGGCCATGGGAATCAGCATCACCACGCCGCAGGAGACGAAGCCGATCGCCAGGTAGACCAGGTGGCGGTACATGAAGTACAGCGGATTGCCCGACTGGGCGGCGGCCACCTCGGAGGAAGCCGAAGTCACCATCACCAGGCCGAGGCCGAGCAGCAGCAGGCAACCCGCCAGCAGCGGGAAGTCCAGGTCGATGCCGTGGCGGCTGGCCAGCGGCGAGGGATAGGGGCGCAGTAGGCTGAGGATCATGCCAGAGCTCCCACGGCCTGGGCGAACAGCCGCCCGCGTTCTTCGAAATTGCGGAACATGTCGAGACTGGCGCAGGCCGGCGACAGCAGCACGGCGTCGCCTGGCTGGGCCAGCCCGCGACTCTCGGCCACGGCTTCTTCTAGGGTGGTGACATGCACCTGTTGCACGGTGGCCGGCAGGATCTCGGCGATCCGTGCCGCATCGCGCCCCAGCAGCACCACGGCGCGACAGTGACGCGCGATGGGTTCGCGCAGGGCACTGAAATCGGCGCCCTTGCCGTCGCCACCAGCGATCAGCACCAACTGGCCGGCGATGTCATCACCCAGGCCTTCGACCGCAGCCAGGGCAGCGCCGACGTTGGTCGCCTTGGAATCATTGTAGTAGCTGACGCCCGCGACCTCGCCGACCCACTGGCAGCGATGCTCCAGACCCGGGAAGGCGCGCAGGGCCTCCAGCATGGGTGCCAGCGGCAGACCGGCGGCCTGGCCCAGGGCCAGTGCGGCCAGGGCATTGCTGTGGTTGTGGGTACCGCGGATCTTGAGTTCCTCGACATCCAGCAGGTTGTCGAAGGCCAGCGCCAGATAGCGACGGCCCTCCTCCTCGCGAATGCCGAAGGCACGGAAATCGGGCCGTCCCAGGCCGAAGGTCAGGCGCGGCACGTCATCGCCGATCAGCGGCCGCGACAGGGCATCGTCGCGATTGACCACCACCTGGCGGGCGCCACGGAAGATGCGGTGCTTGGCCTGGTGATAGGCCGGCATGCCGGTGTAGCGATCCATGTGGTCTTCGCTGAGGTTGAGCACCGTGGCCACCTCGGCGTCGAGTCGCTCACAGGTCTCCAGCTGGAAGCTCGACAGCTCCAGCACATAGAGTTCGACGTCATCGGCCAGCAGGTCCAGCGCCGGGGTACCGAGGTTGCCCCCCACGGCCACCCGCTTGCCGGCGCGCAGCGCCATGTCACCCACCAGGGTGGTGACGGTGCTCTTGGCGTTGGAACCGGTGATGGCGACGATGGGTGCCCGGGCCTGGCGCGCGAACAGCTCGATATCGCCGGACAGCCGCACGCCGCGGGCGGCGGCTTCCTGCAGCGCCGGCGTTTCCAGGGCCAGGCCGGGACTCACATAGAGCTCGGCCGCGCGGGCGAGGAAGTCGACATCCAGCTCGCCGCAGCGCACCTCGACCTGGGGATACTGGGTTCTCAGGGCCTCCAGTTCCGGCGGCTGTTCCCGCGTGTCGGCCACGGCGAAGGGCACGCCCCGGCGCGCGAGAAAGCGCACCAGCGACATGCCACTCTTGCCGAGGCCGACGACGATACGGAACTGGTCGGAAGCGATGAGCACTGCGATTACCTCAGTTTCAGGGTGGCGAGACCGAACAGCACCAGGATCACGGTGATGATCCAGAAGCGCACGATGACCCGCGGTTCGGGCCAGCCCTTCAATTCGAAATGGTGGTGGATCGGCGCCATGCGGAAGACGCGCTTGCCGGTCAGCTTGAAGGAGGCGACCTGGATGACCACCGAGAGGGTCTCCATGACGAAGACGCCACCCATGATGAACAGCACCACTTCCTGGCGGACGATCACGGCGATGGTGCCCAGGGCGGCGCCCAGCGCCAGAGCGCCGACGTCACCCATGAAGACCATGGCCGGATAGGTGTTGAACCAGAGAAAGCCCAGGCCCGCCCCGATCAGGGCGCCGCAGAAGACGATCAGTTCGCCGGAGCCTTCCACATAGGGAATCAGCAGGTAGTCGGCGAATTTCACGTTGCCCGACAGGTAGCAGAAGATGCCCAGGGCGCCGCCGACCATCACGGTGGGCATGATCGCCAGGCCGTCGAGGCCATCGGTGAGGTTGACCGCGTTGCTGGAGCCGACGATGACGAAGTAGGTCAGCACAACGAAGAAAATCCCCAGCGGGATCTCGATGTTCTTCAGCAGGGGCAGGATCAGCGTGGTTTCGATCGGCGCCTTGGCCGTGACATAGAGGAAGATCGCCGCCCCCAGGCCGAATACCGATTGCCAGAAGTACTTCCAGCGACTGGGCAGACCGCGGGAATTCTTCTCGATCACCTTGCGATAGTCGTCGACCCAGCCGATGGCGCCGAACAGGAAGGTCACCGCCAGCACGGTCCAGACGTAACGGTTGTGCAGATCGGCCCACAGCAGGGTGCTGATGCCGATGGTGGTCAGGATCAGGGCGCCGCCCATGGTGGGGGTGCCGGATTTGGACAGGTGCGACTGGGGGCCATCGTTGCGCACGGCCTGGCCGATCTGGCGGATCTGCAGGGTGCGGATCATCCAGGGGCCGAGCCACAACGACAGCAACAGGGCGGTCAGAACGCCCAGAATGCCGCGCAGGCTGAGGTATTGGAAGACGGCGAAGCCCTTGTAGAACTGTTGCAGGAACTCCGCCAACAGCAGCAGCATCAGTGTTTCTCCTCGGTGTTGATAGCGCAGAGCGCGGCGACGACCTTGTCCATCGCGGCGCTGCGGGATCCCTTGATCAGCAGGGTGGTTCCGGCCCGGTCCTCGTCCGCCAGGGCCTCGATCAGTTGTTCGCGATCGGCGAAATGCCGGGCCTCGGCGCCATAGGCGCGGGCCGCATGGGCCATCGAGGGACCGACGCTGTAGAAGGCATCCACCTTGCCGCGGGCGTGCTCGCCCACCTCGCGATGGCCCTGTTCGGTCCACTCGCCCAGCTCGGCGATGTCGCCCAGGACCGCCACCCGACGGCCCGGCAGGGCAGCCAGCAGGTCGATCCCGGCCTTAACCGACGCGGGGTTGGCGTTGTAGCTGTCGTCGATGACCTGGGCGCCGCGCTGGCTGGTGCGGGTCAGGGTGCGGCCCTGGACCGGTGCCGCGGCGGCGAGACCACGGGCGATGGTGGCCAGCTCCAGCCCCAGGCTGAGCGCTGCGGCCGCGGCGGCCAGGGCATTGCCGACGTTGTGGGCACCCAGCAGCTGCAGGGTGACCGGCGCCTGGCCCTGGGCAGTGTGCAAGAGGAAGCTCGGGCGGCCCTGGGCATCCAGGGTCACCTCGCTGGCGCGGACATCGGCGCGGGCGTCCAGGCCGAAGGCGACGACGCTGCGACCGGCCGCGCGGCGCTGCCAGGTCTCGAAGGCGGCGTCGTCGCGGTTGAGCACCACGGTGCCCGCCTCGCCCACGCCTTCGATGATCTCGCCCTTGGCCTCGACGATACGATCGACACCGCCGAATTCGCCCACATGGGCCTGGCCGGCGTTGGTAATGATAACGACATCCGGGCGTGTCAGGCTCACGGTATAGGCGATGTCACCGACGTGGGAAGCGCCCAGCTCGATGACGCCATAGGCGTGCTCGGCGGCCAGTTGCAGCAGGGTCAGGGGCGCGCCGAGGTCGTTGTTCAGATTACCCTGGGTGGCCAGGGTGGCGCCCTGCTGACGCAGGATGGCGGCGAGCAGCTCCTTGACCGTGGTCTTGCCACTGGAGCCGGTCACGGCAGCGAGCTTGCCCTGGAACAGATCACGATTGAAGGCGCCGAGGCGACCCAGCGCCAGGCGGGTATCGGCGACCACCAGCTGGGGCAGCTGGACCTCGGGCACGGCCCGCTCCACCAGGGCTGCGGTAGCGCCCTGGGCGGCCACGTCGGCCAGATAGGCATGACCATCGAAACGCGGCCCGCTCAGGGCGACAAAGAGCTGTCCGGCCACGGCCTTGCGGCTGTCGGTGCCGACGCCGTCGAACAGGGCATCGGCGCCCAGCAGGTTGCCGGTCAGGGCCTCGGCCACTTCGGTGAGGGTGAAGGTTCTAAGCATGCTGTCGCTCCCAGGCGGTCAGGGCCCGCTCGGCCTGGTCGAGATCGGAAAAGGGATGACGGACACCGGCGATTTCCTGGTAGGGCTCATGGCCCTTGCCGGCCAGCACCACGATGTCCTGGGCGGTCGCCGCGGCCACGGCCTGGGCGATGGCCGCCTCGCGCCGGCCGGCGAAGCTCACCTGCTCGGGATGCGCGAAGCCGGCGCGGATATCGGCAACGATGGCGGCCGGATCCTCGGTACGGGGGTTGTCGTCGGTCACCACCACCTGATCGGCCAGGCGCTCGGCCACCGCGGCCATCTCCGGCCGCTTGCCGCGATCGCGATCGCCACCACAGCCGAACACGCAGACCAGGCGACCCAGAGCACCGACATGGGGCCGCAGGGCGGTGAGCACCTTGTCCAGGGCATCGGGGGTGTGGGCGTAGTCCACCACCACCAGCGGTCGCCCGGCGCCGCCCAGGCGCTGCATGCGCCCGGCCGGGCCCTGCAGCTGCGGGAGGATGGCGAGGATGTCGGCCAGCGCATGACCGAGCCCCAGCAGGGCACCGATGGCGGCCAGCAGGTTGCTCAGGTTGAAGCGTCCGATCAGCTGGCTGCGCAGCTCACCGGTACCCTGGGCGGTGACCAGCCGGGCGCGCACGCCGTGGTCGTCGAACTGGATGGCCTGGCAATGGAGGCTGGCGGCCGGATCGCTCAGGCTGTAGGTCAGGGTCGCGGCCGGACTGGGGCGAGCCGCCAGCTCGCGGCCAAAGGCATCGTCCAGATTGAGGACGCGGGTACCGAGCCCCGGCCAGGCGAACAGTTGGGCCTTGGCTTCGCCATAGGCGGCCATTGTCCCGTGATAATCGAGGTGATCGCGAGACAGGTTGGTGAAGACCGCGACCTTGAAGGCCAGCGCCGCCACCCGACCCTGGGCCAGGCCATGGGAAGAGACTTCCATGGCGACGGTAGTGGCGCCGTCCTCGGCCAGTTCGGCCAGGGTCGCCTGGAGCTTGAGGGCATCCGGGGTGGTGTGACGGCCTTCGGCGAGGGCGCCATGGAAGCCGCTACCCAGGGTGCCGACGATGCCGCAACGCTGACCGAGCAGGTCGCAGGCCTGGGCGATCAACTGGCTGACACTGGTCTTGCCATTGGTACCGGTGATGCCGACCAGCGCCAGGCGCCGGCTCGGCTCGCCATGGAAACGACCGGCGATGGCGGACAGCCGCGCGGCCAGGCCCTCGACGGCAACCAGGGGAATGTCCAGGGCCGGCAGTGCGGGAGCGTCCTTCGCCTCATAGGCGATGGCCGCGGCGCCGCGTTCGGCAGCGCTGGCGATATGGGCACGGCCGTCGCTGTGCAGACCGGGAATGGCCAGGAACAGCGAGCCCGGGCGGACCTCGCGACTGTCCAGTGCCAGACCGCCGATGTCGACGGCAGTGGCAGCTTCAGGCAGGAGGTCGGTCAGCAGGCGGCTCATCGATCACGCTCCCCGACCAGCAGCGGCTTGCCGGCCTGGGCCTGCTGCACCGGCAGCGGCTGGAGGTTATCCGGCTGGATGTTCATCAGGCGCAGGGCGCCGGACATCACGCGGCTGAACACCGGTGCCGAGACCACGCCACCGTAGTAGCCGCCCTTGCTCGGACGATCGATCACCACCACCGCGGCCAGGCGCGGATTGCTGGTGGGGCCGAAGCCGGCGAACAGCGAGCGATAGGAATTCTCGGCATAGCCACGGGTGCCGGTGCTGGTCTTGCGCGCGGTACCGCTCTTGCCAGCGACGTGGTAGCCCGGTACCTGAGCGCGGAAGGCCCCGCCCGGAGCTTCCACGACCTGCTGCAGCATGCCCTGCAGGGTCTTGGCAACGCGTTCTTCCACCGCCTGATCGCTGGCCGGGGCCTTGTCCAGGCGCACCATGGACAGCGGCACCGAGCGGCCGTCGTTGGCCAGCACCGAATAGGCATGGGCAAGTTGCACGGCGGTTACCGCCAGGCCATAGCCATAGGACAGGGTCGCGGTCTCGGCCGGACGCCAGGTGCGATGGTTGGGCAGATTGCCGACCCGCTCGCCGGGAAAGCCCAGACCGGTATCCTGGCCGAGGCCTACGGCGCGCATGGCGTTGTAGATGTTCTCGCCACCGACGTCGAAGGCGATCTTGCTCATGCCGACGTTGCTGGACTTGATGAGGATGCCGGTCAGGTCCAGGGCGCCGTCGCTGTGGGAGACGTCCTTGATGGTGTAGCGACCGATCTGCAGCGAACCGGGATAGACGTTGACCTTGTCGGAGGGCTTCCAGCGACCGCTGGCGAGCGCCGCGGTCATGGAGATCGGCTTCATCACCGAGCCGGGCTCCATGACGTCGATCATCGCCCGGTTGCGCATGGCGGCCGGTTCGAGACTGCGGCGATTGTTGGGGTTGTAGGTGGGCATGTTGACCATCGCCAGGACCTCGCCGGTCTTGACGTCGACGATGGTCAGGCTGCCGGCCTCGGCTTCGAACTGGGTCAGGGCATTGCGCAGTTCGCGCGCGGCGAGATACTGCAGCCGCAGGTCGATGGACAGCGCCAGGGTATTGCCCGGCTTGGCGTTCTTGGCGACCTGGACATCGCGGATCAGCCGACCGCGGCGATCCTTGACCACCTGGCGACGACCCGGCACGCCGGACAGCCACTCGTTGAAGGCCAGTTCGATGCCTTCGCGGCCGTGATCGTCGATATCGGTGAAGCCGACCACATGGGCCGCCACCTCACCCGCCGGATAGAAACGCCGAAATTCCTCGATGTCGTAGACACCGGGAATCTTGTGCGCCTTGACCTGGCTCATCACCGCCTCGCCCTGCTCGGGCGTCAGGCCACGGGCCAGGTAGAGGAATTCCTTGCTGGCGTTCTGCTCGATGCGCTTGGCCAATTCCGCACGTGGCTGGCCGACGGCATCGGCCAGGGTCGCCCAGCGATCCTCGGCGCCCAGCAGTTCCTTGGGATTGATCCACAGGGTGGTGACCGGCGTGCTCACGGCCAGGGGCTCGCCGTTGCGATCGGTGATCAGGCCACGGTGTGCGGGAATGGGGATGGTGCGCACGCTGCGCGCATCGCCCTGCCCCTTCAGAAAGGCCCGGTCGATCACGTGCAGATCGACGATGCGCCAGATGATGGTGCCGACCATGACCAGCAACAGCCCGATAATGAGGCTGAAGCGCCATGGCAGGCGCGCGATCAGGCCTTTCACGGATTGACCATCCGGATTTCGGTCGGATCGGGAATACGCATCTGCAATTGGCCGCTGGCCAGGGCCTCGACCCGACTGTGGGCGGTCCAGGTGCTCTGCTCCAGCAGCAGCCGACCGTATTCGGCCTGAGCCTTGTCGCGGATGGCCATCTCGCCATAGAGGGTGTTGAGCAGCTGGCGATTCCAGTGGGCGCTATAGGCCACGGCTACAGCCGACAACAGTACGCCGGCGAACAGCACCAGCATGACGCTGCTGCCCAGGGGCAGTTTCTTGACGAAGAGCCGGCTCATTTCAGCTTCTCGGCAATGCGCATCACGGCACTGCGGGCGCGGGGATTGGCGGCCAGTTCGGCTTCGCTGGCGTAGACCGGCTTGCCCAGCAGGCGCAGCGAGGGTTCGAAGACCGTGGCGCGGATCGGCAGGTCGCGCGGCAGCTGGTCGGCCTCGCCCTTGGCCAGTCGGCGCATGAATTGTTTGACGATGCGATCTTCCAGCGAGTGAAAGCTGATCACCACCAGCCGGCCACCCACGGCCAGTTGCTCGTAGGCCGCCTGCAGGCCCTGCTCCAGATCGCTCAGTTCGCGATTGATGTAGATGCGCAGCCCCTGGAAGGCGCGGGTAGCAGGATGCTTGCCCTTTTCCCAGGCCGGATTGGCCTCGGTGAGCACCTTGGCCAGGTCACCGGTGCGCTCGAAGGGCTGGACTTCACGGCGCTGCACCACGGCGCGCGCCATGCGCTTGGCGAAACGCTCTTCGCCGAATTCCTTGAATACCTGGGCGATATCGGCCTCGGGCGCCGTGGCGATCCAGGCGGCAGCGCTCTGCCCCCGACTCGGATCCATGCGCATGTCCAGGGGACCGTCCTGCATGAAGCTGAAACCGCGCTCGGGATCGTCGAGCTGGGGCGAGGACACGCCCAGATCCAGCAGCACGCCATCGACCTGGCCGGACCAGCCACGGCTGACGAGTTCATCGCCCAGCTCGGCGAAACTGCGCTGGACGATTTCGAAGCGGGGATCTTCCGCGGCCAGGGCCTGGCCGGCGGCGATCGCCTGGGGATCCTTGTCGAAGCCCAGCAGCCGCCCTTCTCCACCCAGCAGGCGCAGCACGGCCCGGCTGTGTCCGCCGCGACCGAAGGTGCCGTCCAGATAACGGCCGGCAGGCTGGATGGCCAATGCCTGTACGGCCTCGTCCAGGAGAACGGAGACGTGGTGGAAGACTGGGTTCATGGTCACAGGATCAAATCGCGCATTTCATCCGGCATACCGCCGGGTTCCTTAATCGCCAGGAGATCCGCGTCGCACACGGCACTCCAGGCGTCCTCATCCCATAACTGGAACTTGTTGAGCTGACCGACCAGCATCACGCGCCGGTCCAGCTTGGCGTATTCACGCAGGCGCGGCGGAACCAGGAAACGGCCACTGCCGTCGAGTTCCAGATCCACCGCATTGCCGATCAGCAAGCGCTGCAGGCGGCGAGTCTCCTCACGCAGCGAGGGCAACTGCCGCAGCTTGCTTTCGATGATTTCCCATTCCGGGAGTGGATAGACGCAAAGGCAGGGGTCGACGGCATCGATCGTCACGATGAGCTGGCCGGCACAACGCTCCAGCAGCTCGTCACGATACCGGCTCGGCATCGCGGCGCGCCCCTTGGCGTCGAGACTGATGGCGTTCGCTCCCCGGAACAATTTCGCGTCCTCTAATAGGCTGTCCTTGCCATTAAATCCCACTTCGCCCCACTTCGTACCACCGGCCGCCACTATATTGAGGAGGGCCGCTTTCAGTCAAGGTAAGCGAGGGGGTAGCCAGGCCGCGTGGGACGGGGATTTCGAGCAAATTGCACGAGTTCACGGCCAGGACGAACGACATCGATTTCCGACAAACGGAAATGAAGTCAATTGATTGGCTCAATTGATTAAAGTGATGTCTTAAGAAGAGGTCTCAGACCCCGGGCGCAGAGGCCCAGGAGGGAGGGGTGCGAGAGCCGACCTGTAAGCCGGGTTCTGTCGAGGACAGTCATTCCTCTGGGACAACCATCGCTGATTGCCTCTAGCGACCTACCCGAATCCAGCGCGGGCCACGCCTATGGATTCCTATTTGGTCTTGCTCCAGGTGGGGTTTACCTAGCCACGAACTGTTGCCAGCCGTGCGGTGCGCTCTTACCGCACCTTTTCACCCTTACCGGCGCTTGCGCGCTTAGGCGGTTATTTTCTGTGGCACTTTCCGTAGGCTCACGCCTCCCAGGCGTTACCTGGCACCTCGCCCTATGGAGCCCGGACTTTCCTCCCTCGCAACCCTTGCGGATCACGACAGCGACTGCCCGGTCGGCTCTCGCGGCGCAAGGGTATAGAGACTGGGGGCGGATAACAAGGAAAGATGCCCACTAATTCACCCTGATTCAGCCCGGCTCGCCCTTGCGCTCCAGGGCCAGCTGATAGAGCCGGTTCTTGCGCGCGCCGGTGATCTGGGCGGCCAGGGCAGCGGCGCGCTTGATCGGCAGCTCGGCCAGCAGCAGATCGAGGATGCGCAGGGTCTCGGCATCGACCTCCGCGTCCTCCGGCGCCGCCCAGCCACCCACCAGCAGCACGCACTCGCCGCGCTGCTGATCCAGATCCGCGCGAATCCAGGCCAACAGCTCGCCGGCGGGCAGGCCGCGCAGGGTCTCGAAGGTCTTGGTCAATTCGCGCCCGAGGACGATGTGTCGCTCAGGCCCGAAGGTGCTCACCATGTCGGCCACGCAATCCTCGATCCGATGGGGCGCCTCGTAGAAGATGAGTGTGCGCGGGTCTTCGCGCAGCGCCGCCAGGCGTCCCTGCCGGCCTACCGCCTTGGCCGGCAGGAAGCCTTCGAAGCTGAAGCGATCCGAGGGCAGACCGGCCGCCGACAGCGCCGCGACCAGGGCGCAGGCGCCGGGAATCGGCGAGACCCGGAGACCTTGGGCGCGCGCCGCCCGTACCAGGTGAAAGCCCGGATCGGAAATCAGCGGCGTGCCCGCATCAGAGATCAGGGCGACGTCTTCCCCCGCCAGCAGCCGGCTGATGAAGCGGCCACCGGCATCGCGTTCGTTGTGATCGTGACAGGCCGCGAGCGGCGTCTCGATGCCGAAATGACGCAGCAGCCGCGCCGAATGACGGGTGTCTTCGGCGGCGATCAGGGCCACTTCGCGCAGGACCTTGAGCGCGCGGGCGGTGATGTCGTCCAGGTTGCCGATGGGCGTGGCAACCACATAAAGAGTACCCGGCGAAATCATGATGAAACCTGACGGACTGGAAATAGCCCAACAGTGTACGCCGCTCTCGCCCTCGGCGTTCGCAGCGCTTGGGTGCTGTGAGACAATCGCCCCCTTTCCAGACTTTTGCTCAGGAACCACAGCATGAAGTTCCGCCTGCGTCCGCTGCTCTGCGCCACCGCCTTCGCCCTGCTCGCCGCCTGCAGCAGCTCGCCCGTCAACAACGCCCTCGGCGACCTGCCCCAGTCCAGCCAGGCGAGCATCGAGCAGCTGCTGAATCAGGCTGGCTCCAGTCAGTCCGAGCAGGCCAATCTGCTGCGCCTGACCGCCGCCGACAAGGCCTATGCCCAGCAGAATTCCCGCGAAGCGCGGCAGATCCTCGGCTCCATCAATATCGAAGGCCTCAAGCCGGCACAGCAGATGTTTGCCCAGACCCTGCTGGCCCAGCTCGACCTGCTCGACAAGCAGCCGGCCCAGTCGCTCAAGCGTTTCGACCACCCGAGCTTCGCCCAACTGGGCGAACTGCCGGCCCAGCAGCAGATCCGCAGCGGCCTGACCAAGGCCGCGGCCCAGGCCGCCAACGGCCAGCCGCTCGCCGCCGCCCAGGAACGCATCTTCCTCGGCCCGCTGCTGGACGGCGACGCCGCCCATGACAACCGCGAGCAGATCTGGCAGCTGGTAACCAGCCTGCCGGACGCGCAGTTGCGCCAGAGCGTGAAGGACGCCGATCTCAATGGCTGGCTAGCGCTCGCCGCCATTACCCGCGGCAACCTGGCGCTGGATCAGCAGCTCGCCGCCATCGAGGAATGGCAGAAGCAGAACCCCGGCCATCCCGCCGCGCGCAATCTGCCCGATGATCTGGAGCGCCTGAAGACCCTGGCGCGGGAACCGCTCAACCGCGTCGCCCTGCTGCTGCCCCTGCAGGGCCAGCTCGCCGGCGTCTCGCGCGCGCTGCAGGACGGTTTCATGGCCGCCCGCTACGAAGCCCTGGCCGCCGGCCAGAGTGCCCCTGCCGTGACCGTCTACGACAGTACCCAGATGGGTTCGCTGGACGCCTTCTACCGCCAGGCCCAGGCCGCCGGCATCCAGCTGGTGGTCGGCCCGCTGGAGAAGAACTTCGTCAAGCAGCTGGGCGATCGTCCGCAACTGCCGATCAATACCCTGGCGCTGAACTATGGCGACACCCAGGGCGCCCAGCCGCCGCAACTCTTCCAGTTCGGCCTGGCCGCCGAGGACGAGGCCCGCGAGGCCGCGCGCCGTGCCTGGGCCGACGGCAAGCGCAGTGCCGGCGCCATGGTGCCCCAGGGTGACTGGGGTGCCCGCGTGCTGGCCGCCTTCCAGAACGAGTGGCAGCAGTTGGGCGGTCGCCTGGTGGCCGCCGAGCGCATCGGCCAACCGGTCGAGATCGCCAATCGCATCACCAGCCTGTTGCAGATGCGTCAGGGCATGGATTTCATCTTCCTCGCCTCGACCCCGGCCCAGGCCCGCCAGATCAAGCCGATCCTGGTCTACCAGAACGCCCGTGATCTGCCGGTATACGCCACCTCCAACCTCAACAGTGGCGTCAACGAACCCGGCGTGAACCAGGATCTCAACGGCATCCTGTTCTGCGAAACCCCCTGGCTGCTCGACCCGAGCAATCCGCTGCGCGCCAAGATCACCGCCCAATGGCCGCAGGCCGGCACCAGCATCGGTCGGCTCTATGCCATGGGCGCCGATGCCTACCTGCTGGCGCTGCATCTGCAGCAGCTCAAGGCCCTGCCCAACTCCGAGCTGCCCGGCCTGTCCGGCAACCTGAGCGTGGCGCCCGACCAGCGCGTGGTGCGTCACCTGCCCTGGGCGGAATTCCGCAACGGCGTGGCCCAGCCGCTGCCGGCCAACAATGCACCGCTGCCCACCACCAGCGTGCCGGCTTCGCTCAGCACCCCGTGAAGCAGGCGCCGCATCTCCAGCGCGGCAGGCAAGCCGAGGATCGCGCCCTGCAGTTCCTGCAGACGCGCGGCCTGCGGCTGATCGCCCGCAACTGGCGCTGGCAGGGTGGCGAGCTCGATCTGGTCATGCTCGACGGCGATACAGTAGTATTCGTCGAGGTACGCGCCCGCAGGCACACCGTCTGGGGCGGCGCCGCGGAAAGCATAGATGCCCGCAAGCGGCAGCGACTGGTCAACAGCGCCGCCCTCTTTCTGCAATCCGAAGCGCGCTGGGCCAAGCGGCCCTGTCGTTTCGACGTGATCGCGATCGGCCCCGGGGCCGACGCGTCCCCTCAGGCACTCGAATGGATCAAACAGGCCTTCGACGCCTGAGGCCCTCCACAGCACAGGTCAAAGATATCGCGATGGACACCCACGCCCGCATCCAGAAACTCTTCCGGGACAGCATCGAAACCAAGCGTCAGGCCATGGAAGTCCTGATTCCGCATATCGATCTGGCCAGCCAGGTCATGGTTGCGGCCCTGCTCAACGAAGGCAAGATTCTCACCTGCGGCAATGGCGGCTCCGCCGGCGACGCCCAGCACTTCTCCTCGGAATTGCTGAATCGCTTCGAGCGCGAGCGGCCCAGCCTGCCGGCCCTGGCCTTGACCACCGACACCTCGACGCTGACCTCCATCGCCAACGACTACAGCTACAACGAGGTGTTCTCCAAGCAGATCCGCGCTTTGGGTCAGCCGGGCGACATCCTCCTGGCCATCTCCACCAGCGGCAATTCGGCCAACGTGATCCAGGCGATCCAGGCTGCTCACGACCGCGAGATGACCGTGGTCGCCCTTACCGGCCGAGACGGCGGCGGCATGGCCTCCCTGCTGCTGCCCGAAGACGTCGAGATTCGCGTGCCTGCCAAGGTCACCGCCCGCATCCAGGAAGTGCACCTGCTGGTGATCCACTGCCTGTGCGACCAGATCGATCAGCAACTGTTTGGAAGCGAAGAATGAAGAAGGCTCCCCTGCTCGCCATCCTGGCGCTGTCCTTTGCGGTCGCCGGCTGTAGCAACGTGGTCACCGCCAGCCGCGACAAGCCCATCGACGACAACCGCGGCACCCGTACCCTGGGCAGCACCGTGGATGACGCCCTGATCGAGACCAAGGCCTCGGTCAATATCTCCAAGGCCAACCCCGATCTGGCCAGTTCGCACATCGTGGTGGTGAGCTACAACGGCGTGGTGCTGATCGCCGGCCAGACGCCGCGCGCCGATCTCAAGGCCCAGGCCGAACAGGCCGTGCGCAGCGTGCAGCGGGTCAAGACGGTGCACAACGAACTGCAGGTGACCGGCAACTCCTCGCTGCTGGCACGCAGCAACGACTCCTGGCTGACCACCCGCATCAAGACCCAGATGTTCGCCGATGAAGACATCCCCGGTTCGCGCATCAAGGTGGTCACGGAGAACGGCATTGTCTATCTGCTGGGCCTGGTGACCCAGCAGGAAGGCGCCCATGCCGTGCAACTGATCCAGAGCGTCTCGGGCGTGCAGCGCATCGTCAAGCTGTTCGAATACATCAACTGATCCCTATTCGCCGCCCAATAAAAAGCCCCGCATCAGCGGGGCTTTTTATTGGGCGGCGTGCCTCAGGCAGCCTGCCACTCGCTTTCGGCCTCGTCACGGGTCTTGGACAGGCGTACCTGACTGCCATCCACCGACTGGACCCAGCTCAGCGGAATGTAGTGATGCTTGCCATCGGCATCCTGATCGCGCTTGGTCAGCTTGATGCGATCGGCGCCTTCCATATGGTCGACGGTGCCCACGTGCTGGCCGTCCGAACCGACAACTTCCGCATGCTCTTTGATCTGGGTTGCATCTACCATGGTGGTTCTCCGGCAGGTTAGGAAAAAGGAGGCGCCTCTCTGAGTGCCTGCAGGATAGGAGGCGCAAGACGTCGTCTGGGTTCGGCCCATGCCGACGAAAGGCCATCATGACGGTCAGAAGCCCGCGACCTGTGAAGAGGATCCATCGATGAGCGACGAGCCGAGCAAGCTGACCCGTTCCAAGGAGCGCTGGGCCCAGGAGGGACGCTTCCTCACCGGCCAGGGTGCGCGTGCGGAAAGCGAGCGTCTGCCACCTGGCCAGCACCGCGTCAGCAACTGGCCGGTCCTGGATCTGGGCATCCGCCCGGAGGTCAGCCGGGAGCGTTGGCAACTGGCGGTGACCGGCGCGGTCCGCAAGACGCTGCGCTGGAACTGGGAGACCTTCGCCGCGCGGGCGACTACCGAGACGGTCAGCGACATGCATTGCGTCACCACCTGGTCACGCTATGACAATCGCTGGATCGGTCTGCCGATAGCAGAATTGCTCGACGAGGTGCAGCCGCGGGACGAGGCGACCCATGTGCTCCTGCACAGCCATGACGGTTACATCACCAATCTGCCGCTGGCCGATTTCGCCGCGCCGGGCGCCATGCTGGTGCACAGCTGGGAAGGCCAGTCGCTGACGGCCGAGCACGGGGGGCCGGTACGGGCCCTGATCCCGCATCTCTATCTGTGGAAAAGCGCCAAGTGGCTCAGGCGCATCGACTTCCGGGTCGGCGACACGCCTGGCTTCTGGGAAATGCGCGGCTATCATGACCGCGGCGATCCCTGGCAGGAGCAGCGCTATTCCGAGGACGCCTGAAGGCGCCTCAGTGCGCCGCCGGGGCCAGTTGCAGCTCTACCGGATCGCCGGGATTGAGGCTGCGGATACGGAATTCGTCGCGGCTGAGGCTGAGGATTTCCGTGGGATAGGTGATGCCTTCCTCGATCATGTTCAGGCCCTTCTCGGTGCGCGTCCAGCGGCCCAGGGAGGGCTGGCTGCTCGGCGACGCCATCACCAGGGTGCCGTCGCTGAGGAAGACGTAGAGCATCCCCGGCTCGATGCTGTTGCTGGTCTTGATCTGCCAGACCTTGTTGACGAAGCCTTCCTGGGCACTGCCCTGCTTGTCGCGCCCGCCCTGACCGTAGCCGATCAGTCCGGCCACGATACAGAGCGCACCTATCACCAGCACCACCACGCGCCAGTAACGACGCGCTTTGTCTTGCAAACTCATGTCACTCCTTGGGTGTTCTTGAGGCTCGCCAGGTAGGTGCCCAGCGGGGGGCGCTCCTGGAAATAGCCATGCAGGCCGGCAAAGATCGAATCGGCCAGCTGCTTCTGGTGGCGACTGTCGAGCAGGCGCCGGCAGTCTCGATCATTGGAAATGAAGCCCGTCTCGACCAGGATCGAGGGGATATCCGGCGATTTGAGCACAGCGAAGCCCGCCTGCTCCACTCGTTTCTGGTGCAGGTTGGTGATGCTCGACAATTGCCCCAGCACCTTGTGGCCCAGGTCCAGGCTCGACGAGATGGTGGCGTTCATCGACATGTCCAGCAGCACACCGGCGAGCATGGGATCGCGCCCCTTGAGAATCTCGTTGGCGCCGATCAGGTCGACGTTGTTCTCGCTGTCGGCCAGGAAGCGCGCTGTGGTGGAAGTCGCGCCACCCTCGGACAGGGCATAGACCGAGGCGCCGTAGGCGGTACGCCGCGGCGCGGCATCGGCATGCACCGAGACGAACATGTCGGCGTTGTAGCTGCGGGCGACCTCGACGCGCTTGCGCAGCGGCACGAAGAAGTCGTCGTTGCGCACCAGCTTGGCCTTGAAGCCCTTCTGCAGGTTGATGCGGCGTGCCAGATTCTGCGCCACGATCAGGGCGATGTCCTTTTCCCGATCGCCCCGGGCGCTCAGCGCACCCGGGTCCTTGCCGCCGTGACCGGCATCGACCACCACCATGATGTCGCGACCCGTGGCCAGGCCCTTGCCGCGCTTGACCTCCAGTGGCGGCTCGGCGTCGGCCGGCTTGCGGGCAGCCACCACCGGCGCTCCGGCGCGCTTGAGATCGAGCACCAGACGATTGGCCGCGCCTTCGCCCGGACCAAGGATGAAGCTTTCCACCTCTACCGGATGGGCCAGCTCCAGCACCACCCGGGTGTCCTGGGCGCCATAGTGAGCGCTGCGCACGGCGCGCACCGGCGATCCCTGCAGGGCGAGGTGATTGAGCACCGCGGGGGCCTGGGTATCGGCGAGATCGAGAATGATGCGATCCGGCGCGACCAGGGTGAAGGTCTTGTAGCGCACCGGTCCGGTGAGATCGAAGACCAGGCGGAGCTTCTCGGCATCCTGCCAGGCCCGGGCACCCTTTAGTTGCTGCCGGGCGGCAAACGCCGGCAACCCGACGGGCAAGGTCATGCCAGCCAGGATCAGATTGAGCAGACGACGGCGATTCATGAGGTCCTCGCGAGAAACGAGAAACGGCTGGGAAGTTACAACATAACGCTAAAGATCGCTTGCCGCCTGGTCTCTGTCAACTGCCATTCGGACAAAATAATCCTTAGAAAACGGGGGCATAGCGTTCGTTTGCAGAATCAGCTTTAGATACAGTCACTTGCCGAGGCCAGCAGCCGGTCCGTCAAAGTGACAAACCGCGAGAAGTGCGACAGAGAGCGAATTTATCGGCGCCGCCATCGTCGAAGTGTCAGGCACTTCCGCCTTTGAAGGGATCACACCATGAACAAGAAGATTGCTGTCGCGACCGCGCTGCTGGCTGGCACCGTGCTGGCGGGCTGCTCCTCGGTGAAGAACACCGCCGACTACACCGTGGGCCGCGTCGAATTTCGCGAGCAACCGCTGGTGAAGCAGGTGGACAAGGGCATGAGCAAGGCTGACGTGCTGCGCCTCGGTGGCACCCCGTCGAGCACCTATACCCGCAAATTCCGTCCCGGCACCTGCAACAACTATGTGCTCAACAAGGATGGCAAGGAGCAGGTCTATTCGATCGGCTTCGATAGCATGAACCGCGTCGACAGCAAGGACTTCGAGACCTGCGAAAGCGCCGATCGCGCCTGAGCCGGGAGCTGACCGGCCGGCCAGGCCGGGTGTCCTGAAGGACGCTGGCGGCGTCTGATGGACAGGATGGGCGAGCGGCAGCACCATGGGCCCTCGCCATTCCCGATCGCTGTGCCAACCTCCTGCACTGTGGATCGACGCAGGCGCGGCCAGCGCCGCCAGGTTCTACCCATCGTTCCAAGGAATTCAGGCATGTCCAGACGTCACCTCATACTCACAGCTGCGGTGCTTTCCCTGACTGGCTGCGGTGGCTATGACTACAGTTGCGATGCGGCCAAGACCGCCGAGCTGGTCCGTCAGCAATACGCCCAGACCATCAACGAGATCTATGCGGACGACATCGCCGCCGGCCAGCCTGCGCTGGAAGCCGGCCAGGTGTCGCTGGTCGACATCAAGACCCAGGAAGAACCCTCGGACAGCGGCGAAGCAGGCTTCTATACCTGCAACGCGACCGTCGAGGCCACCTGGCCCAAGGCCGCCCTCGAGCGCCTGGCTCCAGCTGCCGCCCAGCTGGCCAGTGTCGGCGCCATCCTCGAGAACGGCCACCTGCGCCATGCGCTGAGCTACGAGTCCTCGCTGGAAGGCAGCGACAAGCAGCGCGTCGACATCACCCTGCCCGAAGCCGTGGACCTGAGTCTCAAGACCCTGGCTGGCCAGGAGCCCATGGACGAATATCTGGAAGACGCCCCCGACGGCGAACAGGAAGCGCCCTAGGCCTTGCCTGAAAAGTGCCTGCGCTCGGTCATGCGGTGTTAAAAATCCGCTGGGTCGCCAGTCCGATCGGAATGCTCACTTGCCCTTCGTGAAATCGAGCGCGAGTCCGATCCGCTTCCTCACGGATTTTTGCCTTGCCTGACCATCGCTCGGCGACTTTCAGACAAGTCCTACCCCTTGGACGCCGGCCTGCTGTGCAGTGCTGGCGCCCGGGTGTATGATCCGAATTCCCCTCCGCCAGCATCCTCCGGCGGGTTCGTGAGCCCTGGCAGCCCCTGTGGAGATCCCGCATGGCCTGGCCGCCCTCCGGCCCGGCAACCGTCACTCCGCGTTTGCACCGTGCCTCGTCTGCGCTCACGATGACCAGAACCGTGATCTTGAAAGCTGCCTCGGAGAGACGCTTCATGCCTGACTATCGCTCGAAAACCTCCACCCAGGGCCGCAACATGGCTGGCGCCCGGGCGCTCTGGCGCGCCACCGGGATGAAGGACGAAGACTTCAAGAAGCCCATCATCGCCATCGCCAACTCCTTTACCCAGTTCGTGCCGGGCCATGTCCACCTCAAGGACCTCGGCCAGCTGGTCGCCCGGGAAATCGAGAAGGCCGGCGGCGTGGCCAAGGAATTCAACACCATTGCCGTGGACGACGGCATCGCCATGGGCCACGACGGCATGCTCTATTCGCTGCCGAGTCGCGAGATCATCGCCGACGCCGTGGAATACATGGTCAATGCCCACTGCGCCGATGCCCTGGTGTGCATTTCCAACTGCGACAAGATCACCCCCGGCATGCTGATGGCCGCCCTGCGCCTGAACATCCCGGTGGTGTTCGTCTCCGGTGGCCCCATGGAAGCCGGCAAGACCAAGCTGGCCAGCCATGGCCTGGACCTGGTGGACGCCATGGTCATCGCCGCCGACAGCTCGGCCAGCGACGAGAAGGTCGCCGAATACGAACGCAGCGCCTGCCCCACCTGTGGCAGCTGCTCGGGCATGTTCACCGCCAACTCCATGAACTGCCTGGTCGAGGCCCTCGGCCTGGCCCTGCCCGGCAACGGCTCGACCCTGGCCACCCACGCCGACCGCAAGGAGCTGTTCCTGCAGGCCGGCCGCACCATCGTCGAGCTGTGCCGTCGCTACTACCAGGAAAACGACGAGTCGGCGCTGCCGCGCAACATTGCCTGCCATGCGGCCTTCGAGAACGCCATGACCCTGGACATCGCCATGGGCGGCTCGACCAACACCATCCTGCACCTGCTGGCCGCCGCCCAGGAGGCGGAGGTGGACTTCGATCTGCGCGACATCGATGCCCTGTCGCGCAAGGTGCCGCAGCTGTGCAAGGTGGCGCCGAACATCCAGAAGTACCACATGGAAGACGTGCACCGCGCCGGGGGCATCTTCAGCATCCTCGGCGAACTGGCCCGCGGCGGTCTCCTGCATGCCGATCTGCCCACCGTGCACAGCCGGACCCTGGGCGAAGCCATCGAGCGGTGGGACATCACCCTGACCCAGGACGAGGCGGTGAAGACCTTCTTCCGTGCCGGTCCCGCCGGCATCCCGACCCAGGAAGCCTTCAGCCAGGCGACTCGCTATGACACCCTGGACGACGACCGCGCCGAGGGCTGCATCCGCAGTGTCGCGCATGCCTATTCCCAGGAAGGCGGTCTGGCCGTGCTCTACGGCAACATCGCCCTGGACGGCTGCGTGGTGAAGACCGCCGGCGTGGATGAATCCATCCATGTGTTCGAGGGCAATGCCAAGGTCTTCGAAAGCCAGGACGCGGCGGTGCGCGGCATCCTCGCCGACGAGGTCAAGGCCGGCGACATCGTCATCATCCGCTACGAAGGGCCCAAGGGCGGCCCGGGCATGCAGGAGATGCTCTACCCCACCAGCTACCTGAAGTCCAAGGGCCTGGGCAAGCAGTGCGCCCTGCTCACCGACGGTCGCTTCTCCGGCGGCACCTCGGGCCTGTCCATCGGCCATGCCTCGCCGGAAGCCGCGGCGGGCGGTGCCATCGGCCTGGTGCGGGATGGCGACAAGGTGCTGATCGACATTCCCCAGCGCAGCATCAACCTGCTGGTGAGTGACGAAGAGCTGTCCCACCGCCGCATCGAGCAGGACAAGCTGGGCTGGAAGCCGGCACAACCCCGTGCCCGCCGCGTGACCACCGCGCTCAAGGCCTACGCCCTGCTGGCCACCAGTGCCGACAAGGGCGGCGTGCGCGACAAGGCCCTGCTGGGCTGATTCGCAGGTTCCGAGGGACGGCATCCGCCGTCCCTCGGACGCTCCGCCCCACCTTCCCGCCTGCTTTCTCCGCTCTATTTCGCCCTTCCGCTCGCGTCCTTTCCTCTGCGCTTCGCCTACCGCTCCTTCACCTGGAGCAGCGCTCGCCATGACCCCATTCCAGAGGGGTTCCACAGTTGCTTGGCTTGCTATTTTTGCAGAAGCACAGCCTGTGATTCAGCTCACACCTCGCTGTAATCGACCCGCTAGGCCGTTGAGTGATCAAAGGCTACCCTCCGTCTGCCGCTGAATTGATTCAGCGATAAGTTTGTAGTCAGGTTGGTTTCCAATGGTCACACCTATACCGATCTTCCGCTCGAGCACGGCGGATCAGGTGCTGGCCAGGCACTGAGTTACACAACAACAATAAACAGGGAACATAAATGAATAAGAAAAAGGCTATCCCCTTGGCCAGGGTTTCGGTCGCGTCCTTGATGAGCACCCTGCTCCTGATCCCCGCAGCACACGCCTTCGAAACCACCGGTTATTTCCGCGCCGGCCTGGGAGACTCCTCCGGTTCCAATTCGATGCGCTGCTTCAAGCTGCAGGGCGCCCAGTCCAAGTATCGTCTGGGTAACGAATGCGAACAGTACGGTGAATTCGCCGCCAAGCAGGACTTCCTGACCCTGGACGATGGCTCCGCCGTGGGCGTCTTCGGCATGGCCAGCCTCTACAACCAGTACGATCGCACGCCGACCTTCAATGGTGACAACGGCCAGATTCGCCTGCCCCAGGCCTATGCCTACTGGAACAATGTTGCTGCCCTAAACGGCGGTAACGTCTGGGCCGGTCGCCGCTACTACAAGCGGAACGACATCCACATCTCCGACTTCTTCTACTGGAACCAGAGCGCCACCGGCGGCGGTATCGAGGACGTCAACATCGGCGGCCTGAAATACAGCGTGGCCTTCTCGCGCAAGGACAACCAGAACCAGAAGGACTTCCAGAACCGCTTCGACTTCAACGTCGCCGGCTTCAACACCAATCCGAACGGCTCGCTGGAAATCGGCGTCAGCTACCTGGACAAGCCCACCAACCAGCCCAATGCCAACAGCGGCATCGCGGTGACGCTGCAGCACAAGCAGGCCAACTTCATGGGCTGGGGTGGCGTGAACACCTTTGCCGTGCAGCGCGGCCAGGGCCCGGGCACCGCTCTGGGCAGCACCGGCGATCCGACCCTGAGCAGTTCGGACGTCTCCTACCGCGTGGTGGACTTCTTCGACTGGCAGATCAGCCGCTACTGGGGTGGCCAGGTCGCCGCGGTCTACCAGAAGGACGAACGTCCCAATGGCAACGACCTGCGCTGGACCTCGCTGGGTGGCCGTCTGGTGTACGGCATCAGCGACCAGTTCAAGTTCTCCACCGAGCTGGGTCATGACCAGGTGCAGGCTCCCGGCGGCACCCGCAAGCTGACCAAGCTGACCCTGGCACCGACCTGGTCGCCCAAGGGTCCGGAATTCAAGACCCGTCCCGAATTCCGTCTGTTCTACACCTACGCCGCCTGGAACCGGGCAGCCCAGCAGGCAGCCGATGATTTCGACGCCGGCTCCACGCTGTCGAGCACCGGCAACTTTGGCAACGATCTGCACGGCTCCAACATCGGCTTCCAAGTCGAGCAGTGGTGGTAACAGCTCCACCGCGACCGACGTTCTGCCGGTCGCGTCCCTGTCTCCGAACCTGAGCGCACAACAATGAAAAGAACCGTCTCCCTCGCGTCCTTCGCCGGTTGCCTGTTGGCTGCCGCCCTCGCCAGCGGCACCGCCCAGGCAGCCCCCGTTTCCGCCTGTCTCATCACCAAGACCGATACCAATCCCTTCTTCGTCAAGATGAAGGAAGGCGCCACCGCCAAGGCCAAGGAGCTGGGGGTGACGCTCAAGGCCTACGCCGGCAAGATCGACGGCGACAGCGAAAGCCAGGTGGCCGCCATCGAGACCTGCATCGCCGACGGCGCCAAGGGCATCCTCATCACCGCCTCGGACACCAAGGGCATCGTGCCCAACCTGCAGAAGGCGCGCGAAGCCGGCCTGCTGGTGATCGCCCTAGACACCCCGCTGGACCCGGTGAGCGCCGCCGACATGACCTTCGCCACGGACAACCTGCTGGCTGGCAAGCTGATCGGCCAGTGGGCGCGGGAAACCCTGGGTGACAAGGCCAAGGACGCCCGGGTGGCCTTTCTCGACCTGAACGCCTCCCAGCCCTCGGTGGACGTCCTGCGCGACCAGGGCTTCATGCTCGGCTTCGGCATCGATCCCAAGGACCAGAGCCGTATCGGCGACGAGACCGATCCGCGCATCGTCGGCCACGACGTGACCAACGGCAACGAAGAAGGCGGTCGCGCAGCGATGGAGAATCTGCTGCAGAAGGACCCGACCATCAACGTGGTGCACACCATCAACGAACCGGCCGCCGCGGGTGCCTACGAGGCGCTCAAGGCCGTGGGTCGCGAGAAGGACGTGCTGATCGTCTCCATCGACGGCGGCTGCCCGGGCGTGCACAACGTCGCCGACGGCGTCATCGGCGCCACCTCCCAGCAGTATCCGCTGCAGATGGCGGCACTGGGCATCGAGGCGATCAAGACCTTTGCCGACACCGGCAAGAAGCCGACGCCCACCGAAGGCAAGAGCTTCGTCGACACCGGCGTGAAGCTGGTGACGGACAAGCCGGTCCCCGGCATCCAGTCCATCGACAGCAAGACCGCCCTGCAGAAATGCTGGGGCTGATGACCTCTCGTCTAGGCTAGAGCAGATCGATCGCCCCGCCTGAGCGCCTGCCGCGCCGGCGCGGGCGATCGACTCTCGGCTGCTATCCCGCTCTCAGGAGATTGCCATGAGCGATCCGACCTCGCCCTCCCCGTCCGGCCAGCCCTTCGAACAGGTGCTCAAGCACAGTGCCACGGAGGTCGCCTCCTTCGCCCGTGACGAGCGCAGCCCGCTGGTCAAATTCCGTCACTTCCTGCATTCGCGCCCCTCGGCGGTCTCGTTGCTGGTGCTGCTGCTGTCGCTGTCCATCTTCGGTGCCCTGCTGGGCGGCAAATTCTTTTCCGCCTTCGCCCTCACCCTGATCCTGCAGCAGGTCGCCATCACCGGCATCGTCGGCGCGGCCCAGACCCTGGTAGTGATCACCGCCGGCATCGACCTCTCGGTGGGCGCCATCATGGTGCTGTCCTCGGTGGTCATGGGCCAGTTCACCTTCCGCTACGGCCTGCCGGTGGAGCTGTCGATCCTCTGCGGCCTGGCGGTGGGCACCCTGTGCGGCATGGCCAACGGCTGGCTGATCGCCCGCATCAAGCTGCCGCCCTTCATCGTCACCCTGGGCATGTGGCAGATCGTGCTCGCGGCCAACTTCCTCTATTCGCGCAACGAGACCATCCGCGCCCAGGAAATTGGCGCGACCGCGCCGCTGCTGCAGGTGTTCGGCGACAATTTCCGCCTGGGGGGCGCGGTCTTCACCTATGGCGTGATCGCCCTGGTGGTGCTGGTCGCCCTGCTCTGGTACGTGCTCAACCACACCGCCTGGGGTCGGCACCTCTATGCCGTGGGCGACGATCCCGAGGCCGCGGCGCTGGCCGGGGTCAACGTCCGCCGCATGCTGATCACCGTGTACGGGCTGTCGGGGCTCATCTGCGCCTTCGCCGGCTGGGTGCTGATCGGCCGCATCGGCTCGGTCTCGCCCACCGCTGGCCAATTCGCCAACATCGAGTCCATCACCGCCGTGGTGATCGGCGGCATCTCGCTGTTCGGCGGCCGCGGCTCCATCCTCGGCATGCTGTTCGGCGCCCTGATCGTCGGCGTCTTCGCCCTCGGCCTGCGGCTGCTGGGCACCGATGTGCAATGGACCTATCTGCTGATCGGCACGCTCATCATCGCGGCCGTGGCTATCGACCAATGGATCAGAAAGGCGGCCAGCTGATGACTACCGAACCCCTGCTCATGGCCCGTGGCCTGGTGAAGCGCTACGGCCGCGTCACCGCCCTCGACCATGCCGACTTCGACCTGCTGCCCGGCGAGATCCTCGCCGTGATCGGCGACAACGGCGCCGGCAAGTCCTCGCTGATCAAGGCCATCTCCGGTGCCCTGCGGCCCGATGAAGGCGAGATCCGCTTCGAGGGCCAGCCCGTGCAGTTCGCCTCGCCCATCGCGGCGCGGCGGGCCGGCATCGAGACGGTCTACCAGAATCTGGCACTGTCGCCGGCGCTGTCCATCGCCGACAACCTCTTCCTCGGTCGCGAATTGCGCAAGCCGGGACTGCTGGGCACCCTCTGCCGCACCCTGGACCGCAAGGAAATGGAGCGCATCGCCCGGGAAAAGCTCTCCGAACTGGGCTTGATGACCATCCAGAACATCAACCAGGCGGTGGAGACCCTGTCCGGTGGTCAGCGCCAGGGCGTGGCCGTGGCCCGGGCGGCCGCCTTTGGTTCCAAGGTGATCATCCTCGACGAACCCACGGCGGCGCTGGGGGTGAAGGAGTCGCGCAAGGTGCTGGAGCTGATCCTCGACGTGCGTGCCCGCGGCATCGCCATCGTGCTGATCTCCCACAACATGCCCCATGTGTTCGAGATCGCCGATCGCATCCACATCCATCGCCTGGGTCGCCGGCTGACGGTGATCGATCCGCGCCAGCACTCCATGGCCGACGCCGTGGCGCTGATGACCGGCGCCCAGACGGTGGCCGCCTAGGCACAGGCCAGGCCCAGGGTTTCCCAGCCCACGGCTGAGCGGGAGACCCGGGGCCTGCCTGATCGCCCATGATCCGGCCCGACAGGAAAAACCTGACTGGCCGCTCAAGTTATCTCCGGCAGGCACCGATAAAGTCTGACAAATAACTGTCGGAGTTGCCTCGCCGTGCCTGCCTTGTCGTTGAAACAGAAACTCTCGCTGTCTGCCACCGCGGCCGTCCTGGTCGTGGGGGTGGGTCTGACCGCCATCAACTTCTTCAATACCCGCACGGCGCTGGAAGCCTCCACGGTCGAGCAGCTGAAGACGGTCAGCTTCGTCTTCAACGGCGGGGTGCGCCAGTGGCTGGACGGCAAGGCCGCGGCGCTGGGCGCCCTGGCCGCCGACACCCAGGAGGCGAACCTCCCGGCCGGGCTCAATCAGGTCAAGAACTCCGGCGGCTTCGACAACGTCTTCTATGCCCGGCCTGATGGCAGCCAGGTCAATGCCAATGGCGTCCAGCTGCCGCCGGACAACAACGATCCGCGCAAGTGGCTGTGGTACCAGCAGGCGCAGCAGAATCCCGGCAAGGTGTTCTTTTCCATTCCCACCGTGGCGGCGGCAACCAAGCAGAATGTGCTGTCGCTGGGCTGGGCGCTGCAGTCGGCGGGCAAGACCACGGCGATCCTTGGCGCGGACGTCAGCATCAGCGACATCCTCGACCAGCTCAAGCGCGTGCAACTGCCGGGCGCCGGCAGCGCCGTGCTGGTCAACGGCCAGAACATCGTCCTGGGCCACGAGGACGCCGCCCTGCTGGCCAAGCCGATCACCGAGCTCTTTCCCCAGCTCGACGCGGACACCCTCCAGCGCCTGGCCCAGGCGCCCGGCGAGCGCCATGTCGACACCGTCGCCGGCCAGCGCCTCTATGCCGCGCCCATGAATCACAATGGCGAGACTCTGGTGATGATCGTCGACAGCGGCGTGCTCATGGCGCCGCTGCAACGCCAGCTGTGGATCAGCCTCGCCATCCTGGCCGTGGTGCTGGGTGGCTCGCTGCTGCTCATCAACCTGCTGTGCAGCTATCTGCTCCGGCCCCTGGGTGTGGTCTCGAGCGGCCTGCAGGTGATCGCCGAGGGCCAGGGCGATCTGACCCGCCGCATCGCCGTGCAGAGCACCGATGAGGTCGGCGGTCTGGCCGGCCACTTCAACCAGTTCGTGGCCAGCCTGCACGGCCTGATCGGTGGCGTGCGCCAGCATGCCCAGAGCGTCGACGCCGAATCGCAGAAGGTCCTGCAACGCAGCGCCGCGGCCACCCAGGAGCTGGGTCGCCTGCAGCAGGAGATCACCCTGGTGGCCACGGCCGTTACGGAAATGGCTTCCGCCACCCAGGAGATCGCCCGCAATGCCGAGCAGACCGCCGAGGCCATCCGCCAGTCCTCCGACAGCACCGCCCAGGGCCTGACCCTGGTGCAGACCAGCAAGGAATCCATCAACAGCCTGGCGCGGGAAGTGGACGACGCCACCCGGGTCATTGGCGAACTGGACCATCACTCCCAGGCCATCGCCAAGGTGCTGGACAGCATCCAGAGCATCGCCGAGCAGACCAACCTGCTGGCGCTCAACGCGGCCATCGAAGCAGCCCGCGCCGGTGAGCACGGCCGGGGCTTTGCGGTGGTCGCCGACGAGGTGCGGACGCTGTCGCAGCGAACCCAGGCCTCGACCCGGGAGATCAACGAGACCATCGGCACCCTGCAGCAGATGACCCGCCAGGCGGTGCAGCGCATGGACAGCAGCATGGCCATCGCCGAACGCAGCGTCGCCGACGTGGAACGCGCCTCCAGCGCCCTGGAAGAAATCGCCCAGAGTGCCGGCGTCATCTCCGAGATGTCCCTGCAGATCGCCACGGCAGCCGAGGAGCAGACCTCGGTCACCGAGGAGATCACCCGCAACGTCATCACCATCAAGGGCCTCGGCGACACCCTGGCCAGCGGCGCCGAGGATTCGGAACGCCAGTCGCGCTCCCTGCAGCATCACGCCGCCGACCTCAATCGCGACGTGGCCCGCTTCATCCTGTAACCCCTCAGGCGCAGCCGCCCCTCGGGCCGGCGGCTGCGTCCTGGCCGAAGACCCTGCGCCACGGGGCGGGCATCCGGTAAGATCGGCGCTTTTTCCGCGACGACTCCGCCATGTCCCAGCCTTCCCGCTCCGAACTGCTCTATGGTCCCCAGGACCGACCGCGCCCGCTGATCGCCCTGCTCGCGGCCATCCAGCACCTGCTGGCGATCATCGTGCCCATCGTCACCCCCGGTCTGCTGATCTGCCAGGCCCTGGGCGTCTCGCCGCGCGACACCAACCTGATCGTGTCCATGTCGCTGGTGATCTCCGGCATCGCCACCTTCGTCCAGTGTCGCCGCTTCGGGCCCTTCGGCGCCGGCTTGCTGATCGTCCAGGGCACCAGCTTCAACTTCGTCGGCCCGCTGATCGCCGGTGGCGCCCTGATGGTCAAGAATGGCACCCCGGTGGAAGCCGTGATGGCGGCCATCTTCGGTGTGGTCATGGCCGGTTCCTTCGTCGAGATGGGGGTGTCGCGGGTGCTGCCCTTCGTCAAGCGCCTCATCACCCCGCTGGTGACCGGCATCGTGGTGCTGATGATCGGCCTGACGCTGATCAAGGTCGGCCTGATCAGCATGGGCGGCGGCTTCGCGGCACTGGGCAATGGCACCTTCGCCAATGGCGAGAACCTGCTGCTGTCGGGCACCGTACTGGCCACCATCGTGGTGCTCAATCGCCTTCCGTTGCGCGGTCTGCGCAGCAGCGCCATCGTCGTCGCCCTGCTGCTGGGCTACGCCCTCGCGGCCTGGCTGGGCCGGCTGAATTTCACCGGCATGCACGAGGCCGCCTGGGTGCAGATCCCCCTGCCGCTGCACTTCGGCCTGGGCTTTTCCTGGTCGCTGTTCGTGCCCCTGCTGGTGATCTACCTGGTGACCTCGCTGGAGGCCATCGGCGACATCACCGCCACCAGCAAGGTCTCCCGCGAACCGGTGGAAGGTCCGCTGTGGATGCAGCGGATCAAGGGCGGGGTGCTGGTCAACGGCGCCAACTCGCTGCTGGCCGGGCTGTTCAACACCTTTCCCAGTTCGGTGTTCGCCCAGAACAACGGGGTGATCCAGCTGACCGGCATCGCCAGTCGCCATGTCGGCCTGTGGATCGCCGCCATCCTGGTCCTGCTGGGGCTGTTCCCGGCGGTGGCCGGAGTGATCCAGGCAGTGCCCGAGCCGGTGCTCGGCGGCGCGGCCATGGTGATGTTCGGCGCGGTCGCCGCCTCGGGGATCAACATCCTCGCCAGTGTCGAGCTGGACCGACGCGCGCTGCTGATCATCGCCGTGTCCCTGGCGCTGGGCCTGGGCATTTCCCAGGTACCGGAATTTCTCGCCCATATGCCGGCCGGCCTGAGAGCGGTGCTGGAATCCGGCGTCGCCACCGGCGGCCTGTGCGCCCTGCTGATGAACTGGTTCCTGCCGGAAACGCCCAAGACCCCCGGCTAGACGCCCTTTTTCATCCGCGGACTGAAGTTCCACGCGGGGGTGCCGATAGCCTGGGCAAGTCACCTGTGGACTCGCCACGGTCGTCGTTTCGACCGTGGGCGACCCACCCAGCAGAGCGCCCATGATCAGCCCGGATGTTCCTGTCGTTAAGGTCCCGTTGCGCGAATATGCCGTCCTGGCGCGTGCCATGGGCGCCACCGTCTTTGCCCAGAACCTCGAAAAGCAGCCGGGCGAGCTGGTCGGCTGGCGCTTTCCCAAGGGCTGCTTCGTGCAGAAGGCGCATTTCCAGAGCCTGCTGGGCCGCCAGCCGGAGACCCTCTAGGCGTTGCCTTCCAGCGCCGCGAGCAGGCGCTGCGCCTCTTGCAGTTCGGTCTCGTTGAAGACGGCGACGCCCGCGCGCTTCAGCGCCGCCGCCGTGACGCCCTCGCCCGCCACCCGGGTGCCGCTGAAGCTGCCGTCGTAGTTTTCCACATTGCCGCAGGACGGACTGCGCGCCTTGAGCACCGCCAGGCGGATGCCATGGCGCGCGATCAGTTCGAGCGCGGCCGCGGCCCCGGCGACGAAGGCCCGGGTCACGTCCTCTCCGCTATCGGTCACCACCGGCAGCCGACCGTCCAGCACTGCGCCACCCTGGCCGCCGGGAATTTCCGCCGGCTGACGGGGCGTCGGCAGGCCACCGGCCACTTCCGGACAGAGCGGCACGATGCGGCCCTGGGCCTGCCAGACCGCCAGCAGGTCGAAGGGGCCGTGGGCACCGCCGTCATAGCGCACCCGATGCCCCAGCAGGCAGCGACTCACCAGTATCTTTTCCATGCAGCCTCCCGGTCCGCCGCCAGTCTACGCCCTAGGCCTGCAGCGGATTGTCGCCACGCCGGCGGAACCAGCCGGTCAGCGACAGCCGCTCGCGGGTGGCCGGCAGCACCTCGTGGGGCAACTGGCCGGAGAGAAAGCACACCAGGCTGCCGCCCAGGGGCAGGACATCCTGCTGGCGCCGCTCGTCCAGATAGAGCCGCAGCTCGCCGCCCTGCTCCGGCAACCAGGCATCGTTGAGATAGAGCACCAGGGAGACCATGCGGCGGTCATCGTCGCGGAAGCGATCCAGGTGCCGTGCATAGAAGGCGCCGGGCGGATAGAGGGCGAAGTGGCTCTCGTAGTCTTCCAGCCCCAGGAACAGGCAGCGGTTGAAGGCCTCGCGCAGGGTGTCCATGAGTTGCAGATAACGCTGCACGCCGGGATGGGCATCGTCCGGCTCCAGCCAGGCGATATGGTCGCCTCGTACCCCTTCGCGGATCAGCGGGCTTTCGCCACGACCGATGCCGGCGCGCTCCAGCTCACCGCGGGCGTGGCGCAACCGGCACTCGGCGGCCAGCTCGGCAGTGAGGTCCAGGGGCAGGAAGATGCTCTGCCGCGACCAGCCGTGCTCGGCGAGATCGTCGACGATACGTTGCAGCAGGGGATGCTCGGGGTGCAGAGCCATCGCGGAAACCGTCAGAACCGGGCCAGGCCGGCGGGATGCCGAGTGTAAGAGAAGTCGGCCACGGCTGCGCGCCTGCCTTGACCAGGCGACGAATGCCCGGGATGAGCGCCTCGACAGCCAGCCTGGGGTTGCCGACAATGGCGGACTTTCCGGCTCTGCGCCGCTGCCCGAGGTGTCCATGCGCGTTTTGTTCGCTTCCCTGCTTTTCGCCATCAGCCTGCCCGCCCTGGCCGACGATACGGTCAGTCTCTATCAGGCCGCAGGTTGGCCCGAGCAGCGCGGACACTTCCGTGACGCCCTGCAGGCTGCCCAGCAGCGCTACCAGAACAGCCTGCCGCCGGCGCTCTACCAGAGCCTGGTGGACAACAGCAACAAGCGCTACACCGCCGCGGCCATCGATCAGCGCGCACTGGCCGCCTTGCGCCAGAGCCTGCCGGCCGACGGCCCCGCCCTGCAGTTCTTCCAGTCGCCGGTGGGACGCAAGGTGGTCGCCGCGGAAATCGCCGCCACGCGCAGCGATCAACTGGCCAAGAACGCCAATGGCGTACCCCAGATGCAGGCCAGCCCGGCCCGGCGTGCCCAGGCCAAGCGCCTGGCCACTGCCCTGCCCGTGCGCGAAGCCGGGGCCGAGGTCAGCGTGGCCCTGGCGGGCCTCGCCGCCGACAGCCTGAGTTCGATGCTGCCGGGCCTGCTGGGCCAGCAGCAATCCGGCGGCATGATCGAGCAGCAGCGCCAGCGATTCATCCAGCAGATGAATGCCGGTGACCTGGAAAACACCCTGCTCTATGTCTATCGCCCCCTGAACGACAGCGAACTCGGCCAGTTCGCCGACTTTGCCAGCTCGCCCAATGGCAGCGCCTACTACCGTGCCGCCGTGGCGGCCCTGCGCGCCGGCCTGGGTGGCGGCGGTCAGTAAGACGGCTCAGGCGAGACGGTCGTCCAGCCAGCGGAAATAGCGCTGGCGCAGGGCTTCGGTCTCGTTGACCAGATGGTGCCGCGCCTCTGGCAGGCGCAGCACCTCGGGCCGAGCGAACTTGGCCTCCAGCACTCCCAGGTTGTGCCGCCAGTCGACGGTGAAATCCTGCTCGCCCTGGATCACCAGCAAGCTCCGGTTACTGGCCGGCGCCCTCTCCAGTTGCGGAATCCAGCGCGCCAGGGCGCCAACCCACTGCGCCGGCAACTCGCGTGGCTGCAGACTGTCCCGCTGCAGGAAGTCGAGAAAGGCCGGATCCCCGGAATTCACCGAGAAGCGCCGCGGCAGGGCACGCGCGAAGGGCTTCACCAGGCGATAGGTCCACAGGCCCTGGCGCCAGGCGTGGGGCCTGACCAGGGGCGCCAGCAGGATCGTCTCGCCCAGTTCGGGGGCGGGCTCACCGCGCAGCAGATAGTCCAGCAGAATGGCGCCGCCAGTGCTCTGGCCGAGCAGGTGCCAGGGCCGCGGCAGGTCCAGGCGGCGGGCTTCGGCGACCAGGGCCGTCAGGGCGGTCTGGTATTCGGCGAAGTCGTTGATGCTGGCGCGGGCCCCGCTCGACAGGCCATGCCCGGGCAGGTCGCAGGCCAGCACCGCCCACTGCCGTGACAGGGCCCAGTCCACCACGTGACCATAGAGGCCCATATGGTCGTAGTAGCCGTGCAGCAGCAGCAGGCTACCCCGCGGCTCGCGCGGCCACCAGCCTTGCACGGCGAGCTGGTAGCCGCCGGCGGTAAGTGCGCCCAGGGCCACCGTCACCTCCGGTCGCGCGAGGCTGTCTGCCAGGCGGTAATGGCGGCGATAGGCCTGGTGGTCGAGATCCGCCGGCAGGTCGCGATGCAAGGGCACCAGGGCCTGGCGGAGGCGGTCTAGATCGAAGGGAGGCGTCATGGCTCGGTTCACGGCGAAGTGGCCCCCATGATCGGCGCCTGGGCCGCCACAGGACAAGGGTTCGCCAAAGGACTTTTCCAATTGTTTCAAAATGCGCAACTCTTCCCTGCGCAAAGGTGTCTGAATATTTCACTGCCTAGGCAGTATTCTGGATCCGCTTCATTGCCTGGGCAGATACTGCAATGTCACATTTCGACCGTAGCAACTTTCCCCTGCGCTATTCCGTAGGCCATCTGATCCACCTGGCGAATCAGTACAAGGATCGCCTGCTGGACAGTCACCTGGTGCCCTACGACATCACTGCTGCCCAGTTCAAGGTGCTGCTGCTGCTCGCCCGCGACCTGACCGACACCCCGGCTGAACTCAGCCGCTGCCTGTCGCTGGACAGCGGCGCCATGACCCGCATGCTCGATCGTCTGGAAGCCAAGGAGCTGCTGCGCCGCGTGCGCAGTCTGAGCGACCGCCGCCAGGTGCGCCTGGAACTGACCGAACAGGGCAAGGCCCTGAGCAGTGAACTCATGCAAATCGGCGTCGACGCCCTCAACGACCTCACCCAGTGCCTGGATCGCCAGGAGCTGGACGACCTTGAACGCCTGCTCCGCCGCCTGCTCAGCCCCTCCGGCCTGTTGCCGGAGACCTCTGGAGACCTCTGATCCATGACCTTTCGCCTGCCATTGACCGCCCTCTGCGCCGCCCTGCTGCTGGCCGGCTGCGTGTCGTCCGAGGGGTTGCATACCCAGGGGCGCGCTGTGGATCCGGCGACGCTCAAGGGCGAAGCCACCTTTGCCAACGATCGCCTCTCCCCCGCCCAGTGGCCGAGCGCCGACTGGTGGACCCGGCTGGGCGATCCGCAACTCGATAGCCTGATCCGCGAGGCCTTGCGTGACAGCCCCTCGCTGCAGGAAGCCGATGCGCGCAGCCGCCAGGCCGATGCTGCGGTACTCGCTGCCGATGCCGACCGCTATCCGCAGATCGACGCCAATGGCGGCATCACTCGCTCGCGCCTCGCACGGCCGGACGATCCCGTCGGCCAGGGCGAACGCTACAGCACGCTGCGCCAGTTCGATGTGAGCGGCAGCTACAGCTTCGACCTCTGGGGTGGCCAGCGCGCCGCCTGGGAAGCCGCTCTCGGCCGTGCTCGCGCCGGCGAGGTGGATCGCCAGGCCGCGCGCCTGACCCTGGCGGCCAACGTCAGCCGCGCCTACAACCAACTTGGCCTGGCCTACGCCAACATGGACGTGGCCCAGCAGGACCTGGAGCGTACGCGCGGCATGCTCGACCTGGCCCAGCGCCGGGTCGACGCCGGTCTCGACAGCGACTACCAGCTGCAGCAGACCCAGAGCCTGGAAGCCAGCTCGGCCGCGGCCCACACCGCCGCCGAGCAGCAGGTGCGTACGGCCCAGATCCGCCTCGCCGTGCTGCTGGGCAAGGGGCCAGACCGTGGCGCCGAGATTCCACGACCGAAGCTGATTGCTCCCGCCGCGGTAAACCTGCCCGGCCAGTTGCCCGCCGAATTGGCCGGTCGCCGCCCGGACCTGATCGCCGCCCGCTGGCGGGTGGAGGCCGCGAGCAAGGACATCGTCGCCAGCAAGACCAACTTCTATCCCAACCTCAACCTCACGGTGGCGGCCGGCAGCAAGGCCATCCTCGGCGATGCCCTGTTCGGCGGTCCGGCGCGCTTCTTCAACGTCGGTCCGGCGTTGTCGCTGCCGATCTTCGACGGCGGTCGCCGTCGTTCCGATCTCGCCAGCCGGGACGCCGACTACGACCTGGCCGTGGCCCAGTACAACCAGACTCTGGTGCAGGCGCTGGGCGACATCGCCGACGCCATCACCCGCCAGCGTTCGCTGGATCAGCAGATCGTCGAGCAGCAACGGGCCCGCGACATCGCCAAGAGCTCCTTCGACATCGCCATGCAGCGCTATGGCGCCGGCATCGGCAACTACCTCGACGCCCTGACCGTCGAGCAGCAACTGCTGCAGGCCGAGCGCCAGCTGGCCAGCCTCCAGGCCGATCGCGTCGACAGCGGCGTGCTGCTGATGCAGGCCCTGGGTGGCGGCTTCCAACCGTCCAAACTGCCGCCGGCGCCCGCCGCCGCGGCCACACACTGATACCGAGAGCCCGACCATGGCCGATTCCGCCGCAACCCCCAATGACAATGCCCAGGAGCAGAAACCGCAGCGCTCCGGCAAACGCAAAGTCCTCCTGCTGCTCCTGCTGCTGGTGGTGATCCTGGCCGGCGTGGGCGTCTACTGCTACCACCTGTTCTATGGCCGCTTCCATGCCAGCACCGACGACGCCTACGTCAACGGCAACCTGGTGCAGATCACGCCCCAGGTCGTCGGCACCGTGACCCGCATCGCCGTGGACGATGGCGACTTCGTCCGCCAGGGCCAGCCGCTGGTGGAATTCGATCCCAGCGACACCGCCGTGTCCCAGCAGAGCGCCGAGGCCAACCTGGCCAAGACCGTGCGCCAGGTGCGCGGTCTGTACAGCAACGTCGACAGCTACAAGGCCCAGGTGGCCGCCCGGCGCGTCGAGGTCGAACGGGCCCGCGCCGACTACGCCCGCCGCCAGCAACTGGCCAAGGGCGGCGCCATCTCCAAGGAAGAACTGGCCCATGCCCGGGACACCCTGGTCGCGGCGCAGAGCTCCCTGACCTCCGCCCAGCAGCAACTGGACACCAACCAGGCACTGGTGGACGACACCGAGATCGCCTCGCACCCGGACGTCAAGGCCGCCGCCGCCCAGCTGCGCCAGGCCTATCTGAACCATGCCCGCAGCACCCTGGTGGCGCCGGTCAGCGGCTATGTCGCCAAGCGCTCGGTGCAGGTCGGCAGTCGCGTGCAGCCCGGCGCGGCGCTGATGGCCGTGGTGCCTCTGGACCAGATCTGGATCGACGCCAACTTCAAGGAAACCCAGCTCGCCGAGATGCGTATCGGCCAGCCGGTGGAAATCCACTCCGACCTCTATGGCGACGACGTACGCTATCGCGGCGTGGTGGAAAGCCTGGGCGTGGGTACCGGCAGCGCCTTCTCGCTGCTGCCGGCGCAGAACGCCACCGGCAACTGGATCAAGATCGTCCAGCGCCTGCCCGTGCGGATCCGCCTGGAAGGCGACAACCTGGACAAGCACCCGCTGCGCATCGGCCTGTCGACCGTGGTCGACGTCGACCTGCACGACCAGGACGGCGCCCGCCTGCCCACCACCACGCCGCAGCAGCCGCGCTACAGCACCGACGTCTACGACCATCAGCTGGCCGATGCCGACCAGCTGATCCAACAGATCGTCCACAACAACGGTCCGGCGGCGCGTGCCGCGGGCGTCGCCAAGCGCTGACAGCCAAGGAGGCTCCCTGCGAGCCTCCCCGTCCACCCCTTCTGGTAATCCGTCATGAGCGATAACGCCTTTCGCCCGGCGAGCCTGGTCCTCGCCACGGTGGGCCTGTCCCTGGCCACCTTCATGCAGGTGCTCGACACCACCATCGCCAACGTCGCCCTGACCACCATTTCCGGCAACCTCGGGGTGAGTTCGGAACAAGGCACCTGGGTCATCACCGCCTTTGCCGTGAGCAACGCCATCGCCCTGCCGCTGACCGGCTGGATGGCGCGGCGCTTCGGCGAGGTCAAGCTGTTCATGGCCGCCGTGGTGCTCTTCGTCATCACCTCCTTTCTCTGCGGCATCGCCACCTCCATGCCGGAACTGGTGATTTTCCGCGCCATGCAGGGCTTCGTCGCCGGCCCGCTCTATCCCATGGCCCAGACCCTGCTGCTGGCGATCTTTCCGGCGGCCAAGCGCGGCATGGCCCTGGCACTATTGGCCATGGTGACGGTGGTGGCGCCCATCATCGGCCCCATCGCCGGCGGCTGGATCACCGACAACTACAGCTGGCCGTGGATCTTCTTCATCAACATTCCCATCGGCATCTTCGCCACCCTGGTGGTCTGGAGCCAGCTGGGCAAGAAGCCGGAAAAGCTGGTGCACCAGCCCATCGACTATGTCGGGCTGATCCTCCTGGTGCTGGGTGTGGGCGTATTGCAGGTGGTGCTGGACAAGGGCAACGATCTGGACTGGTTCGAATCCAACCTGATCTGCCTGGGCGCGGCCTTTTCCGCCGTGGCCCTCACCGCCCTGGTGATCTGGGAGCTGACCGACAAGCATCCCATCGTCAACCTGCGGCTGTTCCGCTATCGCAACTTCAGCTTCGGCACCCTGGCGCTGGTGCTGGGCTATTCGGGCTTCTTCGGCATCAACCTGCTGCTGCCCCAGTGGCTGCAGACCCAGCTCGGCTACACCCCGGTGTGGGCGGGTCTGGCCGCGGCGCCCATCGGCATCCTGCCGGTGATCCTCTCGCCGCTGGTGGGCAAGTTCGCGCACAAGACCGACCTGCGTCTGCTGGCCGGCGGCTCCTTCCTGGTGATAGGGGCGTCCTGCTTCATGCGCGCCACCTTCAACAACGAGGTGGACTATCGCCACATCGCCGAGGTACAGACCTTCATGGGCCTGGGTGTGGCGCTGTTCTTCATGCCGACCACCAGCATCCTGCTGTCCAGCCTCAAGCCGTCGGAGCTGGCGGATGGTGGCGGTCTGGCGACCTTCCTGCGGGTGCTGGGCGGCAGCTTCGCCTCCTCCCTGACCACCTGGCTGTGGCAGCGCCGCGCCATCCATCACCATGCCCAGCTGACCGAGGACGTCACCGTCTACAGCCCGGCCACCCAGCATTATCTGGACGCCCTCGGCGGGCCGTCGCAGCAGGCCTATGCGCAGCTGGACAAGGTGGTGGAGAGCCAGGCCTACATGCTCTCCACGGTGGACTACTTCACCCTGCTCGGCTGGATCTTCATGGGCCTGTTCCTGATCATCTGGCTGGCCAAGCCGCCCTTCGCGGCCAAGCCGGGGGCCGGTGGCGGCGACCACTAGCCCGGCATTCAGGGAGTGCCGGGCTGGGTCTCCAGGTAGTCGGCGATGTCGCGCAGGTCCTCGGCGTCGCCGATGCCCCAGAATCTCATCTTGGTGCCCGGCACCTTCCGCTCGGGATCGCGCAGAAAGGCCGCCAGGGCCTCGCGATCCCAGGCGAAGCCGGCCTGGCGCATGGCGTCGGAATAGGTATAGCCGGCCAGGCTCCCGGCCTGGCGACCGAAGAGGTCGTTGAGCTGGGGGCCGAAACCGGACTGGGCGCCCGGTCCCACCGAATGGCAGTTGTGGCAGCGGCGCAGGAAGAGATTGCGGCCATTGTCGGCATCGGCCCAGGCCAGTTCACCGCTGAGCAATGCCAGCACGGCCAGCCCAGCCAGGCCCTTCATCGCTGGCACTTCCGGCAATAGACGCTGGCGCGCTGGCCCAGGCGGATCTCCTGCAGGCCAGTCCCGCAGACCTTGCAGAATTCGCCCTTGCGCCCGTAGACGAACAGCTCCTGCTTGAAATAGCCCGGCGCCCCATCACCACCGATGAAGTCGCGCAGGGTGGTGCCGCCGCTTTCGATGGAGCGCGCCAGGACCTTCTTGATCTCGACGGCCAGGCGCTCGTAGCGCGCCCGGGAAACGCTGCCAGCGGCCCGGCGGGGATCGATGCCGGCGGCGAACAGCGCCTCGGCGGCGTAGATGTTGCCCACCCCCACCACCACGGCGTTGTCCATGATGAAGGGTTTGACCGCCATGCTGCGCCCGCGCGACAGCTCGAACAGCCGACCGCCGTCGAAGGCCTCGGTCAGCGGTTCGGGCCCCAGCTTGCTCAGCAGCACATGGGCATGGGGATCCTGGGTCCAGAGCAGCGCACCGAAGCGGCGCGGATCGGTGTAACGCAACGACAGCCCGGATTCCAGCTCGATGTCGACGTGCTCGTGCTTGGCCGGCGGCTGGTCGGCGGGCACCAGGCGCAGGCTGCCGGACATGCCCAGGTGACCGATCAGGGTGCCGCTCTCGGCGCGGATCAGCAGGTACTTGGCCCGTCGCTCGACGGCCTCGATGCGCTGCCCGGAGAGGCGCACATCCAGGTCCTCGGGTACCGGCCAGCGCAGCCGGCCATCGCGGACGATGACCCGGCGCACGCGCTGACCGACGACATGGGGCTCGATGCCCCGGCGAGTGGTTTCGACTTCAGGTAGTTCGGGCATGAGGATCCAGAAGGATTGCGGACGCCTTAGTAATTGATCCGACCGCTGCCCATTTCAAGGATGGTTTCCTTGAGCGACTCGAAGTCGTATTCGGACAGGCCGACGTGATCCAGCACCCGCGGCGCGATGGCCTGCCACTCGTGATCCTCGTCCTGGCCACCCAGGGCGCGATAGCAGCGGCAGATGTGCTCGGCCATCTTCAGCAGCGCCAGCAGATTCTTGATCTGGATGTCGGTGGACGAGTCCTCGTCGAAGACCGACTGGGCGTTGTGGTGATTGGCGATGGCCTGGCCGACGTGTTCCGGCAGGCGCCAGGAGCGGGAGATGAAATAGCCCACCACGGCGTGATTGGTGCTGAAGATGCGGTTCTCCACGTCCACCACCCGCACCTGCTCGTTGACGCTGGCATAGGCCTCTTCCAGCACCGCCATGTAGTTGGGGAAGCGCTTGAGCATCAGCGGGATGCCGCAGTTGTGGAACAGACCCAGGGCATAGGCCTCGTCCGGGGTCGGATAGCCGGTCTTCTTGGCCAGGCTCAGGCAGGTCTCGGCGACGTCCTGGGCGGTGTCCCAGAAGCGGTTGAGGATGACGATGGTCTCGTCGGTGAGCTCGCCCTTGATCGACTGGGCGTTGATCAGGTTGATGACCGACTGGCTGCCCAGCAGATTGACCGCCCGCTGGATCGAGGTGATGCGATTGCTGAGACCGAAGTACGGCGAGTTCACCAGCTTGAGCAGGGCGCCCGAGAGCCCCGGGTCCTGGCCGATCAGGCGGGAGATGACCTTGAGATCGGGGCTGGGCATGAGTTGTTCGAGTTGCAGATCCACCATGATCTGCGGCTGCGGCGGAATGCTGATGCCTTGCAGAGCCTGACGGATCTGCTCCTCGGACAGCTGAGGGGACGCTTGGGACATGGGGACTACTCTGCGATGGATGTCGCAAATCTACTCCGCACCGCTCGGCTATGCCATCGGGCGCGACGAAGGAACTTCAGAGGGGTAAAGCGAGACGGATTTAGGAGCGCTGGCAAAAGGCTAGCCCGACCGAATTCCAATCGAGGTATCCGCAACCATGGCTACATCCCTGAACGGCAAGAAAATCGCCATCCTGGTCACCGACGGCTTCGAGCAGGCCGAACTCACCGGCCCCAAGCAGGCCCTGGAACAGGCGGGCGCCCAGACCCACATCATCTCCGCCGAGAACGGTGAGGTGCGCGGCTGGGACGGCACCGAGCCGGCCGACAGCTTTCCGGTGGACCTCACCTTCGCCGCAGCCAATGCCGGCGACTATGACGCCGTGCTGCTGCCCGGCGGCGTGGTCAACGCCGACACCATCCGCATCGACGAGCAGGCCCAGCAGCTGACCAAGCAGATCGCCGACGCCGGCAAGCCGGTCGCCGTCATCTGCCACGGTGCCTGGCTGCTGATCTCCGCCGGCCTCGTGCAGGGCAAGACCCTGACCAGTTGGCCCTCGCTGACCGACGACCTCAGGAACGCTGGCGCCACCTGGCAGGACCAGGAAGTCATCGTCGACGGTCAACTGGTGAGCAGCCGCAAGCCAGACGACATTCCGGCCTTCAATCGCGAGTTCATCAAGCTGCTGGCAGGCTGAGTCATCAAGACTGGCACTTTGATCTCATAAGACTGAACTTATGGCAAAGTGCCAGAGTCTTATCGAGTGCCCCCAAAGCACTTTTAGCCCGCCCTGCCCGGCGGGCTTTCTTTTGCCCGGCGTTTGGCTGGAGCCTTTTCAGAATCTTGCGAGCTAGAGCCAAACAAGGCTCGGGCGGCCCCGCAAAAACGCCTGAGGCAGCGGATCGGACCCGCGCTTGGTGTTTACACAGGGTAGACGACGGGGTCGGCCTTCCAGGGTGTTTGCAATGCCGTCTGGCCGACACGCAGCCGATTATGAACAGGCTTCAGGCCTGGAAATCACCTTGCAGATCCACCAGATGGCGCTCGATGTCGGCCAGGCGCTGGCCCTGATCGCTCATGCCCAGCCAATCCAGCTTGAGGTGCGCCTCGAACGGCAGCAGATAGGCCAGCTGGCAGCCCAGGGCCTGGCGGTCGACAACCTCGCCGCCCATGTCCAGGCTGGCCACCATCGGATGCTGGGCCAGGGCCGCCAGCAGCGCCATCAGGTCGGCGTCGCCATCGCGTAGCGGCTGGGGATCGGTTTCCGGGAGCCACTCCACCTCACCCACCACCAGGTGATCGGGTTGCTCTTCCTGGCTCAGCAGGCGAAAGCGCCGTCCGCCTTCGATGCGGATACCCAGCAGGCCGTTGCTCTGCTGCTGCCAGTCGCGGATCAGCGCCTCGCAACCGTAGGCACCCAGGCGATTCGGCGCGCCACCGGTCTCGCGGCCTTCGAGGATGGTCACCACGCCAAAGCTGCTGCCCTGCTTGAGGCAGCGACCGAGCATGTCCAGATAGCGGGCTTCGAACAGCTGCAGATCAAGGCGGCAGCCGGGGAACAGGGTGGTATTGAGCGGAAACAGGGGCAGCGTCATGAAACCTCCGGGGCTTGAGGGTCCTGCTGGATAGAGCATCGAGCGCCGCCGAAGGCTCCCGCGCGGCGACGCGCGGGGCCTGGTCGGGTCAGAAGCGATAGACCTCGGCGCCGGTGCGGATGGGCACCACGGCCGGCAGCGTCGGCCGAGCCTGGGCCTCTTCGACAAGTTTCTTCGGCTCCTTGCGCGCCATCTCGGTCTCGCGGCGGCCGCGCTGGGCGACCTTGGTGAGATCGGTGGCCAGCCGCACCGACAGTTGTTGCAGCAATTCGCCCTGGGCCCGCACCTGGGCCGCGCGATCGCCCGCGTGCCGGGTCTGCAGGTGGATCACCTCGGTATCCAGCAGCCGGCCCTGGCCGTCGCGCAACTGCCAGCTGGCATCGAGGGTGGCAGGCGCCTGGTCACCGGCATCGAGCCGGGTCACCACCAGCTCCACCCGGTACTGCGGATCGAAGCCTGCGGGTTGCTCCCCCACCACCACCCGACCGCTATTAAGGCGGGCGGCGAGTTGGCGCTGCAGCAATTGACGCACGTTGGCGTCCAGCGGTCCGGCCCAGTGGTCGCGGGTGGTCTTGAGACTGCCGTCGGGCTGGCGCTCCAGCAGCACGTCGCGCTGCAGGTAGTCGGCCAGTTGCAGGCTTTCGATCCACACCGCAAGGCCGCGCTCACTGCTCGCCGGCGCACGCGCATTGCCGCCATCGAGCTGGTAGTAGTGGCTGGGGCCGAGGCTGGCACAGCCACCCAGGCCGGCCAGCAGGCCAACGAGCGCCAGCCTGACAAGACACATCCGTTTCATCGAGGCTCTCTCTCGACGGGCAGCGAGGCCCGGCGAGTCCTGGTCGAAAAAATCCGGGCTATGCTAGCGGCTGACCGCGGGCGGCTCAAGTTTCCACCTGCAGCGAGTCCACCCGCTGGAAGCCCCGTGGCAGCTTGTTGCCCCGCCGGCCGCGCTCGGCACGATAGTGCTCCAGGTCGCTGCCCTTGAGGGTATAGGGGCGTTTGCCGGCCTGCAGCGTGAGGGAAGCGCCGGCCGGCACCACGGCCAGATCGACCACGTATTCCTCGCGCTTGGCGACCCGTTCGCCGGGAATGGAGATCAGCTTGTTGCCCTTGCCCTTGGCCAGCTGCGGCAGCTCGGTGATGGCGAACACCAGCAGCCGTCCCTCGTTGGTGACCACCGCGAGGGAGGTGTCTTCCAGGGAGGCGACCGGCTTGGGCGGCAGCACCTTGGCCCCATTGGGCAGACTGATCAGCGCCTTGCCGGCCTTGTTCTTGGCCTGCAGGTCCTCGCCCCTGACCACGAAGCCGTAGCCGGCGTCCGAGGCCAGGACATAGAGGCTGCTGTCGTCCGGCAGCAGCAGACACTCGAAGCTGGCGCCCGGCGGCGGCGTCAGGCGTCCGGTCAGGGGTTCGCCCTGGCCACGCGCCGACGGCAGTGAATGGGCGGCGACGGAATAGCTGCGGCCGCTGGAATCGATGAAGACGGCGAACTGATTGGAGCGGCCCTGGGCCGCTGCCTTGAAGCCGTCGCCGGCCTTGTAGGACAGCCCGGTAGGATCGACGTCATGGCCCTTGGCCTGACGCACCCAGCCCTTCTCGGAAAGCACCACGGTCACCGGCTCGGTCGGCATGAGCTCGGTTTCGGACAGCGCCTTGGCCTCGGCCCGGGCGACGATGGGCGAGCGGCGGGCGTCGCCATAGGTCTCGGCATCCTTGATCAGTTCGTCACGGACCAGGTTGCGCAGCTTCTTGTCACTGCCCAGCAGGGTCTGCAGGCGCTTCTGCTCCTTGAGCAGTTCGGCCTGCTCGCCGCGGATCTTCATCTCTTCCAGGCGCGCCAGCTGGCGCAGGCGGGTCTCGAGGATGTAGTCGGCCTGGTCCTCGGAGAGTTCGAAGCGGGCCATCAGCGCCTGCCTCGGATGCTCTTCGGTGCGGATGATGTGGATGACTTCATCCAGGTTGAGGAAGGCGATCAGCAGGCCATCCAGCAGGTGCAGGCGGCGCTCGACCTTGTTCAGACGGAACTGCAGGCGACGGCGCACTGTGCCGATGCGGTAGATCAGCCACTCCTGGAGGATCTGCCGGAGGTCCTTGACCTGGGGCTTGCCGTCCAGGCCGATGACGTTGAGGTTGACCCGGTAGCTGGACTCCAGATCGGTGGTGGCGAACAGGTGCTGCATCAGTTCGTCGGCATCGATGCGGTTGGAGCGCGGCACGATGACGATGCGGGTCGGATTCTCGTGGTCCGACTCGTCGCGCAGGTCGGCCACCATGGGCAGCTTCTTGGCCTGCATCTGGGCGGCGATCTGCTCCAGCACCTTGGAACCTGAGACCTGGTGCGGCAGCGCGGTGATGACCACGTCGCCGTCTTCGCGGCGGTAGACGGCGCGCATGCGCACCGAACCGCGACCAGTCTCGTAGATTTTGCGCAGATCGGCGCGGGGCGTGATGATCTCGGCTTCGGTGGGGAAGTCCGGGCCCGGCACGTGTTCGAGCAGTTCGGGAATCCCGGCGATGGGATCGTCCAGCAGGCGTATGCAGGCGGCCGCCACCTCGCGCAGGTTGTGCGGCGGGATGTCGGTGGCCATGCCCACGGCGATGCCGGTGGTGCCATTGAGCAGCAGGTTGGGCAGCCGCGCCGGCAGCACCGCCGGCTCGTTCAGGGTACCGTCGAAGTTGGGCACCCAGTCCACGGTGCCCTGCCCCAGTTCGTTGAGCAGCACCTCGGAATAGCGCGACAGGCGTGCCTCGGTGTAGCGCATGGCGGCGAAGGACTTGGGATCGTCCGGCGCACCCCAGTTGCCCTGGCCATCCACCAGCGGATAGCGATAGGAGAACGGCTGCGCCATGAGCACCATGGCTTCGTAGCAGGCCGAGTCGCCATGGGGGTGGTACTTACCAAGCACGTCACCCACGGTACGGGCGGATTTCTTGTGCTTGGCGTCGGCATCCAGCCCCAGTTCGCTCATGGCGTAGATGATGCGGCGCTGGACCGGCTTGAGGCCGTCGCCGATGTGCGGCAGGGCGCGATCCATGATGACGTACATGGAGTAGTCCAGATACGCCTTCTCGGTGAAGTCGGCCATCGATCGGCGTTCGACGCCATCCAGGCTCAGGTCGAGGGGTGCACTCATGGGGGTCCTTTGGTGTTACGTCGTTGATCGGGGGGCCCGGTCCATTGCGGTCATGGACCGCTCCTACAGGTGCTCGATACACCTGTAGGAGCGGTCGCTGCGGCGAACCGCCATGGCCGCGATAGGCGCAGCCAACATATTTAGAGCAGCACTTCGGCGCGATCGCCCTTGGATTCCAGCCAGCTCTTGCGGTCGCCGGATCTCTTCTTGGCCAGCAGCATGTCCATCATCTCGAGGGTGGCGGGCACGTCGTCGAGGGTCAGCTGCACCAGGCGCCGCGTGTTGGGGTCCATGGTGGTCTCGCGCAGCTGCAGCGGATTCATCTCTCCCAGGCCCTTGAAGCGGGTCACCTGGGGCTTGCCGCGCTTCTTCTCCGCCGCCAGGCGATCGAGGATGCCATCCCGCTCGGCGGGATCGAGCGCATAGTGCACCTCCTTGCCGAGGTCGATGCGGTACAGCGGCGGCATGGCCACATAGACGTGGCCGGCATCCACCAGTGGCCGGAAGTGCTGCACGAACAGCGCGCACAGCAAGGTAGCGATGTGCAGACCGTCGGAGTCGGCGTCGGCGAGGATGCAGATCTTGCCGTATCTGAGGCCGCTCAGGTCGGCGCTGCCCGGGTCGATACCGATGGCCACGGCGATGTCGTGTACCTCCTGACTGCCCAGCACCTCGCTGCCATCCACTTCCCAGGTATTCAGGATCTTGCCGCGCAGCGGCATGATGGCCTGGAATTCCTTGCTGCGCGCCTGCTTGGCGCTGCCGCCCGCAGAGTCGCCCTCCACCAGGAACAACTCGGATCTCATCGGATCCTGACCGGCGCAATCGGCCAGCTTGCCGGGCAGCGCCGGCCCCTGGGTGATCTTCTTGCGCTCGACCTTCTTGCCCGCCTTGAGGCGGCGGCCGGCATTGTTGATCGCCAGTTCGGCGATCTGCTGACCCAGCTCCGGATGGGCGTTGAGCCAGAGACTGAAGGCGTCCTTGACCACCCCGGAAACGAAGGCCGCGGCCTCGCGGGAGGACAGGCGCTCCTTGGTCTGGCCGGAGAATTGCGGCTCCTGCATCTTCATCGAGAGGACGAAGGCGATCCGCTCCCAGACGTCTTCCGGGGCCAGCTTGAGGCCGCGCGGCAGGAGGTTGCGGAATTCGCAGAATTCGCGGATGGCGTCCAGCAGGCCCTGGCGCAGGCCGTTCACATGGGTGCCGCCCTGGGCGGTGGGAATCAGGTTGACGTAACTTTCCTGCACCGACTCGCCGCCTTCGGGCAGCCAGAACAGCGCCCAGTCCACCGCTTCCCGGGCCGAGGCCAGGGTGCCGTGGAAGGGTGCCTCGGGCAGCCGCAGGGCGTCGCCCACGGTGTCGATCAGATAGGATCTCAGCCCGTCTTCGTAATGCCATTCGCTGCGCTCGCCACTGGCTTCGTCGAGGAAGCTCACCGCCAGGCCCGGGCAGAGCACCGCCTTGGCCTTGAGCACGTGCTTCAGGCGGCTGATGGAAAACTTGGGCGCATCGAAGTACTTGGGGTCCGGCCAGAAGTGCACGCTGGTGCCGGTATTGCGCTTGCCAACGCTGCCGACCACGGCCAGTTCGCTGGCCTTGAAGCCATCGGCGAAGGCCATGCCGTATTCGTTGCCCTCGCGCTTGACGCGCACCTCGACCCGGGTCGACAGGGCGTTCACTACCGAGATGCCCACGCCGTGCAGACCGCCGGAGAACTGGTAGTTCTTGTTGGAGAACTTGCCACCGGCGTGCAGCTTGGTAAGGATCAGCTCGACGCCGGAGACGCCCTCTTCCGGATGGATGTCCACCGGCATGCCGCGGCCGTCATCGATGACTTCGAGGGAGTTGTCGGCGTGCAGGATCACCTGCACCTGGCGCGCATGACCGGCCAGGGCCTCGTCCACGCTGTTGTCGATGACTTCCTGGGCCAGGTGGTTGGGCCGCGAGGTGTCGGTGTACATGCCAGGGCGCTTGCGCACCGGATCGAGTCCGGAGAGGACTTCGATGGCGTCGGCGTTATAGGCGTTCTGCGTGGCCATGGGGTCTCTATTCGAAGGTGTTGAAATCCAGCTCGCGCCAGAGCGCCGGGTCGAAGCCGGCCAGCTCCAGCAGCAGCGGCAGCTGGCGATGGAAGCCCTGGAAGCCGTGGTCGCCACCCTGCTCGATGCGCAGGGTACAGCCGCCGTAGTAACGTTCGGCGTCGCGGTAGTCGAGGGTCTCGTCGCCGGTCTGCAGCCAGACGTGGAAACGCTCGGGATCCGCCGGCGCCGCGACTTCCAGCGCACGCATGGCCTCGACGTGGGCCTCGGTAAGGGTCCAGCTCTCGCCGGTATGGTGATTGCGCTGGGGCCCCAGGTAGTGCTCCATGAAGCGCCAGGGCCGGACCGCCGGATTGATCAGTACGGCCTTGAGCCCATGGCGCTCGGCCAGGACGGTGGCATAGTAGCCGCCCAGGGAGCTGCCGACCAGCAAGGGGGCGTCAAGCTCGGCCAGCTCGCGCTCCAGCAAAGCGAAGGCAGCGTCGGCATCATTGGGCAGCGCCGGCGCGCGCAGGCGGTCCGCCAGGCCGAGGCGGGTCATGCAGGCAGTGAGCTGCCGCGCCTTCAGGGACGCGGGTGAGCTGTTGAAACCATGGATATAGAGGATCGACGGCATCGGGCCGCTCCTACTGGATAAAAAAACAGGTAAAGAGTAACCCGTTTCGACCCTCGCGACCAAGACAGCCGACCGGCGTCAGCCCGGGCAGCCCTAGTAGCCCGCGGCGCTGTGATCCACGGTGAAGGCATGCTGTTGCAGACGCGAGACACCAGTCTCCAGATTGCCGTCGGGCAACAGGCGCAACCAGCGATAGCCCGGGGCCTGATCGCCCGCCTTGAAGTCCTGGCTGCCCGGCTCGAATTGCAGGCCGGTGGACGGCGAGGCCAGCAGGCGTACGCCGTTGCGCAGCTGATCGAACTCCTGGTGGATGTGCCCCCAGAGCACCACCTTGACCTGGGGATGGCGATCCAGCACGGCAAACAGCTCGTCCGCCCGGTGCAGGCCCAGGGGCTCCATCCAGCCACACCCCACGGGTACCGGATGATGGTGCAGGCAGATCAGTGCCGGACGCTCGGGCGCGGCACTCAGGGCCTCGTCTAGGGTCACCAGCTGCGCCTGCTCCAGCTCGCCGAAGACGCAGCCGCGCACGGTGCTGTCGAGCAGAATCAAGCGCCAGGCGCCCAGGTCGGTGACGGTTTCCAGGAAATCGCGATTGCCACAGGCCTTGGCCATGGGCACGTTCTCGTCATGATTGCCAGCCAGCCAGCGCATGGGCGCAGCCAGGGGTTCGGTCAGCTCGCAGAAGCGTTGATAGGACGCCACGGAGCCGTCCTGGGAGAGATCACCGCTGGCCAGCAGCAGATCGATGCGTGGCTGCTCCCGGACCACCTGGGCCACCACCTGTTGCAGGCTGGCTGCCGTATCGATACCCAACAACCGACCGTTGGCGCGCGCGAACAGATGACTATCGGTCAATTGGACGACGAGGGGAGCGTTGACACTATCCGGCAAACTCACCAAAGCCTCCTGGGGCATAAGGGGACAACGAGCGCAGGCAGGGTGCAGAAAAGTTCCCGGGAACTTGCGTGCATGCTTCACATTTTCGCAGCTTGCACCGCGCGAGGGAAGCTACGGCTGTCAGCGTTGCGCCCCAGTGCTCATCGCTGCAGGATAGGTTCAGCTTCGTGGCCACAGGCCAGGCAGTGACTCAGCCACTCACCGAGAAACAGATTGAGCTGACTCTTTTCGTCAGGCTGATACATGGCCTGATTGGGATAGGGATAGCGTCCGAGCAGGTGCCGGGAGGCCCCGGCCGACACCACTTCCGCCATCCGCGCATCGTGATAGACGCGCACTTCCAGTTCGGGCACCGGCAACCAGGGCAGCCCCAGTTCCTGACGCACCCGCAAGACCGTCGTATAGGGACAGGCCTCGGTGACTTCCAAGGCGAGCACGCCCAGTGGGCGCTCGCCTTGCGACAACATGACGCGGCGCGACACCACGGCTTCGCGCATCTTGGGCAGAAGCCGCATCAGCCGCACGTAGTTGGCCTCGCACGTGGCCTGCAGGCCCGGCAGGTCAACTCGATAGCGATCTCGCAGTTTCAGCCCCATAACCCCCGTACCTCGGCGCGATTGAGCGCCAACCATTGCAGGGCGATGATAGCCGCTGCGTTATTGATTCGACCGTCGCGAACCCCGGCCAGTGCCTCGTCCAGCGACCAGACATGGACGCGAATGTCCTCGCCCTCCTCTTCCAGGCCATGGACGCCACCGGCATCCGCGGTGCTGCAGCGACCCAGGTAGAGATAGACCTGTTCGTCGCTGCCGCCAGGCGAGGGGAAGTAGGTGGAGATGGGCCAGAGCGATTGCAAGGTCAGCCCGGCTTCTTCCTCGGCTTCCCGATGAGCGACCGCCTCGACGGCCTCGCCCTGCTTGTCCACCAAGCCCGCCACCGGCTCAAGCAGCCATGGATGAGCGGTCTTTTCCATGACGCCGACGCGAAACTGCTCGATAAGCACCACCTCGTCGCGCGCGGCGTCGTAGGGCAGCACGCAGACCGCATCGGGACGCACGAAGACCTCGCGTTCCAGTTCCGGCCCCAGGGCACCGGAGAACTGGCGGTGGCGCAGCCGGAAGCGGGCCATGCGGTAGAAGCCCTGGAAGCAGATCTCGCGGCTCAGGATTTCAACGGCGGGCGCCTGGGATTCGTTGGCTTCGGTCATGGGCGCTCCAGCGCTGAATGAAGGTGATCAGCTCATCCTAGCGTGCCCCCCGCGCTCGTGCAGCCCCTGGCGCGCCAAGTCGCGAAAGGGACAACAAGCCGGGAAACCTCCGGCCGCCCCTGGCAAACTTATTGAGCCAGACGGGTTCGAAAGCCGTCATTCTCTGTTTCCATGACAAGGAATCCCATGCGTATCCGCCCACTCCTCCTGCTCGCCGGCCTGCTGCTCGGTGGTTGCCAAAGCGTCTTCGGCCCCAACCTCGACAAACCCCTCACGCCTCGCCATCAGGCCTGGGAGCACCGCCCGGCCGGTTGCCAGGGCGAAGACTGCCCGCTGATCAACATCGACTACGTGGAATTCGGCGACCCGGCGCTGGACGCCCTGGTGCAGCGGCACCTGCTGGGCCTGGCCCGCGCCGAGCCGGGTGCGCCCATCCCGGCTTCGCTGGAGAGCTACGAGCGGGACTTCCTCGCCAAGGCGCAGCCACGCTGGAGCAGCTATCTGCAGGCCAAGGTGCGTGAACAGCATGACGGCCTGGTGATCATCGAGTTCTCCAGCTACCTGGCCAATGGCGGTGCCCATGGTCTGGCCGGCCGTGACTTCGTCACCTGGGATCGCCATCTCGACCGGCAGATCACCCTGGGCGACATGCTGGTGCCGGGGCAGGAAGCCGAGTTCTGGCGGCTGGCGCAGCTGTCGCGCGAGGCCTGGATGGTCAGCAACAACGTCGGCGATGCCGACTTCCGCCAGCAGTGGCCCTTCCTCAAGACCAACAACGTGGCCCTGGACTTCGGCGCCCTGACGCTTAAGTACGACATCGGCAGCATCGCCCCCTACGCCATGGGCCATCCGGAGCTGAAGATCCCTTATCCCAAGCTCAATGGCATCCTCAAGGGCGAGTATTTCCCGGGGCGGGGCAAGGCGCGGCAGCCGTAGGACCTGGTCAACCGAAATCATCTGCTGCAAGCGGGTTTGATCGCGGCCATGGGCCGCTCCTACAGCGGACTCAATCTTCTGTAGGAGCGGCCGCATCACCGGATCCATGGCCGCGATACCCCCACCCCAACCCTCCCCCGCACGCGGGAGAGGGGGCAGTTAGGCGTAGGTTGGGTTGAGCGCAGCGAAGCCCAACAGGCCGGCCCCTAAACCCGCTTCAATCCGAGCAGCGCCTGCGCGGCGCCAGCCACCACGATGGCTGGCAGGGTCGCGCCCCAGGCGGGGAGCAGGGTCGGCAGCAGGTGGTAGACGGCCACGCCCAGGGCCCAGGCGATCAGGGATTCCAGGCGCAACGCCCGTACCCGCTGCGGAGCCTTGCGGCGGCGCAGCAGGAAGTGATCCACCAGCACCACGCCGAACAGCGGGGCGAACACCGAGCCGATCAGCAGCAGGAAGTGTTCGTACTGGGCCAGGGGCACCAGCAGCGCCAGCAGGGTGCAGAGGATGCCGATAGCCAGGGTCAGCTGCCAGATCTTCACCTGGGCCAGGAAACCCGTCGCCACCGCCGCCGAGTGATAGGCGGCAAAGGCGTTTTCCGATTCGTCCAGCAGGATCAGCAGCAGCGGCAGGCCCAGGCCGGCCACGGCCAGGGCGCGCAGCAGGGCGTCGGCTTCACCGCCGCTGGCGAAAGCCAGGGTGTAGGCGAAGCCCAGGCCCATCAGCCAGAGGTTGCCACAGAAATAGCCCAGCATGACGCCGCGCCCGGCGCTACGCCCGGTGCGGGCGAAGCGGGTGTAGTCGGCGATCACCGGTAGCCACGACAGCGGCATGGCCACCACCAGGTCGAAGCCCAGGGCCTGGGTCAGGGAGCCGTCGCCCGAACGCTGCCAGAGCGCGGCCAAGTCGGCGCGCAGGAAGAGGTCCAGGGTCAGCCAGGTGCAGGCCCCGAGCAGCAGCCAGATGCCCCAGCGGCTGAGGAAACGGCGCACGAAGGTTAGGGGACCGGCCACCGCCAGGGCCGTGGCCAGGGCGCCGAAGACCAGGGTCCAGAGCACCGGCGAGGCCCAGCTCTGCAGGCCCCAGCTGCCCAGCAGCACACTGGCAGCCTCGCGCATCACCACCAGTTCGAAGGCGCCCCAGCCGATCAGCTGGGTGATGTTGAGCACCGCCGGCAACAGCGCGCCGCGCTGGCCGAGGCTCTGGCCCAGGGCGCTCATGCCGGCCAGGCCGGTATCGCTGCCCACCAGGCCGGCGGCCGCCAGCAGCAGCACCCCGACCCCGGTGCCGAGCACCAGCACCAGCAGGCCATCGGCCAGGCCGAGGCCGGGTGCCAGCAACGCGCCGGCCTGGGCCACCATGAGACCGATGCCCAGGGAGAACCAGAGGGTGAAGAGATCGCGCCCGCCAAGGATGCGGCGGTCCGCCGGAACGGGGATGGTGGGGGTATAGAGGCCGGGGGCCTGGGCCATGATGGGTCTCGTGAGCAAGGGGTTGAGGACGCCCGACGTCGTGGGGTGACGCCGGGCATTGTTGGGCTTCGCTGCGCTCAGCGCCAACCTACGGTCGTCAGACCTGCTTGTAGATCACCCCGCCTTCGTCCTTGAAGCGCGCCGCCTGTTCCTGGAAGCCGGCCTCGATGGCCTTCTGCTCGTCGGTCAGACCGTTTTCCTTGGCGTAGTCGCGGACTTCCTGGGTGATCTTCATGGAGCAGAACTTGGGCCCGCACATGGAGCAGAAGTGCGCCACCTTGGCCGAGTCCTTGGGCAGGGTCTCGTCGTGGAAGGCGCGCGCCGTGTCCGGGTCCAGGCCCAGGTTGAACTGGTCTTCCCAGCGGAATTCGAAGCGCGCCTTGGACAGGGCGTTGTCGCGGATCTGGGCGCCAGGGTGCCCCTTGGCCAGATCGGCGGCATGGGCGGCGATCTTGTAGGTGATGATGCCGGTCTTGACGTCGTCCTTGTTGGGCAGGCCGAGGTGCTCCTTGGGCGTCACGTAGCAGAGCATGGCGCAGCCGAACCAGCCGATCATGGCGGCGCCGATGCCGCTGGTGATGTGGTCGTAGCCGGGGGCGATATCGGTGGTCAGCGGACCGAGGGTGTAGAACGGCGCCTCGTCGCAGCACTCCAGCTGCTTGTCCATGTTTTCCTTGATCAGCTGCATGGGCACATGGCCCGGACCTTCGATCATGGTCTGGACGTCATGCTTCCAGGCGATCTTGGTCAGCTCGCCAAGGGTTTCCAGCTCGCCGAACTGAGCGGCGTCGTTGGCATCGGCGATGGAGCCCGGGCGCAGGCCGTCACCCAGGGAAAAGCTCACGTCGTAGGCCTGCATGATCTCGCAGATGTCTTCGAAGTGGGTATAGAGGAAGTTTTCCTTGTGATGCGCCAGGCACCACTTGGCCATGATGGAGCCGCCGCGGGAGACGATGCCGGTGACGCGCTTGGCGGTCAGGGGCACGTAGTGCAGACGCACCCCGGCATGGATGGTGAAGTAGTCCACGCCCTGCTCCGCCTGCTCGATGAGCGTGTCGCGGAACAGCTCCCAGGTCAGTTCTTCGGCGACACCATCGACCTTTTCCAGGGCCTGGTAGATGGGCACGGTGCCGATGGGGACCGGCGAATTGCGGATGATCCACTCGCGGGTCTCGTGGATGTGCTTGCCGGTGGACAGGTCCATCACGGTGTCGGCGCCCCAGCGGATGCCCCAGGTCAGCTTCTCGACCTCTTCCTCGATGGAAGAGCCCAGGGCGCTGTTGCCGATGTTGCCGTTGATCTTCACCAGGAAGTTGCGGCCGATGATCATCGGCTCCAGCTCCAGGTGGTTGATGTTGGCCGGGATGATGGCGCGGCCGCGGGCCACCTCGTCGCGGACGAACTCGGGGGTGATCTCCTGGGGAATGCTGGCGCCGAAACTCTGGCCGCGGTGCTGATTGCCGAGCAGGCCGGCGGCGCGGGCTTCCTGCAGCTTCATGTTCTCGCGGATGGCGATGTATTCCATCTCCGGGGTGACGATGCCCTGGCGGGCATAGTGCATCTGGGAAACGTTGCGCCCGGCCTTGGCCCGGCGCGGCTGGCGCGCCAGGTCGAATCTCAGGGCGGCCAGGCTCGGATCGGCGAGGCGCGCCTGGCCGAACTCGGAAGACAGCCCGGCCAGCAGCTCGGTGTCGCCGCGCTCTTCGATCCAGCGCGAACGCACGTCCGGCAGGCCCTTGCGCAGGTCGATACGGGCGGCCGGGTCGGTATAGGGACCGGAGGTGTCGTAGACGCACACCGGGGCGTTCTTTTCACCGCCGAACGCGGTGGGAGTATCGGCGAGGGAGATTTCCCGCACCGGCACGCGAATGTCGGGACGCGAACCGGTCAGATAGACCTTGCGCGAATTGGGCAACGGCTGGGTGGACTGATGGTCGACGCGGGTGAAGTCGGTGACGTTGTTCTGCTTGTTCATCGAGGCTCTCCTGGTGGGCGCGTTGCCGAGGGAAGAACCTGGACGAAGGGTGGGCACGCAGGAAGAGGCAAGCCCGGACGGATGGCGACCACGGATGGAGACGGCGGACGCCCTCTTGTTCCCTACGCAGGTTGACGCACCGCCATGCGGCGCGCCTAGCCTGATCAGGTTCAACGGGATCCGGGACTACCCGATCTCAGCGCCTCGTAGCGCACCCCGACAAGAACGTGGCCAGTGTAAACCCAGAGCGGCAGAAACTTCGACCGCTATTTCCTCTCCTATGGCGGATTCGGACGAAGCCACTACACTGGCGCGGTCCCTCAAGGAAGGCTCCAAGAATGCGAAGATTCCTGCTGCTCGCGGCGCTCTGCAGCACGGCCGGGCTGGCCCAGGCCCAGGTCGCCGGCAATGGCCTGCTCGACGTCTACCGCGAAGCGCTGGACAACAATGCCGACCTCGCCGCCGAACGCGCCGGGCTTGGCGCCCAGCGCGAGGCGGTGCCCCAGGCGCGCGCCGGCCTGCTGCCGCAGATCGGGCTCGGTGCCCAGTTCAACGACACCCATACCAGCCTGCAGCTCAAGGACAATCCGGCGCTGGGCGTCCAGGGTGGCCGCTACAGCAGCGATCGCAGCAGCCAGCTGATCCAGGCGACCCTCAGCCAGCCACTGTTCCGCGCCGATCGCTGGTTCCAGCTCAAGGCGGCCAAGGCCGCCACCGAGCAGGCCGAGCTGCAGTTTTCCGCCGCCCAGCAGCAGCTCATCCTGCAGACCGCCGAGGGCTATTTCAGCGCCCTGCGCGCCCAGGACGCCCTGGCCACTGCTCGCGCCGAGGAAAAGGCGCTGTACCGTCAGCTGGACCAGTCCCGCGAGCGCTACAAGGTCGGCCTGACCGACGACACCGACGTGCTCCAGGCCCAGGCCAGCTTCGACAATGCCCAGGCCAACCGCTCCCAGAGCGAGCAGCAGGTGGCCGACGCCTTCCAGGCCCTGACCCGGCTGACCGATCGCGATTATGGCAGCATCGCCGGTATCCGCCACGACCTGCCGATCCTGCCGCCACAACCCAACGATGCCCGCCAGTGGGTGGACACCGCCATGCGCCAGAATCTGCAATTGCTGGCTGCCGGCCAGGGCGTCAATGCGGCCCAGGAAACCCTGCGCCAGCGTCGCGCCGGGCACCTGCCGACGGTGGATGCGGTGGCGCGCTACAGCCACAGCGACAACGATGCGGTGAATCTGCCCAACGCCGAGCAGCTGTCCCTGTTCGGCAGCCCGGTCAACAGCCGCAGCATCGGTATCCAGGTCGAGGTGCCGCTGTACAGCGGCGGCACCACCAGCTCCCAGGCGCGTCAGGCCTACCAGCAGCTGGACCGCAGTGAGCAGCAGCAGGAAAGCCTGCGCCGCCAGGTGGTGCAGAACACCCGCAATGCCCATCGGGCGATCAACACCGACATCGAGCAGGTGCGCGCCCGACGGCTGTCCATCGCCTCCAGCCAGCGCGCCCTGAGAGCCACCGAGATCGCCTACCAGGTGGGCAGCCGCACCATCGTCGACGTGCTCGACGCCCAGCGGCTGCTGTACAACGCCGTGCGCCAGTACAACGACGCCCGCTACAACTACATCCTGGACACTCTGAGACTCAAGCAGGCGGCCGGCACCCTGGCGCCCAACGACCTGCTGGCCCTGTCCGGCTATCTCGATCCCCACTACGACCCGGATCGCGACTTCCTGCCGCCGGACCTGGCCAAGACCCGCGCCGACGTCCTGCCGGCACGTTCCGCTCAGGGCTTGAGCAGTCCGTCGAGCCCGGAGAGCAGGCGCTCCAGCGCGCCCTGATTGGCGGCCAATACCGCCAGGCCCGCCTGACGACGCCGAGCGGCTTCCGCCGGTTCGGCCCAGAGCCGGGCCACGGCGGCAGCGATGGCCGAGGCTTCCGCTACTGTTTCCAAAGCGCCGGCGTCGCGCAACTGGGCGACGATGTCGAGGAAGTTGAATACGTGCGGTCCGCTGAGCACCGGCACGCCGAGAGCGGCCGGCTCGAGCGGGTTGTGCCCGCCGCGCTCGATCAGGCTGCCACCGACGAAGGCGACGTCGGCCAGGGCGTAGAGAAACAGCAGCTCGCCCATGGTGTCGCCCAGCAGGACCTGGGTCTGCGGTTGCACCGCCTCCCCCGTCGAGCGCTGGATCACGCTGAAATCTTCGCGGCGCACCTCGCCCAGCACCTCGGGAAAGCGTTCGGGATGACGCGGCACCAGGATCAGCAGGGCATCGGGACGGGTGGCCAGCAGTTGGCGCTGGGCCTGGAGCAGGATCTCGTCTTCACCGGCATGGGTGCTGGCGGCGATCCACACCGGGCGACGGCCCCAGCCCTGGCGCAGCGCGGCCGCGCGCGCCGGCAGCTCGGGGTCGATGCGCAGGTCGAACTTGATGGAGCCGGTCACCGTGACCCGCTCGGCACGGGCACCGAGGGCGCGGAAGCGCTCGGCTTCCACCGGCGTCTGCACCGCGAGCCAGGCCAGCTCCGCCAGCATCGGCGCCGTCACCCCGGCCAGTTTTCCGTAGCCCCGGGCGGAGCGCTCGGACAGCCGGCCATTGGCCAGGGCGATGGGAATGTCGCGGCACGCCGCCTGGTGGATGAGGTTGGGCCAGAGTTCGGTTTCCATCACCACCCCCAGGCTGGGCCGCAGCCGGTCGAGGAAACGTCCGGCCAGCCCCGGCAGGTCGTAGGGCAGATAGCAGTGGTGGACATCGCTGCCGAACAGGGCGCGAATGCGCTCCGAGCCGGTGGGCGTCATGCAGGTCACGGTGATCGGCAGCTGCGGATGGCGCTGGCGCAGCGCACGGATCACCGGCGCGGCGGCAATGCTCTCCCCCACCGACACCGCATGCACCCAGATGCCGCCGGGCGGCATCCCTGGCAAGCCCAGCGCCAGGCGCTCGCCGATGCGTTGCCGATAGGCGGGAGCCTTGCGCCCGCGCCAGAGCAGGCGCAGCAGGATGAAGGGCAAGGCCAGGGTGAAGATCAGGCTATAGAGGGTACGGTTCATGGCGGCAGAGCTTAATGAAGCTATGCCGCCAGTGCGAGCCCGTTCCAAGGCTTTGTCTGAAAAGTGCCTGCACTCGGTCAGGCGGCGTTAAAAATCCGTTCGGGATGCTCATTTACCACTCGTAAACTCCGCTCCCTCACGGACTTTTGCCTTGCCTGACCTTCGCTCGCCGACTTTTCAGACAAGCCTTAGTGCGAATGCCGCGGCACCCCGCCTTCGCGGGCGATCACCTTGAGGTGCAGGGTGGCCGGTTCCAGGCAGCCGCCGGTGGAAAGCTGGCCCACCAGTTGCCGATAGAGCTCCTGCCAGGGGGTCTGGGCCGGCGGCAGGTTGGGCGTCCATTCAGCACGACGGCGCTCCAGTTCGGCATCATCCAGCAGCACATCGACGCTGCGGGCATTGAGGTCCACACGCAAACGGTCGTTGGTCTTGAGCAGTGCCAGGCCACCGCCCACCGCCGCTTCCGGCGACATGTTGAGGATCGATGGACTGGCCGAGGTACCGCTCTGGCGACCGTCGCCCAGGCACGGCAGGGAGTCGATGCCCTTCTTGATCAGCGCCGCCGGCGGGGCCATGTTGACCACCTCGGCGCTGCCCGGATAACCCACCGGCCCGGCGCCGCGGATCACCAGGATGCAGCGCTCGTCGATGTCCAGGGCCGGGTCGTCGATGCGCGCGTGATAGTCCTCCGGACCCTCGAAGACGATGGCTCGCGCCTCGAAGCTGTTTTCCTTGCCCGGTTCCGCCAGATAGGTCTGGCGAAAGGCCTCGCCCACCACCGACATCTTCATGATGGCACTGTCGAAGAAATTGCCGCTGAGCACGATGAAGCCGGCGCGGTGCTTGAGCGGCGCTTCGTAGGGCTGGATCACGGCGGGATCTGTGCTGGCCGCACCTTCGGCGATGGCACCGATGGTGCGCCCGGATACCGTCATACAGTCGCCGTGCAGGCGTCCCGCCTTGAGCAGTTCGTGGAGCACCGCCGGCACCCCGCCGGCGCGGTGGAAGCCCTCGCCCAGGTACTTGCCGGCCGGCATGCAGTTGGCCAGCAGCGGGATGTCCTCGCCCAGGCGCTGCCAGTCGTCCAGCGACAGTTCCACGCCCATGTGGCGGGCGATGGCGATCAGGTGCGGCGGGCAGTTGCTGGAAGCACCCAGGGCCGAAGCCACCACGATGGCGTTCTCGAAGGCCTCGCGGGTCATGATCTGCGAGGGGCGGACGTCGTCCAGCACCAGCTGGCAGATGCGCTTGCCGGTGGCATAGGCCATCTGGCCGCGCTCGCGATAGGGCGCGGGGATGCTGGCACAGCCGGGCAGCGACATGCCCAGGGTCTCGGCCAGGGCATTCATCGACAGGGCCGTGCCCATGGTGTTGCAGTGGCCCACCGAGGGCGAGGCGGCGGTGGTCAGGGCCATGAAGCCCTCGTAGTCGATCTCGCCGGTCGCCAGCAGGTTGCGCGCGTGCCAGAGCACCGTGCCGGAGCCGATCAGCTCGCCCTTGAAATGCCCGTCCAGCATGGGCCCACCGGACAGCACGATGGCCGGCAGGTCGGTGGTGGCCGCGGCCATCAGGCAGGCCGGGGTGGTCTTGTCGCAGCCGGTGGTGAGCACCACGCCGTCAAGCGGGAAGCCGTGCAGGATCTCCACCAGGCCGAGGTAGGCCAGGTTGCGATCCAGGGCCGCGGTGGGGCGGCGACTCTGCTCGGCGATGGGATGCACCGGGAACTCCATGGGGATGCCGCCCGCGTCGCGGATACCGGCCTTGACCCGCTGGGCCAGTTCCAGGTGATGACGATTGCAGGGGGTGAGATCGCTACCGGTCTGGGCGATGCCGATGATGGGGCGACCGGACTGGAGTTCGTCGCGGGTCAGGCCGTAGTTCATGTAGCGCTCGACATAGAGCGCGGTCATGTCGGCGTGGGCAGGATCATCGAACCATTGCTGGCTGCGCAGCGGGCGTTTGGCGGAAGTCATGATGGTCTCTGGTTGTTATTAGGAAAGAGCGCTTAGCGGCCCAGCAGGCCGCGGGCGGCCAGGTTGTGCATCAGGGCACCGAGGCCGAAGCGCCAGGCTGGGGCCTGGTCGCTGGTGGTCACCCTATTGTGCAGGGTTCCCAGCAGCGGGCTGGCAATGCTCACCACGTCACCCACCTTGTGGGTGAAGCCGCCGCCCGGGGCGTCACGGTCCTGGGTCGGGGCGAACAGGGTGCCGAGAAACAGCAGGAAGCCGTCGGGATACTGGTGGTTGGCATTGAGGGTCTGGGCGGCGAGGTCCGCGGGATCACGACTGATTTGCGCCATGGAGCTGCTGCCATTGAGGTGAAAGCCGTCTTCGCCCTGGACTTCCAGGGTCACCACGCACTGGCGGACCTGGTCGAGATCGAAGGTCTCGTCGAACAGGCGGATGAAGGGCCCCAGGGCGCAGGAGGCGTTGTTGTCCTTGGCCTTGCTCAGCAGCAGGGCGCTGCGGCCCTCGATGTCGCGCAGGTTGACGTCATTGCCCAGGGTGGCGCCATGCAGGCGGCCGCGGCTGTCCGCCACCAGCACCACCTCGGGCTCGGGATTGTTCCACTGGGACACGGGGTGGATGCCGATGGCGCTGCCGCTGCCGACCGCGGCCAGCACCGGCGCCTTGGTGAAGATCTCGGCGTCCGGGCCAATGCCCACCTCCAGGTACTGCGACCACATGCCCTTCTTGATCAGCAGCGCCTTGAGCGCCTGGGCGCGCGGACTGCCCGGCTCCAGGCCCTGCAGGTCCGCGCCGATCACCGCCTGCACCTGCTCGCGGATGGCCACGGCGCGCCCGGCATCGCCGCCGGCCTGCTCTTCGATTACCCGTTCCAGCATGCTGGCGGCAAAGGTCACCCCGGCGGCCTTGATCACCTGCAGGTCGGCCGGCGGCAGCAGGTGCAGGCGGCCCGGATCGGCCTGCTCGCCGCTGTTGGCCAGCAGTTCCTCCACGCTGCCGAGGTAGCGCCCGGGGGTATCGCGCAGGGTCTGCAGGGGCGCCTCTTCCTCGAACAGGGCGCTCAGCGTAGCGAAGCGTGCCGAGACATCGAAGACGCCGTCCTCGCGCAGCACCACGGGCGAGGGACCGGCCAGCGGACCGGGCACCCAGGCACGACCGACCAGGGTGCCGGCCAGGCCATCGGTGGGAAGGGTGTTGCCAGGCGAGAGACGAAGGGACATGGGCAGGACTCCAGGGCTGATGGGTCCACGCTAGGCAGCCGGACTGATAAACTCAAATGGGCTTATTTCATCATTCGATAACCCGCACTTATCGCCTGGGAGGCATACGTGTCCGAGCCTTCGTTCAGCCAGATCAGCCACTGGCTCAAGTTCCGCCACCTGCTGCTGATCGACACCCTGGGGCGCACCCGCAACATGCACCTGGCGGCGCAGCAGATGAACCTCAGCCAGCCGGCCATCAGCAAGATGCTCAAGGAGCTCGAGCACCTGCTCGGCTTCGCCCTGTTCGAGCGCCAGCCGCGCAGCATGCCGCCCACGGCGCTGGGCGAGCACGTGCTGCGCTATGCCCGGGTGGCGCTGAACGATGCCCGCGACTTCGCCGAGCAGATCGACAGCCTGAGACGCGGCGGCCACGGCCAGCTCAAGGTCGGTGGCATCTTCGCCGCCACGGCGGTGGCGCTGCCGCAGGCCATCGTCGCGATCAAGCAGCGCTGGCCGCTGCTGGCCATCGAGGTGGTGGAGCAGACCAGCGATCACCTGATGGAGATGCTCGACGACAAGCTGCTGCACCTGGCGGTGGCGCGCTTCACCGACGAAGCCCAGGCCCAGCGCTTCGACTTCCAGCCCCTGGCGCCGGAGCCCTTCCGCTTCGTGGTCAACGCCGATCACCCCCTGGTGGGCAGCGGGCCCGTGGGCCTCGACCAGGTGCTGGCCTGGCCCTGGATCCTCTATCCCAAGGGCACGCCCATCCGCGGGCGCATGGAGCGGGCCTTCGCCGCCGCCGGCCTGCCGGTGCCGAGCAACACCATCGACACCATCTCCATGCAGACCTTTCTCCAGGTGCTGCGCGCCGGCCCCATGATCGGCATGCTGCCGGAGGCCATGGTCGAGCCCTATCTCGCCAGCGGCGCGCTCAGTGCCCTGGAGCTGCCACTGCACCTGCCGGCGCAGGACTACGGCATCCTCACCCGCAAGGGCGAACCCCTCGGCGAAGCGGCCCGGGAATTCGCCGCCATCCTGCTGAGCCATGCCGGTCGCGAGGAGTCCGCAGCCTAGACAGCTCGATAACGCGCCGTTATCGAATGATCTGCAAATGCCATTGGGAAAGAATCGCTCCCGCTTCTAGAGTGGCCTGGCGATTCAGACGGCCACCCCGCATCCCCGGCCGCCTTCGACCTCTTCAATAACAACAACGGGCCCCAAGGCCCCGAAGGTCATTCCCATGTTCGAGACCACCGCTGCCCAGGGCGCCGCTGGCGACGCCTTCGAAGAACGCACCTATCGCAAGGTGGTGCTACGCATCCTGCCGATCCTGCTGCTGTGCTACATCGCCGCCTACCTGGACCGGGTCAACGTCGGCTTCGCCAAGCTGGACATGCTCGACGACCTGGGCTTCAGCAACACCGTCTATGCCCTTGGCGCCAGCATGTTCTTCTGGGGCTACTTTCTTTTCGAGGTCCCCAGCAACCTGCTGCTGCATCGCTACGGCGCGCGCTTCTGGATCGCCCGCATCATGCTGACCTGGGCGATCATCTCCATGGCGGTGGCCTTCACCCAGCCGCTGGCGCAATTCTTCGGCCTGCAGTCGAGCACCCTCTTCTATGTGCTGCGCTTCCTGCTGGGCGTCTGCGAGGCGGGCTTCTTTCCCGGCGTGGTGCTCTATCTCAACTACTGGTTCCCGACCCAGCGCCAGAGTCGGGTGATGTCCGGTTTCCTGGTTGCCCTGCCCTTCAGCCTGAGCTTTGGCGGCGTGCTTTCCGGCTGGCTGATGAGCAGCCTGCACGACTGGCACGGCCTGGCCGGCTGGCAGTGGATGCTGCTGGTGGAAGGGGTGCCCTCGATCATCATGGCGGTGGTAGTGTTCTGCTGCCTGAGCGACAACATCGACAAGGCGCCCTGGCTGGACGCCCGGGAAAAGGCCCTGCTCAAGCGCAACCTGGACCAGCACAACGCCGGCAAGGCTTCACGGCTGAGCGAGGTCTTTCTCAATCCGCGGGTCTGGCTGCTGGTGTTCATCCTGCTGACCTTCAACACCGGCTTCTATGGCCTGGCCTTCTGGATGCCCTCGATCATCAAGAACGCCGGGGTCAGCGGCAGCCTGCAGATCGGTCTGCTCACCGCCATCCCCTACAGCGTCGCCCTGGTGGTCATGCTGCTCAACGCCCGCCACTCGGCACGCACCGGCGAGCAGCGGATGCATGCGGCGGTCCCGGCCTTCGTCGGCGCCCTGGGCCTGGTACTGAGCGCCTGGTTCATCCACAACATCGTGCTGTCGATCTTCTTCCTCACCGTGGCCGCCTCGGGCCTGCTGGCGCTGATGCCGATCTTCTGGTCGCTGCCCGGCACCCTGCTCTCCGGCGTCGCCGCGGCGGCGGGCATCGGCATGATCAACGCCATCGGCAACCTCTCCGGCTTCACCGGCTCCATGATCACCGCGACCATGGAAACCCTCACCGGCGACATCAACAACGGCACCTATGTGCTCGGCGCCTGCCTGTTCGTCAGCGGCCTGCTGATCCTGGCGATCCCGGCGTCGATGCTGCACCGGGCGCCGACCGCCGTGCCGCTCGACCTCAAGACCGCCTAGCCGGCCTCGGGCACGGCCGAGCGCCCGGCTCCCGCGGCGCTCGGTCGCCCGATCCCCAGCGCCATCACCGCCGCGACGATGCCGGTCAACCCAGCCAATACCAGGGCCTCCTGGTAGGAACCGAAGTGCTCGCGCAAGGCCCCGGCGAGAAAGGCCGCGCAGGCGGCGCCGAGCATGTGGCCGCAGAACACCCAGCCGAATACCACCGGCGCGCTTTGTTCGCCAAAGCTCTGGTTGGTCAGCTTGACCGTGGGCGGCACGGTGGCGATCCAGTCCAGGCCGTAGAAGATGCCGAACAGCAGCAGTTGCTCGGGAGCGAAGCCGGAGAACGGCAGGTAGATCAGCGAGAGCCCGCGCAGGCTGTAGTAGACGAACAGCAGCCGGCGCGGATCGTATCTGTCGGTCAGCCAGCCGGAGGCGGTGGTGCCCACCAGGTCGAAGATGCCCATCAGCGCGAGGATGCCGGCGGCCTGCACCTGGGACAGGCCGTGGTCGTGGCCCATGGCGATGAAGTGGGTGCCGATCAGGCCATTGGTGGTGAAGCCGCAGACGAAGAAGGTCAGGAACAGCAGCCAGAAATCGCGCCGGCGGCTGGCCATGACCAGGGTGCCAAGGGTCACGCGAAACAGGTTGCCCGGCGCGGTGGCGGCCGGCGCCTGGTAGTCCGTCGGGGCACCATGGGGCCGCAGGCCGACGTCCGCCGGCCGCTCGGGCAGCAGCCAGGCCGCCAGCGGGATCAGCGCCGCGCTGGCCACGGCCACGGTCAGCACCACGGTCTGCCAGCCCTCGTGACTGGCGAGATGGGCCAGCAGCGGCAGGAACACCAGGTTGCCGGTGGCGGTGCTGGCGGCGAGCAGACCCATCATCAAGCCCCGGCGGGCGACGAACCAGCGATTGACGATGGCGGCGCCCAGCACCATGGCCACGCAACCGGTACCCAGGCCGCTGAGCACGCCCCAGGTGGCCACCAGGTGCCAGGGCTCGCGCATCAGGGTGCTCAGGGCGGTGGCCAGGCTGATCAGGGTCAGGCCGCCGAGCAGGGTGCGACGGATGCCTAGGGTCTGCATCAGGGCGGCGGCGAAGGGCCCGACCAGCCCATAGAGAAAGATGCCGATGGCGGCGGAAAGCGAGACCGTCTCGCGACTCCAGCCAAAGGTCTCCTGCAACGGCAGCAGCAGTACGCCAGGGGTGGACCTCACCCCGGCGGAAACCAGCAGGGCGAGAAAGATCAGCGCCAGGACGATGAAGACGTAGCGTTGGCCGAGGGCGGGGGTTGTGGTCATGGCGATCATCCTGGATCGAGGAGGAATGACCCGAGTATCGCAGCGCTCGCGCCTTGGCGCTGGTCAAGCTGCCCCATGGATTCGGCCAGAATACGGCTGTCATGGGAAGAAGCCGTGGGCGAGCGCTGAGGCTCCGTCATGTTGGGCTTCGCTTTCGCTCAACCCAACCTACGGCGCTCTACGTAGGTTGGGTTGAGCGAAAGCGAAGCCCAACACATCGATTTCAACCAATCGCCCGCAACTCCTCCGCCAGCCGCTGGGCCAGCCAGCGCGCCGCCGGCCCCGGCGCGGCATTGCGGCGCCAGGCCAGCTCCACCACCAGCGCCGGCGGCACCCAGTCGCAATCCAGCTCGGCCAGCAGGCCCTGGTAGGAGGGATAGCGCGCCACGTGCCGCGGTAGCCAGCCCCAGCCCAGGCCGCGCATCAGCAGTTCGGCGAGCAGATAGAAGCTGTCGGCGCGCCAGACCTGGGGCGCGATCTGCTCGCCACCGGGATAAGGATTCTCCAGCGGCGCGATGAGCAGCTGACGGTGGCGGGCCAGTTCGCGCCGCCCTACCCCGCGCTGGCTGGCCAGGGGATGCTGGGCGCCGCAGGCGGTGACCTGGGCGACATCACCCAGGGCCTGGCGCTCCAGGGCCTGGGGCATGTGCTCATGGCGAAACAGCAGGCCGAGGTCGGCCTGGTCGGTCAGCAGCTTGCGCGCTACATCGCCCTGGGCACCGCTGGTGAGCTGGACTTCCAGGTGCGGGAAGGCCGAGGCCAGGGCGTCCAGCGCATCGAGCACCGGCTGGTAGGGCATGGCTTCGTCCAGCGCCAGGCGCAACAGCGGTTCCTGACCGGCACAGAGCGCCTGGGCGCGGCTGTCCAGGCGCTGGCACTGACGCAGCACCTCACGCGCCTCCTCCAGCAGCGCCAGCCCGGCCGCAGTGATGACTGGCGTGCGGCCGTTGCTGCGCGCGAACAGCACGACGCCCAGATCGGTCTCCAGCAGGGCGATGGCGGCGCTCACCGCCGATTGCGCCCGCCCCAGACGGCGCGCCATGGCCGAGAAACTCGCACCCTCGGCGATGCCGACGAAGATCTCCAGTTGCTCCAGATTCCACTGCACTACCCATCTCCCTAACAGATAGGTATCAACTTTCACCTATCGCCCCAAAAGGCACAATGGTGGCCTTCGACGGGAGGAATCATCATGAGCGGATACATCTACCTGGCCATTGCCATCGCTGCCGAGGTCGTCGCCACCACCTCCATGAAGGCCATCAGTGGCTTCAGCAAGCCACTGCCACTGTTTCTGGTCATTACTGGCTACGGCCTGGCCTTCTGGATGCTGACCCTGGTGGTGCGCAGCATTCCCGTGGGCGTCGCCTACGCCAGCTGGGCCGGGCTGGGCATCGTGCTGGTCAGCATCGCCGCGGCGGTGCTCTACGATCAGAAGCTGGACCTGCCGGCCATGCTGGGCATGGGCCTGATCGTCGCCGGGGTGGTGGTGATCCAGCTGTTTTCCGGCAGCACCGGGCATTGAGACCAGCGGCAGCGAGGAGCGTGTAAAATCACTCCTTTGCCGATTATCCGAGCAGGCCGTTCATGTCCCAACCCTGGTCCACCGATATCCTCATCGTCGGCGGCGGCGTCGCCGGCCTCTGGCTCAACGCCCGTCTCAGACGCGCCGGCTACGCCACCGTGCTGGTGGAGACCGGCGCCCTGGGCGGCGGCCAGAGCGGCAAGTCCCAAGGTATCATCCATGGCGGCACCAAATATGCCCTGACCGGGATACTCACCGGGGCTTCCGAGGCCATCGCCGACATGCCGCAGCGCTGGCGCGAAAGCCTGGCCGGCAGCGGCGAGCTGGATCTTTCCGGTGTACGCCTGCTCTCCGAGGCCCACTACCTCTGGTCGCCGGGCAGCCTGGCCGGCAACCTCACCAGCTTCTTCGCCAGCAAGGCGGTGCGCGGCCGGGTGGATGCGGTCAAGGGCGACGAACTGCCACCGGCCCTGCGTGACCGCGCCTTCAAGGGCAAGGTCTACCGCCTGGCCGAGCTGGTGCTGGACGTACCCAGCCTGGTCGCACGCCTGGCCGAACTGGCCGGCGACAGCCTGCTGGCCGGGCATGACCTCCAGCCCCTGCGCGAGGACGGCGAGCTGACTGGTCTGGTGGTGGACGGCCAGGCCATCCGCGCCCGCCGCCTCGTGCTCACCGCCGGCGCCGGCATGGCCGATCTGCTCCAGGCGCTCCACCTCGAACAGCCGGCCATGCAGCGCCGCCCGCTGCACATGGTGGTGGTCAAGGGTCCCATGCTCAAACCCCTCTATGCGCACTGTCTGGGTGGCGGCCCCAAGCCGCGGGTGACCATCACCAGCCACCCCACCGCCGACGGCCAGTGGCTGTGGTACCTGGGCGGCGACCTGGCCGAGGCCGAGGGCGTGGCCCGTGAGCCAGACGCGCAGATCGCCACGGCGCGGGAAGAACTGCAGCGCCTGCTGCCCTGGATCGATTTCGCGGGCGCCCAGTGGGCGACCCTCAGGGTGGACCGTGCCGAGCCGGCGCAATCCGGGCTGGTGCGGCCGGACAACGCCTTCCTCGCCGAGGAAGGCCGCCTGCTGGTGGGCTGGCCGACCAAGCTGGCGCTGTCACCGGACCTGGCCGACCGGGTCCTGGCCAATCTCGACCGCGACGGCATCGCGCCAGGACAGCACCCCGCCCTGCCCGCCCATCCGCAACCGCCGGTGGCCGCGCCCTTCTGGGAGGAGCTGCTGCCATGAGCCTGCGCACCCTGCATGGTCTGCAGCGTCCGCTGGGCAGCACCGGTCTCGAGATTTCCCCACTGGGCCTGGGCACGGTCAAGTTCGGCCGCGACCAGGGCGTGAAGTACCCCAACGGTTTCACCATCCCCGACGACCGCAGCGCCGCCGATCTGCTCAGCCTGGCCCGCGAGCTGGGCATCAACCTGCTGGACACCGCGCCGGCCTACGGCCGCAGCGAAGAACGCCTGGGTCCACTGCTGCGTGGCCAGCGCCAGCACTGGGTGATCGCCAGCAAGGTCGGCGAGGAATTCACCGATGGCCTGTCCAGCTTCGACTTCAGCGCGGCCCATACCCGCCGCTCGGTGGAACGCAGCCTGCGCCGGCTGGAGACCGACTGGCTGGACCTGGTGCTGGTGCATTCCGATGGCAACGACCTGGCCATCCTCCAGGACAGCGGCTGCTACGAGACCCTGGCCGAGCTCAAGCGCGAAGGCCTGATCCGCGCCTTCGGCTTTTCCGGCAAGACCGTCGCGGGCGGTCTCAAGGCGCTGGAGACCGGCGATTGCGCCATGGTCACCTTCAACCTCAACGAAGACGCCGAGATCCCGGTGATCCGAGCCGCCGCCGCCCAGGGCAAGGGCATCCTGATCAAGAAGGCCCTGGCCAGCGGCCACGCGGTGCTCGGTACCGGCCAGGATCCGGTGCGCGCGAGCTTCGCCCGGGTATTCGGCGAGCCCGGGGTGAGCGGTGCGATAGTCGGCACTATCGATCCCCTGCACCTGTCACATAATGTCCGTACCCTGGCCGAAGTGATCTCCGCTCGGCCCTGATCCAGAGCGTTTCGCTGAACCCTTGCCTTCGTCCGCTGGACGTCCTGCCCGGTCGCCCGGGACGGCGCGTCCGCGGCACACTACAACAGGAGTCGGCCATGCCCCAGCTCATCGCCCGCCACAATCCCAAGGCGTTCAAGACCCTGCCCCTTTCGGTCGAGGCCAATCATGACGGCCTCACCTACCAGGCGCTCGGCCAACCGCTGAATTTCAGCGAGATGCTGGAGCGGCGCAAGCCGATCGAGATCGAGGATGCCCAGCACTTCAGTGCGAAGCTCGCCAACCTGGGTGTCTCGGTGCGTCTGACGCTGAACTGGCAGGGCCAGGACCACTGGCTGCTGGTGCGCCAGCGCCGGCCCGACCGGGGCGACGTGGTGCTCAAGCTGATCTCCGGTTACATCCCGACCCACGAACTGGCCCTGCCGCTGCTCACCGCCGTGCAGGAGGTGGCCGAGGAGTGCCTGATCGAAACGCCGCGCGGCTGGCTGGCCGGACGCTTCGCCGACACCTGGTTGCCGACACCCTATGCCCCGGCCCTGCCCTACCGCGAGGACGTGGCCTTTCGCCTGACCCCACGCTCGGGCGCGGCGCGGCCGGTGCGCTGCGGCAGCCTGGCGCTGCTGGAGCGCCCCCGCGCCTATGTGCACACCCCCACCGCCTCGCTGCAACTGGTCTATGACCTGCTGCTGGAACTGCCCAAGGAATGCAAGGCGCCGAGTCTGTTCCACGTCGACGAGAAGATCGAGAACGGCCAGTTGCTGGCGCGCCTGGCGCGCCAGCGCCCGGACCTCTATCTGGTCGCCCTGGACGACGGCAAGCCCACCGGCGAGCTCTACACTCTGTCCGCCGGCCAGCGCCTGCCGGTGTCGACCCGCGGCCTCTGGCTGTCGGAAAGCTTCGCCCGCCAGGACGGCTGGCTGGTCCACGACAGCCGGGTGCGCTGGCGCGACTGGCTGGAGCGCATGGCGCCCCAGAGCGCCCTGCAGCGGGCCTAGGTGAGCGGGGGCTAGCCGTTTCGCCTCTACCTGGAAATGCCAGGCAAGACCGGCCATTCCCGTCGCAGCCACGGGAGTGGCCTGTTCGAATCCGGCTTATAGCTCGCCTGTCAGGAATTGGGCCCTGCCCTGACCAAAGCTCCAATCCTCATCGCCATTCACCACGATCGAAACCATCACGTCGTTTGCCTCGATGCCACACCGTGCGTGCAGTTCATGACAGACCTTTGCGTAAAAGCGGGTCTTGGCCGCCTGGTCTCGAGGCCGACTCGTAATACTGATCAAGGTCTGTCTGTGGGTTCTCGGAATGTCCAATCCGGTGTCCTGCATGATGAATCGGCCAGGCTTGTGTTCGGTCAGAACCTGGTAGCGATCCCGCACAGGGACGTCGAAGGCCTCCACCACGGCGTGGTGAACCCCATCGAGCAGGTTTTGCAGATAGTCGTCGTTATGACCTTCCAGGACATCGATACGAAGAAGCGGCATGTAACACCTCGGCAATGGAATCGGCAGGCTCTAGGCCAAGGCTTTCGAGGCACATTTCGTCGATTTGTTCATTGCGATAGGCAATCGCGCATCACCGCCGGGCGGGTGCTCTGGACCTTCGTCGCGGAGTTACCGAAAGCTGCCATTTTCCCTGCAGAAACTAATCACCCCCGGCGCGGCGTTCACCGGTGACGCCGCCGGCCGCGGCCTGGACCCGGCCGGCTAGCCGGGAAAAGGGCAAGGTCTGGATCCACACGGTGCCGTGGCCGCTCAGGGTCGCCAGCACCAGGCCTTCGCCGCCGAACAGCATGCTGCGCAGGCCACCCGCCAGCTTGATGTTGTAGTCGATACCGCTGGTGAAACCCACCAGGCAACCGGTGTCCAGGCGCAGGGTCTCGCCCCTGAGGTCCTTGCGGATCACCGTGCCGCCAGCATGCACGAAGGCCATGCCATCCCCCTCCAGCCGCTGCAGGATGAAGCCCTCGCCACCGAAGAAGCCGGCGCCCAGACGCCGAGTGAAGGCCACGCCGATGCGGGTGCCCCTGGCGGCGCAGAGAAAGGAATCGCGTTGGCAGAACAGGGTGCCGCCCAGGGCGGCGAGGTCCAGCGGAATCACCTGTCCCGGATAGGGCGCGGCGAAGGCGACGTGGCGCTTCTCGCGCCCTTCGTTGGTGAAATGGGTCATGAACAGCGACTCGCCGCCGAGCATGCGCTTGCCGGCGCCCCAGAGCTTGCCGAGCAAGCCAGCGGAGCCGTCGCCCATGCGCGCGGTGAAGTCGATGTCGGCCTCCATGTAGGTCATGGCACCGGCCTCGGCGATCACCGTCTCGCCGGGATCGAGACCGATCTCCACCGCCTGCAGGGATTCGCCGAGAATGCGGTGGTCGAGGATATGGCTGGGCATGAGGGTTTCCTGTACCGCTGTTGGAGGTTCCCAGCCTAGCAGCGATGGCAGGGGTTGGCGTGCTAGGCCCGGTACCAGCGGTGGCTTGGGTAACGTGACAAATAGGGTAGAAGGTTCACTTGGGATGCTGGCCTGGTCTTCACCCTGGGGTTGAACCTCCAGGAGATCGCGGCCATGGGCCGCTCCTACGGGCAGGACCAAGCTGGCCGCGGCTGGAACCGAACTTCGTGCGCCAGCTTCCCTCACCCCAGCCCTCTCCCAGAGGGAGAGGGGGCATTCGTGCAGGCTGGGCTGAGCGCAGCGAAGCCCAACATGGCCAGGTTCAACCAGAGACCGCTGGGCGTCGACGATGGAGCCGCCTCAACCAGCCTACGCGGCCGGTCAGATGTCCCGCAGCTCGCCGGCGAAGCGCTCCAGGCGCCGCCGCAGGCGCCGGTTCTCGCGGCGCAGCTCTTCCACCTCGTCCAGCAGGTGCAGGGCCAGGGCCGTCGCGGACCAGTCCAGGTCCAGTTCGTGGCGCAGGCGCACGGCGCGACGGGCGCGGTGCAGCGCGCCGGTATCGAAGTGCCACTCGGACGGGCGCTTGCCCCGCTGTGGCGCCAGGATGCCGTGCTCGACGATCTCCACCACCACCGGCTCGCTTACCTCGCAGAGCACGCAGAATTCCTGCAGGACGATCAGACTGCTCATCAGACTCTCCTCCAGTCGCGGCGGGGATCGAAGGCCGCCCGCTCGGCCAGTTGGCGCCACAGCGCCTGGGTTTCTTCGTCGCCTCGAGGCGGCATCACCACTTTGAGCAGGGCATGCAGATCGCCCTGCCCGGCCTTGCCGGCCAGGCCCTTGCCGCGCACCCGCAACCGCGCACCATTCTGGCTGCCGGGCGGGATACTGAGCATGATCTGCCCATCCAGCGTCGGCACCTGCACCCTGGCGCCCAACGCGGCTTCCCAGGGGGCGAGCGGTACACTGACCACCAGATCCTGGCCGTCCACGTCGAACAGCGGATGAGGAACCAGGCGGATGACCAGATAGAGGTCTCCCGCCTCGGCACCGCCGAGCCCCGGCTCGCCCTGACCTTTGAGGCGGATGCGTTCGCCGTCGACGCTGCCGGCGGGAATCTTGACATTGAGCGTCTTGGTGGTCTCACCCACGCGGCGGCCCAGTTCATCCCGTTGCGGCAGGCTGAAACTCAGCGGCTTGGTGCTGCCGGCCTGGCTCTCTTCGAGAAACAGCGGCAGCTCCAGTTCGATGTCACGGCCCCGGCGGGCGAAGCCGCCGTGCGGGGAACGCCCGGCGGCGCCAAACAGGGACTCGAAGAAGTCGGAATAGTCCTCGCCGAAACCGGCCTGGGGATCGCTGTAGTCGGCACCGGAGCCCGGCTGCCAGTCCGGCGGCACCTGGAAGCGCTCGCCCTGCTGCTGGTAGAGGCGTATCTGGTCGTATTCCGCCCGCTTGTGCGGATCGCGCAGGACATCATAGGCCTCGGCCACCTCCTTGAAGCGGGCCTCGGCCTCGGCCTCCTTGCTCACATCGGGGTGGTACTTGCGCGCCAGCTTGCGATAGGCGGTCTTGAGGGTCTTGTCGTCGACGTCGGGAGCGACGCCGAGCACCTCGTAGTAGTCCTTGAAGTCCATCGTGGTCTCCAGTGGGAGGCTGCCTAGTGTGGTGCTTCACAGGTTCGCGCAAGAGTTGGCGAGTGATTTTTCCTCTTGGGCTAGGCGCCGCGACGAGTCATAGCAGGGCTATGGCGAGGAGTGGCAACGACGTCCAGGAGCAAAAAGCGCCGCCAAAATTGTGCAGTCAACTTCTGAAGCACCGCACTAAAGACCGCGACGCACGCCCGGGGGTTGCACGCAGCCGGTCAGTCACCGCGCTTGCGAAAGGCCAGGCTGCCGGCCAGCACCGTGAAGGTCGCCACCAGCGCCACCAGGATCCAGAAACCGTGGGGCGAGTCGGAGAGCGGGATGCCGCCGACGTTCATGCCGAAGAAGCCGGCGATGATGTTGATCGGCAGGGCCAGCACCGTGACCAGGGTCAGGGTGAACAGGGTGCGATTGGTCTGCTCGGCTGAGGCGGCGGCGATCTCTTCCTGCAGCAGCTTGAGCCGCTCCACCAGGGCGGCGAGGTCGTCCAGCACCCGGTCGAATTCCTCGGTCGCCTCGCGCAGGGTCTGGATGTCGTCGCGCCGCAGCCAGGCCGGCGGACGGTTGAGCAGTCGCAGCAAGGAGCCCGGCTCCAGGGCCAGCAGCCGTTGTAGCCGCACCAGGGCGCGTCTCAGGCCGCCCAGTTCGGCACGACTGGCGGAGAGCCGCTGGGACAGCAGGCGATCCTCGATGGCATCCACCTTGACCGTGGTGTCGCGGATGATGCCGGTGAGCACATCGGCCTGATCGCGCAGAAGGTGCACCAGCAGCTCCAGGGTGGAGCCGAAGCCCTCGCCGCGACGCACCGCATGGCGCAGGCGATCCACCGAGCGCAGTGGCTGGGCGCGGGCGGTCACCAGCAGTCCCGGGCGGGCGCAGGCCCAGAGGGTGGCGACGTCCACCGAGACCTGGCCGTAGGCGAGGGTCACGTCGTTCACCACCCCGAGCAGGGTGTCGTCGGCCGGTTCCAGCCGGGTCGAATGGGAACCGGCGTGCAGGGATTCGAAGAACTCCTCGGGCAACCCCAGGTGCTCGCGCATCCAGCGCTCGGCGGCGGCGTGGGCCAGGTTGAAGTGCAGCCAGCGAAAACCGCCCTCTTCCGCCTCCCAGGGATCTTCCGGCGCCATGGTCAGGGCCCGGCCCGGCTGGCCCGAGGTGAAATGGTAGGCGTAGAGCAGCCCCAGCCGTTCAGCGGCCGGATGCAAGGGGATCAACGTATTGGTCATGGCTACCTGCAAAGGGACGCGACATCAGGGCTCTTTAAGAGCCTGTTCAAAGTCTGCTGCGCGTCGGCCAAACAGCGTTGAAAACGCCCTCGGAATGCTCATTTACACTTCGTAAATTCCGCTTCCTCAGCCCTTTTCGCCTTGCTTGGCTCTAGCTCGCTAGACTCTGAACAGGCTCTTAGCAGGTCCGGATGAACCTTTGATGACAGAGCCCCGGTCGGCGGCAGCCGGAGCGACGCCCCGAACGGGGCGCCACCCTTATTGCGGACGCATGTGCGGGAAGAGGATGACGTCGCGGATCGACGGCGAATTGGTCAGCAGCATGACCAGGCGGTCGATGCCGATGCCTTCGCCGGCGGTGGGCGGCATGCCGTATTCCAGGGCGTTGATGAAGTCGGCGTCGTAGTGCATGGCCTCGTCGTCACCGGCGTCCTTTTCCTGGACCTGCAGCATGAAGCGCTCGGCCTGGTCTTCGGCGTCGTTGAGCTCCGAGTAGGCATTGGCGATCTCGCGGCCGCCGATGAACAGCTCGAAGCGGTCGGTGACGCTGGGGTTGTCGTCGTTGCGACGCGCCAGCGGCGAGACCTCGAAGGGATACTCGGTGATGAAGTGCGGCTGCTCCAGCTTGCTCTCCACCAGTTCCTCGAAAATCATCACCTGCAGCTTGCCCAGGCCTTCGTGGCCGAGCACCTTGGCGCCGGCCTTCTTGGCGATGGCGCGGGCCTTCTCGACGTCCTGCAGGTCTGCCGCGGTAATGTCCGGGTTGTACTTGAGGATGGAGTCGTACACCGACAGGCGCACGAAGGGCTCGCCGAAGTGGAAGACCTTGTCGCCATAGGGCACGTCGGTGCTGCCGAGCACGGCCATGGCCAGTTCGCGGAACAGTTCCTCGGTGAGGTCCATGTTGTCGTGGTAGTCGGCGTAGGCCTGGTAGAACTCGAGCATGGTGAACTCGGGGTTGTGCCGGGTGGAGACGCCTTCGTTGCGGAAGTTGCGATTGATCTCGAAGACCTTCTCGAAGCCACCGACCACCAGGCGCTTGAGGTACAGCTCCGGCGCGATGCGCAGGAACATGGCCAGGTCCAGGGCGTTGTGGTGGGTCTCGAAGGGCTTGGCCGCCGCGCCGCCGGGAATGGTCTGCAGCATGGGGGTTTCGACTTCGAGGAAACCCCGCTCCATGAGGAAGCGGCGGATGTGGGCAATGACCTGGGAGCGTACGCGGAAGGTCTGGCGGACCTCCTCGTTGACGATCAGATCGACATAGCGCTGGCGATAGCGCAGCTCGGTGTCGGTCAGGCCGTGGTGCTTGTCGGGCAGCGGGCGCAGCGACTTGGTCAGCAGGCGCACATCGCTCATGTTGACGTAGAGATCGCCCTTGCCGGAGCGGGCCAGGGTGCCTTCGGTGGCGATGATGTCGCCCAGGTCCCAGCTCTTGACCGCTTCCAGGGTTGCCGCCGGCAGGGTCTTGCGGTCGACGTAGACCTGGATGCGCCCGCTGGTGTCCTGCAGCACCATGAAGGCGCCGCGATTGAGCATGATGCGCCCGGCCACCTTGACCTTGATGCCTGCGGCTTCCAGCTCTTCCTTGGTCTTGTCGGCGTACTGCTGCTGCAGGTCACCGGCCAGGCTGTCGCGGCGGAAATCGTTGGGGAAGGGAATGGCCTGCTGGTCGCGCAGCGCGGAAAGCTTTTCCTTGCGCTGGGCGATCAGCTTGTTGTCTTCCTGTTCCTGGGCTTGGGGATCTAGGGGTTGTTCGCTCATGTCTGCTGTTTACCTGGGGTGCTGACCGTAGGAGCGGTGCATGGCCGCGATAGAGCTCTATCGCGGCCATGCACCGCTCCCACAGGAAATGATGGATTAAACGCCCTGCTTGAGGCTGGCTTCGAGGTATTCGTCCAGATCGCCGTCGAGCACCTTGTCGCAGTCGCTGCGTTCCACGCCGGTGCGCAGATCCTTGATCCGCGAGGCGTCGAGGACATAGGAGCGGATCTGGTGGCCCCAGCCGATATCGGACTTGGAATCCTCCAGGGCCTGGGACGCGGCGTTGCGCTTCTGCATCTCCAGCTCGTACAACTTGGCCCGCAGCATCTTCATGGCGGTGTCCCGGTTGGCATGCTGGGAGCGTTCGTTCTGGCAGGCCACCACGGTGTTGGTGGGCACGTGGGTGATCCGCACCGCGGAGTCGGTAGTGTTCACGTGCTGACCACCGGCGCCCGAGGAGCGGTAGGTGTCGACGCGCAGATCCGAAGGATTGATCTCGATGTCGATGTTGTCATCGATCTCGGGCGAGACGAACACTGCGGTGAACGAGGTGTGGCGACGGTTGCCCGAGTCGAAGGGACTCTTGCGCACCAGGCGGTGCACGCCGATCTCGGTGCGCAGCCAGCCGAAGGCGTATTCGCCCTTGATGTGCACGGTGGCGCCCTTGATGCCGGCGACCTCGCCTTCCGACAGCTCGACGATCTCGGCGCTGAAGCCATGCTGGTCGGCCCAGCGCAGGTACATGCGCAGCAGCATGTTGGCCCAGTCCTGGGCCTCGGTGCCGCCAGAGCCGGCCTGGATGTCCAGGTAGCAGTTGTTGGGGTCCATCTCGCCGCTGAACATGCGGCGGAATTCCAGCTTCTCGAGGATGCCGCGCAGGCGCTCCACCTCGGCCGCCACGTCATCGACGGCGCCCTGGTCTTCCTCTTCGGCAGCCATTTCCAGCAGGTCGGTGGCATCGGCCAGGCCGCCGTTCAGCTCGTCCAGGGTACCGACCACCTGGGCCAGCAGGGCGCGCTCGCGGCCAAGATTCTGGGCGTACTCGGGCTTGTTCCAGACAGCGGGATCTTCGAGCTCGCGCTCGACTTCGACCAGACGATCCTTCTTCAGATCGTAGTCAAAGATACCCCCGAATGGTCTCGGTGCGGCTGGAGAGGTCCTTGATGCTGGTGACGATCGGGTTGATTTCCATGGGGGAAACACTCGCGAGAAAAGCTGTGGAAAAGCTCGCGAGTATAACCCAATCGGCGGCGAAACTCAGAGTGCGAAGGGGATTCGCCGCCGGCGGGAGCTCAATCGGCGTCGAGATCGCGGTGGCGGGTTTCCGGCAGGCACAGCAGCCCCACCACCAGGCTGACACCGGTCACCAGCACCGGGTACCAGAGGCCGTAGAAGATGTCGCCGGTATAGACCACCAGGGCAAAGGACACCGTCGGCAGGAAGCCGCCGAACCAGCCGTTGCCGATGTGGTACGGCAGCGACATGGAGGTGTAGCGGATGCGCGTGGGGAACAGCTCCACCATCAGCGCCGCCAGGGGTCCGTAGCAGAGGGTGGCGATCAGGATCAGGGCGAAGATCACCGCCACCACCATGGGCTTGTTGACCTGGGCCGCATCGGCCTTGGCCGGATAGCCGGCGGCCTGTACCGCCGCGCGCAGGGCCGGTTCGTCGAAGCCGACGATGACCTTGTCGCCGACGTTGACCTGCACCGCGTCCCCCGGTGCCGCCGCCACGCTGCGGTAGGGCAGCCCGCTCTTGGCCAGCAGCGTCTTGACCCTATCGCAGGGGCTGTCGAAGCGCGCCTTGCCCACCGGGTCGAACTGGAAGGTGCAGGTGGCCGGGTCGGCGGTCACCACGATGGGCGCCTGCTGACTGGCCTGGTAGATCTGCGGATTGGCGTAGTGGGTCAGGGCCTTGAACAGCGGGAAGTAGAGCACCGTGGCCAGCAGCAGCCCCAGCATCAGGATCGGCTTGCGCCCGACCTTGTCCGACAGCCAGCCGGCGATGACGAAGAAGGGGGCGCCCAGGATCACGCTGATGATCAGCAGGTTGTTGGCCAGCACCGGGTCGAGCTTGAGGGTCTGGGTGAGAAAGAACATCACATAGAACTGCGACAGGTAGAAGGTCACCGCCTGGCCGCCGTTGATGCTGAACAGCGCGATCAGCACGACCTTGAGATTGCTCCAGTTGGTGAAGGAGTCGCGGATCGGTGCCTTGCTCTGCTTGCCCTCGGCCTTCATGCGCAGGAAGGCGGGCGACTCGTGCATGGACATGCGGATCCAGGTGGAGATGGCCAGCAGGAAGATCGACAGCAGGAACGGCAGGCGCCAGCCCCAGACCTCGAACTGGTCGCCGGTCAGGTAGCGGCAGACCAGGATCACCACCAGCGACAGCAACAGCCCCAGGGTCGCGGTGGATTGCAGCCAGCTGGTGTGGGCGCCGCGCTTGCCGGGCGGCGCATGCTCGGCGATGTAGGTGGCGGCACCGCCGTATTCCCCGCCCAGGGCCAGGCCCTGCAGCAGGCGCAGCACCACCAGGATGATGGGCGCGGCCACGCCGATGCTGGCGTAGGTGGGCAGCAGGCCGACGCCAAAGGTGGCGATGCCCATGAGGATGATGGTGGCGAGAAAGGTGTACTTGCGGCCGACCAGGTCGCCCAGGCGTCCGAACAGCAGGGCGCCGAAGGGTCGCACCACGAAGCCGGCGGCGAAGGCCAGCAGGGCGAAGATGAAGGCGGTGGTGTCGTTGACGCCGGCAAAGAACTGCTTGCTGATCACCGCCGCCAGGGCGCCATAGAGAAAGAAGTCATACCACTCGAAGACGGTCCCCAGGGACGAGGCAAAGATCACCTTGCGCTCTTCGCGGCGACTGCTGGCCGCGCTGGGTTGTACCCGGGGTTGGGCATAGTCGGACATCGCACGTTCTCCTGACCCGGGATCGCCGGGCTGATTGTTGTTATGGGCGACAGCTACTACGGTGGAAACGGCGGGAGGCCCCGCCGTCGGTGAAACCGGATGGACGCGCCTAGGCAGCGGAGACCGCGCTGGCCCTGGCGATCGCGGCGGGCAACTCGTGGCGGCCCTGTTCGCGGGCCTCGGCCAGCATGAAGGTGGCCGCCTGCTCGGCGATCATCAGGGTCGGCGAGCAGCTGTTGCCCGAGACCAGGGTCGGCATGATGGAGGCGTCGGCCACCCGCAGCCCCGGGATGCCATGTACCCGCAGGCGCGCATCGACCACGGCGTCGGCGTCCTGACCCATGCGGCAGGTGCCGGACGGATGGAAGATGGTGGTGCCTATGGCCCCTGCGGCCTGCTGCAACTCCGCTTCGCTCTGGTAGGCCGGTCCCGGCAGATATTCCTCGGGCCGATAGGCGGCCAGGGCCGGGGCGGCGACGAGGCGCCGGGTCAGACGGATGGCATCGGCGGCCACCCTGAGATCCTCCGGCGCGCTGAGGTAGCGCGGCTGGATCAGCGGCGCGGCCAGCGGGTCGGCGCTGCGGATGCTCACCTGGCCACAGCTGGCCGGTCGCAGGTTGCACACCGAGGCGGTAAAGGCGGGAAAGCCGTGCAGCGGCTCACCGAAGCGCTCCAGCGACAGCGGCTGCACGTGGTATTGCAGATTGGCCGAGGGCTGCGCCGGGTCGGAGCGGGCGAAGGCGCCCAGCTGACTCGGCGCCATGGCCAGGGGGCCACTGCGCTTCCAGAGGTATTCCAGGCCCATGCCCAGCTTGCCCCAGAGACTGCCGGCCAGGGCATTGAGGGTCGGCACGCCGTGCACCCGATAGATCAGCCGCAGTTGCAGGTGATCCTGCAGATTGTCGCCCACCCCTTCCAGCCGGTGCCGGACACCGATACCCAGGCCTTCGAGCAGACCGCGCGGACCGATGCCGGAGCGCTGCAACAGGGTCGGCGAGCCGATGGCGCCGGCGCAGAGCACGATCTCCCGCCGCGCCCCCAGGCGCCGGGGTTCGGCCTGGCCCGGCAACCGCGCCAGCACCGCCCGTGCCCTGCCCTCCTCCAGCAGCACCCGCTCCACCTGCACACCGGTCAGCACCTGCAGGTTGGCGCGCTGACGGATGGGTTTGAGAAAGGCCTTGGCGGCATTCCAGCGCACGCCATTGCGCTGATTGACCTGGAAGTAGCCGCAGCCTTCGTTGTCGCCGGTGTTGAAGTCTTCCACCGGCGCGATACCGGTTTCGCCCGCGGCACTGCGAAAGGCGTCGAGCAGCGTCCAGTGCAGACGCTGCCGCTCGACCCGCCATTCGCCCCCGGCACCATGAAAGGCCGAGGCGCCATCGCAATGATCTTCCATGCGCTTGAACAGCGGCAGCACGTCCTGCCAGCCCCAGCCGGGATTGCCGGCGGCGGCCCAGCCGTCATAGTCGCGGGCCTGGCCGCGCATGTAGATCATGCCGTTGATGGAGGAGCAGCCGCCCAGCACCCGCCCGCGAGGATAGTTGAGCGCGCGGCCACCCAGACCCGCTTCCACCTCGGTCTTGAAGCACCAGTCGGTGCGTGGATTGCCGATGCAGAACAGATAGCCGACGGGGATGTGGATCCAGGGATGGTTGTCACGGCCGCCGGCTTCCAGCAGCAGCACACGATGACTCGGATCGGCGGACAGCCGATTGGCCAGCAGGCAGCCGGCCGGACCGGCGCCGACGATGATGAAGTCATATTCCGCAGCAGGACCGGGCATGACGTTCCCTCGCTTTTTTGTTGTTGTGGTCCCTATCCTAGTGTCGTCATCCGCGAACAACAGTCGCAGAAAACGGGCAACGGTTGTGCATTTCTGAACAGTGACCAGCAAGCGGCCCGGCAGACAGGCCTAGACGAGGAAAAGGGATGTTCGACTGGAACGATCTGCGGGTTTTTCTGGAGGTCCAGCGCCATGGGCGCCTGCTCACCGCCGCTCGCAGTCTGGGCGTCAGTCATGCGACCGTCGCCCGCCACCTTGAGGCTCTGGAGCGCGCCCTGGGCAGCCAGCTGCTGGTGCAACAGGCCAGCGGCTATCAGCTCACCCCGGCCGGTCAGGCGCTGCTCGCGCATGCCCAGGCGATGGAAGAAGCCGCGCTGCTGGCCCAGGAGGCGGTAACCCAGCGCCTCAATCCGCTGGGCCAGGTGCGGGTCGGAGTGACCGAGGGCCTGGGCACCGGCTTTCTCGCCCAGCGCCTGGGAGCGCTGCTGCGCGACTATCCCGGGCTGGAAGTGGAGCTGGTGTCGGTGCCACGCTTCGTCAGCGTCACCAACCGCGAGGCGGACATCGCCATCACCCTGGAAAGACCCACCGCCGAAGGCCTGATCGGCCGGCGGCTGACGCCCTATCGCCTGAGGTTCTATGCCAGTCGCGCCTATCTGGATCGGGCACCCGCGCTGGACGCCCAGGCCGATCTCGGCGAGCAGACCTTCATCGGCTACGTCGATGACCTGCTGTACACCCGCGAACTGCAATTCATCCAGGGCCTCTGCCCCGAGCCACGCATCGTCTTTCGCAGCACCAGTGTCATCGCCCAGCGCGAAGCGGCCTGTGCCGGCATCGGCATCGCGGTGTTGCCCTGCTATCTGGTGGGCCAGAACACCCCCTTGGAGGGCGTGCTCCCGGAGCGGTCCTTCACCCGCGAGTACTGGATCTCGACCCACCGGGAGCTGCACCGCTCAGCGCGCCTGCGCGTGGTCTGGGATTTCCTGCTGCAGCTCTGCGCGGCGGAGCGGAGCGTCCTGCTGGGCGAGGAACGCCCGCTCGCCTAGCCGTCAGACCGCCGCGGCCTCGCGTTCCAGCTCGGCGCGCAAGCCGGGTTCCAGGCGCAGCTGGCGCGCCAGCTCGTCCAGGTAGGCCTTTTCCATATACTGCTGATCGTCGATCAGCATCAGGCTGGCCAGGTACATCTCGGCGGCCATCTCGGGCGTTTCCGCGGCGGCGGCGACCTTGGCCGGATCCAGCGGCTGCTCCAGTTCGCGCTGCAGCCAGCTGCGCAACTCGGGATCGTTGTCCAGCTTGGCCATCTCGGCCTCGATCGCCTGGCGCTCCTGGTCATCGACATGACCATCGGCCTTGGCGGCCGCGATCAGGGCGATCAGCACCGCCCGGCCATGGGCTTCGGCTTCGTGCTCCGGTACCCGATCCACGGTACGGGGCTCGACGGCCGCCGTCCCCTGGGCCTGATTGGCCTGCCAGGACTGATAGGCCTTGTAGGCCACCATGCCGAGCGCCGCCAGACCGCCATAGCCGACCGCCTTGCCACCCATGGCGCGACCGCGCTTGCTGCCCAGCAGCGCGGTCAGGGCCCCGGCCGCCAGGCCGCTGTTGCCCAGTCCGGAGAGCAGACCGCCCAGGGAATCCTTGCCGGTGGACGCCGTGCCGGGTCGGGGGGCCGAGTGACCGGTCTTCTTGGCCAGCGCCTGCTGGCCCGCCTTGAGCAATTGATCAAGCAAACCGCGGGTGTTCATGGATGACCTCCACAGAGTCAGGATTCAGCCCTTTAGGACCACTGGCCACGCCGTCTGGCTCCCGCCACCTGCTTACCGGATGTTGCCGGGGTCGCCGTCGCGACCAGCCGGTCGATACAAAATATTGCTGACCGCGGACCGCCCACGGCGCTACTCTTGCGCCTTCCCCCTGCAGTTGCCGGAGACACCCCATGCGCTCGCGTCTGGCTGTGCTGTTCGCGCTTTCGCTCGCCCTCACCGCCGGCCAGGTTCAGGCCGCCGCCGAGGACGCACGCCTCATCGCCAATCGCTACCTCGATGCCTGGAACGATCACGATGCCGAGGCCGCCAGCGCCCTGCTCGATCCCAAGGTGCAGTATTTCGACAGTGGCGCCGCCACCACCGAGACCAGCCGCACCCAGGCCCGCGACCGGATCGTCAAGGTCACCCTCAAGGCCGTCCCGGATCTGCAGGTGAAGATGGTGCACAAGCCGGTCATCGGCCCACGCAGCATTGCCTTCGAATGGGAACTGACCGGCAACCGCGTCACCGCCATCGGCAAGCAACCGGTCAAGATCCGCGGCGCCAGCATCATGAAGATCCGCGACGGCCGCATCTGGTACCTGGGCGACTACTACGACAGCGACGCCCTGGAGGCGATGCTGCGCCCGGCCAAGCCCTGAACCGGGGAGCCATCCGCGCGGATGGCTCCGTCCCGCGCCCTATTCTTCCCCGAACGGCTTGCGCAGCGGCGTATCCCGGTGGGCGGCGCGCACGTACTGCGGCGGCCAGGAGACCTTTTCGCGCAGGGCCTCGGCGGCATTCAGCGGCCAATAGGGATCGCGCAGCAGTTCGCGGGCCAGCAGCACCAGGTCGGCCTGACCGGTACGCAGCACGTGCTCGGCCTGGGCGGCATCGGTGATCATGCCCACCGCGCCACTGGGAATCCCGGCTTCCTTGCGCACCCGCTCGGCGAACTGGGTCTGGTAGCCGGGCCCGGTGGGAATGTCGGCCTGGGCCGCGGTACCGCCGGAAGAGACGTCGATCAGGTCGACGCCCAGGGTCTTCAGTCGCCGCGCCAGCTCCACCGTCTCGTCGACGTCCCAGCCGTCTTCCACCCAGTCGGTGGCCGAGACCCGCACGAACAGCGGCAACTCTTCCGGCCAGACCGCCCGCACATCGGCGGTCACTTCCAGCAGCAAGCGAATGCGATTCTCGAAATTGCCGCCGTAGTCGTCCTCTCGACGGTTGGAGAGCGGCGAGAGGAACTGGTGCAGCAGGTAGCCGTGGGCGGCATGGATCTCGGCCACCTTGAAGCCGGCCGCCAGGGCCCGCTCGGCGGTTTCCACGAAAGCCCGACGGATGCTGGCGATATCGTCGCGATCCACCGCCGTGGGCCGGGTGTGCTGGGGATCGAAGGCAATGGCCGAGGGCGCCACCGGCACCCAGCCGCCTTCGGCGATGGGCACGCTGCCGTGCTTGCCGAGCCAGGGTTGCCAGGTGCTGGCCTTGCGGCCGGCATGGGCCAGCTGGATGCCGGCGACGCTGCCCTGGCCCTCGATGAACTGGGTGATCCGCCGCAAGGGCTCGATCTGCTCGTCCTTCCACAGCCCCAGGTCCTGGGGCGTGATGCGTCCGTCGGGAGTGACGGCGGTGGCCTCGAAGATCACCAGACCAGCGCCACCGGTGGCGCGACTGCCGAGATGGACCAGGTGCCAGTCGTTGGCGAAGCCGTCTTCGCTGGAGTACTGGCACATCGGGGAGACCACCACGCGATTGGGCAGGGTCAGCTGACGCAGGGTCAGGGGTTGGAACAGGAGACTCATGGCGGACCTCGTCTAGTCGGGATGCACCGTATTGGAGTGCTACCAGCCAGAATAGATCGCTGATCCGACAGGACTCGTCTGAAAAGTCGCCGAGCGAAGGTCAGGCAAGGCGCAACGACCAACGGGAGTCACAGACAACGGCGGCCCGGAGGGTGAGCGCCAGCGAATCAAATCAGCGAGGAAGCGGATCGGACTTGCGCTCGAGTTTACGAGGGGTAAATGAGCATTCCGATCGGACTGGCGAACCAGCTGATTTTTAACGCAGCATCGCCAAGCGCAGGCACTTTTCAAACGAGCCCTAACGCGGTGCCAGGTACACCACCAGCAACTGCACGTTCTCGTTGCCACGGAATTCGTTCACGTCCAGCCGATAGGCCAGCTCGGCCCAGCGAATGTTGGGATCGGGCCAGGTGTCGCGGTCGATGTTGAAGGCGATGCCATCTAGCTCCGGGCCGCCCTGCTCGCTGCGCAGGGTCAGCTTGAGGTGCCGCTCCTTGAGCAGACGCTGGGAGAGGATCTCGAAGGTGCCGTGGAACAGCGGCTCGGGAAACTGCTGCCCCCAGGGACCGGCCTGGCGCAGGGCCTGGGCCAGGCCGAGCTGGAATTCGGTCGGGGCCAGGCAGCCATCGGTCTGCAGGCGACCGCTGAGATCCTCGGCCTGCAGGTGACGCCGCACCTCGGCATCGAAGGCGGCGGCAAAGGTCTCGTAGTGCGCCTGAGGCAGGCTGAGGCCGGCGGCCATGGCGTGACCGCCGAACTTGGTGATGAGCCCCGGATGACGGGTCGCCACGGCATCCAGGGCATCGCGGATATGCAGCCCGGGTACCGAGCGCGCCGAGCCCTTGAGCATGCCGTTGCCACTGCCGTCGTCGGCGAAGGCCAGCGCCGGGCGGTGATACTTTTCCTTGAGGCGCGAGGCGAGGATGCCGATCACGCCCTGGTGCCACTCGGGGTCGAACAGGCAGAGACCGAAGGGCAGATTGTCTTCCGGCAACTCCTTGAGCTGCTTGAGCGCCTCGCGCTGCATGCCCTGCTCGATGCTCTTGCGATCCTTGTTGAAGTCGTCCAGCTGCTGGGCATATTCCTGCGCCAGCTGCGGGTCTTCGCAGAGCAGCAATTCGATGCCGATGGACATGTCGTCCAGGCGCCCCGCCGCATTGAGCCGCGGGCCGAGAATGAAACCGAGGTCGCTGGAGGCCACCTTGCCCGGCTGGCGCCCGGCCACTTCCAGCAGCGCCTTGAGCCCCGGTCGTGCCCGACCGGCGCGGATCCGCATCAGCCCCTGGTGCACTAGGATGCGGTTGTTGGCGTCCAGCGGCACGACGTCGGCGACGCTGCCGAGGGCGACCAGATCCAGCAACTCGGCCAGATTGGGCTCGGCCAGGCCCTGACGGGCGAACCAGCCGTTCTCGCGCAGGCGACTGCGCAGGGCCAGCATCACATAGAAGATCACCCCGACCCCGGCGATGCATTTGCTGGGAAAGGCGCAGGCCGGCTGATTCGGATTGACGATGGCATCGGCGGCGGGCAATTCGGCGCCCGGCAGGTGGTGGTCGGTGATGACCACCTGCAGCCCGGCTGCCTTGGCCGCAGCCACGCCGTCCAGGCTGGAGATGCCGTTGTCGACGGTGAGCAGCACCTCGGGTTCGCGCTGCAGGGCCACGGCAACGATCTCGGGTGTCAGGCCGTAGCCGTATTCGAAGCGATTGGGCACCAGGTAGTCGACCCAGGCCGCGCCCAGGCGACGCAAGGCCAGCACGCCCACGGCACTGGCGGTGGCGCCATCGGCATCGAAGTCGCCGACGATGAGGATGCGCCGACGCTCTTCCAGGGCACGTGCCAGCAGCTCCACCGCCGCCTCGATGCCCTTGAGCTGGTGATAGGGCACCAGTCGCGCCAGCCCCTTGTCCAGTTCTTCCGGCAAGGTCACGCCGCGCGCGGCATAGAGCCGGGTAAGCAGCGGCGGCAGATCGCCCAGGTCGGGCAACACCGCCGGCAGCGGACGGGGCTCCAGGCGCATCAACGTTCGCCCAGCAGCCATTCCAGCTGCAATTCGTGCTGACCGCGGTCGTCGGTGACGAACAGGGTGCCTTCGCTGATCATCACCTGCCAGGAAATGCTGCGCGGCAGATCGCGGGCCAGCTCGGCCAGGGGCTCGGCGGGAACCGCGGCGATGTGCAGATTCTTCAGCGTCCTGACCGCGTCCACCACCTTGGTCTGCCAGACACGCAGGTTGCCGTAGGCCAGCAGGCTGGTCCGCTCGGTGCGACGGCTGCACCAGGTCAGGCGGTCGGCATCGGGTTGGCCGACTTCGATCCAGTGCAGCACCCGGCCATCGAGACTCTTTTCCCACAGCGCCGGCTCGTCGACGTCGGACAGGCCGCGGCCGAAGGCCAGCTGCTCGTTGTACCAGAGCACGTAAGCCAGCAACCGCACCGCCATGCGCTCCTCGGTCTCGGAGGGATGCCGCGCCACGGTCAGACGCAGATTCTCGTAGACCCCACGATCCAGATCGGTGAGGTTGAGTTCGACTTTGTAGGGCGTGGCTTGCAGAGCCATGGCGGGTCACCGGCAGGGAAAGCCGGGCATTGTACCGGAAAAAAGGCAGGGGACCTTGGGACCGCAGATCCGTAGGTTGGGCTGAAAGCAGCGGAGCCCAACGCTAGAAGGTTCGAGTCCGCCTCGTTGGGCTTCGACGATGGAGCCGTCTCAACCCAACTTACAGGCCCGCGTAGGTTGGGTTGAGCGCCGCGAAGCCCAACACGGGTGTGCTACCGCCCTACAGCGGCTGACCACGCTTGCCGTGGCGGCTGACGAAGGCCTGGACGGCGGCGAGGTCGTTGGGCAGCACGGTGCAACGCTCTTCACGCTGCAGCAGATCGGCCAGGTGGGTCGGTAGGCTGAGGGTCGCGCCGATGCCGGCCTTTTCCACCGCCTCGGGGAATTTCACCGGGTGGGCGGTACCCAGCACCACCATCGGGGTGGCCAGGCTACGCCGGCATTCGCGAGCGGCGCGCACGCCGATGGCGGTGTGCGGATCCAGCACCTCGCCGGTGGTGGCATACACCTCGGCGATGGTGGCGCAGGTCTCTTCATCGCTCACGGCGAGGGAGTCGAACAGCTTGCGCGCTTCGGTCCAGCGATCGTCCGCCACCGTCAGGGCGCCGCTGCTGCGGAAATTCGCCATCAGCTCGGCCAGGGCCAGGCCATCGCGACCGTGCAGGTCGAACAGCAGGCGCTCGAAGTTGGACGAGACCATGATGTCCATGGACGGCGACAGCGTGGCTTCCAGCTGCTGCTTGTCGTAGCGATTGCCGGACATGAAGCGGTGCAGGATGTCGTTGCGGTTGGTGGCCACCACCAGCTGGCTCACCGGCAGCCCCATGTTGCGCGCCAGGTACCCGGCGAAGATGTCGCCGAAGTTGCCGGTGGGCACCGAGAAGGCGATGGAGCGCGCCGGGGCGCCCAGCTGCAGGGCCGCATGGAAGTAGTAGACGATCTGGGCCATGATCCGCGCCCAGTTGATCGAGTTGACCGCCACCAGCGGGGTGCCCTTGAGGAAGCCCTGGTCGGCGAAGCTGGCCTTGACCATCTCCTGGCAGTCGTCGAAGTTGCCTTCGATGGCGATGTTGTGGATGTTGTCGCCCAGCAGCGTGGTCATCTGCCGGCGCTGCACTTCCGACACCCGCTGGTGCGGATGGAAGATGAAGATGTCGACGTTCTCGCAGCGCTGGCAGCCTTCGATGGCCGCCGAGCCGGTATCACCGGAGGTGGCGCCCATGATCACCACGCGCTCGCCGCGCTTGGCCAGCACATGATCGAGCAGCCGCCCCAGCAGTTGCAGGGCGAAGTCCTTGAAGGCCAGGGTCGGACCGTGGAACAGCTCCAGTACCCATTCGTTGGCGTCCAGCTGGCGCAGCGGCGCAATCGAGCCATGGGCGAAACCGGCGTAGGTCTCTTCCAGGATGGCCTTGAATTCGGCATCGGCGATGGAGCCGGCGACGAAGGGCTTCATCACCCGGAAGGCCAGCTCGTGATAGGGCAGACCGGCCCAGGAGGCGATCTCCTCCAGGGAAAAGCGCGGCAGGTTCTCCGGAACGTAGAGACCGCCATCGCTGGCGAGACCCGCCAGCAGCACTTCTTCGAAATTCAGCGCGGGCGCCTGGCCGCGGGTACTGATGTAACGCATGACTCGACCTCGGGAAAGACGGCGGCGCCGGGCGCCGCCAGGCTGCTCAGTTCAGGTGCTCGACGCGGATGCGGACGACATCGCCGACGACGTCGTCCAGGGCTTCCAGGGCGGTGATGGCCTCGACCATGTGGCGCTCGGTCACGCGATGGGTCAACAGGATCATGGGCACCAGGCCGTCATGTTCCTCGGCTTCCTTCTGCATGATGGACTCGATGTTGATGCCGCGCGCCGAGAGGATGCTCGCCACCTGGGCCAGCACGCCCGGGTGATCCTTGGCCTGGATGCGCAGATAGTAGGCGCTCTCGCAGGCCTCGATCGACAGCACCGGATGGTCGGACAGTGCATCGGGCTGGAAGGCCAGGTGCGGCACGCGATTCTCGGGATCCGAGGTCATGGCGCGAACCACGTCCACCAGGTCGGCCACCACCGCCGAGGCGGTCGGCTCCTGCCCGGCACCGGCGCCGTAGAACAGCGTCGAGCCGACGGCGTCGCCATTGACCATCACCGCGTTCATCACGCCGTTGACGTTGGCGATCAGGCGATCCGCCGGGATCAGCGTCGGGTGCACCCGCAGCTCGATGCCCTGGGCGGTGCTGCGCGCCACGCCCAGGTGCTTGATGCGATAGCCCAGCGCCTCGGCGTAGCCGACATCGGCGGTGGTCAGGCGGGTGATGCCCTCGGTGTAGGCCTTGTCGAATTGCAGCGGAATGCCGAAGGCGATGGAGGCCAGGATGGTCAGCTTGTGGGCGGCATCGATGCCTTCGACGTCAAAGGTCGGATCGGCCTCAGCATAGCCCAGCGCCTGGGCTTCGGCCAGGACATCGGGAAAGGTGCGACCCTTCTCGCGCATCTCGGAGAGGATGAAGTTGCCGGTGCCGTTGATGATGCCGGCCACCCAGTTGATGCGGTTGGCGGCCAGGCCTTCGCGCAGCGCCTTGATCACCGGGATGCCGCCGGCCACCGAGGCCTCGAAGGCGACGATCACGCCCTGCTCGCGCGCCTTGGCGAAGATCTCGTTGCCGTGCACGGCGATCAGCGCCTTGTTGGCGGTGACCACGTGCTTGCCGTTGGCGATGGCGCGCAGCACCAGTTCGCGGGCCAGGGTGTAGCCACCGATCAGCTCCACCACCACGTCGATCTCGGGATTGTCGGCCACCGCCAGGACATCGGCGGTGATCGGCGTGCTACCGGTATCGCACTGGGGATTGGGTCGGCGCTGGGCGATCTGCGCCACCTCGATACCCCGCCCGGCGCGCCGGGCGATTTCCTCGGCGTTGCGCTTGAGTACGTTGAAGGTCCCGCTGCCCACGGTACCCAGACCACAGATGCCTACTTTGACCGGCTTCACACCCTTATCCCCCTATCAGGTGGCGCCGCTCCGCAGCGCCGTTGAAATCTTTCGCAGCGCCTAGCGGGCGCCGATTGCCGCTTCCGCCAGCTGGTCGGCCGGCTGGTAGCCCGGGATCATCTGGCCATCGGCGAGAATGATCGCCGGCGTGCCCTGGATGCCCATGTTCTGCCCCAGCGCGAATTGCTGGGCGACCGGATTCTGGCAGCTCTCGGACTTGACCTCACGGCCGGTGAACATCTGGTTCAGCGCCGCCGGCTTGTCCTTGGCGCACCACACCGCCTCCAGCTGCTTGGAACCCGGCGAGCCCATGCCCTGGCGCGGGAAGGCCAGGTAGCGTACCTCGATGCCGCGCTTGTTCAGCTCGGGCACCTCGGCGTGCAGCTTCTGGCAATAGGGGCAGGTGGTGTCGGTGAAGACGGTGATGTGCGCCTTGGTCTCGCCTTGGGCGGGATAGACGATCATCTGGTTGCGATCGAGGCCATTGATCTGCCGCGCCACGGCGACGTTCTCGGCCTTCTCGGTCAGGTTGGAGGCCTTGCCGTCCTTGACCTGATAGAGATAGCCCTGCATGACGAACTGGCCATCGCCGCTGGCATAGAGCACGCGGCCGCCCTTGAGCTGGACCTGGTAGAGGCCTTCCAGCGGACTCTTGGCGATGGACTCGATGGCGAGATTGGGTTGCAGCGCGGTCAGGCTCTGGCGAATGGCCTGCTCAGGTTCGGCCTGAGCCAGTTGCACGCCGAGCCCCAGGCAAGCGGCGAGCAACAGTTGGGAAATACGCATGTTTGACTCCTGTTGAGACGCCGGCAAGCCTACCACAGACCTGCCGGCTACGGCGGTGGGCCCTAGCCGCGCGGATGGTGCTGGGCGTGCAGTTGCTGCAGCCGCACGCGGGCGACGTGGGTGTAGATCTGGGTGGTGGACAGGCTGGTATGGCCGAGCAGCATCTGCACCGTGCGCAGATCCGCGCCGTGGTTGAGCAGATGGGTGGCGAAGGCGTGCCTCAGGGTGTGTGGCGACAGCGAGGTGCGGATGCCGGCCACCTGGGCATGCAGCTTGATGCGGTGCCAGAAGGTCTGCCGGGTCATGGGCGTGCCCCGCTGGCTGGGAAAGAGGATGTCGCCGGGCTGGCCGCCCAGCAGCAGCGGACGTGCGGTCTTCAGATAGCTTTCCAGCCAGGCGATGGCCTCTTCGCCCAGGGGAATCAGCCGCTCCTTGCTGCCCTTGCCGAAGACCCGCAGCGAACCCTCGCGCAGATTGATCTCGTCCAGGGTCAGGCTGATCAGTTCGGTCACCCGCAGGCCGGTGGCATAGAGCACCTCGAGCATGGTGCGATCGCGCAGACCGAGACTGTCGTCGGTATCCGGCGCCGCCAGCAGCGCCTCCACATCCGCCTCGGACAGACTCTTGGGCAGCGGCGCGCCCAGCTGCGGCATGCTGACCAGCAGCGTCGGGTCCTCGGCGATCCGCCCTTCGCGCACGCCGTACTTGTAGAAGCTGCGCAGGCCGGAGAGAAAGCGCGCCGTGGAACGCGCCTGGTAACCCTCGCTCAGGCGCCAGCCGAGATGATCGAGCACGGCGTCACGGCCGACCGTCTCCAGGGTCAGGCCCCTGCCCTCCAGCCACCGGGCGAAGGCCAGCAGATCGGTGCAATAGGCGCTGCGGGTGTGGGGCGACAGCCCCTTTTCCAGCCACAGGGCATCGAGGAATTCCTCGATCAGCCGTTCGGCGCTCACGCGGCGAAGCCGGGCAGCACCGGCGTCGGCTTGCCCTCGTCATCGACGGCGACAAAGCTGAAGGCGCCGTTGATGGCGCGTTCGCGCCCTTCTGCCAGCATGCCTTCGACGAACACCTCCACCTGCACCTTGATGCTGGTGTTGCCAACCTTCACCACCCGGCATCAATCAACTCGACGATGGAGCCGGCGGGAATGGGGTGGTTGAAATCGATCCGGTCGGTGGAGACCGTGACCAGCGGCTTGCGGCAGAAGCGCGTCGCGGTAATGAAGGACACCTCGTCCATCCAGGCCAGGGCGGTGCCGCCGAACAGGGTGTCGTGATGATTGGTGGTGGGCGGGAAGACCGCCTTGGCCACCCGGGTTTCCGACAGCGCCGTGCGCCGCTGGATTTCCGCTTCGCGGGTGCTCATATCTGTAATACCTCGAACCTCAGAAACGAAAAAAGCAGCCGAAGCTGCTTTTTTCTGGTCACGCCGCGATCAGGAAAGCTTTTCCTTGATGCGGGCAGCCTTGCCGGACAGTTCGCGCAGGTAGTACAGCTTGGCCTTGCGCACGTCACCGCGACGCTTGACGCTCAGGCTGTCGACCAGCGGGCTGTAGGTCTGGAAGGTACGCTCGACGCCAACGCCGTTGGAGATCTTGCGTACGGTGAAGGCGCTGTTCAAGCCGCGGTTACGCTTGCCGATCACCACGCCTTCGAAGGCCTGCAGACGCTGACGGTCGCCTTCCTTCACCTTAACCTGGACAATCACGGTGTCGCCTGGGGCGAACGCCGGGATTTCTTTGTTCATCTGCTCAGCTTCGATCTGGGCAATGATTTTGTTGGTCATGTCACTCTGCTCCTAAGACAGGCCGCGGCCCGCCATCGATACCTAACTATCGTTCCGCTGACGGAGATATTCCGCCAGCAGGTTCTGCTCTTCCCCAGAAAGCGAGCGGCCATCCAGAAGATCGGCGCGTCGCTCCGCAGTGCGTCCCAGGGACTGCTGCAGGCGCCAGCACCGGATATGCTCGTGGTTACCACTGAGCAACACGTCGGGTACGCGACGGCCCTCGTACACCTCGGGTCGGGTGTAGTGCGGGCAATCGAGCAGGCCGTCGGTAAACGAGTCCTGCTCGGCGGAATCCACATGCCCCAAGGCTCCGGGCAGCAGTCGCGTAACCCCATCGATCAGCACCATGGCCGGCAATTCACCGCCGGACAGCACATAGTCGCCAATCGACCATTCTTCATCCACGTGCGTCTCGATGAAACGCTCGTCGATGCCTTCGTAACGCCCGGCGATGAGGATCAGATGCTCCTCCTGCGCCAGTTCCCGTACCGCCGCCTGGTCGAGCTTGCGACCCTGGGGGGACAGGTAGATCACCTTCGCCGCCGAATCACCCCGGGCATCGGCCAGGGCGCGCTCCAGCGGCTGGATCTTCATGACCATGCCGGGACCGCCGCCAAAGGGCCGGTCGTCCACGGTCTGGTGGCGATCCTCGGTATAGCTGCGCGGGTTGTAGCAGGTCAGCTCCAGGAGCCCCTGCTTCATCGCGCGACCGCTCACGCCATAGGCGCTCACGGCTTCGAACATCTCGGGAAAGATGCTGATGACATCGATACGCATGGATCAGAAATCCGCGTCCCAGTCGACCTGCATCTCGCCCTTGGCCAGATCCACCGCCAGCACGTACTGGTCGGGCAGATAGGGCAACAGACGCTCACGATCGTCGAGGCTGCCAGCACAGGGCATGACAACCATGACGTCGTTGGCCCCGGTCTCCAGCAGATGATCCACCACACCCAGCCACTGGCCTTCGCGATTGATCACCCTGAGACCTTCCAACTGATGCCAGTAGTAGTCACCGGCGCCCAGCTGGGGCAATTCGCTGCGCGGCACGCAGATCTCGAAACCGGCCATCAGGCGGGCTTCTTCACGATCGTCCAGGCCCTTCAGACGTACCGTCAGGACCTTGCCGTGCAACCGACCGCCGAGCACCTTGACCTGCCGGGTCTCGCCTTCGCGCCTGAGCGTCCAGGTCCGATAGTCCAGCAGATTGTCGAGCGGATCGGTAAAGGAGTAGATCTTGAGCTCACCGCGTACGCCGAAGACCGAAACTATCTTGCCCAGGACCACCAGGTCGGGGGCGGAGGTCGGCGTACTCATGATCTTCAGGCGGTAGCCTGAGCGCTCTTGAGCAGCTGAGCGACGCGCTCGGACGGCTGGGCGCCCTGCGACAGCCAGTAGCTGGCACGCTCTTGATCCACCGACAGACGGATTTCGGCGCCGCTGGCCACCGGGTTGAAGAAACCGATGCGCTCGACGAAACGACCATCACGCGCATTGCGGCTGTTGGTCACGGTCAGGTGGTAGAAGGGGCGCTTCTTGGAGCCGCCACGGGCTAGACGGATGGTTACCATTGAACTTCGTTCCTGTAGTCGGTGCTTGTAGCTGTGGGCACACTGGGCCACATGGCCCGAAAGGCCGCATATTCTAAGGGCTGTCACCCGGTTTGCCAATGGCTTTAAACGGTGCCCTCGGCATTGCGGCAGCCTGGAGACTCCAGCAGCGGAGCCTCGTCGCTCGCGAAGGTGCATCAGCACTGGTGCCGACGCCCTTCACAGAGCCCTTGCCGGTGCCGACCATCTGGCGACGGGCGGCACCAGGAAATCACATCTTGGGCATGCCACCGCCGGGGAGCATGCCGCCCATGCCGCGCATCATCTTGGCCATGCCGCCCTTGGCGGTGACCTTCTTCATCATCTTCTGCATCTGCTTGTGCTGCTTGATGAGGCGACCGACGTCCTGCACCTGGGTACCGGAACCCAGGGCGATACGCTTCTTGCGCGAGCCGCTGATCAACTCCGGATCACGGCGCTCGGCCGGAGTCATGGAGTCGATGATGGCTTCCATCTGCTTGAAATGCTTTTCCGCGGCGCCCTGGGCATTGCCCATCTGCTGGATGTTCACACCGCCCATCATGGTCGGCAGCTTGTCCATCAGCGAACCCAGGCCGCCCATGTTCTTCATCTGGCGCAGCTGGTCGCGGAAGTCTTCGAGGTCGAAGCCCTTGCCCTTCTTGAGCTTCTTGGCCAGCTTGTCGGCCTTCTCGCGATCCAGGGTCTGCTCGGCCTGCTCGATCAGCGAGAGGACGTCGCCCATGCCGAGGATGCGCGAGGCGACGCGATCCGGGTGGAAGGGATCGAGGGCTTCGCTCTTCTCGCCCATGCCGATGAACTTGATCGGCTTGCCGGTGATGTGGCGGACCGACAGGGCGGCACCGCCCCGGGCATCGCCATCGACCTTGGTCAGGATCACGCCGGTCAGCGGCAGGGCGTCGTTGAAGGCCTTGGCGGTGTTGGCGGCGTCCTGACCGGTCATGGCGTCGACCACGAACAGGGTCTCGGCCGGCTTGGTGGCGGCATGGACCTGCTGGATCTCCGCCATCATCTCGCTATCGATGTGCAGGCGACCGGCGGTGTCGACGATGACCACGTCGATGAATTTGAGCCTGGCTTCGCGGATGGCGGCCTGGGCGATATCCACCGGCTTCTGGCTGATGTCGGAGGGGAAGAAGGTGACCCCCACCTCCCCGGCCAGGGTTTCCAACTGCTTGATGGCGGCCGGGCGGTAGACGTCGGCGGAGACGACCATGACGGTCTTCTTCTTGCGCTCCTTGAGGAAGCGCGCCAGCTTGCCCGCGGTGGTGGTCTTGCCCGCGCCCTGCAGGCCGGCCATGAGGATGACCGCCGGCGGCGCGACGTTGAGCGCCAAATCTTCGTTGGCCGCGCCCATGATGGCTTCGAGCTCGGCGCGCACGATCTTCACGAAGGCCTGGCCCGGGGTCAGACTCTTGGACACCTCGGTGCCGACCGCCCGCTCCTTGACCCGATTGACGAACTCCTTGACCACCGGCAGGGCGACGTCCGCTTCGAGCAGCGCCATGCGCACCTCGCGCAGGGTGTCCTTGATGTTGTCTTCGGTGAGCTTGGCCTTGCCGGTGATGTGGCGCAGGCTTTGGGACAGGCGGTCTGTGAGATTCTCGAACATGCGGACATCCAGGGCAGAAACGGCGGCTGACCGACAAGTATAACGAAAGTGCGCCTGACCAGGGATAGCCGCTAGGGCCGGTAGCTCGTGAAACGGTCAGCAGAGCCCTGAGCGGCCCACCGCCGAAAGCAGGGAAAAGGCACCGACACCAGGGCCGATGCCTACGGGGACGGGATCAGAAGATCAGCGAGAAGATGCCGATGACCACCACCAGGCCGATCAGAAAGATAATGCCCATGGTACCGCCGAGAAATTTAAGCATGGTCGTGACCTCTTCTAGATATGTACCTCTTGGGACCACCCCGCGGCGGCCTGGGTTCGCCCAATCCTGCCAGCCGGTGCCAGGGCGCGGCTCAGACTTTCTGTACCGCCCTGTCTGTGCCACACTCGCCTGCTTTCCGCTCTGCTGAAACCGGACCATGCACGCCCTGCTGCCCACCCTCCTGGCCGCTGCCCTCTATCTGCTCGCGACCCTCTACCAGGGCAGTTGCCTGCTGCGCAAACAGCCATCGAACAAGCCCCTGGTCCTGGGCGCCGGCATCCTGGCCCTGCTGCCCCACGCTCTGGCCGTCTATCTGCAGCTGATCCTCGAGCCGACCCTGAGCCTGGACTTCTTCGACGCCTCCAGCCTGATCTCGGCGACCGCCATCGCGCTGATGCTGATCGGCTGCCTGCGCATGCCGCTGCAACCCTTGCTGGTACTGGTCTATCCCCTGGGCGCCGTGACCGCGCTGCTGGCCGAATTCGTGCCGCCGGGCACCGTGACCCCGCTGGACGTATCGCCCAGGATCGTCGTGCACGTACTGCTGTCGATCATCGCCTATGGTCTCTTCACCCTGGCAGTGCTGCAGTCCTGCCTGGTGCTATTGCAGAACCATCAACTCAAGAACAAGCACCCCTCTGGGCTGATCCGCAGCTTTCCGCCGCTACAGACCATGGAAAGCCTGCTGTTCGGCTTTCTCTGGGCGGGCTGGGTGGTGCTGTCACTGGCGCTGATCTCCGGCTGGTTCTTCGTAGAGGACATGTTCGCCCAGCACCTGATCCACAAGACGGTGCTCTCCTGCATCGCCTGGGTGGTGTTCGGCATCCTGCTGTGGGGCCGCCACCGCCGGGGCTGGCGCGGCCATACGGCGATCCGCTGGACGCTGCTGGGCTTCATCCTGCTGATGCTGGCCTACTTCGGGAGCAAGCTGGTGCGGGAATTCATCCTGCATCGTTGACAGTCGTCGTTCCACTACCTGCATAATCAGGCGACCGAACCACGTTCGGCGCGACCCGGCCAACAGCCGCTTCGCGCCCGGCACGTCATAACAGGTCGTCCCGCCCGTCCCCATCCTCGGACAGCCGCTGCCCCACCGGGCCGCTCCGGCAGACGCCCCCTACAAGAACGACTGCCCGGTACCTCTGCATGTCCACGACCGCTGCCGCCTTCGACGCGCCCACCTCCGCGCCGCGCAATTCCCCCGCCCGCGTGGCCACCGCCAGCTTCATCGGCACCGCCATCGAGTTCTACGACTTCTATGTCTATGCCACGGCCGCGGCCCTGGTGATCGGCCCGGTATTCTTTCCCCAGGGCGCGGGCATGGCCCAGACCCTCAGCGCCTTCATCACCTTTGGCATCGCCTTCCTGGCGCGCCCCCTGGGTTCGCTGCTGTTCGGCCATTTCGGCGATCGCATCGGCCGCAAGTCCACGCTGGTGGCCTCGCTGCTGCTGATGGGCATCTCCACCACCCTGATCGGTCTCCTGCCCGGCTATGCCAGCATCGGCGTCTGGGCACCGATCCTGCTGTGCCTGCTGAGATTCGGCCAGGGCCTGGGCCTGGGTGGCGAATGGGGCGGCGCGGCGCTGCTGGCCACCGAGAATGCCCCACCCGGCAAGCGCGCCTGGTTTGGCATGTTCCCCCAGCTCGGCCCTTCCATCGGCTTCCTCATGGCCAACGGCCTGTTCCTGGCCCTGACGCTGCTGCTGGACGACGAGCAATTCCGCGCCTGGGGCTGGCGCATCCCCTTCCTGCTCAGCGCCCTGCTGGTGGTGGTCGGCCTCTATGTGCGGTTGTCGCTGCACGAGACGCCGGTGTTCGCCGAGGCCATGGCCCGTCGCGAGAAGTTGCGCCTGCCCATGGTCGAGACCTTTGGCAAGCACGGCAAGGCGGTGCTGCTGGGCGCTCTGAGCATGGTGGTGTGCTACGCCCTCTTCTACATCTCCACGGTGTTCTCGCTGAGCTACGGAGTGAAGAACCTCGGCTACAGCCGCCAGGAATTCCTCGGCCTGCTCTGCGTGGCGGTGCTGTTCATGGCCCTGGCCACGCCGCTTTCGGCCTGGCTGGCGGATCGCTTCGGCCGCAAGCCGGTACTGGCGGTGAGCGCTATCGCCGCCTTGCTGTCGGGCTTTGCCATGGAGCCGCTGCTGACCCATGGTTCCAGCCAGGCGGTCGGCCTGTTCCTGGCCCTGGAGCTGTTTCTCATGGGCATGACCTTCGGCCCCATGGGCGCCCTGCTGCCGGAGATCTTCCCGACCCGGGTGCGCTACACCGGTGCCTCGGCGGCCTACAACCTGGGCGGCATCCTCGGCGCCTCCCTGGCGCCCTATGCCGCGCAGCAACTGGTGGAAGCCGGCGGCCTGAGCTGGGTGGGCGGCTATGTCACGGCGGCGGCGGCCATCAGCCTGGTGGCGGTGCTGTGCATGCGCGAAACGCGCGACCAGTCGCTGTAGATTTTTCTACCCAATAAAAAAGGGCCCCGCGGGGCCCTTTTTTCGTGATGCGCAGACGACGTTACAACTCGACCTTCACCGCCTGGGACGCACGCACGGCCTTGGCCCGCGCGGCCTCGATGCTTTCATCGCGGGCCAGGGCCACGCCCATGCGCCGCTGCCCCTTCACCTCCGGCTTGCCGAACAGACGCAGTGCGGTGTCGGGTTCGGCCAGGGCCGCGCCGAGGTTGGCGAAGGCGGTCTGGCGCGAGTCGCCGTCCACCAGGATCACCGCCGAGGCCGAGGGACCGAACTGGCGGATGGTGGGAATCGGCAGGCCGAGGATGGCCCGGGCATGCAGGGCGAATTCGGAGAGATCCTGGGAGATCAGAGTCACCAGGCCGGTGTCGTGGGGCCGCGGCGAAACCTCGCTGAACCAGACCTGGTCGCCCTTGACGAACAGCTCCACGCCGAACAGACCGCGACCGCCCAGGGCCTCGGTGACGGCGCGAGCGACCCGTTCGGATTCGGCCAGGGCCTGCTCGCTCATGGCCTGGGGCTGCCAGGACTCGTGGTAGTCGCCCTTGACCTGGCGATGCCCGACCGGTGCGCAGAAGGAGGTGCCGCCGACGTGGCGCACGGTCAGCAGGGTGATCTCGTAGTCGAAGTCGACGAAACCCTCGACGATCACCCGGCCCTTGCCGGCACGCCCGCCTTCCTGGGCGTACTGCCAGGCGGCCTGCAGCTCGTCGGCGCTGCGCAGCAGACTCTGGCCCTTGCCCGAGGAACTCATGATCGGCTTGACCACGCAGGGATAGCCCAGCGCCTCGGCGGCGGCGGCGTAGTCTTCGTAGGTGTCGGCGAAGTAATAGGGCGAGGTGGGCAGGCCCAGTTCCTCGGCAGCGAGGCGACGGATGCCTTCGCGATTCATGGTCAGCTGGGCCGCACGGGCGGTAGGCACCACGGTGTAGCCCTCGCCTTCCAGCTCCACCAGGGTAGCGGTGGCGATGGCTTCGATTTCCGGCACGATGAAGTGCGGCTGCTCGCGCTCGATCACCGCGCGCAGGGCGGCACCGTCGAGCATGTCGATGACGTGACTGCGGTGGGCGACCTGCATGGCCGGGGCATCGGCATAGCGATCCACGGCGATGACTTCGACGCCCAGGCGCTGCAGTTCGATGACGACTTCCTTGCCCAGTTCGCCGGAGCCGCAGAGCAGCACGCGGGTGGCGCTGGGGGACAGGGGGGTACCGATACGGGGCATGACAGATCTCTCCGGCTGATATCAGGTCAGGAAGGCCGCACCGCTCGCTCGCGCCCGCTCGCCGCAACGCAGCAGCACCTCGCGGCGCTCGCTCTCGCTCATGGACATCCAGCGGGTGATCTCGGCGGCGCTGCGCTGGCAACCGATGCAGATGTCCTGTTCGTCCAGGGCACAGACATGGACGCAGGGCGAACGCACGGGTGAATCGGCGGTGGTCATGCGGCTTCCCTCGAATGGCCGCGCATTGTGCCCGTTAATACCAAATTTGGCATGTGCCTTTACCTTGCCGATACCGCTCAATCCCGCTTGGGCGGTGCCTTGAGCACGATGCCGGCGTCGTACAGCAGGTTGACCAGTTCGACGATGATCACCGCGGTCAGCCCCCAGATGCGGTGCTCGCCATATTGATAGCTGGGCACCTGCCAGCGCAGGCCATCGTGGTCGACCCGGAAGGTGTAATCCGGCGGCACCTCGCAGAAGAACCGCAGGGGCACGGTGAAGATCGCGGCGATCTCGGCTTCGCTGGGAATGTATTCGAGCTGATCCGGAATTAGCGCGACGACGGGGGTCACCGCCAGGCCGTAGCGCGACACCAGCGGACTCAGGGGCGCGATGACTTCCACCAGACCCGGTGGCAGCCCGACCTCTTCCTCGGCCTCGCGCAGGGCGGTGGCCACCAGGTCGGCATCCTCGGGATCGCGCCGCCCGCCCGGCAGGGCCACCTCGCCACCGTGGGTGGACAGGTTGCTGGCCCTCAGGGTGAGCAGCAACTCGGGATGCTCGCCACGAATGATGGGCACCAGCACCGCCGCTTCCTGGTAGCTTTCGGTGCCGCTCAGGGTGCGCGGCTGATAGTGACGCAGGCGCTGGAGCAACTCATCCACGCCAAGATTCTCCCTTGCTCATCGTACCCCCTGGATCATGGCATGCCCGCCGGGCAATCCCAAGTCCTGCCATCGCTTGCGAGGCCCGGGAGCGTCCCGGCACACTGCAGCAAAACGAGGATGAACCATGAAGCATTGCAATCACTGTGGCGGCCTGCTGGAAGCGCGCATTCCCGCGGGTGACAACCGGATGCGCCTGGTCTGCAGCCAGTGCGGCGCAGTGCATTATCAGAATCCGCGGGTGGTGGCTGGCTGCCTGGCGACCTGGGAGGGCAAGGTGCTGCTCTGCCAGCGCGCGATCGAGCCGCGCCAGGGTTACTGGACGCTGCCGGCGGGCTTCATGGAAAACGGCGAGACCACCACCGAAGCCGCCGCCCGCGAGACCCTCGAGGAAGCCGGCGCGCAGGTGCAGGGCCTGGAGCTCTATACCCTCTTCGATCTGCCGCACATCGATCAGATCTACATGCTGTTCCGCGGCGAGCTGGTCGACGGCCGCTTTGCCGTCGGCGAGGAAAGTCTCGATGTGCGCCTTCTGGACGAAGCCGACATCCCCTGGTCGTCTCTGGCTTTTCCGACCATCAAGCGAACACTAGAATGCTTTTTCGCCGATCGCCGTCGCGGCGAGTATCCGTTGCGTCACGAGGGCATGGCGCCCATGGTGGTCGCACCCAAGCCTGCCTGAGGGCCTGCTCAAAGTCTGCTGCGCGTCGGCCCAACGTCGTTGAAAATGCCTTCGGAATGCTCATTTACTATCTGTAAACTCGAGCGCGAGTCCGATCCGCTTCCCAGCCATTTTCGCCTTGTTTGTCTCTAGCTCGCGAGACCTTGAACAGGCCCTGAGCTCTTCCGAGGATCTTCCCGACATGCGTCCGTTGCACCTGTTGTTGGCGCTCTGCTATGTGCTGTGCGGTTCGTTGCTTCCCCAGCTGGCTCAGGCCAGCACCAGTGTCACGGTGATCCGCCAGCCGGCCGCGCCGCTGATCGACAAGGTGCTGGTGATCAAGTCGCGCAACCAGCTGCAGCTGCTCAGCGGCGATACCGTGATGAAGTCCTATCGCATCTCGCTGGGCAAGAATCCCCGCGGCCCCAAGCTGCGCGAGGGCGACCAGCGTACGCCGGAAGGCTTCTACTGGATCGACTGGCGCAAGACCAGCGACAAGTTCAACCTGGCCATGCACATCTCCTATCCCAACCGGGAGGATCTGGCCCGCGCGCATCAGGCTGGCGTACCCCCAGGCAGCATGATCATGCTGCACGGTACGCCCATCGACGAGGAATACCCCGAGTGGTACTTCAACTCGCTGAACTGGACCAATGGCTGCGTCGCGCTGACCAACCATGACATGCGTGAGGTCTGGGGCCTGGTCAAGGACGGCACCCTGATCGAGATCCGCCCCTGAGAGTCTATCCAAAGGCTGCTGCGCGTCGGCCGAACCGCGTTGAAGAGGCCCTGGGTCGCCAGTCCGACCTGGGCGGCCCCGTCGCAATGCTCATCTACCCTTCGTAAACTCGCGCGCGAGCCCGGTCGAGCGCGAGTCCGATCTGCTTCCTCAGGTGTCTTCGCGGGGGCGCCCAGGCCTTGTTCGGCTCTGGCTCGCGAACCTTTGCACAGACTCTGCGCCGATAGGCGTCCCCTGTCCTACCCCGCCACCTGCTCCGCCGGCGAGACGATGGTGGTCTTGCCACGCGACCGACCGCTGCTGAGATAGTCGGCGATGGATTCCTGGGTGACCTCGCCAAGGAAGTCGTTGTCGGCGCTGAGTACCGGCAGCCAGGAGGTGTTGAACTGGTACATGCGTGACAGCAGGATGCGCAGGTGCTCGTCGAAGGCCGCAGTGGCCTTGAATGGGGTAACGAAAGGCGCCACCGGTCCGCTCTGGCCCCGCAGGTCACGCCGACGCACATAGCCCAGGCCCGTGTTGGCGGCATCCGTCACCACCACATGGCGGCGGTCGTGCTCTTCCATCAGCTCCACGGCGTCGCCGATCAGGGTTTCGGCCTGGATCGACGGCGCATTGTCGGCCGCGTCCTCGGCACGGATCAGCAAGAGGCGCTTGAGGGTGCTGTCCTGGCCGACGAAGTTGCTGACGAATTCATCCTTGGGATGGGCCAGCAGGGTGTCCGGATGGTCGAACTGCACCAGGCGGCCGCCACGGAACACGGCGATCTTGTCGCCCAGGCGGATGGCTTCGTCGATGTCATGGCTGACCATGATCACCGTCTTGTTCAGCGCCCGCTGCATCTGGAAGAACTCGTTCTGGATGGCGTCGCGGTTGATCGGGTCCACCGCACCGAAGGGTTCGTCCATCAGCAGCAGCGGCGCCTCGGCCGCCAGGGCGCGGATCACCCCGATACGCTGCTGCTGGCCGCCGGAGAGTTCGCGCGGATAGCGCGACAGGTACTGCTTGGGTTCGAGCTGCACCATGCTCATCAGCTCGGTGGCGCGCTCGCGGCATCTCTTCTTGTCCCAGCCCAAGAGCTTGGGCACCACCGTGATGTTTTCCTCGATGGTCATGTTGGGAAACAGACCGATCTGCTGGATCACGTAGCCGATATGTCTCCTGAGGGTCACCTCGTCGATGCCGGTGGTGTCCTCGCCATTGATCAGTACCCGTCCCGAGGTGGGTTCGATCAGGCGGTTGATCATCTTCAGGGTGGTGGTCTTGCCGCAGCCGGAGGGGCCGAGGAAGACGCAGATCTGGCCCTCCTCCACGGTGAGGCTCACGGCGTCCACTGCGGTCACGTCCTTGCCGTGCTGCTTGAAGGTCTTGGTCAGGCGGTCGAGTTCGATCATCTGGGGCTCCTTAAGAGGCGCTGCGCAGGCCGCGCGGGGTGAGGCGGCGTTGCAGCCACTGCAGGACGAGGTCGGCGACGATGGCCAGCAGGCTGACCAGCACGGCGCCGACGATGAGAGTGGCCATGTCGCTGCGACTGATGGCGGTGAGGATGAGCACGCCCAGGCCACCAGCGCCGATGGTGGCGGCGATGGTCATGACGCCGATGTTCATGACCACGGCGGTGCGCACCCCGGCCAGGATCACCGGCAGGGCGATGGGCAGCTCGACCATCCGCAGGCGCTGCCAGAAGGTCATGCCGATGCCGGCGCCCGCCTCGCGGATCCCCGGTTCGACGCTGGTCAGCGCCAAATAGGTGTTTCTCAGGATCGGCAGCAGCGAATAGAGGAACACCGCGGTGATCGCCGGCAGCGGACCCAGGCCCTGGCCGAACTTGGAGTAGAACGGCAGCAGGAGACCGAACAGGGCGATCGAAGGCAGCGTCATGACCACCGTTGCCAGCGCCTGCAGCGGTCCGGCCAGCGCAGGGTAGCGGGTCATGAGGATGCCCAGGGGCACGCCCACTAGGATCGCCAGGGTCACGGCGACGCCTACCAGGGTGATGTGCTGGCGGGTCAGTTCGAGGACCTGCAACCAGTCGATGTGATTGAAGGAGGTGACGAAATCCATGGGTCACTGCCCTCCGTCTAGGGGATGCTGGGCAAGGAAGTCGCGAGCTACCTGGGCCGGAGTCTGTCGCTCGATGTCCACCTTGGCGTTGAGCTGGCGCATGGTGGCCTGGTCCAGGCTTTCCGCCAGGGGCTTGAGCAACGTGGCGAGATCCGGATGCCTTTCCAGGTAACGGGCGTTCACCACCGGCGCGGCGGTGTAGTCGGGGAAGTAACCCTTGTCGTCTTCCAGCACCTTGAGCTTGAAGGCGTCCAGGCGGCCGTCGGTGGTGTAGACGAGACCGGTGAAGACCTGGCCGTTGCGCAGGGCGGTGTAGACCAGGCCCGGGTCCATCTGGCGGATGTCATCGCGGGTGTAGCTCAGGCCATAGGCCTTGACCAGACCGGCGAGGCCGTCGGAGCGGTTGGCGAACTCGATGTCCAGCGCGGTGAGGTGCCGCTTGCCCGCCTCGGCCTTGAGCAGCCCGGCCAGGTCACTGATGCTGTTGAGTTCGGGATGCTGCCGGGCGACCTTCTCCGGCAGCGCCAGGGCATAGGTGTTGTTGAAGCGGGTGGGCGCCAGCCACGCCAGACCGACCTTGGCGTCCAGCTGCTTGACTCGCTGGTAGGAGGCGTCCTTGTCCAGTCGTTCGGTGACATGGTTGTAGGCCACCAGCGAAGTACCGGTGTATTCCCAGGTGAGGTCGAGCTGGGCGTTCTTCACGCCGTTCCAGGCGATGGTGCTGCCCAGGCCGCCGACGATCTCCGGCTGGTAGCCGTGCCTGGACAGATACTGCCCGGTGAGTTCGGCGAGGATGGCCTGCTCGGTGAAGACCTTGGCACCGATGCGGATCGAATCGGCCTGGGCACCACTGGCCAGTGTCAATCCGAACCAGGCGGCGCCCAGGGCGATAAGCAACTTCTTCATCTCGTCTCCTTAGCGGGCCAGGCCGCGTTCCAGCCAGAGGCGACTGGCAAGCAGCACCAGGCCATCCAGCAGCAGCGCCAGCAGTGCGGTAGCGGCGGCGCCCAGCAGCAGCTGTGACTGGTTCTCCAGGGCGATGGCAGGAAAGATCAGGCTGCCCAGGCTGTTGGCGCCGATGAGAAATACCAGCGGCGTGGTGCCGACATTGATCGCCAGGGCAACCCGAACCCCGCCGATGATGATGGGCACGGCATTGGGTAGCTCCACCTTGGTCAGCACCTGGGCAGGCGTCATGCCGATGCCGGTGGCCGCTTCCTTGAGCGAGGCGGGCACGTTCTTCAGCCCCTCGTAGGTGTTGCGCACGATGGGCAGCAGCGAGGCGAGGAACAGCGCCAGGATCGCCGGTCCGTCGCCAATGCCGACGATGCCCAGGGCAATGGCCAGCACCGCCAGCGGGGGGACGGTATTGCCGATGTTGAACACCTGCATGAAGCGCTCGGCGCTGCGGGCGAATCGCGGTCGACTGAGCAGGACCCCAGCGGGGAGTCCCACCAGCAGCGCCAATACCATGGAAACGACCACCAGGTAGAGATGGGCCTGGAGATAGAACAGCAGATCCGCGCGATAGGTAGCGAGGGTATCCCTACCGATCCAGTGCACCAGCAGCGCCAGGATCACCACTCCCACGGCCGTGCCGAGCAGGAGGGTCTTGAACTTCGCCATGTCAGGCTCCTTCAACGGGCGGACAGGCCGCATGCCTTCCGAGTGCGGACCTCGCGACAGGAGCGAGGCGCAGGACGGCTGTCCGGGTTCAGGGTCGAGACACAGCAGGGCATGGCGGGTATGCCGGCTGGACCAACGGGGCACTGCGGATCTCGGATCTGCCTAGCCCTTGGGTGTCGCTCCCTGGGGAACGACATGGCGCCTTGCCTCGACCGAAGAGATTGACGCCCATCGCAGTCGATAGTTCGTCAGCTCCTTTTCAGGCTAACCCAATAGACTCGCTCAATGCCAATCCGATCGCGAAAACTGCATGACTTGACAGAGTGAAAGGCCCGGGCGAGAGGCTTTCATATCGCATCAAAAGGGAGAGGCGCGGGCTAGAGCCGCTGACAAATATGTGACGATAAATTTAATACACTTACTGTTAGCTGCTTTGCAGCACCAGCGCGAACCCGGTCGCAGATAGCGTCGCGAGCAGCCTCGGTTTCGTGGAGCGCCACACAGCCTGGCTGACGTACGGTCATCACTGAAACATCTTTTTGTGCGCCAGTGCGATGACGAGGTTTTGGCACCTCTTTATCATGCCGACGAGTGGCTGACGCTTTGAGGGAACATTCAGCCATACCAAGGTCAATAGGTGGCCCAGTGATAGCACCAAGCGCCATTCCTGGTACCGCCATAAAAATAGACTATTCATCGAGCTAACTTCAAAGGGAACGTTATGAATGACATGACGGCTTGTGCATCGTTGGACTCTGCTGTTCTATCCTCTGCCCCGGTAATGCTGCTGCAACCCAAGGTGGAAAATTGGGTCGTGGTCTATGCTCATGGCGGCCTGATCGCCGACTTCGATGACGAGGCTTCGGCCCGCCGCGAAGCAGAGCAGTGGGCTGGAATCTGCCTGCGTCGCTAAACACCGCTTTCGAATGATCTGCCTGCGCCATCAACCGATGGAAAGTAGTCACAGGCAGCTCATTACCCGCTCCAGCGGCTTTCATCCCGCCCCTCGCCAGACACCCCAACGTCCGGCTTTGCGCTGCCCGCCAGCCCTACCCAGCTCGCATTTCCACTGATTTCGCCTGGCATTAACGTTGTCTGGCGCACCTTCTGAGCGTTGCACTGCAACTTCCCGGCGTCTCTTCAGGCCTGATGGCGAGTCGAGCCCCTGCGCCCGATCACCCAACGTCTTCCGTCACTGTCCGGGACCTTGCCGATGACGCTACGCCTGAAATCCGCTATCACCACCCTGTTCGCCCTGCTCAGCCTGGCAGCCACACCGGTCACCCAGGCCACTCCGCGGGATTTTCCCACCGATCTGATAGGCCTGAATTTCTCCGGCGCCGGCTTCGCCCCTCACGTACTGCCGGGCAAACCGGGCACCAACTATTTCTTTCCCGACGCCGGTCATTACCGGCGCTGGGCGGCCAAGGGTATCCGGGTGATCCGCTTCCCGGTCATCTGGGAGCGCCTACAGCCGCGTCTGGGGCAACCCCTGGACCCCGCCTACGCCAAGCTGATCGACCAGACCCTGGACAATGCCAAGCGCTATCGCATTAGCGTGATCCTGGATCTGCACAACTACATGAGATACCGCGGCCAGATCATCGGCAGCGCGGCGGTGCCCTATCCGGCCTATGCCGATGTCCTGCAGCGAATCGCCCAGCGCTGGCACGAGCACCCTGCCCTGGCCGCCTACGACATCATGAACGAGCCCCACGATGCGGTTGAGCAGTGGCCGGTGGCGGCGCAGCATGGCATCGACGCCGTGCGTGACGTCGATCGGGCGCGACCGATCCTGATCGAAGGCAACGGCTGGTCCAGCAGCTATCTCTGGCCGCGCTACAACGCCAAGCTGCTCGGCCTCAAGGATCCGGCCGACAACCTGATCTATTCGGCGCACGTCTATTTCGACAACGACGGTGGCGGCAAATACCTCAAAAAGGATATGACCGATTTCGACCCGGATGTCGGCATCCGCCGGGTCGAGCCCTTCATCACCTGGCTCAAGCAGCACGGCAAGCGCGGTCACATCGGCGAGTTCGGCGTACCGGACAACGATCCGCGCTGGCTGGCAGCCATGGACAGGTTGCTGGCACGGCTGCGGCAGGAATGCATCCCGGCCATGTACTGGGCAGCCGGCCCCAACTGGGGCGACTACCCGCTGGCAATCGAGCCGGTCAAGGGCAAACCCCGGCCGCAGTGGAGCGTGCTGCAGAAGTACGTGAAGCCCGCCGGCTGCCAGGCACTGGGCCCTCGCTGACCGCAGCGCCGCCAGGCGAACCAGGCGGCGCCTTCTTGCAGTTATGCGACAACATGTCCGGAAATCGGTGACTGCAATCACAAAACGCTTGGCCATGGACGGTCGGGCAAGAACTTGCTGGCGTTTAGCGATCAAAATGTAACAGCAAGTAATAGTGCGACTATTAAGACGCTTGCGACGCACAAGAGAAAGGATGCCATGTCAGCTATCGTATTTCCGCACTACCCCTGTGCTCTTTCCCCCTAACGGCAGCGCTGCATCCGTTCGCCTTTCTTGCCGCACCCTCAGGGATTTCCCATGGAAAGATTTGTCGCTTTGGATAGCTTTCGCGGCCTGCTCGCCGTCGCCGTCGTCCTGTTCCATACCTATGTCGCTCAGGCCGCCTCGGAAAATCCGCTGATCGCCAACGCCTACCTGTTCGTTGAATTCTTCTTCGTGCTCAGCGGCTTCGTGCTCATGCACACCTACGAAAACCGTCTGCGGACCCTGGACGACTATCGCGATTTCGCCATCAGTCGCTCGGCGCGGATCCTGCCGCTGCACCTGGCCATGCTCGGGCTCTATGTACTGCTAGAATGCGGTCGCCTACTGGCGGAAAAGCTGGGGGTCGGCTTCAACGATCCGGCTTTCAGCGGCGCTACCGCACCCGAGCAATTCCTGCCCAATCTGCTGCTGCTGCAATCCTGGCTGGGCCAGGCCATCACCGGTTCGTTCAACTACCCGTCCTGGAGCATCAGCATCGAGTTCTACCTCTATCTGATCTTCGGTCTGCTGGTGCTCAAAGGCCAGGGTCATCAGCGCCAGTGGTTCCTGGCGATCGCCCTGCTGGCCTTCGTGCAGCTGCTGTTTCCCTTCCTGCCGCTGAAGACCGAGATCTTCCGCGGCCTGTCGTGCTTTTTCGCCGGCGCCTGCACCTATCGCCTCTACGTCTGGATCAAGCAGCACAACCAGGGGCAATTCGGTGGCACCCTGCTGGAGCTGGCCTGCCTGATCGCCGGTGCCGCGGTGATGACCTCCGATCTGCCGGTGCCCAAGAAGGGCGTGCTGGCGACCCTGGTGTTCTGCGTCACTGTCCTCACCTTCGCCTTCGAGCGCGGTCTGGTCTCCAGCGTGCTGCACCAGGGGCTCTTCGTACGCCTGGGCGTGCTGTCCTATTCGATCTACCTGTGCCACGCCGCGGTGATCTTCGTGTTCAAGAGCGCCTTCATCATGCTGGGCAAGCTGCTGCACCAGGACCTCACGGTGGTGGCGCCTTCCCACGACGCGCCGCTGCCCTTCATGATCCGCTACATCGCCACCGGCAGCGTCGTGCTGGACAACCTGGTGGTGCTGGTGGAACTGGCGGTGGTCTTCGCCTTCGCCTGCCTGACCCACAGATACATCGAGATCCCGGGCATGGCGCTGGGCAAGCGGCTTGTTCGCCGCAAACGCACCCCGCCCTGCTGCGACGGCAACATCCAGCCGCAGCGCTGAGCAGCGCCCTGGCAGCCCCACCGACCTCAAGCCGGTGGGGCTGCCCTCTGCTATACTCCGCCCCCTCTTTTTTCTTCCCGCCCAGGTTCATCCATGACCACCCAGGCCGCCGAAGTCGCCAAGCGCCGTACCTTCGCCATCATTTCCCACCCCGATGCGGGCAAGACCACCATCACCGAAAAGCTGCTGCTGATGGGCCAGGCCATCGCCGTCGCGGGCACGGTGAAGTCGCGCAAATCCGACCGCCATGCGACTTCCGACTGGATGGAGATGGAAAAGCAGCGCGGCATTTCCATCACCACCTCGGTGATGCAGTTCCCCTACCGCGAGCACATGATCAACCTGCTCGACACCCCCGGCCACGAAGACTTCTCTGAAGACACCTATCGCACCCTGACCGCGGTGGATTCGGCGCTGATGGTGCTCGACGGTGGCAAGGGCGTCGAACCCCGCACCATCGCCCTGATGGACGTCTGCCGCCTGCGTGACACCCCCATCGTCAGCTTCATCAACAAGCTCGACCGCGACATCCGCGACCCCATCGAACTGCTCGACGAGATCGAGGCGGTGCTCAAGATCAAGGCCGCGCCCATCACCTGGCCGATCGGCAGCTATCGCGACTTCAAGGGTGTCTATCACCTCTCAGACGACCGCATCTACGTCTACACCCCTGGCCATGGTCACGAGCGCATCGCCACCAAGACCATCGACAAGCTGGACTCCGATGAGGCCCGCGCCCACCTGGGCGATCTCTATGAGCGCTTCGTCGAGGAGCTGGAGCTGGTGCAGGGCGCCTGCCATGAATTCGATGGCGAGGCCTTCCTGCGCGGCGAGATGACCCCGGTGTTCTTTGGTACCGCTCTGGGCAACTTCGGCGTCGACCAGGTGCTCGACGCCGTAGTCGACTGGGCGCCGCGCCCGCTGTCGCGCGCCGCCCACGAGCGGGTGGTGGAACCGGTGGAAGAGAAGTTCTCCGGCTTCGTGTTCAAGATCCAGGCGAACATGGATCCCAAGCACCGCGATCGCATCGCCTTCATGCGCATCTGCTCGGGCAGGTACGAGAAGGGCATGAAGCTGCGCCACGTGCGGATCAAGAAGGACCTCAAGATCGCCGATGCCCTGACCTTCTTCTCCAGCGAGCGCGAGCACCTGGAAGAGGCCTTCGCCGGCGACATCATCGGCCTGCACAACCATGGCACCATCCAGATCGGCGATACCTTCACCGAAGGCGAGCTGCTGGGCTTCACCGGTATCCCGCACTTCGCCCCGGAATTGTTCCGCCGCGTGCGCCTGAAGGATCCGCTGAAATCCAAGCAGCTGCGCCAGGGCCTGCAGGAACTGGCCGAGGAAGGCGCCACCCAGGTGTTCTTCCCCGAGCGCAACAACGACATCGTGCTCGGCGCCGTGGGCGTGCTGCAGTTCGACGTGGTCGCCAGTCGCCTGAAGGAAGAATACAAGGTGGAGTGCGCCTACGAGGCCATCAACGTCTGGTCGGCGCGCTGGATCGAGTGCGACGACAAGAAGAAGCTCGAGGACTTCAAGAACAAGGCCTTCGAGAACCTGGCGGTGGATGGCGGTGGTCACCTCACCTACCTGGCGCCGACCCGGGTCAATCTGGCGCTGATGGAAGAGCGCTGGCCGGAGATCAAATTCCGCGCCACCCGCGAGCACCATTAAGCCCTACTGCCTGACCGGTGCACCTGGCGCCGGTCAGGCGTACCGTCCTCCTCCCTGCATCGTCCAGGCGGATCGCCGGCTCTCCTGCCGGGTCTTCCCGCATCAGTCCCGGTCGGAAGACTCGGCTGCGGCTTCCAGCTCCACCATTGTCAGCTCCAGCTCCGCCCGCTCGGTCCACTGGCCGTCCAGCTCGGTGCGTACCGCCACGCCCAGTTCCTTGAAGTCGGCCACCTGCTTGACCAGGTTGCCCGGCCCGCCCACCAGTTGGCCGCAGGCCTTGCGATAGGCTTCGCCGGCCTTGTCCAGACTCTTGCCGATGCCGTCCATGCTGCCGAGAAAGGTGCGCAGCTTGTCGTAGACCTTGCCCGCGCGCTCGGCCAGTTCGGCGGTATGGCGATTCTGGTCTTCGAAGCGCCAGAGCTGGCGGACGATGTTGAGGCTGGTCAGCAGAGTGGTCGGCGTCGCCACCAGCACGTTCTGCTCGATGGCGCGCTGGAACAGGCTTTCGTCGGCCTTGAGCGCCTCGACGAAGGCCGATTCGATGGGGATGAACAGGAAGACCATCTCCGGCGAATTCAGCCCCGGCAGACTGAAGTATTCGCGATCGGCCAGTTCGCGGATGCGCTCGCCCACGGCGCGCACGTGCTCGCCCAGGGCCAGGCGCCGCTCGCCCTCGTCCTCGCTGTTGACGTAGCGGGTATAGGCGTTGAGCGACACCTTGGCGTCCACCACCAGGTGCTTCTTCTGCGGCAGATGGATCAGCACGTCCGGCCGGCGACGCCCGGTCTCGGTGGTGAAGCTGCGTTCGCGGACGAAATCGCGGCCCTCGCGCAGGCCGGAGCGCTCCAGTACGTTTTCCAGGATCAGCTCACCCCAGTTGCCCTGGGCCTTCTTCTGGCCACGCAGGGCGGTGGCCAGGTCGTGGGCCTCCTGGGTGATCTGGCGGTTGAGCTCCTTGAGGTCGAGCAATTGCTGGCCGAGCGCCGCCTGCTGCTGGACATCCTTGTGGTGGATGTCCTCGACCTTGGCGCGAAAGCCTTCGATCTGCTCGCGGAACGGCCGCAACAGGGCATCCAGGGATTGCTGGCTGTGCTGGGCGAAGGCCTGGCCCTTGGCGTCGAAGATGCGTCCGGCCAGTTGTTCGAATTCCAGCTTGAGTTGCTCGCGACTCTCGCGCAGTAGTAGCTGCTGCGCCTGGAAGTGCTCTTCCTTCTGCTCCAGGGTGGTCCTGAGCGTGGCGTGCTCTTCGGCCAGGCGCGCATGACGCTCCTGCACCTCGGCGTGCAGCTGCTGCTCGCGGTGCTGGCGCTCGCGCAGTTCGGCGAGCTGCTCCTGGCTGCCCTGCAGCTGAGCCCGGGTGGCCTCGGCCAGGGCGTGCTGTTCGGCGGCCTGCAACTGGGCCTGGCGGGTCTGCTGGCGCAACTCGGCCTCCAGCTCGCGAGTGGCCTCCAGCTGGCGCTGCAGGGTGGCGGTGCGTTCACGCTCGGCGCCCAGCTCCACCACCTGGCGACCATTGGCCAGCTCGGCCCGTTGCAGGTCGTCGCGCAGCATGTCGTAGCGCTCGGCGGCGCTATCGAGTTGCTGTTGCAGATAGCGTTGGCGCCCGGTCAGCCAGACGGCCGAACCCGCCCAGCCAGCCAGCAGCAACAGGGGAAGTACAAGGGAAACGAAAGGCAGGGAAGTCATGGCGCTCTCATCGCGGACGGCTCCCCTCACCTTAGGCAGGCGCACGGGGAGCGTCCAGCATTTATCTGTACATTTACACAGTGTTTCGCAAATCCAGATCCAGCCCGCTGACGCGGCGGACCCGTCGGGCCACGGCCTCGGCGAAGATGCCGCCGCGGGCCTCGATCAGGGTGAAATCATCGCGCGCCCGGGTGATGCCGGTATAGACCAGCTCCTTGGTCAGCACCGGACTGAGTTGCTCGGGCAGTAGGAGCGCCGTATGGGCGAATTCCGAGCCCTGGGATTTGTGCACGGTCATGGAGAACACCGTCTCCACCGCCGCCAGCCGACTGGGCAGGACGAATCTCAGGCCACCGCTGCCATCGCCGCGGGGAAAGGCGACCCGCAGGACCTTGCGCCCCGGCTGGTTGGCGTCCGGCAGGCAGAGGGTGATGCCGATGTCGCCGTTCATCAGCCCCAGGCTGTAGTCGTTGCGCGTCACCAGCACCGGGCGGCCCTCGTACCAGCCATGCTCGCCCGCGAGCAGACCGGCCGCCAGCAGGGCGCTGGCGATGCGCAGGTTGAGGCCTTCCACGCCCCAAGGCCCCTTGCGCACGGCGCAGAGCAGCTGGAAGTCGTCGAAGGCGGCCAGCACCTGGCCGGCCCAGCGCGTCCAGGCCGGGTCCTCCAGCACGGTGTCGAGCTGGGGCCGGGTCTCCTGCAGGACCTGCAGATAATGACGATAGCCGCGGGCGCGCCCGCGCCCTTCCAGCACCAGGCGTTCCAGGGCACGATCCTCCGGGCCCTTGAGCAGCACGCGATGAAGATCGGCGTAGCCGCCGTCGACCAGCACCTGCTGCGCAGCCGGGCCGTCCTGGGCATTGACCCGACGGGCCAGCTGGCCGATGCCGCTGCCGGCACCGAAGCGACGCGAGCGTCTGAGCATCACCACCTGCTGCGCCAGGGCGTCACCCTGGTCGTCGCCGACCGTCAGCGGCGTCTGGGCCAGCGACTGGCCACTCACGGCTTCCAGCCAGGCGCGGGTAGCCGGACTGTAGCGTCCGGCCTCGGCATCCCGACAGAGATCGCCCAGCACTGCGCCCGCCTCCACCGAGGCCAGCTGATCCTTGTCACCCAGCAGGACCAGGCGTGCCCTGGGCGGCAAGGCCGCCAGCAGGCTGGCCATCATTTCCAGGTCGATCATCGAGGCTTCGTCCACCACCAGCACGTCCAGTGGCAAGGGCTGCCCGCGGTGATGGCGGAAGTGGCGGGTGTTGGGCCGACTACCCAGCAGCCGGTGTACCGTGGTCACCCCGGTGGGGATGTGCCGACGCAACTCGTCGTCCACCGGCAGGCGACTGACCTGGCCGCCGATGGATTCGGTGAGGCGCGCAGCCGCCTTGCCGGTCGGTGCGGCCAGGCGGATACGCAGGGGGCGACCGGCCGCCACCGCGGGCGCCTGGAGCAGCGCCAGCAGTCGCACCACGGTGGTGGTCTTGCCGGTGCCGGGGCCGCCGGTAATGATGCTGAAGGCGCCCCGTACCGCCAGGGCGCAGGCCAGTTTCTGCCAGTCGGGTTCGCCACCCGCGTCGGGATCCGGCGGAAACAGCCGGTCGAGGCGCTCCGCTAGATCCGCCGGCAGCGGCTCGAGAGTGGCCAGGCGCTGACGCAGGCTGGCGGCCACCGCCCGTTCGTAACTCCAGTAGCGCCGCAGGTAGAGGCGCTCGCCGCCCAGCACCAGCGGTCGTTCCGGACAGCTGCCGTCGCCATCGACCAGGACGCTGGCCCGCAGCGCCCGCTGCCAGGCGTCGAGGGTCTGGCCATGCAGCAACTGCGACGGCAAGAGCGAAGCGCGCGCCTCGCCGCCCTCGGGCGGCAGCGACAGGGCGGCGTCGGGATTGCGCAGGGTGGCGGCGAGATCCAGGCAGACATGGCCATGGCCGAGTTGATGGCTGGCCAGGGCCGCGGCCAGCAGCACCGCCGAGTCGCCCTGGGGTTCGAGTTCGCCGAGAAAGCTGGTGAAGGCCCGGTCCACCTGGCGCAGCCAGCCGCGCTGCACCCAGAGCTCCAGCAGGCGAAAGAGGTCGTCACGCTGTTCGAGCGGGGCGAGGGGACGCTCCTGGGCCAGGGATGCCAGGCGCAGCAGCCGTTCGGTGGCGGGGCTGAAATCAGACATGGGCATTCTCCGCACCACTGAACAGCAGATCCAGGGTCTCGATCAGGGCCTGGGCGGGCCGCTCGACGAAGACGCCGTGGCCGGCCGGATCGCAGCCGCGCAGGAAGAGGTAGACGGCGCCGCCGAAGTGGCGCTCGTAGCTATAGTCGGGTAGCCGCGCCTTGAGCAGCCGGTGCACAGCCAGGCTGTAGAGCACGTACTGCAGGTCATAGCGCTTGGCCAGGACAGCGGCCTCCATGGCCGCACGGGTATAGGCCCCGGCCTCGGCGCCCAGCCAGTTGGACTTGTAGTCCACCACGAAATAGCGGCCCTCGTGCTCGAAGACCAGGTCGATGAAGCCCTTGAGCAGGCCGTTGAGCTGGCCCGGCTCCAGCATCGGCCGCGCCTGGCCGCCATGGGTGCCACGACTCACCAGATCATCCAGCCGCTCCAGATCGACGCCATGGGTGGCGAACCAGAATTCCATCTCCACCTGGTAGCGCGCCAGTTCGCCCAGGTGCTGACTGCCTCCCGGCAACGGCAGCGGCAATTCCAGCAACTGGCGCAGCCAACCCTGCAGGATGGGAATCCAGTGATTCCAGCCACGCCGCTGGCAACGTCGGGCGATCAGGTCGTCCAGCCGCTCGGGCGCAGCCTGGATGGCGGTGAAGCCTTCCTCGCCGACCCACTCCAGCAGGCTGTGCAGAAAGGTGCCAGGACCGGGTCCGCGGGGAAAGCGGTGCAGGTCTTCGCCGGCCGCCGGCTGACGCGCCTCGTCCGGAGCGAGGCGATCATCGTCGAACAGCTTCTGGGCCGCCGGGGTATCCAGGTCCAGCTCCAGATTGAACGGCCCTTCCTCCCGCGCCTCGCCCAGCCGCGTGCCGATGCGCAGGGCACTGTAGGAGGCGATCCACCAGTCCTCGCGGGCCGCCCGCCGGGCTGTCAGCGCCTTGAGGGTCACCGGGGCTTCACGGGCCTCGGGCAGGCGGGCCGGATCGGCGGCGGGCAACGGCAGAATCAGGGTGTCGGATTGCGCACCGACCAGGGTGGTCAGGGCCGCGTCCAGGGCCGCCGAACTCGCCAGGGGCTCGCCACCGGTGGCCAGGTAGCCCAGAGCACTGCGGGCGAAGCCGGATTCCTTGCTGCGCCCGCGCTTGAGATCGACCACCCCGACCCAGCAGGCATGGCGGGCCCGGGTCAGGGCGACATACAGCAGGCGCAGGTCTTCGGCCAGACGCTCGTCGTCGGCGCGGGCCAGTTCCTCGGCGGAGGGCTTGAAGGTCCGGCGCACCTGCCCCTGGTCATCGTGATAGCGCAGCGGCAGCGTGGCGCCCTCCTCGGCGCGATAGGCGCAGGCGAAGGGCAGGAACACCAGCGGGTATTCCAGGCCCTTGGACTTGTGCACCGTCACCACCTTGACCAGCTCGGCGTCGCTTTCCAGGCGCAGGATCTGCTCGTCGGCGGCCCCCTGGGCGGCCAGCTGCTCGGCCAGGTGGCGAATCAGCGCCTGCTCGCCGTCCAGCTCGCCAGCGGCGCGCTGCAAGAGCTCGGCGAGGTGCAGCAGATTGGTCAGCACCCGCTCGCCATCGGCGCGGGCCATCAGCCGCTGCGGCAGCCGGAAGTCCTGCAGCAGGCGCCGCAGCATGGGCAGCACCCCCTGGCCGCGCCAGAGCTGGCGATAGCCACGGAATTGCAGGACCCGCGACTCCCAGGCCTGCTCGTCGTGGTTGAGGGCATCCAGTTCGGCCAGCGGCAGGTCGAGGGTCAGGCTGCCCAGGGCGGCGCGCAGCCGGCGATCCACATCGGGCTCGGCGCAGGCCTTGAGCCAGTCCAGCAGGCAGCGGGCCTCCTGGGCGGTGAATACCGAGTCCTTGTCCGACAGGTAGACACTGCGCACCCCGCGCCGCACCAGCGCCTGGCGCACCGCCTGGGCTTCGCTGCCGGCGCGCACCAGGATGGCGATATCGGCGGGCCGCAGCGGCACCAGTTCGCCGTCTTCACGGCGAAAGCCGGCCCTGTCCTCGGCGGCCAGGCTCAGCAACCGGACGATCTCGCTGGCGGTGCTCTCGGCCAGGGTGGCGCGATAGGCGGTGCCGGCCAGGGGCTCGTCGCTCGCCAGTTGCCAGAAGGTCAGGGCCGCACCCGGCACGCCGTCGATTTCCAGGGCTTCGCGCCGGCCCTGGGCGCGAACCGGCTCGAAGGGCACCGGATTGTCCTCACCCTGGCGGAACAGGAAGGCAGCGCGCGGTGCCGTCATCTCGCCATGTTGGAATACCTGGTTGACCGCCGCGACCATGGCGGCGGTGGAGCGGAAGTTGGTATCCAGCGAGTGCAGGTGGCCGGCATTGGCGCGACGTGCCTGCAGATAGGTATGGATATCGGCGCCGCGAAAGGCATAGATGGCCTGCTTGGGATCGCCGATCAGGAACAGTCCGGTGCCCTCCCCTGCGCCGTAGACGGTGCTGAAGATGCGGTACTGCACCGGATCGGTGTCCTGGAATTCGTCGATCAGCGCCACCGGGAACTGCTCGCGGATCAGCGCCGCCAGCCGCGCGCCGGCGCCATCGGCCTGCAGCGCCCGGTCCAGGCGGGTAAGGATGTCGTCGAAACCCAGCTCGGCGCGGCGCAGCTTCTCGCGCTCGAATTTCTGCTGCACCCAGGCCGCCGCGTGCTCCAGCAGCGGCACCTCGGGGCTGGGCAGCTCGGCGAGTTGCCCGGGCAGCCGCGCCATGGCCGCCAGGGCCGGATGATCCGGCGGACTGGCCTTGGTCCAGGCCTCGGCGAAGCCCTCCTCGGTCAGCCGGGTAAAGCCGGTGCCGATATCCAGGTCCTCGCTGGCGGGGTTGTCCGCCCAGGCGACCAGCTTGTCGCACCAGGGTCCGAAGAATCTCTTCTGCAACTTGCGGCCGTCGACCACCTTGGCATCGCAGCCGGCCTGGCAGAGTTCGCGCAACTCTTCGGCCCACTTGCTCCAAGGCGCCTTGAGCCGCGCCAACCGCTCTCGGCGTTCGGCCAGGGCGGTAGCCAGCAGGGCGGCGGGTTCGCCCCGGGGGGCGCCCAGGGCCTCGCTCAACAGGGGGCGCAGGCGCGCGGCCAGGGCACGGGGTTCGCCCCAGTGCTCGATCACCCAGTCCAGCGCTTCCCCTTCGAGGGGATAGCAGAAGCGCCGCCAGTAGTCGCGCACCACCTGGGCGAGCAGCTCGCTCTGGTCCTGCTCCAGGTTCTGCACGAAGAGACTGCCGCTGTCGAAGGCGTGCTCACGGAGCATGCGCTGGCACCAGCTGTGGATGGTGGAGACGGCCGCTTCGTCCATCCACTGGGCGGCGATGTCCAGGCGCCGGGCGCAATCGGCCCAGGCCTCGACGGCGAAGTCCTCGCGCAATTCGGCGAGCAGCGGATCGGGCGCGGCGATCTCGTCGCGAAAGAAACGCGCGGCTTCGGCCAGGCGATGGCGAATGCGATCGCGCAACTCCTGGGTGGCGGCCTCGGTAAAGGTCACCACCAAGATCTGCGGCGGCAACAGCTCGCGGCCGAAGGCCGTCTCGGGCGTGCCGTGGCCCAGCACCAAACGCACATAGAGCGCGGAGATGGTGAAGGTCTTGCCGGTGCCGGCACTGGCTTCGATGAGCTGATTGCCCTGCAGCGGAAAGCGCAGGGCGAGCGGACGCTGACTCATGCCTGTCCCTCCCCGCCCACCACCTGCCAGCCGGCGGTGTGCACCGGCGCATAGAGCGTCTGGCACCAGCCATCGAATTCCTCGTCGGCCAGCAAGGCGGCGAAGTCCGGATACTGCCGGCGCAGTGCCGGGTGGGTCGCGGCCTCGCCCTGATAGGCCTGCTCGGCGGCGGCCAGGGCCTTGTCCGGGTCATTGGCCAGCCAGGCGAAGGCGGTGCGCGGCGCGACGGGCAGTGGACGTCGCTGCCCCAGCGCCCAGGCATCGAGCAACTCGTTCAGCTGCCGCCGGGCCAGCTCGGCGTCCAGCGGCGCCAGCAGCAGCGTCAGATCGGTCGCCACCACCGCGGTGCTAAGCTGCAGGCCACCGGCCGCGGCGACCAGATGCTGCACCCAGGGTCGCAGCAGCCGATGCCATTTGCGAGTGCGGGTATTGCCCAGCCCATTGGCCTGGGCGGTCAGGGCCAGCAGCCCTTTGGGGCCACGACGCAGCCGTTCGAAGTTGGCCACCAACTGCAGCTCCTTATGGGCGAGATCCAGGGTCACGGCCTCTTGCAGGGGTTCGGGCCAGCGCAGCGCCAGGGCCTCGACCTGGGCGACCACGGCGGGCAGCGGCTCGCGCAGGGCCCGCCCGGCCCGTTCGCCAAAGCCCGCCAGCGGCAAACGACCGCTGCCGCGCAGGCGCTCGGCGGCGGCCATCAGCGCCTGATCCGCTTCGGCCGGCGTGGCCAGCGCCGCCGCCAGCAGGTCTTCGCCCAACTGGTAGCGGGTCAGGGCATCCAGACCGAAGGGCTCTTCGTCTTCCGCCGGCGCATCGGGCGCCGCGAAGTGCACCTTGAGGCGATTGGCGAAGAACAGATCCACCGGTCCGCGCAGAAAGCGCGCCAGCTCATCGAGGCCCAGGGGCTCTTCGGGTACCAGCGGCGGCAACAGGTCATCCTCGTCGCGGGTGGTGCGGTCATGCACGCCCAGCCATTCGGCGGCAAAGCTGAAATAGCCGCGCTCGCCGCGGAAGTAGCGGGCGCTGAAGGGCTGCAGCGGATGCGCCTGGGTCAGGGCGGCCAGCAGGCGCTCCGGCTCTTCTTCATGACCTGCCAGCCGCCAACCGGCCTGGAGATGGTCACGCAACTGGGCGACCAGCACCGACGGCGGGCGCTCACTGTTGTCGAGGATGCTGCGCCCCACCCAGCTGACATAGAACTGATCGCGCGCCGAGAGCAGCGCCTCCAGCAGCAGATAGCGGTCGTCTTCACGCCGCGAGCGGTCACCGGGACGATAGTCCTGGGCCATGAGATCGAAATCCAGCGGCGACTGGATGCGCGGATAGGCGCCATCGTGCATGCCCAGCAGGCAGACCACGCGGAAGGGAATGGCGCGCATGGGCATCAGGGTGCAGAAATTGACCGCCCCGGCGAGAAAGCGCTGGGCCAGCCCCCCGGAATCCAGTCCGGCCAGCCAGGCCTCGCGGACCACGGTGAGCGGCAGCTCTTCATCCAGGGCGACGTCCTCGCACAACTCCAGCCAGCGCTCACGGAGATTTTCCAGCTGCTCCAGCAGGTATTCGTCGTGCTCGTCCTGGGCGCTGAAGAACAGCGCCAGCAGCGCCTGCAGGCGGGCGCCCCACTCCGCCGGCCGGGCCGGCTGGGCCAGCGCCGCCTGGGCCGCGTCCAGGGCATCGAGCAGATCCACGAGCGGCCCGACCAGGGCCGCGTCCAGGCCACCCACCTCGTCGAAGGGCTCGATTTCGCCCAGGGCGGCGCCGCTGCCCACGGCGTAGCCCAGCAGCATGCGCCTCAGCCCGAAGCGCCAGGTGTTCTGCGTCAGCCCCTCGGGCAGATCGAGACGACTGCGCTGCTCGGCATCCAGCCCCCAGCGCACGCCGGCGCCTTCCAGCCAGAGGTGCAGGGTCGGCAGATCGCCTTCGCGCAGTCCGAAGCGGGCGCGCAGCGCCGGCACATCCAGCAGATCGAGGATCTCGCTCAGGGCGAAGCGGCTGTCGGGCAGCTGCAGCAGATGCTCCAGGGCGATCAGCAGCGGCTGGAAGCCACGCTGGTGCTGATCGGCCAGACTGAAGGGAATGAAGCGCGGATCCTGGCGTTCGAGCTGACCGAACACCGCACGGATGTGCGGCGCATAGGCATCGATGTCCGGCACCATGACGATGACGTCGCGTGGCCTGAGGCTGCCATCGCTGCTGAAGCGCGCCAGCAACTGGTCATGCAGAATCTCCACTTCGCGCTGCGGACTGTGGGCCACATGGAAGCGCATGGACCTGTCGCGCGCCGGATCCACTGCCGGCCAAAGCTCACGGGTCTCGCTCAGCGGACGCAATTCGAGGATATCGTCCTGCAACTGGCCGAGCAGGTGCTGGGGTTCGGTGTCGGCGAAGAGGTCGATGCGCCCGCCGTTGAGGTCCTCGAACAGGCGCCGATAGCCATCGGGTTCGTCGAATTCGTCCAGCAGGTGGATGTAGTCGCGGCCCTGCTTGCCCCAGCTCGCCAGCAGCGGCTGGCCGTGCTGGTGCAGCGCCTCGGCATCCAGCGTCTGCGGCATGCCCGGCTTGCGCTGCTGGCGTCGGTAGTTCTGCCGCAACAGGTCCTGGTCGGCGACGATGTCGGACCAGTGATGGCGACAGGGATTGTGCACGCAGAGCAGCACCTGGCTGAAGCGCGCCAGCGCGGCCAGGGCCTCGAGGGTCTGCGCCGGAATCGCCGACAAGCCAAAGATCACCACCCGCCGCGGCAGACCGGCCGGCGGCTCGCTCGCCGCCTGCATCACCTCCAGAAAGCGCCGGTGCACCCCGGCGCGACTACGGGCCAGGCCACCGTCGCCCACGTCGGCCAGCAGCGCCCGCCACAGCTGCGCCTGCCAGCGACAACTCTCCGGCAGCGGGCGCCGGCCGTCACGCAGGCTGGCCAGCAGATCGCGACCCGCCGCCCAGTCGTTGAGCCAGTCGGCGCGATAGACCTGGTAGCCGTCATAGAGATCGGCCAGCCGCTCGGCCAGCTGGTATCTCTTGCGCAGATCACCGTCATCGTCGAGAAAGCGCCGCAGCGCGGCAAAGTCCGGTTGCAGGAGCAGCGTCGGCAAGAGCCGCATCAGGCGCCAGGTCAGGGGCGCGCGGTCCAGCGGCGAGGAAGGCGGTACCTGGTCACGACCTAGTACCTGGCGATAGGTCCGCCAGAGAAAGGCCGCCGGCAGTTGCACTTCCAGCGCCGCGGCCACTCCGCAGCCGCCCTCGTCGTCCCCGCGCGGATCTTCGGCCAGCGCCAGCTTGAGCCACTGGGCGATGCCATTGCTCTGCACCAGCACCTGTTCGTTTTCCAACGGTGCCAGGGGATAGCGCCGCATCCAGCCGACCGCCAGGCCGCGCAGCTCTTCGAGCCGATTGCCGTGTACCACCATGAATCCGGGAGTGAGCGCCTCGGACATCCTACGCCTCGCTGTTCGCTGTCTGCGGCCAGGGTAAGGATCACCCGCGCCGGATACCAGTCCGCAATGTGCTGACCGACGCATGACGCAGCGCACAGCCGCCCGCGTCTCCCCGCCTACGACGGGGTTCCAGCCGGTAGACTCAAGGTCTATCGGCCGTCGGCCATCGACAGGATGTTTTCATGCGTTTCCTCGTTGCCCTTCCCCTGCTCCTGGGCGCTGCCCTCGCCCATGCCGATAACGGCGAACCGGTCGACTGCTCCAGCCTGCAGGCCCAGTTACCCCTGCCCCTGCTCCAGCAGACCTCCGGCTTGCCGCTGGCCTATACCCGCCAGATCGCCGGCGGCTGCGCCTTCACCGACCGCGACACCGGCCAACCGGCCAACTACCTGCTGGGCCTGTCGGCGGGCTACGAAAATGGTGGCAGGGCGCTGCCCAAATTACGCCGGCAGGTGCAATCGCTCAGCGAGCAACTGGAGTGCAAGGCCATCGACGGCCTCGGCGAAGGCGCTAGCGCCTGCAGCAAACCGCTGCTGGGCACCCAGGTGTTCTTCATCAAGCGCGACCGCATCCATACGGTAACGGCGTCGAGTCCGCTGGAATACGAGAAACCCGAACTGGCGGCCAAACTGCGCCAGGCAGCCCAGGCCACCGCCCAGGCGTGGGCGCAACGGCTGTAGAGGAAGGCGCATCCTAAGCTTGTCTGAGAGGTCGCCGAGCGAAGGCCAGGCAAGGCAAGGCAAGGCAAGGCAAGGCAAGGCAAAAATCTGTGAGGAAGCGGAGTTTACGAGTGGTAAATGAGCATTCCGAGCGGATTTTTAACGCCGCATGGCCGAGCGCAGGCACTTTTCAGACAAAGCTTAGTGGCCGCGCCAATTAAGGTCTTCTGAGTAGAGATCGTCTTCCAGCTCGTTGCCAGGAATGGCATGTTCTTCCGCCGCCCAGGCACCCAGGTCGATCAGTTTGCAGCGGTCAGAACAGAAGGGCCGATTGGCGCTCTTCTCGCTCCATTCCACGGGTGCGCCACAGGTGGGGCAGTCCACGGTGAGAGTGCTCATGCTTGGCCTCCGTCAAGGGTCAGATAAAAGGAATGCAGGCGCTCCACTTCGGTGTAGAGCGTGGCGAGATCGCCGTCGTTGCAGATGACGTCATCCGCCTTGGCCAGCCGCTCGGCCCGTGGCAGCTGCGCCGCCAGGATGGCCCGCACCTGAGCCTCGTCCACCCCGTCACGGCGCATGGCTCGCTCAAGCTGCAGCGCTTCCGGCGCGTCGATCACCAGCCCGCGCCGGACCAGCGCCCGCTGCCCGGATTCGAACAGCAGCGGCGACACCAGGATGGCATAGGGCGACGCTGCGCGGGCCAGGGCCGCCAGGATTTCCTGGCGAATGAGAGGATGCAGCAGGGCTTCCAGCCAGCGCCGCTCGGCCGGATCGGCAAAGATTGCCGCCCGCAGCGCCGCCCGATCCAGACTGCCATCCGGCCGCAAGACAGCCGACGAAAAATGCCCGGCGATCTCGGCCAGCGCCGGCCGTCCCGGCTCCACCACCCAGCGGGCGGCCTGATCGGCGTCGACACAGGTGATGCCCAACTGGGCGAAATGCTCGGCAGCGGCGCTCTTGCCACTGCCGATGCCCCCGGTCAGGCCGAGGGTCCAGGCAGAAGTCATCGGAATCCGGCGAAGTTCAGGTACAGGCCGGTTATTTGATCACCCCAGAGCAAGGCAATCCACCCCGCCACGGCCAGATAGGGACCAAAGGGCAAGGGCGTACTGGTTTCCGCCCGCCGCAGCCGCAGGGTGATGACGCCCAGGATGGCACCCACCAGCGATGACAGCAGGATGGTCAAGGGCAGGATCTGCCAGCCCCCCCAGGCACCGAGCAGCGCCAGCAACTTGAAGTCGCCATAGCCCATGCCTTCCTTGCCGGTCACCAGGCGGAACAGCTGGAACACCAGCCACAGACTCAGATAACCCGCCACTGCGCCCCAGACGGCATCACCGAGATTGGTGAACAGCCCGAACTGATTGGCGACCAGCCCCAGCCACAACAGCGGCAGAACGATGACATCCGGCAACAACTGGTGATCGGCATCGATCAGACTGGCCGCCAACAGCCCCCAGGTCAGCAGCAGAAAGGCCCCGCCCTGCCAGGTCACGCCCAGGTGCCAGATGACCCAGGCGGACAGCAGCCCACAAGCTAGCTCAACCAGTGGATAACGTAGGCTGATGGAAGCCTGACAACCCTTGCAACGACCGCGTAGGAGTAGATAACTCACCACCGGCACGTTTTCCCAAGGCCGCACTGCGCGCTGGCAATGGGGGCAACGGGAAGCAGGCCGCGCCAGGTTGAAAGGCGCCCCTTCCGGCTCGGTCGGCAGCTCCAGCACCTCACGCGCCTCCGCCTGCCAATCCCGCCTCAGCATCACCGGCAGCCGATAGACCACTACGTTAAGAAAGCTGCCTACCAGCAGCCCCAGGATTAGCGCGCACAGCGCAGCAGCCAGCGGCGCGCCGGCCAGGAACTCCAGAAGTACCATTAAACGACGTTGCCGAGTTGGAAGATGGGCAGATACATGGCAATGATCAGACCACCCACCAGGACCCCAAGGACCGCCATGATCATCGGCTCCATCAGGGTGGTCAGGTTGTCGACCATGTTGTCGACTTCATCTTCATAGAAGGTCGCGACCTTGGACAACATTTCGTCCAGCGAACCCGACTCCTCGCCAATGGCCGTCATCTGGATAGCCATGGAAGAGAAAACCCCAGTAGTACGCATGGAAAAGTTGAGCTGCATACCGGTGGAGACATCCCCCTTGATCTTCTCCACCGCATTGCGGAACACGACGTTGCCGGTTGCTCCAGCTACCGAGTCCAAGGCATCCACAAGCGGGACCCCCGCCGCGAAGGTGGTGGCCAGGGTCCGGGCATAACGGGCAATGGCAGACCTATAGAGAATTGAGCCAATGAGCGGGATCTTCAGCAGCCCCCGATCCGTAGCGTCACGAAATTTCTCCGACTTCTTGTAGAAGTGCCGCAGGACGAAAGCCAGCACAAAGATCCCGCCCAGTACCAGCAGCCACCACTCCTGCAAGACCTCGGAAATGGCGATGACCATAAGGGTAAAGGCCGGCAATTGAGCTCCGAAACCTTCGAACACCGACTGGAACTGAGGTACTACCTTGATCAGCAAAATGGCCGATACGATGACTGCGACCACGACCACCGCCGCCGGATAGGTCATGGCCTTCTTGATCTTCTTCTTCAGCGCCTCGGTCTTTTCCTTGTAGGTGGCTACCCGATCCAGCAGGGTTTCAAGGGCACCCGATTGCTCGCCGGCATCCACCAGGTTGCAATAGAGGTCGTCGAAATACTGCGGCTGTTTGCGCAAGGAGTTGGCCAGGCTATTACCCGCGGCGACATCCTGCTTGATGTCGTCGACCATCTTGCGCATGTTGGGATTGTCGAAGCCCTCGCCGATGATTTCGAAGGCCTGCAGCAGGGGTACACCTGCGCTCATCATGGTCGCCAGCTGTCGGGTGAACAGGGCGATATCCATGGGCTTGATCTTCTTGCCCTTGCCGAATAGCGACACCGACTTCTTGCGCACCCGGGTCGGATTGATCCCCTGCTTGCGCAATTGCGCCTTGATCAGCGCGGGATTCAGGCCCGTCATCTCGCCCTTCACCTTGGTCCCTTTCCGATCGGTCCCCTCCCAGGTGAAGCTGCCCAACTTGATAGTTTTATCGGCCATGGCCTCGACTCACAAAGACTCGGTCCGCCTTGGCGGACGCGTCAGAAGAATGCTCTATGCAGAGCCGGTTGCGGCTTTAAAGGCAAGCATCGCGCCAAACGCTGACGGCTTTAGCACTCTGTGGCAATCAAGACGCATGGACAGCAACTATCCGACGCACCGCTCTAGTCCCCTCTCCCGCTGGGAGGGGGCTACGGTGAGGGAAAGCCCCTAGTCTTTGGTCACCCTATTGATCTCCTCCAGACTGGTAATCCCCTGCATCGCCTTCACCAGTCCCGACCGCCGCAGATCATTGAAGCCCTCTTTGCGCATCCGCACCGCGATCTCGATGGAGTTGCCCTCCTCCATGATCATCTGTTGCAGCGCCGGAGTGACCTTCACCACCTCGTAAATACCTACCCGCCCGCGATAACCCGCATTGCAGTCCTCGCAGCCGATAGGCTGGTAAAGGGTGAAACTGCCAATCTCTTCCTCGCGGAAGCCCTCGGCCAATAGCGCCTCACGGGGTACCTCATGGACTCTCTTGCACTTGTTGCACAGCTTGCGCGCCAGGCGCTGGGCGATGATGAGGTTGACCGAGGTCGCCAGGTTGAAGGCGGGCACCCCCATGTTCCGCAGGCGCGTCAGGGTTTCCGCCGCGCTGTTGGTGTGCAGGGTCGACATCACCATGTGACCGGTCTGGGCCGCCTTGATGGCGATCTCTGCCGTTTCCAGATCCCGGATCTCACCCACCATGATAACGTCAGGATCCTGACGCAGAAAGGCCCGCAGCGCCTGGGAGAAGTCGAGCCCTTGACGCGGGTTGACGTTGACTTGGTTGATGCCTTCCAGGTTGATTTCCACCGGATCTTCCGCCGTGGAAATATTGATGTCTTCGGTATTGAGGATGTTGAGGCCTGTGTAGAGGGATACCGTCTTGCCGGAACCTGTAGGTCCAGTCACCAAGATCATCCCCTGCGGCTGCTTGAGCGCCTGCAAGTAGAGCTCCTTCTGCACATCCTCATAGCCCAGGGCATCGATTCCCATCTGGGCGCTGGAGGAATCCAGGATCCGCATCACGATCTTCTCGCCCCAGAGGGTGGGCAGAGTGTTGACCCGGAAGTCGATGGACTTGGTCTTGGACACCTTGAGCTTGACCCGGCCATCCTGGGGTTTACGGCGCTCAGAGATGTCCATGTTGGACATCACCTTGAGCCGCGCCGAGATCCGTGACACCAGTTGCACGGGCGGCCGCGCCGCCTCGTGCAGGACGCCGTCGGTACGAAAGCGCACCCTGTACATCTTTTCATAGGGCTCGAAGTGCAGGTCGGAGGAACCCTTCTTGATGGCATCCAGCAGCATCTTGTTGACGAACTTCACCACGGGCGCGTCGTCAGCATCGGTGCCCGCAACAGCTTCCTGGGGTCTTTCACCGCTCTCGGTTTCCAGATCGAGATCGATATCGCCTAGATCCAGCCCGCCAGTGCCGCCATCGAGATACTTTTCGATGGCCTGGTGCAGCTTGTCATCCTCGACTAGCACCACCTCGACGGCAAGCTTGCTGCCAAAGGACACATCATTAATGGCTTGCTGATTGGTCGGATCAGAAAGCGCGATGAAGAGTTTATTGCCCCTTTTGCTCAACGGCAGGAAGTGATGCTGTTGCATCAGCTTCTCGTTGACGATGTCCTTAGGCAACTGCTCTTTATCGATGGCGGCCAGATCCAGAAAGGGTACGCCAAATTCTTGAGCAGCCAATTCCGCCAGAGGCCGGCTCTGTACTAGCCGCTGCTGAACGAGATAGGTCACCAGCGGCACTTTGGCCTGCTTGGCCTTGACCACCGCCTGTTGCGCTGCTGCCTCCGCCAGCAGTTGAGCATCTACCAACTGCCGCGCCAGCCCTGACAGCATCACCGTCTCGTTCATCATCATTCCCACCTTTGGCTACAACAGGCGTTATAGCACCCCCCAGACCGTCCGCAAAATGGCGCCAGACAGCTGACATTTTTTGTCACGTGCTGCCCTTTTATTGACGCCCACCACATGAAAAGCGTGTTGTAGTCGCCACTTTTCTTTGGCACGGCCTGTGCTATACCTCAAACAGGCACGTTGGCCTGATCCAACCTCGGAGATTTGGAATGAAAGCTCAGAAAGGCTTTACCTTGATTGAATTGATGATCGTGGTAGCGATCATTGGCATTTTGGCGGCGGTGGCGCTGCCCGCGTATCAAAACTACACAACGCGTGCGCGTGTAGCAGAGGGTTTTGGCCTTGCAAGTGCCGCGAAAGTCAATGTTGCAGACGTTCTCTCCTCAGGAAATCCAAACGCTGATGCCGCTGGTTATAACTTAGGATATGTGCCTCCTCAACCGACCACCAATACTCAAAGTGTTGTTATTGCTCCTGCAACAGGCGTTATCACTATTACCACTACAGCTGCAGCAGGCGGTGGTACTCTTACGCTGACTCCTAATGCTCCTATCGGCACTGCACTTCCCAACGGCATTGCTGCTTTCACCCCGCCTGCACAAGCTATCGCATGGAGATGCCGTGCTGCAGGGTCTGCAGCAGGCGGTTTCATAGGCTCAGCAGCAGGCACCCTCGTAGCAAACTTTGCGCCTGCCGAATGCCGCTAAAAAACATTTAGCCTTAGCATATAGCCAGCAGATTTGCTGGCTATATAACCTCACTATGAATAAATTAGCTCAAAAAACAAAAGCTTCCCTGATACATCTATCTGCTGCCAGCATAACAGCCGCACTATGCTATATACTCATAAAAACATGGTACCCGACACCATACTTTGAGATCTTGCATGGTAAAGAGATCCTCACCCTTGCAATAGCAATAGATGTCACCCTCGGCCCATTAGTAACATTTATTCTATTCAATCCAGCGGGCTCTAAAAAAGAGCTGTTTTCTATCGTAGCAATTGCAACCATATTACAAGTAACGGCTCTTAGCTATGGTCTATTTAAAGCGGCTTATTCAAGACCGCTATTCCTAGCATTCGAAGGCAACAAATTTCGAATTGTCAGCTTACCCGACATCAATAATTCAGAGTTAAGTCTTGCGCCGGCGAACCTTCAAAATACTAGCCTGTCAGGGCCAAAGATAATATCGACAAAACTACTTGAAGCAGGAGACCCTGGACTCCTTGAAAGCATCCAGCTAGACATACAGGGCATTCATCCGGCCTACCGCCCGCAAAGATGGCAAAATTACGAAAAAGCAAAAAATCAAGTTCTTCAGCAAGCAAAAAAAATCGAGCCCGATAAAAATTTCGATATAAAAATAGAACTCTTGAAACCTAGCCACAAGAACATTGACGATGCTATATTAACACTTCCAATAGTCGCATATGAAAATCAAAGCAACTGGGCAGCCATAATAGATCCAATCTCCGCTGAAGTAATTGGATTTTTGAACTACAAATCCTTAAATAAAATAAAGTAGTCGCCAGATATATACGAAAGATACTACTATTACGGCATCCCCTTCCCCCCAAAAGCCCCCACCACAGTCCCCGTACTAAAACTAGCATCCTCCTCTGCCAACGCCACGTATAACCCCGCCAACTCAGCCGGCTGCCCTGCCCTTCCTAGCGGCGTATCCTGGCCGAACTCCTTCATCTGCCCTTCCAACTGCCCACCCGCCACCTGCAGCGGTGTCCATACCGGACCCGGCGCCACGGCGTTGACGCGGATGCCCTTCTTGGCCAGTTGCTTGGCCATGCCCTTGGTGAGATTGAGGATGGCGGCCTTGGTCGAGGCGTAGTCGATCAGCTCTTCGCCAGGATCATAGGAATTCACCGAGACGGTGTTGATGATGCTGGCGCCCGGCGGCAAGTGTGGGATGGCGGCCTTGCTGAAGCGGAAGACGTGATAGACGTTGGTCTTGAAGGTCCGGTCGAATTGCTCGTCGGTGATTTCGAGGATGTCCGCCTTGCTCTGCTGATAGGCTGCGTTGTTCACCAGCAGGTCCAGACCGCCAAGTTGCTGGATGGCCTTGTTCACGACATCTTCGCAGGCCTCCTGGGTACGGATGTCAGCCGGCAGGGTGATGGCCTTGCGACCGGCTTCGGTGATCAGCTTGACCACTTCTTGGGCGTCGGACTCTTCGGAAGGGTGATAGTTGATGGCCACGTCTGCCCCCTCGCGAGCGAAGGCGATGGCCACGGCGCGACCGATGCCGCTGTCGCCACCGGTGATGAGGGCCTTGCGCCCGGCCAGGCGACCCGAGCCGTGATAGCTGGTCTCGCCATGATCCGGACGTGGATCCATCTTGCTGGTCAACGCCGGCCATTCCTGGCGCTGCTCCTTGAAGGGCTCACGGGTGTACTTGGTGCGCGGGTCCTGCAGCGGCCTGGCGGGGCGAGTCGCGCTGGTGCCTTCCTGAGCAACGGCAGCACCGGAAGCAGCGGCAGCTAGCCCCACGGCGGAGCCAACGAGAACGTTACGACGCGTAAGGGAGTAATCGGTCATTGGAGCTCTCCGCATGGGCAGCTATCAATTGGAAGGATCAGAGGGTCGAAGCTGCGGCAAGGCTGGCTCCGCGAAGGATTAGGTATGACGACTCCGGCAAAGGTTTCCCGAATGGACTTCGCTCGTGACCGCTGACCTCTCCTCTCAACAATTGCGTAAGGCCGAGAGACATTAGCGAATCGCGAAATCTGGAGGAGGCAGCAGTGCGACACATCGCCACAGGCCTTCATGCACACTCAATGACCAGGCTTGCACAGCAGATAACCGAAGACTTATCATTGAAAGCTTCGTGCCGGTGTAGCTCAGTTGGTAGAGCGGCGCATTCGTAATGCGAAGGTCGTAGGTTCGACTCCTATCTCCGGCACCATCCTTCCGCTTCCTCCTCTCCTTGTCTTTTCAAAGCCTGCAAGGCCTTAGCCGCCTTGGGCCGCGCCTCTCTGCGTCCTTCCCCGACCTGAACCTTGCCTGCGGGCCAACTGCACACGCCCAATCAAACTGGCGACTCCCTGCTGCTCAGCTACTCTTACCCAGCGCATGACAGTGCCTTACACCGCCTGATTTCGGCTTTCTTGACGGCCGGCAAGACCTGAACGGCGGCTGACCAAAGGGTCGAATATCCAGCCCCTCTGTGGCACCATACCGCGCTGCGAAATCCCGCAATTTCTGCAATCCATCAGCCTGCCGCACGGATGCCTGTCCGTTGCGGAGCATGAGGCTGGCGACAGGCACGTTGAGAGAATAACCACGATGAGCCGCTCTACTGAGGTCGTGAGATGAAACTAACGAAGTATCTAAAACCAACCGGTTGGCTTCTGGCCGGTGCCGCCGCGCTGCTGCTCAGCGGGTGCGACGCCGTGCTGCTGGATCCGAAAGGCTCCATCGGCGTGCAAGAACGCAACCTCATCTACACAGCGTTCGGCCTCATGCTGATCGTGGTGATCCCGGTCATCGTGATGACCTTCCTGTTTGCCTGGAAGTACCGCGCGACCAACAAAGACGCCAAGTACACCCCGAACTGGGCTCACTCCTACAAGATCGAAGCCGTGGTCTGGCTGGTCCCCCTGGCGATCGTGGTGTTCCTGAGCATCCTGTCCTGGAAGACCTCCCACGAACTGGATCCCTTCAAGCCCCTCGACCATCCCGAGCAGCCGCTGGTAATCGAAGCGGTCTCGATGGACTGGAAATGGCTGTTCATCTACCCGGAGCAGGGCATCGCTTCGGTGAATGAAATCGCCATCCCGGTCAATCGTCCGGTGCAGTTCAAGATCACCTCCGAGTCGGTCATGAACACCCTGTCCATCCCGGCCCTGGGCGGCATGATCTATGCCATGTCCGGCATGCAGAGCCAGTTGCACCTGATCGCCGATCACCCCGGCGAGTTCGAGGGTCGCTCGGCCAACTACAGCGGCGCCGGCTTCTCCGACATGATCTTTACCGTGCACGCGGTACCCACCGCTGGCGATTTCGACGCCTGGGTGAACAAGGTCAAGCAGTCGGGTGGCAAGACCCTGGATCAGGCGAGCTACACCGAGCTGGCCAAGCCCAGCGAGAAGCAGCCGATCGCCTACTACTCGACGGTCGAGCCGGATCTGTTCAGAACGGTCATCAAGAAGTTCATGAAGTCCGACTTCAGCAAGCAGACCGATCACGTGATGGACATGAGCCAGCACGGTGGTCAACACGGTACCGAGGAATAAGTTATGTTCGGTAAATTAACTCTGGCGGATATTCCGTATCACGAGCCGATCATTCTCGTGACGTTCGTTGTGGTCGCCCTGGGCGGCCTTGGACTCATCGGGGCGCTCAGCTACTTCGGCAAGTGGGGCTATCTCTGGAAAGAGTGGCTGACCACCGTCGACCACAAGAAGATCGGCGTGATGTACTTCATCGTCGCGCTGGTCATGCTGCTCCGTGGCTTCTCCGACGCCATCCTGATGCGTAGCCAGCAGGCCATCGCCTCTGGCGGCGCCGAGGGCTACCTGCCACCGCACCACTACGACCAGATCTTCACCGCCCACGGCGTGATCATGATCTTCTTCGTGGCGATGCCGTTCGTGGCCGGCCTGATGAACGTGGTGACACCGCTGCAGATCGGTGCCCGCGACGTGGCCTTCCCCTTCCTGAACTCGCTGAGCTTCTGGCTGTTCGTGGCCGGCGCCGTGCTGATCATGATGTCGCTGTTCGTGGGCGAATTCGCCGCGACCGGCTGGGTGGCCTATCCGCCGCTGTCAGGCATTAAGTACAGTCCAGGCGTAGGGATGGACTACTACATCTGGGCCCTTCAGCTTTCCGGTATCGGGACGACCCTGACCGGCGTCAACTTCTTCGTGACCGTGCTGAAGATGCGTACCAAGGGCATGACCCTGATGCGCATGCCGATCTTCACCTGGACCTCGTGGTGTACTGCCATTCTGATCATGGCGGCCTTCCCGATCCTGACCGTGACCCTGGCACTGCTGACCCTGGACCGTTACCTGGGCTTCCACTTCTTCACCGCGGAAGCCGGTGGCAACCAGATGATGTACACCAACCTGATCTGGGCCTGGGGCCACCCCGAGGTATACATCCTGATCCTGCCGGCCTTCGGCGTGTTCTCGGAAGTGACCTCCACCTTCAGCAAGAAGCGTCTGTTCGGCTATGTATCGATGGTCTGGGCGACGGTAGCCATTACCGTGCTGTCCTTCATCGTCTGGCTGCACCACTTCTTCACCATGGGTTCGGGCGGTAACGTCAACGCCTTCTTCGGCATCGCGACCATGATCATTGCGATCCCGACGGGGGTGAAGATCTTCACCTGGCTGTTCACCATGTACCAGGGTCGTATCCAGTTCACCTCGCCGATGCTCTGGACCCTGGGCTTCATCGTGACCTTCAGCATCGGCGGCATGACCGGCGTACTGCTGGCGGTACCGGGTGCGGACTTCGTGCTGCACAACAGCCTGTTCCTGATCGCCCACTTCCACAACGTGATCATCGGCGGCGCCGTGTTCGGCTACTTCGCCGGCATGATCTACTGGTTCCCGAAGGTGTTCGGCTTCAAGCTGAACGAGAAGCTGAACAAGCAGGCCTTCTGGTGCTGGCTGATCGGTTTCTATGTCGCCTTCATGCCGCTGTACATGCTGGGCTTCATGGGCATGACCCGTCGTCTGAACCACTACGACAACCCTGACTGGCACCCCTTCCTGGTGACCGCCGCCATTGGCGCCGGCATCATCGCCCTGGGCATCCTCAGCCAGCTGTGGATGTTCTACGTCAGTATCCGCGACCGCAATCTGCCGGAAAACGTGGACGTGACGGGCGATCCGTGGGATGGCCGTACCCTGGAATGGTCGACCTCGTCGCCGCCGCCCTTCTACAACTTCGCTGAAGTGCCGGAAGTGCACGACATCGACGCCTACTGGGGCATGAAGGAAAAAGGCATCACCGAGAAGAAGGATGCGGACTACAAGAAGATCCACATGCCGCGCAACACCGCTGCCGGCATCGTGATCAGCTTCTTCGCCCTGATCCTCGGCTTCGCCCTGATCTGGCACATCTGGTGGCTGGCCATCGCCAGCTTCGTGGGTTGCATCGTCAGTGCGGTCGTCCGCAGCTACGACGACGATGTCGACTACTACGTACCGGCGGAAGAAGTGGCGCGAATCGAAACCGCGCGCATTCAGTCCCTGGCGAAATTCAAGCAGGCCTAATCCAATGGCGAATCAAGTTATGCATAACGAAGTCGCCCATGCCGAGGAGCATGGGCACCACGACGCCGGATCGATGAAGACGTTCGGCTTCTGGTCCTACCTGATGACCGACTGCATTCTGTTCGGGACGCTGTTTGCGACCTATGCAGTCCTGAGCGGTGCCCATGCCGATGGCCCCTCCCAGAAGGACATCTTCGAACTGTCGTTCGTCCTGGTCGAAACCTTCCTGCTGCTGTTCTCCAGTATCACCTATGGCTTCGCCATGATTGCTCAGCACCATGGCAGCAAGGGTGGCGTTCTGGGCTGGCTGGCGGTCACCTGGCTGTTTGGTGCCGGCTTCATCGGCATGGAAGTCTATGAGTTCCATCACCTGATCGAAGAGGGCTACGGTCCGGATCGCAGTGCCTTCCTGTCGTCGTTCTTCGCGCTGGTCGGTACCCACGGTCTGCACGTGAGCTCGGGTCTGATCTGGATGATCGTGCTGATGCTGCAGGTCGCTTCCAAGGGCCTGACCACCACCAACGTGACCCGCCTGTCGTGCCTGAGCCTGTTCTGGCACTTCCTGGACATCATCTGGATCTTCGTCTTCACCATCGTCTATCTGATGGGGGTTCTGTAATGGCGCACGATCATAACGCCCACGGGCATACCGCCGAGAGCCATGGCACTTTCAAGAGCTACATGGTCGGCTTCATCCTGTCGGTCATCCTGACGGTCATTCCCTTCGGCCTGGTGATGTTCCCCACCTTCTCCAAGGGCGCGACCCTGGCGATCGTGGTGATCATGGCGGTGGTACAGCTGCTGGTGCACCTGTACTTCTTCCTGCACCTGAACACCTCCGAAGAGCAGCGTTGGAACGTGATCTCCTTTGGTTTCACCGTGGTCATCGTCGGTATCGTGGTCGTGGGATCCCTGTGGATCATGTACCACATGCACAACAACATGATGATCCACTGAACCGGGCCGACGTGATGATCAAGAAGTACCTTCTCGTGACGAAGCCGGGCATCATCTTCGGCAACCTGATCTCGGTTGCCGGCGGGTTCTTCCTGGCGTCCAAAGGGAGCATCGACCCGCTGTTGCTGCTGGCGACGGCGATCGGGGTGTCGTTGGTCATTGCTTCCGGCTGCGTGTTCAACAACGTGATCGATAGGGACATCGATCAGAAGATGGAAAGAACCTGCAATCGCGCCCTGGTCCAGGGCACGATCTCCTCGAAGGTGGCGCTGGCCTATGCCACCCTCCTCGGCCTGGCCGGGGTGGGGCTGCTGTACGGGGCGACCAATCTGGTCGCCACCGCCTTCGCGGTGATGGGTTTCGTGGTGTATGTAGGGCTCTACAGCCTCTGGCTGAAGCGCACCTCGGTATACGGCACCCTGGTCGGCAGCCTGTCCGGTGCCGCACCGCCGGTGATCGGCTACTGCGCCGCCAGCGGCCAGTTCGACAGTGGCGCTGCGGTACTGCTGCTGATCTTCTGCCTCTGGCAGATGCCGCACTCCTATGCCATCGCCATCTTCCGTCTCAAGGACTACACCGCGGCCTCGATTCCGGTACTGCCGGTAGCCAAGGGTATCGCGGTGACCAAGCGTCACATCGTCTGGTACACCGTGGCCTTCATGGCCGCCACCCTGCTGCTGACCGTGCTCGGCTATGCCGGCTACGTCTATCTGGCAGTGGCCGCCGTTATCGGCGCCTGGTGGCTGCGCCTGGCCTTCATGGGCTATCAGGCCGAGAACGACGTGCAATGGGCACGCAAGCTGTTCGGGTTCTCCATCATCGCCATCACCGCCCTGAGCGTCATGATGTCGGTGGACTTCCAGATCCCGGGTGACGTGCTGGTAACCTACGCGCGCTGAGACGCCCCGCTCCATGAAAAAGCCCGGCCTGGTGCCGGGCTTTTTCATGCCTGGGTGAAAGCACCTCCACTAGTCCTGGTTGGTGATGACGCGCCAGGTCTGACGGCGGCTGGGTTGGGGCGGTATAAACAAAGACTTATCACCACACTCAGTACCGACGCAGGAAGATCCATATGTGGAAAGGTCTGCGTAGGTCCCACCTATACTGCTACCTTCGTTTCTGTAGAGAAACGGCACGATACCCCCTAGCAAACCATCCAGCTGAATACGTCCATAAACCGTATCTGAACCCAGATCAAACAGACCGCTATTGTTGCCACCCGTGTAGGGGTTTAAGGCATAGAGATAAGTAGTGACCCCGCTGGTACAGATGTCAGTACTGGGTATCAGTGAACTCATCAACAGCGTGCCTCTGAACAGCTGAGGCTCGTTGACCACCAGCTCGCCATTCAGCGGCAGATTGAGGTACCAACCCTGCTTGCCATTAACAGCGGTGATGGAGTCATAGCTCACCGAAGTCATCGAGACTGTATTCGCCGTGCTGCTGACGCTGGATCCGGCAGAGCTGGTGTAACTGATGCGCTGCTCGTTGCCCAGGGTCTGTTGCTGCAGATTGGCAGTGGTCAGCGCTGGGGTACTGCCAGCTGCCGAGCCGTCGGTCTGGCGATCCCAGATGCCATAGAGGGTCATGGCCTTGCCGGGATTGGCGATGGCATCGTTGGCTTCGAGGTACTTGCCGGTGCCAAAGATCACCAGATGCCCTGTTCCACTGGGATGGGCGATCACCAAAGGACTTGCGGTGATTGGCTGTGCCAAATTGGTGAGACCGCGTGCGACACTGCTAGCCTCGGCGGTGTACAGCGGGCGATTGCCGAAGGCCACCCGCAATTCATTTGGCAAGGCAGAAGTGGTTAGCGAGCTACCGATCAAGTCGAAGCGCCAGAGATTGCCCCGCAGATCACCTGCGTACGCATAGTCGCCGACTAAGTCGCCATCGACATCGGCGACGAAGGGCGAACTCAGACCGTTGGGAGTGGCCTGGCCGTCACTGACAGGCAAGGCCTTCACCAGGCTGCCATTAGCCACGTTCATCACGTACAGCACCGCGTTGTCTTGATCACTGTTGTAGCCGTTACTGACTACCACGCCCCAGCTTCCCGTGTGCAGCCGAGTAATCACGGGCTGACCATAGGTGAAGCCCAGGTTCTTGTAGTCGGCATCCGCAGCTGATTTTTCCCAGAGCAATTTCGGCGCGTCGGGATTGGTGATGTCCAGGGCGAAGATACCCCGCCCCCCTCCACGCAGCGTGCCGATCAACACAGTATGCCAGGCGCTGTCGAAATAGACGTCCCCCACCACCGGCGTGTTGTCAACGTAGGACTGATGGCCACCACCGTTGTAACTGCGCTCAGTCAGCCGCGGGAGATTGGCCATGACGGCGCTGGGGACGAAGGCAAAGACTTCCTGCCCCTGGTCATCGAAAGCATGCAGCATGCCGTCGTTGGCCCCTACATAGATGCGTCGTGCCCGGGACGCATTGGAAGCGCGGAAGGTCGCGTAGGTATTGTTGCCTACCATCGCGTTCATCAGGGCGATGGGACTGTTGGGAGCGGCCACCACCACCGGTGAGGAATTCACGATGTCACCGAGGATCTGGCTACGCGGGCGCAAGGACGGCTTGGCTCCGGGCGTTTCCAGGCTGCGATCCCCGCGCAGATAATCCACCCGGCGACTGCCGTAGGTGTCAGTGGCGCCGCTCGAGGTCCTATTAAGCACGAGTTGTTGATCGGCAGTCAGATTCTCCCAGGTAAAATCGGCCCGGACGCCGCCCTTGGCCATGTAGATCTTGCGGGTCGCAAAGGCGGTGTTGCCAGGGGGGAAACGGGTATTTAGCTGCTGAGCGGCGCTCCATATCCGAGTCCGGGTGGCGGCGGTGCGCTGGTACTTGATGACGTCCCCGCTCCAGTCGGTACTGGAAAAGGATGGGACATAGGAAAAAAGCGCAGTGGTGTTTCCTACTCGGGTAGGAGAAACGGTCTGGCTAGCCCCGACGCTGGTGGACTGGGTAATGCGCGTGACGACCTTGCCAAGGGAAGTGATCAGGTCGCTGGCGTTCTCGGCGCTAAAGAACTCACCCCGCGAGTTGATCGCGGCGTGCCAGAGATCATAGACGTTGTTCTGATTGACCGAGTTGTCCGCCCCGGCCACTGGCCAGGCCGTGGTGCCTGCTGTCAATCCTGCATAGCCACCAGAGAAGGTATCGCCACCCCAGGCCGGATTGACCAGGGCACTGCTCAGCCCGATGCCGACGTAGAAGCCGGTGAGATGCTGCCAGGTCGCCGGATCGTTACGCGGATTCCAGTAAGGGGGCAGCGTTCGGGCGCCCTGGATCTCGCCGGTGCTGACCGTATTGTAGGGAGACACCTTGTTGTCCAGGTTGGGCTGGGCATCGGTACGCCAGTAGAGAAAGGCCAGATCTGCAAGAGTGCTGGGTGTACCGTCCTGGAACGGCGCCTGGAGGGAGTACTGCTGGCCGTCCGGGAGGGTTGCGGCGGTACCGTCGACGTTGCCGGAATTCAGCGCAGAGTTCCAGATACCATCGGTCACCACCAGACTGTAGCTGGCACGACATCCATAGACTGGTGCTTCGCTACTACCTGGCTGAGAGGCATAGGGACTTTCACTGCCCGTGGTCTTAAGTAGTTCGCCGACCCGGGCAACCGCCTGGAGCAGGGGCGTGCTCTGGTTGTAGTAGACATCGCCCAGCCAGGTGAAGAAAGCCGCCCGGTGCGCGCCAGTGAAGGGCCGCAGGCGATTGTCGTAGGCCGCTGGACTCGAGTTGCCTATGCCGCGACAGTTGGCATTGGCCGTCACCAGGATGCAGCTGTCGTTGGTACCCAGCGCCTGCCAACCGAGCCGAATATTTTCCGAAGCATCTGCCAAGGCCAGATTGGTCGCCGTTTGGGCAGCCAAGGCACGGCTGCGATAGAAGGAATACCAGTTGGCGAAGTTCTGTCGCTCGTCCGTGCCATTGGGACCGGATGCGGGGCTGACCAGTACCCGCCGGTAGCAGCCATCGGACTGCAGGGCGGCGGGAAGACAGGTACTAAGCGTCGTATCGTAGAGATAGTAATAGGCCTGTGCGCCGGTAATGGCAGCAGAGACATTGGTGTTGGCCGTGACCGTATAGTTGACTGAAGAAATTACCCCGAGCAGCCCATAGTTCACGTTGCGAGTACAGGTAACGTTGCTGTAGGTAACAGCCGGCGTATTGGCGATGCTCGCGCTACAACTACCATTAAGCGCCGCCCCGGTCAGCAAGCGCTGCAGCAAAGAAGCATCGCTGATACTGACCTGGGCACCATTGACGCTCTCGGTAAAGCCAGCCCCCAGCAGAATGTTGAGCAGCGTGAGGGTGCCATAGGTCGAACTGGTGCCACGGTAGGTGCCGCTACTGAAAAAATCCTGGGAAGGATTTTCGGCCAACATGCTCGGACTATTGTTCTGCAACCCTGGATTGCCGTATGCGTTGCCCCGGGCCACATTGGGATCGGTGGTGATCAGATTAGGGTTGTAACTCCAACTTACCCGGTAATCGGTGGCCAGATTGACGCTGCCCAAGCCGGGGCGATAGCCATTAACGTAGGCACTAGTGAAGCTGGTAGTAAGGCGCGTACGGGTCAAGCCACTCGTATCGCTGTAGCTCACGGTATAGGGCGCGGGATAAGTGATTGCCGGGTTGTAGTAGAGGCTGTTAAAGGCTGCAGACTTGGCACGCCGCGTCGGGCGGATGGCATCGGTATTGGACGCATCCGGCACCACCGCCATCTGCATGCTGGTGGAGTTATCCAGGGTCACGAACAGATTGGGGCCCACGCTGTTGGTAAGGAACAGGGGCTGCTGACTGAGATTCAAAGCCGTGGCCTGGACGCGGTCTACACCCACCACAGCCATCAGAGCGACGACCCCCAGTACGACTCGACTCATGGCACCTCCAGCAAGACGACGCTTTGCAGTATCACCGGGAAGCGCCTGCCCCTGTCTTGAGCCACGGCCGTCACCCGAAACAGATTGGTGACTGGCGCCGAGACATCGACCGAGCTGCTGCCGATGGCCGTCACTACCCAACGGGGTGTCTGGGCGAAGGAAGCGCTGCCATCTGAGCCGCGATAGGCGACCGTACGAGCCGTAGGCGCCAGGGGATCATCCTGATTCGACTGCAGCGCCGCGACAGCCCAGGTCTGGGTCAGGGCGCTATTATTGAGATCGCTGGCCTTGGTCAAGATGCAGAGGTCACCGCTAGGAGTTTCGGCGAACGCCTCGTTCAAGGTAGGCACGCTATCCAGGCAGCTAGCGAAACCTGCGCTGAAGGCGGTAAAGGCTGGCTCCTGGCTGAGGGCCATCAACCGCCGCTCCCCCTCGCGCAGGGCGGCCTCCGCGGCATTGAAGGCCTGGGTGTTTTCCAGGGCGGCGCCGCCGCTGCGGGCCTGCAGCAAGGTCTGACGCATGCTGGAGGCGGCCAGCAGCGACAGCAGTAATAACATTACCAGGGCGATCAGCAAGGTCGCACCGCGCTGACTGACACTGACGGAAATCATAGCGCGAGATTCCTGAGGGTGACGGTGCTCTGCAGGATCTGCATAGGTCGACTGGCGTCCGCGATCTGCAGTCCGGTAAGGGTTTGCCAGTTGGCAGCCGCATTGCTGGCCACGTCACTGGGTAGCGCCTCGCGGGTGTTGAGTAGCGCCGCATAACGCACCGCGGGCGCATCCGCCTTGGGTGGAATGGACCAGCGAAAGTCCTGCAACCCCTGCACCAGCACCTCGCTACCTTTTGGGGTTAGAGTGCCATCTCGCTCGCTCCAGACCGTGCATCTCAGAGTGCCATCGCCTGGAATGTCGCTTGCCATATATCGCAGCTTTATCAGGACATTACCGCCGGTGTTGAGATTCACCCGGGGAATGACATTGCCCAGGCAATCCAAGTCCTTGCCGTCCAACGCCCCCTGATAGCGAATGCATACCCCGGTAGGCGCCTCGACGCTGTCCGTAGTCGCGCCAATGGTGACGCCAGGGTCAAAGACAGGGCATTTGATGCCATCGACTGGATCTTCCTTGGAGTCAACCCTGGGAAAGGCTGCCTCCAAATTGCCCTGATAGCGGATGTCGGCGCGGAAGCCGGTGCGCGCGAGTTGCCGATCGAGTACCTGGAAGATCAGCTGGGCGTTGTTGCGATTGCCGGTCTGGCCCTGCTGGAAGAGAAAGCTACGCTTGTTGTTGATATAGATCTGCGAAACGCCCAGCACCAGAAAGGTGCCCACGGTCAGGGCGATCATCATTTCGATGAGTGAAAAGCCCTGGTGCCGGCTACGCGCAAAAAGTCTAATGCTCATGTCATAACTCCGAGCGTAGAGCGTAGTAACAGATACCAGCTGGGCAATTCAGTTGATCATTACTAACGTCTTGCCAGGCGATTACTACCATCACCGTTGCTCGTGCGGTGTTTTCGCAGACAGTCAGCGGTATCCCTGGATCCGTGGGACTTGCTGGCAAGAGAGGTACCTTGGACGCTGGACACACTGCGAAACTGCTGGCGATCAAGGCGTCCGTCACGGGTAGCAGCGCCTTTGCCTGATTCAACCAGCAACCCAGATCCTGCCCCGCCACCGTTTCGCCACCCGCAGAGCGATCCCGGGTCAAACAGGTCTTGCCGGCATCGAGCGCCTTGGTGCGAAAGTTGGTGCCGGGCTGCTTGATGTAGGCCCCGTCGATCTTGACCTTGTCACTGGCCACCACCTGGTCGCGGTTGCTGCGCATCAGTTCAAGCAGCTCGTTGGCCAGCACCATGGCGTTGCTGCGCTGCACGGAGTCTTGGGAAAGCGCTACGCTGCGGGTCTGCAGGGCGACCATGCCCAGCACGCCGATGCAGATGATCACCAGACTGACCAGCACCTCGATCATGCTGAACCCACCTTTGCGGCGCTTCATCTAGGTGCACCCCACGGCGCTGGCACGGTTAGGCGTGTAGTCGATTACCGTCAGCACCCCACCCTGGTTTAGGGTGAATTGCTTGCCCTGGGTGAGCGCATTGGTGGCGCAGACGCGAATGGTGGCTTCGCCGCTGAGTTTCAGACTGCCATTGGGCTGGAAAGTCAGACTGGTAAGGGGAGCACCGCCGATGAAACCCGTCCCGTTGACGCCATTTCCCAGCCCGCCACTGTATTGCCGCAGGACTTCGGCATTGGGCAGCACCACGGTCTTGGCTGTGGTGATTTTCAGCGCGCCCATCCAGCCATTGGTATCTTCCGGCTCGGTGGTGATCACGACGTTCACTCCCCGGCTCATGGCTTCACTGCGCGCGTAATAGAGCGCGCGCTGCAACTCCCCGGCTGCCGCCTGGACGCGGTTGCTTTGCACCAGGTTCGCGAAGCCAGGCGCCGCTAGCGCCGTGACGATGCCCAGCAGCACGATGACGATCAGGACCTCGATGAGCGTGAAACCCGAGAGGCGTTTCGACTGCATTCCCACCGCCTGAAAGCTCGTTACTTCACCTGATAGTAGTAAGGGCTCAGGCAGCCGCTATGACCGGCTATCGCTTCTATTTGCGAGGAAAGCTACCCGGATAAAGGTGTTCACCGGAGATGAGCGAAATAGAGCACAGCGTGATGAGCCGAGGATGGCAAGGCGGAATACGGGAAGCAGAAAGATTTCGGGATGACGCTCAGCCTGGCGCTGAGAAAATAATGTCCCAGAAACGCAAAAACCCTCCTGACGGAGGGTTTCTGGTAAAAATGGTGGGTCGTGCAGGATTCGAACCTGCGACCAATTGGTTAAAAGCCAACTGCTCTACCAACTGAGCTAACGACCCAAATATGGTCGGGGTAGGGGGATTCGAACTCCCGACATCCTGCTCCCAAAGCAGGCGCGCTACCGGGCTGCGCTATACCCCGAGAATGGAAGTGGCTCCGCGACCTGGACTCGAACCAGGGACCCAATGATTAACAGTCATTTGCTCTACCGACTGAGCTATCGCGGAATTTCTCTCTTCCAACCCCTCTTACGTCAGTGCCTTTCGAGCTTTGCCGTAAGTGAGGTGCGCCATTTTACGGAAGTAGAAACAGACGTCAACACCTAGCCTGCTGTTTTTTCACAAATTTATCGGAAACGCCGGGCGACCCTGGGATCGCCCGGCCATTTCCTAGGCGAAGACGATCTCGTCGCCCTCCAGTCGACCCTGGATCCGGCTGTTCGGCGCGAAGGCACCGGACAGGATGCGCTGGGCCAGCGGGTTCTCGATCCAGCGCTGGATCGCCCGCTTTAGCGGACGCGCCCCATAGACCGGGTCGTAACCCACCGCGACCAGCTTGTCCAAGGCCTCCGGCGTCAGCTCCAGGTGCAGATCGCGCTCGGCCAGGCGCTGACCCAGTTGCTGCAGCTGGATCTCGGCGATACCGGCGATCTGCTCGCGCCCCAGGGGCTCGAATACCACCACCTCGTCGATACGGTTGACGAACTCGGGCCGGAAATGCCCCGCCACCGCATCCATCACCGCCGCGCGCTGGGCATCGGGATCGCCCACCAGCTCCTGGATCTGCGCCGAGCCCAGGTTCGAGGTCATGACGATCACCGCATTGCGGAAGTCCACGGTACGTCCCTGGCTGTCGGTCAGGCGACCGTCGTCCAGCACCTGCAGGAGGATGTTGAACACATCCGGATGAGCCTTTTCCACCTCGTCGAGCAGGACCACCGAATAGGGTTTGCGCCGTACGGCCTCGGTCAGGTAGCCGCCCTCCTCGTAGCCGACGTAGCCGGGCGGTGCACCGATCAGGCGAGCCACGGAGTGCTTCTCCATGAACTCGGACATGTCGATGCGCACCATGGCGTCTTCGGTATCAAAGAGGAATTCCGCCAACGACTTGCACAGCTCGGTCTTGCCCACCCCGGTCGGGCCGAGGAAGAGGAAGGAACCGCTGGGCTTGTTGGGGTCCGACAACCCGGCCCGCGAGCGACGCACGGCGTTGGCCACGGCGGTGACCGCCTCGTCCTGGCCGATCACCCGGTTGTGCAGGGCCTCTTCCATGCGCAGCAGCTTGTCGCGCTCGCCTTCGAGCATCTTGCTGACCGGAATGCCGGTCCACTTGGAGACCACCTCGGCGATCTCGTCTTCGGTGACCTTGTTGCGCAAGAGCTGGTTGGCCGGCTTCTCGTGCTGGTCGACCATCTGCAGACTGCGCTCCAGGTCAGGAATGGTGCCGTACTGCAGCTCGGCCATGCGATTGAGGTCACCCTTGCGCCGGGCCGCCTCCAGCTCGGTACGCGCCTGCTCGATGCGCTGCTGCAACTGGGCGGAATCCTGGACCTCGGCCTTTTCGGCTTTCCAGATTTCCTCCAGGTCGGCGTATTCCTGTTCGAGGCGGGCAATGTCTTCGTCGAGTTTTTCCAGACGCTTGCGCGCGGCCTCGTCTTCTTCCTTCTTCAGCGCCTGACGTTCCACCTTGAGCTGGATCAGCCGGCGATCGAGGCGATCCAGGGCCTCCGGCTTGGAGTCGATCTCCATGCGGATGCGGCTGGCGGCCTCGTCGATCAGGTCGATGGCCTTGTCCGGCAACTGGCGGTCGGTGATGTAGCGATGGGACAGCTTGGCCGCGGCGATGATGGCGCCGTCGGTGATGGCCACCTTGTGGTGCACCTCGTAGCGCTCCTTGAGGCCCCGCAGGATGGCGATGGTGTCCTCTTCGCTCGGCTCGTCCACCAGCACCTTCTGGAAGCGTCGCTCCAGGGCCGCGTCCTTCTCGATGTACTGGCGGTACTCGTCGAGGGTGGTGGCACCGACGCAATGCAGCTCACCACGGGCCAGGGCCGGCTTGAGCATGTTGCCAGCATCCATGGCGCCCTCGGCCTTGCCGGCGCCGACCATGGTGTGCAGTTCGTCGATGAACAGGATGATGCGGCCTTCCTGCTTGCTCAGTTCGTTGAGCACGCTCTTGAGGCGCTCCTCGAATTCACCGCGGAACTTGGCGCCGGCGATCAGGGCACCCATGTCCAGCGCCAGCAGGCGCTTGTCCTTGAGGCCGTCGGGTACTTCACCATTGATGATGCGCTGGGCAAGGCCCTCGGCGATGGCGGTCTTGCCGACGCCGGGTTCGCCGATCAGCACCGGGTTGTTCTTGGTGCGGCGCTGCAGGACCTGGATGGTGCGGCGGATCTCGTCATCCCGGCCGATCACCGGGTCGAGCTTGCCGTCCTCGGCACGCTTGGTGAGATCGACGGTGAACTTGTCCAAGGCCTTGCGGCTGTCCTCGGCATTGGCGTCGTTGACCGCCTCGCCGCCGCGCAGGTTGTTGATGGCGTTCTCCAGCGCCTTGCGCGAGACGCCCTGCCCCAGCAGCAACTTGCCGAGGCGGGTGTTCTCGTCCATGGCGGCGAGCAGCACCAGCTCGCTGGAGATGAACTGGTCACCCTTCTGCTGGGCCAGGCGATCGGCCTGATTGAGCAGGCGCGCCAGATCCTGGGAAAGATTCACATCGCCGTTGGGATTCTGGATCTTGGGCAGCTTGTCCAGCTCTTCGGCAAGGGTCTTGCGCAGGCTGGCGAGGTCGAAGCCGACCTGCCGCAGCAGTGGGGAAATGGAACCGCCCTGCTGCTCGAGCAGGGCAGAGAACAGGTGCAACGGCTCGATGGCCGGATGGTCGTGGCCGACGGCCAGGGACTGGGCATCCGACAGGGCGAGCTGCAGCTTGCTGGTGAAACGGTCTATACGCATGGGCAAGGTCCTATCTGAAACGCGGGACAGCGCGACAGTAAGGCGCTTTCGATTACCCGCGGGAATGACCTTTAGATAGGGGCGATGCGTAACGATTCAAGCCAGAGAGGCTTGACATCCCAAAAAAAGACCTAGGGCTTGATCCAGATCAGGCTGGCGAAGCGCCCGGTACGGGCGGCGCGCCGATAGGAAAAGAAACGCTGGTCATCGGCGAAGGTATCGAAGCCGCCACCATAGACCGCCGTGATGCCCTGAGCGGCGAGACGCAGACGAGCCAGGGCATAGAGATCGCCCAGGTACTTGTCTCCGCCCCTGGCCACGAAGCAGCGCTCGGCGTCGCCCTGCTGGGCGACAAAGGCCTCACGCACCTCGGCACCGACCTCGAAGCTGGCCGGACCTATGGCCGGGCCCAGCCAGACCAGTACCTCGGCGGGGGCCACCTCCAGACTGGCCGCGGCAGCTTCCAGCACGCCACCCGCCAGACCGCGCCAGCCGGCATGGGCCGCCGCGACGCGAGAGCCGTCACGCCGGCAGAACAGCGCCGGCAGGCAATCGGCGGTCATCATGCTCACCGCGACACCGGGCGTGGCCGTCCAGGCCGCATCGGCACGCAGCACCTGCATAGGATCGGCTTCGACGACAGCGGTACCATGGACCTGTTCGAGCCAGGCCGGCTGACACCCCAGGGCTTCGTCCAGGCGTCGACGATTCTCGGCAACCGCCGCCGGATCGTCACCGACGTGATTACCGAGGTTGAAGCTGGCGAAAGGCGACTGACTGACCCCACCCAAACGGGTGGTGACGCAGGCCTGGACGCCGACCGGCGCCGGCCAGTCCGGCCGCAGCCAGTCGGCGCCGATCATTCGAAGGATTCCCGGTCCTGGCGCAGCAAATCCAGCAGCCAGACAAAATCCTCGGGCAGCGGCGATTCCCAGCGCAGGCGCTCGCCGGTCACCGGATGATCCAGTTCGAGGAAGCGCGCATGCAGCGCCTGGCGCGGAAATTCGCGCAGGGTCTTGATCAGGGTCGGATTGGTCGCCGGCGGGATCTTGAAGCGCCCGCCATAGACCGGATCGCCCACCAGCGGAAAACCGACGTGGGTCATGTGCACACGGATCTGGTGGGTGCGCCCGGTTTCCAGCTTGACCCGGGTATGGGTATAGGCGCGGAAGCGCTCCAGCACGCGGTAGTGACTGACAGCGGGCTTGCCGCCGGCGATCACCGCCATCTGCTGGCGACGCTGGGAATGACGACCGATGGGCGCATTGACCGTGCCGCCGGCGACGATCACCCCGGCGACGACGGCTTCATAGATGCGGCTCACCGAGCGTGCCTGCAACTGGGCGACCAGATGGGTATGGGCTTCCAGGGTCTTGGCCACCACCATGAGTCCGGTGGTGTCCTTGTCCAGGCGATGGACGATGCCGGCACGCGGCACGCTCTCCAAGCCGGGCACGTGGTGCAGCAGGGCGTTGAGCAGGGTGCCATCGGCATGGCCGGCGGCCGGATGCACCACCAGCCCGGCCGGCTTGTCGAGCACCAGCAGGTGATCGTCTTCGTAGACGATGTCCAGCTCGATGTCCTGGGCCACCCATTCGCCCTGGGCCTCGCGTTCGGCTCGCAGCGCCAGCTGGGCGCCACCATGGACGGTGTCGCGCGGGCGCAACACGGCGCCGTCGACGGTCAGGCTGCCGTCCTTGATCCAGGCGGCGAGACGCGAGCGGGAGTGTTCGGCGAACAGCTGGGCAGCGACCTGATCGAGGCGCTGACCACCCAGTTCGTAGGGGACTTCGGCATTGAGAACGATGGATTCGGACATGGATCTGCGCGGGCAATGGCGGGGCTTTTGGAATCGGCCCGACCCTGTGGTTAAATACGGCGACTTTTTTGCCCCGGCATTCCGGGTCGATCATCATAACAGGACGGTTCCGGCCCCGTCACAGGCTAGGTGAGTGCTCTCCGCGCTCATCCCTGCACCGCCGACCGTTTCGGGGAATCCAAGCCGCCATGCAATTGAAGCACCTGCTGCTGGTCACCAGCCTAGTCCTCACCGCCGCCTGCTCCTCGAAAGCGCCCGAGGTTCCGGAAAATCTGCCGGAGGGCGAGCTCTATACCCAGGCTCAGCGCGATATCTCCAACAGCAGCTACACGGATGCCATCAGCAAGCTGAAGGCCCTGGAGTCGCGGTATCCCTTCGGTCGCTATGCCGAACAGGCCCAGCTCGAGCTGATCTACGCCAACTACAAGAACGGCGAGCCGGAAGCGGCGCGCACGGCGGCGGATCGCTTCATCCGCCTGCATCCGCAGCACCCCAACGTCGACTACGCCTACTACATGAAGGGCGTGTCCTCCTTCGAACAGGATCGCGGCCTACTGGCGCGCTTCCTGCCGCTGGACATGACCAAGCGTGATCCGGGCGCGGCGCGCGATTCCTTCAACGACTTCGCCCAGTTTACCAGCCGCTTCCCCAACAGCCGTTACGCCCCGGACGCCAAGGCGCGCATGGTCTACCTGCGCAACCTGCTGGCGGCCTACGACGTGCACGTCGGCCACTACTACCTGACCCGCAAGGCCTATGTGGCCGCCGCCAACCGCGGTCGCTACGTGGTCGAGAACTTCCAGGGCACCCCGTCCGTGGGTGACGGCCTGGCGATCATGACCGAAGCCTACAAGCACCTGGGCCTCAACGACCTGGCGGCCACCAGCCTGGAAACCCTCAAGCTCAACTACCCGGACAACGTCAGCCTCAAGGATGGCGAATTCCAGCTGCGCGAGCCGGACGACAAGGATCAGCAGCGCTCCTGGCTGACCCGTGCGACCCTGGGCCTGATCGATCGCCCGAGCGATCCACTGCCGCCCGGCGAGACCCGCGCCAGTCAGGACATCCAGCGCAAGTACCAGGAAGAGCGTGACAACCTGGCGCCCGAGCTGCGCATCGTCGACCCGGCCGAGGCCGAGAAGGCCGGTGGCGCGACGCCGGCGCCGGCCAAGCGTTCCTGGCTCAGCCGCCTGACCTTTGGTCTGTTCGACTGATTCCGCGTCGGACGTGAAAAGGGGAAGCCGGTGGCTTCCCCTTTTTTATTGCGCCGGAACCGGTGACCTAGTCGCCAATGCGCCAGCCCGAGGTGATGGGGTAGCGCCGGTCACGCCCGAAACCGCGCTGGGTGACCCGGGCGCCCACCGCCGCCTGGCGCCGCTTGTATTCGTTGAGATCCACCAGGCGCAGCACCCTGCGCACCGTTTCCTCGTCGAAGCCGGCGGCGACGATATCCACCGCCGAGAGATCCTGCTCGACATACAGGCGCAGGATCTCGTCGAGCACCGGATAGGGCGGCAGCGAGTCCTCGTCCTTCTGGTCGGGCGACAGCTCGGCCGACGGCGGCCGGTCGATCACCCGCTGCGGAATCACCTCGCCAGCGCGATTGCGATACTCGCACAGGCGGAACACCAGGGTCTTGGGCACATCCTTGAGCACGTCGAAGCCGCCGGCCATGTCACCATAGAGGGTGGCGTAACCGACGGCCATCTCGCTCTTGTTGCCGGTGGTGAGCACCAGATAGCCCTTCTTGTTGGAAATCGCCATCAGCAGGGTCCCGCGGCAACGCGCCTGCAGATTTTCCTCGGTGGTATCCCGTCCGAGCCCGGCGAACTCGCTGGCCAGGGTCTCCTGGAAGGCCTCGACCATGGGCGCGATGGGCAGCACGCTGTAGCGCACCCCCAGGGTTCGCGCCTCGGCTTCGGCGTCTTCCAGACTGATCTGGGCGGTGTAGTGGTAGGGCATCATCACCGCCTCCACCTGCTCCGCGCCCAGCGCATCCGCGGCAACCGCCAGCACCAGGGCCGAATCGATACCACCGGACAGTCCCAGTACCACGCCCCTGAAGCCGTTCTTGCGCACGTAGTCGCGCACCCCGAGCACCAGGGCGTCATAGACGCTGGCCTCCAGCGAGGCGACGGGAGTGAGCACGGCCGGCTGCGGTTGCAGAGCCTCATCGAAGATGACCGGATAGAGCCCCTCGAAGAAGGCCGGCGCGCGCTGGCTGACCTGCCCCCGGGCATCGACCACGAAGGAATGGCCGTCGAACACCAGTTCGTCCTGACCACCCACCTGGTTGACGTAGACCACCGGCATGTTGCCTTCGCGGGCACGTTCGCCCACCACCGCCTCGCGCTCGGACTGCTTGCCGCCGTGGAAGGGCGAGGCATTGAGGTTGAGCATCAGCCGCGCCCCGGCCGCGCGTGCCTTGGCCATGGGCTCGGCGAACCAGATGTCCTCGCAGATGGTGACGCCGATGGGCACGCCCTGGTAATCGAACACCGCGGCACTGTCGCCCGGCTCGAAATAGCGCTTCTCGTCGAACACCCGGTAGTTGGGCAATTGCTGCTTGCGATAGAAGGCCAACTCGGCGCCATCGCGATAGACCGCGCAGGCGTTGTAGCGCCGTCCTTCCTCCAGCCAGGGAAAACCCACCAGCACATGGATACCGGCAATCTCCTGGCGGATCCGCTGCAAGGCCTGCTCGATGCGGCGCTGCATGCTCGAGCGCAGCAGCAGGTCCTCCGGGGGATAGCCGCACAGCGACAATTCCGGGAAGACGATGAGATCGCCGCACAAGTCATCCCGAGCCTCCTGGGCCGCGGCGATGATCCGATCCACATTGCCGTGGATGTCGCCGACCTTGAGGTTCACTTGCGCCATCACGACGTTCAGCAGCTGACTCATGCACTCTTCCTTGCCCGATTGATCGGCGCATTTTCCCGCATGCAGCGAAGCGGGACAATCGATGCCATGCAGGGCTCACCGGCTGCGGCAGCCCTGCTAAACTCCACCCTCCTTCACGCTGCGAGATCGCCATGGGTCTGCTTCGCCTGCTGTTGTGGCTCGTCCTCCTGGGCGCGCTGTTCTGGATGATCAGACGCTGGTGGCGCGGCAAGACGCAGACGCCCCCCGCCAAGGCACCCACGCTGCCGCCCAATGCCATGGTGCGCTGTGCCCATTGCGGCGTGCATGTGCCCCAGGCAAGAGCCCTGGCCGATGGCGAAGGCCAGCGCTGGTATTGCAGCGCCGAACACCGCCGGTTGCAGCATGAGCGCCGCGACTGATCCAGGCACCCTGAGAGCCGACGCGGTCCTGCGGCTCTATCATCTCTATCGCATCGTCATCGGCCTGGCGCTGGTGGTGCTGATTTCCAGCGACCTGGATCAGCACTGGCTGCGCACCGTCGACGGCCAGCTGTTCCGCCAGGCCAGCTGGGCCTACCTCGCCATCAACGCCGTGCTGGCGGTCGGCCAACGGTTGTTGCGTGGCCGCGCCTTTACCCTGGCGCTGATCGACATCCTCGCCCTGGGCGGCCTGTTCTTCCTGGCCGGCGGCATCGCCAGCGGCATGGGCAGTCTGCTGGTGGTGACCGTCGGGGTGTCCAACGTCCTGATCCGTGGCCGCCGCGGCCTGCTGATCGCCGCCCTGGCCGCCATCGCCCTGCTGCTAGCGACCGGCTATCTCGACCTGCGCCGCGGCGACAGTGGCAGTGGCTATGTGCAGGCAGCGGGCCTGGGCACCCTCTGCTTCGCCACGGCGCTGCTGGTGCAAGGCCTGGTCCGGCGCCTGTTGGACAGCCAGGCCCTGGCCGAAACCCGCGCCACCGCCGTGGCCGAATTGGAAGCCCTCAACGCGCTGATCCTCGAACGCATGCGGACCGGTATCCTGGTATTCGATGCCGAATACCAGGTGCTGCTGGTGAATCCGGCAGCCCGCCGCCTGCTGGGGGTGGACGACGAGGACACCATCGCTCCCCTGGCCCTGGGTCTCGCCCAGCGCCTCGAGGAATGGGAGCGCAATCCCAGTATCCGGCCCGCGCCCTGGCGCGCCTATGCCAACGGCCCCCTGTTGCAACCCAGCTTCGCCCGCCTGCAGCAGGGCGAGGGTGAGCGGGTGCTGACCTTTCTCGAAGACGTCTCACGCATCGCCCAGCAAGCCCAGCAACTCAAGCTCGCCTCCCTCGGCCGTCTCACCGCCGGCATCGCCCACGAGATCCGCAATCCGCTGGGCGCCATCAGTCACGCCGCGCAACTGCTGCAGGAATCCGAAGAACTGGCCACGCCGGATCGGCGCCTGGCGCAGATCATCCAGGACCAGTCGCGGCGGATGAACCGGGTGGTGGAAAACGTCCTGCAGCTGTCACGCCGCCAGCAGGCCGCCCCCCAGCTGATCGACCTGCGCTACTGGGCGCACCGTTTCGCCGGGGAGCTGCGCCCTACCCTGCCCGCCGGCCAGACGCTGCACGTCAAGACCGAGCCTGGCACCCTGCAGACGCACATGGATCCTCACCAGCTGGGCCAGATCCTGACCAACCTGGTGCAGAACGGCCTGCGCTACAGCTGCCAGAAGAATGGCATCGGTCAGGTCTGGCTCAGCACCTACCGCGATCCGGAAAGCGACCTGCCCATCCTCGAGGTGGTCGACGACGGAGCCGGCGTCGCCGCCGAGCAGCTCGACCACCTGTTCGAGCCCTTCTTCACCACCGAAAACAAGGGGACCGGGCTGGGCCTGTACATCTCCCGCGAGCTTTGCGAGAGCAACCAGGCCAGACTTGGCTATCATCCCTTGGCGAATGGCAGCTGTTTTCGCATCACCTTCGCCCATCCCCGCACAATGAGCTGAGCATGGCCCGACAGAAAGTCCTGATTGTCGACGATGAACCCGATATCCGCGAACTCCTGGAGATCACCCTGGGGCGGATGAAACTCGACACCGCCAGCGCCAAGAACATCGCCGACGCCCGGGCCGTCCTCGAACGGGAAAGCTTCGACCTCTGCCTGACCGACATGCGCCTGCCCGACGGCTCGGGACTGGATCTGATCCAGTTCATCCAGCAACGCTTTCCGCAATTGCCGGTCGCCATGATCACCGCCTTCGGCAGTCTGGAAACCGCGGTCCAGGCCCTCAAGGCCGGTGCGTTCGACTACCTCACCAAGCCGGTCGACCTGCCGCGCCTGCGCGAGCTGGTGGGCACCGCCCTGCGGCTGTCCGGGCCTGCCCCGGCAGTGACCGGCGCCAGCGAAACCCAGCTGCTTGGCGAATCGCCGCCCATGCGCGCCCTGCGGGGCCAGATCGCCAAGCTGGCGCGCAGCCAGGCGCCGGTCTATATCAGCGGGGAATCGGGCAGCGGCAAGGAGCGGGTGGCACGACTGATCCATGAGCAGGGCCCGCGCGCGGGCCGCCCCTTCGTCCCGGTCAACTGCGGCGCCATCCCTTCGGAACTGGTGGAAAGCGAATTCTTCGGCCATCGCAAGGGCAGCTTCACCGGCGCCATCGAAGACAAGCAGGGCCTGTTCCAGGCCGCCCAGGGCGGCACCCTGTTTCTCGACGAGGTGGCCGACCTGCCACTGCCGATGCAGGTCAAGCTCCTGCGCGCCATCCAGGAAAAGGCCGTGCGCCCGGTAGGCAGCCAGCAGGAGATCAGCCTGGACGTGCGCATTCTCAGCGCCACCCACCGGGATCTCGCCGCCGAGGTCGCCGCCGGGACCTTCCGCCAGGATCTCTACTACCGCCTCAACGTCATCGAACTGCAGGTGCCGGCTCTGCGCGAACGTCGCGAAGACATCGGCGCCTTGGCCAGCCACATGCTCGAACGTCTGGCACGCGATTCCGGTCTGGCCGCGGCCACGCTGGGCGACGATGCCCTGGCCAAGCTCAAGAGCTACAGATTCCCCGGCAACGTGCGGGAACTGGAAAACATGCTGGAGCGGGCCTACACCCTCTGCGAAGGCGACGTCATCCGCCCGGCCGATCTGCGCCTGGCCGATGCGCCAGCGGCCACCGCCACCGGCGAAGCCAGCCTGGCCAACATCGCCAATCTGGAAGACCACCTGGAGTCCATCGAGCGCCAGCTGATCATGCAGGCGCTCGAAGAGACCCGCTGGAATCGCACCGCCGCCGCAGAGCGCCTGGGCCTCTCCTTCCGGTCGATGCGCTACCGACTGAAGAAGCTCGGCATCGACTGATCAGCCCGCCGCCAGCCGCGCGCCTGGCGCATAGGGCGCCGGATCGATGATCGGCGTGCGTTCGGTGAGCAGATCGGTCAACAACTGGCAGGACGCCGGCGCCAGCACCAGGCCGTTGCGATAGTGCCCGCAGTTGAGCCACAGCCCGGGCAGCTCCGGCACCGGCCCGATGAAGGGCACGCCATCCGGCGATCCCGGCCGCAGTCCCGCCCAGTGCGCCACCGGCGCCTGGCCGGCCAGCGCCGGCAGCAACTCGGCAGCCGACGCCTGCAGACTGGTCAGCGCCTCGGCGGTCGGCGTCTTGTCGAATTCGGCATGCTCCAGGGTGCTGCCGATGAGGATATGACCATCGCGCCGCGGAATGGCGTAGCGCCCCTTGGCCAGCACCATGCTGGTCAGAAAGCCCACCGGCTGGCGATACAGCAGCATCTGCCCCTTCACCGGCCGCACCGGTACCGCCAGCCCCAGACTCTGCAGCAATTCCCCGCTCCAGGCCCCCGCGCACACCACGACGGACTCGGCATGGATGGCCTCGCGCGCGGTCTGCACGCCCACCACGCGCTCGCCCTGGCGCAGGAAGCCGGTCACCGGCGACTCGCTCACCAGCGTCACATTCGGCATGCGCAGCAGGGCTTCACGCAGGGCGCGCACCAGCCGGGGATTGCGCACATTGGCCACCCCCGCCATGAAGACCGCTCGCTCATAGCCTGGCCCCAGCACCGGGACCCGCTGCCGTACTTCCTCGACCGACACCGCCGCCAGCGGCCGCACATTGCGCCGCGCCCAGTCCAGCGCCTCGGCTTCGTCCTCCAGATCGAGCCAGTACAACCCGGTCACTTCGACCTCGGGGTCTACCCCCGTTTCCTGTCGCAAGCGCTCCCCCAGCACCGGATAGAAATCCTGCGACCAGTGCGCCAGCGCCGTCACCGCCGGCTGATAACGCCAGGGATACAGCGGCGAAACGATCCCGCCGCCAGCCCAGGACGCCTCCCGCCCCGGCTCGCCACGCTCGACCACCACCACCCGCCGACCGCTCAAGGACAGGCAATAGGCCGACATCAGCCCTAGCGCACCCGCCCCGACCACCGCTACATCAAAGCTCACGTCACACCTCTACATCCTGCAATTGACTGTTCCGCCGTCTTGGCGCAAAACGGCTAGCGCGGCCAGGAAGGCCGCCTACCCACAAGGACGTCAACATGACCTATCGCATCGCGCGAGGCTTCAGCCTCTTCGAATCCCTGATCTGCCTCAGCGTGCTGAGCATCGTCGCTTCCCTCGCCATTCCCGCCTTCGGTGGAATGCTGCAGCGCAATCGTCAGCAGCTCGCCATTCAACAACTCAGGGAGACGGTCAACTTCGCCCGGGCGGCTGCCATCAACGGTTCTGGCAGCGTGTCCATCTGTCATGCACCGGCAGGCGACTGCGACAGCTCGAATCTCTGGTCGGTCACCACGCGGGTCTTCCGCGACTGGGATCGCGACGGCCTTCAGTCAGCCGAGGAGCCCACCCTGCTGACCAGTCAGCTCCCCGACGGCCTGCACTGGCGCTGGAACAATTTCCGTACGCTACCTCATCTGACGTTTTTGAACAGCGGTGTGACCAACGCCCTGAACGGCAGCTTCATCCTCTGCCAGGGCACCGAGCCGCGCGCACGACTGGTCCTGAACAAGGCCGGACGGATCGAAGTGACGAATCTTCGTACCACTGATCGCTGTGCCTGAAAGCACTGACCAAATACCTTGCCGTTTTGACCGGATATCCGCCGTACGCTGGCCCAGCCACGCATGATCCCCCATGCTTGGCCTTACAGCCTGGCGAAAAAGACGATGCGTACCCAGTACGGCTTTACCCTGATCGAAACCATGGTAGCGATCGCCATTCTGGCGATCGTGATCAGCATTGCTGCGCCATCCTTTACCCGAATACTGCAAAGCAATCGTGCGGCTGTGTTAAGCAACGAGTTGCTGGGCACCCTGCAACTCGCGCGGTCCGAAGCTCTAAAGCGGCGGACCAATGTCGTGCTCTGTCGCAGCACCGCAGGTAGCAACGTTTGCGTAGACGGCGCGGACTGGTCATCCGGCTGGCGCCTGATGCAAGGCACCATCGTGTTACGAACCTGGGAACCTATCAGTGGTGGCACTCTCACGGGTCCTAGCACAGGCATTACCTATCAAAGCAATGGCCTCAGTGGCGCTCAGGCAACATTTACGATTACTACGGCGCCCACGTGCAGCCGTACCATCCAGATCAGCGCAACCGGTAATGCCACGGTCAACGCAGGTGGCTGCCCATGAGCGGGTACGGATGGCAAAAGGGCGCCACCCTGATCGAGGTATTGGTCGCCATGCTCATCCTGGCTATCGGCTTGCTGGGTCTGGCCGGTTTGCAGACAGTGAGCGTGCAGAGCAACCAGGGCGCCTACTATCGTTCCCAGGCCACCATTCTGGCCAATGACATCGTGGATCGCATGCGCGCGAATCGAGTTGCAGCGCTGGCCAACCGGAGCAGCTATTCAGTGAGTTTTCCGACCTCAAAAAGCGACAACGCGCTTTCGGGTTCAGCGGCCCAGCAAGACGTAAATGGCTGGCTAAATGCCTTGGCTCTTAGCCTTCCCCAAGGCACAGGCAGCCTTAGCCTGGATAACAGCAACGCAGTCATCGTCACCATCTGCTGGAATGATCGCCGCGCTGCCATCAAATCGGCTCAGGCGGTGGCGCCGACAAGCGACAGTTGCAGCAGCCCTGCCACTAGCAACAGCAGCTTCGAGCTCTTCACCTACAGGACGCAGCTATGAGGCCCATCTCAGCCAAGCGGCAAGGCGGCCTTTCCATCATAGAGTTGATGATAGCCCTGCTACTTGGGCTGCTATTGATGGGCGGCGTACTGCAGCTGTTCCTATCCTCCAAACGTACCTACCAGACCAATTCGGCGCTGTCGCAAGTGCAGGAGTCAGGACGCTTCGCCTTGGAATTTCTGTCCTTCGACCTGCGGAACGCGGGTTATCGAGGGGGATGCCTGACAGCTCTCACCAGTTTGCTGCCGACCACCCTCACCCAACAGGAGGATGGCACGGACGATATCCGCTATGTCTTGACTACGGGTATACAGGGCTGGAGTACCACGAGTGATGTCAATAACCAAGCCCCGAACAGAACGCCCCCTTGGTTCAAGCCAACCTTCGATGCACGCACGCCTGACACCGATGTAGTCTTTCTTGCACATGCGGTGACACCTGCCGGTGTCTTGCTGACTGGCGCCACGGCAACCCAGATCTCGACCTCCGCCGGCCTACCTCAGAATCGTCTGCTGGTCATCAGCGACCCATTGAGCTGCCATCTGTTCGCCAATCAGAGCGCGGTCAACGACAATCGTGTATCCCTACCCAATGGCAGGACCTTCGCCCCACACGACTACGGCACCACCATCGCCAAGAACACCAGTAGCAGCACCAGTCCCAGCACTAGTAGTGACATGGCTCAGCTGTTGCTTTATCAAAGCGTGGTGTATTACCTGCAGAACAATCCTGATACCGGTGTCCCTTCACTCTGGCGCAGGGTCTACGACGGCCTCAATCAACCAGCGGAAGAACTGGTCAGTGGTATCCAGCGGCTCCAGATCCGTTATGCCACAGCAACCACTAATGGCAGCCTCAGCACCTCGGGTACCGGTATCTATAAAGACGCTAGCGATATTACAGATTGGCAAAGCGTAGTCTCGGCACGCATCCGCCTGCTGGCCGTGAGTCGCGAGCGCAATGCCGTCACGCCCAATCAACAGGTGGTCTTCAATGATCCTCCGGTCCAGGGTGTCGATCCGCTAACCATCGCCGATGGCCGCATTGGCCAGGTCTTCACTCTTACCGTCAGCATCCGAAATCACCTGCCATGAATCAGCTTCCCTCGGCACAGCGCGGCGCGATACTGATCGTCACCCTGGTGATGCTACTGCTCTTGACCTTGCTAGCCCTTGGCAGCATGCGTGGCACGACCCTTGAGGAGCGCATGGCCGGAAATCTGCGTGACGAAAGCCGAGCCTTCCAGGCTGCCGAGATGGGCCAACGAGTCGCCGAGACGTGGGTAATGAACGCCAGTCTCGCTACGCTGCAGAACATGATGGTGCCACGGTCCGTAACGATCACTCCGCCAGAACTGCAGTCGACCATCTACAGCATCGTGCCGCTGCCCGGGGTCACCCTGCGAACTGCTGGAGGGGATATAGGTAGCAGCAAACCCATCACGACCAGCGTCGTCCGTATCCTTAGCAAGGGTCAGGGTGCAGCTCAAGACTTGTCCCTCTCTAGCAACGGTCAGTCCGCCAGCTCTGCAGCCAGTTCCAGCGTAGAAATCAGTACCCTTTACATCAGGCGTTAGGCCCGGAGATTTCCATGCGCCGATCTACTGCACCTTTCAGCCGCCTTAGCACTTCTGGCCTGCTGGCTTGTCTTGCCATAGCGCCATTAGCCCAGGCGACCGTTTCGCAATCGCCTCTGGTAACCGGTGGTGACATACCCGGTAGTCTCGCGCTGGTACCGTCAGTAGAGTGGCCGACGGTACTTTCCGTAGCCAACCTTGGCAGCTATAGCTCAGCCAACACCTACAGCGGCTATTTCGACTCCAATAAGTGCTACGTATACAGTTACGCGAATGCAACCGGTCAAGGCGGTACCAACTTGGATAACAGTTGGTTTCAGCCTCAAAGCGCCGCTACCGGCCGTAAATGCACGGGCGCCAAGCAGTGGAGCGGTAACTTTCTCAACTGGGCCGCGACACCTACCATCGATCCGTTTCGCAGCGCCCTGACAGGTGGTGCTCGCGTCAGGGATACCGCAACCCTTACGGTGCTTCAAAAAGCCCGACATGACGGGCAGAACAGCGCTGGCAATCGCCTTAACACTGATCAAGGGGTTATACCTCCGTCCGAAATCGCCGGCGCAACGCCTTTCGCAGCTACTTGGGACAACCTCTACGTTCGGTTGGAAGGTCAGGGTTTCGACATGCTGTTTTCCAACTGGAACGACCGTATTGGCGGCGGCGGTTCCGCGAACTATGGTTATGGCAACAACTGGCCTGAGGTCTGGGTTGATCTGGACCCAAGCAATACGCGTCAATGGGATGGCAACAATCTTCGCAGAGACTACTACCCCGGAGGCATTGCCCTTTATACCAACAGCGTCTATCGCGTGCGCGTTCAGGTACGGGTCTGTAATCCGGCGGTAGGCATTGAAACTAACTGTAAGCGTTACTCGGACACCAACTACAAGCCCGAAGGCTTGCTACAACAGTATTCAGATCGACTACGCTACTCAGTATTCAGTTATCTCAACGATTCCGATCAGCTTCGCGATGGCGGCGTACTCAGAGCCAACCAGGCATTCATCGGCCCGGTAAATCCTGACCAGAGCAGCAACTCCAGGACGGAGTGGGACGCGACCACTGGTGTTCAAAGTATCAATCCTTCACCTACCGAAGCCAGCGACACACCGGGCACTACAGGCATCACCAACAGTGGCGTCATCAATTACCTGAATAAATTCGGCTCAATGCCCTATGACGCCCAGAAAAACTATCGAAATTTGAAAAGTTTAGACCCGGTCAGCGAGCTCTATTACACAGCCATCCGCTATTTCAAGAATCAAGGCAACGTGGCCTCTTATAGCAATCTCACCGGGAACGCGACCAATCGTTATGCTCAAGCCGATGGCTTCCCAGTTGTTACCAGCTGGCAAGACCCCATCACCTACTCTTGCCAGAAAAACGTGATTCTCGGTATCGGTGATACCAATACCTGGCAAGACAAGAATCTCCCAGGAGGCGACACTTCCTCAGGTGGCGAACCCGCCAAGCCCCCCGAGGTGACAGCAGACACCACGGTGAATGTACAAACCGCCACCCAGAAAGTTGCCTCGCTGGAAAATATCACCATCAACACGCCCTTTACCGGCCGTGGGAACTCGGCCTATATTGCCGGCCTTGCCTACGATGCCCATACCCAAGATCAGCGCTCGGACTTGGCCGGCAATCAAACGATATCCACCTACTGGATGGACGTTCGAGAAAACCAGACGCTCGCTGGAAAAAGTCAGAACCAATATTGGCTTGCAGCCAAATATGGTGGCTTCGTAGTACCCAGTAATTTTCAACCCTATGCAACCACGACCACTCAGGCCAGCATCACCGAAAACCTTTGGACAACCAACGGCGAAACCCTGCCGACAGGAGACAAACGTCCGGACAACTTCTTCGTGGCCAGCGACGCTCAAGCCATGACTACCAGTCTGAAGAACGCCTTTGCTAAAATCGCCAGCGAAACCAGTAACACCAGCACCTCTCTGGGCGCAAACAGTGGCTCTCTGGAAACCGGCACAGCTTTCTACCAAGCGAACTTCAGTGCCCGTTACTGGAGCGGGGATCTGATTGCAAAGACCTTCAATACCGACGGCACCCTGTCTGCCACCAGCCTCTGGAGCGCTGCGGCCAAGCTGGATGCCCAGTCCTGGTCTACGCGCAAGATATTCACCATGGGGCCTTTCACGGGTACCAACCTGGTATCGACGGATCGCCAGAACTTCGACTGGGATGGCATCAAAGCGGAGGGGCAGACCGCGCTGCGTCGCAATACCGACGGCAGTCAAGCCAGTGAGGATGAGGGCAAACGTCGATTGGCCTATCTGCAGGGCAACCGCAGCGAGGAAACCGCCGCCTCCAATCCCTTGCGTAAGCGTGCTAGCCGCCTAGGCGATATCGTCAATTCCGACCCGCTGTATGTAGGTCAGCCAGACTACGGCTATAACCTGCTGCCTAGCGCCCTTGGCGGCGATCAATACATCGCTTTCCGCCAAGGCACAGCCTATAAGAACCGCGCACCTTTGATCGTCGTCGGCGCCAACGATGGCATGTTGCATGGCTTTGATGCCAGCCTTACCAGCTCGGGCGGAACCGAACTTTTTGCCTATGTGCCTCAGGCAGTGATGGGCAACCTCTACCGGCTGACCCAAAGCAACTACAGTCATAGATACTTCGTGGATGGCTCTCCAGCGACTTCTGACGTCTACTTCGGCAACAGTTGGCATACTCTGATCGTAGGCACCACAGGGGCCGGTGGCAATGGAGTCTTTGCCTTGGATGTCACGAATCCTGGAGCTATGACGAATCAAGCAGCGCTCTGGGAGTTTTCCTCTCCAGACATGCGCTATCCCATTCAAAAGCCGGCCATCGTCGCCCTACCCAATGGCAAATTCGGCGTCATCGTCACCAGCGGCTTTAGCGATAACGCCGTGACTTCAGGCAAGGTATGGATTCTTGATGCCAGCAATGGCGATGTACTCAAGACCTTTACCCTTACCACCACGGGCGGCCTGGGCGAGCCGCTGGCGATAGATCTGAATAATGATCGCATCACTGACTATTTCTATGTAGGAGATACGGCCGGGAATCTGTGGCGTTTCGACGTTTCCAGCACGGATAGCACGGCCTGGCAAACGCCTAGTGCCCCTATGTTCATTGCGACTGCCGGCAACGCTAGTAACGCTGCCAGACAACCCATCACCGCTCCTCTCAGCGCGGCCCTGAATACCGATGGCAAAGCCATCATCCTGTTCGGGACCGGTAGCTACTTTCAGATAGGCGACAACAACCTGACTGGTACGCCGCGCATGGAAACCTTCTACGGGATCGTTGATCGCGGCCAGACGGTTACCAGAAGTCAGCTGCTTGAGCAGAAGATCCTCAACGAGCGAACGGTTGGCACAAGAAAAGGACGTCGTGTCAGCACCTTCGACCTTACCTCAAACCAAGCCGGCTGGTTCTTGGACCTGGTGTGGAAGAGCGCAAATGGCGGGCCGGGTACTTTGACCGGAGAAAGAGTGGTTTCGTCGAGTAGACTGCACGGTGGTGCATTGGTATTCACGACACTGACGCCTTCAAGCGACCCGTGCACCGGCGGCGGCACCAGCTGGACCATGGCAATCAATCCGTTAAATGGCGGTTCGCTGAAATACACCTATTTCGACCTGAACCAAGACAATCAACTGAACGATAGCGACAACGACACCTTGCTCGGAGGAAACATACCTGACTCCGGCATGATAGATATCAATGGCGGTATTCTCAAAACACCTACCATATTGAATAGGGATACCTTGGCGGATGGTACTCCTTCATCTACAGACGTGCTTTATGACAGCCAGGGCAACCGTCTTGTTATTCCTAAAGGAACGAGGACATCAGGGCGAGTCTCTTGGCGAGAAATCAGGAACTGATTATGCCTGCATCCAATAAGTGGCCACATCTACCCAGACAGACTGGCTTCACGCTCATTGAACTTATGATCGTAGTGGCCATCGTCGGCATCCTGGCCGCCATCGCCTATCCGTCGTATCAGGAGCACATACGCAGGGCCAACAGGGCTGATGCCCAGGCCTCACTCATGGAGTTGGCACAGTTTATGGAGCGAAACTATACCCGCCTGGGACGCTACACCACAGATGCGGCCGGTACGGCACCCAGCCTGCCGTTCACTACCGCTCCCAAGGATGGAGGGCGGCCCGTTTATGATTTGAGCCTGAGTGCGGTGACGGCTACTGGCTACACCCTTCAGGCGGCACCTCGTGCAAGCGGCCCTATGGCCGGCGATCGCTGCGGCAACTTGACGCTCGACAATGCCGGCTTGAAGGGCCAAAGCGGCACCGGCGCCACTACCGCCGACTGCTGGCGCCGCTAAGGCGCCAGCTACGTCCTATACCGCCTTTACCCTGAGCTCTCGCGGCAGGGTGAAGGTGATGTGTTCCGGCTCGCCTTCCAGCTCGATCTCGCCGGTGGCGCCCCAGCTCTGCAGCTGGTCGATGACGCCGCGTACCAGGACCTCGGGGGCTGAGGCGCCGGCGGTGACGCCGATGCGCTGCACGCCTTCGAACCAGCTCTGCTGCAGGTCTTCGGCGCCGTCGATGAGGTAGGCCGGAGTGCCCAGACGTTCGGCTAGTTCGCGCAGACGGTTGGAGTTGGAGCTGCTGGGGCTGCCCACTACCAGCACTACGTCGCTTTCCAGCGCCAGTGTCTTTACCGCGTCCTGGCGGTTGGTGGTGGCGTAGCAGATGTCGTTCTTGCGCGGGCCGTTGATGTGGGGAAACTTGGCGCGCAGGGCGTCGATCACAATGCGGGTGTCGTCCATCGACAGGGTGGTCTGGGAGACATAGAACAGGGCTTCGGGATTGCGCACCTCGAGCCTTGCCACGTCCTCCTCGTCTTCCACCAGGTAGATGGCACCGCCGGCACGGTCGTCGTACTGGCCCATGGTGCCCTCCACTTCCGGATGCCCGGCGTGGCCAATGAGGATGCATTCCTGGCCGTCGCGGCTGTAGCGCGCGACTTCCATGTGCACCTTGGTCACCAGCGGGCAGGTGGCGTCGAACACCTTGAGGCCACGCTCGGCGGCCTCGCGGCGCACAGCCTGGGAGACGCCATGGGCGCTGAAGATGAGAATGACATCGTCCGGTACGTCGGCCACGTCTTCGACGAAGACGGCGCCCCGGGCGCGCAGGTTGTCGACCACGAACTTGTTGTGCACCACTTCGTGACGCACATAGATGGGCGGACCGAAAACGTCCAGCGCCCGATCGACGATGTCGATGGCGCGGTCCACGCCGGCGCAGAAGCCGCGGGGATTGGCGAGCTTGATCTGCATAGGCTCCTCTGCCCGCTTCACGGGCGGCGGTAGATCAGTGGGAGACGGCAGGCTCGATGGCCAGGATGTCCACGTCGAAGGTCAGCACACGGCCGGCCAGCGGGTGGTTGAAGTCGATGATCACCTGCTCGTCGTCGTAGCTCTTGACCACGCCAGGCATCTCGCCACCGGCGGCGTCGCCGAAGATGATCAGCAGTCCGGGCGACAGCTCCATGTCACTGAAGCCGTCCCGGGCCATGGTCTGCAGGTTGCCGTCGTTGGGCTGGCCGAAGCCGCGCTCCGGTGGAATGGTCAGGCTGGTCTTGGTACCAGCTTCCAGGCCGAACAACGCCTGCTCGAAACCGGGCAGCAGATTGCCGTCGCCAACGGTGAAGGTGGCCGGCGCCTTGTCGAAGGTGCTGTCCACCACGTCGCCGTTCTGCAGCTTGATGGCGAAATGCAGGGTGACCCGGGTATCCGGGCCGATGGTGATTTCAGCCATGGGCTTCCTCGGGCTTCTTCTTGCGGAACATGTCCAGGGCCAGCATCACGGCACCGACGGTGATGGCGCTGTCGGCCAGGTTGAAAGCCGGGTAGTACCACTCCTGGCGCCAGTGCACCAGGATGAAGTCGATGACGTGGCCCAGCACCAGGCGGTCATAGAGATTGCCCAGGGCGCCACCAAGGATCAGGGCCAGGGCGATGGCGGTCCAGGTGTCGTTGCGCAGGCGCTTGAGCCAGACCACCAGGACCACGCTCACCACCGCCGCGATGCCGGCGAAGAACCAGCGCTGCCAGCCGGAGTGATCGGCCAGGAAGCTGAAGGCAGCGCCCGGGTTGTAGGCCAGGGTCCAGCTGAGGATGTCCGGAATCACCGTCACCTGCTGGTAAAGCGACAGGTTGGCCTGGAAGTAAAGCTTGGTCAGCTGATCCAGCAGGATCACCAGCACACTCAGGGCCAACCATGGCAAGGCACCGAAACGCTGGGCGTCACGCATGCTCACGCACCTCGCCTGCGCCGTAGACGTTGGTCACGCAACGCTCGCAGATCTCCGGGTGTGCGGCATCCTGGCCGACGCTGTGGCTGTGATGCCAGCAACGGGCGCACTTGGGGGCCTCGGACTTGCGCACCACCAGCTTGAGTCCACTCAGTTCGCTGGTCACGGCGCCTTCCGGGGCCTTTTCCAGCGGCTGGACAGCGGCCTGGGACGAGATCAGCACGAATCTGAGTTCGTTGCCCAGGGCCTCCAGTACGGTCTGCAGGGCGCTGTCGGCGTAGAGGGTGATCTCCGCCTGCAGGCTGCCACCCAGGGTCTTGGCGGCGCGCTGGTTCTCCAGCTCCTTGTTGACCGCGGCCTTGACCGCCATCACCTGATCCCAGTAGGCGCGATCCAGGGTCGCACCCTCGGGCAGGGCGAAGAGGCCGTCGTACCAGGTGGTCAGCATCACCGACTCTTCACGCTCGCCCGGCAGGTACTGCCAGATCTCGTCGGCGGTAAAGGACAGGATGGGCGCGATCCAGCGCACCAGGGCTTCGGCGATGAGATACAGCGCGGTCTGGCAGGAACGCCGCGGCAGGCTGTCGGCGCCGGTGGTGTACTGGCGGTCCTTGATGATGTCAAGGTAGAAGCCGCCCAGCTCCTGCACGCAGAAGTTGTGCACCTTCTGGTAGACGTTGAGGAAGCGGTACTCGGCGTAGGCCTGCTCGATTTCCTGCTGCAGCAGCAGGGCGCGATCCACGGCCCAGCGATCCAGGTCGATCATGTCCTCGGGGGCGACCCGGTTGACCGCCGGATCGAAGCCGGACAGGTTGGAGAGCAGGAAGCGCGCGGTGTTGCGGATGCGACGATAGGAGTCGGCGCTGCGCTGCAGGATCTGGTCGGAGACCGCCATCTCGCCGGTGTAGTCGGTCGAGGCGACCCAGAGGCGCAGGATGTCGGCACCCAGGCTGTCGATGACCTTTTGCGGAGCGACCACGTTGCCCAGCGACTTGGACTGCTTGCGGCCCTGTTCGTCCACGGTGAAACCGTGGGTCAGCAGTTCCTTGTAGGGGGCATGGCCGTCGATGGCGCAACCGGTCAGCAGCGAGGAGTGGAACCAGCCGCGATGCTGGTCGGAACCCTCAAGGTAGAGATCGGCCACCGGACCCTGGTCATGGGCCAGCTCGGCATGGGAGCCACGCAGCACGTGCCAGTGGGTGGTGCCGGAATCGAACCAGACGTCGAGGGTGTCGCGGCTCTTGTCATACTGGCCGGCTTCTTCGCCGAGCAGTTCGGCGGGATCGAGCTTGAACCAGGCTTCGATGCCCTCGCGCTCGACGCGCTGGGCGACGGCTTCCATCAATTCGACAGTGCGCGGATGCAGCTCGCCGCTTTCCTTGTGAGTGAAGAAGGGAATCGGCACACCCCAGTTGCGCTGGCGCGAGATGCACCAGTCGGGACGGCCGGCGATCATGCCGTGCAGCCGCGCCTGGCCCCAGGCCGGGACGAACTGGGTCTGCTCGATGGCCGCCAGGGAGCGCTCGCGCAGGGTGGCGCCTTCGTTGGGCTGCTTGTCCATGCCGACGAACCACTGGGCAGTGGCGCGATAGATCAGCGGGGTCTTGTGGCGCCAGCAGTGCATGTAGCTGTGATTGATCGCCTCGTGCTTGAGCAGCGCGCCCGCCTCTTGCAGCGTGGCGACGATGGCCGGATTGGCCTTCCAGATGAACTGGCCACCAAACAGCGGCAGCGACTCGGCGTAGACGCCATTGCTCTGCACCGGATTGAGGATGTCGTCGTTGCTCAGGCCGTATTGCTTGCAGATGCGGAAGTCGTCCTCGCCATAGGCGGGCGAACAGTGCACCACACCGGTCCCGGCGCCCAGCTCGACGTACTCGGCCAGGTAGATGGGCGACAGTCGCTCGTACAGCGGGTGGCGGAAGTTGATCAGTTCCAAGGCGGTACCCGGGGCAGTGGCGATCACCTCGCCCTGCAGGCCGTAGCGCGCCAGGCAGCTTTCCACCAGTTCCTCGGCCAGCAGCAGCAGGCGATCGCCGACGTCCACCAGCGCATAGGTGAATTCGGGATGCACGTTGAGCGCCTGGTTGGCCGGGATGGTCCAGGGGGTGGTGGTCCAGATGACGATGGCGGTGGGCTTGGCCAGCGCGCCGAGGCCGAAGGCGGCCGCCAGCTTGTCGGCATCGGCGACCGGGAAGGCCACGTCGATGGCGTCGGACCTCTTGTCCTGGTACTCCACCTCGGCCTCGGCCAGCGCCGAGCCGCAGTCGAAGCAGAAATTGACCGGCTTGAGGCCCTTGAAGACGAAGCCCTTCTGGACCAGTTCGCCCAGCGCGCGGATCTCGCCGGCCTCGTTGGCGAAGTTCATGGTCAGGTAGGGATTGCTCCAGTCACCCAACACGCCCAGGCGGACGAAGCCGGCCTTCTGCTCTTCGATCTGCTCGCTGGCATAGGCGCGGCAGCGCTCGCGGGTCAGGTCCGCCGGCTGATTCTTGCCGAAGGTGGTTTCCACCTTGTGCTCGATGGGCAGGCCATGGCAGTCCCAGCCCGGCACATAGGGGGCATCGAAGCCGGCCAGGGTCTTGGAGCGGGTGATGATGTCCTTGAGGATCTTGTTCAGCGCATGACCGATGTGGATGCTGCCGTTGGCATAGGGCGGACCGTCATGCAGGATGAAGGTCGGACGGCCCTTGCCGATGGCGCGCAGCTTCCCGTACAGGTCGATGTCCTGCCAGCGCTTGAGCGCTTCCGGCTCGCGCTGCGGCAGGCCGGCTTTCATCGGGAATGCCGTTTCCGGCAGGTTGAGCGTCGCTTTGTAATCGGTCATGTCAGTCCAGGCTCGTTGACGGTTGCCCCTGCCAGTAGGCGCGGGCCGTGGCGACGTCCGCTTCGATCGCCGCCTTGAGGGCCTCCAGAGAGGCGAATTTCTGTTCGTCGCGGACCTTCTGCACGAAGGTCACGCTGAGGTGGCGACCATAGAGGTCGCCGGAAAAGTCCAGCAGATGGATTTCCAGATGCGGACGGCCATCGCCCTGCACCGTCGGTCGCTGGCCAATGTTGGCCACACCGGGTACCACCTGCCCATCGATCAGGCTGCTGACCAGATAGACGCCGCGCAGCGGCGGTCGGCGCCGCTTGAGCTGGACATTGGCGGTCGGCCAACCCAGCTGACGCGCCAGCTTCTGGCCGTGCAATACCCGGCCCGAGAGGCTGTAGGGGCGTCCCAACATGCGCGCGGCCAGGGCCAGATCGCCGTCGGCCAGGGCCTGGCGGATCAGGGTACTGCTCACCCGCAGGCCATCCAGCTCGACGGTGGTGGCGGCTTCCAGGGTGAAGCCGTGGTCGCGGGCGGCCAGATTCAGGTAGGTGAAGTCGCCGGCGCGATCGCAGCCGAAACGGAAGTCGTCGCCGATCTCCAGGTGCTTCACCCCCAGGCCGTCCACCAGCACCTGCTGGACGAAGGCCTCGGCGGACAACTCGCGCAGCCGCCGATTGAAATTCAGGCAGAGCACATTGTCGACGCCCAGGCGCGCGAAGCATTCCAGCTTCTCGCGCAGGCGGGTCAGGCGCACTGGCGCGATGTCGGGCAGGAAGAATTCGCGGGGCTGCGGTTCGAAGATCACCACGCAACTGGGCACCCCAAGCTCCGCCGCTCGCTCACGCAGCCGCGCGAGGATGGCCTGGTGCCCCAGGTGAACCCCGTCGAAGTTGCCAATGGTGGCAACGCAGCCCTTGGGAAAGGCGTCGAGATGATGGAGACCGCGAAACAGCTGCATGGATAGGGATTGCTCAGAAATTAATCGATTATATCCGGATGCCCGCCGCGAGGACAGGCGCACACCCGGCCTTGTGCAATCACAGCACCGCGCGCCGATTGAAGTCGCGCACGCGGAAGCCGAGCAGGAAGAGACTGGCGAAATAGGCCAGCACCCCCGCGGCGACCAGGCCGCCCAGACGCAGCAGGCGCTGCCACATCAGCCCCTCGCTCCAGCTGGGCAGCAGCTGCATCAGACCGAACAGGACGGCGGTCATCACCGCCACCGCGATCAGCAGCCGGAGCAGGAAGCCCGTCCAGCCCGGTTGGGGGATGAACAGGTTATGGCGGCGCAACTGCCAGAATAAAAGGCCGGCGTTGAGACAGGCCGCCAGACCTATGGCCAGGGCCAGGCCGACGTGCTGCAGCGGCCCGATCAGGATCAGGTTGAGCACCTGGGTCACCGCCAGGGTGAAGATGGCGATCTTTACCGGCGTCTTGATGTTCTGCTGGGCATAGAAGCCCGGCGCCAGCACCTTGACCAGGATGATGCCGAGCAGTCCCACGGCATAGGCGACCAGCGCCCGCTGGGTCATCAGGGCGTCATGGGCATCGAAGCGACCGTACTGGAACAGCGAGACGGTCAGCGGCTCGGACAGCAACGCCAGGGCCGCGGAACAGGGCAGCACCAGCAGGAAGCAGAGTCGCAGCCCCCAGTCGAGCAGTCGCGAATACTCCTGGCGATCGGCCTTGGCGTAGGTACGTGACAGCGCCGGCAGCAGGATGGTCCCGAGCGCCACGCCGAGCACCCCCGAAGGCAACTCCATCAGGCGATCGGCGTAGTACATCCAGGACACCGAGCCGGCCGCCAGGAAAGAAGCGAAGATGGTGTTGATGATCAGCGAGATCTGACTGACCGAGACCCCGAGGATCGCCGGCCCCATCTGCTTCATGACCCGCCAGACACCGGTGTCGCGCAGATTCAGCCGCGGCAGCACCAGCATGCCGATGCGCTTGAGGTGTGGCAGCTGATAGAGGAACTGGGCCAGGCCACCCACCAGTGTCGCCCAGGCCAGCGCCATGATCGGCGGATCGAAATAGGGCGTCAGGAACAGCGCGAAGATGATCATGCTGATGTTGAGCAGGGTCGGCACGAAGGCCGGCACGTTGAATCTGTTCCAGGTATTGAGCACGGCGCCGGCCAGGGAGGCCAGGGAGATCAGCAGGATGTAGGGAAAGGTCACCCGCAGCAGGCTGGACGTGAGGGCGAATTTCTCCGGGGTATCGGCAAAGCCCGGCGCGGTGATCCAGATCACCAGGGGCGCGGCCAGCATGCCCAGCACCGTGACCACCGCCAGCACCAGGGTCAGCAGGCCGCTGACATAGGCCAGGAAGGTCCGGGTGGCCTCCTCGCCCTGCTGGGCCTTGTATTCGGCCAGGATGGGTACGAAGGCCTGGGAAAAGGCGCCCTCGGCGAAGATGCGGCGCAGGAGATTGGGCAGCTTGAAGGCGACGAAGAAGGCATCGGTGGCCATGCCGGCGCCAAAGGTGCGGGCGACGATGGTGTCGCGCACGAAACCCAGCACGCGGGACAGCATGGTCATGGAGCTGACGGCGGCCAGGGACTTGAGCAGATTCATGGCTGGGAGAGGACTCGGTGAACGCAGCGGGACGTGACGAAGGAAGCGCGCGAGCGCAGTCGTGCGATGGGCATAAGCGATCGAGTGTAACGAGGCCCTTCATCGGCGACCAGCCGGATATCCATCCAGACGGCCTTGACAGCCGACGCCAGGGACGTCAAGATTCGCGACCTTAATTTAGCTCTGTACTTGCTACAGAGTTCGCTCTGTACCCAATACAGTCTTTTTCGAAGGAGCTCCACGGTGGCTAACTCCCCCTCCGCCAAAAAACGCGCCAAACAGGCTGAGAAGCGTCGCAGCCACAATGCGAGCCTGCGCTCCATGGTGCGTACCTACATCAAGAACGTCGTCAAGGCGATCGAAGCCAAGGACCTGGAAAAAGCCAAGTCCGCTTACGTTGCTGCCGTCCCGGTCATCGACCGCATGGCCGACAAGGGCATCATCGACAAGAACAAGGCCGCTCGTCACAAGAGCCGCCTGAACGCTCACATCAAGGCCCTGGCTACCCCCGCCGCTGCCTGATAAGCGTTCGAACAAGAAACCGGCCTAGGCCGGTTTTTTATTGCCTGAGATTCAAGAGCCCAACGCCCCCCCCCCCCCGCAGAGGCGCCAGGCTCGACGATCGTCAGACCAGGACCAGGTTGTCCCTGTGGATCAGTTCGGGCTCGTAGACGTAGCCCAGCTCGACGACGATGGCATCCGAGGGCCGCCCCAGGATGCGCCGCGCCTCGGTCGCACTGTAGTTGACCAGACCACGCGCCACCTCGCGCCCATCCGGGCCAACGCAGGCGACCATCTCGCCACGCCGGAAGCTGCCTTCCAGCTCCCGTACACCCACCGGCAACAGACTGCGATGACCGCCTACCAGGGCCTGCACCGCACCGGCATCCAGGCGCAGGGTGCCACGCACCTGCAGATGCCCGGCCAGCCACTGCTTGCGCGCCGCCACCAGGCCGCGCTCGGGTGACAGCAGGGTCCCCAGCTGCTCGCCCTGCTGCAGGCGACTGAGCACCTGCTGGATACGCCCACCGACGATGACGGTATAGGCACCGGAACGTGCCGCCAGACGAGCAGCACGCAGCTTGGTCTGCATGCCGCCACGCCCCAGGGCACCGCCGGTACCGCCAGCGACCAGATCCAGCGCCGGATCGTCGGCACGCGCCTCGCTGATAAGACTGGCGTCGGGGTTGTTGCGCGGATCGGCGTCGAACATGCCATCGCGATCGGTGAGGATGACCAGCAGATCGGCCTCGACCAGGTTGGCCACCAGGGCCGCCAAGGTGTCGTTGTCGCCAAAACGAATCTCGTCGGTCACGACGGTATCGTTTTCGTTGATCACCGGCACCACGCCCAGGCTCACCAGCGTCCGCAAGGTACTGCGGGCGTTGAGATAGCGCTTGCGATCGGACAGGTCGTCATGGGTCAGCAGGATCTGCGCGGTCTGCACCTGGTGCTCGGCAAAGCTGGATTCCCAGGCTTGCACCAACCCCATCTGCCCCACCGCCGCGGCCGCCTGCAACTCGTTGATGGCGGTCGGGCGCTGCGCCCAGCCGAGCCGGCTCATGCCAGCCGCCACCGCACCCGAGGACACCAGCACCAGCTCGATGCCCGCCTGGTGCAGGGCCACCATCTGCTCGACCCAACCAGCCATGGCCCCACCGTCCAGACAACGACCGTCGTCGGTCAGCAGGGCACTGCCGATCTTCACCACCCAGCGCTGGGCGCCAGACACCTGATCACGCATGGGCAAGCTCCTTTCTTACCGTACGTAGAAGATTTCCGGACCGTCGCCGTCGTCTTCGTCATCGAAGTCGTCATCGGCATCGTCCACCGCCTTGACCCCGGAACGACGCAGGGCACGCTGGTCATCCAGCGCCTGCAGCCGTGCCCGCGCCTCGTCCTCGATGCGCTGATCGAGTTCTTCCAGCGCTTCGGCATAGGCCGGATCCTCGGCAAGGCGCAGGGTGCGCTCGTCGAGATACTGCATGATCGCCTGACAGAGCTGCTCGGTCCCTTCGCGCTCAAGCGCGGAGATGACAAAGACCGGACCCTGCCAGTCCAGGTGCTCGACCACCGCCTTGAGGCGCTCTTCGCGCTCGTCGTCGAGCAACTGGTCGGCCTTGTTCAGCACCAGCCAGCGGTCACGTTCGCCGAGCGCCGGGCTGAACTTGGTGAGCTCGTTGATGATGGTCTCGGCAGCCTCGGCCGGATCGCTCTCATCCAGCGGTGCCATGTCGACAAGGTGCAGCAGCAGGCGGGTTCGCGCCAGGTGCTTGAGGAAACGGATCCCCAGACCGGCGCCTTCGGAGGCACCCTCGATCAGCCCCGGAATGTCGGCGACCACGAAGCTCTTGAAGCGCCCCACGCTGACCACACCCAGATTCGGCACCAGGGTGGTGAAGGGATAGTCCGCCACCTTGGGCTTGGCAGCCGACACCGCACGGATGAAGGTGCTCTTGCCGGCATTGGGCAGGCCGAGCAGGCCGATGTCCGCCAGCACCTTGAGCTCCAGCTTGAGATCACGCTCTTCGCCGGGCTTGCCGGGCGTGGTCTGCCGCGGCGCACGGTTGGTGCTGGATTTGAAACGGGTATTGCCGAGGCCGTGCCAGCCGCCCTGGACCACCCTGATGCGCTGACCGGGCTGGGTCAGGTCGCCGATGATCTCCTGGGTCGCCGCATCGATCACCGTGGTGCCCACGGGTACCGGCAGCACCAGGTCTTCACCCTTGGCGCCGGTGCACTCGGTGCTCCCGCCCTTTTCACCGTTCTGCGCGGTGAAACGTCGGGGTGTAACGGTAATCGACCAGGGTGTTCAGGTTGATGTCGGCTTCAAGCCAGATCGACCCGCCATCGCCACCGTCACCGCCATTTGGGCCACCCTTCTCGATGAATTTCTCCCGGCGGAAACTCATCATGCCGTTGCCGCCGTCACCCGCTTTTACGTGTATGGATACTTCATCGACGAATTTCATCTGGACCTCCCGCGCTCGCGGGCCGCTGCAAACAAGGAAATAGCTTAACTACAAGGGAAATAGCTTAACTACAAACGAAAAAGCCCCGTCGGGTAGACAGGGCTTTTCTTTCGTCACGGGCCTTAGGCGGCGGCGACGATGCTCACGTAACGACGGCCAAAGGCGCCCTTCACGTCGAACTTGATCACGCCGTCCACTTTCGCGAACAGGGTGTGATCCTTACCGAGGCCCACGCCGTAACCGGCATGGTACTGGGTGCCGCGCTGACGCACGATGATGTTGCCGGCCTTGACGACCTGGCCGCCATACAGCTTCACGCCAAGGCGTTTGCTTTCGGAATCGCGACCGTTACGAGTAGAACCACCCGCTTTTTTGTGTGCCATGAGTCAATTCTCCGTTAGAGGCGAGATCAGGCCTGGATGCCAGTGATCTTGATTTCGGTGAACCACTGACGGTGGCCCTGACGCTTCATGTGATGCTTACGACGACGGAATTTGATGATGGTGACCTTGTCGTGACGGCCCTGGGCGGTCACTTCGGCGGTCACTTTGGCACCATCAACGACCGGCAGACCGATCTTGACGTCGTCACCGTTGCCAACCAGCAGAACCTGGTCGAAGGTGACGGTTTCACCGGTGGCGATGTCGAGCTTCTCGACCTTCAGGTATTCGCCTTCGGCGACCTTGTATTGCTTGCCACCGGTAACGATAACTGCGTAGGACATGGTAAATCTCCGTTAAACCTGCTCACCCGGTGCTTTATAGGAGGTATCGTCGACCGGCATGGCTGCACGGGACCGGAAGGACCGCCGCGCAATTGCGTAAGACAGGGGGTCAACCCTAGGAATGTTCAGGGCCCGCGATTCTACGCAAGCCCGGGCCAGGAGGCAAGAGCCGTCCGCCCGCGCCTTGACAGCCCCCCACCCCACCCCTAGCATGCCGCGCAACCTCGTTCAGCGGCCATGCCGGGCCGGTGCCCAGCCGAATCGGCAGGAGCGGCGAGCCGCGGGAGCGCGATGGCAATCCCTGGGCATGGCACTCGTGCCGGTCCCTAGGGCATAGTCTGGCGGTCATGCGCCATCCGGCCGCCTGAATATTGCCCGGACCTCCAGTGGACACCTCTCAATGACGCAGCAATCCCAGTCCTTCTATCGCGTGGTGACGGACGATTTCGCCGCCGTAGACGGCATCATCCGCCAGCAGCTGACCTCGCGCGTGCCGCTGGTCGAGAAGATTGGCGACTACATCGTCTCCGCGGGCGGCAAACGCCTGCGTCCGCTGCTGGTCCTGCTGGCCGGCAAGGCGCTCGGGCGCGCCGACCACGATCTGCAGCTGCTGGCGGCGACCATCGAATTCCTGCACACCTCCACCCTGCTGCACGACGATGTCGTCGATGCCTCGGGGATGCGCCGCGGCCGCTCCACCGCCAACGCCCTCTGGGGCAATGCCCCCAGCGTGCTGGTCGGCGACTTCCTCTATGCCCGCTCCTTCGAGATGATGGTGGCGCTGGGCTCCATGGAGGTGATGCGCATCATCTCCCAGGCCACTCGTGTCATCGCCGAGGGCGAGGTGCTGCAGCTGTCGAAGATCCGCGACGCCAGCACCACCGAAGAGATCTACATGGAGGTCATTCGCGGCAAGACCGCCATGCTCTTCGAGGCCTCCACCCACAGCGCAGCGATCCTGGCCGACGCCAGCGCCGAACAGGCGGACGCCCTGCGTCGCTATGGCGATCATCTGGGGGTGGCCTTCCAGCTGGTCGACGACCTGCTCGACTACCAGGGCGACGCCGTGGCCCTGGGCAAGAACGTCGGTGACGACCTGGCCGAAGGCAAACCGACCCTGCCGCTGATCGTGACCATGCGCGAAGGCACTGCCGAACAGGCCGCACTGGTACGCCAGGCGATCCGCCAGGGCGGCAGCCAGGATCTGGAAGGCGTGCGCGCCGCCGTCGAAGCCGCCGGCGCCCTGGACTATACCGCGCGCAAGGCGCAGGAATTCGCCGAGCGGGCCATCGCCTGCCTGGATGCTCTGCCCGCCAGCGAATATCGCGACGCACTCGCCGATCTGGGTCGCTTCTCGGTGGCCCGTACCCACTGAGGCCTGCCGTCGACTGACTGAGCCCGCCGTCGCCAGATTGCTGGCTTTTTCATGTCCTACTAAAAAAGTCAGGTAATCGGCTTGCTATTTATTGAATAAGAATTATTCTCATAAATAGCACAGCAGGAGCCCTTGCCATGACTTATCTGATCGACGCCTGGCTGGACCGGCCGCACCCCTATCTGCGCATCCTCAACCGGGAAACCGGCAAGGTCTGCGCGGAACTGGACGAGACGGCCCTGGAAGAACTCAAGGATTTGGGCGAGCTGGACCTGCACAGCCTCACCTCCAGCGAACCGCGGGTGGTGAAGGAGCAGATCCGCCAGGTCTTCCTGTTCAGCTACGCCCTGGCCCTGCGCCCGGACAACGAGGCGCTGCGGCTGGACTGCTGAAGGCCGGAGAGTGGCCAACAGAACGTAGCGAGCGGTTGTTAGGCGGGTGCGCGCGGAGCGCAGAAACCGCAATGTACAAGTGGTACATGAGGATTTCGAGCACGGCACGCACCCGCCTGGCGGACGCGCAGTAGTTTTGTTGGTCGCTCTTAAAGGACGTCGAGCAGCTCGACGTCAAACACCAGCACGCTGTGCGGCGGGATGCCGCCGACGCCCTGGGCGCCATAGGCCAGTTCACTGGGCACATGCAGGCGCCACTTGCTGCCGGCAGGCATCAGTTGCAGGGCTTCGGTCCAGCCGGCGATCACGCCGCCCACCGGAAACTCGGCCGGCTGGCCACGCTGGTAGGAGCTGTCGAACACGCTGCCGTCGATGAGGGTGCCGTGGTAGTGGGTACGCACCTGGTCTTCGCGAGTCGGCGTAGCGCCTTCACCCTGGGTGAGCACCTCGTATTGCAGACCGGACGGCAGCACCACGACGCCAGGGCGCTCGGCATTGGCCTTCAGGTAGTCGACGCCTTCCTGGGCGGCCGCGGCGGCCTTGATCTGGGCTTCTGCCTGCATGCGCTCGCGGATGACCCGGAAGCTGGCGTTCAGCGACTCGACGTCCACCCGGGACTCCTGGCCGTCGAAGGCCTCGTTGAGACCGGCGAGCACGGCTGCCAGCTGCATGCCGGGGACCGGATTCTGGCGCAGCTGATCGCCCAATTGGCGGCCGATGCCATAGCTGACGCGGGCTTCGTCGGTGTCGAGCAGAATGTCGTTCATAGCAGCCTTTCCATCGTCAAAAAGGAGCCGAGCCTAGCACATCAGGGACTCGACTCGCCGCCGCCTAGGCTGCCACGCTGCCGGCGACAGCGCTCGGAGCAGTAGCGCACCTCGTCCCAGTCGCGCTCCCACTTCTTGCGCCAGGTGAAGGGCCGTTGGCAGACCGGACAGAGCTTGGTGGGCAGATCGGCCTTCTTCATAGGGATTCTCCTGCGTCGAGACGTGCCAGCAGTGCCTCGCCCCGCTGCCACAGCGCCTGTTGCCGTTCGGGCGTCTGACGATCGAGATTGCGATAGAGATTGAGCATGCGCGGATAGTCGGCGAAGCGCCCGCGATGGCGGATCAGGAAATGCCAGTAGAGGGCATTGAAGGGGCAGGCCCGCTCGCCCAGCGCCTCGCCGACCTGATAGTGGCAGCCCTTGCAATAGTCGGACTGGCGACGGATGTACTGGCCGCTGGCGCAATAGGGCTTGCTCGCCAGATAGCCACCGTCCGCGTGCATTACCATGGCCTGGGTGTTGGGCAGCTCGACCCACTCGAAGGCATCCAGATAGACCGCCAGGTACCACTCGCCGATGGCCTGGGGCGCGATGCCGGCCAGCAGGGCGAAGTTGCCGGTGACCATCAGCCGCTGGATATGGTGGGCGTAACCCAGCGCCAGGGTCTGGCCGATGGCTTCGCGCATGCAGGCCATGCGGGTCGTCCCGGTCCAGTAGAACTCCGGTAGCGCCCGGCTATTGCCCAGCACATTGAGCTCCCGGTAGTCGGGCATGCGCAGCCAGTAGACGCCATGGACGTACTCCCGCCAACCGATCAGTTGACGCAGAAAACCCTCGGCGCTGTTGAGCGGCACCCTGCCCTCGCGATAGGCGGCGTCCACGTCGGCGCAGAGCTGACGCAGGTCCAGCAGCCCGATATTGAGTGCCGCGCTGATCCGCGCGTGATGCAGATAGGGCTCGCCATGGGCCATGGCGTCCTGGTAGCGGCCGAAGTCGCGCAGACCCGACGCGAGGAAATGCTGCCAGAGGCGCTCGGCATCGGTACGGGTCACCGGATAGTCGAAGCCCTCCAGCCGGCCATAGTGATGGGCGAAGCGCTGCCCGACCAGGTCGAGCACTTCCCGGGTACAGGCATCGGGCGGACAGCTGAAGGGCTCGGGGACAGGATGGTGCCTGGGCAGGGCCTTGCGATTGTCCCTGTCCAGATTCCAGACCCCGCCACAGGGTTCATCCTCCCCTTCCATCAACCAGCCGTGTCGTCTGCGCATGCCGCGGTAGAAGGCCTCCATGCGCAACTCGGTGCGGGCCCCGGCCCAGCGGGCGAAGGCGCCGCGGCTGCAGAGGAATCGGTCGTCGCCGTGCCACTGCACAGGCACCGCCAGAGCGAGACCCCGCAAGGCCTGTTCCAGACGCCATTCGCCGGCCTCGGTCAGATGAACCTCGCACGCGCCCGTCCTCTTCGCCCAGAAAGCGATCTCGGCCGGCAGCGAGCTCTGGTTGTCCGGGTCATTCAGGGTGCGGTAATGGACCTGGAAGCCATGCGTGCGCATCTCGCTGGCGAAGTGGCGCATGGCGCTGAAGATCAGGGCGATCTTGCGCGGATGGTGCGGGACGTAGCTGGTTTCTTCCGGGACCTCGGCGAGCAGCAGCACGTCCTGGGCGGGATCGGCATCGCGCAGGGAGGCCAGCCGGGGCGACAACTGATCGCCAAGGATCGGCAGCAGGCGCCGGACGACGCCGTCGCTCAAGAGGCGTTCCGGTAGTTCAGCGGGATCTTCAGGGGTTCCGAGGAGCGTGGCGCCATGCCGACCATCTCGTCATAGGCGCTGTGCTGGATGAGAAAGCACGGCAGCGGCGGCAGGTCGGCCAGCAGACGGCGGGCCTGGGCAGCGGAGCCCAGGCGGTAGAAGTGGCCATCCCGGCCGGTCAGCCGCGTGCGACCGTCCTGGGTGAGCACCTCGAGCACATAGAAGCCGCCCTCGATGGACAGCAGATTGAGTTCACGGACCTCGCCGGCCTGGGCGCGCTGGGTCAATTCCGGCAATTGCATGGAAACCTCCGGGTCGAGATCGACGCCAGGGTTGGTATCGATCGGCAGCTGTGAGCATTCGACAACCTAGGACAAGCAAGCGCAGCGGCGCAATCCACAAAGCGTAAACGAAAGCTGCCGGCGGCGGACAAGTGGCCGCCCGGCCCGTCAGTGCTTGGTCAGCCGATCCAGATAGCCCATGGCGAAGGCCGAGACCACGAACACCAGATGGATGATCACGTACCACTTGAGGTATTCGGGATTGGTGTTCTGGGCATCCATGAAGATGCGCAGCAGGTGGATCGAGGAGATGGCGACGATGGAGGCAGCCACTTTGTTCTTCAGCGAGCCCGAATCCATCTTGCCCAGCCAGCTGAGCTTTTCCGAGCCTTCATCGATGTCCAGCTGGGAGACGAAATTCTCGTAGCCGGAGATCATCACCATGACCAGCAGGCCACCCACCAGCGCCATGTCGATAAGCGACAGGACCAGCAGGATGAGTTCGGCTTCGGTGGATTGGAAGATGTGCGGCAGGACGTGGAAGACTTCCTGAAAGAACTTGAGCGCCAGCAGGACCAACGCCAGGGACAACCCCAGATAGATGGGGGCCAGCAGCCAGCGGGAGGCGTAAAGGGCTTTTTCGATCAGACGTTCCATGCAGACTCGCTCGGATTACCAGGGCCGGGCGAGTATACCGGGGCGGTGCGGGCGGACCAATGCGGCAGGTTGTACCTGACTCAGGCGTCGGGGCCGACCTGGAAACGCACCTGCTGGTGGGCACGTTCGCCGTTCATCTTGCGCAGCTCGCTCTGCATGTGCAGGCGCCAGATCTGGGTCTCTTCGACCTGGATATAGCCCTGTTCCACCAGGTTTTCGGCGATGGCGGTCATGACGCCTTCGGCCGCCTTGGGACCGTGGAAAGGCCCCTGGGCCTTGATTGCGGTGGGCTGCTGGCCATTCAGGCCGGCGGCGCACAACAGGGTCCAGAGGCCCTGTTCCTGACCGAGCGGCTTGATTTCGCATTCGATACGGGTGACGAGGCCCAGGCAGGGACGGATCAGGGTAATGGTGCGGGACATGGCGTCATCCTCTCGAAGCGCTCAATGCTCGCCGTTCCTAGGCCAGAGGTATCCACAAAGGCTGTGGACAACCCTGTTGGTCAACAGGGGGCAAGCGGGTCTGGGCGCCGTGCTACTTGGGCTGCGACGCCTTGTACAAAATCCGACCTGCCCCCTGGAGCTCAGTTCTCCTGCGCTTCGTTGTTTTTCCCTTTTGCCTTGGAGTTATCACTGAGTTTGTCGGCCAGTTCATCTTCCAGCTCGAGCTCGGCGATTTCCTTGAGACGCTGTACCACGCGCGCATTGACGCTGCCGTCCGGGAAGCGACCCTTGGCATCCGGTGCCCCGGCGGGCTCGCCCACCAGCAGCGACAGAGCCTCGTCCGCCTGGCGCACGGCATAGACATGGAACAGCCCCTCGCGCACCGCTGCCAGCACGGTCTCGTCGAGCATCAGGTTGGTGACGTTGGCGCGCGGGATGATCACGCCCTGCTCGCCGGTCAGACCGCGGGCCTGACAGAGGCGGAAGAAGCCCTCGATCTTCTCGTTCACCCCGCCGACCGGTTGCACCTCGCCGAACTGGTTGATGGAGCCGGTAATGGCGAAGCACTGCTTGAGCGGCGTGCGGGACAGCGCGGAGATCAGGGTGCAGGCCTCGCCGAGGGAGGCGCTGTCACCATCGACATAGCCATAGGACTGCTCCAGGGCGATGCTGGCCGAGATCGACAGCGGGAATTCCTGGGCATAGCGACTGCCCAGGTAGCCGGTCAGGATCATCACGCCCTTGGAGTGGATGGGCTGGCCCAGGCTGACCTCGCGCTCGATGTCGAGGATGCCACTGGCGCCCGGGTAGACCGTAGCGGAGATGCGCGCCGGCATGCCGAAGGCGGAATCGGCCACCTCCAGAACGGTGAGGCCGTTGCACTTGCCCACCGCGGCGCCCTGGGTGTCGATGAGGATGAGGCCGGTGAGCATGTCGTCCAGCACCCGGGCGCAGACGCGACCGGTGCGGGTTTCCTTGGCCTTGAGCGCGCGCTCGACATGGCCCTTGTCGGTCCGCTCGTCGCCGGCCAGGTGGCGGATGAAGTCGGCTTCGCTGACCAGCTGGAACAGATCGCCGATACGCGCCGACAGCCGGCCCTGGTGCTCGGCCAGCCGCGCGCTGTAGGTGGCCAGCCGCGCCACGGCCGCCGAGGTCAGGGGCGCCATGCCCTCTTCCGAGGTGCGCGTCTTGAGTAGCTGGGCAAACTGCTCGAGGCTTTCGTCGCGCAGTGGCAGCTCTTCGTCGAAGTCCACCAGTACCCGGAACATCTCCTGGAAGTCCGAATCCAGCTCTTGCAGGGTGTAGTAGATGTTGCGCGAGCCGATGATGATGACCTTGAGCTGCAGCGGGATCTGCTGCGGCGCCAGGCTCATGGCGGTGAGCCGACCCAGCTCGGCCAGCGGCGATTCCATCTTCAGCTGACGCGAATGCAGGGCGCGCTTGAGGGCATCCCAGACGAAGGGCTCGGTCAGCAGCTTGTCCGCCTCGACGATGAGGAAGCCGCCATTGGCGCGGTGCAGCGCGCCGGGGCGCAGCTGGCGATAGTTGGTGTAGAGCGCGCCCTGATCGGACTGGTACTCGATACGGCCGAAGAGGTTGTCGTAGGTCGGGTGGGACTCGAATACCACCGGGGCACCACCGGTGACGTGGTGGCCGATGATCAGATTGGGCTCGTACTGCTCGCGCAGCTCCTTGCGCCGCTGCATGTCGGGCTTGGCGTCGTCGGCCAGTTGCTCGACCACCGTCTTGAGCAGGTCTACCTGCATGGCCTGCAGGTAGGCGCAGACCCCGGGGTTGTCGTTGTACTTTTCCGACAGCGGCGCCAGCAGTGGCTGCAGGGCCTGGATGATGGTGTCTTCGTTCAGGGCGCGCAGCTGGTTGCTCGACTCGCGCCGCCACTGCGGCAGGCTGGCCAGCTCTTCGTTGAGACGCTCTTCCAGGCTGGAGATGTCGGCGTGGAACCGCTCCCGCTCGGCCTCGGGCAACTGGGCGAAGTCGGCTTCATCCAGCGCCTTGCCTTCCTTCATCGGGGTGAAGGCGACATTGTTGGCGTCGCGGTAGAGGGCGATTTCCTTTTCCAGGGCGAGCTTTTCCACCACGTCCAGCGCCTGGTCATAGTGCTGGTTGAAGGCGCGCTCGATGGCGCTCTTCTTCTGCTGGAAGGCCGGATGCTCGAATACCGCCGGAAAGGTGGCCAGCAGGTTGTCGATGAAATGGGCCATGTCGGCCACGAAGGCCTCGCCCTCGCCGGGAGGCAGCTCCAGCACGCTTGGCGCCCGGGGCTCTTCGAAGTGATTCAGGTACACCCAGTCGTTGGGCGTCGGCTGGCGCTTGGCTTCGGCCTTGAGATAGCGCTGGACGAAGGAGAAACGACCGGTGCCCGGCTCGCCCATGACAAAGACGTTATAGCCGGGCCGCGGCATGGCCACGCCGAACTGCAGGGCTTCCACCGCGCGCTCCTGACCCAGGATGCCGCGAAAGGGCTCGAGCTGATCGGTATCGGCGAAGGAAAACTGTTCGGGGGCGAAGGGGCGGGTCAGCTCATCAGGGGCGAGCCGGAGACCGGCTGCGACGGGATCGTGCATCGTAAGTCCTTGTCAGGCATGCAAGCAGTGCCCGCATTCTGCGACCGGGATGACAGCCGAAGCAAGGCAAGCGGCGCTCCGCCGCGTATTTAAGCGCAGCGGTTCGAGGGGCTTGCCATGACGTCCGTCGGTATTTTTCAACCCAGGCGTTTTTTGACGAAATTCTCACCAGGTGCCAACTAAGCTTTCTCCATAGGGATCAGACGTAGTATCCCGTGAGGAGGCTCCCATGGCTGTCTCTCGTCGTCTCGCCTCGCTGTTCATCCTGCTGGCCAGTCTCGCGGCCTGCACCAGTTACCACGACCAGTTGATCGCCAAGGGCTATCCCCCGGCCTATGCCGATGCGCTTCAGCGACGGTTGCCAGACCGGCAAACAGGCGGTCAATGGCATCGGTTACGAGCACAAGGACGCCCGTCGCTTCGCCGCGGAAAGGCCCTACCAGCAGGGGTGGGACGCGGGCTACGCGCAATGCGTGCAGGTGGCCCAGCGCGAAGAGCAGCAGCGCTTCATCGAGCAGGTCCGGGAAAATCGCGAAAGCGCCGAATCGCTGCTGCAGCGCTCGAGAACACGTTGAGGTCGCAGCCAACCTTGCGACCCTGACCGGATGACCTATGCTGGCGGGCCTGCTAGTCGAGCCCTGCCGATGTCTGCCCGCTCTCCGCTGTTTGCCGTCGCCCTGCTGCTGGTCGCCATGACCTCGATCCAGACCAGCGCCAGCCTGGCCAAGACCCTGTTCCTGCGTCTCGATCCGGTGGGCGTCACCACCCTGCGGCTGATCTTCGCGGCTCTCGTCCTGCTGATCGTGCTGCGCCCCTGGCGCAACTTCCGCCGCGCGGCGCTGGGCAGCCTGCTGGGCTATGGCGTCGCCATGGGCGTGATGAACCTGACCATCTACCTGGCCATGCAGCGGCTGCCGATCGGCATCGCCGTCGGCCTGGAATTCGTCGGTCCGCTGGTGGTGGCGCTGTGCGCCCTGCGCCGCTGGCTGGACCTGCTGTGGATCGTGCTGGTGGTGGCCGGCCTGGCCGTGCTCCTGCCCTTCGGCCACAACGCCTCCGCACTGGATCCGCTGGGCACCACCCTGGCCCTGGGGGCTGGCGCCTGCTGGGCGATCTACATCGTCCTGGGCAAGCGCGCCGGCGCGGTTCACGGTACCGGCACGGTGGCTTTCGGCGCGACCATCGCCGCCCTGGTCGTGCTGCCCATCGGCATCGTCCACAGCGGCAGCAATCTCTTGCAACCGGAAATCTGGCCGCTGGCGCTGGCCCTGGCGCTGATGTCCACGGCCATTCCCTATGCCCTGGAAATGGTCGTCCTGACCCGCCTGCCGGCCGCCACCTTCGGCACCCTGATGAGTCTGGAACCGGCGCTGGGCGCCCTTTCCGGCTGGGTATTCCTCGGCGAGATCCTGGGCGTCGCCCAGTGGTTCGCCCTCGCCTGCATCATCGCCGCGTCCATCGGCGCCACCTGGAGCAGCCGCCTGACCCCGGAGCAAACGCCACTCTAGATACTCTATAGCGAGGCGAATCCTCACGCGGAGCGACGACGATGATCTATCTGATAATGGGCGTCTCGGGCAGTGGCAAGACCACCCTGGGCGAACTCCTGGCCAGCCGGCTGGACTGCCGTTTCGACGATGCCGACACCTTTCACAGCCAGGCCAACAAGGACAAGATGGCCAAGGGCATCGCCCTCACCGACGAGGATCGCTGGCCCTGGCTGGATGCCATCCACGACGCCATGCAGCAGGCGCAGGCCGAAGGCACCACGCGGGTGTTCGCCTGCTCGGCGCTGAAGAAGGTCTATCGCGATCGCCTGCTGAACGGCCTGGAAGGCGTCCGGCTGCTGTTCCTCAAGGGCTCACCCGAGCTGCTGGCCGAGCGCATTGGCAGGCGCCGCGGGCATTTCTTCGATCCCAAGCTCCTGCAGAGCCAGCTCGACACCCTGGAGGCGCCGGATCACCTGGAAGCCCAGGTGCTGGACGTACGCAAGGCGCCCGAGAAGCTGGTGGACGAGGTGCTTGAGCACGGCCACGGCGCCTGAGCGCGGCGGCCGCCGGCTCAGACCGCGACCGGCGCCTTGATGTGCGGATGGGCCTGGTAGCCTGCCAGTTCGAAATCCTCGAAGCGGAAGGCGAACAGGTCCGTGATCGCCGGATTGAGCTTCATGGTCGGCAGCGGCAGCGGTTCGCGGGTCAGTTGCAGATCGGTCTGCTCCAGGTGATTGGCATAGAGATGGCAATCACCGCCGGTCCAGATGAATTCGCCCGGTTGCAGTCCGGTGACCTGGGCCACCATCAGGGTCAGCAGTGCGTAGCTGGCGATATTGAAGGGCACGCCGAGGAAGATGTCCGCGGAACGCTGATACAGCTGGCAGCTCAGCCGGCCATCGGCGACATAGAACTGGAACAGCGCATGGCACGGCGGCAGCGCCATCTCGTCCACCAGCGCCGGATTCCAAGCCGAGACGATCAGCCGCCGCGAGTCGGGCTTGGCGCGGATCATGTCCACCACCCCGGCGATCTGGTCGATATGGCGACCGTCCGGTGCAGGCCAGCTACGCCACTGGTAGCCATAGACCGGGCCCAGTTCGCCGTTCTCGTCGGCCCACTCGTCCCAGATGGACACGCCGTTGTCCTTGAGGTAACGGATGTTGGTCTCGCCCTGCAGGAACCACAGCAGCTCGTGGATGATGGATCGCAGATGGCACTTCTTGGTGGTGACCAGGGGAAAGCCCTCGGCCAGATCGAATCTCATCTGGTAGCCGAAGACGCTGTAGGTCCCGGTGCCGGTGCGGTCGCTCTTGAAGGTGCCGTGTTCGCGCACGTGGCGCATCAGGTCGAGGTACTGTTTCATGGCGGGAGCGCTACCTGGCAAAAGGCAAATGGTATCAAATCGCGCCTCGCGAGAGCGGTCGCGCTTGTCGCAGCCCTGACCATCGGACACAAAAAAAGCGGCCCTGAGGCCGCCTTTTCCATCAATCCTCAGCTGTTGGCCGGCGGCGCCATGAGGGTCGCCGTTTCGCGTTCGCGCCGGGTGATCTCCGAGGCCGTGGCGTCCATGGCTTCCTGCAGGCCCTGCAGGCGCTTCTTCTCGGCGCGGCGGGTGAAGTACCAGGCGAAGAAGGTGAACAGCGAGACCGCCAGGAGGATCAAACTGGCGATGGCATTGATCTCCGGCTTCACGCCCAGGCGCACTGCGGAGAACACCTCCATGGGCAGGGTGGTCGAGCCGGGGCCCGAGACGAAGCTCGCCAGCACCAGGTCGTCCAGCGACAGGGCGAAGGACATCATGCCGCCCGCCGCCAGCGAGGGCGCGATCATGGGAATGGTGATCAGCAGGAACACCTTCCACGGCCGGGCGCCCAGGTCCATGGCCGCCTCCTCGATGGACAGGTCCAGTTCGCGCAGGCGTGAGGAGACCACCACCGCCACATAGGAGGAGCAGAAGCTGGTGTGGGCGATCCAGATGGTGGTCACGCCGCGGTCCTGCGGCCAGCCGATCAGTTGCGCCATGGAGACGAACAGCAGCAGCAGCGACAGACCGGTGATCACCTCGGGCATCACCAGCGGCGCCGTGACCATGCCGCCGAAGACGGTGCGGCCGCGGAAGCGCGGGATGCGGGTCAGCACGAAGGCCGCCAGGGTGCCGAGGATCACCGAAGAGATGGCCGTGTAGAAGGCGATCTCCAGCGAGCGGAACACCGCGCTCATCAGCTGGGTATTGTCCAGCAGGCCGACGTACCACTTCACCGACCAGCCGCCCCAGACGGTCACCAGCCGCGACTCGTTGAAGGAGTAGATGACCAGGATGACCATCGGCAGGTAGATGAACAGCAGCCCGAGCACCAGCATCAGGTTGGTGAACTTGAGGCCTTTCATAGCTTGCCCTCCAGTTCCTTGGCTTGGTTTCTGTTGAACAGCACGATGGGCACGATGAGGATCACCAGCATCACCACCGCCAGGGCCGAGGCCACCGGCCAGTCACGGTTGTTGAAGAATTCCTGCCAGAGCACGCGGCCGATCATCAGGGTCTCCGGGCCACCCAGCAGCTCGGGAATGACGAACTCGCCCACCGCCGGAATGAACACCAGCATGCAGCCGGCGATGATGCCGTTCTTGGACAGCGGCACGGTGATCCTCCAGAAGCTGGTGAAGCGACTGGCACCCAGGTCGCCAGCGGCTTCCAGCAGGGTCAGGTCATGCTTCACCAGATTGGCGAACAGCGGCAGGATCATGAACGGCAGATAGGAATAGACGATCCCGAGGTACACCGCGAAATTGGTGTTGAGCATCTGCAGCGGACTGCTGATGATCCCCAGATTCATCAGGAAGCTGTTGATCAGGCCATTGGTGGACAGCAGCCCCATCCAGGCATAGACGCGGATGAGGATGGCGGTCCAGGTCGGCATCATGATCAGCAGCAGCAGCACCGTCTGCTTCTCGCGACTAGCCCGGGCGATGGCGTAGGCCATGGGATAGCCGATCAGTAGACAGATCAGGGTGCTGATGCCGGCCATCTTCAGCGAGCCGAGGTAGGCGTCCAGATACAGCGGATCGTCGGCGAACATCAGGTAGTTGCCGAAGTTGAGCGCGATATCCAGTTGCTGATCGGCGTAGGTGAACAGCTCGGTATAGGGCGGAATGGCCACGTCCGCGACCGAGAAGCTGATCTTGAGCACGATCAGGAACGGCAGCAGGAAGAACAGGAACAGCCACACGAAGGGCACGCCGATGGTCAGGCGGCGGCCATCGAGCAGGCGCTTGAGCAAAGGAGGTCTGGTCATGCTTGCAGTACCACGCCGCTGTCGTCTTCCCAGTACACCACCACGGCGTCATCCCAGGTGGGTCGCTTGCCGAGGCGCTCGGCGTTGGCGATGAAGCACTGGACGATGGGGCCGGTGCCCAGCTTGACGTGATAGACCGAGTGCCCGCCCAGGTAGGCGATGTCGTGCACGGTGCCGCTGCACCAGTTGTAGTCGGGATGCTCGTGATCCGCCGGCAGGCTGGTGCCCATCAGCAGTTTCTCGGGGCGAAGGGCGAAGGTGACCTGCTTTTCCTGGGCGCGGGTGCTGATGCCGTGACCGATGTAGATCGGTCGCTCCAGTTGCGGACTGTGAATGATGGCGTGGTCGGCACCGTCGTCGGTCAGCTCGCCGTCGAAGACGTTGACGCTGCCGATGAACTCGCAGACCAGCCGGCTCGCCGGGGTCTCGTAGATGTCCATGGGGCTGCCCACCTGGGCAATCCAGCCCAGGTGCATGATGGCGATGCGCTCGGCCATGGTCATGGCCTCTTCCTGGTCGTGGGTCACCATCACGCAGGTCACGCCCACGCGCTCGATGATCTCTACCAGTTCCAGCTGCATCTGCGAACGCAGTTTCTTGTCCAGGGCGCCCATGGGTTCGTCGAGCAGCAGCAGCTTGGGCCGCTTGGCCAGGGAGCGTGCCAGGGCCACCCGCTGGCGCTGGCCACCGGAGAGCTGGTGCGGCTTGCGCTTGGCGTACTGGGTCATGTGCACCAGCTTGAGCATCTCGGCCACGCGGGCGTCGATCTCGGCCTTGGGCAGCTTGTCCTGCTTGAGACCGAAGGCGATGTTCTGCTCCACGCTCATGTGCGGGAACAGCGCATAGGACTGGAACATCATGTTGATCGGCCGCTCGTAGGGCGGCATGTCGGTGATGTCCACGCCATCGAGGAAGATGCGCCCCTCGCTGGGTCGCTCGAAACCGGCCAGCATGCGCAGCAGGGTCGACTTGCCCGAACCCGAGCCGCCGAGCAGGGCGAAGATCTCGCCCTTGTTGATGGTCAGGGAGACGTCGTCGACAGCGACGGTTTCGTCGAACTTCTTGGTGACCCGGTCGATCTTGACCAGGACTTCCTTGGCTTTCTTGTCGCCGGTGGCGGCTTTCTTGAAGGCACTGGTGGCAGTCGCCATGTACATCTCCCCAGGAAAATCGGGGACCGGTCGGACCGGTCCGCTTTAGCGTTGGTTATTTGCCGGACTTGACCCGCGTCCAGCTGCGGGTTTCCAGGCGCAGGAGTTGCGGGGGCAGCTCCTTCATGACGTACAGCTTGTCCATCACCGCCTGTGGCGGATAGACCGTCTCGTCCTGCCGCAGCTCGGCATTCATCAGCTCGCCCGCCTGCGGATTGGGGTTGGCGTAGCCGACATAGTCACTGACCTTGGCGATGACCTCGGGCTGCAGCAGATAGTTGATGAAGGCATGGGCCTCCTTCACGTTCTTGGCATCCTTGGGGATGGCCAGGAGGTCGAACCAGAGGTTCGCGCCCTCCTTGGGAATCGCGTAGCCGATGTTGACGCCCTTCTTCGCTTCCTCGGCACGCGAACGCGCCTGAAAGACATCGCCGGAATAGCCGAAGGCCACGCAGATGTTGCCGTTGGCCAGATCCGAGATGTACTTGGAGGAATGGAAATAGGTGATGTATGGCCGCACCTTGAGCAGCTGGGCCTCGGCCTTCTTGTAGTCGTCGGGATTGGTACTGTTGGGATCGAGTCCCAGGTATTGCAGGACTGCCGGATAGACCTCATCGGGCGAATCCATGAAGGAGACGCCGCACTTGCTCAGTTTCTTGAGGTTCTCGGGTTCGAACAGGATGGCCCAGGAATCGAGCTTGTCGGTGCCCAGCGCGGCCTTGACCTTGTCGACATTGTACCCGATGCCGTTGGTGCCCCACAGGTAGGGAACGCCGTATTGGTTACCCGGATCGCTCTTTTCCAGCTGCTTGAGCAGCGCCGGATCGAGATTCTGCCAGTTCGGCAGCTGGCTCTTGTCCAGTTTCTGGAAGGCGCCCGCCTTGATCTGCTTGGCCAGGAAGTTGCTCGAGGGCACCACCACGTCATAGCCGGTGTGGCCGGCCAGGAGCTTGCCTTCGAGGGTTTCGTTGGAATCGAAGACGTCATAGACCGGCGTGATGCCGGTGGCCTTCTGGAAATCCTCGAGCGTGGTCTCGCCGACGTAATCGCTCCAGTTGTAGACGCGTACCGTCGGCTCGGCGACGGCAGTTCCCATGACGGTCAGGGTGGTCATGGCCAGCAGGGTTTTACGCAACGAAAGCACGGGCGGCTCCTTTCATGGTGGGCATCGGCGGCGACACCCTTTCAGCGGTCCATACAGACGTACGGCACGCCGGAGTGACTCCGGCGTGCCGTCCTTTCAGTCGCACGCGGCGACCAAACTCACTTGCCGGACTTGATGGTGGTCCAGGTACGGGTCATCAGACGCTGGGTCTTGGCCGGAAGATCCGGGAAGGCGTACAGCTTGGTCATGGTTTCCTGGGTCGGATAGATCCCCGGGTTGGTGCGGATCGCTTCAGCTACGAGCGGCGTCGCCTCCTTGTTGCCGTTGGGATACTGCACGTAGTCGCTGACCGCCGCGATCACCTTGGGCTCCATGATGTAGTTGATGAACTTGAGGGCGCCCTCGGGGTTCTCGGCATCCTTGGGAATGGCCATGGTGTCGAAGAAGGTGCCGGCGCCTTCCTTGGGAATGTTGTAGGCCACGGTCACGCCGTTCTTGGCGTCGGCCGCGCGGGCCTTGGCCTGGGCGATGTCGCCGGAATAGCCGACCGCCACGCAGACGTTGCCGTTGGCCAGGTCCGAGATGTACTTGGAGCTGTGGAAATAGGTGATGTACGGACGCACCTTGAGGAACAGCTCCTCGGCCGCCTTGATCTCCTTGGGATCCTGGCTATCCGGCTTGTAGCCGAGGTAGTGCAGACCGGCGGGAATGATCTCGGTGGGCGAATCCAGCACGGCCACGCCACAGCCCTTGAGCTTGGAGAGGTTCTCGGGCTTGAAGATCAGGTCCCAGGAATCCACCGGGGCATTGTCGCCCAAGGCGGCCTTGACCTTGGCCGGGTTGTAGCCGATGCCGATGGTGCCCCAGAGGTAGGGGATGGCGTACTGGTTGCCCGGATCGCTGACTTCCAGGGTCTTCATCAGCTGCGGATCCAGGTTGCTGTAATTGGGCAACTTGGACTTGTCCAGCGGCTGGTAGACGCCGGCCTTGATCTGCTTGGCCAGGAAGGAGTTGGACGGCACCACCACGTCGTAGCCGGAACGGCCGGCGAGCAGCTTGGCTTCGAGGGTCTCGTTGCTGTCGTAGACGTCATAGACCACCTTGATCCCCGACTCCTTCTCGAAGTTGGCGATGGTGTCTTCGGCAATGTAGTCGTTCCAGTTGTAGACGTGCAGGACCTTGGGGTCCGCCGAGGTGTTACCGGCAAAGAGGCCGGCCAGGCTCAGCGCTAGAAGAGTCTTGCCAAAAACATTCATGCGGTGGTGCTCCTCAAGTCATCGTTGGTCTTTTGATTCGGCGCGCGGCCAGCGCCCGCGCGCAGTCTGGCAAGGTCCGCCGCCAGGCTCAAGCCTTGGCGGCCATTAGCCACGCTGGCGCAGCAGCTCATGGGTCTGATCGAGGCTCAGCCGCGCCAGGGTGACCAGTTCGTCGATGGACTCCGGCGTGATCACCAGCGGCGGCGCGATGATCATGGTATCGCCCACCGCGCGCATCACCAGGCCATTGCGGAAGCAGTGCTCGCGACAGAGCATGCCCGCCCCACCCTCGTACCGCGCCCGCGTCTTCTTGTCGCGCACCAGCTCCAGCGCCGCCACCATGCCGACACCCCGGGTCTCGCCCACCAGCGGATGGTCGGCCAGCTCCGCCCAGCGTTTCTGCAAATAGGGTGCCGTGGTGCTGCGGACCCGGTCGACGATGCCTTCGTCGCGCAGGATGCGGATGTTTTCCAGGGCCACGGCCGCGGCCACCGGATGCCCGGAATAGGTGAAGCCGTGATAGAACTCGCCGCCCTCGTCGAGCACCCTGACCACTTCGTCACGCACCACCACGCCGCCCATGGGCACATAGCCGGAGGTGAGCCCCTTGGCGATGGGCATGAGGTCCGGAGCATTGCCGTAGTACTGGCTGCCGAACCATTCGCCGGTGCGGCCGAAGCCGCAGATGACCTCGTCGGCGATGAAGAGGATGTCGTACTTGTCGAGGATCTGGCGGACCCGCGGCCAGTAGCTTTCCGGTGGAATGATCACCCCGCCGGCGCCCTGGATGGGCTCGGCGATAAAGGCGGCGACGCGCTCCTCGCCGACCTCCAGGATTTTCCGCTCCAGCTGATCGGCCGCCCAGATGCCGAATTCCTCCGGACTCATCTCGCCGCCCTCGCCGAACCAGTAGGGCTGCGGGATATGCACGATGTCGGGCAGCAGGCCGCCCTGCTCGTGCATCGCCGCCATGCCACCCAGGCTGGCACCGGCCAGGGTCGAGCCGTGGTAGCCATTCCAGCGGCCGATGACCACGCGCTTCTCCGGCTGGCCTTTGGTTGCCCAGTAATGGCGCACCAGACGCAGTACGGTGTCGTTGGCCTCCGAGCCGGAACCGGTGAAGAACACGTGGTTCATGCCCTCCGGTGCCAGCTCGGCGATGGCCTTGGCCAGCTCCAGTACGGGCGGATGGGCGGTCTGGAAGAACAGGTTGTAATAGGGCAGTTCACGCATCTGGCGGCTGGCCGCCTCGACCAGTTCTTCACGACCGTAGCCGACGTTGACGCACCAGAGTCCGGCCATGCCGTCGAGGATGCGCTGGCCCTCGCTGTCCCAGAGGTGCACCCCCTCGGCGCGGGTGATGATGCGCGCGCCCTTCTCGTTGAGCTGGCGATAGTCGGTGAAGGGCGCCAACAGGTGCCGGCGACTCAGGTCCTGCCAATGGGCGGTGGTAAAGGTAGTCACGAAGCCTCTCCTTGAATCGCGGTCAGACGCTGAGCAGCAGGAATTCCCGCTCCCAGGAACTGATCACGCGCTTGTAATTCTCATGTTCGGCGCGCTTCACCGCGACGTAGCCGCGGGTGAAGCGACTCCCCAGATAACGCTCCAGGGTGGCCGACTGCTCCATGCGCTCCAGGGCGGCTTCCAGGGTCAGCGGCAGGCGCAGGTTGCGACGCTCGTAGCCGCGCCCCTGTACCGGGGCACTGGGCGAGACATTCTCGATCATGCCCAGATAGCCACACAGCAGGCTGGCCGCCAGGGCCAGATAGGGATTGGCATCGGCGCCGGCCAGGCGGTTCTCCACCCGGCGATTCTGCGGATCGGAATCCGGCACGCGCAGACCCACGGTGCGGTTCTCCTCGCCCCACTCGACGTTGACCGGCGCCGAGGTGTCGGGCAGGAAGCGGCGGAAGGAATTCACGTTGGGCGCGAACAGCGGCAGCGCCTCGGGGATGTATTTCTGCAGGCCACCGATGTGGTGCAGGAAGAGTTCGCTCATGCTGCCATCGGGGTTGGAAAACACCGTCTTGCCGGTCTTCAGATCCACCACGCTCTGGTGCAGGTGCATGGCGCTGCCGGGCTCACCGGTCATGGGCTTGGCCATGAAGGTGGCGGTGACGTTGTGCTTGAGCGCTGCCTCGCGCAGGGTGCGCTTGAAGACGAAGATCTGGTCGGCCAGGTGCAGCGGATCGCCGTGACGGAAGTTGATCTCCATCTGCGCGGTGCCTTCCTCGTGGATCAGGGTATCCAGATCCAGTGCCTGGGCCTCGCACCAGTCGTACATGTCTTCGAACAGCGGATCGAATTCGTTGGCCGCATCGATGGAAAAGGACTGGCGCCCGGTTTCCTGGCGCCCGGAGCGGCCTACCGGCGGCTGCAGCGGATAGTCGGGATCGTCGCTGCGCTTGGTCAGGTAGAACTCCATTTCCGGCGCGACGATGGGCTGCCAGCCGTGCTCGGCATAGAGCTTGAGCACCTTCTTGAGCAGGTTGCGCGGCGACAGCTCGATGGGGATGCCGCGCTTGTCGTAGGTGTCGTGGATCACCAGGGCTGTGGGTTCCAGTGCCCAGGGCACCAGGAACACCGCGCGATCGTCCGGCCGGCAGTGCATGTCGATGTCGGCCGGATCGAGCAACTCGTAGTAGATGTCGTCGTCGACATAGTCCCCCGTCACGCTCTGCAGCAGCACGCTCTCCGGCAGGCGCATGCCCTTTTCGTTGAGGAACTTGGCGGTGGGGGAAATCTTGCCGCGGGCGATACCGGTCAGATCGGCGACCAGGCATTCCACTTCAGTGATCTTGCGTTCTTTCAACCAGGCGGTGAGCCGGTCAAGCGGGGTGCTCATAAAGACCTCGAAGGTTCGAGCGGGATGAACAGCATCAGCGTTCGGCAGCGCGCGCCTTGCAGGCCTTGCCAAACGCCTTGAACAAGGCGAGATAGACCGGGTGACTGCGCACCTTCCATTCCGGGTGCCACTGCACGCCACAGGCAAAGGTGCGGGCTTCGCGGACCGAGACGGCCTCGATCAGGCCGTCGGGCGCCAGGGCCTCGGCGCGCAATCCCGGTGCCAGGCGATCGATACCCTGGCCATGGATGGAATTCACGTCGAAGCGTGCCGGCAGCTCCAGGGACTCGAACAGGCCACCGGCCTGGACCTCGACCGGATGGTGCAGGCCATAGTGCTCTTCCAGGGTCTCGCCGCGTTCGCGGTGGTCCATGAGCGAGCCGACCTCGTGCACCTTCTGATGCAGGCTGCCGCCAAAGGCCACGTTCATTTCCTGGAAGCCGCGGCAGATGCCCAGCACCGGCATCCCGGCCGCCACGGCGGCGCGCAGCAGCGGCAGGGTCACGGCATCGCGGGCCGCGTCGTGCAGGGTGCTGGGCTCGCTGGGCGTGCCCTGGTAATGATGGGGCTCGACGTTGGATGGCGAACCGGTGAACAGCAGACCGTCCAGGCGCTCAAGCAGGGCCTCGGTGGCGATGAGATCGGCCAGCGCCGGAATCACCAGTGGCATGCCCTCGGCGCCCTCCACCACCGCGCGCAGATACTTGTCACCGGCGATGTGAAAGGGATGCAGGCCAAGTTGCCTGGTACAGGCTGTGACACCTATGAGGGGCAGCGCGGACATGGGACACCGGGTTGAACAGGAATCATCCGAGCCTAGTCTTGTTCGTTATTTTTCACAACCACCGGCAAAAAGTTTCGAGATTCTGCACAGAAGCGGCGAAACAGAGGCGTTCCAGCCCCGCCGAATGCGCCAAAAACAGGCACCTGCGCACCACCCCTGAGCAGGGTTGCCTCCAGTTGACTTTGGTCCGCCTTTCGGATTGACTCCAGGGTGGTAACTCCGCTGATTGATATTTTTAACAGGGGCGCTGACAAAGCGTCGGAGCGCAGGCGAGACCGTACTCTCAGGTCGCTGTCGGATCGACAGCGGGCACTCGTGCCCTCACTGCGGTTGGCCCACTGGGCAAACAGGCGCATCAGGCGCTAACCGTTTTGTCGAGCGCAGCCAAAAGCAAAGGTGTTTCATCATGTCGGTACCCCCGCGTGCCGTTCGTTTGGATGAAGCGACCGACTTCCTCAGGGAACATCCTGAGGTCCAGTTCGTCGATCTTCTGATTGCGGATATGAATGGCGTGGTGCGTGGCAAACGCATCGAGCGCACCAATCTGCCCAAAGTCTTCGAGAAAGGAATCAACCTCCCCGCTTCGCTGTTCGCCCTCGACATCACCGGCTCCACCGTCGAAAGCACCGGTCTCGGGCTCGACATTGGCGACGCCGACCGCGTCTGCTTCCCCATCACCGACACCCTCTCCATGGAACCCTGGCAGAAGCGCCCCACCGCGCAGCTGCTGATGACCATGCACGAGATGGAAGGCGAGCCCTTCTTCGCCGATCCCCGCGAGGTCCTGCGCCAGGTCGTCCAGCGTTTCGACGAGCTCGGACTCACCGTCTGCGCCGCCTTCGAGCTGGAGTTCTATCTGATCGATCAGGAGAACATCAACGGCCGCCCGCAACCGCCGCGTTCGCCCATTTCCGGCAAGCGTCCCCAGTCGGTCCAGGTCTATTCCATGGACGATCTGGACGAGTATGCGGACTGCCTGCAGGACATCATCGACGGCGCTCGCGCCCAGGGCATTCCGGCCGATGCCATCGTCGCCGAATCGGCTCCGGCGCAATTCGAGGTCAATCTCAATCACGTTGCCGACCCGATCAAGGCCTGCGACTACGCCGTGCTGCTCAAGCGCCTGATCAAGAACGTCGCCTATGACCATGAGATGGACACCACCTTCATGGCCAAGCCCTACCCGGGCCAGGCAGGCAACGGCCTGCACGTCCATATTTCCCTGCTGGACAAGGACGGCCGCAACATCTTCGCTGGCGAGGATCCCGAGCAGAACGCCGCATTGCGTCATGCCATCGGCGGTGTGCTCGAGACCCTACCCGCCTGCATGGCCTTCCTCTGCCCCAACGTGAACAGCTATCGCCGCTTCGGCTCGCAGTTCTTCGTGCCCAATGCGCCGAGCTGGGGCCTGGACAACCGCACCACCGCCCTGCGCGTTCCCACCGGCACACCGGAGGCGCACCGCATCGAGCATCGGGTAGCCGGCGCCGACGCCAACCCCTACCTGCTGCTGGCCGGCGTCCTGGCCGGCGTGCACCATGGCCTGACCCGGCAGATCGAACCCGGCCCGGTCACCGAGGGCAACTCCTACGAACAGCACGAGCAGAGCCTGCCGAACAACCTGCGCGATGCCTTGCGCTACCTGGACGACAGCTCGGTGATGGCGGAGTACATCGACCCGAAGTACATCGACATCTTCGTCGCCTGCAAGGAGCACGAGCTGGAGGAGTTCGAGCACTCCATCTCCGACCTCGAGTACAACTGGTACCTGCACACCGTGTAGGGACCTGCCTGCCGACCGGTCCCGCACCGGTCGGCAGCTGTTCTGCGGTACCGCCGGAGTCCTGCGCGTGTTCACGCCCGCGGCGCCCTGCCGGCCTTTCCCCCTTCTCAGCCAACGACGACTCTGGACGGAGAGCTTCGCCATGACCACCCTCACCACGCCGCGTGCCGACGGCTTCCACATGCCGGCCGAATGGGCCGACCAGCGCCAGATCTGGATGGTCTGGCCCGAGCGCCCGGACAATTGGCGCCTGGGCGGCAAGCCCGCCCAGGCCGCCTTCACCGCAGTCGCCCAGGCCATTGCCCGTTTCGAGCCGGTGACCATCGGCGCCTCGGCGAATCAGTACGAGAATGCCCGTGCCCGCCTGCAGCACCCGAACATCCGGGTGGTGGAAATCAGCAATGACGACGCCTGGTGCCGCGATACCGGCCCGACCTTCGTCAGCGACGGCCAGGGTGGCGTGCGCGGCGTGGACTGGAGCTTCAATGCCTGGGGCGGCTTGGATGGCGGCCTCTACTTCCCCTGGCAGCGGGATGACCAGGTCGCCGGCAAGATCCTCGCGATCGAGAATCTGCCGGGCTATCGTACCCCGGACTTCGTCCTTGAAGGCGGCTCCATCCACGTCGATGGCGAAGGCACCCTGATCACCACCGAGGAATGCCTGCTCAACGCCAATCGCAATCCGCACCTGGATCGCGAAGCGATCGAGCGCTACCTGAGCGACTACCTGGCGGTGGACAAGGTCATCTGGCTGCCCCACGGCCTGTACAACGATGAAACCAACGGCCACGTGGACAATTTCTGCTGCTACGTGCGTCCGGGCGAGGTGCTGCTGAGCTGGTGCGACGATCAGGCCGACCCCAACTACGGCCGCTGCCGCGAGGCCCTGGCCGTGCTGGAGCGCGAAACCGATGCCCGTGGTCGCACCTTCAAGGTGCATCGCATCGTCACCCCGGGTCCGCTGTTCGCCAGCGAAGACGAATGCCGCGACGTGGATGCCTGCCTCGGCACCCAGCCACGCCGGGCCGGTGAGCGGCTGGCCGCCTCCTACGTCAACTTCCTCATCGTCAACGGCGGCATCATCGCCCCGACCTTTGGCGTTCCCGAGGACGCCGAGGCCCTGCGTACGCTGCAGGCCTGCTTCCCGGAGCACGAGGTGGTACAGGTTCCCGGCCGCGAGATCCTGCTCGGCGGTGGCAACATCCACTGCATCACCCAGCAGCAGCCGACTGGTCGCTGATTTCCGGCGGAAACGAAAAAGCCCGTCTTGCGACGGGCTTTTTTTTGACCTGAGCGCGGCTTAGAGCAGCGGCAGGGTGTAGCTGACGATCAGACGGTTTTCGTCGACGTCACGCTGGCCCGGCACACCGGCTTGGGAAACGGCCGGCAGGTCGGAACGCAGCATGGCGTTACGCCAGGTGAAGCCCAGACCTTTCAGCTGGCCTTCCGGGATCACGTAGCTGACGGTCAGGTCGCGTTCCCATTCCATGGCGTCGCCAGTACGGGTACGGATGTTGTCACCGCGCTGATAGATGACGCCAGCGGTCAGACCCTTGACGCCCAGCTGAGCGAAGTCATAGGAGTAGCGAGCCTGCCAGGTGTCTTCGCCGGAACGGGTGAAGTTGTTGATCTGAATATCGGTGATGGCATAGGTCGAAGCGCCACCGTTCTCGTTCAGGTAGGGGAAGGCGCTGTTGCCGTTGCTGCCCTGATAGCCCAGACCAAAGGTGTGGCCGTAGATCGAGTAGGTGAACAGGCCGCTGTAGAGGCGGTTGTCGATCTCGCCAGTAGTACGGGTACCACCGTAGTAGCCACTGGACACGTAGAGACCGGTGCTGTCGGCCTTGCGGTTCTCGCCCTGGCTGTTGCTATCGAAATAGCGCAGGTCGGTCTTGAAGGTACCGTCGCCCAGCTTGACGCTGTGCACCAGACCCAGGAAGTGCTGGTTGTAGAAGTCTTCCAGCTGACCGAAGTAGTACTGCAGGGTCAGGTCTTTGGTGACCTTGTAATCGGCACCGACGAAGCGGAAATGGTCGCTGTTGCGACGCAGGGCGGCATTCGCAGCACCGTTGGAACCGGCGATGGACAGATCGTCTTCGTCGGTGGAGTTACGGTTCTTGGCACGCTCGAGCTGGCCGGCGGTCAGGGTCACATCCTTGATGTCCTTGGACGTGATCTGAGCACCCTGGTAGGTCTGCGGCAGCAGACGACCGTCGTTCGAGACCACAACCGGCAGCTTCGGCATCAGGGTGCCGTAGCGGAACTCGGTTTCGGAGATCTTCATCTTGGCAGTAGCGCCCAGGCTGCTGAACTCGTCTACAGCGCTGTTATCGGTATCGCGCGGGAACATGGTGCCGTTCTGCACGCTGCCACCGGTACCGCCGTTGGCCTTGCCACCGCTGTCCAGACGCAGGCCCAGCATGCCGACCGCATCGACGCCGAAGCCAACGGTGCCCTGGGTGAAGCCCGACTGGTAGTTCAGCATGAAGCCCTGACCCCAATCCATCACGCGGGAAGGATTGGCCGTACCGTTGCGGTTGTCTGTGTTGATGTAGAAGTTACGCAGACTGAGGGTAGCTTTGCTGTCTTCGACGAAGCCGGCAGCGTGGGCGGCGGCAATGAGGGACAGGTTCAGACAGGCCGCGGAGACCGCGACCACCAGTGGCTTCTTGACCATGAGTGCTCCAGGGGTGAATCGTTGTTATGCGGCCACCAGAGGTGTCAGCGCCTGCTGGTGGTATGCCCGACGGGCCGTGCGGAAGGGAAAGCTAGAGGGCTTTTATTTCAATTTGGAGAATTATCCCGGGCTTGGTCGACTTTTAATTTGCGACTTCAAGCACAGGTCCCCTGCCACCGTCTTCCACGTTGCGAAAGCTAATTGCAAAAAAGCATTTCGTCTAGCGATACCTGGTTGAAAACCCGCCCTGTGGTCTTCCGCTCTGACTGTTCGGTCATGGCCCAAGGGAACCTGCGCCGCCTACGCCTATGGCAAGGCTCGCCTTTCCCCGAGAAGACGCCATCCAAAGCGATACACCCTGAGGCTCTGGAACGGGCTTCCCAGGGCTCTGGCTAAGTATTTGAAAACGGCCAATTTCAGCATCAAAAAGGCCGGACCTGAAGGAATTCCCTATCTGCCTCAAGGACTTGTAATTTTTTGCGACTGCTATTTCAGTCGATTTGCCCTGAAGACGACGCCTATCGCCCGGTATGACGCAGCGCCTGCCCTGCTGCAAGAGCGACCTTGCCCAGTCGGTCGCGCAGGAACATTCCTTCTAATCGACGGGGTGCCGCTGCCTCAGCAAGGACAGCCAACAGGACACGGACCAGAGATCGGCTGCAGGCCAGATGGACAAGGAAGCAAGGGTGGCGGAGGACCGAGTGAGAGGGCGTGACAGCGGTGGGCGAAACCGCGAACCAGGCCGCCCGAGCTGCCCTCGGCGCGGTCTGGCAAGGGATATTCAACCCTGGACGACTTGATCCTTGCCCTGGCGCTTGGCCCGGTACATGGCCTCGTCCGCTCGCACATAAAGGGCGTCGAGAGACTCGTCGCCCTCCCGCAACACGGTGACGCCCTGACTGATGGTGACCTTCAGCGGCCCCTCGGCGCTGGGTACCGCCAACTGCCGCACGGCACGCTGCAGGCGCCCGCCGATCTGCAATGCCAGGTCACTGTCACAACCCGGCAGCAGCAGGGCGAATTCTTCGCCACCGATACGGCCGAACAGATCCCCGCGGCGGGTGGTCTGGGCGCCGCATTCGGCAACACGCTGCAACACTTGATCACCCATCTGGTGACCGAAACGGTCGTTGATTTTCTTGAAGTCGTCGATGTCGAGCAGCAGGAAGGCCAGGGGCTCGCCTTCGCTCTGGGCGAATTCGAAGGCGCGCTGGGCACTCTCGAAGAAGTGTCGACGGTTGCTGCTGCGGGTCAGGACGTCTGTGGTGGCAAGCCGTTGCAGCTCCTCCTCCATGCGCTTCTTGTCGGTGATGTCTTCGGCGATACCCACCACCAGCAGCGGCATTCCGGCCTCGCTGCGCTGACTGACAAAGCACTTGTCGCTGAGCCAGCGTATCTCGCCGTCGGCGCGGATGATGCGGTACTCGCGGGACTCCACGGCGCCCTGCTCGATCACCTGCTCCAGGGTGCGCTGGGCGTACTCCAGGTCGTCGGGATAGATGTTGTTGAGCCAGGTGCTGTAGTCGCTCAATACCAGGGATTGGGAGCGACCGAAGATCTGTTCGTAGGCAGGGCTGACATAGATGATCTGGCGAGTGCGCCAGTCCAGGGCCCAGAGCACCGCATTGACGCTTTCCAGCAGCGCGCTGAACAGCTGCTCCCGGTCACGCAGGCGATCTGTCTCGGCCCGCGAATGCAGGAGAGCCAGCAGATTCTCTTCCGGTGTGGGAAGAGCAGACAGAGAGGGTTGTTCATCCATATACACATGCGCCTACGCGGGGTCCTGAGGGAGTTAGAGACAGCTGAAACCAGCCTGGTTCAATCCCCGCATAGAGCAGCCCACCGCTTCGGTGGGCTTTTGTGAAGCCTTTCTCAAGCAGTTCCGGCCGGCCGCAGGGAATAGGTTTTCAGCTGTTCGGCGAATTCGCGCAGGGACTGAATGCCGCTCGCTTCGGCTTCGCCGATCCACTGCCGGGTCGCGGCCAGCATGTCGTGGCCGTTGGCGCTGGTCCGCGCCCAGATCTGCTGCAGCGCCAGGCGCTTTTCGTAGATCAGCTTCAGCGCCTGACTGTGCTCGAGCAGTTCGTCGATGCGCACCTGATGGCGAGCCTTGAGCAGACTGGTCTCGCGGGCCAGCAGCCCCCGGGCGCGACGGAACAGCGGACGCTGGGAGGGCGCCGCACTGCCCCGCTCCTGCCGCAGCAGCGGGCCGATCACCTGCTGGCGGTACTGGGCCATGATCTGGAAGCGGTTGTTGAGGATGGCCATGGCGGTGTCCATGTCCAGCTGCCCCTTGCCTTCGATGCGGTGGGCGATGGGGGCGACACGGTTGACCTTGGCCAGACGCAGCCAGGTGAACAGCTTGATCCAGGCCCAGCCCATGTCGAATTCCCAGCGCTTGACCGACAGCTTGGCCGAGTTGGGATAGGTGTGGTGGTTGTTGTGCAGCTCTTCGCCACCGATGACGATGCCCCAGGGGATGAGGTTGGTGGCGGCATCGCGGCATTCGAAGTTGCGATAGCCCACGGCATGGCCCAGGCCATTGACCACACCCGCGGCCCAGAAGGGAATCCAGACCATCTGCACGGCCCAGACGGTGAGACCCAGGGCACCGAACAGGGCGATGTCGATCAGCAGCAACAGCACCACCCCCATATTGCGGGTGCGCGGATTGGAGTAGAGCTTGCGCTCGATCCAGTCGTCCGGGCAGTTCTTGCCATAGATGCGCAGGGTATCGGCGTTGTTCGCCTCGGCCTTGTACAGCTCGGCGCCGCGCCGCACCACGGTGGCAAGGCCCTTGTGCACCGGGCTGTGCGGGTCCTCTTCGGTTTCGCACTTGGCGTGGTGCTTGCGGTGAATGGCGGTCCACTCACGGGTATTCATCGCCGTGGTCAGCCACAACCAGAAGCGGAAGGCGTGCCTGAGCGCGGGATGCAGCTCCAGCGAACGGTGGGCGGAGTAGCGATGTAGGTAGACGGTGACACTGACAATGGTCAGGTGGGTCAGCAGCAGGGTGACCACCACCAGTTGCCAGACCGACAGGTCAAGCAGGCCGTTGTAGCTCATGGACGCAGAGGACCTCGCGCGGGTTGTGTGGTGCAACTGTCACTGAAAGTTCAGTGAACAGGCGTTCGCGCATTATTGCCGGGGTGGGCGATAAATCCAGCCCTCCCTTTTGCTACACAACGTGTCCTTCACAGACTGCTAATTCTAAAAGTGAATAAACAAAGCATTATTAGCACTTTTAAGAAATAAAGATCGGCCCCCTAAGATGGCGCCACCTCCCCGCCCACCGCTGTACACGAGGACGCCACCCATGAGCTCCGTTCCGTTCCGCAGCCTGGAAAACCAGGACGAAACCGCACTGCTCCGCGATATCCAGCAGGCTTTGCGCGGACTGAGATTCGGCGCCATCGAGATCACCGTGCACAACGGACAGGTGGTGCAGATCGAGCGCAAGGAAAAATTTCGGCCTCAGACCGGCCAAGCCAACAAGCCCTGAGTTCTCGCGGTCAGCGGACGAGCGGGCAAGGTGCCCGCCAGACGGTGTCCGGCTTTCTCACGTCAAGGAGCCTTTTCATGTCGATTCGCCGTTTCGCCCTGGCCGCGCTGGCCGGAGCCCTGTTCGCCACCCAGGTCCACGCCGTTGAATTGCTCAACGTGTCCTACGATCCTACCCGCGAGCTCTACCAGCAGTACAACGCCGCTTTCGCCAAGCACTGGAAGACCGAGACCGGCGAAGACGTGACCATCAAGAATTCCCATGGTGGCTCCGGCAAGCAGGCGCGCTCGGTGATCGATGGGCTGCAAGCCGACGTGGTGACCCTGGCGCTGTCCGGCGACATCGATGCTCTCAATCTGCACCAGCAGCTGGTCGACCCGAATTGGCAGAAGCGTCTGGCGGACAACAGCACCCCCTACACCTCGACCATCGTCTTCCTGGTGCGCAAGGGCAATCCCAAGGGCATCAAGGACTGGGATGACCTGGTGAAAAAGGACGTCCAGGTCATTACTCCCAATCCCAAGACCTCTGGCGGCGCCCGCTGGAATTTCCTCGCCGCCTGGGCCTATGCCAAGGCCAAGTACGGCAGCGATGCCGAGGCGCTCACGTTCGTTACCGAACTCTATCGCCACGCTCCGGTGCTCGATACCGGCGCACGCGGCGCCACCATCAGCTTCGTGCAGCGCCAGCTGGGCGACGTTTTGATCGCCTGGGAAAACGAAGCCTATCTGTCGCTCAAGGAAGAAGGCGGCGACCAGTTGGAGATCGTCACCCCGTCGCTGTCGATCCTGGCCGAGCCGCCGGTGGCCGTGGTGGACAAGGTGGTCGACAAGAAGGGCACGCGCAAGCAGGCCGAAGCCTACCTGCAGTATCTGTACAGCCCCGAAGGCCAGCGCATCGCCGCGCAGAATTTCTATCGCCCTCGCGATGCCAAGGTGGCGGCGGAATTCAAGGATCAGTTCAAGCCGGTCAAGCTGGTGACCATCGACCAGGAATTCGGCGGCTGGAAAGAAGCGCAGCCGAAGTACTTCGCCGACGGCGGCGTGTTCGACAAGATCTTCGCCGACATCAACAAATAGCGCCCCGGCCGGGACGGCTCACGCTGACCGGCCCGGAACAGGTATCGTTCCACCCCACTGCGCCCTGGCGAATGCATCGCCGGGGCGCCTTGCAGAAGGACGTCTCATGTCTCGCCGTCTCTCCCCGGTCATACCCGGCTTCGGGTTGACCCTGGGATTCTCCCTGACCTACCTCGCGCTGATCGTGCTGATCCCGCTGGGCGCCATGTTCCTCCATGCCAGCCAGCTGACCCTCGGGCAGTTCTGGTCGCTGATCACCGGGCGCCAGGTGCTGGCCGCGCTGCAGCTGTCCTTTGGCACGGCCCTGCTCGCCGCCCTGGTCAACGGCATCCTCGGCACCCTGCTGGCCTGGGTGCTGGTGCGCTACGAGTTTCCCGGGCGCAAGCTGATCGATGCCATGGTCGACCTGCCCTTCGCCCTGCCCACCGCGGTGGCCGGCATCGCCCTGACCGCGCTCTATGCGCCCAACGGCATGATAGGTTCGCTGTTTCCCTTCAAGATCGCCTATACCCCGATCGGCATCACCCTGGCGCTGATCTTCGTCACCCTCCCCTTCGTGGTGCGCACCCTGCAGCCGGTACTGGCGGACATTCCCAAGGAAATCGAGGAAGCCGCCACCTGCCTGGGCGCGCGCCCCTGGCAGGTGTTCCGCTACGTGCTGGTGCCGACCCTGCTGCCGGCCTGGCTGACCGGTTTCGCCCTGGCCTTCGCCCGCGGCGTGGGCGAGTACGGCTCGGTGGTGTTCATCGCCGGCAACATTCCGTTCAAGACCGAGATCCTGCCGCTGCTCATCGTCTCCAAGCTGGACCAGTACGACTACACCGGTGCCACCGGCATCGGCGTGTTCATGCTGCTGGTGTCCTTTGTCATGCTGCTGCTGATCAATATCCTGCAGCGGCGCATCCAGCCCAACATCTAAGGCCGACCGCATGAGCCTCATGACTTCGACCAAGGCCGATGCGCGCGCCAGCAAGCAGCGCACCCCGGTGGCCATCGCGCTGATCGCCAGCGCCTGGCTGATCTTCCTGCTGGTCCTGGTGCTGCCGCTGTACATGGTGCTGAGCCAGGGCCTGGCCAACGGCATCGGCGCCTTCTGGGACGCCATCAGCGAACCGGATGCGATCTCGGCGCTCAAGCTGACGCTGTTCGCCACCGCCATCTCGGTGCCCCTGAATCTGGCCTTCGGCCTGGCCGCGGCCTGGTGCGTGACCAAGTTCGAGTTCACCGGCAAGAGTCTGCTGATCACCCTGATCGACCTGCCCTTCTCGGTCTCGCCGGTGATCGCCGGTCTCATCTATGTGCTGCTGTTCGGCGCCCAGGGATTGATGGGTCCTTACCTGCAGAGCGTCGATGTGCAGATCGTCTTCGCCGTGCCCGGCATCGTGCTGGCGACGATCTTCGTCACCTTTCCCTATGTGGCCCGCGAACTGATCCCGCTGATGCAGGAACAGGGTACCCAGGAAGAAGAAGCGGCGCGCCTGCTGGGCGCCAGTGGCTGGCAACTGTTCTGGCACGTGACCCTGCCCAACGTGAAGTGGGCACTGATCTATGGCGTGGTGCTCTGCACCGCGCGGGCCATGGGCGAGTTCGGAGCGGTGTCGGTGGTCTCCGGCCATATCCGCGGCCTGACCAACACCCTGCCGTTGCACATCGAGATTCTCTACAACGAATACAACATCGTCGCCGCCTTCAGCGTGGCGATCCTGCTGCTGATGATGGCCCTGGTGATCCTGCTGCTGCGGCAGTGGAGCGAGAGTCGCCTGAGCCGCCAACTGCAGCACCGTGATGAGGAATAAGGCGCCATGAGTATCGAGATCCAGGGTATCAACAAGAGGTTTGGCGCCTTCCAGGCGCTCAAGGACATCAACCTGCACATCGAGAGTGGCGAGCTGGTCGCCCTGCTCGGCCCCTCGGGCTGCGGCAAGACCACCCTGCTGCGCATCATCGCCGGCCTGGAAGCGCCGGATACCGGCAATATCGGCTTCCATGGCGAAGACGTCTCCGGGCGTGACGTGCGCGATCGCAACGTCGGCTTCGTCTTCCAGCATTACGCACTGTTCCGCCACATGACGGTGTTCGACAACGTGGCCTTCGGCCTGCGCATGAAGCCGCGCCGCGAGCGGCCGAGCGAGGCGCAGATTACCAGCAAGGTGCACGAGCTGCTGAACATGGTGCAGCTCGACTGGCTGGCCGATCGCTATCCCGAGCAACTCTCCGGTGGTCAGCGCCAGCGCATCGCCCTGGCCCGCGCCCTGGCGGTGGAGCCCAAGATCCTGCTGCTCGACGAACCCTTCGGCGCCCTGGATGCCAAGGTGCGCAAGGAGCTGCGCCGCTGGCTGGCACGGCTGCACGAAGAGATCCATCTGACCTCGGTGTTCGTCACCCACGACCAGGAAGAAGCCATGGAAGTGGCCGATCGCATCGTGGTGATGAACAAGGGCCAGATCGAGCAGGTCGGCTCGCCCGTCGAGGTCTACGAACAGCCGGCGAGCGACTTCGTCTATCACTTCCTCGGTGACTCCAACCGCCTGGCCCTGGGCGAGCAGGAGGTGCTGTTCCGTCCGCACGAGGTGGAGCTGGAGCGTGAGCCGCGAGCGGGTTATCACGCCGCCGAAGTACGCGACATCCGGCCGCTGGGCGCCACCACCCGGGTCACCCTGAAAGTGCCGGAGCAGACCGAGGTGATCGAGGTGGAGCTGGTCAGGGACCACCCGGTGCTGGCTGGGCTGCAACGGGGTGCGCCGCTGCATTTCCTGCCGCGTACGCCCTGAGTCCGTCGCCGGCGGCTAAGACCAAAGTCGTAGCCGCCAGGACCAGACAGCGGTTGCAACCTCCGGAAAGCGGGCTCCATGATCGACGAAACTGACACCCGTCACACTTCGTCCTCGATCGAGCAGAATAACAAGGAGGTCGCATGCCCAGGCGCTGGCCCGTCGTGTTGTCGCTTCACCTGGCCCTCCTCGTGGCCGCGCTGCTGCTCTGGCAGTGGCTGGCGCTACCCATGGCCGCCGGCGTGGGACTGGTGCTCGCCGCTGCCCTCTGGCCCTGGTTGCTGCTGCGCAAGGCCGCAGCGCCGCCCGCGCCCGCCTCGTCCTTCGACGAGCTGACCAGCGATCTCTCGCGCAGCACGGCGCGCAACGCCGTGGCCATCGCCGGTGTGGCCTTTGCCGCCCAGCAACTGGCGGCCCGGGTGCAATCCCAGGCCAGCACGGCCGCGCAGATTTCCAGCAGCGCCGCTGCCCTCACCCAGACCGAGCATGACAGCGCCGGCAGCGCCCGCCAGGCCCTGGCGGTGGCGCAGCAGGTGCACCAGCGCAGCGAGGCCGGCCAGGACGCCCTGAATACGGCGATCGCCGCCATCCGCGCCCTCAGCGAGCACGCCCGCCAGAGCCGCGAACTGATCGCCGGCCTGAGTGCCCGCACCGACAAGATCCAGCAGGTCACTGAGGTCATCCAGGGTATCGCCAGCCAGACCAACCTGCTGGCGCTCAATGCCGCCATCGAGGCCGCACGCGCCGGGGAACACGGGCGCGGCTTCGCGGTGGTCGCCGACGAGGTCCGGGGCCTGGCGGCGCGGACCTCCAGCGCAACCGGCGAGGTGGGGCTGATTGTCGCCGACGTCAGCCAGCAGACCGACGCCGTGGTGGCGCAGATCCAGCAACTGGCCCAGGCGCTGGACGACGGCGTGCGCCAGGTCGAGCGAACCGGCGAAGGCCTGCAGGAGATCGCCCAGCTGGCGCAGACCGCCGAGCGCCAGGCCGCGGATATCGCCCAGGGCACCTCGGCCAATCTCGCCCAGCTGGAAAGCCTGGCCCAGGCGGTGGAGCAGGTGCACCGCGATCTGGCCGACAGCGAGCGCCAGACCAGCCGGCTCAGCGGCGCCGCCGACGAACTGGTGGACATGGCCGAAGCCAGCAGCGAACGCCTGGCCGAGGTCGGCCTGGACAGCTATCACCAGCGCATCTTCGAACTGGCGCGCCAGGGCGCGGATGCCATCGGCCGGCGCTTCGAGGAAGACCTGGCCGCCGGGCGCATCACCCAGGACGCCCTCTTCGACCGCCAGTACCAGCCCGTGCCCGGCAGTCAGCCGGCCAAGTACCGCACCCGTTTCGACAGCTATACCGATGGCGTGCTACCGGCGATCCAGGAACCGCTGCTGGATCAGCATCCCGGTCTGGTCTTCGCCATCGCCTGTACCCCGGAAGGCTATGTGCCCACCCACAACCGCGCCTTCGCCCAGGCACCTACCGGCGACGTGGCGGTGGATACGGCGCGCAGTCGTAGCAAGCGCCTCTTCAGCGATCGCACCGGCAAGCGCTGCGGCAGCCATCAGCGCCGCCTGCTGTTGCAGACCTACATGAGAGACACCGGCGAGGTGATGCACGACCTCTCGGTACCGATCCTGGTGAACGGCCGGCACTGGGGCGGACTGCGCCTGGGCTATCGCCCCGACAACGCGCGCTAGCCCAGCTTGAGCTGGGTGACGGCCAGCTGCCAGACCGCCGCCTCCAGCCCGAGCATGCGCCCGGCCTTGTGCTCCAGCAGGGCTTCGACGGACTCGCCCGGGGCGGGATTCGCCGCCTGCGCCGCCAGGTGCAGGATCAGCGACGGCTTGGGCAGCACGCCGTGCAGGCTGTGCACCGCGGCCACCAGCTCGCGCAACTCCAGTGGTAGCCGCCAGTGCCGCTGCAATTCCGCGGAAAACTCCAGGCTGTAGCTCAGCAGCGCGCGCTCCAGCGCGGCCTCATCGATAACGCCACCCCCGTCGCACCAGCGCTGCACGCCTTGCAGCACCGCCAGTTCACCCAGGCGATGCAGCAGGCCGGCGGTGTAGCAACGCTCGGCGTCTTCGCGCACATAGCGCAGCGCCAGCAGCCGGGCGCAGTCGGCAGCGCGCTGGGCAAGGCGCAGGTAGCCCTCGGCGCGTCCGGCCAGCAACGGCTCGGCCAGACGGGTCGCCCGCCGCAGGCTCAGGCCCAAGACCAGATTGAGGGTGAAGCCGACGCCCAGCCGCGGCAGGGCCTGGCTGAGGGTCTGGCAGGATTGGCCGACGCGCTGGGAAGCGCTGTTGGCCGCCGCGATCAGGGTCGCCGTGACCAGGGGATCCTGGCCGAATTCGGTTTCCAGCTCGCCCAGGCTGCAGCTCTCGCTCTCGCGACAGCGCTCGATGATGGCCGGCAGATCGGCGAACAGCGGCACGGCGTCGATTTCGGCGGCCATGCGCTGCAGATGATCGTCCAGGGAGCCCAGGACGGCAGCACTGGCCGCCTGAGACGCGTCTCCCGCGGGTGGCAACAGACTGCGCAGACGACGCAACACCTCTTCCGCCGCATAGGGTTTGACCAGATAGGCGGTAGGCGCCAGGCGCAGGGCCGCGCGTACATAGGCGGCGTCAGCCTGTTCGGACAGCAGGATCACCGGCTGCAGCGGCTGGGCGCCGCGCTGGCGGATGCGGCGCAGCAGGTCGAGTCCATCGCAATCGGCCGGTCGCTCGACGATGATCAGCGCACATCTCTTGCGTTGATCCAGTTCGGCAAGGGCCTGATAGCCATGGCCGTATTCATGCACCAGGGCATCGGCACGCACGGCCAGCACCAGTGACTTGAGCAGGTCACGGGTCCAGGGATTGGCGTCGACGATAAGTATCAGGGGCGGCATCCCAACCCACTCCTGCTTGAGGAAAGCGAAGCGGCGGATGATGCGTCAAAGCGGACTTTATGCCAAGCGTGTCACAGAAAAACCGCCCTCCAGGAGGGCGGTTCGGGTAGGACTCAGGCCAATTCGGCGAAGCACTCGCCGATAATGGCCAAGCCGCGATCCAGCTCTTCGTCGCTGGCGGTCAGGGGCACGAGGATGCGCAGCACGTTGCCGTAGCTGCCGCAGCTGAGCAGGATCAGCCCCTTCTGGCGCGCGCGGACCACGATCTGGCTGGTCAGCTCGGCATCGGGTTGCTCGATGTCGCCTTCCTTGCCCAGCTCCATGGCGATCATGGCGCCCAGGCCACGGACGTCGCAGATCTGCGCGTGCTTGGCGGCCAGTTCGCGCAGACCCGCGGTGAGGCGCTCACCCACGGCCTTGGAGCGGTCCAGCAGCTTTTCTTCCTCGAAGGTCTCGATCACCGCCAGGGCCGCGGCGCAGGCGATGGGGCTGCCGGCATAGGTGCCACCCAGGCCACCGGGGGTGACGGCATCCATCACCGTGGCGCGACCGGTCACGCCCGACAGCGGGAAACCGCCGGCGATGGATTTGGCGAAGGTCACCAGGTCGGCGTCGACGCCCATCTGCTCCATGGCGAAGAAGGTCCCGGTACGACCGGCGCCGGACTGGACTTCATCGGCGATCAGCAGGATGCCGTGGGTATCGCACAGCTTGCGCAGGCGCTGCATGAATGCCTTGGGCGCGGCATAGAAACCGCCCTCGCCCTGCACCGGCTCGAGGATGATGGCCGCGATGTCGCCAGGGGCCGCATCGTTCTTGAAGATGCGCTCGACGCTGGCGATGGCGTCATCGACGCTGATGCCATGCAGTTCGCAGGGATAGAGCGCGCGATAGACGCCGCCGGGCATGAGGCCCATGCCGGCCGAATAGGGCGCGACCTTGCCGGTCAGCGACAGGGTCATCATGGTGCGGCCGTGATAGGCGCTGGAGAAGGCGATGACGCCGGCGCGCTGGGTGGCGGCGCGGGCGATCTTGACGGCATTCTCCACGGCTTCGGAGCCGGAGTTGAACAGTGCGGTCTTTTTCGGGAAGTTGCCCGGCACCAGTTCGTTGAGCTTTTCGCAGACCTCGACATAGGGCTCGTAGGCCAGCACCTGGAAGCAGGTGTGGGAGACCTTGGTCAGCTGCTCCTGCACGGCCGCCACCACGCGCGGATGCAGGTGGCCGGTGTTGAGCACGGCGATGCCGCCGGCGAAGTCCAGGAATTCATTGCCCTCTACGTCCCAGACCTTGGCGTTCTCCGCACGGTCGACGAAGATCGGGTGGGTCTGGCCGACGCCACGGGCGACGGCTGCGCTGCGACGGTGCATCAGGGAATCATTGGTGTGGCTCATTGCAGTCCTCGATGGCCGCTCATCGTGGCGGCCGGCTACGGGAAAGGCGCGGACCGGATTCCGGGCAGCATACGATGATCGACTGCCAACGGCCCGGCGTCCGCGCCGGGAGAAATCTTTGGATCGGCGGGCCCCGTTGGGCTTCGACGATGGAGCCGTCTCAGCCCAACCTACGATATAGGTAGGTTGGGCTAAGCGTAGCGAAGCCCACCGAACGGGATCAGACGCCCAGACAGAGGTACTTGATCTCGAGGTAGTCCTCGATGCCGTACTTGGAGCCCTCGCGGCCCAGGCCCGAAGCCTTGACGCCACCAAAGGGTGCGACTTCGTTGGAGATCAGGCCGGTGTTGATGCCGACCATGCCGTACTCCAGCGCCTCGGCCACGCGGAACACGCGGGACAGGTCGCGGGCATAGAAGTAGGAGGCCAGGCCGAATTCGGTGTCGTTGGCCAGCTCGATGACCTCGGCCTCGTCCTTGAAGCGGAACAGCGGCGCCAGCGGGCCGAAGGTCTCTTCCTTGGACACCTTGGCGCTCCTGGGCACGTCGGCGAGGATGGTCGGCTCGAAGTAGCTGCCGCCGTTGGCGTGGGCCTTGCCCCCGGCGATGACCCTGGCGCCCTGGCTCACGGCGTCGTCGATGTGTTCCTTGACCTTGGCCGCCGCCTTGGCGTCGATCAGCGGGCCGATGGTCACGCCCTCTTCCAGGCCGTTGCCGACCTTGAGCTTGGCCACCGCGGCCTTGAATTTCTCGGCGAAGGCGTCGTAGACACCGTCCTGGATATAGAGGCGGTTGACGCAGACGCAGGTCTGGCCAGCGTTGCGGTACTTGGAGGCGATGGCGCCTTCCACGGCCTTGTCCAGATCGGCGTCGTCGAAGACGATGAAGGGCGCGTTGCCGCCCAGTTCCAGCGACAGCTTCTTGATGGTGGGCGCGCTCTGCTCCATCAGCTTGGCACCGATCTCGGTGGAGCCGGTAAAGGAGATCTTGCGCACGATGGGGCTTTCGGTCAGCTCGGCGCCGATTTCGGCGGCGGAGCCGGTGACCACGCTCAGCACGCCCTTGGGAATGCCGGCGCGCTCGGCCAGCTCGACCAGGGCCAGTGCCGAGTACGGGGTCTGGCTGGCGGGCTTGATGACCATGGTGCAGCCGGCGGCCAGGGCCGGACCGGCCTTGCGGGTGATCATCGCGGTGGGGAAATTCCACGGCGTGATGGCGGCGGTGACGCCGATGGGCTGCTTGATCACCAGGATGCGCTTGTCGGCCTGGTGGCCGGGGATGGTATCGCCATAGATGCGCTTGGCTTCTTCGGCGAACCACTCGATGAAGGAGGCGGCATAGGCGATCTCGCCCTTGGCCTCGGCCAGCGGCTTGCCCTGCTCCAGGGTCATCAGCCGGCCCAGGTCGTCCTGGTTCTCGATCATCAGCTCGTACCAGCGCCGCAGCTTGGCCGAACGCTCCTTGGCGGTCAGCGCGCGCCAGCCCGGCAGGGCGCGGTTGGCGGCGTCGATGGCACGTTTGGTCTCGGCGCGACCGAGCTTGGGAATGGTGCCCAGGGTCTCGCCGGTGGCCGGGTTGTCCACCTTGACGGTGGCACCGCTGTCGGCGTCGATCCAGGCGCCGTCGACATAGGCTTGCTGGCGAAACAGGGAAGCGTCTTTGAGCTGCATTACGGTCTCCTTGGCTGAAAGGGCCGGAAGCAAGGGCATGACACCCCTGCGCCTGCGATAGGGTCAGGCCTGGAAACGCTGGCATCGCCACCGTTCAGCGCCCGCTCGAGCAACGTCCGAACCGCCCTAGGCGTTCGAAATATTGAACGCATCCTAGGAGAATCCTGAACCCCTGCGCAAGAGCGCTAGCCAGGTTTTCGCGTCGCCCTCCTCCTTGTTTATGCAGCCCTTGCTACGCCCCGCGAAACAGTCGTTCAAAATCAACAACATCGTGCATCCGGGCATGGACGGTCGGGGGCAAGGTGAGTATGATGGCGACCGATTCAGCGTCACCGAATCGCTGCACTCGTAGCTCAGCTGGATAGAGTACTGCCCTCCGAAGGCAGGGGTCGTGGGTTCGAATCCCGCCGAGTGCGCCATCTCCCGTTCACCGTCGCGTGAACCTCAGCAAAGCCCGCCATCGCGCGGGCTTTGCTGTTTCTGGCTGTCGCTCAAGCCTTTCCAAGATGCACAGACCGTTCGTGAAAGGACCTTCGCCAGATTGCCGGCGTGATTTCTCTGACCATTATCACTACCCCACTCGCGATTCTGATCTAAGCTCTGCCCCTAGACCCGCTCCAACCAGCCGGCCGGATGCCGATACCCTGGGATCACCTCGCAAGGACGCCTCATGAGATACCTCCTGACCAGCTCGGTCACCCTTTTTCTCGCCGCTCCGCTCCTGACCGAAGACACCGCCCTGGCCCAGGCCGGCCATGCCATCCGTCCAGGGATAGAGGCAGCTGCTCACGCCCTGAATCTGTCGCTGCTGCAGAGCAGTGCGGTCGGCAGGGGCCCGGTGGCCGAAGGGGCGCGGCTGCAGCTGGCGGCGCTGGAACGGCAGGCGCGGCGAGACGACTAGCCTCAGGACTTTGCCAAGGCCTGGCGCAGAGCCCGGCTTGAACGAAGCGCCCGAACCGGGCTCTCAAGGTCTCCACTACGGCCACCCCGAGGAGACCTGGATGAAATCCCTGATTCCCCTGTTGCTGCTGCCCCTCGCCTTGGGCGCCTGTACCCGGGAGCCGGTTCGGCAGGACGACCTCGGCCTGCCGAGCTGCAATCTGGCAGAACAGCGCGCCGTGCCGGGCGAACGGGGCGGATCGATCACGGATCCGCGGCAGGCGCATGTCTCGATGCGGGCCAATGTGCTGTTGGCGGATGTGAGCACGGCGCGCAAGGCGCGGCGGATCAGTCAGGAGCAGGCGACGGCCTTCAGCGAACGCATCGCCGCGGTGCGTAGCCAGACCGATGACCTGGTCAGGCAGCAGGGCTTTCTCAGCGCGGCCGAACGCGCCAGTTTCGATCGGGAATTCGACGGGATCGCCACGCAAATCTGCCAGCCGCGCTAGCGGACGGGTGCGCCTGACCAGGCTGGGTCGAAAGGCGCGGCCATGAACGGCTAGGATAACGGTATCGATCAGGTGGTAAGGCAGCTTGCCGCCCTCTTCTCTTGGCCCCCGGGGACGACCCCGGCGATCGGTGGGCAGCGTTCCGGGACGGCCCGGTTTTACAGGAGGCCGTCGTTGGCTTGGTTCTATCTGGTGTGCGCGGGACTGCTCGAGGTGGTCTGGGCGTTCTACATGAAGCAATCCGCGGGCTTCACCCGCCTCACGCCGACGATCATCACCGGGGGCGCCATGGTGGCCAGCGTGGCGCTGCTGTCGATCTCCATGCGCAGCTTGCCGCTGGGCACCGCCTATACGATCTGGACCGGTATCGGCGCGGTGGGTGCCTTCATGGTCGGCATCCTGGTGCTGGGCGAGGCGGCGAGTCCGCTGCGCATCCTGGCCGCCGCGCTGATCGTCAGCGGGCTGGTGCTGATGAAGCTGACCTCGTCCTGAGCGCCCTCCCCTAGCGCGGGAGCACCGAGCGCGCCAGCCAGATGAACAGCAGCCCGCCAAGCAACCCACCCACGGCCATCGCCAGCAGCCCTTCCAGGGTGCGCGTGGCGTAGATAAGCACCGGCATGGGCGCGAAGGCGTCGATCAGGCGGATGGCGGCGATCAGGCTGAGGCTGCTGGCCAGCGGCAGCAGGCAGGCGCGATAGGTACCGCCATGACGACCCAGCCAGAGGGCCGCGGCAAAGGCTGGTAACCAAGCGGCGAGCACGATGGCGGCATAGACGGGTCCGAAGCCCAGCAGATCATCCAGCGAGGTGCGCCCGCGCGTGGCCAGGTCGATCGGCTGGCCGAGTCCCTGGAGGGCGGCCAGGTTGTATTGGGTCTGCACCAGGCTGCCCCAGGCGGTGGTCAGCAGCAGGGCCGCGGCGAACGCCAGCAGGGTGCGCGGTTGCAACAGGGCGCGCCAGAGCGGTTGGGGCATGGTCGGAAAATCCCTTGGAGAGAGGCAGATGCTAGCGAAAGCGGGTACCCGGAACAGACCTCAAGCGTTACCTAAAGCTTCCGGCCGCTGGGCCTGGCTGGCATGGCTGGCCCTGCTGGCGGTTCCGCTGGCGCTGGCGGCGCCGACCTACCGGATCGAGACGGTGGCGACCGGGCTGGATAGACCCTGGTCGCTGGCCTTCCTGCCCGATGGCCGGGCGCTCCTGACCGAGGGCACCGGGCGCTTGCGGCTGCTGGTACCGGACGGTGCCGGCCGCCTCAGGCTGCAGGCGGAAGCCGTGAGCGGACTGCCCGAGCTCTATACCGAAGGCCAGGCCGGTCTGTTCGAGGTGCTGCCAGACCCGGATTTCGCTCACAACCAATTCATCTATCTCTCCCATGCGACCGGCACGCGCCAGGCCAATCATTTGAAGGTGGTGCGCGCCCGGCTGGACGGCGGACGCCTGCAGGACGTCCAACCGCTGTTCACCAGCCAGCCGGCCAAGGCCTTCGGGCAGCACTTCGGGGCGCGGATGGCCCTGCTCGGCGACGGCACCCTGGCCATCGCCCTGGGCGACGGCAACGTCGAGCGCACCGATGCCCAGCGACTGGATACCCATCTGGGCAAGATCGTGCGCATCACCCGCGACGGCCAGGTGCCGGCGGACAACCCCTTCATCAAGCGACCCGGCGCCCTGCCGGAGATCTACAGCCTCGGCCATCGCAATCCCCAGGGCCTGGTCTGGGTGCCCGAGCGCCAGGCGCTGTACGAGCACGAGCACGGCTCCAAGGGCGGCGACGAACTCAATCTGATCCGCGCCGGTGCCAACTATGGCTGGCCGCTGACCACCGGCGGCGTGGACTACACCGGCGCGCGCATCTCGCCCTTTCGCGAGTTGCCGGGCATCACCCCACCGCTGCTGGAATGGACGCCGTCGATCGCGCCCGCGGGCATGACTTGGTACGACGGCCAAGGCTTCCCCGCCTGGCGCGGCAGTCTGTTCGTGGCGGCGCTGCGGGAGAAGTCGGTGCGGCGGATACCGCTGGTTGAGGGTATGCCTGGTCCGCAGGAGCTGCTGTTCCAGGAACTGGACCAGCGTCTGCGCGAGGTGCGCAGCGGCCCGGACGGCAATCTCTGGCTGCTCACCGATGGTCAGGAGGGCCAGCTGTTGCGGGTAGTGCCGAGGTAGGTAGTGAGTACAGCCGTGGTGCCGATCCTATACAGCGCCAGTCGCGGCCATGCCGGTGCGCGGTAGGTTGGGTTGAGCGCAGCGAAGCCCAACATCGCCTCGGGGCTCGCCATGTTGGGCTTCGACGATAGAGCCGTCTCAACCCAACCTACGGAGACATCGATAGCCTGTTGGGGCGGCAACTCGGGTAAGCCGCGAGCCGTCTCGTCGAAACGACGAATACTCCGTTGTTTCGTCAAATAAAGCACAACGATTCGACGCTCTGACGCTCACATCTGACAGCGCCGCTTTCTAAGCTGGAGCCTCAACCACGGAGGATCCCGCCATGAAAGTCACCCTGCTCGGCGCCGGCCATATCGGCTACACCATTTCGCAATTGCTGCACGCCAGTGGCGACTACCAGGTGACGGTGGCGGATCGCGACGAGCGCGCCCTGGCAGCCATCGCCGCCCTGGGCGTGCAGACCCGGACCCTGGATACCGCCGACGCCAGCGCTCTGGCGGCGGCCCTGGACGATCAGGACGTAGTGCTCAATGCCCTGCCCTATCATCTGGCGATTCCGGTGGCCCAGGCGGCCAAGGCCACCAACACCCACTATTTCGACCTGACCGAAGACGTGAAGGCGACCAAGACCATCCGCCAACTGGCCGAGGGCGCGAGCAATGCCTTCATGCCCCAGTGCGGTCTGGCACCCGGCTTCATCGGTATCGCCGCGCACTCCCTGGCCAAGCGCTTCGACAGCGTGCGCGAGGTGAAGATGCGTGTCGGCGCCCTGCCGGAATTCCCCACCAATGCCCTGAAGTACAACCTGACCTGGAGCGTCGACGGCCTGGTCAACGAGTACTGCCACCCCTGCGAAGCCGTGCGCAACGGCGAGCTGCAACTGGTGCAGCCGCTGGAAGGCCTGGAACACTTTTCCCTGGACGGCGTGGAATACGAGGCCTTCAACACCTCGGGCGGCCTGGGCACCCTCTGCGAGACGCTGCAGGGCCAGGTGGAAACCCTGGACTACAAGACCGTGCGCTATCCCGGTCACCGTGACCTGATGAAGTTCCTGCTGGAAGACCTGCGCTTGGCCGGTGACCAGGAGCAGCTCAAGAACATCCTGCGCGGCGCCGTGCCCACCACCATGCAGGACGTGGTGCTGGTGTTCGTCACCGTCAGCGGGATGCGTGGCGGCAAGCTGGTGCAGGAGGTGTTCAGCCGCAAGATCTTTGCCGCCGAGCGCGACGGTCGCCTGACCAGCGCCATCCAGATCACTACCGCCGCCGGCATCTGCACCGCCCTGGATCTGTTCCGCGAAGGCAAGCTGCCGCAGCGCGGCTTCATCGCCCAGGAGCAGGTGGACATGGAGGCCTTCCTGGCCAACCGTTTCGGCAAGGCCTACCAGCCGGTCTGATCGGGGAAGCTTAGCGGTAGACCAGGGGTCCATAACGGAACAGTTACCGTTGGAGGACCCCTCGTCATGCTCAGCGTCGCCATCGTCGGTTGCGAACAGATCCACGCCCAGGACTATCTGGACACCAGCCTGGTCGATCCGCGCGTGCGGGTAGTGGCGGTGGCCAGCGAACGCGATCCCGCCCGCGCCCGGCGCCTCGCTACCCCTCAGGGTCTGCCGGTAGTGGATGACTTCGCCCGGGTGCCCGAGGTGGACCTGGCCTTCGTCACCACCTCCATCGAGGATCACGAGGCGGCGGTGACCGCCCTGCTCCCGCGCGCTCGGCACCTGTTCGTGGAAAAGCCGCTGGCCGTCTCGGCAGCCCGCGCCTCGGCCCTGGCCGATCAGCTCGCCGGGCGTTCCTGCTTCAGCGGCTTCTATCTGCGCACCGACCCGGCCCTGCAGCTGTTGCGCCAGCGGGCGCGGGACGGTGCCATCGGTAGCCTCAGCCACCTGTCACTGACCGCCGGCCATCCGGGCCTGCTGGAGGGCTGGCTCAGCGATTGGCCGGCGCATCTGGACGAGCGCCGCATGGGCTATGGCGCCTTTGGCGACCTGGCCGTGCACCTGCTGGATTTCAGCGCCTGGCTATGCGGTGAGGCCCTGACGGTCGTCCATAGCCGACTGGACCGCGATCCGCGCTGGCCGCTGGATCATGGCGGCGAGGCCTTGCTCCAGGCCGGTGATCTGCCGATTCATCTGCGCGCCAGCGCTACCCTGCGCGGTCCGCGGCTGGCCATTCGTCTGGACGGTAGCGAGGGAACCCTGGAGCTTTCCGCGGGGCGCCTGGTGCTGCACGACGCCAAGGGCAATCGCCAGGTGCTGGCCGAGGGCGTGGACCCCGGCGTGCCCCAGGGCGCCCAGGCGGTGTTCGACCAACTGCTCGGCCAACCGCGACCGGAACTGGCCGGTCTGGCGGATGCCCTGAGGGCCAATCGGCTGCTTGATAGCCTCTATGGACGCGGTTGAAGGCGGAATCGAACGCTCCGGCCCCACCTAAAGGTCGGACTGTTGGTGCCGATAGCGAGGGTATCCAGCGCAACTTGGCTGATACCCACCTCGCAGAAAGGAAGGCTCCATGGTCTGGTTCAACAATCTGGCACTGGCGAAGAAACTCGCCATGGCCTTTGGCCTGTGCACGGCCATCACCCTGGGCATCGGCGCCGTCGGCTTCAGCGGTATCCGCAGCGTCAACGCCCAGCTGGATAACGTGCTGGGCGACACGCTGCTCTCCATCAGCCTGCTCAACGATGCCAAGAGCAATGTCATCGGCCACAACCGCGATCTGTTCCGCGTGCTGTCCATGGCCTACGGCGAGGCACCCCAGAGCGAACTCCAGACCGTCATCACCTCTCTGCGCGACAACCAGGCCGATGCCGAAAAACCCTTCGCCGCCTATCGCACCACGCCGCTGCAGGCCGATGAAAAGCAGGCCGGTGATGCCTTCGAGCAGGACTGGAAGAGCTATATCGCCGGTACCGACGCCATCCTGGCGCGACTGGCCGCCAAGGACGTAGCCGGTGCCGCCAAGCTGTTGAACGAGCAGGTGCAACCCACCTACCGCAAAACCATGGCCTCGTTCAAGATCATGATTCAGTCCAACAAGCGCCAGAGCGCCGAAGCCGGCGACGCCGCGCATGCTGCCTACCAGAAAGCGGTCTGGGCACTCGGCCTGGGGCTGCTGCTGGCCACGCTCTGTGCCCTGGCGCTGAGCATCGTCATCACGCGCCTGATCGTTTCGCCCATCCGCCAGGCGGTGGGCAGCGCCGAGCGCGTCGCCCAGGGCGATCTGACCCAGCCGATCCAGAGCAGTCGCCGCGACGAAGTCGGCCAGCTGCTGCAGGCCCTCGGCGGCATGCAGCGGAGCCTGAAAGACACCGTGCAGCAGATGGCCGGTGCCTCCAGCCAGCTCGCCGCGGCTGCCGAGGAATTGCACGCGGTGACCGAGGAGAGTTCGCGTGGCCAGGTCCGCCAGCACGACGAGGTGCAGCAGGCTGCCACTGCAGTCAACCAGATGACCGCCGCGGTGGAAGAGGTGGCGCGTAATGCCGCCTCCACCTCCACCGCCTCCCAGGACACCAGCCGCGAAGCCCAGCAGGGTCGCGAGCAGGTGCAGCAGGCCGCCCAGGCCATGGCGGTGATGACCGGCGAGATCACCGACTCGACCCAGAAGGTGCAGACCCTGGAAGGCCAGGTGCGCGAGATCGGCAAATTGCTGGAGGTGATCCGCGGGATCGCCGAGCAGACCAACCTGCTGGCGCTCAATGCCGCCATCGAAGCCGCCCGGGCAGGCGAACAGGGCCGCGGCTTCGCCGTGGTGGCGGACGAGGTCCGTGCCCTGGCCCATCGCACTCAGGGGTCCACCGGCGAGATCGAACGCATGATGAGCGCCGTGCGCAGCAGCGCCGAGGAAGCGGTGGGCGCCATGCACAAGAGCCAGTCCCTGGCCGACAGCACCCAGGCGCGCGCCAATCGGGCCGGTGAAGCCCTGGACCGCATCGCCGCCGGGGTCGCCCAGATCGAGGAGCGCAACCTGGTGATCGCCAGTGCCGCCGAAGAGCAGGCCCAGGTCGCCCGCGAAGTGGATCGCAATCTGGTCAACATCCAGGACCTGTCCACCCAGACTGCTACCGGGGCCCAGCAGACGGCCGCCTCCAGCCAGGAGCTGTCGCGACTGGCCACCTCCTTCCAGAGCCTGGTGGCGCAATTCCGTTACTGATCGGCCACCCAGGGGACCTTCCGACCGGCGGTCAGCCTGCCCTCGCCGCAGCGAGTGGCAGGCTTCCCGCGCGGCCATGGGTCTGCCGACGTGACGCGCCGATGTTCGGAATTGAACATTGTGTGCCAGCGCGGTTCTGAACAGAAAGACCTGAATGGATGCTCCCATGCGCTTTACCTACGATGCCCGCCGCAGCTACCGCCTGATCGGCCTGGACGATGGTCGTCTGGCTGGGCAATTGCTGTGTGGGCAGCTTTACATCATGGTCGCGGGCGATGGAAAGCAACCGCAGTCCTATGCGCAGCTGGAAGATGACCAGTTGCGCACCGCCGAGGGCCAGCTGATCGGCTGTCGCGACGCGGATATCCTTACCCTGCAGCGAACTGGCGTAGCCCTGCGGCTGGAGCCACTCGACGCCTGAGGCAGAACGGCTAGCGCGATTCTCTCTATCTCGGGCCACCAGCATGGCCTCCACCACCGGGCGGCGGTATGAACAGCCAGTACCCGGGCAAGCACAACAGGGCCGCCAGCGCGGCCACTTTCGCGCTCTTCGCCATCACGACGATCGCTCCTGCCGAAGAGCCCTTCCCTTCTCCCCGTCATTGGACGCCAGGCCAAGCCGGAAAAGGCATAGACATGGGTTGAAGTCAGGCAAGAACGCCGTCCGGCCCGCTACATCCGTCGCCGATCGGTGGGAACCTCTTACGTAACTTGTCGCTCCATTTCCTTGAACGTCATCGAAAAGATGCCAAACGGGCGCCTTTTGGCCCCCTTCAGGAGATGTCATGTCCAGCGACAACCAGTACAGCATGCAGAACCCCCTTACCCAGTATCCCCAGCCGGAATTTGCCAAGCAGCCCCAGCAGGCCCCGGGTCTGGCCCAGGCCATGGAACCGCGCCCCGATCATGGCGAGGCCAGCTACAAGGGCTTCGGTCGCCTGGCCGGGCGCAAGGCGCTGATCACCGGCGCGGATTCGGGAATCGGTCGGGCCACGGCCATCGCCTACGCTCGGGAGGGTGCCGATCTGGTGCTCAACTACCTGCCCGAGGAAGAGGCCGACGCCCAGGAAGTGGTCAAGCTGGTGGAAGCCGAGGGTCGCAAGGCCGTCTGCGTTCCCGGTGACCTGAAGGACGAAGCCTTCTGCACCCAACTGGTGAGCAAGGCCAAGGAGGCCCTGGGTGGCCTCGACATCCTGGTCAATGTGGCTGGCAAGCAGACCGCCGTGCAGGACATCGCCGAGCTGACCACCGAGCAGTTCGACGCTACCTACAAGACCAACGTCTACGCCCTGTTCTGGCTGTGCAAGGCCGCGCTGCCGCACCTGCCGGCTGGCGCCGCCATCATCAACACCACCTCGATCCAGGCCACCCAGCCCTCGGAATTCCTGCTGGACTACGCCTCGACCAAGGCGGCCATCACCAACTTCACCAAGGCGCTGGCCAAGCAGGTCGCCAGCAAGGGCATCCGCGTCAATGCCGTAGCCCCCGGTCCCTTCTGGACGCCGCTGCAGCCCAGCGGTGGTCAGCCCCAGGAGAAGATCCCCACCTTCGGCGGCGAGACGGTGTTCAAGCGTCCCGGGCAGCCGGCGGAACTGGCGCCCATCTATGTACTGCTGGCCTCCCAGGAGTCGAGCTATGTGACCGGTGAGGTCTATGGCGCCACCGGAGGCATGGGCTGACGGCCATGGCGGCCTTCGATCCCGCCCGCCAGGATGGCTACGCGCCCCTGGCGGGCTATGCCGCCCTCTCCGATGGGCGTTCGGTCGCCCTGGTGGCGCCGGACGGCTCGCTGGACTGGTGGTGCGTGCCCAACATGGATTCCGCACCGCTGTTCGACCGCCTGCTGGATGCCCCGGCAGGCGGTTTCTTTTCGATCGCGCCGGTGGCCGACTATCGCGTAGAGCGCGCCTACCGCGAAGACAGCAACGTCCTGGAAACCTGCTTTCACACCGCTGACGGCAGCGTGCGCCTCACCGAATCGCTCAACAGCGGTTCGGCCGGACGCCTGCCCTGGTGCGAACTGGGTCGCCGCGTCGAAGGCCTTTCCGGACGGGTCGAATTGCGTATCGAGCTGGTACCCGGGACCCAGGGCCAGACCGTGTCGCCCTGGATGCGCAGCACCCCCAATGGCGAGGTCATGCACGTCGATGGCGTGATGGCCACCCTGCGCTATTGCGAGCGGCTGGAGATCCTCCAATGCGATGATCGCCGATTGGTGGGGCGACTGGTACTGGAAGCCGGGCAACGCAGCGTCCTGGCCTTGACCGCGACCGAGAACGAACCCCTGGTGGTGCCCTCCCTGGACGAGGTGGACCAGCGTATCGATCGCAGTGACCAGGCCTGGCGCGAATGGGCCCAGGGCTTCGCCTACCGGGGCGAATTCCTCAGCGAGGTGAAGCGCTCGGCGCTGGCTCTCAAGCTGCTGCTCTACTCCCCCACCGGTGCCATCGTCGCCGCCGCCACCACCTCGCTGCCGGAACGCATCGGCGGCGACAAGAATTATGAATACCGCTATGCCTGGGTGCGCGATGCGGTCTTTACCATCAAGGCCTTCCTGCGCCTGGGTGCCCTCGGCGAGGCCCAGGCGGCCCTGGCCTGGATCCAGAACGTCATCCGCCGCCACGGCAATCGCCTGCATACCTGCTTTACCCTGGAAGGCGAACTGGCCCCCGAGGAACGCATCATTCCGGTTCCTGGCTATCGCGACTCCCAGCCGGTACGCGTCGGCAATCGCGCCAGCGCCCAGTGTCAGCTGAGTCTCTATGGCGATCTACTGGAGACCTTCCGCCTCTATGCCAGCAAGGGCCATGTGCTGGATTTCGCCACCGCCAGCCTGCTCACCGACCTGGCCAATCTCTGTGCCGATGGTTGGCGCCAGCCGGATGCCGGCATGTGGGAATTGCCTGAAGAGCGCCACTACACCCTGTCCAAGCTGGGCTGCTGGTTCGCCCTGGACCGCGCCGTGACCCTGGCCCGCGATGGCCATATCCCCGACGCCATGTGCGGTCGCTGGGCGCGCGAGCGCGACCGCATCCGCGATTGGGTCAACCAGCACTGCTGGAGCGAACGCAAGCAGGCCTACACCTTCTATGCCGGTACCGAGCGCCTGGACGCCGGGCTGCTGCTCGGCATCCGCTTCGGCTTCGACGGTGGTGAGCGTTCGGTCAGCACCCTGGCGGCCATTCGCCGTGAGTTGGCCCATGGCCCTCTGGTCTATCGCTACAGCGGTGCCGAGCAGGAAGAAGGTGCGTTCCTGGCCTGTTCCTACTGGATGGTCGAGGCCCATGCCGTGCTGGGCGAGGTGGACCAGGCGCGGGAACTGATGCGCGAGGTCCTGGCCGCCAGTCTCAATGGCGTCGGTCTGATGACCGAGATGCGCGATCCCCGGGATGGCGCGGCCCTGGGCAACTTCCCCCAAGGCCTGAGTCACCTGGCCATGGTGCATGCGGCGCTGATCCTGGAAGAGCCGGAGCCCGAGGCGTGAGCGATCTGGATTTCACCCGCCCGGTGGACGAGGTCGCCCGGCAACTGATCGGGGCGACGCTCAGGGTCGAGGGTGTGGGCGGCCTGATCGTCGAGACCGAGGCCTACGACGGCGAAGACCCGGCCTCCCACAGCTTTTCCGGCCCCACTCCGCGCAACCGCGCCATGTTCGGTCCGCCCGGGCATGCCTATGTCTATCGCTCCTATGGCATCCACTGGTGCTTCAATCTGGTCTGCCGCGAGGCCGGGCATGGCGCGGGTGTGCTGATCCGCGCGCTGGAGCCACTGTGGGGTCTGGAGGTGATGCGGGAACGTCGGGGCGGCCTGGCCGATCGCCTGCTGTGCGCCGGTCCCGGCCGGCTATGCCAGGCCCTCGCCATCGACGGCAGTCACGATGGCTTGCCGCTGATCGAGCCACCCTTCCTGCTGGAGCCCGCGGCTGCCGAGGTAGCGGTGATCGCGGGCCCGCGCATCGGCATCAGCCGCGCGCGCGAGGTGCCCTGGCGCTTCGGCCTGGCCGGTTCGCACTATCTGAGTCGTGGCTTTGCCAAAGCGCCCCAGCCCGGCGATAACAGCTAGGCTGAAGGCAACGACCGTTGCCGCAACCTCTCGGAGGCCCCATGCGCGCCAGTCAGCTGCTGCCTATCGCCCTGCTCTTTCCCCTCCTCGCCCAGGCGAGCCTGCGCTGTGGTCAGAGTCTCGTCGAGGAAGGCGACAGCGTCGAACAGGTGCTGGCCGCCTGCGGCGCCCCGGCCGAGCGCAAGATCAATCCACCGGCGCTGCGTAACAACAACGTGCCCAAATTCAATGCCGCCGAGACCCAGTTCTGGACCTATGGCCCGGAGAACGGCGCCTCGCGGCACCTCAAGTTCATCGACGGCAAGCTGGTGGAGATCAGAGTCGAGCGTTAGCGGGAAGCCTCCCTCACCCCAACCCTCTCCCGGAGGGAGAGGGGGAAAAGCACCAGCTCCGACGCAGGCGCGAGGCGGCTTAGGCGTAGGTTGGGTTGAGCGCAGCAAAGCCCAACGGCCAGACACCCTCACCCCAACCATCTCCCTGAGGGATAGGGGGAAAAGCAGCAGCTCCGACGTAGGGGCGAGGCGGCTCAGGCGTAGGTTGGGTTGAGTGCAGCGAAGCCCAACATTTGCCAGGCGAGTTTCTCCATCGAGCAGGCAAAAAAGAACCGCCCGAGGGCGGTTCAAGAGGAGCACGACCTCAGGGTCGTGGTTAGAACTTGGCTTCCAGGTCCAGCTGCAGGGTCTTGACGTCGGCGTCGCGGCGGAAGCGGCTGGCGGTATCGGACTCGGCGAGGAAGTAGGTCAGGCCCACGCCGAAGTTCTTGTCGATGTCGTAGCCGAGCTTGAGCTTGTGGCCGCGGGCCCCGGTCGAGCCGTTGCCGAAGTCCGAGTCGGTAAAGGCACCGACCACGGCGTTGCGCTGGACATCGCGGTAGTTGTATTCCAGCCCGACCCGCTGCATCAGCTTGGTCTTGGCGCCCACCAGCCAGGCGGTGTCCTCGCCGTCGTCGGCCTTGTCGTTGACCACGTACTGGCCATAGAAGGACAGCGGCACCCACAGCTTGGTCAGGTCCAGCTGGGCGAAGCCCTCGTAGAGCTGGAAGCGGTCAGTGGTGTTGCCATTGACCGCCAGGGCGCAGGGCGAGGTGACCGAACCGGTGGTCGGGCAGGTGCTGTCCTGGTCCTTGTCGTAGGCGTAGACGCTGCCACCGACCATCAGCTTGGCGGAATCGCCCAGGTTGAAGCGGCTGCCGAGCTGGCCGGCGTAGAGGCGCAGGTCGTGCTTGAATTCATAGCCTTCGCCGTCGACGTTGTCCTTGAGCACGTAGTAGCCAGTGCTGCCGAACAGCTCGGCGCCGCCGCCCAGATCGTACTTGTAGGTGCCGGCCAGGCCTTCGGGGTTGATGTCGGCGTCCCAGATGACATCGCCGGTGCTCACCCACTGCTGGCCCATCTTGCCACCCACCAGATGCAGATTCGGCAGCGCCGTGGGGTGGTAGTCGATGTAGGCCTGATCCAGCCAGAGCTGCTTCTTGTTGAAGTAGCCGTTGAGGTCCTGGTTGGTGGAGCGGGCATCGTCGCCGCCGCCGGTGGCGATGCGGATGCCGGTGTCCACCTGGGGATTGATTTCGCTGTAGGCGCCCAGTCGCGCGCGGATGCGCTGGCGGTCCCGGTCGCGGCCGTTGTCCGGCTCGCCGCTGATGTCGATGCTCTCGTGGCGCACCCGCACGTCGCCCTTGATCTGGGTCTTGGCGGCCCAGGCCAGTTTCTTCTCGAAATCGGAGGTCTTCTGCTGCTGGGCGACCTGGGCGGCACGTGCCTGCTGCTCCTGCTGCAGATCGCCGCGCAATTCGCTGTACTGGGCGGGGGTGATGGAGCCGTTGGCCTTGAGCATGTCGAGCAGCTTCTCATCGACCGCGGCACTCGCGGCGGCCGAGCAGGTGGCCAGGAGCACGCCCGAGAACAGCGCCGTGAATCGATAAGGGTTAACAGACATCGGCAGATCTCCTTTCAAGACTATCCAGGGAGTGATGGCTGGCAGTGCAGCCCGTCACGAAGCTGGCTCAGTCTCGGCAGAAGAGATGTCATTTTGCTTGCAGGAAGATAAAGCTTTTAATTCAAGCCATTGAATATAAAGAAAAATTTAATCAAACCTTCATTCATCCCGGACGGCTCGGCAGTGGCTCGGAATGGAACACGCTGAGCGGACGCCCTGGCCAGGCGCTTTCCGACCGCCCATGAAAAAGGCCACTCCGGGGAGTGGCCTTGCCGAGTGCCGGCGAAATCCTTAGCCGAAGCGACCGGTGATGTAGTCCTCGGTCTGCTTCTTGTCCGGCTTGGTGAAGATCTTGTCGGTCTTGTCCACTTCGATCAGCTCGCCCAGGTACATGAAGGCGGTGACGTCGGAGCAGCGCGCCGCCTGCTGCATGTTGTGGGTGACGATGACCACGGTGAACTCCTGCTTGAGTTCGGCCAGCAACTGCTCGATGCGCGCGGTGGAGATGGGGTCCAGGGCCGAGGTCGGCTCGTCCAGCAGCAGCACCCGCGGACGCAGGGCGATGGTGCGGGCGATGCACAGCCGCTGCTGCTGACCGCCGGAGAGACCCAGGGCACTCTGGTTGAGCTTGTCCTTGACCTCGTCCCACAGCGCCGCGCCGCGCAGCGCCTGCTCGACGCGATCCTGCAGCTCCACGCGGGACAGCCGCTCGTGATGGCGGATGCCGTAGGCGACGTTGTCGGCGATCGACATCGGGAAGGGCACCGGCTTCTGGAACACCATGCCGATGGTGCTGCGCAGGCGGCTCAGCGAGTACTTGGGATCGAGGATGTTCTCCCCGTCCATGAGGATCTCGCCGCTCGCTTCCAGCCCCGGGTATTCCGAGTAGATGCGGTTGAAGATGCGCAGCAGCGTGGACTTGCCGCATCCGGACGGGCCGATGATGGCGGTGATCTGCTTGGCCGCAATGTCCAGGTTGATCGACTTGAGCGCCTGGTGGCCCTTGTAACGGAAGCCGACGTCGCGCGCCTGCAGTTCCGGTATCTGCGTCTGCATGGTAGTCACTTGGAATCCCGGTTACGAAAGAAGAAGCGAGAGGAGAGGTTCAGGAGCAGCACGAACAGTGTCAGCAGCAGGGCGCCGGCCCAGGCCAGGTGCTGCCAGTTCTCGAACGGACTCATGGCGAACTGGAAGATGGTCACCGGCACGGTGGCCATGGGCTTGAGCACGTCGGCGTTCCAGTACTGGTTGCCGAAGGCGGTGAACAGCAGCGGTGCGGTCTCGCCGGTGATGCGGGCGATGGACAGCAGCACCCCGGTCACCACGCCGGCGCGGGAGGCGCGCAGCAGGATCTGCAGGGTCACCTTCCACTGGGGAATGCCCAGGGCCAGCGCCGCCTCGCGCATGGCCGGCGGCTGCAGCTGCATCATCTCGTCGGTGGTACGGGTCACCACCGGCACCACCAGCATGGCCAGTGCCAGGGAGCCGGCGAAACCGGAGAAGCCCAGGCTGCCACCGGAGTACTGGTTCAGCGTCACCACCACGGCGGTGTAGATGAACAGGCCGATGACGATCGACGGCGCCGACAGCAGGATATCGTTGACGAAACGCACCACCAGCCCGAGCTTGGAGTGGCGGGCGTATTCGGCCAGCCAGAGCCCGGCGAGGATGCCGATGGGCGCGCCGATGGCGGTGGCCAGCAGGGTGATCAGCACGCTGCCGAACAGGGCGTTGGCCAGACCGCCGTCGGCGGCGCCGGGCGGCGGCGTCATCTCGACGAAGAGCGCCGGGCTCAGGGCGCTGACGCCCTTGATCAGGGTGGTGCCGAGGATCCAGGCCAGGAAACCCAGGCCGAGCACGGCGGCGGCGCTGCCAAAGATCAGCGCGAGGCCGTTCTTGATCCGCCGCTTGCGATAGAGATAGGCGTCGATGTGCATCAGTTACCTGCCTTGCGCGACAGTTGCGACAGCATCAGCCGTGCCGCCAGCAGCACGAAGAAGGTCACCACGAACAGCAGGAAGCCCAGGGCGATCAGCGAAGAGCGGTGCAGATCGGTGTAGGCCTCGTTGAATTCGTTGGCGATCACCGAGGCGATGGAGCTGCTCGGCATCATCAGCGAGAGCGAGAACTGGTGGGCGTTGCCCAGCACGAAGGTCACCGCCATGGTCTCGCCCAGGGCGCGACCCAGGCCGAGGAAGGCGCCGCCGACCACCGCCGAGCGGGTGTAGGGCAGCACGATGTCCCAGCAGACTTCCCAGGTGGTGGAACCCAGGGCATAGGCCGATTCCTTGAGCTGGGCCGGCACGCTGCGGAACACCTCGTACATCACCGAGGTGATGAAGGGCAGGATCATGATCGCCAGGATGATGCCGGCGGTCAGCATGCCGATGCCCAGCGGCGGGCCCTGGAACAGCACCCCGATCACCGGGATGGCGCCAAGGTAGTCGTTGATGAAGGGCGAGATGTAGGCGGCCATGAAGGGGCCGAAGACGAACAGGCCCCACATGCCGTAGATGATCGAGGGAATGCCCGCCAGCAGCTCGACCGCGGTGGCCACCGGGCCGCGCAGCCAGGGCGGCGCGATCTCCGAGAGGAACAGGGCGATGCCGAAGGCGGTGGGCACGGCCAGCAGCAGGGCGATGAAGGAGGTCATCAGGGTGCCGTAGATGGGCACCAGGGCGCCGAATTTCTCGGCGCCGACATCCCATTCGGCCGAGGTGATGAAGTCCAGGCCGAAGGTCATGAAGGCATGGCGACCGCCCCAGAGGGTGGACGCGGCGGCGCCGACCAGTACCAGCAGTACCAGCAGCGCGGCGGAAAACAGCAGCCGGCGGAACCAGACATCGGCGCGGGTATCCCGGCGGATGCGCTGTTCCTGAACGGCGGAGAGGGGCAGGGTCTGGTCGGTCATGGAGCTTTCCGTCTACCTGGAAGGACGCGCGAAACCGCCTGGACCCCAGGGGATCCAGGCGGCGGAACAGTCGTGCTTACTTCTTGAAGTCGGACGCCCAGTAGCCTTCGATCTGCTTGACCAGGGTGTCCGGGACCGGGACGTAATCCAGGGCCGCGGCATCCTTCTGGCCATGCTCAAGGGACCACTTGAAGAAGTCGAAGGCGACCTTGCTGCGCTCTTCGTTCTTGGGTTCCTTGTACATCACGATCCAGGTGGTGGCGGTGATTGGCCAGGCGTCGGCGCCCGGGGCGTTGGTCATCAGCAGGTTGAAGTCCTTGGCGCTCTTCCAGTCGGCGGTGGCGGCGGCGGCCTGGAAGCTCTTGGCTTCGGGCTGCACGAAGTTGCCGGCGGCGTTCTTCAGCTGCACGTGGGTCATCTTGTTGGTCAGCGCATAGGCGTACTCGACGTAGCCGATGGAGCCCTTGATCTGCTTCACGTAGGCGGCGATACCCTCGTTACCCTTGCCACCCACACCGACCGGCCAGTTGACGGTGGTGCCGAAGTTGAACTTCTCCTTCCACTCCGGGCTGACCTTGGCCAGGTAGTTGGTGAAGTTGTAGGAGGTGCCGGAGCCGTCGGAACGACGCACCACGGTGATGGCGCCCTCAGGCAGCTTCATGCCGGGGTTCAGCGCGGCGATGGCCGGGTCGTTCCAGGTCTTGATCTCGCCCATGAAGATCTTGGCCATGGTCGGACCGTCGAGCTTCAGCTTGCCGGGCTCGATGCCTTCCACGTTGATCACCGGCACGATGCCGCCAATGATGGTCGGGAACTGGCCCAGACCGCCCTTCTGCAGGTCGTCGGTGCTCATGGGGGCGTCGGTGGCGCCGAAGTCCACGGTGCCGGCCTTGATCTGGGCGATGCCGCCGCCGGAGCCGATGGACTGATAGTTGATACGGTTGCCAGTCTTCTCGCTGAAGCCTTGCGACCACTTCGACAGAACGGGGAAGACGAAGCTCGAGCCGGCGCCCGTGACATCCACGGCGTGAGCGGCGGTGCTCAGGCAAAAGGCCGACAACAACAGAGAGAGGCTGAACGTGCGTTTCATGGTGGCTCCATTACCTAGTGAGGGCTGGCGCTAGGCTATTGCCGAAATGTGACAATTAAGTGTCAGCGGCATGACGAAACAGGGACGGCAGAGCGCCATCATTGCGGGCGGCGGCTACCGTTCCTGCGCTGGCAAGCCAAGGTGTCCGCGCCTGGGCCTCGCAGCAGGCCGCTTCGACAATCCACCCCGCACTGCGGACGGCAGAGGGGTCGCCTTCGTCCTGGCCAACCTCTACAGGCGACCTCCGGTGGTCACCAGACGACACGCCTGTCTGCCGCCCGCGGTCGTCTCAGCAGCCTGTGCCGTGGCCACGATCCAGCCATGGCGGGCCTTGCAGGCCTTTCGGCGCATCCGTGAGGGCGGCTTGGCAGCAGAAATTTAGCCAAGGCTATATATATTAGAACTATCTACAAGATAGACTTTCTCTATCCGGATGGGTAAGGTGGCGGCCTCTTTGGGGAGTAGCCTGCTTCCACCGCGGTGGAAAGCGTCCTGATCAACATACTCGGCAACCGCCGTGGTCAGGACAGCCAGTCAGGGTTGGCGAGACCAGAGGCATCACCGCGCCATGCCGGGCGTGCGGGGGTGCCTTGTGGATCGAGCCCGGCCGGCGCTGTCACGATGAATCCCGCTTCCCTGATGTTCCTGGCCTTCGCCATGTCCACCGATGCCTTTGCCGCCGCCGTCGGCAAGGGTGCCAGCCTGCACAAGCCCTGCCTGCGCGAAGCCCTGCGTACCGGCGCCATCTTCGGCGTCATCGAAGCCATCACCCCGGTGATCGGCTGGGCCGTCGGCCTCACCGCCGCCCAGTACGTCCAGCCCTGGGATCACTGGATCGCCTTCACCCTGCTCTCCGTGCTCGGCCTGCGCATGATCTGGGCCGGCTTCGGCGCGCCCGAGGCCGAAGAGGAAAAGCCCCGCCAGCATTCCTTCATGCTGCTCGCCCTGACCGCCGTGGCCACCAGTATCGATGCCCTCGCCGTGGGCGTGGGCCTGGCCTTCATCGACGTCAACATCATCACCGCCGCCCTGGCCATTGGCCTCGCCACCATGATCATGGTCACCACCGGCGTGATGCTGGGCCGGGTGATGGGCAATCTGGTCGGCAAGCGCGCGGAGATGCTCGGTGGCGTGGTGCTGATCGTGATCGGCGCGGCCATCCTCCACGAGCACCTGGCCACCGTGGCCAGCTGATGGCCCGGCCCTGGCGTAGCGCCCTCCTCGTCCTGGCCGCCCTGCTGCTGGCAGCCTTGGGCTTTCTCGCCTGGCAGCGCTTCTGGCCGGCCCAGGCCGCTCCGGGCTGGCGCTACGAAGTGGCCCATGGCGACATCGCCAAGGCCAGTGCCCTGGCCTGGCAGGGCGATGCCCTGCTCACCGCGGAAGAACTCAAGGACGGCAAGGGCCGGCTGCTGCGCATCGATGCCCAGGGCCGGCGCAGCGTGCTCAGCGAGGGGCTGTACAAGCCCGATGGCCTGGTGCCCTACCGCAACGGTTTCGCCTACAGCCAGGAAGGTGGCACCCACCCCATCCGCTGGTTCGACGCCGCCGGCAGTCGCGATCTCTTCACCGGGATCAACGCCCAGGGCCTCTGGGCCGAAGGCGAGCGGCTCTATGCCGTGGAAGACCGCAAGGGCGAAGGGCGCCTGCTGCGTTACGACGCCGCCGATGGCAGCCTGACCGTGCTGCGCGACCACCTGAACGAGGCGGAGTCCTTTACCCGTTGCCCGGATGGCACGGCCTTCTATACCGAGAAAGCCCGCGGCCTGGTGCGTCAGTTGAGCGACGACGGCCGTGATCCGCCGGCGCTGAGCGAACTGCGCGAGCCGAGTTTTCTGCTCTGCGACCGGCGCGGCCTGTGGATCAGCGAAGACTCCACCCACCGCGCCCGCCTGCTGCTCTGGGATCGCCAGTCAGCCCCGCGCGCCATCCTGACCTTCCTACGCGCGCCCCAGGCCTTGCTGCCACGGGGCGACGGCTACCTGCTGGCCGAAGGCGGACGCAACCGCATCATCGCCCTCGAGCCGCGTTAGCGCATGCGCTTCAGGGTATCGTCCTTGCGCACCAGGTGATGCCAGAGCGCGGCCAGCACGTGCAGGCCGATCACCCAGTAGAAGGCCTTGCCCAGCCAGAGGTGCACGCCCTTGAGCGTCTTTGCCAGTTCCGGGTCCACCGGGAAGGGCGAAGGCAGCGCCCAGGTGCTGGAAGGGATCTTGACCGCGCCGATGGTCAGCCAGACGGTGAACAGTCCGAGCAGCGGCTGGGCCAGCAGAAAGGCATAGAGCCCGTAGTGGGTCAGCCGGCCGACGGTCTCCAGGCTCTTCGCCAGCGGCGGCGTGATCGGCGGTACCGGATGGCGGTGGCGCACCAGCAGTCGCGGCAGGACCAGCGCCAGGACCAGCAGGCCGACCCAGAAATGGCTGAGCACCACCCACTGGCGCTCCAGCGAGCCCCGCTCGAACTGCCCGCGATTGAGGATCAGTACATAGGCCAGCAGTACCAGCAGGGCCATGAGCCAGTGCAGCAGCCGGGCGCTGCGCGCATAGCGGGAAACAGGAGAAGCGGAAGGCATGACGGGATCCTGCTACTGAGGTGAAGAGGCGCCGGCAGTGTAGCGGCGCCCGGGAGTTGAAGGTATGGGTGCAAGGCTCTAGCCACAGGGGTTTTCCGCGGTATCCAGCAGCAGCTTGCTCAACTGCTGTGGCGGCTGGTGCACCAGGCCGGTGGGTGATTCGCAGACGCGCTGTACGAAGTTGTCGCTGAACAGGAGCTTGCCATGGACGAAGTGTTCGTCGGGGCGGCGATTGGGATTGTCGAGGCGGGTCCCCAGGCGTTCCGCCAGCCAGCTGCCGGCCTCGTAGTGGCTGATCCAGCGTTCGCCGCGCAGGTCGTCCAGCGTCTTGGCCGGAGCGTCCCGCGCCACCACGATCACCGGTACGTCGCTGACTTCGGGCACCAGATCGTTGTGCCCCCAGTGACCACCCTCCCCCAGTCGCTGGCCGTGATCGCCGGTGATGATCAGATAGCGCTCACCCTCCAGGCGATCGAAATCGGCGAGGATCTCGGCGAGCAGGCCATCGAGATAGTGTAGGGAATTGTCATAGGCATTGGCCTGGCCCTCGGCCCCGCTATCCGGCCAGGGCGCCGGGGTGCTCTCGTGCCGGTAGTTCTGCGCATAGGGCAGGTGCGCGGTGCGCAGATTCAGCACCACGAAGTTGCGCGGCGCCCACTGCTGCTCGTCGAGGATCTCCAGCAGGGCGCGATCCTGGCGCTGCAGGAAGCGCAGCGGATGGTCCTCGCGGGTAATGGAGACGTCCAGGTAGCGACTGCCCAGGTGCGCCAGCAGCTTGGACTCCTGGGACGACAGCCAATGGGTGCGAAAGCCGGCGGCCTGGGCGAAGCGGAACAGATTGATCTCGCCGCTGCGCAGGCGCTGGTCCTGGCCCGGTTCGCGGATCGGATTGAGCAGATAGGGCAGGCTCACGTCGGTGGCCACCCCCGCCGCGATACCGGGTCGGATCAGCGCCTGGGGATTGGCCGCCAGGTAGGCCGACAGCCTGGGGCTGGTATCGCGCGGGTAGCCAAAGGCGCCCAGGCGATCGCTGCGCAGGGAATCGGCCACCACCAGCCAGACATGCCGCGCAGTGCTGGATATGGGGGCCAGGCCATAGGGTGCATAGGCGGTGGGCGGCAGGACGACATCGTCCCGCCCGGCCAGGCGCACCGCCCAGGCGGAAAAGGCGTTGAGGCTGTTGTGCAGACCGCTGCGACTGGGACTGGGCACGAAGGCGTCGAGGTTGCGGTAGGTGGCGCGATAGGGTTTGGACAGCAGCACCGCGGCGATCAGCAGCAGCGCCCAGCGACTGGCCGGCAGCGGTACCCGGCCTGGCAGCTGGAGATGCAGGGTGAGCAGCAGGCCATAGGGCAGGCCCACGCAGAGCAGCACCGGCCAGTGTTCGGGCAGGCTGAGCCACAGCGTCTGGCGCACCTCGGCGGTATCGCCCAGCAGGGCCTGGATGTCGATGGCGCTGAGCGGCTCGCCGAAGAAACTCAGGTTGCCCAGCTGCAGCAGCTGCATCAGCGCGAACCCCAGCAGGATGACCGCCGCCAGGCGCGGCAGGTTGCTCAGCCAGAGCGCCAGGCTGAACACCCAGAGCGCGGCCACATAGCCCGCTTCCAGCTCGGCGCGGTTGTTTGGCGTGAAGCCTTGCTGCAGGACGTCGTCGGCCAGCAACAGCAGGCAACTCAGACTGCTGAGCAGCAGCAGATTGCGCCAGGGCCGCCAGCCCGAGGCGCGCGGGCGGGAGAAGGCTGCGAGCAGCATCAGGGTGCCCTGCGCACGCGCGAGGAAAGGCAAAGGCAAGCGGGCATGGCGGGCTCCAGCGACAGGGAGCCGCTACCCTGAGGGGCGAACCTTAATGAAGTCTTAGCGGCTCATGCGCGGTAACAGATGAGCCGAGAGGTCAGATACCAGCCGACCGGCTTGACCCTGAAGTCACTTCAGGCTTCAGGATAATCGGCAAAGGGCCTTTGCCCTCTGCCTCCTCAACGCTTCGGAGACCTGTAAATGAGTGGCTCCACCCCTCACCACGACCACGACCACGACCACGATCATCAGCATGGCCACGACCATGGCCATGGTCACTCCCACGCCCCGCGGGTGACCGCCGCCAACGAGCGCAAGCTCAAGCTGGTCTTCGTCCTGACCTTTGGCTACGCCATCGTCCAGGCCGTGGGCGGCTGGTGGTCCGGCTCCCTGGCGCTGATCGCCGATTCCGGGCACATGGTCTCGGATGCCGCGGCCCTGCTGCTGGCCCTGGTGGCCTACCGCGTGGCGGCCAAGGCGGCCAATGCGCGCTTCACCTATGGCTTCCACCGGGTACGCATCCTCGCCGCCCTGACCAATGGCGTCGCCCTGCTGCTGCTGGTGCTGTGGATCGGCTGGGAAGCCATCATGCGGCTGCGCGAGCCCACCGAGGTGCTCTCCGGCCCCATGCTGGTGGTGGCGGTGATCGGCCTGGTGGTCAATATCGTCGGCTTCGTGGTGCTCAACAGCGGCCACAAGGACGACAGCAACCTGCGCGGCGCCCTGCTCCATGTGGCCGGTGACCTGCTGGGTTCGGTGGGCGCCATCGTCGCCGCCCTGGGCATCCTCTGGACCGGCTGGACCTGGCTGGATCCGGCGCTGTCGATCCTGGTCGCCCTGCTCATCGTCAAATCGGCCTGGACCCTGGTGCGCGATGCCGGCGCGGTGCTCTTGCAGGCGGCGCCGCGGGAATTCGACACGGCCGGCGCCACGGCGGCGGTCCGCGCCCTGCCGGAGGTGGCCGAGGTGGGCCATCTGCACGTCTGGACGCTGACCGACGAAACCCGCATCGCCACCCTGCACATCACCCCGGCGCCGGGCAGCGACCCCCTGCGTCTGCCGACCCTGGTGGGCGAGCTGCTGCGCAGTCGCCACGGCCTGCAGCACGTGACGGTACAGGTGGATCCGCCCGGCACCCTCGACGGGCACTGCGCCTAGTCACGCGGGGAAGACTCATCCAGCGGGCGGCGGCGACCGGTCAGCATCGACAGCGGCAGGTTGTCGCCCACCCGCAGGCTTTCCACCACGGCGGCCACGGCATGCAGGCAGACCAGCGCCAGCAGGCCGTTGGCGAACAGCGCGTGCAGGTCTTCGGGCCAGTCGGCGCCCCAGAGGGCATCCACCTCGCGCATGAGAAAGCCGGTGACGCCCAGGCCGCCGATGGCAGCCATCATCAGCAGCATCACCAGGGCGCCCAGGGGCGAATGGCCGAGGCGATGATGGGGCCGCCCCTGCCAGAGATCACGCAGGTGAGCGCTCAGCCGCGCACGGGTCGGCCAGCAGTCGCTCCAACGCGCGCTGCGCGGGCCGACGAAGCCCCAGACCAGCCGCACCAGCAGCCAGGCACTGGCGTAGTAGCCGATCCAGCGGTGCCAGAAGGCGCCCTTCTCGTTGAAGAAATAGTTGGCGAAGAAGGCGGCGGCGACCGACAGGTGGAACAGCCGTACCAGGGGGTCCCAGAGCCGCACGGTCGCCGTCTTCATCAGCTGCCGATCTCGCTCTTGACCGCCTTGCCGCTCACCGGGTCGTGATAGATCTCGACCTTGCGCTTGTCCTTGTCGAAGCCGTAGATCTCGTAGCAGTTGCCCTTGGTGATCTTGAATTTCTTGATCTCGTAGCCCTGGTCTCGCAGCTGCGCCTGGAATTTCTCGGCGTCCTGCCAGGTGGACTTGTCCGCCTGGGTACACTGGGGTTCGGCGGCAAGGGCCAGGGGACTTGCGAACAGCAACGGCAGCAGCAGGCGGCGCATGGCGACACTCCTCGTGGTTGGAGTGGCCAGACTCGGCGCCGAAGCTTAATGCAGTCTTAGGACGCAACGCCCGGTAACAGTTGCCCCTGCCGCTGCGCCAGGACGCCGGCGATGATGGCGCCCTGGCGGCATTGCCGAGAGAGGAAGGCGATCGTGCGGGTACTGCTGGTGGAAGACGACGCGGCCCTGGCCCAGGGCATTCGCATGGCTCTGCGCGGCGAGGGCTATACCCTGGACTGGGTGGCTGACGGCCTGGCCGCCGAGCACGCCCTGGCGTCCGAGCGCTTCGACCTGGTGCTGCTGGACCTGGGCCTGCCGCGCCTCGACGGCCTCGACCTGCTGCGCCGCCTGCGCAGCCAGCCCGACGGCCAGGTGCCGGTGCTGGTGCTCACCTCTCGCGACGCCAAGGCCGATCGCATCCAGGGCCTGGATGCCGGCGCCGACGACTACCTGGTCAAGCCCTGCGACCTGGACGAACTCAAGGCACGCCTGCGCGCCCTGATCCGCCGCAGCTGTGGTCGCGCGCAACCGCTGCTGGAGCACGCCGGCATCAGCCTCGATCCGGCCAGCCAGGTGGTGCACTACCACGGCGCCGAGGTGGCGGTGACGCCCATGGAATACCAGCTGCTGCACCAGTTGCTGCTGCGACCGGGCGCCGTCATCACCCGCGAGCGGCTGAGCAACGCCCTCTATGGCTGGCAGGAAGCCGCCTCGGGCAACACCCTGGAAGTGCTCATCCACAACCTGCGCAAGAAACTCGACAGCGGCCTGATCCGCACCGTGCGCGGGGTGGGCTATCTGCTGGAGCATCAGCCATGATCGCCATCCGCACCCGCATCCTCGCGCCCACCCTGGCCCTGGTGCTGGCCGGCAGCCTGGCCCTCGCGCTGTTGGCCCTGCGCGACAGCCATCGCGAGATCGAGGGCATCTACGACGCCCAGCTGGTCCAGGGCGCGCGCCTGCTGGAAGGCCTGCTGCAGGCCGGCACGCCGGCGGCGGCCAGCTGGCCGGAGCTGATCCGAGTGTTCGATCGGGCCATGCAACCCGTGCCCGGCAGCGTGCCGGCGCACCCTTACGAGAACCAGCTGACCTTCCAGATCTGGACCGCTGATGGTCAGTTGCTGGCTCGTTCCGGCAATGCGCCGCGGCTGACCGAGGTGCCGCCAGAAGGACTGCACGAGGTGTTCGACAACGGACGCGAATGGTGCGGGATGCTGGTGCGTACCGCCGATGGCGGCCTGCGCATCTGGGTCGGCGAGCGCGAGGACCTGCGCCAGGACCTGATCCAGCGCATCGTCAGCCATACCCTCTGGCCGACCCTGGTGGGCCTGCCGCTGCTGGTCGGGGTGCTCTGGCTGCTGCTGGGCTGGGGCCTGCGACCGCTGCAGGACTTCGCCCGCGGCCTGCGCGCGCGTGACCCGCACAGTCTGGCGCCGCTGCCGGGCGGCCCGCTGCCGCCGGAATTGCAACCCATGCGCGGCGCCCTGGATCACCAGCTTGCCCAGTTGCGCGCCCTGCTCGACCGGGAGCGGCGCTTCATCGCCGACGCCGCCCACGAATTGCGTACGCCGCTGGCGATCCTCGACCTGCATGCGCAGAACGCCCAGCGCGCCGAGACGGCCGAGGAGCGCGACGAAGCCCTGGGCTATCTGCGCCAGGGCGTTAGCCGGGCTACCCGCCTGGCCAGCCAGCTGCTGACCCTGGCGCGCCTGGAACCCGGCGCCACCCAGGTCCAGGCGCTGGCACTGGAACCCCTGGTCCGGGAAGAATTGGCAGAATTGACGCCCCTGGCGCTCAGGCATCAGGTGGAGCTGGTGCTGGCGGCCCAGGCTGGACCGCCAGTGCTGGGCGATCCGGACGCCATCGCCATCGCCCTGCAGAATCTGGTGACCAACGCCCTGGCCTTCGCCCCCGCCGGCAGTGCGGTGGAAGTCGGCATCGAAACCAGCCAGGACCAAAGCATCTTGCTGCGGGTGGAGGATCGCGGCCCCGGGGTGGACGAGGCCGAACTGACGCGGTTGTGCGATCGCTTCTACAGCGCCGGCAACCCCCAGGGCGCTGGGCTGGGGCTGGCCATCGTCGAGACCATCACCCGCCGTCTGGGCGGTGCCCTGAGCTTCAGCAATCGGGCGCGGGGCGGCTTTTGCGTGGAGTTGCGCCTGCCGCGCGCGGGCTAGGCCTGCTGGCAACCGCGCGCCAGGACCGGCCGGGCGGGTCGGGTCAGGCGCAGGCCGAGGCCCATCAGCAGCACCACGCCCACCGCCATCAGTAGCCAGGCATTGGCCAGGCTGTCCAGGTGGTCGCGCAGGATGCCGGCGGCCAGCGGCGCCAGGCTGGCGATCAGATAGCCACCGCCCTGGACGAAACCGAGCAAGGCACCGGCTTCGGCGGGATCGCGCACCTGGTCCATCGCCAGGATCAGCGACAGCGGAAACAGCGCGCCGATGCCCAGGCCGAGCAGGATGGCGGTCGGCACCGCCAGTTGCAGCGGCGCCAGTGCCAGGCACAGCAACCCTACCAGCACCACGCCGAGCACCCCCAGCACCAGCGGCCGGCGATTGCGCAGCCGGGCGATGGTGGCCGACAGCAGCAGGCCGGCGCTGACCTCGGCGAGACTCACGCCGCCCAGCAGCAGGCCGCTGTCGGCCGGTTGCCAGCCGAGGCCGGTGTAGTACGGCGGCAGCCAGGCCAGCACTAGGGTATAGGCGGCGGTACCGATGCCGAAGAAGGCCAGCAGCAGCCAGGCCTGGCGCTGCCGCCAGGGTTGCGCGCGGGGTGCCGCGTGCTGCGCCGGCGCATCCGGACGCGCCAGGGCCAGCCAGACGCCGAGCGCCAGCAGCACCGGCAGGGTCCAGAGCGCCAGGCCCTGGGCCCAGCCCCACTGTTCGGCCAGGGGCGCGGCGGTGGCCGCCGCCACGGCCGCCCCACCCATGATGCCGGTGGTGTAGAGGCCCATCAGGGTGCTGGTGCGCTGCGGATGGCAGCGACGGATATAGGCGGGGATCAGCGCCTGTACCAGGGCGATACCGACGCCACCCAGACCGGCGGTGAGGATCAGCCCCAGGCCGCTCGGCTGTTCCCAGCGCAGCGCATTGGCCAGGGCCAGCAGCAGCAGGCCGAGGGCGATGCCACGGCGCTCGCCGAGCCAGGCCTGCAGCCGGGCGCCGCCCAGGGCGCAGAGACCCATGGCGGCGATGGGCAGGGTGGTCAGCGCCCCGGCGCCGCTGCCTTCCAGGCCGGTGGCTGCCTGGATGCCATCCAGCAACGGGCCGATGGCGGCCAGGATGGGTCTGAGGTTGAGGCCAACCAGCAGCACCAGCATTACGGCGAGAAAGGCGTCCTGGCGCGGCGCGGGTGTGGTCGGGGATGAAGGTGAAGCGGAAAGCATGGACAATCTCCAGAATGACGCGATATTTCTCTTGATGAGAAGTATCTTAACATCAAGATATATTCCCGAGGTAAGCCGATGGCCGATCGCGCCGAATTCGCCGTGGACCAGTGGCATCGCGAGCGCCCCGACCTGGATGCCCTGCCCATGCGCCTGGTGGGCCGCCTGGGTGAAGTGGCCCAGGTGCTCAATCGCGATGTGCTGCAGCCTTTTTTCGACGAGCACCGACTGCACTATGGCGAGTTCGATGTCCTGGCCACCCTGAGGCGAGCGGGCGAGCCCTACGCCCTGAGTCCCACGGTGCTCTATGAGTCGGCCATGATCTCCTCGGGCGGCATGACCAATCGCCTCGACCGCCTGGAGCGAGCCGGCCTGATCGAGCGGCGCAGGAATCCCGAGGATCGCCGCAGTACCCTGGTGGCCCTCACCGCGGACGGCTTCGCCCTGATCGATGGCCTGATGGCCGCCCACGTTGACAACGAGCGCCGGGCCCTGGCGACGCTCAGCAAGGCCGAGCAGCAGCAGCTGGACGCCCTGCTGGGCAAGTGGCTGGCCAGCCGCGCGACGGCCTGACGCCATGCTCATCGACTTCAGCTCATGCAACGGCTTGCACGCCGTGGCCCAGGACTATGCCCATGGCGAACGGGTGCCGCCCCATAGCCATCGCCAGGCGCAGCTGATCCATGCGCTCTGCGGCATCGTGATCGTCAACACCGCCCAGGGGCGCTGGGTGGTGCCGCCCGGGCGGGGCGTCTGGGTGCCCGCCGGCGAAGAGCACGACCTGCACCTGCTGGGCCGCGTCGAGGTGCGCACCCTGTTCGTCGATCCGCAGGTACGGGCCGAGCTGCCGACACGCTGCCAGCTGATCGCCGTCTCGCCGCTCCTGCGCGAACTCATCCTGGCCGCCCTGCCCCTGCCTGCCGACAGACTTGCCGAAGGGCGCGCCCACCATATTCTGCAGCTGATGCTCGACGAGTTGCAGGGCTCGCCCACCGCCGGAATGCACCTGCCCTGGCCGGTGGATGCCACCCTCGCTGAACTCTGCCGCCACCTGCGCCAGCACCCGGGCGAACGCTGGACGCTGACCGGCGCCGCCGCGCGACTGGCGGTCAGCGAGCGGACCCTGAGCCGGCTGTTCCTCAAGGAGACCGGCCTGACCTTCGGCCAGTGGCTGCAGCGGGCGCGACTGGATTCCAGTCTGACCTCCCTGGCCGCCGGCCACGCCATCGTCGACGTCGCCCTGGACCACGGCTACGCCAGCCCCAGTGCCTTCGCCACTCGTTTCCGCCAGGTGCTGGGGGTATCGCCCTCGGCCTATCGCGGCCAGGCGGGTCTGCCCGACGCGGTCAGCCCCGCCGCGCCCTGAGTCCCAGCTCGGCCGGATCGACGAGTCCCAGGGCCGCGCCCTGCTCGGTATTGGCGGCCAGGGCCAGGCGACCGCCATAGGGATGGCGCGGATGGATGGTCAGTTGGTTGCAGGCTTCCACCACGCTGGCCACCTCCTCCAGGCGGGAGAAATCGATCCCCGGCGTGATCCCCTGGCTGTAGAGATTCAGCGCCAGGGTCACCAGGTCGACGTTGCCGGTGCGCTCGCCATTGCCGAACAGGCAGCCCTCCACCCGCGTGGCCCCGGCCAGCTGGGCCAGTTCGGCGCAGGCGACGCCGGTGCCACGGTCGTTGTGCGGATGGACGCTGATGGTCACGTGGGGCGCCGGACCCAGGCCACGGATGAAGCCCTCGATCTGATCGGCATAGACATTGGGCGTGGCCACTTCCACCGTCGCCGGCAGATTGAGGATCAGCGGGCGGTCCGCCGACGGCTGCCAGGCCTCGCGCACCGCCTGGCAGATCTCCAGGGCGAAGTCCGCTTCGGTGAAGCAGAAGGTTTCGGGCGAATACTGATAAATCCAGGCCGTCTCCGGCTGGGCGTCGCACAGGGCACGCACCCGCTGGGTACCGGCCACCGCCATGGCCAGGGTGGCGGCGCGATCCTGGTCGAACACCACCCGGCGAAACAGCGGCGCGGTGGCGTTGTAGAGATGAACGATGGCGCGGGGTGCCCCAACCAGGGCCGCGAAGGTGCGCTCGATCAGTTCGCTGCGTGCCGGCGTCATCACCTGCAGCCAGAGATCGTCCGGCAGGCCGTCCGCGGTGACCAGTTCGCGCACGAAATCGAAGTCGGTCTGGGACGCCGCCGGAAAGGCCACCTCGATTTCCCGGTAGCCGATCGCCAGCAACAGGGCGAAGAAGCGCCGCTTGCGCTCCAGCCCCATGGGCTCGATCAGTGCCTGGTTGCCATCGCGCAGGTCGGTTGAGCACCAGCGCGGTGCCTGGGTCAGCTGACGGCCCGGCCATTGGCGGTCGGGTAACGAGGGCGCGGCGAAGGCGCGGTACTTGGTCTGGGGTTGCTTGAGCATGGGGGACTCCAGGGCTGGGCCTCAGAGTCTGACCGCCCCACCGGTCCGCTGCGCTCGCGAGCAGGACAGCCCCCTGCGCGATCCGGACAGCGACGGGCGAAAAAAAACCGCCGGGGAAGGCCCCGGCGGCTTCTCTGTCAGCGCTCCCAGGTCAGCCCACCGAGATGCGCTCCAGCGGCACCGGCTTGAGTCGTGGCGTGAGCACATGGATGACCACGATGGCCACCAGGTAGGCACTGCCGGCGACGATGAAGATCGGCTGGTAGGACTTGAAGATCTCCAGGATGTAGCCGTTGTAGGTGGTCATCAGCATGCCACCAATGGCGCCGGCGGTACCGCCGATGCCGATCACCGAGGCCACGGCTTCCTTGGGGAAGAGGTCCGACGGCAGCGTCATCAGGTTGGCCGACCAGGCCTGGTGGGCCGCGGCGGCGAGGCCGATGATGCCGACCACCAGCCAGAGGCTGGAGACGAACTGGGCGGTGACGATGGGCACGACCGCCAGGGCGCAGAGCAGCATGGTGGTCTTGCGCGCCAGGTTGGCGCTGCGGCCCAGCTTCATCTGCTTGGAAGAGCCCCAGCCACCCATCACCGAACCGATGTCGGCGAGGATGTAGATGGCGATCAGCGGCGGACCGAAGGATTTCAGATTCAGGCCGTAGGTCTTGCCGAGAAAGTCCGGCAGCCAGAACAGGTACAGCCACCAGATCGGATCGGTGAGGAACTTGCCGGCGGCATAGGCCCAGGTCTCGCGGAAGGTCAGCAGCTTGAACCAGGAGATCTTGGTCGGGGCGCTCGGGGTAGCCGCCACCGGGGAGCCGTCGTCGGCCTGGATATAGGCCAGCTCTTCACGACTCACCTTGGGGTGCTCGTGGGGGCGGCGATAGATCAGCAGCCAGGCGATCAGCCACAGGGCGGTGACGATGCCGATGGAGATGAATGCCGCGCGCCAGCCCCAGGCCAGGGTGATGGCCGGAACCAGCAAAGGTGTGATGATCGGACCCATGGCAGTGCCGGCGTTGAACAGCCCGGTGGCCTGGGCGCGTTCCTTTTGCGGAAACCATTCCGACACCGCCTTGAGGCTGGCCGGAAAGCTTCCGGACTCGCCGAAGCCGAGGGTGAAGCGCACCAGCACGAAGTGGGTGACGGTATGGGCGATGCCGTGACCGATGCTGGCGATGGTCCAGATGGTGAAGGCCAGGGCATAGCCGATGCGCACCCCGACCTTGTCGATGATGCGGCCAAAGGTCAGGAAGCCGATGGCATAGGCGCATTGGAACCAGAACACGATCTTGGCGTAGTCGGTCTCCGTCCAGCCCAGGTCCGCCTGCAGCGTGGGCTTGAGGATGCCGATCATCTGGCGATCGATGTAGTTGATGCCGATGGCGATGAACAGCAGGGCGCAGATCAGCCAGCGGTAGCGGGTGATGCGGGAGGCTTGCTGAGTAGCGGCGACGGGCGGGACCTGCGGCCGCAGGGCGGACTCCGTCTCGGGAGTGACCTGGATAGTCATTGAATGGGCTTCCTGACTTGTTGTTATTGACCGGCGTGAACCGGGGTCGTTGGAAAGCTGTTACCAGATATTCATATGACATCGTATGAGTGACTTTCGAAGGTGTCAATCCACCCAAAGCAGAGTGGTCAGACATCTCTCAAGAGGCTAGACCCGGGCCGCTCAAGCCCGCCCTGGTGCTCGCGCCGGGCACCCGCCCGGCCCCTGGACACCGCCGTGAAGAATCTGTGACGCGCCTGGCACTTTCTCATCCCGGGCCGTCTAATGCCGGTCTTTGAAGCGAAGTCGTCGCCTCATCCCTCTTGCCGAGCCTGCCGTGCCTGTCGCCGACATCCCTTCCCTGCTGGCGCGCCTTGCCGAGCTGGAGCAGAGCAATCAGCAGCTGCGCCAGCAGCTCGACGCCCGCGTTGCGCCTCCTGAAAACAGCACGACCCTGGCCAGCGAACGCTACCAGTTCCTGTTCAACGCCATGGATGAAGGCTTCTGCATCATCGAATTCATCGACGGCCCCCTTGGGCCGCTGAGCGACTACGTGCATGTCGAGGCCAATCCGGCCTATGCCGCCCATGCCGGCATTCCCAACGTGGTGGGCCAGAAGTTGCGCGACATGGTCGGCGACGAGGCCCAGGCCTGGCTGGATCGCTATGGCCATGTGCTGCGTACGGGCGAAGCCATCCGCTTCGAGCAGGAACTGGTGGCCACCGGGCGCTACCTGGAGCTGACCGCCTTTCGCATCGAGCCGGCCAGCCGCCGCCAGGTCGCCGTGCTGTTCCAGGACATCACCCCACGCAAGCGCGCCGAGGTGGCCCTGCGGCAACTCAACGAAACCCTCGAAGAGCGGGTGCAGGCGGCGCTGGTCGCCAATCGCATCCTGGCCAACGTGGTGGACGCCGCCAGCTCCATGATCCACGTACTGGACTTCGATTTCCGCTGGCTGGCGGTCAACGGCTCCGGCGCCGAGGTGTTCGAAGAGGTGATCGGGGTAAGGCCGCGCATCGGCGACTCCTTCAGCGAAAGCCTGAAGCGGCGGCCTGACCTGCGTGACGGCATCCTCGCGCACTGGCGCCGCGCCTTCGCCGGCGAGACGTTCAGCACCATCATCTCGGTGCACAGGGGATCGCTGCAGCATCATTACGAATTGCAATTCAGTCCGCTGCTCGACGCCGAGGGCCAGCGCATCGGCGCCTATCAGTTCGCCTATGACGTCACCGAGCGCCTCAACGAGCAGGAGCGCATCCGGCTCATGGAAGAAGCCCTGCGGCAATCGCAGAAGATGGAGGCCGTCGGCCAGCTCACCGGTGGCATCGCCCATGACTTCAACAACCTGCTGACCGGCATCCTCGGTTCGCTGGAATTGCTCGACCTGCGCCTGCGCCAGGGCCGGCTGCAGGACCTCGAGCGCTACACCGGCACCGCCCGCAGCGCCGCCCAGCGCGCCGCCGCCCTGACCCACCGGTTGCTGGCCTTTTCCCGTCGCCAGACCCTGGATCCGCAGCCGGTGGCCCTGGAGCAACTGGTCATCGGTCTGGAAGACCTCATCCAGCGCAGCATCGGCCCGCAGATCGCCCTGGAGCGCGAGGCCGATCCCAGGCTCTGGCTGACCCACATCGACGGCGCGCAGCTGGAAAACGCCCTGCTCAACCTCTGCCTCAACGCCCGCGACGCCATGCCCGACGGCGGGCGCATCCGTATCGTCCTGAGCAACGAGCGCCTGGACGAGACCCAGGCCGAGCGCCAGGCGCTGCCCCCGGGTGACTATGTGCGCCTGAGCGTGGGCGATACCGGCAGCGGCATGAGCGACGAGGTCCTCGACAGGGCCTTCGACCCCTTCTTCACCACCAAACCCATTGGCCAGGGCACCGGCCTGGGATTGTCCATGGTGCACGGCTTCGTGCTGCAGTCGGGTGGCGAGATCCGCATCGACTCCGCGCCCGGCGCCGGTACCTGGGTACATCTCTATCTGCCGCGCCAGCGCCTGGCACCGGTGGCCAGCGCGCCGGTCTATCCCGAGCTCGAACCCAGCAGGCCCGGCCAGGGCGAGACCATCCTGGTGGTGGATGACGAGCCGACCATCCGCACCCTGCTGGTGGATGCCATGCTCGCCCAGGGCTACCAGGTGCTGGAGGCAGCCGATGCCGCCACCGCCCTGGCACTGGTCACGTCTGCTACCTCTCTGGATCTGCTGGTGACCGACGTCGGCCTGCCGGGGACGCTCAATGGCCGCCAGCTGGCCGATGCCCTGCGCCGGCTGCGACCGCAGTTGCCGGTGCTGTTCATCACCGGCTATGCCGAGGCCAATGTCATCGGGGACGGCGATCTCGACGCCGGCATGCGGGTCCTGACCAAGCCCTTCACCCTGGATACCCTGGAGCGACGAATCCAGGCGATGCTGCAGCCGTCCTGAGCGGCGACCGGGCAACACCTGATAGCTCTTTGCTATCATCCGCCCTTTGCGTCGCTACCCGTGCCCTCGCCCATGGACAAGCTCTCCCTGCTTCACCTGTTGCTGATCTTTACCGCCATCGCCTGCATGGCCCTGCTGGCCGAGCTGATTCGCTAGCGGCGTTAAGGCAGCCATAAGGCGGGCGGTGGCAAGCTCTCCTCCATGCCGAAAGGCATCGTAGAAGCTGACATCTGCGCTTTTAGCCCGGGAGGATCCCGGGCTTTTTTTTCGCGTCGACAAAATGCGCAGCAGTCCACGGGTCCGCGCTTTGCCACTGCAGCGCCCTCTGCCAGGCCTGGCAAGATGGGGCTCAGGTCCAGGAGGGACAGTCATGATCACCAGGATGCCGTCAGCCCACGCTCAGTCGCTCGCCTTCGATGTCTGCCCCCTCGGCGCCGACGTCCAGTCCCTGTCCATCGATCTGCTCCGCCAAGGCTTTCTGGCGCTGGATCATCATGGGCAGCTGGACATGAGTCGCGAGCTCAAGCGCCAGTTGCGCGAGCGGCTGGTCGAACAACTGGATGCCCAGCTGCCCGCGGTCGCGGCCGCCGCGCTGGAACGCTCCACTCCGCAACCGCAGGCCTTGCCGCAGCGTCGCAGCCGCGGCGGCTGATCCTCCCTTTCAGTCCCGATAATCCGGCTCCAGCCGCAGCAGCTGGCGCTTCACGCTTTCCAGATGCAGCCGGGCGCTGTCGGCGTTGCCCTGCAGCAGCTGCTGGCAGGCGGCGTGCGCGATGGCCGGTGCCACTGGCTTCAACGGCCGGCCGCTGGCCATGGCCTTGAGTTGCACCTCGGCGGCGCGCTCCAGGTAGTAGAGATCGTCCCAGGCCTCGGCGATGCTCGGCCCCAGCACCAGCGGTCCGTGATTCTTCAGCATGACCACCGCCGCGTCACCCGCCGCCCGGGCGATGCGTTCGCCTTCGGCCGCATCCAGCGCCAGGCCGTTGTAGTCCTCGTCCACGCTCAGGCGGTCATAGAACTTCAGCGCGGTCTGCCCGGCCCAGACGAAGGGGTCTCCCTCCAACAGGCAGAGCGCCGTGGCGTGGGGCATATGGGTGTGGAAGGCCGCCCGCGCCCCGGGATTGAGCCGGTGCAGCTGGGCATGGATATAAAAGGCGGTGGCCTCGGGTGCCCCCTCCCCCACGACCACACCGCCCGCGAAGTCGCAGATCAGCAGCGCGAACGCCGTGACCTCGGCGAAGGCCAGGCCATAGGGATTGACCAGGAATAGGTCGTCGTGGCCGGGCACCACGAAGGAAAAGTGATTGCAGATCCCCTCACCCAGGCCCAGGCGGGCGGCCATGCGAAAACAGGCGGCGAGATCGATGCGGGCCTGGCGGATGGCCGGGGTATCCAGATCACGGTGACGGGTAGCGGCGACGGTACTCTCGAAAGCGTGGGCCATGGGCAGCTCCTTGGACGGGGACCCAGGTGTTGCACAAAGGATGCCGCCCCCTGTCATAGCGTTGTCATCATAAAATTGCAGCAATCCCTTGTTACATCTCTGCTGTCTTTCCACCTGCGCAGAGAATCTTCCATGACGTTCCTTCCTACCCGTCTTGCCCGTGCCTGCAGTCTCGCCCTACTTGCCAGCTCGGCCGTCATGGCCGCGGAACCGGCGCGCAACGTCATCCTCTTCATCCCCGATGGCCTGCGCGCCAACATCGTCGATGCCCAGACCGCACCGAATCTGGCCCAGCTGCGGCGCGAGGGCGTGAACTTCCAGAACAGCCACTCGCTGTTCCCGACCTTCACCACGCCCAATGCCTCGGCCCTGGCCACCGGGCACTACCTGGGCGACACCGGGGATTTCAGTAACACGATCTACACCGGCTTCCCGGTTCCAGGGGCGAACAACAGTGTCACGCCCTTCCTGGAAAACGACGAGGTCCTGGGCGACGTCGACGAACATTTCGCCGGCAACTACCTGGACGAGGAAACCCTGCTCGCCGCCGCGCGCCAGGCGGGCCTCTCCACCGCCGCCGTCGGCAAGCTCGGCCCGGTGGCCATCCAGGACGTGACCGCCCGCGACGGCGAGAAGACGGTGATCGTCGACGACTCCACCGGCCATCCCACCGGCATTCCCCTGAGCGCGGCCATGCAGGACGCCCTGAAACAGGCCGGTCTGCCGCTGGAAGCCCCGAGCCGGGGCGCCAACGGCAAGGCCGGCAACGCCACCACGCCTGGCACCCTGAGCGCCAACGTCGAGCAGCAGCGCTACTTCCTCGAGGTCACCAACCAGGTGCTGCTGCCGCGTTTCAAGGAAAGCGGCAAGCCCTTCGTGCTGGTGTTCTGGTCGCGCGATCCCGACGGCACCCAGCACAACCAGGGCGACAGCCTGGGCAAGGTCACCCCGGGCATCAACGGCCCCACCAGCCTGGCCGCCATCCGCAACGTCGATGCCAACCTCGGCGCCCTGCGCGCCCGGCTGAAGGAACTGGGCCTGGACGGCAACACCGACATCTTCGTCAGCGCCGACCACGGCTTCTCCACCATTTCCAAGGAGAGCAAGACCAGTCCGGCGGCCAAGGCCAGCTACCCCGACGTGCCCAAGGGGCAGCTGCCACCCGGCTTCCTCGCCCTGGATCTCGCCGCGGCGCTGAACTTGCCGCTGCTCGATCCGGACGCCAAGGACACCGCAGTGGCGATGGACCAGGGCCAGCACCCGAGCAAGGCCAATGGCCTGATCGGCCCCGACGCGACCAAGCCGGAGGTGGTGGTGGCGGCCAACGGCGGTTCGGACCTGGTCTATCTGCCCCAGGGCGATGCCAAGGCGCTGGCGCCCAAGGTGGTCGCGGCGCTGCTCAAGCAGGATTACGTCAGCGGCCTGTTCGTCGACGACGACCTGGGCAAGATCCCCGGCACCCTGCCGCTCTCGGCGATCAACCTCAAGGGCTCGGCGCTCACCCCCTATCCGGCCATCGTGGTCAACTTCCGCTCCTATGACAGCGGCTGCGGCAAACCCGACGTCTGCGCCGTGGAAGTGGCCGACACCGGGCTGCAGCAGGGCCAGGGCATGCACGGCAGCTTCAGCCGCGGCGATACCCACAACTTCATGGCGGCGATCGGTCCGGACTTCCGCAAGGGCTTCGTCGACCTGAGTCCGGTCAGCAACGCCGACGTCGGCCAGACCCTGGCGCACCTGCTGCACCTGGAGATCCCGGCCAAGGGGCAACTGGTCGGTCGGGTGATCGGCGAGAGTCTGGAGGGCGGCAAGCCGGTCAAGGCCAGCCACCAGGTGCAGCGCTCGGCACCGGCGGCGGGCGGGCTGGTCACCGAACTCAAGACCCAGAATGTCGGCGACACCCGCTACTTCGATGCCGCCGGCTTCAAGGGACGCTCGGTCGGGCTGTGATCCGTGCCTAGAGGCTAAGGGTGCCGCGGATGCAGTCCTGCACCGCGCCCCCCACCCAGATGCGGTCGGCGATACGGGCTACCCGTACCCGGCCGCGCCGGCCCAGCGCCGTGCCCTGGCTGGCCAGGTAGCGCTCCGGCGCCAGGCCCGCCGGGATCAGCCACTGCGCCAGGCTGGCGTTGAGGCTGCCGGTGACCGGGTCTTCGGCGAATTCCTCGCCCATCAGGGCGCGCACCTCGAATTGCGCCTCGGCATCGCTGCCCGTCCAGGGGGCGATCAGGCCGACGTTGAGGCCTTCCAGGGCGGCATAGTCCGGGCGGATCGCCAGCAAGTCCTCACGACTCTCCAGAAGCACCGCGACCCAGCCGGGACCGTTGTCGGCCCACTGGCTGGCCTGGATGCGTTCGGGCGAAAGACCGGTGCCGCGGGCGATGCGTGCCAGGACCTCGGGCTCCACCGCGCCGCCTCGCACCAGCGGCGGCGCGGCAAAGGCCAGTTCCTCTCCGGCGGCACGGATCGCCACCAGGCCGGCGCCGCATTCCTGGATCACCTCGCCGCCCTTGGGTCGTCCGCCTTCACGCAACCAGACATGGCAGCTGCCCAGGGTCGGATGACCGGCGAAGGGCAACTCGCGCTGCGGGGTGAAGATGCGCACCCGGTAGTCCGCCGCTGGATCGGTGGGTTCGAGGAGAAAGGTGGTCTCCGACAGGTTGGTCCAGCGCGCCAGGGCGGCCATCTGCGCGGTGGAAAGCCCATCGGCGCCACAGACCACCGCCAGGGCATTGCCCTCCAGGGGGCGCTGGGCGAAGACATCGACCTGATGAAAGACGAGGGACATGACGGCGGACTCCTGGGGCAAAGAGCCGATTGTCCGCGGTTGGCAGGCGCTAGGAACAGCCACAGCCAGGTGGCCAAGGGGCCGTACAGAAGGGTATTGCGCGTGGGATTCGCGTGGAAAACGCTGCGCGGTTTTCCACTCTACGGTGTTGCCCTACAGCATCGACGCGGGGCTTGCCCTCACCCCAGCCCTCTCCCGGAGGGAAGGGGGGGGGGCGGTTCCGAGCGCAGGGTGGCGCCGCGCACGAATCACCGGTCACCCGTAGGTTGGCGCTGAGCGCAGCGAAGCCCAACGGTCGGACCACCCGCCCTCACCCCAACCCTCTCCCAGAGGGAGAGAGGGCGGTTTCGAGCGGTGGTGGCGCCACTCCGTAGCGTGGACAACGGCGCAGCCTTGTCCACGAATCCGCCGCCCACCCGTAGGTTGGCGCTGAGCGCGGCGAAGCCCAACGCGGGTACGACACCCCCACCCAATCCCTCTCCCGGAGGAAGAGGGGGAAAAGCCGAGGCACCTCCGCCCCTCACTCCACCGCTGGTCGCCCGAAAATTCGGGTTACCGCATCCAGGTGCGCGGCCATGGCCTGGCGGGCGGCGTCGGGGTCGTGGGCTTCCAGGGCGTCGAGGATGGCGAGGTGCTCCTGCTGAGAGCGGTCGGTCATGTCTTCCGGGGTGTAGCGGCGCTGCAGGAGCTGGAACATGCTGCCGTAGCGATGGCCGAGCAGGTGGCGCAGCAGCAGCGCATAGGCCGGATTGCCGCTGGCCTGGGCGATGCGGATATGGAACAGCCGGTCGCCGGGATGGGTGGTGGAGCCCAGGCGGTTGTCCTCGACGTTGCGACCATAAGCAGCGCGGATGCCGGCCAGTTCGCTGGCGCTGGCGTGCCGGGCGGCCAGGGCGGCGGCTTCCGGTTCCACCAGGCGGCGCGCCTGCAGCAGGGCGAAGGGCGGGATCTCGGCGTCCAGATCCAGCGCCAGGCTCAGCTCCGGATCCATCTCCGCCCATTGGCCACGCCCAGCCAGCTCCAGCACCGGGGTGTCCGGTGGCGGCGGGGCACTGGGGGCGCAGACCCGTACGCCGTCGCCGACGCGCACGTCCACCAGGCCGATCACCTCCAGGGCGATCAGCGCCTCGCGCACCGAGGCGCGACTCACCCCCAGTTGCTTGGCCAGTTCGCGCTCGGCGGGCAGGCAACTGCCCGGCGGGTATTCGCCGCCGTCGATAAGGGCGCGCAACTGGTCGGCGATCTGCCGGTAAAGCCGTGGTTTTTCAATCACCTGAAGGGGCATGGCGGTCTCGTCTCATGCAGCTCGCGCAGTCTGCCGCGAAAAAATCCTTGCCTGAGAGCCTAGCAGGGTCTAAACAATAGGACCAATGGCCTGACCATTGACCGCTGGCGGTCGGGCACCTCACAACAATAATCAGCCAAGAGGTCTCCACATGAGTCACGCAGGCAAACGCGTCCTGGTCACCGCCGCCGGCCAGGGGATCGGCCGGGCCACCGCCCTCGCCTTCCATCGCGCCGGTGCCGAGGTCATCGCCACCGACATCAATGCCGCCGCCCTGGACAGCCTCGAAGGGCTGCAGACCCGGGTGCTCGACGTCACCGACGCGGCCGCCGTGACCGCCCTGGTCGCCGAGCTGGGTAGCTTCGACGTGCTGTTCAACTGCGCCGGCTATGTCCACGCCGGCAGCATCCTCGATTGCGACGAAGAGGCCTGGCGCTTCTCCTTCGAACTCAATGCCACCGCCATGTACCGGATGATCCGCGCCGTGCTGCCCGGCATGCTGGCCCAGGGCGGCGGCTGCATCATCAACATGGCCTCGATCGCCTCCAGCCTCAAGGGCGTGGCCAATCGCTGCGCCTATGGCGCCAGCAAGGCGGCGGTGATCGGCCTGACCAAGTCGGTGGCCGCCGACTACGTCGGCCAGGGCATCCGCTGCAACGCCATCTGCCCCGGCACCGTGGATTCCCCCTCGCTGCACCAGCGCATCGCCGACCAGGCCGCCCGCGAAGGCCGCAGCGAAGCCGAGGTGCAGGCCGCCTTCGCCGCCCGCCAGCCGATAGGTCGCGTCGGTCGGCCGGAGGAGATCGCCGCCCTCGCCATGTATCTTGCCTCCGACGCCGCCGCCTTCGTCACCGGGACCGCCCAGGTGATCGATGGTGGCTGGAGCGTCTGACGCCGTTTTTCGTCCGCACCCTTTTCCCCTCATAGGAGCTCCGATGAAACTCTTGCGCTACGGCCCCCAGGGCCAGGAAAAACCCGGTCTGCTGGATGCCCAGGGCCGGCTTCGCGATCTCTCCGGCCAGGTGGCCGACCTCGCCGGCGAAGCGCTCGGCGCCGAGTCCCTGGCCCGCTTGCGCCAGCTGGACCCAAACAGTCTGCCGCTGGTGGACGGCACCCCGCGCCTGGGCCCCTGCGTGGGTCGGGTCGGCAAGTTCATCTGCATCGGTCTCAACTACGCCGACCACGCCGCCGAATCCGGCCTGGACGTACCCAAGGAACCGGTGGTGTTCAACAAGTGGACCAGCGCCATCTGCGGTCCCAACGACGCGGTGCAGATCCCCCGCGACTCGACCAAGACCGACTGGGAAGTGGAGCTGGGCGTGGTGATCGGCAAGGCCGGACGCTACATCGACGAGGCCAATGCCCTGGACCATGTGGCCGGCTATTGCGTGGTCAACGACGTCTCCGAGCGCGAGTGGCAACTCGAACGCGGCGGCACCTGGGACAAGGGCAAGGGCTTCGACACCTTCGGCCCGCTCGGCCCCTGGCTGGTCACCGCCGACGAGGTGGCCGATCCGCAAAATCTCGATCTCTGGCTGGAGGTGGACGGCCACCGCTACCAGAACGGCAACACCCGCACCATGATCTTCACGGTGGCCCAGATCATCGCCTACCTCAGCCGCTGCATGAGCCTGCAACCGGGTGACGTCATCTCCACCGGCACCCCGCCGGGCGTGGGCATGGGCGTCAAGCCGCAGTCGGTGTACCTCAAGCCCGGCCAGGAAATGCGCCTGGGCATCCAGGGCCTGGGCGAGCAGCACCAGCGCACCGTCGCCGCCGACTAGACCCGACAGCCCCATCCCTGCCTATCAGCCTCCCCGTGCCCGCTTTCATCGAGCGGGCACGGGGCCGGGCTCGCTCAGCCCGCGAAATCCCCTCGAGGACAGCGCCATGCCAACAACAATTACCGGCCTGCAGATCGAAGACATCCGCTTCCCCACCAGCCAGGCGCTGGATGGCTCCGATGCCATGAACCCCGATCCGGACTACTCCGCCGCCTACGTCATCCTGCAGACCGACCAGCCGGGGCTGGAAGGCCACGGTCTCACCTTCACCATCGGCCGCGGCAACGAGATCTGCTGCGCCGCCCTGCGCGCCCTGGAGCCGCGGGTGCGCGGCCTGACCCTGGAGTGGATCCAGGAAGATCCGGGCCGCTTCTGGCGCCATATCACCGGCGACAGCCAGTTGCGCTGGATCGGCCCGGACAAGGGCGCCATCCACCTGGCCACCGGCGCGGTGGTCAACGCCGCCTGGGACCTCTGGGCGCGCGCCGTGGGCAAGCCGGTCTGGCGCCTGGTAGCGGAGATGAGCCCCGAGGAGCTGGTGCGCTGCATCGACTTCCGCTATCTCACCGACTGCATCACTCCCGAAGAGGCCCTGGTCCTGCTGTGCCAGCGCGCCGAGGGCAAGGCCGAGCGACTGCAGCGCCTCGAAGCCGAGGGCTATCCCTGCTACACCACCTCGGCCGGCTGGCTCGGCTATCCCGACGACAAGCTGCGCCGCCTCTGCCAGGAGGCCATCGACGCCGGCTTCTCCCACATCAAGCTCAAGGTCGGTCGCGACCTCGCCGACGACATCCGCCGGGTGCGCATCGCCCGCGAGGTGATCGGCCCCGAGCGCCACCTGATGATCGACGCCAACCAGGTGTGGGAAGTCGGCGAGGCCATCGACTGGGTGCGCGAACTGGCGTTCGCCAAGCCCTGGTTCATCGAGGAGCCCACCAGCCCCGACGACGTGGAAGGCCATCGCGCCATCCGCGAGGCGGTGGCGCCGGTCAAGGTGGCCACCGGCGAGATGTGCCAGAACCGCATCCTCTTCAAGCAATTCATCATGCGCGGCGGCCTGGACGTGGTGCAGCTCGACGCCTGCCGCCTGGGCGGCCTCAACGAGGTGCTGGCGGTGCAGCTGATGGCCGCCAAGTACGACCTGCCGGTCTGCCCCCATGCCGGCGGCGTGGGCCTCTGCGAATACGTGCAGCACCTGGCGATGATCGACTACCTCTGCGTCGCCGGCACCCATGAGGGCCGGGTGGTGGAATACGTCGATCACCTCCACGAACACTTCGAGGACCCCTGCCGGGTGCGCGGCGCCGCCTACCTGGCACCCCAGGCGCCGGGGTTCTCCATCGCCATCAAGGCCGCCTCCCGCGCGCGCTACCGCCATGCCGGAGGACAGCCGTCATGAGCCCGCGCCTGGATGCCCACCAGCACTTCTGGCGTTATCGGCCGGCCGAATTCGCCTGGATCGACGGGCGCATGGCCGGGCTGCAAAGGGACCACCTGCCCGCCGATCTGCAACCGCACCTGCAGCGGGCCGGTTTCGACGGCTGCGTCGCCGTCCAGGCGCGCACCCTGGAAGAAGAGACGGACTTTCTCCTCGACCTCGCCGCCCGGACGCCCTGGGTGCAGGCGGTGGTCGGCTGGACCGATCTGCGCGCCGCCGACCTGGTGGCGCGCCTGGAACGCCGCCAGGGCAGTCGTCACCTGCGCGGCTTTCGCCATCCGGTGCAGGACGAGGCCGACCCCGGTGCCTGGCTGGCCGATGCCGCCGCCAACCAGGGCGTCGCCACCCTGCAGCGGCACGGCTATCTCTATGAACTGCTGATCCACGCCGAGACCCTGCCCGCCGCCACGGCATTCGCCGCGCGCCACGACCACGGCGTGCTGGTGCTGGACCACCTGGGCAAGCCGCCGGGCCGAGTGGCGCCTGCGGAATACGCCCGGTTGCTGGCGCCCCTGGCGCGGCTGCCCCATGTGCATTGCAAGCTGTCCGGGCTGGTCACCGAGGCCGACTGGCACGGCTGGCAGGCGGAGCAGTTGCTGCCCTACGCCCGCATCGCGCTGGAGGCCTTCGGGCCGGAGCGGCTGCTGTTCGGCTCCGACTGGCCGGTCTGCACCCTGGCCGCCAGTTACGCCGAGGTGGTCGACCTGGCCGAACAGGCGCTGCTGGATCTCACGCCCAGTGAGCGCGAAGCGGTCTTTGGCGGCAACGCGGCCCGCCTCTATGGCCTCGGCACCCAGCCACGGGAGAAGGTGGCATGAATCTGCAGCTGACCGACAAGGTGCTCCTGGTCAGCGGCGGTGGCTCCGGCATCGGCGCCGCCATCTCCCTGGCCCTGGCCGCCGAAGGCGCCATCCCGGTGATCCTCGCCCGCGAGCCGCTGGCGGCCGACTTCGCCGCGCAACTGGCCGAACGGCAGCCCAGGGCGCGGGCCTTCACCGTGGAGCTGTGCGACGAAGCCGCCTGCGAGCGGACCGTGGCCGCCGTGCAGGATGCCTATGGGCGCATCGATGGCTTGGTCAACAACGCCGGGGTCAACGATGGCGTGAGTCTCAGCGCCGGTCGCGCCGCCTTCGTCGCCTCCCTGGAACGCAATCTGGTGCACTATTACCACCTGGCGCACCTCTGCCTGCCGGCGCTGCGCGCCAGCACCGGCGCCATCGTCAACATCGCCTCCAAGACCGCCCTCTCCGGCCAGGGCGACACCAGCGGCTACACCGCGGCCAAGGGCGGCGTGCTGGCCCTGACCCGGGAGTGGGCGGCCTCGCTGCTGAACGACGGCATCCGCGTCAACGCGGTGATCCCCGCCGAGGTGATGACGCCGCTCTACGAACGCTGGCTGCAGGGCTTTCCCGACCCGGCCGCCAAGCTTGCCGCCATCACCGCGCGCATTCCCCTCGGTCGCCGCATGACCATACCGGAGGAGATCGCCGACACTGTTGCCTTTCTGCTGTCGCCACGCTCCAGCCATACCACCGGCCAGTGGCTGAGCGTCGACGGCGGCTACCTGCATCTGGATCGGGCCTTGACGTGAAGACGTGGCCGTAGGTGGGCGCTGAGCGCAGCGAAGCCCAACAAGGGGGCAGGCGCCCTCACCCCAACCCTCTCCCAGAGGGAGAGGGGGCGGTTCAGTGGATCGTGTTCAGGTTCGGCGTTAGCCGGGATCATCGGCGCGTGAAAAAGCCGCGCGCTCGACGTAGGTTGGCGCTGAGCGCAGCGAAGCCCAAAAAGAGGACAGGCGCCCTCACCCAATCCTCTCCCAGAGGGAGAGGGGGCGGTTCGGTGGATCGTGTTCAGGTTCAGCGCTAGCCGGGATCATCGGCGCGTGAAAACGTTGCGCGCGCTCGACGTAGGTTGGCGCTGAGCACAGCGAAGCCCAACAAGGGGGCAGGCACCCTCACCCCAATCCTCTCCCAGAGGGAGAGGGGGCGGTTCAGTGGATCGTGTTCAGGTTCGGCGTTAGCCGGGATCATCGGCGCGTGAAAAAGCCGCGCGCTCGACGTAGGTTGGCGCTGAGCACAGCGAAGCCCAACGAAGAGGACCGCAGCGAGGCACCTGTAGCGTGGACAACGGCGCAGCCTTGTCCACCCGCCGGGCACCCAACTCGCTAGCGCTTCGGACTCAAGGGACTGTCGTCCTGGTCTTCGCGCTCTTCGGTGGTGGTGGTGTTCGCCGAATCCGGCACGTCGCCGTATTCGTCGTAGTCGTGGGGGGTCTGCTGGTCGTCCACGGGTTCGGGATTCATGAGGTACTCCAATAAAAGAAGTGCCCTCGGTTGAGTCCGCCAGCCCTGGTGACGTTCCCGCTAGACCAGCGCCACCAGACGTTCGGCGACCCGGTCGAAGGGTTCGATGCTGCGCTGGGCGCGGCACAGCGGGATCACTCCCTGCACCGCCGCCACCAGCAGCGTGGCCAGCCCCGTGGCCGCTTGCTCTGTATGGCCGTGCTCGACCAGCGCCACCTGCAAACGCGCCTCCCAGCGGCGATAGATGCCCGCCGCCGTGTCCAGCTCGCGCTGGGCGATCTCGTCCACCGGTTCTTCCACCGCCACCGCCATCACCGGGCAGCCGACGCGAAAATCCGAGTCCAGCAGGATGTCGCGCCAGAGCCGTAAAAAGCCCTGGATCCCCGCCAGCGCCCCGGCCTGCAGCTGCCGCTCCAGATCGCGACTTACCTGGGCGCCGGCCAGCTCCACCGCTTCCACCACCAGCTGGTGCTTGCCGCCGGGAAAGTGATGATAGGTGGACCCCAGCGGCGCCTCGGCGCGCTTGATGGTCTCGCGGATGCTGGTGGCATTGAGGCCGTGCTGCGCCAGCATGGCCGACGCCGCCACCACCACCCGCTCCCGTACCGTCGACTGCTCGGTCATCCATTCTCCTTGCTATGACAGTCGTCATAATCTACCGTCCAGCCATTATAACAACTGTCATAGGGACCACCCCATGCCCAGCGACGCCCTCGTCGAGGATTTGATCACCGCGGACGGTTATCGCCTCAGCACCAGTCGCTATCCCGCCCTGGGGCCGCTGCAGGGACGGCTGATCGTCGCCGGCGCCACCGCCGTGCCCCAGGGCTTCTACCGGCGTTTCGCCCAGCACGCCGCGACCCGCGGATTCGAGACCCTGACCCTGGACTATCGCGGTGTCGGTCGCTCGGCGCCGGCCTCGCTCAAGGGCTTTCGCATGGACCTGCTGGACTGGGCACGTCAGGACCTCGCCGCCGCCGTGGACGCCATGGCCCAGGGCGACGTCCCCCTCTACCTGGTCGGTCACTCTTATGGCGGCCATGCCTTCGGCCTCCTGCCCAACCACGCCAAGGTCGCCGGCTTCTATGTCTTCGGCACCAGCGCCGGCTGGTACGGCTACATGCCGCCACTGGAAAGACTCAAGGTGCTGGCCATGTGGAAACTGGTGCTGCCGGTGCTGACCTGGTGGAAGGGCTATTGCCCCTGGAGCGCCCTGGGCCTGGGCGAAGACCTGCCGCGCGACGTCTATCGCCAGTGGCGCCACTGGTGCAGCTATCCCCACTACTTCTTCGACGACCCGGCCATGCGGGGCATCGAAGCCGGCTACGCGGCGGTGCGCACCCCCATCGTCGCGGTCAACGCCCTGGACGATCTCTGGGCCACGCCGCGCTCGCGCGACGCCTTCATGCAGGCCTATCGCAACGTCGACCTGCAGCGCGAAGACCTTGACCCCCGCCAGCACGGCGGCGCCATCGGCCACATGGGATATTTCCGCGCCAGCGCCGAGCCACTCTGGGATCGCGCCCTGGACTGGTTCGCCGCCCTGCCCCGGGCACCGGGCGTGAACTGAGCCCCGAACAGGCCGCCCCAGGGCGTGCCTGTCGCTTTTCCAAAAGCTCTCCGTCGTTTCCGGACAGTCATCCCGCTGCCCCAGGTCCCATTGTGGCGGCACGAATAACAAGGAGAAACACCCGTGCTGATCGGCATCCCGATGGAAACCGGTGCGGGGGAAACGCGCGTGGCCGCGACCCCCGAAACCCTCAAGAAACTGATCGGCCAGGGCCACCAGGTGGTGGTGCAACGGGGTGCTGGCGAGCGCGCCAGCGTGCCCGACGCGGCCTATGCCGCCAGCGGTGCCCAGCTCGGCGATGCCGCCGCGGCGCTGGGCGCCGACCTGGTGCTCAAGGTGGCGGCGCCCGATGCCGCCGAGCTGGCGCTGATGAAGCCCGGCGCCGTGCTGATCGGCATGCTCAACCCCTTCGCCCAGGAGACCCTGGACCAGCTCAACGCCCGCGGCCTCACCGCCTTCGCCCTGGAAGCGGCGCCGCGCACCTCCCGCGCCCAGAGCCTGGACGTGCTCTCCTCCCAGGCCAACATCGCCGGCTACAAGGCGGTGATGCTGGCCGCCGACCACTATCCGCGCTTCATGCCCATGCTGATGACCGCCGCCGGCACGGTGAAGGCCGCGCGGGTGCTGATCCTCGGCGCCGGGGTGGCCGGGCTGCAGGCCATCGCCACCGCCAAGCGCCTCGGCGCGGTGATCGAGGCCTCGGACGTGCGTCCGGCGGTCAAGGAGCAGATCGAATCCCTCGGCGCCAAGTTCGTCGACGTACCCTTCGAGACCGAGGAAGAGCGCCAGTGCGCCGAAGGCGTCGGCGGCTACGCGCGGCCCATGCCGGCCACCTGGATGGAGCGCCAGGCCAAGGCGGTGCACGAGCGCGCCAGGCAGGCCGACATCGTCATCACCACCGCGCTGATCCCCGGTCGCCGCGCCCCCACCCTGCTGCACGAAGCCACCGTGGCCGAGATGAAGCCCGGCTCCGTGGTCATCGACCTCGCCGCCAGCCAGGGCGGCAACTGCCCGCTGACCGAGCTGGACCGGGTGGTGGTCAAGCACGGCGTCACCCTGGTGGGCTACGGCAACCTGGCCGCCCGGGTACCGGCGGACGCCTCGGCGCTCTATGCCCGCAACCTGCTGGACTTCCTCAAGCTGGTGCTCAAGGACGGGGCCTTCCACCTCGACCTGGAGGACGACATCGTCGCCGCCTGCCTGATGTGCCACGGCGGCGAATTGCGCCGCAAGAACGCCTGAGCCCCAGCCCGGCCCCTCTGCCTTTAAAGGACTGCCCCCATGGACCTGATTTCCGACGGCCTCTACAACCTGATCATCTTCGTGCTTGCCATCTATGTCGGCTACCACGTGGTCTGGAACGTCACCCCCGCGCTGCACACCCCGCTGATGGCGGTGACCAACGCCATCTCCGCCATCGTCATCGTCGGCGCCATGCTCGCCGCGGCCCTCACCGTCATCCCGCTGGGCAAGACCATGGGCACCCTGGCCGTGGCCCTGGCGGCGGTCAACGTCTTCGGCGGCTTCCTGGTCACCCGCCGCATGCTGGAGATGTTCAAGAAGAAGGCCCCCAAGGCCCCGGCGGAGCAGCGCTGACATGAGCATGAACCTCATCACCCTGCTCTACCTCGTCGCCTCGGTGTGCTTCATCCAGGCGCTCAAGGGCCTTTCCCACCCCACCACCTCGCGCCGCGGCAACGCCTTCGGCATGGCCGGCATGACCCTCGCCGTGCTCACCACCCTGGCGCTGATCCACAAGCTCGGCAGCGAGCTGGCAGTACAGGGCATCGGCTACGTCATCGTCGGCCTGCTGGTGGGCGGCAGCGCCGGCGCCTACATGGCCAAGCGCGTGGAAATGACCAAGATGCCCGAGCTGGTCGCCTTCATGCACAGCATGATCGGCCTGGCCGCGGTGTTCATCGCCATCGCCGCGGTGGTCGAGCCGCAGTCCCTGGGCATCGTCGCCACCTTCGGCCAAGCGATCCCCAGCGGCAACCGCCTGGAGCTGTTCCTCGGCGCGGCCATCGGCGCCATCACCTTCTCCGGTTCGGTGATCGCCTTCGGCAAGCTCTCCGGCAAATACAAGTTCCGCCTGTTCCAGGGCGCCCCGGTGCGCTTCGCCGGCCAGCACCCGCTCAACCTGGTGATCGGCCTGGCCATCCTTGCCCTGGGCCTGGTCTTCACCTTCAGCGGCAACCTTGGCGCCTTCGCCGTGCTGGTGGCCCTGGCCTTCATCATCGGCGTGCTGATCATCATCCCCATCGGCGGCGCCGACATGCCGGTGGTGGTCTCCATGCTCAACAGCTACTCCGGCTGGGCCGCCGCCGGCATCGGCTTCTCGCTCAACAACTCCATGCTGATCATCGCCGGCTCGCTGGTGGGATCGAGCGGCGCCATCCTCTCCTACATCATGTGCAAGGCGATGAACCGCTCCTTCTTCAACGTCATCCTCGGCGGCTTCGGCGGCGCGACGGAAGCCGCGGCCAGCAATGGCAGCGGCGAGCAGCGCCCGGTCAAAGCCGGCTCGGCGGACGACGCCGCCTTCCTGCTCGGCAACGCCGACAGCGTCATCATCGTCCCCGGCTACGGCCTGGCCGTCGCCCGCGCCCAGCACGCGCTCAAGGAGCTGACCGAAAAGCTGGTCCATAACGGCGTGACGGTGAAATACGCCATCCACCCGGTGGCCGGCCGCATGCCCGGCCATATGAACGTGCTCTTGGCCGAGGCCGAGGTGCCCTACGACCAAGTGTTCGAGATGGACGACATCAACTCCGAATTCGGCCAGGCCGACGTGGTGCTGGTGCTCGGCGCCAACGACGTGGTCAACCCGGCCGCCAAGAACGACCCCACCTCCCCCATCGCCGGCATGCCCATCCTCGAAGCCTTCAAGGCCAAGACGATCATCGTCAACAAGAGATCCATGGCCAGCGGCTACGCGGGTCTGGACAACGAACTCTTCTACCTGGACAAGACCCTGATGGTCTTTGGCGATGCCAAGAAGGTCATCGAGGAGATGGTCAAGGCGGTGGATTAAGCCGTGGCTCCTCGCGACCGCCTGAGTGGTCGCGAGGAGCTGTTCGTTGGCACCCCATAAGACATACGTTTCTCTCTCGAAGTCTTTAGGCTTACGCACTCAACGCAAGGCTATTCAAGCAAGGATCAGCATCGCTCCTTCGACCGATTGCGCCTTCAGCCTTACTAATCAGATTATTTCTCAGCGCCTCACCTATCCCCTACCCCCCAATCGAACGCTCACGCTCCGGGCTCTCCCAGCCCTCACAAGGACCGTCCCCATGCCAACCTCCCGCTCCCTCCTGGTCGCGTTGCTGCTAGCCAACACCGGTGCCGCCTGGGCCGCGTCCAATACGGCCAACGTCCAGCAGAACGGCGGCTTCAACGTGGTGAACCTGAACCAGGGCAGCGAGCTGTCGGCGCGCAACCAGGCGGATATCCAGCAGCGCGGCAGTTTTCTCAATGCCCAGGTCACCCAGCAGAACGATGCCGATGACCGCGTGCGGGTGCTGCAGACCAATGGCAAGAGCGCTGTCGAGATCAACCAGGCGTGGGGCTCGCAGCGCCTGGTGGATATCGAGCAGCGCGATGGCGGCTATGACCGGGTGCAGGTCGATCAGGGGCCGGGCAGTGGTAACGAGACGGTGGTGCGGCAGAGTGGTTTGCGGCAGGACACCTCTGTCCATCAGGACGGCGGCTATCACCGGATCGATATCGAGCAGGACAGCTACGCCGCAGGCCAGAACACCCTGACGGTGCGGCAGGATGGCCTCGACGGCAAGCTCGACCTGGCGCAGCATGGTGACCGCCAGGACCTGCAGGTGACCAGTTTCGGCCTGCGCAACGGGGTCTGGGTGAGCCAGAACGGCGAGGACTCCAAAACGCTCATCGAGCAGCGCGGCAATGACAACTATGTCGGCCTCAAGCAGGCCGGCGAGCGGGTGGATTCCAAGGTGGTGCAGGAAGGCAACGGCAACGATGCCCGGGTCCGGCACTCCAGCGGCTACTCGCGCCCCAGCAGCGTCGACATCGCCCAGCGCGGCGATCTCAACCGCGCCGATGTCAATGTCTATGGCGTGGGCAGCACCCTGACCCTGGCGCAGACCGGTAACGGCAATGGCGCCTCTGCCACCGTCTCGGGCGAGGGCAATCAGCTGGACCTCGCGTCCACTGGCGACGGCAATGGCATCAATGCCTATTACCTCGGCAACGACGGCCAACTGAAGGTGGATCAGCAGGGCAACGGCCTTGGGGTAACGGCCTACGTCACCGGCGACGCCTCCCGCATCACCGCCAGCCAGAGCGGCTTCCAGCACACCGCCGACCTGACCCAGAACACCGCCGGCAATGCCATCAACATCTCCCAGAGCGGCTTTTCCAACCACGCCGTCATCAGCCAGTAGTTAGGGATCAGCGGGGCCAGCCCCCGCGCGCTCCGGCGGCGGCTGAGGTTGCTGCCGCCCCGCTCGCTCAATCTTTGCCCCAGGCGGCCGCTACCCTTGAGATGTACCTTTCAAGGAGTCCGCGATGTCCAGCACGCTGTCGGTGAATGGCATTGGCCACGGCATCTTGCGCGCGCCCACGCTCAGGCTGGGTGGCGCGACTGCCAAGCCCACCGCCGAGGACGAGGCGGCCAAGGTGGAGCAAGCCAAGAAGTCCAAGGGCATCGGCAAGCCCAATCCGCTGAACCAGATCAAGGACCAGGCCGAAGCCGACGCCGCCCCTGCCAGCGAGAAAGGCAGCACCGGCAACAAGACCCTGGATAGCCTGCAGAAAGCCATCGACATGGCCAAGCGGCAACTGGAGCTGGCGCAGAAGCAGTTGCGCGCGGTGGAGGCCCGGAGCAAGGGCGAAGGCAAGGCTGACGAGGCCAGCCAGGCCGCGCGCGAGGCCGCCCAGGCCAATGTCGCTGCCGCCAGCGAGGCCCTGACGACCGCCTATGCTGCCTACACCGAAGCCCTGAAGAAGGCCGGCGAAACCACCAGCGGGGTCAGCGCCCGGGCGTGATGCTGGCCCCCTGACCGAACCGCCTGGGCTACCCTCGGAGGCTAGTCACGATCTGGAGGGCGCACTCGCATGGCAGCCAAACTCAAGGACAAGACCGCGCTGGTCACTGGCGCGGCCCAGGGCATAGGCGCCGCCATCGCCCGGGCCTTCGCGGCGGAAGGCGCCTTCGTCTATATCACCGACCTCAACGCTGACCTTGGCCGCGCCGTCGCCGCCGAGCTGGGGGACGGTGCCTGCTACTTGCCCCTGGACGTGCGCCTGGAAGCCGACTGGCAGCAGATCACGCGGCAGATCCTCGATGAGCGCGGCCGGCTGGATGTGCTGGTGAACAACGCGGGGATCACCGGCTTCGAACAGGGCATGGTGGCCCACGACCCGGAACACGCCAGTCTCGAAGACTGGCATGCGGTGCATCGCACCAATCTCGATGGCGTCTTTCTCGGCTGCAAATACGGCATCCGTGCCATGCGGCAGGCAGGCGCCGGGTCCATCATCAATATTTCGTCGCGCTCCGGGCTGGTAGGCATCCCCGGCGCGGCGGCCTATGCCTCGTCCAAGGCGGCCGTGCGCAATCACAGCAAGACGGTAGCGCTCTATTGCGCGGAGCAGGGCCTGGCTATCCGCTGCAATTCCGTCCATCCCGCCGCCATCCTCACGCCCATGTGGGAGCCCATGCTGGGCGATGGCCCGGACCGCGCGGCGCGCATGGCGGCGCTGGTGCGAGACACGCCGCTGCGGCGCTTTGGCCGCCCCGAGGAGGTGGCGGCCGTCGCGCTGCTGCTGGCGTCGGACGAAGCCGCCTACATGACCGGCAGCGAGCTGAATCTGGACGGCGGCCTGCTGGCCGGTTCGGCGGTGACGCCCGCGACGGCGGAAGCGCCCTCGCCCACTATTCCCTGACCTTGACGCTCAGCCGCCACTGGGCGCCAGGCTGTCCGGCCAGGTCCTCGCGGCGGCGGCCAGAGGTCCGTACTGGCGATGTCGATATCCATCGCCAGCAGTCCGCCGTGGCCATCCGTGAGCAGCCACCTGCGGCAGGCCCTAGGCCGGCTGCCAGGTAGAAGGATCGCGCAGGTCGCTAGCTATCCGGATAGATGTCTGCCGCGGTGATGTCCGGGAGGCTGCCGCCGGCGCGCAATTCGTTGATGGCGTCGCGGATCACCTCGTAGAGCAGCGCCGTGTTGCGCACCAGGGCTTGGTTGAGGGTACGCGACACCCGCGCCGGCCGGGCGGGGTCGATGAGGGTGATCAGCAGGTTGTCACCCTGGGATTGGATTTCGTGCTTGATGGGAGGGTCCAGCGCCGCCAGTTGACTACGAAGAGCTTGCATAGAGCCAAGGGTTCTCCAGGTGGTATTGCTCTTTACGACTCGACCGCTGGCGCCCGTGTTCCAGCGCTTCGCTCGCCAACGTCGGTCAGGGCTGACGGGAGCCCTTACCCGCCCCGCCCTGCACAGCGCCGTTTCACAACGGGCGCGCACCTGACCCTCAGCGCACCGACTCAGCGGCGGAGACGAGAGAGTGCCTGGCTGCGGCGGGACGACTGCCGCGGTGGCCGAGCGACTGAGTTGTCAGCGGCGCCGTTAGGACTTATACCTTTCGATTCATCATTATTTTAATAAGAAACGGAAAGGCCTCAATGAACAGCATTCGCACCGTGCGACGCGCCACGGCCACCCTGTACTCGGCCATGACCTTCCTGCTGCTGCTGACCACCCTGGGCGTCAAGGCGGACGAGCCACCCAAGCCGGTCGAAGGCGACTTCGTGGTGCCGCGCTTCACCTTCCATACCGGTCAAACCCTCGACGACTTCCGCCTGCACTACCTGACGCTGGGCAAGCGCGGCAATCCCGTGGTCCTGGTGCTGCACGGCACCGGCCAGCAGGCGGCGGCGATGCTGAGCAAGGATGTCGGCGGTCAGTTGTTCGGTCCGGGCCAGCCGCTGGATGCGAGCAAGTTCTTTATCGTGATTCCGGATGCGATCGGCACCGGTAGCTCGACCAAGCCGTCGGATGGCCTGCGCGCCGCCTTTCCCCATTACAACTATGCCGACATGGTGCAGGCGCACTACCTGCTGCTGACCCAGGGGCTGGGGATAGAGCACCTGCGGCTGATCATCGGCAATTCGATGGGGGGCATGCAGACCTGGCTGTGGGGCGGCCTGCACCCCGGCTTCGCCGATGGCCTGGTGCCCATGGCGGCGCAGCCGACGGAGATGGCCGGCCGCAACTGGATCATGAGGCGCATGCTGGTGGAGTCCATCAGGCAGGACCCGGCCTGGAACCAGGGCAATTACCAGTCCCAGCCGCCGTCCCTGCGCCTGGCCAAGACGATGTTCGAATTCGCCACCAGTGGCGGCACCCTGAACTACCAGGAGATCGCCGGCACCCATGCCCAGGCGGATGCGCTGGTCGACAAGCGCCTGGCGGCCTCGGTGGCCGTCGACGCCAATGACTTCATCTACCAGTGGGAGTCCTCGGCCGACTACAACGCCGAGCCGGGGCTGGCTAAGATCAAGGTGCCGGTGCTGGCCATCAACGCCGCGGATGACGAGCGCAATCCACCGGAAACCGGCCTCATGCAGGCAGCGCTCAAGCAGGTGCCGAGTGCCCGCTATCTGCTGATTCCGGGCAGCGCCGACACGCGCGGGCACGGTACCACCGGGCTGCCCAGGCTCTATGCGGCGGAGCTGGCGCAATTCGTCGCTAAGCTGCCCAGCGTCCCTGCCGGGCGCTAGGGCCCTGGCCTAGAGCGGAGTCGTTTCTTCCTGGTAGATCCGCAGCCCGCGCGCCTGGTAGTTGGCCAGGGCGGCCGGGTGATCCAGGGTGCAGGTGTGTACCCAGACGCGCTCGGTGCCCACCCAGTCCCAGGCGCAGCGGAGGGCGTGGCTGAGCAGCGGACCGCCGAAGCCGAGCCCCATGAAGGCGCCGGCCAGGCCGAAGTAGCGGATCTCCACGTTGCGGCCATCCGGGCGGTACAGCTCGTAGTAACCGGCGATGGCACCGCGGTGATAGGCGACCCAGGTGCGGTGCCCCTCCTGCTCCACCAGTTCGCGCCACTGCGCCTCGCTCCAGCTGTCGAGATCGCTCCAGTCCCAGGCCTGGCCGACCAGGGCATAGAGAAAGCGGTTGAGTTCGGGTTGCGGCACCTCGCACTCGACGATCTGCAGGTCGGGCCGTGGCGCCTTCTCGCGCAACTCGGCCGAAGACGTCATTTCAAGGTAGAAGGTGGTGCAGGTCCGGTCCATCGCCAAGACTCCCTGGAAAAGGTCAGCGCCGATTGTGACCAGACCCGGGGGTGCGCTGCCAGTCTGATTGCGACCCTTGGCAAGACTGTTCGAGCGCGGCAGCGCGACCTTGCCCTGGGGGTCCGAGGTGGTATTGGATGAGCCAACCGAGCTGCCCGCTCCCTTTCGAGGATCACTGCCATGCCCCTCTCGTCGCGCCTGACGCCCCTGTCCGACCAGAACACCACGCCCGAGCAGCAGCGGGTGCTGGACGCCATCCAGAGCGGCCCGCGGGGCAATCTCGACGGTCCTTTCCTGGCCTGGGTGCACAGCCCGGCGCTGGCCGATCACGCCCAGCGGCTGGGCGCCTTCTGCCGCTATGGCACCCGGCTGGACCTGCGCCTCACGGAGCTGGCGATCCTCACCACCGCGGCCTGGTGGCGCTCCCAGGCGGAATGGCAGATCCATGAACCCATCGCCCGCCAGGCGGGCCTGGCGGAGGCCGTGATCGAGGCGCTCAGGCTAGGCGCCGTGCCAGCCTTCGAAACGCCCGCGGAGACCTGTGTCCATGCCATAGGCGTCGCGCTCTATGACACCCGGCGGATTCCCGAGGATCTCTATCGCCAGGGGGTGGCGCTGTTTGGTGAAGCGGGAATGGTCGAACTGGTGGGCGTCTATGGCTACTACAGCCTGGTCGCCATGACCCTCAATGCCTTCGCGGTGGATCGGGGCGGCGATACGCCCCGCCCCTTCGCCGAGTGAGGCCGACGCGGCCCTAGGCGGCCGCCGCCGCAGCGCCGGCCCGACCGCGCCAGGCCAGGACCAGGGCCATCGCCAGGCCCAGGGCGGCCATGCCGGCGCCGGCCAGGGAGATCGCCGGATAGCCGAGACCGGCATCGATCACCGCGCCGCCTAGGGCCGCGCCGAGAGCATTGCCCAGGTTGAAGGCACCGATATTGACCGCCGAGGCCAGGTTGGGAGCGTCCTTGGCGGCTTCCATCACGCGCATCTGCAGCGGCGGCACCAGGGCGAAGCTGGCGATGCCCCAAACGAGGATGGCCACGGCGGCCGCCAGCGGCCAGCGCATCAGCACGCTGAAGGCCAGCAGCACCACGATGAGCACGCCCAGGGAGGCGATCAGGGTACGGTCGATGGATTTGTCCGCCGCCTTGCCACCCCAGAGATTGCCCAGAGTCAGGCCGACGCCGAACAGCACCAGCATGGCGGTGATGAAGGCGGTGGAGCCATGGGTCTCGCGGGCGAGGATGGGCGCGATATAGGTGAAGACGGTGAACATGGCGCCCGAGCCGACCACGGTCAGCCCGAGGGCGGCCAGTACCGGCGGACGACCCAGCACGCGGATCTCGGCCAGCACCCCGTCGCTGGGTGGCAGGGCCACGTTGGGCAGGGCGAACCAGAGCGCGGCCATGGTCAGCAGGCCGAGACCGGCGATGCCCCAGAAGGCCTGGCGCCAGCCGAGCAATTCGCCGAACCAGGTGGCCAGGGGCACGCCGCCGATGGTGGCCAGGGTCAGCCCCAGGAACATGGCGGCGACCGCCCCGGCGCGCTTGTCCGGGGCGACCACGCTGGCTGCCACCAGGGCGCCGACGCCAAAGAAGGCGCCATGGTTGAGCGAGGTCACCACCCGGGCGATCAGCAGGCTGGTGTAGTCGGTGGCCAGCGCGGACATCAGGTTGCCCAGGGTGAAGATGGCCATCAGGCCGATCAGCAGATGACGGCGCGGAATGCGGCCGGTGGTCAGGGTCATCAGCGGCGCGCCGATCAGCACGCCCAGGGCATAGGCGCTGATCAGGAGGCCCGCCGCCGGGATGGAGACGCCAAGATCGGCGGCGATGCCGGGCAACATGCCCATGGGCGCGAATTCGGTGACGCCGATGCCGAAGGCACCGGTGGCCAGGGCCAGCAGGGGTGGATTGATACGCATGGGAAGGACTCCTTATCTATGCCGTGAATGCTAAGCTCCTCGCTCAAACGCCGGTAGACGGCGGTTTTGGCATGCACCTTTGCCCTGGAGTCACAAGTGGATCTCAATGGTCGCTCGGGAGAGATGGCGGTGTTCGCCCAGGTGGTGGCGGCCGGCAGCCTGTCCGCCGCCGCCAGGGCCCTGCGCCTGACGCCTTCGGCGGTGAGTCGCTCCATCGCCCGCACCGAGCAGCGCCTCGGCACGCGGCTGCTGTTGCGCACCACCCGGGCCATCACCCTCACGGTGGAGGGGGCGGCCTATCTGCGCGCGGCGCGGCGCATCCTGGCGGACCTGGCCGAGGTGGAAGACGCCATCGCCGACCAGGGCGTGCCCAGAGGGCGACTGCGGGTCAGCGCCGCCCTCGGTCATGGCCGCATGACCCTGGTGCCGCTGGTGGCGGCCTTCAGCGCCCGCTATCCGGATATCGTCGTGGACCTGGCGCTGGGCGACGAGGTGGTGGATATCCTCGCCGGCCAGGCCGACGTGGCGATCCGCTTCGGCCAGTTGGCCGACAGCCCCCTCAGCGCCCGTCCCATCGGCGTCACCGGGCAGGTGGTGGTGGCCTCGCCCGCCTATCTCGCCCGCCACGGCACGCCCCAGGTGCCGGAAGACCTGCTCGACCACAATTGCCTGAGATTCAACTTCCGCCGCGCCCTGCCCGACTGGCCCTTCGTCCGTGACGGCCAGGCCTTCGCCCTGAAGATCAGCGGCAACATCGAATGCAACAGTGGCGAGGCCCTGGCCCTGCTCGCCCGCGAAGGCGCCGGCATCGCCCGCATCGGCGAATTCAGCGTGGCCGAGGACCTGCGCAGCGGCGCCTTGGTGCCGCTGCTGGAAGCCTGGAATCCGGGCGATCTGGAGCCCATCCACGCGGTGTTCGTCGGCGGCTCGACCATGCCGGCGCGGGTCCGGGTGTTCGTGGATTTCCTGGTGGAGCGGCTGGGCAGCTGACGCGCCCTTCGACCGGCGACGTCCCGGTGTGGGCAGGCGCTTTGCCGCCTGCGTCATTCGCCAAGCCGGTCCGCTTGTAATAGTCTGAGCAATCAACATGCTTAGGTCGGGGCCGTGGCGGCGACGCCCGCGGCAAGGCCGCTCGCTACCTGTCGCTTTCGCTGCCGACGGCGGTACGTCCAAGGCCCCGCTTTCCTTGTCCCGCAGGAGCCCTCTTGTCCAACCTTCCCTCGCAGCTGGCCTTTCTCGACGTCCCCGGTGAAATGGCCGCGCTGATGCGCCAGAAGGACTGGTCCCAGACGCCCTTCGGTCCCCTGGAAACCTGGTCTACCGCCCTGCGTTCGGCGGTCAGCATCTGCCTCGGCTCGCGCTTCCCCATCGTGCTCTACTGGGGCGAGACCCGCGCCCTGATCTACAACGATGCCTGGAGTCCGGTGCCGGGGCGCAAGCATCCCTGGGCGCTGGGGCGTGCCGGTTGGGAGGTGTGGGCGGAGATCTGGGACATCATCGGCCCCATGTTCGACCACGTGATGACGACTGGCGAGGCCACCTGGTCCGAGGACCAGCTGCTGCCGCTGAACAGATTCGGCTACGTGGAGGAGTGCTACTTCTACTACAGCTACAGCCCGGTACGCGGCGACACCGGCGAGGTGGAGGGTATCTTCACGGCGGTGACCGAAACCACGCACCGGGTGCTCACGGAACGCCGTGAGCGCCTGCTGCGCAATGTCTCCGAAGCCACTTCGGCGACGCGCGTCGCCGAAGACGCCTGCCGCGAAGGGGTGCGCTGCCTGCACGAGGTGCCGGAGGAGTCACCCTTCTGCCTGGCCTATCTGCGCGACGCCGCGACCGGCACCTTGCAGCGCGTGGCCCTGGCCGGCCTGGCGCCGGACGATGTGCTTGCCCCGCTGGAGGTCACCCAGGAGGCTGCCAGTCTGCCCTGGGCCTTCACCGCGGCGCGTAGCGCGCCGACCCTGGTGACCGGTCTCAACGAGCGCCATGGCGGCCGGCTCGCCGGGACCCCTTGGCCAGAGCCCCTGGAAGAGGCGCTGGTGGTGCCGATTCCGGGACCGCTGGGCGAGGAACCCTATGGCTATCTAGTCTCGGGCATCAGCCCGCGGCGGCGAGTGGATGCCGATTACCAGAGCCTGTTCGTGCGCGCTGCCGGGCACCTCAGCACCGCCATCGCCAATGCCCGGCGCTACGAGGAAGAACGCCGCCGTGCCGAGCAACTGGCCGAGCTGGATCGGGCCAAGACGGCCTTCTTTTCCAACGCCAGCCATGAATTCCGCACGCCGCTGACGCTGATGCTTGGCCCCCTGGAAGACATGCTGGCGCGGCCGGACCGGGCCGACGGCGAGCCTGCGGTGAGTCGCCAGGAGCTGGAACTCATCCAGCGCAACGGCCAGCGCCTGCTACGGCTGGTCAATTCGCTGCTGGATTTCTCACGCATGGAAGCGGGCCGGATGCGCGCGAGCTTCGCGCCCCTGGACCTGGCGGCCTATACCGCGGAGCTGGCCAGCAGCTTTCGTTCGGCCATGGCCCGCGCCGGACTGACCTTCACCCTCGACTGCGCCAGCCTGGACGAACCGGTGTGGGTGGATCGCGACCTCTGGGAAAAGATCGTCCTGAACCTGGTTTCCAACGCCTTCAAGTACACCCTGGCGGGCGAGGTGCGGGTCAGCCTGCGCCGCCAGGATGGCCATGCCGTGCTGGTGGTCGCCGACAGCGGCGTCGGCATCCCGCAGAGCGAACTGGGCAGGGTGTTCGACCGCTTCCACCGCATCGAGGGCCAGATCGGCCGTACCCATGAGGGCACCGGCATCGGCCTGGCGCTGGTCAAGGATCTCACCGAGCTGCACGGCGGCGAGGTGCGAGTCACCAGCCAGATCGGCGTGGGCACCACCTTCGAGGTGCGGCTGCCGTTCGGCCACGCCCATCTGCCCGAGGCCAACCGGGTCAGCGCGCCCCAGGTCTCCACCGCCACCCGCGCCGATACCTTTGTCGCCGAGGCCCTGCGCTGGCTGCCGGACGAGTCGCTCCCCAGCACCCCCGTGACGCGCGACGTACACGTCGGGGGTGGCCAGGGGCGCGGCGAGCGCATCGTCCTGGCCGACGACAACGCCGATATGCGCGGCTATGTCGAGCGGTTGCTCAAGGAGTCCGGCTACCAGGTGGAAGCCGTGGCCGATGGCCGCGCCGCGATCGAGGCGGTGCAGCGGCAACTGCCGGCGCTGGTGCTGTCCGACGTCATGATGCCGGTGCTGGACGGCTTCGGCGTGCTGCGCGCCCTGCGCAGCGACGAGAGCACCGGCCAGGTGCCCATCATCCTGCTGTCGGCGCGGGCCGGCGAAGAGGCCTCCATCGAAGGCATAGCAGCCGGCGCCGACGACTATCTGGTCAAACCCTTCAGCGCCCGCGAACTGATCGCCCGGGTGGAAGGCGCCATGCGCCTGGCGCGACTCAGGCGCGAGACCGCCGACACCCTGCGCCAGGCCAACGAGGTGCTGGAAATCCGCGTCCGCGAACGTACCCGCGAGCGAGACCAGCTCTGGGCCTACAGCCACGACCTCATCGGCATCGCCGACAGCCGGGGGATCTGGGTCAGCATCAACCCGGCCTGGACCCGCACCCTGGGCTGGGCGGTGGACGAGATCATCGGCAAGACCTCGGAGTGGCTGGAGCATCCCGAAGACCGGCAGCGCACCCGCCAGGAGATCGGCCAGCTGGCCGCCGGTGCCGCCACCTTCAACTTCGAGAATCGCTTTCGCACCCATGGCGGCAGCTACCGTACCCTGTCCTGGACCGCCGTGCCCGAGGGGGGGCTGCTCTATTGCGTGGCCCGAGACGTCACCGTCGAGCGCGAACGGGCGCTGGAGCTGGAACAGGCGCGGGACGCCCTGCGCCAGAGCCAGAAGATGGAAGCCATCGGCCAGCTCACCGGCGGCATCGCCCATGACTTCAACAACCTGCTCACGGCAATCACCGGCTCGCTGGAATTGCTACAGCGCCATTTGAACGGCGAACAGCCCCGCGCCGAGCGCTACATCGGCATCGCCATCGCCTCGGCGCAGCGGGCCGCCGCCCTCACCCAACGCCTGCTCAGCTTTGGTCGGCGCCAGGCCCTGGATCTGCAACCGGTGGACGTGAATCGTCTGGTCACCGGCATGGAGACCCTGATCCAGCGCACTCTCAACGAGAACATCCACCTGGAGCTGCAGCTCGATGCGGCCAACTGGCCGACCTGCAGCGATGCCAACCAGCTGGAAAACGCCCTGCTCAACCTCTGCATCAATGCCCGGGACGCCATGCCCCAGGGCGGCCAGCTGGTGATCACCACGTGCAACCTGCACGATCCCCGGTTGCTGATGCTGCCCGAGCGCCTGAGCGGCGACTATGTCGAGCTGGCGGTAGAGGATACCGGCAGCGGCATTCCCGCCGCCGTGCTGGAAAGGGTCTTCGAGCCCTTCTTCACCACCAAGCCGCAGGGCAAGGGCACGGGGCTAGGCCTGTCGATGGTCTATGGCTTCATCAAGCAGAGCGGCGGCTACATCGACATCCACAGTGAGGAAGGCCGGGGCACCCGGGTCAGCCTGCTGTTCCCGCGCCATCAGGGTGTGGCCAGCGAAACCGTGGGCCAGGAGCTGCCGCTGCACCCTGGTCGCGGCGAGCGGGTGCTGGTGGTGGAAGACGAACCCGGAGTGCGCCTGCTGATCGTCGAGGTGCTCAAGGACCTGGGCTATACCGCCCTGGAAGCCGAGGACGCGCCCACCGCCCTGGCCCTGCTGGAACGCGAACCGCAACTGGACCTGGTGGTCTCCGACGTGGGCCTGCCGGGGCTGAGCGGCCGCGAGCTGGTGGAAGAGATCCGTCGCCAGCGCCCCGGCATCGCCGTGCTGCTGGTGACCGGCTACGCCGAAGAGACCGTGGACGTGCAGCGCTTCCTTGGCCAGAGCATGCAGCTGCTGCAGAAGCCCTTCGCCATCGAGGTGCTCAGCGAGCGCATCCAGGACCTGTTGCAGGATCGTCGCGCGCAATCCTGACCAGGGTTTGCTCCCCTGGAGGGAAATCCTGGGACTGACGCCTGTCCTATCCAGCCAGGTCGGACCGATCGCCCTCTGTCGCCACAGGCGCGGGGGCGGTGCGACCTCGCCTACCCCTCAGGTTTTCAGGATACCCGCGTTCCCTATGTCTTCCTCCCGCTCCACCGCTCCCGCCGTCGACCCCGACCAGAAGACCTCGGCCCGCCGGCTGATCTTCATTACCGTGCTGGTCGCCACCATGGGCGCCCTGGCCTTCGGCTACGACACCGGCATCATCGCCGGCGCCCTGCCCTTCATGACCCTGCCACCCGACCAGGGTGGCCTGGGCCTCAACGCCTACACCGAGGGGCTGGTGACCGCCGCCCTGATCGTCGGCGCGGCCTTCGGCTCGCTGGCGGCGGGTTATCTCGCCGATCGCTACGGCCGCCGCACCACCCTGCGCCTGCTGTCGATCCTCTTCGTCGTCGGCGCCCTGGGTACCGCGGTGGCGCCCTCGGTGGAGCTGATGGTGGTCGCGCGCTTCGTGCTCGGCCTGGCGGTGGGCGGCGGATCGGCCACGGTGCCGGTGTTCATCGCCGAGATCGCCGGGCCCAAGCGCCGCGGTCGCCTGGTGAGTCGCAACGAGCTGATGATCGTCAGCGGCCAGCTGCTGGCCTATGTGCTCAGCGCCCTGCTCGCCTGGCTGGTGCACGACAACGGCATCTGGCGCTACATGCTGGCCATCGCCATGGTGCCGGGCATCCTGCTGTTCGCCGGTACCTTCCTGCTGCCCACCTCGCCGCGCTGGCTGGCGGCCAAGGGCCGCATCGAAGAAGCCGAAGCCGTGCTGGAGCGCTTGCGCGACACCCCCGAGGAGGTCGAGCGCGAGGTCCAGGAGATGCGCGAGAGCGAGGAGCAGGCCAGGCATCGCCCACCCCTGCGCGAACTGCTCGGCCAGGGCTGGGTGGTCAAGTTGCTGCTGCTGGGCATCGGCCTGGGCTTCGTCGCCCAGTTCACCGGGGTCAACGCCTTCATGTACTACACCCCGATCATCCTCAAGAGCACCGGCATGGGCACCAGCGCGGCCCTCACCGCCACCATCGGCAATGGCGTGGTCTCGGTGATCGCCACCCTGCTCGGCATCTGGGCCATCGGCCGCGCCGGACGGCGCACCCTGCTGCTGATCGGCCTGGTGATCGTGGTCGTGGCGCAACTGGCGCTGGGCAGCGTGTTGCTATGGCTGCCGCAGAACCTCACCCAGAGTTACCTGGCGCTGGCCTGCATCCTGGTGTTCCTGCTGTTCATGCAGATGTGCATCGCCCCGGTCTACTGGCTGCTGATGTCCGAGCTGTTTCCCAACCAGGTCCGTGGCCTGCTGACCGGGGTAGCGGTAGCCGTGCAATGGCTGTGCAACGCCACCGTGGCCTTCAGCTTTCCGGTGGCCCTGGAAGCCATCGGCAACTACACCTTCTATGTATTCGCCGCCATCAACCTGGGCTCGCTGGTATTCGTCTATTTCTGCCTGCCGGAGACCCGCGGCAAGTCTCTGGAAGAAATCGAACGCCATCTGAAGAAAGAGCTATAGCGGGTCGTTAGCCGACCGATCGGCGATTTTGCGGCTTGCTGCGGACCAAATGGAATAATTTTTCATTCCGTATCAAGTCGGACTTATCCAAGCCGATGCAGAGTGAAGGCATGTTGCCGTCACTCTTCGCGCAGCGCGCGACCGGGGCTTTCGATGAACATCAAACAAAAACTCACCTCGCTTTTCGCGGTAACCGCCTGCCTCCCGGTGATCCTGGTGGCGGGCGTGGTCATCATGAACGTGCGCAGTCAGGCCACCGGCGACTTCCTCGACGGCAGCGGGCGCGAAATCCGCCAGATCGATCGCAACATCCAGCAGTTCTTTGCCGGCATCCAGCAGAACGTCGACTTCCTCGCCAAGGAGCCGAACATCCTGGCCTTGGAGGGGCTGAAGAACTACAGCGGCGCCGATGCCGCCCAGATCCCGCAGCCGGAAGCCGGCCAGCAGGCGCTGAGCTATTTCACCCGCTTCGCCAAGACCCACCCCACCACCGCCTACCTGTCGGTGGGCCTGGCCGATGGCGGCTACGTCAGCTGGCCGGACGACGCCAAGCTGGCCAACTACGATCCGCGCGTGCGCCCCTGGTACCAGGCGGCCATGAACAATCCGGGCAAGGTGGTGCGTACCCCGGCCTACTACTGGGCGACCGACGACGTCTCGCTGATGGGCGTGGTACGAACCATGGAAGACGCCAGCGGCAAGGTCCGCGGCGTGGTGGGCCTGGACATCTCGCTCAAGCAGCTCACCGACCTGGTCAAGAGCATCACCCTGGGCCAGAGCGGCTACCTGATGCTGGTGGAAGACAACGGCAACGTGCTGGTCGACCCCCGCGATCCCAAGCACAACTTCAAGCAGCTCAAGGAGCTGGGCGACGCCTACCAGACCCTCAGCGGCATCCAGAGCGGGCTGGGTGAGGTCAATCTCAACGGCACCGACTACATGGTCAACGTCTATCAGGCCAAGGACCTCGGCTGGAAATTCATCGGCCTGATCGAGCGCAGCGAAGTCATGGGCAAGGCCACCGCCCTGACCTGGCAGATCGCCGGCATCACCGCGGTGCTGGCGCTGCTGTTCGCCGTGCTCGGCGCGGCCTTTGCAGGCATGATCGTGCGGCCGATCCGCGGCGTCTCCGCCGGCCTGGAATCCATCGCCCAGGGCGAAGGCGATCTGACCAAGAGCCTGAACGTGCAGGGCAAGGACGAAACCGCCGCCCTGGCGGGCTGGTTCAACCAGTTCCTTGCCAGCATCCGCCAGCTGGTGCAACGCATCGGCCAGGCCTCCAACGATCTGCAGCAGGCCTCGCAGACCACCACCCAGGCGGCGGCCAGCATGAACGAGGTAGCCGGTCGCCAGCGCGAAGCCGTGGAGCTGGTCTCCACCGCCTTCAACGAGATGGTCGCCACCTCCAACGAGGTCGCGCGCTCCTGCAGCCAGGCCGCGGCCTCCGCCGACGCCGGTCATCACAAGGTGCAGGAAGGCTACGGCCAGATCGAGAAGGCCACCGGCAACGTCAACCGCCTCAGCGGCAGCCTGGCCCAGTCGGCCCAGGCCATGGCGGTGCTGGAGCAGGACAGCCACAACATCAACACCATCCTCGACACCATCCGCGGCATCGCCGAACAGACCAACCTGCTGGCGCTCAACGCTGCCATCGAAGCGGCGCGGGCCGGCGAGCAGGGGCGCGGCTTCGCCGTGGTGGCCGACGAGGTGCGGGCCCTGGCCAAGCGCACCGCCGACTCCACCGGCGAGATCGACGGCCTGCTCGGCAGTCTGGCGCGGCGCACCCAGGAGGTCACCCGCCAGATCGAGACCAGCCTGGAGCTGTCGCAGACCAGCGTGACCTCCATCAGCGAGGCGCGCGGCAGTTTCGAAGGCATCCGCCAGTCGGTGGACGAGATCCGCGACCAGGCGCTGCAGATCGCCGCAGCAGCCGAGGAACAGCATCAGGTGGCCGAGGACATCAACCGCCACATCGCCCAGATCCACGACGACGCCCAGCAGGTGGAAGGCCTGGCCCAGTCCACCACCCGCGACTCCTCGCGCCTGTCGCAACTGTCGGGCGAACTGGATGGCCTGGTAAGGCGCTTCAAGGCCTGATGACTTTTTGGCGGTAACAGAAGCCCCGCGGGTGATTCCGACGGGGCTTTTTGCTGGGCGGGATTTCGGTGGCGCGTGGATAAGGCTGCGCCGTTATCCACTCTACGCAAGCTCCCGCGCTGGATTGCCCCCTCCCCCCCCTGGGAGAGGGCTTGGATGAGGGTGCCTCTAGCAAAACCGTAGCGTGGAAAACGGCGCAGCCTTTTCCACTGAGTATCGAACACCCCGTTGGGCTTCGCTCAACCCAGACTACGACGCTGGTGGTAGCAGAAACCCCGCGGGTGATCTTGGCGGTTTTTTTGTTGGGCGGGATGTCGGTGGCGCGTGGATAAGGCTGCGCCGTTATCCACTCTACGCAAGCTCCCGCGCTGGATTGCCCCCTCCCCCCCCCCTGGGAGAGGGCTGTGATGAGGGTGCCTCTAGCAAAACCGTAGCGTGGAAAACGGCGCAGCCTTTTCCACTGCTGGATCTGGCAACCCCGTTGGGCTTCGCTGCGCTCAACCCAGCCTAAGACGCTACGACGCGGTCCCGATACACTCCCCTCAAGCTCCGGACGGCAAGCCCTGGTCGCGATCGCCACGCAGGCTGCTATGGGCGGCCTGACAAATCTCGCGCAGGCCGCTCTTGAGGCCTTCTTCGAGGGTGGGGTGGTAGAAGGGCATGTCGAGCAGCGAACTGGCGGTCTCGCCATGGATCAGCGCCAGCACCAGCAGATGGCCGATATGGTCCATGCCCGGCCCCACCATGGCCGCGCCGGTGAGCTTGCCGGTGCCCGGCTCGGCATAGAAACGGGCGATGCCCTGGTTGCGCGCCTCGACCCGGGCGCGGCCCTGGTCGTGGTAGGAAGAGGTGCCGATCAGACTGCCTTTGTCGGGCGGACTGCCCAGCACGGCCACCGGCGGATCGGTGAAGATCAGCGAAAACAGCGGCGACCTGGGGGTGGGTCGGACCTCGGGATAGCAGGCGGCATTGTGCCCGGCGATGGCGCCCTCGTCGGAGGCCTCATGGAGGATCGGCCGGTCGTGGTCGGCATCGCCGGCGATGAAGATCGACGAAGAGCCGCACTGCAGCGTCTCAGGGTCGTAGACCGGGGTGCCATGGTCGTCCAGCTCGATGCCGGTGGTTTCCAGCCCCAGGCCCTTGAGCCGTGGCGGTCGCCCGGCGGCCACCAGCACGTAGTCGAACGCGCCCTCGCCGCTCGCCGCGCCGGACCAGGACAATCGCACGCCCTCGCCTTCGCGGCGGGCGTCCACCTCGACGTCCAGCAGCAAGGTCAGGTCCTGTTCCAGGATCTTGCGCAACTCGGCCTTGACCTCCAGATCCTTGAGCGCGCCCAGGCCATCGTCCTGGCCGAACAGGGTGACGGCCACGCCCAGACGGGCCATGGCCTGGGCCAGTTCCAGGCCCACCGGACCGGTGCCGATCACCGCAAGGGAGCGCGGCAGATCGGGCAGCTCGAAGATCGTCTCGTTGGTCAGCGCCCGCTCGCCCAGCGCGGCGAAAGGTTCCGGCACCAGGGGATAGGAGCCGGTGGCGATGACCACGCTGCGGGCACTTATAGTCTTACCATTACTGAGCTGTAGACGATCCGCCGCCACCAAGCGCGCCGTGGCCTGCTGGGCCACGCCCGCGGGCAACTTGGCGAAACCCTGCTTGGTGGCGGCGACGAAATGGTCGCGCTCACGGCGTACCCGCGCCATGACCGCCGCGCCATCGACGCTGACGCTACCCACTTCGATGCCGAAGGTAGCGGCACGGCGGACAGCGTGATGAGCCTCACCGGCAACGATCAGCAGCTTGGAGGGCATGCAGCCCACGGAGGCACAGGTAGTCCCGGCCCAGCGATCGTCGATCAGCAGGGTCCGCGCGCCCTGGCGCCGGGCGGCGCGTTCGGCGGCGAGGCCGGCGGTTCCGGCGCCGATCACGGCGACATCGCAGTCGAGATCGGCAGAGCTGGAAGGGGCTGCGGGATCACTCATCTCATCACCTGACGTTGCGAAGGATTAACCCGACTCGCGCCAGGGCTCCAGCAAGGGACCCCAAGCGCAGCGTTGAGGTTGCATTCCCAAGGCGTGACCCACTTCGACAAAAAACCGACAATTCTTGTCAGGACTGTCAAATTCCATGCCACTCGTCACTTTATACTGGCGAACTGGAACCATTGAGGGTGTCCTATCCTCAATTAGCCAACTTAAATGGACGCAGGCACTCACATGGAACGTGACATCAGCAAGATTCCGCTCATCAACGATTGGTCCTACCTGATCGCCCTGGAAACCGGCCTGTTCACCCGTGGTGAACTCAGCGGCGTGGTACTCAAGGCCCTCAATGACCAGGCTCGTCTGCTCTCCCGTCGCTACCTGGTGCAGAAGTCCAAGCTGGATGTGCGCAAGCTGTCGCCGGCCGAGACCGAGATCCTCGATACCCTCAGCGACACCGCCGCCAGTCTGAGACGCCGCCAGCGGCTGCCGCACAACATCGTCAAGAGCCTCAGAGCCGGCGGCCTGATCGCCGCGGTCGAGCGCAGCGTCTGCGCCTCGGGCATCCTGCAGTGCCACAACGGCTTCTACGAAGACGGCCTGGAGCCGGGCGCCTTCGAACAGATCGTCATGCGCCATCCGCATGAATTCGGCGATCACGCCCGCCAGAGCGCCGCCCTCTATTTCGCCCAGGAACCCTTCGCCCTGGAACAGTCGCAAGACGTGCACGAACAGCCGCTGCAGGCCAGCGCCTGATGAGCGAGGCGTACGCAACGACCGGGGCGGCCGGGAGGCCCCAGACCCCGATCGCCTGCGCGCGCCTCGCCGCCCCCGTTCCTTCTTGCAGTACCGCTTTTCCGGAGTCCTGGCGCATGACGCCCGCTTTCGCGCCGCTCAGCCCCCCATAGCGCCCCTGCCCTCGCCGGCCGACCGATCGGGCTGATCGCGTCGGCTGTCGCCCTTTCGCTGCCGGTCCAGCCGGCAGCGGCCTTTGCCTGCGCGCGTCTCACGACGGGCGTTTCCGCCGATGCCGTCTGCGTCGCTGTCCGCCTGGAGTTCGCTCCCGAGCGGCGGCCGCGGCATGGGCCACGGCTGCGAGGAGCAGACATGACCACCGCTCACGTCCCCCACGGACGCAACAACTTCGATTTCCTGAGATTCGCCGCGGCGTCCACCGTGGTGATCGGCCATGGCTTCTGGCTCTCGGGACATATCGGCGCCGAGCCGATCCTCAACTTCACCGGCTTTACCGACGCGGCCAATATCGCCGTCTATGTGTTCTTCGTGATCAGCGGCTTCCTGATCACGGCGTCCTTCCAGCGCAGTCGCAATCCCCTGGACTTCATCCTCAAGCGCGCCCTGCGGATCTTTCCGGCGCTGATCGTCTCGGTGCTGTTCTCGGTGCTGGTGGTGGGCTGGCTCGCCACCAGTCGCGAGACGAGCGCCTACTTCAGCGATCGCCAGACCCTGGGCTTCTTCAAGAACATCCTGCTGATGACGCGCTTCGAGCTGCCCGGCGTCTTCACCGGCAATCCCTTTCCGGACACGGTGAACGGCAGTTACTGGACCCTGCCCTACGAGGTGTTCATGTACCTGTCGCTGCTGATCATCGGCGTGCTGGGGCTGCTGACCCGATCGGTGGTCATGGCCACTCTGGTGGTGCTGGTGCTGGGCAACTTCCTGCTGCTGCCGCAGATGGGCGTCGCCAGTTTCGTGCTGCACAAGGTGTTCAGCCTGGGGATGTTCTTTTTCGCCGGCGCCCTGCTGCAACTCGCGGGGCCGCGCATCCCCTGGCGCCTGGATATCGCCCTGGCGCTCTGCCTGCTGTCGCTGGCGGCCATCGTCTGGCATATCCTGCCGGTGATCCACCTGGTGTCGCTGGCCTATGTGATCATCTACCTGGCCCAGGTGCAGGTACCGGTGCTGCACGGCTTCGGCCGCTTCGGCGACTATTCCTACGGCCTCTACCTGTTCAACTTCCCGGTCCAGCAACTGCTCATGCACTGGTTTCCCGACAGCTTCTCGCTGCCCGGCTTCCTGCTGGTGAGCTACGTCCTGACCCTGGGCTTCGCGGTGCTCTCCTGGCACCTGATCGAGGCGCCGGCGCTGAGATTCAAGCCGCGCCGCCAGGCCCCGACCGCGCCGGTGGCACCGGCCTGACCCCGGATGGCCGGTCGCCTCAGCCGAGGCGACCGGCGAGGGCGAAACCGGCCAGGGTCAACAGCAAGGATCCCAGCACATGGATGGTGATGGTGAGCGCCGCCCAGCCCAGGCGACCGCTCTGCAGCAGCCCCACCACCTCGGCGGAAAAGGTCGAGAAGGTGGTGAAACCGCCGCAGAAGCCGGTCACCAGCAGCAATCGCCACTGGGCTTCCAGCCCCGGATAGCGGGAAAACAGTCCCAGCGCCAGACCGATGACGAAGCCGCCGACCAGGTTCACCAGCAGGGTGCCCAGGGGCAGCAGTGGGAACAGCGCATTCAGCCGCAGGCCGACCCACCAGCGACAGGCGCTGCCCAGGGCACCGCCAACCATCACCGCGAACAGCGCATAGGGCATCTCAGACTCCTCTCAACGACGGCGGGCGGCCAGGAGCAGGACGGCAATGCCGGCCAGGGCGGACAGCAGCGACCCCAGCAGCACGCCGATCTTGACCTCGTCGACCAGGAAGGGCGCCCCCGGAAAGGCCAGGGCACCGATGAACAGACTCATGGTAAAGCCAATGCCGCAAAGCAGCGCTACACCATAGAGCTGTAGCCAGCTGGCACCTTCGGGCAGTCGCGCCAGACCGCTGCCGATGGCCAGCACCGCCATCAGCGTGATGCCTACCTGCTTGCCGAGAAACAGCCCCAGGGTCACACCCAGCGGGACCGGATCCAGCAGGTTGGCGGGCGACATCCCGGCCAGGGACACCCCGGCATTGGCGAAGCCGAACAGGGGCACGATCAGAAAGGCCACCCAGGGGTGCAGCGCGGACTCCAGCCGGAGCAGCGGCGAGGCATCGTCGGCCTCGGTATCGCCCAGCGGAATGAACAGCGCCAGGATCACCCCGGCCAGCGTCGCATGGATGCCCGAGCGCAGCATGCAGAACCACAGCAGCGCCCCGACCAGCAGATAGGGCAGCAGGGCGGTGACCTTGAGGCGATTGAGCAGGAACAGCACGGCCACCAGACCGGCCGCGGCCAGCAGCATGGTGGTGGAGAGGTCGCTGGTATAGAACAGCGCGATGATCAGCACGGCGCCGAGGTCATCGAGGATCGCCAGCGCCGAGAGAAACACCTTGAGCGATGCCGGCACTCTCGAACCCAGCAGCGACAGCACACCGAGGGCGAAGGCGATGTCGGTGGCGGCGGGAATGGCCCAGCCGGCGAGCGTCTGGGAGTCGTGGCGATTGACCAGGGCATAGAGCAGCGCCGGCACCAGCATGCCACCCAGGGCGGCGAGACCCGGCAGGGCGCGATCGCCCCAGCTGGCGAGTTGGCCGACCGCCATCTCGCGCTTGATCTCCAGCCCCACCAGCAGGAAGAAGATGGCCATCAGGCCGTCGTTGATCCAGTGACCGAGCGAAAGGCCACCCACGTACCAGTGCAGACTGGCGAAATAGCCGTCGGCCAGCGGCGAGTTGGCGACGATGAGGGCGATGGCCGCGGCCACCATCAGCACGATACCGCCGGCCGCTTCGGCGGCGCAGAAGCGATTGAGAAAGGCCAGGGCCTTGGCGGGGGAAGGCAGAGGTGACATGGGCAGCAGGACTCCGCGCGGCGGCCCGACCTGCGCTCGATTCAACCTGTCCTACCGCACGATTGCGGCGACACCCAGCCGATAATCCTACTACGGCAGCGCGGGTGGTCGCAGCAGAAAATCGCCTCACGGTGGCGGGAGCTCTGGGACGCCGCCTGGCCGCTTGCGGTGGCGGCCCGCGGTCTTCGCCGGTATTGCCAGGGCTCCGTACAGGGAGGACCATCAGCGCCCGCGTTATGCCCAGCAGTTGCTAGCCCATGCCCCAGGAACCCCTTACGCCGTCTCCCTCCCTCTTCGCCCGTCTGCTCCAGGGCCTGCGTGCCTTCTGGCCAGCGCCCCTGCCCATCGACGGTCGCGAACGCCTGCGCGCCAGCCTGGGCGCCGGCCTCGGCATCCTGCTCGCCGCGCTCCTGGCGGCCTGGTGGCTGGAAGGCCAGCCGGTGCATCAGCATGGCGCCCTGGCGCTGGCCCTGGTGGCGCCGCTGGGCGCCAGCGCCGTGCTGGTGTTCGCCCTGCCCTCCAGTCCGCTGGCGCAGCCCTGGTCGGTGGTGGGTGGCAATACGCTGTCGGCGCTGATCGGCATCGCCTGCGCGCTGTGGATTCCCGAAGCCAACCTGGCCGCCGCGGTGGCGGTTGCGCTGGCCATCGCCGCCATGTTCACGCTGCGCTGTCTGCACCCCCCGGGAGGCGCCTCGGCGCTGCTGATGGTGCTGATCGGCGCCCAGGATTTCAGCTATGCCTGGAGTCCGGTGGCGCTGGACTCGCTGCTGCTGGTGAGTGCCGGCCTGCTCTACAACAACCTGACCCGGCGCCCCTGGCCCCATGTGCCACGCCCGGCCGAGCCGAGCGGCGAGACGCGCCTGCAGCGCGCCGACCTGGACGCCGTGCTGGCGCGCTACAACCAGGTGCTGGACATCAGCCGCGACGACCTCGCCGAATTGCTCGAACAGGTGGAGGCGCGTGCCTACCAGCGCAAGATGGGCGAATTGCGCTGCGCCGATGTCATGAGCCACGAACCGGTGACGGCCCGTGCCGAGATGCCGCTGCAGGAAGCCTGGGCGCTGATGCGCGCCCGCCGCATCAAGGCGCTGCCGGTGGTGGATCGCCAGGGCCATCTGCTGGGCATCGTCACCGTCGCCGACTTCATGCGGCAGATCGACCTGGACGTCCACGAAGGCCTCGGCTGGCGCCTGCGCTCGCTGGTCCGGCCGAAGGCCCGCCAGGACGAAAACAGCGTCGGCCACATCATGACCCGCACCGTGCGGGTGGCCAGCGCCGACCGCCTCCTGATCGACCTGGTGCCGGTGTTTTCCGAGAACGGCCACCGCCACATCCCCATCATCGATGGCTCGCGCCGCCTGGTCGGCATCATCACCCAGTCGGATCTGATCCGGGCGCTGTACCAGGCGGTACGAGCCTAGGGCTCACACCTGGAAGCGATTCACCAGCCCCTGCAGGTCCACCGCCAGCCGAGACAGCTCCTGGCTGGCGGCGTTGGTCTGGCGGGCACCGTCGGCGGACTGGGTGGAGAGATCGCGGATGTTGACCAGATTGCGATCCACTTCCCGGGCTACCTGCGCCTGCTCTTCGGCCGCGCTGGCAATCACCAGGTTGCGCTCGTACATCTCGCCGATGCGGGTATTGATCTCTTCCAGCGCCACCCCGGCGGTTTCCGCCAGGGCACGCGTGGCCTGGGCGCGCTCACTGCTGCTGTGCATGGAGCCCAGGGCCTGACTGGCACCGCTGCGCATGCCCGAGACCATCTGTTCGATCTCGTGGGTGGACTGCTGGGTGCGGCTGGCCAGGGCGCGCACCTCGTCGGCCACCACGGCGAAACCACGCCCGGCCTCGCCGGCCCGCGCCGCCTCGATGGCCGCATTGAGCGCCAGCAGGTTGGTCTGTTCGGCGATGGCGCGAATGACGTCGAGCACCTTGCCGATGTCCTGGGACTGCTCGGCGAGCCGCTGGACCAGGGTCCCGGTGGCGGACACCTCGTCGGACAGGGCGGCGATGGCGCCCAGGGTGTCGGCGACCCGGGTCTGGCCCTGCTGCGCGGCCTGGCTGGAGGCCCGCGAGGCTTCGGAGGTGGAGACGGCGTTGCGCGCCACCTCGTCCACCGCGGTGCTCATCTCGGTGACGGCCGTGGCTGCCTGTTCAAGCTCGTCGTTCTGTCGCTGCAAGCCCTGGCCAGCGGCCTCGGTGACCGCGTTGAGCTCTTCGGCAGCGGTCGCCAGCTGGGTGGAGGAGCCGGCGATGCGCGAGAGGGTCTCGCGCAGTTGCGCCTGCATCTGCTGCAGGGCGCGCTGCAATTCGCTCACCTCGTCGCGGCCTTGCACGGCCAGGGTCTGGGTCAGGTCGCCCTGAGCGACGCGGCGGGCGGCCAGCAGCGCCTCGCGCAGCGGTCCGACGATGCTGCGGGTCAGCAGCCAGGCCATCAGTACCGTGGCCAGGGCGGCCAGGGCGATCACCGCGATGACGATCAGCCGCGAGGCGGCGTAGCGGTCCGCCGAGATCTTGCCGTCGCGTTCGATGCCCTCGGCATAGAAGTCGCCCAACTCGCCCAGCTGCTTGCCGGTGCCGTCCACCACCGGCTTCATGTCCACCAGGGTCAGTTTGTTGAGCGCGGCGGTATCGCCACGGCGGGCCAGGGCGAAGGACTCGGTCATGCCCCGCTGATAGGTGGCGAAATCACGCTTGAAGAGGTCCCAGCGCTGGTGCTCCTCGGGGGTATCGACAAAGACCTCATAGGCCTTGATGCCGTCCATGAGCACCTTGTTGCGTGCCTCGTACTGACCGACGTAGGTATCGATGTTGCGCGGGTCCGAATCCAGCGCCAGGCGCAGGGAAATGGTACGGATGCGCAACATGTTCTCGCGAATGGCGTCCACCGCGCGGATGCTGGGCACCCAGTCACGCTCCGTCACCACCTGGCGCTCGCGGATACCCGCCATCTGTGCCAGGGAAAACAGCCCGAGAAAGGCCACCATCAGGGCAATCAGGCCGAAGCCCAGGGCAGCCCGAGGCGCGATGTTGCAATTGCGTAACAGCATGGAAGTCTCCGTGGCCTCTGGCCCTGTTGTTGTCAGACAACAGATATCGGCTGCTACCCCTGGGGCTTGAGCACAGCGGTCGCAGCGAACCTCGCCGCGTTTTCGCCGTCTCAAAGGCACTGTCGCCCATTCCGGGCGACCTGCCAGGAATGTTCGGATGAAAACCGGTCCCTCTCGCGCCTCCCCGTTCTCCGCGCCTCGTGCGCTGCTCGCCAGCCTGGTCCTGGGCGGCGGTCTGCTGCTCGCGGGCTGCGCCGGCAATCCGCCGACCGCGCAGATGGCCGTGACCCAGTCGGCCGTCAACGAAGCCGTGAGCGGCGGCGGCAACCAGTTCGCTCCGATCGAGACCAAGTCGGCCCAGGACAAGTGGACCCAGGCCCAGGCGGCCCTGTCCAACGAGAAATACGACGAAGCCAAGCAACTGGCCGAGCAGGCCGAGTGGGATGCCCGTCTGGCGACCCGCAAGACCCAGGCCGCCAAGGCCGCGGCGGCGCTGCAGGATGCCCAGAACAGCATCCAGCAGATCCGTGAGGAAGGTCAGATCAACCTGCAGCTGCAACAGAATCTACAGAAAAAGGTGCAGCAGTAAGGCTGCCCGCTCTCTTGAAGGACGAAACCATGCGTAAACGTTTTCTGCTCCCGCTGATGTCGGCGCTGACCCTGACCCTGGCCGCCTGCGCCACCCCGCCCAACCCCAATCTGGAAAAGGCGCGCAACGACTACGCCGCCCTCGAATCCCAGCCCCAGGCCACCCAGCTGGCGGCACTGGAAACCAAGGATGCCGGCACCTGGCTGGCCAAAACCGACAAGGCCTACAAGGACGGTGAGAACGAGCGCACCGTCGACCAGTTGGCCTACCTGACCCAGCAACGCATCCAGACCGCCATGCAGACCATCAAGCTGCGCATGGCCGAGGCCGAGCTGAAGAAGGTCGACGCCCAGCGCGGCGAAACCCGCCTGAACACCCGCACCGAGCAGCTGCAGCAACTGCAGAAGGCGATCAAGTAAGGTTCAGGGCGCAGGGTTCTTTCGGGAATCCTGCGCCCCCTGCCGTGGTCCTCTACTGACCTGCGAGCGTCCTGCTCGCCACAGTCAGGAGGATCTCTCATGCACGCCATACGCCTACGCAAACCCGGTGGTCTGGACCAGCTGGAAGCCTGCGAACTGCCTGATCCCGGGCAGCCGGGGGCTGGTGAGATCCGGGTGCGGATCAAGGCCAGCTCGCTGAATTTCCATGACCTGGGCGTGGTGCTGGGCAAAATGCCGACCGCCGATGGGCGCATTCCCATGTCCGATGGCGCCGGCGTGGTCGAGGCCGTGGGCGCCGGGGTCAGCGAGTTCGCCGTGGGCGATCACGTGGTCTCGACCTTCTTTCCCCACTGGCTGGATGGCGAGCCGCCCATCGATGACTTTTCCACGACCCCTGGCGATGGCGTCGACGGCTTCGCCTGCGAGGTGGTGGTACGCCCGGCCACGGCCTTCACCCTGGCGCCCAAGGGCTACAGCCATGCCGAGGCGGCGACCCTGACCACCGCCGGACTCACCGCCTGGCGCGCTCTGGTGGTGGATGGCGGACTCAAGGCCGGCGACAGCGTGCTGGTCATGGGGACCGGCGGGGTGTCGATCTTCGCTCTGCAGATGGCCAAGGCCATGGGCGCCACGGTGATTGCCACCTCCTCCTCGGACGAGAAGCTGCAGCGCGCCTATGCCCTGGGCGCCGATCACCTGATCAATTATCGCGACGAACCGGAATGGGGTGCCAAGGTGCAGGCCATCACCGGCGGCCGTGGCGTCGACATCGTGGTGGAAGTGGGCGGCCCGGCGACCCTGGCGCAGTCGATCCAGGCCGCGCGTATCCATGGTCACCTGGCGCTGATCGGGGTGCTCACCGGCGTCGAGGGGCAAGTCCCCACGGCCAATCTGATGCGCCGCCATCAGCGGCTGCAGGGGCTGATCGTCGGCAGCCGTCGCCAGCAGCAGGAGATGATCAAGGCGCTGGAAGGCAACGGCATTAAGCCGGTCATCGATCGCAGTTTTCCGCTAGACGAAATTGCCGCGGCCTTCGCCTTCCAGAAGGACGGCAGCCACTTCGGCAAGATCGTCCTGGAGTTCTAACAATGGTCAGACAAAAGCCGGACTGACGCCGGCAAGGCTCTGCTAGACTTCCGGAATCGTCTCGTCGCGTTCCGGAAGTCTCGATGACCTCGCCAGATCCCCTTCCCTATCTCGTCGTCATCGAAGACAACAGCCTGCTCGCCGAGCTGCTGAGCAACCATCTCGAAGACCGCCTCTGCTGGACCTGTCGGCAGTTCGACAATGCCGACGATGCCCTAGTGCATCTGCTCCAGCAGCAGCAGGCTCCCGGGCTGGTAATCACCGATCACCTGATGCCCGGCCAGCTGCGCGGCGGTGAATTGGCCGAAATGCTGCTCCAGCGCTGGCCCGCGCTGCCCATGGTCATCACCTCGGGCTATGGCTACGAGATCACCACGGCGCTGCCCCCGCAGGTGATCTTCCTGCAGAAGCCCTGGACGCTCGATGAGGTGGATTCGGCGGTACGCCTCGCACGCGCGCGTCAGGCGGGCGGTTAGACGCCCAGCTGGCCGCAGGCCTTCAGCAACTGGTCGATGGTCCAGGGCTTGGGCAGGAACAGCGCCCGGTCTTCGCGTTCGGCGTACTGCTGTCCGGTATAGCCGGACGACACCAGTATCGGCAACTGCGGAAAACGTTGGCGGACCTGTTTGGCCAGCGCGAGACCATCCAGTCGACCGGGCATGCGCACGTCGGTGAAGAGGAGATCAGGCGGCAGCGGGTCGGCTTCGAACCAGCACCAGGCGGCATCGGCGGTGTCGAACGACTGGACGGCATAACCCTCCATCTCGAACACCTCCGTCGCCAGCGATCGCAGTACAGGATCGTCCTCGACCACCAGCACAGTGGTAACGGCTGCGGAAGAAACTACATCGGTCATGGCAACGCTACTTCATTAGTACGACTAAATAGACCGAAATTACTCGAATTGGATCACAACCCTCGGATGGACGGCTGGCCGCTTGGTACCGGCACTTGTCTGATGCCGTAACGGCTACTTAATTCCCTGCCTGTCGGAAAAAGGTGCTGGCAGATCGCTAGCCGGCGCCCGACTCTCTTACTCTAAGGCTCTTGCTGGACGTCATTGGCGTCCGCTTCCGCTGCCCACGCGCTTGAAAGATCCCATGGCTGAATCCGCTCCCTCCTACGCTGAACTCCAGGCCGAAGTCCGCCGCCTCCGCGCCGCGCTCGACCAGTGCACCGCGCTGCCACCCCAGGACGCCCAGCGGCGCCTGGCGATCTTCGATGGCGCCATTGATTTCGCCATGGTCGTACTGGATCCGGCCGGGGTCATCACCGACTGGAACACCGGCGCCGAGCGCCTGCTGGGCTGGACCGCCACGGAGATCCGCGGCGCCCCGGCAGAGTGCTTCTTCACCCCGGAAGACAACCGGAACGGCCGGGCCGCGCTGGAAATGCGGCTGGCGCTGCAGGACGGTCGCGCCGAAGACGAACGCTGGCACCTGCGACGCGACGGCACCCGCTTCTGGGCCAGCGGCGAGATGCATCCGCTGCACGACGACGCCGGCCGCCATACCGGCTTCGTCAAGATCCTGCGCGACCGCACCCCCCAGCATCTGGCCGGCGAGGCCCTGCGTGACAGCCAGCGCCACGTCGGCGAGGTACAGCGGCAACTGGCGGAGAGCGAGCGCTACTGGCGCGGCCTGTTCGAGCAACTGGACGAGGGCTTCATCCTTGGCACCATCCTGCGTGATGACCAGGGCCATGGCCGGGACTGGCGCTACGACCAGGTCAACCGCGCCTGGTGCACCCACTTCGGCCTGAGCGCGGAGCAGACGATCGGCCAGACCGCCCGCACCCTGTTTCCCGAACTCGAAGACCTCTGGGTGGAGGATTTCACCCGGGTGGTAGATACCGGCCAGTCGTTCAGTTACGTGCGGCAATTCCAGTTCAACGGCCGCTGGTACGAAGGCCATGCGCACAAGGCTGGCCCGGACAGCTTTCTGGTGCTGTTCCTGGATGTCACCGAGCGCGAGCAGGCCGCCCAGGCCACCCGTGACGAAGAGCGCTATCGCCGCGCCCTGGCGGAGTTGGGCGAAGGCTTCAGCCAGCTGAACGACATCGAGGCGGTCACCGAACTCGCCTGCACCGCCCTGGGCACCATCCTGAATGCCCATCTGGTGGGCTACGGTCTGGTGGACGCCGAGACCGAGACCATCACCGTGGAACGCGACTGGACGATCCCGGGCGCCCGCAGCCTGATGGGCACGCTGAATTTTCGCGACTACGGCAGCTACAGCGAGGCCTTCAAGCGCGGCGAAACCGTGGTGATCGAGGACGTGCAGCAAGACCCTCGTACCCGTGACAACCTCGCGGCCCTGCAACGCCTGGAGACCCGCGCCCTCGTCAACCTGCCGCTGTTCGAGCACGGCAACCTGGTGGCCCTGCTCTATGTCTGTTCCAGTCAGCCGCGGCGCTGGACGCCGGCCGAGCTGCAGTTCATACGCGAGGTCGCCAATCGCACCCGCTCGGCCACGGCGCGACTGACCGCGGAACGTGCCTTGCGCGACAGCGAACTCAATCTGCGCCTGGTGGCCGACACCCTGCCCTGCCTGATCGCCTTCGTCGATCGCGACCTGATCTATCGCTTCGCCAATATCGAGGCGCCCAAGTGGTTCAGGGACGCGCCGCAGAGCATCCTGGGCCGCAGCATGGCCGAGGTGTTCGCGCCGGAACTGTTCGCCGCCCGGCGTCCGGCCATCCAGGCCGCCCTGGACGGTACCCCGGCGCGACTGGACCTGCCGTGGGCCTGGCCGGATGGCCGCCGGCGCATCGCCGACATCCACTACCGCCCACGGCGCGATGCGCGCGGTGCGGTGGACGGCTTCTATGTCTTCGCCCAGGACGTCACCATCCAGCGCGACGCCCAGGCGCTGATCCAGGCGCAGAATCTCAGCCTCAGCCAGGAGGTCCAGGCCCGTACCGCCGAGCGCGACCGGCTCTGGGCGCTCAGCGAAGACCTGCTGCTCACCGCCGACTTCACCGGGCAGCTCCTGCGGGTGAGTCCGTCCTGGTCGCGCGGCCTGGGCTATTCCGAGGCCGAGTTGCTCAGCCGCCCTTACACCGAACTCATCCATCCCGATGATCTGCCCGGCGTGCTGATGGCGCTGGACGAACTGCGCCGCAGCGGCCTGCCGGCGCGGGTGGAGAATCGCGTCCAGGCGGCGGACGGCAGCTGGCGCTGGCTGTCCTGGACGCTGTCGATGGACACCGAACAGGATCGCCTCACCGGCGCCGGGCGCGACATCACCCGGGAAAAGGACGCCGCGGAAACCCAGGCGCTGCTGGAAGAGCAGTTGCGCCAGTCGCAGAAGATGGAAGCGGTCGGCCAACTCACCGGCGGCCTGGCCCACGACTTCAACAACCTGCTCGCCGGTATCGTCGGCAGTCTGGACCTGCTCACGGTGCGCATCGGCCAGGGTCGGCTGAACAATCTCGAGCGCTACACCACCGCCGCCCAGGGCGCCGCCATTCGCGCCGCCGCCCTGACCCACCGGCTGCTGGCCTTTTCCCGCCGGCAGACGCTGGACCCCAAGCCCACCGACGTCAATCGCCTGGTGGCCGGCATGGAAGACCTGATCCGCCGCACGGTGGGGCCGGCGATCCAGATCGAGGTGGTGGCCAGCAGCGAGCTGTGGTCGACCCTGGTCGATCCGCCGCAGCTGGAAAACGCCCTGCTCAATCTCTGCATCAACGCCCGCGACGCCATGCCCGAGGGCGGCCGGATCTTCATCGAGACCGCCAATCGGGCGCTGGATGCGCGCATGGGCCGGGTCCGCGACCTGGACCCGGGCGAATACATCGCCCTCTCGGTGACCGACAACGGCTGCGGCATGCCGCCCGAGGTGATTGCCAAGGCCTTCGATCCCTTCTTCACCACCAAGCCGATCGGGGTGGGCACCGGGCTCGGCCTGTCGATGATCTACGGCTTCGTGCGCCAGTCCGGCGGCCAGGCACGCATCCATTCCCAGGTCGATCAGGGCACCAGCGTCACCCTCTTCCTGCCGCGCCATCGCGAAGTGGCCACTGGCGTTGACCTCGCCGCCAGCCAGCCGACCCTGCCGCGCCAGGGCCACGGCGAAACGGTGCTGGTGGTGGATGACGAACCCACGGTGCGGATGCTGGTGGTGGAGGTGCTGGAAGAACTGGGCTACGCCGCCCTGGAAGCGGCGGATGCCAGCTCCGGGCTGCGCCTGCTGGAATCCGATGTGCGCATCGACCTGCTGATCAGCGATGTCGGCCTGCCTGGCGGGATGAACGGCCGGCAGATGGCCGATGCCGCCCGCCAGCGCCGCCCCGGACTCAAGGTGCTGTTCATCACCGGCTACGCCGAAAACGCCGTGGTCGGCAACGGCCACCTGGAGCCCGGCATGCACGTGATGACCAAGCCCTTCGCCATGGACGCCCTGGCGGTGCGCATTCGCGATCTGATCGTAGGGACCTGAGGGCCACTTTTGAGTGGGTCCACCCTCACCCCAGCCCTCTCCCGGAGGGAGAGGGGGCGGTTGGGATGCCCTGGGTGGATAAGGGTGCAGCCTTCCACGAATGGAGGCAGGCTTGCCCAGTGGAAAACACTGCGCGGTTTTCCACGCTACCGTGACGCGGCCAAGGTGCACGAGCCACAACCCCGCACCCGACTTAATCGCCCCCTCTCCCTCCGGGAGAGGGTTGGGGTGAGGGCGCTCCAGCACAGAGGCTTCGCCGCGCTCAACCCAACCTACCGGATCTCCGTCGGTACCCGCACCCAGCCTTCCATCAGGCGGCGGGCGCTGCGGCTCATGCTGGCCTTTTCCACCTGCCAGATACCAGCGACCTCGCGGGCCTGGGCGCCGACCGCCACGGTGCCGGCGGTGTGCGCTATCCGTACCTGGCGACCGCCCAGGTCGCCGGTCAGGGCATGAACCAGGGTCCCGGGTAGCGCCGCGGCCACCGCCACGGCGACCGCGCCGGTACCGGGGATGGCGTGATGCAGACTGCCCATGGAGATCATCCGCGCGATGACATCGAGTTCCTCGGCCTGCACCTGCTTGCCCCCGGCCACCCGGTAGGTCTGGGGCGCGGCGACCAGGCACAGCTTGGGCGTATGCGGGCGTTCCGCCGTCGCCTGGGCAGCCGTGGCGGCCAGGCCCATGGCGACCGCGCCCGCAGCGCGCAGGGCTTCCAGGCGCGCCAGCAGCGCCGCATCGCCGTTGATCTGCGCCTGGGTCTCGGTGCCGCTGAGACCCAGGGTCTCCGCCCGCACGAAAATGGTGGGATTGCCGGCATTGAGCAGGGTCACCGGCAGTCGGCCCAGCTCCGGAACATAGAGTTCGTCAACGGCTCGCCCGGTGGGCAGCACGCTGCCATCGGTACCGGTGGGGTCGAGAAAATCGAGCACCACCTCGGCCGCCGGAAAGGCCACGCCGTCGAAGCGAAAATCGCCTTCTTCCTGCACCTCGCCATTGGCCATGGGGACATGGGCGAGGATGCGCTTGCCGAGATTGGCCTGCCAGATGCGTACCCTGGCCATGCCCTCGCGCGGCGCCTCGACCAGCCCCTCGCTGATGGCGAAGGGCCCGACGGCGGCGCTGAGATTGCCGCAGTTGCCCGACCAGTCGATCACCGGGGCCTCGATGGCCGGGGCGCCGAACAGGTAGTCGACGTCACAGTCCGGGCGGCTGGAGGGCGCGATCACCACCACCTTGCTGGTGCTGGAGGTGGCGCCGCCCATGCCGTCGATCTGCTTGCCGTAGGGATCGGGGCTGCCGATCACCCGCAGCAGCAGCGCATCGCGCGCCGGACCGGCCGGCGGCAGGTCGCGGGCATGGAAGAACACGCCCTTGCTGGAACCGCCGCGCATGTAGACGGCGGGAATACGCAGTTGCGGCATCTAAGGTCTCCGTCGGGGTGCCTAGGCGAGATAGCGCCCGAACCAGCCCAGGGTACGGTCCCAGGCCAGGCGCGCGGCGGCTTCGTCGTAGCGCGGGGTGGAATCGTTGTGGAAACCATGGTTGGTGCCGGCATAGCGATGCACCTCATAGGTCTTGCCGGCCGCCTTGAGCGCCGCTTCGTAGGCGGCAGCGCCCTCGTTGATGCGCGGATCGTTCTCGGCGTAATGGATCAGCAGCGGCGCCTTGATCGCGGCCACCTCCTCGGCGCGCGGCTGGCGACCATAGAAGGGCACGGCCGCAGCCAGTTCGGGATAGGCCACGGCGGCCGCATTGGCCACCCCGCCGCCGTAGCAGAAACCGGTGATGCCGACCTTGCCGGTGCTGAATTCGTGGCCCATCAGGGTTTCCACGGCGGCGAAGAAGTCGTTCATCAGTTTCTCGGGATCGACCTGCTGCTGCAGTTCGCGGCCCTTGTCGTCGTTGCCGGGATAGCCGCCCATGGAGGTGAGGCCGTCCGGCGCCAGGGCCAGATAGCCGGCCTTGGCCAGGCGTCGGGCGACGTCTTCGATATAGGGATTGAGGCCGCGATTCTCGTGGACCACAACCACCGCTGGCACCTTGCCGCTGGCCTTGGCCGGGCGCACCAGATAACCGCGGACCCGACCATGCCCCTTGGGCGAGGGATAGTAGACGTATTCGGCGACGATATCCGGATCGGTGAACTCGACCTGGGTGGCCAGGGCATAGTTGGGCGTCAGGGCCGCCAGCACTCCGGTGGCCGACAGCCCCAGCACCGCGGCGCAGGCGCCGGCACGGTCGAGGAAGTCGCGACGGCTGATGCGACCGTGCACATAGAAGTCGTAGAGTTCGAGCAGTTCGGGCGAGAAATCCTTGGCGGTGAGGCGGGTCATCGCGGCGCTCCTCTGGCGGGAAACAAGGCATCCGGCCCGATTGGCCAGGCGCCCTGGGGGCTCCCGAGTGTGCCGCGAATCATCTGACTATGCCACTGCCCGTCTTAGCTGGAGACCTGCAATGCGTGCAGCACGGCGATCAGCGCCTCGAAGCTGACCGGCTTGTTCAGATGCCGGTTGAAGCCCGCCGCCCGCGCCTTGTCGACGTCCAGCCGGGTGCCATAGCCGGACAGCGCCACCGCTGGGGTGCCGACGTTGCGATCGCCCGCCCGCACCTGGCGCAGGAATTCGTGGCCGTCCATCTCCGGCATGCCGATGTCGGAAAGGATGATGTCGAAATCCTGCGTCTGGGCCAGCAGCAGGCCCTGCCGGGAATCGGTGGCGGTAGTGACCCGCACGCCCTCCTCCTCCAGCAGCAGCTGCAGGGTCTCGACGATGTCGGGAGAGTCGTCCACCAGCAGGACCCGCAATCCGGCGATGGATTGGTCATCCGCGCGCGCCTCCGGCGCAAGCCGCCGCTCGTCCTCGCACAGGGGCAGCCAGACGCTGAAGCGCGCGCCCTGGTCGAGTCCGGCGGAATGGGCTTCGATGCGCCCGCCGTGGGCTTCCACCAGTTGTTTGACCAGTGCCAGGCCGATCCCCAGGCCGTGCTGGGCGCGGGCGGTGTACTTCATTTCCGCCTGGCCGAACATCTCGAACACCCGCGGCAGGAAGTCCGGCTCTATACCCTGGCCGGTATCGGTGACGTCCAGCCGGGCTTCAACGCCTTCGATCCCCAGGGCGATCTCCACCCGCCCACCGGCCGGGGTGAACTTGACGGCATTGTTGAGCAGATTCCAGACGATCTGGCCGACACGGGTCGCGTCCGCCTGCACAAACAGCGGCGCTTTCGGTAGCTGCAGGCTGCTGACCTCGACCTCACCCGCCAGCGGCCGGATCACCTCGACGATCTCGCGCAGCTGCTGCACCAGATCCAGGCTCTGGCGCTCCAGCTTGAGCTTGCCGGTACGGATACGCGACAGGTCGAGCAGGTCGTCGATGATCTGCGCCTGGCTGCGCACGGCGCGCTGGATGGCCTCGGTGGCACGCCGCGCCAGGGGCACGTCGCGCAGCACCGGCGAACGGGTCAGCAGCTCGCTGTTGAGCTGGATGAGATTGAGCGGGTGCTTGAGTTCGTGGGACATCACCGCGAAGAACTCGTCCTTGAGCTGCACCAGGGCGCGCTGCTGTGCCTGCTGATTGGCATTCTCGCTGGCACGGACGTGATCGGCGGTGGCGTCCCGGGCGATCTTGGCATAGCCGCGACCGCCCGAGGCATTGCTCATGCGACTGAGTACCCCGGTGCAATAGAGGCGGCTGCCATCCTTGCGCCTGAGCCAGCGTTCATCCTGAGCGGCGCCCTGCTCGTCGGCCTGGCGCAGCTCCGCTTCCGGAACCTGGGCGGCCAGGTCTTCCGGCGTGAAGATCAGGCCCATGGGCTGCCCCAGCGCCTCGCGTTCGCTATAGCCGAACAGCCGGGTGGCGCCCCCGTTCCAGCTGTTGATGATGCCGCCGGCATCCAGGGTGACGATGGCATAGTCATGGATGTTCTGCGCCATGAGGCGCATGTTTTCCTCGCCATCGCGGGCACGATCCTGGGCCTTGCGCCGCTCGGTGATGTCGATGAAGGTCAGCACCGCACCTTCGATGCGGTCCTCCGCGGTACGGTAGGGCAGCAACCGGGCCAGGTACCAGCGGTCATCGTGGCTGCGAACCTCCCGCTCGATCTGGCCGAGGGACTCGAAGACCTGATTGGCATCGGTGGCCAGCTCCGGATAGTCCAGGCGATGGGTGATGTCGAGCAGCGAGCGGCCGGTATCGCTGACGATGATGTTGAAGATGCTGGCGGCGCGCGGCGTGAATCGCTTGATGCGCATGCCCCGGTCGACGAACACCGTGGCGATGTCGGTGGAGGTGATGAGGTTCTGCAGATCGTCGTTGATCTTGCCGGTTTCCTCGATCTTGGACTTGAGCTCGTAGTTGACGGTGATCAGCTCTTCGTTGATCGACTGCAACTCTTCCTTGCTGGTCTCCAGCTCCTCGGTGGCCGAGCGCAATTCCTCGTTGATCGCCTGCAGCTCTTCGTTGGAGGCCTTGAGCTCCTCGGTGGAGGTCTCGGACTGCTCGATGGTCAGCTGCAGCTGCTCCTTGGTGCGCTGCAACTCGGCTTCCAGCTGGGTGAGTACGCTGTCCTTGGCTTCGACGTGATCGCTGACGGAATCGGCGCTCATGACATCTTCGACTTCATCGAAGAGCACCAGCAGGTAGTCGGTGTTGGTGTCGCTGTCGCGGAACGGCCGCACCACCATGTTGATGTAGTAGCTGCGGTCGTCGCGCTGGATATGCACGCGTCGCGCCTCAACGCTCTTGTTGCTCTGCAGCGCCTGAAACAGGGCGGTACGCAGCTCCAGGCGCAACTCCTCCAGCACCAGCGCCGGCAGGCTGTAGCTGGGCTCGCCGCCGACGTACCTCAGGAAGCGCCCGGCCCGCTCGGAGAGGTGCACGATGTTGGATTCGCGATCAACGATGATGCTTGGCGGGGCATATTGCTCCAGCACCCGCTGATGCACCTCGGCAAAGGACACCTTGTTGCGCCGACCGACCTGGTGCGGTGGCAGGCGCACGCTGTGCACACCCGGATTGAGATTGAGCAGCGGCGTGGGACGCACCACGCTGGTCGTGTGCTTGGCCCGATAGATGCGGGTTCTTCTTGTCGACCGTGGCGAACAGGCTGCTCTGCACATCGGCCGACTCGGAACTGCCGAGAAACAGGTAGCCACCCGGCTTGAGGGCGAAATGGAAGGTGTGCAGGATCTCGGCCTGCACCTCGCGATCCAGATAGATCAGCAGATTGCGGCAGCTGATGAGGTCGAGCCGGGAAAACGGCGGATCGCTGAGCAGGTTGTGCTGGGCGAACAGCACCTTCTCGCGCAGCTCCTTTTTCACCCGGTACTGATTCTGCTCCCTGAGCAGGTGCTGGCGCAGCCGGGCGGGGGCGACGTCGGTAACGATGGAACCGGGATAGACGCCATAGCGCGCCATCGCCAGGGCGTGCTCGTCGAGATCGGTGGCAAAGACCTGCAGGCGCGCGTCCGACTGGCGCAACTCGGCCTGCTCGGTCAGCAGCATGGCCAGCGAATAGGCCTCCTCACCGCTGGAGCAGGCGGCGCTCCACACCCGCAGCTCCTGATCTTCCCCGGCCGGCAGGTGCTCGAATAATTCCGGAATGACGTCGCGCTCCAGGGCCTCGAAGGCCTCGCGGTCGCGGAAGAAATTGGTCACGCCGATGAGCATGTCCTTGAGCAGCGCCGGTGTCTCTTCCGGATGATCATGGAGAAAACCGGCATAGGCCGGCATGTCGGCGATGGCGTTCACCTGCATGCGCCGCTCCACCCGGCGCAATACCGTGGCGGTCTTGTATTGCTTGAAGTTGTGTCCGGTACGGGTGCGCAGCAGGGTGAGGATGTCGCGCAGCGCCAGTTGCATGGCCTTGCTCGACGGACCTGGAATCCGGGCTTCGAGATCGAGCTGGTGCAACTCGCCCTGGCTCAGGGTACTGAGGGTGGCGGCCAGCTCCAGCAGCTTTTGCGGCATCTCCACCACCGGCAGGACGAAGTCCACCACGCTGGCGGTGATGGCGCTCTTGGGCATGGAATCGAATTCGGCATCTTCCGGCGCCTGGGCGAGGGTCACCCCGCCCTGCTCCTTGATGCGCCCCAGGCCCACCGAGCCATCGGCACCATTACCCGACAGGACGATGGCGACGGCATGGGTCTTGTGCACGTCGGCCAGGGCGCGAAAGAACAGGTCCACGGCGACATGATCGCCCTGGGGGCGCTCCGCCGGAGCCAGTCGCAGGTAACCGTCGTTCATGGTCAGATCGGAGCCGGGCGGGATCACATAGACGTGCTCGGCCTGGATGGGCACCGGCTGGGTGACCTGCTGCACCGGCAAGCGGGTCACCCGCTGCAGGATCTCGTCGAGATGACTCTGGTGCTCCCGCGACAGGTGCATCACCACCACGAAGGCCATGCCGCAATCGGCCGGCAGGGCTTCGAAGAAATGCAGCAGCGCCTGGATACCCCCGGCAGAGGCCCCAATCCCCACCACCGGAAACGGCAGGTCGCTGGGGGTCAGGTTCCTGGAGTTGTTGGGTCGGGCCACATCCGCCTGGTCGCTCATCTATCCGCCGTCTGCACATCCACAAGAAATCGTGATCGCCGCGTCCGCACCGATCCTGGCACGCCACCTATCCTTCCCACGGAAAAGACCTGTCGCCGGCCGGAGTATAACGAGCCCAGGCCGGGAGAGCGGGCATCATCCAGCAGTGAGACTGACCGGCGGCCGCACCGCCTAACTGAGACTGGCGCGTGCAGGGCAAGTGCGAGCGCAACGCGGGAAAGCCTGGGTGAGACGGTCTTATGGAGGATTCGCAGCGCTTGTCCTCGCCGCCGAGCCGCGTGGACGAGGCCTTGCCGTCATCCACCCTACCCTGGACCCACCACCCTGCGTCGAACCCGCCATTCGCACCGTGCCGCCCCCTCTCCCGCCTGCGGGAGAGGGTTGGGGTGAGAATGTTCCAGCCTGAGCGATTGGCCACTCCGGGAAGCCCGCGTGGATGAGGCCTTGCCGTCATCCACCCTACCCTGGACCCGCCACCCTGCGGAGAAACCGCCATCCGCACCGTGCCGCCCCCTCTCCCGCCTGCGGGAGAGGGTTGGGGTGAGGGTGTTCCAGGCTGAGCGCTTGGCCACGCCGGGAAGCTCGCGTGGATGAGGCCAGGCCGTCATCCACCCTAAACCGCTCCCACTCCAGACCGCGCTAGAACAACCCCATCTGCCGATCCAGCAACCGATCGAAGCGGTCGCCGACGAAGGGCAGGATGGCGTCGGCCACCGGGGCCAGCTGGCGCTGCACATAGTGATCGTAGTCCGGCGGCGCATGGGGCAGTTCGACTGGTTCGGCGCCCGAGGTGGTGATCAGGTAGCTGATCCAGCCGCCGCGGCGAAAGCGGCTGCGGCGTCCCAGGCGGGCGTTTTCCGCCTCCAGCAGCCGCGCCGCGCGGACCTGCGGCGAGAGGTTGCTCTGGTACTCCTCCAGCGGCCGGCGCAGGCGCTTGCGATAGACCAGCAGGTCGTCGAAGTCGCCGGCGCGGGTCTGGGCGACGAAGTCACGCACATAGTCCTCGTGGGGCTCGCCGGTGAAGATGCGCAGATACAGCTCGCGCTGGAAGCGCTGGGCCAGCGGCGACCAGTCGCTGCGCACCGTCTCCAGGCCCTTGAACACCAGTTCCGGCTGACCCTCGGCACCCGGTCGCAGCCCGGCGTATCTTTTCTTGCTGCCCTCCTCCGCGCCGCGGATGGTGGGCATGAGAAAGCGGCTGAAGTGGGTCTCGTACTGCAGCTCCAGGTGGCTTTCCAGTCCCAGCTCGGTCTGCAGCTGCGCGCGCCAGTGGGCATTGACCGCCGCCACTAGGTCGCGACCGATGCGCTCGGCCTCGGCTTCGGCATGGGCAGCCCCGAGCCAGACGAAGGTGGAGTCGGTGTCGCCATAGATCACCCGATGACCACGCGCCTCGATCAGCTCGCGGGTCTGGTGCATCACGGCGTGGCCGCGCAGGGTGATGGACGAGGCCAGGCGGTGATCGAAGAAGCGGCAGTGCGGGGTGCCCAGCACGCCATAGAAGCTGTTCATGATGATCTTCAGCGCCTGGGCCAGGGGTGCGTTGCCGGCGCGCTTGGCGGCGTCGCGCCCCTCCCAGACCCGCGCCACCATCTCCGGCAGGCAGTGCCGGGTGCGATGGAAGCGCGCGCCGCGAAAGCCCGGTACCGTCTCGTCCTCGGGCAGCGCCAGGCCCTCCACCAGGCCCACCGGATCGATGAGAAAGGTGCGGATCAGCGAGGGATAGAGGCTTTTGTAGTCCAGCACCAGCACCGAGTCGTAGAGCCCGGGCCGGGAATCCATGACGAAGCCGCCGGGGCTGGCCTCGGGCGGCTGGGCGCCGAGACTGGGCGCGACGAAACCCTGGCGGTGCATCAGCGGCAGATAGAGGTGGTAGAAGGCGGCGATGGAGGCGCCATGACGCTCCAGCGGCAGACCGGTGACACTGGCGCGCTCCAGCAGGAAGCGCAGCAGCCCGGTCTTGGCGAAGATCCGTGTGACCAGTTCGCAATCCACCAGGTTGTAGCGCGCCAGGGCGCTCTTCTCGCCGGCGAACATGCGGTTGATGGAGGCCATGCGGTCGTGGGGATTGTCGATGGCCTTGCCCTCGCCCAGCAGGCTGCGGCTGACATTCTCCAGGCTATAGGAGGGAAACACCCAGGTCGCCGACTTGAGCGCCTCCACCCCGTCGATGATCGGCCGTCCGGCCAGCAGGGCGTGGAAGGGACGGCCCTGGCCGCCGGGTTCGTAGCGATCGTCCTCGGCGGCGCCCCGGCCCAGGTGCAGCGGCACACCCAGCTTGCGCGCGTGCTCGTGGAGCACGCGGATGTCGAACTGCAGCACGCTCCAGCCGATGATGACGTCAGGATCATGGCGCGCCATCCAGGCGTTTAGGCGTTCGAGCAGAGTGGCGCGGTCGGCGACGTATTCCAGATCGAAGTCCACCGCGGCGTCTTCGCCGGTGGGGGGGCCAAGCATGTACACCTGGCGCTGGCCGCAGCCGTGCAGGCCGATGCTGTAGAGCTCGCCGCGCTCGCTGGTCTCGATGTCCAGCGACAGGGTCCGCAGCGTGGGGCGATAGTCGGGATCCGGCCGCAAGGGCGCGCCGTCGGCGGTGGGCAGCGTCACCGGCGCGGTGATGAAGCGTTCCATGAGAAAGCGATCCGCCGGGGCGATGTCCGTCTCGTAGACCTCGATGCCGGCGGCGGGGAGGCGCTGCTCCAGTTCGCGCAGGGTGCGATAGCGCGGCGCATAGAGCCCCAGGACGGGGCGCCGCTGGAAGTCCTGCAGCGCCAGCTCGCGGATCTCCACCCCGGCCGGCAGCAGGCGCTCGATGTCCGCCCGTCGCGCGGCCGGGGCGAAGGCCACCGCCTGCTGCCCCGGCACTCGCAGCTGGTGCGGACCGTTGTCGGTGGCGAACCAGAACACCAGCTCCATCCCGGTGGAAGTCTCGCGCCAGAGGCGTGTCAGCAAGAAACCCTGGACGGCGGCCAAAGCAATGGCACTCCTCGACATGGATGAAGGGGCCATTCTCGCAAGGCCAGCCGATACCGGCGACCTCGACGTGCCAGATGGTCCGCTCGTCGCCCCCGCCGAACGGCCTGTGTCCTGTGGCGATGATCTTGCATCGAATGCCCACACCCGTCGTAGAGCCGACTTGTCGACTTTTGGGCGCACCCTTGGTTATAGCTGTCAGGCCGTGTATGAATCCGTTGTCGTCGTCTTTCTCCAGCGCTGTCTCACCCCGCTACAACGCCCAGCAAGCACGGGTGCGCGAGCAGGCGCGCCGCTGGCTGGAGCAGGACGTCCTGGTGCTGGATACCGAGGCGACCGGGCTGGGCGAGGATGCCCAGCTGATCGAGGTGGCGGTCATGACCCTCAGCGGCCGGGTGCTGCTCGACACCCTGGTCCGCCCGAGCATCGCCGTACCGCGCGAGGCGACCCTGATCCACGGTCTGACCGATGCCCACCTGGCCCAGGCGCCACGCTTTCCCGAGGTGTTCGCCACCCTCTGGCCCCTGCTGCAGGGCCGCACCGTGCTGGCCTATGGCATGGCCTTCGACTATCGCCTGCTGGCCCACAATGCCCGCCGCCACGGTCAGGCCCTGCCGCCGGAACTGGAGCGCGAGACGCCGCCGGTACAACTGGTGGATGGCACCCGTCTGCACTGCCTGATGCAGCTCTATGCGCACTTCTGGCAGGAGCCGAGTCTGGACAGCCGCAGCCAGGACGGCTGGCGCCGCAAGTCCCTGGCCATGGCTGCCCGCCAGCAAGGCATCGCCGTGCAGGAAACCCATCGCGCCCTGCCCGATTGCCGACTCAAGGCCGCCCTGGTGCAGGCGCTGGGCGAGGACGCACCGGCTACCTGGAGCGGGCTGCAGGCCCTGGCGGGCTAGCCGGGCAGCAGTCCGCCGGCAACACCGGCAAGCAGACCGGCTAAATCCGCGCGGCTTGCCATACTGGAGGCGTCATCCAGCCCGAGGCACCGCCATGAAAGCCGTCGTCTATGAAGCCTTTTCCGCGCCACCCCGCCTGACCACGGTCGCGGACCCCACCCCCGAGCCCCACGGCGTCGTACTCAAGGTCATGGCCACTGGCGTCTGCCGCAGCGACTGGCACGGCTGGGTCGGCCATGACAGCGACATCGAGCTGCCCCATGTGCCAGGCCACGAACTGGCCGGGGTGGTCGAGGCGGTGGGCAGGGACGTGACCCTCTGGCGTATCGGCGACCGGGTGACGGTGCCCTTCGTCGGGGGCTGCGGCGCCTGTCCGCAGTGCCATGCCGGCCACCAGCAGGTCTGCGATCACCAATTCCAGCCCGGCTTCACCCACTGGGGGTCCTTCGCCCAGTACGTCGGCATCCACCAGGCCGATCTCAATCTGGTCGCCTTGCCCGAGCAGCTGGACTTCGCCACGGCGGCCAGCCTCGGCTGTCGCTTCGTGACGGCCTTTCGCGCGGTGGTCGATCAGGGCCGGGTCAGCGCCGGCCAGTGGGTGGCAGTGCACGGCTGCGGCGGCGTCGGCCTCTCGGCGATCATGATCGCCCGCGCCCAGGGCGCCCAGGTGGTGGCCATCGACATCACCGCCGACAAGCTGGCCCTGGCGCGTCGTCTCGGCGCGGTGGCGACGATCGATGCCACCCAGGTGGCCAGCGTGCCCGAGGCGGTGCAGGAACTCACCGGCGGCGGTGCGCACGTCTCCCTCGACGCCCTGGGGCATCCCACCACCTGCTGCAATTCCATCGCCAGCCTGCGCAAGCGCGGCAAGCACGTCCAGGTCGGGCTGCTGCTGGGTGACCAGGCGACCCCGGCGCTGCCGATGAACCTGGTGATTGCCCGGGAACTGGAGATCCTCGGCAGCCACGGCATGCAGGCCCATCGCTACGACGTGCTGATGGCCATGCTGCGCCAGGGCACCCTGGCGCCGGAGCAGCTGATCGGCCGCGAGATCAGCCTGGCCGAATCCAGCGCGGCGCTGATGCACATGGATACCTTCGCAGGCACCGGGGTGACCGTCATCACCCGCTTCGACTAATCCGCCTCCGCCGCCTGCAACACCCAGCGCAGGCCCTGCAGGTCCTCGGCGGTCAGGGTTTCGCGCAGGCGGCAGAGGCGATAGTGAACGCGGGTGTTCATGGCCACCCACTCCAGATCCTGGCGGGTGGGTTGGGCGACGAAATATTCACCGTAGCGCTCGTCCAGCCCGGCCATGCGGTACTGGCCCTTGAGCGGCAGGTAGATCTGGCCGTTCATCTCCCAGCGACTGGCGCTGCAGCCATTGAAGCGCACCTTGTCGCCGAAGGTGGAGAGCTGGGTGCGGAAATCGGTGGTGGCGTTGCCGGCACTGGTCTTGAACTGACTGGCGATCACGCTGAAGACGATGCCTTCCGGCGAGGGCGCGCCCCGCCATTCGATGACCCGGCGATTGAGGGCCGCGTCGAATCCATCGGTGAAGATACCGGCGGCCTGCGCCGTGAGCGTTGGCAGGGTCAAGGCACCCAGCAACGCCATCATTGTTTTCAAAACGAGCTCCTGGTGATGACCCCATCCTCCAGCCTGAGGCAGCAGGCCGAGGCGGCAAAGGGCCAGCTTCAGACTTTGGAGACCCGATTGGCTGAAAGGTGCCCCCAGCGGTCCGGATAAGCGGTATCTTTCACAGTCTAGGCTCTGTACGAAAGGTGCCTGCGCTCGGTGATGCTGCGTAAAAAATCAGCTCGGAATGCTCATTTACCCCTCGTAAACTCCGCTTCCTCGCCGATTTTTGTCTTGCCTGACCTTCGCTCGGCGACTTTTCATACAGAACCTAGCGACGAGCCTGCCTCGTCCACCCCCTTGAACCGTCGCCGGCGAGGCGTACGGCCCGACCACGAAACGACCGGCCAAGCCGCCGGAGAGCACTGCGAGGATCTATGAGCGCTGCGGACATCGATTGGAAGACCCTCGGTTTCGACTACATCAAGACCGACTTCCGCTATATCGCCACCTATCGCAACGGCAGCTGGGGACCCGGCGAGCTGACTCGCGACAACCAGCTGCATATCAGCGAAGGCTCCACGGCCATCCACTACGGCCAGCAGTGCTTCGAAGGCCTCAAGGCCTATCGCTGCCAGGACGGCTCCATCAACCTGTTCCGTCCCGATCGCAACGCCGCGCGCATGCACAGGAGCTGCGCCCGCCTGCTGATGCCGCCGGTCCCCACCGAGATGTTCATCGACGCCTGCCAGCAGGTGGTCAAGGCCAACGAGGCCTGGATTCCGCCCCACGGTACCGGCGGCGCCTTCTATCTGCGTCCCTTCGTCATCGGCGTGGGTGACAACATCGGCGTGCGTACCGCCCCCGAGTTCCACTTCGTGGTGTTCGGCATCCCGGTCGGTGCCTACTTCAAGGGCGGCATGACCCCGCACAACTTCGTGATCTCCGGCTACGACCGCGCCGCGCCCCAGGGCACCGGCGCCGCCAAGGTCGGCGGCAACTACGCCGCCAGCCTGATGCCCGGCGCCCAGGCCAAGGCCGAAGGCTTCGCCGACTGCATCTACCTGGACCCCCTGACCCACAGCAAGATCGAGGAAGTCGGTTCGGCCAACTTCTTCGCCATCACCGGCGACGGCAAGTTCGTCACCCCGCGCTCCGAATCGGTGCTGCCGGGCGTGACCCGCATGTCGCTGATGGACCTGGCGCGCGAGCGGCTGAACCTGGAAGTGGTCGAGGGCGATGTCCATATCGACCAGCTCGACCAGTTCGTCGAAGCCGGCGCCTGCGGCACGGCGGCGGTCATCACCCCCATCGGCGGCATCCAGTACGGCGAGAAGCTGCACGTCTTCCACAGCCTGACCGACGTCGGCCCGGTGACGCGCAAGCTGTACGAAGAACTGACCGGCATCCAGACCGGCGACAAGCCGGCCCCGGAGGGTTGGATCGTCAAGGTCTGACCTGGGGTTGGTTTGGTTCGAAAAAGGCGCCTCAGGGCGCCTTTTTCGTTGGAGAAGGGGTTGGCGGTAGGTTGGGTTGAGCGCAAGCGAAGCCCAACGCCAAAGGCACGGCGTAGGTTGGCGCTGAGCGCAAGCGAAGTCCAACGGATTGCGGTTAGGGTTATAGGTGCCCTAGCTATTTATCGCGATCTGTTCGTGGCTCTTGTTTCGCCCACCCGGGCGACTCACTTTTTTCAATCGCGAAAAAAGTAAGCAAAAACGCTTGCCCCGACCATCCGGCCCTACGCTTCGCTCCGGGTCCGCTCACGCCAGCGCCGTTCCGGGGTCGGCCTACACGGGCCGTCCATGGCCCGTTAGGCCTCTCGCCGCATCCATGCGGCTCGACCCACTCCACGACACTGGCGTTCACCCTGCTGAACGGGGCGATTCGCCAGCCTGAAAGTATTGGTGGAAGGACCTGTAGCGTGGACAACGGCGAAGCCTTGTCCACTTTTCGCGGTCAAGCACATCAGTGGAAAACGCTGCGCGGTTTTCCACGCTACGCCTTGACTCTACTGGAATCGCGGCCATGGGCCGCTCCTACGGGATATCCGGCTACTGTAGGAGCGGCCCATGGCCGCGATAAAGACAATTGGTTCGGCAGTTAAAGGCTGCCAGTGGAAAACGCTCTGCGGTTTTACACGTTACAGATCTTGTGAACGCCCAAGCTTCAGGCTTGCGCCCCGTCCCCGTCAGTGAGGCCGAGTGCAGGCGTTGCGGAGGGGGTTGCGAGGCAGGACGCCGAGCAAGGCGCGAGGGGCAGGAGGCCCCTTCGTGCCGTGCCCCCGGAGCGGCGCCGGAGCGAGGGGACCCGGAGCGCAGCGCAGGGCCGAAACGTGGGGCGTGCTTTCTTTTGCTTACTTTTCTTTGCACCGGGCGGCGATCCGCAAGCAAAGAAAAGTAAGTCGTCGGCTAGGCGAAACAGGGGCTACAAGCGAAACTCAACAACTAGCCGAAGCATCCAAGATCCAAGTCCGCAACGTTGGGCTTCGCTTGCGCTCAACCCAACCTACGCCGCCCTACCCTACACCCTCTCCCGCCGCCGCAGGATGGCGCGGGCGCCGATGAACAGCACCGCCACGCAGATCGCCGCCGCAAAGAACCACCGCTTCGACACATGATGCTCGGCGAAGAAGTCCCGCAGGATCTCGCCCACCGCATAACCGATGCCGGTCATGAAAAAGCCCCAGAGCAGCGCGCCGATGATGTTGAAGAACAGGAAGCGCCGCGGGCGTACGCCGCTGGCGCCGATCAGCAGCGGGCCGATCAGGCGGAAGCCGTAGGCGAAGCGGATACCGATGATCCACAGCGCCTCGTGGCGATGGATGCGGCTGCGCAACCAGTCGATGCGCGCCTGCTGACGCTTGAAGCGCCCCAGGATGCGGTCGCCATAGCGCCGCCCGAGAAAGAACAGCGTCTGGTCACCGATGAAGCCGCCCAGGGCCACACAGACGGCCGTGAGCGGATACAGCAGGTAGCCGTGGCGGGCGGCGATGCCGGCCAGGATGGCCACGCCATCGCCCTCGATCAGGGCGCCCAGGACAGCGGCGCCGTAACCGTAGTTGCTGATGACCTCGCTGTCGATCATGGTGCGTCCCTAGAGACCGAGAATGGTCAGCATGATGAAGGTGCCGAACAGCACGAAGTGGGTCATGCCCTCGATGGCGTTGGTCTCGCCGTCGTTGAGGTTGATGGCGGCGACGATCAGGGTCACGGCCATCATCACCGTCTGCACCGGGGTCATGGCCATCTGGATCGGCTGGCCATTGTACAGGGCGATGGCTTCCACCACCGGCACGGTGAGGATCACCGTGGACAGGCTGGCGCCCAGGGCGATGTTGATCACCGACTGCATGCGATTGGCCATGGCCGCGCGCAGCGCGGTGAGGATCTCGGGGCTGGCGGAGATCACCGCCACCACCAGCGCGGGGACCAGCGCTGGCACCGCCAGGCCTTCCAGGCCGGTATCCAGCGACTTGGACATCACCTCGGCCAGGGCCCCGGTGGCGACGATGCCGCCGATCAGCATGGCGATGGACAGGGTGGCGCTGCTTTCGCCATGGCCAGCGGTGGCGGGCTTCGCCCTCGACCGCCGGACGCTTGCGCTTCTTGTCCGGGTAGTTGTAGCTGAAGAAATAGCTGTGCGGGCCGGTCTGCATGCGCAGGAACAGGGTATAGAGCAGCGCCATGGCGCCGATGGTGAAGAAGGAATAGACGTGCCACTGGGCCGAAGGGATGAATTCCGGCACCAGCATGGAGATGCTCACCGCGGTGATGATCATCACCCCGTAGCTGCGGCTGGAATCGTCGTTGTAGGGCTGTTCGCCATGCTTGAGGCCACCGAGCAGGGCGGCCAGGCCGATGATGCCGTTCATGTCCAGCATCACCGCGGCATAGATGGTGTCGCGGGCCAGGGTCGGCGAATGGTCGTGGCTCATCATGATCGCCAGGATGATCACCTCCACCAGCACGGCGGAGAGCGTCAGGATCATGGTGCCATAGGGATCGCCGACCTTTTCCGCCAGCAGTTCGGCGTGGTGGGCCACGCGCATGGCCGCGCAGATGATGGCGGCGATCAGACCGCCAGCCGCGATCAGCGCCAGGGTCTGGCCACCGTCGAGCAGGGCGTGTTCGAACACATAGGCCAGCACCGTGGCGCCGATGGCGACCAGCAGCAGGGTTTCGTCTTTGAGGGCGGCAAGCATGGAAAGGGGCGTCCTTGGTTGAGCAATGCCTTGTTACGACCGCCATAGACGGCAAAACGCTCGCAAGCCGAGTCAGTACCTCTGCAACCCCGCCGTAGGCGGCCCGCTATGCTCGAAGCCGCCGCCGCGCTCATGCCGAGTTGATGTGCTCCTTGCAGTACAGCCGGCGGTAGGCGGCCGGTGTCATGCCGCGCTGGCGACGGAACAGTCGGCGGAAATAGGCACTATCGCCGAAGCCGCAGCGCTCGGCGATGCGCGCCAGTGGCAACTCGGCATTGAGGAGCAGGCGCTCAGCCGCGGTAATACGCTGGCGATGGATGGCTTCGGTCAGGGTAATGCCGAAGGTCTGGCGGAACACCCGGCCCAGGTAGTCGGGATTGCAGCGCAAAGCACTGGCCAGCGTTGCGGCGCCAAGGGCTTCGCCGAAGCGCGTGCCGATCAACTGGCGGGCACGATAAGCCAGGGCCACCCCGGCCCCCTGGGCGGCGCTGGCCAGCGGACTGCGCGCCAGGCGCTCCAGCAGCGCCAGCAGCAGCAGTTCCAGGGCCGCCGGTGGGGCGCCATCTTCCTGTTCGGCAAGAAACAGCCGCAGCAGGGCGACGAAGCGCTCCGGCACCTGCACCTGGGAACGCTGGGGTATCGCCAGGGCCTCTCCCGCGGCGGGCGCAGCGGCTAATTCGAAATGCAGCCAGTAAAAACTCAGGTCGGGATCGAAATCGCCTAGGCCTTCGTGCAAGCGCCCCGGCTGCAGCAACAGGGCTTCGCCGGCGCCCAGGACGAATTCCTCGTCCTCCTCGCGGAGCCTAAGGATGCCGCGGTCGACGTAGATCAGCTCATAGGAATCGAGGATTCGCCGTGGATGGCGTCCCACCCCGCGGGAGATGAAGTGGCCGCCGTTCTGTACCTGCAACGGGCTGGCGAAAATCAGTTGCAGCATGACCGCACCCTTGGCATTCGTCGATCCATCCAGCTTGGCACGATAAGTCGGAATCGTCCCGTTTTTATACGTCTCGGCTCTCTTGTCGGCCGCCGCCCACGGATGCCAACCTAGCGTCCAGGCCAACCGCTCCAAAGGCGGCAGGAACAGGCTCAGACCGTCCAATTCGACGGTCGCACTCCAATAATGACAAGAAAGGGAGAAGCTCGCATGACCACCTCGGTCCTTACCTCCGCACCCCTCGCGCCTGCCTCGTCTGCGGCGGAATTGTCTCGGACGGAAAAATTCGGCTATGGCCTTGGCGATGCCGGGGGCACCATCATCACCTGCCTCATCGCCAACTTTCTTACCTTCTTCTACACCGACATCTTCGGCCTCACCCCAGCCGTGGTCGGCACCCTGTTCCTGGTGCTCCGGGTCGTGGATGCCCTCGCCGATCCGCTGATGGGCACCCTGGCCGACCGCACCAACAGCCGCTTCGGTCGCTTCCGCCCCTGGCAACTGTGGGCCGCTCTGCCCATTGGGTTGGCCGGCATTCTGACCTTCAGCACCCCGGACCTCGATCCCACCGCCAAGCTGGTCTATGCCTTCGTCACCTACCTGGCGCTGTCGCTGAGCTACAGCGCCATCAACGTGCCCTACTGCGCCCTGATCAACGCCATGACCACTCGCCAGCAGGAGGTGGTGTCCTGCCAGACCTGGCGCTTCATGCTCTGCGGCCTCGCCGGGTTGCTGGTCTCGGTAGGTCTGCCCTGGATGGTCGTCGCGTTCGGCCACGGCGACCCAGTACGAGGCTATCGCTGGGGCGTCACCCTGCTTTGCACCGTGGCGGTGGCCATGTTCCTCTGGTGCTTTTTCAGCGTACGTGAGCGCGTACCCCTGGCAACCCTAGGTCACTTCAGGCTGCGCCAGCACCTCGCTGCGATGAAGCGCAACGACCAGTTGCTGCTGATGCTGGTGCTGTCCTTCCTACTGATCAACGTGTTCAACGTACGCGGCGGCGGCTACCTGTACTTCATCACCTACGTACTACACGGCAGTACGGCCTACACCTCGCTGTTCTTCGCCATGGTGGCCTTGGCCACCACCGGTGGCGCCCTGCTGGTTCCGCCCCTGTCGCGCCGGGTCGATCCGCTCCGGCTGTACCTGGGCGTCAACCTGTTGCTGGCGGTCTGGAGCCTGGGACTGTACCTGGTGCCCACCGGCACCGAGCACGCCCAGCTCTGGCTCGGCCTGATCTTCGCCACGTGCCTGGTGCAGGGCATGACGCTGCCGCTGCACTTCTCCTTCATGGCCTTCGCCGACGACTACGGTCGCTGGAAGACCGGGGTGCGCTCCTCAGGGCTAAACTTCGCCGCCAACCTGTTCTGCATCAAGCTGGCCTGGGCCTCGAGCGCCCTGATCATCAGCGTCCTCTTCACCCTGGTGGCCTACCATCCCGGCCAGGGCGCCCAGACCCCGGCCTCGCTGGCCGCCATCACCCTGCTGCAGACCCTGGTCCCCGCCCTGCTGCACCTGGCGCTGGCGGGCGTACTGGTGTTCTGCAAGCTGAATCGCCCTTTCATGCAACGCCTGGCCGACGACCTGCAGGCCGCCTGCTGATCTTCTGGAGGATTTCATGACCACTACCCTTCACGACACCCCGCGCGTCCGGCTCGACGACCCTTTCTGGAACGCCTATCGGCAACTGATCCGCGAAGTGGTCATCCCCTACCAGTGGGAGGCGTTGAACGACCGTGTCGACGCCGCCGAGCCCAGCCACGCCATCGACAACTTCCGCATTGCCGCAGGACAGCGCCAGGGCGAACACCACGGCATGGTGTTCCAGGACAGCGACGTGACCAAATGGCTGGAAGCGGTGGCCTACCAGCTCGCTCAAGCTCCTGATCCGGCGCTGGAAGCCACCGCGGACGAGGTGATCGCCCTTATCGGCGCCGCCCAGCAGCCGGACGGTTACCTCAACACCTACTTCACCGTGAAGGCCCCCGCCGCACGTTGGACCAACCTCGCCGAATGCCACGAGCTGTACTGCGCCGGCCACCTGATCGAAGCCGCCGTGGCCTACTACCAGGCCACCGGCAAGACCGCCCTGCTGGACATCGCCCGGCGCCTGACCGACCACATCGACCAGGTGTTCGGCCCTGGCCCGGAGCAGTTGCGCGGCTATCCGGGACACCCGGAGATCGAACTGGCGCTGATGCGTCTGTACGAGGCCACCGATGAGCCACGCTACCTGGCCCTGGGTCGCTACTTCGTCGAGCAGCGCGGCCAGCAGCCGCACTACTACGACGCCGAGTACGAGCGCCGTGGCCGCACCTTCCATTGGCCCAGCCACGGCCCGGCCTGGATGATCAAGGACAAGGCCTACAGCCAGGCCCACGCCCCCATCCTCAAGCAGGACAAGGCGGTCGGCCATGCGGTCCGCCTGCTCTATCTCTACACCGGGGTCGCCCACCTCGCCCGGCTCACCGGCGACGCCGAACAGGCCGCTGCCTGCCAGCGCATCTGGGACAACCTGACCCAGCGCCAGCTCTATGTCACCGGCGGAGTGGGCGCCCAGAGCCATGGCGAATCCCTGACCTGCGACTTCGACCTGCCGAGCGATACCGCCTACGCCGAAACCTGCGCCTCAGTGGCCTTGGTGATGTTCGCCCGGCGCCTACTCGAGCTCAGCCCGGAAGGCCGCTATGCCGACGTTCTGGAGCGGGCCCTGTACAACACCGTGCTGGCCGGCATGGCACTGGACGGCCGGCACTTCTTCTACGTTAATCCTCTGGAGGTAGACCCCGCGACCTTAGGCGGCAGCCACCGTTACGACCACGTTCACGCCGTGCGCCAGCGCTGGTTCGGTTGTGCCTGCTGTCCGCCGAACATCGCCCGCCTGCTGGGCTCGCTGGAGGACTATATATATCTGCAACGCGAGGACTGCCTGTATGTACACCTCTACGTAGGCAGCGACCTCGACTGCACCGTCGCCGGCCAGCGCTGGCACCTGCGCCAGCGCAGCGCCTACCCCTGGCAGGGCCGCATCGATTTCGAGTTGAGCGGGGAGGCCCAGAGCGGCACCTTTACCCTGGCCCTGCGGTTGCCAGACTGGTGCCCGGCGCCCGGGGTACGGATCAACGACGAGGCGGTCGAGGTTGCGCCCCTAGCGCGCGACGGCTATTGCCTCCTGCGCCGCAAGTGGCAGGCCGGCGACCGGGTTAAGCTGGACCTGCCCATGCCGACCCAACGCCTGCGCACCCACCCTCGGGTACGCCAGCTGGCCGGCAAGGTGGCCCTGCAGCGCGGGCCGCTGGTTTATTGCCTGGAGCAGGCGGACAACGGCGTCGATCTGCACAACCTGTCACTGCCACCAACGGCGCACTTCCATGAGATCCAGGGCCGTGCGCCGCTGACGCAGGTCGTGCAGCTGGAGACCGACGGATTGCGCTGGAACGGAGCAGGCAGCCCCGACCAGTCACTCTACCGCCAGGATCCGGCCTCGACTCAGGCAAGTCCGCAGCGACTCACTTTCATTCCCTACTACGCCTGGGCCAATCGTGGCGAAGGCGAGATGCGGGTCTGGGTCAACGAACGCTGAGGGGCATCAGGCGGTGTCTGCCGCCAGGCATGGCTGGATTGAAACCGGCGCGTTCACCGGCCTGACCTTCTGTCCTAGGCAGCCGGGCTCATTTGCCTCTCGGAGACGTAGGCATGAGCCCGGGCCTCTCACTGCGCTGACCTTTCCTTGCCCAACCTTCGCTCAGGTGCCCCTAGTTCGCTTCCGATCCACGCGGCGCCAGGCGCTTCCACACCGCCTTGGTACCCGAGGCGCAGGCCTGGCGATACCCCAGGGCATGGCGCTCCACCAGGAACCAGGAGACCACCGCCAACGGCAGGGTGATGCCGATCGAGAGCAGCACCATGGTCCAGGCCTCGATGCCGGGGATCACCGCCGCCAGGGTCTGCTGCACCGGGAAGGAATAGATGTAGAGCCCGTAGGAATAGTCGCCCACCTCGTTGAAGGCGCGGATGCGCCCGCCCGGAACGAAGGCGAGGTAGAGCAGCACGTAGCCCAGCGTCAGGTTGTAGACCAGGAAGAAGCTGTCACGGTCGGGGGTGGCCACCGCCAGCAGTGCCACGGCGGCAGCGAACAGCGCACGTGACAGCGGAATGTAGCCGCGCAGCACATAGAAGGCGCCCCCCAGAAAGAACATCTGGAACAGCCGCAGCAGGTGCGATTCGCTGGCGAAGAAGTAATAGGCGAACAGCTTGAACAGCACGGCACCGGCGGCGAACAGCAGGATGGCGCGCTGGAAGTGCCGGCTGTCCAGGCGCAGCCAGAGCACGGCCAGCCACAGCAGCGCCAGGGCGCCGTACATGCCCACCTCGAAAGGCAGCGTCCACAGCGAGCCGTTGACGATGGTCTGTAGCGGATTACCCTCGAACAGCCCGGGCAGGTCGAATTCGGCACCGGCGATCAACCCGGTGTTCTTCAGCAGATAGAACCAGGTCTGGGGATCGCTCAGATAATCCTGCAGCGGTGCCCGGGTCAGCCAGGCGCCGAGGCCGAGCACCGTCAGCATCAGCATCACCAGCAAGCCTGGCACCACGCGCAGGGCACGGCCCCAGACGAAGTCGATGATGTCGGCGCGGCTGAGCAGACTCTTGGTGACCAGGAAACCGCTGGTGATGAAGAAGATGTCGACCGCGATATCGCCGAGGGTCATGCCCAGGCTCTCGCGCCCGGGTTCCGCCGTGGCGGTGCCACTGGAGATGGCGAAACTGTGGCTGAAGACCACGGCGAGCGCCGCGATCATGCGAATCAGATTGAGATTGTTGTTCTTGCCGCCAACGTAATCCTGAACGGTCTGCACGGATACCTCACGCCTGGTGTTTGGAGCCATGCGTCCCGATTGTAGTCAGATCCGGACCCAATGCAGGTGTTATGGCCCTTTGCTGGCCCAAAGCGTGGAATGCTGGGAATTTCTAACCGACGAAGCCACCGTACATCGGTCAGCGGGAACCCGGATGCCTGCGGAAAACCCGGCAAAGCGTGCGACAATCGTCCATCTTTTTCCGATTCAAGCTATCCCGAGGCTCCCATGTACGACTGGCTCAACGCCCTGCCCAAGGCCGAACTGCACCTGCACCTGGAAGGCACCCTGGAGCCCGAACTGCTGTTCAAACTGGCCGAGCGCCATGGCGTCGCCCTGCCCTGGGGCGATGTCGAAGCCCTGCGCGCCGCCTACAACTTCGGCAACCTGCAGGAATTCCTCGACCTCTACTACGCCGGTGCCGACGTGCTGCGCACCGAGCAGGACTTCTACGACCTGACCTGGGCTTATCTGCTCAAGTGCAAGGAGCAGAACGTCATCCACACCGAGCCCTTCTTCGATCCCCAGACCCACACCGATCGCGGCGTTCCCTTCGAGGTGGTGGTGCGCGGCATCACCCAGGCGCTGAGCGACGGCGAGCGGCAGCTGGGCGTGACCAGCGGGCTGATCCTGAGCTTTCTGCGCCACCTCTCCGAAGATGCCGCCCAGGCCACCCTGGACCAGGCACTGCCGTTCCGCGACCACTTCGTCGCCGTCGGCCTGGACAGCTCGGAAAAGGGCCATCCGCCGAGCAAGTTCAAGCGTGTCTTCGCCCGTGCCCGTGCCGAAGGCTTTCCGGCCGTCGCCCACGCCGGCGAGGAAGGTCCGCCGGAGTACATCTGGGAAGCCCTCGACCAGCTCGGCGTGGTGCGGATCGACCACGGCGTGCGCGCCTTCGAGGACGAGCGGCTGATGGCCCGTCTGGTCGACCAGCAGATCCCGCTCACCGTCTGCCCGCTGTCCAACACCAAGCTCTGCGTGTTCGACGACATGAGCCAGCACACCATCCTCAAGATGCTCGACCGCGGCCTCAAGGTCACCGTCAACTCGGACGACCCGGCCTACTTCGGCGGCTACGTCACCGAGAACTTCATGGCCCTGCACGAAGGCCTGGGCATGACCCAGGAGCAGGCCCGGCGCCTGGCGCAGAACAGCCTCGACGCCCGCCTGGTGAAATGAGCATGAGCCTGACCGCTGCCGAGATTTCCTACTACGAACGCTTCGCCGAGCGCCTGGCCGACGCCGCCGCCGTGGCCATCCAGCCCTACTTCCGCGCCCAGCTGGCGGTGGACGACAAGGGCGACGCGGCCATCGCCGGTCGCCGCTACGACCCGGTGACCATCGCCGACAAGGCCGCCGAACGGGCCATGCGCGAACTCATCCAGGCCGAGCATCCGGATCACGGCATCCTCGGCGAGGAAGAAGAGAACGTCGCCGGCGGCAGCCCCCTGAGCTGGGTACTCGATCCCATCGACGGCACCCGCGCCTTCATCACCGGCCTGCCGCTGTGGGGCACCCTGGTGGCGCTCAACGACGGCAACCGTCCGGTGATCGGGGTGATGAACCAGCCCTTCACCGGCGAGCGCTACCTGGGCACCCCCGCCGGCGCCTGGCGCAACGGCGCGGCCCTGCGCACCCGCGCCTGCGCCAACCTGGCCCAGGCCCGGCTGATGTGCACCAGCCGCGACATCTTCGACACTCCCGAGCGCCTGGCCGCCTTCGACGCCGTGGCCGCCGAGGTGCAGCTGGCCCGCTTCGGCGGCGACTGCTACGCCTACTGCATGCTCGCCTCGGGTTTCGTCGACGTCATCATCGAAGCGGGCCTGCAGCCCTACGACGTCCAGGCGCTGATCCCCATCATCGAAGGCGCCGGCGGCCGCATGACCGCCTGGGATGGCGGCGATGCCCAACAGGGTGGCGCCATCCTCGCCTGCGGCGATCCGCAGCTGCATGCGCAGCTGGTGGAGCGGTTGCAGCACCTGGCTTGAGGCTTGGCAGGCGGGTCCGTAGGTTGGGTTGAGCGCAGCGAAGCCCAACGCGGAGTTTGCCGTGATGCCTTGGTTTATCAGTGCCCTATTTGCTTATCGAGTGCTCGGATGGATTTTGTTTCGCCCCCTCAGGCGAGTCACTTTTGCCAGTCGCGGCTGCGCGCCCCGGACAAAAGTAACCAAAAACGCTTGCCCCACCATCCGGCCCTCCGCTGCGCTGCGGGTGATTCGCTGCGCTCACCCTTCGGGCCAGCCTGCGGCTGTTACTTCGCTACGCTACGTTTCGCTCACGCCAGCGCCGTTCCGGGGTCGGCCTATACGGGCCGTCCATGGCCCGTTAGGCCTCTCGCCGCATCCATGCGGCTCGACCCACTCCACGACACTGGCGTTCGCCCTCCTGAACGGGGCGCTTCGCCAGCCTGAAGGTGTTGGTTGAAGAACCGTAAGCGATCGTAGCGTGGACAACGGCGAAGCCTTGTCCACTGATGGTTTAGGTGCCCAGCAGTGGAAAACGCTGCGCGGTTTTCCACGCTACGAATCGCGATGGCCTCTCTGCAAGCGCTCCCTAAATTCCAGGCTGGCGCCTAGTCCCCGTTAGTGAGGCCAAGTTCCGGTGTCGTGGCGGGGGTTGCGAGGCAGGACGCCGAGCAAGGCGCGAGGGGCAGGACGCCCCTTCGGGCCGTGCCCTCGCCACGGCGCCGGAGCGAGGGGACCCGGAGCGCAGCGGAGGGCCGAAACGTGGGGACAGCGTTTTTGGTTACTTTTGTCGCGACTGACAAAAGTGACTCGCCCGGGTGGGCGAAACAAGAATCTCCAGCAGACCTCGATAAGCAGCCAAGACACCCAAAGCAATCGCGGCCATGGGCCGCTCCTACAGGCCCAATCCAACCCTGTAGCAGCAACCGCATCGACGGACCGTCACAGCCGCGATCGTCCCACTGGCTCCTACGCCAATCATCCCCCGCCAACCCCTTAAGCCCCCTCTAAGCCAACTCCCGTATACCGGCAGGATTCCACCAAGAGTCCCTGCCGTGCGCCCCTCTTCGCCCCCTGCCTCCTCCAGAGCCGCAAAGCTGGAGCGGGCCCTGCTGCTCGGCTGCCTGGCCGCCTACCTGCTCGCCGGTCTGTTCGGCCGTGGTCTGTGGAAGGCCGACGAGCCCTACTCCTTCGGCATGCTGTGGAATTTCCTCACCACCCCGGACTGGCTGATTCCCCGGGTCGGGACCGCGCCCTTCATGGAAAAGCCGCCGCTGATGTACTGGACCGGCGCCCTGGCCGCGCGGTTGTCCGCGCCCTGGCTGAGCGTCCCCGACGGCGCGCGGCTGGCGGTGCTGGGCTGGATGCTGGTAACCCTGGCCGCCCTCGCCTGGCTGACCCAGCGGCTGCTGCCAGGTCGCCGGCGCGAGGCCGTGCTCGCCCTGCTGGGCATGTTCGGGGTGGTGCAGCACAGTCATCTGCTGATCGCCGACGTGCCCCAGCTGGCCGGCGCCACCCTGGGCCTCGCCGGGCTGGCCGCGCACCTGCACGACAACCGCCACCCCTGGCGCCAGGGCCTGCTGTTCGGCAGCGGCCTGGGTATCGCCTTCATGAGCAAGGGTCTGCTGGTGCCCGGGGTGCTGGGCCTCACCGGGCTGCTCTGCGCGCTCTGCTGGCCGCGGCGGCTGGTCGAGCCGGAAGGGCGTCACTGGCTGCTCGCCGCCAGTCTGGCCGCCCTGCCCTGGTTGCTGCTCTGGCCGGCGCTGCTCTGGCACCGGGCGCCGGAGCTGTTCCATACCTGGCTGTGGACCAACAACATCGGCCGCTTCTTCGGCCTGGAGGCGCGCAACAGCGATACCGATGGTCTGGCTTCCAGCCTGGAGGATCTGCTGGCGCTGTCCTTCCCCACCGGGCTGATCCTGCTCGGCGCTACCCTCTGGCAGCTGTATCGCCGTGGCGGCAGCCCGCTGAAGCGGCTGGGTCGGCATCCGGGACTGGCCACGGTGGTGCTCTATGCGCTCGTCTGCCTGGCGGTGCTGCTCAAGTCGGCGGTGTTTCGCAGCCTCTATCTGCTGCCGCTGTTTCCGGCCCTGGCGCTGCTGGCGGCAAGGTTGCAGCCACCGCCGGTCATCGCTCGCCTCGGCCGTGATACCAGCCTGGCACTCTGGACGCCGCTCATCGTCCTGCTGGCCCTGGGCGGTATCGGCCTGGCCCTGGGTTGGGCCCTGCCCTGGCCGCAGCTGATCCGCGAGCACTTGCCGATCACGGAACGCCTGGCGCCGAGTCCCCTGGCCTGGGCGGTCGCGCTGCTGGCCCTGGTAGGCTGGGGCGTCACCCTGGCGCTGCGTGTACAGCTGGCAGCCGCCAGCGTCTGGTTCGTCGGCCTGACGGTCAGCTGGACCCTGGCCAACAGCCTCTGGCTACCCTGGGTCGACCTGGGCAACAGCTATGCGCGGCCCTTCACCGCGCTGCAGCGGGTGCTCCCCGCCACGGATTGCGTGGCCAGCTACGGCCTGGGCGAGTCGGAGCGCTCCATGCTGCACGTCTACAGCGGCTATCCCCCACAGGAGCTGAGCGGTCTGCACCAGGTGCCCTGCCGGGTACTGGTAATGCAGGACGAGTGGCACGAAGCCGTGACGGTACCGCCAGGCTGGCAGTTGCTCTGGCAGGGCGCCCGCCCCGGCAATCTCAAGGAGCGCTTCCGCGCCTTCACGGTGTTGCCGAGGGTGCCCAGCGACTCCAGGCCATCACCTTGGCCACCACGGTTTCCGACTGTTGGGCTTCGGCAATAGAGCCGCCTCAACCCAACCTGCGGCGCCTCCCGCTCACACCACCCGACCAACCCCTCTCCTCGCAGGAGAGGGTTGGGGTGAGGGCCACCCTGCACAGACGCCACAAACGACAACGCCCGTGCCGGCATTGCCGGACACGGGCGTTGGGGGAGCCTGTTGCCAGGCTTAGTGCTGGTGACCGCCTTCGCCATGGATGTGGCCGTGAGCGATTTCTTCGTCGCTGGCCGCACGCACGTTGACCACCTTGACGTCGAAATTCAGACGCTGACCGGCCAGGGGATGGTTGCCGTCGACGGTAACCTGGTCGCCGTCGATGTCACGCACGGTGACGATCTGCATGGCGCCATCCGGGCCGGAGGCGTGGAACTGCATGCCCACTTCCAGCTCGTCCACGCCTTCGAACATTTCCTTGCCCAGGGTGGCAACCAGTTCGGGGGTGTATTCGCCGTAGGCGTCTTCCGGCTCGATGGCCACCTTCAGCTCGTCACCCGCCTGCTTGCCGGACAGGGCGCGCTCGAGGCCGGGAATGATGTTGCCCGCGCCTTGCAGGTATACCAGCGGAGCACCACCAGCGGAGCTGTCGATGACTTCGCCGGCGTCGTTGGTCAGGGTGTAGTCGATGGATACTGCCGTGTTCGCCGCGATCTGCATGGCCAGAACCTTCATGCTGGGAAAAAAATAGGATGACGCATCAGTCTACGCGTCCAGCCTAGCAATTGCGAATGCGTTCGGTCAGTCCCCTGGCGCCCGGAGGCATCTGGAGGGCGCCTCTGCAAGGGTGCCCGACCGCTCGTCACGCAATCGCCATGGCCGCTTCACGGCGCTGTCATCCCGGCTACCTAGGGTTTGCTGCATACCCACTGCCGGAGCCCTGCCATGCCGATTCCAGTGTCCGCACCGCCCGCGCTGCGCGCCGAACGCCTGTCGACCGCCGCGGATATCCGCGCTGCCCAGCGCCTGCGAGCTGCGGTCTTCGGCAGCACCTACGGCGTGCATTTCGCCGACAACCTCGACCAGGACGCCTACGACGCCCACTGCCTGCACCTGGGGGTGCGCGACCTGCGCAGCGGCGAGCTGATCGCCACCACGCGGCTGCTCGACGGGCGCCGCCGCGAGCGCCTGGGCAGTCTCTACAGCGAAAGCGAATTCCAGCTGGAAGGCCTGGATGGCCTGCAGGGTCCGCTGCTGGAAATCGGCCGCACCTGCGTGGCACCCGGGCATCGCACCGGCGCCGCCATCGCCCTGCTGTGGGCGGAGCTGGCCGAGATCATGGCCTGCGGCGACTATCGCTACCTCATGGGCTGCGCCAGCGTGCCCATGGCCGACGGCGGTCTGCAAGCCGCCGCCCTGCTGCGCCAGGCCGCGCGGGACGAGCGTATCCCGGCGATCCGCGCCACGCCGCGGCGCCCGCTGCCCTTCGTCGCCGTGCCCGACAACCTGGTGGTGCAGCTGCCGCCCCTGCTCAAGGCCTATCTGCGCCTGGGCGCTCAGGTCTGCGGCGCGCCTTGCTGGGATCCGGAATTCGGCGTGGCCGACGTCTTCATCCTGCTCAAGCGCGAAGACCTCTGCCCGCGCTATGCCCGTCACTTCAAGGCTGCGGTATGAGGCGACTCCGCCTCGCCCTGCGGCTGCTGCCGGTCCTGGCCGCGCTGCTGCTCGGGGCGCTGTTCGCCCTGACGGTGGCGCTGGCGGTAGCGCTCAGTCGCAGGCCCTGCCTGGGGTTGCGGCAACGGCTGACGCGACGTTTCTTCCAGCTGCTGGCCCGGACCCTGCGCCTGCGCCTGGAGGTCCGCGGCGAGGTACCACGCGGCACCCACCTCTGGCTGGCCAATCATGTGTCCTGGCTGGATATCGTCGCCCTCGGCAGCTTGCGGCCGCTGGGCTTCCTGTCCAAGGCGGAGGTGGCGGAGTGGCCCTTCGCCGGCTGGCTGACGCGCCAGGCCGGCACCCTGTTCATCCGCCGTGGCGCCGAACGCGGTGACGCCCTGGGCGAGGCGCTGACCACGCGCCTGACCCAGGGCCTGTCACTGGCGCTCTTTCCCGAGGGCACCACCACCGACGGCAGCGTGCTGCGCACCTTTCATGGCCGGCTGCTGAGTCCGGCCATCGCCACCGGCACCCCGCTGCAACCCGTGGCGCTCAGCTACTGGCGCCATGGCGAGCCAGACCGGACCGCGGCCTTCATCGGCGACGACGACCTGGTGAGCCACCTGCTGCGCCTGCTGGACAACGGCGGCACCACCCTGAGGATCGAGTTGCTGCCAGCCATCCCGCCCCACGGTCGGCCGCGCCAGGTGCTGGCAGGTGAATGCCAGGCGGCCATCGCCGCCCGCCTCGGGATTCAGCGGGAAACGCGCGCCGCACGCTCGGCGGCGGCGAACGCCTGCAGCTGCGGATAGAAGTCGCGAAAGTCTGCCAGCAGGCCGTCGTAGGCGGCCTCCAGCTCGGCGAAGGCGCCGGCCAGCAGTTCCGGACGCGACAGCCGCCGCGCCATGCCCTCCACCACCCGCTCCAGCACGGCGAAGTCCCGGTAGCTGCCCAACCAGTCCTGATGCGCCATCAGGGGTGCGATGCGGGCCAGCCGTGGCGGCAGTTCCGGCTCCTCCAGCAGGGTCTGGTAGCAGTCCGCGACGAAACCCGGCAGCGGCTGCTCGGCATAGTCGTGCCAGAGGCGCGCCAGGCAGTGATCGAAGAAGACATCCACCAGCAGTCCGGCCACCCGCCGCCGCGCTGCGGGCAACCGGGCCTTGGCCCGGATCACCAGAGGGTGGTCGTCGGTATAGACGTCGATGCGCCGGTGCAACCGGATACCGGCGGCGATTCCAGCGGGCCAGGCGTCCGCCGAGCCCTTGACGAAATCGCCATAGAGGCTGCCGAGGCGATCTTCACGGCTGGGGCCGCCCAGGTGCAGGTGCGCGAGATAATTCATCCCTTCAGCATACTCCAGCCGCGAGCGGGCGGTTTTCCTGGACGACCCGCGGCTGCTAGGCTCGGACCTCCCTTCCTTTTTCCGCTGGAGTCGTCATGCCCGTTCGCGCCGTGTTCCTCGACTATGCCTCTCTCGACCTCGGCGATCTGGACCCGGCGCCCTTGCGCGCGGTGTTCGACGAGCTGGAACTCCATCCGGCGAGCGCCCCGGACGAGGTCGCGACGCGCCTGGCCGGCGCCCAGGTCGCCATCGTCAACAAGGTGGTGCTGGACGCCGCCATCCTGGCCGCCTGCCCGGACTTGAAGCTGGTACTGGTCAGCGCCACCGGCACCAACAACATCGACCTGGAAGCCGCGCGCGCCCAGGGCGTGCGCGTCTGCAACTGCCAGGGCTATGGCACCGCCTCGGTCGCCCAGCACACCCTGGCGCTGCTGCTGGCCCTGGCGACCCGCTTGCCGGACTACCAGACAGACGTCCGTGCCGGTCGCTGGCAGACCGCCAGCCAGTTCTGCCTGCTCGACCACCCCATCGTCGAGCTGGAAGGCAAGACCCTCGGCCTGCTCGGCCTCGGCGAGCTGGGCAGCGCGGTGAAGCGCCTGGCCGAAGCCTTCGGCATGCAGACCCTGGTAGGCCAGTTGCCCGGTCGCCCGGCGCGTCCCGGCAGCCTGCCGCTGGCCGAGCTGCTGCCCCAGGTGGATGCCCTGACGATGCACTGCCCGCTGACCGAGCAGACCCGCGGCCTGATCGGTGCGGCGGAACTGGCGGCGATGAAATCCACGGCCTTCCTGGTCAACACCGCACGCGGCGGCATCGTCGACGAACAGGCCCTGGCCGATTGCCTGAGGCGCGGCCACCTGGCCGGCGCCGCCACCGATGTGCTCAGCGTGGAGCCCCCGCGTGACGGCAATCCGCTGCTAGCCGGCGACATTCCGCGACTGATCGTCACCCCGCACAACGCCTGGGGTAGTCGCGAGGCGCGTCAACGGATCATCGGCCAGCTCGCCGCCAATGCCGAGGGCCATTTCGCCGGCACGCCGCACCGGGTGGTCTGCTAAAGTTCGCGCTTTTTTCGCCAGGTAGCCCCATGGATCCGCGCAGCGAAGTCCTCCTCCGTCACCCCGAGCGCTTTGGCGGCGCCTTGCTGCTCGCCGGCTTGCCGGCCGATGACCTGCTCGGCACCCTGCCCGCGGCCAGCGGCTGGAGCTGGCATGCGGGCGAGGCCGAACAACTGGTCCGGCGCTATCCGGGTCGCGTCAGTCTGGGGATCGAACCCCCGGCGGGCGACTTCGCCAGTGCCGTGCTGTTTCTGCCCAAGTCCCGCGAGGCCACCGACTTCCTGCTCACCGCCCTGACTCGCTGCCTGCCGGCCGAAGGCAGTCTCTTTCTGGTCGGCGAAAAGAAGGCCGGTATCGAACGCGCCGCGCGCCAGCTGGGTGCCTTCGGTCAGGCCAGCAAGCTCGACAGTGCCCGCCATTGCCAGCTGTGGGTGGTGCAGGGACCGCGCACCTCGGCCGATCCGCAGCCGGACGCCTGGCTGCAACGCCAGCCACTGGACCGGGCTGGGGTGAACCTGGAAATTCTCAGCCTGCCGGGCGTGTTCAGCCATGGCCGGCTGGATGTGGGCACGGCGCTGCTGCTGGAGCAACTGGATGGCCTGCCCGAAGGTGCGGTGCTCGACTTCGGTTGCGGCGCCGGCGTGGTCGGCGCCGCCCTGGCGCGCCGCTATCCTGCCAGCACCCTGCATCTGCTGGACGTGGACGCCTTCGCCGTGGCCAGCAGTCGTCAGACCCTGACGGCCAATGGTCTGAGCGGAACGGTGATCAGTGGTGATGGCATCGCCGCGGCGCCCATGGGACTGGCCGCCATCGTCAGCAATCCGCCCTTCCACAGCGGCGTGAAGACCGACTACCGCACCACCGAGACCCTGCTGGCCGAGGCGGTGCGTCATCTAAAGCCCGGCGGTGAATTGCGCCTGGTGGCCAACAGCTTCCTGCGCTATCCGCCACTGATCGAGGCGGCCTTCGGCAATTGCCGTACCCTGGCGGAACGCGACGGCTTCAAGGTCTACAGCGCCCGGCGACGGTAGAGACACCGAGCCCTGTTGGGCTTCGCTACGCTCAGCCCAACCTACGGCTATACCTCGGCGCCAGAGCCGCCCCCTCTCCCCCTGGGAGAGGGTTGGGGTGAGGGAAACCTCCTCTCCCAACCCAAAACCTCAGCCCTTCTTCGCCGCCTCGTACAGCGGCATCACCTTGGGAATCGCCGCCTGCAGGGCCTTGGTGCGGTTGGCGTCGGAGGGGTGGGTACTGAGGAATTCCGCCGGCTGCTTGCCCTGGCTGGCCTGGGCCATCTTCTGCCAGAGGGTGATGGCGGCATTGGGGTTGTAGCCGGCGCGCGCCGAGAGCTCCAGGCCGATCAGGTCGGCCTCGTTCTCGTTGCCGCGGCTGAACGGCAGGGTCAGGGCCACCTGGGACACCTGGTCGGCCAGCTGCATGCCGCCCTGGCCAACGCCCAGCAGGGCGCCACCGAGGTTCTCGCCCATCTGGATGGCATAGGCCCGCGACATCTGCTCGCGGCTGTGCTCGCGCAGGGCGTGGGCGATCTCGTGGCCCATCACCGCCGCCAGTTCGTCATCGGTCAGCTTGAGCTGATCGATCAGGCCGCTGTAGACGAAGATCTTGCCGCCCGGGCCGCAGTTGGCGTTGAGTTCATCACTCTGCACCAGGTTGACCTGCCAGTCCCAGTTCACCGCATCCGGGCGGAAGGCCGCGGTCTGCGGGATCAGGCGCTTGGCAATGGCGGCGACGCGCTTGCCGTCGGCGCTGTCATTGGCCAGCTTGCCGGCGGACTTGGCCTCGCTGACCGTCTTGGCATAGGACTGGGCGTACATCTGGTTGACCTGCTGCTCGGACAGCATGCTGAACATGTACTGCTTGCGCTGCACCCCGACCGCACCACCCGAGGTGGTGTTGACGGTCTGGCAGGCGACCAGCAGCAGGCTCAGGGACAGGCCTGCGAGGGGAAGGATACGGCGCATGGGAATCTCCAGGTATCGAGGCGGATACAGTCTAGAGAGGGGCGTCAGACCCGGCAACGTCCGGTAACGCCCGGCAACGCTCTCCTGCCAGGCGATCGGAGGCCTCAATGGATAGGCATCACCGCCGATAGCCCCGGCATCGAACGTTCCCGGAGTCCCCCATGAATTCCCGCTCCATCCGCACCTCCATCACCCTGCTGGCCGGGGCCTGCATCCTGGCGGTGGTCGCTGCCCTGATCGCCTATACCCTGTTCGCCGGTCAGCGCACCCGCGCCCTGGTCGACAGCCACACCGAGGCGCTGGCCGCCACCGCCGCCGAAGCCCGGCTGACGGCCGAGGCCGAGGCGGTGGGCAACCAGCTGCAACGCCAGCTGGACGTCCCCCTGCAACTTGCCAATCAGCTGGCGCAACTCAGCGTGGCCATGGGCAGTCCGGGCGACCAGCAGGTCGAGCTGGATCGCCAGAGTCTGGTGCGCCTGCTGGGCCAGAGTCTGAAGCGCCAGTCCGGCCTGCTCAGCCTCTATACCGTCTGGGAACCCAATGCCATCGATGGCCAGGACGACCGCCATCGGGGCGACGCCGCGGCCGGCTACGACGAGCAGGGGCGCTTCACCCCCTGGTGGCACAAGACCCTCGACGGCGATGTGACGGTGGAACCGATCGGCCCGACCGTGGAAAGCCAGACCCGTCTGCCCTCGGGCGTGCGCGAAGGCGAGTACTACCTCTGTCCGCGGGAAAATCGGACGACCTGCGTGCTCGATCCCATGCCCGACACGGTCAACGAGCAGCAGGTGCTGATCGCCTCCTTCAACGTGCCGATCCTGGTCGGCGGTGCCTTCAAGGGCGTGGTCGGTGCCGACGTGCCGCTGGACTTCATCCAGCGGCAGCTGGTCAAGGCCAATGGCCGCCTCTATGGCGGCGTGGGCCGCATGGCCCTGGTGGCCGGGCGCGGCACCCTGGTGGCCTACACCGCCGACGCCAGCCAGCTGGGCAAACCGGCCGAACCGGCGCTGGGGGCGACCCTGGCCGGCCTCAAGGACCTGGGCGAAGGCGTCACCCGTCGCTTCGACGCCCAGAGCGAGCGCTATCAGGTCTATCTGCCGCTGCGCTTCGCCGGCGACAACCGCCAGGTCTGGACGCTGATCATCGAATTGCCCCGCGCAGCCGTGCTGGCCGACCTCTACAGCCTCAAGGACACCCTGGGCAGCCAACGCCACCAGGACGTGATCGGCATGCTGCTGGTAGGCCTGGCGGTCGCCGGCGCCGGTCTGCTGGTGCTCTGGCTGATCAGCCTGCGCATCGCCCGGCCGCTGCGGCAGATGGTGACCATGCTCGACGCCATCGGTCAGGGTGACGGAGACCTCACCCAGCGCCTCGCCACCGAGCGCCGCGACGAGGTCGGCGCCATGGCCGGCGGCTTCAACCGCTTCCTGGCCTCGCTGCAGAGTCTGATCGGCAAACTGATCCATTCGGTGGGCGAAGTGGCCTCGGCCGCCGAGCACACCTCCCATATCGCCCAGCGCACCCGCGACGGCGTGGAGCGCCAGCTGCAGGAGATCGAGCAACTGGCTACCGCCATGCAGGAGATGACCGCCACCGCCCAGGACGTGGCCGGCAATGCCGGTCGCGCGGCGCGGGCTGCCACCGAGGCGGACGGCGCGGTCAACCAGGGCCAGCGCCTGGTGCAGCAGAACGTCGCCAGCAGCGCCGCCCTCGCCCAGGAGATCGAGCGCGCGGTGGAGCAGGTCCGCCGGGTCGCCGAGGACAGCGAGAACATCGGTTCCATCCTGACCACCATCAATGGCATCGCCGAGCAGACCAACCTGCTGGCGCTCAACGCCGCCATCGAGGCGGCGCGCGCCGGTGAGCAGGGTCGCGGCTTCGCCGTGGTGGCCGATGAGGTGCGCAACCTGGCGCAAAAGACCCAGGTGGCCACCGGCGAGATCCAGAGCATGATCCAGCGCCTGCAGCAGGGTACCCGCGAAGCGGTGACGGTGATGCAGGCCAGCGGTGCCCAGACCAGCACCCAGGTCGCCCAGACCGAGGCCACCCGGCACGCCCTGGACACCATCCTGGCGGCGGTAAGCGAGATCACCAGCATGAATCTGCAGATCGCCAGTGCGGCGGAGGAACAGAGCGCGGTGGCCGAGGACATCAACCGCAACGTGGTCAACATCGGCCAGAGCGCCCAGGCGGTCCACGGCGAAGCCGACAGCGCCTCCCGCGCCGGCCAGCAGCTGCGCGAACTCGCCGAGCAGCAACGCCAGCTGGCGGAGCGGTTCCGGGTCTAGCTCTCTACTCCGTCCCCCTCTCCCTCTGGGAGAGGGCTGGCCCAGGGACTTGCAACGCGCTTTGACGTCTAGGCGCTACAGCGGCGTCAGACACTCCGGCCCGTCCACCTCGGGTCGGTTGACGATGTCGGCCAGCACCCGCTCGCGCAGCGGCATGCCGCCCGCGGCCAGCAGCGCCTGCAGGGCTTCGGGCGTGCTGTCCGGATCCTGCCAGAGGGCACGCCCCGCTTCATCGAGCAGGATGGGCCGCCGCAACGGGCCGGCGGCCTGGGTGACCATGGCCACCGACAGCCAGAGCTGATCCCCGGCCGGATAGGCTTCCCAGAGCGCGGCGAACCAGGCCAGGGGTTCGCCATTGAGCATCCAGTAGGGTCGCTTGCGGTGGTTGCCGCGCCATTCATAGAAGCCGTTGGCCGGCAGCAGGCAACGCCGCAGGCGAAAGGGCTCGCGAAACATCGGCTGGGTGGCCAGGCTTTCGGCGCGGGCATGGGTGGGGGTGCGGGAGAGATCGGTGAGCCAGGGTGGGGTCAGTCCCCAGCGGCCACTGTCGACCCGCTCGCCATCCGCGGTCCGCCGCTGCAGCAGCACCTGCTGATGAGGGGAGATGTTCCAGCGCGGCGGATGCTTTTCGGGGAATCCCGGCAAGCCAGCGAATTCGGCGGGCCAGCGGAACAGGGCGTAGCGTCCGGACATGAAAACCTTTTAGGTTCTTTACGAAAAGTCGCCGAGCGAAGGTCAGGCGAGGCGAAAAGCTGAGGAAGCGGATCGGGCTCGCGAACGAGTTTACAAGTGGTAAATGAGTATTACGACCGGGCTGGCGTGCCAGGCGTTTTTCAACGAAGCATCACCGATGCGTAGGCACTTTTCGTAAAGAACCTAGCAGACGAGGATGCCCTGCTCGGGGGAGGGATCCTCTCCCGGCAAAGGCGTGGCGGCATTGTACGCGGCGATCAGCGCCTGCGCGCGCTGGGCCTCCTCGTCGTCGACCAGCAGGCCGAGCAATCCTGCCGCTGGCAGGTCACCGATGCCACCGAGCAGGTGGCGACCGGCGAGGAAGCCACTGATGCCCTCGCTGGCGAGTACCGCCAGGAGCAGTTCGCCCTCGTGCAGTGACCCCGGCTCATAGATGCGGCGCATCAGTCATCCTCCCGCCGAACCTCGAGATTCCAGTCCTCGCCATCGGTATGCAGGCCGAAGCGGATCGGTCGGCAGCAGACTTCGCAGTCTTCGTAGTAGTCCTGATCACCGCCGCTGAGGTCGAGCACCACCTCGCCCGGTTCGCCGCAATAAGGGCAATCGTATTCCTGGCTTTCCAGCATCTGCCTGCACTCCTTGACCGCCAACCTGCCGCCCATCCGGCCCCTGGCGCTTGCATCTGGCGCCACGCCCACTACTATGGCCGCCGGAATTTCTACAAGAGAACACCATGGGCGAGTTCGAAGCCATTCGACCCTATAACGACGCGGAAGTCCCCGGGGTTCTGGCCCGCCTGATCGACGACGACCACTTCATCGGCATCCTCGCCGGCTACCGGTTCCCGCGCCTGTCCAAGGGACTCGGCTGGGTAGTGCGCCCCCTGCTGCGCACCCGCCTGCGCCAGGAACTGAGTGGTATCCAGAGCGTCGCGGCGCTGCAGGACAAACTCGAACCCTATGTGGATCGCGCCATCGAGAAGGCCTCGGACGGCGTTACCTACTCCGGCATCGACCAGCTGCGCAGCGGCCGCGCCTATCTGTTCCTGGCCAACCACCGCGACATCGTGATGGACCCGGCCTTCGTCAACTATGCCGTCTACCACGCCGGTCTGCCAACGCCGCGCATCGCCATCGGTGACAACCTGCTGCAGAAGCCCTTCGTCAGCGACCTGATGCGGCTGAACAAGAGCTTCATCGTGCACCGCTCCATCAGCGGCCGGCGCGAAAAGCTGGCGGCGTACCAGAATCTGTCCGCCTACATCAATCACTCGATCCGCCAGGACGGCCAGTCCATCTGGATCGCCCAGGCCGAGGGCCGGGCCAAGGACGGCGACGATCGCACCGATTCGGCCATCCTCAAGATGTTCCACATGAGCTGCAAGGACGAGCCCTTCGCCGAGCTGGTCAAGGCGCTGAACATCGTACCGGTGTCCATCAGCTACGAATTCGATCCCTGCGACCAGGCCAAGGCCCGTGAACTGCACACCCGCGCCACCACCGGCAGCTATGCAAAGGCGCCGGGCGAAGACGACGTCAGCATCGCCCGGGGCATCACCGGCTACAAGGGCCGGGTGCACGTGGCCTTTGGCGAGCCGGTCACGGGTGAGTTCGAGGATGCCAAGGCGCTGGCCCAGGAAATGGACCGGCAGATTCTCGGCAACTACCGGCTGTTCCCGGCCAGTTACCTGGCCTATGCCGCCTGGGAGGGCCGCGATCCGGACCTGGCCGTGCCCGCGGTGGACAGCCTGTTTCCCGCCGAGGAAATCGCGGTCGCCCGCAGCGAATGGGAAAGGCGACTGGCCGAGTGTCCGGCGCAGTACCGAGAGCAACTGGTGCGCCAGTACGCCCAGCCGGTGCTGAACAAGTACCGCGTCCTGGCCGGTCTGGAATAGCCCAGGCGCGCTCATGAAAAAGCCCGGCACGAGCCGGGCTTTTTTGTGGACGGTCGCGGCTCAGTGGCCGCTGAGCACCTGCACCACGGTCGGATCCTTGAACACCCGGGTCAGGGCATCGCTCAGCACATCGCTGACCAGCTTGGTGTTGGCCTCGGCGTTGGGCGCCATGCCGAAGCGCTGGTTGAGGCTGGCGCCATAGCGACCCTTGTAGCCGCGCTGGCTGTTGCGCACCTCGACCTGGAAGGCCGCGGCGACGTCGGACGCGGTGACGTACAGCTCCTTGGGCGACTGATAGTTCAGTTCGGCCAAGGTCAGGGTCAGCTGGGGCGCACCGGGACCGGCATTGGGCGACGGGGTGAAGCCCATCTGGCGTACGGCCTTCTCGGCTTCTGCCTGCAGCTTGGGAATCACGTCCTGGGTCTGCACCACCACCACGCTGGTGTCGGGATAGAGACCGCCGCGGGTGCCGAGGGTGAAGGAGGAACGGCCGTCGACCACCCGGACCGAGACCGGCTGGCCCTGGCCGACCGGCGCGATGGGCGCGGTGATCTGGGGTTGCGGACTCAATTGCTGAGGGCTGCTGGCGCAGCCGGCCAGGGTCAGACCAGTGGCGGCGAGCAGGCCGAGCAACAGGCGATAGCGCATGCAGAGACTCCGAAGAAAGGGACAGGGGGCAGTATACCCAGCCCCCCAGCGGCGTCGATAGACCGGCCTTCCGGACAAGGAAACGCCGGCACGGGGCCGGCGTCGTTCAGACCAGGCGTTACGGCTTGGCCGCCAGCGGCGGCCGGGTCTGGCTGCGTTCCAGCCAGCCGCCACCGAGGGCCTTGTACAGGGTGACCTCGCTGTTGAGCTGGTTGAGCCGGTCGGTGATCAGCTGCTGCTGGGCGCTGTACAGCGAGCGCTGGGCGTCGAGTACCGTGAGGTAGTTGTCGATGCCCTGGCGATAGCGCAGGTTGGCCAGGTCGTAGTACTCCTGGCTGGCCTGCACCAGCTCCTGCTGGGCCTGCAGCTGGTCGTCGTAGGTGCCCTTCGCCGCCAGGGCATCGGCCACCTCGCGGAAGGCGGTCTGGATCGACTTCTCGTAGGTGGCGACGTTGATGTCCTTCTGGATCTTCGCCGCATCCAGGCTGGCCTTGAGGCTGCCGGCCGTGAAGATCGGGATGTTGATGCTCGGCGAGAAGGTCCAGTAGCCGGAACCGGCGTCGAACAGGCCGTTCAGGTCCCGGCTGGCCGTGCCGCCCTGGGCGGTCAGGCTGATGCGCGGGAAGAAGGCTGCCCGGGCCGCGCCGATGTTGGCGTTGGCGGCGCGCAGCTGCAACTCGGACTGGAGGATGTCCGGACGCTTCTGCAGGAGATCCGACGGCAGATTGGCCGGCAGGTCGGCGAGCAGATCGGTACCGTCCAACCCCTTGCTCTGAGGCAGCTCCGCCGGGATCGAGGTACCCAGCAGCAGGGCCAGGGCATTGCGATCCTGGGCCACCTGGCGGGTGTATTGCGCCAGATTCGCCCGCGCCCCTTCCAGGGCGGTGCGCGACTGGCGCAGGTCCAGGCCGCTGGCCACACCGTTCTCCACGGTCTGGCGGGTCAGGTCGTAGGAGCGCTGATAGGCCGCCAGGGTCTCGCGGGTCAGTTGCAGCATGCGCTGGTCGGTGAGCCAGGCGTAGTAGGCGTTGGCCACTTCCGAGACCAGCGAGATCTGGGTGCTGCGGCGTCCTTCGCTGGTGGCGAAGTAGTTGAGCAGCGCCTGCTCGCTGAGGCTGCGCAGGCGACCGAACAGGTCCAGCTCATAGGAGGTGAACCCCAGGGTCACGCTGTACTGGCTGCTGATGCTGCCACCACTGCCACCCGCGCCATTGGCGCTGTTGCCGGCGAGCAGTTCGCGAATGGCGGAGACCTGGCTCAGGTCCTCCGGCTGGCGGGTACGGGTCCCGGTGCCACTGACCGCGATGTCGGGAAACAGCTCGGCGCGCTGCACGCGGTATTGCGCCTGGTAGAGGCGCACGTTCAGCGCGGCCTGGCGCAGGTCGCGGTTGTTGTCCAGCGACAGCTGGATCAGCTGCTGCAGGGCCGGGTCGCGATAGAAATCGCGCCAGCCGATGTCGGCTGCCTGCTGGTCACGATTGACCGTCAGGGCATCGTAGGCCTGGCCATGGGGCCAGGCGTTCTCCACCGGCGCATTGGGTCGCTGGTAATCGGGGATCAGGCTGCAGCCGGACACGGCCAGCATGCTCACGACCACCGCCAAGACAGACTTCTTCATATCAGTGTCCTTCCTTGCCATGGGCTTCCTGGTCCTTGGTGGCCTTGTCCTTGAACAGGCTGCTGACCACCACATAGAACATGGGAATCCAGAAGATCGCCAGGATCGTGGCGGTGAGCATGCCGCCGATCACGCCGGTACCCACGGCGTGCTGACTGCCGGAACTCGCGCCCGAGGAGATCGCCAGGGGCACCACGCCCAGGATGAAGGCCATGGAGGTCATGATGATGGGGCGCAGGCGCATGCGCGAGGCTTCCACCGCCGCATCGACGATGTTCTTGCCGCCCTCGTGCAGCTCCTTGGCGAATTCCACGATCAGGATGGCGTTCTTCGCCGCCAGGCCGATGGTCGTCAGCAGACCGACCTGGAAGAAGACGTCGTTGGCCAGGCCACGGAAGTAGGTGGCCAGCAGGGCCCCCACCACCCCCAGCGGCACCACCAGGATGACCGCGATCGGGATCGACCAGCTCTCGTACAGCGCCGCCAGGCAGAGGAACACCACCAGCAGCGACAGCGCATAGAGCGCCGGCGCCTGGGAGCCCGACAGGCGCTCCTCGTAGGACAGACCGGTCCAGGCAATACCCACGCCCTGCGGCAGGTCCTTGGCCATGCGTTCAATCTCGGCCATGGCGTCACCGGTGCTGTAGCCGGGCGCCGCGGAGCCGAGGATCTCCAGCGAGGAGATGCCGTTGTAGCGCTCCAGCTTGGGCGAGCCGTAGATCCACTCGCCGCGGGCGAAGGCCGACACCGGCACCATCTCGCCGGCGCTGTTGCGCACGTACCACTTGTTGAAGTCCTCGGGATTCATCCGCGCGCTGGCTTCGCCCTGCAGGTACACCTTCTTCACCCGACCGCGGTCGATGAAGTCGTTGACGTAGCTGGATGCCCAGCCGATGGACAGCGTCTGGTTCACGTCGCTCTGCGACAGGCCCAGGGCGCGCACCTTCTCGTCGTCGACGATGAGCTTGAATTGCGGCTCGTCGTTGAGGCCATTAGGACGGGTCTGCACCAGCTTGGAATTCTGCGCGGCCATGCCGAGCAGCTGGTTGCGCGCGGCCATGAGCGCCTCGTGGCCGATGCCGCCCTGGTCCTGCAGGTAGAAGTCGAAGCCGGTGGCGTTACCCAGCTCCAGCACCGCCGGCGGGACGATGGCATAGACGATGGCGTCCTTGATGCCCGACAGGTAGCCCATGGCCCGACCGGCCACGGCGCTGGCGCCGTCCTTGGCGTCCGGGCGCTGTTCCCAGGGCTTGAGCTGGATGAACGCCAGACCCGAGCTCTGACCACGACCGGCGAAGTTGAAGCCGTTGACCGTGAACATCGAGCTGACCGCGCTCGAATCGTTCTTCATCATCATCTCGCGCATGGTGTCGAGCACCTTCTGCGTCCGCTCGGCACTGGAGCCCGGCGGCGTGGTGACCTGGGCGAAGATCACGCCCTGGTCCTCTTCCGGCAGGAAGGACGACTGGATGCGGGTGAAGAGGAACACCATGACGCCGACGATCAGCAGGTACAGCAGCAGGAAGGGCACCTTGTGCCGGATCACCGCGGCCACGCTGCGCTCGTAGCGGTGCTGACCGCTCTCGAACTTGCGGTTGAACCAGCCGAAGAAACCGCGCTTCTCGTGGTGCCCCTGCTTGACCGGCTTGAGCAGGGTGGCGCACAGCGCCGGGGTCAGGATCAGCGCCACCAGCACCGAGAGCACCATCGAGGAGACGATGGTGATGGAGAACTGGCGATAGATCACCCCGGTGGAGCCGCCGAAGAAGGCCATGGGCACGAACACCGCCGACAGCACCAGGGCGATACCGACCAGGGCGCCCTGGATCTGGCCCATGGACTTGCGCGTCGCCTCCTTGGGCGAGAGCCCCTCCTCGGCCATCACCCGCTCGACGTTTTCCACCACCACGATGGCATCGTCCACCAGCAGGCCGATGGCGAGCACCATGCCGAACATGGTCAGGATGTTGATGGTGAAACCGGCGGCCAGCAGCACCGCGAAGGTGCCCAGGAGCACCACGGGGACGGCGATGGTGGGGATCAGGGTGGCCCGGAAGTTCTGCAGGAACAGGAACATCACCAGGAACACCAGCAGGATCGCCTCGCCCAGGGTCTTGACCACCTCATGGATCGAGGCGGTCACCACCGGGGTGGTGTCATAGGGATAGACCACCTCCATGCCCGGCGGCATGAACGGCTTGAGGCGCTCGATGGTGGCGCGGACCGCCTTGGCGGTGTCCAGGGCATTGGCCCCGGTGGCCAGACGCAGCGCCATGCCGGAGGCCGGCTTGCCGTCGAACTGGGCATCGATGGAGTAGTTCTCGCCACCCAGCTCGACCCGCGCCACGTCACGCAGGCGCACCTGGGCACCGCTCTGGTCGACCTTGAGGAAGATCTTGCCGAACTCCTCGACGCTGGTCAGGCGGGTCTTGCCGATGATGGTGGCGTTGAGCTGCTGCCCCGGCACCGCCGGCAGGCCGCCGAGCTGACCGGAGGCGATCTGCACGTTCTGGCTCTGGATGGCGCTGCTGACGTCGACCGGCGTGAGCTGGTACTTCACCAGCTTCTGCGGATCCAGCCAGATGCGCATGGCGTACTGGGCACCGAATACCTGGAAGTCGCCCACACCGCTGGTCCGCGCGATGGGATCGCGCATGTTGGAGACGATGTAGTTGGACAGGTCTTCCTTGGTTAGGGAGCCGTCCATGGAGACCAGGCCCACCACCATCATGAAGTTGCGCTGGTACTTGGCGACGCGCATGCCCTGCTGCTGGACTTCCTGCGGCAGGAGCGGCGTCGCCAGCTGCAGCTTGTTCTGCACCTGGACCTGGGCGATGTCGGAATTGGTGCCCTGGTTGAAGGTCACGATGATGGTCATGCTGCCGTCGGAGTTGGACTCCGAGGAGATGTACCTGAGGTTGTCGATCCCGTTCATCTGCTGCTCGATGACCTGGACCACGGTGTCCTGCACCGTCTGCGCCGAGGCGCCCGGGTAGCTCACCTGGATCGAGACCGCCGGAGCGGCGATGTTCGGGTACTGGTTAATCGGCAGCGTGAGGATCGACAGAATGCCGGCGAGCATGATCACCAGGGCGATTACCCAGGCGAAGATGGGCCGGTCGATGAAGAACTTGGACATCAGGCGCTCCCCTTACTGACCCTGATCCGCCGGCTTCTGCTCGGCGGAGGCGATGTTGCTCGCCGGCTTGGTGGTGACGGTGGCACCCGGCTTGATCTTCTGCAGACCTTCGGTGATGACCTTGTCACCCGCCTTGAGGCCGTCGGTGACCAGCCATTCGGCGCCGACGGTGCGCTCGGTCTTGAGGATCCGCTGCTCGACCTTGCCTTCGCCGTTGACCACCATGGCGGTGGGCTGGCCCTTGAGATCGCGGGTCACACCCTGTTGCGGCACCAGCAGGGCATTCTGGCGCACGCCGGATTGCAGCTCGGCACGCACGAACATGCCGGGCAGCAGCAGCTTGTCGGGGTTGGGGAATTCGGCGCGGATGGTCACCGAGCCGGTGCCCTGGTCCACCGAGACCTCGGCGAACTTGAGCTTGCCGGGACGGCTGTAGGCAGTGCCGTCTTCCAGCATCAGCTTGACCTGGGCGGCGTTCTCGCCCTGCACCTTCTGCAGCTGACCGCTGTCCAGCTCGCGGCGCAGGCGCAGCAGATCGGTGGCGGACTGGGTCACGTCGACATAGATGGGATCGAGCTGGGTGATGCTGGTCAGGGCGCTGGTCTGGTCGGCGGTGACCAGGGCGCCTTCGGTCATCATCGAGCGCCCGATGCGCCCGGAGATGGGCGCGGCGACCTTGGTATAGGCTAGGTTGATCTCGGCGTTGCGCAGCGCGGCCCTGGCCGATTCCACCTGGGCTTCGTTCTGCCGCTGCATGGACAGCGCATCGTCGGCTTCCTGCTTGCTGATCGCCTGCTCCTTGACCAGGGCGCCATAGCGCTGGGCCTTGAGCCGGTTGGAGGCCAGGGTCGCCTGGGCCTGGGCCAGGGAGGCCTTGGCGGAATTGACGTTGGCCTCGTAGGTACGCGGATCGATCTGATAGAGCTGGGTGCCGGCCTTCACGTCGGCGCCTTCGGTGAAATAGCGCTTGAGCAGGATGCCGCTCACCTGCGGCCGCACCTCGGCGATGCGGAAGGCGGACGTGCGCCCGGGCAATTCGTCGGTCAGGGTGACGGTGCGAGGCTGCATCGTCACCACCCCGACCTCCGGGGGCTTCTGCTGCTGTTGCTGCTGGTCCTTGTTGTCCTGCTTGCCGCAGGCACCCAGGGCCAGGGCCACGGCCAGCAGGGCGGGAGCGAAAAAGGCATGCGCCGGCTTGATCTGCATATCAAAAGTCCTTGAAAGCGGGGAAATGAGCATGCGCAGCGCGCCTTGTGGATCCGCACCGGCTCGAGCATAGGAATTATTATCAGACAAATATACTTACGTTCACGACTGTTTGTAAATAACCCAAGCGCCTTACTCGGGTATCTCGCCGGCTACTCCGACGTCTCGTGAAAATGGCTATGCCGACAGAAGTCAGGCCAGTGCGACCGACCTCGGTAGCAGACCATGAGGCGGGAGGCGAGTTCTGCCGGGGAATCCCGGTGTCGCCCGCCTCGTCGGCAAAAACGACCAGGCATAAAAATGCCGGACGAATCCGGCATCTTTGGTTACAACCTGCGGGCGTCCCGTTACTGGCGCACGCCTTCGAAGGACAGCATGAATTCCACTTCCTGGGATTTCGGGCCGAGGTCCTTCTGGATGTTGAAGTCCTTGAGCTTGAGGGTGGTGGTGCCCTCGAAGCCGGCGCGGTAGCCACCCCACGGGTCCTTGCCCTCGCCCATGAAGTGGGCCTTGATGGTGACCGGCTTGGTCACGCCGTTCAGGGTCAGGTTGCCGGTGACGTCGGCGGTGCCATCGCCGGTGGGAGTGACCTTGGTCGATTCGAAGCTGGCCTGGGGATGGGCGGCGACGTTGAGGAAGTCGGCGCTGCGCAGGTGCTTGTCACGCTCGGCGTGGTTGGTGTCGACGCTGTCGGTGTTGATGGTCACCTTGACCTTGTCGGCGGACGGATCCTTGGCATCGAAGCTGAAGTTGCCGTCGAAGTCCTTGAAGGTGCCGTACAGCCAGCTGTAGCCCAGGTGCTGGATGCGGAACTGGATGAAGGCGTGCTGGCCCTGCTTGTCGATCTTGTAGTCGGCGGCCATGGCCTGGCCAGCGCCCAGCAGAGCGGTACCCAGGGCCAGGGCGGCAACGGTTTTCTTCAGCATTGGATGGAGCTCCAGGTGGTGGTGGGAAGCGAACATCAGGAAGGAGTGTGGACCCGACCGAGCATGCGGACCAGGGTGCCGTCGCGGTCGACGAAATGGTGCTTGAGCGCGGCCACCACGTGCAGACCGGCCAGGACGATCAGCGTCCAGGCGAACCAGAGGTGGATCTTGCCGGCGGTATCGGCCTGATCCGGCAGGCCGCTCAGGGTCGCCGGAACCTTGAACCAGCCGAAGACATCGATGGCCACGCCATCGGCGGTGGAGATCAGATAGCCGGCCACCATGACGCTGAGCATCAGCCCATAGAGCAGGAAGTGCCCGGCACCGGCGGCGCGGCGCACCAGGGGGCTGCCCTCCACCGGCGGCGGCGGACTGACCAGGCGCCAGAGCAGGCGCAGCACCAGGGCGATCAGCAAGAGGATGCCGGCGCTCTTATGCAGTTCGGGGGCGGTGTGGTACCAGGTGTCGTAGTAGTCCAGGGTGCGCATCCACAGGCCGGAGGCGAACATGGCGACGATCGCCAGGGCCATGACCCAATGCAGAACCAGACTTACCAGACCGTAGCGAAGGCCATCGTTGCGCCAGTGCATCGCTTTTCTCTCCTGAAAAAGCTTTGCCTAAGCCTAGCCGCAAACGTATCGATGGAAAGCGGAAAAAGTATCGAATCAATATCGAAGGAATCGATGGATCGGACGGCGCGCGAAGGCCCCGTCCGCTCCGACCCAGACGCTGCGCGATGGCAGCGCCCGGGCTCAGGCAGGGATCAGAACGACCAGTGGAACAGCTTCCAGAAGAAGCCGTGCTCGCCACTGTCCTTGGCCGTCGCAGCGGCGGCGGCCTTGGGCGCAGCAGCCGGCTGGGCAGCGGTCTTGGCACTGGCCACGACCGGCACCACGGCCTTGCCGGCCTTGAGATCGCGGACCTGACCGGCAGCGCGCTGACCGCTGGCCAGGGCGCCTTCCAGGGTGCCCGGATGCAGCGGATCGGTGTGCTCGCCAGCGAAGATCACCCGGCCGGCGGGCTTTTCCCACAGCCGCCAGTAGCGGGTGATCTGGCCCGGACCATAGGCCAGATAGGCACCGCCCACGCCCGGATCGCGGCTGTAGCGACGGACTTCGTAGCCGGAGAAGGCACCCCGCGCCTTGGGGTAGAAGGCGTGGAAGCGGATCAGCACCTGATCGACCATCTGCTTGTCGCCAAAGGCCTGCACCAGACGCGCGCTGTCACCGGCCAGGTTAACCAGCACATTGGCGCCGCCCTTGACGTCCGGCTCCACCCACAGCATGCCCAGGCCCTGGTCGCTGTAGATCTCGCCGCTCATGCGCGACTTGCTGTCCCACACCGGGGTCTTGAACTTGAGCAGGATCTGGTCGCGCCAGCCATAGGTGGTGCCCTTGATCGCCGCCTGCTGGGTAGCATCCAGCGCCGGGGTCATCTGCACCTGGCCGAGGGCGCGCAGCGGCACCGCCATCACCACGTAGTCGGCCTTGTAGCCGGTGGCACCGGCCTTGACCACGACACCATCCTTGTCCTGGACGATGCTGGAGACCTTGTTGTCAGTCTTGATCGTCTTGATCTGCTTGACGAAGGCCTGGGCCAGCACCTCGCTGCCACCGGGCAGACGGGAGGCGCGCAGGTCCTTGTCGTCGACGCCGCGATAGACGCGGGTCTGCTGGGCCAGATAGAGCAGCGACAGCCGCGAGGGCTCGTCGTAGCGGACGCGGATGCGCTGGTTGATCAGCTGGCGCGCCACCGGCGGCAGATTCTGCTTGTCCAGCCAGGTGGCGGCGTTGATCTGGTCGAGGGCGTGCAGGGTCGGGGTGGCGGTCGGCTGCAGCGGATCGCTGATGGCGGCAGCCAGATCGTCCAGGGACTTGTCGACGCGTTTGAGGGCATCGGCCACGGCCGGCATCTTCTGCGCCAGGTCTTCCTGGGAAAAGTACTGGCCTTCGATCAGATAGCCCGGGGTGCGCACGAAGGACGGCGCGTCCACGGTCTTGAGCTTGAAGGTGTCCAGGTAGTGGTTGAGCACCGGCTGGGCCTTGGTGTCGCCGATCCATTCGCTGGAGGCGAGACCGGAACGACCGCCGACGCGCGCGCCGGCTTCCAGCAGGGTCACGTTCCAGCCGGCCTGCTGCAGTTCATAGGCCGAGGCCAGACCGGCCATGCCGGCACCGACCACGATCACCGAGGGACCACTGGGCGCTACGGGTGCCGCGGTAGCCTTTTCCGGCGCCTTGTGCGTCTCTTTATGGGCCTTCTCGGCAGCGCCTGCGCTCAGGCTGGTAGCGAATACGCCGGCTGCCAAGCAGACGGTAAAACCTGTCCAACGCGACGACATCTTTTCTAGACTCCTGGGACCGGGAAACGGCGGTGGCGCAGCATACGCCAGCGGCCCCGGGGCAACCAGACGGCGCCATGACCGGCAATCGGCCCGCGCCTTGCTCCCGTCGCGCGCCCTGGCTTAGGCTTGCGCCCCCTTTTTATCGCCGGGCCCGCCGCCAGGAGACGCCAATGACCAATCACGACTGGATGCGCCGTGACCTGGAGGTGCTCTGGCACCCCTGCACCCAGATGAAGGATCACGAGCAGCTGCCGGTGATCCCGATCCGCCGTGGCGAAGGCGTCTGGCTGGAGGACTTCGACGGCAAGCGCTACCTGGATGCCGTCAGTTCCTGGTGGGTCAATGTCTTCGGCCACGCCAATCCGCGCATCAACGAGCGCATCAAGGCCCAGGTCGACCAGCTGGAGCACGTCATCCTCGCCGGCTTCAGCCACCAGCCGGTGATCGAACTGTCCGAGCGCCTGGTCGCCCTGACCCCGGCCGGCCTCGACCGGGTGTTCTATGCCGACAACGGCTCCTCGTGCATCGAGGTGGCCTTGAAGATGAGCTACCACTACTGGCGCAACGTGGGCCAGCCGGAAAAGCGCCGCTTCGTCACCCTGACCAACAGCTACCACGGCGAGACGGTCGCGGCCATGTCGGTGGGTGACGTGGCGCTGTTCACCGAGACCTACCAGGGTCTCTTGCTGGACACCCTCAAGGTGCCCAGTCCCGATTGCTACCTGCGCCCCGAGGGCATGGACTGGGAAGCGCATTCGCGGCAGATGTTCGCGCACATGGAGCGCACCCTGGCCGAGCACCACGCCAGCGTCGCCGCGGTCATCGTCGAGCCGCTGATCCAGGGCGCCACCGGCATGCGCATGTACCACCCGGTCTATCTGCGCCTCCTGCGCGAGGCCTGCGATCGCTATGGCGTGCACCTGATCCACGACGAGATCGCCGTGGGCTTCGGTCGCACCGGGACGATGTTCGCCTGCGAGCAGGCCGGCATCCGTCCGGATTTCCTCTGCCTGTCCAAGGCCCTCACCGGCGGCTACCTGCCGCTGGCCGCCTGCCTCACCACCGATGCGGTCTACCAGGCCTTCTACGACGACTACCACACCCTGCGCGCCTTCCTGCATTCCCACAGCTACACCGGCAATCCGCTGGCCTGCGCCGCCGCCCTGGCGACCCTGGACATCTTCGCCCAGGACGACGTCATCGAGGCCAACAAGCCCCTGGCCCGGCGCATGGCCGAGGCCACCGCGCACCTGGTCGTTCATCCCCACGTGGGCGAGGTGCGCCAGACCGGCATGGCCCTGGCCATCGAGATGAGCGCCGACAAGGCCCGCCGTACGCCCTACCCCTGGCAGGAGCGCCGCGGTCTCGCCGTCTATCAGCACGCCCTCTCCCGTGGCGCCCTGTTGCGACCCCTGGGCAACGTGGTCTACTTCCTGCCGCCCTATGTCATCACCCCCGAGCAGATCGACTTCCTCGCCGAGGTGGCGAGCGAAGGCATCGAGCTTGCCACCCGCACCTCGGTCAGCGTCGCCCTGAGCGACCTGCACCCCAACCACCGCGATCCCGGCTGATCTGGAGTCCGCCATGCGTCTAACCCGCTGCCACCTCGACCTGCCCCTGGCCCTCGGCCACCTCGACCTGCCCGAGGCTCAGGCCCACTACCTGGGCCGCGTGCTGCGCCTGGCGCCGGGGGATGCCATGCAATTGTTCGACGGCAGCGGCCGCGAATACCTCGGCCAGGTCACCGCGGTGGGCAAGAAGACCCTCAGCGTCGAGCTGACCGAGGAACTGCCCGGCCAACCCGATTCGCCGCTGCGCATCCACCTCGGCCAGGGCCTGTCCCGCGGCGAGCGCATGGACTGGGCGATCCAGAAGGCCACCGAACTGGGCGTGGCCGAGATCACCCCGCTGGTCAGCGAACGCTGCGAGGTGCGCCTCAAGGATGAACGCGCCGACAAGCGCCTGCAGCACTGGCGCCAGGTCGCCATCAGCGCCTGCGAACAGTGCGGTCGCTCCACGGTGCCGCTGATCCATCCGCCGCAGCTGCTGGCCGACTGGCAGGCCGGGCTGGACGCCGATCTCAAGCTGGTCCTGCACCCGGTGGCGGAGCCTCTGGAAAGCCATGCCCGCCCCACCCGCCTGGCCCTGCTGATCGGCCCGGAAGGCGGCCTGAGCGAGGCCGAAGTCACGGCCGCCCGCGCCGCTGGTTTCCAGCCGGCCCGCCTGGGACCGCGGGTGCTGCGCACCGAGACCGCCCCGGTGGTGGCCCTGAGTGTGGCCCAGCAACTCTGGGGTGATTTCCAGACCCCCTGATCTGCCCGCGGGCCGCTGCCCACGGCGGTCCGTCCCTTCCCCACGGATAGTTTTGGAGCCCCGGATGACCCTGCCCTCTCGCCCCTACGCCGCCTTCCTGTTCGACATGGACGGCACCCTGCTCACCAGCGTGGCCTCCGCCGAACGCGCCTGGAGCACCTGGGCACTCGGCCACGGCCTCGATCCGGCGGACGTCCTCGCCGTGATGCACGGAGTGCGGGCCGTGGAAACGGTGCAACGCTTCGCTCCGGCGGGCGCGGACATCGACGCCGAGACCCGCGCCATCACCGAACTGGAGATCGCCGACGTCGCCGACATCCAGGAAATCCCCGGCGCGGCGGCCTTCCTCGCCAGTCTGCCAACCGGCAGCTGGGCGCTGGTCACCTCGGCCTCGCGCCGGCTGGCGGAAGTGCGGCTCGCCGCGGCCGGCATGGCCCTGCCGCCGGTGATGATCTGCGCCGAAGACGTCACCCAGGGCAAGCCCGCGCCGGACTGCTTCCTGGCGGGTGCGCGCAAGCTGGGAGTGGCGATCGGCGACTGCCTGGTGTTCGAGGATGCCCACGCCGGCTTTGCCGCGGCCAAGGCGGCCGGCGCCGATGCCGTGGCCATCACCGCGACCCATCGCCAGCCGCTGGACCTGGGGCTGCCGACCCTGGCGGATTACCGCGGAGTCGCTGTCAGCCTGGATGAAAACGGCAAGATGCGCCTCACCCGGCAGTCCTAGAACACACCAGCAGCGGCCAGCCGTTCTTCTACGCCGATCAGATCGGGAATGCGCGCCGTGCCGCCTTCGTAGGCCACGGCGCCCAGCTCCAGGGCGGCCAGGGGCACCTCGGCGGCGACCAGCTCCGGGGTGATGCGCAACGAGCGCGGAATGCTGCGGATCAGCAGCGCCAGGAAGCGCACCCGCTCACGCCCACCCAGGGCGTTGAGGATGGCCACCCGCGCATGGCGATCGCCATCGAATTGCGCGGCACTGCCGCTGGACAGCGCTTCGAAACTGATCAGCGGCAGGCGCAGATCGCGCCAGGCGACCTGGCCCAGGCACCAGTCCGGCTGCACCGGCAGCGGCCGGATCTCGCGACAGGGCACCAGCTCGGCGACCGCCGCGTTGGGCAGCAGCAGGGTACGATCGGCCAGGGTCAGCAGCAGACCGGTCAGGTGTTCGGCGGGAGCGGCGGTCGACATGGGGAATTCCTTTAGCTTCGCTGCTCGGCCAGGCGCGCCACCAGGGCTTCGGCCAGGCCGCGGGGATCGGCGGTAAGGGTCGCAAGACCCGATTCGCGCAGGCTTTCCGGCATGCTCGGGGCGATGCAGGTGCTCGCCGACTGGGTCCAGAGCGTGCCACCGCGACGCCGCACATAGGGCGCCGAAGCGGTGCCGTCGTTGCCCATGCCGCTGAAGACGATGACCCCACAGCGCGCGCCGAAGTGCTGCGCCAGATTGAGCATCATCTGGCTGATCGACGGCGTATAGGGCTCGGGCCAGGCGCGCTCGACGATGTCCAGGGCACCAGAGGCGCGAAAGGTCAGCTCCTGCTGGGTCGGCACCACCACCACCTCGCCGCAGCGTACCGGCTCACCCGGGCGCGCGCCCTGGATATGCCATTGGCTGTGCCGGCCGACCGCGCGCAGCAGGCTGGCGGCAAAGCCGTCGCCGATGTGCTGGGCATAGAGGAAGCCGACCGGCAGACCGCCCGGCAGGGCATCGAGAAAGGCCTTCACCGCCGCCGGACCGCCCAGGGACGCGGCCAGCAACCAGACCTCGGGGGCCGGATCGCCGGCTGGCAGCGGCAGATTGGCCAGGGGTTCCGGCAGGGTCAGGCGCGGCGGTCGCGGCTGGTCCTGCAGCAGGGTTTCCAGGGCCGGGCCGACCGCCGCCACCGGATCGCCGATCAGCCGCTTGAGCTTGCCGATCAGGCGCTTTTCCCACTGGGTGAAGGGGTCGGTGAAACGCTCGGGAGCCTGGCCTTCGCCGAACAGGATGGGCACCTCGGCCCCCTCCAGCAGCGCGTCCACCAGTGGCGACTCCTCCGTCTGGCTCAGGTCGATCAGCCACAGGTCGGTCGCGACCGTGGGCCAGGCCGCTTCGTCGAAGCGCTCCGGATCGCTGTTGAGGACGACGTGATAGCCATTGTCGGCCAGCACCTGCTGCAGCACGTGGCGCTGCAGCGGACTGTCGGCCAGGATGGCGACGCGGGCGGTGTGCATCTCAGTCATCTTGCCTGACCAACCGATGGATGTGGGCCAGGAGTTCGCTCTCCTGGTAGGGCTTGCCCAGGTATTCGTTCACGCCCAGGCTCAGCGCCCGCTCGCGGTGCTTTTCCCCGGTTCGGGAGGTGATCATCACGATCGGCAGGTCCTTGAGGCGCGGGTCATGGCGCACCAGGGTCGCCACCTCGAAGCCGTCCATGCGTGGCATCTCGATGTCCAGCAGCAGGATGTCCGGCTGCCGCTCCTGCAACTGGGCGATGGCATCCACCCCGTCCTTGGCGGTGAAGACTTCCATGCCGTGGCGTTCCAGCAGGCGGCTGGTGACCTTGCGCACCGTGACCGAATCGTCCACCACCATGACCAGCGCCGGCCGGGTGACCTCGGCCACCGTGGCCGGGCCCTGCGCCAGCCGGGCGAGCTCTTCGCCGCTGGCGCGCTGGCTGCGGATCATCGCCAGCAGGTCGAGAATCACCACCACGCGCCCGTCCCCCAGCAGGGTGGCACCGGACAGGCCCGGTACCCCGGCGAATTGCGGACCGAGGCTCTTCACCACGATCTCCCGCGAGCCGGCCACCGCATCCACCTGCACGGCGACCGCGTATTCGGCGGAACGCACCAGCACTACCGGCAGCGGCAGGCTCTGGCCGCTCAGCTTGGGCTGCTGGCCGTTGTTGAGCAGATGGCCCAGGTAGCGCAGGTCATAGTGCTGGCCGCCGTATTCGAAGGTCGTCGCCCCCGGGCGGTAATAGCGCTCGAGATCGGCCGCGGTCACCCGCACGATACCCTCGATGGTGTTCAGCGGCACGGCATAGAGGTCATCGCCGGCATGCACCATGAGCGCGCGGTTCACCGACACGGTGAACGGCAGGCGGATGGTGAAGCGCGTCCCCTCGCCCGCCACGCTGTGGATGTCCATGTTGCCGCCGAGTTGCTTCACCTCCTGGTGCACCACGTCCATGCCCACGCCCCGCCCGGAAATCTGGGTGACGGTCGGCGCCGTGGAGAAGCCGGATTCGAGGATGAACTGCAGCAGGTCCTGATCGGTGAGTTGCGCGTCCTCCGCCATCAGGCCGCGCTCGATGGCCTTGCGGCGCACCGCGGCCAGGTCGATGCCCCGGCCGTCATCGGCCAGGGTCAGGATGATGTCGCCGCCTTCACGGCGCAGATCCAGGCTGATCACGCCCTCGGCCGGTTTGCCGGCGCGCTGGCGCCCGGCGGCGTCCTCGACCCCGTGGTCGATGGCGTTGCGCAGCATGTGCTCCAGCGGCGGAATGATCCGCTCCAGCACCGTGCGGTCCAGCTCGCCTTCGGCGTTGTCGACGCGCAGCTCGATCGGCTTGTCCAGTTCGGCGCTGACCTGGCGTACCACCCGGTGCAGTCGCGGCACCATGCGCTCGAAAGGCACCATGCGGGTCTGCATGAGGCTTTCCTGCAACTCGGTGTTGACCCGCGCCTGTTGCAGCAGCAGGGTCTCGGCATCGCGATTGCGCTGGCCCAGGGTGTTCTTCAGATCCAGGAGGTCGGAAGCCGATTCGAACAGCGCCCGGGACAGCTGCTGCAGCTGGGAATAGCGATCCAGCTCCAGGGGGTCGAAATCCTCGTAGCCGGCGCGATCCACGTCTTCGTGGTGGCGACTGATGATCTGCGCCTGGGTCTCGGTATCCAGCCGGCGCAGCTGATCGCGGACCCGCTCGATGGTGGCTTCCATCTCGCCGAGGGTGGTACCGATGTCGCTGACCTGCTGTTCGACGCGGCCGCGGAAGATCGAGGTCTCGCCCGCCAGGTTGACCAGCTGTTCCAGCAACGCGGCCGGTACCCGCACCAGTTCCTGGGAAGAGCGCCGCTGCGCCGCCTGCTGGCGGACCTGCTGCAGGCGCTGCACGAACGGCAGCGGCGCAGCCGCTGGCGCAGGCGTCTCGGCCGCCACCATGACCGGTGCCGTGGTACTGGTCGGCTCAGGCGATGCGGCGAACGGGCTCGCGACGCCGGACTCGGCGTCTGGGCCTGGCGTCTCGTCATCCCCGGCCAGGTCCGCGGCCGCCGGCAGATCAGACTCGATCGCGACTTCGGCTTCGGCTTCGGCTTCGGCTTCGGCTTCGGCCGTCTCGACCGGCACCGGGGACGTACTCGCCGGAGCGGCGGCCGGTAGTGCCAGCTGGGCGACCGCCAGCTGCAGTCCGTCGACCCCCTGGGTCGCCAGGGCGCGTACCCGCTCGCGATCGTCCTCGCTCAATCCCACGGCGAGCGAGCGCAATTCCGCCAGTTGCTGTTCCAGCTCATGGGCCTGCTCACCCAGGCCGTGCAGACCGGCCAGGCGCGCACCACCCTTGAGGGTATGCAGGCAGCGCAGCAACTCGTCCACCGCCACGTCGGGCGCGGCCGGCCAGTTCGCCAGGGCCTCGTCCATGCTGACCAGCAGGTCCTGGGCTTCCTCCATGAAGATTTCGAGGATTTCCGCATCGGTGTCGGCGTCGAAGACCGGTGCGGCAACCACGGGCGCGGCCGTCACGCCGGCCGCCAGCGGCTCGCCGCGGTAGTCACGCAAGGCCTCGATCAGGTCGCCAGCCGGCGCCGAAGCCTGCCCCTGGGCCAGGGCTTCGAGTTGTTCGTGCAGACGATCGTGGCAGCGCTGCAGCAGACTGCCCAGGTCGGCACCGGGCTTGATCCTTCCCCGCGCCAGACCCTCGTAGAAGGCCTCCAGGGCATGGGCCAGATCGCCGATGGCATCCACCTCGGCCAGGCGCGCACCGCCCTTGAGGGTATGCAGGTCGCGCAGCAGGGATTCCAGTTCGAGACTGTTGTGCGGTTCGGCTTCCCAGGCGCGCAGCGAGTTCGCCATGCTGTCGAGCAGGTCGCGACTCTCTTCGATGTAGATGGCCAGCAACTCGGCGTCGGGTCCCTCGTCCGACTCCGGCGCGGCGGCCAGGGGCGTCGGCGCACACAGCGACGACTCCGCAGCCGTCGGCTGGTCCGCGATGGCTTCGCCGAGCTCAAACTCGCCTGGGGTAGACCCGGCGGCGTCCGACCCCAGCCGTTCATCGAGATGGCCGGTACGGATGCGCTGCAGGCGCTCGACCTGCTCGCCATGCTCACTGACCGGGTCACCCGCCGCCAGCTCTTCGAGCTGCGCGGCGAGGCAGCCATGGGCGTCACGCAGGGGGTTGCCCAGTTCGGCGCCACCGGCGAGACGGCCATCGAGCAGGCCTTCGTAGATGGCGTCCAGCTCCGTCGCCAGACGCGCGACCGGCATCACCCCGGCGAGATGGGCGCCGCCCTTGAGGGTATGCAGATCGCGCTGCAGGGTGCCAAGGTGGAAGCGCTGCTGCGGCTCCACCAGCCAACGCTTCAGGGCCCGGTCGGCGCTGTCCAGCAGATCCTGGGCTTCCTCGAGGAAGATCAGCTGCATCTCCGGATCGACGGGCTCGGCAGCCTCGGGCTCGACCTCGACGGCATCCGCCGGCTCGCTGTCCACCAAAGGTGGCAGCAGCTCTTCCGGCTGATCCAGCGACTCCAGCTCAGGCTCGGCTTCGGCTTCGGCTTCGGCTTCGGCTTCGGCTTCGGCTTCGGCTTCGGCTTCGGCTTCGGCTTCGGCGGGCAATTCGACGTCCAGCGCCAGCTCGGGTGCGACCAGCGTGGCCGTTGCCGGATCGAAAAGCTCTTCGGGTTCGGGCTCGGCCAGCAGGTTGGTGGCCGCCATGGGCAACCCGGCGAGAATGCCGGCCAGCAGGCCGCGCAGGCCCTGGATCCGCTCTTCGCTCGGCGTGGCCCGCATGCCACCGGCCAGTTGGTTGAGCATGCTGATCAGGGCTTCCTGGGCCTCTGCCGCTTCGCGGAAGAAGGCGTCGTCGGCGGGCAGCGAGCCGCTCGCCGCGGCGGCATAGACTACCTGTAGCGCTTCAGCAAGTTGCTCGACATCGGCCAGCCCGACCCGGGCGGCCCCATCGGCAAAGGTATTCAGCCGCTCGGCCAGCAGATCCGCGCAGGCCGCCTGGTCACCACCGGTCCGCCAGGCATGCAGGCGCTCATCGGCCTCCAGCAACAGGTCCATTCCGGGCATGAGGAAATCGGTCAGCCGCAGGATGTCACGCTGCTCCGGCAGCGGTGCCTCGGGCAGCGGCAACTGGGGATCCAGCTCCTCCAGCAGCGCTTCGCAGGACGAGATGACGTCCGGCGCGCCTGCCAGCGGCGTTGCCAGCGCCCCTTCGTCGAGTTCGCCCAGGCGCTGCTCCAGCAACTCGGCACCCCGGGCCAGCAAGGCGCACTCGGGTTCGGCGAAGGCGATATGGGCGAGCTTGTATTCCTTGGCCAGCCGTTCCAGCGCGGACGCCAGCTCGGCCATCGGCGAACTGCCCGCCATATGGGCACTGCCCTTGAGGGTGTGCAGGGCACGCAACAGATTGTCGGAGACCGGCTGGGCACTGCCGGCTTCGGACTGCTCGAGAAAGCGGCGCACGGTTTCCAGGTGCGCCTGGGCCTCGGTGCGGAAGATATCCAGCAGCTGGGTATCGGCTTCGGCGGCGACGGGTGCCGCGACCTCAGGCTCAAGCACCTCCGCTTCGGGGAGCGTCGCCGGCGCGGAGGCGGCTGCGCTGCCCGGTGAGGTACGCTCGGGCAAGGCTTCGTTACGGGCCAGCGCATGAGCGGCGTGGGCCAGCCAGTCGACGTCGTCGCGCTGCCGCTGACGATTTTCGGCGTACTCCTCGACCAGCTCCGGCAGCAGGGCGCAGGTCTGCTCGACCACCGTCTGCAGGGCGGTGCTGTGGGCGACGCTGTGGTCCAGCCGGCGATTGAACAGATTTTCCAGGGCCCAGGCCAATTCGCCGATGACCAGTGCCTGGACCATGCGGCCACTGCCCTTGAGGGTGTGAAAATTGCGCCGCAATTCACTCAGGGCGGTGCGCTGCTCGGGCTCGGCCTCCCAGATCGGCAGCAAGCGTTCCAGCTCCGCCTGGACCTCGCCGGCCTCTTCGATAAAGACCTCGCGCAGTTCGTCCTCGACCGGCTCGGCGTCGGCGGCGGGCGGCAGCAGCGCGTGCGGCACCTGCGCTGCCGGGGGGTTGATGGGACTGACCGGCGCGGCCAATACCTCGGCGATCACATCGGCATCGGCATCGGCGGTCGCCAGCGACAGGCTGTCCGCCTCGCTGTCGGCCAGCAGCGCCTCGGGTTCGTCATGCGCGGGCGCGGTCTCGCCGAGCGGCTCGTCATCCGCCCCCTCGGCCGCCGCGTCTGCCTCCAGAAGATCGGCGGTCAGCGGCGCTTCCGCTGCGATTGACTCGAACTCGGCCGGCGAAGCTTCGCCGGCGTATACATGTTCCTCGACCGGCAGCGCGGTAAATTCCAGCGCCTCTTCGGTCACCGGTTCGGCAACCAGGGGCTGGTCTTCCGGCAGATCCAGAGCCGGCGGCGCGACCTCACCGGAGGCCAGGGGCGCTGCCGCCGCCTCGCCGTCGCCAGCCGCCCTGGGCGGATAGCCGAGGGCGATGAGACTCTCGTCGGCGATGTCGAGGATCATGTCGTGGGGCGTGGAGGGATCTTCCGCCAGGCGCTCCAGGTAGTACTCGACGCTGGTGATGGCGTCGGCAAGGGTGTCCAGGCTCTGCCAGTCCGGCACGGCCTGCTTGCCCAGCAGCTGCTGGCAGATATAGTCGTTGGCCGCCTGCACCTGGGCCGCGGCCCGCTCCAGCGGGATCATCGCCAGGCCGCCGCGGACCTGGGTCAGCAACAGGGGCACCGACTCCAGGTGGACATGGTTCCACTGGGAGGCGATGAACTCGATGATGGCGTCCTTGGATTGCTCCAGGCCATTGCGCGCCTCGCGCACCACCACCCGATGCAGCTGATCGATATCGGTGGTGGGCAAGCGGCTCTCTTCGGCATCACCCACCTCGTTGCCGCTGACCATGCCGGCCAGGGTGGCTTCGACATAGAGCAGCGCCCCGGCGATATCCATCAAGGCGGCGTCGCTGGCCTCGCGCACGCCATCGGCCAGTTCGGCGACGGCTTCGTGCTGCTCGAGCACCACCTTGCGCGGCTGACCGAAGCCCAGCACCGCCAGGGTATCGGCGATCTGCTTGAGCGGCGCCAGCAGCCCGCGCAGGCTGGCGGGCTGCTGGCGATCGCTGCGCACGAACAGGTCCAGGCTGTCCTTGATCTGCACCAGCTCTTCGCACAGCGCAGTCACCACCGAGCGCATGGCTTCGCGATCCGGACCGACGATGCGCGAGCGCTCGAAGCCCACCAGCTCGGCATCCGGCAGGGCCTCGTCGAGGCGATAGTGCGCCTTGAGCGCGGCGATGCGCGGACTCTGCACCGGCGCCTTGGCCAGGTAGAACAGCAGATTCTTCAGCAGATCGGCCGGCGCCGGCTGGTTGAGGGTGGTCACCCCATCGCTGATGAGTCGCTTGAGTTCGCGATCCAGTTGCCGCAACAGGCCGCGGATCGAACTGCTGTTGTCCAGCTCGCCGGCCTGCAGCAATTCGGTGAGGCCTGCCGCCACCGGCCAGAGTGCGCCAAAGGGCGAACCGGCGCAGAGCTGGTCCAGGCGCTCGAACACCCGCAGCAGGTAATCCAGGTGCAGCTGGACATCGCGGTCGCGGAACAGCCCGACCTGGGCGCCCTGCAGCGCCTGGCGCAACTTGCGCAAGCGCGGCAGCCAGTCCGGCGCGGCGCGGTCGGCCAGTTCGGCGTCGCTCAGCGACAGCGGCGTGGCGGAGAGATCCGGAGAGAACAGGCTGGTCTCGGAGAGCAGCTTCTCGCCGCGCGCCGAACGCAGGTCGTTGAGGAGTGGCAGGATGGCCAGAGGCAGATCGCGGCGGGCTTCAAGAACCCGATCCAGATAGGGCGGTACCTGCAGGATGGCCTGCATCAGCACTTCCAGCGCCTCGTCGGAGCTGTTCACCCGCTCTTCATGGAGGGCCTGCAGCAACAGCTCCATCTCTTCGGCGAGCAGCGCGGCGCCGTAGAACTCCACCATCTGCAAGGTGCCGTAGACCTGATGCACATAGGTCCGACAAAAACCCAGGCGGCTACGGTCGTGCGGGTTGTCGACGAACGCCTCGAGCGCCTTGCGGGCCTGCTGCAAGGTTTCGGCGATCTCTCCCTTGACCCACTCGAGGGCTACGTAGTCGTGTCGATCGATCATCTCGGCTCCTGTCATGCCGGGTGGTCCAGCTGGCGGGTGAACGCCAGGACTTCGGGATGATCGACGGGTATCAGTTGCGGGTGGCTCCAATTGCTCACCTCACCGACACCCAGGACCAAGAGCCCACCCGGTGCAAGCCGCTGGACCAGCTGGTTGAGCAGGTCTCGACGCAGCCAGCGGCGGAAATAAATCAGCAAGTTCTGACAAAAAATGACGTTGAGCCCCTGCAAGGGGGCCTGGCCCAGTTCCAGCACATTGAGCCGGGCAAAGCACAGTCGCTCCATCAAGCCGGCGGCGACCTCGAAGTTGCCATCGCTGCGCGGACGAAAATACCGCTCGCGCAGGGCGGGCGGCACCCCGGCCAGGCGCTGCAGGCTGTAGGTGCCCTGCCGCGCCTGGCGCAGGGCTTCGCTGCTGATGTCGGTACCGGTCAGGGCGAACGTCAGCGGGCGCGTCTGCCGCGTGAGCACTTCGGCGGTGCTGATGGCCATCGAAAAGGCTTCCTCGCCACTGGCACACCCCAGGCTCCAGAGGGTCAGGCTATCGCCCTCGGCGGTCTTGGCGAACTCGTTCACATAGGTTTCCAGCAGCGCGAAGGACGGCGGATGGCGAAAGAAGCGGGTGGCCTGGATGGTCAGGCGGTCGAGCAGCCGAACCCATTCGATGCGCCCGCCGATGCCGGCGCAGACGACCTGGTAGTAGCTGTCGTAGTCCGCGATCGTCAGTTCGCGCATGCGCGCGGCCAGCTGGATCTGCAGAAAGCTGCGCTGGCGATCGTCCAGCACCATGCCGGCGCGGGTTTCCAGCAACTGTCGCCAACGCTCGAAGTCCGCATCCGGCAGCTCGGGAGCACGGCGCAACGCCCAACTCGACTCCCCCACCCCGTCTCCCCCTCGCCACACCACGATGTGGCCGCTGTGTTCAGCCCAGCGGCTGCTCGTTCGGCAGATTGAAGCCCGAAACCGAACGCCGCATCTCGCTGGCCAGCTTGGCCAGCTCGCCGATGCTGCGCGCGGTGGCGGTGGTACCGGTCGAGGTCTGCGAGGTGATCTCCTGAATCACGTTCATGGTGCTGGAGATGTGGCTGGCGGACGAGGACTGCTGGCGCGCGGCGTTGGAGATGTTCTGAATCAGCCCGGCCAGGCTCTGGGAAACCTTCTCGATCTCTTCCAGGGCCACACCGGCGTCCTGGGCCAGGGCGGCCCCGCGTACCACTTCCGAGGTGGTCTGCTCCATGGAGATGACCGCTTCGTTGGTGTCGGTCTGGATCGCCTTGACCAGGGCCTCGATCTGCTTGGTGGCGCCCGAGGAACGCTCGGCGAGGCGCTGGACCTCGTCGGCGACCACGGCGAAGCCGCGGCCGGCGTCACCGGCCATGGAGGCCTGGATGGCGGCGTTCAGGGCCAGGATGTTGGTCTGGTCGGCGATGTCGTTGATCAGGCCGACGATGTCGCCGATCTCCTGGGACGATTCGCCCAGGCGCTTGATCCGCTTGGCGGTGTCCTGGATCTGCTCGCGAATGCTGTCCATGCCGATGATGGTGTTGTGCACGACCTGGTTGCCCTTGTTGGCAATGGCCACGGAGCGCTCCGCCACCGCGGTGGATTCGGAGGCGTTGGTGGATACCTGGTCGATGGACACGGCCATCTCGTTGATCGCCGCGGAAGCCCCGGCGATTTCCTGGGCCTGGTGTTCCGAGGCCTCGGCCAGCACCGTGGCGGTGTCCTGGGACTCCTGGGCGGCGGCGGCCACCTGGACAGCGGTCTGGTTGATGGTTTCCACCAGTTCGCGCAGCTGGTCGATGGAGTAGTTGATGGAGTCGGCGATGGCGCCGGTGAAGTCTTCGGTCACCGTGGCCTGCACGGTCAGGTCACCGTCGGCCAGGTCGGCGATCTCGTCCAGCAGGCGCAGAATGGCGGTCTGGTTGCGCTGGTTCTTCTCGTCGGTCTCGGCCAGGCGGCGGCGGGTGTCGCGGACCAGGATATAGCCGATGCAGAGGATGGCGCCGAGGGCGATGAACACCAGCAGGTAGCTGCCCACGGTGTTGATCTTGCGGCTCTGGGCCAGGGAGGCATAACTGCCACTGAGGTCGGAGGCGGAACCGAGCAGCGCCTGGGAGCCGCGATAGATCAGGCCCACGGCGGAACGGATCTGCAGCAGCTCGGGTGAGGTGGCGAGAATCTCGTCGACGTTGCCGGAGACGAATTCGAACAGCTTGTTGGCTTCGTTGAGGCGGCCGACCGCCTCGGGGTCGGTGATCTTGGTGATGCCCATGGAGGCATTGCCTTCACGCATGGCCTTGAGCACCCGGCCGAACAGGCTGGCGTCGCGACCAAAGCTGTCGGCAGCCTGCACAGCGGCTTCGTCGCCGGTGAGGATCTTGTTGATGGCGCCGAGGATTCGCTCGGCGAGCAGTGCCTGACGCTGGGCCACCACCACCTGACTGGCGGGCGCGCCGCGCTCGATCAGGATGTCGACGATCTCTTCGTTCTCGACCTGCAATTGGGGAATGGTATCGGCCAGGGCGCCGGACAGCTGGTGCAGGGACAGCACGGTCTGCTCGCTGCCGAGCATGCTGTCGACCTGCTTGCGCTGGTTCTCCCACTGGGACTCCAGGGTATCCAGACGCGGACCGAGGATCGCCGGCGAAGGCGGCAGGCCGGTCTGCGGATCACCGCTGCGCAGGATGTTCAGGCGGCGCTCGAACTCGGCACGCGCCTGACGCAGGTCCTTGAAGGCCTCGGCCTTGCCGGTGGCGGCCTCACTGGCGCTCTTGGCCAGCTGCTGCGAGAGGATGCGCAGCTCGGTGGCCTGGCCCTGGTACTGGTTGTCGTAGTTGGTCTGGGTGCCCAGGTACGCGAAGTTGGCGAACAGCAGCACGATCGCGACGATCAGCACCACGAACATGCCCGCGACCCACGCGTTGAGTTTCCCGGTATTGAGTTTGTTCATCAGCGGCCCCCGCCTGGACCTTGGTTCCTTTAGTTCTATCCTTGTCGGACGCCAGACCGGTTCGCTTGAAGCCGGTGTTCGGCGCCCTACCCCCACCCGTCGGCGACGGCTCCTGCCATCCCGACCCCGATCCGCCTTGCAGCGTCCGGACGTCTGGCGACCTAGGCCGCGACGTCCATGAATTCGGGATGCTCGACCAAGGCGCGCGGGCTGCAGACCAGCCAGGGCACGTCGCGTTGGAAGACACCTTCCAGAAAGAAGTGCAGGCCCGACGGCACGCTGTCGGCGTGCTCGCGATAGGCCTCGATGTCGAAATGCTGCATACCCAGGACTTCGTCAACCGCCAATCCGACGAAGAGGTCGCCATGGTCGACGATCAGGATCCGCCGCTGTTTGCGCAGGGCCTGGATCTTCACGCCGAGGAACTGCCCCAGGTCGGCGATCGGCAGCAGGCGACCGCGCACATTGGCTACGCCCTTGAGCCATGGCTTGACGCCGGGCAGAGCGGTGAAACGCGGCTCCGGCAGAATCTCGCTGACCTCGCCCATGGGAATCACGAAGCGCAATTCACCGAGACGAAAGCCGATGCCACTCCAGCTGCGCTGGTTTTCCTGTTGCGCCGGCAGACCGGCTGCCCGCTCGCGGCAGCGCAGATCGATCAGGCGCAAGAGCTCGTAGGGCGTGGAGGCGTCGCTCATAGGATTCCCTGCCCAGTGGGGCGCTGCCGCGAGAAACGGACGAAAGACCTCAGCCTTGCAGGACACCCGCCAGGGTGCGCAACAGGGTGTCTTCGTCGATGGGCTTGGTGAGGTAGTCCTTGGCGCCCTGGCGCTTGCCCCAGACCTTGTCGGTTTCCTGGTCCTTGGTGGTGACGATGACCACCGGGATATGGCTGGTCTCGGCATCCTTGGTCAGCTGCCGGGTCGCCTGGAAGCCGTTGAGGCCGGGCATGACGATATCCATCAGGACCGCGTCGGGCTTCTCCTGGCGGGCCAGGGCGACGCCGTCGGCGCCGTTCTCGGCCTTGAGCACCTGATGACCATGCTTTTCCAGCATGGCGGTGAGCTTGTACATCTCGGTGGGAGAGTCGTCGACGATCAGAATTCGAGCCATGAAAATTTCCTACTAGATAGAATCGCCCGCCTCAGGACACTCAGGACGCTTGTTCGAGCGGAGTGAAACTGGGGACGTGGGTCTTGATCGCACCGATCAGCTCTTCTTTGCTGAAGGGTTTGGTGAGGTACTGGTCAGAGCCGACGATGCGGCCCTTGGCCTTGTCGAAGAGTCCGTCACGGGAAGAGAGCATGATGACGGGCGTCGCGCGGAAGGCGCTGTTGTTCTTGATCAGCGCGCAGGTCTGATAGCCATCCAGTCGCGGCATCATGATGTCCACGAAGATGATGTGGGGATGACTATCGGCGATCTTGGCGAGCGCATCGAATCCATCGATGGCAGTGATGACTTCGCAGCCAACTTTCTTGAGCAGGGTCTCGGCGGTCCGACGAATCGTCTTCGAGTCGTCGATCACCATGACCTTCAGCCCTTCCGAATACTGTTCCATGTTCAAGCTACCAGCTCATCGTCGATGCAACGTGAATGATGTCGATCCGGGCACTTTGGCGGCGCCTCTTTGTAGCACACAATACCGTGACGTACCACGCAGATCCCCTGGTGGCGGACCACCGGCCCGCCCACCACGACGATCGCGCAAGCATTGGCACTGAAGGGGATCGAAGGGCTATTCTGACGCCTTGCCCACGTAGAACCGAGGTCTAGCGTCAATGAGTATCCGTCTGGGGATCGTCATGGATCCCATCGAACGCATCTCCTATAAGAAGGACAGCTCCATGGCCATGCTGTGGGCGGCCAAGGCGCGCGGCTGGACCCTGCACTATTTCGAGATGCAGGACCTGTACCAGGTCGATGGCGAGGCCCGCGGTCGCGGTCGGCAGCTGGACGTGTTCCAGGATCCGGAGCGCTGGTTCGCCTTTGGCGAAGACGTCGACCTGCCGCTGCGCGAGCTGGACGTGATCCTGATGCGCAAGGATCCGCCCTTCGACAACGAATTCGTCTATGCCACCTACCTGCTGGAGCAGGCCGAGCGTGGCGGCACGCTGGTGGTCAACCGTCCCGCCAGCCTGCGCGACTGCAACGAGAAGTTCTTCGCCACCCTGTTCCCCGAGCTGGCGCCGCCAACCCTGGTCAGCCGCCGCGCCGACATCATCCGCGAATTCGCCCGCACCCACGGCGACGTCATTCTCAAGCCGCTGGACGGCATGGGTGGCAGCTCGGTGTTCCGTCACCGCGAAGGCGACCCGAATCTTTCGGTGATCCTCGAGACCCTGACCGCCCACGGTACCCAGCAGATCATCGCCCAGCGCTATCTGCCCGGTATCAAGGACGGTGACAAGCGCATCCTGATGATCGACGGCGAACCCGTGGACTATTGCCTGGCGCGCATTCCGGCCCAGGGCGAGACCCGCGGCAACCTGGCCGCCGGTGGCCGCGGCGTCGCCCAGCCGCTGTCGGCACGGGACCGCGAGATCGCCGCGACGGTGGGTCCGGAATTGCGCAAGCGCGGCCTGCTCTTCGTCGGTCTGGACGTGATCGGCGAGCACCTGACCGAGATCAACGTCACCAGCCCGACCTGCATCCGCGAGATCGATGCGGCCTACGACACCCGCATCGCCGAACGCCTGATGGACGTGATCGCGCAGCAACGCGCGGGCTGAGGCGCGCGTCCATGCCGCCCGCGGCGGCATGGACAACCGCGGATACAATCCGCAGACTGGCGCCAGCCCTGCCGCGCGTCCTCTGCCCTTGCCGACCCAGTCAATGCCCAGCACCGCCTCCTCCCCCGCCGCCCAGGTTCGTCCCGCCGACCGCCTGGGCTTCACGCTGCTCATCGCGACCCTGCTGCACGTCGTGCTGATTCTCGGCGTCGGCTTTTCGCTGCCCGAGCCTACCCAGATCAGTCGCACCCTGGAGGTGACGCTGGCCAGCTTCAAGAGCGACGAGGCGCCCAAGCAGGCCGACTTCCTGGCCCAGGAAAACCAGCAGGGCAGCGGTACGCTGGACAAGGCGGCGGCGCCGAGCACCCCGGTGCAGGCGCCTTTCCACGACAGCGAGATCCGCCAGGCCGCGCCTCCGGCTCGCCCGCCGGCGGCGGATCGCGCCCAGGCGCCCAAGGCCGCGGTGACCACCCGCGCCGCGCGGCCGACCAAGGCCGAACCCAGTCGCGAGACGCCGGAGCGGGAGCAGCGCGATGCGCCCAGCCCCGAGTCCGACAGCCAGGCCGCCGAACTCGCCAGCCTGGAAGCCCAGCTCGCCGAGGAACGCCAGCAATACGCCAAGCGGCCGAAGATCTGGCGGATCAATGCCGCCTCGACGCAAAAGGACAAGGGCGCCCGTTACAAGGAAGAATGGCGGCGCAAGATCGAACGCATCGGCAATCTCAACTACCCCGAGCAGGCCAAGCGCGACCGCCTCTACGGCAGCCTGCGTCTGCTGGTGGCCATCAACAAGGACGGCTCGCTCTACGAGGTCCAGGTGCTGGAGTCCTCGGGACGCCAGGTGCTGGACCAGGCGGCGCTGCGCATCGTCCGGCTGGCGGCACCCTTCGCTCCCTTCAGCGGCGATCTGGCCGACATCGACCGGCTGGAGATCATCCGCACCTGGCGCTTCGAGCGTGGCGACCGCCTGTCCAGTCAATAGTCCGGGACGCCGTTGGACTTGAAGCCGGACCGCGCAACCGGGAAACTTGCCGGTCATGAAGCCGACCTGCAGCACCACCCTACAGCACCAGCTCCTGATCGCCATGCCGCAGATGGACGATCCCCATTTCGCCGAGACGGTGATCTACCTCGTCGACCACGGCCCGGATGGCGCCATGGGCCTGGTGATCAACCGCCCCAATGGCCTGCACCTGGACGACCTGCTCGAACAGCTGCGCCCCGAGATACCGGTCACCCAGGAAGATGCCCAGGTCGTGCTCTATGCCGGTGGCCCGGTGCAGACCGATCGGGGCTTCGTCCTGCATGACGCCGGCCCGGTGTTCCAGAACACCCTGGAACTCGAAGAACTGAGCCTGACCACCTCGCCGGACGTGCTCTTCGCCCTCTCCGACGGCACCGGCCCGAGCCGCCACCTGATCACCCTCGGCTACAGCGGCTGGGGCCCCGGCCAGCTGGAAGAGGAACTGGCGGCCAATCTCTGGCTCACCACCCCGGCCACCAGCGCCCTGCTGTTCGAGACGCCGAGCGAGCAGCGCCTCGGCGCGGCCGCCGCCCTGCTGGGGGTCGACCTGCGGCTGCTCTCGCGTCAGGCGGGTCACGCATGAGCGCGCCCAGCGGGCTCTATCTGGGATTCGACTATGGCAGCCGCCAGATCGGCGTCGCCGTCGGCCAGGCCGTGACCGGCCAGGCCCGTGAACTGCTCACCCTCAAGGCGCAGAACGGCGTACCCGACTGGCAGCAGATCCAGCGCCTGCTGGACGAGTGGCGCCCCACCGCCCTGGTGGTCGGTCTGCCACTGAACATGGACGGTACGCCCAGCGAGATGAGCGAGCGCGCCGAACGTTTCGCCCGCCGCCTGCAGGGGCGCTACGGCCTGCCCGTGCATACCCATGACGAGCGCCTCACCACCTATGCCGCCAAGGGCGAGCGCCTGCAGGGCGGTCAGCGCGACGGTTATCGCGAACGCCCGGTGGACGCCCTTGCCGCCGCCCTCCTCCTGGAAGGCTGGCTGACCCAACAACTGGAACGGGCCGCGCGCCCGCAATCGGAGTAGCCATGCACCTGCCCTCTCCCGCCGAGCTCCTGCCGCGGCTGGCCGCCGACCTGCGTCTGTCGCTGAATCGCCGCGGCATCACCGATCCCGGCTTCGTCGGCATCCACACCGGCGGCCTCTGGGTCGCCGAGGCCCTGCTGGCCGAACTCGGCCTGGACACCCCGCTGGGCAGCCTGGACGTCTCCTTCTACCGCGACGACTTCACCCAGAAGGGCCTGCACCCGCAGGTGCGCCCCTCGGCCCTGCCGTTCGAGATCGATGGTCGCCACCTGGTGCTGGTGGACGATGTGCTGATGAGCGGTCGCACCGTGCGCGCGGCGCTCAACGAACTCTTCGACTATGGCCGTCCCGCCAGTGTGACCCTGGTCTGCCTGCTGGACGTCAATGCCCGCGAATTGCCGATCCAGCCCGACGTGGTGGGCGCCACCCTGAGCCTGGCCCCCACCCAGCGCGTCAAGCTGACCGGCCCCTCGCCGCTCGCCCTCGAATACCGCGACGTCCCCGCCGCCTGACCTGGATTCGCTGCCATGACCGACGCTACGCGCTCGCTGCAACTCAACGCCCAGGGCCAATTGCGCCATTTCCTGTCACTCGACGACCTGCCTGCCGAACTCCTCACCGAATTGCTCGATACCGCCGACTCCTTTCTGGAGGTCGGAGCCCGGGCGGTGAAGAAGGTGCCACTGCTGCGCGGCAAGACCGTGTGCAACGTCTTCTTCGAGAATTCGACCCGCACCCGCACCACCTTCGAGCTGGCGGCCAAGCGGCTGTCGGCGGACGTCATCACCCTCAACGTCTCCACCTCTTCCACCAGCAAGGGCGAGACGCTGTTCGACACCCTGCGCAACCTGGAGGCCATGGCCGCCGACATGTTCGTGGTGCGCCATGCCGACTCCGGCGCTGCCCACTTCATCGCCGAGCACGTCTGCCCGGATGTGGCCATCATCAATGGCGGTGACGGGCGCCATGCGCACCCCACCCAGGGCATGCTCGACATGCTGACCATCCGCCGCCACAAGGGCGACTTCGCCAACCTCTCGGTGGCCATCGTCGGCGACATCCTGCACTCCCGGGTCGCCCGCTCCGACATGCTGGCGCTGCGCACCCTGGGCTGCCGCGACATCCGCGTGGTCGCGCCGCGCACTCTGCTGCCGGTCGGCCTCGAAGAGCTCTATGGCGTGCGCACCTGTACCGACCTGGCCGAGGGCCTGGACGGCGTGGACGTAGTGATCATGCTGCGCCTGCAGCGCGAGCGCATGCAGGGTGGCCTGCTGCCCAGCGAAGGAGAGTACTACCGGCTGTTCGGCCTGACCCGCCAGCGCCTGGCCCGCGCCAAGCCCGATGCCATCGTCATGCACCCCGGCCCGATCAACCGCGGCGTGGAGATCGAATCGGCGGTCGCCGATGGCGAGCAGTCGGTCATCCTGAACCAGGTCACCTACGGCATCGCGGTCCGCATGGCGGTGCTGTCGATGACCATGAGCGGGCAGACGGCCCAGCGTCAGCTACAGGAGAATGCGCAGTGAGCCTGAGCATCCGCAATGCCCGGGTGATCGACCCGGCCACCGGTCTCGACCAGATCAGCGATGTCCATGTCGACCAGGGTCGCATCCTGGCCCTCGGTGAAGCGCCCCAGGGCTTTCAGGCCGACGAGCAGCTGGACGCCAGCGGCCTGATCCTGGCCCCCGGCCTGGTCGACCTGGATGTCGCCCTGTGCGAACCGGGCCTGACCCGCAAGGGCAATGTCGACAGCGAGACCCGCGCCGCTGCGGCCGGAGGCGTCACCAGCCTGTGCTGCCCGCCCACCACCCGTCCGGTGCTGGACACCACCGCGGTGGCCGAACTCATCCTCGATCGGGCGCGCACCGCCGATCACGCCCGCGTCTACCCCATCGGCGCCCTGACCAAGGGCCTGGCCGGCGAGCAGCTGTCGGAGCTGATGGCCTTGCGCGACGCCGGTTGCGTCGCCTTTACCAACGGTCTGCAGCCCTTCGAGAATCTGCGGGTACAGCGGCGCGCGCTGGAATATGCCGCCACCTTCAACCTCACTGTGGTCTTTACCGCCCTCGACGCCGATCTGGCCCATGGCGGGCTGGCCCATGAAGGCCCCACCGCCAGCTTCCTGGGGCTCACCGGGATTCCGGAGACGGCGGAGACCATCGCCCTGGCCCGCGACCTGCTGCTGGTGGAGCAGAGCGGCGTACGCGCCCACTTCGGGCAGCTGACCAGTGCTCGCGCGGTGGAGATGATCGCCGCCGCCCAGGCCCGTGGCCTGCCGGTGACCGCCGATGTGGCGCTCTACCAGCTGCTGCTCACCGACGAGGCGCTGCAGGGCTTTTCCAGCCTCTACCACGTCAAGCCGCCGCTGCGTACCGCGCGAGATCGCGACGCCCTGAGAGCCGGGGTGCGAGACGGCGTGATCGGTGCCATCTCCAGCCACCACCAGCCCCATGAGGCGGATGCCAAGCTGGCCCCCTTCGCCGCCACCGAGCCGGGCATCAGCAGTGTCGAACTGCTGCTGCCGCTGGCCCTGACGCTGGTGGAAGACGGCCTGCTGGATCTGCCGACCCTGCTGGCCCGCCTGACCCAGGGTCCGGCCCAGGCCCTGCGCCTCGACGCGGGCCGCCTGGCCAAGGACCTGCCGGCCGACCTGGTGCTGTTCGCCCAGCAGCCGACCGCCCAGGCAGCGACGCCCTGGCTGTCCCGCGGCCGCAACTGCCCCTTCCGGGGCCCCATCCTGGCGGGACGCGTCGAGCGCACCCTGGTGGGTGGTCGCACCACCTACCGGCGCGATGCCTGAATAGCAGAAGGGGCTCCGCGGAGCCCCTTCTGCTTGTCGCCCAACCGAACCTAGCGCACCAGCCGCCGGCGGTTCTCCTCGGAGATCTGCGAGTTGAGCGTCCAGAAGTCGTAGAGCACGCCCAGCAGGAAGAAACCCGCCGTAAAGAAATAGAGGATGGCGGTGATCCACTTGCCCAGGTAGAGACGGTGGACGCCGAAGAGGCCGAGAAAGGTCAGCAGGATCCAGCCGAGGCTGTAGTTGAGGGAGCCGGACTGGAAGCGCAGATCCGCCTCGCGATCCATGGCCGGGATCAGGAACAGATCGATCAGCCAGCCAATACCCAGCAGGCCCAGGGTGCAGAACCAGATCGTGCCGGTGACCGGCTTGCCATAGTAGAAGCGATGGGCGCCGAGAAAACCGAAGATCCACAGCAGATAGCCCATGACCTTGCTGTGGGTGTCCTGATACCGCATGCCTACGACCTCGCGACTTAAGGAAAAGACCCGCCTTACCTACACCCTTACCTTCACCGTGACTTTATGTCGAAAACTGGATGAATGCCCAGGGAGTCTCACTGGTTGGCGCTCAAGGGACCTCACTTTCCGCTAAAAATTACATAATTTCTTGATGAGAGGTGCACAAAATATCCACAGGGTTGGTATAGAATCCCTCGCTTCGATCTTCAGACACCCCTACGACAATGCGTTTATTTCTTCTGACATGGCTCTCCGCCTGTCTTGTACTGCCAGCGGCAGTGCAAGCGAAAGAGAACTCTGCAGCGCGCACTGCCGCTCCGGTCCACAAGGTCGCAGCCCGGCATGTCACCGCCGCTTCAGCTCCCAAGACCGCCGCCCGGCACGCCTCCGCCGCTCCCGCACCCAAGGCCGCCGCTCGCCGCGTCGCGAAGGTGGACCCTACCCAGGCCGCCTCCGCCGCCCGCGCCAAGCACGCCGCCCGCGCCACCAGCGCCCTGCACCGTAAGCAGGCCACCGCCCAGGCTGCCACCCGCAACGTCGGTGCCCAGGTCGCGACCCGCGCCATGGACCTGGTCGGTACGCCCTATCGCTTCGGCGGTACCAATCCGCAGAACGGCCTGGATTGCAGCGGCCTGGTGAACTACGTCTATCGCGACGTACACAACGTCAAGCTGCCGCGTACCTCCCGTGAGCTGTCCCAGCTCAAGGGCCCCAAGGTCGCTCGTGGCGATCTCAAGGCCGGCGACCTGGTGTTCTTCAAGACCGGACAGCGCAGCGGCATCGATCACGTCGCCATCTATCTGGGCAACGATCGTTTCGTCCATGCCCCGCGCAGTGGCGAGAGCGTGCGCGTCGACCACCTGAGCAAGCCCTACTGGACCAAGAGGTTCGCGTCGGCCAAGCGCGTACTGCAGCAGCCCAATACCCTGGCGGCGGAAACCGATCCCGTCGCGGACAAGCCGCGTACCAAGCGCACCCGCAAGTCCTGATCCCGCCCCTCGCTCCGCCGGGTCGCTACCGCCCGGCGGAGTGTCGCTCCACTCGGCGCCGCCCGGCGCAAAGCCATTGAACGACGCTCCGCTTCCTGGATACTGTATGCAATCACAGTCCAGGAGATCTCGATGGAGCTCGCCGACAAGCTGATCATTCTCGCCGATGCCGCCAAGTACGACGTGTCCTGCGCCAGCAGCGGTGCGCCCAAACGCAGCTCGAAGGGCAAGGACGGCCTGGGCTCGACCGATGGCATGGGCATCTGCCACAGCTTCACCCCCGATGGGCGCTGCGTAGCGCTGCTCAAGGTGCTGCTGACCAACTTCTGCCAGTACGACTGCCAGTACTGCGTCAATCGTCGTAGCAGCAACGTGCCGCGGGCGCGCTTCACGCCCGAGGAAGTGGTGCAGCTGACCCTCGACTTCTACCGGCGCAATGTCATCAGCGGATTGTTCCTCAGCTCCGGCATCATCCGCTCCTCCAACTACACCATGGAGCAGATGACCCGGGTGGCCCAACTGTTGCGCGAACAGCACCAGTTCCGCGGCTACATCCACCTCAAGACCATTCCCGACGCAGATCCCGAGATCATCGCCCAGGCGGGTCTCTATGCCGACCGCCTATCGGTCAACATCGAGCTGCCCACCGAGAGCAGCCTGATCAAGCTGGCGCCGGAAAAGAACGGCAGCAGCATCCGCAAGACCATGGGCAATATCCGCCTGGGCCTGGAGGAAGCCGAGGCCGAAGCCAAGGCACCGCGTTTCGCCCCGGCGGGCCAGAGCACCCAGATGATCGTGGGTGCCGATGCCACCGACGACCGCACCATCCTCGACACCGCCCAGACCCTGTATGGCGCCTATCGCCTCAAGCGCGTCTACTACTCGGCCTTCAGCCCCATTCCGGAAAGCCCGGGCACGGTGCCGCTGCAACCGCCACCCCTGCTGCGCGAGCACCGCCTGTACCAGGCCGACTTCCTCATGCGTGGCTATGGCTTCCAGGCGGAGGAATTGCCTACCGAAGACGGCCAGCTGCCGCTGGACGTGGACCCCAAGCTGGCCTGGGCGCTGCACAACCGGGCCATCTTCCCGCTGGATCTCAATCGGGCCGACCAGGCGCTGATCGCCCGGGTGCCCGGCATCGGCGTGCTCTCGGCCAAGCGGCTGGTGGAGCTCAGGCGCGAGCGGCGCATCCGCTACGCCGATCTGATCCGCCTGAAATGCAGCGTCGAGAAGGCGCGGCCCTTCATCATCACCCAGGACTACCGGCCACAGCCGCGCCTGGCCGAGTCCCTCGACCTGCGCCGGCAACTCGCCGAACCGCCCGCTCAGCTCGCCCTGCTCTAGATGCAGAGAGTCGATTTCGACGGCACCTTCGCCGGCTGGCGCAAGGAAGCGCGCCGGTTGCTCCAGGCGGGTATCGCCCCGGCCCAGGTGAGCTGGCAGGAGAGTCGTGGGCTGGGCGATCTGTTCGACGAACCGGTCGAGGCCACGGCACCGCCGTCGAGTGGCGCCATACGCATTCCGCCCCAACTGGCCGAGGCCCTGAACTACGCCGCCTGCTTTCGCAGCGATGATCGCTGGGCTCTGCTCTACCAGGTGCTCTGGCGGGTCGCGCGGGGGGAACGGGCGGCCATGCTGGCCGGTGACGAGGATGGCAGCGAATTGCAGCGCCGGGTCAAGGCGATCCGCCGCGAGATCCACCATGTGCATGCCTTCCTGCGCTTTCGGCCGCGGGCGGAAAGTGCCGGTCCGCCGGCCTGGGTGGCCTGGCACCAGCCGGCCCACGACGTCCTGGCCCTGGCGGCGCCGCATTTCTGCGACCGCATGGGCAACAGCAGCTGGCTGATCGCGACCCCCGAGGCGGCCGCGCTCTGGGACGGCCAGGCGCTGCAACTGGTGGAGCCCTGCCCCGCCGAGCTACAGCAGCTGGCGCGGCAGACCCCGGAAGACGATGACCGCAACGCCGGCGATGAACTCTGGCGCGCCTATTACCGCAGCACCTTCAATCCGGCGCGGGCCAATCCGCGCACCCTGAGGGGCAACATGCCGGCGCGCTTCTGGAAGGATCTGCCGGAAGGGTCGCTGATCCCGGCGCTGCTCAGCGAAGCCCGCGCTGGCGCCCAGCGCCTGGCTCAGGCCGAGGCCGTGGGTCGCCAGAGCGGTCGCGAGGTATTGATCGCCGCGGAACGTGCGCAGCCGGAGCGACCGCTGCCCACCACCCTCGATGACTGCCGCCGCTGCGAGCTATGGGAAAAGGCCACCCAGCCGGTGGCCGGCGAAGGCCCGCGCACCGCGCGCATCCTGCTGCTGGGCGAACAGCCCGGTGATCAGGAAGACCTGGCGGGTCGGCCCTTCGTCGGCCCGGCCGGGCAGGTGCTGATGGCGGCGCTGGCCGAGGCCGGCCTCGAGCGCAGCGAGGTGTTCCTGACCAATGCGGTCAAGCACTTCAAGTGGATTCCCCAGGGGCGCAGACGCAAGCACGTCACCCCGGGACCGGAGATCGCCCCCTGCCGCTACTGGCTGGAGCAGGAATTGCGCGACATCCAGCCGATGGTGGTGGTGGCCCTGGGCTCGACTGCCCTGGAAGCCCTGCTCAAGCGCAAGCCCCGGGGCCTGGCGCAGTTCATGGGACGACCGCTGCGGCTGGACGAGCGCTGGATCATCGCCACCTATCACCCTTCCTACATCCTGCGCACCCCGGACGCCGAGCAACAGGAGCAGGCGCGCCAGGCCCTGGTGGCGGCCCTGCGCGAGGCCAGGACCCTGGCAGCCGAAGGCGAAGGCGAAGGCGAAGGCGAAGGCGAAGGCTAGCGGAAGCGCTTGGGCGGATCGTCGCCCATGTCCACCGAGAGATTGCGGGTGGTCTGATTGAGGTGATCGGCATCCGTCTCCGACCCCAGCTTGATCATCAGCCGCAGGTCATTGGCGGAATCGGCGTGGGCCAGGGCCGCTTCGTAGCTGATCTCACCGTCACGATAGAGGCTGTAGAGCGACTGGTCGAAGGTCTGCATGCCCAGTTCGCCGGACTTCTTCATCAGCGCCTTGAGTTCATGCACCTCGCCCTTGCGGATCAGGTCGGCGACCAGCGGGGTATTGAGCAGCACCTCGATCACCGCGCGCCGCCCCTGGCCGTCGGTGGTGGGCACCAGCTGCTGAGCGACGATGCCCTTGAGGTTGAGCGACAGGTCCATCCAGGTCTGGCCGTGCCGATCGGCCGGGAAGAAGTGGATGATGCGATCCAGCGCCTGGTTGGCGTTGTTGGCGTGCAGGGTGGCCAGGCACAGGTGACCGGTCTCGGCGAAGGCCAGGGCGTGCTCCATGGTGTCGCGACTGCGGATCTCGCCGATCATGATGACGTCCGGTGCCTGGCGCAGGGTGTTCTTCAGCGCCACCTCGAAGGACTCGGTGTCGATGCCCACCTCGCGCTGGGTGACGATGCAGCCCTGGTGCTGGTGGATGTATTCGATGGGGTCCTCGATGGAGATGATGTGCCCCGCCGAGTTCTTGTTGCGGTGGCCGATCATGGCCGCCAGCGAAGTGGACTTGCCGGTGCCGGTGGCGCCGACGAAGATCACCAGGCCACGCTTGGTCATGGCCAGCTTCTTGATGATCTCCGGCAGGCGCAGCTGCTCGACCGTGGGGATGTTGACCTCGATGCGGCGCAGCACCATGCCCACCAGGTTGCGCTGATAGAAGGCGCTGACCCGGAAGCGGCCGATGCCGCGGGCGCTGATGGCGAAGTTGCACTCGCGCTTCTGCTGGAATTCCTGGCGCTGCTCGTCGTTCATCACCCCCAGCACGATGGCTCGGCACTGATCCGGCGTGAGCGAATCCTTGGTGACCGGCGTCATGCGCCCGTTGATCTTCATCGAGGGGGGCACGCCGGTGGTGATGAAGAGGTCGGACGCCCCCTTGTCCACCATCAGCTGCAGGAACCTGTCGAAATCCATCAGAAGTTCTCCGGCGTCTTGGCCTTCTCGCGGGCCGCGTCGCGGCTGATCAATCCCTTGGCCAGCAGCGCCTTGAGGCACATGTCCAGGGTCTGCATGCCCAGGCCGCCCCCGGTCTGGATCGAGGAATACATCTGCGCCACCTTGTCCTCGCGGATCAGGTTACGGATGGCCGGGGTGCCGATCATGATCTCGTGGGCCGCCACCCGGCCGCCGCCGACCTTCTTCAGCAAGGTCTGGGAGACCACCGCCTGCAGGGATTCGGACAGCATGGAGCGCACCATGGACTTTTCTTCCGCCGGAAAGACGTCCACCACCCGGTCGATGGTCTTGGCCGCCGAGGTGGTGTGCAGGGTGCCGAACACCAGGTGCCCGGTCTCGGCCGCGGTCAGCGCCAGGCGGATGGTCTCCAGGTCGCGCAGCTCGCCGACCAGGATGATGTCCGGGTCTTCGCGCAGCGCCGAGCGCAGGGCCTCGGAGAAGCCCAGGGTGTCGCGGTGCACCTCGCGCTGGTTGACCAGGCACTTCTTGGATTCGTGGACGAATTCGATGGGGTCCTCGATGGTGAGGATGTGGTGGTACTTGGTGTTGTTGAGATAGTCGAGCATGGCCGCCAGGGTAGTGGACTTGCCCGAACCGGTGGGCCCGGTCACCAGCACCAGGCCGCGCGGAACGTCGGTGATCTTCTTGAACACCTCGCCCATGCCCAGCTCTTCCATGCTCAGCACCTTGGAAGGGATGGTCCGGAACACCGCGCCGGCGCCACGATTCTGGTTGAAGGCATTGACCCGGAAGCGCGCCACGCCCGGCACCTCGAAGGAGAAGTCGGTCTCCAGGAATTCCTCGAAGTCCTTGCGCTGCTTGTCGTTCATGATGTCGTAGATCAGCGCGTGCACCTGCTTGTGCTCGAAGGCCGGCAGGTTGATGCGGCGCACGTCGCCGTCGACGCGGATCATCGGCGGCAGGCCGGCGGACAGGTGCAGGTCGGAGGCGCCTTGCCGCGCGGAAAAGGCCAGCAATTCGGTGATATCCATGGGACTCCCAGATGTCGAGCAAGCAGGTAGAATGCCGCGCAGCACTGGCGGTCTGACCTGGTCACCGCCACTCACTCATCCGGTACGCCGAGGCCTGCCGGATGCGCCGACGCAAGCAGGGGCTGAATGTCCACGATAGCCGAGAATAGCGCAACCGTACTCGAACGCATCGCCGCCGCCAGCCGGACGGCAGGCCGCGATCCCGCGACTGTCGGCCTGCTGGCGGTGAGCAAGACCAAGCCCGCCGCCGCCTTGCGCGAGGCCGCCGCCGCGGGCCTGCGCGACTTCGGCGAGAACTACCTGCAGGAGGCGCTGGACAAGCAGCCGGCGCTGGCCGACCTGCCACTGGTGTGGCATTTCATCGGCCCCATCCAGTCCAACAAGACCCGCGCCATCGCCTGCCATTTCGACTGGGTGCATTCGGTGGATCGCCTGAAGATCGCCCAGCGCCTGGCCGAACAGCGTCCGCCCGAGCGCGGGCCGCTGAACATCTGCCTGCAGGTCAACGTCAGTGGCGAGGCCAGCAAGTCCGGCTGCCACCCCGACGACCTGCCGGCCCTGGCCGCCGCGGTCAGCCAGTTGCCCAACCTGCGCCTGCGTGGCCTGATGGCCATCCCCGAACCCACCGAGGACCCGGCCAGCCAGCGCGCCGCCTTCGCCCGACTGCGCACCTTGAGCGAAGCCCTGAACCTGGGCCTGGACACCCTGTCCATGGGCATGAGCCAGGATCTGGAAGCCGCCATCGCCGAAGGGGCCACCTGGGTCCGCGTCGGTACCGCCCTCTTTGGCGCCCGTGACTACGGCGCCACCCCTTCAACCTAGGAAGTCTCGATGAAAGACACCCGCATCGCCTTCATCGGCGCCGGCAACATGGCCGGCGCCATCATCGGCGGGCTGCTCGCCCAGGGCATGCCGGCCCGGCAGCTCAGCGCCAGCAATCGCAACCCGGCCAAGCGCGAAGCCCTGGCCCGGGACCATGGCATCCGCGTCGAGGCCAGCAACAGCGCCGTGCTCGCGGATGCCGACGTGGTGGTGCTGGGGGTGAAGCCCCAGGTGATGAGCGAGGTCTGCCAGGAGCTGGCGCCCCATCTGCGCCCGGACCAGTTGATCGTCTCGGTCGCCGCCGGCATCACCTGCGCCAGCCTGACACTCTGGCTGGGCCAGCGCGCCCTGGTACGCTGCATGCCCAACGTGCCTTCGCAGCTGCGCCTGGGTGCCAGCGGCCTGTTCGGCAATGACCAGGTCACTGCCGAACAGCGCGCCCGCGCCCAGGAGATCCTCGCCGCGGTCGGCCTGGCCCTCTGGGTCGAGGAAGAACAGCAGCTGGACGCGGTCACCGCCGTCTCCGGCAGCGGTCCGGCCTATTTCTTCCTGCTGATGGAAGCCATGACCGAGGCCGGCACCAAGCTCGGCCTGCCGGCCGAGGTCGCCCAGCAGCTGACGCTGCACACCGCCCGCGGCGCCGCCGCCATGGCCTGTCAGGGCGACCGCAGCCCCGAACAATTGCGCCGCTCGGTGATGTCCCCCAAGGGCACCACCGAACGCGCCATCGAAACCTTCCAAGCCGGGGCCTTCGCGGACCTGGTGGAAGAAGCCCTCACCGCCGCGGCCGACCGGGCTGCGGAACTGGCCCAGTTGCCGGATCGATAAGGAGTATCCATGTCCGCTTTCGCCCAAGCTCTCGTCTACGTCATCCAGACCCTCGGCAGCCTCTATCTGCTGATCATCCTGCTGCGCTTCATCCTGCAGCTGGTGCGGGCCGACTTCTACAATCCGCTGTCGCAATTCACCGTGCGCGCCACCCAGCCGCTGCTCAAGCCGGTACGGCGCATCATTCCCGGCTTCGGCGGCGTCGATCTGGCGGCCCTGGTGCTGGCGATCCTGGTCCAGCTGGCGCTGATGATGGTCGTGGTGGTGCTGCTCGGCGCCAGCATCGGCGGCCTGTTCCCTGCCCTGCTGATCTGGGCGCTGCTGGGCGTGGCGTCGCTGTTCCTCAAGGTGTTCTTCTTCGCCCTGATCGTCAGCGTCATCCTCTCCTGGGTCGCGCCCCAGACCCACAACCCGGCGGCCGAGCTGGTCAACCAGATCTGTGAGCCGTTGCTGGCGCCTTTCCGCCGCATCCTCCCGAGCCTGGGTGGCCTGGATCTGTCGCCGATCTTCGCCTTCATCGTGATCAATCTGCTGGACCGCTTCGTCATCGGCCAGCTGGCCGCGGCCACCGGCATGCCGCAGATTCTCGCCCCCTTCCTCTGACGCACCACTCGCGCACCCGCCACGACCGCCTGCCGCGTCGTGGCGGAGGCGGCATTGACGTCCCGCTGGACGCTGGGGCACCGTCCAGCCTTTGCTGTTCAGGTCAAGGAAGTCCCCTATGGAACGCCTGTTCCGCCACGTCGATGCCTATGCCACGTGGAAAGCCGAACTCGATACCCAATTGGGCCGCTACCGCGACTGGTTGCAGCGTAATCGTCTCGCCTCCCCCGCGCTGGACGCCGCCCTGGCGACCTGCCAGAGCGAACTGCAGGCCGACGGCATCACCCTCGCCTTCGCCGGCGAGTTCTCGCGCGGCAAGACCGAGCTGATCAACGCCCTCTTTTTCGCCGACTACGGCCAGCGCATGCTGCCGTCCCAGGCCGGGCGCACCACCATGTGCCCCACCGAGATCTTCTATGACGCCGCGGCCGACGGTCCCTATCTGCAGCTGCTGCCCATCGACAGCCGCCTGGACGAGCGCAGCCTGACCGCCTGGCGCAAGGCGCCCGAGGCCTGGCAGCGCTTCGCCCTGGACGACCGTCACCCGGACGCCATGGCCGCCCTGCTGGCCAAGGTCACCGAGACCCGCGAGGTGGAAACCGCCGCCGCCGTGCAGCTGGGCTTCGATCCCGAGCAGCTGGAACAACTCGACAGCGACGGCCTGGTCAGCATCCCGGCCTGGCGCCACGCGCTGATCAGCATCGACCATCCGCTGCTGCGCCAGGGCCTGCGCATCCTCGACACCCCCGGCCTCAACGCCCTGGGCGCCGAGCCGGAACTGACCCTGTCGCTGCTGCCCCACGCCCAGGCCGTGCTCTTTCTGATCGGTGCCGACACCGGCGTGACCGCCTCGGATCTCGCGCTCTGGGAGCAGTGCGTCAAGCCCTCGCTGGGCGATGCCCCGGAGCGGCTGTTCGCGGTGATGAACAAGATCGACAGCCTCTGGGACGACCTCGGCGGGGTCGCCCATGTCGCCCAGTCCCTGGAAAACGTCCGCCAGGCCAGCGCCCGGCAACTGGCGCTGCCGGCCGAACACATCCTGCCGCTGTCGGCCAAGCAGGCGCTGCTGGGCAAGGTCCGCGGCGATCTGGAACTGCTCGCGCGCAGCCAGCTGGACAGCCTCGAACAGCTGCTCGCCGAACGCATCGTCGGCGCCCGCGAGCGTCTGTTGCAGCAGCGCATCGTGCAGCAGGCCAGTGGTCTGCTCGGCGCCAGCCGGACGCTTATCGAACAGCGCCTGGAGGCCATTCGCGCCCAGTACGCGCAACTGGCCGACGAGGAACTGCCCGGTGCCGGCCTGGAGTTGCAGACCGCTCGCACGCGCCAGGAGTACGACCTCTACCACCGCCGCCTGCTGGATCTGCGCACCACCCAGAACATGCTGGCCGGGCAGCGCAAGCTGCTGACCGACCTGGTCGCGCCGGAGCGCCTGGACGCCCACCTGGACACCGCCCGCCGGGAATTTCGCACCAGCCTGACCACCGTCGGCATCAACCAGTCCATCACCCGTTTCTTCCGCGTGGTCGAGCATGACCTGCTGGCCCTGGACAACGAGGCGGATCGGGCCAACAAGGTGCTCGGCGCGGTCTACCAGCGGCACAATGTGGAGAATCCGCTGCATCCCCTGGAAGCGCCGCGACTGCGCATCCGCCCCTATGTCCGCGAGCTGCGCCAGCTGCAACTCAAGACCGAGGAGGTGCAGCGCCAGGTCAAGACCCTGCTCACCGAGCAGAGCGCCCTGGGCCGCCGCTTCTTCGCCACCGTCGCCCAGGAGGTCCAGGCGCTGCAGGAAGGCGCCCACGCCCAGGTGCTGCGCTGGAACGACGGCGCCCTGACCCCGCTGGTGCAGCACACCCGCGAGCAGAAGCAGTTGCTGGAAACCAGCATGCTGGCGCTCAAGCAGCTCACCCAGCAGAACCTCAACAGCCAGGAGCAGGTGCGTCGGCTGCAGGTGCACGAGGACGTCCTGCACGGGCAGCTCAGCGAGGTCAGCGACATGCTCAAGCAGATCAACCGGCCGGCACCGTCCCAACGCCACGACAACGTAGTCGCCCTGCCGCTGGCGCGGGTCGGCTAGCCCCACCCGCCACGCGCGGCGCGATCCCTGGCCGCCGCGCCACGCCTGCCCTTGCCGCTCCCGGCGGTGCTCTTTAGACTGGCGAGCCCCGCCCCGGACGAGCCGTCAATGCCCAGCGTCATTCCCGAAGATTCCGTCGGCCTGGTCACCCCCGAGCTGCTGCACTTCAACGAGCCCCTGGCCCTGGCCTGTGGTCGCACCCTGCCGGCCTACGACCTGATGGTCGAGACCTATGGCGAACTCAACGCCAGTCGCAGCAACGCCGTGCTGATCTGCCACGCGCTCTCGGGCCATCACCACGCGGCCGGCTACCACAGCATGGACGACCGCAAGCCGGGCTGGTGGGATAGCTGCATCGGTCCCGGCAAGCCCATCGACACCCGCAAGTTCTTTGTCGTCGCCCTCAACAACCTGGGCGGCTGCAACGGCTCCACCGGCCCCAGCAGTCCGAACCCCGAGACCGGTCGGGCCTATGGCGCGGACTTCCCGGTGCTGACCGTGGAGGACTGGGTCAACAGCCAGGCCCGGCTGGCCGATCGCCTGGGTATCGGGCAGTGGGCGGCGGTGATCGGCGGCAGCCTGGGCGGCATGCAGGCGCTGCAGTGGACCATAAGCTATCCCGAGCGCATCCGCCACTGCCTGGCCATCGCCTCGGCACCCAAGCTGTCGGCGGAAAACATCGCCTTCAACGAGGTGGCGCGCCAGGCCATCCTTTCGGACCCGGATTTCCACGCCGGCCACTTCCAGGAAAAGGGCGTGATCCCCAAGCGCGGCCTGATGCTGGCGCGCATGGTCGGCCACATCACCTACCTGTCCGACGAGGCCATGGGCGAGAAATTCGGTCGTGAACTCAAGACCGACCAGCTCAACTACGACTTCCACAGTGTCGAATTCCAGGTGGAGAGCTACCTGCGCTACCAGGGCGAGGAATTCTCCGGCCGCTTCGACGCCAACACCTACCTGCTGATGACCAAGGCGCTGGACTATTTCGATCCGGCCCATGCCCAGGGCGGCGACCTGGCCAAGACCCTGGCCGGAGTGCAGGCGCGCTTCCTGATCGTCTCCTTCACCACCGACTGGCGCTTTTCGCCGGCGCGCTCCAAGGAGATCGTTAACGCCCTGATGGCCGCGCGCAAGGACGTCAGCTACCTGGAGGTCGACGCGCCCCAGGGGCATGACGCCTTCCTCATCCCCATCCCGCGCTATCTGCAGGCCTTCTCCCACTACATGACCCGCATCGAGGTATAGCTGCCGTGCGCGCCGATCTGGACATCATTCAGGAATGGATCCCCGCCGGCAGCCGGGTCCTCGACCTCGGTTGCGGCACCGGCGAGTTGCTCGCCTGGCTGCGCGATCACAAGCAGGTCACCGGCTACGGCCTGGAGATCGACCCGGACAAGATCGCCGAATGCCTGCTCAAGGACGTCAACGTCATCGAGCAGGATCTCGACGGCGGCCTGGCCAACTTCGCCAGCGACAGCTTCGACGTGGTGGTCATGACCCAGTCGCTGCAGGCCATGCAGTACCCGGATCGCATCCTCCAGGAGATGCTCAGGGTCGGCCGCCAGTGCATCATCACCTTTCCCAACTTCGGTCACTGGCGTTGCCGGCTGTACCTGGGCGGCCGGGGACGGATGCCGGTCTCGGACTTCCTGCCCTACACCTGGTACAACACGCCGAATATCCACTTCTGCACCTTCGAGGACTTCGAACGCCTCTGCCGCGAGCAGCGCGCCCAGGTGCTGGATCGTCTCGCCGTGGACCGCCTGCATCGTCATGGCTGGGCCAGCAAGCTATGGCCGAACCTGCTCGGCGAGATCGGCATCTACCGGGTCAGCGCGCCGCACCTGCACGACCTGCGCGTCGCGATATGACGTAAGGCACGGGTGGCGCAGCCAGCCTTGGCACGGCTTCGCGTACAATACGCCGCCCTTCTCAACGCGACGCGGTGTCTCCCATGTCCGACCTTACCGAACTGGTTCTCGCCAGCCACAACGCCGGCAAGCTCAAGGAACTCCAAGCCATGCTCGGCGACCGGGTGCGGGTGCGCTCGGTGGGCGAATTCAGCCAGGTGGAACCCGAGGAAACCGGGCTGTCCTTTGTCGAGAACGCCATCCTCAAGGCGCGCAACGCGGCGCGCCTGTCCGGCCTGCCGGCCCTGGCCGACGATTCGGGCCTGGCGGTGGATGCCCTTGGCGGTGCTCCCGGCATCTATTCCGCCCGCTACGCCGACGGTAAGGGCGATGCCGCCAACAACGCCAAGCTGCTCGACGTGCTGCGTAACGTTCCCGACGCCGAGCGTACCGGCCAGTTCGTCTGCGTATTGGCCCTGGTGCGCCACGCCGACGATCCCTTGCCGATCCTCTGCGAGGGCCTCTGGCCCGGGCGCATCCTCCATGCCGCCCAGGGCGAGCATGGCTTCGGCTACGACCCGCTGTTCCAGCCCGATGGCGAGGCGGTCTCCGCGGCCGAACTGGCGCCGGCGGAAAAGAACCAGCGCAGCCATCGCGCCCGCGCCATGGCCCAGCTCAAGCAACGGCTCGGCCTGTGACCCAGGTGTTCGCCCTGCCGCCACTGGCGCTCTACATCCATATCCCCTGGTGCGTGCGCAAGTGCCCCTATTGCGACTTCAACTCCCATGCGGCCGGCCCGACCCTGCCGGAGGCCGAGTATGTCGATGCCCTGCTGGCGGATCTGGACAACGACCTGGCGCACGTCCATGGCCGCCCGCTGACCTCGATCTTCTTCGGCGGCGGCACGCCCAGTCTGTTTTCCGCCGCGGCCCTGGGCCGTCTGCTGGATGGCGTGGCCCGGCGGCTGAGCTTCGCGCCGGATATCGAGATCACCCTGGAGGCCAATCCCGGCACCTTCGAGCAGGCCAAGTTCGTCGCCTACCGCGGGCTGGGCATCAATCGGCTGTCGATCGGCATCCAGAGCTTCCAGGACGCCAAGCTCAAGGCCCTGGGGCGCATCCACGGCCGCGATGAAGCCATTCGCGCCGCCGACCGGGCGCGCGCCGCCGGCTTCGATAATTTCAACCTGGACCTGATGCACGGCCTGCCCGAGCAGAGCGTGGCCGATGCCCTCGGCGATCTGGAGCAGGCCATCGCGCTCGCGCCCACCCACCTGTCCTGGTACCAGCTGACCATGGAGCCCAACACGGTGTTCTGGAGCCAGCCGCCGGAGCTGCCCGAAGACGATACCCTCTGGGACATCCAGGAAGCCGGCCAGGCGCGGCTGGCGGCCGCCGGTTACCACCAGTACGAGACCTCCGCCTATGCCCAGCCCGGGCGCCAGGCGCGGCACAATCTCAACTACTGGGGCTTCGGCGACTTCCTCGGCATCGGCGCCGGCGCCCACGCCAAGCTCAGCGCCCCGGACGGCACTCTGCAGCGCACCTGGAAGACCCGCCTGCCCAAGGACTATCTGGACCCGGCCAAGACCTTCCAGGCCGGCGCGAAACCCCTGGCGCCGGCCGACCTGCCCTTCGATTTCATGATGAACGCCCTGCGCCTGGTGGACGGGGTGCCCGCCGCCTGGTATCCGCAGCGGACCGGTCAGTCCCTGGACAGCCTGGCGCCCGCACTGGCCGCGGCGCGCCGCGCCGGCCTGCTGGCCGAGGATGAACAGCGGCTGCGCCCCACCGCCCGCGGCCAGCTGTTCCTGAACGACCTCTTGCAATCCTTTCTGCCTGACTGACGAGGAGCTCTGCCTTGGACTTCGTACTCGACCATATCGCCGACCTCTCCCGCTGGAGCCGCAGCCACCTGGACGAGGTGGCCCTGGCGGTCACCGCCACCCTGCTGGTGCTGTTCGGCAGCCAGGTCAACGCCTTCATCCAGGCGCGGCTGGGCAGCCTGCCGACCGCCGTTCGGATACCGGCCTTCGCCCTGGCCTGCCTGGCCATCTATGGCGCCGCCATGACCTTCCTGACCCCCTGGGTGGTCAAGGGCCTGGCGCAGTTCAACAACTATGCCCTGGCCCCGGTGCTGCTGATCGGCGTCTGCCTGCTGGGCGTGCTGGCCGAACGCCGTAGCTAGCGGCAGCGGGCGCGGATACCGTCCAGCAGGCACTCCAGGGATTGCGGGCGACCCAGCAGGAAGCCCTGGAAGGTGTCCACGCCCAGGTCCTTGAGCAATTCGAACTGGGCTTGGGTTTCCACCCCTTCGGCGACGATCTGCATGTCCAGTGCGCGGCACAGGCTGACGATGCCCGCCAGCAACTGCCGGGATCGGTCGTCGGCGTCCACCGCCAGCAGAAAGCTGCGGTCGATCTTGATGGTGTCGAAGGGCAGGCGGTGCAGATAGCCCAGCGACGAATAGCCGGTGCCGAAATCGTCCATCGCCACCCGAAAGCCCTGCTCGCGCAAGGCGGCCAGGCGCCGCTCCGGCGTGCCCTGCTGCAGGAATACCGATTCGGTCACCTCCAGCTCCAGCGCCCTGGGCTCGATGCCGAATTCGGCGCAGGCGGCCGCGAGAACCTCGGCCAGTTCATCATCGGCCACCTGCAGCGGCGAGATGTTGACTGCCACCGGGATCTGCAGACCGGCGTCCTGCAGGGCCCGGGCGCAAGCGGCTGCGCGGCGGATCGCCAACCGCCCGAGGGCCGAGGCCATGCCGTTCTGCTCGGCCAGGGCGACGAAGACGTTGGGCGGCACCGCGCCGACGCCCGGACAGTTCCAGCGCGCCAGCAACTCGGCGCTGACCATGCGCTGGCGGGCATCGAACTTGGGCTGCAGGACGAAGGTGATGAGCTCCGCCTCGATGGCGCCGTGCAGATGGGCCAGCAGGGTCACCTTGCTGCGCGCCTCGCAGGTCAGCTGCGGATCGTAGCAGCGCACCCGGCTCTTGCCGGCCGCCTTGGCCGCGTACATGGCGGCATCGGCATTGCGCAGCAGGGTCTCCACATCCAGTCCCTCTTCGGGCGCCAGACTCAGACCGATGCTGGCCGATACGCGGATATCGTGGCCGGCGATGCACTGCTGCCGGCCCACCGCCTGCACCAGTTGCTCGGCGACCTGACGGGCCTGATCGCGATCGCTCACGTCCAGCAGGGCGACGAATTCATCGCCACCCCAGCGCGCCAGCACCTCACCGGCCCCCAGTACCTGGCGCAACTCGCGCACCAGGGCGCAGAGCAATTCGTCACCGGCGGCGTGGCCCAGGGAGTCGTTGACCTCCTTGAAGCCGTCCACATCGATGAACAGCACCGCGAGGTTGCCGGTCTCTTCGAGGTCCTGCAGGCGCGCCTCGAAGTCCTGGTAGAAGGAGGTGCGATTGGGCAACTGGGTCAGGGCGTCGCTGAGCGCCATGCGCTCCAGCGCCTGCTCGGCGCGCTTGCGCTCGGTGATGTCCCTCAGACTGGCGACCACGTAGCCTTCGCGATCCGCCTCGCCGGCGAAGCGACTCAGACTGATCTCCACCGGCGTGATCCGCTTGGCGGAGACGTGGAACTGGGCTTCGCACAGGGCATAGCCGTCGCGCTCGAAGGTGCGGATGGCCGCCTCGGGCAACTTGATGTAGTGCGACAGGTACTGGCCGCTGACACTGCGCTCCGCACTGAGCATCAGGGCGCGCAGGGCGTCATTGGCTTCGATGATCTGCCCGCTTTCGGTCAGCACGGCCATGGCGTCGCGGCAGAGGGCGAAGGCCGAAGCGATGAGGTGCAGCGAGCGCTCGGTGCGCTGGCGAGCGCTACGCTCGACTTCGAGCCAGCGGCGTACGGCGTGCAACTCGGCCGTCGGCGAATCGGGACGGACCAGATCCCTCATGGAATCCGCCGCTCACGAAGGGCGGCACGGGACCGGTTGACGTTCTTGAAGAGGACTGACATCCAGGTGTCTCTGTGAATTCGACTGCAACCGCCATCACAGCAGGGCAATTGGCCATCATGCCAATTGCCCGTCGGCAGCTCAAGATCGATTCGTCAGAGATACACGGTCAGCTCTGGCGTTCGAACTTGAGATCCCAGACGCCATGCCCTAGTCGCTCGCCACGGCGTTCGAACTTGGTGATGGGTCTTTCCTCGGGGCGCGGCACATAGCCCGAGGCGTCGCCGAGGTTACGGTAACCCGGGGCGGCGTTCATGACTTCGAGCATGTGCTCGGCATAGGCCTGCCAGTCGGTGGCCATGTGCAGCACCCCGCCGACCCTGAGCTTCTGCCGGACCAGTTCGGCGAAGGCCGGCTGGACGATACGGCGCTTGTGGTGACGGCTCTTGTGCCAGGGATCGGGAAAGAACAGCAGCACCCGGTCCAGACTGGCATCGGCCACGCACTGCCGCAGCACCTCGAGGGCATCGCAGCTGTAGACCCGCAGATTGGTCAGGCCCTGGGTCATGGCGCCATTGAGCAGCGCGCCCACGCCCGGGCGATGCACCTCGACGCCGATGAAATCCTGCTCGGGCGCGGCGGCGGCCATTTCCAGGGTGGAATGGCCCATGCCGAAACCGATCTCGAAGGTACGTGGCGCCTGGCGCCCGAACACCTGGTCGAAATCCTGCAGGCCGTCGGTCAGCTCCACACCGAAGCGTGGCCAACCCTGGTCGAGACCGCGTTGCTGGCCTTCGGTCATGCGGCCGGCGCGCATCACGAAGCTCTTGATGGTGCGCCGGGGGCGGTCGGGGGTCTGGTCGTCTTGATGATCGGTCATGGCGTTATCGATAGTGGGAAAAAGAGACGCCCGGCAGAGGCCGGGCGCGTGATGGAAGGCGCCAGGTCCTAGTTGACCAGGCCGTCCAGCGGCGAGGAGGCCGTGGCATAGAGCTTGCGCGGCATGCGCCCGGCCAGATAGGCCAGGCGACCGGCGACGATGGCGTGCTTCATGGCTTCGGCCATCAGCACCGGCTCGCGGGCATGGGCGATGGCGCTGTTCATCAGCACCGCTTCGCAACCCAGTTCCATGGCGATGGTGGCGTCTGAGGCGGTACCCACCCCGGCATCCACCAGCACCGGCACCTTGGCCTCTTCGAGGATGATGCGCAGGTTGTAGGGATTGCAGATGCCCAGGCCCGAGCCGATCAGACCGGCCAGCGGCATGACGGCGATACAGCCGATGGCCTCCAGCTGGCGGGCGACGATGGGATCGTCACTGGTGTAGACCATGACGTCGAAGCCATCGGCGACCAGCGTCTCGGCAGCCTTGAGCGTCTCGATGACGTTGGGGAACAGGGTCTTCTGGTCGGCCAGGACCTCCAGCTTGACCAGGTTGTGACCGTCGAGCAGCTCGCGCGCCAGGCGGCAGGTGCGTACCGCTTCCACCGCGTCATAGCAGCCGGCGGTGTTCGGCAGGATGGTGTAGCGCTCGGGCGAGATCACGTCGAGCAGATTGGGCTCGCCGGGCGTCTGGCCGATGTTGGTACGGCGCACCGCCACGGTGACGATCTCGGCGCCGGAGGCCTCGATGGCCACGCGGGTCTCTTCGAGATCGCGGTACTTGCCGGTGCCGACCAGCAGGCGCGACTCATAGGTGCGCCCGGCCAGGGTAAAGGGAGTGTCTTTCATCTGGATTCCTCTTGCGCGGCTAGCCGCCGCCGATGGCGTGGACCACTTCCAGCCGGTCGCCGTCCACCAGGGCGGTGGTGGCGTGCTGGCTGCGCGGCACGATGTCGAGGTTGCGTTCCACCGCTACCCGCCGCCCGGTCAGGTCGAGACGCACGAGCAGGTCGGCGACGGTGGCGCCGTCCGGCAATTCAAGGGATTCGCCGTTCAACAGAATCTGCATGGCAAAGGCATCGTCACGGGGTGAGCCGGCATTCTACGCCGGTCGGGCGTGCATTGCAGCGGCGCTGGGCCGGGAACGACGGCCAGTGCGCGGTCAGAGACTGCTCAGTCGCCAGGCGAGGATGGCCAGGCAGGCCCAGCCGGCGAGAAAGCACAGCCCGCCGAAGGGAGTGATGATGCCCAGCCGCGCGATGCCGGTCAGCGTCAGCAGATAGAGGCTGCCGGAAAACAGCAGGATGCCGGCGATGAAAAAGCCACCGGCCCAGGCCACCAGGCGCCCCTGGAAGTGCAGCGACAAGAGGGCGACGCCGAACAGCGCCAGGGCATGGATGAGCTGATAGAGCACACCGGTCTGGAACACGGCCAGGTAGTCGGCGGTCAGTCGGCCCTTGAGTCCATGGGCGGCGAAGGCGCCGAGTCCGACACCGGTGAAGCCGGCCAGGGCGGCGAACAGCAGGAAGAGACGCAACATGGGTTTTACCGGGCGATGGAAGAGAAGCGCTGGTTATAATGGCCCGCTAACCGCCAAAGACCAAGCCGATGCTGCTCACCCTCCTCCGCCGTCTCCTGCGTATCGCCCTCTGGTTCGTCGTCCTCAGCGCCGCTCTGGTGCTGATCCTGCGCTGGGTGCCGCCGCCGGGCAGCATGCTGATGGTGGAGCGCAAGGTCGAGTCCTGGATCGACGGCAAGCCCATCGATCTGCAGCGCGACTGGCGACCCTGGAAGGAGCTGCCGGACGATCTCAAGATGGCGGTGATCGCCGGTGAAGACCAGCACTTCGCCGAGCACTGGGGCTTCGACATGGCAGCGATCCGCCAGGCCTTCAGCCACAACGAAGCCGGTGGTTCCCTGCGCGGCGCCAGCACCATCAGCCAGCAGACCGCCAAGAACCTCTTTCTCTGGAGCGGCCGCAGCTATCTGCGCAAGGCCTTCGAAGCCTGGTTCACCGTGCTGCTGGAAACCTTCTGGTCCAAGCAGCGCATCCTCGAGGTCTATCTCAACAGCGTGGAATGGGACGACGGCGTGTTCGGCGCCGAGGCCGCGGCCCGTCACCATTTCGGCATAGGCGCGCCCTACCTCTCCGACCGCCAGGCCAGCCTGCTGGCCGCCGTGCTGCCCAATCCCCGCGAATGGAGCCCGAGTCGCCCCAGCGCCTACGTCGCCGAACGCGCCGCCTGGATCCGCCAGCAGGAGCGCCAGTTGGGCGGTAGCGACTATCTCAGGCAGATGACCGAGCGGTAGCCAGGCAACTGGAAAACGCTGCGCGGTTTTCCACTCTACCGGCTCAAGTTGATTGATGCGGTCGTGCCTTGATGCCCCATGGCCGCGATACGCTGGGTCCGTCCACAACAGGGTAAGGATTTTCGGACATAAAAAAACCGCACCCGGAGGTGCGGTCTTTGGTCAGCGACCGGATCAGGCGGCGATGTTGCCCTTGAGCTTGTTCATCGCGTTCTTTTCCAGCTGACGGATACGCTCCGCCGAGACGTTGTACTTGGCCGCCAGCTCGTGCAGCGTCGCCTTTTCCTCGGCCAGCCAGCGCTGGTAGAGGATATCGCGGCTGCGGTCGTCCAGATGCTCCAGGGCCTCGTGCAGATTGGCCGTGGAACTGTCGGTCCAGTCGGCTTCCTCCAGCTGACGCGCCGGATCGTAACGGCTGTCTTCCAGATACTGGGCCGGCGACTGATAGGCCGCATCGTCATCGGCATCGCTGGCCGGGTCGAAGGCCATGTCATGCCCGGTCAGACGACTTTCCATCTCGCGCACTTCCCGGGGTTCGACACCCAGGGTTTCGGCCACGCGATGGACCTCGTCGTTGTTCAGCCAGGCCAGTCGCTTCTTCTGACTGCGCAGGTTGAAGAACAACTTGCGCTGCGCCTTGGTGGTGGCGACCTTGACGATGCGCCAGTTGCGCAGGATGAATTCGTGGATTTCGGCCTTGATCCAGTGCACGGCAAAGGACACCAGGCGTACGCCCATTTCGGGATTGAAGCGCTTCACGGCCTTCATCAGGCCGACATTGCCTTCCTGGACCAGGTCGGCCTGGGCCAGACCATAGCCGGAATAGCTCTTGGCGATATGCACCACGAAACGCAGATGCGCGAGCACCAACTGCCGGGCGGCCTCGACGTCTTCCTTGTAGAAGAGGCGCTCAGCCAGTTCACGCTCCCGCTCCGGCGTGAGCAGCGGAATGCTGTTCACCGAATGCACATAGGCTTCCAGGCTGGCGCCGGGAACCAATGTGGGAACAGGTTGCAACGAAGTGGTCATGCGAATCCTCCGATTCACTAAGCACTGGGCAGTCTAGCACTGATTTTTTGGACAGCGCCAGACTAGCCGAGGTTCCCTTAACCCCAGCTGAAAACCACCGCGAAATGCTTGTGCCATCAGGGGTTTAGACCGTTTCCGCAGGTTTCGGAAACGGCCGTTCGTCAGCGCGGAGCGAGTTCGCGCAGGTGGCGGGCAACCGCCAGCCAGGCGCCGATGTAGCCGAGCAGCACGGCGCCGATCAGCAGCTGCAGCCCGTCCTCGACGGCGACGCTGCCCAGGGCGAAATCACTGCCGTAGAGGCCGGCCAGATCCAGCACTGCGGCGTTGAGCCAGCTCAGGCCGAACACCAGCAGGGCCCAGGCGGCGATGCCGGCGCCCAGGCCGAACAGCGCGCCCATGTAGAGGAAGGGCCGGCGCACATAGCCGTCGGTGCCACCCACCAGCTTGACCACCTCGATCTCGGTACGGCGATTCTCGATGGCCAGGCGGATGGTATTGCCGATCACCAGCAGCAAGGCGATCACCAGCACCACGGTCAGGCCGAAGACGAAGCGCTCGCCGAGCTTGAGGATGGCGGTGAGCCGCTCGACCCACTGCATGTCCAGCTGCACCTGCTGCACGCCGTTCATCTCGGTCAGCTGGCTGCGCAGCATGTCGAGACGACTCTTGTCGATTTCCCTGGGCGTCACGGCGATGACGCCGGGCAGCGGATTCTGCGGCAATTCGCGCAGCGCCTCACCCAGGCCGGCATCCTGCTGCAACTCCTTCAGGGCATCGTCCGGACTGATCCAGCGCGCCTTGGCCACATCGGGCAGGACCTTGATCTGGCTCATCAGCACCTCGGCCTGGTCCTGACCGGTGCGCAGGTCGAGAAACACCGAGATCTGCGCCGCGCGCTGCCAGGACCCGCCGAGTCGCTCGACGTTCTTCAGCAGCAGCGACACGCCCATGGGCAGCGCCAGGGCGATGCCCATCACCAGGCAGGTAAGGAAGGTGCCTATGGGCTGCTGCACCATGCGCCTGAGGCTGTCCCTCAGGCCGGTGCGGTGGGCTTCGAGGTAGGCATGCAGCGGACTGCGCCAGTCGCTCTTGGGTTTCTGCGGGGCCTGGCGCTGCGGACGCTGGGGTTTGCCGCCCTGTTCCTGGCCACGGGGCAGTTCGTTGCCACTCATGACTGGCTCTCCTCTTCGTCACCGATCAGGCGACCGCGCTGCAGGGTCAGCATGCGATGGTGCAGGCGGGCGATGAGCGCATGGTCGTGGCTGGCGATCAGCACCGTGGTGCCGAGACTGTTGATGTCCTCGAAGACGCCCATGATCTCCGAGGCCAGGCGCGGATCGAGGTTGCCGGTGGGTTCGTCGGCGAGCAGCAGGGCCGGCCGATGCACCACGGCGCGGGCGATGCCGACCCGCTGTTGCTGGCCGGTGGACAGCTCCGCCGGATAGTCGTCGAGCTTGTCCTTGAGGCTGACCCGCTCCAGCGCCGCGGCCACGCGCTTGGCGATCTCGGGCTTGGACAGGCCGAGGATCTGCAGCGGCAGGGCGACGTTGTCGAACACGGTGCGGTCATGGAGCAGCTGGTGGTTCTGGAAGACCACGCCGATCTGCCGGCGCAGAAAGGGAATCTGCGCATTGGTAATGCGCGAGATGTCCTGGCCGGCCAGGGTCAGCTTGCCGCCGGTGGGCCTTTCCATGGCCAGGATCAGCCGCATCAGGGTGCTCTTGCCGGCGCCGGAATGACCGGTGACGAAGAGGATCTCGCCGCGTTCGGCACGGAAGCTCAGTTCCTGCAGGCCGACGTGACCGTTGGGATAGCGCTTGGAGACGCGGTCGAACTGGATCATGAGACGCCCCGCTCCGCGAACAGGGCCTGGACGAAGGGCCGCGCCTCGAAGGGCCGCAGGTCGTCGATGCCTTCGCCGACGCCGACATAGCGGATCGGCAGGGCGCTCTGCTTGGCCAGGGCGAAGATCACCCCACCCTTGGCGGTACCATCGAGCTTGGTCAGCGCCAGGCCGGTCAGGGGCACCGCATTGTGGAACTGCTTGGCCTGGTTGAGGGCGTTCTGGCCGGTACCGGCGTCCAGCACCAGCAGGGTCTCGTGGGGCGCCGCCGCGTCCAGCTTGCCGATCACCCGGCGCACCTTGCGCAGCTCTTCCATGAGGTTGTCCTTGGTGTGCAGGCGGCCGGCGGTGTCGGCGATCAGCACGTCGATGCCGCGGGCCTTGGCGGCCTGGACCGCATCGAAGATCACCGAGGCGGAATCGGCGCCGGTGTGCTGGGCGATCACCGGGATGCGGTTGCGCTCGCCCCAGACCTGCAACTGCTCGACCGCCGCGGCGCGGAAGGTATCGCCGGCCGCCAGCATGACCTTCTTGCCGTCGTTCTGCAGCCGCTTGGCCAGCTTGCCGATGGTGGTGGTCTTGCCGGCGCCGTTCACGCCGACCACCAGGATGACGTAGGGCTTGTGCGAGGTATCGATCACCAGCGGCTGTTCCACCGGCAGCAGCATCTCGGTGAGCTCCTGCTGCAGCGCCTGGTAGAGCGCCTCGCTGTCGGCCAGCTGCTTGCGTGCCACCTTCTGGGTCAGGTTGCGCATGATGACGCCGGTGGCCTCGACGCCGACGTCGGCGGTCAGCAGGCGGGTCTCCAGCTCTTCGAGCAGGTCGTCGTCGATGACCTTCTTGCCGAGGAACAGGCTGGCCATGCCCTCGCCGAGACTGGCGCTGGTCTTGGACAGGCCCTGGCGCAGGCGGGCGAAGAAGCCCAGCTTGGCGGGTTCGGTCGGCGTGGCGGCGACGGCTGGCGGAGCAGGTTCGGGCTCGGGCGCCACCACCGCGGGCTCGGAACGGACCGGAGCAAGGGGCGCTACCGGTACGACCGGGGCGGGAGCAGGCTCAGGAGCGGGCGCCGGCACAACCGGAGGTAGCGGTGTGACCGGCACGGCCACCGGGTCGGGCTCCACCTCGGGCGCCATCACCGGCTCGACCTCGACCGGCGGCACGATGGGATCGGCCACCAGCGGCTCGACCAGCGCCGTGAGCGCCACCGGCGACGGCGCCTCCTCTTCGGCGACCGGCACCGGGGTCAGCGAGGGGATCGCCTCCGGCGGTTCGGGCACCGGCTCCGGGTGCTGCACCGGCTCACTGGCCAGCGGCTCGGACAGGCGCGCCTCGGCGTCGGGCGCGGGGGCTTCGGCAGGCGTCTCTACGGGTTCGGCAGTCTTCTTGCGGAACCAGCCGAACAGGCCTTTCTTCTCCGTGGGGGGAGACTTCTTGTCGTCGGATCCAAACATGCGGGGCTCTGTATCGAACGGACGAACCGGCTGCGGGAGCTCCGCCAGGCGGGGCTCGACCGTCAGGCATGGCCGTCGGGAAAAGGGATGCGTATCCTAGCAGCCTGCCGGGCGGAAGACCTCCCCGTCGGCGAAAAACGCGCGACCGTCCCCAGGACGCAGCCGCTTCGTCCCCTACTGCGCTACAAGGCCTGCTCTCGCGATGTCCGCCTCCCGCTCCCGTCGGACCGCCCTGGTCGTCCTGCTCAGCCTGCTCCCCACCCTCGCCCTGGCCACGGCCAACCGGCAGAACACCGAGGAATTCACCCTCGACAACGGCCTCAAGCTGGTGGTCCGCGAAGATCACCGGGCGCCGGTCGCCGTGGTGCAACTCTGGTACCGCGTGGGTTCGAGCCTGGAGGCGCCCGGTGCGACCGGCTTGTCCCATGCCCTGGAACACCTGATGTTCAAGGGCAGTCGCAAGCTTGACGCCGGCGAGGCCTCGCACCTGCTGCGCGACTTGGGCGCCGAGGAAAATGCCTTCACCACCGACGACTACACCGTCTATTACCAGCTGCTCGCCCGTGATCGCCTGCCGGTGGCCCTGGAGCTGGAAGCCGATCGCATGCAGCACCTGCGGCTGGCGCCCGACGAGGTCAGTCGCGAGCTGGAGGTGATCAAGGAGGAACGCCGGCTGCGCACCGACGACCGCCCCGAGGCACTGTCCTTCGAGCGCTTCAAGGCCGCCGCCTACCCGGCCAGCGGCTATCGCAATCCCACCATCGGCTGGCCCCAGGACCTGCAGCGCCTCGGCGTGGATGACCTGCGCCGCTGGTACCAGACCTGGTACGCGCCCAACAACGCCACCCTGGTGGTGGTCGGTGACGTCAACCCCCAGGCGATCCATGCCGAGGTGCAGCGCTGGTTCGGCACTCTCCCGCGCAGCGACCTGCCCGCGCCGCGCCGCCCGCTGGAACTGCTGGCGCCGGGCGAGCGCCGCCTGGACCTGCAGGCCCGCGAACTGCCCAGCCTGCTGATGGGCTTCAACGTGCCCAGCCTGGCCACCGCCGCCCAGCCGCGCGATGCCTACGCGCTGCAACTGCTGGCCGCCCTGCTCGGCGGCGGTTCGGGGGCGCGCCTGCCCAGCCGTCTCGAACGCGGCGTGGAAGTGGCCAGCAGCGTGCGCGCCGCCTATGGTGCCTACACCCGTGGCGACAGCCTCTTCCTGCTCAGTGGCACCCCCAACACCCAGCGCGGCAAGACCCTCGACCAGCTGGAAGCGGCCTTCTGGGCGCAACTGGACCTGCTCAAGCGCGAGCCGCCCAGCACCGAGGAGCTGGCCCGGGTCCGCGCCCTGCTGGTGGCCGGGCTGGTCTATGGCCGCGACTCCATCACCGCCCAGGCCAGCAGCATCGGTCAGCTGGAAAGCGTCGGCCTCGGCTGGCGTCAGGGCGATCGGCTGCTTGACGAACTGGGCCGGGTCACCCCCGACGACCTGCGCCGGGTGGCGCGCACCTACTTCACCCGCGAGCGCCTGACCCTGGCCCAGCTCAAGCCCGCAGCCACCGCGGAGAATCGTCCATGAAGCCGCTGCTCTGGCTGTCGCTGTGCCTGCTCGCCGGTTGCCAGTCCCCTACTCCGGTCGGCGACCTGGCGCGCGCCTATCCCGCCGTGGACAGCCTCAGGACGCTCAAGGACGCACCGCCCCTGGGTCGCCAGCTGGACATCCAGCGCTGGCGCACCGCCGAGGGCGCTCAGGTGCTGTTCGTGCCGGCGCCGGAATTGCCGATGTTCGACGTGCGCCTGATCTTCGCCGCCGGCAGCAGCCAGGACGGCACCACCCCGGGTCTGGCCATGCTGACCAACGGCCTGCTCAACGAAGGCACCCCGGGACGCGATGCCGGCGCCATCGCCGACGGCTTCGAGCGCCTGGGCGCCGATTTCAGCAATGGCGCCTATCGTGATCAGGCGGTGGTCGGACTGCGCACCCTCGCCGATCCGGCCCACAGCGAACCGGCCCTGGCGCTGCTGGCCGAGGTGGTCGGTCGCCCGACCTTTCCCGCCGAGGCCATCCAGCGCATCCGTGACCAGTTGCTGACGCTGATCGCCGCCAGCCGCCGCGAACCGGCCAGCCTGGCCGGCGAAGCCCTGCAGGAGCGTCTCTACGGTAATCACCCCTATGCCCATTCGCCACGGGGCACCGCAGCCGGAGTGACCCCTCTCGATGCGGCCAGCCTCAGGGCCTTCCATGCCCGTGCCTATGCCGCCGGCAATGCGGTGATCGCCCTCACTGGCGACCTGGATCGAACGCGCGCCGAACAGATCGCCGCCCGGCTGTCGCGCGCCCTGCCCCGCGGTCCGGCCCTGCCGCCACTGCCGGTGCCAGCGCCTGCCGCACCGGCAGTGGTGCAGCTGGAGGTCCCGGCCCAGCAGACGCGTCTGCTGCTCGGCCAACTCGGCATCACCCGCCGCGATCCCGACTACGCCGCCCTCTTCGTCGGCAACCAGATCCTCGGTGGCGGCGGCTTCGGCAGTCGGCTGATGACCGAGTTGCGCGAACGCCGTGGTCTCACCTACGGCGTCAGCTCGGGCTTCACCCCCATGCGTCAGCCCGGTCCCTTCACCATCGGCCTGCAGACCCGCGCCGAACTGGGCGATGCCACCCTGGCGCTGGTCCGCGAACTGCTGCGCGACTACCTGGCCCAGGGCCCCACCCAGGCCGAACTGGACCGCGCCAAGCGGCAGATCGAAGGCAGCTTCCCGCTGGCCAACGCCAGCAACGGCGCCATCGTCGCCCAACTGGGCAACATCGGCTTCTACGACCTGCCCAGCAGTTACCTGGACGACTTCCTCCAGCAGGTCCGCCGCCTGACGGTGGAACAGGTGCATGCCGCCCTGCGGCGCCATCTGGACCCGGAAAGGCTCGTCGTGGTCAGCGCCGGCCCACGGGTCGCCCAGCAGCCGCTGCCGCCACCCCGCCCTCTTCCCAACCTGCCGCCCAGCGGCGTTCCGGAGCACTAGCATGGCCCAGAAAACCGCCAACCAACTGCGCATCATCGGTGGCGACTGGCGCAGCCGGCGCTTCGTCTTTCCCGATGCCCTGGGCCTGAGACCCACCCCGGACCGGGTCCGCGAGACCCTGTTCAACTGGCTGGCCGCCGTCACCCCGGGCGCGCGGGTGCTGGATCCCTTCGCCGGCAGTGGCGCCCTGCTGCTGGAAGCCCTGTCCCGCGGCGCCGGCCCGGCGCTGGCCTTCGACCTCAATGCCCAGGCCGCCAATGCCCTGCGCGGCCATCTGCAGGCCCTCGGCTGCGCCCACGCCGAGGTGCGCCAGACCGACGCCCTGCAGGCGCTGGCCAAGCCGGCGGCGACGCCCTTCGACCTGGTGTTTCTCGATCCGCCCTTTGCCAAGGACCTGCTGGAGCCGGCCTGCGCGGCTCTGGAGGCCCAGGGCTGGCTGGCCGCGGACGCCTGGATCTACACCGAGAGCGAGACCCAGCCCTCGCGCCTGGCCCTGCCCGCGACCTGGCAGCTGCACCGCGAGAAGAAGACCGGCAACGTCCACTACGCCCTCTGGCGCCGCCAGGCGTGAACAGCGCACCCTTTCGCCCGGCGCGCTGGCTGCCCGGCCCGCACCTGCAGACCCTCTGGGGCTCGCTGTGGCGCCGCCTGCCACCCATCACCCGGCCGCGGGAGCGGCTGTGGCTGGAGGATGGCGACTTCCTCGATCTGGACTGGTACCACGCCGAGAATCCGCGCGCGCCGCTGGTGCTGATCGCCCACGGCCTCACCGGCAGCTCCGGCTCCCACTACGTACTCGGCCTGCAATTCGCCCTCGCCGCCCGCGGCTGGGCCAGCGTCGGCCTCAACTGGCGCGGCTGCTCCGGCGAACCCAACCGCCTGCCGCGCGGCTATCACTCCGGCGTCAGCGAAGACCTGGCGGCAGTGGTGCGCCATCTGCAGGCCAGTCGTCCGCACGCGCCGCTGTATGCGGTGGGCTTTTCCCTGGGTGGCAATGTGCTGCTCAAGTATCTCGGTGAGCGCGGCGCGGACAGTGGTCTCACCGCCGCAGCCGCGGTCTCGGTGCCCTTTCGTCTGGACCTTTGCGCCGATCGCATCGGCCTCGGCTTCTCGCGCATCTACCAGCGGCACTTCATCCGTGAACTGGCGCGCTACGTGCGCGACAAGCAAGCGCTGTTCGACCGCGAGCGCCACCCCGAGCAGCACGAGATCCTCGCACGCCTGGGGCCGCCCGAGGGGCTCAAGACCTTCTGGGACTTCGACGACCGCTACACCGCGCCCCTGCACGGCTTTCGCGATGCCCGGGACTATTACCGCCAGGCCTCCAGTCGCTACTACCTGGGGGGAGTCCGCATCCCCACCCTGCTGATCCAGGCCGAGGACGATCCCTTCATCGGCACCGACGCCCTGCCCGCCCGCGCCGAACTGGCGCCCGATACCCTGTTCGAGCGCCTGCCCCACGGCGGCCACGTGGGTTTCGTCGGCGGCGCCTTCCGCGATCCGGACTACTATCTGGAAAGACGCATCCCCGACTGGCTGGTCAGCCAGCGGGCAGCGCCATCCGGCCGATAAACGCCCACGGGTCGGCGATCCCGGCGGCTGTCGCCTTGGCCTCACTCCGCCCCTGAGCTACCATCCAAGCCCCAACAGCTTCGCCCCCAGGACAGCGTCATGAACCGAGTGCTATACCCCGGCACCTTCGACCCCATCACCAAGGGCCATGGCGATCTGGTGGAGCGCGCCTCGCGGCTGTTCGACGAAGTCGTGGTGGCGGTGGCGGCCAGCCCCAAGAAGAATCCGCTGTTTCCGCTGGAGCGCCGGGTCGAGCTGGCCAAGGCGGTGACCGCGCACCTGCCCAACGTCGAGGTGATCGGTTTCAGCTGCCTGCTGGCCACCCTGGTGGAGCAGCAGCAGGCGACCATCATCCTGCGCGGCTTGCGCGCCGTGTCGGATTTCGAATTCGAATTCCAGCTGGCCAACATGAACCGGGTGCTCGCGCCCCAGGCGGAAAGCATGTTCCTGACCCCGTCGGAACACTATTCCTACCTGTCCTCCACCCTGGTGCGGGAGATCGCGGCGCTCGGCGGTGACGTGACCAAGTTCGTCCATCCCACCGTGCATCAGGCGCTGCTGGAGCGTTTTGCCCCGGCCAGCTGATTAACCCCAAGGACTGTCGGGTGCAGCCGGCGCGCGGATGGGGCAAAATGCGCGCCTGACTTTTGGATCGCTGCGCGTTCGCGCGGCGTGGAGCCGACGATGTCCCTCATCATTACCGACGATTGCATCAACTGCGACGTGTGCGAGCCCGAGTGCCCGAACGGCGCCATCTCCCAGGGTGCGGAGATCTATGTGATCGATCCGAACCTGTGCACCGAGTGCGTGGGCCACTACGACGAACCCCAGTGCCAGCAGGTCTGCCCGGTGGACTGCATCCCCCTCGACGAGAACCATGTCGAGACCAAGGAGCAGCTGCACGACAAGTATCTGAAGATCAGCGGCCAGGCCTAAGCGACCTGGCCTGGCGCCAGGGCCTATTCGGTACGCCCGTATCCGCTCTGGGTGCAGCCCAGGCAGCGCACGAAGGCCGCCTTGCCCGGCTCGACCACCAGCGCCTTGCCGGCCTTGCCGATGTTACCGCCGGCGGCGGTGAACGGCAGACTGACCACGAACGCGCCCGCGCCGATCACGGTGGCGGCGATCAGTAGCGGTCGCGCGATCAGCAGATCGCCGATCATGGAAAAGGCGGCGGGAGCCTGGGCTTCACCGAACGCCTGGTCGGCGGTCTGATATTCGGTGACGTCACCCTGGGCCTGCTGTGCCTGCGCCGGCAGGACCTGCATCGTCAGGGCCAGCGCCAGCACGGCGGCCAGGCTACGGAACGGATTCATACGGCTGATCCCTTGCGCGGTTGTAATGGTGGTCCCTGAACTATAACAGGCCGCCCGCACTTGTCATGCGGGCGGCCCCCAGACGTCATTCGGCGCGGACGACCGGCTGCGGCGCACGGCGGTAGGCATAGACCATCAGCGCGACACCGCCGAGCACCATGGGTACGCAGAGTACCTGCCCCATGGTCAGCCAGCCCCAGGCCAGATAGCCGAGCTGGGCGTCGGGCACCCGGACGAATTCGACGATGAAGCGGAAGATGCCGTAGCAGAGCACGAACAGGCCGGACACGGCCATGGTCGGCCGCGGCTTGCGCGAGTACAGCCAGAGAATGACGAACAGCGCCACGCCTTCCAGGGCGAACTGATAGAGCTGCGACGGATGGCGCGGCAGCTGGGCCGGATCGCTGTAGGGCGGGAAGATCATCGCCCAAGGGACATCGGTAGGCTTGCCCCAGAGCTCGGCGTTGATGAAGTTGCCGATGCGACCGGCACCGAGGCCGATGGGTACCAGCGGCGCGATGAAGTCCATCAGCTCGAAGAAGCCCTTGTTGTGGCGCTTGCCGAACCACCAGACCGCCAGGATCACCCCGAGCAGGCCGCCGTGGAAGGACATGCCGCCCTTCCAGACCTCGAAGATCAGCGTCGGATTGGCGATGTACTCCGCCAGGTTGTAGAACAGCACGTAGCCGAGTCGCCCCCCGGCGATGACCCCCAGCGCCACCCAGAACACCAGATCCGACAGCGTCTCGCTGGTCCAGCGCGGATCGAAGCGATTGAGCCGACGCTTGGCCAGCCACCAGGCGCCGCCGATCCCCACCAGGTACATGAGGCCGTACCAGTGGATCTTCAGCGGCCCCAGCGACAGGGCCACCGGGTCTATTTGCGGATACGGCAGCATGGTGCCTCCTTGAAAGGGATCAGAGTAGGAAGTTGAGACCGACGCCGAACAGCAGCAGGGCGAACAGGCGCTTGAGCAGCCGGGGCGAGAGGCGATGGGCCAGTCGCGCACCGAAACGGGCCGAGAACATGCTGGTCAGGGCGATGCCCAGCACGGCCGGCAGATAGACATAGCCCAGACTCCAGGCGGGCAGACCCGGCTGCTGCCAGCCGACCAGGATGAAGGACAGCGCCCCGGACAGGGCGATGGGCAGGCCACAGGCCGCCGAGGTGGCCACCGCCTGCTGCATCGACAGGCTACGCCAGACCAGGAAGGGCACGGTGAGCGAGCCGCCGCCGATGCCGAAGATCGCCGAGGCCCAGCCGATCACCACCCCCGCCACCGTCAGCGTCGGCTTGCCGGGCTCGCCGGCCTGGCGCCTGGGGCGCAGGTCCAGCGCCAGCTGGAGGGCAATGAGAATGGCGAAGGTGCCGATGATCTTCTGCAGCAGCGGGCCATGGATGGCAGCGGCGGTCAGGGCGCCCAAGGCGCTGCCGAAGACGATGCCCAGGGCCATCCAGGCGAACAGCCGCCAGCGCACGGCGCCGAGTCGATGGTGGGCCCAGACGGAATTCAGCGAGGTGAAGACGATGGTGGCCAGCGAGGTGCCCACCGCCAGGTGGGTGAGGATGTCCGGATCGAGGCCCTTGGCGGTAAAGCTGTAGACCAGCACCGGCACGATGATCAGGCCACCGCCGACCCCGAACAGACCGGCCAGCAGCCCGGCGCAGGCGCCGAGCACCAGGAAGAGCAAGAGATCCATCATCACCTCGGGCGCAAGAGGCGGCATGGTACGCCGCTACCTGTCAGGCGGGAAGCAGCCTTCCCGCCTGACACGCTCAGCTCTGGACGCTGGCTGCCGGGTTGATCACCCGGCCCAGTCCGAGATTGCGCAAGGCCAGGTGCAGGGCGCTGTGGATGACCTGGGGATTGTCGATCTGGCGCATCTGCTGCACCAGCTCGCGGGCCTTTTCCAGGGTGACCTGGCGCAGCAGCCACTTCACCTTGGGCAGGTTGGTGGCGTTCATCGACAGGGTATCGAAGCCCATGCCCATGAGCAGCACCGCCGCCGCCGGATCGCCGGCCATCTCGCCGCAGATGCTGACCGGCACCCCTTCGGCATGGGCGCCGTCCACTACCTGTTGCAGCGCCTGCAACACCGCCGGGTGGAAGTAGTCGTAGAGATCGGCCACCCGCGGGTTGTTGCGATCCACCGCCAGCAGGTACTGGGTCAGGTCGTTGGAACCCACCGAGATGAAGTCCACCTGGCGCGCCAGATCACGGGCCTGGTAGACCGCCGAGGGGACCTCGACCATGACACCCACCGGCGGCATGGGAATGTCGACGCCTTCGTCACGCACCTCGCACCAGGCGCGGTGCAGCAGATGCTGGGACTCCTCCACCTCGTGCACACCGGAAATCATCGGCAGCATGATGCGCAGGTTGTTCAGGCCTTCGCTGGCCTTGAGCATGGCGCGGGTCTGCACCAGGAAGATTTCCGGATGGTCCAGGGTGACGCGGATCCCGCGCCAGCCGAGGAAGGGATTGTCTTCCTTGATCGGGAAATAGGACAGCGCCTTGTCCCCGCCGACGTCCAGGGTGCGCATGGTCACCGGCGCCGGATGGAAGGCGGCCAGCTGCTCGCGATAGATGGAGAGCTGTTCCTTCTCGCTGGGAAAGCGCTCGTTGACCATGAAGGGCACTTCGGTGCGATACAGCCCGACCCCTTCGGCGCCGCGCTGCTGGGCACGGGCCACGTCGGCCATCAGGCCGGTGTTGACCCACAGCGGCATGCGGTGACCGTCGAGGGTCTCGCAGGGCAGGCTGCGCAGGGCGTCGAGGCCCTGGGTCAGCTGGCGCTCCTCTTCCACCACGTCGCCATACTGCTTGATCAGCGTCGGCGACGGATTGGTGAAGATCTCGCCGTGGTAGCCATCGACGATGAGGTCGATGCCGTCCACCTTGGAATACGGCAGATCCACCGCGCCCATGACGGTGGGCACGCCCATGGCGCGCGCCAGGATGGCGACGTGGGAGTTGCCCGAGCCAAGCACCGAGATCAGGCCGACCAGGCGCCCTTCGGGCACCTCGCCGAGCATGGCCGGCGAGAGCTCCTCGCTGACCAGGATGGTGTTTTCCGGATAGATCAGGCAGGCCTGGTGGGCCTGCTGCAGATAGGCCAGCAACCGGCGACCGAGGTCGCGCACGTCGGCGGCGCGTTCGCGCAGATAGGCGTCGTCCATCAGCTCGAAGCGCTGGACGTGCTCCATCACCACCTGGCGCAAGGCACCCTGGGCCCACTGGCCGCTCTTGATGATGGTGGTCACCTCGTTACCGAGGGCGGCGTCGTCGAGCATCATCAGATAGACGTCGAACAGCGCCTGCTCTTCCTTGCGCAACTGGGTGGACAGGCGCTTGGACAGCGCCTTCATGTCCGCCCGTACGCCTTCGATGGCGGTGCGGAACAGCTGCAACTCGGCGTCGATGTCGGTCACGGTCTTGTCCGGGACCACTTCCAGGTCGGCCGGTGGCAGGACCACCACCGCCTTGCCGACGCCCACCCCGGGCGAACCGGGGATGCCGACGAAACGGGCCTCCTGGATACCCCGGCCCTGCCGGTCCAGCCCGCGGATGGTCCCGGTGGCCTCGGCATGGGCGATCACCCCGGCGAGCTGGGCGCTCATGGTCACCAGGAAGGCCTCCTCACCCTCGTCGAACTGGCGACGCTCCTTCTGCTGCACCACCAGCACGCCCATGACGCGCCGGTGGTGGATGATGGGCGCGCCGAGAAAGGAGGCATAGCGTTCTTCGCCAGTCTCGGCAAAGTAGCGAAAGCGCGGGTGACTGGCGGCGTCTTCGAGATTGAGCGGCTCTTCGCGGGTCCCGACCAGGCCGACCAGGCCCTCGTTGGGGGCCATGCTGACGCGACCGATGGACTTCTTGTTGAGGCCTTCGGTGGCCATAAGCACGAAACGGTTGGTATCCGGATCCAGCAGATAGACGGAGCAGACCTGCGACTGCATGGCCGCGCGGACGCGCTGCACGATGATGGACAGTGCCGACCCCAGATCCTTGGCGGCATTGACCTCCTGGACGATCTTGCGCAGAACTGCAAGCATCTAGCGCCTCCGCAGCCGACGCCCGGCGGAGCCGCCGGCGTGCATCACGTGTCGTTCATCCTGCATGACCACAGCTTCTCCTCACCTCTTTCGCACCGGCCGTACCGGTAATCAGGCCAGCAAGCGGGGTGCCAACTCCTTGAGCGCCCGCCGATAGACCTCTCGCTTGAAGGTCACCACCTGGCCCAGTGGGTACCAGTAGCTTACCCAGCGCCAGCCATCGAATTCCGGCTTGCCCGTCACATCCATCCGCACCCGCTGCTCTTCCGCGGTCAGCCGCAGCAGAAACCACTTCTGCTTCTGGCCGATGCACAGCGGACGGCTGTGGGTGCGCACCATGCGCTGCGGCAGACGATAGCGCAACCAGCCCCGGGTACAGGCCAGGATGCGGACGTCATCGGGGCTCAGCCCCACTTCTTCGTTCAGCTCCCGGTACAGCGCCTCTTCGGGCGTTTCCCGGTCATCTATCCCACCCTGGGGGAACTGCCAGGCATCCTGATTGATGCGGCGAGCCCACAGTACTTGGCCGGCATCGTTGGCGAGAATGATGCCGACATTGGGGCGAAAACCATCAGCGTCGATCACGGCTGCCACCCTTGAAAAATGTCGTTGCCCGCATTGTTCCACAAAGCCCGACAGCCCAGCAATGCAAGCTCCGGACCGACTGGGGCGCGGCCGACCGGCGCAGGCGCCCGACAGCTGCCGCGACCTGCAAAAGCCCGCATTATGGTGGTCGCTAGCTGAACGTCGGCTTAAGGGCCGGCAAACGTCGCGCCTCAGCGAAAATGCCGTTGCACGGCCATGTAGAGGGCCAGTGCCAGACCGATCCAGCCGACCAGCCAGAAATAGTCGAGATAGCCCAGCACCTGGCTCTGGCGGGTGACCAGACTGGAGATCTGCGCCAGGGCGCTGTCGGCGCCGGTGGCTTGCCGATAGCGTTCGCCATAGGCCTGGTAGGTCTGCGCATAGGGATTGACCGCGGCGCTGAGCACCGCGGCGTGAAAGGCGTCGCGCCACTGCAGGAAGACGTTGGAGAGCACGATGCCCATGGGCATGACCAGTTGCTGGGTCATGTTCTTGATCTGGTAGGCCTGGCTGAAATAGGCCGGCTCGACGCGCATGAAGGTGTACATGATGATCACCGCGAAGGTGCCGATCAGGTAGGTGCCATGCATCATCAGCCCCGGGACCAGTTGCTGGTAGAGGGGCACGTCGGCGTGCTGGCGCACCATCCAGAAGCCGTAGCCGGCCAGCAGCAGATAGCCCGCCACCAGGTACTTGCGAAAGCCGCCCCAGGGAAAGCGCTCGCGCAGCCGCACCGAGGTGATCATCAGCAGCGGGGCCAGACCGCACAGCCAGCCCAGCGCCATGACGCCCCCGGCGGTATAGACCGGCAGTTGCAGGCCGTTGACCACGTACTGGGGGATGATGAAGTTGTAGGCGCCGAGCAGGAAGTAGTTGAGCATCATGAACAGCATGCCGGCGAGAAAGCCCGGGGTGATGGCGTGCTTGAAGTCCAGCGTCGGCCGCGCCAGGCCGCGCTCGTAGTAGACATAGAGTCCGAGGATGGCCGTTCCCAGCAGCAGCTCCAGGGCCAGCCACAGCCCGTCGCTGAAGAAGTCGAAGGCCAGGCGCTGGGTGGTGGTGGTCAGCAGCAGGCTGCCCACCGCCAGCAACACCATGGACAGCAGCGAAGGCGCTCCGGAATTCTGCAGCGGATGGGAGCGCCGCGGCAGCGACAGCCAGACGCACACCGCCACCAGCGCGCAGGCCAGCGCCGGCACCATGAAGATGGCGCGCCACTGATGACCTTCCAGTAATTCCGCAGTGGTAAAGGACGCGAGCGCACCACCCAGGGGCACGCCGGAGGCGAAGGCGCGGATCCCGGTCGGCAACTGGGAACCGGAGAAATACATCTGCACCAGTACCCGTGCCCCGGCAAAGAAGGTGGCGGCGCCGGCGCCCATCAGTACTCGCCCGACGATGAAGGTCGGCAGATCGGTGGCCACCAGGCAGCACACCTGGCCGACCAGGTGGATGCCGACGGCGGTGAAGATCAGGTTGCGATAGCCCAGGCGCTGGGCGAACCACTGGTGCGGGGCACTGGTGACGATGACCGCGGCACTGTAGCAGGCCGTGGCCAGGGTGTAGCTGCGCGGGTCGATACCCAGGCCGCCGTAGACATAGCGGTTGGCCAGGGCGATCGACAGGTTGTCGAGAAAGTACACCAGCACCATCAGGGTGATGCTCAGCAGCAACAGGCCGCGGTGGTGAGGGCGATCGGTGTCGTCGGCGTACATGAAGACCCAGGCTGGCACTAAGGGGGCCAGTCGTGGACCGTGCGTCCGGGGCGGGGTTCAGAGACCGCGTTGTCGCAGTCTCCTCCAGGTGATACGGATCGCGTCCCGACTCAGCCGGGCAGCAGGGCCCGGACGTCGGCCAGGAGTTCGTCCGGCACCTCCACCCAGCCACGAGTGGTGTTACGAGTCCGTGCCTGATAGCGCCGTTGCGACGGCAGGCGGGCGCCCTGGGCCTCGATGCCGGCGAACAGCTGCTCGGCGCGCTGCTGATAGTCGGCCACTGCGGCGCCGAGAAAGCGCTGGGGATCGAAGGCCAGGATGAGTTCGCCGTGATAGGGCAACCCGCCCGCGCCGGCGTCGACCACGGAGGACTCCGGACTGGTGAGATCGCCGATCAGGGGACCGGCGAGCAATTCGATCATGGCCGACAGCGCCGAGCCCTTGTGGCCACCAAAGGTGAGCATGGCGCCCTCCTCCAGCACGGTGCGGGCATCGCTGCTGGGAGCACCCTCGGCATCCACCCCCCAGCCCTCGGGCAGGGCCTTGCCGGCGCGTCGATGCAATTCGATTTCGCCGCGGGCAACGGCGCTGGTGGCGAAGTCGAAGACGAAGGGCTGCCCTTCCGGCCGTGGCCAGCCGAAGGCGATGGGATTGGTACCGAACAGGGGACGACGCCCACCGGCCGGGGCGACATAGGCCTGGGTCGGATTGCAGGCCAAGGCCACCAGGCCCCTGGCGGTGAGGGCTTCCATCTCCACCCAGAGCGCCGAGAAGTGCACGCAGTTGTTGATCGCCAGGGCTGCCAGACCGCACTTGCGCGCCTTGGCTTCCAGCAGCGGCAGACCCGTATGAAAGGCCAGCGGCGAGAAGCCGCCCCCGGCATCGACCCGGACAATGGCCGGTGCCACGTCTTCGACGCGAGGCTCGGCATCTGCCACCACCTTGCCGGCCTTGAGCGTCTTGACGATGCCCAGGAGCCGATAGATGCCATGGGAGGCGCAGTCGTCACGCTGGCCGGCCACCATCATGGCGGCGATGGCCGCGCCCTGCGGCTGACTGAAGCCATGGGCCGCGAGCACCTCTTCGGCCAGGTGCTGCAGTTCTTCCGGGGTCATCTGGGCCATGGCGGCGCTCCGTCGGGAAAACCCCGACTATGCCGTAACCGGCCACGCCCCGCTCGCTCGACTTGGGACCGGTCGTGCCGATCCCGGCACAGTCAGCCTTGGTGGTAGCGCCCCGACAACTCGTGGACGGCTTCGATGAAGGCACCGGCATGGGCCGGATCCACCTCGGGGGTGATGCCATGGCCCAGGTTGAAGACGTGGCCGCTGCCCTGGCCGTAGCTTTCCAGGATGCGCCCAACCTCGGCGCGGATGGCCGACGGCTTGGCGTAGAGCACGCTGGGGTCCATGTTGCCTTGCAGGGCAACCTTGGCACCCACACGGCGGCGCGCTTCGCCGATGTCGCAGGTCCAGTCCAGGCCCAGGGCCTCGGCCCCGCTGTCGGCCAGGCTTTCCAGCCAGAGACCGCCATTCTTGGTGAAGAGGATCACCGGTACCTGGCGCCCTTCATGCTCGCGGATTAGCCCGGCGACGATCTTGCGCATGTAGGCCAGGGAAAATTCCTGGTAGGCCGCGGCGGACAGGTTGCCGCCCCAGGTATCGAAGATCTGCACCGCCTGGGCGCCGGCGCGGATCTGGCCGTTGAGGTAGGCGGTGACCGCCTGGGCCAGCTTGTCCAGCAGCAGGTGCAGGGCCTCGGGGGTGTCGTAGAGCATGGCCTTGGCCTTGCGGAAATCCTTGCTGGAGCCGCCTTCGATCATGTAGGTGGCGAGGGTCCAGGGGCTGCCGGAAAAGCCGATCAGGGGTACCCGGCCGTCCAGCGCCGTGCGGATGGTGCGCACGGCGTCCATCACATAGCCCAGGTCGGATTCGGCATCGGGGATCGGCAGCGCCTCGATGTCGGCAGGCGTGTCGATCACCTTGCGAAAGCGCGGCCCCTCGCCGGTCTCGAAATAGAGGCCCTGACCCATGGCGTCGGGGATGGTGAGGATGTCGGAAAAGAGGATGGCGGCATCCAGCGGATAGCGCTCCAGCGGCTGCAGGGTCACCTCGCAGGCGAATTGTGGGTTCTTGCACAGACTCATGAAGTCCCCGGCGCGGGCCCGGCTGGCGCGGTACTCGGGCAGATAGCGCCCGGCCTGGCGCATCATCCACACCGGGGTGACGTCCACCGGCTGCTTGAGCAGGGCACGCAGGAAACGGTCGTTCTTCAGGGCAGTCATGGCGACATCCGGCAGCAAAAGTGCCGGCATTGTCGCAAAGCGGCTGGCAAAAGGCACGGCAGCGGGTCGTGCCTTTTGTCTATCGGGGCGATGGGGTGGCGGTTGTGACTGGCAAGGGATAGCCGCGTGGAAAACGCTGTGCGGTTTTCCACCCTACGCATCGGTGGCGGCGTGAAGCCGTAGGGTGGGTAACGGCGCGGCCTTACCCACCGTCGAGCCCAGCACATTACAGCCACCCTCGAGAGGACGGATTCAACGAGCTAATCGCGGCCATGCCGGTGCGCCGTAGCGACCGCTCCTACAAGAGCGTCATGCCAGGCAGGAGCGGTCGCATCGGCGAACCGCCATGACCTCGATAATCTTTCAGCAACAAAAAAGCCGACCGGCTTGCACCGGTCGGCTCCTGTCCAGCGGCCTGGGCTCAGACGCCCAGGTAGTCGAGGATGCCCTCGGCGGCGTTGCGGCCTTCGAAGATGGCGGTCACCACCAGGTCGGAGCCACGCACCATGTCGCCACCGGCAAAGATCTTCGGATTGCTGGTCTGGTGCTTGAATTCGTGCAGCCCTGGCGCGACCACGCGCCCCTGGCTGTCGAGATCGATGCCGAACTGCTCGAACCAGGGCGCGGGACTCGGGCGGAAACCAAAGGCGATGACCACCGCATCGGCCGGCAGGATTTCCTCGGAACCGGGAATCGGCTCGGGACTGCGGCGACCACGGGCATCGGGCTCGCCCAGACGGGTCTCCACCACCTTGACGCCTTCCACCTTGTCTTCGCCAATGATGGCGATGGGCTGGCGGTTGAAGAGGAACTTCACGCCCTCTTCCTTGGCGTTCTTCACTTCCTTGCGCGAGCCCGGCATGTTGGCGGCGTCGCGGCGGTAGGCGCAGGTCACGCTCTTGGCGCCCTGGCGGATGGAGGTGCGGTTGCAGTCCATGGCGGTGTCACCACCGCCCAGGACCACCACGCGCTTGCCCTTCATGTCGACGAAGTCGGCCGCATCCTTTTCGAAACCCAGGTTGCGATTGACGTTGGCCACCAGGAAATCCAGGGCGTCGTGCACGCCGGGCAGGTCTTCGCCAGGGAAGCCGCCCTTCATGTAGGTGTAGGTGCCCATGCCCAGGAAGACCGCATCGAATTCCTCGAGCAACTGGTCCATGGTCACGTCCTTGCCCACCTCGGTGTTGAGGCGGAATTCCACACCCATCCCGCCGAAGACCTCGCGGCGGCGGCTGAGCACGGTCTTTTCCAGCTTGAATTCGGGGATGCCGAAGGTCAGCAGGCCACCGATCTCGGGATGCTTGTCGAACACCACCGGGGTCACGCCGTTGCGTACCAGGATGTCGGCACAGCCCAGGCCGGCCGGACCGGCACCGATCACGGCGACGCGCTTTCCGGTCGGCTTGACCTTGGACATGTCCGGGCGCCAGCCCATGGCGAAGGCGGTGTCGGTGATGTATTTCTCCACCGAACCGATGGTCACCGCGCCGAAACCGTCATTGAGGGTACAGGCGCCCTCGCAGAGCCGATCCTGCGGGCAGACCCGGCCACAGACCTCGGGCAGGGTGTTGGTCTGGTGCGCCAGCTCCGCCGCCGCCAGGATGTTGCCTTCGGAGACCAGCTTGAGCCAGTTGGGAATGAAGTTGTGCACCGGGCACTTCCATTCGCAATAGGGGTTGCCGCAACCCAGGCAGCGGTGCGCCTGCTCGGCGGCCTGCTGGGGCTTGAAGGGATCGTGGATCTCGACGAATTCCTTCTTGCGCTGGCGCAGCAGCTTCTTCTTCGGATCCTTGCGACCGACCTCGATGAACTGGAAGTCGTTGTTCAGACGTTCAGCCATTTCCAAACCTCTTGAAGCGACGCCCCTTCAGCAGGGCGCCACGAGCTATCACGGTGAAACCGGCGCCCTGGGGAGCCGGCATCGAAGTCGTTATTCCGGACGGGCGCGGGTGCTGACCAGCAGCGACGCCAGGCTGGCCGCCTTGGGCTTCACCAGCCAGAACTTGCGCAGGTAGTCGTCCAGATTCTCATGGAGATGGCTGCCCCAGGCACTGCCGGTCTCGCGCACGTATTCGGCCAGCACCCCTTCCAGGTGGCTGCGATAGGCTTCCATGGCCTCGCTGTTGATGCGCTGGATCTCCACCAGTTCGTGGTTGACCCGGTCATAGAAACCGTTGTCCAGGTCCAGCACATAGGCGAAGCCGCCGGTCATGCCCGAGCCGAAGTTGTAGCCGGTCTTGCCCAGCACGCAGACGAAGCCGCCGGTCATGTACTCGCAGCAGTGGTCGCCGGTGCCTTCCACCACCGTGTGGGCCCCGGAGTTGCGCACCCCGAAGCGCTCACCGGCGGTGCCGGCGGCGAACAGCTTGCCACCGGTGGCGCCATAGAGGCAGGTGTTGCCGATGATGGCCGATTCCTGGCTCTTGAAGCCCGCGTCCTGGGGCGGGGTGATGACCAGCTTGCCGCCGGTCATGCCCTTGCCCACATAGTCGTTGGCATCGCCTTCCAGATACATATGCAGGCCGCCGGCGTTCCAGACGCCGAAGCTCTGGCCAGCGGTGCCCTTGAAGCGGAAGGTCAGCGGCGCCTTGACCATGCCCTGGTTGCCGTGACGCCGGGCGATTTCACCGGAGACACGGGCACCGATGGAGCGGTCGCAGTTGCCGATGCTCAGGCTGAAGTCACCGCCTTCGAGCTTTTCGATCCCGGGCAGCGACAGGCGTACCATTTCCTCGGCCAGCAGGCCCTGGTCGAACGGCGGGTTCTTTTCCACCTGGCAGTACTGCGGCTTCTCGGCCGGAATGTGATCGCTACCCAGCAGCGGGGTGAGATCCAGGTGCTGTTGCTTGGCGGTCTCGCCCGGCAGGATTTCCAGCAGATCGGTACGGCCGATCAGCTCGCCCAGGCTGCGCACGCCCAGCCTAGCCAGCCACTCGCGGGTTTCCTCGGCGATGAAGGTGAAGAAATTCATCACCATCTCCACCGTGCCGATGAAGTGTTCCTTGCGCAGGCGGTCGTTCTGGGTGGCGACGCCGGTGGCGCAGTTGTTCAGGTGGCAGATGCGCAGGTACTTACAACCCAGGGCGATCATCGGCGCGGTGCCGAAGCCGAAGCTCTCGGCGCCGAGGATGGCCGCCTTGATCACGTCCAGACCGGTCTTCAGACCGCCGTCGGTCTGCACCCGCACCTTGCCGCGCAGGTCGTTACCGCGCAGGGTCTGGTGCGCCTCGGCCAGGCCCAGTTCCCAGGGCGAACCGGCGTACTTGATGGAGGTCACCGGCGAAGCACCGGTGCCGCCGTCGTAGCCGGAGATGGTGATGAGGTCGGCATAGGCCTTGGCCACACCAGCCGCTACCGTCCCCACGCCGGGCTCGGACACCAGCTTGACCGATACCAGCGCCTTGGGGTTGACCTGCTTGAGGTCGAAGATCAGCTGCGACAGGTCTTCGATGGAATAGATGTCGTGGTGCGGCGGCGGCGAGATCAGGGTCACGCCGGGTACCGCATAGCGCAGCTTGGCGATCAGGCCGTTGACCTTGCCACCGGGCAGCTGGCCGCCCTCGCCCGGCTTGGCGCCCTGGGCCACCTTGATCTGCAGGACCTCGGCATTGACCAGGTACTCGGGGGTGACGCCGAAGCGGCCGGTGGCCACCTGCTTGATCTTGGAGCTCTTGATGGTGCCGTAGCGCGCCGGGTCCTCGCCGCCCTCACCTGAGTTGGAGCGCCCACCCAGGCGGTTCATGGCCTCGGCCAGGGCCTCGTGGGCCTCCGGCGAGAGGGCGCCCAGGGAGATGCCGGCCGCGTCGAAGCGGGTGAAGATGTTGGCCAGCGGCTCGATCTCGTCCAGCGCCAGGGGCTGGTCGCTGGTCTTGACCTTGAGCAGGTCGCGGATCATGGCCACCGGACGCTGGTCCACCAGCGCGGTGTATTCGCGGAACTTGGCGTAGTCGCCCTGTTGCACGGCGGCCTGCAGCAGATTGACCACGTCCGGGTTGTAGGCGTGGTACTCGCCGCCATAGACGAACTTGAGCAGGCCACCCGGCTGGATCGGCTTGCGGTTGTTCCAGGCCTCGCCGGCCAGCAGCTTCTGCTCGGCTTCCAAGTCGACGAAGCGCGCGCCCTTGATGCGGCTGGTGACCCCGGGGAAGCAGAGGTCGGTGACCTCGTCCGCCAGGCCCACGGCCTCGAACAGCTGGGCGCCGCGATAGGAGGCGACGGTGGAGATGCCCATCTTGGAGATCACCTTGAGCAGGCCCTTGGTGATGCCCTTGCGGTAGTACTTGAACACCTCGTAGAGATCGCCCAGCACCTCGCCGGTGCGGATCAGGTCGCCCAGCACCTCGTAGGCCAGGAACGGATAGACCGCGGTGGCGCCAAAGCCCAGCAGCACGGCGAAGTGGTGCGGATCGCGGGCGGTGGCGGTCTCCACCAGGATGTTGCTGCTGGTGCGCAGCCCCAGGTTGACCAGGTGATGGTGCACGGCGCCGGTGGCCAGCACCGCGTGTACCGGCAGCTTGCCCGGCTCGATGTGGCGGTCGGTCAGCACCAGCAGCACCTTGCCGGCGCGCACGGCCTCCTCGGCCTGCTCGACGATGTTGCGCAAGGCCGCCTCGAGGCCCATGGACTCGGGGTAGTTGAGGTCGATCTTGACATGCTCGAAGCCGGGCTTGGGCATGTTGAGGATGGTCCGCCACTTGGCCGGCGAGACCACCGGACTGCTCAGGATGGCGCGATCGGCGTGCTCGGCGGTTTCCTCGAAGACATTGCGCTCGGCGCCCAGGCAGGTCTCCAAGGACATGACGATGGACTCGCGCAGCGGGTCGATCGGCGGGTTGGTGACCTGGGCGAATTGCTGGCGGAAATAGTCGTAGGGGGAACGGATGCGCCGCGACAGCACCGCCATCGGGGTGTCGTCACCCATGGAGCCCACGGCTTCCTGGCCCTGCTCGCCCAGCGGGCGCAGCACCTGATCACGCTCCTCGAAGGTGACCTGGAACATCTTCATGTACTGGCGCAGCTGATCCTGGTCGTAGAAGGCCGAACCGTGATCGTTGTCGTCCAGGGTCGCCTGGATGCGCATGGCGTTCTTGCGCAGCCACTGCTTGTACGGATGACGCGCCTTGAGGCGATTGTCGATGTCGTCGGTCTGCAGCACCTCGCCGGTCTCGGTGTCCACGGCGAGGATCTGGCCCGGGCCGACCCGGCCCTTGGCGATGACGTCGTCGGGCTGGTAGTTCCAGACGCCGACTTCCGAAGCCAGGGTGATGTAACCGTTCTTGGTGGTCACCCAGCGCGCCGGGCGCAGGCCGTTGCGGTCGAGCAGGCAGACCGCGTAACGACCCTCGGTCAGGACCACGCCGGCCGGACCGTCCCAGGGCTCCATGTGCATGGAGTTGAATTCGTAGAAGGCGCGCAGATCGGCGTCCATGGTCTCGACGTTCTGCCAGGCCGGCGGAATGATCATGCGCACGGCGCGGAACAGATCCATGCCGCCGGTCACCAGCAGTTCCAGCATGTTGTCCATGCTGGAGGAGTCGGAACCGACGCGGTTGACCAGCGGACCGAGCTGGTCGAGATCCGGGATCAGTTCGTTGACGAACTTGGTCCGCCGCGCCTGGGCCCAGTTGCGGTTGCCGGTGATGGTGTTGATCTCGCCGTTGTGGGCGAGATAGCGGAAGGGCTGCGCCAGCGGCCACTTCGGCAGGGTGTTGGTGGAGAAGCGCTGGTGGAAGACGCAGATGGCGGTGGCCAGACGCGGATCGCCGAGGTCCGGATAGAAGGCGGCGAGATCCGCCGGCATCATCAGGCCCTTGTAGACGATGACCCGGGACGACAGGCTGCAGATGTAGTGCTCGGCGTCCTCGGCATTGCGCACCGAGGAACGGCGGCGGGCGGAGAACAGCTTGACGCCGAACTGCTGGTCGTCGAGACCCGGACCGGCGACGAACACCTGCTCGATGCGCGGCAGGCGGGCCAGGGCCAGTTCACCCAGCACCGAAGTGTCGATGGGCACCTTGCGCCAGCCGACCAGGGTCAGGCCGGCGGCCTCGATCTCCAGGTTCATGTTGGCACGGGCCCGTTCGGCACGGGCCTCGTCCTGGTTGAAGAACACCACGCCGGCAGCGTACTGCTCGGGCAATTCGGCACCGAACTGCTCCTGGGCGATGGCGCGCAGGAAGGCGTCCGGCTTCTGCATGAGCAGACCGCAACCGTCACCGGTCTTGCCGTCCGCGTTGATACCGCCCCGGTGGGTCATGCAGGTCAGGGCTTCAATGGCCGTTTCCAGCAGGTCGTGGCTGGGCTCGCCCTGCATATGGGCGATCAGGCCGAAGCCGCAGTTGTCCTTGAAGCTATCGGGATTGAACAGGCCTGCTTTCATAGCGCTCTCACCGGCAATCAGGTTATTGCGAAGGCATCACAAAACGGTCCGCTTATTTGAACTTTTTTCGGACAGTCAAAGGCTGACCAGTGTAGCGAAAAAATCGCTTACGACAAACACTGATGACACCTGATGAAAATTTGGTGACGCAAAAAAGAAAGCCCCGGCATCACGCTCGTGATAGCACCGGGGCTTTATTTGCATTTCAGGCAAGAATCAGCGACTGGTGGCGATGTCCTGCTGGATGCTGGCGAAGGTCCGCGGCCAGGGTTTGCTGGCCTGCACCTTGGCCGGCAGCTGCTTGACCGCCGCTTCCGCCGCCGCCCGATTGGCGAAGTTGCCGTAGGTCACCACATAGAGCGCCTTGCCCTGGTAGCTCTTCTTGAAATAGCGGAAGTTGCCACTGTCGGACTGGCCGGCGATGAAGTCCTGCGCGGCCTTTTCGGTGCTGGTGCCCACCACCTGCAAGGCGTATTTGCTACCGGACTGGCTGCCGTACCAGCCCGCCGCGGCACTGCCGGCGTGGGCAGGCGCCGCCGTCGGGGCCGGCTTGGCCGGTGCCGGCGCGGCGATAGGCGCAGGCGCGGTATGCCGGGGCGCCGGGGCAGCCACTGCCGGCGCACTGGGCGCTGGCGTGCGTGCCGGTGTCCGGCTGGGCAGTTCGTCTTCGTCACTGACCGGCGGGGCCTCGGTGGTCACGGTCGGCGGCACGCCGCCAGCGCCCATGTCGTTACCGGCCGCGGTACCCGCCTGCCGGCCACCAGCCGCTTCCGCCAGGGGTTCACGGATGACCGGCTGCGACTCACCCACCAGCGGCAGGGGCAGCGGCTTGGAAGAGCCGTCGAACTGGATGGGCGCCCCTTGGGCGTCCTTGCCGGCAGAGGCGGTGTTCTGGCCACCCATGGGCAGGTCCTGTCCGGCCGTGCCGGTGGCCGGGGCCTCGCTCTTGCCGCCCTTCAGCGACAGCGCCGCGGCGCCGACTGCCAGCACCACCACCCCGAGAATGACCAGGTGCTTGCGCGGCAGCGCCGCCAGCAGATTGCGCGAGCCCTTCGCCGGTGCGGCGGCCTTCTTGCGCCGGGCGCTCATGCCCGCCACCAGGACATCCCGGGCTTCTTCGTTGAGCCGACCGGGCCAGCCGCCGGAGCGCTGGTGGATGGTCGCGAGTTGCTCGTCGGTAAAGATCTCCAGGCCCTGGCCAGCACCCTCCAGGCGCTGGGCCAGATATTCCTCGGCCTCGCTCTCGCTGTAGGGCAGCAACTCGATGGCGTGATAGCGCTCTTCGCCCTGGGCGATGTCTTCCAGGCGCATCACCACTTCCGCTTCGCCGAACAGGAAGACGTGCAGGCGCTCCTTTTCGCCGCCACCGGCCAGTTCCAGCAGGGCTTCCAGCGCGGGGGTGGCCAGCGCCTCGGCGTCATCCACCAGGATGTAGACCTCCTGCCCCGCCAGGCGCACTTCCGCCGCCTGCGCGAGAATGGCCGCCGGCGTCTGGCTGTCGGCGCCCACGCCCTTGGCGACCTGGGCCAGCACGGTACGGGCGTCGCCGCCGTTCTGCGCGGAAATCACCACGCAGTGCACGGCCTCCTTCTTGGTACTGGCCGCCAGCGCCTGGCGCAGCAGCGTCTTGCCACTGCCCTCGGGGCCGCTGACTACCAGCAGCAGCTGGCTGTAGCGGGCCAGATGATGCAACTGGCCCAGCACCGGCTTGCGCTGCGCCGGAAAGAATTTGAAACCGGGAACGCGGGCGGCGAACGGGTCGTGAGTGAACTGATAGTGACCGAGGAAGGCTTCGTCGGCGTGCAGATTGGACATGGGACTCTCTTGTTCTCCTTACTGGGCGGTCAGCGCTTGGTAATCGGTACGCAGCGTCTGCTCGAGAATGTCGCGGGCGAAGTCGGCGGTCACCACGGCCTGGCCCAGGTCACTGAGCAGTACCAGCCGGAGTTGTCCATCCAGGACCTTCTTGTCCACCGCCATGAGGCGTTCGAAATCGGCCGGCTGCATGTCCGCCGGCGGTACCACGGGAAGCCCCGCCCGGACCAGCAGGCGCAGGGCGCGGTCGCGCTGGGCAGCCGTGAGCCAGCCCAGCAGCAGGGACATCTGCAACGCCATGACCATGCCGGCGGAAACCGCCTCGCCATGCAGCCAGACGCCATAGCCCTGGTGGGTCTCGATGGCGTGACCGAAGGTATGGCCGAGATTGAGGATGGCACGCAGGCCCGACTCGCGCTCGTCGCTGCCGACCACCTGGGCCTTGGCCGCGCAGGAACGCTCGATGGCTTGGGTGAGGGCCTGCTGGTCCAGCGCCAGCAGCGCCTCGACATGCTCTTCGAGCCAGCCGAGGAAGGGTTCGTCGCAGATCAGGCCGTACTTGATGACCTCGGCCAGACCCGCCGACAGTTCGCGCGCCGGCAGGGTCGCCAGGCTGTCGGTATCGATGACCACGGCCTTGGGCTGGTAGAAGGCGCCGATCATGTTCTTGCCCAGCGGGTGGTTGATGCCGGTCTTGCCACCCACCGAGGAATCGACCTGGGACAGCAGCGTGGTCGGCACCTGAATGAAGTCCACCCCGCGCTGATAGCAGGCCGCGGCGAATCCGCCCATGTCGCCGATCACCCCGCCACCGAGGGCGATGAGGGTGGTCTTGCGATCATGGCGATCCTGCAGCAGGCCGTCGAAGATCAGCTGCAGGGTTTCCCAGTTCTTGTGCGCCTCGCCATCGGGCAGCACGATCGAGCTGACCTGGCGGTCGCTCAGGGTGCGCAGCAGGCGCTCCAGATAGAGCGGCGCGATGGTTTCATTGGTGACGATCGCCACCTTGCGCCCGGCGAGATGGGGCAGGAAGCAGTCCGGCCGATCCAGGAGGCCCTGGCCGATGTAGATCGGGTAGCTGCGCTCACCGAGCTCGACGTGAAGAGTCCGCATGCCGTCACCTTGATTCAAAGGGCGCCTAGCATAGCGCAGAACGCACGCGGCTTTAATGCGGCGCCAGGGCTTTCAGACGGTCGAGTATCTGCAGCACGACCAGCCGGGGTGGCCGCTCGTCGGTCTCGATGATGATATCGGCGATCTCGCGGTACAGCGGGTCGCGCATGGCCATGAGATTGCGCAGCACCGCCGCGGGATCGGCGGTCTGCAGGAGGGGACGGTTGCGATCGCGGGAGGTGCGTTCGATCTGCTGCTCGATGGAGGCATGCAGATAGATGACCCGTCCGCCGTGCTTGAGCGCCTGGCGATTGTCCTCGCGCAGCACGGCGCCCCCGCCGGTGGCCATTACCAGGCCGTTTTCCGCGCACAGCTCGGCGATCGCGGCGCGTTCGCGCTCGCGAAAGCCCTGCTCGCCTTCCACATCGAAGATCCAGGGGATGTCGGCACCGGTACGTTCTTCGATTACCTTGTCGGAATCCTTGAACGGCAGCCGCAATTCCTTCGCCAGGAGCCGGCCGATGGTGCTCTTGCCCGAGCCCATCGGTCCTACGAGAAACAGATTACGCACTTATGTCATCGACCAACCGCTATCGCCTGGTTGTTCATGATACGCGGCGTGAGGAAGATCAGCAGCTCGACTTTGCTGTCGGTGACCGAATCCCGGCGGAACAGTCGGCCGACATAGGGAATATCCCCCAGCATCGGCACCTTGGTGGTGGACTTGGTCTGGGTATTGGAGAACACCCCGCCCAGCACGATGGTCTCGCCATCGCTCACCAGCACCTTGGCATTGACCTCGTTCTTGCTGATCGGCGGCACGCCGTTGAGGGCATTCTGGTAGTCAGGGGCATCCTTGTTGACCTTGACCTCCATGATGATGCGGTTGTCCGGGGTGATCTGCGGTGTGACCTCCAGCGACAGGGCAGCCTGCTTGAAGCTGGTGCTGGTGGCACCGCTGGAGCTGGCTTCCTGGTAGGGGATCTCGGTACCGCGCAGGATCTTGGCGGTCTCCTTGTCCGAGGTCACCACCTTGGGCTGGGAGATGATCTCGCCATTGCCACTGGATTGCAGCGCGGACAGCTGCAGGTCGAGCATCTTGCCACCGACCATGAAGCCGACGCCGATGCCCGAGGTGCTGCCGGAAACGCCCATGTCGACGAAGGGCGTGGGCGCGACGCCGTTGGTAGAAGTGAAATTACCCACGGTACTGGTGCCCGGCAGGAAGGCCTGACCGGTAGTAGGATCGACCGTGGTGGCGCCGTCCTTGCCATAGACCGCGAAGTTGCCCGAACTGGCGTTACCGCCCCAGCGCACGCCCAGCTGCTTGCTGTAGTCGACGTTGGCCTCCACCAGCCGCGCCTCGATCATCACCTGGCGCACCGGGATGTCCAGTTGCGAGACGATGCGCCGGAGTTCGTCCAGGCGATTCTGGGTCTGGTAGGCAATGATGCTGTTGGTGCGCTCGTCCACCGAGATGGAGCCGCGCTCGTCGGCGGTCTTGTCGGCGCTGGTCACCGACTGGAACAGCTTGGCGATATCGGCGGCCTTGGCGTAGTTGACCTGGATCAGGTCGCGACGCAGCGGGGCCAGCTGCTGGATCTGCTTCTGGGATTCCAGCTCCTGACGCTCGCGGGCGGCGATCTCGTCGGCCGGTGCAACCAGCAGCACGTTGCCGATCTGGCGCTTGTCGAGACCCTTGGTCTTGAGGATCAGATCCAGCGCCTGGTCCCAGGGCACGTTCTGCAGGCGCAGGGTGATGTTGCCCTGCACGGTGTCGCTCGCCACCAGGTTGAGATTGGTGAAATCGGCGATCAGCTGCAGCACCGAGCGGACGTCGATGTCCTGGAAATTCAGCGACAGTTTTTCACCGGTATAGGTGAAGCGATCGGCTGCGCGCTTTTCCTTTTCCTCGGTGGTGAGCGGCTTGACGCTCAGGGTCAGACGATTGTTGGTCTGGTAGGCCAGGTAGTCGTAGGTCCCGGTCGGCTCGATGACGATGGACGCCCCGCCGCTGTCAGCGGAGGCGTTGACGAACTGCACCGGGGTGGCGAAGTCCTTGACGTCCAGGCGCACGCGCAGCTCTTCGGGCAGCTGGGTACCGGCGAAGGTCAGGCGGATCTTGCCGCCCTGCTCCTGGATGTCCGGGTTGATGCCGGTCTCGCTCAGGTCGATGACCACGTTGCCCTCGCCCTGGGGACCCCGCTGGAAATCGATATGGCGAATCGCCTTGCCGCGCAGTTGTGGCCGCGGCGCGGTCATGGCCGCCACGGTGGAGGTGGCCTGGGTCGGCGGCAGCGGCGTGCGGGCGACCGCACCGGGCAGGGGGGCGGACGAGGGTGCGGTCACGGTGGCCGGCGCGGCGGCGCGCGGCAGGTTGGGCGTCAGATTGGCCTGGGCGCTGGCAGTCTGGCGACCGGCGGTGCCGCCGATGGTGACGAACAGATTGCGGCCGTCGGCCCGGGTGTCGTAGCTGGCCAGGTTGGTGAGGTTGATGATCAGGCGGGTGCGATTTCCCGCCTCGACCACCGTCACGCTGCGAGCATTGCCATTGCCCAGCTCGCGGCTCTTGGTACCCAGCTTGTTGGCCACGCCGGGCAGATCCAGGGCAATCCGCGCCGGCTGCTCGATGGTGTAGCCCTTGGGCACCGGCACCGGCTGATCGAAGGTCAGCTTGAGTTCGATGCGATCCCCGGGCAGGGAGGCGACGTTCAAGGCCTGCAGATCGGCTGCCAGGGCCTGACCGGCCAGGCTGCTCAGCAGCAGGGCCAGTCCCAGTCCCAGTCGTCCCGCGATAGTAGTGTTCACAGTGCTCGCCCTGCCCATTTAAGTCTTTTCCTTCAAGGTGATGGTGCGCGGCCGTTCCAGCCAGCCACCCTCGCCATCCGGGACGATTTCGATCACGTCGATCTCGCCATCGGTAATCTTGGTGATGCGCCCGTCGTTGCGCCCCAGGTAGTCCCCTACCTTGACGCGATGCACGCCCCCGGCACCGTTGACCAAAGCATAGCGGCCACTGGCATTGGCCAGGATGCCGACCATGCTGAAGGTCTCGATGTTGAAGCCTTCGAGAAACTGCTTGGGCCGATTCGCGTCCGGCTTGATGTTGCCGGTTCCGCGCTGGCGCACCGTGGGATCGATGCGCACCGGCGCCTGGAAGGGGCTGCGCAGGGCCGCGGCGGCGTAGGTGAAGGGTTCGTAGGCGCGAAACTGCGGCAGCGGCTCGATGGAACCGCGCGGCTTGGCCCGGGTTTCGTCCATGAAGGCCTGCAGATCGCTGGTATCGCTGGAACCACAGCCGACCAGCACGCCGGTCAGCAGGCAAAGCAACAGGGGCGTCCTCATTTGCCGAGCCCCTTGTCGTTGTACCTGTAGGTCTTGGCCAGGACGTTCATGCGCAACTTGCCGCCGCCTCCGGAGACCGTACCGCCGCCATTGGCATTCTTGTCGTCCACCGGCTTGAGATCGAAGTCGTGCAGGGTGACGATGCGCGGCAGGCTGGAGACGCTGCTGACGAAGGTCGCCAGGTCGTGATAGTTGCCCACCACGGTGATCTGGATCGGCAACTCGACGTAGAACTGCTGGGTGACTTCGGGCAGCAGCTTGATCTGCTCGAATTCCAGACCGCTGCCGAGACCGGTGCGGGTGATGTCTTCCAGCAGCGCCGGCACCTCCGTATCGCCGGGCAGTTGCCGCAGCAGAGCACCGAAGGACTCCTCCATCTCCACCATCTGCTGCTTGTAGGCATCCAGATTGGCGGCCTGGAAGGCCTTGCTGGCGTATTGCTGCTTGAGCGTCTCTTCCTGATTGCGCTGACTGTCCAGCTGGGCCTGCATGTCGCTGAGATGGAACTGATAGCCGAGCAGGAGCACCACCAGCACGATCAGCAGGCAGGCGATGACCTTGACCGGCTTGGGCCAGGAACCGAGGTTCTCCAGGCTGAGTTCGTTGATGTCAACCTTGCGCAGGCTGGCCAGGGAATCGGCGAGACTCATGGTTTGCCTCCCTTGGCAAGCGGGGCCGGGGCAACGGGGGCGCCGGGCTGGGTCTGCTTGACAGTGAGCTGGAAGGTGTTGGCCTGGTCCACCGCTCCGGCAGTGGTCGCCTTGACCTCGATCAGCGTAGGCGACGCGAACCAGTCGGAGGCATCCAAGTTACGCATCAGGTTGGAGACGCGGTTGTTGGATTCCGCCTCGCCGCTGATCGACAGGGTGTCGCCCTGCATCTTCAGCTCGCGGAAGTAGACGCCGTCCGGCAGGGTACGCACCAACTGGTCGAAGACGTGGCCGATGACCGGGCGGTTGCCTTGCAGGTCCTGGATGATCTTCATCCGCGCCAGCAGCTGCTGACGACGGGTCTTGAGTTCGCTGATCTCCTTGATGCGCACGTCCAGCTGGGCGATGTTCTGCTGGATGAAGGCGTTGCGCGCCTCCTGCCGGGTGATCTCGCCGGACAGGTACTGATCCCCGAGAAATACGGCGCCGCACGACAGCACGAAGATACCGCCCAGGATCACCAGGAACTGCTTGCGCCTTTCTTCGCGCAGCTGCTCCCGCCAGGGCAAGAGGTTGATGCGGGCCATCTAGTCGAAACTCCTCATGGCCAGGCCGCAGGCGATCATCAGCGCCGGGGCGTCACCCGCCAGGGCTGCCGCATTGACCTTGTTGCTGACGGTCATGTCGGCGAAGGGATTGGCCAGGACCGTGGGGGTGCCGATTTTCTGCTGGATCAAGCGGTCGAGTCCGGAAATTGACGCGGTTCCTCCAGCAAGCAAGATGTAGTCCACATCATTGTACTGCCCGGCGGCGAAAAAGAACTGCAGCGAACGCGCCACCTGCTGCACCACGGCCTCGCGGAAAGGCGTCAGCACCTCGCTCTGGTAGTCGTCCGGCAATCCGCCCTGCTTCTTGGCCAGACCGGCCTCCTCCACCGAGAGGCCGTAGCGGCGCTGGATCTCCTCGGTGAGCTGACGACCGCCGAACAGCTGCTCGCGGGTATAGATGGTCTTGCCGTTGTGCAGCACGCTCAGGGTGGTCATGGTGGCGCCGATGTCGACCACGGCCACGGTCAGGTCGTCGACATGGCCGCCGAGCTGGTTGGCCAGCAACTGGTAGGCGCGCTCCAGGGCATAGGCCTCGACGTCGACCACCTTGGCCGCGACACCGGCCAGCGCCAGGGCCGCCTCGCGAACCTCGACGTTTTCCTTCCGGCAGGCGGCCAGCAGCACCTCGACGCGCTCGGCGTTGCGCGGCGACGGCCCCTGCACCTCGAAGTCGATGGCGACCTCGTCCAGCGGATAGGGAATGTACTGGTCGGCTTCCAGCTTGATCTGGTTTTCCAGCTCGTCGTCGGTCAGGCCGGCATCCATCTCGATGGTCTTGGCGATCACCGCCGAGCCGGAGACGGCCACGGCAGCGCTGCGCGCGGAGCTGCGCGCCTTGACCAGCACCCGGCCGATGGCCAGGCCCACGCCTTCGAGTTCGGCGATGTTCTTTTCCACCACGGCATTGGCCGGCAGGGGCTCGACCGCATAGGCCTCCACCCGGTAGCGTCCGCCTGAACGGCTCAACTCGATGAGTTTCACGGATGTCGAACTGACGTCGATACCCAGCAGCGTATTCGCCTTCTTTCTGAATAGCCCTAGCACATCAGTTCCCTATGAGCGACGGTGGTCTTCCGCGGACGGGCATTAGATAACAGACTTGACACCCGAGCAAATAGCGGCCAACCGCCAAACGCGCCTATAATGGCGACGCCGTGTAGGCTGACCCTCACCTGTCGCCCTTTCCTTCTTTCCATTCGAAAAGTCTCTTGATGCGTGTTCTGAAATTTTTCTGGTGGTCGTTGGTCGCCCTGGTCTGCAGCCTTTTGCTGGGTCTCAGCGGTGCCTTCCTCTACCTCAGCCCCAGCCTGCCCTCCATCGACGCCCTGCGAAACGTGCAACTGCAGATCCCTCTGCGGGTGTACAGCGCGGACGGCAAACTCATCGCCGAATTCGGCGAAATGCGCCGCTCGCCGCTGCGGTTCAACGAGATACCGCCCAACTTCATCCATGCCCTGCTCTCCGCCGAGGATGACAACTTCGCCAATCACTATGGCGTGGATGTGAAAAGCCTGGCGCGCGCGGTGAGCCAGCTGGTCAAGACCGGACACATCCAGACCGGCGGCAGCACCATCACCATGCAGGTCGCCAAGAACTACTTCCTGACCAGCGAACGCAGCTTCTCGCGCAAATTCACCGAGATCCTCCTGGCGCTGCAAATCGAGCGCCAACTGAGCAAGGACGAGATCCTCGAGCTCTACGTCAACAAGATCTACCTGGGCAACCGCGCCTACGGTATCGAGGCCGCCGCCCAGGTCTACTACGGCAAGTCCATCAAGGACCTGACCGTCGCCCAGATGGCGATGATCGCCGGTCTGCCCAAGGCGCCATCGCGCTACAACCCGGTCGCTAATCCTGAGCGTAGCCTGGAAAGACGCAACTGGATCCTCGAACGCATGTTCAAGCTCGGTTATATCGATCAGGCGGCCTACCAGGCCGGCATCGCCGAGCCGCTCGAGGCCTACCACCACGTCGCCGTGCCTGAACTCAATGCCCCCTACATCGCCGAAATGGCTCGGGCGGAAATGGTCGGGCGCTACGGCGGCGACGCCTATACCGACGGTTATCAGGTCTATACCACCATCGACAGCCGGCTGCAGACGGACGCCTTCAACGCCGTGCGCGACGGCCTGACCGACTATGACCGCCGCCATGGCTATCGCGGCCCCGAGGCCCAGTGGCCCAACCGCAGCCGCGCCGAGTGGACCGCGCTGATCCAGAAGCAGCGTATCGTCGGCGGCCAGGATCCGGCTCTCGTCACCCAGGTGGAGAAGAGCGGCATCCTGGTCCTGACCCGCGAGGGCAAGGAAGAGGCGGTCTCCTGGGACTCGATGAAGTGGGCACGCCCCTACCTCAGCGCCAACAGCCTGGGGCCGCGCCCGAACGGTCCGGCCGACGTGGTCAAGGTCGGCGACCTGATCCGGGTGCAGCGCCAGGACGATGGCAGCCTGAAGTTCTCGCAGATCCCCAAGGCGCAGAGCGCCCTGGTGTCGCTTGATCCCCAGGATGGCGCCATCCGCGCCCTGATCGGTGGTTTCTCCTTCGAGCAGAGCAACTACAACCGCGCGACCCAGGCCCGCCGCCAGCCCGGCTCCAGCTTCAAGCCGTTCATCTATAGCGCGGCCCTGGAGAAGGGCTTCACCGCCGCCAGCCTGGTCAACGATGCGCCCATCGTCTTCATGGACGAGAATCCCGACGAAGCCTGGCGACCGAAGAACGACAACAACACCTTCCTCGGCCCCATCCGCCTGCGCGAGGCGCTGTATCGCTCGCGCAACCTGGTGTCCATCCGGGTGCTGCAGGCCATCGGCATCGACTATGCGCTGGATTACGTCAGTCGCTTCGGCTTCGAGCGCGATCAGTTGCCGCGCAACCTGTCCCTCGCCCTCGGCACCCCGGGCCTGACGCCGCTGGAGGTGGCCACCGGCTGGTCGGTGTTCGCCAACGAAGGCTACAAGGTGACGCCCTACGTGGTCGATCACGTGACCGATCGCGACGGCAAGGTGGTCTATCGCACTGCCGCGCCGCGGGTGCCCCAGCAGGTGCAGGCCAAGGCCGCAGCCGGCGTCGAGGTCACACCGGTGGCCGATACCACCGCTGCCGATCCGGCCAATCCGCCGCCGGTGTTCGCGCCCCAGGTCATCGACCCGCGCAACGCCTTCATCATGAACAGCATGCTGCAGGACGTGATCAAGCGCGGTACCGGGCGCAAGGCGCTGGAACTGGGTCGCAACGACCTGGCCGGCAAGACCGGCACCACCAACGAATCCAAGGACACCTGGTTCTCCGGCTACAACGGGGACTACGTGACCACGGTCTGGGCCGGCTTCGATCAGCCTGAAACCCTGGGTCGCCAGGAATTCGGTGGCACCGTGGCCCTGCCGATCTGGATGAGCTACATGGGCGCGGCGCTCAAGGACAAGCCGCCGCATCAGCTCAAGGAACCGGACGGCATCGTCTCCATCCGCGTCGATCCCACCACGGGTCGCGCCGCGCCGCCCGGCACGCCCAACGCCTATTTCGAGCTGTTCAAGAGCGAGGACACCCCGCCGAGCCTGGACGAGCTGCCGCCCGGCGTCGCGCCCGGCACGCCACTGCCCTCCAGCGAAAACGTGCCCATGGACATCTTCTGATCCGCGCCCAATAAAAAACCCCGCCTTGGCGGGGTTTTTTTTGCTTCGGGCCTTACTTGGCGAAGACGTCATCCACCGACTTCAGCGGATAGTTCGCCGGATAGGGCAGCGTGGCCACGCCGGTCTCGATGGCGGCCTTGGCCACGGCATCGGATACCAGGGTGATCAGGCGCGCGTCCATCGGCTTGGGAATGATGTACTCGCGACCGAAGCTCAGGCTGTCGACGTTGTAGGCGGCGCAGACTTCCTTGGGCACCGGCAGCTTGGCCAGATCACGCAGGGCCAGGGCCGCGGCGATCTTCATCTCTTCGTTGATCACCCGGGCGCGAACGTCCAGGGCACCGCGGAAAATGAAGGGGAAGCCCAGCACGTTGTTGACCTGGTTCGGATAGTCGGAGCGACCGGTGGCCATGATCACGTCGTCGCGGGTGGCGTGGGCCAGCTCGGGGGTGATTTCCGGATCCGGGTTGGAGCAGGCGAAGACGATGGGGTTGGCCGCCATGCGCTTGAGGCCTTCCGCCGACAACAGGTTCGGACCGGACAGACCGACGAAGACATCGGCGCCTTCGAGGGCGTCGTCCAGGGTGCGCTTGCTGGTCTCGGTGGCGAAGGCCGCCTTGTACTGATTCAGGTCGCTGCGACCGCTGTGGACCACGCCCTGACGGTCGATCATGTAGATGTTCTCGACCTTGGCGCCCATGCTGGCCAGGAGGCGCATGCAGGAGATGGCGGCAGCGCCGGCACCCAGGCAGACGATCTTGGCGTCTTCCAGACGCTTGCCGGCGATTTCCAGGGCGTTGAGCATGCCGGCGGCGGTGACGATGGCGGTGCCATGCTGGTCATCGTGGAAGACCGGGATGTCGCACTGCTCGATCAGGGCGCGCTCGATCTCGAAGCACTCGGGCGCCTTGATGTCTTCGAGGTTGATGCCGCCGAAGGTGATGGAGATGCGCTTGACGGTGTCGATGAAGGCCTGGGGGCTCTCGGCGTCCACCTCGATGTCGAAGACGTCCACACCGGCGAAGCGCTTGAACAGCACGCCCTTGCCTTCCATCACCGGCTTGGAGGCCAGCGGGCCGAGGTTGCCCAGGCCGAGGATGGCGGTACCGTCGGAGATCACGGCGACCAGGTTGCCCTTGCCGGTGTAACGGTAGGCCAGTTCGGGATCGCGACCGATCTCGCGGACCGGTTCGGCGACACCGGGACTGTAGGCCAGGGACAGGTCACGGGCGGTCGCGGTGGGCTTGGTCAGCTCGACGCTGAGTTTGCCGGGACGCGGCTGAGCATGGTATTCGAGGGCGGCGGTTTTGAGATCAGACATTATTGGTATATCCGCGTGGTGTGGGTCTTGGGTCGGGCGAGAATACGCAAAGACTCAAGGTGCCACAAGCAATCGGCCATATGCCTGAAATCAATCGCAATACGACTTTCGGCTAAAACGATTCAACCCGCAAACCCAGCATGTGCGGGTCGCTCAGGGTCATCAGCCAGCGCCCGTGGCCCGCTTCCTGGCGCCGACTGCGATCGACGATCCAGCCTCGGGCTTCGAGATCGCGCCCTGTCCACTGGCGCAGCGGCACCTCGTCGAAGGCCGCGACGAAGCGCTCGGGGACATTAACCACCAGATCGCCTTCGAACTGCAGCCAGAGGCCGCCACGATTGCGCTCGACGTCCAGCAGACGCCCCCGCACCACGGCGAAACCACTCTCTTCCAAGCGGGTCGAGGCGATGGTCGGATCCTGCTTCCAGACGCCCCGTCGCGCCTTGCGCGCCTGGCTTTCCGCGGCGGCCTGACAGGCGGCCAGCCGGGTATTGGGCGCGATGGCGACGGCATAGCCGAAGCCCTCGGCTATCAGCCGGGCTTCCAGGTTGCCGCCCTGGCGATCATAGAGATGCGCCAGGGTGCGACCATAGTGGTCGGTCGCCTCGCTGCCCGGCACCAGCCGCAGGCGCTCGTCGCTGGCCGCGACCAGCTCCTGCAGCCGCCGACGCGCCGCCTCGGCATAGGGCTGGGCGGTACCGCCGGACGTGCCCAGCTCCGGGGCATTGACGCCGATCAGGCGCACCGAACGGCCGTCGACCAGGCGCAGGGTATCGCCATCCACCACCTGGCGGACCACGACCTCCTGCCCACCCGGCAGCAGCGGACAGTCCGCCGCCTGGGCCGCTGGCGCGCCAACCAGGCCACAAACAAAAAAGGCGCCCCAGAGGGACGCCTTTTTCAGTGTCGAACCATGCAGAGATGGCCGACGGCAGCGCATTACTTGTTGCTGCCGAACACGCCGAAGCGCTGCTTGAAGCGATCGATACGGCCGCCAGCGTCCAGGACCTTCTGCTTGCCAGTGTAGAACGGGTGGCATTCGGAGCAGACGTCCAGGTGAATGTTCTTGCTCAGGGTCGAGCGGGTCTTGATGACGTTGCCGCAGCTGCAGGTGGCTTCGATGGCATCGTACTGCGGATGGATATCAGCTTTCATGGGACTATCCTCGGGGTCTAGCTGTGCCGCCACCCGGCGCCATTGCCGGATACCGCACAGATTTGGGCTGCAAATCATACCAGAGCAGATAGGAGGTGCAAGCAGCCCCCTCACCGCCCGTCTGCTACCATCGGGCTTTCCTCCTGCGAGCCCTGCCGTGCCCCTGATCCTGCGCCTGGCGCTGCCCTCCCCACTGCGCCGCCTGTTCGACTATCTGCCGCCCAAGGGAGTGGTCGAGGAGCAGTTGCGCCCGGGCGTGCGGCTGCGGGTACCCTTCGGTCGCCGCGAGGTGGTCGGGGTGCTGATCGAGGTGGCCCGGGAAACCGAGGTGCCGCCGGACAAGCTGCGCAAGGCACTGCAACTGCTCGACGAGCGTCCGCCGCTGCCCAGCGCGCTGTTCGAGCTCTGCCAGTGGTCTGCCCAGTACTATCAGCACAGCCTCGGCGACACCCTGAGCTGGGCACTTCCTGCCCTTTTGCGTCAGGGGGAGCCGGCCGAGCGACGACTGCAGCGCTTCTGGATCGCCCAGCCCGATGCGCGCCCGGAAGATCCACGCCTGGCCCGCGCGCCGCGCCAGCGCGAGGCACTCAAGACCCTGCGCCAGCACCCCCACGGGGTGCTGCACGAATTGCTCGGTCAGCTCGGCCTGGTCAAGGACAGTCTCGATCTGCTGCAGGCCAAGGGCCTGGTCACGGTGGAGACCCGCTATCACCAGCCGACGCGGCACCAGGGTTCCTGGCTGGCCCAGGCCGAGTTGCCACTCAACAGCGAGCAGCGCCTGGCCTACGAAGCGGTCCGCGCCGGCAGCGGCTTCCACTGCCATCTCCTGGAAGGGGTGACCGGCAGCGGCAAGACCGAGGTCTATCTGCAACTGATCCGCGCCACCCTGGAAGCGGGGCGCCAGGCGCTGCTACTGATCCCCGAGATCAACCTGGGCCCGCAGACCCTGGGGCGTTTCGAGCAGCGCTTCAATGCCCGCATCGCCCTGCTGCACTCGGCGCTGACCGATCGCGAGCGCATGGATATCTGGCTGGCCGCCCGCGATGGCGAACTGGACATCGTGGTCGGCACCCGCTCGGCGCTGTTCACCCCACTCAAACACCCTGGGCTGATCATCGTCGATGAGGAACACGACGCCTCCTATAAACAGCAGGAAGGCCTGAGGTACCACGCTCGCGACCTGGCGGTGGTTCGCGCGCGCTTCGAGAATCTGCCGGTGGTGCTGGGCTCGGCCACGCCCTCGCTGGAAAGCCTGCACAACGCCGACCAGGGGCGCTATGCCCACCTGCGCCTGTCGCTCCGTGCCGGTGGCGCCCAGCCGCCGCGCTTCGAGCGCCTGGACGTGCGCAGCCGTCCGCTGGACAGCGGCCTCTCCCAGCCACTGCTCAAGGCCATGGGCGCGACCCTGGAGCGCGGTCAGCAGGTGCTGGTGTTCCTCAATCGTCGCGGCTTCGCCCCCACCCTGCTTTGCCACGACTGCGGCTGGCTGGCCCAGTGCCCGCGCTGCGATGCGCGCATGACCTATCACCGCGGCTCCGGCGAATTGCGCTGCCACCACTGTGATCAGCGCCAGACGCCGCCGCGGCATTGCCCGTCCTGCGGCAAGCTCGACCTGCGCCCGGTGGGTGCCGGTACCGAACGCGCCGAGGAACGCCTGCAGCTGCTGTTTCCGGACGTCCCGGTGCTGCGCATCGACCGCGACACCACGGCACGCAAGGACGCCTTGGGCAAACTCCTGCGCACCATCCACAGTGGGGTGCCCTGCATCCTGGTCGGCACCCAGATGCTCGCCAAGGGGCACCACTTTCCAAAGGTGACCTTGGTGGCCGTGCTGGACGCCGACAGCGGGCTGTTTTCCGCCGACTTCCGCGCCAGCGAGCGCATGGCCCAGCAGATCGTCCAGGTGGCCGGTCGCGCCGGTCGCGCCGAGGAGCCGGGGCAGGTGCTGATCCAGACCCATCTGGCCGATCATCCGCTGATGGTGCAGCTGGCCGAGGAGGGTTATCCGGCCTTTGCCCGCCAGGCTCTGCAGGAGCGCCGCGCCGCCGGGCTGCCGCCCTTCGCCTATCTGGCGCTGCTGCGCGCCGATGCCCATCGCCAGGACCAGGTGGAGAATTTCCTGGAGGCGGCCTATCACGTCGCCGAGGGCCTGGCGGTCAATCTCGCCCTGCCTCAGGTGGAGTTGCTGGGGCCGGTACCGGCGCCGATGGAGCGCCGCGCCGGTCGCCACCGGGCCCAGTTGCTGCTGCAAAGCAGCAGCCGCGCGCCTCTGCATCGCCTGCTGGGCATCTGGGTCGTCCAGCTGGAAAGCCTGCCTGAAGCCCGTCAGGTGCGCTGGTCGCTGGACGTGGATCCCATCGATCTCTTCTAGTGGCATTGGCTTACCATTGGCAAGGCCGGGCTCGCCACGGATAATGCCGGGTTTTCATCGCAGTGCGCGCTCGGCGCACGCCGAAGGCCAATGATCATGAAAGACAGCATCCGCCAGCTCATCCAGCACGCCCTCGACCGCCTGATCGCCGACGGCACCCTGCCGGCCGACGTGGCTCCGGCCATCCAGGTCGAAAACACCAAGGACAAGAGCCACGGCGACTTCGCCAGCAACGTCGCCCTGCTGCTGGCCAAGCCGGCCCGCGCCAAGCCCCGCGACCTGGCCGAAAAGCTGCTCGCCGCCCTGCCCGCCGATCCGGCGGTCAGCAAGGTGGAAATCGCCGGCCCCGGCTTTCTCAATTTCTTCCAGAATCACGCGCAACTGGCCGCGCGCCTGGATGCGGCCTTCGCCGATCCGCACCTGGGGGTGCCCAGGCACGAGCCGCGTCAGCGCGTGGTGGTGGACCTCTCCTCGCCGAACCTGGCCAAGGAGATGCACGTCGGTCACCTGAGATCCACCATCATCGGTGACGCCGTGGCGCGGGTGCTGGAATTCCTCGGCGACGAGGTGATCCGCCAGAACCACGTGGGTGACTGGGGCACCCAGTTCGGCATGCTGCTGGCCTACATGGAAGAGCAGCCGCAAGCCGCCGAAGGCGAGCTGGCCGATCTCGAGGTGTTCTATCGCGCCGCCAAGGGGCGCTTCGACGCCTCGCCGGAATTCGCCGCCCGCGCGCGCGAACTGGTGGTGGCGCTGCAGGCCGGCGATGCCCACTGCCTGCGGCTCTGGGAACGCTTCAATGCCGTCTCCCTGTCCCATTGCCAGGAAGTCTACGACCGCCTCAACGTCTGCCTGACCCCGGCCGACGTCAAGGGCGAGAGCGCCTACAACGACGACCTGGCCCAGGTGGTGAGCGATCTGGACGCCGCCGGCCTGCTCACCGAGAGCGACGGCGCCCGCTGCGTCTTTCTCGACGAATTCAAGAACGCCGAGGGCAATCCGCTGCCGGTGATCGTGCAGAAGGCCGGTGGCGGCTATCTCTATTCCACCACCGACCTGGCCGCCATGCGCTACCGCAGCCGCCAGCTGCACGCCGATCGGGCGCTGTACTTCGTCGACCAGCGCCAGGCCCTGCACTTCCAGATGGCCTTCGAAGTGGCGCGCCGCGCCGGCTTCGTCGCGCCGACCATGCAACTCGAGCACATGGGCTTCGGCACCATGAACGGCGCCGACGGCCGTCCGTTCAAGACCCGTGACGGCGGTACCGTCAAGCTGGTCGACCTGCTCGACGAAGCCGAGGAACGTGCCTACCAGTTGGTCAAGGAGCGCAATGCCGGTCGCGCCGAGCGCGGCGAGGTACCCTTCAGCGAGGACGAATTGCGCCATATCGGCCGCGTGGTAGGCATCGCCTCGGTCAAGTACGCCGACCTGTCCAAGCACCGCACCAGCGACTACAGCTTCAACTTCGAACAGATGCTCAGCTTCGAGGGCAATACCGCGCCCTATTTGCTGTACGCCTACACCCGCGTCGCCAGCGTGCTGCGCAAGGCCGAGCAGAGCGAACCCGCCGGCAGCATCCGCCTGGATGCCCCGCAGGAGCAGGATCTGGGCGGTCGCCTGGCGCAATTCGGCGAAATCCTCACCAGCGTTGCCGACAAGGGTACCCCGCACCTGCTGTGCAGCTACCTCTATGACTTGGCCGGCCTGTTCTCCAGCTTCTACGAGAACTGCCCGATCCTGACCGCCGAGGACCCCGCGCTGCGCCAGAGCCGCCTGCGGCTGGCCGCCCTCACCGGGCGCACCCTCAAGCAGGGTCTGGAACTGCTCGGCCTGCACACCCTGGAACGCATGTAAGAGACGGATCACCGCCTGATGGCTACCAAGAAAGCCCCACCCAAGCGCGGCGCCAGTCGCAACACCTCGGCCCCCAAGAAACAGCCCCTGCCCGGCTGGGTCTGGCTCGCGTCGGGTCTGGCCATCGGGGCCTTCGTGGTGTTCCTGATGAAGCTCGAACCAGGCAACAAGGCGGTGCAGCGTGCCAAGCCGGAAGAGGGCCGCCCGGCCGCCACGGCGGGCAATGGCAAGTCGTCGACCGCTACCGGCAAGACCGAGGGCACGCCGCCCACGCCGATCAAGCCCAAGTACGACTTCTATACCCTGCTGCCCGAATCCGAGGTAATCGTGCCGCCGGACGCCGTGCCGCGCAATCCGGCCGCCAAGCCGACCACCCCGGCCAAAGCGGATGCCGCCGCGACCCCGGCGCAACCTGGCCAGCCGGCGACCGCGACGTCGGCCACGCCCGCGACCACCCCGGGCCAGCCGGCCGCCACGCCGCCCAAGGAAGCCACCACCAAGGCCCAGCCGCCGGTAACCCTGTTCTTCCTCCAGGCCGGCTCCTTCCGCACCCAGGCCGATGCCGACCGGGTCCGCGCCCAGATCATCATGCTCGGCCAGGACGTGCGCGTGGAATCGGGCAAGGTCAAAGACGACACCTGGTACCGGGTACTGGTCGGTCCCTACAGCGATCGCGACCAGCTGACCCAGGCGCAGAAACAGCTCGCCGGCAGCGGCTTCAAGAATCTGTTGCTGCAGCAGCGACGCGGTCACTAAAGAGTCTGCCCATGGCCTGCTGCGCGTCGGCCAAACAGCGCTGAAAATTCTCTCGGAATGCTCATTTACCACGCGTAAACTGCGCTTCCTCGAGAATTCTCGCCTGGTTTGGCGCTAGCTCGCGAGGCCGTGAACAGACTCTCACCTGCCGAATCCCCCCGCCGCGACGCTTGAAGGGCGCCGCGGCCATCCCCATATCTCCGCTTAACCGGGGCCGACGCCCCAAGCAACGCGGAGAGATTCCCTTGACCACCATCGTTTCTGTACGCCGCAACGGCAAGGTCGTGATCGGCGGCGACGGCCAGGTTTCCCTGGGCAACACCGTCATGAAAGGCAACGCCAAGAAAGTCCGGCGGCTGTACCGGGGCGAGGTGCTGGCCGGTTTCGCCGGCGGTACCGCCGACGCCTTCACCCTTTTCGAGCGCTTCGAGGCGCAACTCGAGAAGCACCAGGGCCACCTGGTCCGCGCCGCCGTCGAGCTGGCCAAGGACTGGCGTACCGACCGTGCCCTGCGCCGTCTGGAAGCCATGCTGGCGGTCGCCAACAAGGACGCCTCCCTGATCATCACCGGCAACGGCGACGTGGTGGAACCCGAAGAAGGCCTGATCGCCATGGGCTCCGGTGGCGCCTATGCCCAGGCCGCCGCTCGCGCCCTGCTCATGCACACCGACCTCAGTGCCCGCGAGATCGCCGAGACCTCCCTGAATATCGCCGGTGACATCTGCGTGTTCACCAACCGCAACCTGACCATCGAGGAGCTGGACGCGCCCCAGGCGTGATCCGGTTTAGAGACTGCCCATGTCCATGACCCCCCGCGAGATCGTCCACGAACTCAATCGCCACATCATCGGCCAGGACGACGCCAAGCGCGCCGTGGCCATCGCCCTGCGCAACCGCTGGCGGCGCATGCAGCTGCCCGTCGAGCTGCGTCCCGAGGTCACCCCCAAGAACATCCTGATGATAGGTCCCACGGGTGTGGGCAAGACCGAAATCGCCCGGCGCCTGGCCAAGCTGGCCAATGCGCCCTTCCTCAAGGTGGAAGCCACCAAGTTCACCGAGGTCGGCTATGTCGGCCGCGACGTCGAGTCCATCATCCGTGACCTCGCCGACGCCGCGGTGAAGATGCTGCGCGAACAGGAAATGGTGCGTAACCGCCATCGCGCCGAAGACGCCGCCGAAGAGCGCATCCTCGATGCCCTGCTGCCGCCGGCGCGGCCGTCGGTGGGCTTCAGCAACGAGCCCCAGCCGGCATCGACCGATAGCAACACCCGTCAGCTGTTCCGCAAGCGTCTGCGCGAAGGCCAGCTGGACGACAAGGAAATCGACATCGAGGTGGCCGATGCCCCCGCTGGCGTCGAGATCATGACCCCGCCCGGCATGGAGGAGATGACCAGCCAACTGCAGAATCTCTTCGCCGGCATGCACAAGGGCAAGACCAAGCAGCGCAAGCTCAAGGTCAAGGAAGCGCTCAAGCTGGTGCGCGACGAAGAAGCCGCGCGCCTGGTCAACGAGGAAGAACTCAAGGGCCGCGCCCTGGAAGCCGTCGAGCAGCACGGCATCGTCTTCATCGACGAGATCGACAAGGTCGCCAAGCGTGGCAACACCAGCGGTGCCGATGTCTCCCGCGAGGGTGTGCAGCGTGACCTGCTGCCGCTGATCGAAGGCTGCACCGTCAACACCAAGCTGGGCATGGTCAAGACCGACCATATCCTGTTCATCGCCTCGGGCGCCTTCCACCTGTCCAAGCCCAGCGATCTGGTGCCGGAGCTGCAGGGTCGTCTGCCGATTCGCGTCGAACTCAAGGCGCTGACCCCGCAGGACTTCGAGCGCATCCTCACCGAGCCGCATGCCTCCCTCACCGAGCAGTATCGCGAACTGCTCAAGACTGAGGGGCTGCTGGTGGAATTCGCCGCCGACGGCATCACCCGCATCGCCGAGATCGCCTGGCAGGTCAACGAGAAGACCGAGAACATTGGTGCCCGGCGCCTGCACACCCTGCTGGAACGCCTGCTGGAAGAGGTGTCCTTCAGCGCCGCTGACCTCGCTGGCCAGCAGAATGGCGAGCCCATCGTCATCGACGCGGCCTATGTGAACGGCCACCTGGGCGAACTGGCGCAGGACGAAGACCTGTCGCGCTATATACTGTAACGGTAGGTTTGGTGCATTCGTAATCGCGGCCATGGGCCGCTCCTACAGGAGACATCGAACCCTGTAGGAGCGGCCCATGGCCGCGATGGCCTCAGGCAAAGACTGCAAAACCGCTCAGAGAACCTCACCATGCGTACTCCCACCGCCATCCAGCTCCACAAGGCTTCCAAGACCCTCAGCGTCAGCTATGGCGCGGAAACCTTCGAGCTGCCCGCCGAATTCCTGCGGGTGCACTCGCCTTCGGCCGAGGTCCAGGGACACGGCAATCCGGTATTGCAGTGGGGCAAGCAGCAGGTCGGCATCAGCGCCGTCGAACCGGCGGGGCGCTACGCCATCAAGCTGACCTTCGATGACGGCCACGACAGTGGTCTGTTCAGCTGGGACTATCTCTATGAACTGGGCAGTCGCCGCGACGAACTCTGGGCCGACTACCTGGAACAGCTGGCCCGCGCCGGCAAGACGCGGGACCCACACGTCAGCGCGGTCAAGCTGATGCTCTAGCCCTGGCTCAGGCCGCCAGGGCCTTGTCCAGCTTGCGCTCGATCTCTTTCTCGATCTGGCCACTGAGCATCGAGAACATCATGCCCAGGGTCGCCAGCACCCGCACCCGGTCTTCACCGACCTCGATCCGTCCATCCACGCCGCTGCGCGTGAATGTCAGGGTATCGCCTTCCCAGGCGCAGGCCACCCCATAGTCACGCGTGAGTTTTTCGGCCAGTTGATCGGCCTTCTGGCGAACGCCTTCCAAGCCAAGCGAATGGCTGCGTTCGATGGTGATCTGGGACATCGGGGAACTCCGGATAAGGGGCCCTGACTATAGCGAGGGCCCGCCACGTCGCCAATCGCGAGAACCGAGCGGTCAGCCCCGGTTTTAGCCGGGCATGCCGGGCGATCGGCCTGCTAGAATGCCCTCTTGTCCCTGTCCCAGGTGTAGCCCCATGAGCGATCCGCGCAAAGGCCCCGAGGCCGAATCCCAGACCCACTTCGGCTACCAGAGCGTTCCGGAGAGCCAGAAGGCTTACAAGGTCGCGGAGGTCTTCCATTCGGTGGCGGCCAAGTACGATGTGATGAACGACCTGATGTCGGCGGGCATCCACCGGCTGTGGAAGAGATTCACCATCGAGCTGTCCGGCGTGCGCCGCGGCAACCGCGTGCTGGACATCGCTGGCGGCACCGGCGACCTGACCAAGCAGTTCGCCCGTCTGGTCGGCCCCACCGGCGAGGTGGTCCTGGCCGACATCAACGATTCCATGCTCCGGGTCGGCCGCGACCGCCTGCTCGACGAAGGCGTCGCCAGCAATGTGCGCTTCGTCCAGGCGGATGCCGAGAAGCTGCCCTTCCCCGATAACCATTTCGACTGCATCACCATCGCCTTCGGCCTGCGCAACGTCACCCACAAGGACCAGGCCCTGGCCTCGATGCTGCGCGTGCTCAAGCCGGGTGGCCGGCTGCTGGTGCTGGAGTTCTCCAAGCCCACCAATCCGCTGGTGTCCAAGGCCTATGACGCCTACTCCTTCGGCTTCCTGCCCCTGATGGGCAAGCTGGTGGCCGGTGACGCCGAAAGCTATCGCTACCTGGCCGAATCCATCCGCATGCACCCCGATCAGCAGACCCTCAAGGCCATAATGGAAGAGACCGGTTTCGCCCGGGTCACCTTCCACAACATGACCGGCGGCGTGGTCGCCCTGCATCGCGGCATCAAGCCCTGATGGCCCTCGTCACCCAGGCATTGCTGGCCGCGCTGGAGCGTGGCCTGAATCCACTACTGGCGCTCGACCCCGTGGCCTTGCCGCGGCTGGCCGGCCTGACCGGCCGGGTGATCGCGGTGCAGACCCGGCAACCGGAGCTGCGCCTGTACGTCCTGCCCGCGGGTGACGGCCTGCATTTCGCCGCCCATCACGAAGGCGATATCGACTGCACCCTGAGTGCCCCGGCGACACGTCTGGCCGAACTGGCCCTGGCCCGTGACAAGCAGCGGGTGCTGCACCAGCCGGACGTGCGTCTGGAAGGCGACAGCACCCTGCTGATCGAGCTGGCCGACATCCTGCAGAAGCTGGAGCTGGACTGGCAGCACGAGGTCAGTCGCTGGCTCGGCCCGCTGCCGGCGGCGCTGCTGGGCGATCTGGCCCGGCGCGGCCAGGCGCTCGGTGAACAGAGCCGTGACAGCCTGCAACTGACGCTGTCCAACTGGCTGAACGAGGAGAGCCGCCAGCTGGTGGGTCGTCTCGAAGGTGAGGCCCGCTTCGCCGAGATCGATGCCCTGCGCCTGGACGTGGATCGTCTCGACGCCCGTCTCGCCCGCCTGGGCACCGCCCGCAACACCAGGGATAACCCCGACGAATGAAGCTGTTCGCTGCCCTCAACCGCCTGTTGCGGATCTTCTTCGTGGTCATCCGCTATCGGCTTGACGACATCGTCTATGCCCTGCCGCTGCCCTGGTACCTGCGTGCCACCCGCTACGTGCTGCCCTGGCGCTGGTTGCCACGTCCGAGCAAGACCCTGCCGCGCGGCGCCCGTCTGCGCCTGGCGCTGGAAGGTCTGGGACCGGTGTTCGTCAAATTCGGGCAGATCCTTTCCACCCGGCGCGACCTCATGCCGGAGGATATCGCCGACGAACTGATGTTCCTGCAGGACAAGGTCCCGCCCTTTCCGCCGGAAAAGGCCGTGGCGCTCATCGAGTCCCAGCTCGGCGTACCCATCAAGCAGGCCTTCGCCCGCTTCGATCACCAGCCGCTGGCCTCGGCCTCGGTGGCCCAGGTCCATGCCGCCCAGCTGCGGACTGGCGAAGAGGTGGTGGTCAAGGTGGTGCGCCCGGGGCTTAAGAACATCATCAGCCAGGACATCGCCTGGCTGTTCCTGCTGGCGCGCCTGGCCGAACGGCTGTCCGCCGAAGCCCGCCGCCTGCACCCGATGGACGTGGTCAGCGACTACGAGAAGACCATCTACGACGAGCTGGACCTTTTGCGCGAAGCGGCCAACTCCAGCCAGCTCAGACGCAATTTCGACGGCTCCGAGCGCCTCTATGTGCCCCAGGTGTACTGGGACTGGTGCCGCGAGCGGGTGCTGGTCATGGAGCGCATCTACGGCATCCCGGTAACCGACCTGGCCGCCCTGCGCGACCAGGGCACCGACTTCAAGCTGCTGGCCGAGCGAGGGGTGGAGATCTTCTTCACCCAGGTCTTCCGCGACAGCTTCTTCCACGCCGACATGCACCCGGGCAACATCTTCGTCAGCACCGCCAAGCCCTGGGATCCGCTCTACATCGCGGTGGACTGCGGCATCATCGGCAGCCTGACCCCCGAGGACCAGGACTATCTGGCGCGCAACCTCTGGGCCTTCTTCCAGCGCGACTACCGCAAGGTCGCGCAGTTGCACATCGACTCCGGCTGGGTACCGGCCAACACCCAGGTCAACGAACTGGAAGCGGCCATCCGCACCGTCTGCGAACCCATCTTCGAGAAGCCGCTCAAGGACATTTCCTTCGGCCAGCTGCTGTTGCGGCTGTTCCAGGTGGCGCGCCGCTTCAACATGGAGATCCAGCCGCAACTGGTGCTCCTGCAGAAGACCCTGCTCAACATCGAAGGCCTGGGCCGCCAGCTCTATCCGGACCTGGATCTCTGGTCCACCGCCAAGCCCTACCTGGAAAAGTGGATGCGCAAGCGGCTGAGTCCGCCGCAGGTCGCCCGCAATATCCAGCAGCAACTGGAGCAGATCCCCCATCTGGCGCAGATGGCGCGCGATACCCTGGAACGCATCACCCAGCCGCATCGCAAGGATCCGCCCAATCCCTGGGGCAGACGCAACGACGACTGGATCGTGCGGGTGGTCGGCGCGGTCCTGCTGGTGGGTGCGGCACAACTGGGTCTCGAACCCCAGCCCTACGCCTGGCCGGCCTGGGCCATGCTGGTCGGCGGCCTGGTTCTGGTGATCAGGCGCTGAACTCCTTAAGCTGTAACCGTCCTGTCATTTTTATCGGGCGAAATACACGCCCTCAGCCACTGGTGCCCTGCCGCTGTATTCGAGTTGCGTCTTGTGCGAGGCTAGGGCCTGTCTGAAAAGTCACCGAGCGAAGGTCAGGCAAGGCGCAACGACCAACGGGAGTAACAGCCAAGGGCTGGCCCGAAGGGTGAGCGCCAGCGAATCAAATCCGTGAGGAAGCGGAGTTTACGAACGGTAAATGAGCATTCCGAACGGATTTTTAACGCCACATGACCGAGCGCAGGCAATTTTCGGACAGAGCCCAGTACCCTAATTCGTAGTATTGAACAGACTCATGAGCGACTGGTTAGACGAGATCCACTGGAACAGCGACGGCTTGGTACCGGCTATCGCCCAGGACCCCACCTCGGGGCGCATCCTGATGATGGCCTGGATGAACCGCGAATCCCTGGCCCTGACCGCCGCCGAAGGCCGTGCGGTCTACTGGTCGCGCTCGCGCAACCGCCTGTGGCGCAAGGGCGAGGAGTCCGGTCACGTACAGCGCGTCATCGAACTGCGCCTGGATTGCGACGCCGACGTGGTGGTGCTGCAGGTGGAGCAACTTGGCGGCATCGCCTGCCACACCGGTCGGGAGAGCTGCTTCTATCGCGTGCTGCGCGATGGCGAGTGGACGACCGTCGACCCGGTGGTCAAGGATCCCCAAGCCATCTATGCCGGAGGGCACGGCCATGACTGACACCCTGGCGCGTCTGGCGCAGGTACTGGAAGAACGCAAGCAGGCCGCCCCGGATTCCTCCTATGTGGCCAGCCTCTATCACAAGGGCCTGAACAAGATCCTGGAAAAGGTCGGCGAAGAAAGCGTCGAGACCATTCTCGCGGCGAAAGACGCCGCCATCAGCCAGCAGTACGACGACGTCATCTACGAGACCGCCGACCTCTGGTTCCACAGCCTGATCATGCTCTCGGCCCTCGGCCAGCATCCCCAGGCCGTGCTGGACGAACTGGATCGTCGTTTCGGCCTCTCCGGGCACGCCGAAAAGGCCGCCCGCACTCAATCCTGACCCCAAGCTTCGCAACGAGGAAAGACCATGGGTATCTTCGACTGGAAACACTGGATCGTCATCCTGCTCGTCGTGGTGATCGTCTTTGGCACCAAACGCTTGAAGCATCTGGGCTCCGACGTGGGCGAGGCCATCAAGGGCTTTCGCAAGGCCATGCACACCGACGAGGACGACAAGGCCGAACAGCCGACGCCTACCACCAGCACGGCCAACCCGAATGCTCCCCTGAATCGCCCCCAGACCTTCGACGCCGAGCACCGCAAGGTCGAAGAGCCGGTGGTACGCAAGGACTAAGGCCCCGCCATGTTCGGAATCAGCTTTCCCGAAATGATGCTGGTGGGGTTCGTCGCCCTGCTGGTGCTGGGCCCGGAACGCCTGCCGGGTGCCGCACGCACCGCGGGGCTGTGGATCGGTCGCCTGAGGCGCAGCTTCAACAGCATCCGCCAGGAAGTGGAGCGCGAGATCGGCGCTGACGAAATTCGCCAGCAATTGCGCAACGAGCATATCCTGTCCATGGAACAGCGCGACAACCGGCCCAAGCCTGCCGCTTCCACGCCGGAGGTCCAGACACCGCCCGCCGCCGCTGCTCCGCCCATGCCCCAGGACGTGGTTGCCGAACGCCCGCAGGATCCGCCCCAGACGCCGCCAAGAGCACCATGAGCGACAAGCCCTCCGAACACGATGACCAGGAAATGCCCCTGGTCTCGCACCTCACCGAATTGCGCACCCGTATCCTCAGATGCGTGCTGGCGACCTTTCTGATCTTCCTCGGCCTGTTCTACTTCGCCCAGAAGATCTATGCCTTCGCTTCCGAGCCGATCCGCCGCGTCCTTCCCGAAGGCGCGACCATGATCTCCACGGACGTCACCTCGCCGTTCCTCGCACCCTTCAAGCTGACCCTGGTGGTGTCGCTGTTCATCGCCATGCCGGTGATCCTGCACCAGGTCTGGGGCTTCATCGCGCCGGGTCTTTATCGTCACGAGAAGAAGGTCGCCATCCCGCTGTTGATCTCCAGCATCGTGCTGTTCTACACCGGCATGGCCTTCGCCTACTTCCTGGTGTTCCCGATCATCTTCCACTTCTTCAGCAGCATCACGCCGGAAGGCGCTGTGATGATGCCGGATCTGAATGCCTACCTGGACTTCATCCTGACGCTGTTCTTCGCCTTTGGCGTGGCCTTCGAGATTCCGGTGGCCACCGTGCTGCTGATCTGGATCGGCGTGGTCGACGTCGCCTACCTGAAGAAGATCCGCCCCTACGTCATCATCGGCTGCTTCGTGGTCGGCATGATCCTGACCCCGCCGGATGTCTTCTCCCAGACCATGCTGGCCGTGCCCATGTGGCTGCTGTTCGAGATCGGCCTGCTGTTCGGTCGCTTCGTGCAGAAGCGCGAGCGCCCGCTCAGCGACGAAGATGCCAGTCCCGACGTCCAGCCGCCCGCCGAACGCCCGTGAATCTGATCCTGCTCGAGGCGGCCGACTTCACGGCCGCTGACCGGGTCGTGCTGCGCGATCCGCGCCGTCTCGCCCATCTGCGCGAGGTCCACCAGGCGGCCGCCGGCGACCGGATGCGCGTTGGCCTGCTGAACGGCCTGATGGGTACCGGCCACATCGAATCCCTCGATGCCGGCCAGGCCTGCCTGATCGTCACCCTCGATCAGCCGCCGCCGGCCAAGCTGCCGCTCACCCTGCTGCTGGCCCTGCCCCGCCCCAAGATGCTGCGCCGGGTGTTGCAGACCGTATCCGCCATGGGCGTCGCGCGACTGGTACTGCTCAACAGCTATCGCGTGGAAAAGAGCTTCTGGCAGACGCCGTTCCTAGCGCCCGAGGCCATCGAGGAGCAACTGCGTCTCGGGCTGGAGCAGGCCCGGGACACTGTGCTGCCGGAGGTTTTGATCGAAAAGAGATTCAAGCCCTTCGTCGAGGATCGCCTGCCCGCACTCGCCGCCGGCACCCGTGGCCTGGTCGGGCATCCGGGCAGCTATCCCGCCTGCCCTCGTGCCCTCGAAGAGCCCGTGACGCTGGCGATCGGGCCCGAGGGTGGCTGGATACCCTACGAGGTCGAGAAGCTGCAGGAAGCGGGCCTGGCGCCCGTGCAGCTCGGTGAACGCATCCTGCGCGTCGAGAACGCGGTACCCGCCCTCCTCGCCCGTCTGTTCTAGCCGGATCACGTACAAGAAAAAGCCCCGGTGTCCTGCGACACCGGGGCTTTTTCGTGGGCGGAGCGCCTCCTCAGGAGGCGGGCCGCGGGATCATGCTGGCCGGACTGGCTGGGGCATCCGCAGCGGAATCGCTGTGGGAGCGTGGCCGCAGGGTGGCATAGGCTTCTCGCCAATTGCGGTGCTCTTCGGCCTTCCAGACCTGCAGGTGCAGTTGCGCCATGCCGTCCGGATCGCTGAGCAGACGCCACTGGTCGTCGCCCTTGGTCTTCTCGGGACCGGCGGCCAGGACCCGCGCCACCCGCTCTTCGCGCAGCCGACGGGCCGGCTCCACCACCTTGCCATGGCGACCGCGGGCCATGCCGATGGCCAGGGCATTGAGCACCGGATCGACAGTGGCGCGCAGGAAGCCCTTGGTCAGGGCGTTGCGGTTGTTCAGGTGCAGGTACTCGTCGGTCGCCACCAGTTCGCGCGGCGGTGCGTACTCTTCCGGGATCAGGAACAGATGATGACGACGACTGCCCAGCCCTAGGTTGGTCCGACTGGAGATCACCGACACCGGCGCCGACAGGATCAGCGACACCACGATGGGCGACAGCCACCAGAGGAAGCGCGGGTCCAGCCAGGCCACGCCGGCGGTCCAGATCAGGCCGAGCAGCATCTGCGAACCATGGCGGCGGAAGGCTTCGCTCCAGGGCGTGTCGTTGTCGTCCCGCTGGGGCGAATTCCACTGCACCGACCAGCCGAGGAAGGCGGCCGTCACGAACACCGTGTGGAAGAGCATCCGTACCGGTGCCAGCAGCACCGAGAAGAGCATCTCCAGCATCATGGAGAGGAACAGCCGCAACCCACCGCCGAATTCCTTCGCGCCCTTGGCGATGATCAGCACCACGCTGAGCAGCTTGGGCAGGAACAGTAGGATCAGGGTGGTGGAGAACAGGGCTATGGCCTGCTCCGGATGCCACTGGGGCCAGACCGGAAACAGCTGGCGAGGCTGGAAGAAGTACTGGGGCTCCAGCAACTTGTGGATCGCCAGCAGCGCCGTGGACAGCACCAGGAAGAGGAACCACAGCGGCGCCGACAGATAGGACATCACCCCGGTGAGGAACACCGCACGGTGCACCGGGTGCATGCCCTTGACCAGGAACAGCCGGAAGTTCATCAGGTTGCCATGGCACCAGCGGCGGTCACGCTTGAGTTCGTCCAGCAGGTTGGGCGGCAGTTCTTCGTAGCTACCCGGGAGGTCGTAGGCGATCCACACGCCCCAGCCGGAGCGCCGCATCAGGGCGGCTTCGACGAAGTCGTGGGAGAGAATCGCACCGGCGAACGAACCCGTGCCCGGCAGCGGAGCCAGGGCGCAATGGTCGATGAACGGCTTGACCCGGATGATGGCGTTGTGGCCCCAGTAGTGGGATTCACCGAGTTGCCAGAAGTGCAGACCGGCGGTGAACAGCGGTCCGTACACCCGGGTGGCGAACTGCTGCAGACGCGCGTACAGGGTATCCATGCCGGACGCCTTGGGCGCGGTCTGGATGATGCCGGCACGGGGATTGGCTTCCATCAGCCGGACCAGGCTGGACAGGCATTCGCCACTCATCACGCTGTCGGCGTCGAGCACTACCATGTACTTGTACTGGCTGCCCCAGCGACGGCAGAAGTCGTCGATGTTGCCGCTCTTGCGCTTCACCCGACGGCGGCGGCGGCGATAGAAGATGTGTCCGAAGCCGCCGACCTCGCGGCACAGCTCCAGCCAGGCCTTCTCTTCGGCCACGCATTTGTCGGGGTCGTTGCTGTCGCTGAGGATGAAGAAATCGAAGTGCTCCAGCTCGCCGCTGGCGCGGACCGACTCGTAGGTCGCGCGCAGACCGGCAAAGACCCGCGGCACGTCTTCGTTGGCGATGGGCATCACCAGGGCGGTACGCGACTGGGGATCGATCGGCTCGGTGCCGGTGGAGCTGGCCGAGATGCTGTACTTGTCACGTCCGCTGAGCAGTTGCCAGAAGCCCATCAGGGCGGTCCAGAAACCGGCGGAGACCCAGCAGAACAGCAGGGCGAAGAGCAACAGGATGCTGGTCTGCACCACATAGGGCAGCACCTGGCGGATGGACTCGCCCCAGCCCTGGCGGTAGACCTCGCTGAGATCGACCAGCGCCCAGCCCTGATAGGGCAGCACGGCCTTCATGTACCAGGTGGCGATACCGGTCTGCACCAGCATCAGGATGAGCAGGATGAAGCGCCGGAAGGAACCCACCTTGCGCCAGTGCGCATGGGCATCGGCTTCGGGATCGGGCTGCCAGCGACTGTGGTCCTTGCGGCCGAGCAGACGCTTCCAGCTCCGCGCCACGGGATTGGTGCGCCAGGGATCGGGCACCATCATGGAGCGGGTCATGGGCGGGGTGGCCTTGATGAAGACACGCCCCTGGGCATCACTGCCCAGCAGCTCGCCGTCGTCCAGCGTCTCGTCCCAACCGGCGGCCAGACGCGCCTCGGTGGAGGCGATCACCGCGTCGGCGCCCTGGGCGCCCTCGCCGCGGGCACCGGCCAGTTGCCGATGCAGCGACTCGACATCGGTCGTCTGGTCCAGCGCCTGCCGCTGCCCGGTGGGCAACGGCAGGTGTTCGAGGTAGTCGCCAGTGGCGGCGACCGAGGTATCGCGGGTGGTGTTATTCATTGGCAGGTAGCTGGTAAGTCCAGGTTTCGCTGAGCGGTTTGTCACCCTGGGCGAGGTTGGCGCGCATTTCCACCGGCTTGGTCTGATCCTTGACCTTGAGTCTCAAGGTCAGACGATAGCCCTTGGTAACCGGGTTGTAGCGCACAGAGTTCTCGACCAGCTCACCGTTGGCGTCCAGGCTGACCTGGGAGCCGACCTGCGAATCCTCGGGCAGATCGTCGAGATTCGGCCCTTCGAAATCGATGATGTAGGCCAGGCTGCCATCGGTCTGACGGACCAGGTTGGACTGCCGCACATCGCCGGTGGACAGGCGCGTCTGAGCGACCCAGGCCAGGTCCTTGGTGTGCAGGTTGGGTTCGTCGGTGGTGAAGTGCAGGCGATAGCTGACATCGATCGGCTGGCCCTTCTCCGGCAGGGTGTCCGGCGTCCAGAAGGCCACGATGTTGTCGTTGGTCTCGTCCGGGGTGGGGATTTCCACCAGTTCGACATGACCCTTGCCCCAGTCGCCCTTGGGCTCGACCCAGCCACTGGGACGCTTGTCGTAGCGCTCGTCCAGGTCCTGGTACTTGTAGAACTCGTGACCGCGCTGCAGCAGACCGAAACCGCGCGGATTCTCGATGGTGTAGGTGCTGACCGAGAGCCGACGCGGGTTGTTCAGCGGACGCCACAGCCACTCGCCGTTGCCGGCGTGGATCGCCAGGCCATTGGAGTCGTGCAGGGCCGGACGATAGTTGACCTGGGCGCTCGGCTGGTTGGGACCGAACAGGTACATGCTGGTCAGCGGCGCGATGCCGAGCTTGTTGACGTTGTCGCGCAGGAACACCTTGGCTTCGACGTCGACGGTGCTGTCCTTGCCAGGCGTCAGCACGAAGCGATAGGCACCGGTGGCCCGCGGCGAATCGAGCAGTGCATAGATCACCAGGTTGCGACGATCCGACTGGGGTTGTTCGACCCAGAACTCGGTGAAGCGCGGGAACTCCTCGCCGGACGGCAGGGCGGTGTCGATGGCCAGACCACGGGCGGACAGGCCATAGACCTGGTTCTTGCCGATCACGCGGAAATAGCTGGCGCCGAGCATGGTCATCAGCTCGTCATGCTTGTCCGCCTTGTTCAGCGGATAGAGCACCTTGAATCCGGCGAAGCCGAGATCCTTGAGCTGGGCCTGATCGATCTGCAGATTGCCGAAGTTGAACATCGAGGGATCGTATTTGATCTCTTCGACGTTGTTGGCGGTGACCTCGTTGATCTTCACCGGCACGCTGTAGTGCATGCCCTCGTGATAGAAATTCAGCCGGAAGGGCGTCTTGGCGTCCTTCCAGTAGGCCTTGTCCTGATTGAAGGTGATCTGCTGATAGTCGGCATACTTCATGCCGCTGAAGGATGCGGGCAGGTTGCTCTTGGGCGCGACGAACTTCTGGCCGGAGAGCTCTTTGGCCTTGGCGGCCACGTCGTCCAGGCTGAAGGCCAGGGCCTGGGCACTGAACAGGCCCAGTGCGATGGAGAGCCCGACAAGGGCGAAGCCCTGCTTGCCCGGCTTAACTTTGGAATGAGATAACACGCAGCCTCCTAAATCAGCGTACGAATACGTTTGGCGACGGGTAGTCGCGAAACGGATAGGCAGTGGTCCGACTCCCTCGGGGGTCAATGATTCCCCAGTTGGACGACCGTTCAAACTCGAACTGCGCAATCATAGACACTTGGCAGGGCGCTGTAAGGGGCGCCCTCACTAAATCGACAATAAAAATGTCACCGGTCCGTCGTTGACCAGGGAAACCTGCATGTCCGCACCGAAACGCCCGGTCTGGACCTCGGGCTGGAGATCACGGGCGAGGCCCACCAGGTGACCGAACAGCCGTTCGCCCTGGGCCGGAGGCGCGGCGGTGGAAAAGCTCGGCCGCCGCCCGCTGCGGGTATCGGCAGCGAGGGTGAACTGGGAGACCAGCAGCAGACCGCCGCCGACATCCTGCAGGGACAGATTCATGCGCTGTTCGCCGTCGGCGAATACCCGGTATTCCAGCAGCCGCTTGAGCATCCGAGCACAGGCCGCTTCGTCATCCGCGGGTTCGATGCCGACAAAGACCAGCAGCCCCGGGCCTATGGCGCCGACCGTCTCTCCCTCCACCTCGACGCTGGCGCGGATGACCCTTTGCAGCAGCGCCTTCACTCGGCCTCCTGGGGCAGATCGAGCAGTTCACGGGCGATCTGGTCGGTCGCCCGCACCAGGGCGTCGCAGATACCGGGCTCGCTGGCCGCATGACCGGCGTCGCGGATGATCTGCAATTCGCTGCCTGGCCAGGCGTGGTGCAGGGCCCAGGCATTGTCCAGGGGGCAGACCATGTCGTAGCGGCCGTGCACGATTACCGCCGGGATATGGGCGATCCTGGGCATGTCGCGCAAGAGCTGGTCGGGTTCGAGAAAGGCAGCGTTGATGAAGTAGTGGCACTCGATACGGGCAATGGCCAGGGCATGCTCGCTGAATTTCTCCAGCACGTCGGGATTGGGCCTCAGGGTGACCGTACGGCCCTCCCAGCAGGACCAGGCGCGGGCGGCGGACATCTGCGCCAGTTCATCCGGGCCGGTCAGGCGGCGATAGTAGGCCTGAATGAGATTGCCGCGTTCTTCCTCAGCGATGGGATGCAGATAGTCCTGCCAGAAATCGGGAAAGAGTCGGCTCGCGCCCTCCTGGTAGAACCAGTGCAGATCCACCGGGCGACAGAGAAAGATGCCGCGCAGGACCATGGCCTTGACCCGCTCGGGATGGCGCTGGGCATAGGCCAGGGCCAGGGTGGAGCCCCAGGAGCCGCCGAACAGTACCCACTGCTCGATGCCCAGGTGCTCGCGCAGGCGCTCGATGTCCTCGACCAGGTGCCAGGTGGTGTTGTTCTCCAGGCTGGCATAGGGGGTGGAGCGACCACAGCCGCGCTGATCGAAGGTGACAATGCGATAGAGATTGGGATCGAAGAAGCGCCGGCTCAGGCGATCGCATCCGGAGCCGGGTCCGCCATGGATGAACAGCACCGGCAGACCATCCGGCGAGCCACTTTCGTCGGCATAGAGCACATGGGGGGCTTCGACGGCCAGCTCGTGGCGGGCGTAAGGCTTGATTTCCGGGTACAGATTCAGCATGTCGCGCTCCGCGGGGCAGGGTCGGCCCCTTCATCATAGACCTGCACCTTACCGGGTTTCCACGCTGCCCGGGCTTGCCTCGCGTCCAGCGGCGCCCGCACCATCGACAGCCCGTCACCAAGGAGATCGCCATGCCCCATGCCAAGCTGCACTTGCTGCTGATCGATCCGCAAAACGATTTCTGCGACCTGCCGGGGGCAGCCCTGCCGGTGCCCGGCGCAGTGGCAGGGCTGCAGCGTGTCGCCGCCCTGATCGAACGCCTGGGTGCCCGACTCACCGCGGTCCGGGTGACCCTGGATTCCCACCAGCCGCTGCACATCGCCCACCCGCACGGCTGGCAGGATGCCCGGGGCGGGGCTCCGGCGCCCTTTACCCAGATCAGCGCGGACGACGTGGCCAGCGGTCGCTGGCAGACCCGCGATCCGGCCGAGCACACCCGTGCGCTGGCCTATGTGCAGGCCCTGGAGGCCGGGGGTCGCTATCGCCTGGTGATCTGGCCGGAGCACTGCCTGGTGGGTGGCTGGGGCCATGGCGTACAACAGGATGTGCACCAGGCGCTCAATGGCTGGGGACGGCAGCAGGGACGCCTGGTGGAATTCATCGCCAAGGGCGGCAATCCCCACACCGAACATTATTCGGCCCTGCGCGCCGAGGTCCTGGATCTGGCGGACCCGGGCACTGCAGTGGACGCCGGACTGATCGCCCGGTTGCAGTCCGCCGACACCCTGCTGGTGGCGGGCGAGGCGCTGTCACACTGCGTGGCCAGTACCCTGCGCGATCTGCTGGAATACTGGCCGCGGGAGCGGCGCCAGGACCTGGTGCTGCTCACCGACTGCAGTCATTCGGTGCCGGGCTTCGAAGCCCAGGGCGAGGCGTTCCTGGCCGAGATGCGTGCGGCAGGCATCCGCCTGGCGATCTCGACGGACGAGTTCTAGCCCGTCCGCCCGCTGCCTCACTTGATCTCGTAGAGACCGGTGTAGGTGGCCGAAGCCAGCTGGTTGAGGTGGATCATGAAGCGGCCGACCGCATTGGTGGCGTCCGCTGGCACCGGCAGCTGATCGACCTTGAGCGCATGCAACTGGAAGATATAGCGGTGCGGCTTGTCGCCCTTGGGCGGCGCCGCGCCACCAAAGCCACGGGTGCCGTAGTCGTTGATCAGCTGCAGCGCACCTGCGGGCAGGCCCGAACCATCGGCGCGACCGGCGTCTTCCGCCAGACCCCGGGTGCCGACCGGGATGTTGACCACCACCCAGTGCCAGAAACCGCTACCGGTAGGGGCATCGGGATCGTAAACGGTCAGCGCGAGGCTCTTGGTATCGGCGGGTAGATCGGCCCACTGCAAGGCGGGCGAGATGTTCTCTCCGTGGGCGCCGAAATCGGCCACGTCGAATTCGTGGCGCTTGGGCATGAAGGCGTTATCGGAAAAGGCGTCGGTCCAGAGTTTCACGGGGGTGCTCCTGAGGCCTAGGGCATGTGGGCGTCGGTCTCGCGCCAGACCAGACGATTGAGGTTGTAGCCTTTCTCGCGGGCGATACGCAGCAGCTTCTCGCTCTGCGCCGAGGAAATCTCGGGCTTGCGCGCCAGCAACCAGAGGTACTTGCGATCAGGGCTGCCGACCAGGGCGGTCTTGTAGTCGTCATCGACATAGAGGATCCAGTAGGGTCCCTTGGCCACATTGGGCAGCACGCCACTGAACCAGGTGTCGAAACGCACTTCCAGTCGATCGGTCACGCCCGGCTTGATCGGGGTGGCGGTACCCGTGGCTTCCTGGACCTTGCCGTCCAGGGTGCGGCAGCGATTGAACACGGCCACCGAGCCATCGGCCATGACGTGATAGTTGGCGTCGGACTGGGCGCACTTGCGCTGGAAGAACATCGGCAGCCGCGCGACCTCGTACCATTGGCCCTGGTAACGCTGCAGATCGACATTGCCCGCGGTGAGCGGCGGGACCTCGCGCGGACCGCTGGCGCAGGCCGCGAGCAGTCCGGCGGCGCCCGCCAGCAGTAGAATCTTGGTAGAGGTTTTCATCGCAGACCCTGCCCGGCGAACATCGCCACCTTGTCGTTGAGATACTGCACGCTGATGAAGGAGCCGCGATCGCCCCAGGTACAGGTGGTGACGCCCAGGGCGCCCGCGCATTCCGTGGGTGCACCCAGGACCTGCTCCACCTCGGCCTTGGTCTGGCCGGCCTTGAGCCGGGAATAGTTTTCCTGATTGACCTTGCCGCAGCCAGCCAGCAGCAGACCGCCCACCAACAACAGCGCCATGCGCCCCTTCATAACTGCCTCCTCTCATCCTGACGGCAAGGCTATAGAGCCCGCCCCGCCGCCAGGGTTCGCTTCGTCAGAAGCTGTTCACGATCTCGCGAGCTAGAGCCAAGCAAGACGGAAATGCCGGAGAAAGCGGAATTTACAGATAGTAAATGAGCATTTCGAAGGCATTTTCAACGCCGCTTGGCCGACGCGCAGCAGATCGTGAGCGGCTTCTTAGCTGGCGAGATAGGAGGAACGGGTCAGACCCAGGCGCATGGCGTCGAGGAACTGGGTGCGTTCGCGCGCGGTGAGGCGCGCGCTGGCGACCTTGTCGCGGTAGTAGGTCATCAGTTCCTCGGGCGAGAGGTGCACGTACCTGAGCATGTCCTCGATGGTGTCGTGGGTCTCGATGCCGCCGTGGCGCACGCTGCCGTCGGCGTCCTGGTAGACGTTCACCGAGTCGGTGTCACCGAACAGGTTGTGCATGTCGCCGAGGATCTCCTGATAGGCGCCCACCAGGAACACCGCCAGCAGATAGTCCTCGCCTTCGCGCACCTCGTGCACCGGCAGGCTGGTCTCGATGCTCTGCTCGTCGACGTACTGCTTGATCTTGCCGTCCGAGTCGCAGGTCAGATCCTGCAGCACGGCACGGCGCACCGGCTCCTCGTCCAGGCGGGTCAGAGGCACGATGGGCAGGATCTGGTCGATGGCCCAGGTATCGGGCAGGCTCTGGAACACCGAGAAGTTGCAGATGTACTTGTCGGCCAGCTTGTCGTTGAGCTCGTCGAGCACCTGGCGATGGGAGCGCTGGCGTGCCTTGAGCTGGTTGTAGAGGCGGCGGCAGATGGCGAAGTAGCACTGCTCGGCCAGCGCCTTGTCGCTCAGGCTCAGGGTGCCGGAGGCGTACTGGGCGGCGGCTTCGCTGACGTACTGGGTGGCGCGCCAGTAGGTCTCGGTGACCATCTCCGGATCGGTGTCGCCCAGCAGCTCGGCCAGCCACTGCACCACCTCGGCCTTGCCTTCGAAGCGCTCGCTGGCCGGCACGCTGTCGTTGTGGCGCTCGACGTCGGTGACCTGCATCACCAGCATGGCGTGGTGCGCGGTCATGGCGCGGCCACTTTCCGAGAAGATGTTGGGATGCGGCAATTCCTGCTGGTCGCAGAATTCCTTGAGCATGCCGACCACGGTACCGGCGTAGTCGTCCATGTCGTAGTTGATCGAGCTGGCATTGCGCGAATGGGTGCCGTCGTAGTCCACGCCCAGACCGCCACCGACGTCGATGTGATCCAGTGGCAGGCCCAGGGCGCGCAGCTCGGCATAGTAGCGGATGGCTTCGCGGAAACCCTGGCGATAGTCGGCCAGGTTGGCGATCTGCGAACCCATGTGGAAATGCAGCAGGCGCACGCCCTGCTCCAGGCCGGCGGCGCGGAAGCGCTCGATCACCGACAGCAACTGAGCCGCGGAGAGACCGAATTTGGACTTCTCGCCACCGGTGTCGGCCCATTTGCTCGACGCCAGGGACGACAGCCGCACCCGCAGGCCGACCTGGGGCGTGACCTTGAGCTCGGCCGCCTCCTCGATCACCAGCGGGACCTCGGACTCCTTCTCGATGACGATGAAGACACTGTGGCCCAGTTTCTGGCCCATCAGCGCCAGGCGAATGAATTCGCGGTCCTTGTAGCCGTTGCAGACGATGGTGCCGCCCTTGGGCGCCAGCGCCAGCACCGCCATCAGCTCCGGCTTGGAACCGGCTTCCAGACCGATGGAGACGTCGCGGGTGGCGATGATGTTTTCCACCACCGCTTCCTGCTGGTTGACCTTGATCGGATAGAGGGCGGTGTAGCGGCCCTGGTAGTCGAGGCGCTCGATGTTGCGATCGAAGGCACCGGTCAGGTGGCGCACCTGGCCCTGGAGAATGTCGGGGAAACGCACCAGCAGCGGCAGCGACAGACCCGCTTCGCGCAGCTGGCCGACCAGCACATGGAGGTCGATCGGCTGGCCGTCCGGGCCATGGGGGCGGACTTCGACGTTGCCGGCATCGCTGATGGCGAAGTAGCCGGCACCCCAGTGGCGAATACCATAGACGCTGCGGCTGTCCGCCACGGTCCACTGGCTGCCGTCATCTTTGCGCGTGCGTCGTGGGGACATTCGCGGGAATCTCCTGTAGGGAATCTTGCTTTGGATGGACCGCCGCCAGGGGCGGTAAGTTGTACGCGGAGGTTGGAAGGCCTGGCCTAGCCGCCCGACCGCCTGGTCTTGAAGCCGCGTTTTTCGAGTTCGCCGAGCAGCAGGTCGACATGGTCGCCCTGGATCTCGATGACGCCATCCTTGAGCGCCCCGCCGGTGCCGCAGCGGCGCTTGAGCGCGCTGGCCAGGTCCTTGAGTGCGTCCTCGTCCAGGGGGACGCCGCTGACCGTGGTCACCGTCTTGCCGCCACGGCCCTTGGTCTCGCGCCGGACCCGGGCGATGCCGTCGCCGGTCGGGACCGGTGTCTGGGGTTCTTCCGGGCGAATGCGGCCGACGTCGGTGGAGTACACCAGCCGGCTGAGATCCGCCAGCGACGAGGTTTTCTTGCTCAGGGGACGGTCCTCCCAGTCTGGTTCAGACGCCGGGCGCCTGGAGGAAACCTTGGATACAGCGCCAGCCGGCACGGGCCGCGCTGGTCCGGGGCCGCGCAATGTAGCAGCATCGCCCACGGATGCTAAGGCGCGAATGCGAGAAATTAAGGCAGGGATGCGACATCTGCCCGGCTGATGACCAGGCGCAGGGCCTCCAGCGAATCCGGGCAATAGGGCTGCTGACGAGCCTCGGCGAGAATCGCCGCCGGAGCCAGGAAGCGGGCCTCCAGTACCTCTTCCGGCTGCAGCCGCAGCGGGCCGTTCCAGTGGGCGCTGAACACGCCGCCCCAGAGGCGATTGCCCGGCTCCTCGAAATAGAAGGTGCCGTGCTCGCGCAGGGGGACGCCGCTGACCCCCAGTTCCTCGGCCAGCTCCCGGGCCGCCGACTGCGCATAGCTCTCGCCCGGCGCCACCATGCCGCCGGCGGCCACGTCCCAGTAGCCCGGGTAGAGCGCCTTGCTCAGGGTGCGCCGGTGCACGCAGAGTTCGCCGCGGTCATTGAACAGCAGGATGAAGGTGCAGCGACCGATCAGGCCGCGGGCACGCAATTCCGCCCGTGGCACCTCACCCTGGGTGCGATCGTCGCGATCGACCCAGACCACCAGCTCCCGGTCGGAGGCGGCGCGATGCGCCGCTTCGCGAGCGTCCGGCGTCATCAGCCCTGTTCCAGCAACTGGCGCAGGTCGATGATCGCGGCGTTGGCGCGGGAGATGTAGTTGGCGATCACCAGCGAATGGTTGGCCAGGATGCCGAAGCCGCTGCCGTTGAGGATCATCGGACTCCAGACCGGCTGCTGGGCCGCTTCCAGTTCGCGGATGATCTCGCGCACGTTCACCGTGGCGTTCTTCTTGGCCAGGGTGTCGGCGAAGTCCACCTCGATGGCGCGCAGGATGTGCGACAGCGCCCAGGCCTGACCGCGGGCCTCGTAGAAGACGTTGTCGATCTGCAGCCAGGGCGTCTCGACGCGCTGCTCGTGCACTTCCGGCACCTGGCCGGCGGGAATGTCCTGGTTCGGCCGTACCTCGGCGTCCAGGCGTACCCGGCCGACGCTGGCGGACAGCCGCTGGGACAGCGAACCCAGGCGGGTCTCGACGTCACCCAGCCAGTTGCGCAGGTTGTCCGAGCGCGAATAGAAGTAGGCGGTGGGCTGGCCCTGGGCATTCTGGCCACCCAGGCGCGCCAGGTAGCGATCCAGGGAAGCGATGCCGGCGCGGTATTCCGACTCCGACGAGGGCATGGCCCAGCTGTGGTTGTCGAAGTTGAAGCGCGGCTCGGCCTGGGCCAGGTCGACGTCCTCGGTGGACTGCGACTGGGAACGGGCGAAGTCCTTGCGCAGGGCGCGCGCCAGATCGCGGGTCTGCACCAGCACGCCGTATTCCCAGGACGGCATGTCGTCGAGCCAGAGGCCCGGCGGGAAGATGTCGTTGGAGAGATAGCCGCCCGGCTTGTCCAGCAGGGTGCCGGCCACCTGCTTGAGGGTCTCGACCGTGGTGTAGCCGAGCACCAGCTTGCGGCCACTGGCCGTGGCCGCCTCCTGGGCATGCTGCTGCACCGGGAAGAAATCCGGTTCGCGACTCCAGTACCAGCCTATCGCCAGGGTGACCAGCAGGTAGAGTGCGATCAGCACTGCCACCAGCCGGAGCCATCCCGACCTCAAGTTCCACTCCCGCATGGGCAATTCCTTGCAATGATTTTAAAGATGTTGGCGCTTGGACCCCCGCCGGCGACGCCGGTTGCGCCGCCATCGCCGGCAGTGCGGGCACGACGCATCTGGACAGCCGCTTTCGAGACTAGGGTAACAGGCGACGGACGCTACTCCAGAAGCGACCGACAGTGTCCATGCGAGCGGCATAGCCGCCGCTAACCAGGGTACCGCCTCTCCCCTGCCAGCCAGCAATTGGTAGCATAGGGCCACCACCTCAAGAATGACGGAACAATTCGTGAGCGAACCAGATGATCCGAGCCGGGACCGCCTCAAGCTGCACTTCGCGCAACGGGTCATCCACCAGTCGCGCCAGGTACTGGAGATCTGGCAACGGCTGCAGCGAGACGAGTGGACGGCCGGCAGCCTGGTCGAGCTGACCGACGCCAACGCGCGCCTGCTGCAATATGCCAAGCGCTTCGAGCAGCAGGGCCATGCCGAACTCGCCGAGGCCATCGGTGCCTCCCTGGCCCAGGTCACCGCCAATCGCGGTCGCCTCAACAGCCAGGCCATCACCGAACTCAGCCAGGCCATGCAGAGCCTGTCGCGCACCGGGCTGCGCCAGGGCGACCAGCTGGAGACCACCAGCCTGCCGCCGCTGCGCAAGCCGATCTACATCGCCCTGCTCGACAGCGAGCGCGCCGAGCGGCTGGCGCAGCAGATGGAATACTTCGGCGTCACCATCCAGATCATCCATGGCGCCGACGACTTCCGCGCGATGATGGACAACCGTCACCCGGCGGTCATCGTCATGGACGTGGACTTCGGCGGCGCGGGCGCCGGCATCCAGCTGGCGCTGGAAGCCCAGAGCGGTCTGGAGCGCAAGCTGCCGGTGCTGTTCTACAGCCACCAGGAAGCCGACACTCCCTTCCGTCTGGCCGCGGTGCGCGCCGGCGGTCAGGAGTTCTACACCGGCACCCTGGATTCGGCGCGGCTACTGGAAAAGATCGAGACCCTCACCCGCACCGTCTACTACGACCCGATCCGCGCCTTGGTGGTGGACGACTCCCGCGCCCAGGCCATGGCCACGGAAATGGCGCTCAACAGCGCCGGGATCGTCACCCGCACCCTGATGCAGCCCGGCGCGGTGATGGCGCACCTGGCCGAATTCGTGCCCGACCTGATCATCCTCGACATGTACATGCCCGAGTGCACCGGCACCGAGCTGGCCAAGGTCATCCGTCAGCACGAACGCTATGTCAGCGTGCCCATCATCTATCTGTCGGCCGAGGACGACCTCGACAAGCAGCTGGATGCCATGAGCGAGGGCGGCGACGACTTCCTCACCAAGCCGATCAAGCCGCGCCACCTGATCGCCACGGTGCGCACCCGCGCCGCACGGGCGCGCAGCCTGCAGGCGCGCATCGTCCAGGACAGCCTCACCGGCCTGTACAACCACACCCACACCTTGCAGCTGCTGGAAGACGCCTGCTTCCGCGCGCGGCGCAGCCAGCGGCCGATCACTTTCGCCATGCTGGACATCGACCACTTCAAGCAGGTCAACGACCACTACGGCCACCCCATGGGCGATCGGGTGATCAAGAGCCTGGCGCTGTTCCTCAAGCAGCGCCTGCGCAAGTCCGACCATATCGGCCGCTATGGCGGCGAGGAATTCGCCATCGTGCTGCCCGATACCGACCTGGCCACCGCCACTCGCCTGATCGACGAGATCCGCCAGCGCTTTGCCGAGATCCACTATCCGGCGCCGCCCAAGGAACTCAGCTGCACCTTCAGTGCCGGCGTGGCGCAACTGCAGCCCGGACAGGAGATGCCCACGCTGGCCAAGCAGGCGGACGAAGCCCTCTATGCCGCCAAGCATGCGGGACGCAATTGCGTGCGCCAGTACGTCTAGCCAGACCAACCGGATGCCTCTGCTATGATCGGCCGCTGCCGATCGCCGAGAAGCCCATGCGTGTCCTGCTGTTCCTGCTCACCCTGCTGCTGACCCTGCCCGCCGCCGCCGGCCTGTTCGATGCGCCGCGCCCGACGGCCGCATTGGGCCTGGACGGTCAGCGTCCCAGTCAGCAATTCCTGCCGGTGGACCAGGCCTTTCGCCTGGAGCAGCGTCGCGACGCCGAGGGCCGCCCCCAGGTGCGCTTCATCATCGCCGAGGGTTATTACCTCTATCGACAGCGCTTTGCCTTCGACGCCGACGCCGGCCTGCTGACCGCGCCGGTGGCCCTGCCACCTGGCGAGCCCAAGCACGACGAATGGTTCGGCGACGTCCAGGTCTATCACGCCGGCGTCGACATCCCCCTGCCCCTCGCGCCCGACCGCGGCGGCCGGATCCAGGTGACCTACCAGGGCTGCGCCGATCGCGGCCTCTGCTATCCGCCGGAAACCCGCACCCTGACTATCGCCGGCCCCGCGGCCGCCTCCGCGGCGAGCCCGGCGGTCGCCGCCCCGCCCCCTGACCAGGTGGGGTGGAACAGAATCCTGCTGGCCTTCCTCGCCGGCCTGGGACTGACCTTCACCCCCTGCGTCCTGCCGATGCTGCCCATCGTCTCGGCGGTGGTCCTGGCCGGCAAGGCGCGCCCGGGCCGTGGCCTGCTGCTGGCGCTGGCCTACGTGGTGCCCATGGCGCTGAGCTTCGCCGCCCTGGGCGCACTCATGGGCGTCTTTGGCGCCAGTCTCAACCTGCAGGCGCAATTGCAGTCGGCCTGGGTACTGATTCCCTTCGCCGCGCTGTTCGCGCTGTTCGCCCTGGCGATGTTCGGCCTCTTCGAACTGCGCCTGCCGGCGGCCCTGCGCGAGCGCCTGGAACAGCTCGCCAGCGGTACCCGTGGCGGCTCCCTGGGCGGCGCGGCCACCCTCGGCGTGCTCTCCAGCCTGATCGTCTCGCCCTGCGTCTCGGCGCCCCTGGCGGGCCTCCTGCTCTATATCAGCAGCACCGCCGACTGGCTCGGCGGCGGCCTGGCACTGTTCGCCCTGGGCCTGGGCATGGGCGCCCCGCTGATCCTCATCGCCGCCGGCGGCGGCGCCCTGCTGCCACGCAGCGGCGCCTGGCTGGTGGGCATGCGCAATGCGTTCGGCGTACTGCTGCTGGCGGTAGCCCTGTGGCTGCTTGAACGACTCCTTCCGGGCCCCCTGGCGCTGGCGGCCTGGGGCCTGCTGGCCGCCGGGGTCGGGCTGTTCCTCGGCGCCCTGGAATTCGTCCCCAAGCCGCCCTGCCAGCGCCTGTCACAACTGGCGGGCCTGGCCCTGGTGGTCTATGGCGCGGCCGCCGGCATCGGCGCCCTGCGCGGCGCCAGCGACCCCCTGCGGCCGCTGGGCGACGCCGCGGCACCCGCCGTGGCTGCCCGCGCAGAGGTCATGCGCAGCCTGAGCGATCCCGCCGCCCTGGCGAGCAGCCTCGGCAGCGGGCGACCCCTGCTGGTGGACGTCTATGCCGACTGGTGCATCAGCTGCAAGCTGATCGAGCGCGAGGTCTTCGGCAATCCCGAGATCCAGGCGCAATTGCGCGACTTCACGCTGATCCGTTTCGATATGACGCAAAGCACCCGGGAACAGCGCCAGTGGCTGGAGCAGCACGGCCTGTTCGGCCCGCCGGCGATCCTGTTCTACGATGCCAGCGGCCGGGAGCAGGCCAAGGCGCGCATCGTCGGCGAAATCGATGCCACGGGCTTTCTCGCCCGACTCGACGAAGCAAAAAGGCTTATCACCAGCGATTAAAAGAATTTCGCCCAACGTGCGGGCATTTCCGGCAAACGTCTAGCGACTGGACAGTCACCTCCGGTTGCGGCATAGTCCGCGGCCAATCTGGTTGCGAAATTGCGAGGCAAGTGGCTATGGCGCATCTGCTGGTACTGCACGGGCCCAACCTGAATCTGCTGGGTACCCGCGAGCCGGGCGTCTACGGTGCCACCACCCTGGCCCAGATCAACGCCGACCTCGAAGCCCGCGCCACCGCGGCGGGGCATCGTCTGCAGTCGCTGCAGAGCAACGCCGAACACCTGCTGATCGAACGCATCCACGCCGCGCGCGACGAAGGGGTGGATTTCATCCTGATTAATCCGGCTGCCTTCACCCATACCAGTGTCGCCCTACGTGACGCCTTGCTCGCGGTGAGCATCCCATTCATCGAAGTGCACCTGTCGAACGTGCACAAGCGCGAAGCCTTCCGCCACCACTCCTATTTTTCCGATGTGGCGGTCGGTGTCATCTGCGGGCTCGGCGCCAGTGGCTATCGCCTGGCGCTGGAAGCCGCCTGCGAACAGCTCGCCGCACGCGGCTGAGCGCGACCCAATATCCAGAACATCACCTGAACCCGAGGGGAGAGCCAACGCCAATGGACATCCGTAAAGTCAAGAAACTGATCGAGTTGCTGGAAGAGTCCGGTATCGACGAGCTGGAAATCCGCGAAGGCGAAGAGTCCGTCCGCATCAGCCGCAACACCGGCCGCAACCAGGGCATGCAGACCGTCTACGCCGCCGCTCCCGCGCCGGTCGCCGCGCCGGCCCCGGCTGCCGCTCCGGCCGCTGCTGCGCCGGCTACCGAAGCCGCCGCTCCGCAACTGACCGGTAACGTGGCTCGCTCGCCCATGGTCGGCACCTTCTACCGCGCGTCCTCGCCCACCACTCCGGCCTTCGTCGAAGTCGGCCAGCAGGTGAAGAAAGGCGACATCCTGTGCATCGTCGAAGCCATGAAGATGATGAACCACATCGAAGCCGAAGCCAGCGGCACCATCGGCCAGGTGCTGGTCGAGAACGGTCAGCCTGTCGAATTCGACCAGCCGCTGTTCACCATTGTCTAAGCCCGTGGAGCCCACGATGCTGGAAAAAGTCCTGATCGCCAACCGCGGGGAAATTGCCCTGCGCGTGGTGCGTGCCTGCAAGGAGCTGGGCATCAAGACGGTGGCGGTTCATTCCACCGCCGACCGCGAACTGATGCATCTGTCCCTCGCCGACGAATCGGTGTGCATCGGCCCGGCCCCCTCGCCCCTGTCCTACCTGAACATCCCGGCCATCATCAGTGCCGCGGAAGTCACCGGCGCCACCGCCATCCACCCCGGCTACGGCTTTCTCGCCGAGAACGCCGACTTCGCCGAGCAGGTGGAGCAGTCCGGATTCGCCTTCGTCGGCCCCACCGCCGACGTGATTCGCCTGATGGGCGACAAGGTGTCCGCCAAGAACGCCATGAAGCAGGCCGGCGTGCCCACCGTACCGGGTTCCGACGGCGCCCTGCCGGATGACGAGGCCGAGTGCCTGCGCATCGGCCGCGAAGTCGGCTATCCGGTGATCATCAAGGCCGCCGGTGGCGGTGGTGGTCGCGGCATGCGCGTGGTCGAGGACGAGGCCGAGCTGATCAAGTCGATCAAGCTGACCCAAACCGAAGCCGGCGCCGCCTTTGGCAATTCCATGGTCTACATGGAGAAGTTCCTCGGCAATCCGCGTCACGTGGAAGTCCAGGTGCTCTCCGATGGCCAGGGCAATGCCGTGCATCTCTACGACCGCGATTGCTCGCTGCAGCGCCGGCACCAGAAGGTCATCGAGGAGGCACCTGCGCCCCAGATCGACGAGAAGGCCCGCGAAGAGGTCCTGGCGCGCTGCGTCAAGGCCTGCATCGACATCGGCTACCGGGGCGCCGGCACCTTCGAGTTCCTCTACGAAGACGGCCGCTTCTACTTCATCGAGATGAACACCCGCGTGCAGGTGGAGCATCCGGTGACCGAGATGATCACTGGCGTCGACATCGTCAAGGAGATGCTCAGCATCGCCGCTGGCAACCCGCTGTCGATCAAACAGGAAGACATCAAGATCACCGGTCACGCCATCGAGTGCCGGATCAACGCCGAAGACCCCAAGACCTTCATGCCCTCCCCGGGCCTGGTCAAGCACTACCATGCACCGGGCGGCAACGGCGTACGGGTGGATTCGCACCTGTACAGCGGCTACAAGGTTCCGCCGAACTACGATTCGCTGATCGCCAAGCTGATCACCTGGGGCAAGACCCGCGAAGAGGCCATGGCCCGGATGCGCAACGCCCTGGACGAGCTGATCGTCGACGGCATCAAGACCAACGCTGATCTGCATCGGATGCTAACCCGCGACCAGGCCTTCGGCCAAGGCGCGGTGAACATCCACTATCTGGAGAAGAAGCTCGGCATGCGCCACTAAGGACGTGACGGCTGCGCGTCGGCCAGGCTGCGTTGGAAATCGCCTGGATCGCCAGCCCGGCCTGGGCGGCCTCGTCGGAATGCCCATTTACCCTAGGGAGAATGGGCCTCCTCGGCGATTTCCGCCTTGCCTGACCTGGCTCGCTCGCCCCGTCGGCTTCTTACCTAGTAAACGGGCTGCCCTCGGGCAGCCCGTTTTCATTTACCCTCCCCGCTTTGACCCGATTCAGGTAGTCCACCATGTCCTGGCTGCAAGTCCGCCTCGCCCTCACGCCCGCCCAGGCGGAAACCTACGAAGACCTCATGCTCGAACTGGGCGCCGTCTCGGTGACCTTCATGGACGCCGAGGACCAGCCGATCTTCGAACCGGATCTCGGCACCACCCCGCTGTGGTCCCAGACCCACCTGCTGGCGCTGTTCGAAGGCGATACCGACGCCGCCGCCCTGGAACAGCGCGTGCAGCTGCTGGCCAACGGCCTGACCTACGAGGTAGAGCGCCTGGAAGACCAGGAGTGGGAACGCAGCTGGATGGACAACTTCCAGCCGATGCGCTTCGGCCAGCGGCTGTGGATCGTCCCCAGCTGGCACGAGGCCCCGGAACCCGAAGCGGTCAATCTGCTGCTGGATCCGGGCCTGGCCTTTGGTACCGGCACCCATCCCACCACCTCGCTGTGCCTGCAGTGGCTGGACGGCGAACCGGTCGCCGGCCGGCAGGTGCTGGATTTCGGCTGCGGCTCGGGCATCCTCGCCATCGCCGCCCTGCTGCTGGGCGCCGAGCGCGCCGTGGGCACCGACATCGACGTCCAGGCCCTCGAAGCCTCGCGCGAGAACGCCAACCGCAACGGCATCGATCCGGCCCGCTTTCCGCTGTACCTGCCCGCCGATCTGCCAGGCGAGCAGGCCGACGTGGTGGTGGCCAACATCCTCGCCGGTCCGCTGGTCGGCCTGGCCGAGCAGATCACCCGCCTGACCCGCATCGGCGGTCGCCTGGCCCTCTCCGGCATCCTCGCCGAGCAGGCCGAGGACGTCCGCGCCGCCTACGCCGGCTGCTTCGACCTGGAACCCACCGCCACCCTCGACGGTTGGGTACGCATCAGCGGGACCCGCCGCCGCTGATGCGCAGCGGCGCCACCGGTCCGCTCACCCGGCGGCCCGGTGGAGGCCCTTCTTTCGCCAGGGCCTTCGGGTACACTAGCGCGCTTCACTCCCTGGCTGTCGCCTCGCCATGACCGAATCCCTCGTCGCCCAGTGTCCGCATTGCCATACCCGCTTCCGTGTCACCCAGGAACACCTGGCCGCCGCGGATGGCGACGTACGTTGTGGCGTCTGCCTGGAAGTGTTCAACGCCAGCAACCAGGCCGCGCCCCTGACGGCCCCTGAGCCCGCGCCACCCGTGGCCGCGCCGGCGCCCACGCCCAGCGAAGCGGCCTGGCCCCATGACGAACTGGACCTGAGCCACCTGGAGCTGGACGCCGAGGTCGCCCGCCTGGGCGCCCTGGAAGAACAGCGCCGCGCGCCGGTCGCTCCCATGGCGCCTGCCGCCTTGGCCGCACCGCTCGCCGTGACCACGCCGCAGGAAGAGCCGGCACCGGCCCTGGGGCTGGCTGCCCGTCGTCCCCAGGACGACGAAGAAACCTACGAGCTGCCGTCGCTCGGCGCCGTCTCCGCCGAGCGCGAACCCGAGCCGGAGTCGCTGCGACTGCGAGCCGCGCCCGAGGCGGAGCCTGAGTCCGAGCCCCTGTCCCTTACCGCCGCCGAGCCGGAACCGCGACTCGAACCCGAGCCCGAGCCCGAGCCGGCCTTCGCACCGGTGCCCGAGCCCGCCATCACCCCCTTGCCTGCCGTAGCGCCGGTGGCCCCGCTCGCGGCCGTGCGCGCCCCGCTGAAGCCCGCCCCGGCCACGCCGCCCGCGCCCCTCACCGCCGCGCCGGCCGAACGCCAGGAGCCCGCGCTCGGCCGGGTCGAGGCCGACGACGACGAACGCGCCGAACCCGGCCTGGGCCGCCTCGACGACTGGCAGGAGCCGGCTACCGAATCCCTCAGCGCCGCTCGCGACAGCGACGACGAGCCGCCGCCGGCCAAGGCCGCGAGCGGCCTGCGCAGCGAGCCGGAATGGCAGGACGATCCGCTGCTGGACCTGCACGACGAACCGCTGCAGCTGGACAGCCACCCGCAGCGCCCGCGCTGGGGTCGCCGCCTACTGTGGATCCTGCTCTGCCTGCTGGCACTGCTCGGCCTGGCCGGCCAGTACGTCTATTACCACTTCGACGAACTGGCGCGGCAGGACAGCTATCGCCCGCTGTTCGTCCAGGCCTGTGCCAGCCTCGGCTGCAAGGTGCCGTCCAAGGTCGATGTGCAGCAGATCCGCAGCAGCAACCTGGTGGTGCGCAGCCACCCGCAATTTTCCGGGGCGCTGCGCGTCGATGCCATTCTCTACAACCGGGCACCCTTCTCGCAGCCCTTCCCGCTGCTGGAATTGCGCTTCGCCGACCTCAATGGCCAACTGCTCGCCAGCCGCCGCTTCAAGCCGGGCGAATACCTGAATGGCGAACTGAAAGGCCAGGACGAGATGCCGCCGCAGACGCCGATCCACATCGCCCTGGACATTCTCGACCCCGGCCCGCGAGCCGTGAATTACAGCCTGAGCTTCTTCTCGCCGGAGTAGCCCCAGGGGGAATTGCTCATAAACTAGCCAACTCGCGCTTTATCCGGAGGCGGTGAGCGGGTATCATTCCCAACCCTTTTCAAGCACAGCAGCCCCTGTCCGCGGCCGGTTTCCGGCGCAGGCGGAACAGGCGCCTATTCGCCAGGGAAAAAGATATGTCGATGGTACGCATCGGCCCTTATACCTTGCCCAATCCGCTGATTCTCGCGCCCATGGCCGGGGTCACCGACCTGCCCTTCCGTCGCCTGTGCCTGGCACTCGGCGCCGGCATGGCCGTGTCGGAAATGGTGACCAGTGACGTGCGGCTCTACGACAGCCGCAAGTCGCGGCTGCGCCTGATCCACGCCAGCGAGCAGGAACCGCGTTCGGTGCAGATCGCCGGCGGCGATCCGGCGATGCTGGCCGAGGCGGCCCGGCGCAATGTCGAACTGGGTGCCCAGATCATCGACATCAACATGGGCTGCCCGGCGAAAAAGGTCTGCAACAAGGCCGCCGGCTCCGCGCTGATGAAGGATGAGGCCCTGGTGGCCGAGATCCTCGCCGCCGTGGTGGCCGCCGTCGACGTCCCCGTGACCCTGAAGATCCGCACCGGCTGGAATCCCGACAATCGCAACGGCCTGCGCATCGCGCAGCTGGCCGAAGCCGCGGGCATCCAGGCCCTCGCCGTGCATGGCCGCACCCGGGACGACCGTTTTCTCGGCGCCGCCGAGTACGACACCATCGCCGCCATCAAGCAGGCGGTCGATATCCCGGTGTTCGCCAACGGCGACATCGACAGCCCGGAAAAGGCCCGCTGGGTGCTCGAACACACCGGCTGCGACGGCCTGCTGATCGGCCGCGCCGCCCAGGGGCGCCCCTGGATCTTCCGCGAGATCGCCCACTACCTGGCGACCGGCGAGCACCTGGCGGCGCCCGGTGATGCCGAGGTGGAGGCCATCCTGCTGGAACACCTCGACGCCCTGCATGCCTTCTACGGCGCGGAAATGGGCGTACGCATCGCCCGCAAGCACGTCGGCTGGTACCTGGCCGACCGGCCGGGCGCCGCGGAATCGCGCGCCCAGTTCAACCGACTGCAAGACACCCAAGCCCAGCACGCCAGCATTCGCGCGTTCTTCGCGCAGCCCCCGACCGGGAAGCAGGTGGCATGAATTCGATGACCGAGACTTTGACTGGAACAGCGCCTGTGAGTGACAACGGCGACCTCAAGCAGCACCTGACCGCTCCCCTGCAGGAGGGTCAGACGCTGCGCGACAGCGTGGAAAAGGCGCTGCGCAACTATTTCGCCCACCTCGATGGGCAGCCGGTGACCGACGTCTACAACATGGTGCTCTGCGAAGTGGAAGCACCCCTGCTCGAAAGCGTGATGAATTACGTCAAGGGCAACCAGACCAAGGCGTCGGAGATGCTCGGGCTCAATCGCGGCACCCTGCGCAAGAAGCTTAAGCAGTACGACCTGCTCTGATCCGCCTCATCGCCGGCGGCCCAGGGGGCTTGACCGGCGGTCTTTCTCCTCCTGATGGACATGACCATGACCGACCAGACCTCTCGCCTCCCCGTCCGCCGTGCGCTGATCAGCGTGTCCGACAAGACGGGCGTCGTCGACTTCGCCCGCGAACTCGCGGCCATCGGCGTGGAAATCCTGTCCACCGGCGGTACCTACAAGCTGCTGCGCGATGAAGGCATCCCAGCGGTGGAAGTCGCCGACTACACCGGCTTCCCGGAGATGATGGACGGTCGCGTCAAGACCCTGCACCCGAAGATCCACGGCGGCATCCTCGGTCGTCGCGGCGTCGACCACGAGGTGATGAGCGAGCACGGCATCCGCCCGATCGACCTGGTCGCGGTCAACCTCTATCCCTTCGCCGCCACCGTGGCCAAGCCCGGCTGCAGCCTGGCCGACGCCATCGAGAACATCGACATCGGCGGCCCGACCATGGTCCGCAGCGCGGCGAAGAACCACAAGGACGTCGCCATCGTGGTCAATGCTAGTGACTACGCGGCCATCCTCGACGACCTCAAGGCCGGTGGCCTGACCTATGCCCAGCGCTTCGATCTGGCGCTCAAGGCCTTCGAGCACACCGCTGCCTACGACGGCATGATCGCCAACTACCTGGGCAGTATCGACCAGCAGGCCGAGACCCTGACCACCGACGGCCGCGCCGCCTTCCCGCGGACCTTCAGCGCCCAGTTCATCAAGGCGCAGGACATGAGATACGGCGAGAATCCGCACCAGCAGGCGGCCTTCTATGTCGAGCACGCCAGCGAAGCCTGCGTGGCCACCGCCACCCAGCTGCAGGGCAAGGAACTGTCCTTCAACAACGTCGCTGACACCGATGCCGCCCTGGAAACCGTGAAGAGCTACGGGGAACCGGCCTGCGTCATCGTCAAGCACGCCAACCCCTGCGGCGTGGCCGTCGCCGGCGACATCCGCCAGGCCTATGAACTGGCCTATGCCACCGACAGCGAATCGGCCTTCGGCGGCATCATCGCCTTCAACCGCGAACTGGACGCCGAAACCGCCCGCGCCATCGTCGAGCGCCAGTTCGTCGAGGTGATCATCGCCCCGCGCGTCAGTGCCGAAGCCCGCGACGTCGTCGCGGCCAAGGCCAACGTCCGCCTGCTGGAGTGCGGCGAGTGGCCCGCCGAGCGCAAGCCCGGCCTGGACCTCAAGCGCGTCAACGGTGGTCTGCTGGTGCAGAGCCGCGACATTGCCATGATCACCGCCGACGACCTCAAGGTGGTGACCCGCCGCGCGCCCAGCGAGCAGGAGCTGCAGGACCTGATCTTCGCCTGGAAGGTGGCCAAGTTCGTCAAATCCAATGCCATCGTCTACGCCAAGGGCCAGCAGACCGTGGGCATCGGCGCCGGCCAGATGAGTCGCGTCAACTCGGCGCGCATCGCCGCCATCAAGGCCGAGCACGCCGGTCTGGCCGTGGCCGGCGCGGTCATGGCCTCGGACGCCTTCTTCCCCTTCCGCGACGGCATCGACAACGCCGCGGCCAACGGCATTACCGCGGTGATCCAGCCGGGTGGCTCCATGCGCGACGCCGAGGTGATCGCCGCCGCCGACGAAGCCGGCATCGCCATGGTCTTCACCGGCATGCGCCACTTCCGCCACTAAGGCCCGCCACGGCGAGGGCCGCAGCCCTCACCGTCGACCCATTTGCGTGGCGGACGTGCCCAGCGTCCGCCCAGAGGAAAGCTTCATGAACGTACTCATCATCGGCAGCGGCGGTCGCGAACACGCCCTGGCCTGGAAGGTCGCCCAGGACACCCGGGTCACCAAGGTCTACGTCGCCCCCGGCAACGCCGGCACCGCCACCGAAGCCAAGTGCGAGAACGTCGCCCTCGACGTCCTGGCCCTGGAGCAACTGGCCGACTTCGCCGCCGCCAACGTCGAGCTGACCATCGTCGGTCCCGAGGCGCCGCTGGTGGCCGGCGTGGTCGACCTGTTCCGCAGCCGGGGCCTGCCCTGCTTCGGCCCCACCGCCGGCGCGGCGCAACTGGAAGGCTCCAAGGCCTTCACCAAGGATTTCCTCGCGCGCCATCAGATCCCCACCGCCGCCTACGCCAACTTCACCGAGGTGGAGCCGGCGCTGGCCTATCTGCGCGAGCAGGGTGCGCCCATCGTGATCAAGGCCGATGGCCTGGCCGCCGGCAAGGGCGTGATCGTCGCCATGACCCTGGCCGAAGCCGAGGACGCCGTGCGTGACATGCTCTCCGGTAATGCCTTCGGCGATGCCGGTGCGCGAGTGGTGATAGAGGAATTCCTCGATGGCGAGGAAGCCAGCTTCATCGTCATGGTGGATGGCAAGAACGTGCTGCCGATGGCCACCAGCCAGGACCACAAGCGCGTCGGCGACGGCGACAGCGGTCCCAACACCGGCGGCATGGGCGCCTACTCCCCGGCGCCGGTGGTGACCGCGGCGGTCCATGACCGGGTCATGCGCGAGATCATCGAACCCACCGTGGCCGGCATGGCCAGCGAAGGCAATGTCTACACCGGCTTCCTCTATGCCGGCCTGATGATCGACCAGAGTGGCGCACCCAAGGTCATCGAATTCAACTGCCGGTTCGGCGATCCCGAGACCCAGCCGGTGATGCTGCGCCTGCAGTCCAGCCTGGTGCTGCTGGTGGAGGCCGCCCTGGCCGAGGCCCTCGACAAGATCGAAGCCTGCTGGGATCCACGTCCGAGCCTGGGCATCGTCCTGGCCGCCGGCGGTTATCCGGGCGACTATGCCAAGGGTGACGCCATCGCCGGTCTCGAGGCCGCCGCAGCGCTGCCGGGCAAGGTGTTCCACGCCGGCACCGGCCTGCGCGACGGTCAGGTCGTCACCGCCGGCGGTCGGGTGCTGTGCACCACGGCTCTGGGCGAAACGGTCTCCGCCGCCCAGCAGAACGCCGCTGCGCTGGCCCGGGAAATCTCCTGGCAGGGCTGCTTCTACCGCAGCGACATCGGCTACCGCGCCATCGCTCGCGAGCGACAGTGAAGCTCGCCTAAGGGATCAGCCTGTTACACTGTTACGTCAACAGACGTGACGGGCTGGTCTATACTCGACGTCCGCATTTGCGAAGGGAACTCTCGTGCACCGGCTCTGGATCGCCATAGGCTTTGTGGTCAGCTGGCTGCTGTTGCTGCTGGTGGCCAATTCCGTGCAAGCCGAGAATTCGCCGGATGCGGGCTGGGCGCAGTACGAGGACGTCACCGGCGAATTCTCGCTCGACGATGTCCGTGATCGGCTGTCCGCCTTCAAACCGCTGACCACCGCCAGGGCCCACCGCCCAGCCGGTTCCGGTGCGCTCTGGCTGCACACCCGCATCCAGCCCGACGCCCAGCAGCGGCTGCTGCGCATCATTTCGCCCAACGTCGGCTATCTGGATTTCTTCGCCTATCGCGATGACCAGTTGCTCAGCGAGATCCGCGATGGCCTGTCGCGGCCGCTGCTCAATCCGCAGCAACTCAGTCGCGACTTCGTCTTTCCGATTCCACAGAGCGATCAGCCGCTCGACCTCTTCCTGAGATTCGAATCGCCCCAGCCGATGCGGATCGCCCTGACCCTGAGCAGCAGTGCCGAAGCCGAGATCACCCATCGCCTGGTGATGTTCGGCGTGTTGCTCGGCTGCCTGGCCATGCTGGCGCTGTACAACGGCGCCCAGCTGCTCTACCACCGCAGTCGCGCCACCAGCGCCCTCACCCTGCTGCTGGTGATGCTGGTCTGCGTGGCCCTGAACATCTTCGGACTGAGCAAGTTCTTCCTGGGCACCTTCAAGGGCCAGACGCCGCTGCTGACCGATCTGTCGGTGCTGGCCTGCAGCGCCGCCGGGCTGAATCTCGTGGGCGCCTTCTTCGGCTGGCGACGGCTGCCGCTGTGGGTCCGCCGCACGCTGCGGGGTCTGCTGGCCCTGGTCGGCCTGGCCGCCGTGGTGCGTATCGCCGCCGGCGAATTCTATGTCGGCGACTGGCTGATGGCGGTCAATGGCCTGGCACTGTGCGCCTGCCTGATCATCGCGCTGGAGCGCTGGCACCAGGGCGCCCGCTATGGGCGGCTGCTGGTGATGAGCTGCGCCCTGCTGGCCCTGGCCGGGCTGATCGCGCTGCCGATCCTGGCCGGCTACGCCAATCCACCGGTGTGGATGGGCCGCGGCCTGATCGCCAGCTGCATGCTCAGCGGCATCCTGCTGACCCTGGCCCTGGAGGAGCGGCGTCGCTATCTGCGCGAGGAACATTTCACCCGCACCCGTGACAGAGCCACGGACCATGCGGAGCTCAAGGGCAAGGCCGAATTTCTCTCGCGCATCAGTCACGAGATCCGCACGCCCATGAACGGCGTGCTGGGCATGACCGAATTGCTGCAGGGCACGGCGCTGTCGGCCAAGCAGCGCGACTATGTGCAGACCATCCACAGCGCCGGCGCCGAGCTGCTCAACCTGATCAACGAGATCATCGACATCACCCGCCTGGAAAGCGGCCAGATCGAACTCGAGGAGGTCACCTTCGACCTCAATGCCCTGCTCGACGACTGCCTGGACATCTTCCGGCCGCGTGCCGAGGAGCACCGGGTCGAACTGCTCAGCTTCATCCAGCCCCAGGTGCCGCGCCGTTTCATCGGCGACCCGACCCGCTTGCGCCAGATCCTGCTCAACCTGCTGGAAAACGCCTTCCAGCGCACCGAGGAAGGCGAGATCCTGCTGGTGATCTCACTGGAAGAGGCCACCGGCCAGCCACCACGCCTGCGCATCTCGGTGCAGGACAGCGGCACGCCGCTGGACGCGGCGCTCAGTCGCCAGCTGCTGTCCACCCACCTCGACCGCCGCGACTTCCTCGCCAGCGACACCGACAGCCTGGATTTCGGCCTGATCATCGCCCGCCAGCTGGTGCTGCTGATGCAGGGCGACTTCGGCATCCAGAACAACGCCGAGGGCGGTTCCAGCTTCTGGATCAGCCTGCCCATCCCGGCTCAGGCGCTGGTCCTGTCGCGCGGCGACAGCGACTATCCGCTGCAGGACGTGCGGGTGCTGGTGGTCGACGACAACGAACTCTGCCGCAAGGTCCTGCAGCAGCAGTGCAGCGCCTGGGGCATGCAGGCGGTGACCGCCGCCTCCGGGCGCGAGGCCCTGGCCCTGCTGCGTACCCAGTCGCACCTGCGGGAATACTTCGATGTGGTGCTGCTCGATCAGCAGATGCCGGGCATGACCGGCATGCAGCTCGCCGCGCGCATCAACGAAGACGAGAATCTCAACCACGACCTGCTGCTGATCATGCTCACCGGGCTGAGCAACGCGCCGAGCAAGGTCATTGCCCGCAACGCCGGCATCAAGCGGGTGCTGGCCAAGCCGGTGGCCGGCTATACCCTCAGAGCCACCCTGGCCGACGAACTGTCGCGCCGCGGCCAGCGGGTCAGCGAGCCCGAGCCCCAGGAACAGCCCAGCGGCATCCCCAGCGACTTCCGCGTGCTGGTGGCCGAGGACAACAGCATCTCGGTCAAGGTGATCCGCGGCATGCTGAAGAAGCTCGGCGTCGAACCCGATACCGTGAGCAACGGCCTGGAGGCCTTCGAAAAGCTCCAGCAGAACACCTACGACCTCATCCTGATGGATTGCGAGATGCCCCTGCTGGACGGCTTCGGCGCCACCCGCCGGCTACGTGCCTGGGAACAGCAGAATCATCGTTCGCGCACCCCGGTGGTGGCCCTAACCGCGCATATCCTCGCCGAGCACAAGGATCGCGCCCAGGAGGCCGGCATGGACGGCCACATGGGCAAGCCGATCGAACTCTCGCAACTGCGTGAATTGCTGCTCTACTGGGCCGAGCGGCGGCGCCTGGACGTGACCCGCGCCGGCCTCAAGGCGACTCCTTGAACCTGTCCTCGACATAGGTGATCCGGGTCTTGCCATGGGGCACCGGATTGCCTTCCTCGTCGAGATTGACGAAGACGATCTTGTCGATGGTGAGGATGCTCTTGCGGGTGATCTTGTTGCGCACCTCGCATCTCAGGGTGATGGAGGTACGCCCGAACTCGGTGGCGGTGATGCCCAGCTCGATGATGTCGCCCTGACGCGAGGCGCTGATGAAGTTGATCTCCGAGATGTACTTGGTCACCACCTTGGGATTTTCCAGCTGCACGATGGCGTAGATCGCCGCCTCCTCGTCGATCCATTTCAGCAGACTGCCGCCGAACAGGGTGCCATTGGCGTTGAGGTCTTCGGGTTTCACCCACTTGCGGGTATGGAAGTTCATCAGGGCTCCTTGAATTTCCAGGGGGGTTGGGGCATCAGATCAGGGTGCGCGCGGTAGATTCCGGTCGACATGAGGCAGAGCGCCACCCTTTGGGTTTATCGCGATCCTCGTTATACTGCCCGCGCATCGCGGCCACCAGGCCGCCCCGCCTTCCGTTCGAGGGGCGCTGCAGCACGCTGCGTTATCCCATCCTAGCCGACCCGCCGCTGGCGCGGGCATCACGGCCGGCATGACGTCAGACGTTGTCAGGCTCGAACGGAGCGTTATCAGAACGCATCAACGGCGCCCATTCGCACCTAACGAATGGAGACTCTTCAATGAGCGCTGTCCTCACGCCTGCCGCTTTCAACGATTTCAAGGTCGCCGACATCTCCCTGGCCGACTGGGGTCGTCGCGAAGTCATCATCGCCGAATCGGAAATGCCCGCCCTCATGGCACTGCGTGGCAAGTACGCCGGCGAACAACCCCTGGCCGGTGCCAAGATCCTCGGCTGCATCCACATGACCATCCAGACCGCCGTGCTCATCGAGACCCTGGTGGCCCTGGGCGCCGAAGTGCGCTGGTCCAGCTGCAACATCTTCTCCACCCAGGACCAGGCCGCCGCCGCCATCGCCGCCGCCGGTATCCCGGTGTTCGCCTGGAAGGGCGAGACCGAAGCCGAATACGAGTGGTGCATCGAGCAGACCATCCTCAAGGACGGCCAGCCCTGGGACGCCAACATGGTGCTGGACGACGGCGGTGACCTGACCCAGATCCTGCACGACAAGTATCCGCAGGTGCTGGAGCGCGTCCACGGCATTACCGAAGAGACCACCACTGGCGTACACCGCCTGCTGGACATGCTCAAGGACGGCACCCTCAAGGTCCCGGCGATCAACGTCAACGACTCGGTCACCAAGAGCAAGAACGACAACAAGTACGGTTGCCGCCACAGCCTCAACGACGCCATCAAGCGCGCCACCGACCACCTGCTGTCCGGCAAGCAGGCGCTGGTGATCGGCTACGGCGACGTAGGCAAGGGCTCGGCCGCCTCGCTGCGTCAGGAAGGCATGATCGTCAAGGTCTCGGAAGTCGACCCGATCTGCGCCATGCAGGCCTGCATGGACGGCTACGAGCTGGTCTCGCCCTATGTCGATGGCCTGAACGACGGCACCGAAGCCTCGGTGGATCGCGCCCTGCTGGGCAAGATCGACCTGATCGTCACCACCACTGGCAACGTCAACGTCTGTGACGCCAACATGCTCAAGGCGCTGAAGAAGCGCGCCCTGGTGTGCAACATCGGTCACTTCGACAACGAGATCGACACCGCCTTCATGCGCCAGCACTGGGGCTGGGAAGAGGTGAAGCCGCAGGTGCACAAGATCCACCGCACCGGTCTGACCGTCGACTCGGCCAACGACGACTACCTGATCCTGCTGGCCGAAGGCCGCCTGGTGAACCTGGGCAACGCCACCGGCCACCCCAGCCGCATCATGGACGGCTCCTTCGCCAACCAGGTGCTGGCGCAGATTCACCTGTTCCAGGAGAAGTTCGCCGACCTGCCGGTCGCGGAAAAGACCGCCAACGTCACCGTCATGGTCCTGCCCAAGAAGCTCGACGAAGAAGTGGCGCTGGAAATGGTGAAGGGCTTCGGTGGCGTGGTGACCCGTCTGACCGAAGCTCAGGCCAAGTACATCGGCGTGACCCAGGAAGGCCCCTTCAAGCCCGACAGCTACCGCTACTGATGGCCAGGCCACCCGCTCCCCGGAGCGGGTGGCCGCCCACGAGAGAGACGACGTGAAACCCAGTCTGAGTTTCGAATTCTTTCCCTGCAAGACCGAAGCGGGCCACGAGAAGCTGATCGCCACGGCGCGGCAACTGGCAAGTCATGGGCCGGAGTTCTTTTCCTGCACCTATGGCGCCGGCGGTTCGACCCGCGACGGTACCTATCGCACCGTGCGCCAGCTCAACGACGAGGTCGGGGTGCCGACCGCACCGCACCTGTCGTGCGTCGGTGACAGCAAGGCCAAGCTGCGCGAGTTGCTGCAGCAGTACCGGGAAGCCGGCATCAACCGTATCGTCGCCCTGCGCGGCGACCTGCCGTCCGGCATGGGCCTGTCCGGCGGTGGCGAATTGCGCCACGCCAGCGATCTGGTCGCCTTCATTCGCGAGGAAACCGGTGATCACTTCCATATCGAAGTCGCCGCCTATCCGGAAACCCATCCGCAGGCGCGCAGCTTTACGGACGACGTGCGCAATTTCGTGTACAAGATGCAGGCCGGTGCTGACCGCGCGGTCACCCAGTACTTCTTCAACGCCGATTGCTACTTCCATTTTGTGGAACGTGTCCGCAAACTGGGAGTCGAAGCCCCAGTGATCCCTGGCATCATGCCGATCACCAACTACAGCAAGTTGGCGCGCTTCTCCGATGCCTGTGGCGCTGAACTGCCACGCTGGCTGCGGAAGCAACTGGAAGCCTACGGTGACGACACCCAGAGCATCCAGGCCTTTGGCGAAGAAGTCATGACCGACCTCTGCGAGCGACTGCTCGAAGGTGGGGCACCCGGTGTGCACTTCTATACCCTGAACCAAGCGGAGCCGTGTATCGCCATCTGGCGAAACCTCGGTTTTTGAAGTCGGCCAGGCGAACTGGCGGCGACTTTACCCAATCGTGATTACCGCTATCGGTCATCGTCCGACTCGTCATCCAGCGCAGGATGACGAGGGTGGGCGAGACGTCCCAAGCCTTTCGGACGTCAACCGGCAGCGCAACCGCGCCCCCACGTCGGCGGGACGCCGACAGAGACAGGAACCCCGCATGTCCTTCATTTCCCTCGGTCTCTCCGAGGCCCTTGCCCGCGCTGTGGAAGACGCTGGCTACACGAATCCCACGCCTGTTCAGCAACGCGCCATTCCGGCCGTCCTGCAGGGTCGCGATCTGATGGTGGCTGCCCAGACCGGCACCGGCAAGACCGGTGGCTTCGCGCTGCCGGTACTCGAGCGCCTGTTTCCCAACGGTCATCCCGATGGTCACCACTATGTGGCCAAGCAGCCCCGCGTGCTGGTGCTGACGCCGACCCGCGAACTGGCGGCCCAGGTCCACGACAGCTTCAAGGTGTACGCCCGCGACCTGCCCATGCGCAGCGCCTGCGTCTTCGGTGGCGTCGGCCTCAAGCCGCAGGTCACCGCCCTGGCCAAGGGTGTCGACGTGCTCGTCGCCTGCCCGGGTCGCCTGCTGGACCTCGCCGGTCAGCAGAGCGTGGATCTGTCCGCCATCGAGGTCCTGGTGCTGGACGAAGCCGACCGCATGCTGGACATGGGCTTCATCCACGATGTGAAGAAGGTCCTGGCCCGTCTGCCGGCCCGCCGCCAGAACCTGCTGTTCTCGGCCACCTTCTCCAAGGACATCACCGACCTCGCCGGCAAGCTGCTGCAGGATCCCGAGCGGATCGAGGTCACCCCGCCGAACACCACCGTCGAGCGCATCGAGCAGCGGCTGTTCCGCATCCCCGCCAACCAGAAGCGCGCTCTGCTCGCCCACCTGATCACCCTGGGTGCCTGGGAACAGGTGCTGGTGTTCACCCGGACCAAGCACGGCGCCAACCGCCTGGCCGAGTATCTGAACAAGCACGGCCTGCCGTCGGCGCCGATCCATGGCAACAAGAGCCAGAACGCCCGCACCAAGGCCCTGGCCGACTTCAAGAGCAACGAGGTTCGTGTCCTCGTCGCCACCGACATCGCCGCTCGCGGCCTGGATATCGATCAGTTGCCCCACGTGGTCAACTTCGAGCTGCCCAATGTCGAGGAAGACTATGTCCACCGTATCGGCCGCACCGGTCGGGCCGGTCGCAGCGGCGAAGCCATTTCGCTGGTCTCCCCGGACGAAGAGAAGCTGCTCAAGGCCATCGAGCGCCTGACCAAGCAGAGCATCCAGGACGGCGACATGCAGGGCTTCGACCCGCAGTCCGTGCCGCCCGAGCAGCCGGAAGTCCGGGCACCCCGCGAACCGCGTGGCAAGCCGCAGCAGAATCGCCAGAAGAAGGCCGACAAGCCGGCGCGCAGCGAAGGCAGAGGCCAGGGTCAGGGTCAAGCCCAGAACCCGGGCAAGGCCGCCGGTGGCGAGCAGTCCGGCGCTCAGCCCCAGGGCGAGCGCAAGGGTCGTTCCCGCAATCGTCGCGACCGCCGCGATCGCGATGACGCCGGCCAGGACAAGGCCGCCGTGCAACCCGGCCAGGCCGTTGCCCAGCAGCCGCGCAATCGGGATCCGGAAGAATTTCTGGATGACGCCTACGACAACTTCGGCAACAGCGTCGACTACGTGAGCCCCTACCAGGGCAAGGGCCGCAAGGGTCCGCGCAGTGGCAACGGCGGCAGCGCGCCGCGCGCCGCCACTACCGGCGGCCAGGGCCAGCCCCGTCAGGGTCAAGGCCAGGGCGCTGCCCGCGGTCCGCGCAGCCAGCAACAGCAGCAGCCCGGCAAGCGGCGTGGTCAGAACGGTCAGCCCCGTGCCGCCCGGCCCTATGAAGCCGCGCCCAGCGAGCCGCGCGCCTATGCCACGGAAGAGCGGGCGTCGAACAAGCCGCAGCCGAAGATCGTGCACAAGCCGTCGCGTGCCGACCGCCTGCCGACCCTGGAGCAGCTGGAAGAGATGCCAAGCCGGCCGCGCAGCGAGAAGCCCGCGCTGCTGACCCGCAACCGCGACGCCTGATGGCCGACGGGCCGCTCATGCGGCCCGTTCACCAGGCAAAAAGAAACCCCGCCATGGCGGGGTTTCTTTTTTATGCGGCCATTTAGGCGTGGGCGGCGCGCAGGGCGTCGATATAGGGCTCGGCCTGGCGATGACTACGGATCAGCTCGATGAAGTCTTCACCCTGGTCGTTACGGGCATCCAGGTCGTAGCCGGCTTCGACGAAGAAGCCGACGAAGCGCTCGAAGTCGTCCGGGCGCAGGCCGCGATAAGCCTTGACCAGCTTGTGCAGAGACGCGGGAGTATCGTCCGCCGGCTCGACCGCGAGAAACAGCTTGATCTGCTCGTCGCTGATCTCTTCACCGATGACCTGCTTTTTATCCTTGCGCATCCTTTGGCTACCTGTGCTGGGGGATTCTTTGGAGAAAAGGAGGACCGATTCTAACCCCCGCCCCTCGCCTGCCCGCCAGTGACAAACCGTGGTGATACCGCGACCCTGGTCGAAAGTTCAATCGAATTGAGCGCGCATCCAGCTGCGATAGCACTCGGCGTCGGGCGCGCCCTCCAGCGGGGCCCAGGCCGGTCGTTCACCCTTGCCCAACGGCACGAAGGGCCCGGCCTTGCATTCGAAGAACAGGCAGTCGCCCCCCAGGGCAACCAGCGCATGGTAGTGCCCGGGGGCGAGATCGACGCCCGGGCAACCGGCGCGCTGGGACAGTTCGCGGCGCAGCAGCACCTGTCCGTCTTCACCGAAGATGAGCAGCCCGAGCCGGCCCTGCAGCACCAGCAGGCTCTCGGCCTTGTGCGGATCCAGGTGGCGATGGGGCGGTATGTAGCTGTCTTCGCACATCCCCACCACCAGGCGATGGCAGGGCTCGTCCATGAGATGCAGGTTGTGATGGGCGCGCCGTCGCGGGCTGGCCGCCGCCTGCCGGAGCAGGTCGGCGAACAGCGCCTGATCGAACAGCCGCGTGGTCACAGCCCCTTCACGGCATAGATGCCGGGCGCGTTGCGCCAGTAGCCCTTATAGTCCATGCCGTAGCCGAAGATGTAGCGATCGATGCAGGGCAGGCCGACGTAGGTGGCTTCCAGGCCCTTGACCTTGCGGTCGTGGGTCTTGTCGATCAGCACCGCGGTGTGGACTTCGCGGGCGCCGGCATGGCGGCAGAAGTCGATGATGGCCTTGAGGGTATGGCCCTCGTCGAAGATGTCGTCGACGATCAGCACATCGCGATCGATAAAGGACACCTCGGGCTTGGCTTTCCAGAACAGCTCGCCGCCGGTGGTCTCGTTACGATAGCGGGTGGCGTGCAGGTAGGACATTTCCAGCGGGAAATGCAGCCGGGTGGCCAGCTTGCCGGTCAGGATCAGGCCGCCGTTCATCACGCAGAAGACCACAGGATTGCGCTCGGCGAGATCGGCGGTGATAGACGCGGCGATCCGGTCGATGGCCGCTTCGACCTGGGCTTCGTCATACAGGCAATCGGCTTCCTGCATGATCTGGCGGATGTGGGCGAGATCGGCGGACATGGGGCTTCTCCGGGGGACGGGGCGCCTGCCTGATGGTTGGCGCGGATAAAAGGCGGCAAAGGTACAGACACCGCGAACCGATCTCAAGCGCCGCCAGGCGGCTACTATTGTCGCAGGGTACTGCCCACCTCGGGTCGGATGCTTTAATGTACCGCGGTTTTTTTGTGCGCCTGCCCTTCCTGCGGCAGGCCTTCGGGCCGCCGGTCGTACCGAAAACGTCCTCGATCCGCTGCCCTACCGTCTCTGGAGAATCCCATGCCCGTCCACGAAATCCGCCACCCGCTCATCCGTCACAAGCTCGGCCTGATGCGGCGCGCCGACATCAGCACCAAGAACTTTCGCGAACTGGCCCAGGAAGTCGGCGCCCTGCTGACCTACGAGGCGACCAAGGACCTGCCGGTGGAAGAGGTGGACATCGAAGGCTGGTGCGGCACCGTCAAGGTGGAAAAGATTTCCGGCAAGAAGGTCACCGTGGTGCCCATCCTGCGCGCCGGCATCGGCATGCTCGACGGCGTGCTCAGCCTGATCCCCAGCGCCCGGGTCAGCGTGGTGGGCCTCGCCCGCAACGAATCCACCCTGCAGGCCCACACCTACCTGGAAAAGCTGGTGGGTGAACTGGACCAGCGGATGGCCATGATCATCGACCCCATGCTGGCCACCGGTGGCTCCATGATCGCCACCATCGACCTGCTGAAGAAGGCCGGGGCCAAGGAAATCCGTGCCCTGGTGCTGGTGGCGGCGCCCGAGGGCATCGCCGCGGTCGAGGAAGCCCATCCGGACGTGCGCCTCTACACCGCCTCCATCGACGAACGGCTCAACGAGCACGGCTACATCCTGCCGGGGCTGGGCGATGCCGGTGACAAGATCTTCGGCACCAAGCAGAAGGACGCCTGAGCGTGAGCGCGCGGGAACCGCTCTGGCGGGAGATCCTGGTCGGCGCCCAGATGCTCTTCGTGGCCTTTGGCGCCCTGGTGCTGATGCCGCTGATCACCGGCATGGACCCCAATGTAGCCCTCTTCACCGCAGGCTTCGGCACCCTGCTGTTCCATCTCGTCACCGGCCGCCAGGTGCCGGTGTTCCTGGCGTCGAGCTTCGCCTTCATCGCCCCGATCATCGCCGCCAAGGCTGAATTCGGTCTGCCGGCGGTACTGGGCGGGGTCGTGGCGGCCGGCTTCGTCTACACCTTCCTGGGGCTGGCGGTGAAGGTGCGCGGCGTGGGCTTCATCGACCGCCTGCTGCCGCCGGTGGTGATCGCCCCGGTGATCATCTCCATCGGCCTGGGGCTGTCGCCGGTGGCGGCCAACATGGCCATGGGCAGGGCCGGGGACGGCAGCGCCCAGCTGGTGCCCTATGCCACGGCGATGATGATCTCCATGCCGGCACTGGTCACCACCCTGCTGGTGGCCATCTACGGCAAGGGCATGTTCCGTCTGGTGCCCATCCTCGCCGGGGTCTTCGTCGGCTACGCGCTGGCCTTCGTCTTCGGCATCGTCCATACCGAGGGCATGGCCGCCGCCCCCTGGCTGGCGATCCCGGCCTTCGTCGCGCCGGAATTCCACTGGGGCGCCATCCTGTTCATGGTGCCGGTGGCCCTGGCGCCGGCCATCGAGCACGTCGGCGGGGTGATCGCGGTGGGCGGCGTGACAGGCCAGAACTACCTCAAGCAGCCCGGGCTGCACCGCACCCTGCTGGGGGACGGCCTGGCCACCTCTTCCGCCGGGCTGTTCGGCGGGCCGCCGAACACCACCTATGCCGAGGTGACCGGCGCGGTGATGCTGACCAAGAACCACAATCCGCGAGTCATGCTGTGGGCCGCCGGCTTCGCCATGGTGCTGGCCTTCGTCGGCAAGTTCGGCGCGGCGCTGCAGACCATCCCGGTGCCGGTCATGGGCGGCATTCTCTGCCTGCTGTTCGGCTCCATCGCGGTGGTGGGGCTGAACATCCTGATCCGCCACCAGGTGGATCTGTCCGAGGCACGCAACCTGGTGATCGTCTCGGTGACCCTGGTGTTCGGCATCGGTGGCATCGTCTTCGGCAACGGCGAGATCGGCCTCAAGGGCATCTCTCTCTGCGGCCTGATCGCCATAGGCCTCAACCTGGTCCTGCCCGGGCACAACGCCTGGAAGAAGGACGCCGAACCGCCAGAGCGTCCGCTGCTCTGACGGTCAGCCCAGGATGCCGTTACGCCGGCATCCTGGGTTGTTCGATCGGCTGCGGCGGCAGTTCCGCCACCTCTTCGCACAACTCCACCAGCGCCCGGGCCCAGGCCGGGTCGTCGTTGACGCAGGGAATCAGCACCAGCTCCCGGCCACCGGCTTCGATGAACTGCTCGCGCCCGCGATCGCCGATCTCTTCCAGCGTCTCGATGCAGTCGGCGACGAACGCCGGGCACATCACCAGCAGGCGCTTGACCCCCGCCTTGGCCAGCGCGTCCAGCCGCGCCTCGGTGTAGGGTTCGATCCACTTGTCCTTGCCCAGCCGCGACTGGAAGGACACCGACCACTTGCCATCGGGAATGCCCAGGCGCCGGGCCACCAGTTCGGCGGTGCGCTGGCACTGGCTGCGGTAGCAGACGGCCAGGGCCTTGGCGGTGACCTTGCTGCTGTCGGGGGCGCGCAGGTCGTGCTTGCGATCCTTGACCAGCTTGCGGATATGCCGCTCGGGCAGGCCGTGGAAGGACAGCAGCAGGTGGTCGTAGGGCTCTTCGAGATAGGGCTCGACGCTGGCCGCCAGCGCCGCCTGGTATTCCGGACGGTCGTAGAACGGCGGCAGGATCTTCAGCGTCAGCGGCAGCTGGTGGGCCTGGATCACCCGCCGCGCCTCGACGATGGCGGTGGTGGTGGTGCTGTCGGCGAATTGCGGATAGAGCGGCGCATAGGTCACCTCGCGGATGCCCTGGCTGGCCAGGCGCTTGAGCACCGTTTCCACCGAGGGTTCGCCGTATCTCATGCACAACTCCACCGGACCGTGCCGCCAGAGTGGCCGTACGGCTTCCTGCAGCCGGCGGCTGAGCACGATCAATGGCGAGCCGTCGTCCCACCAGATCGACTCATAGGCCTCGGCCGAGGCGGCGGGTCGCTTGATCAGCACCAGGGATACCAGCAGACGGCGCAGCGGCCAGGGCAGATCGACCACATAGGGGTCCATCAGGAACTGGTTCAGATAGCGCTTCACGTCGGGGACATGGGGCGAATCGGGCGAACCCAGGTTGGCGAGCAGCAGAGCGTTGGTAGTCATCGTGAATCCTTGGCAGCGAGCAGGTCGGCCAGGGCCGCATCCAGCTCGGGATAGCGAAAGACATACCCGGCCGCGAGCAGGCGCTCGGGTCGGGCGCGCTGGCCACCCAGCAGGAGGATGGACAGCTCTCCCATCAGGCGCAGGGCGAAGGCGGGAATCAGCAATCGCGCCGGGCGCCGCAAGGCCCGTCCCAGCGCCTCGGTGAATTCCCGGTTGCGGACCGGCTGGGGGGCACAGAGATTATAGGGACCCTGGGCATCGCTTCGGTTGAGAAGAAAATCGATGGCCCCGATTTGATCCTGCAAATGAATCCAGGGCATCCACTGGCGTCCATTGCCCAGGCGCGCGCCCAGCCCGAAACGGAAGGGCGGCAGCAGGCGCAGCAGGAAGCCGTCGTCGGCGGCCAGCACCAGGCCGGTGCGCAGGTTGACCACACGGATGCCCAGCTTCTCGGCTTCGTTGGCGACCTGCTCCCAGGCCAGGCACAACTCGCCGGCGAAGTCGGGACCGGCCAGGCTGTCCGCCTCGCTCACCGGCTTCTCGCCGCTGTCGCCATAGAAGCCGATGGCCGAGCCGGACAGCAGGACCGCGGGTTTCTGCGGGCGGCCCTGCAGCCATTCGATCAGGCGCTCGGTGGTGCCGATGCGGCTCTGCCAGAGTTCGGCCTTGCGACCTTGGGTCCAGGGCTTGTCGGCGATGGGGGCGCCCGCCAGGTTGACCACGGCATCCAGGTGTTCGTCGCCCAGCGCCTCCAGTTGGGCGATGCCGCGCACGCCGGGTCCGCATTCGCGCGCCACCCGCCCCGGGTCGCGACTGAGCACGGTGAGTTGGTGCCCGGCGGCCGCCCATTGGCGGCACAGCGCACGGCCGATCAATCCGGTGCCACCGGTCAGCAGGATATGCATGTCGTCACTTCCTTCTCGTATTGCCCTGCCGCCCGTATGCATCTGAACGAAGGGAAGAGGATTGTTTGGTATGGTCGTGGGTCGAAAGATCCAGAACGGTTGCCAGTCGTAGCCGTAGAGCCCTTGCGCGCGCAAACGTTCGACAAGGGCGAATCGTCAGACAAGCGAGGTCCATCATGACTGCCCCCATCGCCATCGTTGGCGCAGGAATAGCCGGACTTGCCGCGGCCCAGACGCTGATTCGCGCCGGGCAGCAGGTCCAGATCTTCGACAAGAGTCGCGGCAGCGGCGGCCGCATGGCCAGCAAGCGCAGCGAAGCCGGCGCCCTCGACCTGGGCGCCCAGTATTTCACCGCCCGCGACCGGCGCTTCATCGATGCCCTCAACGAGTGGCGTCGAGCCGGTTGCGCGGCCGAATGGAACCCGGCGCTCTACCAGTATCGCGACGGTCGCCTGAGTCCGTCCCAGGACGAGCAGCCGCGCTGGGTCGGGGTGCCGCGCATGAGCGCCATCACCCGCCACCTGCTGGCCGATCTGCCGGTCACCTTCGACTGCCGCATCACCGAGGTCTTTCGCGGGGCCCAGCACTGGCACCTGCTGGATGCCGGCGGCGAGACCCACGGGCCCTTCGCCCAAGTCATCGTCGCCATGCCGGCGCCCCAGGCCACGGCGCTGCTGTCCAGCGTGCCCAAGCTGGCGGCCACCGTGGCCGGTGTCAGCATGGAGCCGACCTGGTCGGTGGCCCTGGCCTTTCCCACGCCCCTGCAGACCCCGGTGGAAGGCTGTTTCGTGCAGGACAGCGAACTGGACTGGCTGGCGCGCAATCGCTGCAAGCCCGAGCGCGACACCACCCTGGACACCTGGGTCCTGCATGCCACCAGCGCCTGGAGCAAGGCGCACCTCGACGCCTCGAAGGACGAGGTGATCGAACGCCTGCATGGCGCCTTCGCCGAACTGATCGGCTGCCCGTTGCCGGCGCCGACCTTCAGCCTGGCCCATCGCTGGCTCTATGCCCGCCCCGCGCAACCCCACCAGTGGGGCGCCCTGGGCGATCCCGACATGGGCGTCTTCGTCTGTGGCGACTGGTGCTCCAGCGGTCGGGTGGAAGGTGCCTGGTTGAGTGGTCATGAGGCCGCGCAGCAGCTCCTGGGCAGTCTGGATTAATCGACGAAGCGCACGCCGTCTGTAACCTGCAGCGAATCTTTTACCGCAGCCCCCTGTCGAAAGTTGCACCAAACTTGTACAAATAGGAAAACCTTGTACAAGAAAATACACGACAGGGGATCTCCATGGTTGCCAACGCCTCCTCCAGCCTGCCCCGCCCGCGCCTGGGTATCAGTGCCTGCCTGCTGGGTGACGAAGTCCGCTACAACGGTGGACACAAGGAATCCCGGCTCTGCAGCCAGACCTTCGCCGAGCACTTCGATTTCGTCCGGGTCTGCCCGGAAATGGCCATCGGCCTCGGCACGCCTCGCGAACCCATCCGTCTGGTGGGCGACTCCCAGGCGCCGCGCGCCGTGGGTACCGTCGACCCCAGCCTGGACGTGACCGCCGCCCTGACCGGCTACGGGGAAAAGATGGCGGGCGAGCTGACCGACCTGTCCGGCTTCATCTTCATGCAGAAATCGCCCTCCTGCGGCATGGAGCGCGTCAAGGTCTACCACGCCAACGGCCAGGGCAGCGAAACCGATGGCCGCGGTCTGTTCGCCGCCGCCATCATGCGTCTACAACCGGACCTGCCAGTGGAAGAAGCCGGCCGGCTGAACGATGCGGTGCTGCGGGAAAACTTCGTCACCCGCGTCTTCGCCCATGCCCACTGGCAGCAACTGCTGCAACAGGGTCTGACGGCGCGGGCGCTGCTGTCCTATCATTCGCGTTACAAGTACCAGCTCATGGCCCACGACGCCCATCGTGCGCGGGCCCTCGGTCAGCTGGTCGGCAGCATCGGCCAGCGCAACCTGGACGAGCTGGGGCAGGAGTATTTCAGCGGCCTGATGGCTGCCCTGAAGAAGTGCGCCACCCGTGGTACCCATTGCAATGTGCTCTATCATCTATTCGGTTATCTGCGTCGGGTCCTGAGCGACAGCGAGAAGCAGGAAATGCAGCAACTGATCGAGCAGTACCACGAGGGCATCGTGCCCCTGGTCGTGCCCCTGACGCTGCTCAAGCACCACTTCCGCCAGCATCCGGATCGTTATGTGAACGAGCAGGCCTATCTCCAACCGCACCCCGAACGTCTGAGTCTGCGAAATGCCATCTAGCGCCACTCCCTTGCCTTCGTCGTCGAACGGCGAAGATCAGGACTACCAGTCCGCTCTCCACGAGGGCTGGCTGCCCATCCGGGAAATCGCCCGGCGCACCGGTGTGAATGCCGTGACGCTGAGGGCCTGGGAGCGGCGCTATGGCTTGCTGGTCCCCAAGCGCACGCCCAAGGGCCATCGCCTGTACAGCGAGGCCCATGTGGTCCGCGTGCAGCAGGTCCTCGCCTGGATCGCCCGCGGCGTGGCGGTCAGCCAGGTCAAGGGGCTGCTCGACGAACAACGGCCCGCGGTGATCCCCAGCGATACGCCCTGGCAGGCCATTCACCAGGAGATGATTGACGCCATCGGCCGACTGGCCTCGCGTGCGCTGGACGAGGCCTACAACCGCGCCGCCTCGCTCTATCCACCGCGGGTGCTGCTGGACCAGTTGCTCTGGCCGCTGCTGCGGGAGCTGGAGCGCCTGAGCCAGGCGACCGACGATGGTCGCCTGCAACAGGTGTTCTTCCAGTCCTGGCTGCGCAGCAAGCTGGGTGCGCGGATCTATCACAGCCAGCACAGCCTCAGAGGTGCGCCCCTGGTGCTGCTGAATCTCGACGAGACCCCGATGAACACCTCGCTGTGGCTCTGCGCCTGGCTGATCAGCGCCGCGGAATGCCCGGTAGAACTGGTGGAGTGGTCGGTTCCCGCGGGCAATCTGGATCGCCTGGTCGAGCAGCTCGAACCCCGGGCACTGATCCTCTGTCGTGACAGCCGTCCCGACAGTGAGCTGCGGCGCCAGCTGCAGACCTTCGCCAATCGCCATGCGCGCCCCTGCCTGACGCTTGGTGCGCTGGGTGAATCCCTTACCGCCGATGCCGCGCCGGCGCGCAGCCCCGGCGAAGCCTTCGATCGCCTGCAGAGTGCCGGGCTGCTGCATCAGGAACGCCATGCATGAATCAGCTCGTCTGGTTTCGAACTGACCTGCGCACCCTCGATCATCCCGCTCTCCATGCCGCCGCCGAACAGGGCCCGGTGGCCGCCGTCTTTCTGCTGAGTCCTGCCCAATGGCAGGAGCATGACGAGGCGGCGGTCAAGGTCGACTTCTGGCTGCGCAACCTCGCCGAACTGGGCAAGACGCTCAAATCCCTCGGTATCCCCTTGCTGATCCGCAGCGCCGAGCGCTGGACGCAGGCCCCCCAGGTGCTGCTCGACCTGGCCCGGGAGCTGGGAGCCGAACACCTGCATTTCAATGACGAATACGGGATCAACGAAGCCGCCCGTGACGACGCCGTGGTCAAGGCCTTCGACGACGCTGGCCTGGCGACCCATCGCTATCTCGACCAGACGCTGTTCGCGCCGGGGACGGTGCTGACCAAGAGCGGTGGCTACTTCAAGGTTTTCGGCCAGTTCAGGAAGACCTGCCTGGCCCGCCTGGAGACCGGTCTGCCGACGCCCCTGCCAGCCCCGGGCAAGCAGCGCAAGAGCCCGGTCCCTTCGGACAAGCTGCCCACCGCGGTCGAGGGTTTCGCGGCCACCGCCGCCGACCTGCAAGGGCTATGGCCGGCAGGGGAAGAAGAAGCACTGCAGCGTCTGGAAGCCTTCATCCGGGATGATCTGGAAGACTATCAGCGGGCGCGGGACATTCCTTCCGAACCCGGTACCAGCCAGTTGTCGGCCTATCTCAATGCCGGGGTGCTGACGCCTCGCCAGTGCCTGCAGGCGGCGGTCCGCGCCAACGATGGCCTGCTCAGCGGCGGCAAGCAGGGAGCGGCCACCTGGATCACCGAGTTGCTCTGGCGCGAATTCTATCGTCACGTGCTGGTGGGTTACCCCTGGGTTTCCCGGCACCAGCCATTCAACCGGGATCTGACCGCCCTGCCCTGGCGTGACGACCCCGAAGGCCTCGCAGCCTGGCAACAGGGGCGCACCGGGATTCCCATCATCGATGCCGCCATGCGCCAGCTCTTGCAGACCGGCTGGATGCACAATCGCATGCGCATGCTGACGGCCATGTTCCTGTGCAAGAACCTGCTGATCGACTGGCGCGAGGGTGAGCGCTGGTTCATGCGGCAGCTCATCGATGGCGACCTGGCCTCCAACAACGGCGGGTGGCAGTGGAGCGCCTCCACCGGTACCGATTCGGTGCCCTATTTCCGGGTATTCAACCCGCACACCCAGGCGTTGAAGATCGATGCCCGGGGCGACTATGTGCGGACCTGGATACCGGAATTGGCTGACCTCAAGGGCAAGGCCGTGCATACCCCGGGGGGCCGCTACCTGACGCCCCTGGTGGACCTGGGCGAGAGTCGTCAGCGCGCGCTGGCCGCCTACCGCGGCATGGCGCGCAAGAAGGACACGAAAAAGCCGGACTAGGTCCGGCTTTTTTCATATCAGCCCTGGATCAGAGAGTATGGCTGTAGAACAGCGCATAGGACTCGATGCCATCGTTGGGCTGCTTGATGCCGGCGTTGGAGTAGTGGGTCGCACGGATGCCGACGCGCTGGGTGTCGCCGATCTTCAGGCCCAGGCCGATACGGTCTTCGAAGTTGAAGGCCGAACCCAGGTCCTGCTCGCCAACCTTGGTGCTGGAGAAGACGGCGACGCCGATACCGGCTTCGACGAAGGGCTTCACCTGGCCCTGGCCGAATTCGTAGACGAACACCGGGGCGAAGGACAGCGAATGCTGGTCGGAAGACCGGCCGTTGTCACCTTCCCAGTAGGTGTAGCCCGCATCCCAGTAGCCGGTCAGGCGACCGGTGGAGCTCTGCCACCAGCTCCTGTCCCAATTCCAGCCGGCACCGATACGGTAGGTCATGCCGCTCTGGCTGGTGGCACCGACTGCTCCGGTGATTTCCACAGCCTGTGCCGATGCGATGCCACCCAGAGAAAGCGCGGCGGCTACTGCGAGGGAAAGCAATTTGTTCATGAGAGTGCCCTTATGGATGTTTCTAGTTTTTACGAACTGGGAGCATTGACCATCAAGACGTGAAGGTGTTCACAGCCCTGGATATCTTTACCTACAAGGTCGGATGCTAGTCGCTGGCCCGGCATTTGGCGAGTGAAACCCGGAGGGAAAAGTCAGACGAACGCCTTTACCTCGGCCCCTGCCGGCCAGAGCTGCGGCAACACGGCGCGAAGCTCGGCGGGGTCGCCCGAGGTCCAGAATCGCGTAGGGCCGGCCGGCCCTCCCGCCAGGCGTCCGTCCCGCGCCAGCAGACTGTGCAGGCGCCGCGCCACGGCGGCGCCGGTGTCCACCAGGATGACCTGCGGTGGCACCAGTTCGGCCAGCAAGGGACGCAGGAAGGGATAGTGGGTGCAGCCCAGGATCAGGGTGTCGCACTGCGCCGCCAGCAAGGGGGCGAGAAAGCCCTCCAGCAGGCGCCGGGTCTCGGGGCCGTGCAGATCGCCGCGCTCGACCTGTTCCACCAGTCCCGGACAGGGCTGGGTCAGCACCTGGACGCCCAGGGCGAAGCGGTCCAGCAAGGCGGCGAACTTGGCGCTCTGCAGGGTACCGGTGGTCGCCAGCACCCCGACCCGGCCATTGCGGGTCGCCGCCGCAGCGGGCTTGACCGCGGGTTCCATGCCGACGATGGACCAGCGGGGATAGCGTTCGCGCAGATCGGCCACGGCCGCCACGGTGGCGGTGTTGCAGGCCACCACCAGGGCCTTGGCGCCCTGCGCGTGCAGCCGCGCCGCGATCAGCTGGCAGCGCTCGCGGATGAAGGCAGGGGTCTTTTCGCCATAGGGGATATGGCCGCAATCGGCGACGTAATGCAGGGTTTCCGCCGGTAGCAGCTGACGGATCTCCGCCAGCACCGACAGGCCGCCGACGCCCGAGTCGAAGACCCCGACCGGCGCCTCGTCAGCCATGGCGGGCGCCGCACACCGGGCAACCCGGATCGCGCTTGACCCGCAATTCGCGGAAGCGACTGCCCGCCGCATCCACCAGCAGCAGCCGCCCCACCAGGGGCTCGCCGAAGCCGGCCAGGAGCTTGAGCGCTTCCAGCGCCTGCAGACTGCCCACCAGCCCCACCACCGGACCCAGCACCCCGGCTTCGCTGCAACTGAGCTCGGCTTCGCTGCCCTCGCCATAGAGACAGTGATAGCAGGGGCTGTCGGCGCGACGCGGATCGAAGACGCTGAGCTGGCCTTCCAGGCGAATGGCGGCGCCGCTCACCAGCGGGCGTCCCTGAGCCACGCAGGCGGCATTCACCGCCGCCCGGGTGGTGAAGTTGTCCGAGCAGTCCAGCACCAGATCCACCAGGGCGATGCGCGCCGCCAGACTGTCGGCGTCCAGCGCTTCGCGCAGCGGCACCAGGCGCACTTCGGGATTGAGCGCCGCCAGCCGCTGCAGGGCGGAATCCACCTTGCCCTGGCCGATACGGCTTTCATCGTGCAGCACCTGGCGCTGCAGATTGCTCAGATCGACCTGGTCGAAGTCGGCCAGGTGCAATTCGCCGACGCCGGCGGCGGCCAGATAGAGCGCCACTGGCGAACCCAGACCACCGAGGCCGACGATGAGCACCCTGGCGTCTTTCAGCCGCAATTGTCCGGCGATATCCACCTGGGCCAGCAGGATCTGCCGGCTGTAGCGCAGCAGTTCGCCGTCGCTCAGCATGGCCGACGCCCTCCGCTGATGCGTTCGTGACCACCCAGGTCCTGGCGACTCTCGACCTCGACGAAGCCCTGGCGAACCAGCAGATCGCGCACCGCGGCGGCCTGGTCGAAGCCGTGCTCCAGCCACAGCCAGCCATCCGGCTGCAGGTGCGCGGGCGCCGCCGCGACCAGTTCGCGGATATCGTCCAGGCCATCGACGCCGGCCACCAGGGCGCTGCGCGGCTCGAAACGCACGTCGCCCTCATCCAGATGGCGATCGCTGCCGGCGATATAGGGGGGATTGCTGACGATAAGGTCGAAGCGCTGTCCGGCGAGGGCGCCGAACCAGTGACTCTGCTGAAAGACCGCATTGCCCAGGCGCAGGCGCTGGGCATTGCGTTGCGCCAGTTCCACCGCCGCCGCGATGCGATCCACGCCGCTGACCTGCCAGCGCGGTCGCTCATGGGCCAGCGCCAGGGCGATGGCACCGGTGCCGGTGCCCAGGTCCAGTACCCGCGCCTCGTCGGCCAGGGGCAATGCCAGGGCGGTTTCCACCAGCACCTCGGTATCGGGGCGGGGGATCAGGGTGTCGGGACTCACTTCCAGATCGAGCGACCAGAAGCCCTGCTGGCCGAGGATATAGGCCACCGGCTCACCCTGCCGGCGCCGTTCGAGATCGGCCCGAAAACGCGCCAGGGCCTCGCGCGGCACCAGCTTTTCCGGCCAGGTGCGCAGGTAGCTGCGCGGCTTGTCCAGGGCGGCGGCCAGCAGCAGTTCCACATCCAGGCGAGCGCTGGGCGAATCCGGTAGCTGGCTTTCGCGCAACAGGGCGCCGATGGTGGCCATGGCTCAGTCTCCCAGCGCCGCCAGCTGGTCGGCCTGGTATTCCTGCAGCAGCGGATCGATGATCTGCTGGACGTCGCCGTTGACCACCTCGCCCAGCGAATAGAGGGTCAGGTTGATGCGGTGATCGGTCACCCGGCCCTGGGGAAAGTTGTAGGTGCGGATGCGCTCGGAGCGGTCGCCCGACCCCACCAGCAACCGGCGGGTATCGGACATTTCTTTATGCGCCGCCGCGTCCTGCTGGTCATTGAGCTTGGCCGACAGCCAGGCCATGGCCTTGGCGCGGTTCTTGTGCTGAGAGCGCTCTTCCTGGCACTCCACCACGATGCCGGTGGGCAGGTGGGTGATGCGCACCGCGGAGTCGGTCTTGTTGACGTGCTGACCGCCCGCGCCGGAGGAGCGATAGGTGTCGACGCGCAGATCGGCCGGATTGATCTCGATGGCCTGCTGTTCGTCCGGCTCGGGCAGCACCGCCACAGTGCAGGCCGAGGTGTGGATGCGGCCCTGGGATTCGGTCTCCGGGACCCGCTGCACCCGGTGCGCACCGGACTCGAACTTGAGCTTGGCGTAGACGCTGTCGCCTTCGACCCGGGCGATCACCTCCTTGAAGCCACCGTGCTCGCCCTCGTTCTCCGAGAGCACCTCGAGACGCCAGCCCTGGCGCTCGGCATAGCGCGAATACATGCGGAACAGATCACCGGCGAAGATCGCCGCCTCGTCGCCGCCGGTACCGGCGCGGATTTCCAGGAAGACGTTGCGGCCATCATTGGGATCCCGCGGCAGCATCATGCGCTGCAGTTCGTCTTCCAGTTCCTGCAGCCGCGCCTTGGCGCTGGTCACCTCTTCCTCGGCCATCTCGCGCAGATCCGGATCGCTGTCCTTGAGCAGCGCCTGGGCGCCCTCCAGGTCGGCCTGCACCTTGCGGTATTCGGTGAACGCCTGGTTGACCGGCTCGAGTTCGGCGTATTCCTTGGAATAGGCGCGGAACTGGGTCTGGTCGCTGATGACTTCGGCGTCGCCCAACAGCGCGGTCAGCTCCTCGAAGCGGTCCTGCAGACCGTCGAGCTTGTGCAACAGAGAGGTCTTCATGTCTTGTCCAAACCCTCGTCGAGGGCGAAGAGTTCCTGAGCCAAGGTCAGCGCATCGACGCGCCCCTCGGCGGATAGTTTCTTGAGCTGCACGCTCGGGGCGTGCATCAGCTTGTTGGTGAGGCTGCGTGCCAGGGCCGCCAGGGCTTCCTGGGGATCGACGCCATTGGCCAGCTGGCGCTGGGCGCGCGCCAGTTCGTCGTCGCGGATCTGCTCGCCCTGCTGGCGATAGGCGCGGACCACGTCCACCGCGGCGCGCTCGCGCAGCCGCTGCATGAAGTCCTCGACCCCGGCCAGCACCAGCTTCTCGGCCGCCTGGGCGGCGCCCTGGCGACTCTTGAGATTTTCCGCCACCACCTCGTGCAGGTCGTCCACCGTATAGAGGTAGACATCTTCCAGCTCGCTCACCTCCGGCTCGATGTCGCGCGGCACGGCGATGTCGACCATGAAGATGGGCTTGTGGCGACGCTGCTTGAGTGCGCGTTCCACCGCGCCCTTGCCGAGGATGGGCAACTGGCTGGCGGTGGAACTGATGACGATGTCGCTGTTGACCAGTTCGTCGGGAATGTCGGCCAGCAGCACGGTATGGGCGCCGAATTCTTCCGCCAGGTGGCTGGCGCGCTCCAGGGTGCGGTTGGCGACGACGATGCGCCGCACGCCCTGCTCGTGCAGATGGCGGGCGACCAGGGTGATGGTCTCGCCGGCGCCGATCAGCAGCGCCTGGCTGCGACTGAGGTCGCTGAAGATCTGCTTGGCCAGGCTGACCGCGGCGAAGGCCACCGACACCGGATTCTCGCCGATCGCCGTGTCGGTACGCACCGCCTTGGCAGTATTGAAGGTGGCCTGGAACAGCCGGCCCAGCAGCGGACCGACGGTGCCGGCCTCGCGCGCCACGGCATAGGCCGACTTGAGCTGGCCGAGGATCTGCGGCTCGCCCAGCACCATGGAATCCAGCCCCGCGGCCACCCGCATCATGTGGCGGACCGCAGCCTCGTCCTGGTGCAGATAGATGCTGGCGCGCAGGTCTTCCAGGGGCACCCGGTGATACTGGGCGAGCCAGGCCAGCACGGCTTCCGCCAGGCTGGGCTCCAGCTCCAGGTAGAGTTCGCTGCGATTGCAGGTGGACAGAATCGCCGCTTCGCGACTGTGGGTGGCCTGCTCCAGCTGGCGCAGGGCCTCGACCGTCTGCTCCGGAGTGAAGGCCACACGTTCGCGCACCTCAACCGAGGCGGTCTTGTGATTGATGCCGAGCGCGAGAAAGGCCATGGACGCAAGCAGTCGAACGGATTGGGGAAAGCCGAACATTGTCCTACGCGCGGGCGGTGGCGACAACCAGCAGCGACGAGACGTCGGACAATCGCCGTCATAGCCTGGGCGAATGAATCTTGCCGGGCAAAAGGCGTCAACAGCCTCGACCACCGCACTTCTCGGCCGGCCGCTGCGCATGCGCGACGCGGCCACGGCGACTCTTGTGGCATGATGGACCGACTGTAAAAAGGCCGCCTTGACCCTATGACCAGATACCTTGCGCTGCTGACGACCGCCCTGCTGCTCGCCGGCTGCCAGAACCTCGGCCGTCAGCCGACGCCCGCCGCCGCCATCCCGCCGCCCACCGCCAAGACCAGCACGCCGCAACCGGCCGGTTCCTTTCGCGAAGACACCCTCTACGACCTGCTGGTCGGCGAGCTGGCCGGGCAGCGCAACCGATTCGATATCGCCCTGACCAACTATGTCGAGCAGGCCAAGTCGACCCAGGACCCGGGGGTCGCCGAGCGCGCCTTCCGCATCGCCGAGTACCTGGGCGCCGATACCCCGGCGCTGGAAACCGCGCAGATCTGGGCGCGCAACGCCCCCGACAACCTGGATGCCCAGCGCGCCGCCGCCATCATGCTGGCCCGCGCCGGTCGCTATGACGAATCCATGGTCTACATGGAGCGCGTGCTCCAGGGCCAGGGCGACACCCACTTCGATTTCCTCGCCCTCTCGGCGGCGGAAACCGACGAGACCACCCGCGCCGGCCTGCTCAAGAGCTTCGACCGGCTGCTGGCCAAGTATCCGCACAACGGCCAGCTGCTGTTCGGCAAGGCGCTGCTGCTGCAGCAGGACGGCCGTGCCGACGAGGCCCTCAAGCTGCTGGAGCGCAATCCGGCGGCCAGGCGCGAAGTCGCGCCGCTGCTCCTGCGCGCCCGCCTGCTGCAGAGCCAGGACCGCAGCGCCGAGGCCCTGCCGCTGCTCGAAGCCGGCATCCGCCAGCACCCGGAAGACCGCCGCCTGCGCCTGGCCCATGCCCGGCTGCTGGTGGAACTGGATCGCCTGGACCAGGCCAAGCGCGAATTCGCCGAGCTGGTCACCCAGTTCCCGGATGACGATGACCTGAGATTCTCCCTGGCGCTGGTCTGCCTGGAGGCCCAGGCCTGGCGCGAAGCCCAGATCTATCTCAAGGAACTGATCGACCGCGGCAGCCACGTGGATGCCGCGCACCTCAACCTGGGTCGCAGCTACGAAGAACTCGACCAGCCCGAGCAGGCGCTGGCCGAATACACCCAGGTCGGGCCGGGCACCGACTACCTGGCCGCCCAGCAGCGCCAGGCGGAAATCCTGCTGGGCAGCGGGCGCATCGCCGAGGCCCGTCAACGCCTGGCCGAGGCGCGCAAGCGCCAGAGCGAATACGCCGTGCCGCTCTATCTGCTGGAAGTCGAAGGCCTGGCCAGTGCCGACCAGACCGCCCTCGCCGACCAGACCGTGCAGCAGGCCCTGCAGCAGTATCCCAATGACCTCAACCTGCTCTATGTCCGCTCCATGCTGGCGGAAAAGCGCGGCGACCTCGGTCAGCTGGAAGGCGATCTGCGATACATTATCGCCCACGACCCCGACAACGCCATGGCGCTCAACGCCCTCGGCTACACCCTGGCCGATCGCACCCCACGTCTGGCCGAGGCACGCCAGCTGATCGACAAGGCGCACCAGTTGAGCCCGGACGACCCGGCCATCCTCGACAGCATGGGCTGGATCCGCTATCGCCAGGGCCAGCTGGCCGACGCCGAACGCTATCTGCGCCAGGCCTACGAACGCTTCCCCGACGCCGAAGTGGCGGCCCACCTGGGCGAGGTGCTCTGGGCCCAGGGCAAGCGCAGCGAAGCGCGCAAGGTTTGGCGCGTGGGCCTCGACGCCGACGCCGATGACGCCATCCTGCGCAGTACCCTCAAACGCCTGACTGGAAGCGAAACCCTCCGATGATCCGTGTGCGTACCTTCGTCACCCTGTTGCTGCTCGCCCTGCTGGCCGGTTGCGCCAGCACCTCTCGCCAGGAGGCCGTGGAAGGCCAGGGCAATGCCGCCCAGTGGCAGGCTCATAAAAAACGTATCGCCGCCCTCGACGGCTGGCAGATCGACGGCAAGGTCGGCATCCGCGCCCCGCGCGATTCCGGCAGTGGCACCCTGTTCTGGCTGCAGCGCCAGGACTATTACGACATCCGCCTGGCCGGCCCCCTGGGCCGCGGCGCCACCCGACTCACCGGCCGTCCGGGCGCCGTCACCCTCGATGTCTCCGGCCAGGGCAGCTATCAGGCCGATTCCCCCGAAGCCCTGCTGGAACAGCAACTCGGCTGGCGCCTGCCGGTCTCGCACCTGCTCTGGTGGGTGCGCGGCCTGCCGGCGCCGGACAGTCGCAGCCAGCTGACCCTGGACGCCGACAGCCACCTGGCACGCCTGGTACAGGACGGCTGGACCGTCGAATACACCCGCTACACCGAGCAGAACGGCTACACCCTGCCCGAACGCCTCAAGCTCACCGGCAAGGACCTGGAAGTCATCCTGGTGGTGAAGACCTGGCAGCCGCGCGAGCTGGGCAAATGACCGCGGCGCCTGCCTTCACCCTGCCGGCGCCGGCCAAGCTCAATCTGTTCCTGCACATCCTCGGTCGCCGCGCGGACGGCTATCACGAGCTGCAGACGCTGTTCCAGTTTCTCGACTGGGGCGACGACCTGGGCTTTGCCGGACGGGATGACGGCGAATTGCAACTGCACGACGGTCTGCCGGGCGTCGCCCCCGCGCAGAATCTCATCCTGCGCGCCGCCCGGCTGCTGCAGCAGGAAAGCGCCACGACCAAAGGCGCCGACCTCTGGCTGACCAAGCGGCTGCCCATGGGCGGTGGCATCGGTGGCGGCAGTTCGGATGCCGCCACCACCCTGCTTGGCCTGAATCATCTCTGGGGCCTGGGCGCCAGCCTCGACGACCTGGCGGCGCTGGGGCTGCGCCTGGGCGCCGATGTGCCGGTATTCGTCCGCGGCCAGGCCGCCTTCGCCGAGGGCGTGGGGGAAAAGCTCACCCCGGTCACCCCCCCGGAACCCTGGTATCTCGTGGCCGTGCCGCAAGTCTCTGTAAGTACAGCAGAAATTTTTTCAGATCCGCTGTTGACACGGGACACTCCCGCCATTAAAGTTTGCGCCGTTCTCAAGTGGTCAGGTCGAAACGACTGCCAGAGTACGGTCGAAAGGCGTTACCCAGAAATTCGTAACGCTTTGATCTTGCTAAACAAATTTGTTTCAGCTAGATTAACCGGCACTGGAGGTTGCATATTTGGAAGCTTTCCAAATAAGACCGAAGCTGATACAGTAGCTAGCCAGCTACCAGCATCACTTCCAGGCTTCGTGGCCAAAGGTAGCAACACTTCCATGTTGCACCGGGCGCTGGCAAGCCTGACCAGAGAATGAGTACAGCTAGTACTCTGCAAGATACAGGGGCGTCGCCAAGCGGTAAGGCAGCAGGTTTTGATCCTGCCATGCGTTGGTTCGAATCCAGCCGCCCCTGCCATTTTCCTTCCAAGACCCACCTCAAGCCGCAGGAACTGCAGCGTGTCCAAGATGATGGTCTTCACGGGGAACGCCAACCCCGATCTGGCACGGCGCATCGTGCGCCAGCTGCATATCCCTCTCGGTGACGTCTCCGTCGGAAAATTCTCCGATGGCGAGATCAGCGTCGAAATCAACGAGAACGTGCGGGGCAAGGATGTCTTCATCATCCAGCCCACCTGCGAGCCGACCAACGACAACCTGATGGAACTGGTGGTGATGGCCGATGCCTTCCGCCGCTCCTCGGCCACTCGTATCACCGCAGTCATCCCCTATTTCGGTTATGCCCGCCAGGATCGCCGTCCGCGTTCCGCACGCGTCGCCATCACCGCCAAGGTCGTGGCCGACATGCTGACCGTGGTGGGCATCAATCGCGTGCTCACCGTCGATCTGCACGCCGACCAGATCCAGGGCTTCTTCGATATTCCCGTGGACAACATCTACGGCTCCCCCGCCCTGGTGGATGACATCGAAGACCAGCGTTTCGAAAATCTGATGATCGTCTCCCCGGACATTGGCGGTGTGGTGCGTGCGCGTGCCGTGGCCAAGAGTCTGGGTGTGGACCTGGCGATCATCGACAAGCGTCGTCCCAAGGCCAACCAGTCGGAAGTGATGCACATCATCGGTGACATCCAGGACCGCACCTGCGTGCTGGTCGACGACATGGTCGATACCGCCGGCACCCTGTGCCACGCGGCCAAGGCCCTGAAGGAACACGGCGCCGCCAAGGTCCTGGCCTACTGCACCCACCCGGTGCTGTCGGGTCGGGCCATCGAGAACATCGACAACTCCGTGCTGGACGAGCTGGTGGTGACCAACACCATTCCGCTGTCCGCCGCGGCTCAGGCCTGCAGCCGTATTCGCCAACTGGACATCGCGCCGGTGGTGGCCGAGGCGGTACGCCGGATCAGTAACGAAGAATCCATCAGCGCGATGTTCCGTTAAGGAACAGCCGCTCTGGAAGCGCCCCGGAAGGCCGTGACGGTCTACCGGGGCTTTTTAGTCGGTAGGGCCATGGAACTGGTCGCAAGTCCCGGTCTGCCGATTCCTTATCCTGGAGATTCACAATGTCTGATTTCACTCTGAATGCCGAAGTGCGTTCCGACCTGGGGAAAGGTGCGAGCCGCCGCCTGCGTCGTAATGCCGGTAACGTTCCCGCCGTGATCTACGGTGGCGACAAGGCTCCGACGTCCATCACCCTGGTCGGCAAAGACCTGGCCAAGATGCTGGAAAGCGAAGCCGCCTTCGCCAGCGTCATCACCCTGAAGGTTGATGGCAGCAACGAAAGCGTGCTGGTCAAGGCCCTGCAGCGTCACCCCTCCAAGGGCTACGTCATGCACGCCGACTTCCTGCGCGTCATCGCCGGTCAGAAGCTGACCGCTCACGTGCCCCTGCACTTCATGAACCAGGAAACCTCCGTGGGCGTGAAGCAACAGGGTGGCGAGATCCTGCACACCATTAACGAAGTCGAAGTTTCCTGCCTGCCGAAAGACCTGCCGGAATTCATCGAAGTCGACATGGCCAAGGTCGCCCTGGACCAGATCGTTCACCTGAGCGACCTGAACGTCCCGGCTGGCGTCGAGCTGGTGTCCCTGGCCCACGGCAGCGATCTGCCGGTTGCCAGCATCCACATGCCGCGCATCCGTGAAGAAGCTGCTGACGGCGCTGCCGAAGAAGGCGCTGCCGAGTAAGTTCTCGCACGCCTGAAAGAGAAGGGCTCCTGACATGACTGCCGTCCAACTGATCGTCGGCCTGGGTAATCCGGGCCCCGAATACGACCAGACTCGGCACAATGCAGGGGCCCTTTTCGTTGAGCGACTGGCAGCCGCCCAGGGCGCGAGCCTGGCTGTCGACCGCAAGTATCATGGCCTGGTGGGGCGCTTCCGCCACGCGGGCAACGATGTTCGTCTACTCATCCCCACCACCTACATGAACCGCAGCGGCCAGGCCGTGGCGGCGCTCGCCGGCTTTTTCCGCATCCCGCCGGCAGCCATCCTGGTGGCCCACGATGAACTCGACCTGCCACCCGGCACCGCACGCCTCAAGACCGGCGGCGGCCATGGGGGGCACAACGGACTGCGCGACATCATCGCCCAGCTCGGCAATCAGAACGGCTTCCAGCGTCTGCGCCTGGGCATCGGCCATCCGGGGCATGCCAGCCTGGTCTCCAACTTCGTGCTGGGCCGCGCACCGCGCAGCGAGCAGGACCTGCTCGACACCAGCATCGATGCCGCCCTGGAGGTGGTTCCGGAGCTGCTGACCGGCGACCTGACCCGCGCCATGCAACGCCTGCACAGCCGCAAGGCCTGACCTACCCTACCCTCTTCCTTTTCTTCCGCGAGGACACACACCATGGGATTCAATTGCGGCATCGTCGGCCTGCCCAACGTCGGCAAGTCCACTCTGTTCAATGCCCTGACCCAATCTGGTATCGCGGCAGAAAACTTTCCCTTCTGCACCATCGAGCCCAACAGCGGCATCGTGCCCATGCCCGATGCGCGACTGAACGCCCTGGCGGAGATCGTCAAACCCGAGCGGGTGATCCCCACCACCATGGAGTTCGTCGACATCGCCGGGCTAGTGGCCGGCGCCTCCAAGGGTGAAGGTCTGGGCAACAAGTTTCTCGCCAACATCCGCGAGACCGACGCCATCGCCCACGTGGTGCGCTGCTTCGAAGATGAGAACGTCATCCACGTGTCGAATTCGGTGGATCCCAAGCGGGACATCGAGGTGATCGACCTGGAGCTGATCTTCGCCGACCTCGACAGCTGCGAGAAGCAGCTGCAACGCGTGACCCGCAACGCCAAGGGCGGTGACAAGGAAGCCCTGGCGCAGAAGGCCCTGCTGGAACAGCTGATTCCGCACTTCGAGGCCGGCAAGCCTGCCCGCAGCCTGCTGAAGGGCCTGGACGAGGAGCAGAAGCGCCTGGTGCGCAGCTTCCACCTGCTGACCAGCAAGCCGGTGATGTACATCGCCAACGTCGCCGAAGACGGCTTCGAGAACAACCCGCACCTGGATGTGGTCCGGGCCATCGCCGAAGAAGAAGGCGCCGTGGTGGTGCCGGTCTGCAACAAGATCGAGGCGGAAATCGCCGAACTGGACGACGACGAGGAAAAGCAGATGTTCCTCGAGTCCATGGGCATGGAAGAGCCGGGCCTGAACCGGGTGATCCGCGCCGGCTACGAACTGCTCAACCTGCAGACCTACTTCACCGCCGGGGTGAAGGAAGTCCGTGCCTGGACCGTCCGCGTCGGCGCCACCGCGCCCCAGTCGGCCGCCGCCATCCACACCGATTTCGAGAAGGGCTTCATCCGCGCCGAAGTGGTGGCCTATGCCGACTTCATCGCCTTCAAGGGCGAGAACGGCGCTAAGGAAGCCGGCAAGTGGCGCCTGGAAGGCAAGGAGTACATCGTCAAGGACGGTGACGTCATGCACTTCCGCTTCAACGTCTAAGCGACGGCGAACGCCAGAACCCCCTCCTCACCGCAAGGTGGCGAGGGGGTTTTCTTTTGCCCGTTCGCCAACGGCCTGGCTGACACCGGACGCCTGGCGATTTGGCACAATGACGGCGATCCGACCGCCGTCGAACGTCTCCCGCTGCCTGGATGCCGCCATGAATTTCGAAGACCTGCGCCTGTTCGTCACCACCCTGAACGAGGGCCAGCTTCACCGCCGCCGCCGACAAGCTGGGGCTGTCCAAGCAATACGTCAGCCGGCGGACCCTGTTGCTGGAGGAAAGTCTTGGCGTGCGGTTGATCAACCGCACCACGCGGCGTCTGCAGGCGACCGAGCTGGGGATGCTGCTCTACGAGCGAGCGGTGAAGATCCTCGAAGACGTCAACGACACCGAGGAGTTGCTCTCCAGCCGGCGGACGGTGCCCCAGGGGGTGCTGAGAGTCAGTGCGCCCATGACCTTTGGCACCCTGCACCTGAGTCCCCTGCTGCCGGATTTTCTCTCGGCCTATCCGCAGATCCGCCTGGAGCTGGATCTCAATGACCGGGCGGTGGATCTGCTCGCCGAGGGCTACGACATGTCGATCCGCATCGGCACCCTGGCCGATTCCAGTCTGATCGCCAAGCGACTGACCGAGATGCAGCTGGTGACCTGTGCCAGTCCGGATTATCTAAAGAAGGCGCCGCCGCTGCTGCAACCGGAGGATCTGGCCGAGCACAGCTGTCTGCTCTATGGCCATGGTCACCAGGTGGAATGGCGCTTTCAGCGCGGAGGCAAGCCGCTGGTGCTGCCCATGCAGGGTCAGCTCAGGGCCAACAACGGAGAGGTGGTGCGGGACGCGGCCATCGCCGGTCAGGGCATCGCGGTGCTGCCGACCTTCATCATCGGCGCGGCGCTGGCCTCAGGGGCGCTGGTGCAGGTGCTGGAAGACTTTGCCCTGCCCAGCGCGGCGGTCTATGCGGTCTATCCCCAGCATCGTCAGTCGGCGCGCATCGTCCAGCTGTTCTCGGACTATCTGCGCGACCGCCTGACGGTCGGGCCGACTCACGCTACGGCGCCGCGGGTCGGTTGACGCTGGGGCCACTGCTGGAGGGTTCGCTCGGCGCCGTCGGCAGCCAGGCGCTGGCCATCCAGACGCTGCTGCTGACGCTGGATCGCCGGCTGCAGACTGCGCTCGGCGCCGTTTTCAGCCAGGGCACGCCGCGGGTCGAGACGCTGCTGCTGGCGCTGGATCGACGGCTGCAGGCTGCGCTCGGTGCCGTTCTCGGCCAGGGTGCGATCCTGCTGCTGGTGCTTTTCGATCAGCGAACCCAGGGGGCGCAGGGCGCTTTCCTCGGCCTGGGCGGATTGGGCGATGGCGGTGGTGAGCAGAGTGGCGGCGAACAGAGCGGTGAGAGCTTTCATGGCGAGTACCTGTGTCGGGTGGGTGTGGACTCATTGTCGCCAGCCCACCCCGCGCCTAGAAATCGTCCCGCGGGATAGCGATCATCGACCGCGCTGATGATGGCGCTCAGGCCCGCGCCTGACGCTGGCGCAGCAGGAACAGGTACCAGACGGCCAGCGCCGTGGCGGCCAGCAGGCAGCCGGCCAGGCTGACGCCGGTCCAGCCAAAGTGCTCGTACAGCCGCGCCGACAGCAGCGAACCCAGGGAGCCGCCGAGGAAGTAGCCGGTCATGTAGCCGGCGTTGAGGCGACTACGGGCTTCCGGGCGCAGGCGATAGACCACGTTCTGGTTGCTGACGTGGCTGAGCTGCACGGCGAGATCCAGCACCAGGATGCCGACCAGCAGCGCCGCCAGCGACTGCTGGGCGAAGGCCAGGGGCAGCCAGGCCAGGGTCAGGGAAGCCAGCCCGATGCTGGTGGCGAGACCACCCTTGCCCTGGTCGGCCATGCGCCCGGCCAGGTTGGCGGCCAGGGCGCCCACCGCGCCGGCGAGACCGAACAGGCCGATGGTACCGTCGCTGAAGCCATAGGGTTCGGCGGCGAGCAGAAAGGCCAGGGGCGTCCAGAACACCGCGAAGACGGCGAAGCCCAGACAGCCCAGCAGGGTGCGCAGACGATGCATGGGTTCGTCGCGCAAGAGCACGAACACCGAACCCAGCAGCCGTGGATAGCTCAGGCCCGCCGACTGCTGATAGCGCGGCAGCGCCAGGCGCAGGGCCAGGGCGGTCGCCAGCATCAGACCGGCCGCCACGGCATAGACGGTGCGCGCCAGTCGCCCAGGGACGAGAGCGCCCCGGCCACGGTGCGGGCCAGCAGGATGCCGAGGATGAGGCCGCTCATCACCGTGCCCACCGCCCTACCCCGCTGCTCCGGCGCGGCCAGGGTCGCGGCGAAGGGCACCAGCACCTGGGCCACCACCGAGAAGAGTCCGGTCATGGCGGTGCCCACTAGCAGCCAGGTCAGACTGGTGGCGGTGGCGCTCAGGGCCAGGCCGGCGGCGGCGATCACACTCATGGTGACGATCAGCCGGCGGCGCTCCAGCAGATCGCCCAGGGGCACCAGCAGCAGGAGCCCGGCGGCGTAGCTGAGCTGGGCGGTGGTGACGATGCTGCCGGCCTGGGTGTAGCTGAGGTCAAAGCGCTGGGCGATGGTGTGCAGCAACGGCTGGTTGTAGTAGTTGCTGGCCACCGCGATACCGGTGGCGACGGCCATGAGCAAGGTCAGCCAGCGGCTGAGAGGAGGCGTGGGAGTCGACATCCGCAAGGTTCCGGCATGGGAAAGGCTGGTCAGTATCGGACAACGGCAGCCATCGGTTAAATGAATCGTTAAGATGGTTTCGATCTCATTTCAAGATAGCGCCATGAATCTCAAGCAACTGGAATTCGCCGTCGCCCTGGCGGAGGAGCGCCACTTCACCCGCGCCGCCGAGCGTTGCCATGTGGTGCAGTCGGCGCTCAGTCACCAGATCGCCCGCCTGGAAGCCGAACTGGGCGCCACCCTGTTCGAACGCCTGCCGCGGCAGGTGCGCCTCACCCCCGCCGGCGAAGCGCTACTGGTCCAGGCGCGGCAGGCGCTGGCGGCGGTGGAAAGGCTGCAGCAGGACGTGGCCGCCGCGGTCGGCGCCATTCGCGGCACCCTGACACTGGGCCTGATCTCCTCGGTGCCACGCCTGGATATCGTCGAGTTGCTGGCCACCTTCCATGCCCGCCATCCCCAGGTGGACATCCGGCTGCGCCAGGACAAGAGCGAGACGCTGCTGGCGGCGGTGCGCGAGCGACAACTGGATTTCGCCCTGATCGGCCTGTCGCGCCAGGTGGCCCTGGAGGCGGTGGCCAGCCGCCTACTGCTCAGCGAGGAACTGGTGGCAGTGCTGCCGGCCGCGCACGCCCTGGCGGGGCGGGAAAGGCTGTCGCTGCACGAGCTGGTGGATCTGCCGCTGGTGGACCTGCCCGCCGGCAGCGGCGCCCGGCGGCAGACCGACGAGGCCTTCGCCGCCCTGGGCCTGCCCCATCGGGTGCGTTTCGAGACGGGCAACATGCAGCTGCTGGAACGCTTCGTCCGTCGTGGCCTGGCGATCGGACTGGTGCCCCAGAGTATCGCCAGCACCTTTGCCGGCCTGGCCCGGGTGCCGGTCAGCGATGCCCCGCAGCGCAACGTCCATGCCATCTGGTCGCCGCTGCCGACGCCGGCGACGCGGGAATTTCTCAAGGTCCTGGAAGAGGCCCTGGTGGATTAGCCCCACTTACCAGCGGGCCGTGCAGCCGTTGAGGTGATGCGCGGGCTACGTGCCGGAGTATGGTCCGGTGACGGCCCCCTGGGGCACGAGGCGCTTCTTGGTCCGCGATCCTGGTGGCCAGTCGATGCGACCGCGCCTACGGTCTATCGCAGCCATGGCCTGAGCCTTTTCCAGGGGTGACGTCGCTGTGTGCAGGGCGTGCCCTCACCCCGACCCTCTCCCGGAGGGAGAGGGGGTTGTTCGAGCAGGCATTCAGCTCTATCGGAGCCGTAGCCTGGAAAACGGCGCAGCCTTTTCCGGGACTGACTTCAGTGTGCAGGGCGTGCCCTCACCCCAACCCTCTCCCGGAGGGAGAGGGGGTTATTCGAGCAGGCGTTCAGCTCTATCGGAGCCGTAGCCTGGAAAACGGCGCAGCCTTTTCCGGGAGTGACTTCAGTGTGCGGGGCGCGCCTTCACCCCAACCCTCTCATAGAGGGAGAGGAGAACCGAGCAGGTGTTCAGCCGCTGTGAAACGCTCGACAGCCTGCCGACCTGCCCTCAACCCTCGCTAACCGGCAGCCGGCGGACGAAGGTGCCCACCCGCCAGGCCAGCTGCTCGCCCTGGCACTGCACCAGCAGATTGCGTACCGGATAGGACTGGCCGGCAATGCTGGCCTCGGCTTCCGCCTCGCTGGCGCCGTCAAGGTGGTTGCGGGCCAGCACCTGATAGCTGCCGGTGGCGCAACGCTCGGCAGCTTCGCCCGCGCAGCCGGACCAGCTGCCGAATACCCCGTTGCACTGCACCAGGTAGGCGGTGCGGCCATCCTGCAGGTAGGCGGTGTGGGAGCTGGCACAGCCGGCCAGGAGGGCGAGCGAGCCGGCGCAGGCCAGCAGGCGGAGGGTATTGCGAAGGGCGGCGAGGGACATGGGAGTGGCTCCAAACAATATGGAGCCATCGTAAGAAGCCAACGCCCTCGTCCATAAATCGTACCGGCGGATAGCGCTTATCGACGCGGCTGATGGTGCCCCCGGACGTCTCCGGTCAGGCGCGGACTTTTGTGATGCTCACCTTAAGGTTCTCGTAAGCGCTCCGGGGAGAGGCTAGCGATACAACCACTACAACCAAGGCTGCCTCCCCACTGACCCCGCGAGCCGCCAGGGCGTCGACAGCCCTTCGAGCAAGGAGATTGGCCATGTCTACCTGGACTTCTACACAGCGCAACGTGGCCTTCGCCACCTTTGCCAGCTGGACGATGGATGCATTCGACTTCTTCATCCTGGTCTTCGTCCTCAGCAACCTGTCGACGTATTTCCACAACTCGGTGACCGATGTCTCCCTGTCGATCATGCTGACCCTGGCGGTGCGTCCGATAGGCGCCCTGATCTTCGGGCGCCTGGCCGAGCGGCATGGGCGCCGGCCGATTTTGATGCTCAACATCGTGCTGTTCTCGGTCTTCGAGCTGCTGTCCGCCTGGTCGCCGACCTTCATGGCGTTCATGGCTTTCCGTCTTCTCTACGGCGTGGCCATGGGCGGGGTCTGGGGCGTGGCTTCGTCGCTGGCGATGGAAACCATCCCCGATCGCGCGCGCGGGCTGATGTCGGGGATCTTCCAGGCCGGCTATCCCTGCGGCTACCTGCTCGCCTCCATCGTCTTCGGCTTGTTCTTCACCACGGTGGGTTGGCGCGGCATGTTCCTGATCGGCGCCCTGCCGGTCCTGCTGCTGCCCTTCATCTACTTCAAGGTGCCGGAGTCGCCGGTGTGGCTGGCCGCGCGCGAGCGCAAGGAGAGTACTGCCCTGCTGCCAATCCTGCGCCAGCACTGGAAGATCTGCCTGTACATGGTGCTGCTGATGGCCTGCTTCAATTTCTTCAGCCACGGCACCCAGGACCTCTATCCCACCTTCCTCAAGGTGCAGCACCAGTTCGATGCCCATACCGTGAGTCTGATCGCCATCGGCTACAACATCGCGGCGATGCTCGGCGGCGTGCTCTTCGGTTCGCTGTCGGAACGCATCGGCCGCAAGAAGGCGATCATGCTAGCCGCACTGCTGTCGTTGCCGGTCCTGCCCCTGTGGGCCTTCTCCAGCGGCTCCTGGACGCTGGGCATCGGCGCCTTCCTGATGCAATTCATGGTGCAGGGCGCCTGGGGCGTGGTGCCCACCTATCTCAACGAACTGGTGCCGGGCAATGTGCGCGCCGTGCTGCCGGGCTTCGTCTACCAGATGGGCAACCTGCTGGCCTCGGTCAACGCTACCCTGCAGGCGCATATCGCAGCGGCCCACGGCGGCAACTATGGCTTGGCCATGGCGCTGGTGGCAGGCACCGTGGCGCTGCTGATCATCCTCTTCGTGGCCTTCGGCAAGGAGACCCGTGGCATGCAGATTTCCGGAGCGGTGGCCGAGCAGCCGGCTGGGCTCACGCAGCCGGTTCGCCCATGAATCTGATGATCTCGCCGCGCAGCCAGCGCTCGCCCGGATCCTGGTCCTGGGCCGCGCGCCAGACCAGCGACAGTTTGGCCGGGACGATGGGAAACGGTGGTTCCTCGATGCGCAGGCCGCCGCCCGCAGCCAGCGCCCGGGCGGCGTAGTCGGGCACCGTGGCGAGCAATTCGCTGCCGGCCAGCAGGGCGCCGAGACCGTTGAAGTGGGGTACGCCCAGGGCCACCTTGCGACTGCGGCCGAGGCGCGCCAGGTCGTCGTCGATGTTGCCGCAGAGATCGCCGGACATCGACACCAGCACATGGGGCCGCGCGCAATAGTCATCCAGGGTCAGGGGCGCGGGATCGCGGTCGGCGCGCACCACCAGGGCGCGGATGTGCCTCAGGGTACGGCACCTGGCGTTGGCCGGCAGCTGGGTGGTGTAGCTGATGCCCAGGGACACCTCGCCACTGGCCAGCAGGCCGGGCAGCAGCAGGAAGTTGGCGTTGCGCACCACCAGCACACAGTGCGGCGCCACCTCGCGCAGATGGGCCAGCAGCGGCGGCAGCAGGCCGCACTCGACGTCGTCGGACATGCCCAGGCGAAACACCGCGCGACTGGCGCCGGGGTCGAAGTCGTCGACCTCGCTCAAGGCATTGGACAGGCCGTCCAGCGCCGGGCGCAGCCGTTCGAGAATGGCCAGGGCCCGCGGCGTGGGCTCCATCGCCCGCCCACTGCGTACCAGCAGGGGGTCGTCGAAGAATTGCCGCAGGCGCACCAGGGCGGCACTGATGGCCGGCTGGCCGAGAAAGAGCTTTTCCGCGGTGCGGGTGAGATTGCGCTCGTGCATCAGGCTTTCGAACACCACCAGCAGGTGCAGGTCGATGCGGCGCAGGTCGTTGCGGTTCACGGCATCCCTCCGCGAAGGTCAGGCGCCGGGAGGGGCGCCTGACTGTCGTTACCTTAGAGTCTGTTCAAAGTCTCGCGAGCTAGAGCCAAACAAGGCGAAGAGGCCTGAGGAAGCGGAGTTTACAAATAGTAAATGAGCATTCCGAAGGCCTCTTCAACGCCGTTTGGCCGACGCGCAGCAGACTTTGGATAGGCTCTTACTTGGCGGCCAGCTTGGCGTAGCTCGTCATCAGGTTGCGGTAGTTGGGGATGTGGTTGGACAGCAGGGCACCCAGGCCCTCGATGTCGTTGCGCCAGTCGCGGTGCAGCTCGCAGGCCACGCTGAACCAGTTCATCAGTTGCACGCCGGCGGCGCTCATGCGCGCCCAGGCAGCCTGCTGCACGGTCTTGTCGAAGGTGCCGGAGGCATCGGTCACCACGAAGACGTCGAAGCCTTCGGCGATGGCCGCCAGGGCCGGGAAGGTCACGCAGACGTCGGTCACCACGCCGGCGATGATCAGCTGCTTGCGGCCGGTGGCCTTGATGGCGGCGACGAAGTCTTCGTTGTCCCAGGCGTTGATCTGGCCGGGGCGGGCGATGTACGGCGCCTCGGGGAACAGCTCGACTAGCTCGGGCACCAGCGGGCCGTTGGGGCCCTGCTCGAAGCTGGTGGTGAGGATGGTGGGCAGGCCGAAGAACTTGGCGCTGTTGGCCAGGGCCAGGACGTTGTTCTTGAAGTCGCTGGGGGTGAAATCCTGGACCAGCGAGATCAGACCGGCCTGGTGGTCGATCAGCAGGACGACGGCATCGTTCTTGTCGAGACGGTTGTAGGGCTTGCTCATGGTGGAGTCCTCAGGGAGTGGGTTTGGGGGTTGCGGGTGAAGGGCGGCATCAGGCGCCGCCCAGGAGATGGCGAATAGCGACGGGTACGCCGGGGGTCTGGTACTGGCGCGCCGCCGCTTCCAGGCGCTGTTCGCCCTGGGTGACGCGGTGGTGGTGGCGCAGGTGTTCCAGCCAGGATTCGTCGCAGAAGAATTCCTGCCAGCGGCGTGGTTCGGCGCTGTCCTGCAGCAAGGCCCAGGAGAAGGCGCCGTTGCGTCGGCGCATGGCGCCCACCGCCTGCATGGCCTGGCGAAAGGCCGGACCATGCTCGGGGGCGATGTCGTACTCCAGGGTGACCATCACCGGGCCACGCTCGCGATCCAGGGAGTCGTCGAGGATCGGCGCCGGCCAGTGCAGCGAAGGGGCGATATCTGCGGCCGGGGTGACCGGCAAGCGCAGGCGCCAGGTCAGCCCGATGCCGGCCAGCAGCACCCCGGCCGCCGCGCTCAGGGCAAGACTCAGGGAGAAGTGACTGGCCAGGGCGCCCCAGAGCAAGCCGCCCAGGGCGCTGGTGCCAAAGAACACCAGGATGTAGACGGCCAGGGCACGGGCGCGCACCCAGGCGGGCACGACGGTCTGGGCCGCCACCTGCAGGCTGGAGAGCACGGCGATCCAGGCCAGGCCGCTGACCAGCATGACCGGCAGCAGCCAAGCGAAGTCGCGAATCCAGGCCAGGCCGAGCAGGACCCCGGCATAGAGCGCACTGGCACCCGCCACCAGCAGGTCGCTGGACAGCCGTTCGCGCAGCCGCGGCAGGAGCATGGCGCCGCCGATGGCACCCAGGCCGACGCACCCGAGCAGGATGCCGAAATCCAGGGCGGTACCCTGCAGGGCCTGGCGCACCAGCAGTGGCAACAGGGCCATGCCGGCGCTGGCGCCGAGGAAAAACGCGGCGGTCCGGGCCAGCACCACCTGCAGCTGGAGCGAGCTGCGGGCATAGCGGAGGCCGACCCGGACGGCGCCCAGCAGGCGCTCCGCGGGCAGCACGGCGGCTGCAGGTTGGCGTCGCCAGGTCAGGAGCGCGACGATCACGGCAAGGAAGGAAACGGCATTGAGGGCGAAGGTCAGCCAGGGACCGGTCAGGCTGACCAGCACCCCGGCGAGCGCCGGGCCGAGGGCACGGGCCACGTTCATGCCCAGGCTGGACAGGGCGATGGCCGCGGGCAACTCGCTTTTATCGACCAGCTCGGGGGTCAGCGCCGACCAGGCCGGCAGCATCAGCGCCGTGCCCACGCCCATGGCCAGGGTCAGGCCCAGCAGCAGCGGCACGGTCATCCAGCCGGCCAGGGTCAGCCCGGCCAGAGCCAGGGCCACCGCGGCCATCCACAGCTGCACGCCGAGCAGGTAGCGACGGCGGTCGACCATGTCGGCCAGGGCGCCGGCCGGCAGTGCCAGCAGGAACATCGGCAGCGCCCCCGCCACCTGGACCAGGGCCACCGCCAGAGGACTGGCCGACAACGAGGTCATCAACCAGCCGGCGCCCACCTCGTGCATCCAGGTACCGATGTTGGAGGCGATGCTGGCCAGCCACAGCCAGCGGAAGGTGCGCTGACGCAGGGGCTGCCAGGGCGAGGCGGTGGTGGAAGTCAGGGCGGCGGCGGTCATGGCGGACGCTCCTCAGAAGCTGAAGCAGGAGCAGCCGAAGGCGCCCCAGAAGCCACTGAAGTCGCTGACCGGCACCCGGCTCTGGCGCGCCCGCTCATGGCCGTGGCCATGCACGGAACAGGCGCCGGCGCACTGGTGCACGGCGGCCTGCAGGGGCGCACCGGGCTTCCAGTGGCCGGGCACCTTGACCACCGGCGACCAGTCCGGGGTGACGGGCAGGGGCGGCGGACCCAGGCGATCGAATTCCTCGGCGCCATGGACGATACGACCACCGACCACGGTCAGCACCGACTCCAGGTGCTTGATGGCCTCTTCCTCGACCGTGAAGAAGTCCGCCGAGAGCACCGCCACATCGGCCAGCTGGCCTACCCGCAGCTGGCCCTTCTTGCCCTGTTCCGAGGAGAACCAGGCGCTGCCCTGGGTGAACAGCTGCAGGGCGGTGGCCCGTGGCAGGCCTTCCTGGTAGAGCGCCAGGCCGCCGACGGTACGGCCGCTGACCAGCCAGTACAGCGAGGTCCAGGGGTTGTAGCTGGAGACGCGGGTGGCATCGGTCCCCGCCCCTACCGGTACGCCTTCGGCGAGCATCCGCTGGATCGGCGGGGTCTGCTCGGCGGCCTGGGCACCATAGCGGTCGACGAAGTATTCGCCCTGGAAGGCCATGCGGTCCTGGATGGCGATGCCGCCGCCGAGGGCCTTGACCCGCTCGATGTTGCGCGAACTGATGGTCTCGGCGTGGTCGAAGAACCAGGGCAGCCCGTTGAAGGGCACGTCGCGGTTGACCCGCTCGAAGACGTCGAGCATGCGCGAGATGGATTCGTCGTAGGTGGCGTGCAGGCGGAACGGCCAGCGCTGCTCCACCAGGTGACGCACCACCGGTTCCAGATCGGCCTCCATGGTGGGCGGCAGGTCCGGGCGCGGTTCGAGGAAGTCCTCGAAGTCGGCCGCGGAGAAGGCCAGCATCTCGCCGGCGCCGTTGTGGCGGAGGAAGTCGGTGCCCTGGTGCAGGGTGACGCTGCTGGTCCAGTTCCTGAAGTCGGTCAGCTCTTCCTTGGGCCGCTGGGTGAAGAGGTTGTAGGCGATGCGCACGGTGAGCTGGTCGGCATCGGCCAGTTCCTGGATCACCTGGTAGTCGTCCGGGTAGTTCTGGAAGCCGCCGCCGGCGTCGATGGCGCTGGTCAGGCCCAGGCGATTGAGCTCGCGCATGAACTGGCGGGTGGAGTTGACCTGGTATTCCAGCGGCAGCTTGGGCCCCTTGGCCAGGGTGGCGTAGAGGATCATGGCATTGGGCCGGGCGATGAGCATGCCGGTGGGCTCGCCGCGGGCATCGCGCTGGATCTCGCCACCTGGCGGATTGGGCGTGTCCTTGGTGTAGCCCACGACACGCAGGGCGGCGCGGTTGAGCAGTGCCCGGTCGTAGAGGTGGAGGATGAACACCGGGGTGTCCGGCGCGGCCTGGTTGAGCTCCTCCAGGGTCGGCAGCCGGCGCTCGGCGAACTGGAATTCGTTCCAGCCGCCCACCACCCGCACCCACTGGGGCGCCGGGGTGCGCTCGGCCTGGTCCTTGAGCATGCGCAGGGCATCGGCCAGCGAGGGCACGCCCTCCCAGCGCAGTTCCAGGTTGTAGTTGAGGCCGCCGCGGATCAGGTGCAGGTGGGAGTCGTTGAGGCCGGGGATGGCGCGGCGCCCGCGCAGGTCGACCACCTGGGTGCCCGGGCCGCGATGGGCCATGACGTCGCTGTCGCTGCCCACGGCAAGAAAGACGCCGTCCTTGATGGCGACCGCGGTCGCCTCGGGGCGCTCGGGATCGACGGTGTGGAGCTTGCCGTTGTGCAGAATCAGATCGGCGTGTTGCATGTGGCCTCCGGGACCAGGATCAGAAGTCCGGGCGCGAGGCGCCCGGGAAGGCTCAGCGGGCGACGAAGGCCAGCAGGTCGCGGTTCAACTGCTCGGCGTGAGTCACCGCGAAGCCGTGGGGGGCGCCGGCGTACACCTTGAGCTCGGCGCCACGGATCAGCTCGGCGGCCAGCTTGCCGGTGGTCGCGAAGGGCACCACCTGGTCGGCGTCGCCGTGGATCACCAGGGTCGGCACGTCGATCTTGGCCATGTCCGGCCGGAAGTCGGTCTCGGAGAAGGCGGTGACGCAATCCAGGGTGCCTTTCAGCGAAGCCAGCAGGGCGATGTTGAGGGTCTGGGTGAAGACGCCCGCGGAGACCGTCTGGCCCTGGTTGGTGCCATAGAACACCGGGGCGAAGTCGGCGAGGAACTGGGCGCGGTCCTTCAGCAGACCACCGCGGATACCGTCGAAGACGCCCTGGTCGACGCCCTGGGGGAAGTCCGGCTGCTGCCCGAACAGCGGGGTGACGGCGCCGAGCAGCGCCAGCTTGGCGACCCGCGCCGAGCCATGGCGCGCCAGGTAGCGGCTGACGTCGCCCCCGCCCATGGAAAAGCCCACCAGGGTGACGTCGCGTAGGTCCAGGTGCTCGATCAGCTCCTTGATGTCATCGGCGAAGGTGTCGTAGTCATAGCCATTCCACGGCTGGCCGGAGCGCCCGAAGCCGCGGCGGTCGAAGGCGATGGCGCGATAGCCGTGGCTGGCCAGATGGTGCATCTGGTAGTCCCACATGTCGGCGTCCAGCGGCCAGCCGTGGCTGAACAGCACGGGCTTGCCGCTGCCCCAGTCCTTGAAATAGATCTCGACGCCGTCGCGGGTGGTGAAGGTGCTCATGGTTGCTCGCCTCTGTGGGTGGAAGGAGTGGAAAAGGCGCCCGAGCGGGCGTTGAGCCAGGGCGCGCACAGGCGGCTCACCCTCGGCATGATCAGGAATACCACCAGCGGCACGATGCACAGGGTGATCAGCAGGTTGCTCGGCACAGTGCCGGCCAGCAGCGGATAGCGCGCGAACAGCGGCTGCCACAGTGGTGGGATCAGCATCGTCAGGGGCGCGATGACCAGGTAGGTCAGCACCGCCTGCTTCCAGGCCGGCGGCGGGCGCACGCCGGGGCGCGGCGGGTTGAACCAGAATTCGGCGTCGGCATGCACCTCGGGCGCATCGGCCTCGCGCAGCAGCGGCGCCACCTCGGCGATCAGCGCCTGGCGTTCGGGCGAGGCCAGCCAGGCCTGGAGCTGGTCGACGTCGGCGAAGCGCACCAGGGTGGTGAAGGCGGCGCCCTCCTCCGCCGGCGGGATGACATCCACGCCCAGGTGGCCGCAGGCCGCGCGGGCGGCGGTGACCGCGCGCTGCAGCCAGCGCTGGTAGGCGTCCTGCTGGTCGGCCAGGGGCTGGTGGCGGATCACCAGGGTGACGATGCGGCTGTGGGCCTGCTGCAGGTCCTGCCCGAGTGCGGCACTCATGACAGCGCCCTCGCGAAACCACCCTGGGTGGCTTGACGCCTGGCCAGCCGCGCCTCCAGCGAATAGCGACCCGGCCCGGTGAGCGCCAGGGTGCCGAACAGCACCAGCAGCAGCCAGCCGAACTGGCCTTCTTCCAGGGACCACTGCGGATGCACCACCAGCAGCGCAATCAGCAGCACGCCGAGGATCGGCAGGCAGGCCAGGCGCGTCGCCCAGCCCAGGGCGATCAACAGCGGGCAGACGACCTCGGCGAAAACCGCGAAACCCAGGGTCGGCCAGGCACCCAGGTGCAACGGGTCCTCGATCAAGCCGAGTTGCTGGCGGAAATGCAGCGACTTGGGCAGACCATGCACCGCCAGGAGCAGTCCGGCGCCACCCAGGCGCAGGAACAAGAGTCCCAGATCCAGTCGCAAGCGTTCCATGGCCCAGCCTCCCGCGAAAAGAATCGGCTGCGAGAAGACCCCGCGCCGTCGATGGAGCGGACTTTCACCCGGACGACGCTGGGCGGCCTTGGACGTCTGTGCTGGTTTTTGTACGCCTGTGCTGTGGCGTGCAGGTGAAAGGATTCAGGTCACAGTACGGATCAGTACGCCGGAAATAGTCAACTCTTGAGAGACTATGAAACGCGGAACGGCTACTTAATCGAATTCAGGGTGGACAGTAACCTGGCCCCATCGCATCCACACCGGATGCCGGACCTCACCAAGGACAGTCGACGATGAACACTCAAGCCCTCACCGCCACCACCGGCCGCCTGCTGCTCGCCAGCCTCTTCCTGTTCAGCGGCGTGGGCAAACTGCTCGCTCCGGCGGCCACCAAGGGCTACATCGCCGCCATGGGCCTGCCCTTCCCGGACCTTGCCTACCTCGGCGCCCTGGCGGTGGAGCTGGGACTCGCCAGCCTGCTGCTGATCGGCTATCGCACCCGGCCGGTGGCGCTGGCCATGGCCGCCTTCACCCTGGTGACTGCCCTGGTGTTCCACCACAACTTCGCCGACCAGAACCAGCTGATCCACTTCCTCAAGAATGTCGCCATCGCCGGTGGCCTGCTGCAGGTGGCCGCCTTCGGCGCCGGGGCCCTGAGCCTGGATGGCCGGCGGCCGGCGCGGTCGGCCCGCCTCGCCTGATCGCCCTCGCTCGATGCGCCCGCCCGATCCTTGCGTTCAGGCGGGCGCTGTCACATCCAGCATCCTGGCACAGGCCTCGCGCACCAGCTCGAGAAACAGGCGCAGTCGCGCCGGATAGACGCGGGCATAGGGATAGATGAGATAGATCGGCAGGGGCGCGGCCTGCCACTCGGGGAGCAGATGGACCAGGCGCCCCGCAGCGACGTCCTCGCGCACCATCCAGTGCGACAGTGCCGCGCAGCCCAGGCCGCGCACCGCGGCATGCCGGGCGACAAAGAGGCTCTCGGTGGCCAGCCGTGGCCGCAAGGGGACCAGCCGGCTTTCGCCAGTGGCGCCCAGCTGCAGGCGCAGTTCGGTCTGGTAGAACTGGGTCATGGCGATCCAGGGCAGCGCCGTCAGCTCCTCGGGTGTCTGCAGGGCGCTCGCCAGCTCCGGCGCCGCCACCAGGATGCGCTGGACGTCGCCCAGGCGCACCGCCACGGTGTCCGGATCCTCCACCACCCCCACCCGGATGGCACAGTCGACGCCATCGGCGACGAAATTCGGTGCCCGGTCGCTGAGCACCCAGTCCACCTGCATCCCCGGATAGCGCCGCAGATAGGTCTCCAGCGGATCGAGCAACTGCTCCTGGCCGAAGGCATGGGGCATCACCACCCGCAGCCGTCCCTCGGGCTCGGCATGGGCGCCGTGCAGGGCGGCGGCGAAGGCCTGCCAATCGCCGAGCAGTTGCTGGGCCTGGCGATAGCAGCGCTGGCCGTCCTCGGTCAGGCGCAGGGCGTGGGTCGAGCGCTGCACCAGGCGCACCTGCAGCGCGGCCTCCAGCGCCTGCAGGCGCCGACTGACGGTGGGCTGCGTGGTACCGAGCTGGCGTGCCGCCGCCGACAGGCTGCCGGCCTCGACGATGCGCACGAAGGTTTCCAGCAGATCGAGACGATCATGGGTAAAGGTGGTGTTCATACGGCCTACGTATACCCCCTGTACCCGGCGTTCGGCTACAGGTGGCGATGGCTCTGGTGAAGAATGCGTTCATCGTCTTCCCACCGGATGAACCGCCATGACCGACATTCCACTCCCGCATAGCCACACCTCACCTCAAGTTGCCAGCCTGTCCCCTGCCCTGCTCGGCCTGCTGGCCACCGGCGCCGGCCTGAGCGTGGCCAACCTCTATTACAGCCAGCCGCTGCTCGGCATTCTCGCGGGCGCACTGCCAGCACCTGCCGCCGACGTGGGACTGATCCCTACCCTTACCCAGCTCGGCTATGCCCTGGGGCTGCTGCTGCTGGCGCCCCTGGGTGATCGCTTCGACCGCCGCCGCATCATCCTGGCCAAGCTGGCCGTGCTGCTGCTGGCGCTGCTGGGCGCCAGCCTGGCGCCGGGGCTGCACGGGCTGCTGCTGGCCAGCCTGGTGACCGGGCTGGCCGCCACCGTGGCCCAGGACCTGGTCCCTGCCGCCGCGACCCTGGCGCCGCCGGCCGCGCGCGGGCGCATCGTCGGCACGGTGATGACCGGCCTGCTGCTGGGCATCCTGCTGTCCCGGGTGGTCAGCGGCCTGGTGGGCGAGTGGTTTGGCTGGCGGGCGGTCTATCTGCTCGCCGCCCTGAGCATCGCCGCCATCGGCGTGGCGGTGTGGCGCGGCCTGCCCGCCTTCGCCGCCACCACCCGACTCAGCTATCCGGCCCTGCTCGGCTCCCTGGGCGCGCTCTGGCGCCGGCATGCCGCGCTGCGCCGGGCGACCCTGGCGCAAGGCCTGCTGTCGGTGGGCTTCAGTGCCTTCTGGTCGACCCTCGCCCTCTATCTGCACGCCGGGCCCTTCCAGCTGGGCAGCGCCGCCGCCGGCGCCTTCGGCCTGGCCGGTGCCGCCGGTGCCCTGGCCGCGCCCTGGGCCGGCCGCCTGGCGGATCGCCATGGCTCGGAATGGGTGACGCGGCTGGGCATCGGCCTGGCGGCCCTGGCCTTCGCCAGCCTGCTCCTGCTGCCCTGGTTGCCGGGCGTGGCCGGTCTGGTACTGCTGGCGCTGGCGACGGTGATCTTCGACCTGGGCGTCCAGGCCACCCTGATCGCCCACCAGGCCCAGGTCTACGGCCTGGAACCCGAGGCGCGCAGCCGGCTCAACGCGGTGCTCTTCACCGGCATGTTCATCGGCATGGCCAGCGGCGCGGCCCTGGGCAGCCTGCTGCTGGCGCGGCTGGGCTGGAGCGGCGTCGCCGGTCTGGCGCTGGCGACCGCGCTGCTGGCGCTGACCGTCCGGCTCTGGCCGGCCCGTCCGCGCCAGGTTCAATGAGCGCGGAGCAGCAGGTGACGCCAGCCAGCCAGGGGTATCGTCAACCAAAACAGGACGACCATTCTCCTTCCAGCTCGTTAATCAAACCCAGGCGCCACAGTAGGATGACTTCCATGGCGTCGGAACAGACCGCGCCCCACTCAGACAAGGAGCCTCATCATGCTGGCCATTCGTAAAGCTTCCGATCGCGGCGCCGCCAACCACGGCTGGCTCAAGTCCTTCCACACCTTTTCCTTCGCCAGCTATCGCAATCCGGCGGAGCAGGGCTTCTCCGACCTGCTGGTGATCAACGACGACACCGTGACCGGAGGCCAGGGCTTCGGCGAGCATCCGCACCGCGACATGGAGATCTTCTCCTATGTGCTCGAAGGCGCCCTGGAGCACCAGGACAGCCTGGGCACCGGCTCGGTGATCCGCCCCGGTGACGTCCAGCTGATGAGCGCCGGCAGCGGCGTCAGTCACAGCGAGTACAACCACTCGGAGCGCGAGAGCGTGCACTTCCTGCAGATCTGGATCGTGCCCAACGTGCGCCGCGCCGAACCGCGCTACCAGCAGCAGCACTTCAGCGCCGCGGCCAAGCGTGGCCGCCTGGCCCTGATCATCTCGCCGGACGGCGCCGAGGGTTCGCTGGAAGTGCGCCAGGACGCCCGGGTCTACGCCGGTCTGTTCGACGGCAGCGAAGGCGCCACTCTGCAACTGGCCCCCGAGCGCCATGCCTATGTGCACGTCGCCCGCGGTAGCCTGGAACTGAACGGCGTCCTGCTGCAGGCCGGTGACGGCGCCAGGCTGCGCGGCGAGCGCGAACTGCAGCTGGCCCACGGCACCGACGCCGAGGTGCTGGTGTTTGATCTGCGGCCCAACGAACTGCCGCAAATGCCCTGACTACGATTTGCTCGCGAAATCGTAGGCCCTGTTTGCGCTAGGAGGCCGCTCCAACGGCCTCCCCTTGCCGAGAACGCGCCATGAGCACCCAAGCCCTGACCTCCCTGGTGGCCGGTAACGCCACCCTCTGGCTGACGCTGAACGTCTTTGGCGAACAGCTGGGCCTGCCGGTACCGGCCTATCCGTCGCTGGTGGTGATGGGCGCCGCGGCCGATGAAGCCGAATTGCTCCTGGCGCTGCTGGCTACCGTGGCGGTCACCGGCGTGGCCGATCTGCTCTGGTACTGGGCCGGCCGGCGACATGGCGCCTGGCTGTTGCGCCACCTGCCTGGCCACGTCCCGGCGGCTACCCGCCTGCCCGGCCTGCTGCTGGTGGCCAAGTTCGTCCCCGGCGCCGCGGCCCTCGCCACCCTCAGCGCCGGTGCCAGCGCCATGCCCCTGCGGCGCTTCCTGGCCTACGACCTGGGCGGCGCCACCCTGTGGATCGGCTCCGGCCTGGCCCTGGGAAAGCTGTTCGAAGAACACATCCTGGCCCTGCTCGACAGACTCCAGGCCTATGGTCCGGCGCCCCTGCTGCTCGCCGGACTGCTCGGCCTCGCCCTGCTGGGCTGGCACCTGCTGGCCCGGCGGCACCCTCGGCCAGCTCCGGCGCGACAGTATTGCGCCTAGAGCGTTGCCGCCTTAACGCTAATTAACGATAGGCAACTCGCACGTCAGACAGCTGCAGGGAATCATTCTCATCCAGACGGTCGCGCGACGCGGCTGGTTTGATAGGGAGAGCGCCATGTCCATGACCGTCGATAGCACCCTGGCTCTATCCAGCACCCGACTGATCGGTTTGGCCGCCTGGCAGGAACGGCTGGCCAAGGAGGTCCTGCTGCAGCATCTGGAGCGCGGTATCAGCGTCAGTCAGGTAGCCTCCGTCTGCGGCCTGTCGCGCAGTCACTTCACCCGCCAGTTCAAGCTCAGTGCCGGGCTCGCTCCACTGGAATGGTTGCGGCAGCAGCGCATCCACCGCGCCCAGCAATTACTCGCCGAGCGCGAATTGCCCCTGGCGGCGATCGCCCTGGAATGCGGCTTCTTCGATCAGGCGCATCTGAGCCGGGTATTCACCCGCGCCATCGGGGTCCCGCCGCTGGCCTGGCAGCAGCAGGCCCTGGAGCGGCGGTTGCTGGCGGAACTGCCGCAGATGCAGCCGCAGCATGGCCAGCAGGCGGTAGCCTAGCGTCGCCCCGCTGCCTTCCACCAGGATCAGCGACTTCTCCACCAGTTGCCCCAGCAGGGGGATGAAGTGCGCCTCCTCCAGCCCGCGCTGCGCCGCCAGCGCCAGGGCCTCGCTGCGACTGAAGCGCTCGCCGGCCTCGGCCAGGGTCGCCAGCACCGCGAATTCCGACTCGCCCAGGCTGTGCAGACTCCAGTCCAGCATGGCGCCGAGACTGCGTTGCCGCTGCGCCGCGGTCCGCCGCCCCTGGACACTGAGGTAGTAGCCGCCTTCGAGTTGCGCCAGCACTCCGTTCAGGCCCTGGGCCGCCACCTGCTCGGCGAGGATCTCCAGCGCCAGGGGCACGCCCTCGCTGCGCCGACAGATCTCGCCGACCAGTTGCACGTCGGCCGGCTGCAGTCGCAGCCCCGGCAGCCGCGCCCGGGCGCGTCGGACGAACAGGCGAAAGGCCGGTTCGCGCATGGCCTCGCGCAGGTGGTGCGAGGGTGGATTCGCGATCGGCAACGGTGCCAGGCGCAACACGGCCTCTCCCTCCACCCGCAGGGCCTCGCGACTGGTGACCAGCACCCTGAGCTGCGAACAGCCTTGCAGCAGATTTTCCACCAGCCAGGCCGCCGGCTCGACCAGCCGCTCGGCATTGTCCAGCACCAGCAGCAGGCGGCGCGTGGCCAGGGCTTCCTGCAGCGCCGGCAGACCGCTGCCGCTGGCGAGGCCCAGGTCGCTGGCGAGGCGCTCCACCAGCGCCATCATGTGGCCCAGTGCGGCGAGATCGAGACTCTGTATCCCGTCGGCAAAGTCCTCCGCCAGCACGGGCAGCAGATGCTGGACCAGCAGCGACTTGCCGACACCGCCGGTGCCCACCACCGACACCAGGCGGCGCTGGGCAAGCAACCGGCGCAGTTCGACCAGGCTGGTGTCGCGACCTTCCAGGGGCGTCAGCGGCGGTGACGTCTCGACCAGGGGTATCAGGTCGCCTTCGCCCAGCCGCTCCACCGGCGGCGCGAAGCCGTAGCCGCGCTGGCGGACGCTGAGGATGGGATCGTCGGCGCTGTAGGGGCGCAGCACCCGGCGCAGGGCCGAGATGTGCACCCGCAGATTGATGTCCTCGACGACGCTCCCGGGCCAGACCCTCGTCATCAGGATCTGCTTGTCGACCAGCTCCCCAGGGTGTTCCAGCAGCACCCGCAGGATGTCCAGCGCCCGCCCGCGCAGGGGCAGCACGCGCTCGCCATCGAGCAACAGGCGCCGTCGCGCATCCAGGACCAGGCCGCAGAAGCGGAAGGCACTGGCGTCTTCCAGGGACTTGAGCTCTTGCATGACCATGCCGCGCCACGCCGCCATGGGTCGCCGGGGGTACTCCTTCCCGGCGCCCGCGGGCGTCTGCGCCTCTCCTTAGCCGATAGGTAGGACCATTCTGGCCGCTGCCCAGGCAGGTTGTACGACGATCTACGGCCAGAAGCTGCCATCGATGGGCGTGATACCGCCATCAGCCGCCGATTTCAGCTGAATTGATAGCGGTACTGCGCCGGGGTCAGGCCCAGATGGCTCTGGAAGGCAGCGCGCATGCAGCGGTCGCTGGCGAAGCCGCTGCGAAAGGCCACCGTCTTCAGCGGCAGCTCGGAGGTCTCCAGCAATCCACGGGCGTGATCGATGCGCGCGCGCAGGACGAACTCCAGCGGCGTCATGCCGGTGTCGCGCTTGAACACCCGGGCGAAGTTGCGGGTGCCCATGGTCGCCAGCTCGGCGAGCCGGCTGATCGAATAGGCCTGGTCGATGTTCGCCACGACGTGGTGCTGCACCCGGGTGATGGCGGTGGCCGCCTCGGGTTCGTCGAACAGCGGACTGAACTGGGCCTGCTTGCCCTGCCGCTGGGTCACCACCACCAGCACCTTGGCCACCTCCCGGGCGATGGCCTTGCCATGGTCCTCGGCCACCAGCGCCAGCGCCAGGTCGATGCCGGCGGTGACCCCGGCCGAGCTCAGCAGCGGGCCATCGCTCAGGTAGATGTCATCGGCGGTCACCTGGGCACGGGGAAAGCGCCGCGCCAGGCGCTCGCGATAATTCCAGTGGGTGGTCACCCGCCGGCCATCGAGCAGGCCGGCACTGCCCAGCAGAAAGGTACCGGTGCAGACCGCCCCGTAGCGCGCGCACTGCGCGGGCACCTGGCGCAGCCAGGCCGCGACGTCCGGATGGGGCTCCAGATAGGCGCCCGGCCCGCCGGGCACCAGCAGCAGGTCATAGGCCGCGGGCGGCTGCTGGGTGGTGAGCTCCGTGCGTATCGTCATGCCATTGGAACAACGCAGGGTCCGTCGCCGCCCGGCGGCGATGGTCACGATGCGATAGTGGTCAGCCGCGGCCAGATAGCGATTGGCGATGGAAAACACCTCCACCGGCCCGGCGAAATCCAGCATCAGCACCTCGGGGACCAGCAAGAAAGCCACTGTCCTCGTCATGGCGATACATCCTTATCCGTGTTGCAGTTGGTCCTTGAACGCTGGGGCGTCCGGGTGAATGCAGGGACGAGGATAAGGATCTGTCCCCTGAGGACAAGCAGTGGCAAAAGGCCATCCATCTGCCTTTTGCCTTGCGCGATCAGGGCTCGAAGCGCCCAGGGGCTCTGGATCGGGATTCCTGGCGTGTCGGATGCGGATACCGCCGCTTCGCCTGCCGCTACCCTTTTCGCAACCTGATCAGGGTGATCTCGCTCGGCGCGCCGAATCTCAGCGGTGGGCCCCAGTAGCCGGTGCCGCGGCTGATGTAGACGGTCAACCGATCCAGGCGGTGGATGCCGGCGACCCAGGGTTGCTGCAGGCGCACGAAGTGCATCCAGGGCCAGAACTGGCCGCCGTGGGTGTGGCCGGAGAGCTGCAGGTCGGCGCCGGCGGCGGCGGCCTTGGGCGCCGAGCGCGGCTGGTGGGCCAGCAGCAGGCGGAACAGCCCTTGCGGGGCGTTGGCGAAGGCGATCGCGGCGTCGCTGCGGTGGCTCGGCACATAGAGCGGCGCCGAGTAGTCGGTGATGCCGGCCAGTACGAAGGGCGTGCCCTGGTGCTGTAGCACCCGATGCTCGTCGAGCAGCACGGTCAGGCCCTGCTCGCGCCAGGTGCGTACCCAGGCTTCGGCGCCGGAATAGTATTCGTGATTGCCGGTGATGGCATAGGTGCCCAGGCGCGCCTTGAGTTGTTGCAGCGGCAGGAATTCCTGGCGCAGTTCGGCCACCTTGCCGTCCACCAGGTCACCGGTGATGGCCACCAGGTCGGCGTCCAGACCGTTGACCCGCTCGACGATGCGTTGCAGATAGCCGGCCTTGATGGTCGGGCCGATGTGCAGGTCGCTGAGCTGGACGATGCTCAGGCCGTCCAGGCCAGCGGGGAGCGTCGGCAAGGCCACGTCCACCTCTTTGACCTTGGCGGTACGGCGGGCGTTGTAGACGCTGCGCAGCGCCACCAGCAGCACCAGCCCCAGCACCACCCAGGCGCTGCCGACGCGCCAGGCGGCGTCCAGCGGGTGGCCGACCAGGCTGGCGAGCGCCACCACCAGGCCGCGCAGCAGACTGAACACCGCCAGGCTGGAAAACACGCCCATGGCGATCAGCGCCGCCCAGGCCAGCAGGCGCGAGTTCATGTCCCGCGAGCGAAAGCCCAGGGGCACCAGCACGAAGGACAGGATCAGCAGGGCCCAGAACGGCAGCTGGGCGACAGGCGACAGCCCGAGGTCACCGATGACACTGAGGCCGATGAACAGGTGCAGGGCGAACAGGACCAGGTACATCATGGCGCGGGAGCGGAACATGGAGGGCCTTGAGGCAGGAAGAAGGCCTTACCTTAGCACCCTGCAGGGCGCCTCTCGGAGCCCCGGGCTGTTTCCGGCTACAACGATTCAGCCGGTATTCAGCGCCGCTCCGCCTCGTCGGCCTGGGCCGCCTGGTCCGCCCGCCGGCCCAGGTAGAAGCCGAGCCAGGCCCAGAGCGCCGCGCAACCGGCGCCCACCAGCGCCGGCAGCCAGGCGCCATGGCCGAGCAGGTCCAGCAGACTCTTGGCCCAGCCGCTGGCGGCGTCACCGGCGCGATAGACCACAGTGTCGATGAAGTTCTTGGCCTTGTACTGGGTCTCGGCGTCCAGCGGCGCGAAGAGCATCTCGCGGCCCGGGCGGATGAAGGCGTATTCGCCGATCCGCCTGACGATCATCAGCCCCGCCAGCATGGCGAAGGTGGGCAGCAGCGCGAGGCCCAGGAAGCCGATGCACATCAGCAGCGGCACCCCGGCCAGGAGCACCCGCACCCCGAGGCGCTGGGCCAGGCGGCCGGTGATCAGCACCTGGCTGGCCAGGGCGCCGGCCTGGACCACGAAATCCAGCAGGCCGAACACCTGCACCTGGCGGGAGCGGTCGGGAAACAGCTCGGCCACCAGGCGTGCCTGTTCGAAGTAGAGAAAGGTGCTGACCGTGGCCAGCAGGATGACGAAGGCGCTCACCGCCAGCAGATAGGGGGAGGCCAGCACCCGGGTCAGGCCGCTGAAGGGATTGCCGGCGACCGGGCGCCGCGGGCTTTCGGTCGGTGGCGCCCCTGGCCGCCCGGCGCCCCGGGTCTCGCGCCAGCCCATCAGATAGGCCTTGAGCCTGAGCGCCAGAAGCAGCAGCACGGCGGCCAGCAGCGCCAGGCCCGCCTCGCCGACCCGGGGCGCCAGGGCGGCGGCCAGTACCGGCCCGAGCAGCCCGCCGACACTGGCCCCGGCGGCGATGAAGGCGAACAGCCGCCGCGCCTGGGCGCCGTCGAAGACATCGGCCATCAGACTCCAGGCTACCGAGACCACGAAGAGGTTGTAGACCGATATCCAGACATAGAAGGCACGCGCCAGCCAGACGCTGTCGCCCAGGCTGGCGAAGCAGGCGGCGAACGCCAGCAGGTTGAGCGCGAAGCAGCCGTAGACCCAGTCGACGAAGCGAATCCGCGCCACCCGCGAGTTGAGCCAGGCGAACAGCGGCACGGCGAGCAGCATCACCAGGAAGGTGGCGGTGAACAGCCACTGCAGGTTCTCCACGCCACCGGCGATGCCCATGGCCTCGCGGATCGGCCGCAGCATGAAGTAGCCGGCGAACAGGCAGAGAAACAGCGCAAAGCCGGCCAGGGCCGCGGACGACTCGCCGGCGCGGGCGTCGAGGACGCGACCGAGCCAATCCTTCATCTAGGCGAACAGCCCGGCGATGGCCTCACGCTGGCGTGCATCAGGCAGGCGACCGCGACCGGCCTGGAGGTTATCGATCATGTAGCGTGGGTTGCTGGTGGCCGGGATCACCGCGGTCACCGCCGGGTCGGCGAGGATGAACTTGAGCAGCAGTTGCGCCCAGCTGGTCGCGCCCAGTTCAGCGGCCAGGGCTGGCAGCGGCTTGCCACGGGTGCCGGAGAGCAGATTACCGCGCTGGAAGGGGCGATTGATCAGCACGGCGATGCCCTGGTCGCGGCAATAGGGCAGCAGGCGTTTCTCGGCTTCGCGCTCGCCCACCGAATAGTTGAACTGCACGAAGTCGACCTTTTCCTGCTTCAGCGTGGCGAGCAGATCGTCCAGCGCCGCTTCGCGATAGTGGGTGACACCGACATAGCGCACCTTGCCGCCCTGCTGCTGTTCGCGCAGCAGGGCCAGTTGGTTGGCGGTGTCCTGCAGATTGTGCACCTGGACCAGGTCCAGGCGTTCGGTCTGCAGGGCCTTGAAGCTGGCGGCCAGTTGCGCCGCGCCGCGTTCGCGCCCGGTGGACGACACCTTGGTGGCGAGAAAGACCCGCTCGCGAGCCTGGGCCCGCTTCACCAGCTCGCCGGCCACCCGCTCGGAATTGCCATAGCTGGGCGCGGTGTCGATGAGGGTGCCGCCGCCGTCGAGCAACGCCTTGAGTACCTCCTGCAGTGGCGCCAGGGCGGCATCGTTCAGCTCGACATCGAGATTGCCCGAGGTGCCCAGGCCGATGACGGGCAGGGCTTCGCCGCTGCGCGGGATCTTGCGGGTCAGCAACGGCTCGGCGGCCTGGGCGCTCTGCCACAGCCAGGGCGCGGCGGTGACCGCGGCGGCCAGGGCGGTGGTGGTCTGCAGGAAATGGCGACGGGTCGGCATGGCGGGCCTCGCGACGATCGAATTCGGAAGGATGACCCTTGAGTTAAGCGGTTCTTCCAGCCGACCGCCCACCGGGCTCATTGCGGCATGTTGCGAATGAAGGCCCGCCCGTAGGTTGGCGCTGAGCGCAGCGAAGCCCAACGGTGCCCAGGGTTGAAACTCTCCGTTGGGCTTCGACGATGAAGCCGTCTCAGCGCCAACCTACGTACCGAATCCCGTAGCGTGGACAACGGCGAAGCCTTGTCCACTGGTTAGCTCTGACTGCCCAGTGGAAAACGCTGCGCGGTTTTCCGCGCTACGGGTTGGCGGCATCCTGGCCCGCAAGAATCCCGTGATCCGCCGGCGGCAGCGTGCCGTCGCCACCCAGGTAGCGGTCGTAGAAATCCCGCACCGTGACGTTCTTGTGCTTGGCCTCGAACATGATGTCGAAGCGGTCGAGAAACTGGCAGGCGTAGCGGTTGCACCAGTCGTTCCACATCATGTCGCTGTGGGCATAGAGCAGCCGCCTGCTGATCTGCTGCAGCAGGAACCTGATGTCGATCCGCTCGCTGGGCGAAACGCCCATTTCCATCAGGGCTTCCGGCGGCTGGGAGTAGTGCATGGCCGGCCGCACGCCGCGCCAGCTGTCGATGATCCTGGCCACCCGTGGCTCCCAGGGATCGATGTAGGCCTCTTCGTGGATCCAGCAGTGGTGGATGTCCAGCACCACCGGGGCGAGATCGGCCAGTTGCAGGCAGTCGTCGACGCCATAGGTCTTTTCATCGTTCTCGAAGGTGATGCAGTTGCGCGCCTCGCTCGACAGACGCGACCAGATCGCGCGGATGCCGGGCACGCCCAGGCGGCCAGCGATGTGCACATTGCACTTGAAGTCCTGGAATTTCTGGCCGTAGCCCATCAGGCGGATCATGTCGGCGTGGTATTCGAATTCCTTCAGGCTGTTCTCCACCACCTCGGGGCGATCCGAGCCCAGCACGCAGAATTGCCCGGGGTGCAGCGACAGCCGCACATCGCGGCGGCGGGCCAGTTCGCCCAGCCGACCGAAGCGATCCTCCAGCAACGCCTGGAGCTCCTGGGAACGATAGAAGTAGGCGAATTCGGCGTGGCTGTAGAAGGGCAGCAGATCGCTGCTCAGGCGCAGCATGCGCAGATTGTCCGGCAGGTCGGCGACGTGCTCGACGAATCTCAGCTGGGCATCCAGGTTGTGGGTGACCACGTCCAGCAACTTGGCCTCGGCGGCGGCGCGTTCGACGCTGCCGAGCCAGCGCAGGGTAGTGGTGCGGGTATTGAAGGCCCGCTCGACCTGCTCCAGCGCCTTGAGCGACAGACTGCGCTCGGGATGACGGTACATGCAGGCAAAGCCGATTCGATACATGGGACGCTCGGGACAGGGACTATGGGCTTTAGTCCGCGCGGCGCCGCCTGGGTGCGGGTGGGGTGATGGGTGGAGGGGGCTTGGCGTCTGGCGTCCGGGTTTGCCCTCACCCCGGCCCTCTCCCAGGGGGAGAGGGGCTGGCCTGGCAGCAGGGCTTAGCTATGGGTGCTCAGGGCTATCGCGGCCATGGCGGTCCGCCGATGCGGTCGATTGGGTTTGGTTTATCGCGGCCATGGGCCGCTCCTACAGGCTCGGGTTTAGTGTAGGAGCGGCCCATGGCCGCGATCGAGCCCCTACCCCGACCCCGACCCCGACCCCGACCCCGACCCCGACCACACTGTCAGAGCATGCAGCGGTAGGGTGGAAAACGGCGTAGCCTTTTCCACGTGTGCTCTGGCTGCCCTACCCCGGCCCCAACCACTGCGTCAGGGCATGCAGCACCAGCCCCACCAGGCCGCCCACGAGGGTGCCGTTGATGCGGATGAACTGCAGGTCCTTGCCGACGCTCTGTTCCAGTTGCTGGACCAGCTCGTCGGTGTCCCAGGCGGCCACGCGGGCGGCGATGTAGTCGCCGATTCGCTGGCGGTTGCGGTCGATGAAGGGCGGCGCCACGGCCATCAGCTGCTCGTTGATCCAGCGTCGCATGGCTTCGTCGCGACTCAGGGTGTCGCCCAGCTCGGCCAGCAGCCGGCCCAGGCGCCGGCGGATGCGCGAATCCGGGGCGGCGAGATCGGCCTGCAGCCAGTTCACCAGTTGGTCCCACAGCTCCTGCAGATAACCCGCCAGCGCCGGGTGCTCCAGCAGCCGGTCGCGCAGTTGTTCGCCGCGCAGGCGAAAGGCCGGGTCCTCCTTGAGGCGCTCGATGAAGCTGACCAGATAGCCATCGAAGTGCCGGCGCAACTCGTGCTCGCGGTCATGGCTGATCTCGCCGATCAGGCGCGACACCGCCTGCACCACCTTGATCGCCGACCAGCGCCCGACCCGTTCGTCCAGGCCCAGGTACTTCAGGGTACGCAGCTCGCCGCCGATGGTGCGGGCGATCAGCGCCTGGGTGTCTTCGTCCTGCAGCAGGCGATCGATCTCCTGCAGCACCTCGTCGAGCACCGCCTGATGGCGACCGTCGGCGGTCAGCATGTCGAGCAGTTCGCCGGACAGCGCCGCCACGTCCAGGCGCTGCAGCCGCTCCACCGCTACCCGGCGGATGAAGGCCTGCACCCGCACTTCGCGCAGGGCTTCCAGGGAATAGCGGGCGACGCCGGTGGCCTGGCTGGCCACCGCGGCGGCGTTGTCCGGCTGGCGCAACCAGCCGGCCAGGCGCCCGGCGGCGTCCAGTTCCTCCAGCTTGGCCAGCACCTGGGGCGTGGCGAGGAAGTGCAGGCAGATGAAGTCCGACAGCTTGCGCCCGACCCCGGCCTTGTTGCGCGGGATGATGGCGGTGTGGGGAATCGGCAGGCCCAGCGGATGGCGGAACAGCGCGGTCACCGCGAACCAGTCGGCGATGGCCCCGACCATGGCCGCCTCGGCGAAGGCGGCGGCGTAGCCCCAGGCCGGATGGCTGGCCTCGAGGGCAGTGGCCAGGCAGTAGAGCGCGGCCGCTAGGAACAGCAGCAGCAGCGCGATGAGCTTCATGCGCCGGACCGGGGTGAGGCCGTCGCCGGAGAGTGTGGTCATGGAAGAGGGACAGTCCTCGCGCGGGATGATCCCAGCATCCTACCCCAGACTAGAGCCTGACCCAGCGCTCCTCCTGGGCCGATTGCCGCGCGGCCTGGGCCAGGCGTTCCACTTCCCAGGCTTCCTGGAAGTCGACACCGGTGTGTCCGGGGTTGCCGCCCAGGGCCTCCAGCAGCGAGCGGACCTCCAGGGTCTTGAGTTCGTTGTAGCCGAGCTGGTGGCCAGGGGCCGGGCAGAAGGCGGCGTAGTCCGGCAGGTGCGGACCGGCCAGCAGGGTACGGAAACCGGCCAGGCCCGGACGGTCGCCGACCTGGTAGAGGCGCAGTTCGTTGAGCCGCTCCTGGTCGAAACTGAGGGTGCCGCGGGTGCCGCAGACCTCGAAGGCCAGGCGATTCTTGCGCCCGTGCTTGAGCCAGCTGGTGGTCAGGGTGCCGCGGGCGCCACTGGCGAAACGCAGCAGCAGATGGGCCTGGTCGTCGATCTCAACCGTCCCGGTGCCGCCCTGGTGGGGCCGCTGGCCATGGGCGGTGTGCAGATCGGCGCAGAGCGCCGCCACCGGGCCGAGCAGGAAGCGCGCCAGCGACAGGATATGGCTGCCCAGGTCGGCCAGGGCGCCGCCAGCCTGGCGGGTCTCGCAGCGCCAGGTGAAGGGCCCCTGGGGATCGCCCATGAAGTCTTCGCTGAATTCGCCGCTGAAGCTGACGATCTCGCCCAGTTCGCCGCTGTCGATTAGCTCACGCGCCTGCCTGAGCATGGGATTCTGCAGGTAGTTGTAGCCGACCCGGTTGACCACCCCGGCCTGGCGCGCGGCGTCGCGCATTTGCGTCGCCTCCTCCAGGCTCACCGCCAGGGGCTTTTCGCAGTAGACCGCCTTGCCCGCCGCCAGGGCGGCCAGGGCCATGGGCGCGTGCAGCAGATTGGGGGTGGTGATGGCCACCAGCTCGACCTGGGGATCGGCGATCAGGCTTTCCCAATCGCAGCTGCGGGTGAAGCCCCAGGCGTCGGCGCAGCGAGCGGCGCGCTCCGGATCGGCGTCGGCCAGGGCCACCAGCCGCGGGCGGACCGGGAGCGCGAAGCTGCTCGCCGCGTGATGGAAGGCCTGGGCATGGGCATGACCCATGAAGCCGGTGCCGATCAGACCGATGCCGATGTCGCGCATGTCGTTCTCCGTCAGGGGTGTAGAAAGACCCGGCCGGCCAAGCCAGTAGCCGACCGGGTAAAAGGGAAGACGGGTGCAGGCTTGGCCCTCACCCCGGCCCTCTCCCTGAGGGAGAGGGGGAAGAGCTGTCAGGTGCAGGCGCAGTCCTCACCCTCCCCTCTCCCAGGGAGAGGGGAAGGCGCCAGCCCTAGCGCTTGGCCTTGCGCTTGTTGCGGTACTGGTCGATGACCACGGCGACCACGATGATCAGGCCCTTGATGATGTCCTGGACGTAGGCGTCCACCCCGAGGAAGGTGAAGCCGCTGGCCATGGTGCCGAGGATCAGGGCGCCGATCACGGTGCCGGTGATGCGCCCTACCCCACCCGCCAGGCTGGTGCCGCCGATCACCGCCGCGGCGATGGCGTCCAGTTCGTAGGACATGCCCATGCCCGCCTGGCCGGTGGCGGCGCGCGCCGAGGCCACGACCCCGGCCAGGCCCGCCAGCAGGCCGGCGATGCTGTAGACGATGATCAGGTGCTTCTTGACGTTGATGCCGGAGATGCGCGCGGCCTGCATGTTGCCGCCGATAGCATAGGTGTACTTGCCGTACTTGGTGTAGCGCAGGGCGATGTGGAAGATCACCGCCACCACCAGGAAGATGATCACCGGCATGGCCCCGGCGCCGATGGCGGTGTAGTTGTCGGACAGCATGCTGATCGGCTGGCCTTCAGTGTAGTAGCGCGCCAGGCCGCGGGCCGAGACCATCATGCCGAGGGTGGCGATGAAGGGCGGGATGCCGGTGACGGCGATGATGCTGCCGTTGATGGCGCCGGCCAGCAGCCCCACCCCGAGGCCGGCCATGACCGGCACCCAGACCGGCAGGTCGGTCAGCGAGGGAAACACCGCCCGGCCGAAGTCCGAGCCCTGGGCCAGACTCGCCGCCACCATGGCCGACAGTGCCAGCACCGAGCCGGAGGAGAGGTCGATGCCGGTGGTGATGATCACCTGGGTCACGGCGATGGCCAGCAGGCCGATGATCGAGACCTGCAGGATCATCAGCACCAGGCGCTGGGAATTCATCAGGAAGCTCTGGTCACGCAGGACCCAGCCGAAGGCCTCGAAGGCCAGGCCGATGCCCAGCAGCACCAGCAGGATGCCCAGTTCGGTGGGAATGCGGCGCCGCGGGCGCGCGCTGGGTAGCTCGGCGGTTTTCTTGTCCAGGAGGGCACTCATCTTGTTCTACCTCTTGTATGCCGGGAGCGATGGGCGCAGCCCACCGCGCGAAGGATGCGCTAGTGCAGTACGGGATTGCCCGAGGCCAGGTGCATGACCCGCTCCTGGGTCGCTTCGCCGCGATCGAGAAAGCCGGTGACGGTGCCTTCGTGCATCACCATCACCCGGTCACTCATGCCCAGGACCTCGGGCAGTTCGGAAGAAATCATGATCACCGCCAGGCCCTCGGCGGCCAGCTTGGCGATCAACCGGTAGATCTCGGCCTTGGCGCCGACGTCGATGCCGCGGGTGGGTTCGTCGAGGATGAGGATGCGCGGCCGGGTCATCAGCCAGCGGGCGATCAGCGCCTTCTGCTGGTTGCCGCCGGAGAGATTGGCGATGCACTGGTCCAGCGAGGGGGTCTTCACCCGCAGTTGCTGGCGCATCTCCTCGCAGAGCTGGTCGAGGCGCTGCTGCTGCACGAAGCCGCCGCTGGCGAAACCATTCAGCACCGCCACCTCCATGTTTTCACCCACCGACAGGCAGGAAAAGATGCCGGTGTCCTTGCGGTCTTCGGTGAGCAGCGCCAGGCCTTTCTGGATCGCCAGATGAGGATCGCTCATCCGTACCGGCCGGCCGTCGATGCGGATCTCGCCCGCCGTGGCCGGGGTCACCCCGAACAGCGTCTCGGCGACATTGGTGCGCCCCGAGCCCATCAGTCCGGCGATGCCCAGCACCTCGCCGGCGCGCAGGTCGAAGGAGACGCCGGAGAACACTCCGTCGAGGCCCAGGTCGCGCACCGACAGCAGCACCTCGTCGCGCGGCGCGGTGCGCTCCGGGAACAGCTGGGTCAGTTCGCGCCCTACCATCATGGCGATCAGGCCGTCACCGTTCATACTGTCGGCGCGCTGCAGGCCGATGTACTGGCCGTCGCGGAACACCGCGACCTCGTCGGCGATCTGGAACACCTCGTCCATCTTGTGGGTGATGTAGACGATGCCCTTACCCTGGGCCTTGAGGTCGGCGATGATGGAAAACAGGTGCGCCACCTCGGTCTCGGTGATGGCCGAGGTGGGTTCGTCCATGATCAGCACATCGCTGTCGTAGGACACCGCCTTGGCGATCTCCACCATCTGCCGCCCGGCGATGGACAGGCTGCCCACGCTGTCTTCCGGGTCCAGGGCGATGCGCAGTCGGTCCAGCAGCGCCTGGGTCTGGCGACGCATCTTGCCGTGGTCCACCAGGTGCAGGGCATTGAGCGGTTCGCGACCCAGCCAGATGTTCTCGGCGATATCCATGAAGGGCATCAGATTGAGTTCCTGGTGAATCATGGCGATCCCCGACTGCAGTGCCTGCAGCGGCGTCTCGAAGCGCACCGGCACCCCGCGCAGCCGCACCTCGCCGGCATCGGGCTGGTAGATGCCGGCAATGATCTTCATCAGCGTCGACTTGCCCGCGCCGTTCTCGCCCATCAGCGCCAGCACGGTGCCGGGACGCACCCGCAGCTGCACGTGGGACAGCGCCTTGACGCCGGGAAACTCCTTGGTGACGTCGACGATTTCCAGCAGGTATTCGCCGGGCGCGGCCGTGGCCGCGGTGGCGGGAGCGACGGCAGGGGTGGCGGAACTGAGCATGATCACGATCTCCTCGCGGGCGCCGACCAGGCGGCGCGGGTCGCTGGTCAGTAGAGGGCGCTGGGCGAAGGGCTGGCCATGACGGCGCGGGCCAGGTGCAGGCAGGTATCTGGCGGACAGGCGATCGGAGACCTATGCAGGGACAGGGAGCGGGATGGCATGACGGCACCTTTTATTCTTGTTGAAGGGTGCGTTCGCCGGGGCGAGGCACCGCTGTACGTCTTGGCTTGCCCTCGACTCTATTGGAAAATAAATTCCAGTCAATATCTTTTTGGAATTTTTAGGTGATAATCATCGAGGGTCCGCAACCCGCCCGGCGCCGCTGGCAAGGCCCCAGATAGACAAACGGGCGGTCCGTTGCCGGACTGCCCGTTTGCTCTGGAAAGCCGTTCTGGCGCGGCGTCCCGCCCTCGTTCCAGGACGGCGCAGGCGCCTCAGGTCATTTGGTCATGGCCTGGAATTCGGCGACGTTCTCCGGGGTGATCAGGCGGAAGGGAATCAGCACGTTCTGCTCGCCGGGGGTCTTGTTGATCATCTTCAGCGCCGCATCGAGGGCGCCTTCCGCCTGGCCCTTGGCGTCCTGGAACACCGAGACCGTCACCAGGCCACGCTTGATCGCCGCCAGGCCGTCGGGCGTACCGTCGACGCCGGTGACCAGCACGTCCTTCCTGCCGGCCTGGCGCAGGGCCATGGCCGCGCCGATGGCCATCTCGTCGTTGTTGGCGAAGATGGCGTTGAGTTCCTTGCCGGCCAGCAGCCAGTTGCTGGTCAGGTCCATGGACTTGTCGCGCTGCCAGGCCGCGGTCTGCTCCTCGACGATCTTGATGCCCGGATACTTGGCCAGGACTTCCTTCACCCCGGCGGTGCGGTTGTGGGTGGAGTTGTTGGCCAGATCACCCAGCAGGATGGCCACCTGGCCCTTGCCGCCGAGCTTGTCCGCCACGTACTGCGCCTGCAGGCGGCCGGCTTCCTTGTCGTCGGAAGTCACCGCGACCACGCCCGCCGGCAGGGTGGGCTCGTCGGGGCGGCGGTTGATGTAGACGATGGGCACGCCGGCCTTGGTGGCGGCCTCGGTCAGGGTCCGGGTCGCGGCGGTGTCCACCGGATTGACGATGACCGCATCGACCTTCTGGCTGATGAAGCTCTGCACCTGGGTGAGCTGCTTGACCACGTCGTTGCGGGCGTCCTCGAACTGCAGCTGCACGCCGTCGGTCTTGGCCTTCTTGGTCATGTATTCGCGGACATAGGTAAGGTAGTTGTCGTCGAACGACGACATGGTCACCCCGACCTTGAGGTCCGCCAGGGCCGCGCTGCTGCCCAGCAGCAGCGACAGCGCCAGGGTGGCAAAGCGAGTTTTTTTCTGCATGGTTCAGGCTCCATTCGTGGGGTGACGATCAGCGAGGGGATCAGACGGGCGCAACGGCCAGGCGCACCTCGGGCGCCGCGCGGTCTTGAACCGGGCGGAGCCTGGGCGAACGCTGGAAAGACGCGGGAATCAGTGCGGGCGGTAGAACACCGCGGCGCCGGGCGAGGCGCAGAGCACGGCGCCGCTGCGCTCGTGGCAGAACAGCCGGCCGAGCAGGGCGAGCAGTCGGGAGGGACGCTGCACCTTGAGGCGGTGCACGGCGGCGAGGGCGAGACGGAAGGAATGCGTGGAGTGGTTCATGTGACGGCACCTATTATTGTTGTCGGGGCGCACGGCCCTGGTGACTCGTTTCTGCAACTGCTCTCGACTCTATTGGAAATTTAATTCCACAACAAGAGAGAAATAGAAATTTCATTCGACCTGTACGAATGACCGCCGCGCTCGCCCCTGGGCACCTGCCCGCGACCGCTCCGCTGCCTCTTCGAGGCCCTCTACCACCAGGCTTTCCCCCGTACGGGCACTCTGCCGCGCCGCCGCCAGGATCGCCTGGCAGGCCAGTGTTTCCTGCGGCGTGACCGGCAAGGGCGCGCCCTGGGTGAGGGCCGCCAGCCAGCCTTGGTAGAACAGATCCCAGCGGCCCCGTTCGCTCGGTACCCGTGAGCGCTCGTCGCCCACGCTCAGCCAGCCCCAGCGCTGATGCTCCTCGGCGCCCCAGCTGGCCTTTTCGCTGCGCGGGGTCCGCCCCTGGCGCAGGGCCGCGGCCTGGCCATCCAGGCCATCGACGCTATAGGCGCCCCGCTCGCCGACCACCCGCAGCCGCTGGGGACAGTTCTGCAGACCACTGCCCGAGAGGTGCGAGACCACCCCCGAGCGATGGCGCAGGGACAGGAAGAATTCCCGCTCCCGCGCGGGATCGCCACGGCGGAACTGCGCCTCGGCATAGACCCGTTCGACCGGCCCGAACAGCAGCAGCGCCTGGTCCACCAGATGGCTGCCCAGTTCGAGGAGCAGGCCAGCCTCGGCGCCCAGGCCCGCCGCGGCCAGATCGGTCAGTTGCAGGCGCGACTCGAAGAGGCGTACCCGGCCCAGGCGCTTTTCGCGCAGCAGTCGCGCCAGGGTGAGCAGGTCCGAATCCCAGCGGCGCAGCTGCTGGACGCAGAGCGGGACGCCCCGCCGTTCGGCCAGCGCCATCAGGTCCTCGGCCTCTGCCAGGGTGCTCGCCAGCGGCGCCGCGCAGACCACCGGCAAGTCCCGCCGCAACGCTTCCCGCACCTGCGCCGGACGTTCGCCGAGAGGCGTGGCGATCACCAGGCTGTCCACCCCGGCGGCGATCAGCCCGGCCAGGTCGGGATGGCCGGTGACGCCGGGATACGCCTTGGTCAACTCGGCATGCTGCGCCGGCGAGACTGTCACCACACCCACCAGTTGGACGCCCGGGGTGCTGGCGATCAGCGGCGCCTGCAGCAGGCGTCCGAGGCCGTCGTAGCCGACCAGTCCGATTCTCACGGCCGAGGCCTCCCGTGCAGGCAACACATCCCCGCGAGCGACCTAGGCGTAGAAAGCCGGTCGGCTGGGCAGGGTCACCGGCTCGATGGCGCCGCTGTCCTGGGCCTTGATGCAGGCGTCGGCGGTGACCGCGGCGATGTAGCCGTCCCAGGACGACGGCCCGGTCAGCTGGCCGGCGGCGAGGTCGTCGATGAAGGCCTGCAGTTCCACGTCGTAGGCGGCGATGAATCTGTCCTTCCAGTCCATGAGGATCTCGTTGGACAGCCGCGCCTCGCTGCGCAGCTGCACCGAGGTCGGCTCCGGCAGGCGGGCGATGCCGCGCTCGCCGACGATCTCGCACTGGATGTCGTAGCCGTACTGGCAATTGACGAAGACCTCGACGTCGATGCGCACGCCCTTGGCTGTTTCCAGCAGCACCACCTGGGGATCGCGCAGGTGCTCGCGCGCCGCCGGCGCCTTGCGCGGAAAGACCACCTGGGCGGACACGTAATGATCGTCCAGCAGCCAGGCCAGCACGTTGATCTCGTGGATCAGGGTGTCGGTGATGGCCATGTCGGTACTGTAGTGCTCGCTCACCGTGGGATTGCGGTGGGCCGCATGGATCATCAGCGGTGCGCCGATGCGATCGGCGTCGACCACCGCCTTGAGCTGGCGATAGCCGGCATCGTAGGGCCGCATGAAGCCCACCTGCACCAGACGCTTGCCGTGGGCCTGTTCGGCTTCGACGATGCGCCGGCAGCCCTCGGCGGTGGTCGCCAGCGGCTTTTCGCAGAACACCGGCTTGCCGGCGGCGATGGCAGCCAGCACGTACTCCTCGTGGGTCGGCCCCCAGGAGGCGACCAGCACCGCCTGGACGTCCGCCGCGGCGATCAGCGCATGGCCGTCGGCATAGACCTCCGCGGTGATGCCCAGCTCCTGGACCACCCGGGCGGCCTGGTCGGCGTTGATGTCGGTCACCGCCACCACGCGACTGCCCAGCAGGGTGTGGCTCAGGCGGCGGATGTGTTCGCGGCCGATGGCGCCGGTCCCGATGACACCGATGTTCAAGGTCATGACTTCATTCTCCGATTTGGACTTGTTATGGAGTGAGCGGCGCTCAGTATTGGCGGGCCTGGGCGGCGTTTTCCCTGAGCACCCGGGCGACGGCGGCGATCTTTTCGCTGGTGGAGACCTCGGCGCCGCCGACCCGCCACCAGGACAGGTAGCCGTGCAGCATGGTCTTGGGCAGCACCTTGATGTCGATCAGGGTGGAGACCGTCTGCCGACGGGCATCGACCAGGGCCGCTTCCAGCTCCTCCAGGGTGCGCACGCTATAGGTCTTGCAGCCGTAGGCGGCGGCGCTCATGGCGAAGTCCACCGGCACGAAGTCGCCGTCGAGCTTGCCGGTCTCCGGATTGCGATAGCGGAACTCGGTGCCGAAGCTGCCCATGCCGTGGCCGACCTGCAGGTTGTTGATGCAACCGAAGGTCATGTTGTCGAGCAGCACCACGTTGATCTTGCGCCGCTCCTGGATGGAGGTGGCCAGCTCCGAGTGCAGCATCTGGTAGGAACCGTCCCCCACCAGCGCATAGACCTCGCGCTCCGGTTCGGCCAGCTTCACGCCGAGGGCGGCGTTGATCTCGTAGCCCATGCAGGAATAGCCGTATTCCAGGTGGTAGGTGTTGACGCCCTTGCTCTGCCAGGCGCGCTGCAGGTCACCCGGCAGGCTGCCGGCGGCGGCGACGATGATGGCGTCGTCGTCCAGCCGTTCGTTGAGGCGGCCGAGCACCTGGCTCTGGGTCAGGGACGAACCGGTCAGACGGACGAATTCCTCCAGCACCGCGCGCGGCAGATCGTCGTCGATCTCCGGCACGAAGTCGGCGCCGGTGTAGCCGACCGTGTAGACCCGCTCCACCTCCTGACGATAGCGCTCACGCGCCTCCCCCACCTGGCCGCCCCAGCCGGCGCGGTAGTCGGTAGCCCCTAGCGCCTCGGTCAGGGCGTCGAGGGCTTCGCGGGCATCGGCCACCACGGCTAGGCCATCAAGCTTGCCGGCGTCGAAGGCGGCCACGTTGAGATTGAGGAATTCCACCTCGGGATGCTGGTAGAGCCACTTCGAGGAGGTGGTGAAATCGGTGTAGCGGGTGCCGACGCCGATGATCAGATCCGCTTCCCGGGCCAGCAGGTTGGCGGCCAGGCAGCCGGTCTCGCCGATGCCGCCGACATTGAGTTCGTGGCTGGAGACGATGGCGCTCTTGCCGGCCTGGGTCTCGGCGAAGGGAATCTCGAAGCGCTCGGCGAAGCGCTGCAGGGCCGCGGCGGCGCCGGAATACTTCACCCCGCCGCCACAGATCAGCAGCGGCTTGCGCTTGCGCCTGAGCAGCTGCACCGCCTCCGCGATGGCGGCGACCACTGGCGGCCGGCGATCCAGGCGGTGCACCCGCTTGGCGAAGAAGTAGTCGGGATAGTCGTAGGCCTCGCCCTGGACATCCTGGGGCAGCGCCAGCGTCACGGCGCCGGTCTCGGCCGGATCGGTCAGCACGCGCATGGCGTTGATCGCCGCGCTCATCAGCTGCTCGGGGCGGTTGATGCGATCCCAGTACTTGCTCACCGCGCGGAAGGCATCGTTGGTGCTGATCGACAGGTCGTGGAATTGCTCGATCTGCTGCAGCACCGGATCGGGCTGGCGACTGGCATAGACGTCGCCGGGCAACAGCAGCAGCGGGATGCGGTTGGCGGTGGCGGTGGCCGCGGCGGTCAGCATGTTGGCCGCGCCCGGCCCCACCGAGGAGGTGCAGGCATAGATCTGCCGACGCAGCTTCTGCTTGGCGAAACCCGTGGCGGCATGGGCCATGCCCTGCTCGTTGCGTCCCTGGTGCACCACCAGCTCTCCGGCGTCCTGCTCCAGCGCCTGGCCCAGGCCGAGCACGTTGCCGTGGCCGAAGATGGTGAAGACGCCGGCGACGAATCTGGTCTCGACGCCATCGACGCTGAGGTACTGGTTGTCGAGAAATTTCACCAGGGCCTGGGCCATGGTCAGACGTTGGGTGCTCATGGCTTCTCCCCGGTCACTTGGCGGTGGGCATGCTGAATTCGGCGCCCTTGGCGATGCTGTCGGGCCAGCGCTGCATCACGCTCTTGTAGCGGGTGTAGAAGCGCAGGCCTTCCTCGCCATAGGCGTGGTGATCGCCGAACAGCGATCGCTTCCAGCCACCGAAGGAATGCCAGGCCATGGGCACCGGGATGGGCACGTTGATGCCGACCATGCCCACCTTGATGGTGCGGGCGAAGGCGCGGGCGATGCCGCCGTCACGGGTGAAGCAGGAGACGCCGTTGCCGAATTCGTGGGCGTTGATCAGTTCCACCGCGCTGGCGAAGTCCGGCACCCGCACGATGCCCAGCACCGGGCCGAAAATCTCTTCCCGGTAGATGGTCATCTCCGGGGTCACGCCGTCGAACAGGGTGGCGCCAACGAAGAAGCCGTGCTCGGCACCGGGCACCTTGAAGTTGCGGCCGTCGACCAGCAGCCTGGCGCCCTCCTCCACCCCTTTCGTGATGTAGCCCTCGACCTTGGCCTTGTGCTGGCCGGTCACCAGCGGCCCCATGTCGGCGTCGGCTTCCACGCCGTTGCGCACCCGCAGGGCATCGATGCGCGGCAGCAGTTTCTCGATCAGGGCATCACCCACCTCGCCCACCGCCACGGCAATGGAGATGGCCATGCAGCGCTCGCCGGCCGAACCGAAGCCGGCGCCGATCAGGGCATCGGCGGCCTGGTCCAGGTCGGCGTCGGGCATCACGATCATGTGGTTCTTGGCACCGCCCAGGGCCTGGACGCGCTTGCCGCGGCGGGTGCCTTCCTGGTGGATGTATTCGGCGATGGGGGTGGAGCCGACAAAGGAGATGGCCTCCACGTCCGGGTGCTGCAACAGCGCATCCACCGCCACCTTGTCACCCTGGACCACGTTGAATACGCCATCGGGCAAGCCGGCCTGCTTGAGCAGCTCGGCCAGCAGCAGGCTGGCGGAGGGATCGCGCTCGGAGGGCTTGAGGATGAAGGTGTTGCCGGTGGCCAGCGCCATGGGAATCATCCACAGCGGCACCATCACCGGGAAGTTGAAGGGGGTGATGCCGGCGCATACGCCCAGCGGCTGGCGCAGGTTCCAGTTGTCGATGCCGCCGCCGATGTTGTCGCTGTAGCTGGTCTTGGCCAGGTGTGGCGCGCCGCAGGCGAATTCCACCACCTCGATGCCGCGCGTCACCTCGCCCATGGCGTCGGACAGCACCTTGCCGTGCTCGCGGGTGATCAGCGCCGCCAGTTCCCGGTGGTGCTGGTCGAGCAGCTCCTTGAAGCGGAACAGGATGCGCGCCCGGCGCAGTGCCGATTGCTCGGACCACTCGGGAAAGGCCGCCTTGGCCGCCGCCACCGCCTGATCCACGGTCTGCGCCGTGGCCTGGGCGACCCGCCCCTGGACCACGCCCTCGGCCGGATTGAAGACGTCGCTGAAACGCTCGGCCTGGGTCGAGACCGCGCCGTTGATGTAGTGCCCGATGACGGGGGTGTCGCTCATGTCCTGAATCCTCGTGTCCTGGGGTCGCCGCCACGGCGAATGCGAAAGGGGTTAGCGAGTCAGCAGCCACTCGTGCTGCGGATCGTTGTGGAATTTCCAGACGCGCCGGGGGCCGGCCATCACGTTGAGGTAATAGGACTCGTAGCCATAGGGCACGCTGACCGGGTGATAGCCGCGCGGCACCAGCACCACGTCGTGGTCTTCCACCGCCATGGCCTGGTCCAGGTCGCGCTCGTCGGTGTAGACGCGCTGGAAGACGAAGCCCTGCCCCGGATCGATGCGGTGGTAGTAGGACTCCTCCAGCAGACTCTCCGCCGGCAGGTTGTCGCGGTCATGGCGATGGGGCGGATAGCTGGAGGAATGCCCGGACGGGGTGCGCACCTCCACCACCAGCAGCGAATGGGCCGCCGCCGTGTCCGGCAGGATGTCGCAGACATAGCGGGTATTGGCACCCTTGCCGCGGGTGGATCGCTGCATGCTCGCCGGCTCGATCAGCCGCGGTGGCAGCCGGTCCGCCACCAGCGGATTGCCGGGCGAGGTGCAGATGGCGATTTCGGCGGTGCTGTCGGCGGTCACCCGCGCCTCGCTGCCGGGCGGCAGGTAGGCGGCATAGGGCGAGACGTCTTCGAAGACGCTTTGGCGACCGGCCAGCCCGCGCCAGGCGAAGGCGCCCAGCTGCGGATGCCCGCCCTCGATACTGGCGCCGCCGCTGAGCAGCACGATGCAGACCTCCAGATCGCCCGCCAGCACCGGCAGGGACTCCCCCGGTTGCAGGCGATGGGCGGCGAAGCCGACATAGTCCAGGGCACCGGCCGGGACGCTGACGATGTCGCGGGCGCTACGGTCGGCTTTGACGAGCAGATTCATCGGATTCCTCCTCAGGCAGTGGCCTGCGCCACCAGCTGGCGCAGATGGTCGTAGCCCTTCTTGGCGTATTCGTAGGCCGGCGCCACGGCCGGGTCCTGCTCGGCCTCCACCACCAGCCAGCCTTCATAGCCGGCAGCCACCAGCACCTTGAGCAGCGCCGAGAAATCGATGTCGCCGTCACCCGGCACGGTGAAGGTGCCGTTGAGGATGCAGTCCGGAAAGCTCCACTGTTGGTTGCGCGCCAGCTGCACCACGGCCTTGCGCACGTCCTTGAAGTGCACGTGGCAGACCCGGTCGATATGTTGCTGCAGCACGCTCAGGGGATCGCCACCGCCCATGTAGCAATGGCCGGCATCGAACAGCAGGCCGACGTCCGGAGAGGTCAGCGCCATCAACCGGGCGATGTCCTCGGGCGCTTCCACATAGGCGCCCATGTGGTGGTGATAGGCCAGGCGCAGGCCCTGGCTCAGGGTGAAGGCGGCCAGGCGATCGAGCTTCTCGGCATAGGCCTGCCAGGCGGCGTCGCTGTGGAAGCGCGGTCGCTCGATCAGCGGCCGGCGCTGCCCCTGGATGGAGCCGGCCACCTCGCCGTAGACCAGCACCTTGGCGCCGTTCTCGGCCAGCAGCCGGCAATGCGGACGGATCGCCTCGATCTCGGCCTCGACATCCCGGTGCGCCAGGCCACTGGAATACCAGCCGGACACCAGCTCCAGGTCATGCTGGCCGAGTACCTCGCCCAGCGCCTTGGGCTCGCTGGGAAACTTGCCGCCCAGCTCGAAGCCCTGGAAGCCGATTTCCTTGCCCTCGCGCAGGATGGTCGCAAGCGGGGTGTCGCCGCCCAGGGCCGGCAGGTCGTCGTTGGCCCAGGAGATGGGGTTGATGCCGATCTTGAGTTGTTGTGCGGTCATGTCGGAGCTGCTCGTCAGGAGGCGATCAGGCGCGGGCGTCGCGCCAGGCCTGGATCAGGAATTCGAAGTTGCTGCGGATCTGCGCGACCAGCGCACGGTCGTCGATCTCGCCGGCCAGCCAGGCCCGACTCGGCTGGGCGAAGATGGTCCGGCCCACGGCGAAGCCCTGGCAGCGCTGGCTGGCGCTGGCCTGACGAAAGCCCTCGGCCAACTCTTCGGCCGGGGCGTTGAGGCCCAGCACCACCACGCCCTGGCAATGGGGATCGCGTTCGGCGATCAACTGGTCGAGTTGCTGCCAGACGGCGGCCGGCTGCGCCTCGATCTTCCACCACTCGGGATAGATGCCCAGGTTGTACAGCCGCTTGATGGCGCGATAGAGCACGTCCGGCCGGCTGGAGGCATGGTTCTTCGGCGGGATGACCTCCAGCAGGAGTTCATGACCGCTGGCCTGGGCCGCTTCATACAGCCCCTTGAGCTGGGCCTCCTGCTCCAGCCGCAGCAGCGGCTCGTCATCGGGGTGGAATTGCACCAGGCACTTGATGATCTGCTCGCTCGGCCAGCTCAGCAGGGTGCTGCCCACCGAGCGACCATGCTCGAAGGCCAGCGGTCGCGAATTCTGCAGCTCCACCGGCCGGGCGATCCACCAGCCACGGCCGCTGGCGGCATTCAGGGCGTCCTGGCCGAAGCGCTCGTCGGCCAGCAGCCCGACGTCGGCGGCCACACCCTGACGCTGCAGGTCCTGCTCGACCTCGGCGATGGCCTGGACGAACAGCTGCTTGAGCGCCGGAATCCGCGCCGGGTCGGCACCCACCTGCTGGGCGCTTTCCACCAGCTGGTAGCGGTGATCGAAGGCGAAGATGAACAGCGGCTGCCACTGGCGGCGCCGCGTGCTGACCCGGTGCAGCCGGGTCAGCACCGGATCGAGGTCGGGCCGGGTGATGGGTACCGGACTGTGGTTGAGGTAGTCCAGCTCGGCCAGGGTCGGCATGGCCGGGGCGCAGCCATGGCGCGACACCACCAGCCCGCCGCAGGCATTGGCCAGCCGGCAGCATTCGGCATCGTTGCCGCCGGTCAGCCAGCCGCGCAGGAAGCCGGACATGAAGGCATCGCCCGCACCCAGCACATTGAGCACCTCGACGCGGATGCCGCGATGGATCTCGCCTTCCTCGAGACGCGCCGGAATGGCACCCTGGATCACCGTGCAGCCCTGGGCGCCAAGCTTGACCACCAGGGTCGCCGCGGTCACCTCGCGGACCCGGCGCAGGGCGGTGAGCAGGTCTTCGCTGCCCCCGGCGATCTGGAATTCCTCTTCGGTGCCTACCACCAGGTCGAAGCGCGGCAGGATGCGCTGCACATGGGCGCTGACCTCGGCACTGGCGATGAAGCGGGTCTCGCCATCGGCCTTGCCGGTCAGCCCCCAGAGCACCGGGCGGTAGTCGATGTCCAGCACCCGCTTCACGCCGTTGCGCTCGGCGTAGTCCAGCGCCCGGCTGCTGGCCTGGAACACCCCCTCGGTGGAGAAGTGGGTACCGGTGATCAACAGTGCCTTGGCGCTGGCGATGAAGGCCTCGTCGATGTCGTCCGCGCCCAGCGCCATGTCGGCGCAATTCTCGCGATAGAACACCAGGGGAAAGGTCTCGCGATCCTTGATGCCCAGCAGCACCAGGGCGGTGAGGCGCTCGCGATCCACCTGGATGCCGCGGGTGTCGCAGCCTTCCTGCGCCAGCGTCCGAGTCAGGAAGCGGCCCATGTGGTCGTCACCGACCCGGGTCAGCATCGCCGACTTCAGACCCAGGCGCGCGGTGCCGAAGGCGATGTTGGCGGAGGATCCCCCCAGGTACTTGGCGAAGCTGCTGACATCTTCCAGTGGCGCCCCGATCTGCTGCGCATAGAGGTCGACGCCCAGTCGCCCCAGGCAGATGACGTCCAACTGGCGCCCGCTGGCGAAGAAATGATCACCCATGGGTGGCTCCTGCTTATTGTTATCGGCCAACCGCGCGGACCCGAGGGGCCGAACGTGTGAGTGAGCTCAGGCTAGAACGACGCCGCGGACAAATCAACAAATTTTCCACATGAGATTTTATGGAATTTAATTTCCATAACTGGCGTACACTGCGCCTGCCGTCCCACTTCGACGCCGCCCGGCGAATGGGTTAAGTTGCCGGCACAAGAATCCCTACCGCGAGATAGCCCATGTCCTCCGACTCCCCGGCCGACGACCCCCTCAGCAGCGCGCCGCTGGCCGATCCCCCCGGCAACGTCGAGCAGTTGCTGGCCTGCATCGCCCGTGACTACGAGGCCCTGCCACGCCAGCTGAAACGGGTGGCCGCCTATGTCAGCCAGCAGAGCGACAGGGTCATGGTCGATCGCATCAGCGACATCGCCGGGCAGTGCGAGGTGCATCCCTCGGCCATCGTGCGCTTCTCCCAGCGCTTCGGCTTCAAGGGCTTCAGCGAGATGCAGGCGCTGTTTCGCGAGGCCTACACCCACAAGACCACGCCGGTACAGAACTACCAGCAGCGCATCCGCAGCATGATCGCCAACAAGAGCCAGCGCGCCAGCAGCGGCGATCTGGCCCGCGAGTGCATCAACGCCACCCGCTCGGGGCTGGATCGACTCGCCGAGGAACTGGACGACGCCGCCTTCGACAAGGCCGTCGACCTGCTGGTGAACGCCGAGAACATCTATGTGGTGGGGGTGCGCCGCTCCTTCGCCGTGGCCGACTACCTGGTCTACAACCTGCAGCACACCAACAAGCGCATCCACCTCATCACCGGCCTGGGTGGCGGCTATCGCGAACAAATGCGCAGCATCGCCCAGGGCGACCTGCTGATCGCCATCAGCTTCAGCCCCTATGGCAAGGAAAGTCAGCAGTGCGTGCGCATCGCCCAGCACCACAAGGCCAAGACGCTGATCATCACCGACAGCAATCTCTCGCCCCTGGCCAAGCGCGCCGATGCCCTGCTGCTGGTCAACGAAGGCAGTGCCTTCGCCTTCCGGTCGCTGAGTGCCACCCTCTGCCTGTGCCAGGCGCTGTTCCTGGCCCTGGGCTATCGCCTGGAGCTGAAGATGGACGAGATCCAGCTGCCGCTGGACGAGGACGACTAGCCGAACCGGCCCCGGCGGGGCCGCGCAAACGCTTGATCGACAAACAGAAATTTCTTGAGCAGAAGGCTTGACAGCCACCGGCGCCTTGCCAATAATGCGCGCCTCGGATGGCTACGTAGCTCAGCTGGTTAGAGCATAGCATTCATAATGCTGGGGTCCGGGGTTCAAGTCCCTGCGTAGCCACCACCTATTTCCAAGGGTCAGCGTAAGCTGACCCTTTTTTATTGCCCACGAAAAAGCCCACCGCGGCACCGCTTTTAGTCCCCTCTCCCTCCGGGAGAGGGCTAGGGTGAGGGCCCTGCCCCGCTCTCCCCCCGGACAGCCTTCCCGCCCACGGAAAAGTCCAGCAAAAGCAGATCCAAGCCACAGCTAGCACCGCTCTTCGTCCCCTCTCCCCTCGGGAGAGGGCCAGGGTGAGGGCCCCGCCCCACTCTCTCCCCCCGGACAGCCTTCCCGCCCCGGAAGAGTCCAGCAGAAGCAGACCCAAGCCACAACTAGCACCGCTCTTCGTCCCCTCTCCCCTCGGGACAGGGCCAGGGTGAGGGCCCCTTCCCACCAAATCTCAGCCTCACCCCATGAAAAAGCCCGGCCTAAGCCGGGCTCAATCACCGCGCAACACGCTTACAGGGCGACCTTCTGCTTGCTCTCCAGCTCTTCCGTAGCAGCCGCGTCCTGGGTCTCGATGGACTGCACCAGCGCCTTGGAGCTGAAGGCCCGCAGATCGCGCAGGAAGTTGTCCCGCCAGGAGGCCAGATCCGCTTTGCGGATCACCCGCATCATGTCTTCGTAGCGCGATTTGCGCTCTTCGAGCGGCATGCGCAGCGCCCGGTCCAGCGCCTCGGCCATGCCGACATGGTCATAGGGATTCACGATCAGCGCCGAATTGAGTTCGCGCGCCGCACCGGCGAAGCGCGACAGCACCAGCACGCCCGGATTTTCCGGATCCTGGGCCGCCACGTACTCCTTGGCCACCAGGTTCATGCCATCGCGCAACGGCGTCACCAGGCCGACGTCGGAGGAGCGGAACAGCCCCATCACCGTGCGTCGGTCGTAGCTCTTGTTCAGGTAGCGGATCGGCGTCCAGTCCAGCTCGGAGAAATGGCCGTTGATATGGCCGGCATGGCTCTCCAGCTGACGCCGGATGTTCTGGTAGGAGACCACGTCCGCCCGCGACGAGGGCGCGATCTGCACGAACTGCACCGCCCGATGATGCTCGGGGAAATGCTCCAGCAGTTTTTCGAACGCCTGGAAGCGCTCCACCAGCCCCTTGGAATAGTCGAGGCGGTCGACGCTGACGATGGTCTTGTAGGGCACGCCCTCGATGCTGCGCGAGATGAACTGGCGCCGCGTGCGATAGGACTCGGCCTGCTTCTGGATGACGTCTGGCATTACGCCGATGGGATAGACGCCGACCCGGAAGTTATGACCGTAGGCGGTCAGGCTGCCGTCCTTCTCCAGCACGCCACGCACCTCGCGGGTGATGTAGTCCTGGAAGGCCAGTTGGTCGGTATCGGTCTGGAAGCCGATCAGGTCATAGAAGCACAGGGTCTTGAGCAATTCGTTATGCGGCGGGATGGCGGTGAGGATCTCCGGCGCCGGGAAGGGAATGTGCAGGAAGAACCCGATGCGGTTGCGAATGCCCAGCATGCGGCAGGCTTCGGCGAAGGGAATCAGGTGGTAGTCGTGCACCCAGATGATGTCATCGGGCTTGAGCAAGGGCTTCAGGCGCTCGGCCATCGCCATGTTGACGCGTCGATAGCCGTCGTACTCTTCACGGTTGTAACGCGCCAGGTCGATTCGATAATGGAAGATCGGCCAGAGGGTGGCGTTGGAGAAGCCGCGGTAGTAGTGGTCGTAGTCGCGCTTGGTCAGGCCGAAGGTCACATAGTCGATATTGTCCTTGGTCTGGGTCTTGGCCGGCCCGTTTTCCTTGACCGTATCGCCATTCCAGCCGAACCAGATGCCACCCGACTTGCGCAGGGCGTCCAGGACACCCACCGCCAGACCACCCGCGGTCGCCTTGCCTTCCTCGATCGGGGCCACCCGATTCGATACCACCACTAAACGGCTCATCCTAGTCTCCTTGCTTATAATGTGGCGCGAGGTCACGGCTCAGCTGCTGCAGCCAGAGGGCTACCGCTTCCACCGAAGGCAGGCGGGTCTTGGCGACCGTCTCCCCCTCCCCTACCTTGACGGTCAGACCGCCTCGCGCATTGACGACAGTGAACCCCTCTTCATCGGTGCGATCGTCACCGAGAAACACCGGCAGGCAGCCGGCAAAGGGTTCCAGTTCGAGAAAACGGGCGATGGCCTCGCCCTTGCTCGCCGCAGCGGGCTTGAGTTCGAAGACGCACTTGCCCGGCTGCAACTTGAATTCGGGATGGTCGGCGGCGATGCCTTCAGCCAGTTCGCGAACCAGGGCTTCCTTGTCCGGCGCCTGGCGATAGTGCAGGGCGAAGGCCACGCTCTTGCGTTCGAGCAGCAGGTCCGGATGCGCCGCCAGTGCGGTCTCCAGGCGCCGACCGACGTGCGCCAGCATCTCCGCATCCAGGCTCACCCGATGGATCTCGCCCTGGGGATCGCGCCACTCGGCGCCATGGACGCCAGCCGCTGGCAGCCGCAGCGGCGCCGTGAAGCCGTCGATCTCCGCCAGCGGCCGCCCGGAAACCACGGCGACGCCATGGTGGCGCGCCAGCTGTTCAAGGGCAGCGAGGGTTTCGGCGGGAATGAAAACCTGTTCCGGACGTGGCTGCAATTCTGCCAGGGTGCCATCCAGATCGAAAAAGAAGGCCAGCGGCTGGCCCGATGAGGTGAGGCTGTCGAGGTCGATCATGGAAGGTACGACTGCCGGGTCATCGTATGGTTCGTTCACATCTTCCGGGGGTGCCGAGGAATTCCCCTTGCCGGCGCGTAGTCGGATTCAGGGAGATGCTCTAGCAGCCCTGCCTTTGGAGACCACCATGAACAAGCCCGACATCACCAAGACCCCCGAAGAGATCGACGACATTCAGGACCGCATGGGCGACATGCGCGAACTCGACTTCAGCGATCGCAAGGACGAGCGCGGTGGTCGCATCGGCGACGAAATGGACGCGCGCGACTATGAAGGCCAGTTTCCCGAAGAGCGCGTGCGCCAGGCCGGCATGACCGGCGGCGAAACCCTGGATCATCAGCCGACGATGGACGACGCCAGCCCCGAGACCCTGCTGGACGAAACCGGTGCGCGCTCGCCGACCGACTATGGCGATGCCTGGCCGAACGACAAGGAACTGAGCGTGGTCGAGGACAACGACATCGGCGGCGGCTCCGGTCAGGACGAAGCCGAACTCGGTCGCAGCCATCCGCTGGATGGCGAGGCCTGGGACGGCGAGGCCGACGCCCCCAACGAAGCCGAGACCCAGCGAGAGGCCCGCTACGCCGATCTGGATGCGAACGACGAAGACCTCGCCGGCGACACCAGCCTGGATCTGGACGAAAAGCGCGCCGATCACTGAGGCCGCTGACGGCCTAGTCGAGCAGCGTACAGGCCATCACCAGCGCATCTTCCCGGCCGCCGACCGCGGGATAATAGTCCCGCCGGCGGCCGATCTCGTTGAAGCCATAGCGTTCGTACAGCCGATAGGCCGACTGATTGCTGGCGCGTACCTCCAGGAAACACTCGTTGGCCTTGGCCTTGCGCGCTTCCTGCAGCAGGTGTTCCAGCAGCCGCAGGCCGAGTCCCCGGCCCTGGCTTTCCGGCTTGATGGTGATATTGAGCAGATGGGCCTCGTCGAGAATGACGTTGATCACCCCGTGCCCCACCTGCTGCTCGCCAGCCGTCATCACCCAGCAGTCGTAGGACCTGAGCGCATCAGTGAAGATGCCGCGGGTCCAGGGATGGCTGAAGGCCTGATATTCGATCTTCAATACCGTGTTCAGATCGGCCTCGGTCATCCGCCGAAAGCTCACCGCATCGTTCATTGCTGTTCCATCCAGCGGCGCCGCAACGGGCGCATGGCTTGCCAGAGCGCGGCCTTGGCGGCCGGCTCTTCCATCAGGATATCCAGTCCCGGCACCAGCCAGGCCGGGCCCAGGGCGGTGTCCCGCTCCACCCCCGTGAGCTGCGCATCCTCGACCCCGCTGCAGCGTCGCGCGGCCACACCGATCAGCCAGAGTCCCAGGCCCTCGCCCAGGCGCTCCTGGTGCCCCGAGACGAAGCTCTGCACGAATTCAGCGGCCGCCGCCGGCCCCTGGTCGAGTTGACCGTTGTTGAGCAGTGGCCAGCGAATGGGCTCTTCACTGACGATCCGCGGCGTGTCCGGCAGGCCGGCAGCGCGCAGCAGATCCCGGAGCAGCAGGTAGGCCGGATCCCGCACCCCCAGGGTATCGCCGGTAGGCAACTCCAGCAGCAGCAGGCAGCGCCCGGCCTGCAACAACTGCAAGGCGAAACGGGGCGCCGGCTCCCGCGCTGGCGGCGGCGCACGCTCCGGTTGCGGCTCGGCCACGGGGGGCGCGGCCGGCTTCAACGCCGCGGGTCGCGGGATCTCGATGCGCGGCCGATTCGCCGGCGGTGCCTCGGCTACCGCAGCGGCCGGCGCGGCCTTGGCCACCGGCTCCGGGCGTACCACCCGAGCCACGACAGGCGCCGCTTCCGGCTCCTCGACCCACAGGGATTCCGGGCGCGAAGGCGCGGCGAAGGGCAACACCGTGCGCGGCACCCAGACATCCAGCTGCAACGCCTGCAGATAGGCGCGACGACGCGCCTCGGCGGCAAGCGAGGGGCTGGTGGAAGGGGCGGGGTCGGACATGGGCGGATCCTAAGAGCCTGCGCTGTTACGCGGCGGGATTATGCGGGGCGGCATTGTCGCGCGGATCGCCGCGGATCGAAAGGCCGCCCTGCCCATCGGTCCCACCGGGGTCACATCGAAGGCTCTGGCGTCTGGAGTACAATGGCGCTTTTGTCTGGTGCGGTCCCCGCCATGATCGACCCCAAACGCGTCCTGCGTACCCTCGCCGAACACTGGCACCTCATCGACCCGCTGTGCGCCCACTTCGACAGCGGCACCCTGGGCCTGGCCGAGTTGCGTGCCCGCCTGGCCGAGCAGCTGCTCGAGCGCACGCCGGCCGACCTCACCGCCCTGCTCGACACCTGGATCCGCCTGGACATCCTGGTGCCGGTGGCCAAGAGTCCCAATCGCTTCGAGCTCAATGGTCAGATCCACGACTTCCTCGGCTATCTCAGACGCGAACACCGGCTGGGCCTGTGCCTGGAGATCGAAGCCTACCTGCGCCACCTGGAACGCCTCGCCGGTCACATCCGCGAAGCCTTCGACAATCGCGACGGCCCGGACCTCGTCCGCCAGCTGCGCCTGCTCGACATGCGCGTGCGCGATGTCCTCAAGAAGCTGGCCAACGATGGCCATGCCCTGGAAGGCGTCGCCGAGCGCGCCAAGACCAGCGATCGCCAGATCCCCCTGCGCCAGCGTTATGCCGAGGTGCTGGCCACCTGGGATGAATACGTCGAGCCGATGATCCAGCTGGTGGCCGCCGACGGCGCCTTCGAACGGGGTGTCCACCGCGTCGAGCAGGTGCTCCTGCACCTGCTGGGCGAACAGCAGCGCCTCGGCCACCTGGTCGACGACGACCTGTTGCTGCGCACCCAGGCGCGCATCCTGGAGATGCACAACGCCGCCCAGCTGGCCCTGCGTCGTGCCCGCGAATTGCTGCTGCCGCTGCGCGAGGAAGCGCGCCGGCACAATGCCGTGACCCGGGGCGCCGCCCTGGCCCTGGCCACCATCCGCCGCAAGGGCCTCGACGCCGTACCCCAGGCCGCCCTGCCGCTGTTCAGCCGGCCGCAGAGTGTCTTTCTCGGCACCACCGCCCAGGTTGAAAGCTATGTCTACGCCCTGGCCCGCTTCGAGCCCAAGCCGGCGCGCTTTCCCAGCCAGGCCAATCGGCCGCGCGACAGCGAGCGCCCGGCGGCGCCCCGCACCGCCCGCGAGATGCTTGATCTCTGCCAGGACGCCCTGCCGCTGCCCGACCTCATGGCCTGGTTGCTGGAGCAGGAGCCGGCCGGCGATACCGACGAGCTGCTCTACTGGTTCTCGCGCCTGTCCCGCGATGCGCGCTTCCAGCGCCAGCGCCTGGACCGCCGCCACTACGACACCCTCGAACACCGCGTCAGCCTGTGCTCCTACGCCCTGACCGCCCGATCTCCCGCGAGCGACGCCCATGCAACTTGACCTCAATGAAATGACCCAGCTCGCGCCCATCTTCCGCGAGCTGTTCAAGGGCTATCACCTGTCCCGCAGCGAGCCCGAGAGCTATGCCCAGCTCAGCCAGCAGCAGGACCAGTACCGCGCGCTGTTCCGCGCCCTCGGCTTCGAACTGGTCTGCGATCCGCGCGGCTTCTACTACTTCGTGCCCGAGCAGATGGGCGCCCAGGTCAACAAGACCGCCCAGCGCCTGGCGCTGTTCACCTTCATCCTGGTCGAGCACCTGGCCGACCAGGGTCGCGATCCGCTGGCCGTGCTCGATGGCGGTACCCTGGGCCGCCACGAACTGCCGGCGCTGCTGGACAAGTACCGCGACCTCTTCCTGCAGGCCGAGGTCACCACCCAGGAAGAGCTGGAGGAAAAGATCCTGCGCCGCCTGACCCAGCTCGGCTTCGCCCTGGACAGCAACGGCACCTACCGTTTCCTGCCGCCCATGCACCGCTTCCTCGATGTCTGCCTGACCGTGCAACAGGATCGCGACCTGGCCGCCGGCCTGCATGCCAGCGACCTGCCACTGCCGACGCCGACCCTCGCCAGCGACGAAGACGGCACCGCGCAGGAAGGCGCCGACGAGGATGACGAAGAGGCCGCCCTGGCCCGCGCCATCGCCGCAGAACGGGAGTTCGACCTATGATCCGCTACGGCATCAGCCGCTTCGCCCTGCTCAACACCGCCGGCTACAGCCTCGGCCTCTTTCCGCTGGAACAGCCGCTGTCGGTCTACGGGGCCAACAACCTGGGCAAGAGCGCCTCGATCAACGCCCTGCAATTCCCCATCCTGGCGCGGCTCTCCGACATGAGCTTCGGCAAGTACAGCAACGAGCAGTCGCGCAAGTTCTACTTCGCCACCGACACCAGCTACATCCTCATCGAGCTGCGCCTGGCCCACGGCCCCCACGTCATCGGCGTGGCCGGTCGCGGCCCGGGGGGCGGCTTCGGTCACCAGTTCTTCGCCTATGCCGGCGAACTGGACCTGGCCCACTACCAGCGCGACGGCGCCTGCCTGCGCCAGCGCGAGCTGTTCGCCAGCCTGGAACGCGCCGGCCATAAGGCCTATGAGGTCAAGCCCGACGAATTGCGCCGCCTGCTGGTCGGCGGCCATACCAGCATCCCCCTGGACCTGACGCTGATTCCGCTGCGATCCACCAGCGAACAGAGTCTCAAGACCTTCCGCGCCCTGTTCATCAACCTGCTGCACATGCGCGAGATCACCGCGGCCAAGCTCAAGCAGCTGTTTCTCGATGCCTTCGAGCACAGCCTGAGATCCGGCAGCGTCGACTACATCGCCGCCTGCGAGGAAGCCTTCCGCGATGTCCGCCGCATGGAGCAGGACTACCAGGCGCTGGTCGCCGCCGGCCCGCTGGTGGAAGCCCTGGCCAATGGCGTCGAACAGCGCGATCGCCTGAGGGGCAAGCTGCATCGCCTCTCGCCCCTGCTCGACAGCCTGCTCGGCAGCTGGCAGCACTATGCCCTCGACCGCCGCGACGAACTCCTGGCCCAGACCGAACACTATCGCCAGGAGCAGGATGGCCTGCAGCAGAGCCAGCGCGACGGCACCAGCGAATTGATGCGCCGCGAGCGCGAGATCAGCAGCCTGCAGCGCTGGCTCGCCGAGCTGGCCCAGCTCAAGCACCGCTTCGCCCTGGTGGAGTCCACCGCTCCCCTCGAAGCCCAGCTGCTGGCCGCCAAGGACGCCCACGACGAACTCGCCGGCGCCCTGTCCCAGGCCAGTCAGTTCAGCAGCGAAGACCTCGACCAGCGTGTCCGCGAACTGGAGCAGCGCCTCAAGGGGATTCGCCAGCAACTCGACCACGCCGACAACAACAGCTATGCTCGCCTGCGTGAAGAATTCAGCCAGGCCGACGTCGACCGCCTGATGCGGCTGTTCAACGGCCAGCTGTTCAGCCTGCCGCTCGGCCCCAGGGGTGTCGAACTGGCGGAAGACGGCAGTTGGGTAAAGACCTTCGAAGGCATCCTGGCGCGTTTCCAGGGCGATCGCCTCGAATTGCCGGGCCTGTCCCTCGACCTCTCGGGGATCGAGCCACCCACCCTGCAGGCCCTGGCCGATCGCGCCGCGCTGCGTGACCAGAAGGACCGTCTGGAGCGCGAGCTCAAGCAACTCAAGGCCCAGCAGGGCGTCAGCGTCGATCGCCAGGCCAGCAAGGCCCAGGCGGAGGTGCTCTACCAGCAGGTACTGGATGCGCAAAAGGCCCTGGAAGACTTCCGTCGCTGCCAGACCCTCGGTGCCGAGGAAAACGAAAAGCTCGAACAGCTGGCCCAGCTGGAAGCCGCCCAGGACGAACTGAGACGCGCCGGCGATGCCTTCACCGAACGTGTCCAGCAACTCTCCGCCAGGCTGCAACTGATTGGCCGCCAGCTCGCCGACCTGGAAGCCAGGGACCGTACCCTGGCCGACGCCCTGCGCCGCCGCCAGCTGCTGCCCACCGACCTGCCCCCGGGCACGCCCTTCATGGAAGCGGTGGACGATTCCCTGGAGAACCTGCTGCCGCTGCTCAACGACTACCAGGACAGCTGGCAGGCCCTGCAGCGCGCGGACACCCAGATCGAGGCGCTCTATGCCCAGGTCCGCCTCAAGGGCGTCGCCAAGTTCGACAACGAGGAAGATCCCGAGCGCCGCCTGCAGCTGCTGGTGAATGCCTATGCCCATCGCCAGGACGAAGCCCTGACCCTGGCCAAGGCCCGCCGCGCTGCCGTCACCGACATCGCCCGGACGCTGAGAAACATCCGCAGCGACTACGACAACCTCGAACACCAGCTGCAGCTGTTCAACCGCGAGATCAATCGCAAGCAGGTCTCCAACCTGGAGAGCTTCCGCATCGTCCTGGCGCCCAATAAGGAAGCGCTCAAGCACATCGACCAGATCATCCACAGCGCAGGTCAGTACGAGGAAGGCGAGACCCTCTCGGTCTTCGATCTCACCCAGGACAGCAGCCAGGACCAGAAGAACGAGGATGCCAAGGAATACCTGGCACGCCTGGTGGCCGCCAACGGCAACCAGCTCGGCCTCAAGGACCTCTTTGAGTTGGCCTTCGAGATCACCAAGCAGGGCGGCCAGCCGATTCTGCACACCGACATCGACGGCGCCGCCTCCAACGGCACCACCATGACCATCAAGGCACTCACCAACATGTACCTGTTGCTGCACCTGATGGACCGGGAGCAGGCCGCCAAGATCCGCCTGCCCTACTACCTGGACGAAGCCGCCGACATCGACGAACGCAACCAGCAGGCGCTGATCGAAACCAGTCAGCAACTGGGCTTCGTGCCCATCCTGGCCAGCGTCAAGCCCCAGGTCAGCGCCCAGGTCGCCATCGACCTCGAAGGCGGCAGCGGCCCCGGTGGCATCTACATCGACGAAGCCGACTGGAAATACATCGCCAAACGCGACCTGGCGCTGCCCGAACCCGCTTGAGCGCTCTCCAGAACGCAAAAAGCCCGGCCAATGCCGGGCTTTTTCCTGCTCGCGTAAAGATGCGGTAGGTTGGGCTGAGCCTGGCGAAGCCCGACATCCGGAAGCCCCCCCTCACCGCCTCGCCGCCGTTCGCTTGATGCCTGCAACGGACCTCATCGTTGGGCTTCGCTGCGCTCAGCGCCAACCTACGATGATTCTGTGCCGTGCTTCCAACACAACAGCCCGGCGCAGCCGGGCTGTTGTGGCTCTTGGGCTCTTGCGGACGTAAAGCGGCACCTGCCTAGCAGGCACTACTCCAACGCCGCCGCCGCGCCCTTTTGGTCCCCTCCCCCCCCGGGAGAGGGCTAGGGTGAGGGCAACCTCAGCCACGCGGCTTCAGGCGTCCGCTAGCCAATTAGCTGCTCCCAGTGCTCAGCCCCTGACGCCCGGCCAAACTTTTCCCGCCGCAAAGACAACACCCCCGCCAGAGTGAACTGAGCGGGGGTGCTGGGTATTAGGCGCTTGACGATGACCTACTCTCACATGGGGAAACCCCACACTACCATCGGCGATGCATCGTTTCACTTCTGAGTTCGGGAAGGGATCAGGTGGTTCCAATGCTCTATGTTCGTCAAGCAATTCGGTTGGCC